>CAVZQQ010000004.1:0-2895214 GCA_963777455.1 uncultured beta proteobacterium
CGCTCATTGGCGTATATCGGAGAGCATCTATGCAACGAAGAAACGGCGTTTCTCGCAGTTCCGCCTTTATGGCGTTGGCGATCCCCTCCGCCTGTCTACTTGGACTCCTCTTTATCGAACCGGCTGTGTGCCAACCATCGGGCCAACCCGTCATCTATCTCGATCAGGGGTGGTCGCAGGCAGATCGGGAAATGTACTATCAGATATCGCAAGGCTCACATCGTTCGTATGACATCTTCCTGAATCTGGAGGTTGCCGGCAGCCAGGAACTCTTCCGCTCGGATGCGAACAGCGAGCGCTATGGCCTGATCCCCAGGCTGCAAATCCGCGGACCAACCCGGACGGATTGCCGATCGGTCTGACCAAGACGGTGATTACGGAAGGGCGA
The DNA here is from genome assembly GCA_963777455.1 of uncultured beta proteobacterium. Taxonomy (GTDB): domain Bacteria; phylum Pseudomonadota; class Gammaproteobacteria; order Burkholderiales; family Casimicrobiaceae; genus PALSA-1003. Next base: position 389 of record CAVZQQ010000004.1, read on the forward strand.
TGGAAAGGCGAGACGGTCGGACGACCTGCGCGGCCTGCCATACCGCGCAGCTGAATTACAAGGGCAAGCAGATTCGCATCGACGGCGGTATCGCCAATCGGTTCGACTTCATGGCGTATATGCCGCCCTTGACGAGCGATGCAAGCGACCTTGACCGACGCGGCAAAGTTCGATCGCCTGGCGGCGCGAATCGGTGCGTCGAGTTCAGACGCCAAGAGCGAATTGCGCAAGCGCTTTGCGAGCGACGCCGAGCGGGTGCATTACTATCGCACCACGCCGCAGCCACACCAACCGCTTGGGGGCCCGGCCGCATGATGCCTCACTTTGATCTCAATCGGTTGACCACGACGAACCCGAGATTCCGCAGAACATGTCCTCCCCCCGGCGCCAGCCAAAATCCCCTTCCTCTGGAATTCCCCGCAGGGGACGTGGACGCAATGGAGCGGGTGACACAGGATCCGATCTTACGTAACTATGGCGAGACCATGGGCGTGTACCTTTCTATCGACCTGCGCTCCAAGACGCCGGAAGAAGGCCTCTTCGATTCGGCCGCTGCATCCTCAATCTCGAGAAGATCGAGGATGCGCTGTGGCGCTTGGCGCCGCCCAAATGGCCGGAAGATGTGTTGGGCAAGATCGACCGCGAGAAGGCCGCCGGGCAAGGCGCTGTTCGTCACAAACTGCGCGGGCTGCCACAACTCTTATCCCTACACGTGGACGGAGCCGAACAAGTACGGCAAGCGCTTCATCCAGGTTGGACTGGTGCCCGAGATACGTGGGTACCGACATGCAGCAGACGTTCGTCCTGAGGCCGTTCATGATCACCGGTCAGTTGAGCGACCAATTGCCGCCGCCGTACAGGGGCAAGGGTCGTACCGACGGCTGTTTTCAAGGGAACCCTCGTTAGGCAAGTCCAGGAAAGGCACTGGCGCAACTCAAACTGAGCGAAGCGCAGATCCGATCTGCATGGCTTTCGCGAATTCCCGCTGCCACCTCCACCACAGGACAACTACAAGGCGGCGCCGCGCGACGGGGTGTGGGCCACGCCGCCATTCCTGCATAACGGTTCGGTACCCAATCTTTACGAGATGCTGATCCCGGCCAAGGAGCGCACCAAGAAGTTCTACATCGGGCGCGAGTTCGATCCGGTCAAAGTGGGGGTCGACACCAGCGGGAACTCCGGGAACTTCCTTCTGGACACGTCACTGCCCGGAAATTCGAACGCCGGCCACTCCTTCGAGAACGGCCCTCGCGGGAACGGCGTCATCGGCCCGCTGCTGACCGACGAGCAGCGCTGGGCGATCGTCGAGTATCTGAAATCCATTCCCGAGGAAGCCGGCCGGGTCACGCCGTTCGGCGGCCCGCCGAATGCGCGCAGCGGGAACGAGCCGTGGGCGAACCCAAAGTGAAGACGTTACCGGAAACGTGCCGAATGAATTCCAGGAAGGACGCGATGTCAGACCATATAGACGGGCCGAGGTCGATCGGCGATCCGCGATCGATCTCACCGATCTGTTTGCGTTCACCAGCCCGGAAAATGCTGGCCGTACGGTGCTTGCGCGAATGTCTTTCCCTCGGCCGGTGCAAGCGCGATGTTCTCCAACGTGGTCAATCACTCGCTCGTGGTTCGCCGGGCGACGGTGGCCGGCCTCGGCGATGCTGCGAAGTTCAAGACGCGGCGACGAGGAATATCGCTTCAGCTGTCGATTTGACGCGCTCGAGCCGAGCCGAACGGCGCGAAGCCTATCCAGCGCGGCACCTGCACCTTGCCCGATGGCCAGGTGCTGCGTTTTGTCGTCAATGACGAAAAAGGGGCGTCCACGCCGGACGGGGCGTTCCGCGTCTTTGCGGGCCTGCGCTCCGATCCGTTCTTTCTTGCGGTGGCGGGCATAAAGAAGGTTCCCAATCTGCTGCAGCACGACAACGTGCTTTGCATCGTCATCGAATTTGATACTCGCCGCGTGCTCGACCCCGGCAAGGGCTCGCTGTTCGGGGTCATTGCCGAGACAACCCCGCTGCCAAGCTACATGAGTGACATCGGGTCGCCACCGCCGCGCTTCGATTGGTCGGCCGCCCCGAGCAGACCAACATGCGCCTCAACAATCGGGCGGTGACCGGGACGGACGACCTGCGCGACCTGTGGAACCAGCAGACTCCGTTCGCGATTGCCGAGAACTCAAGCCGTATTCCGCAAGCGGCTGATCGACAGCCTGGCCAATTGGGACATGCGCGACGGCAAGGCCGACTGGACGCCTGCGGCGCTGGCCGCCAGCGCCAATGTCTTTCTCGACGATTTCCTGTTGTTCGACGTGGCGAAGCCGATCACCGACGCCAGCTTTCTCGAGATCGAGAAGAGCACGCTCAACGGGCATGCCTATCAGACCGGCGGGGGCCGAACGGTCGATGCGAACGTCATCGACATTCTGATGACCTGGATGGTGAATCACGACAAGGGGAATTCATGCAAGGCGGGGCGACGGGCGCGACCCAGCCAGGCGGCAAGGCGTTTCCCTATCTGGCTCCGCCGAACACGCAATTGCAGACCGTAGTCGACAGCGTCGATCTGTCGGCCCCTCCGGATCAGGTGTGGGCTCTCATCGGGCCGTTCGGCGGCACGTGGCATCCATTGATCGCCAAGATCAGGTGACCGGAGCGGGTATCGGGCAATTGCGCACGATCGAGACGATCGACGGCAAGCAGATCATCGAACGTCTCGCGGCGACGGACCATTCGCCAGGACTTATCGCTACGCGATGATCAGCGGCATTCCAGCCGCGGATACACGGGAACCTTGAACGTAAAGCCGAAGGGGGCCGGCAGCTCGGTCGAGTGGCGCGCGCAGTATCTGGCGGAGGCCAACCCACCATCGTTAAAATGATCCACCACTCTCCTGAAAACCGGCCTCGAAAGCCTCAAGAAACACTTCGGTTGAACCATGAGCGACGCGATAGTACAAAGAGAAAAAAAGTTCCATGATTGACGAGACAGACACATCGCCAGACGTTGAAATGGATCTTGCGCCGGCAACGGCCGGCGACATCGCCGTCATCAATCTGAAAAGCGCAAGACAGGGATCGTGGAGCCGGTTCTGGCGCGAGCCGGATCGGCCCGGAATCGCGGAACACATCGTCGAACAGGAGCAATTGGCAGCGCAGTTCTTGGCGACCTGGGTGCGTTCGACCGCCTCGAAACGCTGGTGAATCAACTCGCCCGCGGGATGCGGAAGCGGCGCAAACATCCGTATCGCGGCGCAGGTCGCATGCGCAACGCATCGTTTCGCTGATGCGAGGGTTACCTCGCGCAAGCTGTGGCGCGCGGGGCGCCCCGATGCCGCCGACCGCCTCGGTTGAGCATCGATCAGGCGAGCGGGGCGGACTCGCAGATGGTGCTGCCGGGCGCCGCGAAGGCGGCGGAGTCCGGGCGTTTGGAGGAACTGGTGCCGCTGGGCGCATTGCTCGCAGATCTGCGCGAATTCGACGAGGCCGAGCGAACTTATCAGCGGGCGCTTCAGGAATACCGGGATGTCTCACCGTTCGCACTGGCATGGGTTTGCTTTCAGCTGGGCGTCCTATGGGGAGAGCTCGTACACGAACCAGATTGAGCCGTGCCGCGCAGTGGTATCGAAAAGCCATCGAATATTTGCCGTGCTACGTGAAAGCGCGCGTGCATCTGGCAGAGATCTATTCTGCTGCGGGCGAACGGGGATGCCGAAGCGCTCCTGCCCCGCGGTTTCAAGTGGAGACCCGGAAGTATGTTGGCGCCTCGGCGATGTGATGCGTGCAGTGGCAGATTCCACGATGCAGAAGCGCAGATAGAGGCGGCCCGAGCTGGCTTTGAGGTTCTTCTGGAGAAACACCTGCTCGCGTTTGCGGACCATGGTGCGGAGTTCTTCGGGCAGCGGCAATGATCCCGCAGGCCCTTGAACTTGCAACCGTCAATCTCGCGAATCGTCCAACGTTGAGGGCTTTCGAGCAGGCGTACGCGATCGCGGCTAGCGTCGGCGAAACGCACGCCGCATCCGACCTTCTCACCGCTGCCAGGGAGCACTGGGGAGCAACGGCCGCCTTCGGGCTATCCCGCTTCTCCCCACGGTGCTAACCGGAATCCGGATGGAGCAGACACATGATGGTGAACCGTAGAACTTTCATCCTGGGTACCGCGCTTTTGCCACGCCGCGGCAGTTGCAAGTCCAGTTCACGAAGCGCGAAAATCATGGACCGCCGGATCTATAAACACGCGCCTACAACCGCACTGCCCTGGCTGCGACTGACCGAATAGACGAACTTGTGTTCAGGATCGACGGATGGGAGCGTCGCGACGAGATGATAGCGATCGATGGATCGACGCTCTCTCTCATCCCTCCCCCGACCCCCCCGGCCGACGAGCAGGTATTGATCAGCCTCAATCGGTCATGGCGGGCCGCCTGGCGATGACCTGAGAACGGCAAATTGTTTTTTTCAAACCGACCGGAGGCGATCGTGGCAACACCGTTAATTTCACCGTCAACGGGACGGCGCGCACGCTCCACGTCGATGACCCGGACATACCGCTGCTGTATGCGTTGCGCAATGACCTAGGTCTGCGCGGACCGCACTTCGGTTGCGGTGTTGCTCAATGTGGCGCCTGCACGGTTCACTTCTATGCTGGACCCCCTACGTAGCTATGTGGTACCGATCTCGGCGGCGTCCGGCGCCAAGATCGTCACACTCGAAGGCTTCGGCACACCTGAAAAGCCGCATCCGCTGCAGCAGGCGTTCATCGACGAACAGGCGGCTCAGTGCGGTACTGCTGACGGCATGATCATGCAAGCGGCTGGCCTCCTCGCCACGACGACCCGCCCGACCGAGACCCAGGTCCGCGCGGCACTTGCCGCCAACCTGTGCAAATGCGGCACCCATGTCCGGATCGTGCGCGCCGTCATGCGCGCATCCGGGCAGATGGCTTGAACGGAGTGCAATAGCCGACATCAACTCTCCCGCCGAACATCCTAGCAAGCGGTGGCGCACTGGTCGTCACTTTCGCGCTGACACCGGGTTTTGCCGGCGTCCCGCAGGCGAGAGCGGCACGCTCTCGCGAAGTCGGCATGCTTTCCTTGCAATCAAGGGTGATGGCATCGTGACGGTATATTCCGGGAAGGTCGAGCTTGGCACTGGCGTGTACACGGCGATCACGCAGATCGCTGCGGAGGAGCTGTCGGTGCCCCTCGACCGTGTACGATCGTTCAGGGCGACACGCTGCTGACGCCCGATCAAGGGCCGACGTTCGGCAGCCTCTCGATCCAGGCGGGTGGCATGCAGATCCGCCAGGCTGCGGCAACTGCGCGCGAGGCGTTACTCGAGCGGCGCGAGAGGCTCGGCGTCGCGAAGGACATCTCGCGATTAGCGCCGGCCTTGTGATGCCGAAATCCGGCGGCAAGGGCATCACCTATGCGCAGCTTGCCGGCGGCAGCGCGATCAGGATAAAGGTCGACCCGGCCCCGCTAAGAACCCAAAGGACTACTCCATTGTCGGCAAATCGCACCACGCCTTGACCTTCCCGCCAAGGTCAGGGCACGTTCAACTTCGTACACGATTTCAGGTTGCCCGGCATGCTGCACGCACGTGTGGTGCACCCAGCGGCAATGAAGGCGAAACTGAGGGGTGGAGCGACGCGTCTTGCCGGAAGATTCCCGGTTACATGCTGGCGGTACGCAAAGGCGATTCCTGGCCGTGGTGGCCACAACGAGTGGGCCGCCATCAGGGCCTCGACCGCAATTAACGCGACATGGTCCGCCTGGGCCGGCTTGCCGGAAGAATCGAAGCTGTTCGATTACGTGCGCAACACAAAGATTGTCCGCACCGAGGTGTTGCAGGATGGGCGATCCAGCCGAGGCGCAAAAGCAGGCGGCCGGAGGTTACACGCGACCTATGATCTCGCGATGAATACCCACGGCTCCATCGGCCCGTCATGCGCGGTCGCCGATTTCAAGGACGGATATCTCACGGTCTGGACCCCGTCACAGGCCAGCCATCTGCTGCGTCTGCAACTGGCCACCATGCTGCAGATACCGCCGGAGCACGTGCGTTGCATTTACATCGAGGGGGCCGGCTGCTACGGCCGCAATGGCTCGGATGACTGCTCGTCCGAAGCGGCGTTGATCGCGAAGGAGATTGGTCGGCCGATCCGGCTGCAATGGATGCGCAGACGACGAGCACGGCTGGGATCCGAAGAGACCGCCGCTCCTGCTCGACTATCGTGGCAGCATCGATGCCAAGGCCAGATCGCCTCATGGGAAGCGGATATTTTCATGCCAGAGCGCTCGATGCGGCGCTCGGGAGTAACATTGCTCGGGGCAGAGCTCGCGAATCTCCCGCAATACGGGCCTCAAAACCCCAGGCTTGCCAACCTTGACCTAGGGATCCCTTACGCGTTGCCCGACATAAAGCTAACCGCGCATTGGCTCGTCGACACACCGCTCCGGCAGCGTGGATACGAGCACCAGGTCGCATGCAGAACACCTTCGGCAACGAGAGCTTCCTCGACGAGATCGTTGCAACGACCGGGGTCGACCCATTCGAGATCCGCGTCCGGCATCTCACGGATCCACGCGGGCTCGAAGTGCTCGATCGCCTGGCGCAATTCGCGGAGTGGAAGCCTCGCGGAAAAAGTTCGCGCGAAGCGGCGCATTTGCGCCGGGACGCGGCGTGTCGTACGCGAAGTACGAGTTGGTACGGACATACGTAGGGGTCGTCGCCGACGTGACCGTCAATCACGGGACCGGCAAGGTCACGGTCGATCGAGTCTTCGTCGTTCATGACTGCGGTCAGATCATCAACCCTGATGGCTTGCGCAATCAGATCGAAGGTAACGTCGTACAAACCGTGAGCCGCACGTTGGTCGAGAAGGTGACATTCAATCGCAGTACGGTAACGAGCCTCAACTGGAGTAGCTACCCGATCCTGACCTTCCCGAATGTGCCCGAAGTCATAATAGAATTGATCGATCGACCCAACGAAGAACCATGGGGTGCGGGCGAGCCAACGAGGTCCGTAGTCCCATCGGCGATCGCCAACGCGGTCTTCGATGCGACCGGCGCACGGTTGCGATCAGTGCCTTTCAGTCCAGCCAATGTCTTGACGGCGTTGAATGTCGCGAAATCCAATAACCCTTAGAGGCGAACCATGAAGCCACGGACGTTTCTCGGGCCGCTCGTTTTCATCGTCAGCGTGCTGTGCGTGGCCGGCGCATTCGCGCGGGGCAGCCCCGTGGGCGCGCCGCCGCCGGACCCTTGGCCACGCGTCGTCGACCTCGCCGACGGCCAGGTGCTGGTCTACCAGCCGCAGGTCACCAAGTGGACCGACAACCAGCTCGAGTTCAGATCCGCGCTGGCGATCAAGCCGGACAATGCGAAGGAAGAAACCTTCGGCGTGATCTTCGCCAGCACACGAACGCAGGTCGACAAGGTGCTGCGGACGGTGACCTTCGAGAATCTGCGCATCGGGAAAATCGACTTCCCGACGCTGCCGAACCAGGGCGCCGCGTACGCGACGGAACTGCAGACTGAATTCGCCAAGTCGATCCGCACGATCTCGCTCGACCGCCTCGAGTCGTCGCTGGCGCTGGCCGGAATCAAGCCACCGACGGTCGCCGTGCAGAACACCCCGCCACAGGTGATCGTCAGCTATTCGCCGGCGATCCTGGTGCCCATCGACGGCACGCCGGTGCTGAAGCCAGTGCCCTCGGATTCGCGCTTCCAGCGGGTGATCAATACCCGCGCGCTGATCCTGCAGGGCGGGATCGGGCAGAACTTCTACATCCACGTCTACGATGGTTGGCTCGAATCGAGTTCGATCGGCGGGCCATGGACGCAATCGTTTCGCCAGCCAATTGGCATGGACAGCGTTGCGCAGGTACTGGCCAAGGGCGGTGGCGTCGACCTGCTCGACGGCGGCGCCAAGGCCAACCCGAAGCCGTCGCTCGCCAACGGTGTGCCAACGATCTACACCAGCCAGACTCCGACCGAGCTCATCGTTTTCCGGGGCCAGCCGGACTTTGTGCCCATCATAGGCACGCAATTGCTCTGGGCATCGAACACGACGAGTGACGTGTTGATCGACATCAGCAACAACAACTACTACGCACTGATGGCCGGGCGCTGGTTCCGTTCCGCCGCCCTGACCGGCCCGTGGACATTCGTGGCCAGCGACGCGCTGCCGGCCGACTTCGCCCATATCCCGGCGCAGTCACTCGCCGGCGCGGTGCTGCCGACCGTGGCGGGTACGCCGCAGGCGAACGAGGCGGTGATCTCCAATTCGATTCCGCAGACGGCAACCGTGCCACTCAAGAACGGCCCGACATTCACGCCGAATTTCGACGGCCCGCCGCAATATGCGCCGATCGAGGGGACTTCGCTTTCGTACGTCTCGAACTCGTCGGAGCCGGTGATCGAGGTCGCGCCGAAGCGCTACTACGCGGTCGTCGCCGGCGTGTGGTTCACGGCCACGCAGATCACAGGGCCATGGACGATCGCCACGTCGGTGCCGGCCGCGATCTACACCATTCCGCCAGCCTCGCCGATTTACTACGTCACCTTGTGAAGATCTACAGGCAACACCGCAGTACGTGTACGTCGGCTACACGCCCGGCTATCTCGGGACGGTGGTGTCGCCCTATGGTACGGTGGTCTACGGCACCGGCTATGCCTACACGCCGTGGATCGGGTCGGTCTGGTATCCGCCTCCGTATACCTACGGTCTTGCGGCCGCGCCGGTCTACAACCCGTGGGTCGGTTACACGTTCGGTTTCGCGATGGGTCTCGCCACCGCGGCATGGATGGAGCCCTACTGGGGCGGCGTCGTGGTATTCACCCGGGTACTGGGGTGGCTATCCCTGCTGCGGCTCGGCCAGCGCGAATGTCTACGGGCACTGGGGCAATGCGGCTTACTCCGGCACGCGCAGCTGGTACGCCGGCGGCGGGGTGGCCGGATCGAGGTTCTCCGGCTCCTACGCACGGCGCGGGGCACGACGGGCAACATCAATGCCGGGCGTCAATTCAACGCCTGGACTGGCAACGCCTCGCGCGGCTACGACCGGACGTTCAACACCGCGGCCGGCGGCTCGGGCAACATCGCGCGCGGGAGCAACTATAACGTCTATACGGGTCAGCGTTCGACGGCCAATGCGGTGTCTGGCACGACAGCCGGTGGCAGCACATACAACCGCGCCGGCGCGACGACGGCAGGGCCGGAAGGCGAAGCCCATGCGGGCGGAGGCTCGACGTACAACGCCAGGACCGGCAAGACCAACACATGGAACACGGCCAGTCTCGGCAACAACCACTACGCGGACGTCAACGGCAACGTCTATCACAACAACGGCAGCGGTTGGCAGCAGCATTCGTCGAGCGGCTGGGGTAGCTGCATCCGGCGACACATCATGGGCCGATCGGGAATCGCAGGCGCGCAGCACCGGTGACGATCGCTCCGGCGGTTTCTCGAACAGCTTCAATCACAACTTTGGTGGCGGTGGTTTCGGGGGCTTCGGGGGCGGGGATCGTTTCGGTGGGGGTGGATTTGGTGGTGGCGGTTTCCGCGGTGGTGGCGGTGGTGGCTGGGGAGGTCGATTCGGTGGCGGTGGTTTTGGCGGCGGCGGTTTCCGCGGCGGTGGGTTCGGGGGACGGCGCTGATTGAGCGCCGGGCGAAATCGGCGTCGAAGGTGGGCATTTTCGCGGAAGCCGTGTGTCGAGGACCATGTAAGGTAACCCCAACGCGAAGGCCGGGTGTTGGGCAAACGGATTCAGATCCTTTGCCGACACCATCTCGCGGAATCTGTTCCGACTTGGCGCGAGCGCGATGATCCGATCACGAAGGATCGTAAGAACGATTCCATTGGTCGATCGTCCTAGGCAGCCACGTTTCAGAGTCGCCTCGAAATCAATCTCCGGCCTTCGACACTTGTTGTCCGGCCTCGAAAGGAAACGACATGAGAGCGCACCTCGCAATGTTCGCCGCAGCCGTGTGTCTCGCTTCCCCGCCGATTCTGGCCCAGGAGTTTTCTTGGGATCCGCTGAAGGACGTGCAGGAAGCGTTCCCCGCAGGCGTACCCAACGAAGCCAGATCCTCCAGGCGCGTCTGCAGGTGCGGGAAATGGCGCAGGACGCATTGGCTTCGCTGTACGAAAACTCGCCAGGCGCGCGCCGCGCCATTGAGAGGTCGGCGGGATATGGTGTATTCAGCACGTTCGGCCTCAAGCTCTTCTTCGCCGGGGGAACAACCGGCAAGGGCACGGTCGTCAATCAGCGCACCGAACGTAACACGTTCATGAAGATGGTACAGGTCCAGGGTGGGCTGGGATTCGGGGTCAACAAGAATCGTCTAATCTTTGTCTTCACCAACGAACGTGCCCTACGCAACTTCATTGATCAGGGTTGGCAATTCGGAGGCCAAGCCAACGCGTCTGCGATGGCCGGCGGCCAGGGCAGCATGTTCAGTGGCGCCGCTTCGGTAGCCCCCGGCGTTTACGTATACCAACTGACACAAACGGGGCTCTCGGCCTCGATCACTGTGTCGGGCACGAAGTTCTTCGTGGACCCCGACCTGAACTGAGGCGGTTGGATCGATAATCGACGCTCCCGGGTGTGGAACGCGCCTGCTTTTGAGAACGGCCGCCGACTGCAAAGGGTCGCTGGACCGGAGCCGAGCGAAGAAGTAGCCTAGGTCCGGGCATGGGGCCCGACTTGTTACGATAGGAGAACGAACGATGCGACGCGCAATATTAAATGCACTGGCGGTCGGACTGATCGCGGGATCGACAGGAATGGCGCAAGCTGACGGCGTGAAGGTGGGCACCCTGAATTGCAACGAGGCGGGGGGCTGGGGGTTGGTCTTTAGCTCCTCGAGGAATCTCAAATGCGTCTTCAGTCCCGCGGACAAAGCGGCAAAGCCTGAGCACTACACGGGGAAGATCAACAAGTACGGGGTCGACATCGGGTTCGTAGACGGCGCCGTACTTCTGTGGGCGGTGGTATCGTCGGACGGCAAGACTCAACCGGGCGCCTTGGCGGGCACCTACGGCGGAGTTGGGGCGGCAGCAGCCTGGGCTGGCGGGCTTGGCGCCAACGTCCTCGTCGGCGGGTCGACCAAGGGCTACGCGCTGCAGCCGCTCAATATCGAAGGGATCGCCGGGCTGAACGTCGCCGCCGGGGTGGTCGAGGTCGAGCTAAGGCACGCCCACTGATTGCGGACGCTGCTTGCTTGGGTAAAGTGATCAGGGAGGACAATTGTGGTCGAGGTCGAGCTAAGGCACGCCCACTGATTGCGGACGCTGCTTGCTTGGGTAAAGTGATCAGGGAGGACAATCAGCAATTGCGGTTGGCCATGGGCCTGTAAGAATTTCTGTGTATGAGCCGTGGGTTGAATTTATCCACGCGTAATCACGAATCGTTCCTCGAACTGTATCGCGAACTGAGCTCTTGCGGCATGCCACTGAATCGGCGGGTTCTTCCACTTCACGGTAATGTTGCGCAGCGCCAGCCAGATCAGCTTGGTGGCCGCTTCGTCGCTCGGGAAGTGGCCGCGCCCGCGCACCGCTTTGCGCACCTCGCTATGCAGGCTCTCGATCGCATTGGTGGTGTAGATGATCCGCCGCACCGCGGCCGGGAAGGCGAAGAACGGGATGATCTGAGAGGTGGTCCCGCGCAGTCGGACAGTTTTTCGGGTTTCTTAAGTGATGGCTCTGCGGTTTAAGCCGCCGCGGCGAGCGGCAGCCGGTTGAAGTATGCCGCGTCGGGGGTTTGCCGGTCGAGTGCGGCGTGCGGTCGGCGGCTGTTGTAGAAACTGACATATCGGGTCAACGAGTCCTTGGCGGCGGACACGGTGTCATAGGCATGCAGGTAGACCTCCTCGTACTTGATCGTCTTCCACAGCCGCTCGACGAAGACGTTGTCGCGCCAACAGCCCTTGCCATCCATGCTGATCGCGATGTGGTGCCGTTCAAGTGTGCCGATGAACTCGTTGCCGGTGAATTGGCTGCCCTGATCGGTGTTGATGATCTCCGGCACGCCATGCCGCGTGATCGCTTCTTCCAGCGCCTCGACGCAGAAGTCGGCGCTCAGGGTGTTGGAGAGCCGCCACGCCAGGATTCGGCGCGAGGCCCAATCCAGCACCACGGCGAGATAGACGAAGCCACGGGCCATGGGCAAGTACGTGATATCCATGGCCCAGACTTGATTCGGGCGGTCGATGGTCAGGCCACGCAGCCGGTATGGATAGATCCGATGCTCGGGGTGCCGGCGGCTGGTATTGGCCTTCCGGTACAGCGCCTCGATGCCCATCACGCGCATCAGCGTCGCCACATGCTTGCGGCCGACCGGGTAGCCATCCTGCCGCAGCAGATCGCGCAGCATGCGCGCCCCGGCAAACGGGTGCTCCAGGTGCAACTCGTCAATCCGCCGCATCAATGCCAGGTCCGCCACCGAGGTCGGTTGCGGTCGGTAGTACACCGCCGAGCGCGACAGCGCCAGCAATTGCGCCTGGCGCAGAACCGGCAAGTCGTCTCCGCTGTCGATCATCGCTTTGCGCTCGCATCGCCGATGCGACCGAGCGCGCCTGACAAAAAATCATTCTCCAGCGCTAACTGCCCGATCTTGGCGTGCAGCGTCTTGAGGTCCGGACCGTGCTCCCGTTTCTCCGCGGCGGTCGCGAATACCTCTGCCGCCCGTTGCAACAATTCCGTCTTCCACTGCGTGATCTGGTTCGGATGGACATCGAACCGCTCAGCCAGCTGCACCAGCGTCTGGTCACCCTTGATGGCTGCCAGCGCTACCTTGGCCTTGAAGGCCGCTGAGTGGTTCCGGCGTGGTCGTTTCATGCTCTCTGCTCCTTTCGTCAGCGGCGCTATCATCGCCGCAAAGAGCAGAGCCGTCACCTATCCCCCTGTCCAGTCTGCCGGGGCCACCTCTGTCATCACCCGCAGCCAGAACTTGGCCCCCTCGGTCTGCTCGATCCAGATGCCGAGTACTTCCTTGTGGCCCGAACAGCGCACGCCGATAGCCAGGTACACCGCCTTGTTCTTGACCGCTCCCTCGTCCCGGATCTTGATCCGCAGGCAGTCGAAGAACACGATCGCGTACACCGGCTCCAGCGGCCGCGCCTGCCATGCCGACACTTCGTCGAGTACCGCGTCGGTTACCGCCGACACCAGCTCCGGCGAGATCTCGATGCCGTAGAGCTCGCGCAGGTGCGCCTGAATGTCCCGCGTGGTCATCCCCCGGGCATAGAGCGCGATGATCTTTTGGTCGAAACCGGGAAACCGGCGTTGGTACTTGGCGATCAGCGCCGGCTCAAGCGGCCCTGCCGATCCCGGGGAATCGACAGTTCCAGCTTGCCCGTATCGGTCAGCACCGTCTTCGGGCTCGCCCCGTTGCGGACATTGCCCGCTGCCTGCTCGCCCTCCTGGCCAAGATGGTGGTCCAGCTCGGCGTTCAGAATCCGCTCCGCCAGCGCCTTCTTCAGCTCGTCGACCAGACCGTCACTCTCGAACACCGACTTGGCATCCTGTCCGGCCAGCAACTCGTCCAACAGCTCCTTCCTGATCCTGCCTGCTGCTGCCATACGACTCTCCTTTCATCGAGAATACCGTACGGCTCAAAAACACAAAATTCCTTACACCCTCGTTGGCCATAGCGTATGAACAACCTCACTCACTATCCATTGTTTATGTTTGCGCTCCCCTTCATCGCTCTATGGCTAGCAGCACGACTCGGGCTTTTCTTTCGCAGCGGGCAGCACACCCTCGACCAAGGTACACGTGAAGACTTCGATGTCGTCCTGGCGGCCACGCTGACGTTGCTCGGGCTCGTCATCGGGTTCACCTTTTCGATGGCAATTAACCGCTACGATCAACGCAAGAACTATGAGGAAGCCGAGGCCAACGCAATCGGCACGGAATACGCGCGCGCCAACCTTCTGCCTGTCGCTGACGCGGCCAGAGTGCAGCTCTTGCTTAGGAAGTACCTCGAACAGCGGGTATTGTTCTACGAGGCAAGCGACGAGCAACAACTCGGGCAGATCGATGTCTCCGTAGCTAAATTGCAGGCTGAGCTGTGGTCCGCGGTTCAGGCCCCAGCCCTGGCGCAGCCGACTCCCATTGTTGCCCTGGCCGTTGCGGGCATGAACGATGTGTTGAACTCACAGGGATACACCCAGGCCTCTTGGTGGAACCGAATCCCGCTTGCGGCGTGGGCTCTGATGGTGGCGATCGCAATCTGTAGTAGCGTTTTGGTCGGCTATGGCTCGCGAAGCACGAGAGAGGGAGCTAAATTACTCTTGGTTCTTCCGCTGGTTGTCTCCATTGCGTTCATGCTGATAGCGGACATCGACACCCCACGCCACGCCTTAATTGAGGTCAGACCCCAGAATCTAATCAGCCTTGGTGAGTCCCTACGTGCGCATTAGGCGCAAAACCTGAGCAATCGGGTGTCGTCGCGCTTGGTCCGTTGGCTCCGCCCGCATCTTCGAATTGAGTGGTTCAGCGAACCGATGGCAGTACGGCTACGCTTGTTGGAGTAATTGACAACAGCCGCCCATGTTGGTATTATCTCCAACATGAAGGCCGTCGCGCTGGTTCGGCGCCGCGTTGTGGTCGCTAACGATGCGTTCGTTGAAGTGGTGGTTTGGCGCGTTGCCCAACCCGTTCCGCCGTCGACGCATCCGTTCAAGTATCGGCTCGCGTATGTGGTTGGCGGACAATGCGTCGTCCTTTACGACAATGAGCGGGGGAAGGGCGATCATCGGCATTTCGGTGCCAAGCAACGGCCTTATGGCTTTTCGTCGCCAGATCAACTGATGGTGGACTTCACCGCAGATATAGCGAGGTGGAATCATGAAAACGGTCGTTCTTGAAGTACGATCTCTCAGGGAGGCGCTGGATGACGCGACTCGTGCGATGAAGACGGGTCGCTCCGATCGCGAAGCGCGCATCAGCTTCGCCTCACCTGAATTGCTCTGGCAGGTGCTTACGGCGAAACGATGGGAACTACTAAAAGCGATGTGTGGTGCAGGTCCTCTATCAATCCGTGAGGCAGCGCGGCGTGTTGGTCGGGACGTAAAGGCCGTGCATGGCGATGTGAAAGCATTGCTTGATGCGGGTGTGCTCAGCCGAAACGCGGCAGGCGCGATTGAGTTCCCTTTCGAATCTGTAAAGGTCGAATTCATGTTGAGAGCGGCATAGCGAGCCGTCCGCCAGGCCTTCTTGATGTCGTGAGGAATCAGGCGGATCGCTGGCGATTGGTGCGCGACTTTTGAGCCTTGGGTGCGCGACTATTGCGCGACTTTTCGCGTGAAGGATGTGGAACCATAGGGACGAAAACTCGAGCGCCGGGCGTTCGCCATTAATTAAATCAACTACTTAGTAATATAAAATCGCGCTACGAACCAGGGGGTCGTGGGTTCAAATCCTGCCGGGCGCGCCAGAATTAATTACAAATCAAGCGGTTAACGGCGCAATCCGTTGACCGCTTTTTTTCTCAGCAAAGTCACTGCCGAAGTTTTGCCGAAGTTTTGTCCACAGACCCGTTCGGCAGCCTCGATCAACTCCTGCAATTCCGGCGCCGAGTAGTGCGTGGTGATGTCGCCATTCTTGTGCCCAAGTAACACCTTGCGCGTCTCGAGTGGTACGCCGGCTGCCCGAAAACGGCGGCCAAACGTGTGCTTCAAGTCATGCACCAGAACCTGCGCCAAACCCACAGCACGACGTGCGCGTTGCCAGCCGCTGTTGTTGATGGTCAGAGGTGGTCCCGCGCAGTCGGACAGTTTTTCGGGTTTCTTAAGTGATGGCTCTGCGGTTTAAGCCGCCGCGGCGAGCGGCAGCCGGTTGAAGTATGCCGCGTCGGGGGTTTGCCGGTCGAGTGCGGCGTGCGGTCGGCGGCTGTTGTAGAAACTGACATATCGGGTCAACGAGTCCTTGGCGGCGGACACGGTGTCATAGGCATGCAGGTAGACCTCCTCGTACTTGATCGTCTTCCACAGCCGCTCGACGAAGACGTTGTCGCGCCAACAGCCCTTGCCATCCATGCTGATCGCGATGTGGTGCCGTTCAAGTGTGCCGATGAACTCGTTGCCGGTGAATTGGCTGCCCTGATCGGTGTTGATGATCTCCGGCACGCCATGCCGCGTGATCGCTTCTTCCAGCGCCTCGACGCAGAAGTCGGCGCTCAGGGTGTTGGAGAGCCGCCACGCCAGGATTCGGCGCGAGGCCCAATCCAGCACCACGGCGAGATAGACGAAGCCACGGGCCATGGGCAAGTACGTGATATCCATGGCCCAGACTTGATTCGGGCGGTCGATGGTCAGGCCACGCAGCCGGTATGGATAGATCCGATGCTCGGGGTGCCGGCGGCTGGTATTGGCCTTCCGGTACAGCGCCTCGATGCCCATCACGCGCATCAGCGTCGCCACATGCTTGCGGCCGACCGGGTAGCCATCCTGCCGCAGCAGATCGCGCAGCATGCGCGCCCCGGCAAACGGGTGCTCCAGGTGCAACTCGTCAATCCGCCGCATCAATGCCAGGTCCGCCACCGAGGTCGGTTGCGGTCGGTAGTACACCGCCGAGCGCGACAGCGCCAGCAATTGCGCCTGGCGCAGAACCGGCAAGTCGTCTCCGCTGTCGATCATCGCTTTGCGCTCGCATCGCCGATGCGACCGAGCGCGCCTGACAAAAAATCATTCTCCAGCGCTAACTGCCCGATCTTGGCGTGCAGCGTCTTGAGGTCCGGACCGTGCTCCCGTTTCTCCGCGGCGGTCGCGAATACCTCTGCCGCCCGTTGCAACAATTCCGTCTTCCACTGCGTGATCTGGTTCGGATGGACATCGAACCGCTCAGCCAGCTGCACCAGCGTCTGGTCACCCTTGATGGCTGCCAGCGCTACCTTGGCCTTGAAGGCCGCTGAGTGGTTCCGGCGTGGTCGTTTCATGCTCTCTGCTCCTTTCGTCAGCGGCGCTATCATCGCCGCAAAGAGCAGAGCCGTCACCTATCCCCTTGTCCAGTTTGCCGGGGCCACCTCTGACTAAACCGCTCGCGCGGTAAGACTCGAGCTTCGTCCCGGCCGTGAGGTTAGCCGGGATCGTGAATCTGCTTATGTTGTGGCACGAGGCAGTCCGCCTCGCATCACGACAGGAGCAGAACCATGGTCCCATCGACTCAAGCCGTCACGCCGCTGCGTCAACGCATGATCGACGACATGCGCATGCGCAAGCTCTGCGACCAGACGCAGGCCGGCTACATCCGTGCCGTGCGGCAGCTGGCCGCCTTCCTCGAACGCTCTCCCGACACCGCCACGGTCGAGGATCTGCGGCGATTTCAGCTGCACCTGGTCGATCACGGTGCCTCGCCGATCACGCTCAACGCCACGATCACCGGCTTGAAGTTCTTCTTTGACGTTACGCTCGCCCGCGGCGAGTTGATGGCGAAGATGCAGCCGGTGCGCGTCCCGCGCACTTTGCCGGTGGTGTTGAACCGCGAAGAGGTCGCGCGCCTGATTGCGGCCGCACCAAACCTGAAGTGTCAGACAGCACTGTCGATCGCCTACGGCGCGGGTCTTCGCGCCAGCGAGGTCAGCGCGCTGAAGGTCGGCGACATCGACAGCCAGCGCATGACGCTGCGCATCGAGCAGGGCAAGGGTCGCAAGGATCGCTACGCCATGCTCTCGCCGGTGCTGCTGGAGCGGCTGCGGGTGTGGTGGCGAGTGGCCCGCGCCCAAGGCAAGATGCTCGACGGTGGCTGGCTGTTTCCCGGTCTCAACCCGATTGACCGGTTGAGTACCCGGCAACCGAACCGGGCCATCCATGCCGCGGCCGAGGCCGCGAAGATCGACAAGCGGGTGTCGATGCACACACTGCGGCACAGCTTCGCCACCCACCTGCTGGAGCAGAAGGTCGACATCCGGGTCATTCAGGTGCTGCTCGGGCACCAGAAGTTGGAGACCACGGCCCTGTATGCGCAGGTGGCCACCGACCTGCTGCGCGAAGTGACCAGTCCCCTGGAGCGCTTGCCCACCGCGTAGCGCCTACGCATGGGGCGCCCCGCCCTGGAGGTCGCGGACATCTTCCGCGCCCACGGGCACGCTTGGCGGCAAGCGCAGCACGGCCACTTGAGCCTCGGTCAGCTCAAGGTGATGTCCGCCATCGAACAGTGCCGCAGCGCGGCGCTGGGGGGACACGTACTGCGCTGCGACGCCTGCGCGCAGGTGCAGATCGCCTACAACTCCTGTCGCAACCGGCATTGCCCGAAGTGCCAGAGCGGCGCGGCCAAGCGCTGGCTCGAGGCGCGGCAGGCCGATCTGCTGCCGGTGGAGTATTACCACGTCGTGTTCACGCTGCCGGCGCCGGTTGCCGCCATCGCCTACACCAACAAGACGGTGATCTACGACCTGTTGTTCGAGCTCGCCGCAGAGACGTTGCGCACCATCGCCGCCGATCCCAAGCATCTCGGCGCGCAGGTCGGCGTGACCCTGGTCCTGCATACCTGGGGGTCGGCGCTGACGCACCATCCGCATGTGCACGGCATCGTGCCAGGCGGGGGCCTTGCCGCCGACGGTGAGCGCTGGGTCCGGTGCCGCCCGGGCTTCTTCCTGCCGGTGCGGGTGCTGTCGCGGTTGTTCCGCCGTCGCTTCCTCGAGGCACTGGCCACGGCGCATCACACCGGCCGGCTGCAGTTCTTCGGCGAGTTCGCGGGACTGACCGACGCGCGGGCGTTCGCCGCCTGGCTCGCACCGCTGCGCGAAGTGGAATGGGTCGTTTATGCCAAGCGCCCCTTCGCCGGGCCGGCAGCGGTGCTCGCCTATCTGTCCCGCTACACGCACCGGGTGGCAATCTCGAATCGGCGGCTGCTCGCCCTCGACGAGCGCGGCGTCACCTTCCGTTGGAAGGATTACCGCGCCACGGGCAGGACGCGCCACAAGACCATGACCCGCGGTGCCGATGAGTTCATGCGCCGCTTCCTGTTGCACGTCCTGCCAGGCGGCTTTCATCGCATCCGCCACTACGGGTTGCTCGCCAATGCCGCACGCCGAGAGCATCTCGCCCGAGCGCGCGAATTGCTGCACGTCGTCCCCACCGCGGCCGAACTGCGCCCGCCTGATGTATCCGTAGGCATCGGTCAGCCCACGTTTGTCTGCCCGCACTGCGGCGCGGCGATGATCATCGTCGAGACCTTCGCCCGCGGGAAACCGATCCGCGCCCCGCCCAGCGTGCGAGTTGCAGCATGATCACCGGCCTCGGTTGCTTCAACGGTACGTCCGCTCTTCGGCGGATGCCACCGATAGCGGACGCTATTGCCTTACGCTGCCGTAACCTCGTCTCTGGTCAGCTGCGTCATTCCAGAATCCAACCTCCCACCGTCGCCAACCACCATCCGCGCGATGTCACGCGCCGGTCTGGCGACCCGATCACCGCTTCCAGCCGCACTGCGAACCATCGAATCCCCATAGCGGCTTAGCTTCTCCAAACCGCATCGGGGCGTGCCGCGGTTTCCTCCCTTGAGGCTTGTGCGACGCCTGCCCGCGTGGCGTCATCACGTCTGCACACCCACCTGCGCATCAGGGCAGACATCGCACAACCCTTAACAACAGCAGCCGGTCGGCGACACCGCCAAATGTCCCGGTAAGCAGTCGTTCGTATGACCATCCCGCGGCAATTCGAAGGGCTTGAATCGGTGATTGCGCCTCGATTTGCTGCACGCCACGCCTCTCAGAACCGCAGCAGTCCGTTGGCAAACACGAGGGTTATCCAGAAGTTGGCCCCGTCGCTGCACGCCTCGAACGGCTTCGCTGTTCCTGTCGACACATTGGCGATAACGCTCAGATCCGCCGCTTTGAACACGGTCACACTAAGGCCAATCAGGTTCGTGACCAGGATGCGCTCACCGTCGAAGCTCGCGGCTTCGGGTTCGTTTAGGAGGTTTGTTCCATCCGAGTTGATCGTGGCGACCACGTTGCCGGTGCTGGCCTGGACCACCGTGATGGAACTGTCTGCTGCGTTCGGCACCCAGATGTTGGCGCCATCGAAGGCGGGAGATTTCGGCTGCGCGCCGACGGTCACGGTCTGCAGCACCGCGCCGCCGGCATCGAGCTTCAACAGCGTCCCGGCAGCGGTGTCGGTGACCCAAATATGCGCACCGTCGAAGAGAATCCCGAGCGGTTGGTTGAACCCCGTGGTGACCGTGGTCACGTTGCCCGGCGGGTACGGGGCCGTGGCTGTCGGGGCGATGATCGACACCGAGCCAGTGGGGCCAGAGTTGGCAGTCCAGAGGTTAACGCCGTCGTAGGCGATGCCGGCGGGATTGTTGCCCAGATTGCTCGCGGCCAAGACGACCGCCCCCGGCGGCTGGGTGGAATCGAGCACGTAGAGAT
Organism: uncultured beta proteobacterium; assembly: GCA_963777455.1. Lineage (GTDB taxonomy): Bacteria > Pseudomonadota > Gammaproteobacteria > Burkholderiales > Casimicrobiaceae > PALSA-1003. The sequence continues at coordinate 20,771 of CAVZQQ010000004.1, forward strand.
CGCCCGGCACTGCCTGGCCGGCCACAAAGACGTTGCCGTTGACCGCCAAAACGCCCGCGCCGTCGAAAGCTCCACTCCAGATCCCCAGAACGGCGCCGGTATTGGCCTGAACCTGCATGACTTGGCCGTCAAAGTTGCTTGTCCAGATAGCGGCTCCATCCGCAGCGCAGGCAATCGGGTTTCCGGGGAAGGAGATCGTTTGGATCAGATTAGTGTTCTGCTGCGTCCACCACTGATTGAGTGCCGCCCGCCGGCTCGCGCGTGCGAGCGCTTGATCAAGCGAGCGTTGCAGGAAGGTCGTCATCTGCAAGCGGGAGACGTTATCGTTTGGACTGAAGGTGGTCGGCGAGGTGCCCTTGGAGATCCCGGTAACATACGCCTCCATGATCCCTGGGCAGAACGCGGGCCCGACTCCGGAGACATCGGTGTACGGAAACGGATAGCCGGTACCCCCGCAAAGCTCCTGCGCTTGCACTGCTGCAATGCTCATGAGACCGGCAATTGCGAATTCCAGAACCAAGAACAAGCGACTCAAACCAGACGGACCGGTGCGGCAATTCATGATTTTCTCCCAAGGTGAGTTACGGGCGTGGCGACCGTGCTGACGGTCGTTGCACACCAGCGTAGGACGACCCGCGGAAGAGGTCAACTTGCGGTTTGTATCGTATTTTCGGCGTTCTTCTGACAACCGTGGACATGCCGGGGTGGAGGGGCCTACTTACGCATCTGCTCTTTGTGGACGACACCGACCCGTTTGCCCGCGAGCGTATCGCGTGCGCCGTAATCGAGTCTAAACGTCCGCTTGGAGCACTGGGTACGACCGCTTTATAGCAGCAGGTACGACTGCTTCGGGTCGTTCACGCTCATCCGCTCGCCGGTGCTGAGCGGCGGCTCCACGATCCACAGTGAAGTTACCCACGTTTCGTGGAGAGTTCCATCGGGCACAATAGCTCCAGGAGGGCTGTGTCATGGAACGCAAGGAACGCAGGCGCCATAGCCGGGAGTTCAAGCTCGAGGCGGTGCGGTTGGCCGCCGTTGGAGATAAGACCAAGGCCAAGGTGGCCCGGGAACTGGGCATTCGGGTGAACATGCTGCGCCAGTGGCGCCTGGACTTTGAGGAAGAGGAACGCAACGGCGTTCCCAAGCAAGAGCTGGCCACGGCTGAGCAAGACCTCGGGGCGCTGCGGCGTGAGAACGCCAGACTGCGAGAGGAGATCGAGATTTTAAAAAAAGCGGCCATCTACTTTGCGAAGGCGTCGAGATGAAGTACGCCTTTGTCGAATGCCAGCGCAGGCACCATTCGGTGGGTAAGCTGTGTCGTGCCCTGCGCGTTTCACCCAGTGGCTACTACGCAGCCCGCAGGCGGCCACCCAGCGCGCGGGCTGAGCGACAAACGTCTCTGATCACCAAGATCCGGGAAGTCCACCTCGCCAGCCGCCAGACGTATGGCGCGCCGCGGGTGCACGCGGAGCTCTCGGTTCAGGGGATTGCTTGCTGCCGCAACACGGTCGCCAAGCTGATGCGCAGAGCGCAGATTGTGCCCAAGGCGATCCGGCACTTCCGGGTAACGACCGACTCGCGCAATACCAAGGAGGTCTTCCCCAACGTGGTCAAGCGGTGCTTCAAAGCCGAGCGGCCCAATGCTTGCTGGCTCAGCGATGTGACTTACATCCCAACCCGCGAGGGCTGGCTGTACCTGGCTGCTGTTCTGGACGTGTACTCCCGGGCCATTGTGGGCTGGGCCATGGGCCACACTCTGGGCGGCCAGTTGGCCACCGACGCGCTCGCTATGGCAATCTCCGGACGCGGCGTTCCCGAGCTCGTGCACTCCGATCGAGGCTCAACCTACGCAACCTCGATATACCGGGACCTCATCAGGAAACACGGGATCCGCCAGAGCATGAGCCGCAAAGGAAATTGCTGGGATAACGCGCCTATGGAAAGCTTCTTCCACTCCCTGAAGACGGAGCTTGTAATGCACTGCGACTACAAGACCAGGGACCAGGCACGTGCAAGCCTGTTTGACTACATGGAAGTCTTCTACAACCGCCAGCGGCGTCACTCCACTATCAACTACGTGGCTCCGCTAGCATTCGAGGCATCAACCAGCGCCTGATCGGACTGTCCACCGTTCGTGGGTAACATCAACAGCGGCCCTTGACGCATGACCGGCTGCTGTATGTCCTTCAGCAGCCGCTCGGTCGAATCGCGTCAATGCCGGTGACCGGCCAGGAGCGGAAGTTCGCGAGGTTCGCTCAAAGCGGACATTCAGTGTCACCAACCGACGACACTGTTGCCTCCTCTCATGAAGGAGTAGGCTGGTCTCAGTCTTCCGATTGGGACCTGGAAATGAAACATACTCGCCAAGTGTTTTGTTGCCTCTGCATATTGCTGCTAGCAGGCTGCGGAGGTGGAGGTGGAGGGAGTTCAAGCGCGCCACCGCCTCCAGTTCCGGTGGTGACAGTGACGCCGTCATTGGGGAGCGTGATGGCGGGTCAGCAGATACAGTTAGCCGCGACGACCACCAACGCAACAGGGGCGGTGACGTGGTCGAGCGGCAATACTGCAATCGCCACGGTGAACTCGTCGGGGCTGGTGAGCGCGGTCACATTGGGCCAAGTCACGATAACTGCAACCAGCGGGACAGGGAGTGGGACGGCTACGCTCACGACCACAACGGGCATTGTCTTTGCACAGGTGACGACAGGCAGCAACCACACCTGCGGCGTGACCCCCACTGGCATCGCCTACTGCTGGGGGAACAACAGCGCAGGCCAGCTCGGCAACGGCACTATGACCAACAGCGTGACACCCGTCCTTGTCTCGGGCGGCCTAACCTTTGCAACCATAAGTGCGGGTGGGGATCAGACGTGCGGCCTGACTCCGCTTAATGCGCCGAATAACCCGCCGCTTTTTGGCGGCGCAGTCTACTGCTGGGGAGATAACAGCTCTGGTCAGCTCGGTAACGGCACAACGATGAACAGTACTACGCCGAGCCTCGTTAATGGAGGCTCCGTGTTCAGCAGCGTGAGTGTCGGTGGCGAGCATGTATGCGGCCAACAGGGTTATTACACTGCATTTTGCTGGGGCGACAACAGCTTCGGCCAGCTCGGCAACGGCACGATGACCAACAGTTCAGTCCCCGTGCCTGTTACAACCAATATAAACACCGGCGTAGGCACCGGTATAGGCATCATCAATGTAAGCGCGGGAAGCAGCCACACGTGCGGTGTCGCCGCGTATCAAGATGGCTTTGTGAGCCTTCGAGCGGACGTATGCTGGGGAGATAACAGTTCAGGTCAGCTCGGTAACGGGACAACGACCGACAGCGCAGTACCCGTCTTTGTGATGGGCAGCCCAGCTATAGGGGAATTGAGCGCGGGGACTCTTTACACCTGCGCCGTGAGTGCCCCGACAACATTCTCCACCTTCCCAACGTGCTGGGGGAACAACGGGGTGGGCCAACTCGGCAGCGGCACAACGACCAACAGCACGACGCCCGTGGCCGTGTCCGCGGCACTTAACTTCGTGTCGATAAGTCCCGGCGGCATGCACGCTTGTGGCCCCGTCAACAGTACGGCCAACGGGACAGCGTTCTCGTACGCATATTGCTGGGGCGACAACAGCTCCGGTCAACTCGGCAACGGCTCGATGACAAATAGCGCCACGCCGATCATTGTTGCTGGCGCCCTCAGCTTCGCGGTGGTGAGCGCGGGTAGCAGGCACACCTGCGGCGTAACCAGTAGCGGCCTGCCTAGCAGTCCTACCGCTGGCGGCGCTGTGTACTGCTGGGGCGATAACACCTACGGCCAGCTCGGCAACAGTTGGACCATGAGCAGCTCGGTGCCGGTTAACGTAGCAGGGTCGCCTTAGGCATCGTCGTTTGCGAACGTCCGCTTCCACAACGCTCGACCGTCCGCGACGGGTCGACAAGCGCCCTTGATCCACGTTCAAGATAGGGCTCCTTTCTAATACGAAGGAGCCGTTCATGTATGCCGACACCAACACCGTTTCCAAACCTAACGCACGTGCGGTACCGTGGAACAAAGGGAAGCTGATCGGCCAGAAGCCGCCGCTAAAGCTGAAGGAGATCTGGGCCATTCGGATTCGCCTACAGCTTGATCATCGAACCCGTGAACTTGCGTTGTTCAACCTAGCTATCGACAGCAAGTTGCGCGGTTGCGATTTGGTTGGGCTTCGCGTTCGCGATGTGCTCCAGGGCAGCCATGTCGCCCCGCGAGCGATTGTCATGCAGAAGAAGACGCAACGACCGGTGCAGTTTGAGCTCACCGAGCAAACGCGGGACGCGGTCGCTACGTGGATCGCGGCGACCCATCTGAAACCGGAGCAGTTTCTCTTTCCGAGCCGCATGTCGGGGTCGCCCCATCTTTCGACTCGGCAGTACTCCCGGATCGTCGCAGCTTGGGCTCGGTCGATCGGACTCGATCCGGCGGCCTACGGCACCCATTCGATGCGGCGCACCAAACCAACGCTGATTTATCGGCGCACCAAGAATCTTCGGGCCGTTCAGCTATTGCTCGGCCATACGAAACTTGAGAGCACCGTCCGATACCTCGGGATTGAGGTCGATGACGCGCTGGAGATCGCGGAGCAAACTGAGGTGTAGTCCCGAACGGCTGGATAGCGATCGTCGGTTCGACGATCGCTACCCGATTGCAGCCATTCGGTTCGCCTGGCCCAGCGGCGGTCTCCGACCCGCAGCAGTCGTACGCGCTGGCCCAAAGCGGCCCGTCAAATTACCGGTCTTTGCCCTTCTGGCGCAACAAAAGATTCGGTTCAATGGCGACGCTATGCCATCCTGCCAATGGGCCCGCACGGATTTTGAAAAAAAGCTCCACAAATCCGTAGCGATTAAACTCGGCTACGCGCTTGCACTTGCCGCGCAGGTGCAAGAAAACAGCTTCTACCTCCGCTCGCCCTTCGGCATGCACGGTGGAAAGGTCCGGCATACCGATTACGCGCACAACGTCCCCCTCCTGAATCCGGCGACCGCGTGCATCTACTGGCTTGAGGTAAAACGCGGCCATTTGGCCTAACAGTGATTAACCGGATCTCGCCAACGAGCGGATGCGGGCAGGGCCGCCTGGCGAGGCGTCAGGGCTAAGCAAGCAACTATGCACCGATCTGTAGCTCGAAATGCGACCCAATAGGAACATATTCCGTAACGTACTCTACCCCGCCTGAACGGGCGACAACCTCTTTCAATGCCGTGCTGTGAAGCGACACGCGAATCCGTTCAGGACGTCGGTTATTCCAGAGTAAGAGGAACGATAGCTGTTGGTGACCTCGCTCGGGTCGAACCACTCTCGATTCGTTGCCATTCATTGAGAAGCGCCAGGCAAGAGACGAGTTGTGGCGGGGTCGTTCTTCCCATTTTTGGATCTCAAGCTCAGATGGCGGCCAAGCAGGGCTAGGATTCACATCTGCGAGTTGCTTCTCGCGATCAAACATCTCTGGCTCTCGCGAAGATGAATCGCCTTCTTCAAATGAGAAATGCAGGAGGTCGCCTTCCTTCAATCCATGGTCGAACTCCCATATCAGAAAGTCTGTTTTCCCGTCGTCGCGTTCGGTACCACCGGTAACATTTAGGTGGGAGGCATCCATAGACCAGATATCACCCGATACGCTCGCCGAAATCATGAGTAGTCCCGCCGAGCCCACGGTACATAGATGATCTTCGTTCTTCGCCACGCGAAGCGACGGCATCGAAGCAAGTAGTAGGAGTGATGCGCGGGCCGCCCAACCTTCACCTAGACGGCTTAGGAGCCATCCACCGGGCGAACCTCCCGACAACGTGGATTGCCGGATAGAGGATGCGAAGAGTTAAGCGAGGATTGACGACTTTGCACCTGACAAGCAATGGGCTATTTGGCAAGAGCCAGGAGAGAAAGAAGATGATGATGCCGTATGCAACCAAACCTCCTAGCACGATTCCCGCCAATGTAAGAATCGGTAGAAGCAACATCCATAGCCGAGGGATCGATTGGAACAGTGCGGATTCATAGAACCATGAGCAAACAACGCCAGCCAATAGCATTCCACCAACGAGAAACGGCAGGACGAATAGCGTTAGTGCCGCACGAACAAGAAGGCAAGTCATAGGGAATATGGACGCCCGCGAGTGCTCGACTACCTAAAGTGGCAGATTCTAGTAGCTGCCGTCCGCTTTGGGGAAAATTCTCGACGGCCCGCTGCTGGCCGTGAGCCGCCCGTCGCTCGATGACCGTTCACGACCCAAAGCGGATTTTGCGGCCACCTGGAAGCAGTCGTTCGCCGTACTCGAAGCGGACGTTTTGTGACTCGGTGGCCGCGCGCCGCTCTCGGGCAAACATGGCGGCCGAAAAGTTGCAATTTGACCGCTCCCCGGAGTAGTCCTACGCTGGCGTGCAACGACGGCCCGCCCGGTCGTCACGTTTCGTAACCCACCGTGGGGAGAACAGCATGGATCGCAGCTTCAGCCGTTCGCGTCGTTTGCTTTTGATCGTTGGCTTCGGGATCGCAAGTGCCCTGAGCGTGGCGCCGGCGCAGGCCCAGGAAATGTGCGGAGGCACAACCTATCCGTTTCCGTACACCGATGTCTCCGGGGTCGGAGCCGCGTTCTGCCCCGGCATCATGGAGGCGTATGTCACCGGCGTCTCCAAGGGGACCACGCCTACCACATTCAGCCCGAACGAAAATGTCACCCGCGTGCAGATGACGACTTTCCTGCAACGCTCGCTCGATCAGGGCCTCGAACGCGTAAACAGCGGGCGGCGACTCAATCAGTGGTGGACCCCGCGGAACACCAACGCGATGCAGACGATAACTTTACCGGGGTCAAACTTCCCTAGTTTCTGTGCCGCGGATGGTGAGAACATCTGGGATTCTACGTTCGGGGAGGTGAACCAGGTGCAGGCCAGCACCGGCAAGGTGCTGGGCACCTGGACAGGGGCTACGTCAAGCAACGCCGTCTTGGTAGCCGCCGGCAAGGTCTATGTAGCCGGCGGAACGTCCCCCGGCAAACTGTACGTGATCGATCCCACGCAGGCACCAGGCCCGGTCACCACAGCCGCCAGCAACCTTGGGGACCATCCCAACGGCATCGCCTTCGACGGCACGAACATCTGGACCGCCAACGCGGGGCTTCCTGGCTCGGTGTCGATCATCACGCCGCAGTCCCCCTATACCGTGACCACGGTCACCTCGGGGTTCACCGAGCTATTCGGCATTCTCTACGACGGTGCGAACATCTGGGTCACCGATCAGACTGCCGGCACGCTATTGCAAGCTCGATTCGAGCGGCAACATCCTCCAGACTGTAACGGTGGGATCGGCTCCAGAATTGCCGGTGTTCGACGGGGCCAACATCTGGGTGCCGAACTACAACGACAATTCGATCACCGTGGTCCAGGCCAGTACCGGCACCGTGGTCGCTACGATCACTGCGGATGCGAGCAACCAGCTGAAGCGCTCCGAATGCGGCTGCGTTCGACGGGAGCGGGTTCTGGTCACGAACGGCGCGGGCGACAGCGTGACGGTGTTCAAGGCGGCGGACTTGAGCTTCATCGCCAACGTGCCGGTCGCCGCCTCGACCTAGCCGTATAGCCGCGTGCAGCGACGGGATCAACTTCTGGGTGAACCTCTACTTTACTGGCCCGGCAATCTGCTGCGGTTCTGACCGGCGCACGGCGGCAAATCGAGGCGCAATCACGGATTCAAGCGCCTCGATGTTGCGCCGGATAAATCATCCGAACGACTGCTTACCGGAAATTTTGGGCGGCAACCACGACCGACTGCTCTTGGCTGGTCAGAGACTTCCACCTTTCCGATACGAACGGCCGCTGCACAACTCACACCGGGCATGAACACGTGAACGGCCGGTGTAGATCGTAGAACCGCCGTCATCGTGGGGACCGGGACGGCCGTGCCCGAAGCGGACGTTTAGCGGCTCGTTTAGTTCGGCCCGCTCACGGGCAAGCGTGTTGACCACAAAGCTGTAATTTGACCTCTCCCGAGGGCAGTTCTACGCTGGCGGTCAACGACCGTCAGTACGGTCGTCAGGTCCGTCATTTCACTTTGGGAGAAAACCATGGAACGCAGCATTCGCTCGGGCGATTTGCGTCGTTTGTTTTTAACGTTGGATTCGGGTTCGCCAGCGCAATGGGCATTGCGGTGCAGGCGCAGGAAATGTGCGGGGGTGCAACCTATCCGTTTCCGTACACCGATGTCTCCGGGGTCGGAGCTGCGTTCTGCCCCGGCATCATGGAGGCGTATGTCACCGGAATTTCCAAGGGCACCTCGCCAACCACGTTCAGCCCGAACGGCACCGTCATCCGTGTGCAGATGACGACTTTCCTCCAGCGCAGCGTCGATCAGGTCCTGACCCGCGCAAGCCAGCGGGGCGGCCTCAATCAGTGGTGGACCTCGCAGGACACCAACGCGATGCAGGCGATAGGCATCGGGGGGAGTCTGATCGCCTGCGCGGCCGACGGTGCAGCCATCTGGGCCCCCAATGGCTCCAATGTCCTCAAGTGCAGGCCAATACCGGGGAGGTGGTCGGCACGTGGACCGGCGCTTCAGGCGGCTTCGCGGCCGTGGTGGCTGCCGGCAAGATCTTTGTAGTCGGCGAGGCTTGCCCCCGCGCTCTACGTGATCGACCCCACACAGGCACCCGGCGCGGTCAGCTCGGTCGGCTTCGAGCACCGGGACCGATCCAGCTGGCATCGCCTTCGACGGCACCAACATTTGGACCGCCAGCTACGGGATGTTCGGCGACTACGGGGTGGCGATCATCAACCCGCAAACGTACGCCGTATCACCACCGTCTACACAGGATTCACTCATCCTTAACGGCATTCTCTACGATGGCAGCCCACATCTGGGTCACCGACTTGGGTGCGGGAACGCTGCTCAAGCTCGATGCAGGCGGCAACATCCTGCAGACCGTGACGGTTGGGTCGGGTCCGGAACATCCTAGCGTTCGACGGCGCCAACATCTGGGTGCCGAACACGGGCGACAATTCGATCACCGTGGTGCAGGCGAGCACCGGCAATATCGTCGCCACGATCGCTGCGGATGCGAGCAACCAGTTGAATCGGCCCGTCGCCGCCGGCTTCGATGGCGAGCGCATCTTGGTCACCAACCTTAACGGCAACAGCGTGAGCCTGTTCAAGGCGGCGGATCTGAGCTTGATCGCCAATGTAAGCACCGGAGCCTCGACCAACCCGGATCAGCCCTGCAGCGACGGTGTCAACTTCTGGGTTCCGCTCAGTGCCACGAACAAAATGCTACGGTTCTGAGCGACGCAGCGGGCGGCCGACCAAAGGGCCGATATGCACGGAGCCGACTGTCTGCTATGACGTGAATGGGGGCCCGCTGGTTATTGACGAGCACAGTGAGCGAGTTGTTATCGGTCGTGCCTAACGTCGCGCTCCCCCTGAACGCACTACCGCCATTCACGAACGCTGGGTTTTCGCCCAGCCGATGCATGAACGCCGCCATCTGCAGTCGCGAGACATTCTCGTTTGGGCAGAACTGCGACGGTGCGCAACCCTTGGTAACGCCGTACTGCGCAATCCAGGCGACATCGGGGCAGAACGGGCTGCTGGCCAGTACGTCGGTGAAGCCGTCACAATTTTGCGCGACGGCAGACGTGGTGATAAGCGAAAGGGCGAATCCCAACAGCAACGCGAAGCGACGCACGGCAGAGTCCTCCCAGACCGCGTGCCGAAGTCGGCACCGGACAGATTCTACGCCCGACAGATCCGGCTTTTAAACGCCTCGAATTGGCGGAGGACAGCCATCCCAACGACTGCTTACCAGCAAAATTGGGCGGCGACGCGGATGGCCGCTCCTGGCCGGTCGCCGGCATTGGCGCGATTCGACCGAGCGGCCGCTGAGTAGCGTACTGCAGCCATCCAGGCGCAAACGGCCGGTCCGGATCGTATCCCCGCCGTTCGGCGCCGCGGAGCGTATGGGCGTGAACGGTAGAGTCGACGACTGGCGCGGTGGCGATAGGCATAGGCATCTCTGTTACCGCGCCTTTCGGTTCGCGGTGCCCCACTAGCCACGCCATAGCTCCGTTTCCAGTCGCCGCTCATCGAACCGGACGTGCAGATCTCCCGCATCCGGCTCTCGGACAAGACTTCACGCCTTCACCCACGACACGTCGTGCCCAAGCCGGGTCAGACGTACGAGACCGAAGTACCCGTAGAGGTGCGAGGGTGGGTAGGCCCCGCCCCTGCGTCGCTTGGCCTTATGCTTGGTGCGCAACCACCGGCGCAACCGCGCAGCAGTGTAGCTATCGAGCGCCCGATACGCCGTGCTGGTCGTGCCTACTTGGAAGTAGTTCGCCCAGCCGCGTAGCGCGCGATTCAACTTGCCCACCAACTCCGTGGTTCCTTGCCACGTCATCGAGACTGTCGTCAGCGCATGGATCTTCGCGACCATGCGCCGGATGCTCTTCTTCGACGGCCGGATACCCAGATAAGCCTGTCCCGTACTCGCCGAGTACATCCGCCCAAACGTGTACCCCAGGAAGTCGAACTCGCCTTCCGGTACCGTGCAGATCCGTGTCTTCTCCGCGTTGACCGTGAGCTTCAGCTTGCCCATGAGCTCGCGCATTTGTTGCAAGGCCTCCTCGGCGTTGCCTTTCCTGCACAGGATCACGAGATCGTCAGCGTAGGTCACGATGCGACTGCCAAGGCTCTTCTCCAGCCCGAGCTTCTTCCATCCCAGCACGAAGCGGCGCATGTACAGATTGGCCAACAACGGTGAGATCGGTGAACCCTGCGGGATGCCGCGTCCGCTGTCTTTGGCCTCGGTCGTTCGTGTCTTTCGGGCTCGATCATCGGTCTCTTCGACGGCGCACTCCAGCCACATCTTGATCAGATGCAACACGCGCCGATCAACGATGCGTCGCGCAAGCGAGCGCATCAGTTCGGCGTGAGGAATGCTTCCGAAGTAGTCCGCGAGGTCGGCGTCTACGACTTCCGGGTGGCCTCGGAACAGCGTCTCTTGCACCTCGACCACCGCCTGTTGGGCATTGCGGCCCGGACGGTAGGCGTACTGCTCCGGTGGAAGATCGGCTTCGAAGATCGGATCGAGCACGAGCAATGCTGCACTCATGCACACCCGATCGCGCAAAGTCGAGATGCCCAGCGGTCGAAGTTTGCCATTGGCCTTCGGGATAAACACGCGTCTGAGGGGCTCCGGTCGGTAGCTCTCCTCTCTGAGCGCAAGCGCCAGTTCACCGAGCCACCGCTCAACCCCGTACGCTTCGACGTCCGCGAACTCCTGCCCGTCCACACCTGGAGCGCCCTTATTGGATCGGCACTGCGCATAAGCATGGGCCAGGATATCGTCACGGCTTATCTTGTCGTACAGGGCGTAGAAGCGATAACCCGGCTCTGCCTTCGCTTTCGCGTGCAACGCCGTCTGCAGCTTCTGAACACTCTTCGGAGTTGCTAGGTTTCCCAATCTCCGAGTCCCTCGCCACTTGTTGCGTTCGTCTTGAACTGAGGTCCCTTCCCTCCACCGACATTGCTCGGCTTCGGCGGTACTGCGAACCTCTCCGTCACCCCAGAGCGCCCAGCCTGTCCGTCACCGGCGTCCGGTTGGTCATCCCTGACCACGCCTTGGGGCTTCCCGTGTTGCCTGCGCTTCCCTTGTGTACGTGCTGTCGCCACTACCCCGGCGCAGCCGCTGGCGGTCCTACATCGCTCATCCGCTCAGCGGTGTCAGCCTTCCCCGAAAGGGTTGTCGGGTCGGCCTGCGCATCGTCCTTTTCGAGGCTTGCTCAGCGTTCACTCGCGTTACGGCCCGCACACTCGCGCTGCCACCAATTCGTGGCACGCTTACCCGAAGGCTTCAGCCCTTTCGTTTCCTCCATAGCTGCTCCGGTTGCTTCCGGCTGGAGCATTTGCCGGGCGGGACTCTCACCCACTGGAAAGCGCCGCCCTATCACGGCGCACCCCCTCAGCAGACGGTCGATCTTTCGGAAAGCCGACGCTCGACGGCGGACAAGCAGACGTTGAGTAACTTTAGTCCGCGCCGCGCCTAATTGACCGCGACGGTTTCCCGCCCGCGCTGCAACTCCGCCAGCGCCGCCCTGAGCGCTGTCACATCGGCGGCCAAGGCCTCTGCCTTCTGCACGCGTTCGCTCAGTTTGGCGATCTCGCGTTGCTGCTGCCGGATCGTCGCCGCCTGTTCTTCCAGTTGGCGACCCTTCTCCTGCACCGTCCTCTCCAGCCGCGAGGTCTGCTCATCCACCTTCGCATTCAACCCCTGGATGGCGGCGAAGGCGACGCCTTGTGCATCCACCACACTGATCCCCTTGTCGGTCTCGCCCAAGGCAAACGCCGAATAAAAGTCCTGCGCCATGGGTCCCATGTGGCGGATGGACGGGTCCTGTGCGTTGTAATTCCAGGTGCTGAGCTGCATGGCGGCAACATGGGCGAGCACCTCCTGCGGGTCGACCGGTTCCACATGCGACTTTGCGGCGCGATCGCTAAACGTTGTCCATGAGCCGGAGCCTGGCTTAAGCACCGCGCCCGCGTAGGTGCCATTGACTCCGGAGGTAATCAGGAAGAAGCCCCCCTCCGCTCGGGCAACGAATGCGTTGGGCGCGTCACAGTCGGTCGTCGTGCTGCCACTTGCGTCGGAAAAGACAAAGCAGCCATCATTGGCAGCGTTGGCATACTCGCCCACAGCAAAGCTCCATTCGCCGCTCGCCGTGTTGTAAGCTCCGCCGGCGACGGTGCTGTAACCGCCGCTCGCCGTGTTGCCGAAGCCCCCGCCGACGGTGTCGTAATCGCCGCTCGCCGTGTTGCCGGCCCCCCCGGCGACGCTGCTGGAACTGCCGCTCGCTGTATTGCCAGCGCCCCCGGCGACGGTGCCGCTTGCCCCGGCGCTATTTCCCAAGCCACCACCAACGGTTCCAAACGTGCCGGTCACCTGGTTTCCGTATGTCGAAGAGCAGGTTCCTCCGGTCCCAGAATTGCAGCCGCCGCCGCCGGCAATCGTCGCGCCTGCAATTCCACCTGCGACCGCGTTCTCGAACATTCCACCAACTACATTTGGATTGAAGCCGTAGAATGAGTCGACCGTCGGTTGCAGCACCATCGCCCGCTGCCCATCAACGAACATGACCACCGGGTAGTTATCGTTCGTGCCCAATGCCGCCCGCACCCCGAACGCATTGCCATTTTGCAGGAATACATCGCCGCCCAGCCGGTGCATGAACGCCGCCATCTGCAGCCGGGTGACATTCTCGTTGGGGCAGAACTGCGACCCTCCGCAGCCCTTGGTGATACCGTAATTCGTAATCCAAGTGACATCGGGGCAGAACGGGCTGCTGGCCAGCACGTCAGTAAAGCCGTCACAATTCTGTGCTACGGCAGAAGTAGTGATAAGCGAAATGGCGATACCCAACAGCAACGCGAAGCGACGCATGGCAGGGTTCCCCTTGATAGTTGGTGCCAGAGTCGGCACGCGGTTAGATCATACGCCCGGCAGATCCCGGGGTTCCCGCAGAAACTCAATGACCTGGTTGTCCGAATATCGATTCGTCATGTCCAACCCTTCCGGCTGGGGGGCAAGACTCTAATTCCTACCGCTGCTCAAATCAGGGGACGTGGCATCCGCCCCATATCGTATTGAGAGCTGGCTCGGCAAAATGAGACTGGCGTTTAAGTGAAAGACCTGCTCTCATCGGCGAGGATATCGCCGGCAAAGGAGCAGTGCAATGAGAAGGCCGAGACGGAACCATACGGCGGCGTTCAAGGCGAAGGTGGCCTTGGCGGCGCTGAAGGGTGACAAGACGCTGGCGGAGCTGGCGGCGAAGTACGACGTGCACGGCAACCAGATCACGCAGTGGAAGACGCAGTTGTTGGAGGGGGCGATCGGCGTGTTCATGTCGCCGGCTGAGAAGCGCGGGGCGGAACAGGGCCCCAGCGCGAAGGAGATGCAGGCGAAGATCGGACAGCTGGCGTTGGAAGTCGATTTTTTGGAAGTCGCGCTCGGTCGCGTGGGCGATGCGAGCGCAAAGCGATGATCATCAAGACACATCGGCTGCCGGTGAAGCGGCAGGCGGAGTTGCTGGAGATCTCGCGGTCGAACGTGTATTACCTGCCGGCACCGACCCCGGAGCGGGACCTGGCGTTGATGCGCGCCATCGACGAGTTGCACCTGGAGCACCCATTTCTCGGGGCGCGGCAGCTGTCCCGGATTCTCGCCCGCGAAGGGCATCCTCACGCCGGCCGCCTGCACGTGGGTACGCTCATGGCGAAGATGGGCATCACGGCGTTGTACCGCCGGGCCAATACCAGCAAGCGCCATCCGGGTCACAAGGTCTACCCGTACCTGCTGCGCCACCTCGCCATCGAGCGCGCAGATCACGTGTGGGCGATGGATATCACGTATTTGCCCATGCAACGCGGCTTCATCTACCTCGCGGCGGTCATGGATTGGGCGACGCGGCGGGTGCTGGCGTGGCGGGTATCGAACACGCTCACGGCCGACTTCTGTGTCGAAGCCGTCGAGGAAGCCATTGCCCGTTACGGCAAGCCGGAGATCTTCAACACCGACCAGGGCACGCAATTCACCACCGACGCCTTCACCACGATGCTGCATGGTCACGGGGTGGCGATCAGCATGGACGGGCGGGGTTGCTGGCGTGACAACATCTTCGTGGAACGGCTGTGGAAGACGATCAAGTACGAAGAGGTCTACCTGCATGCCTACCCCAGCGTCAGCGCGGCCAAAGCCGGCGTCGGTCGATACCTCGATTTCTACAACGGTCGGCGCCCGCACACTGCACTCGGCAACCGAACCCCGGACGAGGCATACTTCGCCCAACAGACCGTCAAGAACGCAGCTTGAAAGAGATCCACCACCGCAGGGAATTCACTTACGAAACGCCAAAATCTGTCTCAACTAACCGAGCCACCTCTTTGCCGCTTGAAGCATGTCAACGTTTATGCCTGTTAGAGTTTTGAACCTGATGCAATACCCGCTCACGGTCGCCTTGCCTAGTCTTTTCCCATACGTGCGGGCTAAGTATGTCTTGTCTTTGATACCGAGGATGTAGACAGAGATTCCAGTTTTGTTTGCACTCATGCCAATTTGATAAAACTCTCTGGTTTTTCCATCGGCATATTTTATGGTGTGAAATCCATATCCAATATTAGGATTAGAAACATTTTTGTTTTCACTGTTCTTACCTTCCAAGAACCACAATTTACATGCAGGTAAAATCTGAAGAATCAGCCGGTGCAATGCTTGCATATCACTACGTTTCGGTTCAGGTTGGCTAGCAATATATCTTTTGATTTGCTCTTGTATGTTCATATAAAAACTCAGACTTTGGGTTGATTACTTCTATCAGCAACTGGCCAGGGTGACCAGAAGCTCGTCCAGTTGCTCGAACGTCTCGCTCGTACCCCCTGTACTCCCGGAGGCAATCGCATCGTCGAGAGCTTCCTTCGAGGGATAGAGGTCGTGCATGACCAGCAACGTCCTGCCGCCTGTTTCCTTGAACGTTATCGTGGTGACCTCAGTAAGGCTACGAGCACGGCACAGCTTCGGTCAAGCCCACATGGACCTTAAGGATAGAGCAATAACAAACGCGCCCGTGATAACGAGCGCGACAAAGGCCCACCGAGGAATGCCGATCACGAAATAAGCCTGATCTAAGGCGTCGCGTGGTGATATGGAAAAACGCCATTGATGTAGCGATGGCCCTCTGCGTACAAGGTACGGGCGCAGCACGAGCGCAACTATCGATACGACAATCGCGAGAACGCCTATCGTTAATGGTATGAAGGAGCGACCGAGGAGCGGCACGATTGCCATGATCAATCCCATGGGAATAAGAAGCCCGCCGCAAAGCAGGAACATGACAATTGCGCTGCGTTGACCGAATGGCGACGCTTTCACAAACGACTACCTATGATTTCGCTGACGCTTGGGATTCGAATATTCTAGGCTCGGCCGTCCGCTTTGTGGAAACTTCGCGAACTTCCGCTCCTGGCCGAACGCGCCCATTGACGAACCGCGACTGAACGGCCGGTGCGCGACATTGCAGCCATTGTGGCGTCAAGTAGAACGACGGCAGGGGGTAAAAAACGGTTTGTAGCGAAGGGTGCGGGGGTCTGGGTGGGGGTTTCCTGGGAACACAAATCCCAGAAAGTAAGCACTGGTGCGGCTTTCCGGCTGAATTCGGATGACTCTCCCGCGTAGCAGTGCTGCGACCCTGCATCGCAGTCGACCCGGTTCTGCGGCATGCGCATCGCTACGCCGATGAGCGAAAGCGAGCACAATTTCTTGCCCGCTATTTTGCTACATGTAGGGCGTCGGATTATCGCTAGGAACCGCTCATTTGCGGGCATGCATTGATGTAATGCACTGAAAGCTTTCAATACTGCCCCTAATTTCGAGTCAGGCGCCTTCGACCACTCGGCCATCTCTCCACATTGATTTAATTATACATTATGGGGATTCGTCGGAATCGTTGCCAGCAAAATTTTGCGGCTTGCCCGCAATTTCGATCGGCAGCACGTTCGCACCGACGCGTCGACGGCTGTAGCCATCGGTTGTTGTGGCGGCAGAATGTCCCAGCAATGCCTGAGCATGTCTTGAGCTATCCACGTCGCTTGCCGCCTGCGCGCGCAGGTCACGAATCTGCCATCCATGACTGATCGGAATCCGGTCGCGGCTACGCAAGCAACGTCGCTCGGCGTTCGCCGTCACGTTTCACTGCGCGGCATAATCGGCGCCATTCGTCCTGCCGTCCGTGCGATTCGCGCGGGCGCGGCACCCCAATCTCATCGACAGCGCCGTCAATCATGACGGAGCACCGGAGGTGACGCAGGGTCATGCCGTACTCCTGATGTTATCAGTCGCGACTGCGCCGATCTCCACTGGAGGTGAGCCGTTCTGCATCGTTGCTTGAAATGATGATCGGTATGGCCCGCTTCCCGGATTTCTTCATGTCCTCACGATGGTCACCGGACTCGTTGATGCGACCGTCAGCCGCACGCGGCAGAATATACATTTCGTCCTCCGGTAAGAACCCGGGGCCAGACCTAAATCTGGCCCCGGCCGGTTCGACTAACATCAAAGACTCACTTAGCAGCGGTTATCGAAAAGGCCGCTTCGTTCGTCGACGCAAGCGAGCTGATTGCCGATTGATTCGACAATTGGAATGCCTGCGCTTCGGTCGACAGCGCCTGCATTTGACGCTCCGACAGCCCATGCGGACGGTTCATGGCAAATGAGGAACGTCCATAATCGAAGACGGGCGCTTTGGGTTCGTAAGCATCCGCCTCGGACGACATCGCCTGCATTTGCCGCACCGACAGACCGTTTGGATCGCTTTGGCGGAATGTCGAAGGGGTGTTGTCGTAGACCAGTTGTTGCGCATGCCATGCCGGTGCCTCGGACGACAGCGCCTGAAGCTGGCTCTCCGATAGCCCATCTGCACGGGCCATTCCCGAAACGACGGCCATAAGCGCGGCCGCCAACACAGTGCTCTTTACAATCGAAACTTTGCTGTTCATGACTGCTCCTTAGTTAAATGGAAAATGGATACTTCACTCGGCGTGGGTCATCAACAAATGATTTCGCGCCTGTACCCATTAGGCGCCCGCCGCGTTTCGACCGCGTTTCGCATCCATGATGTCGCGTTGCAGCTGTAACGAGCCTTGATACAACCGCTGACCGCTGGGTTGTGCAGCCGGTTACGAGCGTTGTCATCACGTTTACGCTGAGTTGTGCTGCGCAAGCGATCCCGGTTCCACGTCCCTAAATCGGCGCGCTGGATCAATTGCAAGAAGACTTTCCGTCTGCGCGCATCGGAGGAGGAACCACCGTTGCCGGGTATCTGGCCAGAAGCATGCAGCGGCGCGAATCCGCCGGGAATCAGGGGCTTACGTTCCCGGGTTTCTAAGCAGGCTCCACGGCGCATGGCTTGCCGGCGCGACGGACCCGACATCTTCGGGGGCGCTCGGTGCATCCCCTGTGTGTTCGATCCACCCGCCGCCGAGATATTGGTAAAGGTCGACCAGGTTGGTGAGGCGGGCGAGGCGCGCCTGCACCAGCGCCTGCTGGGCGTTGTACAGATCGGTTTGGGCCGTAAGCACGGTCAGATAAGGATCCACGCCCATCCGGAACCGCGTGTCCGAAAGTTCGAGGCGGCGTTGCTGCGCCCTGGCGTACCGTTCGAGCGACGCCACCTGGTCGTCGTATGTGCCACGGGCTGCAAGCCCGTCGGCCACTTCGCGGAACGCTGTCTGAATCGTCTTCTCGTACTGGGCAACGTTGATGTCCTTTTGTATGGTCGCTACATCGAGATTGGCCTGGAGTTGCCCCGCCTCGAAGATCGGCAACGTGAGCGAGGGTAGAAAGCTCCACGCCAGTGACCCCGCTTTAAACAGCCCCGCGAGCGCGGAACTCGACGTGCCCAAGTCGCCGGTCAGGCTGATCGTCGGGAAGAACGCTGCGCGCGCGGCGCCGATATTGGCATTTGCCCCGCGCAACGTCGCCTCGGACTGCATGATGTCCGGGCGGCGCGTCAGCAGATCGGAGGGCAAGCCCGCCGGGATGTCGGCCACTATCAACTGCGCATTCAGAAGGACAGGTGGAGGGAGATCAGCGGGAAGAGGCTCGCCGAGCAGCAGCACCAGAGCGTTCTCGGCCTGTGCGCGGCCACGGAGCTGTGCCGCATAGTTCGCTTTCGCCTGCTCGACGACGGTTTCCGACTCCCGCACGGAGAGCTCGTTTCCGGTGCCAGTCTGAAATTGGAGCAACGTGAGCGTGTACGATGCCTGCGCACTTTCGAGCGCGCGCTGCGTGACCGCAAGAAGCTCGTCGTCCGCAAGCAGCGTCAGGTACTGGTCTGCAACCTCGGAAACGAGCAGGATGTCGACTGCCTTGCGCGCCTGCGCCGTGGCGAAGTATTGCTGTAATGCCTGGTCGCTGAGGCTCTGCAAGCGGCCGAAGAAGTCGAGTTCCCAGGAAGCGGACAGGCCGACGGCATAGTCATGCGTCAGTGTCACATTGCCACTTGTGGCAACATCCGCCGGTGTGCGGGAAGCCGAATACTCGGTGAATCCACCGACTTGCGGAAATGACGCAGCCCGCTGAATCCGGTATTGCGCCTGCGTCTGCGCGACGTTGAGCGCTGCAACCCGCAAATCGCGATTGTTTTTGAGCGCGATTTCGACTAATCGCTGGAGCCGCGGATCGATCAGAAAATCTCGCCAGCCGATATCGACGGCGGGCGATGCCGCGCCAGCCGAGGCGGCAGTCGACGACTTGTATGCGCTGCCGGTCGGATACGTTGTGGCCACCGGCAAGGCGGGCCGCTCGTACGTCGGCTGCATGGAGCAACCGGCGAGCAGCGCTACGCCCGCAATGAGGGCGACGCATCCGCGCATGGCGCCGTCGACCCCAAATCGATTTGCCCTAAGGTCCCGATTCATTTTTTTGCTCCATGCACCTCGACCGCGGCCTGAAGTGGCAGTGCCGGCGACGAAGCGGCTTTCGACTTGAACAACTTCTCGGTTATGACAACGAAGAACATCGGGATCAGGAATGGGGCGAGGAACGTGGCGCTCAACATGCCGCCAATAACACCCCGGCCGACCGCGTTCTGGCTACCCGACCCCGCACCGTTGGCGATGGCTAGCGGCAGTACGCCAAGGACGAAGGCGAGCGAGGTCATTAAGATCGGCCGCAGCCGCAAATGCGCCGCCTCGACCGCGGCGTCGATCGCCGACTTGCCCTGGGCCTCGAGGTCGCGCGCAAACTCAACGATCAGGATGGCATTCTTCGCGGACAAGCCGATGGTGGTCAGCAGGCCGACCTGGAAGTAAACGTCGTTTTCGAGATGCAGTGCCGTCGCCGCAGCCAGTGCGCCAAGAATCCCGAGTGGTACCACCATGATTACGGAAAGTGGCACCATCCAGCTCTCGTAGAGCGCTGCGAGGCTCAGGAACACGACGAGAATCGAAAGCCCATACAATGCAGGCGCCTGCGAGCCCGATTGTTCTTCCTGCAGTGAAATGCCGGTCCACTCATAGCCAATTCCTGCCGGCAGCAGCTGTGCGAGTCTCTGCATGGCCGCCATGGCCTGGCCCGTGCTCTTGCCGGGCGCGGCCTGTCCCTGGATCTCCACCGACGAAACGCCGTTATAGCGCTCCAGCTTCGGTGAGCCATAGCTCCACGAGCCGCTCGCGAAGGACGTAAAGGGCACCATGTTCCCGTTACCGTTGCGGACGTAAAGGGAACTCAGGTCTTCCGGGTTCATCCGGAACGGAGTGTCGGCCTGGACATAGACTTTCTTGATGCGACCGTCGGTATCGAGAAAGTTGTTGACATATCGCGAGCCCCAGGCAATCGAGAAGGTCTGATCGACGTCACTTAGGTTAATGCCGAAGGCACTCGCCTTCTCGCGATCGATATCGATCTTGAACGTCGGGTTGTCGTTGAGTCCATTGGGGCGCACGAGTGCGAGGTTCGGGTCCTGCCGCGCCTTGGCAAGAAGCTGATCGCGCGCCTGCATGAGCTTTTCGTGGCCGAGACCGGCCCGGTCCTCGAGTTCCAAATCGAACCCCGACGCCGTTCCCAGGGCGGGAATCGACGGCGGATTGATCGGAACGATAGTGGCCTCCTGATACGAGGCAAAGTGCTTGGCCGTGCGGGCGAGGACGGCTGACACCTTGAGATCCGCGCGTTTCCGCACCGACCAATCCTTGAACCGGACGAAAACGAGGCCCTGGTTTTGTCCGCGTCCCGCGAAATTGAAACCGGCGATCTCGAACACGGCGTCGACGGCTGCCGCTTCATCGCGGAGCAGATATTCGCCCACGTCATCGACGGCGTTCTGCGTTTGGCCCTGCGTCGCGCCCGGTGGAGTCTGCACCTGGATGTACGCGATGCCCTGATCCTCATTCGGCAGAAATCCGGTCGCCAGCCGCACGAACAGCAAACCGACGGCGACGATCAGCACTCCATAGATGAGCAGCCATCGTGCAAACCGATTGATCACATAGCGTACGCTGCCGACATACTTGTCGCGACCATGCTCGAAGGCGCGATTGAAGGCACCGAAGAATCCTTTGATCGGCGCCCCGCCCCCATTGGTCACCGGCTTTAGCATCGTGGCGCAAAGCGCGGGCGTGAGAGATAAGGCGACGAACACCGAGAGCAGCATTGCGGAGACGATCGTGAGCGAGAACTGGCGGTAGATCGCTCCCACCGATCCGCTCGAGAACGCCATAGGCACGAATACGGCGCTGAGCACGACGGCAACACCGACTAGCGCGCCGGTGATCTGCCCCATAGCCTTGCGCGTCGCCTCGCGGGCCGAAATCCCTTCCTCGAACATAACGCGCTCGACGTTCTCGACGACGACGATCGCATCGTCGACCAGCAGCCCGATTGCAAGCACCAGGCCGAACATCGATAGCGTATTGATTGTGAACCCGCAGGCCGCCATGACCCCGAATGTTCCAAGGAGCACGACGGGCACCGCGATGGTCGGAATCAGCGTCGCACGCAAGTTCTGCAGGAAGAGATACATCACCAGGAAAACCAGCAGGATGCCCTCAAACAGCGTCTTGACAACTTCCGTGATCGAAATCCTTACGAACGGCGTCGAGTCGTAGGGATACACGACTCGCAGTCCGTGCGGGAAATATGGCGCAAGCTCGTCGATCCGCGCCCGCACCGCCTTCGCCGTGGCTAGCGCATTCGCGCCCGGCTCCAGCTGGATACCGATCCCCGAAGCCGGCTGCCCGTTGTATCTCCCGTCGATGAAGTAACTTTCGGCGCCTAGGTCGATGCGCGCGACGTCGCGCAAACGCACCTGCGACCCATCGGCGTTGGCCTTCAGCAGGATGTTGCCGAACTCTGCCGGCGTGCGCAGCAGCGTCGCCTCGGTGATCGTCGCGGTGAGCCGCTGAGTCGTCGGGCGCCGGTGTCCCGCCGAGCTGGCCGCCGGCAACCTGGACGTTCTGGTTCTGGATTGCAGTCGTGACGTCGACCGGCGTCAACGCAAAGCTGTTGAGCTTGTCCGTGTCGAGCCAGATGCGCATCGCGTACTGCGTGCCGAACACGTTGAAGTTGCCTACGCCGTTGACCCGACTCAAGGGGTCCTGCAGGTGCGAGGCAATGTAGTTGGCGATGTCGTAACGCGACATGCTGTTGTCGCTCGAAACGAAACCCGCGATCAGCAGATATCCATTACTCGATTTGGTGACCTTGATGCCGGCCTGCTGTACCTGTGCGGGCAGCAACGGGGTTGCGAGCTGTAGCTTGTTTTGCACCTGTACCTGCGCGATGTCCGGATTGGTCCCGGCCGCAAAGGTCAGCGTCGTAGTCGCCGTGCCGGAGTCGTCAGAATTGGACGATATGTACAACAGGTGATCCAAGCCGCTCATCTGCTGCTCGATTACCTGCACGACCGTGTTTTCGACCGTCTCCGCGGAGGCGCCTGGGTAGGTCGCCATGATCTGGATCGAGGGCGGCGCGATAGTCGGGTATTGCTCGATCGCCATCGATCGGATCGACAATGCTCCTCCGAGCATGACCATGATTGCGATGACGATCGCAAAGATCGGGCGGTCGATGAAGAACTTAGCCATGGCCGATGGACCTCCTTATCAAGTCCGGGCGACCGCGGCGGCTGGTGGCACGGGCGGCGTCGCGGCGGGCATTGCGGTCATGGGTGCGGACGGCGTCGCCGCAGCTTCGGTTTGCACTTCGACCGCCTGAACCACGCTTCCAGTTTGTACCTTCTGCACGCCGGCGACGATGACGCGATCGCCATTGTTCAGTCCGCCATCGACGATCCACTGATCTCCACTCGTGCCTCTAAGTTTGAGTGGGCGCACCGCAACCTTGTCGTCGGGGCCGACGACCATGGCGGTCGCCTGTCCTTTCGGGTCGTGTGTTACCCCGGCCTGCGGTACGAGGATGGCGCGGTCGCTCACGCCCTCTTCGATGCGTGCGCGCACAAACATTCCCGGCAGCAGCACGAAACGCGGGTTGGGAAATAGCGCGCGTACGGTCACCGTTCCGGTCCCCTGGTCGACGGTAATGTCGGAGAACTGCAAGGAACCCGGAAGTGAGTATTGCGTTCCATCCTCGAGCAGCAACGTCACCTTGGCTTGACCCGGACCGTTGAGCTTCAACCGGCCAGTGGCGATGTCGCGCCGCAACTGTAGAGCCTCAACGCTCGATTCTGTGAGGTCGACGTAGATCGGATCGATCTGCTGTACAGTCGCCATCAGCGTCGCGGCACTTGCCTGCACGTAAGCACCCTGCGTGACCTGCGACACGCCGCTGCGCCCGTTGATGGGCGATACGACGTTGGTGTAGCCGAGGTTGATCTGCGCCATCGCCACCGCCGCCCTGCCCGCCGCAACATCGGCCGCCGCCTGCCCTTGTGCGGCCGCAGCATTGTCGTAGTCCTGCTTACTGACCGCGTTCGCTGCAGCGAGCACTTTGTAGCGTTCGGCTTGAGCAGTGGTCGACGACAGATTGGCCTCCGCCTTCTGCAGTAAAGCTGTCGCGCTGCTCAGCGCAGCAATATAGGGAGCGGGGTCAATCTGGTAGAGCCGTTGTCCCGTCTTGACGTCTCCGCCCTCGGTGAACTCGCGCTTGAGCACGATACCGTCGACGCGGGCACGTACCTGCGCCACGAGATAGGCAGACGTTCGCCCCGGAAGCTCCGTCGTGATCGGCACACTGACCCGACGCACTGTCACCACCGAGACTTGCGGAGGTTGCGTCGACGTCGTTGCAGGCTTGGCTGTCCCGCAGCCCGCCAGAATCATAGCCGCCAGTACGGGAGCCAACCCCACGCGAATTGCCCTGCTCAGTCCGGATTTCATGCCTCACACCGTTGGTTCGTTGAACATCATGGTCATGATGGAGATCACTCGCCTCGAACCCATTTCATCTCGGTCGAATTGGATTTCATCTGCAATTGTTTGTGACGCGACTGCACAGTGGGTAATGCCTTTCCCTAGGCACGGGCCTGAGTCGGTGGGGTACAAACCTGTCACGGCAGTGTAATGCGGCGGACCCATGTCGACGGGCGAGTAGCTGCGTCACGTTTCATTTGAAATCTCCGGGGCCCAAGCTGAAACGCCCTCGCAAGAGAGCTATTCGATACTCGCTCCGTGGCTTCGACCAAGCGGCGCACCCGTACCTGGCCGGGAGAATCGGCAGCAAAAGGCTCCTATCATTCGGCCGCCAGCGCCCATTGGCGCTAAGCGCAACTGAGAGAAGCAATCAATTGCGGGAATGAAAGGACGATGAGAGCCATGGAAACAATTGAAATTGGAACATCCGGAATCACTGCTTCGCGAATCGCCCTCGGCACGTGGGCCATCGGCGGATGGATGTGGGGCGGAAATGACGACCAGGAGGAGTCTGTTCAAACCATTCGCTCAGCCGTCGAGCGCGGGATCACCCTGATTGACACCGCACCGGTCTACGGTTTCGGCCGTTCGGAGGAGATTGTCGGCAAAGCGCTCTCGGGCGGTCTGCGCGAACGGGCAGTGATCGCGACGAAGGCCGGGCTCGAATGGCGAGATGGGAGAGTATGGCGAAATGCTTCTCCCGCGCGCATCCGAAAGGAGATTGAGGACTCGTTGCGGCGCCTGCGCACCGACTACATCGACCTCTACCAGGTGCACTGGCCCGATCCCCTTGTACCCGTTCAGGAGACTGCGGAGGCGTTATCAGGACTGGTGAAAGACGGAAAAATCCGCGCCATCGGGGTTTCCAATTACTCGCCGGTGCATATGGCCGAATTCAGCAAAGCCGCTCCCATTCATGCGGTGCAGCCTCCATATAACCTATTTGAGCGCGAGGCGGAAAGTGGCGTGATTCCGTACGCGGCGCAGCACAGCATCACCGTACTGTGCTATGGCGCGCTGTGTCGCGGACTCCTCACGGGGACAATCAGTGCCTCGACGCAGTTCAAGGGCGACGATCTGCGGCAAAATGATCCGAAGTTCCAGCAGCCCCGGTTCGCTCAGTACCTAGCCGCCGTGGATTCGCTCAATCGTTACGCGCGGGATCGTTTTGGCCGGGGGGTGCTCGCCCTCGCGGTGCGATGGCTGCTCGACCAGGGTGACACCATCGCCCTTTGGGGTGCGCGTCGTCCGGGGCAGCTCGATCCGGTGGGGGACGCCATGGGTTGGAAGCTCGACGATGAGGCGAAGCGCGACATCGATGAAATTCTTCTGCGGACTGTAAGGGATCCCGTCGGTCCCGAATTCATGGCTCCGCCTACACGGGACGACGCGGCGCCAGCCGCCCAGGGGTCAACATGAGAATCGGGATTGTGGGGACCGGACGCATGGGCACTGCAATCGCGCGCCGGCTGCTCGAATTTGACCACGAAGTCCGGGTGTGGAATCGCACCGCAGCCAACGCAGATGATGCGCTCGAGGCTGGAACGAAATGGGCCCCGACGCTCAGCGAGCTGGTGAACCAATCGGAAGTCGTGATCTCGTTCCTTCTCGACAACGCAGCGGTTACGCGCGTGTACCTCGGCAGCGACGGGGTACTGAGCGGCACCGTGAGGGGACGCCACTTCATCGATATGAGCACCGTCACTTCGGATACCCATTGGCCGATTGCCCCGGTAATGTTGTTTCGTGGTGCAAGCTTCATCGAATGTCCCGTAAGCGGTTCCATACCTGCCGCACGGGCCGGGTCCCTGGTCGGATTTGCCGGCGGTGAGGGCTCCGACTTCGCACGTTTGCGGCCGTTGCTCGAGCAGCTTTGCCGCCGTGTGGAGCACGTTGGACCGCTCGGCGCCGGTGCACGGATGAAGCTCGCCGCCAACCTCCTGCTGACCGTATTTTGGCAGGCCCTCGGCGAGTCGTTGCTCCTGGCCGATCCCCAGGCCTCGGATGTCGAACGCGCCGTCGACTTGCTCGCCGACTCGAACATCGGGGCGGCGGTTCTGCGAGCGAGAGCGCCTCAGGTCGTCGCCGCCATGCATGGGGACCCATTGGGCGCAGCCGCATTTGACGTAGACACGATGCGCAAGGATCTGCGCTATATGGCTCAAGAAGCCACCGCTCACGGGAGTTCGTTACCGCTGGCAACTCGCACGCTCGAATGTTTCGATCGCGCAGCGCGAGAAGGAAGGGGTGGCGTGGACAGCGTGGCATACCCCGCCTACTGGCTTGCCCAGCAGAAGGCTGTAACCAACGACGGCCTGCCGACCGTCTCCGGTGGAGTCTGAACGTTGCCAACTCCTCGATTGGATGCCGAATGATTGGCTTGATCACCCAATATGGCCTCGGGTTGGTATTCGCGAATGTGCTCATTCAGCAGATGGGGCTCCCGATTCCCGTCGTTCCGACGCTGATCGTGGCTGGCGCGGTGGCCGCGAACGGAAAATTGTCCGCATCGGCGCTCTTTGCCGTCGCGTTCGCCGCCTGCGCCATGAGCGACGCAACCTGGTACGCCGCGGGCCGGATTTACGGCCGTCGCGTATTGGAGGTTGTCTGCCGGATTTCGCTATCGCCCGATTCGTGCGTGCACCGGTCCGAGTTTCAATTCCGTCGTTGGGGCCGGGTCATCTTGGTGCTGGCCAAGTTCGTTCCAGGTCTATCAATGGTTGCGCCGACGTTGGCGGGCACTATGCGGCTCGCCTGGTGGTCCTTCTCGCTTTTGGACGGCCTGGGAGTGGCGATCTGGACCGGCGTGGCTATCGGCTCAGGGATGCTGTTGCATCAGGAAATTGGTCGCCTCGTCGCAATGCTGCAGGAATTCGAACCCATTGCCATCGGCTCCATCGCGTTGTTGCTTGCCGCCTGCATTACACGCAAGTGGTGGCAGCGACGTCGCTTCTACGAAGGGCTGCGCATGGCAAGGATAAGCGTCGATGAATTGCACCGATTGATTGCAGAAGGCCAGCGGCCGGTAATCGTCGACTTGCGCACGTCAGTCGTTCGGGATCAGGATAGTCGAACCATTCCGGGTGCTCTCGTGGCCGACTTTGCCGACGTTGAGCAATGGCGCGACCAATTGCCGACGGATCGCGAGATCATCTTCTACTGCACGTGCCCAAACGAGACTGGGGCCGCCTACGTCGCGCGACGCTTGATGGATCTTGGCTACACGCGGGTTCGCCCCTTGCTCGGAGGGCTGGATGCCTGGGTCGCGGCCGGCTATGAAGTTGGAAGCGGGCCTGTCGCTGCAGCCGGCCGGGCGTCGATTCCGGCAATCTCGCGAGCCGTTCTCCGTGGAGCAGGTGCCGCTCGAATGGCCGCGATTGGAACGCGCTAAAGAACGGATTTCGCCAAGCAGTTCGCGCCGTCACCAGAACGCCGGATGGCGCGACCAACGGGCTTGCAGTTTCCGCAATCACGCGAGTAGACTATTGATTCGATTGCATAAATCGTCACGGCCATGACAACTCTTCCGCCGCATGTGCTGGCGATCGACGACGACGCAGGGATGCGCCAGCTTATTGCCGACTACCTCGGCGAGCATGACCTGCGCGTAACCACGGTCGCGACCGGGGCAGCCATGGAGAAGGTCCTCGCCGAGCAGGCGATCGATGTGGTGGTCCTCGATTTGCGGCTGGCCGGCGAAGACGGTATGCAGCTTGCGAAAAAGCTGCGAGAAACCTCCGAGGTCCCGATCATCATCGTAAGCGGCCGGAAGGACGAGGCCGATCGCGTGATGGGCCTCGAGCTCGGCGCCGACGACTATCTAACCAAGCCGTTCGGCCCGCGCGAGCTGCTGGCTCGCGTGCGCGCGGTCCTACGTCGCTACAAGACCACCAACGAGGTGTTGCCGGCGCGCAACGAAAAGAGGCGTGCCTATCGCTTCGCTGAGTGGGAATTGAATCTGCGTACGCGCAGACTCACCGGACCCGGCAGCAAGCGTGTTGAGCTCAGCAATGGCGAATTTAGCCTGCTGGAGGCTTTCTGCTCCGCGCCGCAGCGCGTGCTTTCGCGCGAGCAGTTGCTCGATCTTTCACGGCTGCACAACGCCGAAGTCTATGATCGCTCGATCGATGTCCAGATCCTTCGGCTGCGTCGCAAGATCGAGGCGAATCCGTCGCAACCCGAATACATCAAGACTGAGCGCGGCGCCGGTTATATCTTCGACACGCCGGTCGAAACGCTGCGCTAAGTCGCCGCGGCAGCGGTTTCATGCCACCAACGCAATTTCAGCGGTCCGAAGCCAATTACATCTGTAACGCGAACGTACGGGCTGGAAACCGCGCCGCAGCACAGGAGTGATGAAATGGTTGACATCACTAGCAACGAACGGGCGCGTGCCCGATCGAACCATGTCGGATGTCGTCATCATTGAGGAAGACAAGCTCATGCGAGACCTTCTGAGGGAATGGCTGAGCGCGGAGGGTTATTCGGTGCGCACCGCCGCACCCGGCGTTACTCAGGCGCCGAATAAGGCGGATCTCGTGATTGTCGATGTGTACATGCCGCGGCAGGAAGGCGCAAAGAGGCTGTCTGCCATCAAAGCCGCGCACCCGGGGACGCCCTTGATCGCGATGTCAGGCCAGTTCCGGCCAGGACTCGTCGGATCGTGCACCGCGGCGGATGCGCTTGGTGTCCAGCAGGTAATCGCCAAGCCGTTCTCGCGGCGCGACCTGCTTGCGGCGGTCGAAAGCGTGATCGGTTCTGCACGCTGATGGCGCGCAGCCCGGCGATGTCGCAAGGGTCTTCCTCGCGCTCGATGCTCGAGGATGCAACGCGTGCGGCCCGCCTCCGCGCCTGGATCGTCATCCTCGGCGTGCTAGTCATCGCCGCGCTCGCGGGTTCGTCCGCTTTTGACTCTTGGCGCTCGTACAACAACGCCGTCTCCGCAAACAACCGCGAGCTCGGCAATCTGGCAAAGGCGTTGGCGAAGCAGACCGAAGATACGCTGCGGACCTCCGATCTTCTGCTGCGCGATACGGCCACATGGTACGAGATGGAGCACCCTGGCCCTGGGAGCGCTGCGGACGAAAAGCTGGCGGCGAAAGTGGCAGGTTTGCCGCAGGTGCGTGTGCTAGCAATTCTCGATGAGCAAGGCACGCTACGCTTCCGCTCGGATGATCGGCCGGTGGATCTCGCCAGCCTTGCCAACCGGCCCTACTTCGTCGCTCACCGGGAACATGCGCACCTCGGCGTCGTTCTGAGCGACCCGTTGATAACGCGACTAGAGCATCGCCCCGCCGTCGTCATGTCGCGGCGTCTCCAAAAGCAGGACGGAAGTTTCGACGGCATCGTGCAAGCGGTCGTTGACCTCGACGCATTCCAGCGCGTATACGAGGCTATTGACCTCGGTCGCGGCAGCGCGATCAACCTGTTACGCGACGACGGCACGTTGGTGGTGCGTCAGCCGCCGGCGCCGCAAGCCTTCGGTGTCAAGTTTCCCGAGCTCGTCGCGGCGGAATCTGAGTCAACCGGCCTCGAGCCGAGCCCTATCGATCAGAAACCGCGCTTTGTAGGCATAGCACACGTTGCGGAATTCCCGCTGGTGGTCGCGGTTACAAGAGAAAGAGATATCGCACTGGCGGGGTGGCGCGACGGGGCCTACCACGTAACGGCACGCACCCTCATTTTCACGTTGCTTGGCGCACTGGTGATTACCGCGCTCGTCTACCAGATTCGACGAGTCGAACTGGGCGAACGCGCCCTGCGCCAAAGCGAGGAACGCTACGCGCTCGCCATGGAAGGCGCGAATGAAGGGCACTTCGACTGGAATATCGAGCAGGGAACAGGATTTCTGTCGCCGCAAATGAAGCTGCTGCATGGGCGCAGCGCGGACACCGTCGTCACCACGCGCGAAGCATGGTTCGCCGCGCTCGAAATTCACCCCGATGACAGGCCGCGAATGGACGCCGCCCGGCGCGATCATTTCGAAGGAAGAACCGACCATTACGAGACGGAACACCGCGTTCTTCACCCAGATGGCCAATGGCACTGGGTACAGTCGCGCGGACGCGCCCTTCGCGATGGATCCGGCAAGGTGCTTCGTTTCGTCGGGTCGGCGATCGACGTCACCGCACGCAAGATCGCGGAGGCAGAGAAGGAACGTCTCGAGGTCCAGCTTCGGCAATCACAGAAAATGGAAGCGATGGGAACGCTCGCGGGTGGAATCGCACATGACTTCAACAATATCCTCGGCGCAATCCTTGGCTACGGTGAACTCGCGCAAAAGGCAGCGCTCGAAGGCAGTCTCGTGCGTCGGTACCTCGACAACGTGATGCATGCCGGTGGCCGAGCCAAGGCGCTCGTCGAACGCATTCTCGCCTTCAGTCGCAGTGGCGTGGGTGAAAGAGGCCCGGTCAACGTGCAAGCTGTGATCGACGAAACGCTCGAGCTGCTGACCGCTTCGATGCCTCCCAACATACGTCTCGACAAGCGCCTCGACGCCGGTGACGTCGCAATCCTCGGCGATGCGACGCAGCTGCACCAAGTCGCGATGAATCTCTGCACGAATGCGCTGCAGGCGATGGAAAATGGCGGCGTGCTCGATGTCGCGTTGGACCGTGTAGACGTGGCGAAAAACCGGAGGCTGTCGCACGGAAATCTAGTGCCGAGAGGCTACGTAAGGCTGTGCGTGAGCGACACCGGCGGGGGGATTCCGCCGCACGTGCTCGATCGGATGTTCGACCCCTTCTTCACGACCAAGGGCGTCGGCGAGGGAACTGGCCTGGGCCTCTCGCTGGTGCACGGCATCGTGTCGGACCTGGGTGGCGCGATCGACGTTCTCACGACGGTTGGCCACGGCACGATTTTCACGATCTGGTTGCCGATTAGTGGCGAGGCCCCCGCTCCTTCGACGAAGGTCGATACGTCCTTGAAGCGCGGCCAAGGACAAACGGTCCTGATCGTCGACGACGAGAAGCCCCTAGTCGCACTGGGCGAGGAGATCCTAGCCGAGCTTGGCTATGAGCCGGTAGGATTCAGTTCGAGCACGGCGGCCCTCGAGGCATTTCGCGAAGCGCCGCAGCGCTTCGATATCGTCTTGACCGATGAGACGATGCCCGAGCTTATTGGCACCGCACTTGCTCGTGAGATGCAACTGCTGCGGCCGGATATCCCGATCGTCCTGATGAGCGGCTACAGCGGAGTCCAATTGCATGAGCGGGCGCGCGCGCTCGGTATCCGGGAAGTCCTGCACAAGCCGCTCCAGAGCAAGGACATCGCCGAGTGTTTGGTACGCATCTTGCGCTACCGCACGCCAGCCCGACAAGAGCGTGATTCCGGTTGTTTTTCCCTGGCTACGCAAGCGTCGCGACGGCCGCCTGAACGATGTGATGTTTCGGCATCAGTCGTCGTGCCGAGTGCACGGCGCTGTCTAGACGAGGGATCGTGAAGTTACCGCGGTGCAGGAGTCACAGTTTCTTGCCCGCAATTTTCCTACGCGTGGGTCGTCGGATTATCGCCAAGAACCTGTTATTTGCGGGCATGCAGTGATGTAAGTCACTGAAAGCTTTCAATAGTGGCTCTAATTTCGAGTCAGGCGCCTTCAACCACTCGGCCATCTCTCCGCAACGTGCCGACTATATCGCAACGATAGCGGCCACCCACAATCGCGTGCAATCGTCGCGGATGCGCCTCGAGTCGCGACCTAGCCGCGCCCTACTTAGTCATGCCAAGACTGGCAATGGCCGCGGCATGCACTTCCGCGCAGTCCAAAGTGAGGCGTCACCGCTGGCCGGCGATTGCGCCTCATCCGAGCTCAACGCACACCTGATGAATCCGACCATCATCGACCAGGTGAATTGATGCAACACCTTTTGCAAGCTCCACGCTGTCAAGTTCCAGGCGAACAACGCCGCGACTCACGTGACAAGGGTTTTTAACTGTAATGTCGTAGCGCGTGATCGTGTTTCCCCCGCTGTGGCGGCGAAACACTATTTCGTAACCGAGCCACGCCTTCGGCAGACAAGGGTCGATTGCTAGCCTATTACCCCGCACATGGAAGCCGAGAATGGCTCCGACCCCGGCACGGTACAGCCAACCCGCCGAACCGGTGTACCAAGTCCAGCCACCGCGGCCGACGTGCGGCGCCACGGAGTATACGTCGGCGCAGGCGGCGTACGGCTCGACCTTGTAGCGCGTAACTGCATTCGCAGTGGTGCTGTGGTGGATGGGGTTGAGAATCGCGAATAGATCGCCAGCCCGATCGCCTTGACCGAGCGCGGCGAATGCGAAGATTGACCAGATTGCGCCATGTGTGTACTGACCGCCATTCTCGCGAATGCCTGGCGGATAGCCCTTGATGTAACCAGGATCGCTCGATGAACGGTCAAATGGGGGGGTAAGCAGCGGCGCAATCTTGTCGTCGTGCCAGATCAAATGCTTCTCGACCGCATCCATCGCCAGTCTCGCATGGTTCGGGTCCGCCGCACCCGAGATCACGCTCCAAGACTGTGCGATCGCGTCGATTTTGCATTCGCTGCTCTCGTTCGAACCCAACGGTGTGCCATCGTCGTAGTAACCGCGCCGATACCACTGGCCGTCCCAGCCTGCGCATGCGAGCCCGGACCGAATGGTTGCGGCGCACTGCCTCCAGCGCGTCGCCCGGATGTTTTCCTGACGCGCCTCCGCATAAGGCGCGAATGCCGCAATCGTCGCGAGTAGAAACCAAGCTAGCCAGACACTCTCGCCCCGGCCATTTTCACCGACGCGGTTCATGCCATCATTCCAATCACCAGTACCCATCAGCGGCAGGTCGTGCTCGCCTAGCGGAAGGCTAATATCGAGCGCGCGAGCGCAATGCTCATACAAGCTGGTCTCATTGCCCGTGGCCACCGGCTTGAAGAACGCATCAGTCTGTCCTTCCTTGAGCGTATCTCCTTCGATGAACGGGAGTGTCACGTCTAGCACCGCGGTATCGGCGGTAACTTCGATGTAATGCACTGCGACGTAGGGTAGCCAAATCCGGTCATCGGTCATCCGCGTGCGGATTCCCTGTCCAGATGGCGGTAACCACCAGTGTTGGACGTCACCCTCCACGAATTGCCGCGCCGCTGCCCGCAGCAAATGCTCGCGCGCGACTTCAGGCTTGGCAACGCACAGTGCCATCACGTCCTGCAACTGATCGCGGAACCCGTACGCACCGCTGGCTTGATAATAGGCTGTGCGCGCCCACACCCGGCAGGCAAGCGTTTGATAAAGGAGCCAGTCGTTGAGTAGAATGTCCATCGCGTGATCCGGTGTGCGCACCTGCACCGTATCGAGAATCTCGTCCCATCGCGCGCGTGCGTCGCGCGCCACGGCGTCCACATCGGCCGCACGGTATTTCTCGACCAGTTGCTGCGCTTGCGCCGCTGAGTCCGCGTCGCCCAGCACGAACACGATGTCGACTTGTGCATTGGGCTCCAACTCGACGCGTGTCTGCAGCGCGGCGCACGGATCCATGCCGCTGCCGACTCGCCCTGAGAGCGCGGCGCAATGGCTCAGTGCGGCAGGCCGCTCCACCGAGCCGTACGGCCCGAGAAACTCCGTGCGGTCGGCGGTCCAGGACATCTGCATTCCGCCAAGATCAACAAAGGCAACTCGCTCGCAAAACTCGGCTCGCCAGGGGTTGCGCGCGAATAGGGCGCCACTCGCGGGATCGATGGTCGTGATGACAAACGGTGCGGGAACGGTTCCGTTTGCGCCGAGCGCCCATTCGACATAGCCCGTGATAGATAACCGGCGCACCCGCGTTGAACGATTGCGAATGCGTAACCGAGATAGTTTTACAGAATCGGCGAAGGGCACGCATACCAGCAACCCTAGGTCAATCTCGTGGGAGTCGTTTGTGAAGTGCGTGTAGCCCTTGCCGTGACGGGCGGCATAAGTCGCCAAGGGCACGCGAATAGGCAGTGCGGTCGCGCTCCATAGCTCGCCGCTGTCCTCGTCGCGCAGATACAGCAACTCATGCGGGGTGTCGCTGACTGGATCGTTGGGCCATGGCGTGAGCGGGTTCTGTTGGCTGTTGGACGACCAGGTGTAACCGCCGCCTTCAGCCGATACGATAAATCCGAACGCCGAATTCGCGACTACGTTGATCCATGGCATCGGTGTGCAGTCACCGTCTGCGAGCCTAATGACGTATTCGCGGGCTTCGCAATCAAAGCCACCGCGGCCGTTGTCGAAGGCAAGCGTCTCCCCTTGCCCGATTGACGCTTGCGCGGTCGTGTTTTTGGCACGATGTACGTGGCTCGGTTCGACTCTTGCAGCCGGCGTGGAATCGGCGACGCTTGGCCGTTCGCTAGCCTGGTCGAGCCCATTGGCAGACGCGTCGAGAACGACGCGTGCCGCGGTAGCGAGGCCGTCGCGCAAAGCGCTGGAAATTTCGTTGTCATGTAATACGAATACCCCAGCCTGCGCGTCACTGGTTCCTGCCGGCAACAGCGTTCGGTGCGCCTTAACTAACGTGTCCAGCGCTGCACGAAGAGGATCGCCATCCGCCCCGGCAGCGCAATCGAGAAGAGCCACATCCACATCGAGCCGCTGCGATCGCCAATACAGCTGCGCGCGCAAGAGTCCCTGGACGTGATCGAGGCCGGTCTCGCCGGTGATGCGGACCAATATGATCGGACGGTCGCCCGAAATACCACACGCCCAGAGTACCGGAGGGCCACCCTTGCCCCGCTCGCGCACCTCCGGCGCCGAGCGCCAAGCTGGATCCGCTGACAACAGAGGTCCAACGAGACGTCCATATCGCCCAACCTCCTCGGGACCAATGCCAAGACGCGCCCGTTCCGCCGCAGCGTGGCTGGCGGCTCCGCTGAGCGCCTGTTCACAGGCTTGAGGCGCGCGCAGCGGTCGACAGAGTCCAAGCGCGGCATCGCGCGACTCGGACAACAAGGTCCAAAATGTCACCTGCGCGCTCCCGCCTGGCTCAATACGTACCCGCCGTCGCAAGCTGAATATTGGATCGAGTACGGAGCCGACGGTGTTGGACAGCGCCTGGCCATCCTGCATCGCCCGAGCATTGCGTAGTATCCGGCCGCGCCCAAGGAAGCGTTCGCGATCGGTTTCGAACTCTATGGCGCCAGATTCTTGCTCTTCTGCCACGACGAGGTGCGCCGCCCATACTTCGAGCTCCCCGGGCGCCCGGCGTCGGCGGGTTGCCAACAGTACATGGCCATCCTCAACCCACTCGGTCTGCACAAACATTTTGGAAAACGCCGGATGTGCGGCGTCGGCGGCGGCAGGACCGAGCACCAGTTCCGCATAGGAAGTTAGCGTGAAATCGCGTGCGGCGTCGCCATAGTTGGCTATCGTCACGCGCCGCAGTTCGGCGTCCCAGTCCTTCGCAACTGCGACTTCCAAGGTCGTTGTGGTAGTGTCGTCGTGACGTACGAATTCGGCATGCCCTTCAGAAAACGTCGCAAGGTGCGCATCCGAATCGCCGCCACAGGGTTGGAGACACGCCGACCACACCGCGCCACCGGATAGTTCACTCAACAGCACGTAGCTGCCCCAACTGTCGCAGGTTGGATCTTCACGCCAGCGCGTAACCGCGAGGTCGCCCCAGCGGCTATACCCAGAACCCGCGGGGGTCAACATCACTGCATAACGGCCATTCGACAGCAGGCGCGCCTGATGCGACGTTACGGGAGTCGATTGCGTGGGAAAGGACATCTGGCCGGGATATTATCAATTTGGGCCGTGTGATGATCAGGATAGCATGCCGCGTCAGGCCTTGGCGCGTAGAAGCAATGCCCTCGATTCCTCTTCTACCCGGCCGCTCTTTACTCCTCTATGATGTTAACGACGCTACCCCGTTGGATGTGTCGCCGCTCAGGTTTGCCGCGGCCCGTCTGCATTGAACGGGGTTTAAGATTCTGGAAGGACGCGCGTGGCTAACGTATTGGCTTCCGCAGATGAAACGCTGCTCGATGGACTGCAGCGCGCTGCATTCGGCTACTTTTTGGAAAGGCTGAACCCGGTGACCGGGCTGGTCGCCGACACCTCACGCGAGAATTCGCCTTCCAGTATTGCCGTTGTGGGGTTCGCCCTGTCCGCCTATGCAGTGGCCGTCGAGCGCGGCTGGATGGGCCGGCCCGACGCAGTCAAGCGCTGTCTTTCCGTGCTCCGTTTTTTCTGTGACAGTGACCAAAGCGGCGGCCCGGAGGCTACCGGTTACAAGGGTTTCTATTATCACTTTCTCGATCTGCACACGGGTGCTCGCGTTTGGCGTTCCGAACTGTCGATGGTCGACACGGCACTCTTAATCGCCGGCGCGCTGACCGCGAGAATGTACTTCACCGCGGGTACGCCGGAAGAGACTGAACTGCGCGAACTCGTCGAAATGCTTTACCTTCGTGTCGACTGGCGGTGGTCGCAGGGCGGAGCCGCAACGATCAGGCAAGGCTGGAAGCCGGAATGTGGATTCTTGCACTATGGGTGGGAGGGCTACAATGAGGCGACGATCCTGTATGTCCTCGCGATGGGTTCGCCAACGCATGCGCTCACGGGCGCTTGTTATGAGGCCTGGACGGCTACGTATCAATGGGAAAACCTGTACGGTTACGATTTTCTTTATGCGGGTCCGTTGTTCGTACACCAATTCGCACATGCATGGATCGATTTTCGAGGAATTCGCGACCGCTTCATGCGCGAGAAGCGCTGCGACTATTTCGAGAACAGCCGCCGCGCAACGCTCGTCCAGCGCGCATATGCCCAGCGCAACCCGAACGAATTCGCGGACTACGACGAGCATTGCTGGGGTCTCACTGCTTGCGACGGACCAAGTGGCGAATTGCAAAATGCAACCGGCACGCTGCAACCCCTACTCGGCTATGCCGCGCGCGGCGTCCCCTACGGGCCAGACGATGGCACACTCGCCGGATGGGCATCGCTTGCATCACTGCCCTTCGCGCCAGACGTGGCGCTTGACGCCGTGCGCAGCATGCAGGGGAGCCATCCGGAGATGCTTTCCGAATCGCGCTATGCTAGCAGTTTCAATCCAAGCCTTGCGAGTACGGGAAAATGTGCTTGGGTATCCCCTGGCAACTTTGGACTCGACCAAGGCATTGTGGTCATGATGATCGAGAACTATCGCACCGGGCTGATCTGGCGCTTGATGCGCGATTGCCCCTATGTCCGAGCGGGCTTGCGCCATGCCGGCTTCCGCGGCGGCTGGCTGTAGCTTTCCCGCCTCCTTGGATCGCATTAAATGCAGCAGGACAGCAGCCTAAATACCATGTCGCCTTCGGATGTATACGAACACGAGCGGATGGAATATGTTCGCCCATCGGGATGGCGGAATCCGAAACCGGCTAGCCGCTACCACTTGGCAGTTGTCGGGGGCGGTCCGGCGGGCCTGGTCGCGGCGAGCGTGGCGGCGGCGATGGGCGCGACCGTCGCCCTCGTGGAGCGAGCGCTGCTCGGCGGTTGTAGCCTCAATGTCGGTTGCATCCCGTCGAAAGGGATCATACGAACTTCCCGCGTGTACGCTGAAATGCGCAACGCCAAACACTATGGCGCCCAGCCTGTCGGCGATATTCACGTCGATTTTCCGGCAGCAATGCAGCGCATGCGCCGCATCCGCGCGCGCATCAGCCGCGTGGAATCGCTTCAACGTCTGAGTGCCGCTGGGGTCGATGTGTTTCTCGGTGAAGCGCACTTCGCCGGCAGCGACATGCTTTCGGTGGACGGCACGAAGTTGCGGTTTAAGAAGGCCGTGATCGCCACGGGTGCGCGACCCGACACGCCGTCGATCCCCGGTCTGGTCGAGGCGGGCTATCTGACCAATGAGAACGTATTTGACTTGACCGAACTACCTCGTCGGCTATTGGTGATCGGCGGCGGTCCGCTAGGCTGCGAGCTAGCGCAGGCTTTTTCCCGCTTCGGTGCGCGCACTATCATCGCCCAGGGCATGCCGCTGTTCTTGCCCAAGGAAGAACGTGACGCCGCACAGCTTCTGTCGGAGGTCTTTGCGCGCGAGGGCATCGAAGTCAGACTCAACACGGAAGCCGTCAGGGTGCGCATGGAAGGGGGCCGGAAACTCGTCGACCTGGTCAGCGCTGATTACCAAAGCACGGTGGCTGTCGATGCCATCCTGACAGGCACCGGCCGCATACCCAATGTCGAGCGCCTCGATCTGAATGCTGCAAACGTGGACTGGGACGCCGCCACGGGCATTCGAGTCGACGATCGCCTGCGGACCAGCAATCTGGCGCATTTTTGCCGCCGGGGATGCCTGCCTGGATCACAAATTCACCCACACCGCCGATGCTTCCGCACGCATTGCGGTGCACAACGCGTTGGCGCACGGCCGGCGCCGGCTCAGTACGCTAGCGATTCCGTGGTGCACCTATACCGATCCCGAGATCGCCCACGTTGGCCTCTATGTTCGCGAGGCGCGCGATCAAAACATCCCTGTGAGAACCTTCACTATCCCGATGCATGACGTGCATCGCGCGATCACCGACGGCGAAGAAGTCGGGTTCGTGAAAATCCATGTCAGGGAAGGAACCGATCTGATTCTCGGCGCAACAATTGTCGCTCGTCATGCAGGTGAGATGATCAACGAGATTACACTGGCCATCGTCGCGCGGATCGGACTTCGAACCCTGGCCAAGGTCATCCATACGTATCCAACCCAGGCGGTGGCAATAAAAAGGGCGGCTGACGCCTACGTGGCCTCCCCGCGTTCGTCTACGATCAAGTCGCTGTTGCGGCGCTGGGCGGCGTGATGAACCCTCGCGGGCTGTGTGAAACCCACTTTGCGCGCTGGACAACCCGCGCGCTGGGGACGGCTTCCACGCCTCCTATCCCCGCAATTGCTCGGAAGGAAATCTTATGGAACTAGGCATGATCGGACTGGGGCGCATGGGCGCCAATATGGCGGAGCGTCTGGTCAAGGGTGGTCACCGCGTGCTCGGATTCGACCCCAAACCCGAAGCGCGCAAGCAGGTGGAGGACAAAGGGGTCACGTCCGCGGCGTCACTCGATGCGCTGGTGGCGAGCCTCAAGGCGCCGCGCACGCTTTGGATGATGGTCCCCGCCGGCGACATCACAGATGGCACTGTGACTGCGCTCTTGCCCCTGCTTGCAGCCGGCGACGTACTTGTCGATGGCGGCAATTCCAACTACAAGGATACGCTGCGCCGGTCGGACACCGCCGCTGCCAGAAAGATTGGATACGTTGACTGCGGCACCAGCGGTGGGATATGGGGGCTGGCCGAGGGTTACAGCATGATGGTCGGCGGCGAGGATGCGGTCGTCGAACGACTAAAGCCAATCTTCGAGACGCTCGCGCCGGCACCGAACCTAGGTTGGGGACGGGTTGGTCCGGTGGGCTCTGGTCACTTCACCAAAATGATCCACAATGGCATCGAATACGGACTGATGCAGGCCTACGCTGAGGGCTTCTCGATTCTGCAGCACAAGCGCGAGTTCGGCCTCGATTTGCATCAAATCGCCGAGATCTGGCGCTTCGGTAGCGTAGTGCGTTCGTGGCTGCTGGATCTCACGGCGGATGCGCTGCACAAGAATCCGGCGCTGGGCGGCATCGCCCCTTATGTGGACGATTCAGGCGAAGGACGCTGGACGGTAAGCGAGGCGATCGATCTCAACGTTGCGGCGCCGGTAATCGCGCTGTCATTGCTGGAACGACTGCGTTCGCGCGATGCCGATTCCTTCTCCGATAAACTCCTCGCCGCCATGCGCAACGAGTTCGGCGGCCACGCGATCAAACCTGAATGAGCTTCCCGGATGCGCACACCGGACGCGAGTGCGCCGACGTCCGCTGGATTGGCGCTGCCGATGCAGTGGCGTTGCAACGATCAGCGTTCGAGCGCATCGTCGACTCCGCCTAGGCGTGCCATCGAACAGCGCGGGCGTTTCTTAATCGTGTTGGCGGGTGGCAACACGCCGCGCGGCGTATACAATCTGCTGCGCGCTGCTCCCACCACTTGGCCGTGCTGGCACGTGTACTTCGGCGACGAGCGGTGCTTGCCCTCGGACAACGCCGGTCGTAACAGCTGGATGGCCACTGACACGTTGCTCGGACATGTTCCGATTGCCCAAGATCAAGTGCACGCAATACCCGCCGAACTGGGTGCCCGGAAGGCGGCGCTCGGCTATGCAGACACGCTGAGCGGCGTGGGCGAATTCGATCTGGTGCTGCTCGGCCTCGGCGAGGATGGGCATACGGCCAGCCTGTTTCCCGGCCACGACTGGGGTGCCACGTCAGACGCCCCGGACGTAATCGCGGTATTCGACGCGCCTAAGCCTCCGCCGCAGCGGGTGTCGCTTGGCGCCGCGCGGTTGAGCCGAGCACGCGAGGTATTGTTCTTGGTCGAAGGGCTCGCCAAGCGCGATGCAGTGGCGCAGTGGCGGATGGGTGTCAACATCCCCGCCCGCTCAATCCAGCCCCGCGCCGGGGTCGATGTGCTTGTTGAATCGCGGCTGCTGGATGCCGATGGACGGTGATGACGCAATTTTGGTCTCGGTCCTCCGATATGACGCAGCCTGCCCGCTGCGATCCGGCTGCGTAACGAAGCGCTTTACCTAAACCAACAGCGTCTTCGCCCGTGTGCAGACGTTGTCGACGGTAAACCCATATTCACGCAGCAACACCGGCCCAGGTGCTGAGGCTCCGAAATGTTCCAAGCTCACCACGTCGCCCGCATCGCCCACGTAGCGGTGCCAGCCCTGCGCCACACCCGCCTCGACCGCCAAGCGCGCTCGTACTGACGGCGGCAGCACCGCGTCACGGTCTACTTGCGGCAGAGCGTCGAATAGTTCCCAGCTTGGCATCGACACGCAGCGCACTGCGATTCCCTCTCCCCGCAGGCGTTCCGCGGCGGCGACGATCAGGCTGACCTCCGAACCACTGCCGATCAGGATAAGCCCTGGCTTGCCATCCGGGGCGTCGGACAGCACATACGCGCCCCGGCGCAAGCCGTCCGCCGAGGCATAGCGGCTACGATCGAGCGTGGGCAGCTCCTGCCGGCTCAGCACAAGCACGACAGGACGATTGCGCGTCTCGATTGCGACCCGCCAGGCGACCGCGGTTTCGTTGGCGTCGTTAGGGCGTATGACGGTCAGATTCGGAATCGCGCGCAGCGCAGCCAGGTGCTCCACCGGTTGGTGGGTGGGGCCATCCTCGCCGAGGGCTATGCTGTCGTGCGTAAACACGTGGATGACATGCAGGCCCATCAGCGCGGCCAGCCGGATCGGAGGGCGCATGTAGTCCGAAAAAATCAGGAAGGTCGAGCCGTAAGGCACAGCTCCTCCGTGCGCCGCCATGCCGTTCACGATCGCGCCCATCGCATGTTCGCGCACGCCAAAGTGAAGATTGCGCCCGGCATAGCTCCAGCCGCCCCCGTCGGAGCCCTGCGTGTCTGCGCTTTTGCCCGTCGCCGGATTGAAATCCCCAAGTCCTTTGAGAGCGGTATAGGTCGAGGGGTCCAAATCTGCGGAACCTCCCGTCAACGCGGGGAGGCGCGGCGCGATCGCGTTCATCACCTTGCCCGACGCTACGCGCGTGGCCATTCCCTTGGCATCGGTGGGAAACACCGGCAAGTCCGCGTCCCAGTCCCGTGGCAGTTCACCGCGGAGCATTCGCAACAGCTCTTCGGCAAGATCGGGGAACGCTTGTGCATACAACGCCATGCGTTCGTTGCTTGCCGCTTCGGCGCGCCCGCCTCGCACCACCGCTTCGCGGAAGTGCGAGAGCGCCGCTTCGGGAATCAGGAAGGGCGGCTCGACTGGCCAGTCGAGGTCTTGCTTGGTCAAACGTACTTCGTCAATTCCGAGTGGAGACCCGTGTGCCTCGAATGTGTCCTGCTTGTTCGGCGACCCGTAGCCAATGTGGGTGCGTACCAGGACCAGCGACGGTCGCGCGGTTTCCGCGCAAGCGGCACGCAACGCAGCTTCTATTCCAGCAACGTCGTTACCGTCCGGCACTGACACGGTGTGCCACCCATAAGCTTCGAAGCGCCGGGCACGATCTTCCGTAAACGTGATGTCGGTGCCGGCAGCCAAAGTGACATGGTTGTCGTCGTAGAGACAGGTCAGCTTGCCTAGCTGCAAATGGCCGGCCAGCGAAGCCGCCTCCGAGGCCACTCCTTCCATCAAGTCGCCGTCGCTGACGATCGCGTACGTGGCGTGATCGATCACGTCGAACCCGGAACGATTGTAACGCGCCGCCAGTTGCGCCTCGGCGATCGCCATCCCTACCGCATTAGCGAGTCCCTGCCCGAGCGGCCCCGTGGTGACTTCCACGCCGGGCGTATGTCCGCGCTCGGGATGTCCCGGCGCCTTGCTGCCGAACTGGCGAAATTGCTTGATGTCGTCCAGAGAAAGGTCATAACCGGTAAGATGCAGCAGGCTGTATAGCAGCATCGAACCGTGGCCAGCGGAGAGCACGAAGCGATCGCGATCGAACCAATCCGGATTGCGCGGATTGTGCTTGAGCAGGCGCGTCCACAACACGTACGCCATCGGCGCCGCGCCAAGTGGCATACCGGGATGCCCGCTCTTCGCCTTCTGCACGGCGTCCACTGACAGAAACCGCACCGTGTTGATGCATAATTGATCGAGTTTATCGACCATCGTCGCTCCTAACGATCCTTAAATAAGGTGTGCGTGTCCCGCGTCACGGTTTTACCAGTGCGCGGTCGACGATATCTTGCGCTTCTCGTATCAGAATCCGCAAATGACTCTCGTTGCGGAAACTCTCCGCGTAGATCTTGTAGATGTCCTCGGTGCCGGAGGGGCGCGCCGCGAACCAGCCGCTTGGCGCGATCACCTTGATGCCACCGATCGGGGCATCGTTGCCTGGCGCCCGATCGAGTACCTTGTCAATCGCCTCACCGGCTAGTTCGGTCATCTGTATTTGTTGCG
This sequence comes from uncultured beta proteobacterium, assembly GCA_963777455.1. Taxonomy (GTDB): domain Bacteria; phylum Pseudomonadota; class Gammaproteobacteria; order Burkholderiales; family Casimicrobiaceae; genus PALSA-1003. The sequence continues at coordinate 63,632 of CAVZQQ010000004.1, forward strand.
GCGAGAGCTTCGCCAACCTCTGCTTTTGCTCGGCGGTTGCCGGCGCCTCGACGCGGTCCGCCACCGGCGCACCGAGATCGAGGGTCAGGTCGCGATACAGTTGGGAAGGATCCCGACCACTCCGCGCAGTCATTTCCGCCGAAAGAAGTGCCGGTACGATGCCATCCTTGTCCGTCGTCCATACCGTGCCGTCGATGCGGCAGAATGAAGCGCCCGCGCTCTCTTCGCCGCCAAAACCAAGTGAACCGTCCAGCAGCCCGGCGACGAACCACTTGAAGCCAACTGGAACCTCGTAAAGCTTGCGACCCAGTCTGGCGGTCACGCGGTCGATCATGGCGCTGCTGACCACCGTCTTGCCTACTGCCGCCGTCCGCTTCCACTGGGTGCGGCTCTGAAACAAGAAGTTGATTGCTACGGCCAGGTAATGATTGGCAGGAACCAGGCCTTCGCTCGGGCTTACGATGCCGTGACGATCGTGGTCGGTATCGCAAGCAAACGCAATGTCGTAATCATCCTTGACTTCGATCAGGCGCCGCATCGCGTATGAGGACGACGGGTCCATGCGAATGCGGCCATCCCAGTCCAGAGTCATGAAGCTGAAGGTCGGGTCGACCACCTCGTTGACCACCGTCAGATTGAGCTTGTAGCGTTCAGCGATTCTGGCCCAGTAATGGATACCCGCGCCTCCCATCGGGTCCACGCCGAGGCGAATGCCGGAGCTCCGAATGACATCAAAATCGATCACACTGTCGAGGTCGCCAATGTAGGCGCTCATGAAATCGTGTTCTCGAGTGGTAGCGGCATGCCGCGCCCGATCGAACGCAATGCGCTGCACCTGTTTCAAACTGCCTTCGAGCAATGCATTTGCCTTCGCTTCAATCCAGCCGGTCGCGTCGGTGTCGGCCGGTCCGCCGGTCGAGGGGTTGTATTTGAAGCCCCCGTTATCGGGCGGATTGTGCGAAGGCGTCACCACAATGCCATCGGCCAGCCCGCTTCCACGGTCACGGTTGTAAACGAGAATGGCGTGCGAAACTGCCGGCGTTGGCGTGTATTCCCCACCCTGCGCGATCCGGGTTTCCACACCGTTTGCCGCCAGCACCTCGAGCGCGCTCTTGAAGGCAGGCAGCGACAAGGCATGCGTGTCGATGCCGATGAATAGTGGTCCGTCGGTTCTCTGTCTTTGGCGGTAAAGACAGATCGCCTGAGTGATGGCGAGCACGTGCGCCTCGTTGAAGCTCTTGTCGAACGAGGTCCCGCGATGTCCAGACGTGCCGAAGGACACGCGTTGTGCAGGCGCCGCGGGATCAGGCCGGAGGCTGTAGTAGGCGTCCACCAGTTTCGCGACATCCACCAGTTGCGCGGCTTGCGCAGGCTGTCCGGCCAGCGGACTGATATTCGCACTCATGCGATCATTTGCTCAACCTGCGATAGCGCCGGATCAGCGCATTGGTCGAGCTGTCGTGCGTGAGGGCGGGCTCAGTCGGAGAGGAGATTTCGGAGGCGGTACGGACGGCCAAAGCCTTGCCGAGCTCCACCCCCCACTGATCGAACGAGTCGATGTTCCAGACAGCACCCTGTACGAACACGCTGTGCTCATAGAGTGCAACCAGCGCGCCCAGCGTGGCCGGCGTGAGCTGGTCGGCAAGCAGGGTGTTGCTTGGACGGTTGCCCTCGAAAGTACGGTGCGCGACCAGGGCGTCGGACGTTCCCTCGGCTTTGACCTCAGCGACGGTCTTGCCGAACGCTAGCGCCTCACTCTGGGCGAACAGGTTTGCAATCAGCAGGTTGTGCTGATCGCCGAGCGGGTTCAGAGACCGGCAAAAGCCGATGAAGTCGCAGGCGATAAGCCGCGTCCCCTGATGGATCAACTGGAAGAACGAGTGCTGTCCGTTGGTGCCGGGCTCACCCCAGTAGATCGGCGCAGTTTGGTAATCCACGCGATCACCAACGACGGTGACGTGCTTGCCGTTACTCTCCATCTCGAGTTGCTGCAGATATGCCGGAAAGCGTTTGAGATACTGCTCGTACGGGAGTACGGCGACAGTCGGCGCGTCGAGGAAATTGCAATTCCAGATTGCCAGTAACCCATGTAGCAGCGGTAGATTGCGCTCCGGCGGCGCGCTGCGGAAATGTTGGTCCATCGCATGAAATCCCGCCAGCAATGCGCGGAAATTGTCGGCACCGATCGCGAGCATGGTCGAAAGTCCGACCGCGGAATCCATGGAATAGCGACCTCCGACCCAGTCCCAGAATCCGAACATGTTGTCGAGATGGATCCCGAACTTGCCGACTCCGTCGGCATTAGTCGAGACCGCGACGAAATGCTTCGCCACCGCCTTTTCATCACCCAGCCCTTGCACGCACCAGGCACGCGCCGAGCGCGCATTGGTGAGCGTCTCCAGCGTGGTGAAGGTTTTGGAGCAGATGATAAATAGCGTTTGGTCGGGGTCGAGGTCGCGTATCGCTTCGCAAAAATCGGTGCCATCCACATTGGAGATGAAGCGAAACCTCATATCGCGCTGGCTGTAGTGACGCAACGCCTCGTACGCCATCACCGGGCCAAGGTCCGAGCCGCCAATCCCGATGTTGATGACGTTGCGAATCCGTTTGCCGCTGTGCCCGGTCCATTCGCCGTTGCGAACGCGAGCGGAAAATGCAGCCATACGGTCAAGCACCGCATGCACTTCGGGCACGACATTCCTGCCGTCGACGAGGATGCGCTCGCTCAGCGGTGCGCGCAGGGCAACGTGTAGCACCGCTCGCTGCTCAGTGGTATTGATTTTTTCGCCCTTGAACATGGCTTCGATACGTCTACCTACGGAGCAGGCTTCGGCGAGCGCAAGTAGTAAGCGAAACGTCTCGTCGTTGATGCGGTTCTTTGAATAATCAAAGTAGAGGCCGGCCGCCTCCGCGACCAGCCGCTCGCCGCGTGTCGGATCGGCGGCAAACAGCTCGCGCAGGTGGCGCTGCTCGATTTGTCGACAATGCTCCGTGAGCGCCGCCCATTGAGGACGGCTGGTCAGGGGTTGCGGTTCCGGATGTGTGAAATTGGGCGAATCAGCCATGATCGCAACGCTAGCCGGCATGAGAGAGCGCGTGGCTCTTGTCCGCGATGCGCGTCATCAGCTCCTGCCACGACTTCACGAACGCCTGCGCACCGTCACGCTGCAGCTTGGCCGCCAGGGCGTCAATATCGACGCCGGCCTTGGCGAAGCTCGCCAGCACGGTTTCGGCATCTCCGCCACCTTCGTCCATTACGCCATTGAGTTTGCCGTGGTCCGCGAACGCGCGTAGCGTCTTTTCCGGAACGGTGTCGATGGTGTCAGGCGCCGCCAACGCATCCACATACAGAGTGTCCGACGCCTTGGGATCTTTTGTTCCGGTGCTCGCCCAAAGCAAGCGTTGCGGCCGTGCGCCAGCCGCAAGGAGCCTGCGCCAACGCGGCGAAGCAAGCAGGTCACGATACGCGCGATAGGTTCGGCCGGCGATCGCGATGCCGAGTCGATTGCGCAGCTCGGGCGGTGCAGTGTCGCCTACCGCCTTGTCCCATCGACTCACGAACAGCGAGGCCACCGACGCGACACGTGGGTCACGTTTGGCGGAAAGCCGCCGCTCGATCCCGCGCATATAGGCTTCCGCTGCGGCGAGATACTGTTCGCGCGAGAACAACAGCGTCACGTTGATGGGCACCCCGGCAAAGATCGATTCTTCGATGGCCGGAATGCCGGCTGCTGTACCGGGAATCTTGACATACAGGTTCGGTCGCCCTGCTTGCCGATGCGTACTCGCCGCCGCTCCGATGCTGCCCGCCGTGTCATCCGCGAGCAGCGGCGACACTTCCATCGAAACCCAGCCGTCGACGCCTTCGGTACGGTCAAAGACCGGCCGGAACAGATCGGCAGCGCGGCGCAAGTCTTCTAGAGCGAGCTCCATAAACAGGGACTCACCGGAGTTCCCTGCCTGTGCCTTTTTCCGAATTCCCTCATCGTAGGCGTCGGTGTTGCCAATTGCTTCGTCGAAAATGGTCGGGTTTGAAGTCAACCCCGTTATCGCAAACTCGTCTATGTAACGACGTAAGCTACCATTGTCGAGCATCTCGCGCGTAATGTTGTCCAGCCAGAGACTCTGACCTAGGTCGTGCAGTTCCTGTGCCTTGTTCATATCATTTCCTGGTTCATAACCGCGACACCGGTAGGCGAAGCGGTGAGAGATCGGCAAAATCGTGATCGAGCAAAGCGTCGATTCGCTCGATCTCGACGTCGGGGGACGGCTCGATCACTGCGTGGGCCGATTGCGCGGCGTAATGCCCCTGGTGCACGAAGACTGTGGTCAGCGTCTGGCCCAGCACAATTTTCATCGCTGCCAGCAGTTGCACCTTGTCATCGACCATTACATAGTGTCGAGCCGGATACCGCTGCTGCATGGCAGCGAGCGCGCGCTCTTTGTGGATATCAATCAGTACTCGGCCCTGTACCGCGTTCCAGATGCCCGAGCGCTGGATCTTGCGTGGCTGGAACACCACATCGCCGTCAGACAAGACCACGGGCAGTCCCAGTGTACCCAGGTGCGCAACCACTTCGAGCGCATGCGCGTACAGGCGATCCGCGAACGGATAATCCAGCATGAATGAAGACATTTGCAGGATTGCCGGTGCGTCCTCGCACCCGGTACGAAATCTTTGCAACGCACCCAGGTAGTCTGCATAGGACAACTCGTCGCGAAGCGTGGCGAAGATGGCCCAATATCGATCGCGCTGATCGGCACCGAAAGCTTGTTCCAGCCGCGCGCCCAGATCGGCGCCGAAACGATCGTTGTCGAGAAGAGTGTTGTCGACGTCGAGCAAAAACACGACGTCGCGTTGCCTCAGCACGGAGCAGCCTTCTCAGGCTGCGGGTCGTGCCAGCCTTCCTCCCCGGCGATAACTGCGCGTGCCGACGCAGGACCCCAGGTGTTCGGTTCGTATTCTGCTACCGAGGACACACGCCGCAGTATGGGCGCAACCACGCGCCACGCAGCCTCGACACTGTCGTCGCGTGTGAACAGCGACGCATCCCCGCGAATGGCATCCCCGAGGAGCCGCTCATAGGGAGATCTGTCGCCGGCGAGGGACCGGTGGGCGACCAGTTCCACGGGCTCTCCGACCATTTCCTCGCCCGGCAGCTTTACCCTGGCACCCACGGAGATCACAACCTCGGGGCTCAGCCGAAAGCGAAAATAGTTCGACTGCACCGGCTTGATTGGATCGAAGATCGCTAGCGGTGGGCATTTCAGATCGACGATGACCTCGGTGGCCGTGATCGGCAGGCACTTGCCCGTGCGGATATAGAACGGCACATCCGCCCAGCGCCAAGTGTCGATATGCAGGCACAGCGCAGCAAAAGTCTCCACCTGCGAATCCGGCGCGACGCCGGATTCATCCCGGTAGCCGCGAAACTGGCCACGAACCACCTCCTTTGGATCGAGTGGTCGCATGGCGTGGAACAAGCGCAACTTCTCCGCACGGATTGCCTCCGCATCGCGACCGACCGGCGCGTCCATCGCCAGTAGCGCTATTACTTGCAGAAGATGATTTTGCACCACGTCGCGGATTGCGCCGACCTCCTCATAGAAGCTGCCACGGCCCTGAACGCCAAAAGCTTCAGCCATCGTTATTTGGACACAATCGATAAAATTACGGTTCCAAATCGGCTCGAGGAACGCGTTGGCAAAGCGGAAATAGAGCAGGTTCTGCACCGCCTCCTTGCCCAGGTAATGGTCGATACGGTACACCGCTGATTCGGGAAACACTTCGTGCAGCGTGCGGTTAAGTGCCTGTGCCGAGGCAAGGTCGCGGCCGAACGGTTTTTCGACGATGACCCTTGCATCCTTGGCGCAGCCTGCCGCGGCTAGACCTTGCACCACTGTCGCAAACATGCTCGGCGGAATGGCCAGATAATGCAGTGGCCGAGCCGCTGCGCCCAGGGCCTGCCGCAGATGCTGGTAAGTCGCCGGGTCCTGATAGTCGCCGCCGACGTACTGCAGCTGCGCCAATAGTTTCGCGAACGCAGCGGCGTTGACACCGCCGTTGTGCTCGAGGCTGTCGCGCGCCCGATCGCGTAATTTGTCGAGCGTCCAGCCGCCACGGGCCACGCCGATAATCGGCATGTCCAGGTGACCCGCCGCGATCAGCGCCTGCAGGGCGGGGAAGATCTGCTTGTAAGCCAGATCGCCCGTAGCACCGAAGAAAACGAATGCGTCCGAACTTTCGGGGACTGCCATGCGATTTTTCGCTCGAACTCGCGTCGTCCCCCTATTGGGGCTCCGCGCGATCTCGAGTAGGCCTTTCGCCAGTTGGTCCGACGAAGATGCCCCGATCGAGGCACCTCATTCGACCAGTATTTTACCTTCTCGGACCGCTGCCGGCTGCCCGCGAGGGGCGCCAGCACCTCGGCTCTCAGTCCGCGGCACCTTCCAGCGGGCAGCGCGTCCCGTTCGATATACATGCACTTAAAAGCAGGGCTAAAGCCCGCAATCAGCTGCTCCTAACCTTGTCGACTTCGACTGCCTGGTAATACCGCTCTCTTGACTCGACGCTCAGTTCCGTGGAACTGGCTGCAAGCCGAGGATATGCCCCGCCGACGAGAGCTATCCCGTTAAAAGTCAGACACTTCCACCGGGCCCTGCCCATTCAGGCTTAGGCAATAATCGTCCTTCTACCCTGCCAACCGCCAACCCCGCGGGTAAGCCGCCTTTCGCCAAAGGCGAAATCCGCCAGCGAACGCATTGGCCTCATCGCCTTCGCGACAACCCGGAGGAAGGTTCTTCAACTTGTGGACGTTGCCACCGCCGAGCACGACGTCCTCTGGTTCGAGCGCGGCGATCAGGCGTGCAACGACGTCCGCGACGTATTTCCGCCATTTTTTCTTGCCATGTCGTTCCAGTCCGCGACTGCCGACGTAGTCCTCGTAGGTTGCCTTCCTGTAGGGAAGGTGGCCCAGTTCCATGGGTTCGACAATGCCGTTCACGATCAGTGCCGAACCAAGACCGGTACCCAGGCCGAGAAAGAGCATTTTTCCTCCCCTGTAGCCGCCTATTGCTTGCATGGCCGCATCATTGACAATCTTGACCGGGCGCTCGAACGCGGCGCGGTAGTCGAACCCGAGCCAGCCCGCACCCAGATTGTGTGGCTCCGCAATTGGCCGACCGTGGAGCACCGGCCCCGGATAGCCAATCGACACCACGTCATAGTTCCAGCTCCCCGCAAGCGCCTTCACCCTAGTGCTCATCTGTTTGGCGGTGAGGGTTGGCCCGGAAGAAAACTCCCGATAGGTCCTCTGCCCGGTTGAGAGCAACTTGACGTGGGTTCCACCCACGTCGACAACCAGCACTTTCTTCATTGCTGCAAATGCTCCTTCGCTCTCGCGAGGTAGATTGCTAAGTACTGGAGGATCAGGATGCCGTGCTTGGTGTTATCCGCCGACCCTAGTACAAGCTCCAGACTGCACTTATCTTGGCGTGGACCTTCGCTGCCGCGGGGGCGTCTTAGACCCAGTCGGCGGAGGTTGCTCCATGCCGCCGCTACGGTGTTCACCGGGGCCACCTCGCCGCGACAGGTTGCGCGCAGTGTTTATCAGCGCGACATGCGACAGAGCCTGCGGGAAATTGCCAAGCAAAACCCGAGCTCGCGGGTCGTATTCTTCGGAGAGCAACCCGACATCGTTTTGTACCCCAAGCAGGCGTTCGAACAACGCTTCGGCGTCTGCACTACGTCCCTGTAGTACCAGATTGTCGGCAAGCCAGAAGGAGCACGGCAGGAACACACCTTCCCCTGGCGGCAGGCCGTCGACGCGCCTCGCCGTCGGGTAGCGAATGACCAAGCCTTCGCACATCAACTCGCGCTCGATTGCTTCAACGGTCCTGCGCACGCGGGGGTCGTCGGGCGGCAGGAACCCCACCAGCGCTATTTGCAAAAGACTTGCATCAAGCTTGGTCGAGCCGTAGTGCTGAACGAACGTACCACTCTTCGGGTTGTAGCCCTTGCGGCATACGTCAGCATGGATCCGCGCACGCACGCGACGCCAGCGTTCAACCGGCCCTTTGACGCCATCGTTCTCGACTGCCTTGATCGCACGGTCGAACGCAACCCATGCCATTACCTTCGAGTGCGTAAAATGCTGTTGCTCGCCGCGTACCTCCCAAATGCCGTTGTCCGGCTTAGTCCAGTGCGACTCAAGAAACTCGAGTAGCGCCAACTGGAAGCTCCATGCGTCCTCACCAGCATCGAGCCCGGCCGTCCGCGCCAAGTGCAACGCGTCGATCACCTCGCCGTAGACATCGAGCTGGCATTGCGTGGAGGCGGCATTCCCGATGCGCACCGGCGCGGAGCCCGCGTAGCCCGGTAACCACGCCAACTCCAACTCGGCCAGCTGCCTCTCGCCGGCGATACCATAGACGGTCTGCATGTCTTGTGGCCTGCCGGCGGCCGCGCGCAACAACCACTCGCGCCAGGCCCGGGCCTCGTCGTGATAGCCCGCAAGCAACAGCGCATACAGGGTATAGGTCGCGTCGCGTGGCCAACAAAAACGATAGTCCCAATTGCGTACGCCACCAATGCGCTCCGGCAATGAGGTCGTTGGCGCCGCGACGATGCCCCCCGTCGGAGCGTAGGTGAGGGCCTTCAACGTGATCAGCGACCGCTTGACCGCGTCGCCCCAGCGTCCATCGTACGTGCTGCGCGCGCACCAGCCGCGCCACGACAATTCGGTCGCCGTGATGGCTGCGCTGGCATCGATCGGAAGTGGCCGCGGTTGGTGCGAAAGGAAATGGCTGAGGATAAAAGGGATGCGCTGCCCGCGTTGCACGGTAAACTGCGCGATGGTGGTGAAGTCTTTGCCCTTGGTCTCGACGCCCGCGCGCAGTTCCAGGGAGTCCGGGCCAGCAGTGGCAAGCAGCGCGCCTTCCGCGCCGCGTACCCACGGCACGACGACACCGTAGCCACAGCGGATGATTAGTTCCATTCGCATTGGAACCCGACCGTGTACGCCCTCGACGACGCGCACGATATCAGTCCGGTCGGGCCAGGGCGGCATGCAATCGATGAGCCTGACCGTGCCGTCCACGGTCTCGAACTCGGTCTCAAGCACCAATGTCTCGCTACGATAGCTGCGGCGTACCCTGCGAGCTTTCCGCGCCGGCGCCAGCAGCCATCGACCATGCTCGCGGGTGCCGAGCAGGGCCGCGAAACATGCACGCGAATCGAAGCGCGGCGCGCACAACCAATCGATCGAACCGTCGCAACCGACCAACGCTGCGGTACGGGTGTTGCCGATCAGCGCGTAGTCTCCGATGGGGGTCGTCATTTCTTTGCACGACGCGACCGCGCTCACAATCGCCGAGCGCCGTCGCATATGATATGCGATCTGATCGCTACTCCGCCGTATCCCGCTCCATTGCCACCTCGGCTTGGAGGTTTTCGAGGTCTCGGAAAATCGAGGCGACCGCGAGCGTGCGCCCCTTATGCTTGAAGCGTAGCAGGCAGTCCTTGCCCAGCGATGTCTCCCTCGACCGCAAGCTCGTCCCATTTGTCGGCATGGCCGACGTAGTTGATCGGGACGTCGTAGTGCTGGCTCCAGAAGAAGGGGACGGCGGTGAATTTCTTCGCGGTCTCCGAGCATGTTGACCGCTGCGGTTTGTCCCTGGCGCTCGGCAACTACCCAATGTTCGACACGAATGGACTCGCCGCTGTGGGGGTCGGGCCAGCGCGCAATGTCTCCGGCCGCGTAGATTTCCGGGGCGCTCGTTTCGAGATAAGCGTTCACGGTGACGCCGCGATCAACGGCAAGTGCCGGCAGTTTCGGCGATCTCGATCCGAGGACGTACGCCGATGCCAACAACCACGAGATCCGCCTCAAGCGTGCCGCCGCCTTTGAGCTTCACTTGCTTGCCGCCGATCGCGCTTGCCGTGTCCTCGAGGTGGAAAATGACACCGTGCTCCTCGTGAAGCGAGCGCACGAAATCGCCCATCTGCGGACCGAGAATGCGCTCCATCGGCCGTTTCTCGGGCGCGACAACGTGGACTTCAAGCCACGGGCGCGCAATGCGGCAGCGACCTCAAGCCCGATAAAGCTCGCGCCCAGCACAACCACCCGGCGCGCCGTCTTGGCTCGCTCGATGATGGCCCGGCAGTCGGCGAGCGAGCGCAGCGTGCACACGTGCGGTTGGTCGGCTCCCGGGATCGACAGGCGCACCGGTTCGGCGCCGGTCGCGAGCAGCAGCCGGTCGTAAGAGACCTTGCTCCCGTCGGCGAGCACGACCTCGCGCGACCCCGGGTCGATGCCGGTAACGTTCGCGTTGAGACGCAGGTCGATGCCGTTCTCGGAATAAAAGCTGTCCGGGCGCAGCGGGATCCAATCCTCTGGCGCATTGCCGGCGAGATAGTCCTTGGACAAATTCGGCCGGTCGATCGGCGCGGCGTCGTCGTTGCTCAACATGACGATGCTGCCTTGGTATTGCTCGCGTCGGAGCTTCTCGGCTGCGGCAAAGCCGGCCGCACCGCCGCCAACGATCACAATTCTTGTCGGGAGCTTTGCCGGAGGGCTTAGACGGCGCGTGGCGTCGGTGCTGCCGCTTCGCGCTTCTTGCGCACGAAGATGTTGCCGTCTTGCTGCTCGACCGACCAGCACGCGATGGGGCTGAAGGCCGGCGCGCGTAGGGCGTCGCCCGGTGCGCAGGTCGAAGCAGGCGTGGTGCCAAGGGCAGCGCACGCGTATCGCCGACCACCAGGCCGTCCACGAGCGGACCGTGGTAGTGCGTGCAATGGGCTCCCACCGCGAACACCTCTGTCCCGCGACGCACCAGCAGGACCTCGCTCGTCGCCAACATGACCGACCCGCTTGCCGCCGTCGGCAAGTTCGGCGAGGGCGATGCCCTGCGCCAGATCGGGGCCGCTGGGCTCGGCTTGGTCTTGCGCCATTCTGTATTTTCCTTTGGCGATCCGAGATCGGAGTCACTTGCCTACTGGTTGCCGCAAGCCTCGCATGGCCGACCTTCTCCGGCCAGTGCTGCGTGAGCGACCGGGACCCAACCTCACTCGACTGTCAGCGTTCCCACGACTTGCGGAATCATCCCCCTCCTGGTTCCCGCTTCGGTTCTGGTGCATTAGATGTAGCCGAGCGCGCCGGCGTTCCGTTGCCACCACGCTAGGATCCCACGCTGTCGTTCTGGTTATTGCACCGACCGCGATTGCTTCCCAGTCAGTCCTCGAACAAGTGGGCATCGGCCACTCACTACCTGAACGATTCAGCAGAAGAACGCCGAGAATACCTCAAATCTCGTCGCCTCCTCTGCCCGCAACCACGTGAGCGCAGGCGGGCCCCCAGCGCTCTTATACCGGCGTCCCGGGATGTTTAGCGTTTGCGCGTCCGCTTCAGTGCCGGGTTTCCACTCTGTCTAACATCGGCGTCAAAAACCTCCCGCAACTGTGCTGCCGCCTGCGCTGCCGTCTGGATCAGCTGTGTTTCGTCCTGACGCACGGCGTACTGCTCGTCCATCAGTTTCAGGTCATGCTCTTTGAACAAGGCTACGGCGCGCGCCGCCTGCGTCGGCCCCATTCCGCTCAACTGCAAGGCTTGGCTTGCCGTTTCCAGGCTCGACAGGAAGGTCTCCCGCTGGATGGCCTCACGGTCGATGTCAAGATCGCGCAGTCGGTAATAGTGAACACGGTTGCGCGCCCGCGCGAGAATCGGAAGATTGGGAAAATTCTTGCGCACGACCGCAGCCGTCTTCACCGACGCCTCGACGTCGTCGATGGCCAGTACGAAAAGCTTGGCCTCGCCAGCCCGCGCCGACTCGAGCAGCTCGACCCGAGATGCATCGCCGTAATACACCTTGTTGCCGAAGCGGCGCACGAAGTCGACCTGCTGGAAACTCGCTTCGATCGCCGTGAACGGAATGCCCGCCATGCGCAGCACGCGCGAAACAACCTGTCCATAGCGGCCGTACCCGGCGATGATCACCGGATTTCCGAGGCCATCGATCGGATCAAATTCGGGTGCCTTACTGCGCTCCAGCCAGCGCTCCAGCAACCGCTCGTGCACCATGAATGAAAGCGGCGCGAGGAGCATTGAGACCGTCACGGCCAGGACAAGAAAATCGGCGATCGCGCCCGGGAGTATGTCCGCCGCCCGCGCAGCGACAAAGAGCACGAAAGCGAACTCCCCGCCTTGCGCAATCAATATGGCGATGCGTTGTGCGTCTTCACTGGCGGTTCCGGATACTCGCGCCAAGCCGTACATAAGCAGGGCTTTCAAGCCCATCAAGCCGAGCGCCACCGCGAGCACTGTGATCGGGTGCGCTACGAATAATGCGAGATTGGCGCTCATCCCCACTGCCATGAAGAACAGTCCCAGCAGCAACCCTTTGAACGGCTCAACGTCGGCCTCGAGCTCGTGGCGGAATTCCGAATCAGCGAGCAGCACGCCAGCAAGGAACGCGCCCAGCGACATCGATAGGCCCGTTGCTTCCATCGCTAGGGCCGCTCCAATCACGACCAGCAACGCCGCGGCGGTGAACACATCTCGACCGCCAAAGCGCGCGACGAGCTTCAGCACCGGTCGAACGACAAGTCGGCTAACGACAACGACGAACGCGATCGCCGCGACGCCTTTCGCCGCGAGTATCCATCCACTCGGATGGCCCGTCTTATCCGGGCTGAGCAACGGTAACAGCGCAATGAGCGGAATCACGGCGACATCCTGAAAGAGCAGGATCGCGAACGCGAAACGTCCGCTGGGGCTGCTGAGCTGACCGCGCTCGCCCAGCCACGCCAGAACGATGGCAGTGGAGGACATGGCAAAGCCAAACCCCACCACGATCGCCGCCTGCCACGAAAGATTCAGCCAAATGACAATGCCCGTGAGCACCGTTGCGGTGACGACGACCTGCGCGCCACCCAATCCGAACACGGGACGGCGCAACGCCCAGAGCCGAGAAGGCTCCAACTCCAGCCCGATGAGGAAGAGCAGCAGCACCACACCCAGTTGCGCAATGTTCAGCGTGGCATCCGCATCAGCTATCAAGCCTAAGCCCCACGGACCGATGATCGCGCCCGCCGCGAGGTAACCGAGTACCGCGCCGAGTTGCAGTCGACGGAATAGAGTCACGGCGATAACTGCCGTCACAAGGAAAATTGCCGCCTGTTCTAGGAAGGTCATGGGAAATTGGGACCGGATTCTCCGTCCGTTTGAGGAGTCAATCCACTAAGATGGCGGCGCTCCGCCATTTTCGTCGACAACTGGCGGGGTGGAACCTCTGCCCGCTTGTTACGCCGCACCCGCGACTCCGGCCATTCGCCGGCATTCTTTGGCGCACCGGCTACACGCCTGCGCACAACTTTGGCAGTGCGGATGCGGGTGCCGTGCGCACTCTGCGGCGCATGCCTCGCATACCTCCGCGCACAAACGACAAAGCTGTGTTGCGTACCCGCTTTCGCGCGCCATGTAGGCAGCCGCCAGGCGGCAAATCGCAGCGCAGTCCATGTCGAGGCGGATACACTCCACCATCATCTCCACGTCAGCCTCCTGCAGACATGCACGCGCGCAGTAATCGCACGCATCGGCACACTGGTCGCACGTTTCGATGCACGATTGATAGTGTTCCGGGATCATGGTCTCGCTCCAAGCTGTTATCAGGCAACGGGGATTGCCCTTGTCAGAGATCGGGCTCCGCGCATGGCGCTGGCCCGCACTCCCGCGGACCAACCTCGACCCCTTGGGGCACCTGATAAGGCACGGTCCGCCGCACGATCCCGTCATTCTCCATCCCGCGAAGCCGCTGCACTAGCCTCTTCTGCGAAATCGGGGGGAGGGTCGCTTGGACTTGCTCGGCGGCGCCCCATCGGCCGCCCGGCATGCCTTTCCGGGAGGAGGGGCGGCGTTGCGGGGCTTTGCCTAATCTGGCCCGTGGCGCCGCAACCCGCGGCGAAGGGGACCGCAGTCGCCGCAGCGCAGACTAGGAAGAAAAATGCATTGCTAAGCGCGACCGCGCGTGGGTTGCGGCGCCGACGCGGTCATCGCCGGCGTTGCGTCCCGGGTCAGGGCTTGATGCGCGGCTCGGGCTTCCAACCACGGCGAGCCGAGAGGTGCTTGATGGTTAGGGCCGCAACCGATGCGCCGAGCGCCGTCATCGTCACCCCGTCCTTTAGCAGCATGGCCAGGAGCGTATCGACCAGGTGCGGATTGCTTTGCTCTGCGTAGCGCGCGAGATCATGCACCTGGCTCCAGGTCGCGCGAGCGGCGTCCTCCAGCGATACCGGCACTTCGCTCCAGCGGGCATTGCGCAAGTACTTGGCGAACACACCTCCACCGACGACCACCAGCGCCAAGGGCCCGACCGAACCGAGCAGGCGGCCCAGCAGGCGGGCGCGCCGCTCGAGATTGAGCTTGCTGAACAGGCTCGCGACGACGGCGGGCACCGATGCGAGCTCCTTCGCAGGGATCTCCGCCTGGGCGGCAGTTACTGCCGCGAGGCTGCTTGACGAGGGTCTCAGGCTGGAATGCTTTGCAGTTTTCATGTCGAGTCCGGGGTCGAGTCTGCTGCGCACAGCGCCGAGTCGTTTTAGGCATGGGCTACGAGACAAGGTTCGTTCACGCCGACGGAACCGCGGCCGGCCGAGCCGCGGACCGGTGTCGATACGCCCATAGCAGCAGGGCCACGATCGAGCCACCGGGCAGGATTAATTCGATGGCCAGATAGGGGCCCAGCGAGCGTAGCGAACCGGCGATCCATGCAAAAGCTCTCATCGCGATCCGCCCCCGTGCGTGACGTGTTCGCTATGCCACGTGCGCGGCGGCTCGTTGACCGCGCGAGCATGCGCTTGCGGTTGCTGTGTGCTGCGTTTGCCGGGACGCCACCCGAAGCGGCGCCACGTTTCGACGATCGCCGTCGCATAGGACGGTCTGTAGGCAAACGCGCGATCAAGAATTGAGATTTTGGGCTTCATGTTCATCTCCGAATTATTGCTGTGACACCAAATGCCTAGGCAACATTTAGGGCAAAAAAAATCAATCGTTCTCCAGCATCCGCTGCAGATAACCTTCCAGCTGCCGGGCTTCCTTAGGCGTAAATCCCTGCAAGAAATGGTTGAGCACCTTCATCACCGACTCGCGGAGTGTCGGGTAGACCGCTTCCCCTTCGGCAGTCAACTCCAGATAGGAAGCGCGGCGGTCGCTTGGATGCGCGACCCGGCGCACCAGGCCACGGCGTTCGAGGCGGTCAAGCATCCGCGTCATCGCGCCCGGATCGTAGGAGATGCCCTTGCACAATCCAGATGCGGAATCGGCTTCCCCGAGGGCAATCCTCGTCAGGATGTGGCACTGCGCCGCCGTGATGTCCAGCGGAGCGAGTTCCGCATCCACAGCCGCCGTCATCGCCATCTTCACGCGGCCGAGCAGGCCGCCGATGCTGCGTTTGGGATCGTACGATTGCAAATCGTAGACGTCTTCCCGGGTTGCCGTCGCAGTACTGTTCATCCGATGTATTATAGTGCCTAAGCAACTATTGTCAAGGCTTTTGTTGCCTAGGCCTATAGATGCTTGATTTTGCAGCGAAATCGCCGTCCCGGCTCGTCCGAATCGCGTCTACGCAGAAGGCTGAGCGTCTAAGCGAGCCTGCGCTGCGGACTCTGGAGGGGAAAGATTTAAAGCAAGCGGCACGCGCGTTATGGGCAAGACCCATGTGCCGCCCGCGTGGAATATTCGCGTTGACCGGTTCCGCACGCGGTAGGTACTGTAGTACGCAACATAATGGTGTCACAGCTTTGCGCCATCCTCGTTCGAAAACACGGAGCAGTCTCGCATGCCGCCCCAATCGAAGAAGCCGCCATCCGGGCGGCCCGCGCCCGGGACCAATCCCGGGGCGTCAATCCCGCCCGTCCGGCAGCTTGCCAGTCCGGTATTCGCGCAGCCGCAGCCCACCGCGGATCCGACCACGTTTCTGGTCAAGCATCCGTCGGACGGCCCCGCGTACAAGTCCATTGACGCCCTGAACAGGGCACACAAGATCAAACCCCTGCCGTTTCCGACGCCGCGCGGCGGCGTCGAGCCGCGCCTGACCCTGCAGGAGGTCCTGGGCAACAACACCGGGGCAATCGGCAGAATCACCGCCAGTGGTCAGTTGGTTTTTCATTCGACCGGCGATTGTGGCAGCACACGCGGCCCGCAGTACCAGAATCAGGTCGCCGACAAGATGATCGCCGATTTCAACGAAAGCGACAGCAAGGAAGTACCGCAATTCAACTTTCTGCTGGGAGACATCGTCTACAGCTTCGGCGAGTTGCAGTACTACTACGACCAGTTCTACGAACCGTATCGGGACTATCACGCGCCGATATTGGCCGTCGCAGGCAATCATGACGGGATGTTGTCGCCGCTCGCCCATGCGACCAGCCTTGCCGCCTACCTGCGTAATTTCTGCGCCACCGACTTTGTCGTGACCCCTGAGGCGGGGGGCCTGTCGCGAACCGCGCAGATCCAGCCAGGCGTGTACTTTACGTTTGAGGCGCCGTTCGTGAGGATCCTGGCGCTGTACAGCAATACGCTCGAGGACCCCGGCGTCATCGCCGACGACAACATTGGCCGGGCTCAGCTCGCGTACCTCGAAGCTGCGCTGGAGCGCGTCCAGACGGAAAAATTTCGGGGTGCCTTGCTCATCGCAGACCATCATCCGCCGTACACCGTTTCCAAGCACGGGTGGAGCGTGGACTTACTTAGCCAGATCGATACCGTCTGCAGTCAGGTCGGCGTCTGGCCGCACGCTTTCCTGTCCGGTCACGCCCACAACTACCAGCGATTCACCCGCACCCGGTCGACCGACGGCTCGCAGATCCCGTATGTCGTCTGCGGCAACGGTGGCCATAACGTCCAGAAACTGACTTCCGCCACCTCTGCCGCCGGCGCCGTGCGCGCCCCACAAGTCATCCAGGTCGCGCAAGGCAAGGACGACCAGGTCGTTCTGGAGAACTACGATGACAAGAACTACGGTTACCTGCGCGTCGTCGTCACGGCTGGGCAGCTGCGCATCGAATACCACCCGGCCAGCGACGGCATCGATACCAAGACCCCGGATGACCAGGTGACGGTGGATCTGGCCAGTCGCAAGCTCGTGCATTTTGCGGCCAGCGATCTTGGTTGGCCCGAGGCGGCCCGCACGGTGCGCAAGCTGCGGCAGGCAACCTAATCGGAGCAGTCGCGCTCCGGCTTCAACCGATGCCGCCCCGACTCCAAGGAGATCAGGATGCCCCAAATTGCCGTAATCAATGAGTCGACCGCCTTCGCCAACGCGGATGTGCAAGCCATGCTGCCCGCGTTCGACCAGCAGTGGAACAAGGACCTTGAGCCCGTCTGGGGTGTCGACCCGGCCACCTTCGCGTTCGTGCCCACCGGCCAGGCACCGGCCGCGGGTACCTGGTGGGTCGTTTTCCTCGACGACAGCGACCAGGCCGATGCGCTTGCCTACCATGACCTCACCAACGAGGGGCTGCCCATCTCCAAGGTCTTCGTCAAATCCATCCTCGCCGACAACGCGAGCGTCAGCGTTGCGGCGACCCACGAGATCTGCGAGATGGCGGTCGACCCGTGGCTCAACAGCGCCTACCAGGACCCGCAGGGCGTGTTCTGGGCGGGAGAAGTCTGCGATCCGGTTGAGGACGATCAGTATGGCTATTCCATCGGCGCCGTCCTGGTGACCGATTTCGTCACGCCGAATTGGTTCGCGCATCAGCATGCGCAGGCCCAAATGGATTTGAAAAATCATGCCACCGCGCCGTTCGAGGTTTTGAGCGGTGGCTACGCGCAAAAATGGGACCCTCAAGCCGGCTGGCAGCAGGTTACCGGCGCCAAGGCAATGCTGAGCAAGCGGGTAGCCCAGGCGGCAGTCGGCTCGCGCCGGGAACGTCGCGCGCGCCAGTGGAAGAATTGGCAGCCGAGCGCCGTGATCTGGGGCCAACGCTGAAATCAGGCGCCTCAGCGCCACCCGAACCGCGGCGTAGGGACGGCGAAGGCTTGGCTATTTCACCGCCACTCGCCACGGGCCCCGCAGGTCCGACTCAGCCGGGGTAAACGTCGCCGGCGGTTCACCGCGAGTAGTCCGGCGCCCCTACTTGCGAATGCGCTGCGGGCGCGCGGCCGTCAGCGCCCCACCGGGTTCGGCACCCGGTGGGGCGAGCGGATCGAAATCAACCCAGGCCCCGTCGCGCCATTGGCCCTCGGCGGTCTCAATATCCTGCGCTCCCCCGGTCTGCAGCACATCGAGAGCGCATGCGCGCTGCGGTGGCTCGGGCGCATGCGCAGCCACGACGATGCCCGCGTGACGCACCTCGGCCGGTGCCGCCACGTAGGGATTGGCCTCGGCAGGAGTGTCTTCTAACTTGCCAAGCGCGCCGGCCAGCGCGCCAACGTAGGCCCCTGCACCGGCGGCGACCGGCACCGCGGCGGGTCCGACCACCGGCGTTGCTGCCACTCCGACACCCAGCCCCACCGCGCCCCCGACGGCGGCCCCTAACGCGGCGGCACCCCCCGCATGCTTCGCGCCGGGAGATGCCGGGCGATCGCCCCCGAGCGGCAGCTGCGCGTGCTGCCCCGGAGGATTGACGAAAAACGTTTGCACCTGATCGCGCGCGAAGCCCTGGCGCATCAACTCGGCGAGCGCGGCATCGGCCTGCGCCTGCTGCTCAAAACGACCCGCAACAATGTTCGGCATTGCTCCTCCGGAACGTTTCACCTCCGTACTGGTGCAATGGACGTGCCAAACGCATCTTTCCGTTGGCAGATCAGGTCCTTCCTGCAGCGATCGTGTGCGCACCGGGCCGGTGTCGGCAATTTGTCGTGCCGCATGTCGAATGTACGCGGTAAATAGTGCCGAGCGACCCGTTGCCGGCAGGCGGCGCGCTCGCGAAGACGCTGCCGGACTGCGGGCATGCTTCGTGCACGTTCCGCTGCGTTTGCGCGCCGGCGCGCCGTTCGGCCATGTCGGTTGCAAAAGTTACACGTCACGACCAGGAGAATCGCGCTTGAGTAGAACCGCCATGAAAACCCGGACCACGGCCCAACCTAAGCCTCGGCCCCGCACCGCGCGTCCAGCTACCGCGTCGCGCGGCGATCCGGAGGTTGCGCCGCAGAACGGCGGGAGCACGGCCTGCTGCGCGCTGCTGCGGCCAGCGCCCGCGTCGACAGCGCACCAGCAAACAACCGAGCCCGCTAGCGTTGCCACGCGCCGCCGCAGCGGCGACCGGTAAAGCGCTGCGGCGGTCGATGGCCGGCGGCGGCATGCGATGTTGAATACCGGCGCGCGGCCAGCCGCGCGGTGGATCTATCACGCCGTCGGCATCGCCCTGACAGTGGCGCTGGGGGCCTGCGCGGTGCTGCCCCCCGACGCTACGCTTCCTCCCGGCGCCTACGCCGCGCGCCCGGAATCGTTCGCCCTCGCCAATCCGGCTGAGACCAAGCTCGGACAGCAGCTCGAGCCGCTCGCTCGAGAGCACCCGGGCTTGTCCGGATTTCGTCTGATCCCGAGCGGAATCGGCTGCTTCCACGCGCGCATTGAAATGGCGGCCCTCGCGGAAAAAACCCTCGACGTCCAGTACTTCGCCATTCAAAGCGACGACACCGGGAAGCTGTTCATCGCGGCTCTGCTCGACGCCGCGGACCGCGGCGTGCGCGTGCGCATCCTGCTCGACGACAGCAACGCCGTCGGGCAGGACGCTGCGATCGGCGCGCTCACGGCGCATCCGAACATCGAGCTGCGCGTGTTCAATCCGTTCACCTACCGCGGCCCGCTCGAGTTCATGCGCAGCGCCGAGTTCGCGCTCAACGAATCCCGGCTCACGTATCGGATGCACAACAAGCTGTTCGTGGTCGACAACGAGCTCGCCGTCATCGGCGGCCGCAACATCGGTGATGCCTACTTCGCCGCCAGCCAGAAAATGGAATTCGGCGACTACGACGTCATCGTCGCCGGCCCAATTGTGCGCAAGCTGTCCGGCAGCTTCGATGCGTTTTGGAACGGCAAGCAAGCGATTCCGCTGCAGAACCTGGTGCTGTTCAAACCGACCCCGGCGCGCCTTGACGCGTACCGCGAATCCCTGCGCCAGCACCGTACCGCGATGACGGGGAGCACCTATACCCGTCCGGCGAGCGAGGGTGGTCCGATCGCGAACCTGTTCTCCGGCAAGCGACCGCTGCTTTGGGCCCACGCCGAGGCGATCTATGACAGTCCCGAGAAGGCCAAGGTCGAGTCTGGCGAGCAGGCTGGACGGCTGCTGCAAGAGCACGTCGAACATGCCGCCCAGGCGGCCCGCTCGGAGCTCCTCATCGTCTCGCCCTACCTCGTGCCGGGCGAGGACGGCATGCGCCTGCTCACCGGCCTGCGCGCGCGCAACGTGCGCGTGCGCGTGCTGACCAATTCGCTGCAGTCGACCGACGCGCCCATTACCTTTGCGGCCTACGATCGCTATCGCGTACCGATGCTCCAGGCAGGCGTCGAGCTCTACGAAGTGCGCCCCGAGCTGGGCGAGCCCAAGATGCCCGGCGGCGGTTCGCTCAAGTCAAGCAGCTCCAGTCCCTTTGCGCTGCATGCCAAAGTATTCGTTTTCGATCGCCGCCAGGTGTTCATCGGCTCGATGAACTTCGACGAGCGCTCGCGCCATCTCAACACCGAACTCGGCGTTCTGATAGACAGCCCGGAATTGGCGCAGGAGGCGGCCGAGCGCTTCGAGGCGGTCGCCCAACCCGCCAACAGCTATGTGCTCGCCCTCGGGCCGCCTGGGCCTCTGGGCAAACCAACGCTGCTCTGGCGCACCGAGGAGAACGGCGTGCCGGTTACCTTGGACACGGAGCCGCGCGTCGACCCGTGGACCACGTTCCGGGTCGAGATGCTGTCCCTGCTGCCGATCGACAGCCAGCTCTAGGCGTTTCGGATCACTTTCTGGCGGGCGCGCGCTTCGCGGCCTTTGCCGCGGGGGGCGGCCGCAGGCGCGGTGTGTCCCAGCTGCGGGTTGACGATCTTGCCCTTCGCCCTCTGCTCGGCGATGTAGCGCGCCGCGACGCGATCCTCGGCGCGCGCCTGTGCGGCAGCCGCCGCGGCAGCGTCCGCCGCACCCTGCGCCTTCTTCGCTTCGGCCGCGGCTTCGCCTTCTCATCGAGCGGCGGGAGCCTCGCCACGGCTCCGCCGCAAACGCCGACCACCAGGGCGGTGGCGATCAGTGCCTGCAAAGTCCTCATTCCCGTCTCCTCGTGTCGACCGCTGGACTGTCCAGTACGGCCCACAATCAGGCCGGGCGCGTGCGCGGCGGCCCCGCACTGGGCGCCGCTGTCGTCGGTTGCGCAAAGTGCTCGCGCGCCCGGCCGGCCACCACGTCCTGGTACCAGCGCAGGTGATGATGCTGCGCCCAGCTCTCGTCGACATAGCCGTAGCGCATCGCCTTGTACGCGTCCACCATGCCGATCGTGCCGAGGTAGATGTGAACGAGCGCCAGCGCAATGGCGAGGTAGGCCGCCACCATGTGCACGATATTGGCGACCTGCATGGTGGAGCGGGTCTGGTTGAAATTCGGGAACACCAGCACCAGCCCGCTGCAGACGAGAACGGTTGACAGGATTACCAGCAGGCCCCAGAACACTACCTTCTCGCCAGCGTTGAACCGGCCCGACGGATACTCGTGACCCTTGAAGTATCCCGCGATGTTCAGGAACCACTTGACGTCGTCCCAGCCGATCCCGTTGTCGCGCACGAAGCGCACGAACAACAGCGGCACCGCGACGATCAGGATCGGACCGACGAAGTTGTGCAGATTCTTGGCCAGTATCGCGAGCCACGAGAACAGCGTATAGCCGATTACCGGCAGCAGCAGCGATTTGCCCAGCGACAGGATGAGGCCGGTAAGCGCGAGGGTGACCCAGGTGATCGCCAGCAGCCAGTGCGCATAGCGGTCCATGGGCGGGAAACGTTCGATCAGCCGGCCGCCTCGCTTCTCGTCGGTAGGAACGTCAAGCGGCCCGCGGATCAGGTAGAACACCGCGAGCCCAAGGACGGCCAGCGCGACCAGCATGCCGCCCCAGAACACTACCGGGACGCGCAGGTTGCGCCAGGCCTCGCCCTGCGGCTGGATCAGGACATTGGTTTCCCGACCGCGGACCTGGGTTACCGCCGGCGCGCCCGAGCGCACGTCGCGCCAGACCGGCGCGTTGTTGAGTGGCTGGACGACCTGGCGCTGCGCCGCGGCCGCGGGTGAGGCGTTTTGCGCGCTCGGCGCGGGGGTGGGTAACTGGTCCGGAGCGCTCGCACCGGTGGCCGCGAGCAGCGCGAGCGCGGCCACCAGCAGCGCCGCCGCCCGCACGATCGGTGAGTCACCCATCGCCGTTCCTAGTTCTTGCGCTTGTACTCGTTCTGGGCCTGCGCGCGCGTGGCGAGTGCGCGCTCCCAGGCCATCTTATCGCCGTTGAAGGGCGCGTTCTGATACGGCGGCGTGTCGGGCTTGCCCTGATACGTGCCCTGCTTGTAACTGACCACCTGCGAGCGCTCGCTGCACGCCGCGAGGACACAGAGCAGCGCCCCACAGAGCACGAGACCCAGGGCACGCATCATGACTTGCTCCCGGGTGGCTTCGTGGGCGCGGCCGGTTGCGGCGGCGAACTCGCCGGCTGCGCCGCCCCGTAGGCGGAATCCCAACCCCACGGCGGTCCGCTGCGTGTCCCACGCGCCGCCCGCATGGTCACGCGCTCGCGGTAGATGTCGGAGATGACTTCGCCGTCGCCGGCGAGCAACGCCTTGGTCGAGCACATCTCGGCGCAAGCCGGCAGCTTGCCCTCGGCCAGGCGGTTGCGGCCGTACTTGGCGAATTCCTCGGGCGAGTTGTCCTTCTCCGGGCCACCGGCGCAGAACGTGCATTTGTCCATCTTGCCGCGCACGCCGAAAGCGCCCAACTGCGGAAACTGCGGCGCGCCGAAGGGGCAGGCGTAGAAGCAATAGCCGCAGCCGATGCACAGGTCCTTGTCGTGCAGCACCACGCCTTCCTCGGTGTGGTAGAAGCAGTCGACCGGGCATACCGCCATGCACGGCGCGTCGGAGCAGTGCATGCACGCCACCGAGATCGAGCGCTCGCCCGGGACGCCATCGTTGATGGTGACCACGCGGCGGCGGTTCACGCCCCAGGGTATGTCGTGCTCCTGCTTGCACGCGGTGACGCAGCCGTTGCATTCGATGCAGCGTTCGGCATCGCATAGGAATTTCATTCGGGCCATGCTAACCCCCCTTGCTTCGTTACGCCTTGAGCTTCTCGACCTGGCACAGGGTCGTCTTGCTTTCCTGCATCATCGTCACCGAGTCGTAGCCATAGGTGGTGGCGGTGTTGACCGCTTCGGCGCGCACGATCGGATGCGCGCCCTCGGGGTAGTACTCGAGCATGTCCTTGCCCTGCCACCAGCCCGGAGAAGTGGAACGGGATGAACGTCGTCCCGGACGCGACGCGGTCGGTAACCAGCGCCTTGACCTTGATCTGCGCACCGGTTGGGCGTCTTCACCCAGACATACTCGCCGTCCTTTACGCTGCGGTCGTTGGCATCGCGTGGATTGATCTCGACGAAGTTCTCCTGCTGCAATTCGGCCAGCCACGGGTTCGAGCGCGTCTCCTCGCCGCCGCCTTCGTACTCGACCAGCCGCCCGCTGGTCAGAATGAGCGGGAACTGTCTGCGCGACCTTGTCCTGCACGTTCTTCTGCTGCACCGACTTGAACAGCGTCGGCAGCCGCCAGAAGGCCTTCTTGTCGTCGTGGGTCGGGTACTTGGCGACAAGATCCGGCCGCGGCGAGTAGAGCGGCTCGCGGTGCTGCGGAATGCCGTCGGGAAAGTTCCACACAATCGCCCGCGCCTTGGCGTTGCCGAACGGGTGGCAGCCGTGCTTGAGCAGCGACGCGCTGGATGCCGCCGGACACATCGGTCTTCCAGTTCTTGCCCTCGGCGGCTTTTTTCTCGTCGTCGGTAAGATCGTTCCACCAGCCGAGCTTCTTCAGCAGCACGTGATCGAACTCCGGATAGCCCGGTAGTGAGTTCGGACCCCTTGGGATAGGAACCGTCTTCGGCCAGCAGGTTCACTCCATCGCGCTCGACGCCGAAATTGGCGCGGAAGCAGCCGCCGCCGTCCATCACGTGGCTGCGACTCGTCGTACAGGTTAGGCGACCCGGGATGCTTGATCTGGGGCGTGCCGTAGGAGGGCCACGGCAGGCCGTAGTAGTCGCCGTCGCAGGGCCCTCCCCTGGCGCGCAGCGTCTTCACGTCGAAGGTCGCCTGGTGCTTCATGTGCAGTTTCAGCCGTTCCGGCGATTGCCCCGTGTAACCGATCGTCCAGGTGCAGCGGTTGATCTCCTTGAGGATCGATTCGGGCGTGGGCTCGTCGAACTTGGCCGCGCCGTCCGGCTTCCAGATGTCGTAGTTCTTGACCAACTGCTTGTCGAAGCCGAACTTCTTGGCGAACTGGTACATGAGCGCGTGGTCGGTCTGCGATTCGAACAGCGGCGTGATCACGCGTTCGCGCCACTGCAGCGACCGGTTCGACGCGGTAACGGAGCCCGAGGTCTCGAACTGGGTGCACGCCGGCAGGAGATATACGCCATCGCGTGCGCACCATCGCGGCCATCGCCGCCGTCGCCGACGGATACGGATCGATGACGACGAGCGTATCGAGCTTCTTCATCGCCTCGATCATTTCCTTGCCGCGCGTCTGGCTGTTCGGCGCGTGGCCCCAGAACACGACCGCGCGCAGGTTGTTGTCCTGATCGATCAGTTCGTTCTTTTCCAGCACGCCGTCGATCCAGCGCGACACCGTCATGCCCGGCTTCTCCATCATCGCCTGCGAGGCGATAGCGGCTCTTGATCCAGTCGTAGTCGACGCCCCAGACCGCGGCGAAGAACTTCCACGCGCCAGCCGCCACCCCGTAGTAGCCGGGCAGCGAGTCGGGATTGGGGCCGATGTCGGTCGCGCCCTGCACGTTGTCGTGGCCGCGGAAGATGTTCGTCCCGCCGCCGGACACGCCGACGTTGCCCAGCGCAAGCTGCACGATGCACGACGCGCGCACGATGGCGTTGCCGATCGTGTGCTGGGTCTGGCCCATGCACCAGACCAGCGTCGACGGCCGGTTCTTGGCCATCATCTCGGCGATCTGGTACACCTCGCGCCTCGGGGACGCCGCAGACTTCCTCGACCTTGTCCGGCGTCCACTTGGTCATCACCTCTTCCTTGACCTTGTCCATGCCGTAGACGCGGTCATGGAGGTACTGCTTGTCCTCCCAGCCGTTCTTGAAGATGTGATAGAGCATGCCGAACAGGAACGCGATGTCGGTCCCGGAGCGAATGCGCACGTACTCGTCCGCTTTCGCCGCAGTGCGCGTGAAGCGCGGATCGACCACGATCATCCGCGCCCCGGTTTCCTTGGCATGCAGCATATGCAGCATCGACACCGGGTGCGCTTCGGCCGCGTTGGAGCCGATGTAGAGCGCGCACTTCGTGTTCTGCATGTCGTTGTAGGAGTTGGTCATCGCGCCGTAGCCCCAGGTATTGGCTACGCCGGCGACCGTCGTCGAGTGACAGATGCGCGCCTGGTGGTCGCAGTTGTTGGTGCCCCAGAAGGACACGAACTTGCGCAGCAGGTACGACTGCTCGTTGCTGTGCTTGGAGCTGCCGATCCAGAAAACCGCGTCGGGGCCGCCCTTGACCTTGTCATTGCGGATGGCGAGCAGGCGGTCGCTCGACTTCCTTGAGCGCATCGTCCCAGGACATCTTCTGCCACTTGCCATCGACGAGCTTCATCGGCGACTTCAGCCGGTGCGAATGCGCGATCACGCCGTGCTCGCGCACCGCGGCGCCCTTGGCGCAGTGCGCGCCGAGGTTCAGCGGCGAGTCGAATACCGGCTCCTGGCGGATCCAGACGCCGTTTTCGACCACGGCGTCGATCGAGCAGCCGACCGAGCAGTGCGTGCAAACCGTGCGCTTGACCTCGATCGTGCTTGCCGCCGCGGTCTTCGCCTCGGCCTTGCCGATCACACCGTAGGGAAGCTGGGTGGCGAACGCTCCGGCCCCGGCAACGAGGCCCGAACGCTGCAAAAACGTCCGCCGATCCATCGTCGGGAGCTTCGCTCCGACGTGGGGGCGGAAACGTGGCCGAGCTGCCATGGCGCTTTCTTCCGCGCCTTGAGTGATCTTGGTAAGCAGCACGATCCGTCCTCCTCCTAAAAACCGTCTGGTACCCGCGCAGCCGCGGGCACTACCGCCGCCGGCGACGTCCCCGGGCGGCCACCGGCCCTGCCACTGCAGATGCGCGATTTCGGCATGCTTAAAGCCACGCCTGTCAGACCTTCGTCGTCCGGTAATAGCGTTGCACGTGGTCGGTTACGCGGTAGCCAGCGCCCGAGGTGGCGTCCTCGTTCTCTGCCGCCCCGGCGGCGGCAGGCGCGCCGCACGTTAGGGCGCGCGCCGCGACCGCGGCTGCGCCGATCCCGCCGGCGCCGAGCGCCAACAAGAAACCGCGCCGCTTGGGCGTCGGCGCGGGCGGATCGGACTCGGGACCCGGGGTGGGGGATACACGCGGCTTACGCAAACGTAAACTCATGCCTGCCTCTGCGCCAAAATCCTGCACCGTGACGTTGTCGGGTGCCGCGGCCAGCGTGCCGCACTGTCTCGTCATTCGATGGCGAACGAGTCACGTTCGATCGCCATGAAGCATTGGGTAAATTCTGCTACCCGATGATAGTAGTTGGCAATAGGAGAAATATTTATTGCATTGCAGCATGACGCGACCCATGGTGCAACGTAGACCCCAAAGAAGGCGCGTTGTTGCACGACGGCGCAGGGCTCGATCCCCGGCCCACCACCGATGAGAACGCGCATCGTCTCGAAGACCGCCGCCAGGTGGTCCTCGTACATGTCGACGCCCTCCTGCCGCGCGAGGCCCAGCTCGGCAAGGGCGGCGCGCAGCGACGCCAGCGGGCTCCTGCCCGTCCCGCGGAGGTAGCCGGACGCATGCAGGCTGACCTCGCTTCGACCTACGCCGATGAACAGGTCCTGGTATTCCTCGGCCGCCGCCGCGGCGGCGGTCATAGCGCTCTGCGCGATGAGCGCGCGCCACGCCGCCGCCAGGTCGAGGGCGGCGGCGGCGCCGACGACCGGCAATTCGTCGGCCGCCGCGAGGGTCGCAAGCAGCGCCGCATCCGGCGCGGCAGCGTACAGGCGCGCCAACAGGGCGTAGAAGTTGGCGCGCGCTAGGTCTTCGGCAAGCACGTGCCCGGACATGGCCATTGCCGCTGTCGAAGCCTGGTTCAACGCTTCCCGGCGGGTGCCGGACCGCGTTCGGTGGGCAGTTCCGCCTGCAGCTTGTCGATCACCCGGCAGTCAGCACACATCTTCAGCCGCTCGAGCGCGCCGGGTGCGGCGAACATCGAGTGGCCCGCCAGCCGTTCGAGCATGCCTGCGACCATCTTTTCGGTGCCGAGCGGCTTGCCGCAGCGGATGCAAGGGAAGATTACCGCCTCGTTGAGCACACGCGGCGCGCGCGCCTCGGCGCCCAGCAGCAGCCGCGGCGCGAGCGCGATCGGACCCTTCCGGACAGGTGGCCTCGCACAGGCCGCATTGCACGCACTGCGTCTCGATGAAGCGCAACTGCGGGGCCGCCGCCTGCGGGTGATCGAGGAGCGCGCCCACGGGGCAAGACCCGACGCAGGCCAAGCACATTGTGCACGTGTCGCGGTTGACCACGAGGGTTCCGAACGGCGCGCCGGCAACGAGCGGCGATCTCAGCGCGGGGCGTGGGCGCGTGCGCTACCAGGTGTTCGACAGCAAGCGCCAGGGTCGCGCGCTTGTCGGCCGTCCAGTGAAACGTCGCCGGTGCGCGCACCGCCAGCGCCGGCTCGAGCGCCCACACAGCCGCTTCCAGGGCCCCGGCGTCGGACGCGCGAATGAGCTGCGTGTGCGACCCCTGATAGCCGAGCCCCTGCGCGATCGCGTCGGCGAAACCGAGCTGCTGCGCGAGCGCCGCCGCGTACTGCGGCGCCTCTGCACCCGTGGTGAGCACCGCGATCTCGCCCGCACCATAGGCCAGCGCGCCCAGCCACGTATCGATGCCCGCCGCCGCGACGTGGTGCAGCTGCACCGGAATCACGCGTGCGGGCAAGCCCCGGCCGTGCCGGCCGAGGCGCAGGATGAGCTCGCGGCCCGCCGCATCGTGAAACAGCAGGCACGGGTCGCGGCCGCCCGCGGCGCGATAGGTCGCAAGCAGCGTGCGCACCTCGGCGCCGAGGGTCGGGCGACCGGCGGATAGGCATAGGTCATCGCCCCGGAGGGGCAAACCGTCGCGCACGCGCCACAGCCCATGCACAGATGCGGCTCGACGCAACACGTGGTCGCCGTCGGCACGAATGGCCTCGGTCGAGCACACCTCGAGGCACAGGTTGCAGCCCGGTTGCTGTGCGCGCGAATGGGCGCAGATGCGAGGCCTTGTAGTTGAAGAACTTCGGCTTTTCGAAACTGCCGACCGCGCCGGCCAAGTCGACGACGGCTGCCGCCTGCGCCGCCGGATCGTCGCCCGGATGCCAATAGCCCTGCGGTGGCTGGTGCATCGTAAAGAGCGGCTCGCGCTGCAGATCGAGCACCAGGTCGAAAGCTTCGCTGCGTTGCGCGTGCGTCGGCGTACGCTCGAAGTCGATCGCGCCGATCGCCCCGCAGGCGGCGACGCACTGGCGATGATCGCGACAGCGGTCCAGGTCGATCTGGTAGCTGAAGTCGATCGCCTGCTCGGGACAAGCGCGGATGCAGGCGTTACAGCGCGTGCACACGTCGAGGTCGATGGGGTTTTCCTGGGTCCACTCGGCGGTGAAGGCGCCGAGCCACCCGGTCAGGCGCGCGAGCGCACCGGAGTAGATCGGATAGCTGCGTTCAGCGGGAAGCTCGCTGCCCCAGGCACGGCCGGTGACCAGCACGCACACGGCGAGTTGCTCCTTGAGCGCGTCGGCCCAGCGCAGTGCGGCTGTCGGCCGGGCCCACCACCAGCAGCCGTCCCGCCGAGCGGAAGGCGACCCGCGGCACCGGTTCGGGCTCAGGCAGCGCGGCGGCCGCAAGCAGCGCGGCGATCTTGGGCGTAGCCGCGCGCCCCTCCGCAGACCACCCCGCCGCCTCGCGAATGTTGACGAAGGCCAGCGGCTGCGGTCGTGCCCGCGGCGCTGGCGGCTGCGCCGATGCGGCTGCGCTTCCTGCGTGCAGGCGACGATGCACGTCGCCGCCGCTGTCGCTCTGTGAACGCGGCCAGCTCCTTCTGGCAGAGCTGGGTGTGCACCGGCAGCGGCGCGGCGAGCTCCAGCACGCGTGCGAGCGCCTGCCGCATCGAGCGGCAAGGTGCCGTTGCAGTTGCACAGATGCAGGTCATTGTCGCGCAGCGTCATGGACGCTCGGTGCGCCGGGCTTCCGCGCGCCGGTGCGGCCGTCCTCGGCGCCTTGCGGCGTCGTCGGGCACCGGCGCGTCCTGGCCGTGCCGGCGTACCGAGCTGTCCGGTGCTGGCGCGGCGGCAGGGCGGCACGCTCGCCTCCGCCGGCGGCGGGCGCCGCTGCGCCGGCCTTCGGCTTGCATCGGCTCGACCGCCGGTCGGCGCTGCGGCGCCGTGCCGAAGCCCGCTGCAGCAGGTCGGCGAGGACGTCGGGCGCGATGGGATCGGCCTGCGTGTAATCGTCGATATAGGTATCGAGCCCGTCCATGACGTTGAAGCGCGGATCGCGGAAGAGCTGCTTCAACGCGGCGCGCTTGAGCTGTGTCATCGACCTCGGGGCGCAGGAAAGGCCGTGAAGTCGGAGGCGAAGGTGAGCGATTCGACTGGCGGCAGCTCGGCGGCGGCCGGCCGCGGGCGCCTGCGGGGCGGCCGTCGCGGGCGGCATCGCGGCAGGCGCCGGCTGCGCGGCCTCCGAGCTTGCGCCGCGACCAGCGCGAAAGCGAGAAGCGCTGCGCCGGGCCGCGCCCGTCGCTCATCCGCGGCCGTCCGTCGGCGCGCGCCGCGCGCCGGCCGCTTCCTCGTAGAGCGCGTTGCGCTTGGCCCTTTTCGGCGCGGCTCGGGCTTGTAATGGGCGGCGACGAAGCGTCTCGAGCGCGGCGAGCAGCGCCGCGGGCATCGGCACCGCGTCGACCTGCTCGCCGGCATCGAGAAAGCGCGCCGCCTCGCCGTAGCTTACGGTGACGATCAGCGGCCGCGCGCGCGGCTCGGCCGCGTCCTCGGCTTCGGCCATGCGCCACAGCACGAACACCTTGGGCTCGCCGGGCCGACGCATTAAGGTAGTAGCCTTCGGCTTCGACCGGATGCAGTTCGATCGCGCGTCCGGTGCAGCGCCAGCGCGGTCCCTCCGGACCGTCGGTGACGCGCGTGCAGCCCGGCGCACTGTCGGCGCCGTCCTCGATCGGCGATCGCTTCCCAGCGCTCGTTCGCCCACCGATTGGTGAGCGGGATGCGCTGCATGATGACGGCGACGGGAAACCGCAAGGGCAGCATGGATTTGGGCCGGTGCCGGAGTGCGCAGTGCGGCCGGCTTGCGCCGCGATGATACACCTGTGGACAACTCGCTCTGCTAACATGTTCCATTGCACCATTTGCGCTTCGCCATTCGACTTTCGCATGGCTCGAGTCATTCCGCTTGCCGACGCCCGCAGCGCACTCGCCGCGCCTGCCGCACGCCGGCCGCCGCGCGTGCACGCCCACCGGCCTGCTCGCCGATGCGCGAGGCCGCACCTTGCGCGACCTGCGCATTTCGGTCACCGACCGCTGCAACTTCCGCTGCGTCTATTGCATGCCCAAGGAGCGTCTTCGGCCGCGACTACCCGTTCCTGCCGCACGCCGACCTGCTGACCTTCGAGGAGATCACGCGGCTCGCGCGCGTGTTCAAGGCGCATGGCATCGAAAAGATCCGCCTCACCGGGGGCGAGCCGCTGCTGCGCGAGCGCCTGCCGCGGCTGGTCGCCATGCTCGCCGACGCTCGGCGGGCTGGACCTGACGCTGACCACCAACGGCGCGCTGCTGGCGAAGAATGCGCGCGCGCTCAAGGCGGCGGGACTGAACCGGGTGACGGTCAGCCTCGATGCGCTCGACGACGGCGTCTTTCGCGCCATGAACGACGTCGACTTCCCGGTGGCGAAGGTGCTCGAGGGCATCGACGCCGCCGCCGCGGCCGGGCTCGACGCCGGTCAAGGTCAACATGGTCGTCAAGCGCGGCATCAACGAGCACGAGATCCTGCCCATGGCGCGGCACTTCAAGGGCAGCGGCCATATCCTGCGCTTCATCGAGTACATGGACGTCGGGCCACACCAACGGCTGGCGCATGGACGACGTCGTCCCCTCGGCCGAGGTGCTGCGCATCATCGGCGCGGCGCTGCCGCTCGTGCCCGTCGACCCGACATTACGTCGGCGAGGTCGCCACGCGCTGGCGCTATGCCGACGGCTCGGGCGAGATCGGCGTCATCTCCTCGGTCACGCAGGCGTTCTGCGGCGACTGCACGCGCGCCCGGCTGTCCACCGAGGGCAGGCTCTACACGTGCCTGTTCGCGACCCAGGGCTTCGACCTGCGCGCGCTGCTGCGCGACGGCAGCAGCGACGAGCGCATCTCCGACTACATCGCCGCCATCTGGCTGCAGCGAGGCGACCGCTATTCCGCGATTCGCTCGGCGCATACCGTGGCGCTGCCGAAGATCGAGATGAGCTACATCGGCGGCTAGGTCGCGCCATTCGCCCGGCCCCAGCCGCCGCCTCCCTGCATGCACGTCCCCGCGCTGGTCGAGTTCCTAGGCGGCCTCGAGCAGAACAACAACCGGCCTTATTTCGTCTGGCACAAGCCGGCCTACGACCTGCTGCGCGAGGAATTCGAGGCGCTGACCGCAGAGCTCATCGCCCGCGTGCGCCAGGTTCGACCGCGGGGCTGGGGCCGGTGGACGCGAAGAAAGCCCTGTTCCGCATCTATCGCGACACGCGCTTCTCCAAGGACAAGACGCCCTACAAGACCCATTTCAGCGCCGCTATTCGCGAGCGCGCCAAGAAAGGCCTCGAGCCGGGCTATTACTTCCACATCGATCACCACGGCGTGCTGATCGCCGGCGGCGGCATCTACAACCCCGACCCGGCGACCCTCGCGCGCATCCGCCGCCACATCGCGCAACATCCGGCGGCGTTCACCCGCGTGCTGCAACGAGCCGCGCTTCAAGAAGATCTACGGCGGACTGGCGGATGAGGAGGCGTTGGCGCGGCCGCCCAAAGGCTTTGCTGCCGACACGCCGCACATCGAGGCCATCAAGCTCAAGCATTATTTCGCCCTGATCGAGGTCAATATCCTGCAAGCGGCCGCCGAAGGATCTGGCCGCGCGCCATCGCCGGCTATTTCCGCGATGCCGTGCCATTGATGCGCTGGCTGCGCCGCGCCGTCGCGGCCGAACGCCCATGAACGCGCCCAACGCGCCGTATCGCCCGGTGCTGACCGACGCGGCCCGGCCGGCGACCTTCACGGTGCGCGCCGTCGACGAGAACGGCGAGACCGCGCGAGACCGCGATCGCCGGCGAGCATCCCCTGACGCTCTACATCGACAAGCGCGAACTGCTCACGATCATGACGCTGGGCGCGGCGCCCGAGGCGCTCGCCATTGGCTACCTGCGCAACCAGCGCCTCTCGAGCGCATCGAGGACATCGTATCCGTGCAGGTCGACTGGGAGGTAAACGCCGTGGCCGTGACTACGCGCCACGGCTTGAAGGACCTCGAAGCGAAGACGGCGCGGCGCACCAAGACCACCGGCTGCGGACAGGGAACCGTGTTCGGCGACTTGATGCAGGAGATCGACGCGGTGCGCATGCCCGCCGGGCGCCACGCTGTCGCGCGCTGCACTCTACGCCTTGCTCGAGCGGGTGCGCCAGCACGAGACGATCTACAAGCAGGCCGGTGCCGTGCACGGCTGCGCGCTCGCCACCAACGCCGAGGCGAACAGCGAGATCCTGTATTTCATCGAGGACGTCGGCCGCCACAACGCGGTCGACGCGATCGCCGGCATGATGTGGCTCGATCGCGTCGAGGGCGACGACAAGATCTTCTACACCACCGGCCGGCTGACCTCGGAGATGGTCATCAAGGCGGCGCAGATGCAGATCCCGTTTCTAGTCTCACGTTCCGGGCTCACGCAGATGGGCTACGAGATCGCGCGCCAGGTCGGCATGACGATGATCGGCCGCGCCACCGGCAAGCATTTCCTGCTGTTCACCGGCGAGGAGCGGTTTGGCGGCGATGGCTGACTTTCGGCTGACCGCCGCGCCGAATCCGGCCCCCCACGAGGCTCATGGGCAATGCCACTGTGGGCGGGTGCGCTTTGTCGCGCGCTCTCCGTCGCGCTTCTGCTGTCATTGCCACTGCCAGAGCTGCCGCAAGTCGCATTCTTCCGGGTTCGTCACATGGATCGGGTTCAAATCGGAGCAGGTGCTTGTCTCCGGCATGGAGGACCTGGCCGGCTACGAGTCTTCGCCCGGCACGCGGCGCACGTTCTGTCGCGTCTGTGGCACCAAGCTCTTCTTCGAATCGTCGCGCTGGCCCGGCGAGACCCACCTCGCGCTGGCCGCGTTCAGCACCGCAGTCGACCGGGCGCCCGAAGGCCACGTGTTCTACGAGGAGCACGTGGCGTGGCTGCCTTGGCCGCCCGAGCCCGCGCCGACCACGCCGAAGCACGGTATCAGCGGGCTGGTCCTCGCCGGCGGGCAGGGCCGCCGCATGGGCAGCGCCGATAAGGGCCTTGTCCTGCTGCGCGGACAGGCGATGGTGCGCCACGCGCTCGACCGCTTCGCACCCCAGGTCGACGAAATCCTGATCAACGCCAACCGCAATATCGCCGAGTACGAAGCGTTGGGGCATCCCGTGATCCGCGATGCAGATCGACGGTTTCGCCGGACCACTGGCCGGATTTCATGCCGGACTCACGCGCGCGAAATATCCGCTGCTCGCGACCGTACCTTGTGATTCGCCGTTCCTGCCGCTGGACCTGGTGGCGCGCCTGTTGGCGGGCCTCAAAGCGCAGCACGCCGACCTCGCGGTGGCGCGCACGCTCGACCAGCCCCATCCGGTGTTCGCGCTGATGCGGCGCGACGTGCTGCCGCACCTTACGCGTTTCCTCGAGGGCGGCGGGACGCAAGATCGACGCCTGGTATGCTACGTCTGAAGTCGGTCGAAATCGCGTTCGACGACGAAGCCGAAGCATTCCGCAACATCAACACCGTCGACGAGCTGGCAGAGGCCAGCCGCTGAACAGCATGCTGCCCAAGACCCTGCGCGAAGCCTCCTGCGCCGACGATTACGACCCGAACTCGATGCCGGTGGCGAAGGCGCGCGCGCTGATCGCGAGCTTTCTCGCCCCGGTGACGGCGCTCGAGCGCGTGCATGTGCGCAGTGCGCTGGGTCGCGTCCTGGCCGAAGACATCGTCTCGCCGCTCGCCGTGCCGGGCCACGACAACTCGGCCATGGACGGCTACGCGGTGCGCTTCGCCGATCTGCGGCCGGATCGCGAGACCGTCCTCAAGCGGGTGGGCGAGTCGTTCGCGGGCAAGCCGTGGTCGGGCGCGATCGGCGCGCGGCGAATGCGTGCGCATCTTCACCGGCGGCGTCATGCCGCAAGGCGCCGATAGCGTCGTCATGCAGGAGCGCGCTCAGGAGGATGCGAGCGGCGTCCACATCGCAGCCGGCGCGCTCGCCAAGGCCGGCACCAACCGCCGCTTCGCCGGCGAGGATCTGCAGCAGGGCCAGACGGTCTTTCGTTCCGGGCAGCGTCTCCGGCCGGCCGAGCTCGGCATGATCGCCTCCCTCGGCATCGGCGAGGTCAGCGTTTACCGGAGACTGCGCGTGGCGTTCTTTTCGACCGGCGACGAGCTGAAGTCGGTGGGCACGCCGCTTGCCGCCGGCGAGATCTACGACAGCAATCGCTACACCCTGTACGGCATGCTGACCCGGCTTGGCTGCGAAGTCATCGACATGGGCGTGGTCGCCGACGTGCCCGCTGCGCTCGAGCATGCCTTCGCCACCGCCGCGCAGGCGGCCGATGTCGTCATCACCTCGGGCGGCGTGTCGGTCGGCGAGGCCGATTACGTCAAGGCGCTGCTCGACAAGCTCGGTGAAGTGCTGTTCTGGAAGATCGCGATGAAGCCCGGCCGGCCGCTGGCGTACGGGAAGCTCGGCAGCGCGCACTTCTTCGGCCTGCCCGGGAATCCGGTGTCGGTGATGGTGACCTTCTACGAGTTCGTGCGCGACGCGTTGCTGGTGCTGCAGGGACAGCGCGACATCCAGCCGGCGCCGACCTTCAAGGTGCCGCTGGCCGCCGCCGTGAAAAAAGTGCCCGGCCGCACCGAATTCCAGCGTGGCATCCTGACGCCCGAGGGTGCCGCCGGCTGGACCGTGCGCACTACCGGCGACCAAGGCTCCGGCATCCTGTCATCGATGTCGCGGGCCAACTGCTTCATCGTGCTGGACAGCGACACCGGCAACGTCGCGGCCGGCGAATTAGTCGACGTCCAGCTGTTCGAAGGCCTCGTCTAACGCCTGGCCTCGGCGGCGATGCACCGCAGCGCCCGTCGCGCGCCGGCGCTTGCGCGTGCCGCCGGTCAGCGCGGCCTGCGCCGGGCTCGTGCTGACCTGGCCGCGTCCGCCTTAGCGTTCGCACACACGAACGACAGCGCTGCGATGACGACGAGCGACATGCCGGCGAACCCCGCCAGCATCCACAACTAGCTGATCGCTATCCAGCGCCGGACACGAGGCGACATGCGCTCCCGGCCACAGTCGGCTGCATCGTGCGGCGAGGTGTGAAGCCAGGAATGTGCTCAGGGTTCATGTTATCTCGGCGGCGGTCGCATCAAACCAATTGACTGCGACCGCAACGCTCGAGGCGCCGGATGCGTGCCTCGAGCTCGTAAATGTCGCGCGCGCCCGCCAGGTAGGTCTCGTGTTCGCGCTGCGCCTGGCGCCACAACCAGGCGTCGAGGCGCTCGAAGAGTCCACGCGATCGCGGGGGTTTCTCGCCCCGCGCCGCATCACGCCGCAAGGCATCGAATGTCAGCGCCTGAGCCAGCTTGGCCCAGGCGCCGATCAGCCCGGGGTCGTCCAGAAAGTCGGTCGCTTTCATGCTTGCCTTCCACCGGACGCGAGGGCACAGAGCCCAGCGCCCGCTCAACGCGATGCCCATCGCACCGCAGCCACAAATGTAGGGGCGCAGACTGGGCAGGTCCAATCGTATTTACGGAAGCGATCGATCAGATGCGCCGATCGGCGCGGGTGCAAACGCGCTAGCGGCGGGCGGCCGAGAGCACGCCGGGCACGTCGCGCACAAGCGCCAGCGCGCGCTTGAGATCCGCCAGGCAGCGCACCTCGAGTGTGAACCCCATGCGCGCCTGGAGATTCTTGCTCAGGGTCCTGACCGCGGTGACGTTGATCTTCTCGCGCGAAAAAACCTCGGAGATATCGCGCAGCAATCCCTGGCGGTCCATCGCGTCGACCACGACATCGACGGGAAAGACCTCGTCGCGCGGCGCGCCCCAATCGGCGGTGATGAGGCGCTCCGGCTGGCGCTCGCGCATGCGCGCGACGTTACTGCAGCTCTGGCGATGGATGGCGATGCCCTTGCCACGGGTCACGAAGCCGACGATCGGATCCGGCGGTGCAGGTTTGCAGCAACGCGCGAGCCCGGTCATCAGCCGATCGACACCGACGATGAGAATGCCGCTGCCCGCGCCCGCTGCCCGGCTCTCGCGCGCGACCACGGGTGCCGCCTCGGCCTGCGGTGCGGCATCGGGCTTGCCGACCGCGCGGATCGCGGTCTGCAGCGCGCGCAGGTTGATCTCGGCGCGCGCCACCGCGGCAAAGAAGTCGTCCATGCGGGGGAGGCCCGCTTGCGCGGCGACGGCGTCGAGTTTCAATGCGGTCATGCCGGCGCGCGCGAGTTCCCGCTCGACGATATCGCGGCCATGCGCGATCGTCTCCTCCAGCTGCTGCGCCTTGAACCACTGCCGCACCTTGGCCCGCGCGCGGTGACTGTGCACGTACCCGAGCTCCGGGTTGAGCCAGTCGCGCGACGGACCGCCCTGCTTCACCGCCACGATCTGCCACCTGCTGCCCGCTGGAGAGCTCGGTGTTCAGCGGCACCATTGCGCCGTCGATGCGCGCGCCCCGACAGCGGTGCCCGAGGCTGGTGTGCACCGCGTAGGCGAAGTCGACCGGCGTGGCGCCGCGCGGCAGGTCGATCACCCGACCCTGCGGAGTGAGCACGTAGATGGTTTCGGTGAACAGGCTCGACTTGAACTGCTGCAGCCACTCGCCCGCGTCGGCGACGGCATCCTTCCAGTCGAGCACCTGGCGCAGCCACGCGATCTTCTCCTCGTAGCCCGGGTCGCGGCGGCTTGGCATGCGCCCCTTCCTTGTACCGCCAATGGGCCGCGACGCCATATTCCGACTGCCGG
Source organism: uncultured beta proteobacterium (assembly GCA_963777455.1). Classification (GTDB taxonomy): domain Bacteria; phylum Pseudomonadota; class Gammaproteobacteria; order Burkholderiales; family Casimicrobiaceae; genus PALSA-1003. The sequence goes on from CAVZQQ010000004.1 coordinate 101,146, forward strand.
TGCATGTCGAAGGTGCGGATCTGCACCTCGAGCGGTTTCCCCTCCGGTCCGATGACCGCGGTATGCAGCGACTGGTAGTCGTTGGCCTTGGGCTTGGCGATGTAGTCGTCGAACTCTCGCGGCACCGGCGTCCAGAGGTTGTGCACGACCCCGAGCGCGGCGTAACAGTCCTTGACTTCGGCGACGATAATGCGCACCGCGCGGATGTCGTAGAGCGACTCGATGCCCGATTGCTTGCGCCGCATCTTCGTCCAGACGCTGTAAATGTGCTTGGCACGGCCGCTGAGCTCGGCCGTCAGTCCCGCGGCGGCGAGTTCGCGGCGCAGCGTCGCCTGCACGCTCTCGATGTAGTGCTGGCGGTCGAGACGCCGCTCGTCGAGCAGGCGGGCGATGCTCAAGTAGGTCTCCGGCTCGAGCGCGCGCAAGGCAAGATCCTCGAGCTCCCCCTTGAGCTGCCAGACGCCGAGCCGGTTGGCCAGCGGCGCGAACAGATCCAGCGCTTCGCGCGCGGTGTGCGCCCGCATTTCGACCGAAACGGCTTCGGCGCCGACCAGGAAGCGCAGCGCCTGCGTGCGCTCGGCGAGCTTGATCAGGACCACGCGAATGTCCTCGACCATCGCCAGCAGCATCTTGCGCAGGTTCTCCGCCTGCCCATCGCGCTCTTCCTTCGGGGGCAGGTCGGCCGCGGCGCGGATCGCGCCCATGCGCGCCGCGCCCACCACGATCGTCGCGACTTCGCCGCCGAACGACTCGGCGAACGCGGTCGCGTCGAAGCCCGGTAGCGCCGGGGCACCGAGCAACAGGGCCGCCCGCACCGACTCGCCGTCGAGTTTCATTCCGGCGACGATCGCCGCCGTGCCCAGCGCGCGATCGAGCCAAGGCTCGCCATCGGCGGTACGCAGGTCGCCGTAGCGCGCCCGTGCCGCGGCGAGCGCCGCACTGATGCGCGCCCGCTCGTCGGCCGAATAAGCCACGCCGACCTGCTCTAGCCAGGTGCCGAAGGCATCCGCACCCGCCGTAATCAGCGAAGGCGCGGATGGCGCGCCGAGGATCGCGGCCATGAGGCTAAGCTGCCGCTTTGGCCACGGCCGCGGCGAGGTCGCGAGCGCAGCGGTCGGCGGCGGCGGCTTCGCGTGCCTCGACCATCACGCGCAGCACCGGCTCGGTGCCGGATGGCCGCAGCAGCACGCGCCCTCCCCCATCGAGCGCGGCGACCGCGGCGCGTTCGGCGCGCCGGATGGCATCGCTGGCGCGCCAGTCGAAGCCGCGCCGGACTGGAACGTTGATCAGGCACTGCGGAAACAACGGCGCATCCACCGTCGCCGCGGCCAGCGTGATTTCCTGCTCGCGCAGCGCGCGCAGCACCGCCAGCGCGGCGACGATGGCGTCGCCGGTCGTGTGCTTGTCGCGACAGATGATATGACCGGAGTTCTCGCCGCCGAGGATCCAGCCCTTCTCCTGCATCTTTTCCAGGACGTAGCGGTCGCCGACGGGCGCGCGCTCCAGTGGAAGGCCGCGCCGCGCGAGCGCTTGCTCGAGGCCGAGATTGCTCATGTGCGTGCCGACCACGCCGCCGGCCATCGCCCCGCGCCGCCAGTAGTCAAGCGCGATCACATACAAGAGCTCGTCACCATCGTAGGCCCGACCCTCGGCGTCGACCATGATGACGCGGTCGCCGTCACCATCGAGCGCGACCCCGAGGTCGGCGGCATGCTCGACGACGGCCGCCTGCAGATGCTCCGGATGCATCGCGCCCACGCCAGCGTTGATATTGACCCCGTCCGGTTCGTTGCCGATCGCGATCACTTCGGCACCGAGTTCGTGGAAAACCGGCGGCGCCACGTGGTATGCCGCGCCGTGGGCGCAGTCGACGACGAGCTTCAGGCCTTTCAGATCGAGCTCGTTGGGGAACGTGCCCTTGCAGAACTCGATATAGCGCCCCGGCGCGTCGTTGACGCGGCGGGCTTTGCCCAGGTGCGCCGATGGCACGCAGACCAGCGGCGCATCGATGCCCTGTTCGATCGCCTGCTCAACCGCGTCAGGCAGCTTGGTGCCGGCGGCGGAAAAGAACTTGATGCCGTTATCCTCGAACGGGTTGTGCGAGGCGCTGATGACGATGCCGGCGGAAAGGCGCAGCGCGCGAGTCAGGTAGGCCACCGCCGGGGTCGGCAGGGGCCCGCTGAGGTAGACGTCGACACCGGCTGCGGCCAGCCCCGATTCCAGGGCGGCTTCGAGCAGGTACCCCGAGATGCGCGTGTCCTTGCCGATCAGCACGGCGGGCGTTTCGCCTGGGCGCCGCGCCGAGGCCGAGGCGAGCACCCGGCCGGCGGCGTAGCCGAGCTTGAGCACCAGCTCCGGCGTGATCGGCGCTTCGCCGACGCGGCCGCGCACGCCGTCGGTACCGAAGTAGCGGCGCTCAGTCATGGCTGGGGCATCATGGACGGGGTTCATTCACCGCGCTCCATACCTTGAGCGCATCGACGGTCTCGCGCACCTCGTGCACGCGGACGATTTTTGCGCCGCGCGCCACCGCCGAGAGCGCCGCCGCAATGCTGCCCGCCGTGCGTTCCGCCACGGCGCGGCCGGTGAGTGCGCCGATGGTCGACTTGCGCGACAGGCCGACTAACACCGGATAGCCCAGCGCAACGAGGTCCGGCAGCCGGCGCAGCAAGTCCAGATTATGGTCCGCCGTCTTGCCGAAACCAAAGCCCGGGTCAACGACAATGCGGTCGCGGGCGATGCCGGCTTGCTCGCAGGCGGCGGCGCGCTCGGCCAGAAAGGCCTTCACCTCGGCGCCCACATCGGCGTAGGCCAGGTCTTGTTGCATCGTCTCCGGCTCGCCGCGCATGTGCATCAGGCAGATCGCCACCGGCTCCGCGGAACCGGCGATGACCTCAAGCGCGCCAGGGCCGCGCAGGGCGCCGACATCGTTGATCATGCTCGCCCCGGCGGCAAGCGCCGCGCGCATCACGGCGCTCTTGCGGGTGTCGGTGCTGACCGGGACGCCGAGCGCCGCAACGCGCTCGATGAGCGGCAGTACGCGCCCGAGCTCCGTGCGCTCCGGCGTCGGCACCGCACCGGGCCGCGTCGATTCGCCGCCAATGTCGATGATATCCGCGCCCTCGTCGATCATCTGTTGCGCGCGGTCAAGCGCCTCGTCGGGGTCCAGGTATTGCCCGCCGTCGGAGAACGAATCCGGCGTGATGTTGAGCACGCCCATGATGCGCGGCCGGTCCAGGGCGATGCGATGTCGGCCGCAGACCAGCCAAGGGAACGGGTTCAACTCGCGATGGTCGCGCAAACCCTGCGGCAAGCACGCGCCCAAGATGGTCCCCGGTTGGGTTGCCGCGGCAGCGCCCCGACCGGGCGGCCGCGACCTGGTTAAGCGGGGTTGGCGGAGGGCGCCGCGTCGGGGCCGGCGTTGGGGCCGAAGGTCGGATTCGCCGGCGTGGACGTCGGCTTGGGCGGCCGCGGCGGCCGACCCTGCATCACGTCCTCGATCTGGTCGGTGTCGAGGGTCTCCCACTCCAACAGCGCGCGGGCCATCGCCTCAACCTTGTCGCGATTGGCTTCGATGAGCTGTCGCGCCAGGCCGTATTGCTCGTCGATGATGCGCTTGATCTCCTGGTCGACCTTCTGCATGGTGGCTTCGGACACGTTCTTCTGCGTCGTGATCGAGCGGCCGAGGAAGACTTCGCCTTCGTTCTCGCCGTAAACCATCGGACCGAGCATGTCGGACATGCCGTAACGGGTGACCATGTCGCGCGCCATCTGCGTCGCCCGCTCGAAGTCGTTGCCGGCGCCGGTGGTCATCTGGTGCATGAAGATCTCCTCGGCGATGCGGCCGCCGAAGAGCACGGCAACGCGCTGCAGGAGATAGTCGCGATCGTAGGAGTAGCGATCCTGCTCGGGGAGCTGCATCGTCACGCCCAGTGCGCGCCCACGCGGGATGATGGTCACCTTGTGCACCGGATCGGATTTCGGCAACAACTTGGCCACCACCGTGTGCCCGGACTCGTGATACGCGGTGTTCTTGCGCTCCTCGTCGGACATGACCATTGATTTGCGCTCGGCGCCCATCATGATCTTGTCCTTGGCGAGCTCGAAATCCTCCATGTCGACCAGGCGCTTGCTCTTGCGCGCGGCAAACAGTGCTGCTTCGTTGACGAGGTTGGCGAGATCCGCGCCGGAGAATCCCGGTGTGCCGCGGGCGATGATCTCGGCCTTGACGTCGGCGGCCAGTGGCACCTTGCGCATGTGCACCAGGAGGATTTGCTCGCGGCCGCGAATGTCCGGCAGCGGGACCACGACTTGCCGGTCGAAGCGGCCGGGGCGCATCAGCGCCGGGTCGAGCACGTCGGGCCGGTTGGTCGCCGCGATGACGATGACCCCCGAGTTGCCCTCGAAGCCGTCCATCTCCACCAGGAGCTGGTTGAGCGTCTGCTCACGCTCGTCGTTGCCGCCGCCCAGGCCCGCGCCGCGCTGGCGGCCCACGGCGTCGATTTCATCGATGAACACGATGCAGGGCGCGTTCTTCTTGGCCTGCTCAAACATGTCGCGCACGCGCGCGGCGCCGACGCCGACGAACATCTCGACAAAGTCAGAGCCGGAGATCGAGAAGAACGGCACCTTCGCCTCGCCGGCGATCGCTTTGGCGAGCAGCGTCTTACCGGTGCCCGGATTGCCCACCATCAGCACGCCGCGCGGAATGCGGCCACCGAGCTTCTGGAACTTCGACGGGTCGCGCAGAAACTCGACCAGTTCGGCGACCTCTTCCTTGGCTTCGTCGCAGCCGGCGACGTCGGCGAATGTCACCGTGTTGTTCGACTCGTCGAGCATCCGCGCCTTGCTCTTGCCGAATGAGAACGCGCCGCCGCGTCCCCCGCCCTGCATCTGGCGCATGAAGAAGACCCACACGCCGATCAGGAGCAACATCGGGAACCAGGAGATGAACACCTGCGCGAGGAAACTCTGCTCCTCCTCAGGCTTGGCCTGCACCTTGACCCCGTCCTTGATGAGGTCGCTCACCATCCACAGGTCGCCCGGGCTGTAGGTGACGTTGTCCTTCTTGTCGGTGCCGGTCCACTTAATCGTGCGCCCCTCGATCGACGCCGTTTCGACGTGGCCCTCCTTGGCCTGCTCCATGAACTCCGAGTAGGGCACCGTGCCCTTGGTGCCCGGCCGGGTGTCGAACTGTTTGACAACGGTGAGCACCACCAGGCCGACCACCAGCCAGATAAGCAGGTTTTTGAGCAGGTTATTCAACGTTCTTCCTTCGGGCGCGCTGGCGCCGATTACCTCATGATTCTAACAGGATGGGACTCCTCGCCCCTTGCCCGTGCCCCGGCCCGCTGGAGCGCAATCCCTTGCCGACCAGGAACACCTCCCGGCTGCGGTCGCGAGAAGCCTTGGGCTTGCGCACATAGACCTTGCCGAACTGCTCCTGAAAGGCCCGCTGCAGCTCGGCAAAGCCTTCGCCCTGGAAGGCTTTGACGACCAGATCGCTGCCCGGTTGCAGCGACCCCACGGCGAACTCGAGGGCGAGCTCCCCCAAATGCACACTGCGTGCCTGGTCGGCGGATTCGATACCGCTCATGTTGGGCGCCAGGTCACAGACCACAAGGTCGACTGGGCGCCCCGAGAGCGCCGCCTGCACCGCCTGCAGCGTCGTCGGGTCGCTAAAGTCGCCGCGGATGCAGCGGACACCCGCGATCGGATCCATCGGCAACAGGTCGACCGCGACGATCCGGCCGGCCGGCCCCAGCCGCTCGCGCAGGACCTGGCACCAGCTGCCCGGCGCCGCGCCCAGGTCGACCGCGGTCATGCCCGGCCGGAACAGGCGGTCCTTGGTCGCCAGCTCGATGAGCTTGAACGCCGCACGCGAGCGGTAACCTCGGCGCTGTGCCTCCTGCACCCAGTGGTCCGAAACGTGCTCATGCATCCAGGCCTTGCTGAATTTGTGCTTCTTACCGGCAGGGTTGAGCGTTTTGGGCCGGGCGCGCATGCCCGAGATTGTAGTTTTGACCGCGACTGCGTGGAAAGGAACGCGCCATGAAGACCTACCCAGTAACCATCCCCGAACTCGGCCTGGTCGCCGCGACCCGTGGCATGGCCGGCGCCGGTGCGGGTCTCCTGCTCGCCGGCTTCCTGCGTCCGGACACGCGGCGTACACTCGGCTGGACGCTGCTCGGCATTGGTGCGCTGACGACCATCCCCATCGCGATGGCACTGGTCGGCAAGCGTGAACCTGCGGACTCCACCGACTGACGCGCCGCCCGGGCGGACGCAGCAACCCGCAACCTCGCAGGGAGAGGCAATGAACGGCTTAAAGGTTCTGGGCATCTTGTTGCTGGTTGGCGGCCTTGCCGCCCTGCTCTACGGTCATTTCAGCTATACCAAGGACACGCACCAGGCCCAATTCGGTAATTTCACTTTCGCAATATCGGAAAAGAAGGACGTCTTCATTCCGACCTGGGCGGGGCTGGCCGCAGTCGCGGCCGGGGTCGTGCTGCTGGTGGTGCGTCGCTAGGCAAAGCCGCCCGCAAGACCCTTGCCTCGGGCATGGCGATCGCCGGGCCGCCCCGCGCTCTATCGCCAACTCGGTGCGCGGCCGGCAACCGACCCGCGGCGAGTGCTCACCGTCGCGCTGCCTTCAACTTAAAACCGCGGTGGGAAGCCGCGGCGCGAGTACGATTGGACGCGAGCGGGCGCTGGCCGGCAAGCGAGGCAAAAGGACTGTTCCGAGCGCTCCAACCGAGGGTTGTCCATGACTGCTGCCGAATTCGTTGCGTTGGACGGTGCCTGCACCTGCGGTGCCGTCCGCTACCGGATGACCAGCCCACCGCTGTTTGTGCATTGCTGCCACTGTCGCTGGTGTCAGCGCGAGACCGGGGCCTCCTTCGCGCTCAACGCTCTGATCGAGGCCGCGCGCGTGGTGGTGCTCCAGGGCCAGCCCGACATCGTGAACACCCCGTCCAACAGCGGACGGGGGCAGAAAATCACCCGCTGTCCGATCTGCCGCATCGCGCTCTGGAGCAATTACGCCGGGGCGGGCGATGCGCTGCGCTTTGTGCGCGTCGGCACGCTCGAGCAGCCCGATCGACTGCCGCCGGATATCCACATTTTCACGGCCTCGAAACAACCGTGGGTCATGCTCTCGCCCGCCACGCCCGCAGTTGCCGCATATTACGATCGTGCCGATTACTGGCCGGAGGCGAGTCTGGAGCGCCGGCGTGCTGCGCTCGCCCGCCCGAATGGCGACTAGAATCCGCTTCGGGGGGCTGGCCAGGAGAGCGTAGCGATCCCCGCCCAAAGCGGTTATCTTAGTCTCCGGCCCGCGAGCGGTTTGGCCCCGGAGGTTTCTGGCTTGACCCGCGCCTCGCCAGCGTGGTTCCCGCGCCGCCTGCGCGGCAACGTTTAACCAAGTTGGTCGGACACACCCATGGATATGCTAGCCACCCTCTGGAATCTTGCCCCGCTCTGGGCTGGGCTGATCGTCTTCATCGTCGCAGCCGCGCTGATTGCACGCGTGTGGCGCACACGGGCGGCGCAGGTCGCGGCGCGCAACGCCGAGGCAGCGCCAGCGCCGGAGGCCGACCCGGAAGAGCTCGATTCTTCGCATATTGGTTTTGCTCCTTTGGTGCGGAGTGTCCTGCAGCAGTCTCCTCCGAAGGCCGGCCCGGGGCACGGCCAGCAATAACCTCCGCTGCAGCCGGCTCCCGGCATCCGCGCTGCGCACCGCCGCAGTCCGGTCACCCCCACCACGTTCCCAGGAGGCCCGATGAGCGAATTCAATTCCACGCACAACCGGGCGGTGTGGTTCGATATCCCGGTGGTCGACCTGGATCGCGCCGCGGCGTTCTACGGCGGGGTGCTCGCGATCAAGGTCGAAAAGAGCCAGTTCGACAACTTCAGCTTTTGCGTGCTCGAGCACAAAGAAGGCAAGGGGGCTGTCTGGTGCCCCAGGCCGACGAGGTCGCATCTAAAGCGGGGATTCTGCTGCACATGAACGTCGACGGCCGCATGCGCGAGGCGATGGCCCGGGTCAGCGCACTCGGCGGCAAGGTGCTGGAGCCGGCGCGGGCCATCGGCCCGCATGGTTTCCGCGCCGTCGTACTCGACAGCGAAGGCAACCGCATCGCACTGCACTCGACCGTCGATGCCTGATCCCGGTGCGGCCTCGGCACGATGCGCCCGGCGTTCGACCGGGTGGGGCAGAGGGGAAGGCCACGGCACCGCCCGCGCCGCAGTCCTCGCCTGATCCAGATCCCCCCGACGCAGGGGAGACGGGCGCGTAAGGGGCGGCATCGGGTTGCCGAAAGGCACACTATTTACCCTTCCGCGCATCGGTCCTACACTGCACATCGTGAACTTGGTCCATTCCCATCGTCTGGCTATGGAACCGCTTGTCGTCCTGATCGTGCTGCCGGCGCTAATCGGCGTCGCCTCGGTGGCGCTGTTTCGCGACACGACGCGGGCATCCTGCGCGTCGACCTTTGCCGCTCCCGTGCTTGTCTTCTGCTGCCTGCGCGCGCTCGATCCGGATGGCACGTGGAACTGGCTGGCCACCCTGCTCGTCGCGCCGCTTTCCATCGCGTTCGCCCTCGCCGCCGTGATGCTCTGCTACGGGCGCCCACAAGTCCGCAAGCGTCACCCGCGCAATGGCGGGTAGCGGTCCGGGACGTTCGCATCGAGCCGGCTAGCGAGCCGGAGGACCCATGGGCGCCGGTACCCGCCTGCTCAAGCTAACGGTAATCCTGCTGTGCTGCATCAATTGCGCGATGTGGGAGCTCTACACCGAGACCACGTTCATGGCGCTAATCTGGTTGGGTATTGCGCTCGGTTTCGCCTACTGGATCGTCGACGACATGCGCCGCTGAGGCGCGCCGTCCTTGCGCGGAGCGCCTGGAAATGGCTTACTCTATCGGCTGGTAGCCAACCCCAAAGAGGATCGTCAATTGCCCAAGCCCAACTACGCGTTTGCCAAGCGCCAGAGAGATCTCGCCAAGAAGCAGAAAAAGGAAGAAAAGCGACAGCGGAAGCTGGGCACGGCCACTGCACCCGCCCCCGAAAGCCCGCCCCAGCCTCCGGTAGCCGACAAGGCCGCCGAGTAGCCGCCAGCCCAGGGCGGGCAGCTCACCGCGGCACCGCCGCATTGCTGGTGTGCCTGGTAGTCGCGAGCGCGCTCGCTGGCGCGCTGTTTACTGTCCAACTGCCGCCATGGGTCGCGGCGCGCTTCATGCTCGCGCTGTACGCGCTGACCGTCCGTCTGACCCTGTTCCTGCGCGAGATATTCGGGCCGTTCGTCTTTGGGCGCGTGCAGACGCAACGCTCATCCGCGCCACCCCTTGACGCGCGCGCCGCGCGGCCACAAAGTGGTGGTTCACGTCGGCGCCGAATCAGCCGCAGCGCAACCTGAGAGGACCCCATGAGCGATCGCGTGCAGAAGGTTGATTATTTCTACGTGACCGTGCCCGACCGCGCCGGACAGGCCGCGAAGGTGCTGTCAGGACTCGCGGCGCAGGGTGTGAACCTGCTCGCGTTTTCCGGGTTCCCAAGTGGCGGCAAGGGCCAACTCGACCTGGTCCCCGAGAGCACGCCGCAGTTGCAGCGCGCGGCCAAGAAATTGAAGCTCAAGCTGTCGAAAAAGAAATCCGGGTTTTTGCTGCAGGGCACCGACCGCGTCGGGGCGATCAGCAAGACCCTCAACACGCTCGCCGCGGCCAAGATCAACATCACCGCGATGGACGCGATCGCCGGCGGCGGGCGTTTTGCCGCCATCTTCTGGGTCAGGCCGAAGAAGGTTGCCAAGGCGGCGAAGCTGTTGCGCGCCAAGTAACCCCGCGGTGGCATTTGACCGGTAAGCCTCCGGGTGCCGCAGTGGCAAGCGTGCGCCTGGCCGCGGCGCGCGACGTGCCCGCGCTTGAGGCGCTCATCCCGCAGTCGGCGCGCGCCCTGCAGGCGACAGTGTATCCGCCGGCGCAGATCGAGGCCGCGCTCGGCACGGTGTTCGCGGTCGATCACCAACTCATCGCCGATGGTACGTTTTTTGTCGCCGAGTGGGGCGATGCGATCCTCGGCTGCGGCGGCTGGAGCCGGCGCGGGACGCTCTTCGGCGGGTCGCACGGCGCCCTCGCGCGTGACGAGGCGCTGCTCGACCCGACCCGCGACGCGGCACGCATCCGCGCCTTCTTCGTGCATCCATCCCATGCCCGCCAGGGCATCGGCCGCGAGCTCCTCGCGGCGTGCGAACGCGCGGCTATCGCCGCAGGTTTCCGTCGCTTCGAACTCGTCGCGACGCTTACTGGCGAAGCGCTGTACCGGGCGTGCGCGTTTCGCGCCGTCGAGCGTTACGACCTGACCTTGCCCAACGGGCTGCGGCTGCCGGTTGTGCGCATGGTCAAGGCCGCGCCGGCCTGAACCCGGGCGCGCTAGCGGTGCGGGGCGCGCAGCTGCAGCATCGCCTGAAACAGCGCGGGGTCGTCCCACGGGGCGTCGGTCGGCAGTGCGACGAGGTCGGCACTGGATTGGTCGCGCAACCACTCCTGCGGAAACAGCGCGAGCGTGCGCTCGCTGGCCGGCGCCAGATCCGCCGGTCCCGTCCACTCCTGCGCTTCCAGCACCGCCGCAAGCGCCGCCGCGAGGTCGATGCCGACCAGCGACCCCGTGTGCGTAGCCGGCACCATGCGGCGATTGATCTCGATGAGGTACGGCGTGGCGGTGTCGGCGTCGATGCGGTATTCCGTGGCGACAAAACCGCTCGCCCCCAGCTCCGCGAGCAGGCGCCGGTTCAGTGCCGTGACTTCCGGCAGCAGGAGGTAGCGCGATACGGTCCCGGCGGACGCCACTTCAGGGGGCGGACGCAGGCGCGACCGGCAAAAGCCGGCGACCTCACGGCCCTCCCACGCCAGCGCCGCGCGGTTCACCGGGCGACCGCGAATCACGCGCTGTACCAGGGCTCGGTGCGGACCGGTCGGAACCCACGTGGCCAGTTGCGGCAGATCCGCCATCGCGGCCCGCACGTCGGCAGCATTCGCGCACTCGCGAACCCCCGGCTTGCCCAGCCGAATGTTGGGCGGACCATGACCGGGTAGCCGAGGACGGCGGCGACGCGCACGGCCGTCTCGGCATCGGCCACACTCTCGCCCGGCGGCACCGGTAGGCCGAGCCTTTGCGCGCGGCGCGCCAGTCGGCCCTTGTGGATGCTGTCCAGGTAACCGGCCGGATCACCGAGCGAGGTCCGGATCAACGCCGCGAGTCCGGCCTGTACCCCTGGCCGCAACGCCGGCAGCGGCTCGTGCATGATCTGCATGAAGACCTGCACGGTTACATCGTCGCCGGGCAGCAACAGGCGCGCACCGGTCGCGTGCACGAGCTCGACCAGTGCGTCGATCCACTCGAGTATCGACTGCTCCTCGGGCATGTGTTGCAGGCGGTCGACAAAACGCGTCTTGGTGCAGAGCGCGCCAGGCGGCGCGAGCAGGATCACCTCGATGCCCGCCCGCTGGAGTTCGCGCGGCATGCGCGCGGGTGCGGGGTAGTCGGGGCTGAAGGTGACCAGCAGCACGGTCGGCCGCCGGCGCGCTGGTGGAACGCCGGCGCCCCGCGCCGCGCCGCTCATTGCGGCTGCAGGGCGAGGCGGTGCACGGCATCGCCCCACAGGAGATAATCGGCGCGCAAGCGGCGGTCGAACTGCTGCGCGGATCCGCCAATGATGGTCAGCCCGAGATGGTCCATCCATTGCCGCGCGGATGCCTCGCGCAACACGTCGTTTACGGTGCGATTGAGGCGCTCGACGATGCGCTGCGGGGTGCCCGCGGGCGCGACCAAACCGATCCAGGTCTGCACGTCGAAACCCGGCATGCCGGCCTCGGCCATCGTCGGCACGTCCGGCAGCAGGGGCAGGCGCCGATCGCTGACCACCGCCAGCGCGCGCAGCATGCCGGCATGCAACGGTCCGAGCGCGGCGGTCACACTGCCGATCACGAACTGCACCTCGTTGTTGACCAGCGCGTTGTTCGCTTGCGGCGCGCCACGATACGGAACGTGCACGAATTGCAGCTGCGTATCGGCTGCGAACAGCTGCACGTCGAGATCCGTGGACGAACCACGGCCGGTCGACCCGTAGTTGAGCACGCCGGGCCGCTCGCGCGCGTAGGCGATGAACGCGGCGAGCGTGTGCACGGGAAGCGCCGGATTGACCATGACCACTTTGGTCGTGTAGGCGACATTGACGATGGGCACAAAGTCATGCAAAGCGTCGTAGGGAATATGCGCCGCGGTGTGCGGCGCCATGGCGTGCGTCGACGATGACGCTGCGAGTAGTGTGTAGCCGTCCGGCGTCGCGTTCTTGACCGCCTCGGTACCGATGATGCCGTTGGCCCCCGGGCGATTCTCGACCACCACCGCGCAGCCGAGCGCCACGGCGATGCGGTCGCCCAGCATGCGCGCAACCAGATCCACGGCGCCGCCGGGAGTTTGCGGGACGATGATGTGCAGCGGGCGGGAGGGGTAGTCCGCCTCGCCGTTCCCCGCGCCTGCAGACGGCGCGAGCAAGATCGCGCCCAGCAGTACGCCGATGGCCTGGCACAGCCTCGCTGCGGACCACCGCTCTCGTCGTGCTGACGACGGAGTCGTTCGCATGTTCCTTATCGGCTCGTTGAGCGCGCATTGTGCCACGGCCCGGCGCGCCACCGTCGCCACGGACGCAGTCGCCGGCCTGCGCGCCCCAACCCGCGCGGTGGTACGATGTCGCGAGTATCACTCGGGAGTCGCGCCATGACCCTCTGCCCCATCGCTCTTGCGGTCGGCTGCAAGAAATGCCCGGCCTTCGGTTTCTGCCCGCTAAAAACCGTCATCGGCGATTACCGGCCGGAAGAGAAAGCGCCAGGACCGGTGCCGAAATCGGCCACGGCCAAGCGCGCACACAAGCGGGCGAAGTAACGCACCGCTCGGGCGCTGCTACACTCGGGGCATGCTTTCCCTGACTCCGGCCGAGCGCCGCGATCTTCGCGCCAAGGCGCAGCGCCTGCATCCGGTCGTGACCGTCGGCCAGCAGGGGCTTACCCCCAGTGTGCTGCACGAGATTGACGTCAACCTGCTCGCGCACCAACTTATCAAGGTGCGGGTGTTCAACCCCGATCGCGACGCGCGCGAGGCGGTGTTCGCGCGCATCTGTGCGGAACTCGACGCCGCCCCCGTGCAGCACATCGGCAAGTTGCTGGTGGTCTGGCGTCCGGCGCCGTCGGCCGCCGTCGTCCCGGTGCGCGCAAAGAAACTGCATGGCCCGACGCCGCGGCCTGCGGCCGCGGCGCCCGCTGTGCCTCGGCGCCGCGCCCCGCCGCGTGGCGGCCCTGCACTGCCCCTGACCGGCGCGAAATCCCGACCGCAGGCACGCCGCCCGCGCGAGCCCGTGGCGCGCACGCCGGCGCGACCGCCTGCCGCCCCGGCCGGCCGTACCCGCAGTCCCCCGCCGACCAGCGGCGGCCGCCGCCGCCGGCACGGTGGGCAGGGACAGTGACCGCGGGGCCGCCGCGCGGGTCCCGCTGGGCCGCGAAGCGCGCTGCGCGCGCCTTGCATTAGGCCCAAAGGGAACTGGCGGACGACCGACTCATGCCGCTCGGGTTTCCCCCGCTGCGCATCGGAATCGCTGCCAGCGCACGGCATCGGCGCGCCCCTGACGGCGCACTGTTCCGGCTGCTCGCGCCGCTCGAGCACACTATCCGCGAGGAGCTGCGGGCGGAGCTATTCGTGCTCGGCCAAAGCTGTGACGCGCTCAGCGTAGCGAAGGTGCTCGCCGACTACCCGCGCCTGAGGCGCCTGCCCGCGCGTCGCGACGGCGGCCTGATCCACCTGATTGCGGCCGTCGTCAGCGGTGATCCCGGGCGTCGGCTCGACGCCGTGGTCTACCTCCTCGATCCGGATGACCCGACCACCGTGTTCCCGGAAGGCCTGGCGCTCAAGCGCGAGTGCGTGCTGCACGAGACGCTGTTCATTTCGACGCTCGCGCACGCGCGGGAGTGGTTCGAGCTGGCGCGTGTCGAGTGCGGATTCGCGCCAAACCCGCTGCTCGACACGGCGTTCGATTTCGCGTCACAGACCATTGCCCTGGTCGCGCACGACGCGCGCAAGAACGAGATGCTCGAATTCGTCCGCGGGCGCTTCGCATTCTTCGACCGCTTTCGCCGGCGCATCGCCACCGGCACGACCGGCGAATTGCTCAACGACCTGGCCGCCGGCATGTCGGCGTCGCACCAGCCCTGGGTGCGCCGTTTCCACTCCGGACCGCTGGGCGGCGACGCCGAAATCGCGCTCGAGATCCTCGAGAATCGCTGCCGGCGGGTGATCTTCCTTGAAGATCCGCACGTCGCGCGCCAGCATGAGGCGGATATCCAGTTGCTCGAGCGCTCGGCCTGGATCACCACCGAGCGCACGCTGTGCATCAGTGACCGCGTGAGCGCGGACGCCTGGGTGGCGAGCTGCGAGCGCCGCCGGCAGGCCCGGGGCAGGGACCCCCTATAGGTAGCGAACGGCGAGGACCTCGTAGCCGCGCACGCCCGACGGCGCCTCGACCTCGGCGGTGTCGCCCGCGTGCTTGCCGATCAGCGCTCGCGCAATGGGCGAGCTGACCGAAATCTTACCGGCTTTGATGTCGGCCTCATCGTCGCCGACGATCTGGTAGCTGACTTCGTCGCCGGAAGCCAGGTCCTCCAGATCGACGGTGGCCCCGAACACGACGCGACCGCCGGCGTCGATCTCGGCCGGATTGACGATGTGCGCATGCGCGAGCTTCGACTCGATGTCGCGGATGCGCGCCTCGAGGAAACCCTGCCGGTCCTTCGCCGTGTCGTACTCCGCGTTCTCGGAGATGTCACCGTGCGAACGGGCCTCGGCGATCGCGCGCACGATCAATGGCCGCTCGACGGTCTTCAGGCGCTGCAACTCGGCCTTGAGCCGCTCGGCGCCGATCGTGGTCATGGGATGCTTGCTCATGCGACGTGCGTCGGAACGGCCTGCTGCGACGCGGGACGGGACTGGAGCCGCCGGTGCAGTGCCTGGGTCGAATAGGGAACGAGCTCGCGCAAGCCCTGCATGCCGATTGCGGCGGCCCTGGCGCCCGCGAGCGTGGTGTAGGTAGGCACCTGCGCGTTGAGCGCCGCGCGGCGGATGACGTAGCTGTCCTGGATGGCGCTGCGCTTTTCCTCGACGGTGTTGACGATGAGCGCGATCTCGCGGTTGACGATCATGTCGACGATGTGCGGCCGGCCTTCGGCCACCTTGTTGACCGGCGCCACTTCCAGGCCGGCGGCGGCGAGCGCTGCCGCGGTGCCGCGGGTGGCCACGAGGCGGAAGCCCAATCCCGCGAGCGTGCGGGCGACGTCGAGCACGCGCGCCTTGTCCGCGTTCTTAACGCTGACAAAGACGTTGCCGCGGTCCGGCAGCCTGACGCCAGCGGCGATCTGTGACTTCAGAAACGCCTCGGCGAAGGATTCGCCCACGCCCATGACCTCGCCGGTGGACTTCATCTCGGGCCCGAGGATGGTGTCGACACCGGGGAACTTGATGAACGGAAACACCGCCTCCTTGACCGCAAAATAGGGCGGCACGATCTCGCCGGTGACACCCTGGTCCGCGAGCGCCTGCCCCACCATGCAACGCGCCGCGATCTTGGCCAGCGGCCGCCCCGTCGCCTTGGAGACGTACGGCACGGTGCGCGAGGCGCGCGGATTGACCTCGAGCACATACACCACGCCCTTGCCGCCGTTCTCGTGTTCCGGGAACTGGATGGCGAACTGCACGTTCATCAGGCCCACGACCTCCAGGCCGTGCGCCAGCACGACCGTTTGCCGGCGCAGCTCATCCTGCAGCTCGCGCGACAGCGAGAACGGCGGCAGCGAGCACGCCGAGTCGCCCGAATGCACGCCCGCCTGCTCGATGTGCTCCATGATGCCGCCGATGATGACGTCCTTGCCGGCGCCGTGATCGTCGACCACGGCATCGACGTCGACCTCGATGGCATCGTTGAGGAAACGGTCGAGCAGCACCGGCGAATCGTTGGACACCTTGACCGCCTCGCGCATGTAGCGCTCCAGGTCGCGCTGTTCGTGCACGATCTCCATGGCGCGGCCGCCGAGAACATACGACGGCCGCACGACCAGGGGATAGCCGATCTGGGTCGCGGCGCGCAACGCCTCGGCCTCGGTGCGCGCCGTCCGGTTCGACGGCTGGCGCAGCTTCAGGCGGACCAGCAACTGCTGGAAGCGCTCGCGGTCCTCGGCCATGTCGATCATGTCCGGCGATGTGCCGATGATCGGTACACCGTTCTGCTCCAGGTCGCGGGCGAGCTTGAGCGGCGTCTGGCCGCCGTACTGGACGATAACTCCGTAGGGCTTTTCGACGCGCACGATCTCGAGTACGTCCTCGAGCGTCAAGGGCTCGAAGTAGAGCCGGTCGGAGGTGTCGAAGTCGGTGGACACCGTCTCCGGATTGCAGTTGATCATGATGGTCTCGAACCCGTCCTCGCGCAGCGCGAGGGCCGCGTGCACGCAGCAGTAGTCGAACTCGATGCCCTGCCCGATCCGGTTGGGACCGCCGCCGAGCACGATAACCTTCCGCCGGGTCGTCGGCTGCGCCTCGCACTCCTCCTCGTAGGTCGAATACAGGTACGCGGTCCGGGTCGCGAACTCGGCCGCGCAGGTGTCGACGCGCTTGTACACAGGGTGGATGCCGAGCGCGTGGCGCCGCGCGCGCACCGCACCCTCGGTCGTCTTCCACAAATGCGCCAGGCGGCGGTCGGAGAAACCCATGCGCTTGAGCGACCGGATCTGCTCCGCCGAACAATCCTCGAGCTTGCCCTTCTCGACGGCGAGCTCGGTATCGACGATCTCCTTGATCTGGGCGAGAAACCAGCGATCGATCTTGGTGTGCTGGTAGATCTCCTCCAGCGGCATGCCGATGCCGAAGGCGTCGGCGACATACCACAGTCGCTCGGCGCGCGGGTAGGCCAGCTCGTCGGCGATCGTCTCCGGGTCGACGGTCTTGAGATTGAAGCCGTCGACGCCGGTCTCCAGCCCGCGCAACGCTTTCTGCAGCGATTCCTGGAAGGTGCGGCCGATCGCCATGACTTCGCCGACCGACTTCATCTGCGTCGTCAGCCGGTCGTCGGCCTGGGTAAATTTCTCGAAGGCGAAGCGTGGCACCTTGGTGACGACGTAATCGATCGTCGGCTCGAAGGAAGCCGGGGTCGCGCCCCCGGTGATGTCGTTCTTGAGCTCGTCGAGGGTGTAGCCGACGGCGAGCTTGGCGGCGACCTTGGCAATCGGAAAGCCGGTCGCCTTCGAGGCGAGTGCCGAGGAACGCGACACCCGCGGGTTCATCTCGATCACCATCATGCGACCATCCGCCGGATTGATCGCGAACTGCACGTTCGAGCCGCCCGTGTCGACGCCGATCTCGCGCAGGATCGCAATCGACGCGTCACGCATGATCTGCAGCTCTTTGTCGGTCAGCGTCTGCGCGGGCGCGACCGTGATCGAGTCGCCGGTGTGCACGCCCATCGGGTCGACATTCTCGATCGAGCAGACGATGATGCAGTTATCCTTGCGGTCGCGGACTACCTCCATCTCGAACTCTTTCCAGCCGAGCAGCGACTGCTCGATCAGGAGCTCATGCGTAGGCGACTGGTCGAGCCCGCGCTTGCACATCTCGACGAACTCCTCCTTGTTGTAGGCAATCCCGCCGCCGGTTCCGCCGAGCGTGAACGAGGGCCGGATCACTGCCGGGAAGCCGATCTCCTCCTGCACCTCGAGGGCCTGCTCGAGGTCGTGGGCGATCCCCGAGTGCGCGGAAGCGAGGCCAATGCGGGTCATCGCGGCCTTGAATTTTTCCCGGTCCTCGGCCTTGTCGATTGCCTTCTTCGATGCGCCAATCAGCTCCACGTCGAATTTGGTGAGGACACCCTCGCGCGCCAGATCGAGCGCGCAATTGAGCGCGGTTTGACCGCCCATCGTCGGCAACAGCGCGTCGGGTCGCTCGCGCTCGATGATCTTGGCCAGCATCTGCCAGTTAATCGGCTCGATATAGGTTACGTCGGCCATCTCCGGATCGGTCATGATGGTGGCTGGGTTGGAGTTGACCAAGATGACCTTGTACCCCTCCTCGCGCAGGGCCTTGCACGCCTGGGCACCCGAATAGTCGAACTCGCAGGCCTGGCCGATGATGATCGGGCCGGCGCCGATGATCAGGATCGATTCGATGTCGGTACGCTTTGGCATTGTCAGGCGGCGCGCTTTTCCATCATGCGGATGAAGCGGTCGAACAGGTAGGCCATGTCGTGCGGCCCCGGGCTCGCCTCGGGATGCCCCTGGAAGCTGTACGCGGGCTTGTCGGTCAACGCAATGCCCTGCAGACTGCCATCGAACAGCGACACGTGAGTGACGCGCACGTTCGCCGGCAGCGTTGTCGGATCAACCGCGAAGCCGTGATTCTGGCTGGTGATGAGCACCTGGCCGGTATCCTTGTCGAGCACCGGGTGGTTCGCGCCGTGATGGCCGAATTTCATCTTCAGCGTCTTGCCGCCCACCGCCAGACCAAGCAACTGATGGCCGAGACAAATGCCGAAGGTCGGAATGCCCTCGGCGAGGAAGCGCCGGATCGCCTCGACGGCGTAGCCACACGGTTCAGGGTCGCCCGGCCCATTGGACAGAAAGATGCCGTCAGCCCGGCGCGCGAGTGCGTGCTGCGCCGGCGTTTGCGCCGGCACGACCGTGACCCGGCAGCCGCGCTCGGCAAGCATGCGCAGGATGTTGTGCTTGATGCCGTAATCGTAAGCGACGATGTGGAAGCGCGCAGGCGGCTGCTCGCGATAGCCCGTGCCGAGCGCCCAGGTACTGCCCGCCCATTCATACGGACTGCTGCAGCTCACCACCTTGGCCAGGTCGAGACCCGCCATCGACGGCGCCGCGCGGGCGCGCTGTTGCGCTTCCTGCGCGTCGACGTGACCGGCCATCAGGCAGCCGTTTTGCGCACCCTGTTCACGCAGGATACGAGTGAGCTTGCGGGTATCGATGTCGCAGATGCCCAGGATCCCGGCAGCGCGCAGGTACGACGACAGGTCCTGCGTGCTGCGCCAGTTCGACACCACGCGTGGCAGATCGCGAATGACCAACCCAGCGGCAAAGATCTGCCGCGACTCGACGTCCTCGGGGTTGACGCCGGTATTGCCGACGTGCGGATAGGTCAGGGTGACGATCTGCCCGGCGTACGACGGATCAGTCAGGATCTCCTGATAACCGGTCATGGCGGTGTTGAACACCACTTCGCCGGCGGATGCGCCGGTCGCGCCGATCGCCTGGCCGCGAAACACGGTCCCGTCGGCGAGCGCGAGAATCGCTGGGACGGGCGCGATGGACACGGCGAGCTTCCTAAGTTGACGACGGCAGATGTGCAAAGCGGGGAAGGCTAGTTTCGCCTGCCCCGCTTCGCAGGCTGCAGATTATACCGCGCCGGCCGGCGCGCCTCAATCCGCCGCGGCCCTCAATACGCGGCGCCAAACCCTCCGTCGACTGCCAGCAGGTGCCCGGTCACGTAGTCGGCGGCGGCGGAGGCGAGAAACACCGCGGCGCCCGCGATCTCGGGCGGCTCGCCCCAGCGTCCCGCCGGCGTGCGCCGCGCGACCCAGGCCGCGAATTCCGCATCGCCGACCAGTGCGGCATTCATTTCGGTGCGGAAGAACCCGGGCGCGATGCCATTGACCTGGATGTTATCCGGTGCGAGCTCCACCGCCAGCGCGCGGGTGAACATGCGCACGCCGCCCTTGCTCGCGGCGTAGGGAACAATATTGGGTCGACCGAGGTCGCTTGCCAACGAGCACAGGTTGATAATCTTCCCGCGCCTGCGGGCTTTCATGCCGGGGATAACGGCGCGCGTGACGAAAAACGGTCCGTCGAGATTGGCCGCCATCAGCGCTCGCCAATCTTCCACGGCGAAGGTGTCCAGCGGCCCGCGCCGGTTGACCGCCGCATTGTTAACCAGGATGTCGATGGGGGTGTCACGCTCGAGCGCGGCGACGGCGGCCGCGACCGCCGCAGCCTGCGTCACGTCGAACGGCGCGACGGCGACCGAGCGGCCTTCGCGCGCAAGCTCCGCCGCCGCCGCCTCGAGGCGGACGCGCTGCCGGCCGTTGATGACGACGTGGGCGCCGGCCCAGGCCAGCCCGCGCGCGATGGCGAGGCCGAGGCCCGACCCACCGCCGGTGACCAGAGCATTGCGGCCGCTGAGATCGAAGGAAGGCAGGGACGCGGCGTGGGCCACGGTGCCCTCAGCGAATCCCTAGGACATCCTGCATGTCGAACAGGCCCACGAGGCCCTGGGCGCGCTTGGCGGCGACGAAGTGCGCCGCACGCAGCGCCCCTTGGGCGAAGTTCAGACGCGAGCCCGCCTTGTGCGTGAGCTCGATGCGCTCGCCGGCACCGGCGAAAATGACGCTGTGCTCGCCGACGACATCGCCGCCGCGCAACGTGGCAAAACCGATCGTCTGCGTCTTGCGCTCGCCGGTCACCCCTTCACGGCCAAAGACGGCGGCGCTCGTCAGATCCCGCCCGAGGGCCTGCGCCACCACCGCGCCGAGCTGCAGCGCCGTACCCGACGGCGCATCGACCTTGTGCCGATGATGCATCTCGAGAATCTCGACGTCGTAGCCGCTGCCCAGTAGCTGCGCCGCCTGTTCCGCCAGGCGCAGCAGCACGGTCACGCCGACACTCATGTTCGGCGCGAACACAATCGGAATCGAGGCGGCGATGTCGGCGAGCGCGCGCTTGTCGGCAGCCGTCAGGCCGGTGGTGCCCACCACGGCCGCAACGCGGGCCAGGGCGCAAGCACCAAGGTGCGCCAGCGTGCCTTCGGGGCGGGTGAAATCAAGCAGCACGTCCGCCCCGACGAGCGCGCCGGGAATGTCGGCGGAAACGGGAACCCCGGTGGCGCGCCCCACGCGCTCGCCGGCGTCGCGGCCGAGCAACGGGCTCGCCGCAATCTCGAGCGCGCCAACCAGCGCAAGCCCGGGATCAGCCAGGACCGCTTCCAGCAGCGCCTGGCCCATGCGGCCGCCGGCACCGGCGATGGTCACCTTGAGAGGAGTTACTGCCACCAGCCGAGCTTCTTCAGCAGATCCGTCAACCAGTTGGTCTCGCCGACCTTCGGCGCGGTCGATAATGACTTGTCCAGCGCGGCGTCACCACCGCCGTTGCGCGCCACGTCGGCCGGAGATGGCGGCATCTCATCGCCTTCCCAGCGCGCGAGCTTGTCGTCGACGAAATAAAGCGTCAGCTGGCGGTGCTCCAGCAGGCGGCCCTGCCGGGTGAACTCGTAGGGGTAGTCCCAACGGTTGGCGTGAAACGGGTCGGCGAGCAAGGGCGAGCCGAGCACGAGCCGGACCTGTTGCCGGGTCTGGCCGACCTTGAGCTTGTCGACCTGGTCAACGGTGACGTAGTTGCCCTGGTTGATGTCGAGCTTATAAACACCGAAGTGGGAAAAATAGCTGTAGTCGGCCACGGTGGCGCAGCCGCCGAGAACCAGGCTCAGACAGGCAGTGCCGAGGACTGAACGCATCAGAAGCAGGTGTGCTGCCAAAAGACAATTGGAAACTATATCATAGGCACCGGCCCTTCCCGCGCACCGGGAGAGCCCCTGCCATGTCGACGTCGCACGATCTGAAGAATGCCGGCCTGAAGGCGACGCTGCCGCGGCTGCGCATCATCAACCTGTTCGAGCAGAGCGCGGTCCGGCATCTGACCGCGGAGGACGTCTACAAGCAGCTGCTTGCCGACGGCGTCGACGTCGGTCTGGCAACCGTCTACCGCGTGCTCACGCAATTCGAGCAGGCGGGGCTGCTAATTCGCCACCATTTTGAATCCGGCAAATCGGTCTTCGAGCTCAACCAAGGCGGCCACCACGACCACCTGGTGTGCCTGCAATGCGGCCGGGTCGAAGAATTCTTCGACCCGGAAATCGAGAAACGCCAGCTCAAGGTCGCCAAGGATCGCGGCTTTGAGATCAGCGAGCACGCGCTCTATCTTTACGCCGAGTGTGTGAAGGTCAACTGTCCGTACCGCAAGCCCGGCGGAAGCCCGTAACCACGCGCTCGCGCTTACGATGGCTCGCGGCGGTTGAAGTCGATCACGCGAAAGCCGAGCAGCCACAGCGTGCCAAAATAGGCGAGCGCACCGCCGGTGATCACCAGCGCCAGGCGCCCCACCTTCGACCAGAGCCCGGCCGCGATCCAGAAGGTGTCGGGCCCGGCGCCCCACCACAACACTGCGCCCAGCACGACCAGGGCGGCCATCACCCGGCGCAGAAACGGCCCCCAGCCGGGCAGCGGCGTGTAGATGCCGGCTTTACGCATGGCTCGGTAGAGCAGCACCGAGTTGACGATGGCACCGGTGGAGGTCGCCAGCGTCAAGCCAGCGTGACCGATCTGGAACATCAGGGTAACCGCCAGCGTCTGCGCCACCAACAGCGCGATGAAGGCGCTGCGCACGGGAGTGCGCATGTCGTGCCGCGCGTAGAACCCCGGGGCAAGAATCTTCACGCTGATGAGGCCGAGCAGGCCCACGCTATACCCGAGCAATGCGGCGCGGGTCTGCCAGACGTCGTTCACCGTGAACCGGCCGTACTCGTAGAGCGTGGCGATCAGCGGAACGGCGAGCACGGCAAGGGCCAGCGTGGCGGGCAATGCGAGCAGAAACGCCAACCGCATGCCCCAGTCAAGCAACGCCCGGTACTGGTCCGGATTCTCCTCGTGAAAGTGCTTGGAAAGGCTGGGCAGGAGAATCGTGCCGAGCGCGACGCCAAGCAGCGCGCTGGGAAACTCCATCAGGCGGTCGGCATAGGTGATCCAGGAGATGCGGCCGTCGCCCAGATAGGCGGCAAGCTGGGTATTGATCAGGGTCGAGATTTGCGCTGCCGACACGCCGAGCAGCGCCGGGCCCATCGCGGCGACCACACGGCGCACGCCTGGGTCGCGCCAATCCAGGCGCAGGCGGGGCAGCATCCCCAGGCGCGCCAGCGGGATGATCTGCAGCGTGAGCTGCAGCGCGCCGCCGACCATGACGCCGACGGCGAGCGCCATGATCGGGGGGTCGATGTGGGGCGCGAGGAAGATCGCCGCGGCGATAATCGACAGATTGAGGATGACCGGCGTGAAGGCCGGGATGGCGAAACGGCGATAGACGTTGAGCACGCCCCCGCAAAGCGAGATAAGCGAAATGAACAGCGCGTACGGGAACATGACCCGGATCAAGTCCGCGGTCAGCGCAACCTTGCCAGGCGTGCGGGCGAAGCCGCTTGCGAGCAGGTAGACGAGCCAGGGGGCGGCGAGCACGCCGAGCGCCGAGACCCCGAGCAACACCACGGCCAGCAGCGCGCCGACCTTGCCGAACAGTTCGCGCGTTGCCTCATCGCCACGCTGCCGCTTGTATTCGGCGAGAATGGGCACGAACGCCTGCGAGAAAGCACCCTCGGCAAACAGGCGGCGCAGGATGTTGGGCAAGCGGAACGCCGCCTCGAACGCGTCCATCTGCAGGCCGGCGCCGAAGGCAACGGCCTTGAGGCTTTCGCGAACCAGGCCGGTAATGCGCGACAGCAGCGTCATGGCGCTCACCGTCGACAACGCCCTCAGCAGATTCATCGCGAGGCGCGGTGATCGGGGACGGACGGTGAAGCGGATAGCGCGGCGGGCATCAGGGGATCGGTAAGAGGGTCAGCAGTATTTTCTAATCGTAAGATGAGGCTGAAATCGCTGGCTGTCAGGCGGCGGCTTTGGATCGACGGGTAAAGGATTGGAACAGTAGTTTACGGGCCTGCTGGAGCTGCTTGGCAGCGTCATTGTCGCTCATGGCATTGGCGCATTGTTGCAGATCGGCGCCCCGGACGCCGGGTTTGAGGTGCTGGTGGTAGCCGGGGACGGACTGCAGCCGATCCCATGGGGTCATGATCTGATTGTGGGGGTAGGTTTTGCGGATCTTGCCCTTGGCATCGATGGTATCGAGGGCGAAGTAGCATGGCCGGTGGAAGTTCAGATAGGGGTTGAGCGCCGCGCTGTAGAAGCGATTGATGGCGGTCGCGTATTTTTGGGGGATATAGCTGTAGCCCATGAGTTTGCGGATGATGGCGCCGTTCTTGATTCGGCCAGGGCGTTGTCATTGGTTTGCCGCGGCCGCGACTTGGTGAGCTCGATGCGCAGCTTCTCCAGGAGCTTGGCCACGTCCTGGTTAATGTATTCGGAGCCGGAATCGGAGTGAAAGCCGCGGATGGCGAAGGGGAAACCGTCGAGCAGCAAGCCGATCACGGGCAATAGATAGGCTTCACTGATGCGCTCCACGGCGGCCACCAGTTGCCACTGGGTGACGATATCGATCGCGTTGATGTGATAGACGCCCCTGAAACCGTCCTGATTGCCCTGATGCACGGTATCGATGCGGATGTAGCCGGGCAGCCCGTTGGGGGCGGGTGCCCTGCGCACCCCAATGCGCAGGGGTGTCGGGCGCGTGTGGGTCCAAACGCGGCGCTGCTTACGGTAGGCCGTGCTTGCCCGCAGGTTATAGAGGTGGGCAACCGAGATCCCGGCGAGCCGGATATAGCGGGCATCGCCGAAGTGTTGGTGCGCCCGCATGAGCAGCACCTTGGTGGCCGGGCCGGAGAGGGTGTCGTGCAGGCTATCGAGCTCCGCGAGCAAAGCCACGTCCTCGGGACCGTACTTGCGCGCGTAGCTGGTGCGGTTGGCCCACCGCGTGGGGTACAGAGCCTTCGTCAGGCGATAGCGGGCGATCAAGCGCGACAGGTGCTGCCGCGAATAGCGGTCAAGCGCAGCAGGTAGCTAAAGAGCACCCCGCGTTGCCCCTTGGACAGGTGGAAGTAATTGAAACGCTTCAATACGGTGGCCACAAAGGTGTGGAGGCTCGATTCGTCGGTCAGCGCCCCGAAGGCTACATCGGTTGTGCCCGGCCAAGAATTCCCGGATTTGCTCGATCGTCTCGAGTCTGGCTTCGTTCATATCGATCACCATCCATCAATGATCGATCCAAGCCCCCCATTTCAGCCTCATCTGCCATTGGAAACACGCCCCACCCTTCAGCCTCCTATGCCGTTGGAAGAGACTTCAGCTTGCGGCAGGGGCGAAAAGCGATTATTATGCCCGTCTTTTTTTGCTGCTCCAGAAAACAAGGATTTAACCCATGGCCAATACCGCGCAAGCGAAGAAGCGCGCCCGACAATCGGCCGCGACACACAAGCGCAACGCCAGCCTGAAGTCGGCCCTGCGCAGCGCCGTTCGCAACGTCAAGAAGGCGATCGCCGCGGGCGACAAGGCCGCTGCGCTGAAGGTGTTCCAGGCCCAACAGGGCGTAATCGACCGCATCGCGGACAAGAAAATCGTGCACAAGAACCTGGCCTCGCGCAGCAAGCACCGCTTGGCACACGCGCTCAAGGCGATGCCCTAGGTGTGATTTCTACGACCGTTGTTCAGCGAGCTGAGGCAGTCGGCTGACGGGTGTTTGACGATTAAGACTAGCATGGGGTCGTTCCTCATTGTAGAAGCGCAACCAAGGGGCGAGAGCGCAACGCCGCTGGGCCGAGTTGGCGTAGGGTACGGCGTAGGCCCACTTGCGGAGCAGGGTTTGAATCATGCGCTCGGCTTTGCCATTGGTCTGCGGGCGATAGGGTCGGGTCCGTTTGGCTTGGATACCGAGCCAGCGGCAGGCTTTACGGAAGGGCCGCGAACGGTAGGCACCCCCGTTGTCGGTGAGCACGCGCTCGATGCGGATGCCGCGACGCCGAAATTCCCGTACCGCGCGCAGCCAGAAACGCGTTGCGGTGTAGCGCTTCTCATCGGGCAGAACCTCGACGTAGGTAAAGCGCGAGCAGTCATCGATCGCGACGTGGGCATATTCCCAGCCCGCGCCGTCGACGTTATCGCGGGGATTGCCGGTGATCCGATGGCCTGGGCGCACGATGCGGCCGAGCTTCTTGGTGTCCATGTGCACCAGCTCGCCTGGGTGTCCCCATTCGTAGCGCTGGACCGGAGGCGGTGGATTGAGGTAGCGCAAGCGCCCCAGACCCAGGCGGCTGAGAGCCGCGCTCACTGTCGAACGCGCCAGCGGCAGCCGCGTGGCGATGTCGGCGGCCACCAGCTTGGCCTGGCGCAACAGGCGAATCAGCGCCAGCCACGCCGGGCCCAACGCATGCGGACGGCGATGCGCCACCGACCGCCGATCGTGCAATCCAGCGGCTCCTTCAGCGCGATAGCGGGCCAGCCATTTGTAGACGGTGCGCTCGGACACTCCAAACGCCAGCGCCACCGCGCTCACCGGCCAGTGCTCTCGAAGCACCCGATGCACCAGCATGGCTCGACTCCGTGGCGTGGTACGGGCATTCTTGTGGATGTTCATCCGGCTGTCTCCTCAGGGGTTGATCGGCTCGCACCAATCAGCTTCCTGGATTCAGTCCGGATGAACAACCCTCATAGAAATCACACCTAGGGGGCCTCGCATCCGAGCCGAGAGCGCCCACGCGGCGCTCTTTTTGTTGGCAGCGCCGTTGGTCCTTCGCCCGGGAAGCCTCGTGCTAGTATGCTGTTTTAACAGAGGTTAATGCGCAACGCGCGCGGCAGCCTCCCCGATCCTGCCCATGGCTCCGAAGCATTTCCTGCAATTCAAGGATTTCAGCCGGGACGAGCTCGATCACCTGTTTGCACGCACGCGCTGGATCAAGGAACGCTTCAAGCGCTACGAGCTCTACCAGCCGCTGCGCGACCGCACGCTGGCGATGGTGTTCGAGAAAACATCGACGCGCACGCGCGTATCCTTCGAAGCGGGCATGAATCAGCTGGGCGGGATCGCAATCAACTTAAACCGCGGCGACACGCAGCTCTCGCGCGGCGAGCCGATTGAGGACCTGGCGCGGGTGATATCGCGGATGGTCGACGTGGTAATGATCCGCACCTTCGAGCAGGCGTTGATCGAGCGCTTCGCGGCCCACTCGCGCGTGCCGGTGATCAACGGGCTGACCAACGAGTACCACCCCTGCCAGATTCTTGCCGATATCTATACCTGGGTCGAGCTGCGTGGCCCGATCGAGGGCAAGATCGTGGCCTGGATCGGCGATGCCAACAACGTCTGCCGCACGTGGCTGCAGGCCGCGCCGATCTTCGGCTTCACCGTGCACGTCTCGGCGCCGCCGGGCTACACCCTGCAGCCGGCCACCGATGGCGAGGGCGCACGGCACTGGCAGGCCTTCGCCGAGCCCGGCGCGGCGTGCCGCCACGCCGATCTGGTCACTACGGACGTGTGGACGAGCATGGGGTTCGAAGCGGAAGACGACGCGCGCAAGCGCGCCTTTGCCGACTGGATGGTCGATGCGCAGATGATGCGGCAGGCGAAACCCGACGCGCTGTTCATGCATTGCCTGCCGGCACATCGCGGCGAGGAAGTCGCGGCCGAGGTCATCGACGGACCGCAGAGCGTCGTCTGGGACGAGGCCGAGAACCGGTTACACGTGCAGAAGGCCCTGCTCGAGTATCTTGTCTGTGGACGGATCAACCCGTAGAGGCCCACGATGATTGATCACACCGGAGTCGGCGTCACCGACGTCGCGAAGAGCAAGGCATTCTACCGCGCCGCGCTCGCGCCGCTGGGCTACGCCGTGATCATGGAATGGGAGCAACACGCCGGATTCGGCGTGCCGCCGAAACCCGACTTCTGGATCGGTGAAGGCATGCCCAACACGCCGCCGATCCATGTCGCGTTTCGTGCTGAGGACCGACGCCAGGTTGACCTCTTTTACGCGGCAGCGCTCGCCGCCGGCGGCCGCGCCAACGGCGCGCCGGGACCGCGCCCGCACTACCACGCGAACTACTACGGTGCATTCGTGCTCGACCCCGACGGGCACAACATCGAGGCCGTGTGTCACGCACCGGCATGACGACGGCCCGGGTTCGGAGAGCCTGGGCCGCGCGCAGCGGGGTGTTCGCTCTGCTGCTGTTCGCGCTCGGCCCGGTTGACGCGCAGGCGTGGCCGGAGAAGCCGCTGCGCCTGGTCGTGGCCGCGCCCGCGGGCAGCTCCATCGACGTGCTCGCGCGCCTCATTGGCGACCGGCTCGGCGACCGGCTCGGACAACGGGTCTTCGTAGACGATCGACCCGCCGCGGGCGGCACTGCGGGCACCGACTTCGTGGCCAAATCGCCGCCTGACGGCCAAGCGCTGCTGATGTCGTTCAACGGCCCGTTGGCGTTCGCCCCGTATCTGTACGCGAAGCTGCCCTACGATCCGGGCCGCGATCTGGCCCCGGTCATCATCACCTCGAGTCAGCCCAACGTGCTTGCAGTAGCCGCCACGCTGCCGGTGCAATCGGTGCGGGAGCTCGTCGCCTACGCGAAGGCCCATCCAGGCAAGCTCAACTACGCCTCGGTCGGCAATGGCAGCTCATCGCACCTGACGATGGAATTGTTCAAGGCAGTCGCCGGTCTGGACATCGTGCACGTGCCGTTCAACGGTTCGCCGCCGGCGGTGACAGCGACAGCGCAGGGCGAGACGCAGCTCCTGTTCGCGGTCATGCAACCGCTGCAGGGCCAGATCCAGAGCGGCCGGTTGCGCGCGCTGGCGGTGACCACGGCCCAGCGGTTTCCGCTGCTGCCCGATCTGCCGACGATCGCCGAAGCCGGCTTTCCCGGATTCGAGGCGGTGGCCTGGAACGGTGTGTTAGTCCGCGCCGGAACACCACGGCCCATCGTGGCGCGGCTCAATGCCGAGATCGATGCGATTCTGCACGACCCCGCGGTCAAGTCGACGTTGAACGCGCAGGGCTTTGCGCTGGTTGGCGGGACACCTGAGGACTTCGCGCGCCTGATCAGGAGTGAGTCCGACAAGTGGGCGCCGGTAATCCGGAAGACCGGTGCGCGGATCGACTGACATGAAAATCGTCCTCGCCTATTCCGGCGGCCTCGACACTTCGGTCATCCTGCACTGGCTGCAGGAGGCGTATCGCTGCGAGGTCGTCACCTTTACCGCCGACATCGGCCAGGGCGAAGAGCTCGAGCCGGCGCGCGCCAAGGCGAAGGCGGCCGGCGTGCAGCAGATCTACATCGACGATCTGCGCGAGGAATTCGTGCGCGATTTCGTGTTTCCTATGTTCCGCGCCAACGCGATCTACGAAGGCGAGTACCTGCTCGGCACGTCGATCGCGCGGCCGTTGATCGCCAAGCGCCAGATCGAGATTGCCCGCGAGACCCACGCCGATACGGTGGCGCACGGCGCGACCGGCAAGGGCAACGACCAGGTGCGCTTCGAGCTCGGCTATTACGCGCTCGAGCCGGGCATCCGGGTCATCGCGCCGTGGCGCGAGTGGGACCTGACCTCGCGCGAGAAGCTCCTTGCGTACGCGGAACAGCACGGCATACCCATCGAGATGAAGCACCGCGGCCGCGGTGCCCCGTACTCGATGGATGCGAACCTGCTGCACATCAGCTACGAGGGCCGCGCGCTGGAGGACCCGGCGGTCGAGGCGGAGGAGGACATGTGGCGCTGGACGGTGGCGCCGGAAAAGGCGCCCGACGCGGCCGAATTGCTCGAGCTTGACTATGTGCACGGCGACATTGTGGCGGTCAACGGCATCACGATGACCCCGGCGCAGGTCCTCAGCGCTTTGAACCGCGTCGGGGGCAAGCACGGCATTGGCCGGCTCGACCTGGTGGAGAACCGTTACGTCGGCATGAAATCGCGCGGCTGCTACGAGACGCCGGGCGGCACGATCATGCTCAAGGCGCATCGCGCCATCGAGTCGCTCTGCCTTGATCGCGAGGTCGCGCACCTGAAGGACGACCTGATGCCGCGTTACGCCAGTCTCATCTACAATGGCTACTGGTGGTCACCGGAGCGAGCGCTGCTGCAGACGCTCTTCGATGCGTCGCAAGGCGTCGTGAACGGACGCGTGCGACTGAAACTGTACAAGGGCAGCGTCATGGTCATCGGCCGTGAATCGAAGGCCCACTCGCTGTTCGACCCCGCGGTCGCGACCTTCGACGAGGATGGCGGCGCGTACGACCAGAAGGACGCGGCCGGCTTCATCAAGCTCAACGCCTTGCGGCTGCGCAACGAGGCGAAGCTCGCGCGCAAGGCGAAGTAAACCCCCGCCTCGTCCGGCGCGACACCTGACCTGACTCACCCGCGGCCCCCAGGGGGCTCATGCTGCGGTCGACCCGGCATTCGCGCAACGCGCGTTTTCAGGGGCTGCTGCGCAAGATCGGCTTGCCGGCGTGGCCCATTCGGCCTTTGTCGGCGCGGCGGATCGTGGTAGCTTCAACTTTTTACCGCCAGGCGTGTGGCGCATGCCCTCTTTCGATATCGTCTCCGAAGTAAACCAGGTCGAGGTCCGCAATGCGCTCGATCAGACCAACAAGGAGCTCTCGACGCGCTTCGACTTCAAGGGCTCCGACGCGCGTGTCGAGCACAAGGACAGCGACCTCACGCTCTATGCCGACGACAATTTCAAGCTCAAGCAGGTGACCGACGTGCTGCTGGGCAAGCTCGCCAAGCGCGGGCTCGACGTGCGTGCGCTCAAGCCCGGCAACGTCGAAAAGATCGGCGGCGACAAGGTCAAACAGGTGATCACGCTGCGCGAGGGCATCGAGCAGGAATTGGCCAAGCGGATCGTCAAGTCGATCAAGGACAGCAAGCTTAAGCTCCAGGCGACCATCCAGGGACCGGCGGTGCGCGTCTCGGGCAGCAAGCGAGATGAGCTGCAGAATGCGATCACCCTGGTGAAGAAGACCATCACGGATTATCCGGTCCAGTTCAACAACTTCAGGGATTGAGCGCCGGGAGGGGCGCCCAACGCTTTGCTTCCCGAGCGCGCGCTGGCCGTTCCCGTTGCGCTTCGCCGGTTCGTGCACGCCGATGCACCCCGGATCCAGGCGCTCGCCGGCGAGCGCGCGGTCGCCGAGACGACCGCCGTCATCCCCCATCCCTATCCCGACGGCGCGGCCGAGGCGTGGATTGCCGCGCAGGCGCGCGACTGGGCCGCGGGGCGCGAGTACATCTACGCCATCACGCCGGCCGCCGACGGCCTGCTGGTCGGCGCCATCGCCTTGCGGCCGGCGCCGATCGAGCGCGAGAACCTCGGCTACTGGATCGGCCGCGCCTACTGGGGTCGCGGCTATGCCACCGCGGCGGCGCGCGCGGTAATCGCGCTGGCTTTCTCGCTCCTGGACGTTGACCTGCTCACCGCATCGCACCTCGCCCGCAATGCCGCGTCCGGACGGGTGCTCGAGAAGTGTGCGCTGACCCAGCTGCGCACGGAGCGGCGTTTGCACCGCGGCCGGGACGAAGTTGTCTGCGTGCGCGGGCTGACCCGCGTCGCCTGGGAAGACGCCTCAAGTTCGGCGTGAGATTGCGCGGCTGGGCGCCACGCCGGGCCCGCACCTGGACGTCAGACGAGGTCGACGAGCAGGGCCTGGCGCGTCGCTTCGGGAACCGGGTCGAGCGTGGTCCGGTAGTGCGGGTGCTCCACGCCGATGGCCAAGGCGGCGCCCGCCTTGAGCGCCGCGCGCATTGGCGCGGAGAGCTCGAAGCGCACGAAGTGGACCGCCGAGGTTTTGTCGGCAGTTTCGCGTTCGAGGTCCTCGTCAGCGATCGCCGGCACGCGCGGCTGTCCGGCGACCTGTACCCAGACGCTGTCCTCGATGCCGCGCAGCCGGGCAAGCGCTTGCTTGCGCTCCTCGACGGCCTCGTATTCCACGAGCAGGGTTGCCTTCCAGTTGTGGCCGTCCGGCACCAGCGGATTGTACGCATCGAGCTCATCCTGAATGCCGGCTTGTTCGAAGGTTTTCTCGACGCGCAGCATTTCCTGGATCTGGTAGCGGATGGTGAGCTCATCCTCGAACAGGAGCGTCAGGTGGGGCCCAAGCTGCACCGTGCGCGGCTTCTTGTGCGCGAGCACGCGGGCGCGGAAGTCCGGCCTTTCCTTCGCGTAGGCTTCCAGAGTCAGCAGACTTTCGCGGGCGATGCGCGGCATGCGCGGGGTTCCTTATACTCGCGTGGCAGAAACCGAACCGGCGGTTCGACTACAGGCCGTAGGCCATGCGCACCAGCGTCAACGGGTGCGCCTTGCGCACCGAAGGCGCGTCCTTGCCGGCCGCCGCTTCGATGCCTTGCAGGATCGCTCTGCCGGCGATCGGGCAATCGGAGCTCACGTAGTCGGGTGCGCCCTCGGCCATCTGCCGGAACAGCGGCCGGCCGATCTTCATCGACGCCGCGTAAAACTCGCGCTTGACTCCCCAGGTGCCGTCGTGGCCGCTGCAGCGCTCGACGGTGTGTACGGTCGTGCCCGGTACCCACTCGAACACCTCGCGCGTCTTCTGGCCGATGTTTTGCACCCGGGAGTGGCAGGGAACGTGATACGCCACCTTGCCCAGCGGCGTCTTGAAATCCTTCTTGAGCAGGCCATCCTTGTCGCGCAGCACCAGGTATTCGAACGGATCGACCATCGCCGCGCCAATCGCCTGCACGTCGGCATCCTCGGGAAAGATCAGCGGCAGCTCGTGCTTGAACATGAGGGTGCACGATGGCACCGGCGTAAGTAACGCGTAGCCCTCGCGCACCAGCGCGGCGAGGCGCGGCACATTGATCTCCTTCAGCCGCGCCACCGATTCGAAGTCTCCGAGTTCCAGCTTAGGCATGCCGCAGCACACCGCCTGGTCGACGATCACGTACGGAACCTCGTTGTGGTCCAGGATGGCGAGCAGGTCGAGCCCGATCCCCGGTTCGTTGTAATTGACGTAGCAGGTCGAGAACAGCGCGACCTTGCCGGCGGTGCGGTCCCCGTCCCGGACCGGCCACGCAGCGCTCGCCGACGCGAGCGTCGCGAAGCGCCTGGTGGCGAACGGCGGCAGCTGGCGTTCCGGGTGCACACCCAGCAGGCCGTCGAGCGCCTTGCGCGCCAGCGGCGCCGTATTGGCCTTGTTGACGATCTGCACCACGACCGGAATGGTCGCGAGCCGACCAAGCCGGTCGGTGGCGGTCAACACCCGGTCGCGCCGGCGCGTTTCGCCACGCACGAACTTCCCGGCCTTGGCACGCAGCATCAAGTGCGGGAAATCCACATTCCAGGGATGCGGCGGAACGTACGGGCATTTGGTCATGTAGCAAAGGTCGCACAGATAGCACTGGTCGACGACCTGGCCGTAGGCGGCCGGGTCGACGCCCTCGACTTCGCCGCTCGCGGTGGCGTCGACCAGATCGAACAGGGTCGGAAAGGCGTTGCATAGGCTCACGCAACGCCGGCAGCCGTGACAGATGTCGAACACCCGCGCCAGCTCGGCGTTGACCGAGACCTGGTCGTAGAAATCCGGATTGCGCCAGTCGACCGGATGCCGGGTAGGCGCCTCGAGGTTGCCTTCGCGGACGGTCATGCTAGCGCGCGCCGGCGGCGCCGAGCGCGCGCCCGCGCTAGCGGGGTGCGGACCCGCGCGCAAGCGCAGCCACGCCTAGTCGGC
The DNA here is from genome assembly GCA_963777455.1 of uncultured beta proteobacterium. Lineage (GTDB taxonomy): Bacteria > Pseudomonadota > Gammaproteobacteria > Burkholderiales > Casimicrobiaceae > PALSA-1003. The sequence goes on from CAVZQQ010000004.1 coordinate 134,681, forward strand.
GAGAACGTCGAGCGCCTTCTTGAACCGGTTGGCGTGCGAGCGCTCCGCCTTGGCCAGGGTCTCGAACCAGTCGGCGATTTCCTCGAACCCCTCGCCGCGCGCGGCTTTGGCCATGCCCGGATACATGTCGGTGTACTCGTGCGTCTCGCCGGCGATGGCCGCCTTGAGATTTTCGCGGGTTTTGCCGATCGGCAGATCGGTTGCCGGATCGCCCACCACCGCCAGGTAATCGAGATGACCGTGCGCGTGCCCGGTCTCGCCCTCGGCGGTCGAGCGGAACACCGCCGCGACATCGTTTTGCCCTTCGACATCGGCCTTGTTGGCGAAATACAAGTAGCGCCGGTTGGCCTGGGACTCGCCGGCAAATGCCGCCTTCAGGTTGTCATGCGTCTTGGTGCCCTTCAGATTCATCGCAGGTCTCCTATCGAAATGCAGCAAAGCCATTGTCCGCAGCCCAATGGCATATGTCCAATTAATTGTTCAAATGTTTCTGATAAATAGTCTGTATTTACGCGCGCACGGGCGCGCCCGCTAGTTGATGCGCTCGTAGGCTGGCAGCGTCAGAAACTCGACAAACGTGTCGTTGTTGACCAGATCGGCGAACAATCCGGCCGCTTCGTCGTAGCGCCCCTCGCCGAAGTCCGGGCCGAGCAGCACCCGGATCTTCCGGATCTCCTCCGGAATCATGGTCGCGACCATCTCCCGGGTCACCTTGCGACCGTCGTCGAGCTTACCTTTGGCCGAGCGGATCCACTGCCAAACCTGCGAGCGCGAGATCTCCGCGGTGGCGGCGTCTTCCATCAGGTTGAAGATCGGCACGGCGCCTTGGCCGGCGAGCCAAGCGCCCATGTACTGGATAGCCACGCTGATGTTAAGGCGCAGTCCCTGCTCCGTGATCGGCCGCTCCGGCTCGAAGCGCAGCAGGTCGGCCGCGGTGACGTGTACGTCGTCGCGCGGTCTTTGCGCAATCTGGTTGGGTCCCGGCATGAGCCGGTCGAAGACCTCCTTGGCCACCGCCACCAGACCCGGATGCGCCACCCAGGTGCCGTCATGGCCGATAGTCGCCTCGTGTTCCTTGTCGGCCTTGACCTTCGCGAACGCGTCGCGGTTGGCCGCGTCGTCGTTCTTGACCGGAATCTGCGCGGCCATGCCGCCCATCGCATGCGTATGGCGGTGGTGACAGGTCTTGATGCACAGCTCGGCGTAGCTCTGCATGAAGTGCGTGGTCATCGTGAGCCGGACGCGGTCGGCGAGGCAGAACTCGCGGTTGAGGCGAAACTTTTTGATGCAGGAGAAGAGGTAGTCCCAGCGGCCGCAGTTGAGACCCGCCGAATGCTCGCGCAGTTCGTAGAGGATCTCGTCCATCTCGAAGGCGGCCAGGATTGTCTCGATAAGCACCGTGGCCTTGATCGTCCCGCGCGGCACATCGAGTTCGTCCTGCGCCTGGACGAAGATGTCGTTCCACAACCGGGCCTCGAGATGGCTTTCCAGCTTCGGCAGGTAGAAGTACGGGCCGCTGCCGCGCGCAACGAGCTCCCTGGCGTTGTGAAAAAAGTAAAGCGCGAAATCGAAGAGGGCCCCCGCGATCGGCGTGCCATCGACCCGGACGTGCTTTTCGGGAAGATGCCAGCCCCGTGGGCGCACGAACAAGGTGGCCAGCTTGTCGTCGAGCCGGTACTCCTTGCCTTCGGGCGAGACGTAATCGATCCGGCGGCGGATCGCGTCGCGCAGGTTGAGCTGGCCCTGGACATTGTTGTCCCACTTCGGCGTGTTGGCGTCTTCGAAGTCGGCCATGAACACGTTGGCGCCCGAATTGAGCGCATTGATGATCATCTTGCGATCGACCGGACCGGTGATTTCGACGCGCCGGTCCTCGATATCTGCCGGGATCGGGGCGCACGTCCAACGCGCTTCGCGGATGGCGCGCGTCTCGGGCAGAAAATCGGGCAGCTTGCCGGCGTCGAACTCGCGTTGCCGCGACCCGCGCCGCGCGAGCAGTTCCGCGCGCCGGCCGCCAAACGACCGTTGCAGGCGGGCGGCGAATTCGAGCGCCTCGGGCGTGAGAATCTGCGCATACTCGGCAGTGATGCGCCCGGCGATCTCGATCCCCGGGCCGTAGTGCGGCGTGGTCATGGGCGATCCCTGTTTCGGTGCAAACAATGAGCCGACGATGGACAGGCAAACGATCTGGTGCAGAAGGACGCGGGTGGCGTACCGGAAGCGCCGAAGGCCGATCGGACCCCGCGGCGCTGTTGCAATACGGCAATGATAGCAGGACGACGTCGCGGCGGGCGGCGCGCGCGCCGGGGCCGATCAAGCGCTCCTACTCCCAGCCTTCGCCCGGTCGGCCGGCGAGCCGGTCCAGGGTGATGTTCCAGGACAGCGTGATGCGCGGGCGGCTCCCGTGATAGGGATTGACGTTGTGCAGATAATCACTGGCGAAGATGAGCATCGTGCCCGGTTGCATGTTCGGAATCATGTGGCGGGTGACGCGGCCGGGCTCGTCCGGGCAGCAGGCATCGATGCGCGGATCGGCGAAGCAGAGCTTGCCGGCCATCACGTCCTCGGGGTCGCCATCGCCCGGGTCGAGCATGTATACGATGCTCACGTTCGAGCGCAAATGGCTGTGCGGCATGCAGTAATCGCCGGCGCGGTAGACGGAGGCCCAGCTGTCGTCGGTGTACACCGGCCGGTGCGACAGCGTGCGATGCGCGAGCGTCAGCGCCCGGGCGTGGATCAGGGTCGCCGCCGCCGCGTCCCAGGCCGGAATCCTGCGCACCTTGGTGCCGCAGCCGCCCTTAAAGATCTTGCCGCGAAAGCGCGGGTCGCGCTCCGCCTCGAGCGCAGCACTGACCAGCGCCGGGTGGTAGTCCGCGACGTCGGCGAAAGTCGTCGCCGCCATCAGCCGCGCCGACAGCGGTTCGGCCACCTGGGTCGCGGGCCAGGCGGGCAGGTCGACGCCGGCAACGCATACCGTCGCCGGCAGCGATGCCTGATCGCCGGGCTTGGCATCGATCGCCACCCGCAGCCCCGTTACGCGGCCAGCTGGGGATTGAGCCGCTCCTGCCGGCTGTGCAGCTTGTTCAGGGCATTGAGGTAGGCCTTGGCGGAGGCGACCAGGATATCGGTATCCGATCCCAGGCCGTTGACGATCCGGCCGTCGCGCTCGAGGCGCACCGTAACCTCTCCCTGCGCGTCGGTGCCCCCGGTAATGGCATTGACTGAATACAGGACCATCTTCGCCTTGGAGTGGGCGATCTGCTCGATGGCGCGGAAGGCGGCGTCGATCGGCCCGTCGCCGCGAGTGTGCACGCTATGCTCGCGCTCGCCGGCCACCAGCGTGACTTCCGCCTGCGGTACTTCGCCGGTCTCGGACACGATCTTGAGCGCGACGAACTTGTAGTGCTCGCGCTCAGGGGTCAGTTGCTCGTCGGAGGCCAGCGCGTGCAGGTCCTCGTCGAACACCTCGCCCTTCTTGTCGGCAAGCTCCTTGAAGCGCGCGAAGGCGTGATTGACCGCCTCTTCGCTGGGGAGCTCGATGCCGAGCTCGGCGAGCCGTGTCTTGAACGCGTTGCGGCCGGAGAGCTTGCCCAGCACCAGTTTGTTGGCGCCCCAGCCGACATCCTCGGCGCGCATGATCTCGTAGGTTTCGCGATGCTTCAGCACGCCATCCTGGTGGATCCCGGATTCATGCGCGAACGCGTTCGCGCCAACGATCGCCTTGTTCGGCTGCACCGGGAAGCCGGTGATGCCCGAGACGAGCTTCGAGGCGGCGACGATCTGGGTCGCGTCGACGCGCGTGGTGCACGGAAAGACGTCCTTGCGGGTCCTGATCGCCATCACGATCTCTTCGAGCGAGGCGTTGCCCGCCCGCTCGCCCAGGCCGTTGATGGTGCACTCGACCTGCCGCGCGCCGTGCATCACGGCGGATAGAGAGTTCGCAACCGCGACCCCCAGGTCGTTATGACAATGCACCGACCACACCGCCTTGGTGGAGTTGGGAACGCGCTCGCGCAGTGTCGCGATCAACGCGCCGAACTGCCACGGCATGGTGTAGCCGACGGTGTCGGGAATGTTAACCGTCGTCGCGCCGGCCTCGATGGTCGCCTCGAGCAGCCGGCACAGGAAGTCGATCTCGGAGCGGCCCGCGTCTTCGGGTGAAAACTCGACGTCGTCGGTGTACTCGCGCGCCCAGCGCACTGCCTTGACCGCCTGCTCGAGCACCTGCTCAGGGGACATGCGCAGCTTCATCTGCATGTGGATGGGTGAGCTGGCGATGAAGGTATGCACGCGCCCGGACTGGGCGCCCTTGAGCGCATCACCGGCGCGCCGGATGTCCTTCTCGTTGGCGCGCGCCAGCGCGCAGACGGTGCTGTCCTTGAGCGCCTGGGCGATGGCCCGCACGGCCTCGAAGTCGCCGTTCGAGGACGCGGGGAAGCCAGCCTCGATCACATCGACGCGAAGCCGTTCGAGCTGCCTGGCGATGCGCATCTTCTCCTCGCGCGTCATCGAGGCTCCCGGACTCTGCTCGCCGTCGCGCAGAGTGGTGTCAAAAATAAGTAAATGGTCGGACATGGTGAGCTCCTGCAAGCTGGAAGTCGTCTTCCTCCCCGCCGCGGTGCTTCGGGCGGGTGCGCACTACCAAAGGTGGGGTGGATTTATCTGCGCGCGGGGCGCAGCAGCAGCTCGCCGAGGCCGGCGGGCGCACGGAGACGCGGGGTAACAAGAACGCAGTCGCGTTGGCGGCTCATGCGACGGACTATAGCGGGATTGGCCTGCGCCCGCAAGGCAGGCGTGCGCCCGCGGTCGGCCACGGTCGGGCCGGTCAGCCGCGCCGGCGCTTGAGCGCGCTCCATGCCCACCAGGCATAGCCGGACAGCGCATAGAGGATGAAACCGGTGAACAGGACCACCGGCGGCTGATAGCTCACCAGCACGAAGGACACGACGATGAGCAGGACCACGACGAAGGGCACGCTGCGCCGCAGGTTGATCGTCTTGAAGCTGTAATACTTGAAGTTGGTGACCATACTGACGCCGGCAAAAACGGTCACCGCCAACGCCCACCAGCGCATAGCTCTCCGGATCGAACGCGTTGTCGTCCATGATCCATACGAAGCCGGCGACCAGCGCCGCCGCCGAGGGGCTGGGCAAGCCCTGGAAGTAGCGCTTGTCGGCGACCTCGAGGTTGGTGTTGAAGCGGGCCAGCCGCAGCGCCGCACAGGCGCAGTAGAGGAAGGCCGCGAGCCAGCCGATAGTTGCCCGTGCTGACCAGCGCCCACTCGTAGATAACGAGCGCCGGCGCCGCGCCGAAGCAGACCATGTCGGACAGGCTGTCGTACTCGGCGCCGAACGCACTCTGCGTCCGAGTCAGGCGCGCGACCCGACCGTCGAGGCCGTCGAGCACCATGGCCACGAACACCCCTTTCGCCGCCAAGTCGAAACGACCGTTCATCGCCTGCACGATGGCCCAGAAGCCGGCGAAGAGCGCGGCGGTCGTGAGCAGGCTCGGGACCAGATACATCCCGCGGCGACGGATGCGGTTCTTCGCGAACGCCCGCTCTTGCTGGAATTCCCCCATGCGGGGAGCCTAGCAGGTCGATCGCACCAAGACAACGCCGCGACGCGCCGTCAGGCCAGCGTCGCGACGATGGTCGCCGTGGCCTGCACCGTGTCGCCAATCGCAACGCGCGGCGTCGCGTCCGCGGGCAGATACAGGTCGACCCGCGAACCGAAGCGGATGAAGCCGTAGCGCTGTCCCCGTGCGAGGCGATCGCCGGGGCCGACGTAGCACAGGATGCGCCGCGCGATCAGCCCGGCAATCTGCACGCACACGACCGCGCCGCGCTCGGGCGTGACGATGTGCAGCGCCAGGCGCTCGTTTTCCAGCGATGCCTTGTCCAGCGCGGCATTGAAGAAGCGACCGCCGTGATACCACTTGTTCTCACTTCGCCGTCCACCGGGCTACGGTTGGAATGCACGTTAAACACGTTCATGAACACGCTGATCTGCAGCGCGTCGCGGTCGAGATAGGGGTCGCGGGCGGGCCCCACGCGCACGACCTTGCCGTCGGCGGGCGACAACACCGCTTGCGGTTCCGCCGGGACAGCGCGCGGCGGATCGCGGAAGAACTGGGCGATGAAGATGACTGCGAGCCAGGCCAGCGCCGCGAGCAGCCACAGGCCCGCCCACGACAGTGCCAGCGCGAGCAAGAGCGCGCTCGCCAGAAACGCCCAGCCCTCGCGGGCGATGACCGGATGCGGATAGCCCGGCGCAGTCATCGCCGGCTAGTGCGTTGAATCGTCGATGCGCTTGGCCTGCTCCTGCGCGTCACGCTGCATTTGCTGCTCCAACCCACGCGCGCGCTCGATGGCTGCGGCCGGCGTAGCCGGCACGCTGGTCGGATCGACTCAGCCGGACTTGCCGCGGGCGGCGCGCGTAGGGCGCGGGCGGCTTGCATGTCGGGCAGCAGTCCGTAGCTTTTCAGCGCCGATCGCGCCAGCAGCGCGACGATGACCAGCGCGACCAGGATGACGACCAGCCCCACCCAGCCGCGCTGCCGTTCGCGACTTGTGCGCCGCGCCAGCGTGGCGCGGCCTAATTGCGCGACTGGTCGACGAGCTTGTTGCGTCTTGATCCATGGCATCATCTCCCGCAGCTTGCCGCCGACCTGCTCGATGGGATGCTCGGCGGTCATGCGTCGCCGCGACAACAGCGTGGGCGCACCGGCACGATTTTCCAGGATGAAGCTCTTCGCGTACTCGCCGCTCTGGATGCGCTCGAGCGCGGCGCGCATCGCATCCTTGGTCGCGGCGTTGATGATCAGCGGACCGGTGACGTATTCGCCGTATTCGGCGTTGTTGGAGATGGCGTAGTTCATGTTGCTGATCCCGCCCTCGTAGAGCAGGTCGACGATCAGCTTCAGTTCGTGCAGGCATTCGAAATACGCCATCTCCGGCGCGTAGCCGGCTTCCACCAGCACTTCGAAGGCGTTCTTCACCAGCTCCACGCAGCCGCCGCAGAGCACGGTCTGCTCGCCGAACAGATCCGTCTCGGTCTCTTCCTTGAACGAGGTCTCGATCACCCCGGCGCGCGCGCCGCCGATCGCGGCGGCGTAGGAAAGGGCGAGGTCGCGCGCCTTGCGGCTCACGTCCTGGTGCACCGCGATGAGCATCGGCGTGCCGCCGCCCTGGACATAGGTCGAGCGCACGGTGTGGCCCGGCGCCTTGGGCGCGATCATCACCACGTCCAGGTCAGCGCGCGGCAGCACCTGCCCGTAATGGATGTTGAAGCCGTGGGCGAAAGCGAGCGTCGCGCCCTTGCGGATGTTGGGCTCGACCTCGTCCCGATAGACCGCGGCGATGTGCTCGTCGGGCATGAGCATCATCACCAGGTCGGCGCCCTTCACGGCGGCGGCTACGGGAGCCACCTTGAGCGCCGCCTTCTTCGCCTTGTCCCAGGAGGCGCCGCCGGCGACGCAGCCCGACGGTCACCTTGACCCCGGAGTCGTTGAGGTTCTGCGCGTGCGCGTGCCCCTGCGAGCCATAGCCGATGATGGCGACCTTCTTGCCCTTGATCAGCGACAGATCGGCATCTTTTTCGTAGTAGACCTTCATGGCGATTCTCCTAAACCCGGAGTATGCGCTCGCCGCGGCCAATGCCCGAGGCTCCGGTGCGCACGGTCTCGAGGATCACTCCCGGTTCGATCGCCTGCAGGAACGCGTCGAGCTTCGACCCGGTGCCCGTGAGCTCGATGGTGTAGCTCTTGTCGGTGACATCAAGAATGCGGCCGCGGAAGATGTCCGCCAGCCGCTTCATCTCGTCACGGTCCTTGCCCGCGGCGCGAACCTTGACGAGCATGAGTTCCCGCTCGATGTGGTTGCCCTCGGTGAGATCGACGACCTTGACCACCTCGACGAGCTTGTTGAGCTGCTTGGTGATCTGCTCGACGACATCGTCCGAGCCGACCGTGACGAGCGTCATGCGCGACAGTGTCGGGTCCTCGGTGGGGGCAACGGTCAGTGACTCGATGTTGTAGCCGCGCGCCGAGAACAGCCCGGCAATACGCGACAGGGCGCCGGCCTCATTCTCCACCAGAATCGACAGGATATGCCGCACGACTACAATTCCTCGGCGAGGATCATTTCCGTCAGGCCCTTGCCGCCCGGCACCATCGGAAACACGTTCTCGGCCTGATCGGTGATCACGTCGAGAAACACCAGGCGGTCCTTGAGCGCAAAGGCCTCGCGCAGCGCGCCCTCGACGTCCGCGGGCCGTTCGACTTTCATCCCGACGTGCCCGAACGCCTCGGCCAGACGCGTGAAGTCAGGCAACGCGTCCATGTACGACTCGGCGTAGCGGTTGCCGTAGAAGAACTGCTGCCACTGCCGCACCATACCCATGTACTTGTTGTTGAGGTTCACGATCTTGATCGGCAGGTGATATTGCTTGCACGTCGACAGTTCCTGGATGCACATCTGGATGGACGCTTCGCCGGTGACGCAGACCACCGTCGCGCCGGGATTGGCGAGCACCGCGCCCATCGCCGCCGGCAAGCCGAAGCCCATCGTGCCCAGGCCGCCGGAGTTGATCCAGCGTCGCGGTCGATCGAACGGGTAATACTGCGCGACCCACATCTGGTGCTGGCCAACGTCCGAAGTGATGATCGCATCGCCACCGGTGATTTCGTAGAGCTTCTCGATCACGTACTGGGGCTTGATGAGCTCGCTCTTGCGGTCGTACTTGAGGCAATCCTTGCGCTGCCACTCCTTGATCTGCGCCCACCACGCCTTGAGCGCCTGGGCGTCAGGGCGGTGCGGCGAGGACTCGATGAGCCTGAGCATCTCATCGAGCACCTCGGCGACGTAGCCGACAATTGGCACCTCGACCTTGACCCGCTTGGAAATCGACGACGGATCGATGTCGATGTGGATGATCTTGCGGTCGGAGCGGGAGAAGTGCGCGGGATTGCCGATGACTCGGTCATCGAAGCGCGCGCCGACGGCGAGCAGCACGTCGCAGCCCTGCATCGCCATGTTCGACTCATAGGTGCCGTGCATCCCCAGCATGCCGGTGAACTGCGCGTCGGTACCGGGAAAAGCACCGAGGCCCATGAGCGTGTTGGTGCAGGGGAAGCCAAGCAAGCGCACCAGGCGCGTGAGCTGCGCGGCAGCATTGTTGAGGACCACGCCGCCGCCGGCATAAACCATCGGCCGCCGCGCTTCGAGCAGCAGCTGCACGGCCTTCTTGATCTGGCCCGCGTGGCCGCGGGTCACGGGATTGTACGAGCGCAGCGCGATCGTCTTCGGGTAGCTGTATTCGGCCGTGGCCTGGGTCACGTCCTTGGGAATGTCAACGAGCACCGGCCCGGGGCGGCCGGTTTGCGCCAGATAGAATGCCTTCTTGATGGTCACCGCCAGCTGCGCGACGTCCTTGACCAGGAAGTTGTGCTTGACGCAGGGCCGGGTGATGCCAACGGTATCGCATTCCTGGAATGCGTCCTGGCCGATGGCGTGGGTGGGAACCTGGCCGGTGAGCACCACCATGGGGATGGAGTCCATGTACGCGGTGGCGATGCCGGTGACCGCGTTGGTGACTCCCGGGCCGGAGGTAACCAAGCACACGCCGACCTTGTGCGACGAGCGCGAATAGCCGTCGGCAGCGTGCGCCGCGCCCTGTTCATGGCGGACCAGCACGTGCTTGACCTGGTCCTGCTGGAACAAAGCGTCGTAGATATTGAGTACCGCGCCGCCCGGGTAGCCGAAGACGTATTCGACCCCCTCTTCCTGCAGGCAGCGGATGACGATCTCTGCACCGGTAAGCTGCATGATGCGTAAGCCCCTCGCGCTGATGAACACGTTCGCCCAGCCGCGCTCCCGCGGGCCGGGGCCTGCAAAACGCGCCGCGCCTCGGTCAGGCGCTCGGGCTCAAAGGCTTTTCCGGGTTGAAAGCCGGTCTCGTCGCTTCCCATCGGGTGCTCCTACGCGCTTGTGGCGCGTCCGGAGGGGAGGCCAACGACCGTTTTTGCAGCACTACCGCGGATTCCCCAAGAATCCGCCAATAAACGTTACCGGTATCGCCGGCCCGGGTCAAGGGCGCCGGCGGCGGTCCGGCGCTGCGGCGGCACGACTATAATCGCCGCCATAGCGCGCCGGGAGGACCGCAATCGCTTCGCCCAAGGAGATCTCGAACTTTCTCGCCGATGTCGAGCGCCGCGCCTTCAAGCAGGCGGTGTTCGCCGTGCGCGACGACGACGCCGCGCTCGACATCGTGCAGGACGCGATGCTCAGACTGTCCGAGAAATACGCTGCCAAGCCGCTGGAGGAACTGCCGATGCTGTTTCAGCGCATCCTGCAGAATGCCATCCACGACCACTTTCGGCGGCAGAAGGTGCGCTCGACGTGGACCACGCTGCTTTCGGCGCTCGGCCAGAAGGACGATAAAGACGAGGATTTCGATCCGCTCGAAACTTTGCCGGCAAGGGGGGACTCGAATCCGACGGACCCGGCGGCTCAGCATGAGCAGGCGCAGACGGTGGCGCTGGTCGAGCAGGCACTGGCGCGGCTGCCGGCGCGTCAACGTGAAGCGTTTCTGTTGCGTTACTGGGAAGAACTCGATGTGGCAGAGACCGCCACGGCCATGGGCTGCTCCGAAGGCAGTGTGAAGACTCACTGCTCGCGGGCGGTTCACGCCTTGGCGGAAATGCTCAAGGCCAAAGGGATCGGCTTATGAACGAGCATGAAACTGCAAAGAAAATAGCGGCTTATCTTGACCACGGCACGGCGGAGCTCAAGGCCGGTGTGGCGTTCAGGCTGCAGCGCGCGCGCGAGGCGGCGGTGGCGCGGCTGAGCGAACAGACCGAGCCCGCATTGGCCATGGCCGGCGGCGGCGGTTTCGGCGAACGCCGTTTCCTCGCCGACGCCCGCCTGTGGATCGCGGTGCTGCTCCTCGTCGGGGGCGTGCTGGGCTATCAGTATTGGGAAGCGGCGCAGCAGGCGCGCGACATCGAGGAGACCGACGCGGCCATCTTGTCCTCCGAGCTGCCCATCGAAGCCTATCTGGACCCAGGATTCGAGGCGTGGCTCAAGCACTCCGAGCCCTGATCGCGGCTGCGTTCCTGGCGGCGGCCTTCGCCAGCGCGCCGGCCATTGCGGTTGGGATCGGGCCGCACGCCCCGTCCTGGGCCGAGCTCTCGCCCACGGACCGCCAGGTGCTCGCCCCGCTCGCACCCGAGTGGGATAGCTTCGACCCGCAGCGCCGCCAGAAGTGGCTGGGCATCGCCCACCGCTACCCGCAACTCGCCCCCATCGAACAGCAGCGGGTGCGGCAGCAGATGAACGCCTGGGTGCACCTTACCCCCGACCAGCGCCGCTTGGCGCGTGAGCAGTACAACAGCTTGCGCCAGCTGCCGCCCGAACAGCGCCAGCGGGTCGCGCAGAAATGGCAGGAGTACCAGCGCCTGCCGCCGGAAAAGCGGCGCGAGTTCGCCAGCCGCGGCGCCGCCGGGGCACCCCGGCGGCCCTAGGCGTGGGACGACAACGACCTTGACCGCCGCGGGCGGCCAGCCGGCCGGACTCGCGCGCCGCCTCGGCGCATCCGTCTACGAAGCGCTGGTGTTGACCGCACTCCTGTTTGCGGTCGGCTTCGCCCTGCTGCCGGTGGTGACCCCGACGCAGCCGGTCGCGCGCGCAGCGAGGGCAATCCCCGCGCCCGCGCTCTATCTACCCAAACCGGCCGCCCGGGCCTGGTCCGGAGTAGCGCTCTTCGCGGCCTGGGGTGCCTATTGCATCGGCCTGTGGAGCGGCGGCCGGCGCACCCTGCCGATGGCGACCTGGTGCCTGGCGCTGCGCACCGCCGCCGGCGAGCGCGTCGCGCCGCGCCGGGCTGCGTTGCGCTTTCTCGCCTGCTGGTTGGGACCGGCGCTGGCGCTTGCCGCCTGGGTGGCGCTGCAACCCTGGGGCCTGGGTCGCTGGGCGCCCGCGCTGCTGGCGGTCAACTACGCCTGGGCGCTTGGCGACCCGGACCGCCAGTTCCTGCAGGACCGCATCGCCGGCACGCGCCTGCTCGTCGCGCCCGGACCGCGCGCCTGACCGCACCGCGTTGCCTCGGGCTCACGGTCCGGGCGCGCGCTTCTGCGCCTCGTAACGGGCGACGCTTTCGGCGATTTCGCGCCTGGCGTCCTCGGCGCCGACCCAGCTCGACACCCGCACCCATTTGCCCGGCTCGAGGTCCTTGTAGTGTTCGAAGAAGTGCGCGATCTGGCGCGTCGTGAGCTCGGGCAAATCGCGCAACTCGATACCCCGGTACAGGCTCGACAGTTTGTCAATCGGCACGGCGAGGATCTTGGCGTCGACCCCGGCCTCATCGTCCATACGCAACATGCCGATCGGCCGGCAGCGCACGACCACCCCGGTGATCAGCGGCACCGGCGAGAGCACCAGCACGTCGCAGGGGTCTCCGTCCCCGGACAACGTGCGCGGGATGTACCCGTAATTGCACGGGTAGCGCATGGCCGTCGACATGAAGCGATCGACGAACACCGCACCCGTATCCTTGTCGACCTCGTACTTGATCGGGTCGCCATGCATCGGGATCTCGATGATCACGTTGCAATCGTGCGGGACATCCGTGCCGGAGGAAACGCGGTCGAGGTTCATGGCTCTCGCGTGGGCAGGCGCCGACGCGGCCCATTATAGCGGGCGATCCGGCAGCGCCTGCCGTATGATCGCTGCTTTCCAAGGCGCCGCATCGGCATGCTCTTCTCGCTCCAGGCCCGGCAGGTCGAGCTGCGCGGCGCCCACCACTACATCGCCACCAACGCCACGGTCATTGGCAGCGTCGTCCTCGAGGACGAAGCGTCGGTCTGGTTCAATACCGTCATTCGCGGCGACAATGACGTGATCACCGTCGGCGCCCGGTCGAACGTGCAGGACGGTTCGGTCCTGCACACCGATGCCGGAATCCACCTCACCATCGGCGCCGAGGTGAGCATCGGCCACCAGGCGATGCTGCACGGCTGCACCATCGGCGACGGGTCGCTCATCGGCATCAAGGCGCTCATCCTCAATGACGCGGTGATCGGCCGCGAGTGCCTGGTCGGTGCCAACACGCTGATCACCGAAGGCAAGACCATCCCCGACCGCTCGCTGGTGCTCGGCTCCCCCGGCAAGGTGGTGCGGACGCTCTCCGCCGCGGAAGTCGCGCAGCTGCGCGCCATCGCCGCCCACTACGTGGACAATGCGCGCCGTTACCTCCGGGACCTGGCGCCGGACCCGCGCTCGGCGGGCTGATGCTGGGGGCGAATCCGCCTCGGGCGGACGGCGCATCTAACCGGCAACTACCACCAGTCCCCTAGGTGTGATTTCTATGAGGGTTGTTCATCCGGACTGAATCCAGGAAGCTGATTGGTGCGAGCCGATCAACCCCTGAGGAGACAGCCGGATGAACATCCACAAGAATGCCCGTACCACGCCACGGAGTCGAGCCATGCTGGTGCATCGGGTGCTTCGAGAGCACTGGCCGGTGAGCGCGGTGGCGCTGGCGTTTGGAGTGTCCGAGCGCACCGTCTACAAATGGCTGGCCCGCTATCGCGCTGAAGGAGCCGCTGGATTGCACGATCGGCGGTCGGTGGCGCATCGCCGTCCGCATGCGTTGGGCCCGGCGTGGCTGGCGCTGATTCGCCTGTTGCGCCAGGCCAAGCTGGTGGCCGCCGACATCGCCACGCGGCTGCCGCTGGCGCGTTCGACAGTGAGCGCGGCTCTCAGCCGCCTGGGTCTGGGGCGCTTGCGCTACCTCAATCCACCGCCTCCGGTCCAGCGCTACGAATGGGGACACCCAGGCGAGCTGGTGCACATGGACACCAAGAAGCTCGGCCGCATCGTGCGCCCAGGCCATCGGATCACCGGCAATCCCCGCGATAACGTCGACGGCGCGGGCTGGGAATATGTCCACGTCGCGATCGATGACTGCTCGCGCTTTACCTACGTCGAGGTTCTGCCCGATGAGAAGCGCTACACCGCAACGCGTTTCTGGCTGCGCGCGGTACGGGAATTTCGGCGTCGCGGCATCCGCATCGAGCGCGTGCTCACCGACAACGGGGGTGCCTACCGTTCGCGGCCCTTCCGTAAAGCCTGCCGCTGGCTCGGTATCCAAGCCAAACGGACCCGACCCTATCGCCCGCAGACCAATGGCAAAGCCGAGCGCATGATTCAAACCCTGCTCCGCAAGTGGGCCTACGCCGTACCCTACGCCAACTCGGCCCAGCGGCGTTGCGCTCTCGCCCCTTGGTTGCGCTTCTACAATGAGGAACGACCCCATGCTAGTCTTAATCGTCAAACACCCGTCAGCCGACTGCCTCAGCTCGCTGAACAACGGTCGTAGAAATCACACCTAGGCTCCCCATGAAAACCTCCCCTGCCGTTCGCGCGCTGCCCTGGGTCCTGGCCGGATTCGTCGGGCTGGCCGGCCCGGGCCCCGCGGTCGCCGTCGAGATGCAGGAGGAAACCCGGGCTGCGTCCGGGTTTCATCGCATCGAGATCGACGGCTCGGCCGACGTCATCCTGGTCCAGGGGGCGAGCGAGGGCGTCACCATCGAGGCGGCGGCGAGCGCCCTGCCGCACATCCAGACCAACGTCCGCGGCGACACGCTGCACATCGACGTCGAGACCCAGCACTCGATGTGGCAGTGGTTTTCCGGGCGCAATGCCGGCCCGACGCCGCGCATTACGATCCACCTGCGCGAGCTCGACCGGATCGAGGCGGCGGGCACGGTCACCGTTGAGGCGGACAGCCTGCGCAGCAGCGACCTGCACGTGGATTTTGCGGGTGCCTGCAATCTGAAGCTGCGCGATTTGCAGGCGAGTTCGCTGCGCCTGGATGGCTCCGGCGCGACCAAGGTCGAGCTTGCCGGCAAGGTCGCGCAGCAGCGGGTCGATCTCTCCGGCGCGGGTTCCTACCAGGCCGAGCAGCTGGTCAGCAGCGACGCCGTGGTCTCGGTCAGCGGCGCCGGCAAGGCCGTGGTCAACGCCAGCAATTCGCTCGCCGTCGAGATCTCCGGCGCCGGCAAGGTGGAATACCTGGGCGAACCGAAGCTCCGGCAAACGATCAGCGGTATCGGCAAGGTTGCCCGGCGCGACCCGGGCTAACCCGAGCCGCAAGGCTGCGGCAGCCACTCGGCGCCGGTCTGGATAGTGCGGCAGGTCAGTGTAGCGCCGCCTGCAGGGCGGCATCGACTGCGTCGGCCCGGAACAACAAGGTCAGGCCGGTGTGCGGATCGCGGTCCGCGTGCACGCCGGGCAGGACGTGCACGTCACCAATGCGACAGTCGTGCAGCAGGTCCAGGAGCATCGCCGCGACGTCGCCGGCGCTGTCGGTCGGGAACAGCGGACAGCGAAATCCCTCCGCCTGGCGCGCATCGAAGGGACTCGACAACGACACGCGCAGTTCGCCGCCCCCGGGGGCGGCGGCGCAGCGATGCGCGCTGATGACGGCCGCCGGTTCGCCGGTCGCGGCGCGCAGCTTGCGGATGGCATTGCTCGCGAACAGCTGGGCGCCGACCTCACGCTGCGCGGCCCGGCCGTGCTGCAAGGCTGCGGGCGGCGATTGTGGCGACTGCGGTAGCGCCAGCACCGACAAGCCGGAAGCGGCGAGCTGGCGCGAGAGTTCGCGAGCGAACGGCATCGCCCAGCCGGTCAGGTCGGGCGCCGCCGGCAGCCCGGCTTCGCCCGCGACGAGCGCGCTGCCGATCACGAAGCGCAAATGCACGCTCGGCTGGCCCGCCTGCACGGCGATTGGCGCCGGCGGCAAATCCCGCCGCTCGTGCTGGGCGAGATCCTGCCACGCCCGCAACGTTCCCAGTTGCGGCACATCGATGGCGTCCGCGCCAACCAGGGCGTCGGCCAGGGCGAAGGTCTGGCTGCCGCCGAGCGCGCCCGCGCCGCGCAACAGCGCCGCGAGCGGCTCGGTGTCGGTGAGCAGTCCCGAGACCGGCGCGCTGGCCAGCGGCTCATCGGGCCCTTCGCGGCCGACGACGATAACCACCGGCAGGGCGAATAACGCGGCGCTAACGCCTGCCCCCGCCGCCGGGCGTGAGACCAGCGCCCAGGCTTCGATGAGTCGCCGCCACAGTGCGCGGGCCACGGCCACTGAAGGCGCCGCGGCGATGGCCTCGGCCAGCAGCAGGCCCTGCCCCGATTCCAGGTGTGTCGCAATCGCGCCCGCGAGCGCGCGATCGATCGCGGCTGCGCGGGTTGCGCTGGGCGCGGCCAGGCTGGCGACGGCGAGCTCGATGAGGGGCGCGGCGGCGGTCGGGCTCAGCGCGGCGGGCGTTCTTGGGTCGGCGATGGTGACCGGCATGCGGGCATTCTCTCACGCGTGCGCTGCCGGGCAGCCGCTGTCAGCCCGGCAGGGTTATCGCGTAACATCAGCAGCGCCGCTACGCCGGTCGCGAAAGTAGGTCCATGTACAAGCAGATTCTAGTCCCCACGGACGGCTCGAGGTTGTCGCGCAAGGCCGCGCTGCACGCCATCGCGTTGGCCAAGGCCATGCGCGCCCGGCTCACCGGCTTCCACGCCTCGCCTGATTTCCCGATGCCGATTTATGCCGACGGGGTGGTGTTCGAACCGCTCGCGCCCGAGCAGTACCAGGCGCAGTGCGCACAGCAGGCCGCGCGCCTGCTGCAGGCGATTGCCGTCAAGGCCCGCGCCGAGCGCGTGGCCTTCAGCGGCGTGCACGTGTTCTCCCCCGCGCCGTGGGCAGCGATCATCGCCGCGGCGAAGCGCTACCGCTGCGACGCCATCGTCATGGCCTCGCACGGCCGGCGCGGCGTGGCGGCGCTGGTGCTCGGCAGCGAAACGCAAAAGGTGCTCACGCATTGCAAGCTGCCGGTGCTGGTGGTGCGTTAGGAGCCCCGGTGCTTCTGCCGCCTCGCCTGTCGCCGCCTTTGGACGTGGGCCGCCGCCGATGAGCCTGTTGAAACGCCAACTGTTTCGCCCGGGCCGGCGCGTCGAGCTGATTGGCAAGCTCGCCGCGCATCCGTTCTTCACCCGGCGCGATGCACCGCGGGGCGGCTCGCCACTCGCAGGCGGGACGGGAGGGTCGCCGCGGCGCGGCCTGCTGCCCAGCCTCGCCGAGAATGCCGGCGCCCTGTTTTCGATTGCCATCTCGCTGGTCCTGCTCGCCGCGCTCGTCGCGCTGACCTACGCCTTCGTGCGTGACCTGCGCCGCGCGGCGGTCGAGCTCGATATCTTCACGGCGCCCAAGGCGATCGCTGAGCGCGGTTATACGTCCACGGCCATCGCCGAAGCGGTACTCGACGAGATCCACGCCATCCAAGCGCAAGCCTTCACGCTGCGGACCCGACGCGAACTCGAAGTCGCGGCGGCGCTCCCCGACGTCCAGCTCGCCGGCGGCGGCTTGTCGATGAAGGCGATCGTGCGCTATGCGCGCCGCCTGGTCGACGTCCCCGACAACCGCATCAGCGGGGAAATGCTCCAGGACGGCAATGGGCTCAAGCTCGCCCTGCGTGTGCGCCAGGGCGCGCAGACGCAATTGCTCGTCGTGCAGCGCGCCGATGGCGACGTCGACCGCCTGCTGCGCGACGCCGGCCGCGCCCTAGTGCAGATCGCCGACCCCTCCATGCTCGCCGTGTACCTCTATGGGCATGAGGTCAAGGCCGGGAGCTTTCCGGAAACCCGGGCGGCCATCGATTACCTGCTCGTGCACGGGAATTCCGACGAGCGCGCGCTCGGGAATCGCATGCTGGGCAACGTACAGCGCCTCGAAGGCCATGCCGACGACGCGCTGGCGTCCTATCGCCGCTTTGCCCAACTGGATCCGATCGACGGTCCGGTTTTCGTCGCAATGCAGCTGGTGCGCATGGGACACGACACCGAGGCGCTGCAACTCGCGCGCGAGCGCGCGAGGACGGCAGTGAGCGCTGACGAGCTCATGGCGATCGCAATGATGATGGGCGCGCTCGGCCGCAACGCCGAGCAGTTCGACTATGCGCGCCAGGCGTTACGGCGCGATCCGCAAGGCGCGGAGACGAACAACCTTGTCGCCGATTCGCTCTATCGCCTGCACCGCCCCGCCGAGGCGCTCGCCAGCGCCGAGCGCGGGTGGAAGCTCTATCCCAATGACCGGGATCTGCCGTCGACGGTCGCGTTCATGATGGCGGCAGTCGGTCGCGCGGCGGACGCGATCGACGTCTGCAACGGGGAGCTGGCAGCGTGGCCCGGCGACCTGTGGTGCCACGAAGCGCGCGCCGACGCGTTCGCGGCGCTCGGGCGCATCGACGAGGCATTTTTCGAATACCGCTATGCCATCGACAACGGCAACGACTCGGCCAATCTGGCGACGCACTACGGCGACGCCCTACTCGGGAACGGTCAAGCCCAGCAGGCGCTCGCGCAATACGCGGCGGCACTGGCCGGGGAGCCGCACCACTGGCCCGCGCACACCGGTTGGGCACGTGCCCAGCTTGCGCTGGGCCGTCCGCAGCAGGCCGCCGACCGCTTTGCCCTGGCCGCCGCGGGTGATCCGGATGATGCGCTGCTCTATCGCGAGTGGGCGCGCGCGCTCGACCTGCTCGGGCGCAAGGACGAGGCAACGGCCAAACGCGCCGAAGCAGTCCAGATCGAGGCCCGCCAGCGCCGTCCGCTGGCCCTGGACTGATCCGGCTGCGGTCGGTCGTGCCCTGCGCGCCGACCGGCGGCCCCCTGGAGACTCCGGAAGCGGCGCAAATTGAGTTAGAATCAAAGCTTTACCATTCAATTTGCGCGCGATGCGTTGGTCCCGGTTTTTCCTGCCCACGCTCAAGGAGGCGCCCGCCGAGGCGGAGCTCGCGAGCCACCGCCTGATGCTGCGCGCCGGCATGATCACGTCGCCTGGCCGCCGGCATCTACACCTGGATGCCGCTGGGCCTGCGCGTGCTGCGCAAGGTCGAGGCCATCGTGCGCGAGGAGATGAATCGCGCCGGCGCGATCGAACTGCTGATGCCGGTGGTGCAGCCCGCCGAGCTGTGGCAGGAGTCCGGACGCTGGGACAAGTACGGCCCGGAGCTGCTGCGCCTGAAGGACCGGCACCAGCGCGACTTCGTTCTCCAGCCGACCTCGGAGGAGGTCATCACCGACATCGCGCGCAAGGAAATCAAGAGCTATCGCCAGCTGCCGGTGAATTTCTATCACATCCAGACCAAGTTCCGCGACGAGATCCGGCCGCGCTTCGGCGTGATGCGCGCGCGCGAGTTCATCATGAAGGACGCCTACTCGTTCGACACCGACGAGGCGGGCATGCTGCGCTCCTACCAGGCGATGTACGACGCCTATGCGCGCATCTTCACGCGGTTGGGCCTGAAGTTTCGCGCGGTGGCCGCCGACACCGGACCCATCGGCGGCAACGCGTCGCACGAATTCCAGGTGCTCGCCGAATCCGGCGAGGACGCGCATCGCCTGGTGTCCAAACTCCGACTATGCGGCCAACGTCGAGCTTGCCGAAGCCGTCGCGCCGGCGGCGCATCGCGCACCGCCGGCCGAGCCCTTGCAGAAGGTGCCCACCCCGGGCAAAGCGACCTGCGAAGAGGTGGCCGAATTGCTGGGCCTGCCGCTGGGGCGCACCGTCAAGTGCATCATGCTCCACGCCGAGGGCCGAGTATGGATGCTGCTCATTCGCGGCGACCACAGCTTGAACGAGATCAAGGTCGGCAAGGTCCCCGGCCTGGCGGGCTTTCGCTGGGCAAGCGACGCGGAGATCCGTGCCGCCACCGGCTGCGCGCCCGGTTATCTCGGGCCCGTGGGCATCCCGCCCGACATGCCGCTGCTCGCCGATCGAACCGTCGCCCTGATGAGCGATTTCGTCTGCGGCGCCAACGAGGCCGATTACCACCTGCGCGGCGTCAACTTCGGGCGCGATTGTCGCGAGCCCGATCAGGTCGCCGACCTGCGCAATGTTGTTGCGGGCGACCCCTCGCCCGACGGCAAGGGCGTGCTGGAAATCGTGCGCGGGATCGAAGTCGGCCACGTCTTCGCGCTCGGTACGCGCTATTCCGCAGGCGATGGGCTGCAACTTTTCTGGACGCCGACGGTCGACCGCAGGTCATGGAGATGGGTTGCTACGGCATCGGCGTCACCCGCATCGTCGCCGCCGCGATCGAGCAGAACAACGACGAGCGCGGCATCATCTGGCCCGCGGCCGATGGCGCCGTTCGCCGTGGTGATCGCGCCGGTCGGCTACGAGCGCAGCGCCGCGGTGCGCGCGACGGCCGATCGCTTGCATGACGAACTCGAAAGCGCCGGCGTCGAGGTGCTGCTCGACGATCGCGGCGAGCGGCCCGGCGTGATGTTCGCCGATCTCGAGCTGATCGGCATTCCGCACCGCGTCACCGTCGGTGAGCGCGGGCTCAACAAGGGCGAGGTCGAGTATCAGGACGGCGCGAGACGGCGCCGACCGCGAGTCCCGGCCGCCGATGCGGCCGTGTTCGTCAGCGCGCCAAGCTGCAACGGAGCGCCTGCGATCATGACCGCTTGCACCGCCCCGCGTCTGAGCCTGTCGCGGCGCGCTCGCCCGCTTCGTGCTCGCGCACGCTTACGCGCATTCGCGGCCACGGTGGCGCACGCCGGCGCGCAGGTCGAGGAGGCGCTCGCGGCCAGCGTGCAGAACTCGCTGCATCGTTCGGTGAGCGACTATCCAGCGCCGCATCTGGAGTTCGCCACCGACGTGGAAGGCTGGGCCTGGCTTGCCGACATGTCTTCGCGGCTCGCGCCGAAGATGCCCGACTGGCCGACGCGGCGCGATTTTCTGATCACCGTCCAGTACGAGGCCTCGCGTGCCGGCCTGGATCCGCAGCTGGTGCTCGGGATCATCCAGCACGAAAGCAACTTCCGCAAATACGCCGTCTCATCCGCCGGCGCACGCGGTTACATGCAGGTCATGCCCTTCTGGGTGCACCTGATCGGCGATGCGCAGCACGGACCTATTCACCCTGCGCACGAACCTGCGCTACGGCTGCACGATCCTGCGCTACTACCTCGATCGCGAGAACGGCGACCTGTATCCGCGCGCTCGGGCGCTACAACGGCAGCCTCGGGCGCCCCGAATATCCGACTGCGGTGCTCGCCTCGATGCGGCGCTGGCTGTGGAATCCACAGCCGACGAGTCGACGGTACGCAGGCCCCCGCCCGTGTCGGCGCCAATACCACGCGGTGAAGGGTGCGGCGCGCTACCGTGGCCGGTTCGCGCCCTCGCCGACCGGCCCGCTGCATTTCGGCTCGCTCGTCGCCGCGCTGGCCAGTTGCTGCGACGCGCGCGCCGCTGGCGGCGAGTGGCTGGTGCGCATCGAGGATGTCGATACGCCGCGCAGCAGTGATCGCCTTGGCGCGGAGATGCTCACCGCCCTGCACGCGTTCGGCTTCGAGTGGGCCGGGGTCGTGGTACGCCAGAGCGAGCGCACGGGCGCTGTATCAGGCGGCCTTCGACCGCCTCGCGGCGCACGGCCAAGTGTTCGCCTGCGCCTGCAGCCGGAAGGATCTGGCCGCCGCGCCGCTCGGCATCGCCGGGGAGCACGTCTACCCGGGAACCTGCCGCAGCGGCATCGCGCCGGGTCGCGCTGCCCGCGCCTGGCGGCGTACGCGTAGACGACGAGCCGCTCGGCTTTCGCGACCGCCTGCAGGGTTGGCAGGAGCAGCGCCTCGCGCGCGACATCGGTGACTTCATCGTCAAGCGCGCCGATGGCTTGTTTGCCTATCAACTCGCGGTCGTCGTCGACGACGCCGCGCAAGGGATCACGCACGTCGTGCGCGGCGCAGACCTGCTCGCGTCAACGGCACGGCAGATTTGGCTGCAACGCGCAGCTGCAGTTGCCCACGCCCACTTACCTGCACCATCCGGTGGCGATCCTGCACACCGGCGAAAAGTTGTCCAAACAGACCGGCGCGCCAGCGCTCGACGCAGCCGATCCGCTGCCGGCGCTGGTGCGTGCATGGGAATTTCTCGGCCAACCGCCGGCGTCCGTGGCGCCGCTCTCGGTGGCGGAGTTCTGGCAGTGGGCGCGCCTCGCCTGGACGCCGACGACGCTGCCGCCGGTCGCGATGCTGCCGACTCCGCGCTGACCGGGCCGCGCGCGGTATAATCGCGTATTCCCGTTGTACGACGCTGGTACGGCGCCCGCAATGCTCGCGGCGACGCGGCGATTTTCGTTTTCCCGCCTTCCATGACCACGCTCGTCGTCGTCCGCAAACACAACGAAGTCGCGATCGCCGCCGATTCGCTGACTACCTTCGGCGACACACGCCTGACCGCGCAATTCGACCGTGTCTACGACAAGATCATGCGCTATCGCGACACCTACGTTGGTCTGTGCGGCAGCGCGGCGCACCAGCTGGTGTTCGAGAGCCTGCTCACGCAGCACAAGGACCTTGACTTTGGCAGCAAGGGCGCGATCTTCGAGACCTTCCGCAAACTGCACCCGATTCTGAAGGATCAGCACTTCCTCAATCCGAAGGAGGAGGAAGACGATCCCTACGAGTCCACCCAGATCACGGCGCTGATCGCCAACGCCATGGGCATCTTCGGCGTGTACTCGATGCGCGAAGTATTCGAGTACACGCAGTTCTGGGCGGTGGGGACCGGGCGCGAATTCGCGCTGGGCGCGATGTATGCCCGCTACGGGCGGCTGCGCACGGCCACGGCTGTCGCCAAGGCCGGCATCGAAGCGGGGGCGACGTTCGACAAGAACTCCGCGCTGCCGATGACGCTCTACACCTTGCCCCTGCACAGCCCCTAGAGGAAGCATCCGCGGTGGCGCCATCGTTTGCCGACAACCTGACCCGCTTCGTGCTGGAAGGCGCCGCCGTGCGCGGCGCGGTCGTGAGCCTGGATGGCGCCTATCGCGACATCCTCGCCTGCCACGCCTATCCCGCCGGTCTCCAGCGCCTGCTCGGCGAGACCCTCGCGGCGGTCTGCCTGCTCGCCAATTCGCTCAAATTCGACGGCAGGCTCATCCTGCAGCTGCATGGCGCGGGCATCCTGCGCCTGCTGGTGGTGGAGTGCGACGCCTCGCTCTGCCTGCGCGCCACCGCCCAGTGGGACGGCGCAGTGAACGAGGATGCGCTGCTCGCCGATCTCGCCGGTACGTCCGGGGCGAGCCGCATGGCGCTTACCCTCGACCCCAAGGACGGCGGCCCACTGTACCAGGGTGTGGTCGCCCTGCAAGGCGGCTCGGTCGCCGCGCTTGTTCGAACATTACCTCGCCAAATCGGAGCAGATCGAGAGCCGGCTGTGGCTGCAGGCCCGCGACGGGCGCGCCTGCGGGCTGCTGCTGCAGCGCATGCCAGGCGCGGCCGATGGGGACGCCGCGACCTGGCGCCGCGCCGCCGGCGCCGCCGACGGCGCGGCCGCGGCGTTCCGCGCAGCCGATGCGCACGCGCTGCTGGCAACGCTGTTTCCGGGGGATGACGTGCGCGCCTTTAGAGCCCGGACGCCGCGCTTTGGCTGCTCCTGCTCGCGGCAGCGAGTGGCCGGCGCACTCCAATTGCTGGGCAGCGCCGAAGTCGAGGGCATTCTCGCCGAGCGCGGCACGGTCGGCGTCGATTGCGAATTCTGCAACCGCCGGTACGAATTCGATCCGGGCGAGGCGCGGGCATTGTTCGCCGCGCCACCGGCCGCCCGTGCATTAGGAGCCGCCCGTGAGCATCTACACTCCGCGTCACTTCAGCGTCGCCGACGCGGCCGCCATCGCCCGCCTCCTCCGTGAGCACGCTTTCGCCACGCTGATCACGCCTGGCGACGCCGAGCCGTTCATCAGCCACGTGCCGCTGCAGCATCACGCCGCGCCCGGGTCGCCGGGCACGCTGCTCGGGCACCTGGCGCGTGCCAATCCACACGGGCAGCAGTTCGCCGGACGCAATTCGGTCGCGGTGTTCCATGGCCCGCACGCCTATATTTCGCCCTCGTGGTACGCCGATCCGGCAAACGCGGTGCCGACCTGGAACTACGCGGTCGCGCACGTGTACGGTCCCGTCGAGCTCATGGACGAAGCCGAAACGCGCGCGCTCGTCGACGAACTGGTGGCCCGTTACGAGGGCGGCCGCGACGCGCCGTGGCACCTGCAACTTGCCGGACGCCCGCTCGCCACCATGCTCGGGGCCATCGTCGGGTTTCGGCTCGCGATCGAGCGCATCGACGTCGAAATTCAAGTTGTCGCAGAACCGCAGCGTTGGCGATCGCGAGCGCGTGATCGCGGCGCTACGCGGCGAGCCGTATGCCGATGCGCTAGCCACCGCCGACTGGATGGACCGCTACGCGCGGGAGCCTTAAGCGGCGGCGGCGGCCGAGTTCAGCACCGCCGTACGTTGCCCGATTCGAGGATCAACTCCGACTGCGGGTAGCCGCGCCGGACAGCCAGCCGAGCGCGGCGATTAGGGAGCACGCGCCACGACTGGCGGACCCGCGCGTCAGGCACGCCGTGGCACCTCCGCGCCGTTGCTCGCCACCACCCCCAGCTCGCGCATGCTCGCCATCACCGAGCTGAAGTCGGCCGCGGTCTGGACATTGACGATCGGCTTGGCCAGCAGGTTGACCGCGCGGCCGGAAACGATCAACGGCAGTTCGTCGGGCAATTCACCGCGCAGCGAGCGGATTTCCTGGCCGGCGATCTTGCCGGAAATGCCCCGGTCGAAGAGCAGGACCGCGAGGCAGACGCGGTAGGCCCGCGCGGCGCCGCCGATTTCCTGCGCCGGCACGCCGGCGCCGAGCGACAGGCAATTGATGCCCTCGGTGAACAGCAGCAGCTCAAGGATCGCCAGGCCAAGCTGGTTGGGGTCGTTGGGTGGCGTGGCCAGCAGGATCTGCCGCGCGTCGCGGGTGGGGCGAACCAGCCGCGTTACGTCGCGCAACAGGCGCTGCGCCAGGTCCGCGAAGCGCAATTCCTGGAAATTCTGCATGTCGCCGCGCACCACGCGCTCGTGCACCGCCTCGTTCAACGGGATCAGGGTGTGCTCGAGAAAGCGCCGCAGGCCAAGGCCCACGAGCAGCTTCGACAGGTGGTTCTGCATTTCGCCGATGCGGTGCTCGGCCAGGAGCTTGACCGCGGTCTCGATCTCGGTGGGTAGCGGCTGGGGGCCCTCCACGGCAATCCCCAGCATCGACTGCAGCGCCGACTCGGCGAGCGGCACCACCGCCCCGGCGCGCCAGCCCTCGGAGAGCAGCTGCTTGATCAGCTTGAGGCGTGCCACCTGGTCGGGCGGGTAGACGCGGTCACCGAAGCCGTCGCGCGAGGGGTCGGGAAAGCCGTAGCGACGCTGCCACATGTACAGCTGCTCCCGCCGCAGGCCGGTGATCCGCACCACCTCGCGGATGTGCAGCGCACCACGCGTGTCGCCGTTGGCGGCCGGCGGGACCTCCGCAATGTCGGTGTCGCGCCGGCGGGTCGGCGCCTTGATCAAGATGCCCATGAACGTTTCCTTCCGATTCTGTGTGTTACAAGTATAGAGAAAACCTTTGTCCGTTTCAGGTTGACGCAATTGCGGCAAGTCCGGCCGCAGCGCGTCAGCCGCTTGGGCCGTTTAGCGGTTCGGGTTGCCCCGCCTAGTGCTTTGGCCCATCATCTCGCTTTCGGAACAAGGACTTCCGGCGCAACTCACCTCCAGGGACCCGGCCTGATCACGGATGATGGTTGGTTCCGTGCAAGCACCGTGCCGGCGGTAACGCGCCCCGCTCATGTTCGGATTCGGCAAGACCATCAAAGACCCGCTGGCCGACGCCAAAACCGCGGAGCGCTGGCTCGGTTTGTTCCCGACCAACGATCCGCTGGCGATGCACGGCGCGGTGCTGGCCGAGCTCGGCCGGCTCACCGAACGCGTGGCCAAGCGTACCCCGGCGCGCCTGGAGGCGGTGTTCCTGACCGACCGCTACACCGATCCGCTGCGCAAGAACGTCACCGCGCAATACCTCGAGCACGGCAACCGCTCGATGCGCGTCGAAAACCAGTTGTGGCAGGCGCTGTTCGATCTGACCCAGGGCTTCCTGCTGTGCTACCAGGCCTTCGCGCGCGAAGTCACCGATCACGCGCAGAGCAACAAGTGGCAGTCGTTGTTGCCCGAGCTCATCGCCCGGCAGATCACCCACCAGGGTCTGGATACCAAGGTCCGGCTGTTCCGGTACGAGCAATGGATTCCGGCCAAGTGGTCCGACCTGCACGCGCTGTTCCAGATGGCGTGCTCGGCGCAGCTCGAGCGCCAGCCGGTCGCGGTGCTCCCCGACGGCGGCCTGACGACCATCGAGCAGGAGTACCTGCGGGTGCTGGTGCTGCAGATGATGAACTCGGGCAACCTGACCCCGCGCCATCTGGAATGGGTTTCCGAACAGCTCGCCGAATGGTGTGCACCCCTGCGCCTGAATCTCGAGTCGTCCACGGTCACGAGCTTTTACGTCGATTTGAGCTCGCGCACCGGACTGAAGCGCCGCAGTGCGCAACCGCTCGAGGGCCGGGTGCTGTTTCTCGACACCCGGCCGCTGCATGCGGTGCTGATGCAGAATGTGGTGATGCTGGATCAGAAAGTGCGCAACAACCCGCTTTCCGACCGGACGCCGCGCCGCGCCGACCAGCTCAACCTGCTGTCCAAGCTCGCCTCCCAGGTTGACCCCGAGTTCAAGCCGTTCGCGCGCCGCGGCGAACGCACGAGTGCCGAGGGCAGCGTCGATGCGATCATTGGTTTTTCGCGCATCGCCAGTTTTCTGCGCGAGGAGGAGGCCGAGCCGTATATCCACAACAAGCGCAGCCCCGCCACGTTCGGCGAGACCATCGAGATCGCCACCTTCGGGCGCATGCGCAACGAAAATATGCGCGCGGAGGAGATGGCTCGCCGGCGGCTCTCCAGCTTTGCCGCGCCCGGCGGGCCCTGGGATATCCGCGACGTGTCGCAGACCGGCTTCCGCCTGGTGGCACCGATGAGCGTGATCAATGCCGTGACTCTGGGTACGCTCGCCGCCATCCGGCCGCAAACCCAGGTGCGCTGGACGCTGGGCATCGTGCGCCGCATGAAGCGGCTGACCACGGAGCGCGCCGAGATCGGCCTGCAGGTGATCGCCAACAACCTCGTCGGCGTCGAGCTGGCCGAAACGAGGAAAGGCGATGCCGAGTACTCCATCGACGGCGAGGTGACGACGGTGAGTAGCCGGCGCTTCAACGGCCTGTTCCTGTCGCTGCGCAAGCGCGACGCCGAAACGGCGGTGCAGACGCTGGTCGTGCCACCGGGCGAATATCAGCCAGGCAAGCGTCTGCAGATGAGCGCGGCGCAGTCGTCGCAGCGCATCGCCTTCGGCCGCGTGCTCGAGCAGCATCCCGACTGGGTGTGGGCGACCGTTGAGCCGCTGGTGCCCGCCTCGCAGGCGGCGAGCGCGACCCCCTAGTCCGTGGGCCCTGCCCATGCCGCTGGCGACCGATCGCTACCAGGAAATTCGCGCCGCCTACCGGTGGGCGGTGCCGCCGGACTTCAACATCGCGCAGGCGATTTGCACCCGCCATGCCGGCGCCGACGCGCGCGTTGCGATCCTGTGGGAAGACGAGTCCGGCGCGACCACGCGCTGCACCTTCCGCGACCTGCAGCAACAGGCCAACCGGCTTTCCAACGCGCTCGCCGCGTTCGGCGTCGGCCGCGGCGACAAGGTCGCCATCGTGCTGCCGCAGCGGCCCGAAACCGCTGTCGCCCACATCGCCTGTTACCAAATGGGTGCGGTCGCGGTGCCGCTGTCGTTCCTGTTCGGACCCGATGCCCTCGAGTACCGGCTGGAGAACGCGGAGGCCAAGGTGGCCGTGGTCGACGGCGCGTCGCTGCCCAACCTCGCTTCCATTCGCGAGCGCCTGCCGCGGCTGACCCGGATCATCGGCGTGGCCGGCGCGCGCGAGGCGTGGACCGAGGATTGGGAGGCTGTGCTCGCGCGAGCGTCCGACCGCTTCGCGGCGCAGCCCACGCGCGCGACCGATCCGGCGCTGCTGATCTACACCAGCGGCACGACCGGGCCGCCGAAGGGCGCGCTGATGCCGCAGCAATGCCTGCTCGGCAACCTCCCCGGGTTCGTGTATTCGCACAACCTGTTCCCGCAGCCGGACGACCTGTTCTGGTCTCCGGCCGACTGGGCATGGACCGGCGGCCTCATGGATGCGCTCCTGCCGACGCTCTATTTCGGTTGTCCGGTGCTCGGCTTCCGCGGCCGCTTCGATCCGGAACGGGCGTTCGCGCTACTCGCCAAGTACCGCGTGCGCAATACGTTCCTGTTTCCGACCGCGCTCAAGATGATGATGAAGGCGGTGCCGCAGCCGCGGACACGCTTCGCCTTCGCCCTGCGCAGCGTGATGAGCGCCGGCGAGCCGGTGGGCAGCACCGTCTTCGCGTGGGCGCAGGAGGCGCTGGGCGTGACCATCAACGAGATGTTCGGGCAGACCGAGATGAACTACATCGTCGGCAACTCGCACCCGCTGTGGCCGGCAAAGCCCGGGTCGATGGGGCGCCCCTACCCGGGCCATCGCATCAACGTGCTCGCCGACACGGGCGCGGAAGCGGCGGTCGGCGAAGTCGGCGAGGTCGCAGTGCATCGAATCGGGTCGGACGGCACACCCGATCCGGTATTCTTCCTCGAGTACTTCAAGAATCCCGAGGGCACCGCCCAGAAGTTCACCGGCGACTGGTGCCACACCGGCGATCTCGCCCGGCGCGACGACGAGGGTTACCTCTGGTACCAGGGACGCAGCGACGACATGTTCAAAGCGGCCGGGTATCGCATCGGACCATCGGAGATCGAGAACTGCCTGGTCAGGCACGCGGCGGTGGCCAACGCAGCAGTGGTGCCGAGCCCCGATGAAACCCGCGGTAATATCGTCAAGGCATTCATCGTGCTCACCCCGGGGCGGGTGCCCTCCCCGGCGCTGGAAGAAGATCTCCAGCGGCACGTGCGCGAGTTTCTCGCGCCCTACGAGTATCCCAAGGAGATCGAGTTCATCGACGCGCTGCCGATGACCACCACCGGCAAGGTGCAGCGCCGCGTGCTGCGCGAGCGCGAGCGTGCACGCAAGGCACGAGAGGCCAGCCTTTGATGGCGCGTCGGCATTCGCTCACGCTGCTGCCCGAGCCGATCGCGATCTGTCGTCTCGAGGCAGCCGAGCCGGTGCCGGTGTGGGCGACCGCGTCGGCCTGGTGGTCGATCACGCGCACGCCCGATGAACTGTCGGTGGTGTGCGCCGAAGCGCTGGTGCCCGCCGGGGTGAGCGCGAGCCGGGGCTGGCGTGCGCTGCGCTTTGCCGGGCCCCTGCCGCTCGATCAAACCGGAATCCTGGCGAGCGTCACCGGACCGCTGGCGGCCGCGCGCATCTCGGTGTTCGCGATCGCGACTTACGACACCGACTACGTGCTCATCCCGGATGCGCAGCGGTCCGCCGCGATCGAGACCCTCGAGCACGCCGGCCACCGCGTAGGCAGCCCCGGCTATTAGCGCGTCGGACGCGGCGTGCGGTCGCGGGTGGTGAAGTGCTCGACGAAGGCGCGGTGGGTCAGTATCCAGAATACCGCCGGGGCGACCGCCGGCAGGATCAGTGACCCGAACTGGTAGGCAAACGCGATTGCTTCGCGCTGCAGCGGTCCGAAGCCGGTCTGCGCGGCGACCGCCGGGGCCGTATCGAAAACCACGCGCTTAAGGAACTCGGCGACCAGCCCCCACGTGACCAGGGGCGCGAGCAGGACGTAACCGAGCAGGAACCGACGCAGCGGGCGCGGTTCGCGCGCGGCGAGGATGAGGGCCGCGAGCAGCGGCAAGCCGAAGCTGTAGAGCAGCGTGTTGACCTCCACCGAGAGCACGCCGCTGGCGAGCTCTTGTGTGGTCGCCAGTGCCGGCTTGAGCGTGGACACGATGGTAAGAAGGTGCCCTTCCTGCTGCACGCGGGCGACGAGATCGCCGAACCCGACTTTCAGCACGAGCTCGGTCAGCAGGCCGATCGGCCAGGCGAGAATGGGCCCGGCGAGATACCAGACCAGAAACGCCAGCGGCAGCCACGCCGCGACGCGCAGCACGAAGCGGCCGAGCGAGATGCCGCGCATGGCCCCTGCGGCCGGTCAGGCCGGCACCGCCGTCGGCGCGGGGCGGGGCAGCGTGCGCACCCAGAGCAGCCACACGATGAGCACGTCGAGCATGATCAGCGCCTGCCAGACGTACTGGTGCGCGAAGTCGAACGCGTCCACGCTCCACTGCCCAAGGTAGAACAAGCTGATGACGCGCACGATGTTCAGGCCCTGGACGGCGAGGATGCCCACCGCGAGCCCGATGAGCTTGCGTCGCCACGGCGCCGGGAAGGCCAGCATGGCCGCCACCAGCACGATCGACGCCTCGACGCCGTTACATCCGGACTCGATCGCCACGGCGAAGCCGTTGCGCGCGCTCTGCAACACGTTGCCCGCCGCGATCACATTCGGGTCGACAACCTTGACCAGGCTCGCGCTCAGCGCAGCGAGCGTATCGGTCCAGGGAACGACGAACCAGTGCTGGACCCACGGCGTGAGCTCCAGGCCGAACAACAGCGCCTGCAGCCCCAGAAAACCCACGAAGAAGCGGACCATGGCGCGCGCCTAGATCCGGCGGGTCGCGCCGGCGAGCCGCGGTAGCGGGCGCCGGACAGGCGCAGCGGCGGGCGCCATTGTACGCGATCGCGCGCCGGCCGCGGCCCGGCTCAACCGACCTTCGCGCGCGCGAGCGGCGGGTTCTGCGCGAAGTAGTGCTTGATGCCGGAATGGATCGACGCGGCGAATTGATTCTGTTGCGCTTCGCTGCGCAGCTTCAGCTCTTCGTCGGGATTGGAGATGAACGCGGTCTCGACCAGGATCGAGGGGATGTCCGGCGCCTTGAGCACGGCGAACCCGGCCTGCTCGACACTGCCCTTGTGCAGCGCGTTGACCGCGCCAATGCCGTCGAGAACCGAGCGCCCCACGCGCAGGCTGTCGCTGATCTGCGCTGCTTGCGACATGTCCAGCAGCGCGCTGCGCACGATCGGATCGCGGCTGTTCAGGTTGACCCCGCCGATCAAATCCGACTCGTTCTCGTGCTGCGCGAGCAGCGCCGCCGCGGCGCTGGTCGCGCCGTGCTCCGACAGGGCGAACACCGACGAACCGCGCGCGGTCGGCGTGGTGAAGGCGTCGGCATGGATCGAGATGAACAGGTCCGCGTGGACCTGATGCGCCTTCTGTACCCGGCCCTGGAGCGGCACGAAGTAGTCGTCGTCGCGAGTGAGCATCGCGCGCATGCCCGGTTCGGCGTCGAGCTGGGTCTTGAGCTTGCGCGCGATGGCGAGCGCGACATCCTTCTCGTAGGTGCCGCGGTGCCCGATCGCGCCCGGATCCTCGCCGCCGTGGCCCGGATCGATGGCGATGATGATGCGCCGCCTGCCATCGGTGACCGACCGGGACTCGGCCGGCTCGCTGCCGGCGAGCGGCTTGGCGGCGGGCGACTCCGGGCGCGCCGGCGCGCCGCTTGGCTCGTTGTGCTCGCCGTCGAGCAACGCCATCAGCGGGTCAGGAGGGGTCAGCGGGTAGAGATCGAGCACCAGGCGGTGCCCGTAATTGCCGGCGGGCAGCAGCGTGAACAGTTGCGGATTGACTTCCGCTTTGAGGTCCAGCACGACGCGCACCACGCCCGGGCGGAAGACCGCGACCCGGATCGAGCGCACGTACGGGTCGTTGGCCAAGACCCGTTGCGGGAGCTGCGCGAGCTCGGGACTGAGCTCGACGTCCTCCAGATCGAGCACGATACGGTACGGATTTTTCATCAGCAGGAGCTGGTGCGCCATCGGCACCGGCGCCTCCAGGATGAGCCGCGTATATTCGGTCGCCGGCCACATGCGCGCCGAGCCGACCGTCGCAGCCGTCGCGCGCGACGCGACCAGGTACTGGGCAGCGGGCAGCAGCAGCCACGCGCACACCCGCCGCCGCTGCAGCGATACGCGGGTCACACCACCGGCGCGCAGAACGGATCGAGGCATACCCTACCCGCCGCCGTGCCCGCCTGCAGCGCGAGCGTGCGCCCCGGCAGAGCGTAGTCCAGGCGCGCGGCGACGTCGACCGTCGGCAGCCTTCCCGCAGCGCGCTCGGGCCATTCGATCACACCCACCGCATCGGGGCGGAAGAGCTCGGCGAAACCGGCCGAGTCCCATTCGGTTGCATCGTTGAGGCGATAAAAATCAAAGTGATAAAAGTATAAGCTCGAAAGCGGATAATGTTCAACCAGGGCGTAGGTGGGACTCTTGACCGGGCCGTTCCAACCCAGGGCCCGCAGCAGGCCACGCACCAGCGTGGTTTTGCCGACGCCCAGGTCGCCGGCCAGGGTCACCACCATGCCGCCGCGAAGACCCGGCGCCAGGAGCGCGCCCGCGTGGACGGTGGCGTCGGCGTCGGCCAGATAGCGGTGCAGCGCTTCTATAATTCTTACCCGTCCTGTCGGAATCGCGCTTGTGCCTGCCGCCGCGTTGCCTGAGCCTATCGATCTTGCCCAGCTGGCCCGCCAGATTCAGCGCTGGGGACGGGACCTCGGCTTCGCCGAGATCGGCGTCACCGACACCGGTCTCGCCGCGGAAGAAGCACGGCTGTCAGCGTGGCTCGCCGCCGGGCGGCACGGCGAAATGGATTATATGGCACGCCACGGCCCGCGCCGCGCGCGGCCCTCCGAGCTCGTCCCGGGCACCATCCGCGTGATCAGCGCGCGCCTGGATTACTGGCCGCGCCAGGCACGCGACCCGCATGCGGTCCTCGCCACGTCAGGCCAGGCCTACGTCTCGCGCTACGCGCTCGGCCGTGACTATCACCGCGTCCTGCGCGGCAAGCTGCAGCGCCTGGCCGAGCGCATGACTGCCGCCGTGGGCAGTTTCCGCTATCGGGTGTTTACCGACAGCGCCCCGGTGCTGGAGGTGGCGCTCGCCGCCAAGGCGGGCTTGGGCTGGCGCGGCAAGCACACGCTGCTGCTGACCCGGCACGCCGGCTCGTTCTTCTTTCTCGGTGAGATCTACACCGACCTGCCGTTGCCAGTGGGAACGCCGGCGCGCGAGCACTGCGGTAGCTGCCACGCCTGTCTGGACGCCTGCCCGACCGGCGCCATCGTCGCGCCCTACGAGCTCGATGCGCGCCGCTGCATTTCCTACCTCACCATCGAACTCAAGGGCAGCATTCCCGAAGCGCTGCGTCCGCTGATCGGCAACCGCGTCTACGGCTGTGACGACTGCCAGCTTGTCTGCCCGTGGAACCGCTATGCCCAGCCGAGCACGGAGCCGGATTTTGCGGTGCGCAACGGCCTGGACGATGCCGCGCTGGTGACGCTGTTCGCCTGGACGGCGGCCGAGTTCGCCACCCGCATGGCCGGCAGCGCGATCCGGCGCATCGGCTACCCGCGCTGGCTGCGCAACCTGGCCGTGGGTCTGGGCAACGCTGACTACGACCCGGCGATCGTCGCCGCGCTCGAGGCCCGCCGCGACGATCCGTCGGCGCTGGTGCGCGAGCACGTCGCGTGGGCCCTGGCGCGCCAGCAGGCCAAGCGCCCGCGGCAGCGGCTCGCGCCGCTAGCGAATGAGCTGATTCATCGACACGATCGGCAGCATGACGGCCAGCACCAGCACGAGCACGATGCCGCCCATGATGATGATCAGCACCGGCTGCACCAGCGCGGCGAGCCAGGTGAGCCGGCGTTCCACGTCGGCGTCCTGCTCGCGCGCCGCTCGCTCCAGCATCGCCGGCAATTGTCCGCTCTGCTCGCCGTTGGCGACCAGGTGCACGAGTAGCGCCGGGAACACGCGCTGGCTGGCCAGCGCGCGCGCCAGCGACACGCCCTCGCGCACGTGCGCGGCGGCGGCTTGGGCGGCGCGGCGGATCGGCGCCGCCCAGATGACGCCGGCCGCGGTCTCGAGCGCGCGCAGCAGCGGCGCCCCGCTGCCGGTCAGGATCGACAGCGTGCTCGCGAAGCGCGCCGTATCGAGCCCGGAGAGAACCGTGCCGATGACCGGGGTACGCAGCAGCAGCGCCTGGGCGCGCTCGCGCCAGCGCTCGCGCCGCAGCAGCCATGCCACCGTCGCGCCGCTGACTGCGAACAAGCCCACCCAGTACCAGCCGGTCGCGCGCACGAAGGCACTGCTGGCGATGAGCGCGCGGGTCAGCCACGGCAGGGTTTGCCGGCTCTGCTGGTAGACGGCGACAATCTGCGGCACGACGTAGAGCAGCAAGGCCGCGATGACGGCCAGCGCGACGAAAGTCACCAGCGCCGGATAGATCAGCGCTGCCGCGAACTTCTGGCGGAGCAGCTGCCGCGCCTCGAGATAGTCGGCCAGGCGCGAGAGCACCGAGCCCAGCTGTCCGGATTCGGCACCGACGGCGGCCAGGCCGCGGTAGAGCGGCGAGAAGGTGCGCGGAAACCGGGACAGCGCCCCGGCGAAGGACTCGCCCGCGGCGACCTGCTCGCGGATCGCCGCGAGCAGGCGCACCGCACCCGGTTGATCGGCTTGCTCGGCGACGGCGGCCAACGACTGGTCGAGCGGCATGCCGGAGGCCACCAGCGTCGCCAGCTGGCGCGTCAGCAGGGCGAGCGTCGCCGCGGCAAGGCGCGTGGCGTCGGCGCGGGCCGCGAAGCTTTGCGTGGCGGGTTCGACGGCCGTCGGAAACAGCCCATCGCCGCGCAGCAGGTCGCGCACGGCGCGCGCGGTGGCGGCCTCCACCAGCCCGCGCCGCGGCCGACCCGCTCCGTCGACGGCTTCGTAGCGGAACGCCGGCATGCGCCCTAGCGCGGGGAGAAGCCGCGCAGCGGCGCACGCAGCAGGAACTGGCTGGGTTTGGCGAGCATGAAATTGACCAGCTCGTCGAGCGTCTTGATGTCCAAGGCCGCGGTCTCGAAGTCGAGGATGACCGGTTCGAAGCGGTCGACATTGCGCAGCGTGACCACGATACGCCCGTTTTCGAAATCCGGATCGAAGCGCACTTCGCAGCGCAGCCCCGGGGCGATGCGAATGATGTTGTGCGTGGTGGTGGTGTTGCCATGCACCGTGGAATCGGTGTCGCAACTGAACTCGATGTTGGCGCGGACGAGCGCCCGTTCGACTTCCGGCGAGCGGCGAATCCCGACGCGCAACGGCGGCGGGGTCGGCCCGGCAAGGTTGTAATAGACGACGACGTAGTCGTACACGTCCCGATCCTGGAGACGCTGCTTGCGGAACATCACCGACGCCCGTTCCACGTGCAGCCCCTCGTAGCGCACGAGGTGCGGCAGCTCGAAATGCCGCGTCAACCGGCGGCGTGATGACCTGCAGCAGGCGGCAGGCCTCGTCGAAATACTGGAACAGGTGGTGCATACGCTGATCGATGCGGTCGACCACCTCACGCGAGAGCTTGAGCTGCTGGACGCGCTTGGCGGCGACCGCGTCGGCTTGCGCGCGCAGCTGCTCCAGCAGGAACGAGTTCGGCGCTCGCGGCATCGGCGCCGGTTAGCCGGCGTCGCCGGCGACGCGCAGCAGCTCCGCGAGCGAGGTCGTCCCGTCGGCGATCCAGCGCCCGCCGTCGGCGATCAGCGGCCGCGTGCCGGCGCGCATGCCCTCGTCGCGCAGCGTCGCCTCACCGGCGCGATCGTGGATCAGCCGGCGCAGCGCGTCGTCGACCAGCAGCAACTCGTAGATGCCGGTGCGACCGCGGTATCCGGAGCCCGCCGCAGGCAGGGCAACCGGGCGCGCTCCAGATCGACTGCGCCGCGGGCAGGCCCAGCCGCTCGAGCACCGCGGCCTCCCCCGGCGTCGGCGCCGCCGCCACGCGGCAATCCGGGCAGAGGCGGCGCACCAGCCGTTGGGCGAGCACGCCCAGCAGGCTCGATGCGAGCAGGTAGGGCTCGACCCCCATGTCGGCAAGCCGCGTCACCGCGCTCGCGGCATCGTTGGTGTGCAGCGTCGCCAGCACCAGGTGTCCGGTAAGGCTCGCCTGCACCGCGATCTGCGCGGTCTCCAGGTCGCGGATTTCGCCGATCATGATGATGTCGGGGTCCTGGCGCAGGATGGAGCGCAGCGCGCGCGCGAAGTTGAGCTCGATCCTCGGGTTGACTTGCGTCTGCCCGACGCCGTCGAGCGCGAATTCGATCGGGTCTTCGACGGTCATCACGTTGAGCGAGCCGCGGTCGAGCCGCGACATCGCGGCATACAGCGTGGTGGTCTTGCCCGAGCCGGTCGGACCGGTAACCAGGACGATACCGTGCGGCTCGCGAATCAGGCGGTCGATCGCGGCCAGGGTGGCGGCGCTCATCCCCAGGGCGGTCAGGTCCAGACGCGCGGTGTCCTTGTCCAGACAGGCGCAAAACCACGCGTTCGCCCGGGGCCGGTGGGCAGCGTCGACACCCGCACATCGACGCTCTTGTCGCCGAGCTTCAGCGCCATGCGCCCATCCTGTGGCATGCGCTTTTCGGCAATATCGAGACTCGCCATCACCTTGAGGCGCGACACCAGCGCCGCGTGCAGCGCGCGCGGCGGCTCGATCACGTCGCGCAGCATGCCGTCGACCCGGAAGCGCACCACCGAACGCGCCTCGTAGGGCTCGAAATGCAGGTCCGAAGCCTGTTCGCGCAAGGCCTGCAGCAGCAGCGCATTGATCATCCGGATCACCGGTGCGTCGGAGGTCGCCCCGAGCAGATCCTCCGCCTGCGGGATATCCTGCAACAGCCGGGCCAGATCGGTGTCGCGGGAGAGATCCTCGCTGAACTGGGCTACCGGCGAGGCCTGGTTGTAGGCGTTGGCGAGTTCCGCGGCGAAGCGCTCGGCATTCACCGTCTGCGTCTTCAACGGTCGCTGCAGGACGCGCTTGAGTTCGGCGATGCCTTCGATCGAGGCGTCGTTGCGGGCCAGGACCAGGACCGCGTCACCCTCGTCGCGCAAGCGGCAGCACGCCATGCGCGCGGGCGAACGCATAGGGAATGCGCCGCAGGGGAGCGGCCTGGGGATCCGACACGGAACCGGGAAGCTGCCGCCATGGCGGGCCGCGCTACTGCGGGTGAGGTGGCACGCCCCCGGGCTGCGGGACCACCGGCTGTGGAACGCCGGGCAGCGGCTCACCGGAGTTGGCCGGCAGCGGCAGCGTCAGCGGTGGCAACAACGGCACGTTGGGTTCCGTCCAGAACGGCGCCGCCGTGGGTTTGATCCGTTGCTGCTCGCCCATCAGGTACTCGTAGCGGTCGGAAGTCACCGAGTTCGCGGCCGTATTCGAGCGCACGACGGTCGGTTTCAAGAAGACCATCAGATTGGTCTTGATGTGTTCCCGGTTGTCGTAGCGAAACAGCGTGCCGAGATAGGGGATGTCGCCCAGAAACGGCACCTGGTTCGCGTTGTCGGTGAGCGAGTCCTGGATCAGCCCGCCGAGCACGATGATCTGGCCATCGTCGACAATCACCGACGAGGCCAGCGAGCGCTTGTTGGTGATGATGCCGGCCGGATTGGTCTGCGACGCGATGCTTGAGACTTCCTCGTAGATCGCCATGCGCACGCTTCCGCCCTCGGTGATTTGCGGCTTGACCGTCAGGATCAGGCCGACGTCCTGGCGCTCGATGGTCTGGAACGGGGTGACGGTCGAGGTCGAGCCGGTTTGTGCGTACTGGCCGGTAATGAACGGCACGTTCTGCGCGACGATGATCTTGGCTTCTTCGTTGTCGAGGGTCAGCAGGTTCGGAGTCGACAGGATATTGGCCTTGGCGTCGGTCTCCAGCGCCTGGGCGAGGAGCGCCAGGTTGGTGATGGTGCCGATGCCCGGGAATGGTGATGCTGCCCTTGATGATCCCCAGATTGAGGCCCTGCCCGACCGAATTGAGGTTGACCTGCGCGTCGAGGATATTCTGGCCGGTGCCCCGGGGATTGAAATTGGTGCCGCCGCCGACCTGGGTGGCGTTGCTGTTGTAGGCATTGGGATTGAGCAGGTTCCACTGCACTCCGAATTGGCCGACCTTGTCGGCGCTCACCTCGACGATCAGCGCCTCGACGTAGACCTGCGCGCGCCGGATGTCGAGCTTCTCGACCACCGCCCGGATGTTGTTGTAGACCGGTTCCGGCGCCATGATGACCAGGGCATTGTTCGCGGTATCGGCCTGGATGGTCGCGCCGCCTGCGGTAAACGACCCGCCGTTCGCGCCGGCCGTGGCTGGCGCATACGGCGCGGCGGAGGGCGCTGCGGACGGCGCCGCGGCGGGAGACGTCGACCCGGCCGAGGCGCTGCCACCGAGCGGAGTGGGTGCAGACAACTGCAGCGTGCTCCCTCCGCCGCTGTCGCCACCGCCGCCGCCGAGCACGGCGCGCAGGGTCTGGGCCACGTGCAGGGCTTCGGCGTTCTTGAGGTAGATGATGAAGATGTTGCCGCCACTGCGGCCGGCGCTGTCCAGCTGCTCGATCAGTGCGCGGGTGCGCGCCAGGCGTGCCGGGCTGTCGGCGCGCACCAGCACGCTGTTGGAGCGCGGGTCCGCGACCACCGACACGCGCTGCTGCGGATCGGCCGCGGCTCCCGGCGCGCTGCCGGAGTCGGCCAGCAGCCGGTTGAGCACCTGCACCAGATCGATCGCGGACGCATTGCGCAGGGGCACGATGATCGGTTCGCCGGCCGGCGGCACGTCGAGCGAGGCGATGATCCGCTCGATGCGTTGCAGGTTGTCGGCGTAATCGGTGATGACGAGCGCGTTGCCGGTCGGTACCGCGGCGATGCTGTTGTTGGCGGTGATGAGCGGCCGCAGCACGTTGACGAGCTGGGTCGCCGACTCGTTCTTGAGCGCATACACCTCGGTCACCAGCCGGTCACCGCCGAGCGTCACCGGACCCCGCACCACCGGCGAGGCATGCTGCTTGGCGTCCCCCTCAGGCACGATCTTGGTGACCCCGTCGCTCTCGACTGCTGCGAAGCCCTGCAGGCGCAGCGCCGACAGCAGCGTCGGGTAGACCAGGCTCACCGGCACCGGCCGGGCCGAGACGATGTTGATCACGCCCTTGACGCGTGGATCGAGCACGAAGTTGCGCCCGGTCATTTCCGCCACCGCCCGGACCACCGCTTCGATATCGGCGTTGACGAAGTTCAGCGTTACCGGCTCGTCGGTCGCAGCGACCGCCGCTGTGCAAAGCAGGGCCGCGAGCGTGGCGGCGGCAAGTTGGCGGCGTATGGAGGTGGGCACGTGGCGCGGATCGCAGGCGCGAGCGAGTGCGGCGCTCGTGACCGTAACGGAGCCGCCGCGTCGCGGGCAATGATAGCATGGGGCTCCAAGGTGCTTTTTCCTGGCTCCGGTCCGGGTCCGAGCCTGAATCCGGATGGCGTGCTGGCGCCATCTAAGCTGCAACGACGTGAAGCGGGAGATTTGCCATGCTGTATTGCCTTGCTCCAGCCCGCGTGCCACCCACGGTGGGTGTCGCCTTCATCGGCATCGCGCTAGCGCTTTGCTGCATGGCACACCCGGCGCGCGCCGACGAGGCGCCGGCGAAGCCGAAGACCGATGCGACGGTCCGGATCAAGGCCTCGCCGCCGTCGATCCAGGTCGACACGGACCCGGCGGACAGCCCAGTTGACGC
This sequence comes from uncultured beta proteobacterium, assembly GCA_963777455.1. Lineage (GTDB taxonomy): Bacteria > Pseudomonadota > Gammaproteobacteria > Burkholderiales > Casimicrobiaceae > PALSA-1003. The sequence continues at coordinate 174,251 of CAVZQQ010000004.1, forward strand.
GACCGAGCCGAAGAGCCCGGGCCACCACGGCACGCACATCCGCGTCGACGGCGGCAACAACGAAGACTTCGATTTCGACGCCTTCAACAGCCAGCTGCAAAGGATGCCCTGGGTCATCGGGCTGGTATTCCTGGTCGTCGGCTCGATCTTTCTGACCCCGGTGATCCTGCTCATCGGCGTCATCTGGTACAAGCTGCGCAAGACCCGGTTGCAGAATGAGGCGATGCTCGCGCTCGCGGCGAAGGGCATCATTCCGCCCGGGCAGGCTGCCGACGGCCTGGCCACGAGTGCCGCGCCGGCAAGCGTCGCGCCGCAGGTCTACCAGCAGGCTCTGGCCCTGCGCCGGCGCGTGGCCTGGTCCGATCTGCGCAAGGGCGTCATCCTGGCAGCGGTCGGCGTGGCCTTCGTGCTCTACGCGATCACCGAGAACGGCGAGGCAAGCTGGGTCGGCCTGGTCCTGCTGTTCCTCGGCGTGGGCTATCTCGCGCTGTGGTGGCTCGAAGGTCGCCACCTGCCGCGCGTGACGGCAACATCTACCGGCAACGGCAACGACGCCGGCACCGGGTCGAGCGGCGGATGAAAGGCGCACCCGGTCGCCTTCCATGTCGTCGGCAGCGGTCAGCGATGGCGAACTCATTGCCCGTGTCCTGGTCCAGGACGACCGCCACGCCTTCAGCGAACTGGTGCGGCGGCATCAATCGGCGGTACGGGCCTGCCTGCGCAAGCTCACGGCCGGCAACCACGCGCTCTCCGACGACCTGGCCCAGGAGACCTTCTTGCTCGCCTACCGCAATTTGCGCTCCTTCCGGCAACAGGCCAAGTTCTCGACCTGGCTCTACCGGATCGCCTACAACGCCTTTCTGGCCGAGCGGCGCAAGATCAAGGAAGCCGCGCTTCCGGATGACGGGCAAGTCGAAGACGGGGCGCAGGCAGCCGACGCGGCGGTACCGGTGGCGCGGTCGGTGGCACTCTCCGTCGACCTGGAGCGCGCCATGGCCGTGCTATCCGAAGGCGAACGCGCCGCGATTGTCCAGTGCTACCATAACGATCTGTCCCACGAGGAAGCAGCGTTCGTGCTTGGGTGCCCCGTGGGGACGGTGAAGACGCATATCCTGCGGGCGAAGCAGAAGCTCAAGGAAAAGCTCGGCGCCTGGGCGCCGGAAGGCTGACCATGGACACCGATCGCGTGGCAAGCGACGACGGCTGGCTCGAGCAGGCGCTCAGGGCCGACGCGCAGTCGCACGCCGCCGCCTATGTCGCCGACGAAGGGTTTACCGCCAAGGTGATGGCGCAGCTGCCGCAACCGGCCGCACTGCCTGCGTGGCGCCGCCCGGTAGTTGCCCTGCTGTGGGTTATCGCCGGGGGCGCCGTGGTGGCTCTGCTGCCCGATCTGTTCTATGCGCTCTTCAGTGGCCTGGTTGCCCTGCTCGTCGGGCAGCCGATGCTCACCTTGACCCATCTTGCCGTGGCGCTCATCTTGTTTGGTGCCGCCACGTGGAGCACGCTGGTCTACGCGATGCGTAGCGAATAAGGCCGCTCACCCCTTTGCGCCTCGACCGAGCCGCTGCGCGGCGGCGTGCCCGCAGCGTGCCCGGCGACGCAATGCGCGGGACCCGAGGTCAGTCCTTCAAGTTGAAGCTGACCTCCACTTCGCCGACGTACTTTTCTCCTTCGCCGCAAACTTCCATTGCGAGAGCGCCCGCATCACCTCGCGGTCGAACACGCGGGGTGGGTCGGATTCCATGATTCGAACCTCCGTCACAAGCCCCTTCTCGTCGATGTTCAATCGCGCCACCACGTCGCCTTTGGTTATGCCTGCCCGAATCGCCTCGCGCGGATAGACCGGCTCCACCCGGTAGATCGGGGTGATCCCTTTGCGCACCGCCGGTTTCGGTGCCGGCGGCGCCGGCGGTGCCGGCGGCGCGATGACCGGTGGAGCGATCGGCGGGGTCGCCGTCACGGCCGCGATGACGGGCGCCGTGGGCGGCTCCGGCACCGGTATGTCCGGCGGCGGCACATAGACTTCCGGCGGCGGCGGCGTCTTCGGTATCTCGATCTTCTTCGGCGGCGGCGGCGGCGGCGGCGGGACCTTGATCTCCTCGACGATGGTGGCCGTCAGCGGCTTCCTGATCACCTCGATCGCGTTGCGCGCCATGCCCGTCAGGAGCGCGTAGATCACGATCACGTGGAGCAGAACGACGACCGAGATGCCGATCAGGTGCCGGGTCGGGTCTCTCTGTTGGCGTGCGAAATCCATTGCCTTTTGACTCCCGGTGGCACGCGCCGCGTTCGCGCCGCGCGCTAGTCCTCGACGAACTGCTCGCTGCCGACGATGCCGATCTTGGTGAGGCCCAGCCGCTGCGCCGAGGCCATCACGCCGGCGGCCACCGCGTAGCGGGATGCCTTGTCCGGGCGCAGGTGCACCTCCGGCTGGGGCTGCGTCGCGGCGGCCTCCCGGATTTTGTCTTCCAGCGTCTTCCGATCCGGCACCACCTCGCCATTCCAGTAGGTCACCCCGTTGCTGTCGATGTCGATCTTGACGATCTGCGGCAGGACCAGCGGCGGCGGTGGATTGCCGGTCGGCATGTTGAGGTTGATCGCATGCAGCTGGATCGGCAGGGTGATGATGAGCATGACCAGCAACACCAGCATCACGTCGATCAGCGGCGTGGTGTTGATGTCGATCATGACTTCCGGCTCGTCCGTCTTGCCGGGGGCGCCCACGTTCATGGCCATGATGCGTTCCTCGAAAAATAGCGCTCGAACTCAACTCAGGTGCCGTCGCGCGGCGGCGGCTCGGTGATGAAGCCGACCTTCGAGATCCCGGCTCGCTGGCAGGCATAGATGATCCGCCCGACGCCGGCGTACATCGCGCCGCCGTCGCCGCGGATCTGCACCTCCGGCTGCGGCGTGAGCACGGCGATCTTCTTCAGCCGGTCGATGAGCGCGGTCGTGGTGTCGATGCGCAACTCGTTCCAGTAGATGTGGTCATCCTTGTCGACCGACAGGGTGATGTTCTCCGGCTTGGTCTCGCGGATCTCGTTGCGCTCCTTGGGCAGCTGCACCGGGATCGAGGTCGTGACCACCGGGATGGTGATCAGAAAGATGATCAGCAGCACCAGCATCACATCGACGAGCGGCGTGGTGTTGATGGTCGAGACGACTTCCTCGTCATCGACCGATGGGCCGACACCCATGGCCATGATCTAGGCCCTCGCGTGCGGACGCGGTCTTCGGCGCGCTCAGCAGCACCGCGTGCAGGTCGGCGCCGAAGCTGCGCACCTGGTCCATGGCGTTTTTGTTGCGGCGGATGAGCCAGTTATAGCCCAGCACCGCCGGGACCGCCACGGCCAGACCCATCGCGGTCATGATCAGCGCTTCGCCCACCGGACCGGCCACCTTGTCGATCGATGCCTGGCCCGCGATGCCGATCGCGGTCAGGGCGTGGTAGATGCCCCAGACCGTGCCGAACAGGCCCACGAACGGCGCGGTCGAGCCCACGGTGGCCAGGAAGGCCAGGCCGTCCTGCATGCGGCTTTGCACATTTTCGATCGCACGCTGGATCGACATGCTAATCCAGGTGTTGAGGTCGACCGCGCCGAGAGCCCGGTGTGCGTGGAGGTCGCCTCCAGCCCGGACTCGGCGATGAAGCGAAACGGGCTGCCGGTCTTCAGTTCTTCAGCCCCCTTGCGCACCGACGGCGCGCTTCCAGAACGATTTCTCCGCCGTCCGTGCTTGCGCACCCATCTTGGCTTGCTCGTAGACCTTGGTCACGATGACGTACCAGCTGCCCACGGACATGATGACCAGGATCGCCAGGGTGATCCGGGCGACGAGGTCACCGCCCTGCCACAACGCCTGGAGTCCGTACGGGTTGTCGACCATTTCGGTGGTTTTCACAGGAGCCGGGGCGGCGGGGGCGGCTGGGGCCGTCGCCGGTGCGCGCGGCAGCGGCGGGTGCAGCGGGTGTGGGCCGACGGGGCGCGCTTGGCCCTGCGCCCGCGCGACCGGACCGACCGTTGCCGCAATGGCAACGAGCACGAACGCTGCCAACGCGGCTAAACGGGTCATCTTGAGCATGTTGTCTCCCAGCAAAGAAAGGGTCGTTGACTCAGACATGGGGCGGTTTGGCCTATTCCGATGCGTAGCAAGCAAAACGCGGATACCCCCGCCGGCGCGGCCAACCGCCTGAAATGCGGCCCAGTTGCCAGTTCGTGGGGTCAAGCTGAAAGGCGAAGAAGGACTCCCCCTAGTCGATTCCGAGAACCCACTGCGCGGCGCAGCCTCGTGTCGCGCGCAGACGACGCCAAGATGCGTCGACCCGCCCCCGTCCGGCCCAGCATCATGGCACGGCAATACTGTGCCCGGAAAGTCGCAGGATTGTACACAAAAAAGATTAAAAAAGTCCATTCGAAGCCTCTTTCCATGACGCAGGCAGCTAAAGGATTTACGGCGCATTTGCAAGGGTGGATGCGGGCGAAATGATACGGCGCTCGAATCCCCGCGTTTCGCATGCCTGCACTCCTCCGGGGCGCGCCGGCCCTCGACGCACCGTTTAAGGCCGTGTCTGGTTGCGTTTCATCGCCCGGATTGGCGGTTTTGCCCGCCGATTTGGCCGTTGCGTCGCCTGCGCGTTGAGGCGGTCAGGCCCTCGGCGTACGGTTCGGCCCTGAAACGAGCACGGCGCGCGCCACCGACCGAACGCCGGCGTGAATCCGGATTGCCGATACATCGCATCCAAGAACCGGAAAGCCACTCAGGAGACAGACCATGAACCACTATGAAAACTACGAGACCTCGAGCCACCGCGTCGCGCTTCGGCTCGGCTGCCGTGGCCCTGACGGTGCTTGGCCTCGGCTTGTTGCTGGTCGTCCCAGCGACGATGACGCCCGGCAACCTGCGTTGCGCCCTGCGGCAATTTCGCCAGCCGCCTCGACGGCCACGATGGCGACGGGCGGCTGCGCATCGAGGTCACCGCGGTGCGCGAACCGAACGTTGCCGCAGACGCAAATCCGCACATCCAAGCGAAGCGCAAACAACAGGGCTAAGGCAGGCGCGGCCGTCGGGTCCCGGCTGGATGCATTCCGGCCACCCGCCGCGCCGCCGGTCGCACCCGCGACGACCGCATCGGCCAAGGCACCCTGCCTCGGCTGAATCCATGCAGTGCGGGACTGGCCCAATGATGGGGCCGGTGGCCATCGTTCCTGCGCTTCCTGACCGTGTTGGATAGTGCCCCTCAGAGCTCGCCGGATTGGCGTTACACGCAACGGCGCCCTGATGGGGCTCCGCGCGGGTCAAACCCCGGCCCGCCAACGGCGCACAAAAATCGAGTAATCTAGCCGCACCGATTGTCTCGAACGCCGTGGCCTGGCAGCTGGAGGGCGGCGGAAGCGCCCGCATCTCCACGCTGCCCTCCGTTATCTGCGAGCCCGCAGACCGCCTTCCCAAGGATTGTGGCGTGCCTGGTGCGGGCGCGAGCCAATGACCATCCATTGACTAAAGCCGATCGACTGCGCTTTTCAAACTGAAATGGGAATGAAAAAAACCGGCCGTAATGCTCCGTGCCCGTGTGGGAGTGGCAAGCGATACAAAAATTGCTGTATCCAGTCCGAGGGCGTGCAGGTGGTTGGCGAGCAAGGGGCGCAGTCGGTCCCCGCCACCATCCAGGCCGCAGTGCGGCACGTGCAGTCGGGGCGCTTGCCTCAAGCCGAGGCTTGCTGCCGGCAAGTCCTGCAAATCGCTCCGAATCACCCCGATGCCTTGCACCTATTGGGATTGATCGCCTATCAAGTAGGGAAGACCGAGATGGCCATTGAACTGATTGAAAGGGCGATCAGCATAAAATCGTCCGATCCCAATTACCACCTCAACCTCGGCAACGCGCTGCAGGCTCAAGGCAGGCTGGTCGAAGCCGTTAGCGGCCTACAACAAAGCGCTTTGGATCGAGCCGGATTTCGCCGACGCCCACAACAACCTGGGAACGGTGCTCCAGCGGCAGGGCAACCTCGACGCGGCGGTCGCCAGCTATCGCAAGGCGCTGGCATTCGAACCGGAGTCCTCTGACCTGCACTTCAACCTTGGGAACGCGCTCAAGGACCAGGGCAAGCTGGATGAAGCGATCGCCTCCTACCACAAGGCGCTCTCGTTCGCTCCGGATCGTGCCGAGTTGCACAACAACCTGGGAACAGTGCTCCAGCAGCAGGGCCGATCTGGAGGAGGCGCACGCCTGCTACGCACAAGGCGCTCGCGTGCAAGCCGGATTACGCGGAGGCACACTACAACCGCGGCCTCGTGCTCCAGGTTGGCGGCAACCTGGATGCGGCGATGGCTTGCTATCGCAAGGCAATCCAGTTCAAGCCGAATTATCCCGAGGCCTATCACGATCTCGGCAACGCGCTTGCTGCCCAAGGCAAGCTCGACGACGCCATCGCCAGCTACGGCAAGGCACTCTCGTTCCGGCCGGACTTTGCAGAGGCACTCAACAACCTCGGTAATGCGCTCAACGATCGGGGGATGGTCAGCGTGGCGGTGGACAGTTGCCGGCGCGCGCTCGCACTGAAGGAGACGGCGCGAATTTAAGACCAGTTTTGTTCGCTGCCTCAGGAACCTCGATTTCGTTCAGGTCGATGCGGATCTGCGCCGCCTCGTCGTCCGCGCCCTGTCCGAGCCATGGGCCAGGCCCGGTGACCTGGTTGACGTAAGCATCCGGCTCATCATGCTCGACCGCGGCATCCGGGAATGCGTCGAGCGCGCAACCCGTGCCTGGCCTACCCGACTTCCCGGCGGCGAGCTATTCGGCCCTTCCGGTCTGGACCGCCTGGCGAATGATCCGGTGCTTCGAGCCTTGCTGGAAAACGCCCACGTGTGCGAGCTCGGCCTGGAGCGGTTGCTGACCATGGTCCGGCACGCGCTGCTCGCTACGGCGGCAGGCGGCCACCGACGCGCAGGCGGAAGACCCGAGTCTTGGCTTCTACTGCGCCGTGGCACGCCAGTGCTTCGTCAATGAATTCGTCTTTTCCTATACCGACGAAGAACTCGAACGAGCGCAGTCACTGCAAGAGCGACTCGTCGCCGCCGTGCAGGCAGGGGAGGCTGCTCCCGCCTTGTGGCCGGTGGCTGTCGCCGCCTATTTTCCGCTGTGGTCGCTTTCCTGCGCCGACCCGCTCTTGCTGCGATCCTGGCCGGACCCGATTCGGGCACTGCTCGTGCAACAGATCGCGGAGCCCTTGGAAGAGCGTCGTAATCGCGACGGGATGCGCCGACTGACCACGATCGCAGACGGGGTGTCGAATCGGGTTCGGCAACAGTACGAGGAAAACCCCTACCCGCGCTGGATCAAATTGCCGCCGGCGGGTCAATCCCGCACGCTTGACGGCTACCTGCGTCACCAATTTCCCTTCGCCTCGTTTCGGGCTTTTAACCAGAGCGGCGACCTCGACATTCTGATTGCCGGGTGCGGCACCGGCCAGGAATCGATCGAAACCGCGCAGCAGTTCCCCAAGGCGCGCGTGCTGGCGGTCGACCTCAGCCTGTCGAGCCTCTGCTATGCCCAGAGAAAGAGCAACGAGCGCGGCCTGCAGAACATCGAGTATGCGCAGGGCGACATCACGCAACTCGGGTCGATCGGGCGCACGTTTGACATCATCGTATCGGTCGGCGTGCTGCACCATCTGGCCGACCCGATGGCGGGCTGGCGCGAGCTCCTCTCGCTTCTGCGGCCGGCCGGATTGATGCTGCTGGGCTTCTACAGCGAGCGGGCCCGTCAGTCGGTGGTGGCCGCAAGAAAGTACATCGCCGAAGGGGGATATGCCTCGACCGCGCAAGACATTCGCCGCTGCCGCCAGGATCTGATTGCCTTGGACAACGGCACGCTGTTTAGGCAACTGACGCTATTCCGAGATTTCTATGCGATCAGTGAATGTCGCGATTTGCTGTTCCACGTTCAGGAGCATCGCTTCACGCTGCCCCAGCTCCGGGCAATGCTTACCGAACTCGGTTTGGGGTTCATCGGGTTTCTGCTGGAACCTCAGGTGATCAGGCGCTACCGGCAGACCTTTCCACAGGACGCGTCGATGACCGACTTCGATCGCTGGAATGACTTCGAGACCCAGTATCCGAGTACGTTCAGCGGGACCTACGTGTTCTGGGCCCAGAAGTCCGCCAGGACGCCTTGAGCGGCACCAAATCGGTCCAGGCGCAGCGTCAGCCTGGTGGGCTGCCCGCGCCCGCCGGCGGAGCCGTCGGGCACTCTACTTAACCAGGGGAATGGTCGACGCGATGTCGTAGGCCTGAACCGCGCGGATCTTCGATTCGAGCTGTAGGTAACGGGCAGCCTTCTTCGCCGGCAATGCCTTCATCACCTTGTTCTGGAGCGTGCGCCGGGCTTTGAGTTCCGCCTCGTCGGCCGCGATCAGCCCGTTGGCGAGATTCCGGGCATAGAGGTCGGAAAGCGGCTTGTCCAGGGAAATCAAGCTTACCAAGATGACGTTGCGCTGCCGACCGGTCATGTCGAGCATCCGCTGGTAGGTATCGTAGAGCGGCCAGAACTTCTTTGCCTCGGCGGGGGTCAGCTGGAGCGTCGATTCCACCAAGGCTTTCTTGTCGGTGCTGACCGCCGTACGCAGTGCTTGCATGTCGGTAACGTCGGCGACCTTGTCTTCGGCCCGGGCGGATGGGGCCGCAAGCACTGCTGCGGCGACCAGGATGGCAGCCAGGTATTTCTTCATCGGTTTTCCTCGATGTCGGTTGCGGTCAATTGAGCACTGCATGGTTCAGATTGGTTGCCCTGCGAGAGTCAGCGCGCGGCAGTGCATTTGAGGCAAAACCGCGGGGCCCCGGGGCCGGCCGCCCATGTCTGCGCCCGCTAGCGGCGACCTGCTTTCCCAAGGGGCCCGTCTGGCCAAGCTGCTCCCAGCGGGTCGTTTTAGCATATTTTCACGCCCGTGGAGCCGGACCGGCGGTCTCGGGCAGGCTGCATTTTGATACACCTTGTGTGGAACTTCCAGCCGGTGTGGCGGCCCCACTCAAAGTGGGGTTGCGTCCACGGCCCAGTAGCAGCCTCGCGCCGGGCGGAGTATCTTTGTAGCTGGAATAGGCGCAGACGCTAGGCAGGCAGACGGGCCGTCGGGAATTTTGCGCGGTTGGCTGCTTCATTGACTGAACACTGATGACATGAAAGGGGCCGAGACATGACCAAAACTCTGATCCAGATTGCTGCCGCCGTCGCGACCCTGGCAGCCGCGGGCTGCCAGACGTGGGGTCCGACGTGGAGCGAGCTCTCCGGGAATCGCTTCGATAATCTCACCATGTTGAACCGCAAGCCGGCGATTATCGAGAAGGTTGACGACCAATCGGCGTACCCGACCTACCCGATCAAACTCGAGCCAGGGACGCACGTTGTCTTGATCCAGGGCCCGTACCGGCAGCGCGGTGGTGGTAATCTCAACACCATAACCATCAACATGGAGCCCTGCAAACGCTATTACGTCAATGCCCAGTTCGACAACCGGGTCCGGCCCACCTTTGAGCCGGTGATTGACTACGTTGAACCCATCGCCGGGTGTGGTTCTACCGTGGTGGCTGCCAAGTAATTGCCCCGCCCGGGGCGCTAGCGGATAGAAGGCAAGAGGGCCCCATGGGCCCTCTTGCCTTAATAGCAGCCCGTTGAATTGACCGAGGGACGGTCCCGCGCGAAGCGGGATTGAAGCCGGGTGGCCACTGCCCACGGGACCCGTGCACCCAGTCCCAAGTCTCGGGACTGGACCTGCCATCAAGTCCAAACCCAGCTTGGCCGCGCTAACGTCAGTTGGTCGACCTACCGCTAACTAGAGCTGCCCCGAGCCTCTGACCCGAACGCCAGCCGGCGGCGCCCCGGGGCGTTCGCCCAGCCTGCGGTCGAACAACGCCCGCTCCCCTTGCGGAGCGATGCTCCCCGGTACGGCGAGGCAAAAAAACTGGGGCCCGAAGGCCCCAGGGAAGGATGACTGAGATTTTGCGTCTATTTGAATGTGTATTTGATCGAACCGTAGAGGAACTGTCCGCGCGGATCCCAATACGACGGATCGTAGCCGGCCTGGAACGTGTTGTTTTGATTGGTCAGCGGCGGATTGGTATTCAACACGTTCTTCATGCCAAGGGTCAGCGTCAAGTTCTTGAATCCCGAGTAGGAGACCTGCGCGTCCCAAAGGGTAACGGGGGGCACGTTGCGTAGATTCCCGTTCTGATCCGTGTTGTCGTCGATGTAACCGCTCGCATACGTGTTGGCGATCGTCGCCTCCCACGGCCCCAAATTCCAGGTAACTGGGATGTAGCTCTTCCAGCGCGGAGTCACGCCAGTGACGCTTTCGCCATACGTGTTCGATATGATGCTGCTATAGGTGCCGTCCGGGTTCTGGGTATCGTAGCGCGTGTAGTAGGTCCCCGTGACCACGAGTTTGAAGCGGCCAACCGAGGTCACTGGCGAGGTCAGCTGCACATTGACGTCGACACCCTGGATCCGGTTCTTGCCAAAGTTGGCAAATTGCTGGTTGATGTCCGTGATCGGGCAGGGCTGACCGCCGACGCAGCTCGACGCACGGGTCACCAGGTAGGAGTACGTGGGATAGAACTGCGGGTTCAGGATCGTGCCGATCGGAACCCCGGTGGCGACGATATTCGACAGCAGAAGCTGGAAGTAGTCGGCGCCAAACGAAACACCGGCGTAGGGCGAGAATACCCCGCCGACCGACCACTGGCTTGACGTAGTGGGCTTGAGGCTCGGGTTCCCGCCAAAGATCGCCGAGTACTGCGTGTTGCAGTCGGGATTGTTGCCGGCCCCCGGTCCGTTGGGGTTGGGACAGCGCAGCGGGTCGGAAACACCCGGCGACGACAGACCCTGGGTCTGCGGCACCCACAACTCGTACAACGTGGGCGCGAGGAACCCGGTGTCGAACGAACTCCGCAGCAACAGCCAGTTCGCGGCTTGCCAGCGTAGGCTTATCTTCGGATTGGTGGTGTTGCCGAAGTCGCTGTAATGGTCGTAGCGGACGGCGCCGTCAGCCTCAAGATTCTTGATGATCGGTACGACAATTTCGCCAAATACGGCGTATTGCGTGCGCGAATGATCGACGTCCAGGAAGTTGCCGCCATAGCCTGATACATCCCCGGTTTGCAGGAATGGATTGTAGGTCTGCGACAGGCCTGAATTGGCCGTCTGGACGCCCACCGCGGCCGACAGGGGGCCCGCCGGCAACTGGTAGATATCGGCCGACCCCTTGAGGTCGATGCCGTACTGGTGCAGCTTGCCAGAGGCCGTCTCGGCATTGAAATCGGTCGCCGCAAGAGCTTGGGTCTGGCTGGCCGGAAGGGACCCACTGAGCAGGTCGATGTTGCCGCTGTTCAGGAGCGGCAGGATCTGCGTATAGATCGGAAAGCCCCCCTTCGTGACCTCCTTGAAGGTGTTCTGGCTGTAGTTGAACGATCCGTCGAAATCCCAGCCCCACTGCGTGCCCTTGGCGCCGGCAACGACCTGGTACGAATCGTTGGTGTCCTCCGTGTCGCGATTGCCACACGGGTAGCAGCGCCAGCGCACGTTGAGCGGCTGCCCGTTAACACCGGCGGCGATGGCTGCCGCCGTGGGGTAGTACGGGCTGGTCGGCGGCAGCAGGATGTTGGCCGCGCCGGTCGGCGTGACGATCGTGGCGATCTGGTCCGAGAGCGGCACCGGTTGGATGATGAATTCGTTCTTCGTCTGCGCGTACAAGCCGGTGATGTACGCCTGCCAGTCGTTGTTGATCTGGTAGCGCGCGGCGCCGAAGAAGTTGAACTGCTTGGTCTCCGGTATCGACTCGACCCCAGGTTGCGAATTCGGGTCATAGCGGCAACGGCCGCCGATCGCGACCGAGGGTGCGCAGTTCGGGTACGTGGTGTTGCCGATGCCACCGGTTGAGATGTAGCCCGGGAACGTCTGGCCCGACGTCGAGTTGTATCCAATGGAGGGGATGTAGCTCGTGTTCGAATAGCCGCGATCGACGTCGTAGAAGGGCTTCTGTTCCTGATAGTTAAACGACCCGAAGACGTTGTACTTGTCCTTGGCCAGGCTGCCGAAACCGCCGGTGGCCGAAACCTGGTATTGCCGGCCGTCGTGGCCTTGGGTCGGCGTGCCGCCCCAGAGCGTCGCTTCCGCCCCTTGGTAGTCCTCGCGCATGATGAAGTTGATCACACCACCGACCGCGTCGGCGCCGTAGATCGCGGACGCGCCGTCCAACAACACTTCGACGCGCTGGATCGCCGCGAACGGGATGCTCGCGAGGTTCGTGCCTTCCGTACCGGTGATGCCGCCGGCAAACGCCCCGAGGCGCTTGCCGTTGACCAGCACCAGCGTCGCGTTGCCGCCCAAGCCGCGCAAGGAGGCGGTCTGGTTGCTGAAAGTGGTGGCGCCGATGACGATGGGAAGGCCGATCGATCCCAAGCTGTTGTTGGCGGAGATCAAGTCCAACAACTCCATGGTGGTTTGCGCACCACTGCGATCAATGTCATCGCGCGTGATAACCTGCAGCGGTACCGCGCCTTCGCCCTCGAGGCGCGGGATGTTCGACCCGGTCACCTCGACCTTGATCTTGCCTTGCGACGTGTCGGGAGTCGTTTGCGCCAAGGCAGGCGCGGAAGTGAGCAGCCCCGCCGCGCCGCCGAAACCTAGCGCGTAGGCCAGGGCGACTGCAATTTTCTTTTGTGGAAATTTCATGATTTCGGTACCCCTCAGAAAAGAAACGAATAGAAGTACAATCCCCTGCGGCAGAACTAGTGATCCAACACTACAGCAGACTGAAATCAGGCTGCAACAAAATAATGCGCTGGTAGAATCCAACCCATCAAAGTTGTTGCAAATCTGCCAATAGTGCTGCCGCGCGACACGCCGGTCGCGCACTTGCTCCCGCTGCGCGCTCCGGCGCGGCGCTGGCGGTCGGCACGCGTTGGGCCGCGGCGCCCCGCACTGGCGCATCCGGGCTGTGCGCGCCGGCGCGGGCCGCCGAGCTGAGGGTCATGGCTTCCCCCCCGCGATTTCACATTGCCCCGGCTGGGCCAGGCGACGTCCCGGCAGTTGTAGCGATGATCAGGGCCTTGGCCGACTTCGAACAGCTCTCGCACCTGTGCGTGGCGACCGAGGACAGTCTGCACGCGGCGTTGTTCGGGCCCTCGCCCGGGATCGAGGTGCTGGTCGGCAAGGAAGCGGACCGGGCCGTTGCCTTCGCCCTGTTTTTCCACAACTTTTCGACCTTTCTTGGCCGCAAAGGACTGTATCTCGAGGATTTATTCGTCGAGCCGGCCTATCGCGGCCGAGGCTACGGGAAAGCCTTGCTTATCCACCTTGCCCGCATCGCCGCAGCGCGCGGCTGCGGCCGCTTCGAATGGGCAGTGCTCGACTGGAACGAGGCGGCGATCGGCTTCTACCGGGCGCTGGGGGCAACCGTGTTGCCCGATTGGCGCATCACCCGCCTCACCGGGGCAGCGCTAACGCACCTGGCAGCTCAGCCCGCTGGGGACACCGCACTCTCCGGTGCACCGCAGCATTGGCTAAAACCGCCCGGCTCGGGCGATAATTAGAGTTTTTTGGCGGCATCGCGCCCCGGCGCGGAGTCGCCTGCCTACAGGAATCCCTTGACTGATCCCATAGCCGCCGCGTTCCGGCAACTTTCCTGCGACGCTGATTTCTGGTCGCTACGGTTCATCGACGAGCGTGCCGAGAGTTATGCCGTGCGCAAGGATGTGGCGCAGCCGCCGGCCCTGCTCACCGATCGCGGCGCCATGCTGACCGTCTACGCCGGCCGCGGCAGCGGCTATGCGGCGACCAGCGACCTGTCGCCGGCCGGCCTGCAGGCGGCGCTTGACCGCGCCACCGGCTGGGCGCGCGCCGGCGCCGCCCGCTCGCTGATCGATTTTGGCGCGCTGCCCAAGCCGGCGCCACGCGGCACCTACGCCTCGCCGGAGGCCGACCTTCCGGGGTGGTCGCAGCGCGACTGGTATGACCTGCTGGGCGAGGAGTCGCGCCATGCCGGCGGCGATCCGCGCATCGTGGACTGGGAAGCAACCGTCGAGACGCGCGTCGCCGAACATCGGTACCTTACCAGTGCGGGCGGCGACGTGACCCAGCGCTTTCGTTTCGTCATGCCGGGCATGTCGGTGACCGCCCATGCCGACGGGGACACCCAGACGCGCACCCTCAACGGCTACCGCGGCCTGGCGCAGCAGGGCGGCGAGGCGATGCTCGAGCGTTTCGGGTTTGTTGGCAGCGGCCGGCGGATGGCCGAGGAGGCGCTGCAACTGCTGCTCGCGCCCAACTGCCCGAGCGGCACCATGGACCTGCTGCTCCTGGCCGACCAGATGGTCCTGCAGATCCACGAATCGATCGGCCATCCGCTCGAGCTCGACCGCATCCTTGGCGACGAACGCAATTTTGCCGGCACGAGCTTCGTCACCCTCGACATGTTCGGGACCTACCGCTACGGCTCGGACCTGCTCAACATCTGCTTCGATCCGACGCGTCCTGAGGAACTCGCGAGCTACGCCTTCGACGACGATGGGACTCGGGCAGAGAAAGCGTATCTGATCCGCAACGGGATCCTGGAGCGCCCGCTCGGCGGCGCGATCTCGCAGGCGCGCGCGGGTTTGCCCGGCGTGGCCAACTCGCGTGCCGACAACTGGAACCGGCCGCCGATCGATCGCATGGCCAACATCAACTTGGAGCCGGGCGACGCGAGCCTCGAGGACATGATCGGCGGCATCGAGCGCGGTGTGTTGATGGCCACCAACAGCTCCTGGTCGATCGACGATTCGCGCAACAAGTTTCAGTTCGGGTGCGAATGGGGCCAGCGGATCGAGGACGGCAAACTGACCGCCGTGGTCAAAAACCCCAATTACCGTGGCATCTCGGCCAACTTCTGGCGCAGCCTCGCCCGGGTTGGCAACGCCGCCACGGTGCAGGTGCTCGGCACACCCTATTGCGGCAAGGGCGAGCCCTCGCAGGTGATCCGCGTCGGGCATGCCTCGCCCGCCTGCGTCTTCACTGCAGTCGACGTCTTTGGTGGAGATGCCGCATGAGCGCCCCTAACCTCGAGGCCTATTTCCGCGACGTCGCGGCTCTGCTCGACCGGTCGCTCGCCGGGGGCGAGATCTACACCTGTCGCCTGGACGCAGAGACCTCCGATTTTGTGCGCCTCAACCGGGGCAAAGTGCGCCAGCCGGGCACCGTCACCCAGTGCTACCTGCGGCTGCACCTCATCGCCGGACAGCGCCATGCCGAGCAGTGTCTGACCGTGTCCGGCGATCTTGGCCAGGATCGTGGAGTCATCGCCGACGCGCTCACCCGGTTGCGGGCCACCGTGGCGGTCCTGCCCGAGGACCCGCATCTTAGTTTTGCCACGGACGTAAAGACCAGTCGGGTGGTTGCCGACTCCGCGTTGCCTGCGGCCGAGGAGATCGTCGAGACGGTTCTGGCCGCGGCTGACGACCGGGATCTGGTCGGCATCTACGCCGGCGGCCCGGTCTATCGCGGCTTCGCCAATTCGCTCGGGCAACGCAACTGGCACGAGGTGCGCTCGTTCAATCTGCAGTGGAGCCTCTATCACCGCGCCGACAAGGCGGTGAAGACGGTATACGGTGGCTTTGCCTGGGCCCCGGAGGTGTTTGCCACCAAAATGGCCGACGCCCGGGAGCGGCTCGCCCTGCTCGCCCGACCGTCCCGGTCGCTCAAGCCCGGGCGCTACCGCGCCTATCTCACTCCGACGGCCATGGAGGAGATCGCCGGCATGTTGTGCTGGGGAGGCTTTTCAGGGCGGGCGCTGGAGACCCGGCAGAGCTGCCTGTTCCGGCTCAAAGACCGCGCCGCCGCGCTCGATCCATCGGTCGCCTTCGTCGAGAACACCGCCGAGGGCGTGGCGCCGGGATTTCAGGACGAGGGGTTTGCGCGACCGGCGGCAGTGCCGCTGGTCCGTGGCGGGGAGCTCGTCGGCTCGCTGGTCAGCCCCCGCACCGCCCGGGAATTCGCGCTGCTGCAGAACGGCGCCAATGCGGGAGAGACGCCCGAGTCGCTCGACATGGCGGCGGGCGATCTCGCGACCACCGATGCGCTGGCCGCCCTCGACGAAGGGCTCTACATCGGCAACCTCTGGTATCTGAACTTCTCCGACCGGCCGGCGTGCCGGCTGACCGGGATGACGCGCTTCGCCTCGTTCTGGGTCGAGGCGGGCAAGATAGTGGCCCCGGTCGACGTCATGCGCTTCGACGACAGCGTGTTCCGTCTGCTCGGCGAGCAACTGGTTGGACTTACTGCCGAACGCGAGCTGCTGGTCAACGGCGACACCTATCGCGAACGCAACGTCAGCAGCATGCGGCTGCCGGGCGCGGTCGTGCGCGATATGGCATTTACCTTGTAGCGCAACCGACTGCGCGCGCGTGCGCCAGCGGCGCCGCGTCAACCGGTACCGTGGTGCCAGCCCTTGGGTATCGCGGAGAGCAGCTTCTTGGTATAGGGATGCTGCGGATGCCGGTAGATTTCGTCGGAGTTAGCGATCTCGACGATCTCGCCCTGGTTCATCACCATGACCTCGTCCGAGATGTATTTCACCACCGCGAGATCGTGCGAGATGAAGATATAAGAGAGGTGAAACTCGTCCTGGAGATCCTGTAACAGGTTGAGCACCTGCGCCTGCACCGACACGTCGAGCGCGGATACCGATTCGTCGCAGATGAGGATGTCCGGCTTGAGCGTGAGACAGCGCGCGATCGCGATTCTCTGGCGTTGGCCGCCGGAGAATTCGTGCGGATACTTGTAGAACGAAACCTCCGCCAGGCCGACCTTGTGCAGCATTTCGAAGGCAAGGTCGGTGCGCTCCTGGGCCGAGGAGCCGATGCCGTGAATCATCATCGGCTCGGTCAGGATCTGGCCAATAATAAAGCGCGGATTGAGCGACGCATACGGATTCTGGAAGATGATCTGGATGCGCCGCTTGTAGGCCATAAACTCGCGCGCCGACATCGACAGGATGTCGCGACCCTCGAACAGCGCCTCGCCCGTGGATGCCTCGTGCAGGCGCATGAGCGTCAGGCCGACGGTCGTCTTGCCTGAACCCGACTCGCCCACGAGTCCCAGTGTCTTGCCCTTGGGCAGCCGGAAGGAGACATCCTTGACCGCCTGAAACCGACGCTGGCCGAACAGGCCCTCGCGGGTGTAGAAGTCCTTGCCCAGGTTGCGCACGTCGAGAATGATCGGGTCGGAGGAAACGACGCCGCGCTTGCGCTCGTCGAGGTTCATCGCGTGCGCGCCACCGTCCATAAAATCCTCGATCACCGGCAGCCGCACCGGACGGCGGTCCAGGCGCGGGCGGCATTGCAGCAACGCCTTCGTGTACGCATCCTGCGGGTCCTGGAACACGGCCTTCGCGGGACCCTGCTCGCGGATCTCGCCGTTGCGCATGACCACGACGTAGTCCGCGATCTCGCCTACGACGGCCAGATCGTGCGTGATGAACAGTACCGACATCTGGTGTTTCTTCTGCAGGGTCGGCGACCAGGTCGAGGATCTGCTTCTGGATCGTCACATCGAGCGCAGTGGTCGGCTCGTCGGCGATGAGCAGCTTGGGTTCACAAGCGATCGCCATGGCGATCATCACCCGCTGCTGCTGTCCGCCCGACATCTGCGAGGGAAAGGCGTTGACCTTGTACGCCGGATCGGGGATGCCAACCTCGTCCAGCAGCGCGATGGCGCGTTCCTTGGCCTGCCGCGGCGACAGGCCCCTGTGCAGCTGCAGGACTTCGCCGAGCTGGTAGCCGACCGTGAACACCGGGTTGAGCGAGGTCATCGGCTCCTGGAAGATCATCGAGACGTCGGCGCCGCGCAGCTTGCGCAGCTCCGTCGCATCGAGTTCGAGCAGGTTGCGGCCGCCGTAGACGGATCTCGCTGCCGGGCAGCACCAGCGCGTTCTCCTTGGGCAGCAGCCCCAAGATCGAGAGTGAGGTCACCGATTTGCCGCTCCCCGACTCGCCGACCAGCGCGACCGTGGCATTCTTAGGAATGTCGAAGCTCACTCCCTTGACCGCCTCGAACGCGGTGTCCTTGTCGAGGCGGAACGTCACCCGCAGGTTGCGGACGGAAAGGAGGGGTTCCATGGCGGGCGGGCTCTCCGGCGGGCGGGCTATGAGCGACGGGTACGGTCGTTCACTTCAGTTTCGGATCGAGCGCATCGCGCAATGCGTCGGTAAACAGGCTGAAGGCGGTCACGAGCACCGCCATGGCCGTCCCGGCCGCGGCCAGCTGCCACCATTTGCCCAGGATCAGTTCATTCTGCGCCTCGTTCAGCATCGAGCCCCACGAGACGACATCGACCGGCACGCCGAAGCCGAGGAACGACAGGATCACCTCCGACTTGATGAACGCGACGGTATAGATCGACAGCTGTACCAGGACCACGTGACTGATGTTCGGAAAGATGTGTACGAACATCCGGCGCGCATTGGATGCGCCGATGGCGTCGGCGGCCTGCACGTATTCGCGGCCCTTGTGCTTGAGGTACTCGCCGCGGATCAAGCGGAAGGTTCCGGTCCAGCCGGTCAGCCCCAGAATCAGGATGATCGTCAACGTCCCCTTCTGCTGCAGTACCGCGGCGACGGCGAGAATCAGCAGCAGGTACGGGATCGCGGTAAAAATGCTGTAGAACCAGTTGAGGAAGTCATCGATCCATCGGCCGTAGTAGCCGGCCAAGGCGCCGGCCACGGTCCCGAGCAGGGTGGCGACGAAGGCGGAGGCGAGGCCGACCAGAATCGAGGTCTGCGAGCCCTTGATCACCTTCTTCAGGACATCGCGGCCCCACTTGTCGCCACCCAGCGGCAACGTCGGCGCGCGCACTTCGACGGCCGTTTTCTCGACCTCTTTGCCGCGGATCTCGGCCATGACGTCGGCCAGGGGATCGACGGTCTTGCTCTCGGCAGCGACGCCGGCGCCGGCCTTCGGCGCCGTGGCACCGCCGCGGATAGCGGCGAGCGCGTCGGCGAGCGGGTCCTCGACCGGCAGTTCCGTGGGCCCTTCCGGGACGCTTGCCGCCGAGGACGCAGCGGGTGCGGCAGGCGCACCGGCCGCCGGCTCCGCCGGGCCGAGGAAGCTCGGCGGCGCGTAGTTCACGCCGACTTCCTTCGCCCAATCCTTGGCGATGAGCCCGGTCGCCGAGAGCAGCACCATCACCAGGAAGGCGACCACGACGGCGAGCGAGACCATCGCCACCCGGTCGCGGCGCAAGCGCTTCCAGGCGAGCGTCCAGAGACCCGGCGAGACGGCATGCGGTGCGTCGTAAGGCATGGCCGGCCCCTACTTAAGCTGCACGCGCGGGTCGACCGCTTTGTACATGAGGTCGGCCAGCAGATTGAAGACCATGGTCGCCACCGCGACGTATACGGTTATGGCCTTGATCACAGGAAAATCGCTGCGCTCGACAGCCAGGATCACCTCCCGACCGATGCCTGGAATGGAAAAGAAGCGCTCGACTAGGAACGCGCCGATCAACAGGCCGGGCAAGGTCGACATCACCTGCGTGATGATCGGGATCGAGGCGTTGCGCAGCACATGCACCCACATGATGCGGTTCTCGGACAGACCCTTGGCGCGCGCGGTGCGCACGTAATCCTGGTTGATCTCATCGAGGACGAAAGTGCGATACAGGCGCAGGTCCGGGGCAATGCTCACGACCAGCAGGATGAGAATCGGCAGCGAGGAATACTTGACGAGGTTCTCCCCGAAGCTGTCGCCCCAACCTTGCACCGGAAACCAGCCGAGCTTGTAGGCGAAGACGTACTGAAAGACGATGATGTAAACCAGGATCGAGATCGACAGGCCGATCGTGCACGAGATCATGACCGCGCGATCCGTAAGCGAGCCGCGCACGTAGGCGACCGCGAGCGCGAGCCCGATCGAGGTCAGGGTCGAGAGGATGAGCCACGGAATGAGCACGGTGAGCGACGGGCCGAGGCGCGTCGCCATGATGTGCGACACCGCCTCGTTGGTGCTCCAGCTCGCGCCGAAATCGGCGGTCAGCACCTGCTTGATGAAGATCCATAGCTGCACGTAGTACGGCTGATCGATGCCGAGCTGCCTGCGGATGTTGGCGATCTGCTCAGCGCTGGAGATCTTGCCGGCGAGCACGTAAGCCGGGTCGCCGCCGACCAGGTTGAAGAGAATGAAGACGAGCAGGATGACCCCGAGCAGAGTCGGGATCATTTGCCATAGGCGTCGGACGATGTATGCGGTCATCGGGTCCTCCTGCGCGCCGGGTACCCGGCGCGCGCACCGGCAGCGGTCTCGTCCGCGTCAGGCGCCATATGCTAACCCGGGCGCCCGGTGCCGTGCGCACCCGGGAAGGCCATGTCGCGCCGCCCTGCTCACGGCTGCCCCCGCCCCGGGCTGAGATCGTAATACACGAATTCGGCGGCCAGGATCGGATGTTTCTTGTAGCCGATGACCCGCGGCTGGACGAGCATGTTGCGATAGCGGGTGTCGTGGAGCTTCCACACGCCGTTGACCTCCGCCATGCGCCAGAGCTGGCGATACAGCTGGTCGCGCTCGGGCGACGGCGGCAGCGCGCGCGTTCTTTCGTAGATCCGATCCCATTGCGGCATCTGGAAGCAGGCGTTGTTGTTCTGCTGGCTGTTCGGCCCGTAGAGCAACTGCATGAAGTCGTCGCCATCGGGATAGTCCGCGATCCAGGACGCGGTTCGGGACAGCAGCTGGCAGGCGCGCTCCCGCTTCAGCTCCTCGGGAAACTTGTTCTTGTCGACCTGGACGCGGATGCCGATACGTTCAACCGATTTCTGCCACAGCTCGTCGAGCTCGCGGTCGCGCGACGACGGGGTCGAGGTGTAGTGCCATAGGAGCGGCCGCCCGTCGGGCCACCGCCGGTAGCCATCGGCGTCGCGCCGGTAGCCGAAAAAGTCAAGGAGCTTGTTGGCGAGCTCGAGGTCGTAGGGCAGGCTCGTCCGGTACGTCGGGTCGTGCCCGACCACGCCCGGGGGGATCGGGAATTGCGCCTCCATTGCCTGCCCCTTGCGGATGACGCGAATATATTCCGCGTTGTCGAACGCCATGAAGATCGCGCGGCGCAGTGCAATCTTGTCCTTGGCGAAGCCGCCGAAATCCGGATCGGTCATATTGAAGTAGGTGTAGTTGATGTCCGGATCCGTGCTCCGGTCGAGCCGAACCCCCTTGGCGGCGAGGGCGGCGTTCACCTTGTCGTCCGGAATCGCGATGGGCGCAAACTGCTCGCGCAGATCGAGGACGTCGAGCTCCCCGTTCTGGAAGGCCAGCCACGCCGCCTGCTGCTCTTCGATGACCGAGATCTCAACCACCCCGATCTGCGGCATCGTCTTGCCTTGCATGGCGGCGACAATCTGCCGGTCGCCCGGGTCGGAGCCGGGTTGAAACGACCAAACGAAGCCGCGAAAATCGGGGTTGGCTTCGAGCACGATCTTCGCGGAGCGCCGCCACTGTCGGAGCCGATACGGGCCGGTGCCGACCGGATGGGCGTTGGTGTCGTCGGCGTAGGCTTCGATCACCTCGCGGGCGACGGCGCCGAAGATCGGCATCGCAATGAGGTAGGGAAAGCTGTAGTCGGTGGCCTTGAGCTTCACCTGCAGCGTGTAACGATCGAGCGCCTGCAGCCCCTCGACCTTGCGGTCGTAGTCAAACTTGCCGGTCCTCTCGGCGTCCTTCTTCAACGCCTCGAGGCCGACGATGCCGTCAACGAAGCTCTCGTAGGGGGCGTGAATGACCGGGTCCTTGAAACGCTTGATCGTGTAGACGTAGTCCTCGGCGGTCAATTCGCGCCGCTTGCCCTTGAACGCTGGATCGCTGGCGAAGTAGATGCCTTTCTGCACTCGGAACACGTACATGCGCGCCTGATCGCTCACCATCGGCAGCGCCTCTGTGGTGCGCGGAACCAGCTTCGCCGGCCGCGCCAGGTAGTCGTAGGTCAGCAGCGTTTCGAAGATCGCCTCGTTGACTTCTTGCGAGTAATAGTCCTGGACTTTCGCCGGGTCGAAGCCCGTCTCGGCGACGTAGAACTCCAGATGTAGCACCTTGGACGGGTCGGCGGCGCACACTGGGGCGGCGCCAAGCACCGCGGCCAAAGCCGCCGAGGCGATCCATGGCGGTGCGTCAGGCACGGCGGGCGGGTCTCCGGCAAAGCCGGGATGGTACACGCTGGGCGGCCGGGCGTGCGCCGCGCCGGCGCCAGGCCACCGGCCAGGCGACGGTCACGGCCGACGCGCGGCGGGATCGAGGTCCAGATATTGAAAGACCGCGGACATGATCGGGTGGTAGCGATAGCCTAGCACCCAAGGGTAGACGAGCACGTTGCGGTAGCGCGCGACCCCCATGCGCCATACGCCATCGACTTCCATCTGCCGGCTCATCATGTCAAACAGGCGGGTGCGTTTCGGCGAATCGGGCATGCGCAGGGTGGCATCGTACATCTTGTCGAAGGCGGCCGACTGGTAACAGGCGTTGTTGCTCTCATGGATGTTCGGTCCGTAGAGCAGCTGCGTGAAGTCTTCGCCGTCGGGGTAGTCGGCACCCCAGGCCGAACCCCACATCATGAGTTGACACGCCCGCGCCGCCTTGATGTTGTCGGAAAACGCATTCTTGCGCGCCTCGAAGCGCAGACCGACCGCGTCGAGGTCCTTCTTCCACAGTTCGTCGTATTCCCGGCTTATCGCCTGCGGCTCCGAGGTCAGGACGATAGTTAGCGGGCTGCCGTCCGGGTTGTTGCGGTAGCCGTCCGTGCCCTTGCGGTAGCCAAAGTAGTCGAGCAACGCATTGGCTAGGGACGGATCGTAGCGGATGATGCTCCGGTAACGCGGATCATAGCCGACCACACCCGGCGGAACCGGGCCCTCCAGCGCCATCGCCTGGCCCTTGCGGATGACTCGGATCTCCTGGTCGATGTCGTAGGCCAGGAGGATCGCCCGCCGCAACGCAACCTTCGCGAGGGCAGAGCCGCCAATTGCCGGATCCTGCATGTTGAGACCGTAATAGGTGATCTCCGCCTCGACGCTGCGATCGAGACTGATGCCGCGGGCAGCCAGCGATGGCGCGAGGCGGTTGTTCGGGATGGCGATCGGCGCGAACGAGCCAAAGCGGTCGATGTAGTCGATCTCGCCGTGGTCGAAGGCAAGCCAGCGGGACTGCTCTTCGGAGATGATGCTGATCTCCACCCTGCCGATCTGCGGGATACGCTTGCCTTTCATCGCAGCGACCGCAGCTTTGTCGCGCGGATCGTCGGACCCCTTGAAATCCCAGATGACCTCGCGGTAGTCCGGATTGGCCTCGAGCACTATCTTTGACTTGCGCAGCCAGCTCTTGAGGATGTACGGGCCGGTGCCGATTGGATGCGCGTTGGTATCCTCGGGATACGCCTCGATCACCTCACGCGCGACCGCCGACAACGCCGGCATCGCCAGAATGTAGCTGAAATTGTAATCGGTCGCGTTCAGGCGGATGCGCAGCGTGTACCGATCGACGACCTCGAGGCCGCGCACGGGCGCGTCGTAATCGAACCGTCCGTCGCGCTCCGCTTTCTTCGCCACCTCGTCCAGGCCGATAACCTTCCCCGCGACCAGGAATCGCCATGGCGAGCGATTTCGCGGATCCACAAAGCGCTTGATCGAGTACGCGTAGTCCGTGGCCGTCAGCTCGCGCTTCTGCCCCTTGAAGGCGGGATCGGGATGGAAGTAAATTCCGCGGCGGATGTGAAACAGGTACGTCTTGCCGTCGTCGGTTATCTCCGGCAGCGACTCGGCGGTCTGCGGCACCAGCTTCGCAGGACGGGCCAGATAGTCGTAGGTGAGGAGACACTCCATCACCTCGAGCAACACCTGCTGCGAATAGTTGTCGGTGACCTTGGCGGGGTCGAACCCGGTTTCCTCGATCTCGAAGCCGATGTGCAACACCTTGTTTGGATCCGCCGCCCGCGTCGGCAGCGAGGTCACCAGGAAGAGGCCGCAGCATAGGGCGGCGGCAGCGAAGGCGGCTACCTTGCGCAGCCCGGGCATCGTGTTTGATCGCGACAGAACCGGCTCGGAAGGTGCCATGGTGCGCTGGATGTAAGCCACTAATTTTGACTCATGATTGCTGGCGCAAATACTGAACGTCATAACCCGGTCGAAGTGGTCGGGCTGCGAGGCAGCACGCCGCGATTCCCGGCGGCGTGCTGCCGCCAAGTTGCCAATGCCATTTCAGCCCCTCACCGAATCCACGCGAAACGCCGCACGCGCGCCACTACGCGTTTGGTCCGCCATGCGCGTGTAGGCTTCCTCCAGGGCTCGCGTCGTCGCAACCGTGTCGAACAACGCGCTGTGGCGACCCGCGTCGGCGAGGTGTTGCCGGTAGCGCGCGAGTGCACTTGTACCGTTTACCAACTCGATCGCCTGCGCAATATATCCTTGTAGATTGGGCGCGACCAACTCGGGCAATCCAACCGCGGTCAGCAGGCTTGCGCCGACTCTGCTTGCAAACGTGTCACCAAGCCAGGTCAGCACCGGGCACCCTGCCCACAGCGCATCGCTCGCGGTGGTATGCGCATTGTACGGCCAAGTGTCGAGAAAAAGATCGGCGTGCCGGTAAAGCCCCACATACTCGCCATGGGGTCGACGGGATGCAAACACCAAGCGTGACGGATCAAGGTCGCGCGCAGCGGCTTCCCGCCGGAGGTTGGCTTCGACCGCTCGACTAAGTGCTGGCTCATTGCTGCCAAGCAACCACACCACGCTTCGCGGCACCGCCGCAAGGATTTGCGCCCAAGCGTCGAATATCTCGGGATTGAGCTTGTAGGCCTGATTGAAAGAACAGAAAACGAAGGCCTTTTCTGGCAATCCCAGCTCGCTTCTCGGCGGCGCCGGCTGGAACGTGCGCTTGGCGTCGTTGATCTGATAGGACGCCGGCAACTGCACCAGCGTCTCCGCATAGTCGGCAGCATGGGAAAACGGCGTGACGACCGCGTCGCCAATCAGGTAGTCGATGAACGGCGCCCCCATGGTGCCGGGGTAGCCGAGATAGCTCACCTGGATCGGGGCCGGCCGAAGGGCGACCGCGTGCGTCGGCGCGTCGTGGGTATGGCCTTTGAGGTCGATCAGGAGGTCGACGCCGTCGGCGGCGATCCGCGCTGCGAGCTGCCTCGCGGTCCAGTCCCGGGCGTCGACAAAATGGTCCAAGCCCGCAATCAGGCGGCCCCGCATCGCGCTCCCATCATCCGCGCCCGTCGAATACCCGAAGACGCGAAAGCGTTCACGATCATGGCTTTCGAACAGGCCGGCCGCCAGTACGCCGGTAGCGTGCTGGCGAAAATCCGCAGACAGATAGCCAAGGCGAAGCATCCCGTTCGAGGGGGTGCGCTGCGGTTGCGGAAGGGTGGGATAGGCGGAGCACCAGCTCTGCGCACAAAGTCGCTGTTCGGCACGGGTCGACGGATCGCTGAGCAGACAAAACGGCGACAGTTGCGCCCGCTTGGCCGCCACACCGTCTCGAAAGCGAGCCCTGAGCAAGCCGAGATCATGCCAATCGGCGAGCTGCTTGCGCAGGAACAGCAACTCGGAGAGCGCGCCCGCCGATCCGGAATCGAGCTGCAGCACTCGCTCTAACGAGCCGGATGCCTCAATGAGCTTTCCCTGCAGCTGTTCGACGTTGGCGCGTTGAAAGTAAAGCGCAGCCGCGGCGGGTTGCGCGCCGTTGCGCGTGAGTGCGGTCGCCAGCGTGGTCAAGGCCGCATCGAGGCGCCCCAGGGACTGCTCGATCTGCGCCTGGAGGCCGGCGGGAGCGATCGCCTCGGGAAAGGCGCGCACCATGGCCTCGGTTTGGCGCAAGGCTTCGTCGAGCCTGCCCTGGGCCTCGAAACTTAAAGCGAGGTTGAACTGGCTCGCGGGATTGGCCGCGTCGATCTGCAGAGCGCGCCTGGCGGCCGCTTCGGCTTCTTGGGCACGACCCGATGCCAGCAGCACACCGGCGAGGTTATTCCAGATTTGCGGCAGGCCGGATTCGTGACGCAGCGCCTCGGTGAGCGCGGCGACCGCTTGCTGAAGGCGCCCCTGTGCCTGATAGACGAGCGCCAAGTTGCACCAGGCATCGGCTGAGGCCGGCACACTTTTCAGCGAGCTCTCGATCTTCGCGACTGCCGCGTCCAGGCGCCCTGCCTGATACAACAAAACCCCGGAATAATGCAGCGCCTGGGGATGCCCAGGCCAGCGCTCAAGCAGCGCCTCGTAGGCCGCAAACGCCTGCTCGAGCTTGCCGTCACGGTGCAGCGCGA
Source organism: uncultured beta proteobacterium (assembly GCA_963777455.1). Taxonomy (GTDB): domain Bacteria; phylum Pseudomonadota; class Gammaproteobacteria; order Burkholderiales; family Casimicrobiaceae; genus PALSA-1003. The sequence goes on from CAVZQQ010000004.1 coordinate 200,566, forward strand.
AGGCGCGCTCGAATGCGGGTCCGGAATCGGTCGTCACGCCGCTTACGGTCGCTGGCCACGGCGCCGTTGCGCCGGCGATGCGTTCGCGAGGATGAAGGCTTTCCGCTGCATGCAATAAGACTGACCGACTCCGCACTGCGGGCGTCGGGCAATGGATGCGGTCATCGGGTTCCTGCGTGCCGTTTCCCGGCGTTAGCCAGCAACGCCGCGTCGACGCCAGCAGGCCGCCTATGCTACCCCATGCTCGCGCGCGGTTGTTGCCCCCCTGCATCCGGCCGATGCGCGTTGGCCTGGCGCAATGGTCGGTTCGCGCCGTTGACGATTTCCGTTGCCGCCCCGGCGCAGCGCCTCCCGGCGCGGCGTGCTGTCTGGCGTCCTCCAGGGCCTGACGGCCGGACTACGGCTTCGAGCCGGGCGCTGCTTTGAGCATGGCCTGGAGCTTTTCGATGATGGCCGAGATCTGCACGGCGTCATCGTAGCCTTCCGAATATCCCATGCGTAGCGACAGCGCTTTGAGTTCAGCCGCGAGCCTGCGCGCCTGCGCCAGGCACGTCTGCACCGTCTCGCCGCGCTGCCCAGCCACCAGGAGCGTCTCGGCCTCGCGCACGGCCTTGACAATCCCCTCTCGGAGCACCTCGGCCCGGCTGCGCGTGGTATTGGTCATGGGTATCGCTCAAGGGGCACGCCCGAGCGGTCGCAGCAGCCTACGCCACCAACTTCGGCGCCGTTGCACCACCTGGACAGGCGGCGGCAATCTAGCGCTCAGGGGCGCTGTTGAGAACAGCACGCCGCCCGGGCGGCCGCTCACTCGCCGTGTTGCGTCGTAGCGGCGTCGGGACGGCGCGGTTCCATCTCCCGCGGCTCGCGCGCGAGCGTGAAGTAAAACGTGGCCCCCGCGTCGGGCTTGGACTCCGCCCAGACGCGGCCGCCGTGGCGCTGAATGACCCGTTGCACGATCGCCAGCCCGACGCCGGTTCCGGGATACTCCGTCGCGCCATGCAGCCGCTGAAACACGCCGAACAGCTTGTCGTAATACTTCATGTCGAAGCCGGCACCGTTATCCTTGATGTAGTAGATAGGCACCGTGCTGGCGTTGCCGTCGCTCCGGCAACCGACTTCGATAATGGCCGGATCCTTGCGGCGCGTGAATTTGATGGCGTTGCTGAGCAGGTTCGCCAACGCCTGCTTCAGCAGCGCCGGGTCCGCCTCGGCAGTCCCGAGCGTTCCGACGACGAAATCGACCGTGCGTCCGTGCGGGCGCTGCTCGTCCAGGAGCTGCCCGACGAGCACGTCCAGCGCCACCGGCCGGGTGCGCAGCGGCTCCCGCCCGAGGCGGGCAAAGGCGAGCAGATCGTCGATCAGTTGTCCCATTCGCTGGCTGCTTGCCCGCACCACGCCGAGGAGTCGGTTGCCCTCCGCGTCGAGCACCTGGCCATAATCCTCTTCGAGCATGCGGGCATAGCCGTCGGTCGCGCGCAACGGGGCACGCAGATCGTGCGATACCGAATAGGAAAACGCGTCCAGCTCGCGATTGGCCGCTTCGAGATCGGCGGTGCGCTCGCGCACCCGGTGCTCGAGCTCCTTGGTGTGCTGCTTGACGCGCTCGTAGAGACGCGCCTGGGTAACGGCAATGGCCAGCTGCAAGGCCACTTCTTGGGCGATGCTCACTTGCTCATCGGGGAAGACGTTCGATTCGCCTCCAAAACTGAGCGCTCCGATCAACTCGCCCCCAGCGATCATGGGCATCACCATGTAGCGCTGCACGCCTGAGGCAAGCAGGGCGTCCACCTCGGGCCCCGGCGGCAACGCGTGGGTGTCGATCACCTGGGGCTCGCCCCTTTGCAGCGCTGCGACATCGCCCATCAGCCGTATCGAATAGCGCACGCCCGGGCCGACATGCGTGCGCCGGCGGCCCGCCGCGGCCAGCCACTCCACCTCGCCTGCCTCGAAGTCGAATATGTTCACGAACACGCGCGCCACCCCGAGCACGTCACGCAACGGCTGAATCGCCGCGCCGGCGATCGCCTCCGGCGTCTGCTCCGCGGCCACGGCAAGGTCGATCTGATGCAGGATGCGCAAGCGCTTGGTGTGCTTAACGTGAGTCTCCGCCAGGCGGCCATAGAGCGCGCTGTTCTCGGTCAGCAGCATCACCAGCACGAAACTCGAGGCCAGCAGCCCGTAGATGCGGCCCGCGTAGAAACCGAGGTCGAAGCGGCCAGCGTTGACAACGGAAGACAGCGTGACATCAAAAAACCAGGCGCACATTACGACCATGAGCCACAGATCGAGCACCGAGTGCGGCCGCCTCCGCCACAGGACAACCAGCGCGACCACGATCACCGCCAAGACGCTGGAAACGACCCCGATCAGAGTCGCGGTGTAGCGGTTACCTTGCATGATCGCCGGCAGCGCGTCCTGAGCCGCCGTGGCCACCAGCACCAGCCCGCACACGCCGACGAGCACCGCCGGTACGGCGGCCGCAATGGCGAGGCGCGGGCGCGGACCCGGGGTGACCGGCTGCTGCCGTCGGTCCATGAGCAGCGCGTAGGCGACGACAAACAGCGGAAAACCCGCGTGCCAGAACATGTACAGCCAGGCGGTGCTCTGCGGCCCGGCGCCAAGCAGACCGGTCGGTGCCAACAGGCCCGGGAAAGTGAGCGCATGGGCGATGGCAATGAATGCGGTGAACAGATAGCCGCACGCCAGTACCAGCAGCGCCCGGGATTGGAGGAAGCCAAACTGGCCGAACAGGAGCACTGCCGTGATCAGGTCGTTGACCACGAGTGCCGCCTGGTAAGCCGGAATGAAGGCCCAGACCGGCGCGAGCTGCACTTTGGCGAACGGCAGGAGCGCGGCAAAAATTGCGGCGGAGACCGCCACGGCCGCCCATGCGAATCGGTTATCGCGGCTTGCGGCCGGCAGCGTCGACAGGAAGATCGGGCGCTCGCCCGGCGGTTCGCGCGCCATCCCGGGTCTTAAGCCGCAGGCAGGGTGCCGCCCTCGAGCAGGGCCTGCATCTCGGCGGCGGGAACGGGACGCGCGAAATAGTAGCCTTGCGCTTCACCACAGCCGCGGGCCTTGAGAAACTCTGCCTGCTCCGCCGTCTCCACGCCCTCGGCGGTCACGTCGAGCATAAGCTCCTGCGCGACCGCGATGAGCGCGCGTACGATCGCGGCGTCATCGGGATCGTAGGCGAGATCGCGGATGAACGATTGATCGATCTTGAGGCCGGTGACCGGGAAACGCTTGAGGTAGCTCAGACTCGAATAGCCCGTGCCAAAATCATCGAGCGAGATGCGCACGTCCATGCCCCGGATCTGCGCCATCGTATTGATGGTCTCGTCCGCATTGAGCATGACCGCACTCTCGGTAAGCTCGATCTCCAAGTGCTCCGCCCGCAGACGCGTAGACTTGAGCGTCGAACGCACGGTTTCGATCAGATCCTTGTCGTGCAGCTGCCGCGCCGAGATATTCACGGCGATGGGTACATAGCGCAGGCCCTGATCCTGCCACGCTTTATTCTGCGTACACGCCTCGCGCAGGACCCACTTGCCGATCTGCACGATGAGGCTGCTCTCCTCGGCGACCGGAATGAACCTGCCCGGCGGGATCATGCCCTGCGTCGGATGCCGCCAGCGCAACAGCGCCTCCATGCCGACGATGCGCCCGGTCTTGAGGTCGACCTTGGGCTGATAGTGCAGCACGAACTCGTTGCGCTCGAGCGCTTTCCACAAGTCCGTTTCCAGCGTCAGCCGTTCGCCGAAATTGGCGTTCATCTCGGCCGAGTAGAGCTGGAAGGTGTTGCGCCCGAGTTCCTTCGCCCGGTACATCGCGGTGTCGGCGTTACGCAGCAGCGTGTCGGCGTCCGCCCCATCGCGCGGGAAGCCCGCGATGCCAATCGAGCAGGTTACCTTGAACTCCCGCTGGTCGATCACGAACGGTTGGGCCACCACTTCGGTGATGCGCTGCACGACGCGAAACGCGTCGTCCGCGCGTTCCTGGTCGGTGACCAGCAGCACGAACTCGTCGCCGCCCAGCCGCGCCGCCGTATCCCCGCCGCGAACGCAGCTCGCGAGTCGATCCCCTGCGATCTTGAGTAGGCGGTCGCCGACCTGATGGCCAAGGCTGTCGTTGATCAGCTTGAAATTGTCCAGATCGATGACCGCCAGCGTGAACGGTCGCTCGTAGCGCTCCGCAAGCGCCAGAGCCTGCTGCAGCCGGTCCTTGAGCAGGTTGCGATTGGCGAGCCCGGTGAGCGAGTCGTGATTCGCCAGTCGCTCCAGCTCGTCCTGGTAGCCTTTGAGCTCGGTAATGTCGTATTGCACGCCCACGAAGTGGGTGACCAGGTCCGTGCGCGGGTCGCGCACGGGCGAGATGTGCAGCATGTTCCAGAACAGGCTCCCGTCCTTGCGGTAGTTGCGCAGCAGTGCCTGCCCGTCGCGCCGCTCGGTTGTCGCGCGGCGGATCTTGTCGAGCTCCGGTTGGTCGCGGTCGGTACCCTGCAGGAAACGGCAGTTGCGCCCCATCGCTTCCACGCGGCTGTAGCCAGTGACCCGTTCGAAAGCGCGATTAACATAGACCAGCGGCATGATCGGATCGAGCGCACTGACGATCAGGACCGGATTGACGCTGACTTCGACCGCCCGGTCACGCAGACGCAGCGCCTCTTCGGTCTCCAGGCGCGCGGCGTCCTGCAGCGCGTCCTTCAGCGCGCGCCGAATCGCGGCTGGCAGGCGCGCCAGATTGGTCTTGAGCACATAGTCGGTTGCGCCGCTGCGCAGCGACTCGATCGCGGTGTCCTCGCCAATCGTGCCCGAGACAAAAATGAAGGGCAATTCGGGACGCAAGCGGCGCACGATCCGGAGCGCCGAAAGGCCATCGAACCCTGGCAACGCGAAGTCGGACAGAATCAGGTCCGGTGCAAAATCGACACATTCGCGCGTCAGATCGGCCTCGGTCTCGACGCGCCTGCAGTCGACCTCCAGTCCGGCACGGGCAAGCTCGCGCAACGTAATTTCGGCGTCCGCGGGGACGTCTTCAACCAACAGGATCTTGAGCCGGTCCATCGCCTCAGCCGGTACCGGGCCGCCCGGCCACCGAGCCGGGCAGGCGGTTGACCAGCATCCAGTAGCAGCCCGCGGCGGCGACTTCTTCCACGAACTTCGCGAAGTCGACCGGTTTGACGACGTAGCTGTTCACGCCCAGCGAATAGCTCGCGACCATGTCGCGCTCCTCTGCGCTGGAGGTCAGCATCACCACCGGGATCCTCTTGGTTTCCTCGGCAGCCTTGACCTGCCGCAGGACTTCAATGCCGTCGACCTTGGGCATCTTCAGGTCCAGCAGCACGAGCTTCGGCAATCCAGGGAGCCGCGCCGCATAGGCGCCGCGCCTAAAGATGAAATCGAGCGCCTCGGCGCCGTCTTTGACCCAAACGAGGTGGTTGGCGAGGTTCTTGCGGCGCAACGCGCGAATCGTCATCTCGGCGTCGGCTTCGCTGTCCTCGGCCAGCAGAATCTCGACCTGCTCGAAATCGTCCACTGCATCCCTCTCATGCCGATAGCTTTTGCGCCGCCGCCTGCCCTGGCGCTCGCAGCCCTTGGCGAGGCGGATGGCCGCGACCGAAACTATCATGCGTCGACGGCGCCTGTACAGGACACGCCGCCCGGGACCGCACCGGAGATTGGTGCGTGACAAGGTTCTACCCGGGCAGGTGGGATTCTCTCGATCGCGACAACCGACCCGGGCTCACCGCTCGGCCCAGGCATCGCCCCGTTGCCAGGCGCCCGAAGTGGGTGTGTTGTTGCGCACAACAGCAGCTGCCACCCCGCATTCCCCCGCGCCGGGGTCTTGCGTCGGACCGGCACGGTGCGACGCAAACCAAGCACGCGCCTTGGGTTCTCCGGTCCGGCGTCGGGGGCGGGTTTTTCGGCGCAGGGTTGTGCCGGCGAGGTACCATCGGCAGCCTTTGCCGAGATAACGCGCCGTGCCGAGTGTTCCCCCGCCGCTTCCATCTGCTCGCTCGCGCTTGCGCCCGCCCCGCGGCGCGGCCGCGCTGAAGCCAAGCTACTGGGACGAAGCGGCGCGGGCGCTCGCGCGCGGCGATCGGGTGTTGCGCCGGCTGGTGCGGCGCCACCCCGGGGTGCATCTGAAGCGGCGCAGCGATGCGTTCACCACGCTCGCGCGGGCAATCGTCGGGCAGCAGATTTCGGTGCAGCGCCGCCGACGCCATATGGCAGCGCTTCGTGGCACAAGTCAGCGGCCGGCCCTGCCGCGGCTTCCCCCGCCTGGCGCCGCTCGCAGTGTGCGCCCAGAGTGTGGTCACGCTGCGCGGCTGCGGACTGTCGCAGCGCAAGGCCGAGTACCTAAGCGATCTCGCCGACCACTTCGCCTCGGGCCGTCTCGATCCCCGGCGCTGGAAAGCGCTCGACGACGAGGCACTCATCGCCGCGCTCGTCGACGTCAAGGGCATCGGCCGCTGGACCGCCGAGATGTTTCTCATGTTTCACGAGTTGCGCCCCGACGTACTGCCGGTCGACGACCTCGGCCTGCAGCGCGCGCTGGCCAAGCACTACAACGGCGGGGAACGCCTCGATCGTGCCGCCATGATTGCGCTGGCGGAGCCCTGGCGACCCTGGCGCTCGGTGGCGACCTGGTACCTGTGGCGCAGCCTCGACCCGATCCCCGTCGAATACTAGAGAGCCGCTGCCTTGGCCCCGCCGTTTGCCGGCCTGACGCCGGATGTCGTGCTCGATGCGCTCGCCAGCGTCGGCCTCGAAGGCGATGGCCGCATGCTCGCCCTCAACAGCTACGAGAACCGCGTCTACCAGGTGGCGATGGCAGACGGGCCGCTGTACGTGGCCAAGTTTTACCGACCCGAGCGTTGGACCGACGCGCAGATTGGCGAAGAACACGGCTTCGTGCGCGAGCTCGCCGACGAGGAGATCCCGGCGGTCGAGCCCATCGCATTCGCCGGCGCGGGCACCCTGGTCACCTTCGGCGGCTTTCGTTTTGCGGTGTACCGCAACTGCGGCGGCCGCGCCCCCGAGCTCGAGGATCGCGCGACTCGCGAGCGGCTGGGCCGCTTTATCGGCCGCATTCACGCCGTGGGCGCACGCCGGCGCTTTCGAACTTCGGCCCGCATTGGACGTCGCGAGCTTCGGCGACGAGCCGCGCGACTGGCTGCTCGCCCACGGCTTCATTCCGCCGGACCTCGACGCCGCGTATCGCAGCGTCGCCGCCATGGCTCTGGCCGGCGTGCGCCAATGCTTCGCGCGCGCTGGCGCGCTACGCCAGCTGCGCCTGCATGGCGACTGCCACGCCGGGAACGTCTTGTGGCTTCCCGAGGGGCCGCTCGCCGGGCCGCACTTCGTCGATTTCGATGACAGCCGCATGGGGCCCGCGATCCAGGACCTGTGGATGCTGCTCTCGGGCGACCGGGCCGACATGGCGCGTGCACTGGCCGATCTGCTGGCGGGCTACGAGGATTTCCAGGACTTCGACCGGCGCGAGCTCGGTTTGATCGAGGCGCTGCGCACGTTGCGCCTCATGCACTATGCGGCGTGGCTGGCGCGGCGCTGGCACGACCCGGCATTCCCCGCCGCATTCCCCTGGTTCAATACGCAACGCTACTGGCAGGATCGGATCCTGGAACTGCGCGAGCAAGTCGCCGCCATGGACGAGCCCCCGCTGGTTGTCTAGGTGCGCAGGACGCCGTCGACGAGGTGCAGCGTCCGGTCGGTGCGCGCGGCCAGTTCGGCATCGTGAGTGACGATAACCAGGCTCGTCCCCGCAAGCCGGTTGAGCTCGAGCATCAGGTCGAACACCTGCTCGGCCGTATGGCGGTCGAGATTGCCGGTCGGCTCGTCGGCGAGCACGACCGCGGGCGCGGTAACCAGCGCGCGCGCCAGCGCCACGCGCTGCCGCTCACCCCCTGACAGTTCGCCGGGACGGTGCTCCAGCCGGCCGGCGAGACCGACCCGCTGCAGCAGCGCCGCCGCAGCCGCGCGCGCGCCGGCGCGTGGCTCGCGGCGGATGAGCAACGGCATCGCCACGTTGTCGAGCGCCGAGAATTCCGGCAGCAAATGGTGGAACTGGTAGATGAAACCCAGCGCGCGATTGCGCACCCTGCCCTGCTCGGCCTCGCCCAGTCCCGCGAAAGGCTTTCCCTGCACTAGCACGTCGCCCGCCGTGGGGGCGTCCAGGCCGCCCAGCAGGTGCAGCAGCGTGCTCTTTCCCGATCCGGAGACCCCGACGATGGCCAGCCGCTCGCCGGCCATCGACCGCCAGATCGATGCCCAGCAGCACCGGCACCTCGAGCGGTCCGCTGCGATACGTCTTCTTCAGGCCCCGGCATTCGAGCACCGGCACCGGGCTATTCATAGCGCAGCGCCTCCGCCGGATTGGTCCGCGCCGCGCGCCAGCTCGGGTAGAGCGTGGCCAGAAAGCGTCAGCACAAGCGCGATCGTCGCCACCGTGAGCACGTCGCCGCGCTGCACCTCCGAGGGCAGCTCGCTGATGTAGTAGACGCTCTTGTCGAGAAACTGCACGCCCAGCACGCGCTCGACGAACGGCACGACGGTGTCGACGTTGAAACGCCAGCAGAAGGCCGCCGGCGACGCCCAGCAGCGTGCCGATCGCGCCGACCAGCGCGCCTTGAATGACGAAGATGGTAAGAATGCTCGCCGGCGAGGCACCCTGGGTGCGCAGGATGGCGATGTCGGCCTGCTTGTCGGTGACGACCATCACCTGCGCGGAGACGATATTGAAGGCCGCCACAGCGACGATCAGGGTGAGGATCAGGAACATCATGCGCTTTTCGATCGCCACCGCGCGAAAGAAATTGGCATGGCTCAGCGTCCAGTCGCGCGCGTCGGCGTCGGCGGGCAGCACCGCCTGGAGCTCCCGCGCGACCCGTGGCGCGGCGAACAGGTCGTCGAGCTTGAGCCGTACGCCGCTCACCGCGTCGCCGAGGCGGTAGAGCTTCTGCGCGTCGGACAGATTGATGAGCGCGAGCCCGCTGTCGAACTCGAACATGCCGATCTCGAACACGCCGACGACACGAAAGCTCTTGATCCGCGGCAGCGTGCCCGCCGGGCGTCACCGTTCCCTGCGGCGCGATGACCAGGACGCTGTCGCCGACGCGCACCCCCAGCGCGCGCGCAAGCTCCGCTCCGAGCACGATGCCGAATGCGTCCGGCCGCAGATCGCTGAGCGCGCCCGCGCGCATATGGCTGCCGATATCGGCAACCTGGTCCTCGAGCGCCGGGTCGATGCCGCGCACGAGCGCGCCCCGATTGACCTCGCCCGCCGACAGCATCGCCTGCCCGAGCACGTACGGCGCTGCGGCGCGGACGTGCGGGTTGGTCTGCGCTACGCGCGCGAGCGCCTGCCAGTCGACAAGGGCACCGCTCGAGGGCGCGGATTTCGATGTGCGAAGCGACCGCCAGGATGCGCGTGCGCAGTTCCTCCTGAAAGCCGTTCATGACCGACAGCACAACGATCAGCGCGGCCACGCCGAGGGCGATTCCGAGCATCGATACCGCGGCGATGAAGGACACGAAGCGGTTGCGACCCGAGCCGCGGCGCGCCCGCGTGTAGCGCAGGCCGACGAAGAGCTCGTAGGGTAAGTTAGACATCGTCCTCGCCCGGTTCAAACATGCCCTGCTCCGCGTTGCGCCGCGCCGGCAAGCGCGAGAGTTTGCCACAACCAGCGCGGCAGACGCGTGTGCGCGCATGCTACACTCGGCGCGCTTCCGCCCGTGCCACCCCAATGCGTTGCACCCTGGTTGTGCCCGGCCTGCTCGACTGGCCTTCCGCCGCGCTGGCCCGCGTTGACCAGCAGGCCCCTGCGCTCGCGCGCCTGATTGCCGCCGCGTCGGCGCCCGCGCGCGAACCCGACGGCGTGGTCGCCACCGCCTGCCGCGTGTGCGGCATTGCGAAACAGCAGGACTGGCCGGTCGCGCCGTGGCTTGCGCGCGCGGCCGGGGTCGACGTGGGCAACGCCTATTGGCTGTGCGCCGATCCGGCGCAGCTACCGTGTCGGGTCGAGCGACGTTCGTCTCGGCGCCCTGCTCGCCGATCTCGACACCGCCGACGCCGACGTGCTCGTCGCGATGCTCAACGCGCACTTTGCCGGGGACGGCATCGGCTTCGTCGCGCCCACGCCAGCGCACTGGTTTGCCCGGGCGGGAGCAACGCCGCGCATCGTCACCCGACCGCCGGCCGCGGCGCTCGGCGCACCCCTGGTCCCTCACCTCGTGGCCGGCCCGGAAGCCGCGCGCTGGCGAGGCTGGCAGAACGAGTTGCAGATGCTGCTCTTCGAGCACGCGGTCAATCGCCGGCGCGAGGCAGGCGGACTCGCGCCCGTCGATGGCGTCTGGCTCTGGGGCGGCGGCGCCCTGCTGCCCCCTGCCGCGCCGGCGCCGCGTATCTTTGCCGACGGCGGCCTGGTCCACGCGCTGGCGGCGAGCGCCGGACTTGCACCGGCGCCGTTGCCGGCAGGGTTCGCTGCTCTGCCTTTAGCCTCGGTACGCGTTATCTGGCTCGACGCGTTCGCCGGCGAGACCGGCGCGACGCAGCTTGCTGTGGCCGATTCGGCTTGGATGGCGCCCTGCGAGCGTGCGTTGCATGCGGGATCCTTGAGGCGAGCTCGAACTCGTCCTCACCGGTCGCGCCCTCGCGCTGAACTTTCGCGTGCCGCGGCCCTCACGCCTCGTGCGGTGGCGCCGGCGCATCGCCCCGCCGCGGGCTGCGCCCCTGCTTTTGCGGCTGGTCGCCGAGACGGTCGGGGACTAATCCAGGTGGACATCGTCCGCCGGCTGGTACCCGAAGCCGCCGCGGCGCTGGCTGCGGCCGGGATCGCCCCGGTCCTCGCGCGCATCTACGCCGCCCGCGGGGTATGCGCGGTGGGCGAGCTCGACCTCGAGCTCGCCCGACTGCCGACCTGGACGACACTAAAGGGCATCGACGCCGCGACCGCGCGGCTCGCCCGCGCGATCGAAGCTGGCGAGCGTCTGCTGATCGTCGCCGACTACGATGCTGACGGCGCCACCGCCTGTGCGATCGGCGTGCGCGGCCTGCGCGCGATGGGCGCGCAGGTCGATTTCCTCGTACCCAACCGCTTTGAGTTCGGCTACGGGCTCACGCCGCGAGATCGTCGCGCTGGCGGCGCAGCGCGAGCCGGCGCTGATTATCACGGTCGACAACGGCATTGCCAGCGTCGACGGTGTCGCCGCCGCGCAGGCCCGCGGCATCGACGTGCTGGTCACCGATCATCACCTGCCCGGGCGCGCAGCTGCCCGCAACGCCCTGGATCGTCAATCCGAACCAGCCCGGTTGCAGCTTTCCCTGCAAACACCTGGCTGGCGTGGGCGTGATGTTCTACGTTCTGACCGCACTGCGGGCGTTGCTGCGCACGCGAGGCCGCTTCGCCGGGCGCGACGAACCCAACCTCGCCACGCTCCTGGACCTGGTCGCGCTGGGCACGGTCGCTGATGTCGTGCAGCTCGATCACACCAACCGGATTCTGGTCGGACAAGGGTTGCAGCGCATCCGCGCCGGGCGCCTGCAGCCCGGCGTGCGCGCATTGTTCGCCGCCGCCGGCCGCGACCCTGCGCGGGCGACCGCGTACGACTTGGGCTTTGTCGCCGGACCGCGCCTGAACGCCGCCGGCCGACTCTGCCGACATGTCGATCGGCATCGCCTGCCTGCTGGCCGAGGACGAGGCGAGCGCGCAACCGCTCGCCGCCGAGCTTGATCGGCTCAACCACACCCGCCGCGAAGTTGAGGCAACGATGCACGAGCAGGCGCTCGAGGGACTCGAGGCAACCGTCGCCCACGATCAGTACACGCTGTGCGTCTACCGCCCCGACTGGCATCAGGGTGTCGTCGGCATCGTGGCGTCACGACTGAAGGATCGGCTCCACCGTCCGACGATCGTGTTCGCGCGCGGCGCGGACGGCGAGCTGCGCGGATCCGGCCGAGCGATTCCCGGGTTTCACTTGCGCGATGCGCTCGACCTCGTCGCCAAGCGGGCGCCGGAAACCATCACCCGCTTCGGCGGCCATGCGTATGCCGCTGGACTGAGCCTGCCCGAGTCCGCGCTGGCACGCTTCCAGGCCGAATTCGAGCGCGTTGCCCGCGAGTGGCTCACGCCGGCCGCCTTGCTGCAGACGCTCGAAACCGACGGCGAACTCGACCCGGTCGAGCTCACTTTGGGTCTGGCCCAGGAGATCGCCGCACGGGTCTGGGGACAGGGTTTCCCGGCACCCTTGTTCGACGGCGAGTTTGCCGTATTGGAACAGCGTCTCGTCGGCCAAAAACATCTGCGGCTGCGCCTCGCGGCCGCGGGCCGGCATTGCGCGGCGATGCTGTTCAACGAGCAGGAGCCGCTCCCGGACCGCATCCGCGCCGCGTACCGGATCGATGTCCACCACTTCCGGGGGCTGGCGAATCTGCAGCTGGTACTCGAACGCTGGCAACCGGCGCAAGGCCGAGTGTGAGCGCTTGCACAGGGATCATTTTTCCGCACTGCGCGCGCTGCCAAGACCCCGCCGCACCCACCTTCCAGGCGGCTGCTCCAGCGCTATTATGCTAGCGCTTACACTAAGCTAACATATTGATTAATAAATTATTATCTGAAATACCACAACGCCTGGCCCGTAACCTCTTTCATCGTATTGCCATATTGTGCGTCGCAATCAAACGAGGTAGAGTCGCTGCGGCGCAACAGGGCGCAAGACTCTGGCCGGACGCTGGGGGTCGAGAGGGGCAGCATGGGCTTGAACGGAAACGGGAACGGCAACGGTTCGTTGCGCCTGCATGACAAGGTATCCATCATCACCGGCGGGGGGCAGGGTATCGGTCGGGCGACCTCGGTAAAGTTCGCCCAGGAGGGCGCGAAAGTCGCGGTTTGCGACATCAATATGTCGGCGGTGGCGGAGACGCTCGCCGAGATCCGCGCTTTCGGCGGCGAGGCCCTCGGTTTCCAGGTCGATGTAACCGACAAGGCAAGCATCGCGCGCATGGTCGATAGCGTGATGTTCGCCTGGCAACGCATCGATACGCTGGTCAACAACGCCGGCATTGTCCAAGACGCGCGCCTGAGCAAGATGACCGACGACCAGTTCGAGCGCGTGATCGACGTCAATCTCAAGGGTGTCTACAACTGCACCAAAGCGGTCGTCGACATCATGCTACGGCAGAATTCGGGCTGTATCCTCAACGCCTCGTCGATCGTTGGCCTGTACGGCAATTTTGGACAGACCAACTACGCCGCGACCAAGTTCGGCGTCATCGGCATGGTCAAGACGTGGGCGCGCGAACTCGGCGGCAAGGGCATTCGCGCCAACGCGATCTGCCCGGGGTTCATTGCCACGCCCATCCTCGACTCGATCCCGGAGAAAGTGCTGCGCTCGATCGAGGAAAAGGTACCGATGGGCCGTCTCGGGCGTCCCGAGGAAATCGCCAACACCTATGCCTGGCTCGCCTCCGACGAAGCGAGCTACATCAACGGCGCGGTCATCGAGGTGTCCGGCGGTGTGACGATCTAAGCGTTGTCACGGCAGAGCCAACGCTTGAGCGGCGGCGGCACGCGCGGTAGCATTGGCTTGTCTGCCGCGTCTCCGCTCAACTCAGGAACACATTCATGCGCCAGGGACTGGTCGCCGCCTTCGTACTTGTTTGCACGGCGCTCGCGCCAGGAGTCGCCTGGGCGCTGGACAAGGTCGACCCGTACATCTGCCCGGTCAGCGCCACGGGCAGCGGCTTGGACTGCTTCCTCGAGGCGGTGCCGCAGACCTATACGATGTGCCGCCAAATCAAGAGCATCGAGGTCATCGAGTTTGGCCTCGAGGGGGCGCAGGAAGGCGTCAACGGCGCCAAGACCGAATCCTGCATCGACAAGCACAAGCTGACGATCGTGCGGCCGTACCAGGCCGCGCTGCGCGAGTCCGCGCGCAGCAAGGAGATGATCGAGAAGTTGCGCGAGCTCCATGACCTGTGGCTCGACGCCTTAGCCAAGCTCGTGCCGACCGCCGGCGAGTCCGACGAGGGTTACAAGCAGCGCGTCGCGCGCCCCTATGGAGAATTCAATGTACGAATCAAGGCGATCCAGGCATTGGCCGCGGTACCAGCCAAGCCGGTCGTGGCACACCCCAAGCACAAGAAAACGAGCCCGTGACGGGCCGGAGACCGTGCGGCGCGGGGCGCAGGCGCCACGGTGAATTCCAGGGCGCCGGTTGACCTGGCGTCCGTATTCGGCCCGGACGGTCCGCTGGCGCGCAATCTACCGGCCTATCGTTTTCGGACCCAGCAGCTGGCGATGGCCGAGGCGGTCGCCCGCGCGATCGACGCCCGCAGTCCCTTGCTCGCCGAGGCCGGCACCGGCACCGGCAAAACCTTTGCCTACGTCGTCCCGGCGCTCCTTTCCGGCGGCAAGGTCATCGTGTCGACCGGAACCAAGACACTGCAGGACCAGTTGTTCCAGCGCGACCTGCCGTTGGTCCGCGATGCGCTCAAGGTGCCGCTCACCGTGGCACTGCTCAAGGGGCGCGCCAATTACGTCTGCCATTATCATCTCGGGCGCGCCCGGCAGGCCGGCAGCTTCGTCTCGCGCGCCGATGTCGGCTACCTCGGGCGCATCGAGTCCTTCGCGCGCACATCGGACACCGGCGACAAGGCCGAGCTCACCGCGGTACCCGATACCGCCGCCATCTGGGCGCAGGTGACCTCGACGCGCGACAACTGTCTGGGCGGCGAGTGTCCGCACTACGGCGAATGTTTCGTGATGCGGGCCCGCAAGGAGGCGCTCGCGGCGGACATCGTGGTCATCAATCATCACCTGTTCTTCGCCGACGTGGTGTTGAAGGACGAGGGCATGGCCGAGCTCCTGCCGGCGTGCAACACCGTGATCCTCGACGAGGCGCACCAGCTGCCCGATACGGCGACGCTGTTCTTCGGCGAGGAGCTGGCCGCCGGGCAACTGGCCGAGCTGGCCCGCGAGGTGGAAATCGAGGCGCTGCAGAGCGCGCGCGATTATGCGCCGCTGCCCGACGCCGCGCAGGGCCTGCTGCAGGCGCTGCGCCGCGCGCGCCTGGCGGCCGGCGACGTACCGGGCAAATGGGCACACGCCGATGCGATGCGACGCCCCGACCTGGTCGCCGCGCTCGATGCCTTGGCCGTGGCACTGGACACCCTCACTACCGAGCTCGCGTGCCAGTCGGAGCGCAGCGACATGCTCGCGCAGTGCCTGGGTCGCGTGCGCGACGTGGCCGCGCGGCTGGCGCGCTGGCGCGACCGGGAAGACCCCGATTGGATTCGCTGGATCGACGTCACCAGCCGTGGCTGGCAACTGCATGCCTCTCCCCTGTCGATCGCCGAGATCTTCGCGCGCCAGGTTACCGATAGCGCGCGCGCCTGGATCCTCACGTCGGCTACGCTGGCGGTCGGCGGCGACTTCACGCATTTTCAGCGCGAGCTGGGTCTCATGCAGGCCGCCACCGGTTGCTGGGACAGCCCGTTCGACTACGCCGAGCAGGCGCTGCTCTACCTACCGCGCGATCTGCCGGAACCGAACCGTTTCGAGCACACCGATGCCGTCGTCGCGGCGGCCGTGCCGGTGCTCAAGGCCAGCGGCGGCCGCGCATTTCTGCTGTTCACGACGCTGCGCGCGCTCGGCCGCGCCCGCGACGCCATCGCCGCAGCGCTGCAGCGTGAGGGCCTCGATTACCCGCTGCTGGTGCAAGGCGAGGGCTCGCGCAGCGAGTTGCTGTCGCGCTTTCGCGTGCTGGGCAACGCGGTACTGCTTGGCAGCCAGAGCTTCTGGGAAGGGGTCGACGTGCAGGGCGAGGCACTGTCGCTGGTCATCATCGACAAGCTGCCTTTCGCGCCGCCGGACGACCCGCTGTTCGCGGCGCGGCTGGAACAGATCGCCCGCCAGGGTGGCAATCCATTTCTCGATTATCAGCTGCCGCAAGCCGCGATCAGCCTGAAGCAGGGTGCCGGTCGTCTGATCCGCTCCGAGACCGATCGCGGGGTGCTGATGATCTGCGACCGCCGTCTGGTCGACAAGCCTTATGGCCGGCGAATTCTGGGAGCACTGCCGCCGATGCGGCGGACCCGGGAGCTGGCGGACGTGATCGCGTTCTTCGCGTCGCCGCCCGGCTGATGCGCGAGCGCCGGACCTCCGGCGCCGCGAGTCACCGGTTTACCAGAAGTGCCACCACGGCTTCGGGTTGTAGGTCTCGCCGGGGGGCAGCAACGTGTCCTCCGACTGGAGCAGCGTATCCTTTCGTTCCCAGAACTTCCACCAGGGCCTGGTGTTGGCGCCGTAATACCTGCCGGCGGGGAACGTTTCCTTGAGCACCCGCTCCGCATCGTCGCGCAGCTGCGGCATGCCGAGGCGGTCGTAGCTACGAACCATGACCACCAGCGCGTCCTCGTTGGCCGGTGTCTGTGGAAAGTTGAGCAGCGAGGCCTGAGCCCGGTTCGCCGCCGCCAGGTACGCGCCACGCCGGTAATAGTAGTCGGCGACGTGCACTTCGTACCTTGACAGCGCGTTGGTAAGGTAGGCCATGCGCTCGCGGGCGTCGGGCGCGTACTTGCTGTCCGGGAAACGGGTGGTCAGATCCTTGAAAGCGCTGAAGGATTCGCGCGCCATCTTCGGGTCGCGCTCGGAGAGATCCTGCTCCACGATATAGCCGAATATGCCCTGGTCTTCGCGGAAGTTCACCACGCCCTTCAGGTAATAGGCGTAGTCGACGTTGGGATGGTTGGGATAAGTGCGAATGAAGCGGTCACACGCAGCGATGGCGGTCGCCGTTTCGTTCGTCCGGTAGTTGGCGTACGCGCCCTCGAGGATTGCCTGCTGCGCATAGACGCCATAGGGATAGCGCCCCTCGAGGGTGTCGAACATCTTGATCGCCCGGTTATAATTGCCGGTACCCAGCATGGTGTGCCCCTCTTGGTAGAGGCGCTGGGGCGACCAGCCCGCGGTTTCGTCCTTGACGTCGGGAAGAAGTTCGCACGAGGTCACGCAAAGCGTGAGCACGATCGCGACGACGGATCGAGTTCCCCACAGCGACATTCTCAACATGGTTCCAGCTCCGGCGACACGGGCGAATTATACCCCAGCGATCGCGGCGCCCTCGGCGCGCTGCGAGTTCACGATCGCCGCCGAATTCGGGGGATTGCGCCTCGATCAAGCGCTGGCGCGACTGATGCCGGAGCACTCGCGCAGCCGCATCCAAACCTGGATTGACGCGGGCCGCGTGACCGTTGGGGGCGAAACGGCGGCGGCAAAACGCAAGCTCTTTGGCGGTGAACGCATCGTCGTCTTGCCACTGGCCGATCCCCGGGCCGCCGCGTTCGTCGCGCAAGCGCTGCCGCTGGCGATCGTGTACGAGGACGAGGCGTTGATCGTGGTCGACAAGCCGGCCGGGTTGGTCGTCCATCCCGGCAGCGGCAACTGGGACGGCACCCTCGCCAATGCGCTGCTGCATCACGCGCCGCAGCTCGCCGCGGTCGCCCGGGCGGGCATCGTGCATCGACTCGACAAGGATACAAGCGGCTTGCTCGTGGTGGCCAAAACGCCGACGGCGCAAACCGATCTCGTCCGGCAGTTGCAAGCACGCACGGTGCGCCGCGAGTATCTGGCGCTCGTCCACGGCCGCGTCACGCGCGGGGGCAAGATCGACGCCCCGCTCGGCCGCCACCCGGTCCGGCGCACGGCGATGGCGGTGGTGGCCGCCGGCAAGCCCGCCGTCACCCATTACGAGGTGCGCGAGAGTTTTACCGATTGCACGCTGCTCGCGTGTCGACTCGAGACCGGCCGCACGCACCAGATTCGCGTGCACCTGGCGTCGCTACAGCATCCGCTCGTCGGGGATCGCACCTACGGCCGCCGCCAGGTCAGCGCTTTTCGGCGCCAGGCCCTGCACGCCTGGCGGCTTGCCCTCGTGCATCCGCTGACGCGCGAAGGCGTGCAGTGGGAGTCACCCTTGCCGGCCGATTTTGCGACGTTGCTCGCGTCGCTGCGCCACGCGCCGTGAGCACAGACGACGCGAGGACCGCGCTGGCGGCGCGCGTGGCCGATGCCGGACTCGATTGGCTTGTGCCTGATTGGCCGGCACCCACGCGCGTGTGCGCGCTGTCGACGACGCGCAACGGGCGTGGCGGTGCACGCTTCGATCTGGCGCGCGCCCGTCCCCAGGGCGAGGCCTCGCGCAGCGAGCTGCGCCGCTGGCTGCCCGCCGACCCGGTCTGGCTGGCCCAAGTGCATGGCGCGAGTATCTGCGACGCCGCTACCGCGAGTGGAGGAAGCCAATCGCTGCCGCCGGTGGCCGATGGGGCACTCGCGCGGGTCGCCGGCGTGGTCTGCGCCGTGCAGAGCGCCGATTGCCTCCCGGTGCTGTTCACCGATCGCGAGGGCAGCGTGGTCGCCGCCGCGCACGCCGGCTGGCGCGGGCTTGCGGCAGGTGTGCTCGAAGCCGCGCTCGGCGCGATGCGCGTGTCGCCGGCGGAGGTTTGCGCCTGGCTGGGCCCCGCCATCGGCCCACACGCCTTCGAGGTCGGGGCCGAAGTGTTCGCGGCGCATTGCAGCGTCGACCCCGGCGCGGCTGAATGCTTCATACCCTACCGCTCCGGCAAGTGGCTTGCCGATCTGTTTGCGCTCGCGCGGCGGCGACTGCAGCGTGCCGGCGTGACTGCGATTCACGGCGGCGGCCGCTGCACGGTGACCGAGGCCGACACGTTTTATTCCTACCGCCGCGATGGCGCCGCCGCAGCCGGGCGTATGGCGACGCTGATCTGGATCGCGCCGGACTGACGGCCGCGCAGCCGGCGTTTGTGCAGCGGAGGGTGAGTCGCTACACTCGCGGCGACGCAAGCGCGCATGGCGATGGACACGCAAACGGCCGGAAATGACTGGGGCGAGCTCGTCGGCCAATGGCAGGCGATGAGCCGGCAATGGATGCTGTGGTGGTCGCGCGGCGAGGCGGCGGCGCCGGCGGCCTCCATGCCCGTCGAACTGGCGAATGCCGCGCTGGCGGTACTCGCACCACCCGCCGCGTGGATCGATCCGGCCGCCGCGGCGCCGCTCACCGAGCGCTACAACCGCAGCGCGGAAGCTCTTTGGGAACGCGCTCTCGCCGGCAATGTCGCGGCGCCCTTCGCAGATCGCCCTACGCCGCACGCGCGGGATCGTCGTTTCGAAGCGAAGGAATGGCGCGACCAGCCTTACTTTGCCTGGCTGCGAGACAGCTATCTGCTCTACACCGAATACGTGCGCGACCTGGCCGCGCTGGCGCAGGGCGACGCGGCGGCGAAGAAACGGCTGGCCTTTCTCGCGCAGCAGTACACCGAGGCGATTGCACCGTCGAACTTTCTGGCGACCAATCCCGAAGCGCTCAAGCTCGCCTTCGAGTCCGGCGGCGCAAGCCTGGCGCAAGGACTCAGCAATCTGATCGGCGACGCGCAGCGCGGCCGCATTGCAATGACCGACGAATCGGCATTCGCGGTCGGCGGCAACCTCGCTTGCTCCGCCGGCAGCGTCGTGTTCCGCAACGACCTCATCGAGCTCATCCAATACACCCCGCTGACGCCCAAAGTCCATAAGCGGCCGCTGTTAATCGTGCCCCCGTGCATCAACAAGTTCTATATTCTCGACCTGCGCCCCGAGAACTCGTTCGTGCGCCACGTCGTCGCGGCGGGACACACTGCATTCATGATCTCCTGGCGCAATATTCCACCGGAGCTCGGCCATCTGACGTGGGACGACTACCTCGAGCAGGGCGTGCTGCGGGCAATCGGCGTCGCGCGCGAGATTTCCCGCAGCCGGACGATTAACGCGCTCGGTTTCTGCGTCGGTGGAACGCTGCTCGCCTGCTCGCTGGCGGTCCTGGCCGCGCGCCACCAACACGCCGTGGCGAGCGCCACCTTCCTCACCGCACTGCTCGACTTCGAGGATCCCGGTGAGATCGGTGTGTACGTCTCGCGCGAGTATCTCGCCGCGCGCGAGCCGGCACTCCTTGCCGGGGCGCGCGTGCACGGCAGCGAGCTGGCCAATGCGTTTGCCAGCCTTCGGCCCAACGAGCTGGTGTGGAACTACGTGGTGAGCAACTATCTGAAGGGCAGGACCCCGCCGCCGTTCGATCTGCTCTTCTGGAACGGCGATTCCGCCAATCTGCCCGGGCCCATGTACGCCTATTACCTGCGCCAAATGTATCTCGACAATCGCCTGCGCGAACCGGGCGCGCTGACCATGTGTGGCGAAGCGATCGATCTGTCGCACATTGCGCTGCCGAGCTACGTGTATGCCTCGCGCGATGACCACATCGTGCCGTGGCGCTCCGCCTACCGCACGATCGGCCTTCTGGGCGGTGACCCGGCGTTCGTGCTGGGCGCGTCGGGCCACATCGCCGGCGTGGTGAACCCGCCGCCGAGTCGCCGGCGCAACTACTGGACCAACGCGCTGCTGACCGACAAGCCCGACGACTGGCTGGCGCGCGCCCGGGCGGAGCCTGGATCGTGGTGGCCGCACTGGACCGAGTGGCTCGCCGAGCACGCCGGCGCGCACCGTCAGGCGCCGACGCACGCCGGCAGCGCGCGCTACCGGCCGCTGGGGGCGGCGCCAGGCAGTTACGTGCTCGAAACGGTCGCCTGACATGACTGGGGCGCGGTTTGTGTGCTGGTAGCCGCATGCGTTAACATCGTGTCGAATCCTGCCCTTCCCAGGGCGCCAGCCGCGCGCCGGGCGCCTGCATGTCAAACCTCGACGGAGATTCCCCATGACGGATATCGTGATTGTCGGTGCCGTGCGCACCGCGATCGGCAAATTCGGCGGAGCGCTGGCCAAGACGCCGGCTCCGGAACTTGGCGCAACCGTGATCGGCGCGCTTCTGGCCCGCGCCAACCTCAAACCCGACCAGATTTCCGAGGTCATTCTCGGCCAGGTGCTCACCGCCGGGAGCGGCCAGAACCCGGCGCGACAGGCGCTGCTCAAGGCCGGGTTGCCGGCGGCGATCCCGGCGATGACGATCAACAAGGTGTGCGGTTCGGGACTCAAGGCCGTCATGCTTGCCTCGCAGGCGGTGCAATGCGGCGACGCGGACATCGTGATTGCCGGCGGCCAAGAAAACATGAGCGCCGCTCCGCACGTGCTGCCCGGCTCGCGCGACGGCTTTCGCATGGGCGATGCCAAGCTCATCGACAGCATGATCGTCGACGGCTTGTGGGACGCCTTCAACCAGTATCACATGGGGACCACGGCCGAGAACGTCGCCCGGCAATACGGCATCTCGCGTGGCCAACAGGATGAGTTTGCGGTGGCGAGCCAGAACAAGGCCGAGGCGGCGCAGAAAGCCGGCAAGTTCAAGGACGAAATCGTGCCGGTCATGATTGCGCAACGCAAGGGCGACCCGGTCGCGTTTGCCGCCGACGAGTTCATCAAGGCGGGTACGACGCTGGAGTCAGTGGGCAGCCTCAAACCGGCTTTTGCCAAGGACGGGACGGTGACCGCGGCCAACGCTTCCGGGATCAACGATGGGGCCGCCGCCGTGCTGGTGATGAGCGCGGCGACCGCGCAGCAGCTCGGACTCAAGCCGCTCGCGAAGATCAAGGCCTTCGCCTCCTCCGGCGTTGATCCATCGATCATGGGCATGGGGCCAGTGCCCGCATCGAGGCGCTGCCTGGAGAAGGCCGGCTGGAAGCCTGCGGACCTCGACCTGATGGAGATCAACGAAGCCTTTGCGGCGCAAGCCTGCGCAGTCAACAAGGAAATGGCCTGGGATGCGAGCCGCATCAATGTCAACGGCGGTGCTATCGCCCTGGGACATCCAATCGGAGCGTCGGGCTGCCGTGTGCTGGTCACGCTGCTCTACGAAATGGCCCGGCGTGATGCAAAGAAAGGGCTGGCGTCCCTGTGCATAGGCGGCGGGATGGGCGTGGCACTGGCCGTCGAACGCTGATCCCGGCGCGCCGCACTCTCGACCCGACAACGAGGAGGACCACATGGCAGAGAACCCGAAGCGCACCGCCCTGGTGACCGGCGGCATGGGCGGGCTCGGCGAAGCGATCTGTGCGAAGCTCGCCGCGCTGGGCCACACCGTCGTGACCACGCACTCACCCGGCAACGCCAAGGCGCAGGAGTGGCTCGAGGCGATGAAAAAGCTCGGTTACAACTTCCACGCCTACCCTTGCGACGTCTGCGACTGGAATTCGTGCGTCGCCTGCGTGGGACAGGTGGTCAAGGATGTTGGCGTAGTCGATGTCCTGGTCAATAACGCGGGCATTACCCGCGACATGACGTTCAAGAAGATGGACAAGGCCAGCTGGGACGCCGTGATCAAGACCAATCTCGACAGCTGTTTCAACATGGCCAAGCAGGTTTGCGACGGCATGCTCGAGCGCGGCTGGGGTCGCATAATCAACATTTCGTCGGTGAACGGACAGAAGGGCGCGTTCGGACAGGTCAACTATTCGGCGGCCAAGGCCGGCATGCACGGCTTCACCAAGGCCCTGGCGCTCGAGGTCGCCAAGAAGGGCGTGACGGTCAACACGATCTCCCCCGGCTACATCGGCACCAAGATGGTCATGGCTATTCCGCAGGAGGTTCTCGACAGCAAGATCATTCCGCATATCCCGATGGGCCGCCTGGGAAAACCCGACGAAATCGCCGGTCTGGTTGCCTATCTGGCCTCCGAGGAGGCGGCCTTCGTCACCGGCGCCAACATCGCCATCAACGGCGGCCAGCACATGTTCTGAGCAAGCCCGGCCTGCGGCCTGGCGCCGGCCGGTTGTGCCCAGGGGAGCCATGCCGACGGCGTCGCGCCGCGCGCTTGTAAACAACAGACTGGGACAGCCTGGGCGCCGAGCGGGCCGATCTGCATTGCGACCGCGTCGCGGTTCCGCAAGCGCCGCGGTCGCTGCGTTGCCATCTACAGCCGCGTGCTCGCCGCCGGCGCCCGCCGGACGTGGCCGGCGCGCCGCAGTTCGCGCCCTGCGGCCCCCGCGGCTGGGCTCGGCGGGCCTCATCCCGCGCAGATTAGTCTTGACGCGTACCGCTATGCGCCCTAGTGTTTCAGGCTTTGTCGCATCCTGCATTTGCCGGGTCCAGAAACGCTTCCAGGGATAGGAAAACTCCATGAACAACTTGCGCAACTTGCTTCGCGTAGTGATGGCGCTGCTCGCTCGCAGCATTGGCGTCGCCCAGCTTTGCCACTGGCGGCGGCGACGACGGTGATTGGTGGAAGCAGTACAATCTTGACATGGCCATCGTGTCTGCGCCGCCGGCCCAGACCTCGCCCCCGTTTACTGTATCGGCCAAGATCAAGAACACGGGGCTTCTGCCAATCGAGTCGTTCACCCTCTCGGCTCGCCGGCTTGACTATCGTCGGCGTCGCGCCCCCAGCCAGCGGCAAGGTCATCGGTCCGTTCCCCGGATCATCGGTCTCGGTTACGCATATGCGCCCATTGTTTTGGTCGGAATCGATCACCCTGACGCTGCAGGTGAAGCAGCTGCGGTGACGGTACCTGGAGCGCGGCCGCCTGGGCGGGTGAGTCCTTGAACGGCCTGAAGCTCGACCTGGATGCGGACGATTCCACACTTGAAACGTCCATCACTTGTGCGAGCGTCGCGAGCGGCGCCCCGTTCGCCGTCCCGGACAGCCTCAACCCCGATTGCGTTACCGGACAGCGCGGGTATTACGACAAGAACGGCAGCATCCCTTCGGGCACCCTTCCGATACTTCGTGACGAACATGGTTCCCACCAACGCCAGCTGACATTTCCGGTGGCCCGATTTTCAACCGGGCGGCGACCCGTACGCGACCTTCGAATACGCTGTTTGTGGCGCGGGCGCACTGCCTACAATGACCGATATCGCCTGGCTCAACATGGACGGAAGCCCGGCAAGCACGCCCGGGACACCCGCCTACATCCCGGCGGAGGACTGCCTCAACCCGAAGGTCTTGCCGACGCCCTACGGTGACCCTGACGGCGGGAGTGGGACTAACTGACAGCACGATCGCGATCGATACGACCACTCCGCCGCCCGGGCCGCCAGCAGGCAGCATCCCCTACCCGGGCAGTGCCCCGACGAGTCCGGGCAACCCCGGGACGCCGTTCGACATCGTGATCGGCACCGAACGCATCACGGTGCAGCTGGTTTGCTATCGACAATGATAAGGACTCCCACCGACCCCAGCGACTGCACCGAAACCATCGAGGGGGAAGGGGAAGCTTTGCGGGTGGTCCAGCGCGGCGTGGGCGGCACAGTGGCGACCACTCACCCCGCTCTTTCCCTGGTCATGAGCACCCCGTTGCCGCTGCTGCCCGAGGGTGTGCCGGCACCGTACACGGCGGGTAACCCGGCGCTGATGTGCATCCCGAGCCAGGAGGGCGAAGAAGATGGCGAGCACTCCACCACGTTCATCGACATCGGCGGCGACGGCTGGTTTAATCATCCCTAGCCCGTGATCCGCCGTGCAGTAATCCAGAGCGGCCCTACATGGGCCGCTCTGCGTTTCTTGAAGCTAGTGCGGAGGCAGCGACACGGGCGGAACGGCACGCACTTTCAAGCTCGATAAAAGCGCGCGGCTCTCGTGCACCATCTCCGAGGGCGGTTCGACACCTTCAAGGCGGTCGAGCTCGATCAGCGACAGCATCGTGAGGGCGGCCTCGAACAGATTGCGTCGCTCCCGGGCGGAGGCAAGGCTCGCCTCCAGCGCATCGCGAGCGCCCCACACGTCGCCCTGCTGGAGGAGTGCGTGTCCCTGCACGCGTTCGAGCAACGGCACCACCCTCGCTATGCCGTTCGATTCGCTCGCGCGGCTCAATAGGCCACGCACCAGCTCGATGGCGCTGTCCGGGCTCCCACTGGCGAGCCGGCACTCCGCGATGCGCGCGTCGACGGCCGGGACTTCATCTTCTGCCCCGACATGCTTGAAATGAGACTTCGCCTCTTCCAGGCGGCTCAACGCCTCGCCCAGGCGTCCCAGACGCAGCGCCACGCGTCCGAGCAGAGACAGGCAAGCGGCCAGGAAGAAGCGAAACTGCGACGCCTGCCAAAAAGGCAATGTTTCCAGCAGCAGCGCCTCGGCCTCCACCCACTCGCCACGATCGGTGAGGATCTCGGCCTTGTTGACCCGGGCGAGCACGGCGCTCACCGTGCTGCCGATCTTCAGGGCTGCGTCGCGACCGCGGTCATAATACGACAGGGCCTCGTCCCATCGACCCTCAGCCTGGCACACGACACCGAGATCGGCCAGGAGCGCGGCCTCCCGGACCGGGTTACCCGCGCGCTGGTACGCCTCCAGCGAGCGCTGGATGTACTGCAACGCGCCGTCCCTGCCGAGCTCGGCGTGCGCCAAGCCCATCACGAAATAGGCATCGGCGAGCGCCTCGCGGTCGTCGGCAGCCTCGGCTTCGGCGACGGTACGCTCGGCCCACTCGAAGGCTTCCGTTTTCCGGCCCTGGAACAGCAGGATCGTGGCGTGCCACGCGCTTGCCCGCGCCGCCTGGCGGGCCGCCTCCGGTCCGGGCCGTCCGTCGAGCAGGTCACGCACCTGTTCGGTCCAGCGCAGCGCCTCGGCATAGTTGCCGAGTTTGTCCTCCAGGTGCGACAGCCTAAGCATCAGCTCGGCATGCAGCAGCGGCTCGCCCGCGACCAGCGGGCGGGCGGCGATGTAGGCCGCGGACGCCTTGCTGAATTCGCCCACCCGGTACCACGCATCACCGATGGCCTGGTGCACGCGGGCGAGCTGCTCCGACCCGAGTTCCGGGAGCCGCTGCCCGGCTGCCAACGCCCGCGCATACAGCCCGGCGGCTTCGATGTACGCATAGACGCCTTCGGCGTGCTTGGCGGCGGCCGTGGCGTATCGCCATGCGGGTTGGTACTCGGCCGCCTCGAAATAATGCAGCGAGAGGGTGCCCGCTGCTTCCTCCGGATAATCCATCTCCTCTTCGAGCCGCACCGCCACCAAGCCGTGAAGTTTGCGGCGCAGCTTGTAGGGAAGCCCTTGGTAAGCCGCGTCGCGCAGCAGCGAGCGCCGGAACCGCATGTACCCGTCGGACTCCTCGTCGAACAGCTCGCGCAGCCGGTCCCACGCCACCGGTCCGGGCGGAGGCCCTTCGCTGTCTTCGGCAAACCAAGCGAGCATGCGCGGGTGGAAGGTGAGCCCGAACACCGCGGCGCGGCGGACCACCGCGCGGTCTTCCTGCGCAAGGCCGTCGATCTGCGCCATGGCCGCGGCTTCGGCCGAATCGGGGAGATCGGCGATGCCGCCGGAGGCGATCACGGTGCGCAAAAGGTCGCGCAGAAACTGCGGGTTTCCGCCGGAACGCTTGGCGACGACCTCGAGCACGTGCGCGGGCAGCGGACTGCCCTGGCTCGCCAACTCGGCCATGCGCAGCGCGTCCTGGGGAGCAAGGGGCTTGAGCTCGATCCGGGCCACCGCCGGCGTCTCCGGCGCGACGAAGCCCGTGCTGGAGGGGCGACGCGCCACTGCGATTAGCCAGGCCCTGGCGGCGAGCTCGCCGCTGAGGTACGAGAGCAGCTGGGCCGAAGCTTCGTCCATGTGCTGTGCGTTCTCGATCTCGATGAGCGTACGTTCCGGCAGCATGACTTGAAGAAATCGGCCGACCGCTTCGTGCAACTTGGCGCGGCGGTTTTCCCCGGCCAGCATGGCGACTTCCGGGGTCGGTGCCGCGTCGACGCCGAAGGCGATCGCGATCAGCGGCAACCAAGGGCTCAAGTCCGGCGCGCGCTTGGCCACCTCATCGCGCAGGCGGCCGACGATCAGCGCATCGGGCTCATCGCGCCCGAAGGCCATCAGTTCGCGCAGCAATTCGCGCCACAGCGCATAGGGAGCAGAGGTGGTATAGGCCTCGCAGGCGGCGTGTTGCTTGCCGAATCCTGCCGCCGCGTCGCGCAGGGCCTCGAGCAGGCGCGTCTTGCCGATGCCCGCCTCTCCCACGATTTCGAGCAACCGACCGGTTCCGGAGCGCGCACTCGCGAAGACCTTGCGGATCATGCCGAGCTCGGCATTGCGCCCCGTCAGCGGTAATCGCTCCTGCGCGCCCTGGCGCGTCCTCGAGCCCTGGGCGCGGCCAACCGACCATGCCTGAATCGGCTCGGCCTTTCCCTTCACCGCGAAGGGCTCCAGCTTGTGCGTTTCGAACAAAGTATTGCAACGGTCCAGCGCATCACCGGTCGCATAGATCTGGCCGGGCTCGACCTTCGCCATTACCCGCGCGGTCAGGTTCACCGCGTCGCCCATTACGGTGTAAGTGCGGCGATACCGAGGGCCGATGTCGCCGGCGAATACGGCGCCACGATGCACCCCGACGCGCACCGGAAGAGGCAGCTCGCTGGTAACGATCTTGCGCAGCGCGAGTAAAACCCGCTCCTCGTCGCTGCCAGTCACTTTCGGTGCCCCGCCAGTCAGGATCAGCTTGCCGCCGTCGGCGTCGACGTCAGAGCCAAGGAACGACACGTTCTGTTCCTCGGCGGCTGCCTCAACCGCACTGACCAAGCGCTGCAGCGCGTCGGCTGCCGCCTGCGCGCCGCGCTCCTCGATCAGCTGGTCGGTACCCTCGAAACGGATGAACGCAACCGTAACCGGACGGTGCTCCGGCGTGCCACGCCCCTCGAGAACGTGCGCGCGGATCGCGGGCGACAGGCAACGCACGAGCATTTCGGGCGGCACCGGCGGCGGAGGCGTCGCCACCTGCGCAGCGGCGCCGCCCGGTGGCTCTCGCTGCAACATCAGACCAACTCCCCTGGTTCCGCCGATGCAATCACCTTGGAGCAACGCCGCCGTTTCCGGGCTGATGACGATCTCGCCATCCCCGGCCTCGCGCTCCATGGCGACCAGACGGCTCCAAGCGGGTCCCACCGGAAGGAACTCGATATGCGATGTGCCAACGGCAAAAAAATGGAAGCGCCCGGAATGCACGCCCTGCGACATGCTGAGCGTAACCTGCGCGTCACGGAGCTCGATCCGGCCCACCTCCTGCAGCACTCGGCGCATCAGTACCGCCGCCCGACACGCCCGCGCGGCATGGCCCCCGCCGTGGAACCACAGCAGCAGACCGTCGCCGCCGAACTTGAGCAGGCTGCCGCCGTTCTGATATGCGACCAGCAGGATCGACTCAAAGCTCTCGTCGATTGCGTCGGTAATCTGCTCCGCACCTTCGCGCCCCTTGCGGGCGAGTTGTTCGGACAGTTGCGTGAAGCCGGAGATATCGACGAATGCCGCGCTGCCCTCGGCGACCCAGGACTGACCGTTCGGATCATCGAGGAGGTGCTGCTGGAAGACCCGCGGCACGTACGGCCGCACTCGCTCGGCATCGAGCTCGCCGGCCGCCGCGCCCGGTTCGTGCGCCGCGGGCGTCCCGGCATGCTGCCCGCGATGCTCCGAGTCGCGCAGCAGGTCGGCATCGTGCGGAACACGCTCGGCGTCGGTGGCCGGCGCGAGACCGGAATCAGACTCGGGCTTACCGATCATGCTACGGGCGGGTAAGGTTGCACTGTTACAGATGATAACCCGCCCCGAATCCGGCTCGCCGGTGGCTTGCCGGTGAGGGCGCCCCGCAAGCAACTCGGGACCTTGCCGCGGCACAGAGTGCTAGGCAGAGTACAGGCAAAAAAAACCCCGGCATTGCTGCCGGGGCTGAGGCTGTATCATTTAGGAGGAGGAAAATGATACAGAAGGAGCCACCAAAACCAATATAGAGACCGTCGTTCCGGTTTCAAGTTCCCGGTGCTCGTTTCTGCCCGATCCTTACGCAGCCTTGCGACCCTTGGCGGTCGACTTGGCGGCGGTTGCGGCGTTGGCCGTCGCGGCGCGAACCGAGGCGTCAGCAAAGCTGACGACCTGCTTGGTCGCCTTCGACAGTTGATCGAATGCCGCCGTGGTAGCCGCAACGGTCGACTTGAGTGCGGTCACTGCAACGTCCGAGCCCGCCGGCGCATTCTTGGCCGCCTTTTCCACCCACGCCGCAAAGCCCTTGGTGTACGAAGCCCACGCTTCTTCGGCGAGCGCCGAGAAGTCGGCTTGCGCTTGCGATGCGATTTCGTAGACACTGCGCGAGTAGCCCAGCGCGTTCTGCACACCGGCTTCGGCGAGCTTGGCGCGCACCGTGAAGAATTCCTGCACGTCCTTGACACCGGCCACGGCATTGGCGCTATACACGCCCTGCTCCAACACGACCTTGGCCGCGTGGAGGTTGAGCTTGGTCAGGCGCTCGGCCTTCTCCAGCGACAGCGAAGCGAGCTTGACCGCGTTGTCATAGCCAGTCTTGTTGATTTCAGCGAATTGTTCGGTTGCGTTGTACATGATGTTCCTTTCGGTTGAGGTCGATTGCATTCACATTCAGCCCGTTGCGTCGGTTAGGCGCACTTACTCCTGGCGCCCTACCCGCGGTTGAAGGGGTTCGCTCAACCGCTCGTTTTGCTGCACCGCACAAAACCAATTCTAGGAGCGGCTGGCATTGTTGTCAAGGGTTTTTTGGTGCGCCGCAACATCGGCTCGTGGCGGGGCGGGAAGGCAAAACAAACGCTCAAATAAATCAGAAGGTTATAATGCTCGACCGCTTGCTGGAGCCTGGCATGAACAAGTCCCACCGCGTGATCAAGAAGTACCCCAACCGCCGCCTGTACGACACCGCCAACAGCGGCTACATCACGCTGGCCGACGTCAAGCAAATGGTGCTGGAGCACGTCAACTTCCAGGTCATCGATGCCAAATCCGGAGACGATTTGACCCGCAGCATCCTGCTGCAGATCATCCTCGAGGAGGAGTCTGCCGGGCTGCCGATGTTCTCCAGCGAGATGCTCTCCCAGATGATCCGTTTCTACGGCAACGCCCTGCAGGGCATCATGGGCAATTACATGGAGCAGAACGTCAAGGCGTTCCTCACCATCCAGACCAAGCTCCAGGAGCAGGCCAAGCAGATCTACGGCGACAAGATGATGCTCACGCCGGACCTGTGGAAGCAATTCCTGCAGATGCAGGCGCCGGCGATGCAGGGCATGCTCGGCAACTATCTCGAGCAGAGCGCAAAGCTGTTCATGGACATGCAGCAGCGGATGCAAGACCAGACGCGTGGCCTATTTACCGCGTTTCCGTTCCCCAATTTCGGCGCCCAGGGCCCGGGCGAAGACGAAAATAAACGCTGATTCCCGCCGTCCGGCGAAAGCGGCGCACAAGCTGCATTGCAGCGTGCCGAATTCTCGCGGCGCGCAAGCGAATCCTGGCGCAGCACGAATGAAACGTCGAACGGTGGCAACGCCGCGCATCGGCTTCGTGTCGCTGGGCTGCCCCAAGGCGCTGGTGGACTCCGAACGCATCCTCACCCAGTTGCGCGCCGAGGGTTATGCGGTCGCGCCGGACTATGCCGGTGCCGACCTGGTGGTCGTCAACACCTGTGGTTTCATCACGGCCGCGGTCGAAGAGTCGCTCAGCGCAATCGGCGAGGCGCTCGCGGCGAACGGCAAGGTCATCGTCACCGGCTGCCTGGGCGCCAAGGACGGCGGGGCGTTCGTCAGAAAGGCGCATCCGCGCGTGCTCGCCGTCACCGGCCCGCATGCCGCGGCGGAAGTCATGGGCGCCGTGCACGCGCAGCTGCCAAAGCCGCACGACCCGTTCAGCGATCTGGTACCACCGCAGGGCATCAAGCTCACGCCGAAACACTATGCCTACCTGAAGATCGCGGAGGGCTGCAACCACCGCTGCAGCTTCTGCATCATTCCAGCCATGCGCGGCGACCTGGTGAGCCGGCCGCTGGGCGAGGTCATGAGCGAGGCGGAGCACCTGCTACGCGCCGGGGTACGGGAACTGCTGGTGATTTCCCAGGATACGAGCGCCTACGGCGTCGACGTCAAGTACCGCACCGGCTTCTGGGGCGGCAGGCCAGTGCGCACACGCATGACCGAGCTCGTGCGCGCCTTGGGCGAGCTCGCTGGCGCGCACGGTGCATGGGTGCGCCTGCACTACGTCTATCCCTATCCGCACGTCGACGAAGTCGTGCCGCTGATGGCAGCCGGGGCCGTACTGCCCTACCTGGATGTGCCGTTCCAGCACGCCAGTCCGCGCATCCTGAAATTGATGCGCCGGCCGGCCAATACGCAGAACAATCTTGATCGCGTGCGCGCCTGGCGCTCGCTTTGCCCGGAGCTCACCATCCGCTCCACGTTCATTGTCGGCTTCCCCGGCGAAACGGAGACGGAGTTTGCCGAGCTGCTCGAGTTTCTCGAAGCGGCCGAGCTCGACCGCGTCGGCTGTTTTGCCTACTCGCCCGTGGCCGGCGCGGCCGCAAACGCACTGCCCGATCCGGTGCCGGAGCCGGTCAAGGAAGCGCGGCGCGCGCGCTTCATGGCGACGCAGGGGAAGATCAGCGCGCGCCGGCTCGCCGCCAAGGTTGGACGCACGCTCGACGTGCTGGTCGACACGGTCGCCGACGGCCGGGCGACCGCGCGCAGCGCGGCGGACGCGCCCGAGATCGACGGCGTGGTCCTCATCGAAGACGGCCGCGGGCTGGCTGCGGGCGAGTTCGTCCGGGTCCAGATCGTGGCCAGCGGCGAGCACGATCTCGCCGCGCGCCGGACCGCGTAGGGGCTGCGCTTGCGCTGACCGATCGCTAGGTGTGATTTCTACGACCGTTGTTCAGCGAGCTGAGGCAGTCGGCTGACGGGTGTTTGACGATTAAGACTAGCATGGGGTCGTTCCTCATTGTAGAAGCGCAACCAAGGGGCGAGAGCGCAACGCCGCTGGGCCGAGTTGGCGTAGGGTACGGCGTAGGCCCACTTGCGGAGCAGGGTTTGAATCATGCGCTCGGCTTTGCCATTGGTCTGCGGGCGATAGGGTCGGGTCCGTTTGGCTTGGATACCGAGCCAGCGGCAGGCTTTACGGAAGGGCCGCGAACGGTAGGCACCCCCGTTGTCGGTGAGCACGCGCTCGATGCGGATGCCGCGACGCCGAAATTCCCGTACCGCGCGCAGCCAGAAACGCGTTGCGGTGTAGCGCTTCTCATCGGGCAGAACCTCGACGTAGGTAAAGCGCGAGCAGTCATCGATCGCGACGTGGGCATATTCCCAGCCCGCGCCGTCGACGTTATCGCGGGGATTGCCGGTGATCCGATGGCCTGGGCGCACGATGCGGCCGAGCTTCTTGGTGTCCATGTGCACCAGCTCGCCTGGGTGTCCCCATTCGTAGCGCTGGACCGGAGGCGGTGGATTGAGGTAGCGCAAGCGCCCCAGACCCAGGCGGCTGAGAGCCGCGCTCACTGTCGAACGCGCCAGCGGCAGCCGCGTGGCGATGTCGGCGGCCACCAGCTTGGCCTGGCGCAACAGGCGAATCAGCGCCAGCCACGCCGGGCCCAACGCATGCGGACGGCGATGCGCCACCGACCGCCGATCGTGCAATCCAGCGGCTCCTTCAGCGCGATAGCGGGCCAGCCATTTGTAGACGGTGCGCTCGGACACTCCAAACGCCAGCGCCACCGCGCTCACCGGCCAGTGCTCTCGAAGCACCCGATGCACCAGCATGGCTCGACTCCGTGGCGTGGTACGGGCATTCTTGTGGATGTTCATCCGGCTGTCTCCTCAGGGGTTGATCGGCTCGCACCAATCAGCTTCCTGGATTCAGTCCGGATGAACAACCCTCATAGAAATCACAGCTAGGGGGCGGCCCGCGCCTGCAATGCGGCAGCGAGTTGCTCGAGCACGTCGCCGAGCGCACCGTTCAGGCCGGTAACCAGCGCCTGCGCCGATCGGGCGGGGATGTCCCGCCGCGCCGCCAACTCACCGGTCCACAGGAACGTCCCCACGGGCGCGTCCGCGGCCGTGAGAAAAAACTTGATTGTAACCACGGCCGCCGGCTTCGCCTCGTCGCGCAAGTCGCCGTAGAGCTCGCTCACGAACGCATCCAGCCGTTGGTCGCCATCGAGGCTGCTCGACGGTGGCAGCACCGCGCGGTAGAGGCCGGCGGCCGCAAGCCAGGCAGCGATCGCCTCTCCGATCATGGGTTCCGGCGGCACCAGAAACTCGTTGTAAAAATCGGCCTCGTAGCGCAGATCCCCTTCGCGGTAGACGAGTGAGCGGCCCCGGAAGGGACCGGCCACCGACACCGCGTCGACCTTGAGCGTCGCCGGGCGCACCGGTCCGGTCGCCTTCGCCGGCGGCCTCGGCTGCAGCAGATAAGTCGACTGCAAGGGTGCCGGCCGCGAGCAGCCGGTGACGAGCAGCGCGGCCGCCAACGACAGCGCGCGCCGGCGAGAAAAGCAAACAGGTGGAGTCACGGTTGGATACCTTTGACTGGCGCCGGCGGCGCGCCGAAGATCAGCCGCGATGGATTGCGTTTGGCATCTTCGGTCAGCTCGCGCAGGTTGTCGGTGATTTGGCGCACGTTCTCGAGCGTCCTTCTCAGGTCCGGCTCGCCGCCGCCCAGAACGCGGTCCAGACGGGCCAGCACATTGTCCAGATGCGTCAACGCCTTGCGCAGGTCGGGATCGTCCAGGAGCTTGTGGGCCTGCAGGACGGTGGCGTCGGCGTCGCCGGGAAGCTTCTTCCAGGCGGGGTCGTCCAGGATCGCGGCGAGCTTCTGATTGCTTTGGCGCAGCTCCGCGAGCAGCGCCGTGCCTTGCTTGGAGATCCGGTCAACGTCCAGCTGATCGAGTTTCTGGTCGACCTTGGAGAGCACGCGCTTGGTCTGGTCGGATATCTTCGCCGTGTCGACCGCCTCCACGCGCTCATTGGTCGTGTCGAGCAGACGGTTGACGCGCATCACCACGCTGTCAAAATCCACGCGCGCCAGTTTTTCGATCACCTCGCCCAGCCCGGAGAACAGTTGCGTGAACGTGGAATGCGTGCTCGGAATGTACACGTGATCGGGCTCCCAGGAGATCGGCAACTCGGGGTTTTGTTTGGGATCGACGTAATCGATTTCCAGGTAGTTGGTACCGGTGATGCCTTGCGGCGCCAGACGGATGCGCAAGCCTTTTTCGATTTCCATGCGCACCGTTTCGGAACGGGTGATGTCGCCTCCCGCCCGGCTGCCGATCAGGCGCCCGACGAGCGTCGCCTCGACCAGCACATAGCGCAGGCGTTCGGTAGCCGGCCGGTCCAGCTGGTACTTGTTGTAGGTAAAGTCGATGCGCGTGACTTCGCCCACCGTCACCCCGCGATACTTGACCTTCGAGCCGATGTCCAGCCCCTGCACCGATTCGTTGAAATACGTCTCGATCACGGTCTTCGACTGAAACCATCGACCCGAGCCGATGACCAGCAGCAACAGCACCAGGGCCACGGTCGCACCGATGACGAACAGCCCGAGCTTGAAGGTGTTCGCGTGGGCAGTCATCACGCGGTCTCCGGCGCGGGTTCCACTTCGCGCCGGAAGAACCGGCGCACGCGCGGATCATCGCTGGTGTCGCGCAGGACCCGCGGATCGCCCTCGGCGATGATGCCCTGTTCCCGCTTGTCGAGCATGATCACGCGGTCGGCGATCGCGTAGATGCTGGCCAGCTCGTGCGAGACGATCACGAAGGTCACACCCAGGCTCCCGACCAGCCGCCGGATCAGCGCATCGAGTTCCGCCGAGGTGATCGGGTCGAGTCCGGCGGAGGGCTCGTCGAGAAACAGGATGCCCGGGTCAAGCGCCATCGCCCGCGCGATAGCCGCCCGCTTCTGCTGCCCGCCGCTGATCTCGGAGGGCATGTGCGCGCCGAAGGCCCCCAGCCCGACCAACTCCAGTTTCATGCGCGCGATCAGGTCCATGGCGAACAGCGGCAACGCCGTGTATTCCTCCAGCGGCAGGCGCACATTCTCGAGCAACGTCATCGACCCGAACAGCGCGCCGCTCTGGTACATGACGCCGATCTTTCTCAGGATCGCCTGCCAGGCCGTTCCCTCCGCAGTGACAATGTCGGCGCCATCGATGAAGACGTGTCCGGCCAGCGGCTGGTAGAGGCCGATCATGTGCTTCAGGAGCGTACTCTTGCCGGAGCCGGAGCCGCCAAGGATGACGAACACCTCGCCGCGTTGCACCGTGAAGCTCACCTCACGCAGCAGTATGTCCCCGTCGTAGCCGGCGGTGAGGCCTTCGACGCGGACGATCGGCTCGGCGGCCGGCGCAGGGCTCATACGCCGAGGATGTAGTAGATAACGGCGAAAATGCCGTCGACAGCAACCAGCAGCACGATGCCGGAGACCACCGCGCGCGTCGCCGAAATCCCCACCGCGCTCGCCCCGGTCTGCGTTTGCAGCCCGCGCAGGCAACCGATGCCGGCGATCAGAATCGCGAAGATCGGGGTCTTGACCAGGCCCGCGAGCACGTCCTTCAGATCAACAATGCCGGCGACCTGATTCAGATAGGTGACAAAGGGGATGTTGAACGACAGCATTGTCAACCCACCAGCCAGCACGCCGATCAGGTCAGCAAAAATTGACAGCAGCGGCACCATCAGCAGCGCAGCGATGATGCGGGTCACGACCAGGAAGCGCACCGGATCGAGGCCCATGGTGGTCAGGGCATCCAGTTCCTCGTTGACTTTCATGGTGCCGATCTCGGCGGCAAATGCGGCGCCGGAGCGGCCGGCAAGCAGGATCGCCGTCATCAAGGGCCCGAGTTCGCGCAGGATCGCCAAGCCGACCAGGTCGGCCACGAAGATCTCGGCGCCGAACTGTCGCATCGGCACCGCCGCCTCGAAGGCGAGAATGATGCCGAACAGAAACGAAATCAGCGCGACGATTGGCAGCGCATTGGCACCGACTTGCTCGCAGGTGTACCACACGTCCTTCCAGCGCACGCGCTGCGGGTGCGTGAAGGCGTACCCCACAGCGCTCGACGTGGCGCCGACGAACTCGAGTTGGAGGCGCACGTCGCGCCCGAGCGTCGCCGCCGCGTGTCCGATGTCCTCGATCATGCTGCGGCGCGCCGGCGGCGCCACGGTGGCGGGCGCGGCGAGCAGCGCCGGATCGAACTGATTGAGCAAGGTCTGAAACTCGGGCCGAAGTCCGCGCACGGATACGGCGGCGCCCGAGTTGCGAGGCTGGCGCAACAGATCGACCAGCATGGCCACGCCGCCCCCATCGCAATAGTCCACCGCCGAAGCATCGACCACGACGCGCCGGGCCGGCGCCGCAGCCAGCGCGGCGCGGGACTGCGCCCAGACCTGCGCGATTGAATACGCGTCGAGCCGGCCGGCGAGCGCCAGGACCAGGCCGCCGTCGGCGGCGTCGCCGAGTCTCAGGTGCGCCTGGGTGACCGGACGGTCCGGCGCGGCCGCAACCGCCGTGCTCACTGGACCAGCTCGAGCTGCGTCCCCATAACTCGAACGTGATCGCCTTCGCGCAGCATCGGCTCGTAGTTCTGCGTCACGGCACGCTGCCCGCCGGCATCCATGCGCACAAGAACTTCCCAGCGCTGCCGGTTGAGCCCGTTGGGCCGCGTTCCATAGGCAGCGCCCCCGGCGGCACCGATGAGCACCGCACCCTGGTTAGAGAATCCCGGACCGATCTGCACCATCGTGACCGCCGACGGGCTACCGTTCGCCCCGGCGCCGAGGGGGCTTGCCGTCACCGAACCCAAGGGTGTCCATTGGTCCTTCGCGGTGACCGGACGAATCGATTCGATCCTGCCGCAGCGATCGCAGGTATCCGCCTGCGCCGGCGCCCGCGCCACGCCCGACGTGGGCGCCTGCCCCAGTTCCGGCGGTGGCGGCGGGGGTGGAGGCGGCCCCTGCGCCGCGACTGCACACGCCACCAGCGCGGCGCCCAAAGCGCATACGCGGCGCTGCCGGCGCGTCATTGCGGCAAGGTGCTGAGATAGAACATCGCGTTCAACAACGGGCCCGGCTGGCCCAACCCGGCCAGCCAGCGATAGAAGATCGGATCGATCCCGCCGCTGGCGTAGAGATCGACCAGTGCCCGGTTCACCGCCAACCGGAAATCCGGATCGTCGCGACGCACCACCAGCGCGTACGGCTCGAACGAAAAGTCGGTTTCGAGAAGCTTCCAGCGCTCAGGGTCTGCACTCGCCTCGCGCAACGCCACCAGCACGATGCGATCGCTCGCATAACCGTCAACCTTGCCGGCGGCCAGTTGCGCCATGCCTTCGGATCCATCCTTGACCGGAATCAGCTCGGCCTTGGCGCCGAGGACGGCGAGTTCACGCCTGAGTGCCTTCTCGGTGGTCGTGCCGGGGATATAGGCGATTTTGTGCGCGGCGAGGTCGGAGAAGCGCTCGAGCTTCGACGCAACCGCGGTGAGCACGCTCCCGCCGTCGACGAAAATCGGCAGGCTGAAATCGACCATCTCGTAGCGCGACAAACTGATCGTCGTCGTGCCGCACTCGATGTCGACCTTGCCGTTGGCCACGGCGTCGAGCCGATCGGCGGCATCGAGGGGCGTCCACTCAATGCGCAGCGATGCCAGGCCCAGATGCTTCTTGATCGCCGCGGCGATGCGCAGACAGATCTCGGCGCTGTAGCCGCGCACACTGCCGTCGCGCTCCTTGAACGAAAACGGCTTGGCGCCCGCACGGTACCCGAGTCGGATGCTGCCGTCGGTCCGGATCCGGTCCAGCGTCGGCGATGCGGCCGCGGCATGCGTGGCGGCCGCGAACAGGATCAGGCAGGCCGCGGCGGCAACCCGTGTGACAACGGCGCGACAATGAGACAAGCTCGTTCTCCCTCGACAAGGACCGTCCGCCAGCTTGCGCGCCGGGCCGCAACGTAGCTTCGGACAGTGTAGCATGCCGCGCGATTGCGCCCGGGCGGCGCAGTATAATGGGCCCGGCGTCGTCGCTGCTTGACGATGCACGAACCGCGCGCCGCGCGGCGCTGCTTCGATCACCACTCTCGAGGTATTCCGTGAAACGTCCGTCGCTTATCATGCTGCTGGCCGTCGCCCTTCTGCCGCTGTGCGCGCTTGCCCAACAGCGTGCCCCCGACACCCTGTCGAAGATCAAGGCCGCGAAGTCGATCACGGTCGCCTTCTCGGCCGACTCGTTGCCCTTCTCCTACGTCGAAACCAACAACCAGCCTGCGGGCTATTCGATCGACCTGTGCAAGCGTGTGATCGCCGGCATCGGGCGGGCCGTTGGCATGCCGGACCTTGCGGTTAACTGGGTCGTCGATACCGTGCCCAACCGCATCGCAATGGTCGCCAACGGCAAGGCGGATCTGGAATGCGCGAACACAACTGAATCGCTGACGCGCATGAAGGACGTCGATTTCAGCAACCTCATCTTCGTCGACGGCGGTGGCTTTCTCGTGCGCGCCGATTCAGCGGTCAACGGCTTCGGCGATCTCGCGGGCAAGTCGATCGCGGTCACCGCCGGCACCACCACCGAAGCGCGCCTGAGGTCAATGCTGAAGGATCGGCTGGTCAACGCCAAAATCGTGCTCGTCAAGGATGGCGTCGAGGGCACCGCGCTGCTCGAATCCGGCGCGGTCGCTGCCTTCGCGAGCGACAAGATTAAGCTCATCGGCCTGGCCGCGCAGGCGAAGGATCCGAAGATCTTCGCTCTGCTCGCCGAGGATCTGTCGTTCGAGCCTTACGCGTTCATGGTGCCGCGCAACGACTCCGCATTCCGGCTCGAGGTCAACCGCGCGCTGACGCAGGTGTACGTCTCCGGCGCCATGGACCAGATCTTCGCCAAGTGGCTGGGCAAGCTCGGGCGCCCGAGCGGCCTGCTCGCGGCGATGTACCTGCTGAACGCGATTCCCGAATAACCCGGGGGGCGTCATGGCGAAGTTACCGCAAGCCGTCTTGTCCTGCGCCGCCGCTGCAGTCGTGGGCGTGCTGCTGGCGCTGGGCGGATGTGCTCCGCAGCCGACCTACCAAGTGATCCAGAGCCCGCCGCCGGCGCGTGTCGGTACCGTCGACTCGCTGCGCGAAGTGGCCGAGCCCAAGGATCCCGGCGCCGCCGGCTTGATCGTCGGCGGGCTCATCGGCGGCGGCCTGGGCAGCCTCATCGGCGGTGGCAGCGGCCGGACCGCGGCGACCGTCGTCGGCGCGCTCGGCGGCGCCTACGCCGGCAATCAGATCGAGCGCGGGCAAACGCAACTCGTCTATGAGATCGGCATCCGCTTCGATGACGGCACCTGGGCGACGATTCGCCAGACGGCACCGAGCGGCCTGCGCATCGGCGACCGCGTCCGGGTGACCGACGCCGGTATCGAGCTATTGCGCTGACCCGCCGGGGGGCCGCGTAGGCCGTGAGCCCTTGGCCTGCGGGGCCGCCCGCGGGGCGGCGCTTCGCGCTGCCCCCGCGCCGCCCCGCGCGGCGGTATATAATGGCCTTGCGGCGCACAATCCTGCGCCGAAAACCAACGGAGTGCACTATGGCGATCAAGCCTGTCCATTACTTCGCCCGCGGACTTTGCGCGCTGCTGCTGT
This sequence comes from uncultured beta proteobacterium, assembly GCA_963777455.1. Lineage (GTDB taxonomy): Bacteria > Pseudomonadota > Gammaproteobacteria > Burkholderiales > Casimicrobiaceae > PALSA-1003. Next base: position 239,963 of record CAVZQQ010000004.1, read on the forward strand.
TGGCAGCGACGCAGGGTGTCGCGCTGGCCCAGAGCGAGCAGCAAGCCCTAATCAACAAGGCCGAAAGAACACTTTCCAACTTCCTGCGCGACCCGGACATGACCTGGCTGCAGCAGCATCTTCGCGAAGCCAAGGCGGTAACGATCGCCCCCGAAGTAGTCAAGGCGGGATTCATCTTCGGCGGCTCCGGGGGTCGCGCCGTGACCTTGGCGCGCGATCCGGCGACCGGTAAGTGGGCCGGGCCCGCGTTCTACACCCTGGCCACTGCCAGCGTCGGCTTCCAGGCCGGCGTCTCGGTGTCCGAGGTCGTGACGCTGGTGATGACCGACAAGGGGCTGAACTCGTTGTTGGCACCGTCGGCGAAGCTCGGTGCTGACGCGAGCATTGCGGCTGGACCGGTCGGCGCCGGAGCCAGCTCGGCCCTGCTCGCCGATTTCATCTCCTTCGCCCGCGCCAAGGGCGTCTACGGCGGCGTCAACCTCGACGGTACCGTGGTCACGGTTGCCAACGATTGGAACGAGGCCTATTACCACAAGCCGGGGATCCTGCCGCCGGATATCCTGGTGCGCGGAACGGCCCATAACAAAGGCGCCGCGAAGCTGCTGGCGGAGGTCGCGCACGCCGGGAAGTAACCGGCTCGTCGCCATGGCGCGGTCCGGCGTATCCGCCCGGTCCGCGCCGCGCTCCGACGACGGGGTGCGGTTCGCGTTGGACGGGGAAATCGTCCGCGCGCGAGCCGTGTCGCACCCGGTGAGCGTGCTCGAGTTCCGGCGCGCGCAGTTCTACCGCACCGGAACCAAAGAGGGTTGCGCCGAAAGCAATTGCGGCGCTTGCACGCACGTGCTTGCCGGGCGCACCGGCGAGGACGACCCGCGCTGGCGGCCGGCCAATGCCTGGATTCGCCTGCTGCGTACGATTGACGGGCAGGTCCTGATCACCGTCGAAAGTCTCAAGTCCCCCAACGGCGCGCACGAGAGGGCCGCCGCGCGCGTCGAGCGCCGCGTCGGCATGCCGGCCTAACCGGGGGCGCCATGGACGCTCCTGGCCACGGCGAGTCGACGCCGCCCCGGCTCGAGCTCCGGGGCATTACCAAAGTCTACCCGGGAGTCGTCGCCAACGACGGCATCGACCTTAGCGTCATGCCCGGTGAAATCCACGCCGTGCTGGGCGAGAACGGTGCCGGCAAGTCGACGCTGATGAAGATCATCTACGGCGTGGCCAAACCGGACGCGGGGACCATGCACTGGAACGGCAATGTGGTCGCGATCGCGAGCCCGGCCCGGGCGCGCGCGTTGGGCATCGGCATGGTGTTCCAGCACTTTTCGCTGTTCGACACGCTCACCGTGAGCGAGAACATCGCGCTGGCGCTCGAGCCGGCTGAGCGTGGCCGACGACGAACACATTCGCGAGGTTTCCGAGCGCTACGGGGTGCCGCTTGACCCGCATCGCCACGTGCATTCAATGTCCGCGGGCGAACGGCAACGCGTCGAGATCGTGCGCTGCCTTCTGCAGCAGCCACAGCTGCTGATCATGGACGAGCCCACGTCGGTGCTGACGCCACAAGCCGTCGAAAAGCTCTTCGTGACGCTGCGCCGCCTCGCCAGCGAGGGCTGCAGCATCCTCTACATCAGCCACAAGCTCGACGAGATCCGCGCGCTGTGCCAGCGCGCAACGGTGCTACGCGCCGGCAAGGTGACCGGCGAGTGCGATCCCCGCGAGGAAACCGCTTCCGCGCTTGCCCGCATGATGATCGGTGGTGAGCTGCCGCATCCGCGGCACCGGCAGTCGAGGACGCGCGGCGATGGCACGCTCTCGGTACGCGCGCTGTCGGCGCCCTCGGAGGAGCCCTTCGGCACCGACCTGATCGACATCAACCTGGCGGTGCGCGGAGGCGAGATCGTCGGCATCGCCGGCATATCCGGCAACGGGCAGAAGGAGTTGCTTGCCGCGCTGTCGGGCGAGCGTCCGGTTGCTGACGCCCAGGCGATCGTGTTGAACGGCGTCGCCGTGGGAAGGCTCGACGCGGCGGCGCGCCGCGCGCTTGGCATGGCCTTCGTTCCCGAGCAACGGCTCGGCCGCGGTGCCGTGCCGGAGATGTCGCTCGCCGACAACGCGCTGCTGACGGCTCATCGCCAGGGACTCACGCGCCACGGGTTCATCCGCCCGGACGCAGTGTGGGCGTTTGCGCAAGCGACCATCGGTCGCTTCAGTGTCAAGGCGCCCGGTCCTGCGGCGACCGCGCGCAGCCTGTCCGGTGGCAATCTGCAGAAATACATCGTCGGCCGCGAGATCCTGCAGGGGCCGCGCGTGATCATCGCGGCGCAGCCGACCTGGGGCGTGGACGTCGGGGCCGCGGCGCTGATCCGCCAGGCCCTCGTCGATCTGCGCGATGAAGGCGTCGCGGTACTGGTCCTTTCCGAGGAACTCGACGAGCTATTCGAGATCTGTGATCGCCTCGCCGTCATCGCCCGCGGGCGGCTCTCGCCGCCGCGGGCCACGCGCGAGGCCAGCGCCGCGGACATCGGCATGCTGATGAGCGGCTCGTTCATCGGCGCGCAGGGTATCGCGCGGGCGGAAGCATCGTCGGGGGCCTGACCGATGCGCGTTAGGCTCGAGGCGCGCCCCGAGCCATCCCGGTTGATGCGGTGGCTGTCGCCGCTGTGCGCCGCGCTGGCGACGCTGCTCGTCGGCTTCGTGCTGTTCGCGAGCCTGGGGAAGAACCCAGTCGAAGCCTTCCAGGTATTTTTCGTCAAGCCCGTGGAAAACCTGTACGGTGTCGGCGAGCTCCTGCTCAAGGCGTCGCCGCTGATGTTGTGCGCCATCGGCCTTGCGGCCGGCTACCGCGCCAACGTCTGGAACATCGGCGCCGAAGGCCAACTCACGCTTGGCGCGATCTGCGGCGGCGGGGTCGCTCTGGCGCTGCAGGACAGTGGCGGCGCATGGGTGCTGGCGCTGATGCTCCTCGCCGGTGCCGCGGGCGGCATGGCCTGGGCCGCGATCCCGGCCTGGCTCAAGACACGCTTCAACGCCAATGAGATTCTGGTCAGTTTGATGCTCGTCTATGTGGCGACGCTGCTGCTGTCGCTGCTGGTGAATGGTCCCTGGCGCGACCCTGAAGGCTTCAATTTCCCGCAATCGAAAATGTTCACCGACTCGGCGCTGCTGCCCAACCTGTTGCCGGAGACGCGGCTTAACGCGGGATTTCTGCTCGCCCTCGCGATCGTGGCCGTAGCCTGGCTGTTCATGCGCAAGAGTCTCGCCGGGTTCCAGATGCGCGTCGCCGGTCTCGCGCCGGACGCCGCCAAGTACGCCGGCATCTCCACGCGGCGCACCGTGTGGCTGGGCATGCTCATCGGCGGCGCCACCGCCGGCATCGCCGGCGTGAACGAAGCCGCGGGCCCGATCGGCCAGCTGTTGCCCACGATGTCGCCAGGCTACGGCTTCGCCGCAATCATCGTCGCCTTCGTCGGGCGGTTGCATCCATTCGGCATCGTGCTCGCGAGTCTGCTGATGTCGCTTCTGTATCTGGGCGGCGAAGCGGCGCAAATCAACCTCGCGCTCCCCTCCGCAGTGACCGGGCTGTTTCAGGGCACGCTGCTGTTCTTCCTGCTCGCCGCCGACGTACTTGTCAATTTCCGCGTGCGCGTCGCGCGGCCAATCCCACCCGCGATGGCCGTGCACCCGGTTCCCGCAGGCAAGGGCGCCTGAGTGGAGCTTCTGGCGACCTTGATCGCGCTGACGCTCGCCGCGGGCACGCCACTGGTGCTGGCGGCGACGGGCGAGCTTGTCACCGAGCGTTCTGGCGTGCTCAACCTGGGTGTCGAAGGCATGATGCTCGTCGGGGCAGTGGTCGCATTCATCGTCGCCGCAACGACCAACCTGCCCTGGCTCGGCGTCGTGGCGGGGATGGCGGCGGCGGCTGCCCTGTCGATGGTTTTCGCGGTACTGACGCTGACACTGATGGCCAACCAGGTCGCGACCGGGCTCGCACTGTCGCTGTTCGGCATTGGCCTGTCGGCGTTCGTCGGACTGCACTATGTCAGCATCGTCATCGACGGCATCAAGCCGCTGTCGATTCCCGGCGTGTCCGATCTTCCGTTCGTCGGCAAGCTGCTGTTCGCACACAGCCCGTTCGTCTATCTTTCGGTGGCGCTGGTCGCCGCCACCCAGTGGTTCTTGTTTCGCACGCGGGCTGGCCTGATCCTCCGCGCGGTCGGTGAATCACCCGACTCGGCGCACGCGATCGGCTACCGGGTGATTGCGATCCGCTACGCGGCGGTGCTGTTTGGCGGCGCCTGCGCCGGGCTCTCTGGCGCCTACCTCGCTACCGCGTACACGCCGCTGTGGACCGAGGGAATGACTGCCGGGCGCGGCTGGATTGCGCTGGCGCTGGTCGTGTTTGCGACCTGGAAGCCATGGCGCATGCTGGCCGGCGCCTATCTGTTCGGCGCGGTGACGCTGGCGCAGTTCCAGGCTCAGGCCCTGGGCGTCGCCGTGCCTTCGCAGCTGCTGGCGATGGGGCCGTACCTGGCGACGATCATCGTGTTGACGATCATCTCGCGCGACGCCACGACGATCCGCCTCAATGCGCCCGCATCGCTCGGCAAGCCGTATCGTCCGGAGGCGTAACAGCCTCGGGTAGAATGGGGCTGCGCCCGTCGCGCGCCGGTCAGGCCTTGCCGGACACTTCAAGGAGAGGGAGATGTTGCCGATGTTCAAGCGCTGGACATGCTGCTCGCTGCTCGCAACGATCGTCGGACTCGTCGTCGGCTACCTGCCCGAGACAGGAACCGCCCTCGCCGCCGACGAGCCGTTCAAGGTCGGTTTCGTGTACGTGAGCCCGGTCAGCGACGCAGGCTGGACGTATCAACACGACTCGGGCCGCAAGGAGATGGAAAAGGCGCTCGGCAACAAGGTCGTGACCAAGTACGTTGAGAACGTACCCGAGGGCGCGGACGCCGAGCGCGTCATCCGCGAGCTGGCACAAAGCGGCAATCAGCTCATCTTTACCACTTCGTTCGGCTATATGAATCCGACGCTCAAGGTGGCTAAGCAGTTTCCCAAGACCGACTTCGAGCACGCGACCGGGTACAAAACTGACGTCAACGTCGGCATCTACAACGCGCGTTTCTACGAAGGGCGCTACCTCGCTGGCATCGTCGCCGGTAGGATGACCAAGTCCAACGTGGCCGGTTATGTTGCCGCCTTCCCGATTCCGGAAGTCGTGATGGGAATCAACGCCTTCATGCGCGGCATGCGCAGCGTCAATCCCAAATCCGAAGTCAAGGTGATCTGGACCAATTCGTGGTACGACCCGGGCCGCGAGCGCGAGGCGGCGGATACGCTGGTCTCGCAGGGCGCTGACGTGCTGACGCACCACACCGATTCGACCGCCGTGGTGCAGACCGCGGAGGCTAAGCACGTGTACTCGATCGCCTACCACTCCGACATGTTGAAGTACGGCCCGCACAGCGAGCTAACAGCCGTCACGCACCAGTGGGGCGCGTTCTATACCAAGACGGTGCGGGAAGCGATCGCGGGCACGTGGAAGCCGAGCAGCGTCTGGGGCGGTATCAAGGATGGCATGATCAAGATGGGGCCGTTCAATTCGATCGTCCCCAAGGATGTGCAGGATCTCGTCAACCGGACCGGGGCCGATATCGCCGCCGGCAAGTTCCACCCGTTCACCGGCCCGATCAAGGACAACGAGGGCAAGGAGCGGCTGGCGGCTGGCAAGGTGATGAGCGACGACGTGCTGCAGAAGATGGACTATTACGTCGAAGGCGTACAGGGCCAATTGCCGGTCTCAAAATAGCCGCGGCGGCCGGTTCGACTTATCCGGAAGCGGCGTGCCTGAGGAACCGGCCCACGATCGTCGGCCACCGGTGCGCGGTTGGTTCGGCGCGCAGCTGCGCGTGGTGGCCATGTTCGAGCTCGCCAAGGGCGTGCTGGCGCTTGCCGCCGGCGCGGGGCTGCTGGCGTTCGTGCATCACGACCTTCGCAGCGTGATCACCGAGTTGTTGCTGCACCTGCATCTCGATCCCGCGCGGCGCGTACCGGGCATTTTCCTGTTGCTGGCCGATCGCGTGGCATCGATGGACCTTTGGCTGGTGGCCATCGGCGCCGCGTGCTATGCGTTGGTGCGCATCGCCGAGGCGTACGGTTTGTGGTTCGGTCGCGAGTGGGCCGAATGGCTGGGCGCAGTGGCGGGCATGATCTACGTGCCCTTCGAGCTCTACGTCCTGGCCAAGGGCGTGACCCCGCTCAGGCTCATCACACTGGCTATCAATCTGCTGGTCGTGGGGGTCTTGACCGAGGCGCTGTGGCGCAGGCGACGTCGGCGCGCGCGGTCCGCTAGGCGCGCATCTTCAGGAATCTAGGCACGGCGTCGGCTGCGCGTCGCAGTCCGCGCTGCGCCGCGAACACGGCGCCCACGGTGGCGCCGCCGGGTCGCTCACGCCTGGGCACGAGCAGCCGCGATCGCCTCGAGCAGAGTCTCCGGATCGTGTGCGCCCGAGACGGCCGTGCGGCCATTGAAGATGAAGAACGGTACGCCGCTGATGCCGGCTTCCCGCGCCTCGCGAAATTCGCCTTCCACCTCGGGTCGATACGCGTCCCCAGTGAGCAGCGCCCGCGACTCGTCTGCCGGAAGACCGGCCTCCACTGCCAGCGCCACGAGTTCGTCGCCAGCGCCGATGAAACGACCCTCCGTAAAAAACCCGCGGAAGAGTCGCTCGACCAGCGCGTCCGCGTCGCCGCGCTGCTGCGCCCAGGCGATCAGGCGATGCGCATCGAGTGTATTCGGTTGCAGCCGAATGCGCTCGAACGCAAAGGGAATGTCCACCTGTGCGCCGGCCGCGCGTACGCGTGCGTAAATCTCGTCGGCCTGTGCGGCACCGCCGAACTTCGCCTCCAGATAGGCCGCGCGCGGCATGCCCTGCGCCGGCAAATCGGGATTGAGTTCGAAACGGATGCCAGCGAACGCTCACCGCAGTGCGGGGCATATCGCTCAGGCGGGCGAGCGCGGCTTCGAGCTTGCGCTTGCCGATGTAGCACCAGGGACAGACGACATCGGAGACCACGTCGACAAACAGCCCTGCCACGGTCGGCGCCGGCACATCGGTGGGCGGCGAGGCCGCGGCCATGCTCATGGCAGACGGCGGTCACAAGAGGGGTACATGCGCAGGATTGTACTGCAGGGTTGCCGTCGATCGGCCGGCCCCGGGCGCGAACGTTCGGCGCGCCACGCTTCGTGCGATCATTCCCGTTTCGCCCGCAACGCGATCGGCGCTGCGCTCGGGCGATATCCTTCCGCGCGCAACCGCCGCCCGGCTCGCCTTGACCATGCCCGCATCCGCCCCGTGCTGGGACATTTTCTGTGCCGTGGTCGACAACTACGGCGATGTCGGCGTCGCCTGGCGGCTGGCGCGCCAGCTCGCCGGCGAGCACAACCTCGCCGTGCGCCTGTTTGTCACCGATCTGGCGGTGCTCGCCCGTCTGGCCCCGCAAGATCGACGCCGCGCGAGCGCGCAGATGGCGCGCGGCGTGGCGGTGCGCCGCTGGGTCGGCCCGCATGCGGATCTGACCGAAGTGCCCGGTGCGGTCGTCGTCGAAGCGTTCGGCTGCGGCCTGCCAAGGCTTATCTCGCAGCCATGGTTGCGCCCGATCGGCCAGCCGCTCTGGATCAATCTCGAATACCTGTCGGCGGAAACGTGGATCGAAAGCTGCCACGGTCTCGCGTCGCGCCATCCCACGCTGCCTCTTACGCGCTACTTTTATTTCCCCGGCTTTTCGGCCACGAGCGGCGGCCTGCTGCGCGAGCGTGACCTATTTGCCCGCCGCGATCGCTTCCGCGCCGACCCGGGTGCGCGCGACACCTTGTGGCGCATGCTGGGCCGCAAGGCGCCGGCGACCGGGACCCTGGTCGTGTCGCTGTTCTGCTACGCCACCGCGGCGTTGCCTTCACTGCTTGATGCGTGGGTGGAGGGTAACCGACCGCTGCTCTGCCTGGTCCCCGAGGGTGTCGCGCAGCGATCGCTCGAGCGCTGGATCGGCGAGCGCAGCGCCGGCCGGTGCGGAGCTCGTGCGCGGCCGACTCGCGCTGGCGGTGGTCCCCTTCTTGGCTCAGGACGACTACGACCGGTTGCTGTGGGCCTGCGACCTCAACCTCGTGCGTGGGGAGGATTCGTTCCTCCGCGCGCAATGGGCGGCGCGAGCCGTTGGTCTGGCACGTCTATCCGCAGACGCTGGATGCGCACCGCTTGAAACTCAAGGCCTTCGTCGCGCGCTATGGCGCCGCGCTGGAAGCGGGCGCGGCGAGGCGTGGGGCAATTTCCTGCGCGCCTGGAACGGTGCAGGGTGATGCCGCGGCGGCCTGGCCCGCGTTCGCCCCGGCACAGGCCGAGCTGCGCGCAGCACGCCGAGCGCTGGGCGGGCGAGTGCGCCGGGCAGGCCGATCTCGCCGCCGCGCTAGTCAAGTTCTGCGCGGATCGGGTATAATTATTGGTTCACCGAATCAATGAATTAGCTCAGGGTACCGACAATGAAAACCGCGCAGGAAATCCGCGCCGGCAACGTCATCATGATCGGCAAGGACCCCATGGTCGTGCAGAAGGCCGAGTTCAACAAATCCGGCCGCAATGCGTCTGTCGTCAAGATGAAACTCAAGAACCTGCTCTCGGGCTCGGGTACCGAGACGGTATACCGCGCCGACGAGAAGTTCGACGTGATCCAACTCGAGAAGAGGCCGGTGACCTTTTCCTACTTCGCCGATCCGATGTACGTCTTCATGGACGAGGATTACAACCAGATCGACGTTGAGAAGGAAAATCTCGGCGACGCGGTCGCGTACCTCGAGGACGGCCTAGCGTGCGAGCTGACCCTCTACGACGGCCGGGCGATTGCGGTCGAGCTGCCCAATTCGGTCGTGCGCGAGATCACCTACACCGAGCCCGCCATCCGCGGCGACACTTCGGGCAAGGTGCTCAAGCCCGCCAAAGCTCGGCAGCGGGCTCGAAGTGCAGGTCCCGCTGTTCGTGGCCACCGGCGACAAGATCGAGATCGACACGCGCACCGGCGAGTATCGCCGCCGCGTTTAGCCGGTCGCCGGCCGGGCGGCCGCTCAGCGCCCCGCCGCGTGTTGCTCGGGTTGCCAGCCGCCGCCCAGCGCGGTCATCAGGTCGACGTCGGCGGCAAGCAGATTCTGCCGACTGCGGATGAGCGCAAGCTCCGACACATTCAGGGTGCGCAGCGAATCGAGCACGTCCAGAAACGGCGTGTAGCCGGACTCGTAGCGGATGTTGGCCAGGTGCAATGCCGCGCGTGCCGCGTCGGCGCTGGCCCGGGCGTCGCGTTCCGCGACCGCGTACTGGCGCACGTTGCTCAATGCGTCCGAGACTTCGCGGAACGATGTCTGGATCGTCTTCTGGTAATTGGCCAGTGATTGCTCGCGGCGCGCGACTGAACATCGACGCCCGCCAACAACCTGCCGCCTTCGAAGATCGGCGCCGATAACCCGGCGCCCAGCGCCCAGATGCGCCCCGGCAGGGTGAACAGCCCGGCCAGCGCGGTACTCTCCCCGCCAAAGCTGCCGGTGAGCGTAATGGTCGGAAACAGCATGGCCTTGGCGACGCCGATCTGGGCGTTAGCGGCGACCATATCCTGCTCGGCCTGGCGGATGTCCGGCCGGCGTTCGAGCAGCGCCGAGGGCAGGCCTGCCGGCGGCATGGCCGGCTCCGGCAATTGCGCGATGTCGCCGGCGGCGAGCGTCAGGTCGAGCTTGCCGGTGAGCGTGCCAAGCAGATGTTCAGCCAGGTCGCGCTGGCGCAGGAAATCGTCGAGCTGGAATGCCGCGTCGAAGCGCGTGCCCTCCGCTTGCCTCAGGTCGAGGTCGGAGGCCAAGCCGGCATCCGCGCGGCGCCGCACGATCGCCAGCGTCTGGTCCCGGGAGTCGAGCGTGGACCGCGTCGAGGCAATCTGCGCATCGAGGGAGCGCAGCGCAAAATAGGTCTGCGTGGTCAGTGCCGCAATCGAGAGCCTGACCACGTCCTTGGCGTAGCGCGTGCTCAGGTCCTGCGCCCGCGCCGCTTCCGATGCGCGCCGCAGTTTGCCCCAGAAATCGATCTCGAATGACGCGGAGAGCTCGAGCAGGAGGTTGTTTTGCAGTAGCGCATCCGCAGGTTCCGGCGCCGCAACGTTGCTGCTGAAGGCGCTGCGACTGCCGTTGCCGCCCAGGGTCAGCTGGGGGTACAGCGCCGCGTTCGCCACGCGCACGTTCGCGTCGGCTTCCTCGATCCGCGCCACCGCCTGAACGATATCGACGTTGTTCGCAAGCGCGGTGCTGACCAGATCATCGAGCGTCGGATCAGCGAACAAGCGCCACCACTCGGCCGGCACCGAGTCCGCCGCCGTGGCGCGCCGCTTCTTCCCCCGCAAACGCGCCGGGCAACGGCACTGCAGGCCGCTCGTAATCCGGCCCGACCATGCAGCCGCCCAGCAGGAGTGCACCCAACCCGAACGAGCAGGCGGCGCGTCATGCCAGGTTCTCCTCCACCGCCGGCGCCGCCGGCACCGGCTTGGCCTTGCGCCGCGACAGCAGGACGAAGAAAAGCGGGATGAACACCGTGGCGATGAACGTCGCTGCCAGCATCCCGCCAAACACGCCGGTGCCCATCGACTTCCGCGCGGCGGCGCCCGCACCCGTTGCCAGGACCAGCGGCAGGACGCCCAGGACGAAGGCCAGCGAGGTCATGACGATGGGTCGGAAACGCAGGCGGGCCGCCTCGAGGGCCGCCTCCAGCGGCGAGAGCCCCTTGGCCTGCTCCTGGGCCGCGAATTCCACGATCAGGATCGCGTTTTTCGCGGCGAGCCCGATAAGCACCAGCAGGCCGATCTGGAAGTAGACGTCGTTACTGAAATTGCGCATGAAGACCGCCGTCAGCGCCCCGAGCAAGCCGAACGGGACGGCGAGCAGCACCGCCGCCGGCAGCGCCCAGCGCTCGTAGTTGGCGGAGAGAATCAGAAACACCATCACAATGGCAAAGCTGAACGCGAGAATCGCGGCCGTGCCGATGCGCTTTTCCTGGAACGCCTGGCCGGTCCACGCGGTCGTGTAGCCCGGTGGCAACGATCGCCCAACCTCCTCGACCGCGGCGATCGCCTGCCCTGAGCTGACGCCGGGCGCGCTGTTGCCCAGCACCTTGGCCGCGAGAAAGCCGTTGTAGCGATCGATCTGCTCGGGCCCGACGGTGTGCGACATGCTGATCAGTGCCTTGACCGGAATCATGTCTCCGCCGCTGGAGCGGACGTAAACGTTGCCAAGGTCCTCGGGCTTCGAACGGTATGGGCCGTCGGCTTGCAGCTGTACGCGATAGGTATGTCCGAACTTGTTGAAGTCGTTGACGTAGAGCACGCCCATCGTGCTCTGCAGCGCGTCAAAGACGTCCTGCACCGGTACGCCGAGCGCCATGGCCTTTTCCCGATCCACGTCGACGAACAGTTGCGGTGCGGTGGGGTGGTAGAAGGTGGCGATTCCGGTCAGCTCCGGCCGCTTGCGCAGCGCATCGACGAATTGCTGCAGGGTGTCATAGAGCTTCTGCGGATCGGCATCGGCACGATCCTGCAGATAGACTTCGAACCCGCCGGCGGAGCCCAGGCCGCGAATGGCTGCCGGATTGAGCGCGATCAGCACGCCGGTAGGTTGCGTCGCCGCCTGCGCCATGGCGTACTTGGCGAGTTCCTCGGCGCTGGTTTTGCGCTCGTCCCAGGGTTTTAGCGGGATGAAAATGGTCGCGGCATTGGTCTTGTTCGACCCGGCGATGAAATCGTACCCGCTCACGACGAAGGCGTGCTCCACCGCCGGGTGGGCCAGCAGCAGCTTCTGCACCGCGGCGCCCAACGTCTGCGTGCGCTGCAGCGTCGCGGCCTCGGGCAGCGACAGCGAGCCCAGGATATAGCCTTGGTCCTCCGGCGGAACGAAGCCGCTCGGCACAAGCTTAAACAGGAGCGCGTCGGCGCCGAGGATGGCCGCAAAAATGAGCAGGGCGAGCACCGCATGACGCGCTGTCACGCGCACCGCCCCAAGATAGACACGGGTAATCCAGGCGAAGGCGCGATTGAACGGCCGGAACAATCGGTTCTCCACATGCTGGGGCTTGAGCAAAAGCGCGCACATCGCAGGCGACAACGTCAACGCGACCAGGCCTGAGATGGTGACTGCCGTGGCTACCGTGACCGCGAATTGCTGGTAGAGCTTGCCCGCCAGGCCGCCGAGAAACGCCACCGGAATGAATACCGACACCAGCACCAGCTCGATCGCGACAATGGCGCCGGTCACCTCGCGCATCGACTCGACCGCGGCCTGCTTTGGGGACAGCTTTCTCTCCGCCATCAGCCGCTCGACGTTCTCCAGCACCACGATTGCATCGTCAACGACGATACCGGTCGCCAGCACGATCGCGAACAACGTCAGCGTGTTCAACGTGAAGCCAAACAGGAGCAGGCCCCCGAACGCCCCGATCAGCGATACCGGTACCGCGATGATCGGAATCAGGGTGGCGCGCCAGCTCTGCAGGAACACGAACACGACCAGGAGCACGAGGATGGCAGCGGCCACCAGCGTGATGATCACTTCGTGGATCGACGCCTTCACGAAGCGCGTCGTGTCGAAGGGAATGCCCTGCGTGATGCCTCGGGGAAATACCTCTGCCAGGCGCGCGATGCCCGCCCGCACGGAGTCGGCAACCCTGAGCGCGTTGGCTCCGGACTGCAGGAATACGGCAATGCCAACCGTCGGCTTGCCGTCGAGGTTGGTGAACGCGTCGTAGCTCACCGCGCCGAGTTCGACCCGCGCCACGTCGCGAACGCGCAGCGCGCCGCCCGGCCCGTTCGCGCGCAGGACGATATTGCCAAAATCCGCCGGATCCTGGAGGCGCCCTCGCGCAGTCACGGTATAGACCAGCGCCTGACCTGGCGGCGCCGGTTCGGCTCCGATCTTGCCCGCGGCGTACTGGTTGTTCTGCGCCGCGACCGCCTGCGCCACGTCGGTCGGCGTCACGCCGAGCTGCGCCATTTTGGCCGGATTGAGCCAGACGCGCATCGAGTAGTCGCGCGCGCCGAAGATGGTCACGTCGGCGACGCCGGGAATGCGCTTGAGCTCGTCGAGGATGTTGATGGTGGCGTAGTTGCTCAGATAGAGCGTGTCGTAACGCGGATCGTCCGACGACAACCCGATCACGAGCAGGATGTCGGTCGAGCGTTTGAGCGCCACCACGCCGGTCTGACGCACGACGTCGGGCAGGCGCGGCAGCGCGATCGCGACCCGATTGTTCACGTCGATCACCGCCTTGTCCGCGTTCGAGCCGACCTCGAACGTGCAGGCGATCGTTAGCGTTCCGTTCGACGACGCGGTCGAGCTGAAATAGATCAGGTTGTCGACACCCGAAAGTTGTTCCTCGATCGGTGCGGCGACGGTGCGGGCGAGCGTATCGGCACTCGCGCCCGGGTAATTGGCGGTGATGATGACCGTCGGTGGCGCGATTTCCGGATACTGGGCGACCGGCAACACCTGCGCGGCGATCAGGCCCCCGAGCGTGATGATGATCGAGATGACACCGGCAAAGATCGGCCGGTTGATGAAGAATTCCGAAAACGACATCGTGCGACCTGGTCAGCTGGCTGTCTTGGCCAGGGCATTCGGCGCCGTCGCAGGCGGCGCCTCGACCACCGCCGCACCCGGCTGGATCTTCAGCAGATTGTCGACGATGACCCGATCGCCGGCGCCGAGCCCGGACATGATCGCCCAGTCGTTGCCGATCCAATCGCCGGTCTTCACCGGCCTGGCCTGGGCCTTGCCCTCCGCGTCGATCACGAACACCAGATTCTGCTTCTCGGTCTGAATGACCGCTGCCTGCGGAACCAGAAAGACGTTGTCGCGCTGGCCCGCGGCGATGCGCACGGTCACGAACTGGCCTGGGAGCAGCTGCTCGTGCGCGTTGTCGAATTCAGCGCGCAGCTGCTGCGTGCCGAGCTTGGTGTCGATCGCCGTGGCGGCGAAATTCAGCCGGCCTTTGGTCGGGTAGAGCGAGCCGTCAGCGAGCACGAGCTGCACGTCGGCCGGCGTCGCGCGCGACAGCCGTCCACCGGGAAGCTTGGCTAGATCGGCCTCTGCCAGGCTGAAGCGCACCCAGATGGGCGTGAGCTGGTTGATCGTGGTCAGCAGGCCGCCTGCGGCGTCGGTGGTGATCAGCGTTCCGATCGAATGCTCCGCGCGGCCGCTGATGCCCGAAACCGGCGCCGTTACGTTGGTGTAGGACAGGTTGAGCTCCGCCTGGCGCACGGCGGCGTCGGCCAGCTGTACCCCGGCTTCCGCGAGCTCGCGGGCCGACGTCGCGTCGTCGTATTCCTTGCGACTCACGGCGCGCTCGTCCACCAGCGGCTTCAAGCCGCGCTTCCTCGCGCCGACCCTGGGCGATCTGTGCGGCCGCCTGGGCGCGCTGCCCCCGCGCCTGTTCGAGCGCAACCTCGAACGGCGCGCGATCGATCTCGAACAGCGGCGCCCCCTCCCGCACCGGATCGCCTTCCCGGTAGAACTGCTTGACGAGGATGCCCGACACGCGCGCGCGTACCTCGACCTGCTTCGACCCCTCGACCTGACCCACCACGTCGAAACTGATCGGCACGCTGCGCGGCGCGACTTTCACCAGGTGCACCATGACGGGTGCCGGGCCGATGCCCTGGGTCGCGGCTTGCTTGCCGCAACCGGCAAGCAGCACGCTTGCCGCAAACGCCAGGAGCGCATAGGTAGCCGCCAAGGCCCATCGGCACAGCAACGCCGGCTTCATTTTTCCGGTCAACGACATGGGTGCTCCGCGAAGCAACGACGCGAGGGTGCGGCTGCACCCGAACTCGCGGATTATTATACAATCGCGGATGTATGTAAACTCGAGATAGCACACGGAGCCCGCATTGCGTCGAACCAAGCAGGAATCCGAACAAACGCGTCTGCAGATTCTGCGCGCCGCGCGCCGCGAATTCGTCCGGCGTGGCGTCGCACGCACGACGCTTGAGCACATCGCCGCGACCGCGGGCGTGACTCGCGGTGCGATTTATTGGCATTTCGCCAACAAGACGGCCTTGTTCCACGCCATGCGCGAGCAGGTATCGCTGCCGCTGATCGATCGCATGAGTTTCGCCCTGCTGTCTGCCCGCGACGAGGATCCGCTGGCGGCGATCGAGACGTTTCTGAACAGTCTCATCGATACTGTGGCCGACGACAACACGACGCTGCGCACTTTGCAGATCATGGCATTCAAGTGCGAATACGTCGACGAGTTTCACTGCGGATCTCGCGCGCCAGACGCGACGCTGCGAGGAGCTCGTCAGCCAGCTAACGAGCGTCTACCAGCGTGCGCACCGCGCCGGCGCCTTGCGCCGGGAGCTTGCGCCACCGGTCGCGGCCCTCGACACCTGCGTTTTCGTCAACGGCCTGGTGCGCCTGTTCCTACTCGATAGTGCCGCGACGCTGGTGCGTCCGCACGTCGCCGACCTGATCGCCGCGCACATCGCCGGCCGGCGCGCCCCCGCACACTGAGCCGACGGCGGTTGCGCCGGCCGCCTTAGCCCGTCTACTATCCGGAACAACAAGCGCGCCGTCGAGCCGCGCTGCACAGGGGCATGCCGATGCGCACCCAGGTTGGCATCGTCGGCGCGGGTCCGGCGGGACTTCTACTCTCACACCTTCTACAGCGCGAGGGCATCGACTCGGTCGTGCTCGATAATCGCAGCCGTGCCGATATCGAGGCGACCATTCGCGCCGGCGTCCTCGAGCAGGGCACCGTGGATCTGCTCCATGCGTTGGGCCTTGGTGAGCGCATGCGGCGCCAGGGCGCGATCCATCACGGCATCGAGTTGCGGTTCGCCGGCCGCGGCCATCGGATCGACCTGTCTGAACTCACCGGCGGCAAGGCCATCACCGTCTACGCCCAGCACGAGGTGATCAAGGACCTGGTAGCGGCTCGGCTCGACGCCGGGGACACGATTGTCTTCGATACCGAGGCCGTAAGCGTGCACGATCTGGACAGCACGACGCCCATGGTCCGTTACCGCCACGCCGGCACAAGCGTCGACCTCACTTGCGATTTCGTCGCCGGCTGCGACGGTTTTCACGGCGTCTGCCGGCCCGCGATTCCGCAATCGGCGCGCACCGAATTCTCGCGCGTCTATCCCTTCGGCTGGTTCGGCATCCTGACCCGCGCCCCGCCGTCGTCGCAGGAACTGATCTATGCGCATCACGCGCGAGGGTTCGCGCTGGTCAGCACCCGGTCGCCCGACCTCCAGCGGTTGTATTTTCAGTGCGATCCGCACGATGACATCGCCAACTGGTCCGAGGACCGGATCTGGGCCGAATTCCGCGCCCGGCTTGCCACGCACGACGGCTGGACACCGCGCGAAGGCCCCGTCATCCAGAAGAACATCGTCGCCATGCGCAGCTTCGTGTGCGAAACGATGCGCTACGGGCGCCTCTTTCTCGCCGGAGACGCCGCGCATATTGTGCCGCCGACCGGCGCGAAGGGGCTCAACCTCGCGGTCGCCGACGTGCGCGTGCTGGCGCAAGCCCTGGCCGCGTTCTATGCGGATGGCCGCCACGCGTTACTCGACAGCTATCCCGAAGCGGCGCTGCGGCGAATCTGGCGCGCCGAACATTTTTCCTGGTGGATGACTTCGATGCTGCACCGGTTCCCTGGCAACGATGCGTTTCAGGAGCGTCTGCAGCTCGCCGAACTCGCTTATGTCACCCGGTCGCGCGCGAAGGCGGTCACGCTGGCGGAGAATTACGTGGGGTTGCCCTTCGAGTGACCCGCCCCAGCGTCGGCGGGTCACTCGCGATGCGATCGCGGCGGGCCGTGGCCGTCAGCGGGCGCTTGCGGGTACCGGTACGCGGCCTGCCAACGCCAGGACGTTGGTGCGACCAGATCCCTCGGCTGGCGCCTTGATGTTCTGGGCGCGCAACTCGCGTCGGATCCTTGCAAAAGTCTTCCTGACGTCCGTCTCAACGCTCGGCGTATAGCGAAACGTCGGGTCGAGAATCGATTTCATGGCCTTCTCCATACTTCGCTCGCTCTAAGGTTTGAGCTGCCCGCGAATTTCGCCGCCCGGATGCGCGGCACTGTGCACGTTGACGTACAAGTCTCCCTTCTGAAAGGCGGCGTATTGCGCGTCAGTCAGCTTGGCGCCTGCCGGCACGGCCCACTGGCCGTCACCATCCTTGGCCAGTGGCACGGAGACCGGCCCGTTCTTGCCCATCTCGCCGTCGTGGATATGGGCCGCGACGCCCGCGATCCCCCGGGTCATGATCTTGCCGCTGACGGTCTTGTCGGCGTTGATCGTGATGGTCCCGGACCCGGAAGCTTCGGTTTTGACCGGAGGCACTTCCTGGTCGCCGGAAAGCGACACCTTGACATCCGTGGCTAGGGCCACACCGCTGGCGAAGAATAGAACGCTCAGAGCACCGGCAAGCGCATGCCGCCGGAACAAATGGCCTCCCTGCTGCAGCTTGTTCATTATTGTCTCCTTGAGGGTACGGTTGTGAGCAGGATGGTCGAGCTTAGAGAGGTGTAGCGTCAATCGGACGCCCACTCTTTCACCTGTAGGAGATTCTTGCTGATGCGTAGGACTTATTCTGACGCTGGGCAGTGCGCTGCGCCGCGCGCGGGCAGCCGTGTGCCAGTCGCGCTACGTCCGCCGTCCAACACCGGAAAAAAAACGCCGCTCGAGGAGGCCCGAGCGGCGCGTGATGGTGGAGGCGGCGGGACAGCTGATCCACCTCTTTCGAGATGGGCCGGACTATGCCTTCATCCTGCGCACAGGATGCGGGGCGTGTTATCCGTCCAGCATTGCGACGAATCCTAGTACCGGCTCGCTGCACTTGCACGCAGTCAGCCGGCCTATGAGTCTCTACAGGGCAGGCCTGAGGTTGGCCCTCTTCCTACCCCTCGGCATCGCCATTTCGCCGGCAGCATTCCCGCCGTGCGGTGCAGGGTTCGCCGATGTGAGCCCCGTTGTCACTCTGCCCTTACGGGCAGAGGCGACCATTACAATCGAACCCGCGTCCGAAAACGCTACACATGCAGGACTACATGCTTAGCCACGTCATTGTGCTCTCGCCCCGGCGCCACTGACGGGCAGGCGACGCCGGTGCCAGTCACCTAGATTTAGCGGTGCGCCCAAGTGACCCGGGCGTCCGCGATCGCTCTAAATGTCCTCGCCGTGATTTCGCCGTTACCGGCTGATCACCCGAGCTGAGCGCCGCCCGGTGCGAGGTCCGGCGGGATTAAGCCGCCAGAGCGTATGTTTCGTCGTTCGCAGTTAAGTTTGCGATTGCAGAGGATTCACAAGGTTCTGCACCTTGGCATGCCCCACGCTGCTTCGCAGTCCCCGTCGAAACCAGGTCGCCCCCGGTAACCGGTTCTGCGGCGAGCTTCGCTAGACCGCTCGCGCGCTGGAGTACCTATGATAACACCGCCCGCCGGGACGAACCCCGGCGCCAAGCCGATATCGGGGCGCCAGGCGCGCAATCAAGGCTGTGTCGGCCGCCCCGGCGTCAAATCTTCACAACCTGCGCCCCGAGCTCCGGGGCGGGCTCGACGCCAAGCCCGGGCCCTTCCGGCAGCTCGAAAAAACCATCGACGCAGCGCATGCGTGTGCGCACCCAGCGCAGGTTAGCGTCGAATACCGAGTGCTGATGCTCGTGGTACGGAATGTCCGGCAGCGTGACCGCAGCATGCAGGCTGGCGGCGTGGAAAATGCCCACGCCGACCGTCGCATGCGGAACGACGCGGACCCCGCACTCGGCCGCGAGCCGTCCGATGGCGACAAATTGCGATAGCCCCGTGTGCGCGGCTTCGGGCTGGACCAAGCTCACGCAGCGATGCATCAGCCGTGGCCGCACCTGATGGATCGTGCTCCATTCCTCGCCTCCGGCGATCGGTACGCCCACCCGGGCGGCAATCTCCGCCTGACCATCGGCGTCTTCCGGGGCGCACGGCGCTTCCACAAAAAACGGCTGCCACGCCTCAAGTGCCTCGATCAAGGCGATCGCCTCCGGCGGCGTGTAGCGCCAATGCAGGTCCACCATCAGATCGACCTGCGTGCCCAACGCTGTGCGCAGCGCGCGCATCTCCTCGAGCACACCCTGGTCGGCAACCGCCGCGGCGAACTTGATGCCGCGGAAGCCCCGCGCCACCAGCTCCCGCGCCAGTGCCACTCGCTCAGCGAGGGTGGCTCGTGGCAAGCCCGACGCATAGGCGGGAATCCGCTTGTGGCGTCGGCCGCCGAGCAGCTCCCACACCGGACGGCCGGCCCGCTTGCCAGCGAGGTCCCACAGGGCGATGTCGATGGCGGCCAGCGCATCGGTGAAAAAGCCACTCCAATGCCCGCGCACGCGCATCAAGGCGTAGAGCTCGTCCCACAGCGTCGGCGGATCGGCGGGCGTGCGCCCGACCAGCATTGGCGCAAGGACATCCTCGACGATGGCGACGATCGCTTGCGGCGCAACAATACCGTAGGTTTCGCCCCAGCCAATGTTCCCGTCGCTGGCTGTGATCCGGACGAGGACCGAGCGATCGACCGTCGGATAAATCGTGCGGTTACCGGCGCGCACGAAGTAGCCGCGCTCGTTGACCCGTTCCGCCCGGGCAAGCGGTCCCAGATACGGCACGTCGCGCGGCAGCGTCACGACGATGGGCTCGACCGAGCGGATGACGACGGTCACGGCCGCCTCAGTTGACAAGCGCGCCCTGCGTCGTGCCGCTCACCAGGAACGGCTCGAGCAGCAGGAACACAAGCAACACGGGAGCGAGCGAGAGCGTGCCGATCGCCATCAGGCTCGACCAGTCGACGAGGTACTCGCCGAGAAACGATTGCATCCCCACGGTAAGCATCCACAGGTCGGGATTGCTGACCAGCGTCCGGGCGAAGACGAAGTCAGACCAAGTCACAATCGCCAGATACATCGCGCATGCCGCCAGACCTGGCCGCGCCAACGGCAGCACCACATACCACACTGCCTGCGCGCCGTTGCAGCCATCGAGCATCGCGGCGAGCTCGAGCTCGCGCGGTATGCTGTCAAAAAACCCCTTGCTGAGCCAGGTTGCAAACGGCACGCCCACGGCGGCGTTGGCCAGTATCAGCCCGACGCGGCTGTCGATGAGTCCGAAGGTCGAGAACCCGATGAAGAACGGAATGACGATCAGGCTCGCTGGCAGCATCTTGGACACCAGCAGCGCAAAGCCGGCCCCGTGTTGGGCCGGGCTCTTGAAGCGCGACAGGCTGTAGCCGGCGAGCGCCGCAATCGCGAGGCTCAAGATGGTCGCGCCGGTGGTGACTACGATGCTGTTGCCAAGCCACGTCAACACCGGCTTGCGCGCCAGCACGGCGGCGAAGGCATCGAGGCTCAGCGCATGCAGGGGTGGCAGCAGCCGCGGCGTGCGCGAACGCGTGAGCTCATCGGGCAGGAGCGCGGTCAGCAGCATCCAGTACACCGGGAACAGGACGATCGCGCTGATGGCCGTGGCGGCCACTGCCAGCAAGGCGCGGCGCACGCCAGGCATCAGAAGTATTCCCGGCGCAGGGGGCGCAGCGAGGCGAGCACCAGCAGCCCCGCCATCGCCATCGTCAGCACGCCCAGCGCCGAGGCCGTGCCCATGCGGAAGAAGGCGAACGCCTCCTGGTAGATGCGCACCGCCAGCGTCTCAGTGGCGCGGTCCGGGCCACCTCCTGTAGTGAGGTAGATGATGTCGAATTCGCGCAGGGCCCAAAGCGTATTCAGGATCGCAGCCAGCGTAGCGGCCGCCCGCAGGGCCGGCCAAGTGACGTGGCGAAAGCGTTGCCAGGGACCGGCGCCGTCGACCTGGGCCGCCTCGTACAAGCTCGAAGGAATCGCCTGCAGCGACGCGAGCAGCGTCAAGGTGAAGAATGGATAGGCCTTCCACACCGTTGCCACGATCACCGCGCCGAGCGCGGTCTGGTCGGTCGCAAACCACGCCAGGTCGGTGGTCAGCCATCCCGCCTCGCGCAGCAGTGCATTGACCACGCCAAACGAGCCGTCCAACAGCCAGAGAAACACGATACTGACAATGACTCCCGGAACGGCCCAGGGCAGCAGGATAAAGCTGCGCAGCCAACGGCGCCCGGGAAAGGCGCGGTTGAGCAGCAACGCCGTGCCGAGCCCGATCGCAAATGCGGGTCCGATTGTGCCGACGAGATAGAGCAGCGTGACCCCGACGCTGTGCCAGGTTGCTTCGCTGTCCAGCACGGTGCGGTAGTTGCCCAATCCCAGGGGTAGCTCCGACAGGCGGAGCAGGTTGAGCGTCTTGCCCTGCCGCAGGCTCGTCGCGACAACCAGGTACAGCGGATAGGCGATCAGGAATGAAACCGCCAGCAACGCCGGCGCCAGCAGCGCGTAGCCCACCCAGCGCGAGCGGCCGATCATGGCAAAGGCACGGCTGCGACGAGCTCTTTCTGTAGATTGGCGAGAATGGTCGCGGTCGGTTGCGACGAGGACTGCATGCGCACGACGGCGCGGCTGAAGAGCGTCGCAAATTCATTGAAGTTCTCGCGCAAGGTTGGTTGCATCGGAAACAGGTTTTCGGCCTGCTCGGCCGCGCGGGTAATCGCGGCGAGATGCGGATCCGCCTTAGCCTGGGCGCTGCTGATCACGCCGATCCGCCCCGCCGGCGAACCGGTGAGCTGCACGTACTTTGCCTGCCAGGCAGGCGAAGCTGCGAGCACGATGAATTCCCACACCAGCTTTTTCTTCTGCGCATCCAGCCGCGCCGGCAGGTGCAGACCGTTGCTCGCGCCGCCGGTGATCACCGGGAACGGCAAGGGCGCCATCTTGAGCGACGCCCGGATCTCCGGTTTCGCCTTCTGCAACGTCGCCCACACCCAGGGGCCGTCGCGCAGAAACGCAGCCTTGCCGTCGATGAACAGTTGCCGCGCCATGGTCGAGCTCGTTCCCGGCGGCGCGTAGCCGAGCGACTTGCGGAACTGCTCCATCGCTGCGACCACCCCCGAATCGGTGAAGTGGTACTGGTTGCCCCTGAGCCAGTCCTGTTTCTCGCCCAGCACCCAGGTTGCCGCGTCGATGAACATGTTCGGATGCTCCGCCGTCGTCGTCACCAGTCCGAAAATCCCCTGGTCGCGCCGCGTCGTCTTCGCCATCGCGTCCAGCCATTCATCCGGCGTGGTCGGCACCTTGACGTTGGCGTCGCGTAGCAACTGCTCGTTGTAGTAGAGCAGATTGCCATAGGGGAGGAGCAGCACGCCGTAAGTTCTGCCATTCCAGCTCATCTCGCTTTGCAGCTTGGACCAGTGGCCGGGAATGTCGGTGGTCTTGAGCTCGGCATCGAGCGGCTCGAGCCAGCCCTGGCTCGCGAAGCTGGCAAGGTTGCGCGTCGGCAACAGGACGATATCGGGCGGGTTGTCGCCGGCAAAGCGCACCGTGAGCTGGTTCACGTAATTGGCGAACGGAATCGAATAGAACTTGATCTTGACGCCGGGATGCTTGGCCTCGTAATCCGCGATCAGGCCCTTCCACCATTCGCCAAAGCCCGGCTCCTCTGCCTGCCAGCTCGGGAAATCGAGCACGACGCCCTGCGCCGCGGCGGGCGCGGGAAGCAGAGCCAACACGCTCCAGATCAGCAGCGCAGCGAAGCAGTTTTTCATCGCATCATTCCGGCTGGAGGCGGCGCCGAAGCGCCCAAAAGATCGGCGATTTCCTCGAGCATGATATCGAGCTCCTCCTGATCCTGTGCATCGGGGAGCGGCCCGGGGGTCCGTATCCGCGCGCAGCCGATCACGCCGCGCCGCTTGAGCACCTCCTTGGTGGCCGCCCAGCGGAACACCGCCTGGAAGTTTAGCAATGGCAGCGTGCGGTTATACAGAGCGCGCGCCTGCCCGCGGTCACCGGCACGCCACGCGCGGACCACGCGCACGTGCACGTCGGTCAGCTCGCACGCTGGCATCGTCCCAATCGCCCCACGCGCGAGCTCGTCGAGCAGGTGGCGCGCCCCGGCACCGCCGAGCACGCCGAGGAAGTGCGGTGCGGCAGCAAGCTCGGAACGCGCCAGCAGCGCGCTTATGCGCTGCCCGCAGGGCAGCGCCTCTTCCTTGACATAGCGCACGGCGGGCACGGTGGCGACCACCTGCGCCACCGCGGTCGCATCGAAACCACCCCCCGCCGGCGGCGGCGCGTTCTGCAGCATGATCGGCAGCGTCGCGGCGCTACCGAGCCGTCGATAGTGCTCGATGAGCGCCGCCGAATCGCCGGCGAACTGCGCAGGCGCCATGACCATGACCGCTGCGGCGCCGAGCGCCTGCGCCTTGTGCAGATGGCGTGCGCTCGTGTGCGCGTCGGCGGCGCTCGCGCCCACGACGATCGGCACGCGTCCAGCCACTGTCGCGGCGACGACATCGAGTAATCGATCGCGCTCGGCAACGCTAAGCTGCTCGACTTCGCTCGCGACGCCCGGATAGACAACCGCGTCGGCACCGGCGGCGACGACGAATGCCGTGATGCGCGAGAGCGCGTTCGTGTCCGGGAATCCGCCCGGGTCAAATGGCGTCGCAAGCACGGGACACACGCCCCGGATCGGCGTAGGCAAAACCGGCGAAGGTATGGGCATCGACAAGCGACCGAACGCATGCCCCGTTGCCAACTCCAGGCGCACACCGGCAGGCGTGTTAAGCACGGTAGCGGCGCCGCCCCAATCCGTCAATATGACAGGGCCGATCGGGAAGGGAGCGCCGTCTTCCCGCGCGCAACGGTTCGCGCCGTACCGCGCGTTCTAACCCGCACCGGGGCGCTGGCCCATCTTGCAACGCAGCGGCGGGAGCGCCGCGAACGCAACGTATAATTCGTGGTCAGATCGGTTCACTCTTGCCTGCATTCGCCGTGAATCTGCCGCTCCATGTACCATCGCCTCCCGGTGTAACCGCCGCGTCACTGCCCCGCCTGCTGCCGGAGCCATCCGAAGCGGGACCCAAGGCCCGGGCAGCCCCGCTCGCCGGTTCGTCGGACGCCCTGGCGCTCGCTCAATACGCGACCGCTGCTTCCGAGCGCGGCGGGTGTGTCGCCATCATTTGCGCCGAAGCGCTCGCCGTGCAACGCCTCGCCGCGGAAATCGCCTGGTTCGCGCCAGCGTTGCGCGTAGCGACCCTTCCCGACTGGGAGACCCTGCCCTACGACCACTTCTCGCCGCACCAGGACCTGGTGTCCGAGCGGCTGGCGGCGCTGTATCGGGCCGGGCGTGGCGACTGCGATGTGTTGTTGGTCGCCGCGACGACAGCCTTGTACCGGCTCGCGCCGCCCTCGTATCTTGCGGCGTTCACGTTCTTTCTGACCCAAGGGGAGAAGCTCGACGTTGGCGCGTTGCGCGCGCAGCTGGCGCTCGGCGGCTACCAGCACGTCACCCAGGTCGTCGCCGCGGGCGAATACAGCGTGCGCGGCGGGCTGATCGACCTGTTTCCCATGGGCAGCGCCCTGCCCTACCGGATCGACCTGTTTGACAACGAAATCGAAGCTATCAAGAGCTTTGATGTGGACAGCCAGCGCACGCTCTATCCGGTGCCGAACGTGCGCCTGCTGCCGGCGCGCGAATTCCCTCAGGACGATGCGGCTCGTACGCGCTTCCGCGGCCGCTATCGCGAGGTCTTCGAGGGTGACCCGTCGAAATCGACTCTCTACCGCGACATCAGCAACGGCATAACGCCAGGTGGCATCGAGTATTACCTGCCGCTGTTTTTCGACGCGACCGCGACGCTCGCCGATTACATACCGCCGAGTACGACGCTGTGCGTGCACGGCGAAGTCGGGGTAGCGATCGAGCGTTTCTGGCAGGACACCGAATCGCGCTATCGCTTGCTGCGTGGCGATCCCGAGCGCCCGCTGCTGCCGCCGCACGAGCTGTTCCTGCCGGTGGACGAGTTCAACGGCATCCTCAAATCCTTCGCGCGCATCGAACTGGGAGCCGCCTCAGCCGGCTTGGAGCACAAGGTCGCACGCCACCCTGTCACGGAGCCGTTGCCGCCGCTGCAGGTTGATCGCCGGGCCGGTGATCCGCTGACCGCGCTCAAACGCTTCGCCACCGCAACCCGCGAGCGCGTGCTGATCGTCGCCGACGGACTCGGCCGTCGTGAAACGATGCAGCAGTACTTTGCCGAATACGGCTTCAAGCCGGCCATCGTCGCCGATTGGGCGGAGTTCCTGCGCGGCGACGCAAGCCCGGCGCTCGCCGTTGGCCCACCCCATGGCGGATTCATCTGGCCCGCGGGTGGCGTCACGCTCATCACCGAAGCTGAGCTCTACGCCGACGTCGTGCGCAGCGCCACCCGGCGCGACGCGCGCCGGACCAACGCCGAGGCCATGCTGCGCGACCTGTCCGAAGTGCGCGTGGGCGACCCCGTCGTCCATGAGCAGCACGGGATTGGACGCTACCTAGGCCTGGTGACGCTCGACCTGGGGGACGGTCCAAACGAGTTCCTGCACCTGCTCTATGCTAACGACGCCAAACTCTACGTTCCGGTCTCGAGCCTGCACGTCATCAGCCGCTACAGCGGGGCTGCACCCGAAGCGGCGCCGCTGCATGAACTCGGCAGCGGGCAATGGGACAAGGCGAAGCGCAAAGCCGCCCAGCGTGCGCACGACACCGCGGCAGAGCTACTCAATCTCTACGCGCAGCGCGCCGCGCGCGAGGGACACGCGTTCCGCTTCGACCTGCACGACTACGAAGCCTTCGCCGCGGGATTCCCGTTCGAGGAGACGCCCGACCAGGCAAGCGCGATCGAAGCGGTGATCAAGGACCTCGTCACCGGCAAGCCGATGGACCGGCTCGTGTGCGGTGACGTCGGTTTCGGCAAGACCGAGGTCGCACTGCGCGCGGCGTTCATCGCCCTCGCTGACGGCCAACAGGTCGCGGTGCTCGTGCCCACCACGCTGCTGGCCGAGCAACACTTCGAGACCTTCTCCGATCGTTTCGCAAACCTTCCAGTGAAGCTCTGCGGAACTGTCGCGCTTCCGCACCGGCAAGGAAGCCAAAGTCGTGCTCGACGGCCTCTCCGCGGGTACCGTCGATCTCGTGATCGGCACCCACCGGCTGATCCAGCCCGATGTCCACTTCAAGCGCCTGGGCCTGATCATCATCGACGAGGAACATCGCTTCGGCGTGCGCCACAAAGAGCAGTTGAAGCGATTGCGGGCCGAGGTCGACGTCCTGACGCTCACGGCAACGCCGATTCCGCGCACGCTGGCACTCTCGCTCGAGGGTTTGCGCGATTTTTCGGTCATCGCGACGGCACCGGAACGGCGCCTCGCCATCAAGACCTTCGTCGCCCCCTACGCACCGGGAGTCGTACGCGAAGCCGTGCTTGCGCGAGCTCAAACGCGGCGGCCAGATCTACTACCTGCACAACGACATCGCGACCATCGAGACCAAGGCCGCCCGGCTCCGCACCCTGCTCCCCGAGGCCACGCTCGGCATCGCCCACGGACAGATGCCCGAGCGCGAGCTGGAGCGCGTCATGCGCGACTTCTACCAGCAGCGCTGCAACCTGCTGCTGTGCTCGACCATCATCGAGAGCGGGCTCGACGTTCCCACCGCCAACACGATCATCATCGATCGCGCCGATCGTTTCGGACTCGCGCAGCTCCATCAGCTTCGCGGACGCGTCGGCCGGTCGCACCACCAGGCCTACGCCTATCTGCTGACTCCGCCCGACGAAGCGCTGTCGACGCAGGCGAAGAAGCGCCTGGAGGCGATCCAGCTCATGGAAGAGCTGGGGTCGGGCTTTTACCTCGCCATGCACGACCTTGAGATTCGCGGCGCCGGTGAGATTTTAGGCGACGAGCAGTCAGGCGAAATGCAGCAGATCGGATTCCAGCTCTACATCGATATGCTCAAGGCCGCCGTCGAGCGCGCTCAAGTCCGGACGCGAGGCAGATCTTACCGAGCCCCTGGGCGTGACTACCGAGATCAATCTGCATGTGCCGGCGCTGCTGCCGGAGACCTACTGCAGCGACGTGCACGAGCGGCTGGTTCTCTACAAGAGGCTCGCCAACTGCGCGACCGAGGCCGAGCTTGTTGCCATGCAGGAGGAACTGATCGACCGCTTCGGCCTGCCGCCGGAGCCGACACAGGCGTTGCTCGCCTGTCATCGACTGCGCATCGCCGGTGCCCACCTGGGCGTCATCCGGATCGATGCCGGGCCCGAACGTATCCAGGTGCAGTTCGGCCCCAGGCCGGATTTCGATCCGGCAAGGCTGATCGCGTTGATCCAAAAGGACGGGCGTCACCGCCTTGCCGGCCAGGACCGCGTGCGCATCGAGCGCGCCGCGCCAAGCCTCGACGAGCGCGTGGCGCTGGTGCGCGAGTTCCTCGGGCGTCTGTCCTGACGCACCGCGTGCCCGGCGTTTCGCCGAGAGGCTGATCACCGCGCTGGAACGGGCACGTGCGGCGCGCCGGGAAGGCGGGTGGCTGCTCCCGCCGCGAGTGCCGGCGCGGGAATAACCGGGGCGCGCGCGCTGTTGGCCTGCACTCTTGCCATCCCGGCGACGGTGCGGTTCAATGGCGCCGGTCAGGCGCACGGTGCTTCCAACCGCCGGCATTGGTGTCACCCAAGTTAACTTACACGAGAGGCAAGCATGCAACGACCCCTGCGGGTAATGGCCACGGCGCTGCTGGCATATGGAGTCGCCATGGTATGGGCCCAAGACATCAAACCGGATCGGGCGATCAAGTTCCGCCAGGGCATCCTCCAGGCACAGGGCTGGAACGCCGGTTTCATGAACGCGATGATCAAGGGCGATGAGCCGTACAACAAGGACGAATTCCTGATGCGGGCGATATATCTCGACGAGCTCGCGCACATGGCCTGGGAAGGCTTCACCCCCGGCTCCGATCAGGGCGCGCCGACCAAAGCCAAGGCCGAGATCTGGACCGATCCGGCGAAGTTCAAGCAGTACCAGCACGACCTGCAGGCCGCGACGCCCAAATTGGTCGCAGCGGCTCGCACCGGCGACATGAGCCAGATCAAATCCGCCTTCAACGACGTCGGCCAGGCGTGCAAGAACTGCCACGACGACTTTCCGCGCCAAATGACGCGACCTTTGACGCGCCGCATACGCTATCGCTAAAAGCTCCACCGGCGCGTTACCAGCAGCCACACTGCCAATACGCACAGCGCCAGCAAGGCGAGCGCCCGCGCCAGTGACGCGCTGGCGTTGGCGCGATCGGCCAACGCGCGCGGAACGTGCTTGATCCCGTCGAGCATCGGCTGGATCAGATTTTCCTGGAACCGGACCAGGTAGAACAGCACCGCGGCAACGTGCGCGGTTGCCAGCGCGACCACGAACCAGGCACTGCGGCTGTGAAAGGTGCTGAGCGCGTCCGACAGGTCCTTGCTGATGAAGCGCGCGAGCGGCCCTTCGGTGGCGATATCGTCATTGGCAAACAGTCCCGCCGTTGCCTGCACCAGCAACGCGGCGAGCAGCAGGACGACCATCCAGCCGCCGAGCGGGTTGTGGCCTGCGAATGGCGCGTGGGGCGGGCGCCAGAGCGAACGCGTGTAGGCGATCACCGCCCGCGGACCTCGGATGAAGCTGGAGAACCGGGCGTTGCGGCTGCCAAGAAAACCCCACAGGATGCGGAAGAGCACCAAGGTCAGCATCGCCTCGCCGCCGCGCATGTGCCAGTCGAGCGCACTGCCACCCATCTTGGCCGTGACCACCAGCGCGATTAGCAGCGCCACCATCGCCCAGTGCACGATGCGCAGCGGCAGGTCCCAGATGCGTAGCGGCACGGCCACCGGCTGTTGCTCGTTCATGCTCTCCTCACAAGGGCCGCGCGCTCCGGGGGCACCGCTCAGGTGCGAAACTGCGCGACCGCCTCCCTGATCCCAGTCGACAGCATTTCCACCGCCACCGCAGTCAGGATTAGACCCATCAAGCGCTCGACCGCGCGCATGGCGCGCTCGCCGAGCAACCGCTGCAGGCGCCCGGCGACAGCCAGCGTCGCCGTCGTGACCACCATCGCGCCGGTCAGCGCCATCGCCCAGGCGCCCAGAAGATGGGGCTCGCGCGAGGCCATCAGCATGACCGTTGCCAGAGCCGACGGGCCGGCAATGGCCGGAATCGCCAGCGGCACGATGAACGGCTCGGCTCCCGGGGCATCTCCGAAGACGCCCTCCGGGTGGGCGAAGATCATGCGCAGCGCGATCAGGAACAGGATGACGCCGCCGGCGATCGACAGCGAGGTTTCGGACACGCGCATGAGCGTGAGAAACGCGTGGCCGCCAACCAGGAACGCGAGCAGCACCACGTAGGCGATCAGGCATTCGCGCAGGACGACCCGAACGCGCCGCTCGGCGGGG
The DNA here is from genome assembly GCA_963777455.1 of uncultured beta proteobacterium. GTDB lineage: Bacteria > Pseudomonadota > Gammaproteobacteria > Burkholderiales > Casimicrobiaceae > PALSA-1003. The sequence goes on from CAVZQQ010000004.1 coordinate 269,384, forward strand.
ACCGCGGCCAGGGCGGCGGCTACCAGAGGGACATTGCCGAAAGGATCGATGACGAGGAGGAGGAGAATCGTCGCGGACAGGAGCTCGGCGGCCATCGGGGCGGGCGGCGTTTTATCTCTCGCTGGCGCAGTATATCGCCGAACAGTGGCCCCGGGCCCGGCGCCGCTGGCATAATTACGCGCTTCCTGATCGCTCTTCCGGAGTCCATCGTGCCCCTGCCCCGTTTCCGCCCGCTCACCGCCGGCGCGGCGTTCCTTTGCGCCACGGCCGTTGCCTCTGCTCAAACCAAGCCACCGGTCGCGCCGGTCAGGAATGTCTCCGATACCTATTTCGGCGTCACCGTGACCGATCCATATCGCTACATGGAGGATCTGAAGAACCCCGAAGTGGCGGCCTGGATGAAGGCGCAGGCAGACTACACGCGTGACACGCTGGCGAAGATTCCTCAGCGCGACGCAATCCTCCGCGAGGTGACAACCTTCGGCGACGCGGCCGCAGCCCGCGTTTCGTCGGTTCAGATCACCGGCGAAAAGGTCTATTACCTCAAGCGCCGCGCCGACGAGAACATCGCCAAGCTGTATACGCGAGACGGCCTCGGGGGTAAGGAGCGGCTGCTGGTCGATCCGGATCAGATGCCGGCGCCGGAAGGCAAGCATTTTGCGATCGACTATTTTGCCGCTTCCCCGGACAACAAGTACCTCGCTTATGGCATCTCCATCGGCGGGTCGGAGGAAAGCGTCCTGCACGTCATCGACCTCGCGACCGGAAAGGAAACCGGCGACGTCATCGACCGGGCGAACTTCGGCTCGCCGTCGTGGCTGCCGGACGGACGCCTGCTGTACAACCGGCTGCAAAAAATGCCGGCCGGGAGCGCAGTAACAGAGAAGTACATCAACTCGCGCGCCTACGTCCATGCGCTGGGCGCGAATCCGGACACCGACATGCCATTGCTCGGCGCCGGGCTCGCGCCGGGCGTGGCGATCAAGGCAGGGGAGATTCCGATCGCGGCCTGCCCGGTCGGCTCAAAGTACGTGGTCGGCCTGATCGTCAACGGCGTGCAGAACGAATTCAAGCTCTATATCGCGCCGCTGACCGCGCTCGCCGGCGACAAGACACCCTGGGTGAAGGTCGTCGACAACGCCGACGATGTGACCGGCTTCGACGTTGCCGGCGAAACGCTCTACCTGCTGACCCATAGGAACGCGTCGCGCTTCAAGGTGTTGAGCGTCTCGCTGGCCAAGCCGGACCTTGCCACTGCCCAGGTCGTCGTGCCGCCGACCGAAGCCGTCGTCACCGGGATCGCCGTGGCGAAGGATGCGCTCTACGTGCGCCGAATGAATGGCGGGGTGAGCGATCTGCTGCGCGTGACCTATGCACCGGGCGCCAAACCCACCTCGGTAAAACTGCCCTACGCCGGCGATGTTGACGGGCTGACCGCCGATCCGCGTCGCCCCGGCGCGGTGTTCGACTTGGGAGCCTGGACGCGCTTCGGCGGCTACTACGCCTACGAGCCCAGACTGAACAAGGTCGTCGACACCGGGCTGCAGCCGCAGAGCAAGTACGACAATCCCCGGGACCTGGTCTCGACGGAAGTCAAGGTCAGGGCGAAGGACGGTACGCTCGTGCCGCTGTCGATTGTGCACCGGAAAGGGGTCAAGCTCGACGGCAAGAATCCGACCATCCTCTACGGTTACGGCGCCTACGGCATTTCGCAGACGCCGTTCTACCGGCCGACCTTTCTGCCGTGGTTCGATCGAGGCGGCGTGTTCGCCGTCGCGCATGTGCGCGGCGGTGGCGAGTACGGCGAAGACTGGCACAAGGCCGGCTACAAGGCGACCAAGCCGAACACCTGGAACGATGCGATTGCGTGCGCCGAATGGCTGGTCGCGCACAAGTACACGGCGCCGGCGAGACTGGCGATCATGGGCGGCAGCGCCGGAGGGATCTACGTCGGGCGTTCGATTACCGAGCGTCCCGACCTGTTCGGCGCGGCGATTGACGAAGTCCCGTCTTCGGACGCGCTACGCTTCGAATTCTCGGCCAACGGCGTGCCGAATATCCCGGAATTCGGCACGGTCAAGAAGGAAGATGAGTTCAAGGCACTGCTCGCGATGAGCCCTTATGACCACGTCAAAGATGGCGTCGCTTATCCAGCGGTGCTGCTCCTGACCGGCATCAACGATCCGCGTGTCGACGCCTGGGAGGCGGGCAAGATGGCCGCGCGGCTGCAGGCCGCGACCAGCAGCGACAAGCCTATTCTGCTGCGCATCGACTACGATGCGGGGCACGGCTTCGGGTCGACGAAGAAATCGCAATACCAGGAGCGCGCCGACGTGTTGGCGTTCCTGTTCTGGCAGTTCGGCGTGAAAGGATTCCAGCCCTGATGATCTTGGCCTGATCCCGACCATCCCGGCGCGCCGGGTCCCGGCCCGGGCTAATGCAGCTTGACGCGCGGCTCGGTCCGCCGCCGCAAGAAACGGCCAACCGTATCGAGCACGACGCCGACGTAACCCAGGATCACCGCCTGGTGCTGCTTGTAGAGCGAGGCGTACATCCAGCGCGCGATGAGTCCCTGGATCAGCAGGCTGCCGCCGACGAGACGACCCATGAGGCTGCCGACGGCGGAGAGCTCGCTGAGCGACACGAGTGAACCCAGATCGCGGAAATGGTAGGTGGGCAGCGGCTTGCCGCCAAGCCGAGCTCGCATCGACTTGACCAGGAGCAACGCCTGCTGCCGCGCTGCCTGCGCGCGCGGCGGAACCAGCGCGCCCTCACGCCCCGCTTCCGGCCACGGGCACGCGGCGCAATCGCCAAAGGCGAAGATGTCGGCATCGCGCGTGGTCTGCAAGGTCGTGCTCACGACAAGCTGGTTGTTGCGTGCGGTCTCCAGTCCATCGAGGTCCGTCAGCCAATCGGGCGCCTTGATGCCCGCGGCCCAGACGACCAGATCCGCCGGATAGCAACCCCCGCTCGCGGTGTGCACCCCGGCTGCGTCGACCGCGGTCACGAGTTCGCCCGTGCGCACGTCGACGTCGAGCTTGGCGAGCAAGCCCCTGGCCGCCTGCGCCACATGCGTGGATAGCTGCGGCAGGATGCGCGAGGCGGCCTCTACCACTGTCTGCCGGATGTCCTTGCTCGGGTCCAGGTAGTCCAAGCCGTAGCTCGCGTGCGCGCCGGTGGTGTGGCGGATCTCCGCGGCCAGCTCAACGCCGGTTGCGCCCGCGCCGATAATGACGATGTTCACCCTGGCAGGGCGTCCCGCGCCGGCCTCCGCGTCCGCGCGCACGCAGGCGGCCAGCAGCCGGCGATGGAAACGCTCGGCATCGGCCAGCGTATCGAGCGAAATGGCATGCGTCGCGACCCCGGGAACCCCAAAGTCGTTGCTGACGCTGCCTACGCAGAACACGAGTGTGTCGTAGCGCACCACCCGGCGCGGCAGCATGAGGACCCCGTCGTCGTCAAACACCGTGTCGAGTGTCAGTTCATGGCGCGTCCGGTCAAGCCCGGCTACGGTGCCCTGGCGGAAGCGGAAGTGATGCCAATACGCGAGGGCAAGATAGTCCACACCGTGAACGTCGGCGTCCATCCGCCCCGCGGCAACCTCGTGCAACAGCGGTTTCCACAGATGGGTAGCGAGCCGGTCAACCAGCGTGATTTCGGCGCGGCCTTCCAACGTATCGCCCAAGCGCACCGCCAGCGGCAATCCGCCGGCGCCCCCGCCGACGATAACGATGCGGTGCCGTGCCGGCCGCAACGAGCTCAGCATGGGGTTATGCCGGGCGCGGCGGCGCGTTGAGCGCGCGCATGCGCATCGCCTGCGCCTTGAGCGCGTAGTCAAACAGCGCCAGGCGCTGTCCGACAAACTCGCCGGCGACGGACACCGGATCGCCAGGGGCCAGCTTGAGAAACGCGTCGGCCTCGCCGGTATCGATACAGATGTTCATGCCGAGTTTGCGCGCGATGTGCAGCATGGTCGCGTTTTCCGCCAGGCAATGCATGAACAGGCGGGTCACGAAGCGGTTGCGAACATGCTCGGCCGCTCGCGCCAGGAGCGCACTGCCGATGCCTTGACCGCGCTGTGCGGTGAGCACCGACACGCCGAGTTCGGCCAGGTCTCCGGTGAACCCCACATGGGCAACGCCAGCGAGGGCGAGTTCGTCGTCGTGGACACCGAACACGGCATCCGCATCGAAGTTGATGCGCTCGATATAGTTGAGGATGGCGGCGGGCGAGATGGTTACACCGAAGCGCAGCCGCACGTCGTCGCCGTCGAGGCTCAGGAAATGCCGCTCCAGTGCCGATCGGGACGCCGGCAGGAGACGCTGCACGTGAACGGTCTTTTCACTCATGGGGTCGGCTCGTCTGGCGTGAGGGTTTGCGAAGTTGCTCCGGACGCGCCCTTAGTCGCCGACGGCCGTGCCTTCGCGCCGCGGGTCGGCGCCCCCGACCCAGCCGGCTCGCGTGCGCATGATCACCTGCAGTCCGCTGGTATGCTCCATCACGCGAACCTCATGCCCCAGTGCTTCGAGCTTAGGCTCCAGCGCCACGGCCGGTGTGTCCTGCTCCAGCTCGGTCGGGCCGTTGCGACTGCCGACGTTCGGCAGATCGATCGCAGCCTGCGGGTCGAGCCCCCAGTCCAGAATACCGACCAGTGTCTTGGCGACGTAGTTGATGATCGCGCTGCCGCCGGGCGAGCCGGCGACGATCGCAACCTTGCCGTTTCCGTCGTAGACAATTGTCGGCGCCATCGCGGAACGCGGCCGCTTGCCAGCCTCGACGCGGTTGGCAACCGGTTTGCCTCCCTCTTCCGGTACGAACGCAAAGTCGGTGAGCTCGTTGTTGAGCAGAAAACCGCTGCGGGTCATCAGGCGGCTACCGAATGCGTCCTCGATCGTCGTCGTCATCGCCAGCGCGTTACCATACTTGTCGACAATCGAAATGTGCGACGTCGAGGGAAACTCTAGCGCGACCGCCGCACCGAAGCCACGCGCCACCCCCGCCGGCTTCCGCGCGGGCGTCATCACCGGCATCCCCGGCTCGGCGCGGCCCATGCTCGCGTCGAGCCTGATCAGCGCGGAGCGCGCGCGCAGATATGCCGGATCGGTGAGCCCGGGCGGCGGGGTGACGAAATCGGGGTCGGCGAGATATTGATTGCGGTCGGCGTAGGCGAGCCGGCCCGCCTCGCTGAACAGATGCACGCTCATCAATGTTTCCGCACCGAGCGCCTTCATGTCGAAGGGCTCGAGGATGCCGAGAATCTGCAGTACGGTGATGCCTCCGGAAGACGGCAGCGGCATGCCGCAGACCTTGTAGGCGCGGTACAGCCCGCACACCGGTCGGCGCACCTTGGCCCGGTACCCGGCGAGATCGGCCTCGCTGACGTCACCGGGATTGGCCGGCGCCGAGCGCACCGTCGCGACGATATCGCGCGCGACCGCCCCCTGATACAACGCGTCCGCGCCTTCGGCGGCGATACGCCGCAAGGTCGCCGCGAACGCCGGGTTCCTTAGCATTTGGCCGACGGCGAGCGGAGTAGCGTCGGGATTGTGGAAATACGCGCGCGCGCGACTCTGGGCCAGATATTTCTCGCCGGCGATGGCGCTGTGAAGCCGCGGGCTCACAGCGAACCCGTGCTCGGCGAGCGCGATCGCCGGCTCGAACAGACGCCCCCAGGGCAGCCTGCCGAATTGCCGGTGCGCGAGTTCGAGCATCCGCAACGTACCGGGAACGCCAACCGACCTGCCGCCAACCACGGCGTCGTAGAACTCGAGTGGCTCGCCATGGTTGTCGAGGAATCGGTCCGGCGTGGCGGCCGCGGGAGCCGTTTCGCGTCCGTCGTACGCGGTTAGCACGCCGTTGCGCCCATTGTGGAACAGCATGAATGCCCCGCCGCCGATACCTGAAGATTGGGGCTCGACAAGGTTCAGCACCATCTGCACGGCGATCGCGGCGTCGATGGCATTGCCACCCTGCTGCAGCACGCGATGTCCGGCGGCGACGGCAAGCGGATTGGCCGCGGCAACCATGTCGTGGTGCGCAGTTATCGGCTGCTTGGCGGTCCAGCCCGACGGCAGCTCGGGCGCCTGGTCCTGCGCCAGCGCCCCGTGACTCCCGACAAGGGCGAGAACGACGAGGTAGAAACGTCGGCGCATGGCGTGGTGCAGCGGTGGATCCGGTGATGATTGTACCGCAGGGGCGCGGCGCATTTGGCGATGCCGCCCCGGTGCTCCGCGTCGGTCGGCGAGATCATGCAGGCCCGAGGGCTGCTTTGTACCTACCATTGACATCGTTTCGCATCGCCTCGGGCGCGGGGTTGCCAAGCGCTTCGTTCCATCGCATGCTTCGCGCTATGAGCCGCTCACTCCTTCCCGATGCAGTTGAACGCTATGTCACCCAGGACATTGCGCGCGAAACGGACACCCAGAAGAAACTGCGCGCCGAGACTGCACGCTTGCCTCAAGCTGGCATGCAAATCGGCGCGGACCAGGGTGCATTCCTAGCGTTGCTGGTGCGCACGATCGGTGCCCGCAAAGCGATCGAAATTGGCACGTTTACTGGCTATAGCGCGCTCGCTGTCGCGGCCGCGCTTCCTGCCGATGGCAGGTTGTTCTGCTGCGACGTCAGCGAGGAGTGGACCACGATCGCGCGCCGGTACTGGAAGGAGGCGGGATTGGCCGAGCGCATTGAGCTGCGCCTGGCGCCGGCATTAAAGACGCTAGCGGAACTTCGCGCCGAGCATGGCGCGGGCGCTTTCGACTTTGTGTTTATCGACGCGGACAAGTCGTCTTACGACGCCTACTACGAGGCCTGCCTCGGCTTGATCCAGACCGGTGGGTTGATTGCGCTCGACAACATGCTCTGGAGCGGTAGCGTCGCGGACCCCAACGTACACGACACGGATACCGATGCGCTGCGCGCGCTTAATGCCAAGATCCGCGACGACCGTCGCGTCGACGCCTGCCTGCTAACCGTGGGCGACGGTCTGATGCTGGCACGCAAGCGGTAGAAACCCGGGGGCGCATCCTGGGTCGCCGGCGCGCCGCGGTCACAACCCCTGACGCCCGCGCCCGAGGCCGGTGCCGCTAGGTCACTTGGCCACGTGGGCGAGCAATGGCACGATCATCAGCGCGACGATGTTAATGATCTTGATGAGTGGATTGACCGCAGGCCCCGCGGTGTCCTTGTACGGATCGCCAACGGTGTCGCCCGTGACCGCGGCCTTGTGCGCGTCGGAGCCTTTGCCGCCGAAGTGACCGTCCTCGATGTATTTTTTGGCATTGTCCCAAGCGCCGCCGCCGGTGGTCATCGAGATCGCGACGAACAGGCCGGTGACGATGGTGCCCATGAGCAGGCCGCCGAGCGCCGTCGGTCCCAGTACCAGGCCGACGATGACCGGCACCAGCACGGGCAGCAGCGAGGGAACAATCATCTCTTTGATCGCCGCTTTGGTCAGCATGTCGACCGCGACGCCGTACTCCGGCTTCGCGGTTCCCGCCATGATGCCCGGGATCTCCTTAAACTGGCGGCGCACCTCGACGACGACCGCGCCAGCGGCGCGGCCGACCGCTTCCATCGCCATCGCGCCGAAGAGATACGGGATCAACCCGCCCAGGAACAGCCCGATGATGACCATGCGGTCGGAAAGATCGAACGACACGCTGATGTTGGCCGAGGAGAGCGCGTGCGTGTAGTCGGCAAAAAGGACCAGAGCGGCAAGCCCCGCTGAACCGATCGCGTAACCCTTGGTGACCGCCTTGGTCGTGTTGCCAACCGCGTCCAGGGGATCGGTGATCGCCCGAACCGAGTCAGGCAGCTGCGCCATCTCCGCGATCCCGCCGGCATTGTCGGTAATGGGCCCGTACGCATCGAGCGCAACGATGATGCCGGTCATCGATAGCATCGCGGTAGCGGCGATGGCGATGCCATAGAGCCCGGCGAGCCAGTACGAGGCGAGTATGGCCAGGCACACCGAGATCACTGGCCACGCCGTTGCTTTCATCGATATGCCCAGGCCCGCGATAATGTTGGTCGCGTGCCCGGTGGTCGACGCCTCGGCGATGTGGCGCACCGGCTTGAATTCGGTTGCGGTGTAATACTCGGTGATCACGACCAGTGCCGCCGTAAGCGCCAGCCCGATAAGGCCGGCGCCCCACAGCCTGAGGAAGGTAAGCTCCGGGTGCATTGCGGTCAGGTCGCCCATCATCCACCGCGTGATGAGCCCGAATCCGACCGCAGAGAGCACGGCCGCGACAGCGAGACCGCGATAGAGCGCGTTCATGATCTTGCCACCGGGACGCGCCGAGACGAAGAAGGTGCCGACGATCGACCCCAGAATGGAGAATCCGCCGAGCGCCAAAGGATAGGTGACCGCGGCGACCGCACTGTCCTTGAGCAGCAGGGCCCCGAGCAACATCGTCGCCACGATGGTTACCGCGTAGGTCTCGAACAGATCGGCAGCCATGCCGGCACAATCGCCGACGTTATCGCCGACGTTGTCGGCGATAACCGCGGGATTGCGCGGATCATCTTCCGGTATTCCGGCCTCGACCTTGCCGACCAGATCGGCACCGACATCGGCGCCCTTGGTGAATATGCCGCCACCCAGCCGGGCGAAGATCGAGATCAGCGAGCCCCCGAAGGCAAGACCGACCAGGGGCTGGATCACCGTATGCAGCCCTTCCTCGCCCGGGTTGGGTACATAGGCCGCGGCTTGCGTCAGGTACCAATAGAAGCCGGCGACACCGAGCAGGCCGAGACCGACGACAAGCAATCCCGTGATTGCACCGCCTCGGAACGCGACGGCGAGCGCTTCGTTAAGTCCTGCACGGGCCGCTTCGGCCGTGCGCACATTGGCGCGGACGGAGACGTTCATGCCCACGTACCCAGCCGCCCCGGAGAGCACGGCCCCGATCGCGAACCCAGCGGCGGTTGCGCCGCCTAGAAAAACCCAGATGACGACCAGCAGGATGACGCCGACAATGCCAATCGTCGTGTATTGCCGGTTGAGATAGGCCTGCGCCCCCTGCTGCACGGCTGCGGCGATCTCCTGCATCCGCTCATTGCCGGCCGGCTTGGCCAGGATCCACTTGATGGACCAGATGCCGTATCCAAGTGCAGCAACCGCGCAGACGAGCGCGAAGACGAGTGCGTATGGCATGAACATCCCCTCAAAGACGTGGCAAAGGCTTTGTTATCCGGGTCGCGCACGGCAACCAACGTGCGCCGGCCCGGTCGAATTCTGGTACCCGCCGACCCTCGAAACGCGAGTTTGCCGCGATATGCCGCGGCGCGGGTCCGGGAAAACGCGCTATTTTGCCAGCCCCGGGTGCCCAAAGTCGAGCCGAACCGCTACCGGCAGTGGCGATGCTACCGAATCGCGGAGAGGTGGCCGGCCCTGCGCCCCGGTGTATCGTCGGCTAATATGGGAAGCGAATGAGCGATCTTCACGCGTCAGCCATTGACAGCAAAATCGATCCCCGCTTTCTCCGGCACGTCGAGGTCGTTGAGCGTCCCCTCGCCGAACGTCCGACCCATGACACCATCGATGCGATAGCCGAATGGCTCGTTGGGGAGGCGATTGGATACGAGTCCGGCGCGCGGGTGGTCGATGAATTCGCGTGGCGATTGGTGGCGGCGGGCCTCCCCCTGCTCAGGTTGACCCTGCACAGCGGTACCTTGCATCCGCAATTCCTGGGGGTGGCTTTCGTCTGGTGGCGCGACACCGGCCAAACCACGCTGACGCTCGTGGCCCACGAAGTATTGGATGCTGTGCTCTATGAAGATAACCCGGTGCGCCGGGTCATCGAGGGCGGCGAAACGATACGGCGCCGACTTGACGTCGCGGATAACGAGCTGGATTTTCCGGTCCTTCCCGAGCTCAAGGCCAGGGGCGGCACCGACTACATCGCCTTGCCCATCCCCAGTGCCCCGGTCAAAGGCTATGCCGTGACCTATACCAGCGCCCGTGTCGGCGGCTTTTCGGCGCGCGAGATTGCCGACGTGATGCGCCTGTCTCGGCGCATGCAAAGCGCGTGTGACAGCTACTGTCAACGAGCGCTGACCCGCAATCTGCTCAACGCCTATCTGGGCTCCAAGGCCGGCCCGAAGGTATTGGCCGGTCAAATCCGGCGTGGTACGGGTGAGGAGCTCACCGCCGTCCTTTGGTCGTCAGATCTCCGTGGTTTCACCGCCCGCTCCGATCGTCTGGCAGGCGCCCGGATGATAGCGATTCTGAACGCGCTGTTCGACGCTCAAGCGACCGCCATTCACAAACACGGCGGCGAGATATTGAAATTTATTGGTGACGGACTGCTCGCGATATTTCCGATTGAGGCCGGTGCACCGGCCCGCGATGCCGCGCAGAACGCGCTGGAGGCGGCGAGAGAGGCGCTCCAAGCCGTGCTGTTGCTCGCAAACGACCGCAATATGGCAGGCGAGCCGCCCTTGCAAATTGTCGTGGCGCTGCATGTAGGCACGGTGATCTACGGGAATGTCGGCTCGGTCGACCGACTTGACTTCACCGTGATTGGGCCGGCCGTCAACTTGGTCAGCCGGGTCGAGGCCGTCGCCAAGGCAGTGGACCAGCCGATCGTCGTTAGCGACGACTTCGCGCGCGCTTATAACGGGCCGTTACGGTCCCTGGGGTGCCACCAGCTGCGTGGTCTGGCTACGCCACGCGAACTCTTCGCTCCGGGTGCTGCAGACCAACCGGATGAAATATTGATGTCCCAGTAGCCGCGCGGGGTGCGCCGTGGCACGAACCGATCATTGGGGAAGGCCGTCTTGACTGGCGAGTCTTTGCACTATCAACTCCGCTGTAATCAAGTCCAGATGGGCGCCCCCGGCATTCTTGAACAACGTGATGTCGGATGGCGACCTGCGGCCAGCAACCCGTCCACCGACGAGGTCGTACAGATCCCCCAGCACATCGGCCTCCCGGATCGCGCCGCTGGTGATGGGTTGCACGATGTCCCCCACGCCGTCGACAGCGGATTCGCGGCGGTCCACAAAGACTAACGCCCGGCGTGCAGCTTCGTCGTCGGCCTCACGAGTGTCTGGCGTGTATCCCCCGACGAGGTCGAGATGGACCCCGGGCGCCAGGTTCGCGCCCAGTACCAGCGGTTCGTGCGATCGGGTGCAGGTGCTGATAATGTCGGCCATGCGGGTTGCTGCCGCGAGATCGTCGAGCGGTTCCGACTCGATTCCTTCTGCGGTCATCCGCGCCGCGACTTGTGCGGCCCGCTCCTTGGTTCTGTTCCAAACGAGGACACGGCGCAGCGATGGCCGGACTGCACGGTGCGCGCGAATCAGGCGGGATGACATTTCGCCAGCACCGACAACCAGCAGCGTTTCAGCTTCGAGCCGCGCAAGGATCTTGACGCCGAGAGCGGAATCGGCGGCGGTTCGCCAATACGTGATTTCAGTGCCGTCGATGACGGCAAGAGGTCGTCCGTTACGACCATCGAACAGGACGCAGACGGCTTGCACTGCCGGCAACGCGCCGCTACTGAGGTTGGCCGGAAAGCTGGTAATGAGCTTGCTGGCCATGTACCGACCGCTATCGACCGCGTGACGCACAAAATACTGCCCCTTCTCGCTGCCGAGGCGGCCATCCTGGACCTCGATCTTCGGCCGGCGATGAGCGGCCTCCAGGGCCGCAACCAGCATCGGAAAGGTGAGAAGGCCTCTGATTTCGTCCGCGCCCACGAAACGCATCGCACCCGCCCGCTGAGGAAGTCTTCCGCACCTTCAAGTCGAACACGAGGCGCGCTCCGCGTGCCAGCCGCTGTGGCGCCCGGCGACGTCCCGGCACGGGCTTCGGCCGCAGGCGCCGCACCGGCCTGAATCAGAGCTTGAATGCCGTGGCGAGCTTCTTCGGCACCGCAACGTTGTTGAGCCGGACGTAACGCGGCAGGCCGTCCCTGAACGGCGGATAATCTTCGCCGCGCACGAGCGGCAACAGATAGCGCCGCGCCTTGGCAGTGATACCGAAACCGTCGGTAGTGATGAAGTTGCGCGGCACTTTCTTTTCGACGTTGGCAACGCGCTCTAACGGTGCGACCCCGATCTTCCAGCGGTACGGCCGGTCCGAGATGCGAACGATGGTCGGCATCACCGCGTTCTTGCCGGCGAGAGCAAGCTTGACCGCCGCCGTGCCGACCGCATACGCCTGTTCGACGTCGGTCCTCGAGGCCAGATGTCGCGCCGCACGCTGCAGGTAGTCGGCGACCGCCCAATGATACTTGTGGCCGAGACGCTCCTTGATCAACGAGGCGATCAGCGGGCCCACGCCACCCAGCTGCGCGTGTCCGAAAGCATCCCGCGTTCCGGCCTCGGCGAGCAGCCGGCCCTCGGCATCGAGCAGGCCTTCGGAGACGCCGATGCAGCAGTAACCGGCCCGCTTGACCAGCGCATCGACCCGGGCGAGGAACGCGGCCTCATCGAAGCGAAGCTCCGGCAGCAGCAGCAGCAGCGGAATCGGTGTGTGCTCGTCGTCGGCCAGCCCAACCGCTGCCGTGATCCAACCCGCATGGCGTCCCATCACCTCGAGCACGAAGACCCGGGTCGAGGTCTTGGCCATGGACGCCACGTCGAACGCCGCTTCGCGCATTGACGTCGCGACATATTTCGCAACCGACCCGAAACCAGGACAACAGTCGGTTACGGCGAGGTCGTTATCCACCGTCTTGGGCACATGGACTGCGAGCAACGGATAGTCCATCCGTTCCGAAAGCTGCGACACTTTGAGGCAGGTGTCGGCCGAATCGTTGCCGCCGTTGTAGAAGAAGTAGCCAACGTCGTGCGCGCGAAAAACCTCGATCAGCCGCTGGTACTGGGAGGGGTCCTTGTCGATGCTGGCGAGCTGGTAACGACAGGAACCGAACGCGCCTCCCGGGGTGTACCGGAGCGCGGCTATGGCCCGCGCCGGCTCCCGGTCCGTGTCGATCAAGTCCTCGGTGAGCGCGCCGATAATGCCGTTGTGCCCCGCGTAAACCTTGCCAATGCGGTCCCGATGCCGGCGCGCGGTCTCGATTACGGCGCAGGCCGTCGCATTGACGACGGCGGTCACACCGCCGGACTGGGCGTAGAACGCGTTGCGCTTGGGCATGGTGCGCATGCAGGCCCCCTGCTCAACCCTTCAGGGCCGCGAGACAGGCCGCGCGCGTCGCCTCGACCGTACCCGTGCCGTCGACGCAGCGGAATTTCGGCGCCGCAGGATCGCCACTGGCGGCCCACTGCTGGTAATAGTCAACCAAGGGCTCAGTCTGCGCGTGATAGACCGCGAGGCGTTTGCGTACCGTTTCTTCGCGATCGTCTTCGCGCTGGATCAGGGGCTCGCCGGTGACGTCATCGCGGTCCGGAACCTTCGGGGGGTTGTACTTCACGTGGTACGTCCGTCCCGAAGCGACATGGACGCGGCGCCCGCTCATCCGTTCGATGATTGCTTGGTCGGGGACGTCGATCTCGAGGACGTCGTCCAACGCCACGCCCGCGGCACGCAGCGCGTCGGCCTGCGGAATCGTGCGCGGAAACCCGTCGAACAGATACCCGTTGCCGCAATCGGCCTCACGCAGCCGGTCGCGCACCAGGCCGATAATGATCTGGTCGGATACCAGGCCGCCGGCATCCATCACCTTGCACGCCGCGAGACCCAGCGGCGAACCCGCTTTGACCGCAGCCCGCAACATGTCCCCGGTCGAGATCTGCGGGATGCCGTAGGCATCACAGACGTAACGAGCCTGCGTTCCCTTGCCCGCACCAGGCGGGCCAAGCAGGATGAGTCGCATCGGAAAGGGTGAACCAGTCGAGGATTAAAGCCTTATCGACCGATTCTCGCGTCATTGAGGCGCGCGGTCAAACCTTGCCTGCGGCGTAAAGCGCGCGCACGCGCTCGAGGTCGGCCTGGGTGTCCACCCCGGGCGCGGGCGTCCCCTTGGTGACGAGTACGGCAATCCGATGGCCGTGCCATAGCGCCCGCAGTTGCTCCAGCGCTTCGAAGCGCTCGATCTGGGCGAGCGGAAGCGTCGGAAAGTGGCGCAAAAAACCGACGCGGTAGGCGTACAAGCCGTAATGCCGGTACACGGGCAGGCCGAGGGGAAGCTTGGTGCGTGTCACCGCGAAGGCGTCGCGTGCCCAGGGAATGGTCGCCCGGCTGAAGTAGAGGGCGTAGCCTGCGTGATCGAGCACGACCTTGACCACGTTGGCATTGAAGGCCTCTTCCGGATCCTCGATCCCGTGGCAGGCAGTTGCCATCGAAGCGTCGGCGTGCGCGCGCAACTCGTCGGCCACACCCCGGATGAGCGCCGGCTCGAGCAGTGGCTCGTCACCCTGCACGTTGACCACAATGGTCCGGTCGTCGAGGCGCAGCTGGATCGCGGCTTCCGCCAGTCGATCGGTTCCCGTCGCATGATTGCCGCGGGTCATCACCACATCGATCCCGTGCTGCGCAGCGGCCTCGCGCACACGCTCGTCGTCAGTGGCAATGAGCACCCGATCCGCACCGCTGGCCTGCGCCCGCTCGGCGACGCGAACGACCATCGGCTTGCCCGCGATATCGAGCAGCGGCTTGCCAGGCAGGCGCGTGGACGCGAAGCGCGCGGGAATTAAAACGGTGAAGCTCACGCCGGCCGCTCACTCGTATTCGGACGGCTCAAGCCTGCGCGCTTCCTCCTCCAGCATGACCGGAATACCGTCCCGGATCGGATAGGCGAGCCGCGCCGGCTTGGAGATCAGCTCCTGGCGTTGCCGGTCATAGACGAGCGGGCCCTTGGTCACCGGGCAGACCAGGATTTCAAGCAGCTTGGCGTCCACGGATCGTCCTTTCCAAGAGCGCGATGAGCGCGGGTTCGATGCGCGCCCGGATGGGCAGGTACCAACAACGCCCGTCGGCGAACGCGGCGCATTTTACCGCATCCTTCTCCGTCATCAGGATCGCCGTGGCGTCGGGGAACGCGAGGTCGGCAGGCCGGTACCGGTAGTGGTCGGGAAAGGCGTGACAGATCGGATCGAGTCCGAGCCGGCGCAGGAGAGCGAAGAATCGCATCGGGTTGCCGATGCCGGCGACGGCGTGGATGACTTCGGTGCGCCACGCCGCGCAATCGGCGACCGCCTCCGGCCGCGTCACATTGCGCCACGGCAACGGTTCATAGGTCATGCCGGTGTCCCGCCCGGCATCACCGCCCTGCGACGAGGCCGTGCCGCCGACTGCGAGCCGCACCAGCGCATCAACCTGCGCCAGGCGCCCCTGCGGCTCGCGCAGCGGCCCTGCAGGAAGCATGCGTCCGTTGCCGAAACCACGCCCCTGGTCGATCACGGCGATCTCGAAGTTGCGGCGCAGCGCGTAGTGCTGCAAGCCGTCGTCGGCGAGGATCGCGTCGCAGTCCGGATGCGCCGCAAGCAGCGCGCGCGCGGCGGCCACGCGGTCGCACCCGATCCACACCGGTAGCCCGTCGGCCGCGATCAGCAAGGGCTCGTCACCGACCACGGCAGGGTCGTCCCCGGGCGCGACCGCGCGTGGTGTGCGGTTGCGGCCACCGTAACCGCGACTGACGACGCCGGGGCGCCGGCCTTGCTGGGCCAGTGCCGCGCCCAGCGCGCGCACCAGCGGGGTCTTGCCCACTCCGCCGATGACGATGCTGCCGACGACGATGACCGGGACCGGCAGCCAGGCGCTGCGCAGCAATCCCTGTCGATAGGCGCAACGGCGGATCGCAACGACCGCGCGAACGAGGAGGGACAGCGGCAACAGCGCCGCGGTCAGCGGCGTGAGCCCCGGCGCGTACCACGCGGCGACGAGGCGGTCGGAGAAGGCCACAATCTCAACACAGCGTCGCTCCCGCGGGCGCGGGATCGATCATTTGGCCGGCGTTTGCGTCGCGAAGGTGATGTGGATCAGGCCCGCCTGGCGCGCAGCTTCCATCACGTGAATGACCGACTGGTGGGTTGCATTCGCGTCGGCATTGATGATGACCACCGGATCCTTGGCGTCGCCAGCGGCGCGCTTGAGCGCATCGGCGAGGGCGCCCACGTTCGTGAACTGGAATACTTCCTTGTCCAGCACGTACCGCCCCTGTGCGTCGACGCCGACATTGATCTCCTTCGGCCGCTGCTGCATCGGGTCGGCGTTTGCCTCCGGCAGCGTGATCTGCAGCTCAGCGACGCGCTGGTATGTGGTCGTCACCATCAGAAAGATCAGGATGACGAGCAACACGTCGATCAGCGGGATGAAATTGATCTCGGGTTCTTCGCGGGTGCGGCCGGCGCGCAGGTTCATGGTTTGCGATCCGGACCGTCAGCTGCGCTCGCCGTGCGCCAGTTCAACCAGCTTGGTCGCCTGCTGCTCCATCTCCAGCGTCAGGCCGTCGACCTTGGCTCGGAAATAGCGATAGAAAATCATGCTCGGTATCGCCACGATCAGGCCGAACGCCGTGTTGTAGAGCGCGACCGAGATACCGTGCGCGAGCTGGATAGGGTTCGATCCCGCGGCCGACTGCGAGCCGAAGATCTCGATCATGCCCACGACCGTGCCAAACAGACCCAGCAGCGGCGCCATCGCAGCGATGGTGCCCAGCGGCGAGAGGAAGCGCTCGAGGTCGTGCGTGACCAAGTGTCCAACCTCCTCGATCGCCTCTTTCATCACCGGCCGAGGGCTCTTCAGATTGGCCAGGCCCGCGGCGAGCACGCGCCCCAGCGGTCCTCGACGCGCGGTCTTGGCCAGCAGTTCCGTGGTAACCCCGCCGTGCCGGTATTCCGCGAGCACCTTGTCGACCGTGCCCTCCGGTGCGACCACGCCCTGGCGCAGCGACCACAAGCGCTCCAGAATCAAGGCCAGCGCGACAACCGATGCAAAGATGAGCGGCCAGATCGGCCAGCCTGCCGCTTGGATGAGCGACCACACAGGGCAATTCTCCGGCGACGCAAAGCGTGCACTCTAACTTGGCGGCTTCGATTCGGCAAGAAGCGCCGTTATCGTCGCGTTGTCATCATCGCCTTCGGCAAGCGTGGCCGTGATCGCCGCGCCGACGAGCACGATCACCCAGAAGAGGTAAACCCAGACCAAAAACAGCGGCAGCGCAGCCAGCGTGCCGTAGACGATCTGGTAGGTCTGCACATGTGTGAAGTAGAACGTGAACCCGCGTTTGGCCGCTTCGAACGCCAGCGCCGCCAGCAGGCCACCGACGAGCGCGTGTCGAAACGGTACCTGCCGCGCGGGAATGAAGGCGTAAATAAGGGTGAAGGCAACCCAGTCGACGGCCAGGGCGAACGGCTGCCGGAGCAGACCCAGCGCTTCGGTGCCAAACGAAGTACTGCCGACTGATTGCTCAAGCGCCCAGTTGGTAAAGTAGACCGCCGCGCCGATCACGACCGGGCCCGCGGTGAAGCCGAGCACGTAGATGAAAACACGCCGCGCCAGCGAGCGCGGCACGGGCGCGCCCCAGATGGTGTTGATCTCGCTGTCCACCTGGGCCACCAGCAGTACGGCGGTGATCACAACAAAGACGATGCTCACGCCCTTGAGATCGGTCGACTTGGCAACGAACTCGTTGAGATAATGCCGGACGGCAAGGCCGCTCTCGGGCAGGAACGAATGGACGAGCAGCCCTTCGAGCGCGCGCTGGAACCGGTCGAACTCCGGAAACCGGGAGACATACGCAAAGGCCACCGTGAACACCGGCACCAGGCCAAGCAGCGTGGTAAACGCCAGGCTCGCCGCGGTCCGGTTGAGGTCGACGCCCGTGAGCCGACACGCCAAGCGGCGAAGGAATGCAATGAAAGCGATGGCGTGTGCCAGCATCGGTGACCTGTGCGCGAGATTATCGCATCGCTTGGCCGGCATCCCGAGCGCCGCGCGGGCCGCGTCTCGCCGCGGTAGCGAGGGCCACCGCGACCTTTGCGAACAGCGCTATGCTTGACGCTTTCCCGACCCCTCCGGAATGCGATGCCGTCCTCTTCTGCCCCGAACCAAACCGCCGTGCTCGGCGGAGGCTGTTTCTGGTGCCTTGAAGCCGTATTCGATCGCCTGCGCGGCGTGCATGCGGTCGAATCCGGCTACGCCGGCGGGCACACGGCCAACCCGACCTACGAGGACGTATGCGGCGGCCAAACCGGGCACGCCGAGGTCGTGCGCGTCAGCTTCGATCCGGCCGTGCTCAGCTTTCGCGACCTGCTGCGGGTCTTCTTCGCGATCCACGACCCGACCACGAAGGACCGCCAGGGCAACGACGTCGGGACGCAGTATCGCTCCGTGATCTTCAGTCAGACGCCCGCGCAGCGGCAAGACGCGGAGGCGGTCATCGCCGAAGTGTCGGCGCAGCAGCTGTGGCCCGCGCCCATCGTCACCGAGGTTGTCGACGCGGCGCCATTTTATCCAGCTGAACTGAACCACCAGCAGTACTTCGACCGCAACGGGCGGCAGCCTTACTGTCAGTTCGTCGTGGCGCCGAAAGTGGCCAAGTTCAAGAAAGAATTTGCCGACCGCCTCAAGGCTTGAGCCGCACTAGCTCCGGCGGGCGAAGAACCTGCCGCCTTTCGCCGCTGCGGTCCGGCACCGGCGCTCACGGCGCCAGTCGCTCGAGGCGCCATAGGGCGCCATCGCGCTGGTAGCGCAGGCGATCATGCAGACGCGACGCGCGCCCCTGCCAGAACTCGATGCGCCTCGGCGCGACACGGTAGCCGCCCCAGTGCGGCGGGCAGGGCACCGGTTCGGCGCGCGCGGCAAACCGCGCGCGCACCGTGGCTACCTCCTGTTCGAGCCACTCCCGGCTGGGAATGGCGCGGCTTTGTGGTGAGGCCCACGCCCCGAGCTGCGAGGCCAACGGACGGGTGCCAAAATAGATCGCGGATTCCTTCGCCGTGATGGGCGCGGCCGAACCTTCGATCCGGACCTGCCGCTCCAACTCCGCCCAGTAAAACAGGAGCGCGGCCGCGGGGTGCGCGCCGAGCTCGGATCCCTTGCGGCTGTCGTAGTTGGTGAAGAAAACGAAGCCCCCGGGATCGACGCCTTTGAGCAGCACGATGCGCGCCGACGGCGCCCCTTCGGGGGCTACCGTCGCCAACGTCATGGCTGTCGGCTCGGGCAATTCCGCCTGCACGGCCTCGTGCAACCAGGTCTGGAACTGGCGCAACGGGTCCGGATCGACATCGGCTTCGGTGAGCGATGCGCGGTGGTACTCCCGGCGCAAATCGGCGATGTTCACGGCGGCAGCGTAGCGGTTACGGCGCCGCCATTATCGGCGATTTCCCACCCTCCCGGGGAGTTCGCGGCGGATCAGCGCCCGCCCTGCAGGTGGTCAGGCGGCGCGGTGACCCGGGCAATTCGCATGCTGCGCGCCCAGCACCTCACGCTTGGCCAACGCCTTACCGCGTGCCATAGCGGGCCGCGCGCGCAAGGCGCGGCTACCCCGGCGCTGGTGGAGGCGCCTGCAAGGCGCCTAGCGCAGTGCCGTGCCGGGAACCCGCTGACGCCGGATGTGGTTGGATGCGGGCAGCGTGGCGGTTGCAGCGCGGTTCCCATCGCCGCAACACCGCTGTCCCGCCATGGTACAAACCGCGCAGATTTGCACACCCCATAGACGAGAATGCGGTATATTTGTTCCGATGGAGCATCGGGATCGATGACAGGAGATCGGTCTGACTCCATACCCATCGCCGTCGCACCGAAGCGATCAACCACCAGGAAGGAGAACTATGGCTACTGCCAAGAAAGCTGCAAAGAAAAAGACTGCCAAGAAGCCGGCGGCAAAGAAGTCGGCCAAGAAACCCGCAAAGAAGGCACCGGTAAAGAAGGCCGCCCCGAAGAAAGCGGCGAAGAAGTCCGGCGCCAAGCGCAAACCGAATGCGGCGTTCATGAAGGCGATGACGCCTTCGGGCCCGCTTGCGGCGGTCGTCGGCAGCATGCCGCTGCCGCGCACTGAAGTCACCAAGAAAATCTGGGACTACATCAAGAAGAACAAGCTCCAGGACTCGGTCAACCGGCGCCTGATCAATGCCGACGACAAGTTGAGGCAGGTCTTCGGTGGCAAGAAACAGGTATCGATGTTCGAGATGACCAAGCTGGTATCGAACCACCTTAAGTAAGTCGCTCTTGCCGGCGTCGCGGGACGCCGCCGAATCGTTCAACCCGGCCGACCATCGCTCCCACGGTGGCCGGCCGTTTGTTTTGGCGGCGTCGACCGGCACCGCCTAGTCGCAAGCGCGCATGCCTCGACCCAGGGCCGGACGCGCGGCCAAGGCCGCGCCGCAGCGGGTCAATGCCGGCAGATCACCGGCCTTGTCGACCAACGCCTTGCGTACCGCGTACAGCGGCTAGAGCGCAAAATCCGCGACCGAGGGCTCATCGGCCAGAAACTCGCGGTCGGCCATGCGCGCGTCGGCGACGCGCAGGTAGCGCAGCGTCTGCTCCTCGAAGTAGGCGACGTTCGCCGGCGATTTGTCCGGAACGACAGTCGAACACAGGAACATCGCCGTGCTGGCGCGTGCCACGTCGGTGACCGCGAACAGCAGCCACTGCAGCGCCACGGCACGCCGGACCGGATCCTCGGGGAGGAACCTGCCCGACTTCGCCGCCGCGTAGAGCATGATTGCGGCCGATTGCGACAGCTTGAGCGGCGCGCCGTCCGGGCCGTCCGAATCGACGATCGTCGGAATAGCGCCGGCCGGATTGATGTTCAGGAACTCGGGGGCCTTGTGCTCGCCCTTGGCCAGATCGACCTTGTGTACGCGATAGGGGAGAGCGCATTCCTCCAGCACGATCGCCGCGCGTTGCCCGTTGGACGAGGCGAAGGTATAAAGGTCGATCATGGTGGGCCTCGAGTTGATGAACTTGAAGCGTCTACTATAACTGCAGGCCGGACACTGACGAACCAACAAAGGAGAGAGATCGTGAAGCACACTTCCCTGCTGGCGCTTGGCGCGCTCGCATGCTGGTGCGGCGCAACGCTGGCCCAGAACACCGTTCCGACGCAGCGCATTCGGGGCGACGTGGTCGCCCTCGACGGGCACAATCTGCAAGTCAAGTCGCGTAGCGGCGAGATCCTTGCGGTCAAGCTGGCCGACAGCTATGGCGTGAGTGCGGTCGTCGCGATCGACCGGTCCGCGATCAAGCCGGGAGTCTTCATCGGCGCCGCGTCGATGCCACAGCCCGACGGGACGCTGACCGCGCTCGAAGTCCTGGTGTTTCCGGAGGCAGCGCGCGGCAATGGCGAGGGCCATTACGCGTGGGACCTGAGGCCGGGCAGCATGATGACCAATGCCACGATCACGAACGTCGCCGTTGTTACGGCCGCCGGCGATCGCCGCGTGACGGTCAAGTACAAGGGAGGCGAGAAGACGATTCTCGTCCCTGATGCGGCGCCGGTCGTGACTGTCGAGCCGGGCGAGCAAGCCCTGCTGACCCCCGGTGCGCACGTTCTGCTCACCGCCGCCAGGCAGCCGGACGGCAGCCTCACGGCCGCGCGCGTGCTGGTCGGCAAGAACGGCCTCGTGCCGCCGATGTAGGAGGCCCGCTCGGCGCCACCCCGGGGCGAGCGCCGCGGCTAGCTTGCCGGCCGCGGCGCGGGCCAGTCATCATCGTCGCGCAGAATCCGAATCACGCGCGTGCGCTTGCCCCCGCCGTAGCGCTCCATCTGCACTTCGATGGGATAGAGCTCGGCCAGTTTGGCGCGGGCCTGCTCCTCGCTGTCGAAAGTCAGCAGTGCGCCGTCCGTGCCGCGCACATCGTTCCAGATGCCGTTGCCGGCCTCGACTTCGATTTTGAACTTTGTCGGTATGTCGGTTGCCATGATCAGCCCAGCGCCTGCAGCGCGCGGATGCGTTCTTCGATCGGCGGATGGGTCGCAAACAGCGCCATGACGCCGGTTTTGTCGGTAATGCCGAAGCCGGATAGCGATTTAGGCAGCTCACCGGGAGGCAGGCCGCCGAGGCGCGCCAGCGCGTGCATCATGGGCTGCGGCGTGCCAAGGTACTTGGCGCTACCCGCGTCGGCACGGAATTCGCGCTGGCGCGAGAACCACGCGACGATTATCGACGCGAGCACGCCGAACAGGATCTCGCAAACGAGCACCGTGATGTAGTAGCCGGGGCCGATGCCGCGCTCGGTGCGGAACACGGTCCGGTCAACGATGCTGCCGACGATCCGCGCGAGAAATACGACAAACGTGTTGACGACGCCCTGGATCAGCGTCAGCGTTACCATGTCGCCATTGGCCACATGCGTGACTTCGTGGCCCAACACCGCCTCGATTTCCTCCCGCGACATGGCATTGAGCAATCCGGTTGAGACGGCGACCAGGGCCGAGTTCTTGAACGCGCCCGTGGCGAAGGCATTGGGCTCGCCCTCGTAAAGGGCCACGTCGGGCATGGCGATACCGGCCTTGTCGGCGAGGCGCTTGACGGTCGCGAGCAGCCAGGTCTCAGCTGCGTTGCGCGGCGCGGTGATGACCTGCGCCCCAGTCGACCATTTAGCCATCGTTTTCGACAGCAGCAGCGAGATGAACGCGCCACCGAAGCCGATGATCGCCGAGAATACGAGCAACGCGCCCAGGTTCAAGCCGTTTGCGGCGAGTGCCTGGTTGAGGCCCAACAGACTGGTGACGATCGACAGCACGACCATCACCGCGAGGTTGGTGACCAGGAACAGGACGATGCGCTTCATGGGCCTCTCCGCCAGCGGCTTACAGCCCGCATCTTAGCGCCGTCCGCGCACACCCGACCGTAGCGACCGCCGCTGTTAGCGACGATGGGCGGCTACGTCTTTGCCCCATGAGTCGCGCAGCGTCACGGCGCGATTGAAAACCGGTTGTGACGGACCATGATCGCGCGCGTCGGCGATGAAATAGCCGTGCCTCTCGAACTGGTAGCGCGCTTCGCGCGGCGCGCTGACGAGCGCGGGCTCCACGTACGCCGTCGCCGTCGTTCGGGCAGCCGGATTGAGGTCGTCGAGGTAGTTGCGCTCGGTTGCCTCGTCGAACGCTGCCTCGCCGAAGATGGCGTCCTCGGCGGTCGTGCCGGGGCGCAGCGCCGGGTCCGTGCCAGGGCTCGCTTCGAGCTGTGGGGTCGTGCGCCCGGGTTGCGGCACCAGAAAAAGGCGGTCATAAAGGCGGACCTCCGCCGCCCGCGCGTGGCGAACCGCAAGCCAGTGGATGTTGCCTTTCACCTTGCGCGCCTCGGCCCCCGGAGTGCCGCTGCGGGTG
This sequence comes from uncultured beta proteobacterium, assembly GCA_963777455.1. Taxonomy (GTDB): domain Bacteria; phylum Pseudomonadota; class Gammaproteobacteria; order Burkholderiales; family Casimicrobiaceae; genus PALSA-1003. The sequence goes on from CAVZQQ010000004.1 coordinate 292,573, forward strand.
CTCGGATCGTAAGTACAGTGCACGGCGACCAGATTGCCCTGCGCGTCGCGTTCAGCGCCGACGCACTTGATGATGTAACCGTAGCGCAACCGTACTTCGGCCCCCGGCGAAAGGCGGAAATACCCCTTCGGGGGGGCTTCCTCGAAGTCATCGCGCTCGATCCAGAGTTCCCGCGTCAGGGGCAGTGCGCGCTTGCCCAGTTCCGGTTTTTGCGGATGATTCGGCGCGTAGCATTCCTCCTCGGCATCCGCCGGATAATTGTCGATTACCAGCCGAACCGGATCGAGGACAGCGATCCGCCGCTCGGCGCGCGCGTTCAGGTCTTCGCGCAGGCAATCCTCGAGCACGCCGATATCGATCCATTGATGGGCCTTGGACACCCCGATTCGCTCGGCAAAAGTGCGGATCGCCTCGGGCGTGTAGCCGCGCCGGCGCAGACCGGCCAGAGTCGGCATGCGCGGATCGCCCCAGCCGTCGACGTACTTGCCGGCGACGAGTTCGATCAACTTGCGTTTGCTCATCACGCTGTAGGTGAGATTGAGCCGAGCAAACTCGTACTGCTGCGGCAATGGCCGTTGCAGCAGCCCGGCCTGCGCGAGCTGCTCGATGACCCAGTCGTAGAGGGGCCGGTGATCCTGGAACTCGAGCGTGCACAGCGAATGGGTAATGCGTTCCAGCGCATCGGAGATGCAATGGGTGTAATCGTAGAGCGGGTACACGCACCATTCGTCGCCGGTGCGATGGTGCGTCGTATGGCGGATGCGATAGATGGCCGGGTCGCGCAGGTTGATGTTCGGGCTGGCCAGGTCGATCTTCAGGCGCAGCACATGCGCGCCGTCCGGGAACTCGCCCTCCTTCATGCGCGCGAAGAGGTCCAGGTTCTCCGCCACCGGGCGCTCACGGTACGGGCTGGGCCGCCCCGGCTCGGTCAGCGTCCCGCGCAAGCGCCGCATCTCCTCCGGGGTGGAGCTGTCGACATAGGCCAGCCCGACCGCAATGAAATGCCTGGCGAAGGCATAGAGGCGATCGAAATAGTCGGAGGCGTGGTAGAGGTGGGTGCCCCAGTCATAGCCCAGCCAGCGCACCGCGTCCTTGATCGAGTCCTCGTACTCGACGTCTTCCTTGACCGGGTTGGTGTCGTCGAAGCGCAGGTGGCAGACGCCGCCGTTCTCGGCGGCGAGGCCGAAATTCAGGCAGATCGACTTGGCGTGGCCGATATGCAGATAGCCGTTGGGCTCCGGCGGAAAGCGAGTGACCACTCGGCCGCCATACTTGTGGCTCTGCGCGTCCTCGGCGATGATTTGCCGCAGAAAATTCGAGCTCGATGCGCCGCCCGTCGTTTGCGGCACCGCAGCAGTCATGGCGTTTTGTTCATGAACAAAGAGGCGTCATCCGCCATTCTAACTGCAGGGGTGGGGTGCGTCACCGGCCGCCATGCCACACGCATGGATGGGATGCGCCGCGCGCCGCATGCAGCAAGGGTTTGCGGGCGACGCTCGGTGCCGGGCCCGAAACATTGTCCACAATATCTGTGGATAAAAGTGTGCGTATCTTGTACATTCGGCCGCTAAGTCGCACGCAGCGTAGGATTTTCTCTGACATGCCTAAATCTGCACCGCCGCTTTGGTCATATTTTTCATAAAGTTGATACGCCATTACGAAGCGCGCCGAGGCACCGTTAGCGATGATGCCAAAGCGTGGATTTGCGCGCCAGATGGCGGTTTGACCAGAGTAACGTCCTGGACAATCCGGGTGTTGCATCCGCGATGTCGAACCTTCTCGGGGCTGCGGGTATGAACGTCTCTCCGAGTGCCTCGCCGATCTTGCCGGTGTCCTTGCTGGTGAGCTCCGCCCGCCAGCTCATTGAACGCCACCTGGGCCTGGCCTGGATCAGCGGCGAAGTATCGAATTTCACGCGGGCGGCGTCGGGGCACGCCTATTTCCTGCTCAAGGACCCGCAGGCCCAAGTGCGGTGCGTGCTGTTCCGGCAGAAGGGCCAGCTGCTCGGCTTCGCCCTGCAGGATGGCATGCAGGTCGAAGTTCGCGCCATGCCGACCATTTACGAGGCCCGCGGCGAGTTCCAGCTGAACGTCGAGACGGTGCGCCGCGCGGGCGCGGGCGCGCTCTACGAGCAGTTCGCACGGCTAAAGGCCCGCCTCGACGCGGCGGGTTGGTTCGCCCCCGAGCGCAAGCGGCCGTTGCCTCGCTTCCCACGCGCGGTTGGCATCGTCACCTCGTTGCGCGCCGCGGCACTCTCCGACGTGCTGACCACGCTCGCGCGCAGGATGCCGACGTTGCCAGTCATTCTCTACCCCGCCTCCGTCCAAGGCGGAGCCGCCGCCGCCGAACTCGCTGCGGCCATCGTCGCGGCGAACACGCATGCCGCAGTGGACGTCCTTATCGTCTGTCGCGGTGGCGGCTCCATCGAGGATTTGTGGGCGTTCAACGAGGAAATCATGGCGCGCGCCGTGCTCGATTCGCGCATTCCGATCGTGAGCGGTGTCGGCCATGAAACCGATTTCACCATCTGCGACTTCGTCGCCGACGTGCGCGCACCGACGCCTACCGGTGCCGCAGCGTTGGTCAGCGCGGAACGAGCCGCGCTGCTCGCCCTGGTGGCGGCGCTTTGCGCACGCTGGCGGCGCGCCGCCGTACGCGAACTCGAAACCCGCATGCAGCGGCTAGACGGCGTGTCGCGCCGTCTCGTGCATCCTGCCCAACGCGTCGAAGCACAGCGTGAGCGCCTCGGCGCGCTGGCGCTACGCCTGGTGCGCGCCGCTGGCCGGGCGCAAGCCGATCGCGAGCGCCAGTTTGTCGCCGCCGGCCAAACCTTGACGCGTCTGCTGCGCACGCCGCCGCGGGGGCGCAGCGCACTCGAGCACGCGCGCGAGCGGTGGCACCGCGGCGCACCCGAGCGGGTTGGCGCCCTGGCACACCGGCTCGCGAGGCTCGAGTCGGGGCTTCGGCATCTCAACCCGCAAGGCGTTCTTGAACGCGGCTACAGCATCGTGACCACCGGCACCGGTGCCATCGTGCAGGACGTTGCGCAAACGAACCTCGGTGCGATCGTGAAGCTACGCTTCGCGCGTGGCGCGGCGGCCGCGCAGGTAACCGACACGCTCCCGGACTGACTGCGGCGCAGGCGGGGGCGACCCTAGGCTTCGTCCGGGTCTGGATTCTCGATGGCGCTTGGTCCCGGCGCGCGGACAACATTGGGGGGGCCTGCGCTGCGAGCGGCGGACTCGGGCAGACCACGTCGCCATTCTGCGCCCGATGGCGCAAGGCATGATCCATCAGGACGATCGCGAGCATCGCCTCGGCGATGGGCGTCGCGCGAATCCCGACGCACGGGTCGTGGCGGCCGTGGGTGTTGACCAAGACCGGGTTGCCGCCCTTGTCGATGCTGCGCCGGTCGAGCCGGATCGATGAGGTTGGCTTGACCGCGATCGACACGACGATGTCCTGACCGGTCGAAATGCCGCCAAGGATTCCGCCAGCGTGATTCGATACGAAACCTTCGGGTGTCATTTCGTCGGAGTGCTCGGTGCCCGCCTGACTGATGCTGGCGAAACCAGCCCCGATTTCGACGCCCTTGACCGCGTTGATGCCCATCATCGCGCCGGCGAGATCGGCGTCGAGCTTGCCATACACCGGCTCGCCCCAGCCGACGGGTACGCCCTGGGCGACCACTGCGACGCGCGCGCCGCACGAGTCGCCCGATTTGCGCAACGCATCCATGAAGGCTTCGAGCTCGGGAACGATGGTGTCGTTGGCGACGAAAAACGGATTGGCATCGACATGCTCCCAAGCCTTGAACGGGATTGCGCTTGGTGCCAAGCTGAGTAAGATGCCCGCGGATAGTCACGCCATAGCGCTCGCGCAGCCACTTCCTCGCCACTGCGCCCGCGGCCACGCGCACGGCCGTCTCGCGCGCCGACTGCCTGCCGCCGCCGCGGTAATCGCGGATGCCGTATTTCTGCCAGTAGGTGTAGTCCGCGTGCCCCGGCCGGAAGGTGTCGGCGATGCTCGCGTAGTCCTTGCCGCGTGCGTCCTCGTTGCGGATCAGCAGCGCGATGGGCGTGCCAGTGGTGCGGCCCTCGAACAGGCCCGAGAGGATCTCGACGGTATCCGCTTCGCGCCGCTGCGTCACATGGCGCGAGGTGCCCGGCTTGCGCCGATCAAGATCGTGCTGGATATCGCTCGCGGCGAGTGCCATGCCGGGCGGGCAGCCATCGACCACGCAGCCGATCGCCGGTCCGTGCGATTCGCCGAACGAGGTGATGCAAAAAAGCGTGCCGAGCGTATTGCCGGACATGACTACGGGCGCGACGGAGCGTGTCGCGCGAGTGTAGCACGCGCCAGTGCGGCTTCCGGTACGATGCATCGCAACGACCCGGAGCTGCAGCGCGCGTGACAACCCTCGCCCTATACGATGCCGGACTAGTCGCCGCACTGCGCGAGGCGCGCTTGATCGCCGCGCTCACCGGCGCAGGCATCTCCGCCGACTCCGGACTGGGGACGTTTCGCGACCCCCAGACCGGCTTGTGGACGCGCTTCGATCCGCGGGAGCTGGCCACCCCGGCAGCGTTTGCGCGCAATCCGCTGCTCGTCTGGGACTGGTATGCGTGGCGCCGCGACCAGGTGGCGGAGGCACGGCCCAACGCCGGGCATATCGCGCTCGCCGAACTGGAGCGACGCGCTCCTGAATTCGCGTTGATCACGCAGAATGTCGACGGCCTGCACCAACGCGCGGGCAGCCGCAACGTCGTCGAGCTGCACGGCAACATCACCCGCGTCAAATGTGCGCGCGAAGGCACGCAGGTTGCGCACTGGGAGGCCGCCGCGGGCGCGGTGCCGCAATGCCCCCGGTGCGGCGCCTGGTTGCGCCCGGACGTCGTGTGGTTCGACGAGATGCTGCCCGAACCGGCGCTTGCGGCCGCCGAGGACGCGATGCGCGGCTGCGACGTGCTGCTCGTCGTCGGCACGTCGGCTGAGGTCTATCCCGCCGCGGGGCTGCCCGAGCTGGCGCGCCGAACTGGCGCGATCATCGCGGAGATAAACCCGGGCGCGACCCCGCTGTCTGCAACGGCCGACTATGCGCTGCGCGGGCCGGCGGGTACGGTTCTGCCGGCGCTCCTGGCCGGGCTGGCCCAGCTCGATTGAAGCAACGCCCCGGCGCCGGCGCCAGAGGGTTCGGCAGCCACGCGCTAGCGGTCCACGCCCTCCGCCGCCAGCGGCGGCAATGGCGCGACATAGCCGATCACGAGCAGCAACGCACCGACGCCGAGAAAGGCGATCACGCGGCTTAGCCCCGAAAGCGCGGCCAGGTCGATCGCGAACAGCTTGAGCACCACCGCCCCGAGTAACCCCGCGCCGGTGAGCCAGAGTAGCCGCAACCGGCGCTGCCGGGCCACCACCATCGCCGCCAGCGCGGCCACGGTCCAGGTCAAGGTCAGCGCGGCCTGCAGCGGCCGCGAGGCGAGGAGCGCGTGGAGCTCCCACGGTACCCCCAGCCAGTGGTGCACCGCCCGGGCCACAACGCCGTTGAGCAGGATGAACGCGCCGATCGCGAACCCGCGATAGAGCATCCGCGGGGTTACGCGGGCATCGTGCCGCGCCCAGACCAACAGCGCGCCCAGCGCAAGGGCCAAGGTGAGCTCCAGAGGATTGGCCAGGGGTACGTAGGGCAGCGGCCGCGCCGCGCCCGGATTGAGCGTGGCGAGCACGACAAAACCCAGGCCGAGCAGGAGAGCGACGATGGTGCCCGCGCTGACGGCATAGGCATCGCCGAAGGTGCGCATCGGCCACCGGGCACCGCGCTCCGCCTGGGTCACCGCCACCAGAAACAGGGCCAGCGGAAGCAGGTGTGCGCACGCCGCCCATACCGTAGCCGGTGGCGCAACGCGGGCGGTCCATTCGCCCGCCTCCCACGCAATCTGCCCCAGCAGGAGCAGCGCCCCGAACGCGTGCGCCGCGGCGAGCCAATGGCGCACGCCGGCCTGCTGCGCAGCGCTGCCGGAACTGCGCGCGGCGGCGCGCGCCTCGCTACGCTGGAGCAGGACAAAGTGCAGGGCCCATGCCAACGGGTAGATCACCCAGCCATACCCCGTCACGCTGGTCCGCCCATGCGCGAGGTCGTGACCGAACGAGAGCGTCAACGCCGGCAGCAGGACAACCGCCGTGCCGTCCAGACGCGGCCAGCGCAAGGGGCGCGTCAATAGCACCGCCACGGTGGTGCTCCCGACGATCCATCCCAACATCGCGTGGGCTTCGTTCGGACCCGGCACATGGCGCACCATTTCGAGCAGGCCGCCGCCTAGCCACCAGGCGCAAGCCCAACCAAACAGCAGGTGCAGCACCGAGCGCTCCGCGGCCGGCAGCGCCTCACCGCGGCGGTCCCCAAAGCGCACGCTCGCGAATGCTGCCAGCGCGACGCCGGCACAGCCCAGGAATTGGCGGTTGACGAAGGCGGCCTCCGCGTACTCGTCCAAGCCGCCGACGAGCAACGCGACGCCGGCCGCCAGCTGCAGCAGCAGCGCGAAGCCGCGCGCGAACGGGCGATTCTCGCGGCAACCGATCCAGTACACGCCGGCCGCTTCAACCGCCCACATGGCGCTGGTCCAGCGCGCGTCGACGGCCAGCGGCACCGTCAACGTCGCAAAGATCACCGCGAGCGCACCGTAGGCGGCCGCCAGCGTGGCCACGGTCGCGGGGCGGCGCCGCAGCACCTGCCAGAGCAGCGCATACAGCGCGGCGACCACTGCCGCCGTCAAGGCCAGAACGTACCGCGTGTCGTGCACCAGCAGCGCCTGCAGCGCAAAGGAGACCATCGGCACGCCAAAAAGCAGCATCGCATCCACCCGGCGCTCGCCGGTGCCGCGCCACACATGCACGATCGGCAGCGCGACGTACACCAGGAAGAACACCGCCAGGAACGGCTCAACGATCCCGAAATAGGCCGGGTCGTAGTACTCATGTCCCCACCACAGACCGAGCAGGAAAGTGCCCACGAATCCGACCAGGTCGACCGCGCGCCACGCGCGAAAGCCGGCCACGCCCACGACTATCGCGTTCACTGCCGCAACGTAACCGAACAACGGCAGCGGCTCGCTCACGGTAGCGACTAGCACCGGGGCGAGCAACCCGCCCAACGCCGCCAGGGCGGCGAGCGCCTGAGAATCAAACACCAGCGCCAGAATGATCGCCAGCGCAGCGATCGCCGCGAGCACCCCGAAGGCCTGCTCGGGGGAGAGCAGCGGCACCAGCTCCAGTGCCGCGAATGTGGTCAGGTACAGCACGCCCAGTCCGCCGCCGATCAACGCCAGCGCGTAGGCTGGTCGGGCGTTGCGCAGCCACGCGCCTACACCGATCAGGGCCGCGCCAACCAGCGCGACGCCGGCAAACTGTAGCTCGATGGGGACGCTCACATGCTCGGCGAAATACGACAGCAGGAAGGCGACGCCGAAAAAAAGCACGACCACGCCGACGCGCACCAGCGTGTTGCCGTCGGTGAACGATGACCACCGGGATGGCTTCACCGCGCTCACCGTCGGCGTACCGGGGCCAGGGGGCGCGGTCACCGGGCCGACGGTGCCGGCGCTGACAGCGGCCTCTCCCACGCCCCCTTTGCGCACCGGAAAACGCGGCGCGGGCAGCACCTCGAGCGTGCTCTCGGCCGGCGGGCCCGCGGCGCGCGCCGGCGCGCTGGGGAAAGGGACGGCCCCCGATGCGGAGGGGGTGGCAGGCGCCGCGGGCAGCGCCCGCCCCGACCGAGCGAGAGCGACCTCGAGCGCCGCCAAACGCTGTTCCAGCGCCAGAATGCGCGCAGACGAGCGCTGGCGCATCAGCAGCAGCCCGACCACCACGCCGATCGCGGCGCCAATGCACCAGGCCGCGAACGCCGTCTGCATAGGCGCCGATCAGCGAGCCAAGAAAAAAACCGAGCCAAGGCATCGGGACCTCTTCGCTCCCTAGCGGCAGTCGCCCCGCAAGGCAAGCACCCGTTCCTGCAGCCGTTCCGGCGTAGCCTGGTCGGGGGCCAGTGGCGCGCCCACGACCAAGCGCGATCCGCGAAAACAGGCCGCGCAGCCGGCGCATCGCCTTGCCCCGATAGGAGCGGCTGAAGAAGCTCCCCCAGAGCCCACGTAGCGCCATCGGGACCACCGGCACCGGCGCCTGCGCGAGGATGCGCTGCAGCCCGGGCCGGAAGGGGTTTATTTCCCCCGTGTCGGTGATCTTGCCCTCCGGAAAAATGCACACGATCTCGCCGGCCTTGAGCGCGTCGGCCGCCTCCACGAACGCCCGTTCCTTGAGCGCAGCATCTTCCTTGCCCGATGCGATCGGAATGGCCCGCATGGTGCGAAAGATGAAGTGGAGCAACGGCAGGCCGTAGATGCGATGGTCCATCACGAAGCGCACGGGGCGGTTGACGCACGCGGCGATGACGATGGCGTCGACGAAGCTCACGTGGTTGCAGATGATCACGCAGGCACCCTGGTCCGGGATCTGCTCCAGGCCCTGCTTGTCGACGCGATACAGGCTGTGGATGAGCAGCCACGCCAGGAACCGCATCAGAAACTCGGGCACCAGCGAGTAGATGTAAATCGCGACGATGGCGTTCATCAGGCCGGTCGCGAGGAACAGCTGCGGAATCGTCAGTCCCGCCTTGAGCAGGCCCAGCGCGATGCCCGCCGAGGCCACCATGAACAGCGCGTTCAGAATGTTGTTCGCGGCGATGATGCGCGACCGGTAGGCCGGGTCCGAACGCTCCTGGATGAGAGCATAGAGCGGGACGATGTAGAACCCGCCGAAGGCGCCGAGCAGCACCAAATCTACGACGATGCGCCAGTGCGCGCCGACCGAGATGAAATGCTCGATGCCGGCGAGACCCTGCGGTTGCAGCCCGCGGCTGGCGAAATAGAGGTCGATCGCGAACACCGAAAGTCCGATCGAGCCGAACGGCACCAGCCCGACCTCGACCTTGTGCCCGGAAAGGCGCTCGCAGAGCAGCGAGCCAATGCCGATGCCGACCGAGAACAGCGCCAGCAACAGAGTGGCGACGTGCTCGTCGCCCCCCAGGACGCCCTTGGTAAAGGTGGCGAATTGCGTGAGATAGGTCGCGCCGTAGAACCAGAACCACGAAATGCCGAGCATCGACAGCCAGACGACGCGATTGCCGTAGGCAAAGCGCAGATTGCGACTGGTTTCGGTGAACGGGTTCCAGTTGATGCGCAGCTCCGGAGCCACGGCGGGGGCCGGCGGAATCCGCCGGCTGACAAGGTAGCCGGCGACGGCGATCGCGATGGTGGTCACGCCGGCGAGCATCGGGCCTTCCGGCTTGACGGCGATCACGACCCCGCCGACGATCTCGCCCAGCAGAATGGCGACGAACGTTCCCATTTCGACCAGGCCGTTGCCGCCAATCAGCTCGTCGTTGCGCAGATTCTGCGGCAGGATCGCGTACTTGACCGGCCCGAACAGGGTCGAATGCACGCCCATGAGGGTCAGTGCGGCGAACAGCAGGATGAGATCCCGGCGATAGAAGCCGATGGCGCCAACGATCATGATGCCGATCTCGAAGAGCTTGATGAGACGGATCAGCCGCGACTTTTCGAACTTGTCCGCGATCTGGCCCGCCGTGGCCGAAAACAGCACGAACGGCGCAATGAAGACGGCGGCGGCGATGTTGACGAGGTCGTTAGCCGAGAGCGCCGTTAGGGTCATCGCCTGGAAGGCGACGAAAATCACCAGCGCGTTCTTGTAAACGTTGTCGTTTCCCGCCCCGAGAAACTGGGTCCAGAAGAAGGGCGCGAAGCGCCGCTCGCGCAGCAGCTGGAACTGGCTGTGGTTGGCCATCGGAGCTCCTTGGGGCTCAGTGTCTGCGTGATCGCGGCTCAATGATGTTCCGCCAGGTAATCCTGCACCGCCGTGAGTGCGGTCCGCACCGCCGTCACGTCCGGCCAGAAGTAAACCATCCTACCGGCCTTGTCGCACTTGAGCACGCCGGCCTCGCGCAGCACGCGCAGGTGATGCGATACCGCGGTGCGCGACAGCGGCGAAGCCGCCACGATCTGCCCCACGCTGAGCCGCTCGCCCGGCTCGAACATCAGCAGGATGCGCTGCCGATGGGGGTCGCCGAGGGCGATGAATATGCGCATGATGCGCCGCCAGGCCGCGGGAAGCGCCCGGCTGTACGCCCGGTTCATCACTAAATCTCTAGTCTAGTAGTCGTGTTAATCTACGCCTTTCCCGTCCTTTGTCAAGACGGCTGGGGACCGCGGCCGGCCAGGCATGGCGGCGCGTCGGCTACAATAACGAGGCCCCGCGATTGCCGTCCGATGCGCCAATACCTCGATTTCATGCGCCACGTGCGCGATGTCGGTCACCGCAAGTCCGACCGAACCGGCACCGGCACGTTGTCGGTGTTCGGCTATCAGATGCGTTTCGATCTGGGTGCCGGGTTTCCGCTGCTCACGACCAAGAAAGTCCACACCAAGTCGATCATCCACGAGCTGCTGTGGTTCCTCGCCGGAGACACCAATGTGCGTTATCTGCGCGACAACGGCGTGACGATCTGGGACGAATGGGCCGACGTGAACGGCGATCTGGGACCAATCTATGGCTACCAGTGGCGATCGTGGCCGGCGCCGGACGGCCGGCACATCGACCAGCTCTCCGCCGTGCTGGCGCAGATTCGCAGCAACCCCGATTCGCGGCGGATGATCGTCTCGGCCTGGAATGTCGGCGACATTCCGCGCATGAAACTGCCACCCTGCCACGCGTTTTTTCAGTTCTACGTGGCCGACGGCAAACTATCCTGCCAACTCTACCAGCGCAGCGCCGATATTTTCCTCGGGGTGCCGTTCAACATCGCCTCCTACGCGCTGCTCACGCACCTGGTCGCGCAACAGACGGAGCTCGCGGTGGGCGACTTTGTGTGGACCGGCGGCGATTGCCATCTTTACCTCAATCACCTGGAGCAAGTCGAGACGCAACTGGCGCGTGCGCCCTACCCTCTGCCGCGACTAGTGATCAAGCGCCGGCCGCCGTCGCTGTTTGACTATCGCTACGAGGATTTCGCGTTTGAGGACTATCGCTTCCATCCGCCGATTCAAGCCGCGGTCGCGGTGTAGGCGAAGGGCCGCCGGCAGGCAAAAAAAAGCCCGCCGGGAGGAAGTGAGCGGGCAAGGGGGATTCCGATGGTCGGCGCGCTGCCCGGCTCCGAGAGGGTCAGGCGTTGCGGGCCTTTCGTCCCGCGGCCACCTGCGGCCAATATTCGATGGGTGCGGCGCCGCTCCTAGACCACGCTCCGGGCGGCGTTGACGCACTCGACCAGTTCTTCGAGCGCGACCTGTTGCGCCAGAGACAAGCCCTGATCGCCCGGGGCGGACTCGATGCTCTGACGCTCCCCCGCTGACTCGGGTGTAGCGAGCCAGTAGGCAGAGAATTCCGGGCAAAACGTGTTCATTGGCGGAGCCTCGTTTTCCAGCACAGCGTTCATCGCATTCCTTCGCTGTGCGTACAAGCAACCGGCATGCCAGTTTTTAAAATATCATGCAAATTAATGACTTGAGAGCGAAGCACCGCGCCGAGCCTGCCTTCGGCTGGCAGTTCTTACCCTCATCCTGGCAATCCTGTCGTACTTTCACGACAGAATACAAGATATATAACGTAACTAACTGGTTTTATTACGTAATATATGTCGTCGAATGACGACATCATAGCCGCAGAAAGGGCGAACGCCGCCCGCAAAGCGTCTCGGCTTGATTCCCAGAAACGCCCGTATGGCCTAGAGCTTGGCGTCTTTGAACATCGCCGGCTCAAGGCGATGGCGCTGGAGCAGCTTGTAGAACTCGGTTCGGTTGCGTTTGGCGAGCGTCGCCGCTTGGGTCACATTACCGCCGGTGATCTTGAGCAGGCGCACCAGATAGTCGCGTTCGAACTGCTTTCGCGCCTCTTCGAACGGCGCGAGGACGCCTGCATCCTCGCGCAGAGCGCCTTGCACCAGCGTTGCCGGGATGACGCTCGTCGTCGCGAGCGCAAGCGCCTGTTCGAGCAGATTCAACAGCTGCCGGACGTTTCCAGGCCAGGGTGCGGCGATGAGCAGCGCCATTGCGTCGGGCGCGAGCGATGGCACGGGCTTCTTGTAGCGTTCCGCGAGCTTGCGTAGGAAGTGCGCGGCCAGCAAGGGGATGTCTTCGCGCCGCTCGGCGAGCGGCGGCAATTTAAGCGAAACGACGTTGAGGCGGTAGTAGAGATCCTCGCGAAACTGCCCCGCCGCTTTTTGGGCGTCGAGGTCGCGATGCGTCGCCGAGATCACGCGTACGTCGATGGGCACCGACTGCGTGGAGCCAACGGGCCGTACCTCAGCCTCCTGCAGAACGCGCAGCAGCTTGACTTGGAGGGCAAGCGGCATGTCGCCGATCTCATCTAGGAAGATTGTGCCGCCGTCCGCAGCGAGAAAGAGCCCTTTATGGGCCTGTACCGCCCCGCTGAACGCGCCGCGCGCGTGCCCGAAGAGTTCGGACTCGAGTAGCGGCTCGGGAATGGCGCCGCAATTGACACCGACGAATGACCGGAGACCGCGCGGGCTTGCGCGGTGAATGGCATGCGCCAGCAACTCCTTGCCGGTCCCGGATTCGCCGAAGATCAACACGCTCGCATCGGAGTCGGCAACCAGCCGCGCCTGCCGCAGCAGGTCTTCCATGCGCGGACTGCGCGTGATGATTCCCGCGCGCCACTCGCCACTGGTCTGTTTATTCGCATCCGGCGCGTCGCCGCTAAGTCGCACCGCGCTGGCCACCTTCTGCAGCAGCTCCTGGCTGTCGAATGGCTTGGTCAGGAACCCGAAGACGCCCCGCTGGGTAGCCGAGACCGCATCGGGAATCGTCCCATGCGCCGTCAGGATGATGACCGGCAGTGCAGGGTGCTGGCGATGGATCGCATCGAACAGCTGCAGGCCGTCGATGCCGGGCATGCGCATGTCGGTAATCACCGCCGCCGACCGGGCAACTGCGAGCGCGGCGAGCGCGGTTTCGCCGCTGTCGGCGGTGCGCACACGATAGCCGGCTGACGTAAGGCGCAGGCTGATCAGTTTGAGCAGATCAGGGTCGTCGTCAACCAGCAGGATATCGCCAGAATGTGCCATGGCTTCCTCTATCGCCCCGTACCGCCGCCACCACCGCCACCGCCGCCGCCAGCGTTGCGGCTGCGCTCCAGCAGCAGGCTGCGCTCGACCGCGCGCAGGGCGTCGAGCTTCTCCTGCGCCGCGGCAGTCTTTTTCTGCTCTTCGCGGACACTGCGCGCGCGCTCGACGATCTGCGCATAGAGTACCGTGGCAATCTGCTTCAGCGGCGAGGTGTTGCCGGTCTTGCCGACGAGCGGCTCAAGCAGGGTCAAGGCGCGGGGATCGTCCGGCGGTCCCGCGCCGGGTAGCGTAAGCAGCATTGCGACCCGGATGCGGTTGGCATCGCTGCGCGTGCGGTTCATGGCCACATTGGCGGTGGCCAACTCACGCTTGAGATCGTCGCCGGACTCCGCGGTATAGCGCTGCAGGTCGACGAGCAACGCCAGGGCCTGCTGTTCTTCCTCGTTGACTGGGGGCGGCGGCGCGGGTGCCGGCACTGGCGATTGCGGCGGTGCCTGCACGATCACCACCGGGGGAACGGGGACCGGGGTCACCGGTGGCAGCTCCGTGGCGCCTTGGACCACGGGCGCCGGTGGGACTGTTTCAGGCGGAGGGGTCGGCGGCGCGGCGGCGCACGACGTGAACAGGGCGAGTCCGGCAACACCGCAGACGTGGCAACGGCGCCGGCGAGTCAACCTTCCTCCTGGATCGTGATGGGGCCTGCGGCTCGCGATGCCGCCGCCTCGGCGGCCGCGAGCGGCAGCCACAGCCGGAAATGGGCACCCCGTTTGCCGGCCGAACGCTCGACCAAGTCAATGCGTCCGCCGTGCAGCAGCGCGTACTCACTCGCGATCGCGAGGCCCAGCCCGGAGCCCTTGATCCGCCCTTCCGGAGCTGGCTTGCCCTGGTAGAACGATTCGAAAATACGCGGGCGATCCTCCGGATCGATGCCCGGCCCCTGATCGACAACATCGAGGACCGCGTGCCCCTCCTCGGCGTGCAGGTCGAGGGTGATGAGCCCCGAGCGCGGCGAGTACTTGATGGCGTTGGAGACGAGGTTATCGATGATGGCGCGAATCTTGTCGGCGTCGCCCACGACGATAGCCGGCTTGACCTTGGTGTCGAACGTGATCATGCGTGCGAACGCCGCGAGCTTGTGTTCGCGGACGACGCGGCGAATCACGTCGGCAAGCGGCACCGGTCCCAGTGTCTGCGGCTCGATATTGCGCGTCTGATGATAGCTGAGCAGATCCTCGATCAGCTTCTGCAGATTCAACGTATTCTCGCGCACGATACGCACGATTTCCTGCTGTGCCGGCGACAGCTCGCCGCCGACGCGGTCGCGCAGGAGTTCGGCACCCTCGCGCACCGCCGTCAGCGGGGTTTTGAGTTCATGCGAAACATGGCGCAGGAAACGCGTTTGCTGTTCCTCCAGCTCGTGCAGCCGCGCGCGCAACCATTCGAGCCGCTGGCCCAGATAGCGCATGTCCTGCGGCCCGTTGACTTCGATAGCGTGCGTGAAATCCGCGCTGCCCATCTGGCGTATCGCCAGGTCGAGCTGCCGGATCGGGCGCGCGATGAGCACTGCGAACAGGATTGCCAGAACCAGGGCGATCGCGCCCGCGGCCAGTGCAAGGTAGCCCCAGGTCTTGCGTCCCTCCGCCGCCGTTGCCTGCAGTCTTTCGATCTCGCTCTCGGTCAGGCGGTTGCTCGCGGTGAGCATCACCTGGGCGCTTGCCGAGAGCGCCGCATAACCCTCCGCGAGCAGGGTGGCGGCATTGGCCGGGCGGTGCGGGGCCGTGAGCAGCGCGTAGAGTTGGCTCTCGCTATCGTTCAGCGTCTCGAGCTGGCTCAGTTGCGTGCGGTCGAGCGGCAGCTGCTGCAGCTGTTGCGTCGTCTGGCGGAAGTCCTGGCGCAACCGCGCGTAATCGTCGATCAGTTGCGGATCGTTGAGGATGAGGTCCTGGCGAACGAGGCGCTCCAGGGTCGTCGCCTGTTCGTACAGTTGCCGGCTCGCGCGCCCCGCCTGCGCAGCCTGCAAGACGGCCTGCTGGCCCTGGGTCCCGAGCCGATCGAGGCTAACGATCAGTTCGACCAGCGCGTACAGCAAGGGAAGGCTGACGAGCAGGAAACCGAGGAGAATGAATTTGAGAAATGAGCGCGGGTAATACACGAGTGATGGCGGGCAATCGATATAATCATTGGAGTCAAACGATGCCCGGGCCCCCAGAGCGACGCGTGCACGATACACCACCCCCTGCCGCCTCGCCAAGGGCGCCGGTTTCGGCCCGAGCGCATCGCATCGCGGTGATCGCCGCGGTCGCACGCAACGGCATCATTGGCGTCGAAAATCGCCTGCCGTGGCGCTTGCCGGAAGACATGCGCCGGTTTCGCGCGCTCACGACCGGACACGCAGTCATCATGGGGCGGCGTACGTGGGAGTCGATTGGCAAGCCACTTCCCGGGCGGCAGAATCTTGTGGTCAGCCGCGGAAGTGGTTCCGCGATACCGGAGGTCGAGTTCGCACCCTCGCTCGACGCTGCGTTGGCGCGAGTGCGCTTTCCCGAGCCGGTGTTCGTGATCGGTGGGGCGGCACTCTACCAGGAAGCGCTGCCGCGCGCCGACGTGCTGTATTTAACCGAGATCGAGCGGGACTTCCCGGGTGACGCTCGTTTTCCCTCTTTCGACCGCTCCCGCTGGCGCGAGTCCGCGCGCGAGGCGCGCACCGCACTGGACGGAACTGAACCCCTCGCCTACCATTTTGCCGTCTACGAACGAACGGAGCGTTGACGCAGGCAAAGCGCTGCGCTGCAGTCCGTTCCTACCAGGGAGTTCGGAGCATGAGCGAGGAATTCGAGATGCAGGGCCCGCACGACCACGAGGTCGAGCATCGGGCGCAGCAGGGCGACCCGTTCGCCGGGCGCCTGGCAGTCATGACGGCGATCTTCGCCACCGTCGGCGCGCTGTTCGGTTACATGGCCGGCGCGACCCAAAACGAGGCGCTGCTGTTCAAGAATGCAGCCGCGATCCGGCGAACCGAAGCTTCTGATCAGTGGAACTTCTACCAGGCCAAGAGCAGCAAGCAAAACCTGGCCGAACTCGGCGCGACCCTGACCAGCGGCGAGCAGCAGGCACGCTACGCGAAGGAGGCCGAGCGGTACCAGACAGAGAAGGACGGAATCATGCCCGAGGCGAAGAAACTCGAACAGCAATCCAAGGACGCCGAGGAGAAAAGCGAAGCGTCAATGCACGTTCACCACCGCTGGGCGCAGGCCCTGACGTTGATCCAAATCGCGATCGCGCTCGCTGCCATCACCATACTGACTCGCAACAATCGCCTGCAATACATGGCCTACGGCGTCGCCGCGGGAGCTTTGGTTATCGGCGCCCTCGCATTCGCCCAGATCTAGCACCCTACACGAGGTTGCGCAGCTCCCGCAACGCCACCGAGAGCATCGCCGCATCGATCGACGCCGCCGCGCGAAGCTCCCCGAAAAGCTGCGCCGCGCGCTCGACTCCGCGGCGATTGCGGTCCTGCCACGCCGCGATGAGCTTTGCAGGCTCGCTGATTTCCCCGCCGCTGCTGAGCACCTCGGCGGTGAGCGTGCGCTGCAGGCTTGACAAATCGTCCTGCATCGCTCCCTTCGCCAGCCTTTCCCAGTGGGCGTCGCCCGGCAGGGCCGAGATCTTCTCCCGAAGCCAAGGCAGCCCCAACTGTGTGGCCAGCGCGAAGTAGAGCTCCGCCACCTTCTCCACCGGCCGCTTGGCCGCACCCGCCACTTCGACGATGTCCAGGGCCGCGTAGAGGTTGTCGAACGCGACCACGCGCAAGGCCAGCAGTTGGGGTACCCCTTTTGCGACATATGCCGCAACTGCAGTGTCGATGCGTGCCCGCTCGGCCGGATCGAGCAACTGTGGCAGCTGTGTGGCCAGCGCGCCGACCTGCGGCGTGAAATGGCCGATGGTCGCCGCCATGTCCTGGGCCAGCCGGCGCGAACGGAGGAACCACGTCGTGCCCCGTTCAATCAGTCCACTGGTGGCAAGAAGCATCGCCGACTGCACCGCATCGTCGACTAAGTTGTCCAGCGCCTCGATAGCGAGCCACAGGTCAACGAAGCCGAACACCTCGCGGTTGAGCAGGTACGCGCGCACGATCTCGTCAGGCTTGGCGCCGGTCGTCTCAAGCAGGTGGTGCACGAAGGTGCTGCCGACCCGATTCACCATGCTGTTGGTGACATAGGTGGCGATGATGTCGCGTTTCAGCGGATGCCGCGGCATGTAGCTGGCGTACCGTGCGCGCAACGCATTCGGAAAGTAGCGCGCCAGTGCCGTGGCGACCCACGAATCGTCCGGCAGGGTCGAGGCCAGGAGCTCGTCATAGAGCCAGATCTTGCTGTAGGCGAGCAGCACCGAGCGCTCCGGTGAGGTGAGGCCGATGCCGTTGGCACGACGCTCGGCAATCTCCTCATCTGCAGGCAGGAACTCCAGCGCCCGATTCAGCCGCCCGGTCTTCTCCAGGAATTGGATGAAGCGCTGGTGCGCATCGAGCAACTGGGGCGCGATCCGCCCGGTAACCGACAGCGACTGGGTCTGAAAGACGTTGTCGCGCAGGACCAGCGCCGCAACATCGTCGGTCATCTCGACGAGCAAGGCATTGCGCTGCTTTTCGGTCAGCTCACCTTCAACGATCGGCAGCCCGAGCAAGATCTTGATGTTGACTTCGTGATCGGACGTGTCGACTCCGGCCGAGTTGTCGATCGCGTCGGTATTAATGCGACCGGCGGCGAGCGCGTACTCGCTGCGTCCGAGCTGGGTAACGCCGAGGTTGCCGCCTTCGACGAACGCCTTGCAGCGAAGCTCGCGGCCGTTGACGCGCAGGGCATCGTTGGCGCGGTCGCCAACCTGCGCATGCGTCTCACCAGTGGCCTTGACGTACGTTCCGATACCCCCGTTATAAATCAAGTCGACCGGTGCCTTCAGAATCGCGTTGACGAGCTCGGTCGGCGTGAGCGCCGCGGCGGAGATGGCAAGTGCCTGCTTGACCTCGGGCGTGATCGCGATCGACTTGGCACTGCGCGGATAGATGCCGCCGCCTGCCGAGAGCAACGCGGCATCGTAATCGGCCCACGACGAGCGCGCCAGTTTGAACAGGCGCTCGCGCTCTTTAAAACTCTGCTCCGGATTGGGCACCGGGTCGAGAAAGATGTGCCGATGGTCGAAGGCTGCGACAAGCTTGATGTGGCGCGACAGGAGCATGCCGTTACCGAACACGTCGCCCGACATGTCGCCAATGCCAGCCACGGTAAAATCGGTCGTTTGCGTGTCGATACCGATCTCGCGAAAATGTCTTTTGACTGACTCCCACGCTCCGCGCGCCGTGATTCCCATCGCTTTGTGATCGTAGCCCGCTGAGCCACCCGATGCGAACGCGTCCCCGAGCCAGAAGCCGTATTCCTTGCTAATCCCGTTGGCGTAGTCGGAAAAAGTGGCCGTACCCTTGTCGGCCGCGACGACCAAGTACGGGTCGTCCGGGTCGTGGCGCTTGACGTCGGGTGGCGGCACGATCTTGTCGCCGACCCGGTTGTCAGTCAGATCCAGCAAGCCACGTAAATAATTCTTATAGCAAGCCACGCCCTCCTTGAGATACGCCTCACGGTCTGCCGGCGACGGAGCGCGCTTGAGCACGAAGCCGCCTTTCGAGCCGACGGGAACGATGACCGCATTCTTGACCATCTGGGCCTTGACCAGGCCGAGCACCTCCGTGCGGAAATCCTCCGGCCGGTCCGACCAGCGCAGCCCGCCGCGCGCGACCTTGCCGCCGCGCAAGTGCACGCCCTCGAAGCGCGTCGAGTACACGAAAATCTCGAACATCGGCTTGGGTTCCGGCAGACCGCCTACCTTGGCGGGATCAAACTTGAAGGACAAGAAGCTCTTCCGGCGCCCTGCGGCATCGCGCCGCCAGTGGTTCGTGCGCGTGGTCGCCTGAATGAGCGCGAGATACTGGCGCAGCACGCGATCCTCCGACAAGTTGTCGACCGCCTCGAGTGCGCTCTCGATGGCGCGAACCTTCTCGGCAGTGCGCGCGCCCGTGCCTGCTCCACCCGCTGGATCGAAGCGCAGTTTGAACAACTCGACGAGTTCGCGGGCAACCTCGCCGTGGCCTGAGAGCGTGCCCTCGATAAAGGTCTGCGACAGGGGGAACCCGATCTGTCGCAGGTACTTCGCGTATGCCCGCAGGATGACAATCTCTTCGGCTGGGAGGCGCGCGGCGACGACCAGTCGGTTAAAGTCGTCGTTATCAACGTCCCCGCGGAAAACCCGCGCGAAAGCGTCCTCGAATACCGCGTGCAGCGCATCGATCTCGACCTCGGTGTCGGCAATCGACGAAAGCAATCCGAGGTCGTGCATCCACGTCGGTGGCGATCCAATAGGTGTAATGCGATACGGCCGCTCCTCGAGCACCTTAAGGCCCATGCGTTCGAGCATCGGCAGGCTGTCGGACAGAGTTACCGGGGCACCGCGGTGAAAGAGCTTGAAGCGCAGTGCGCCCGGCACGGCTTCCAGCGGCCGGTATAGCGACATACCGAGAGGCTCCGCATCGGTAAGCTTGGCCATCATCTCGATGTCCGGCACCGCTGCGCGCGCCGCAAATTCCTCGCGATAGGCCGCGGGAAAGGCAGTCCCAAACTGGCGGAACAGATCGTTGCCGCGAGCCTCGCCAAGCGCGTCGATCAGCGCCACCTTGAGGTCATCTTCCCAGCGTCGCGCCGCAGCGACCAGCTCCGTCTCCAGCGCGCGTACGTCGTACTCCGGGATATGGCCCGGCGTCGTGCGCACCCTGATCATCACGCGTGCCAGGGGGTCTTCTGAAAGATGGGTGTTGAACTCGGAGCTCGAGCCGCCGAATGCCTGGGTCAGGATCTCCTGCCATTTCAGTCGCAGCTCGGTGGTGTAATTCTCGCGTGGAGCATAGATCAGGCAGGAAAGGAAGCGCTCGAAAGCGTCCCGGCGCACGAACAGGCGCAGACGCTGCCGATCCCCGAGATGGAGAATCGCCTTGGCCGTACGCAGCAGATTCTCTTCGTTGGTCTGGAACAGTTCGTCGCGCGGATAGGTGTCGAGGATGTTGATCAGCGCCTTGCCGGCGTGGCCACCGGCAGGCAGGCCGGCCCGTTGGATGACATTCGCGACCTTGCGCCGCAGCAGCGGGATGTCGGCCGCATTGGCACTGTAAGCCGTCGATGTGAACAGACCGAGAAAGCGGTCCTCGCCGACGACATCCCCTTTGGCATTGAAGCGCTTGACAGCGATGTAATCGAGGTAGCCGGGCCGGTGCACCGTTGAACGCGACGTCGACTTGGTGACCACAAGCAGCTCGGGTCGGCGGGCGTAGGCACGCACCTCTGGCGGCAGCGCCGCAAAGCTTGCCGCGATCTCCTTGCCTTGCGCCTCGCGCAGGATGCCGAGACTGGTTCCGGGGACAATCTTGAGCACGTCCTCGCCGTCGACCACCGCCAGCTCATGGCAGCGATAGCCGAGGAAGGTAAAGTGGTTATCTGCCAGCCAGCGCAGGAAATCCTTCCCCTCGCTGAGCTCATCGGCGGGCAGCCGCGGCGGCCGCTGCTGTACCTCGGCAATGGTTGCGTGCACACGGTCGCGCATCGCTTTCCAGTCGGTGACCGCGGCACGTACGTCGTCGAGCACGCGGGCAATGTCCTGCGCAAGGGTCTCTAAACGCACGGGGTCCGTGATGCGGTCGACTTCGACATGGATGAACGATTCGCGCTGCGCGTCCTTGGCGCTATCGGCCAGCAGCCCCACCAGCGCACCATCGGCGCCGCGCTCGACGACTACGATCGGATGAATGATGAGATGCAGCATCAATCCGTGGCGATTGACCTCCATCGTCACCGAGTCGACGAGAAACGGCATGTCGTCGTTGACAATCTCGATGATGGTGTGTGTTGACTGCCAGCCGTGCTCCTCGAGGGTCGGATTGAACACTCGGATGCGGGCGTGTCCCGGCTCCCGCTTGCGCGCGAAGTTCCAGTGCGACAGCGCGGCGCCATAGAGGTCTGCAGGCTCTCGCTCGGCGAGGTCCTCCGCCTCGACATCTCGGTAATAACGGGCGGTGAAATCCGCGACGGTCTCCCGCTGCGCGGGAGTCACCTTGCTGCGTACGAGTTGCAATACTTCGTCGAGCCGTCGCGTGCGCCCGTTGTCTGCATCTGCACTCATCGTGTCCTCTTCGCGGCGCGGACAGCGCCGCGCCTCTTCGCGTAATGCTTTCAGCCCGGTGTGCGCGCCTCGCACAGCGTGGGAAGGTCTTCCGGAAGGTAATCGGGGATGGACCTCATGCCTTACTCGCTGCCTTGCACCGCGTAATCCCCGCATGGACGGCAAGGGGGCACGATGCGGCGGTTCAACATTGTGGCACGTTGTCGCCGGGTGGCGTCGTCCGCCATCCGTCCGGACGTCCCGGCGCGCTATTCAGCTGCTGGGGGACGCAGCAAGCGAATTACGGCGCCACCCCTTGAGTGGGATTATTATAAGCTTACGCGGATCGTGTGACATCTCGGTGCCGATTCGGCAGATTTCCGAGAACGGCGTGGCAACCATTCTTCACCCCGCACGCGCCGAACGCGACCTTCTGCACCCCACCAATCCACCAGGATCACTATGCGAAAAGCTCAGATCGCGGTTCTCGGCCTGTTAGCTGCCTTTCTCGCCCCACTCGCCTGCGCCCAGGTGACGCTCTACGAACAGGAAGGATTTCACGGGCGCACGTTCACTGCCAACGGCCCAATCAACAACCTTGACCGGTTTGGCTTCAACGACCGCGCTTCATCGATAATCGTCGATCGCGGCGACTGGCAAGTTTGCGAGGACGCGGATTTCCACGGGCGCTGCATCGTGCTGCGGCGGGGCCAGTACCCCGCGCTGAGAACGATGGGCATGAACAACCGGATCTCGTCCCTGCGCCGCGTGCCGGGTGGCCCAAACTACTCTTACGCCCCGCCGCCGCCCACGCCCGTGCCGGCACCCTACTCTTACTATCCGCATTACGGTGAACACCTGTACCCGGGCAATGTGGTCGCCGTCCGCGCGGTCATGGGCCCACCCGAGCAGCGCTGCTGGGTCGAGCCGCAACAGGTCACGGCTCCGGCGGCACCGAACATCCCCGGGGCAATCCTGGGCGGTGTACTCGGCGGCGTAATTGGCCACCAGATCGGCGGTGGTAGCGGCAACAGCGTCGCTACGGCAATCGGCGCAGTTGCCGGCACGGCGGTCGGAGCGAACGGCAACCGCGGCGGACAGACATACACGCAGAACGTGCAGCACTGCTCGAGCGTTCCAGGAACCGGGCAAGTAGCCTATTGGGACGTGACCTACGTTTTCCAGGGCCTCACGCATCGGGCACAGCTGTCTTTCTCGCCGGGACCGACGATCACCGTAAATGGGCGCGGGGAGCCGAGGGTCTAGCCGGGGCGGCGCGCGGAAATACACGTCACTGCCATCATATTCCCTTCGCCGCAGGCTTGCCTCATTCGATGACAGGAGGTGAAGTGATTACGCATCGTGGGGGTTGCCATTGCGGCCCGGTTCGATTTGAGGTCGTCGCGCCGAAGGATCTGCGCGCATCAGAGTGCAACTGCTACATGTACGCAATGACGGCTTATTCCCGCAATTCGGCGCTGTCCCTGACCCTCGCCTGTCGGTATGGAAGTACCGTGTAACATGGCCGCGGCGGTCTCGGCAGGGCAAGCGCTCCTTTGCCCATACGAACATCGGGCGGCACACCCATCTTCCTGGCGTGATTGCGAATCAGTCAGGTCACTCCTCGTGCCTGTGGTTCATAAGAGTTGCCTCACGCAAGTCTAGCTCCCGTTCGATTCGGCGTCGCGCTTCGTCGTTCAGCTTGCCGGACCGATGCAGCTCGATTGCGCGGCCCCGCTCAGTAGCGATCAGCAGCAACTCGATTTCGTCGGGAAGCCCGGGCCGCAGCTGATGTCCACCCCCCCGATCGAGGTCGTGCTCGAAATGCTTGAGTTGCTCCTGGTACTGTGCGCGAAGTGGTTGAACCAGACCCTCCGGCAGTTCGCGCTCCGCGGCTAGTTGGTTGAGACGCTCGAGCGCCGCCGTGGCTGCCTGCTGGCGCGCCGCTAATTCTTCGGCTCTGTCGACTCCGCGCTCGCGCCAGCCGGCATGGTCGAGACCAAGCGCGCGAATCACGGTAGGCAGCAACAAACCTTGGCCCACAAGGGTCACCAGGATGACCGAGAACGTCAGGAAGAGAATCAGATCGCGGTTGGGGAACGGGTCGCCCGCATCCGTAGCAAGCGGGATGGCCAGCGCCGCGGCAAGCGAAACGATCCCCCGCACGCCGGTGTAGGCAAGTGCGAACGGCCACTGCCACGGCGGAGAGGGGTCCGCGCGCGCTATCCTAGGACTCAACAAACGGGGAAGATAGGTCGCTGGAAACATCCATACGAAGCGCGCCAAGATCACAACGGCGCTTACGACCGCGGCAGAGACGACCAGTGCGGATAGCGAATAGCTGGCAATGCCCGCGGTCAACGTGCGCGCCTGCAGGCCCGTCAGAAGAAAGACGCTCCCCTCGACCAGGTACACAAGGACATCCCAGAAGAAGATACCCTGAACACGGGTCGCGGCACTGATCACGCTCATGCCATGCCAGCTGACATAGAGTCCGGTGACCACCGTAGCGAGTACGCCGGACCCGCCCAAATGCTGAGGTGGCAAATAGGCGATAAACGGTGTCAGGATCGAGAGCACAATCTCGATTTGCGGATCATCAACCCAGCGGCGCAGACGCAGCATCGCCCAGCCGATCCCGATTCCCCAAAGGAGTTCTCCGGCAACGATAGCGGCAAACATTCCTGCAGCTTTCCCAAACGAAAAGACACCAGCGCTTACCGCCACTACCGCAAAGCGATAGAGAATGAGCGCGGTGGCATCGTTAGCGAGACCTTCTCCTTCGAGGATGACGAGGATTCGCCGGGGGAGGTGCATTTTGCGGGCTATCGAAAGCGGTGCCACGGCGTCTGGTGGAGAAACGATCGCTCCCAAAACAAAGCCGACCGACCAAGGCATGCCTAGGAGCCAATGAGTTGCTGCCGCCGCAGTGACCGTTGTGAACAGGACGCAACCGACGGCCAACAGCGAAATGGGACGCAAATTGAAACGGAATTCCCGCCAACTCATCGCAACCGCAGACGAATAGATGATCGGCGGCAACACGAGAAGCAGAACAAGCTCCGGCGCAAGCCTCACGATTGGTAGACCGGGAACGAGCGCGAGAACGACACCGGTAAGTACCAGGAGAATCGCTGGCGGGATTTTCAGTCGTTTCGCGGCAAATCCGGCCGCCGCGACCACTACTAGCACGAGTATCAGACTTTGGATCGCAAGAGTCATCGGTGCATGTGCTTAAGCAGGTGCCTCGCACTCCGCAAAATCACGGAACGCTAGTGGCCCGACGTCTTCTCTGAACTTCTACCTAGCTGAAGGCCACACTTGATGGGTTCTATTATTCTGTTCCTGAGGGTTCTGGCAAATGCTCGAGGCAACCGGTGTTCGCTGTTAGGTAGTCCTGATGATACCGGCCCAGCCAGGAAGATAGCGCGCGTCCTGTTTGTTTGAAAGCTTCATTGCGGCCTTGGTCGCACGCCCGTAGTGTCTGCTTACAAGCGTTCTTGGCAGCTTCTCGCGAAAATAATCTGCCCATAGAAACTCGCTATACGGTGCAGTGTCTTTTGCGAATCCGCCTGCACGCTGTACTTCTCCCGCGAGGCTCCGATAAGGATCATCGCGGAGATCCTGCAGGCGCGAGGGTAACGCACCAAAGTCCTGTCTCTTACCCTCTGCATCGTAAGGATGGACCCATTGCCAGTATTCCATCGCACTCCAGAATTGCGACGGCTTTAGCCAAGACAGGTCGTTGAGTTCCATCATCCAAACGGCCTCAATGCCTTCTTCGTGCAGGGCGAGACCGAAGTGATGGTGGTCCACGATGTAGTGGTGTCCCCTTGCTCCGAGGACGACGGGGAAACAGTGTTGCCGCAACACTTGTTTCCGCTCCTTGCCTTTAAGCGTACTCCACTGGCGGCGCTTTATTGCCACCTCGCGTCGGCCAACAGTCATTTGAGTTGGATGAAGAGCGCTTAGCTTGCCGACGACCAGATTCGAGCGAGCACGATTTATCATACCTGACTCCTTTTTTGGACTCCCGAAAAGGACCGAGGTTACTCGTAATTGTTCACTTGCCCAAACGAAGCTATAAAGCCTGCGCGAACCATCGCTCTGGTGCCGCGAGGGATCTGCGCAAGGAAAAAATAAGACTCCATCTTGAGTGGTCCGGACTATGCAACGATGAGTTGCCTTTGAGCTGGGCTCGGGTCTTGCACCGGATGGTGGACACTGCATTTAGCGACTCCGATCGTTCCTTCGGTGCCGTCCCTCATAGGCTGCCAGCGTAGCCTCGCTTTGGCTGGATCATTTGTTATTCGCCGGCTACTATGCAATCAGGTTGAGGCCGATCCGACTCGGAGGCAAATATGTTGCGTCGTCGCAATGCGGTTCGGCCCAGGGGAACTTTGCGTTCCAAGGAGGTACCGCCTCGCGGAAAACCACCAAGCAAGTCGCTATTGGAGAAACTGGGCCCGGGACTCATTACGGGAGCAGCGGACGATGACCCGAGCGGGATCGCAACTTACTCGCAGGGCGGCGCGCAGTTTGGCTACAGCTTGCTATGGACGCTTTTCTTCACCTACCCGCTCATGGTGGGTATTCAAGTCGTGAGTGCCCGGATTGGCCGAGTCAGTGGTTGCGGCTTGGCAGCCAACATTCGTCGCCACTATCCCCGATGGGTGGCTTATGGCCTCGTCTCGCTCTTGTTGGCTGCCAACACGATCAACATCGGTGCGGATCTCCGCGCGATGGCGGACGCGACCGCGCTGGTCATCGGCGGCTCGCTGCACGCATACATCCTCGGGTTCGGTTTGCTCTGTGTAGTGCTGCAGATCTACTTTTCTTATGCGCGCTATGTCCGGGTCCTCAAATGGCTGACGCTTTCCCTGTTCGCGTACGTCGGCGTTGTTTTTTCCGTCGATATACCTTGGTTGAATGTCGTCAAAGGCATTTTCCTGCCGTCGCTCACCACGAACGCGGATTACTTGACAACCGTCGTGGCAATCTTCGGAACCACCATCAGCCCATATCTCTTTTTTTGGCAGGCTTCACAGGAATGCGAGGACCTAAGAGCCGTCAAAGCGGACAAACCCCTGCACAACCATCCTGGCCAGGCGGTACGACAATTGGCCAGGATCAAAGTCGATACCTATATCGGAATGGCATTCTCGAACTTGATCGCGTTTTTCATCATGCTCACCACCGCGGCCACGTTGCATACCCATGGCGTGACCGATATTCAGACATCGGCTCAAGCGGCCGAGGCATTGCGCCCCATCGCCGGCAAATTTGCGTTCCTACTTTTCAGCATGGGAATAATTGGCACTGGATTGCTGGCTGTGCCAGTTCTTGCCGGATCGGCAGCGTTTGCGGTCGCGGAATCGTTTCGCTGGCGTCAGGGTCTCAATCTGAGCCCACTGCGTGGAGCACGCTTCTACGGCGTCATCGCTGTGGCGACAATGGTCGGCGTCGGATTGGGGTTCACACGCCTCGATCCAATCAAGGCGCTGTTCTACGCCGCCGTTATCAACGGCATAATCTCGGCGCCAATTATGGTCGTAATGATGCGCATGGCGTCCAATCCTAAGATTATGGGAGAGTTCGTCGTGACGAGGCGCCTACGCATCTTGGGCTGGATAGCAACGGCAGCAATGGCTGTTGCAGTAGCGGCAATGTTTATCCAAATGCTTAGTTGACGTGCGAGGATTGGATACTACTTCGGGATGTCGTTATAGGCCCCGCCTCCGCCGAACGCAACGATAGGCCATCGAGAAGCCCAAACGGCTGTCTCGTGGCTGCCGTCTTACGGCACATGCGGCCGCACTTGATAGCCGGGAGAGGACTAGTAGCAGGTGCGCCCTGCTCGACCAGAACGAAGCTACACAAGCTCTCCGGAACTAGCTTGGACTCTACGCCTTGCGTCGAATGCTGAAGCGAGCCCGATGATCCTGTGGGTTACTGCAGGCAGCCGCTGGCGTCGACGGTTTCATTTCGACCTACATTTGCCGGTCACCGATTGCAAAAGCAAACGTATTGCGCAGCCCGCGTGCGACAGCGCCGCCATACTGCTCGGCGAGCGTATCGTGAAGCCCGTGGCAACTGTGCTGCTATATATACCTCTAACGTGCACGACCGAATCACGAGGCCTCCGTCGAGTAACCAAGCGGCCGATGTGACGAGTCGACGTGTCGCAGGCCGCGGAAGTGACATGCGACGTTGCTCAAGGCATGTTCATCATCTCGCTCGCCGGCATCATGGTGGTGTTCAGATCGGACATGATCCACAGCGATCCCGCGACGACGAGGAATGCGATAAGTACGCCGAACGCGACGGCCAGCACATTGTTGCTGCTATCCGGTCCGGTGCTAATGTGCAGGAAGAAAACCAGGTGTACCCCCATCTGCGCGATCGCTAGCACCGCAAGACCAAGATTGATTCCGGGGCCCCAAAGCAGCGACGTGTTGACGACCCAGAATGAGGTCGCCGTGAGGATGGCGGCGAGAAGCAGTCCGATCGTGTAGACCAGCACTCCAGACGACGCTCCTTCCTCGGCAAGTTCGGGCGTGTCTCCGGGCGCGCGATCGTGCGGCGATTCCGACATATATTGCGTTTCTATCATGGGCGGACCCCCATCAGATAGACGAACGTAAACAACCAAACCCAAATGATGTCGAGGGCGTGCCAGAACAGCGCAAAACAGAGCAGGCGCCGTTCTACAGCGGGCCGGATGCCCTTGATCGCGACCTGCCCCATCATCACGACCAACCAGACCATACCGACGCTAACGTGTAACCCGTGGCATCCAACGAGGGTGAAGAAGGCGGAAAGAAAGGCGCTGCTCTGCGGCGTTGCGCCACGGGCAATCATGGCGCCGAACTCCCGAATCTCCAGGCTCAGGAATGCGGCCCCGAGCAAAAATGTGATTACGGCGGCGAAATAAATGCCAGCGCGGCGTCTTGAGCGGACTGCCAGGGACATCAGTCCGCACGTATAACTCGAAGCGAGAAGACAGGCGGTCTCGATGGCCACACTGACTTGATTGAAGAGTTGGACTCCGGTTGCGCCGCCGGCGGTACTGCGCACGAGGACCGCGTAGGCCGCAAAAAGCGCGGCAAACATCACGATGTCGCTCAGGATGAAGACCCAGAAGCCGTAGGCAACGACAATCCGCTTTGGCGCGGGACCAGCCTCGCTTGCGGCTGCCAGCGCTTCGGGATGGAGACGATCGGTCTCGACAGCGGTTGTCATACCACAACCTCCTTCGAGTGAGCCCGATCGAACTCGGCCATCTGCTCGGCCGATATCTCGATTTCCTCTCGATCACGAAAAGCGAAGGCGAGTATCGTCGCCAATGCGCCGAGCGCTCCCAATCCGGCCATCCACCAGATGTGCCAGATCATGGCGAAACCGATGACGACGGCAAAGAACGCGTTGATGAAACCGGTCGCGCTGTGGGCCGGCATCTCGATTGCCTTGTACTTGGCTCCCTGCGCCAAGCGGTCTTGCCCTCCGCCTGCACGCTGCTTTCTGTTCCAGAAGGCGTCCCTCTCGCCGATCTGGGGAAGCACTGCATAGTTCCAGGCCGGCGGCGGCGAGGCGGTGGACCATTCCAGGGTGCGGCCGTTCCAAGGATCGCCCGTCGCATCACGGTTCTTGGCGCGGTCGCGGATCGATACAACAAGCTGGACGATCTGGCACACCATCCCGGCCAGAATGACGACGGCGCCGGCCGCGGCCGCAACCAGCCACGGTTGCCACGCCAGGTTGTCGTAGTGTTGCATGCGCCGCGTCATGCCCATCAGACCAAGAATGTAGAGAGGCATGAACGCAAGATAGAAGCCGATGAACCAGCACCAGAAGGATGCTCTGCCCCAGCGCTCATCTAGCTTGAAACCGAACACCTTTGGGAACCAGTAGTTGTAGCCAGCCATCAGGCCGAACACGACGCCGCCGATGATCACGTTGTGGAAGTGCGCCACGAGGAACAGGCTGTTGTGCAGCTGAAAATCGGCGGGAGGCACAGCCAGGAGGACGCCGGTCATGCCGCCGATGACGAACGTCACCATGAACCCGATGCTCCAGAGGATGGGCACCGTGAAGCGCACGCGGCCGCCGTACATCGTGAACAGCCAGTTGAAAATTTTCACGCCTGTCGGCACCGCGATGATCATGGTCATAACGCCGAAGAAGCCGTTGACATTCGCGCTCGCGCCCATCGTGAAGAAGTGGTGCAGCCAGACGATGAACGATAGAACGCAGATCGCCATCGTCGCGGCGACCATGGAGCGATAGCCGAACAGCGGCTTCCCGGAGAAGGTCGCGACGACCTCCGAAAAAATACCGAATGCAGGCAGAATCAGGATATAGACCTCGGGGTGACCCCACACCCAGAAAAGATTCACGTACATCATCGGGTTGCCCTGGCCGTCGACGGAAAAGAAATGAAACCCGAGGTAACGATCCAGCAGCAGCATCGCAAACGTTGCGGTGAGGACAGGAAAAGCCGCGACGATGAGCAGGTTCGAGGCAAGCGATGTCCAGCAAAAGACCGGCATGCGCATCAAGCTCATTCCGGGTGCCCGCAATTTCAGAATCGTTGTGACGAAATTGATCCCCGTCATCAGTGTTCCGACGCCGGAGATCTGCAGTGCCCAAAGGTAGTAGTCCACCCCGACGCCGGGCGAGAACTGCAGCTCGCTGAGCGGCGGGTAAGCGACCCAGCCTGTTTGCGCGAATTCGCCGACCGCCAGCGAAATGTTGGTGAGAAGGATCCCTGACGCGGTCAACCACAGAGACACCGAGTTCAACGTAGGAAAAGCCATGTCGCGCACGCCGAGCTGTAGTGGCACCACGTAGTTCATCATGCCGATCACGAACGGCATCGCCATGAAGAAGATCATGATGGTGCCGTGGGCAGAGAAGATCTGGTCGAAGTGCTCGGGTGGGAGGTAGCCTTGCGCGCCTCCCGCCGCGACCGCCTGCTGCGCGCGCATCATGGTCGCGTCGGCGAAACCGCGAAGTAGCATGAGCAATGCCAGCACTATGTACATAACACCGATACGCTTGTGGTCGACCGATGTAAGCCACTCGCGCCAGAGATAACTCCAATATCCCTTTAGCGTGGCCACCCAAGAATGCTGGCGACGAGCAGCACCATGAACCCCGTCGCGCCCATGATGATCGGCTGGTCGAGCGGGACCGCGCTCCAGCTCAGTTTGCCCAAGAGATTCATTTTTCTGTCCTCTGTGCCGCGGATTGGTTCGGTTGCGACCGAGCGTCTGGCTGCATGACGGAGCGGACGATGCCATCGAACAGGTCGGGCGCAACGGTACGGTAGGTGAAAGGCGCGATCGCGCTGCTCGGTTTAGCCAGTTCCGCATACGCATGCGCGTCAAGCACCAGCCCCGCGCTGCGAGCGACATCCACCCACCGCGCAAACTCTTCAGTCGGCACCGCGTCGACGCTAAAGCGCATATCGGCAAAGCCGTTGCCACTGAACTGGGCCGACAACCCTCGATAGGTTCCCGGACGATCGGCCTCCAACGCCAGGTGCGTGACCATGCCGGCCATCGTGTAAATCTGGCTGCCGAGCTGCGGCACGAAGAAGCTGTTCATTACACCGGAGGAGGTCAGCGCGAAGTTGACCGGGGTTCCGACAGGAATAGTCAATTGATTGACGCTCGCGATGCCTTCATCCCGATAGATGAACAGCCATTTCCAGTCGAGCGAAACCACCTGGACGTTGATCGGCTTTGTCGTCGAGCCGATCGGCTTGCGCGGATCGAGGTCGTGCGCGGCGACCCAGGCGACGCCGCCCACCAGGATTACCGTCATCGCGGGGATCGCCCACACCAGTAACTCAAGGCTGCCCGAATATTCGAAATCAGGCAGATAGCGAGCGTGGCGATTCGATGCGCGAAACCATGCGGCGATGCCGAGCGTAGCCAGCATCGTCGGGATCACAATCGCGAGCATGATGCCGAGCGCGTTGAAAAGAATCTGACGTTCAGCGATGGCGATCGGCCCCTTCGGATCGAGGACGCCTTCCGTGCAGCCACCGAACGCTATGGCACTGACAAGAATGGTGGCCGAGACAAACAGGCGTGTAACCTTCTTCATCTGGTTCTCCTTCAGAGGGGGATCAGAAGGTAATGATCAATTACAGCGCCGCGAACAGCAGTGCAAGGTACGTGATTGAGTAGCGGGACGTTGCGTGCGCCAACCGGTCGCTGTCGCGGTAGTAAACGCAAGCCTAACTCTGACGACCGGCTGTAGCACCCAGCTTTGACGTTAGGCCTTGCGTCAAGAGCTGAAGCGAACCCGATAATCCTGCGGGTCACTGCCGCTGGAAGCTGCGACTGATCGATTCCTCCGAACCGAAACTCCAACGCTGAGATCGCTTCACCGGCAGCCCGGATTCCGACAACGCGACGCGTCAGGCCTTTCAGCGCAGGTGGGGACCCCGCGTTGCTGGTTTAAGGGCGCCGTTGTCTTTAGGACCGTCCCGTCCTTTGTTGAGCCGTGTCGATGTCGAGATAGTCCCATGGCGTTAGAAAGTAGTGCACGTTCTTGCGGTAGCCACGAATCTGTGGCGCGATGACGGTGCTGCTGATGCGGTAGACACCCGTGCACCACGGCGCCTGCGCGGCAACGATCTTGGTCATCGTCTCGTAGAGCCTGTCTCGCTCCGCGCTGGCGGCCGTGCGGTGGCTCTGGTCGTAGAGCGCATCGTACTCGGTGTTCCTGAATCGAGAGAGGTTGGCACCGCCAGCGTTCGGGCCGTAGAAAATGCGCATGAAATCATCGGCTGTATCTCCGCTCCAGCCGAATCCCGAGAATTGCAGCTGTCCGGCGTGCGCGGCCTTGATCGCCTCCGGGAAAGTCTGCACCTGGAAATCCATTCGGATGCCAACCTCGCGCATGCTTCGCTGCCACAGATCGTCAAATTCCCGATAGGCCGCACCCACGAGTGATAGCTGGTGAATAACCAACGGCCGGCCATCCGGCAATGCCCGAAAGCCGTCTCCGGCGCGGTCCCGATAACCGAACTTGTCCAGCAGGGCGCGGGCGGTAGCGGGATCGTAGGGCGACAACCCCTTGTATCCGGGCACGTGTCCCTCGATGTCAGGCGGAATGGGCTGCGTCGCCGGCAGCGCCTGCCCGTTGCGGATGACACGGATCTCATCGGGAACGTTGTACGCGCTGCAGACTGCGCGCCGCAAGGCGATCTTGTCCGGTGAGTAACCGCCTACCACCGGGTCGTCCATGTTGAAGTAGGCGAATGTGACGCCGAGCTCGGTCGCGCGTTCGAGACGAATCCCGCGCGCGGCAAATTCAGGTAGGAGATTGCCCCTGGCGTCGATCATCTTGGGTGCGACGTCAGCGGGAACATCGAGCATGTCGAGCTCGCCCGCATTGAACATGAGCAGGCGCGGATTGGTCTCTTCGATGATGGCTATCTCGATGCGACCGATCTGCGGGCGCCGCTTGCCCTGCATCGAATCCGCAACCGCCCTGGATGCTGCGTCCAAGTTGCTTGGCGCGGGCGGGAAGCGTTCGTCGCGAAAGCCGAGGTTGGCCTCGAGAATGATGCGCCGACCAGGCTGCCATTCCTTGAGCCGATACGGTCCGGTGCCGACCGGATTGTGCATCGCGCGGCCGCTCTCATCCGCGTACTTTTCGATCGCCTCCCGAGCCACGGCGCGTAACGCCGGGTTGTCGAGGAGGTGAAGAAACGTGTAATCGGGCTGGACCAGCTCCACGCGCAGCGTGTAGCGATCGGCGCCCGCAGACCCTGTATCTCCGCGTCGTAGTCGAAGCGGCCTGAGGATTTCGCTTTGGCAACCGCGGCGTCGAGTCCGACAAGCCTGTGTTCGAGCAGGTCCGAGTTGGGTGAGCGTACGCGCGGGTCCACGACACGCTTCCACTCGTATACAAAATCCGCCGCGGTCAATTCGCGCTTCTTGCCTCCAAACACAGGGTCGTCCGCGAAATAGATGCCTCGCCGGATGGGGATGGTCCAGACGCGACCGTCCGCGGATATTTCCGGCATGCTGCTCGCAACGCTCGGTACAAAACGGTACGGCCGCGCTAGATAATCCCACACGTAGAGTGAGTCGAAGATCCGTGCTTCCACGACATTGGCGTAGGTCTCCTGCGTTCCGGCAGGGTCGAGTCCCGAGACATCAATGGGATACGCGATTTTGAGAACCTTCGCGGGATCAGCCCAGTCCGCCGCGAAGCCCTGCGGCGCAACGGACCCAACAATCATTGCCAATAGAGACCGGAAAATACCAGTCCATACCGGCATCGGAATCCTCGCAGTCATAAGCGCTCGGCGGCCACCACGATCTAGCGTAGTAAATTGCTATGGTCAGCCAATATAGGCCAACTTTGCGGTATATGCATCCTGCGAATTGGCCATCGCGAGCGCGTGGCTGTCGGCGGGTGGAATTGCAGCTGCCTGGTTCTAAATGGCCGCGGATCCTCGCGACGCGGCAAGGTTATGAGTGCGAGTGGGAAGGAGAGAGCGGCCGCTTTTTTTGGCCGCTAAGAATGAACGCTTGGTGCCGGGAGAGGGAATCATACCTCATAGGTAAGTAGAGCCTCGCTGCGCAAATATGCCCCCAAATATGCCCCCGCAATCCTTGGAGGAGCTGTACGCAGGCCTACGGCAGCACGAACACGGGACGTTCAGGGCACAGCGCTATGTTTCCGTTGCGACGCTTGGGAGCGCCGAACGGGTCCAGACGCAACGTGTCCGTGTCCAGTTGCCTCCGCGTTCCTCCACGCATCGGCGGCGCGACGGATTGCCGACGAGCTGCTTGGGGAAGAAGGTTGCAGTATTTTTAGCGACCCCGCATCGAGCATTGCGAATGCGAGCGTCGATCCATTCGTCAATCGACGACTTCACCCAAGCAACTGCTCGTGGGCCAATCCTAATTGGCGCGGGGAACTCACCTCGTGCAATAGCCGCGTAAAGGGAGGAACGTCCAAGCCCAACACGCTGTTGGACCACAGGGCACCGCAGTAGCGACTCATCAGCCATAGTGAAACCTACATTGGCAAGGGATGCGCGCGGAGTGCGCGAAGGTACGCGCACGATCTACGTAGCGCCAGTGGCCGCCGAGGGAAGCGCCGAGATAAATGGGGCCTTCATCGGCAACATGGTGCAAGGATCTCCAAGGCGATAGCCGCCTGACAACCAATTACACGAATAAGTCAGTCGGCTTAGTTGGGCATGTAGCCTCGCGAATCGTTATGACGTTGTTGTGGGGTCGATTACTGGCATTTTCGTTGGTGACACTGACCGGCAGTTGTTTGGCAATCTAGACCCGATCGTCGACGGGCTCACTTCACCCTTATCGGTCATACGCCCGATGAAGCAGACCGTCCGTCTCGCCGCGATTGCGGCCGTTCGGCCGAGGCCCGTCAACTGGCGCTTTCGGCCTATTTTGTTTGCAAGGACTTCCCCCGCGAGTCAAGATTGAATCGTTTGGGATGCCCGGACGAAGGGGCATCCCGGTAGCTCGGGTGGGCCGGTTGAGGGATGCATGGCGTTTGTTAGTTGATGGCTGCGGGCGCGACGCAATGCCAAGGAACAGACTGCGTCTCTGCAAACGGCCTTGTTGCGCAACGATGGTGTGCGCGGGCCACGATATAAGCCGCACGAGAGAGCCCCATTCGAAATTCGGCGTAGCGCCGTGCCGGTGATCGCCCGTGCGCGGTGGAATGCTCGCCAACAGAATAGCCGGGCTCTTCTCCCGTTCGGTCTGACCTCGTCTTGCTATCGCGCGGAGCAGCCATTCAGCGTTGTTGATGGGGTTATGCGTTGCCGGCGAGCGGTCGCTGGTTCATGGGGTGGCGCTGCCACGCCGAGCCATCGTAGCGTTCTTCTTTGGCGAGCATGGCCCAGAGGATGCGGGCATGCTTGTTGGCGATGGCAATCAAAGTCTTGTGGTAACCCTTGCGTCCATAGAGCGCGATGATCCAGCACTGCAATCGGTTGGCTCGTGATGGCTCTGCGTTGATGGCCGACTGCAGCGTACTGCGGGCCCCCTGAATCAGCAACGTGCGCAAATAGACGTTGCCGCGCAAGCTAATCCGCCCCAGTCGAGTCTTGCCGCCGGAGCTGCGCTGTCGAGGCGTGAGGCCGAGCCAGGCGGCAAATTGGCGGCCGCTCTTGAAGATCCTGGCATCGGGAACCGTTGCGGCCAGCGCGCTCGAGGTGACCGGGCCAACGCCAAGCAGTTCACCCGCGCGCTGCGCCACAGGACTGTTCCTGGCATGAGCAGCGATCTGCGCGTCACACCGCGCAAGACGGGCGTGCAGCGAGGCAAATTGCTCTCGGGCCTCGAACAGCATGGCACGCACCGGGTCGGGAAGCCTGGAATCTTCGCTCAGTTTAGGCAGTGCAGTCAGGAATCGATCGGCAGAGCGACCGATGACGACCCCGTATTCGGCGAGTAGCCCTCGCACCCGGTTGAGCAGTGCCGTGCGTTCCTCCTTCCAGCCCTCGCGCACACTGTGCCAAGCCAGAATGGCTTGCTGATCGACGGTCTTGATCGGCACGAAGCGCATCGTCGGTTGCCGGGCGGCGATGGCGATGGCCTCCGCATCCGCGGTGTCATTCTCGCAACCTTTCCGGAACGACACGACGAACTCGGCCGCGATGAGCCGTGCGCTGTGGCCGTGTGCGGCAAACCAGCGGCCCCAATGATGGGCCGAGCCGCACGCCTCCATCGCAACCGTGCTCGCCGGCAACTGTTCCGCCCACCGCTCGAACGCTGCGCGCCTGAGCACGCATCGTTCGATGACCGCACCATACGTCCAACACGCACACCGCGATAACATCCTTTGCGAGATCAATGCCAACCGTAGTAAGCTTTTCCACGACTTCCCCTCCTGTTCAGATTGAAGACTCAGAACCTCAATCTTGGCACTCGATGCCGTGCGACTTCAACGTCGCTTCAGGATGGGGAAGTCCCTTACATTCGAAAAACTGTTCAAGACTTGGTCAACACGGGTTTGGTGGGAGTCGCAAACCATCACCCGAACGCGTAGCGGTCAACTGAGGCCGTTCTATGAGGTCGAATTTTGCCGCTGTTCCTGCTCCGCTCAGCCAAACGAGTTTTTCAACAGAATTGGCCAGGAGCGGCCGGTCGCGAATCTCCTCCAAAGCGGATATCGCGCTAGAATTTGAACCTAGGTGCGCCTATCCGGCGGCGGGGCCGTAATAAGCATCATGGTGAACGGCGAGCCACAAGAAATCGAGTTCACGGCCGAGGCCGTGCGAGATGGCAGGCTTGTAATCCCGATTCGGCCAGAAACCGCCGCTCAGTGAAGCGGCCAAGGCTCAAGCAGCGGCAGAAAAGGGTGGTAGCGGGAAGGTCTCGCTGGTAGCTCAAATTCTTGAAGGACATGCAACGCCCAAGAGAAAATGAAGAAAGATCATCGCGGAATTAATCCAGCTTCGAGACCAACGGGTGATGGTTGTGTGCAATGTCTCGCGTCGCCGAAAGGTTGGTGGTTTCATCTCCGCCGGTGTGCGGAGTGTGGGCACATCGGATGCTGTGACAGTTCTCCGAGTCAGCATGCCTCAAAGCATGCGGCGACAACAGGGCATCCGATCATTGCCAGCTTCGAGCCGGGTGAGGACTGGTTCTACGATTACGGGAAGCAGGGGATGATCAAGGGTGTGGAATTGCTTCCGCCGCATTCGCATCCGGAGGATCAGCCAGTACCGGGGCCTGCTGGAAGGGTGCCAGCCAATTGGGAATCGCTGTTGCAGTAGCTGGCGTCGGTCCTTTCTGTGATTGGATCGGGACTCCGGACACCGTATTGGTAATGAGCAACGTATCGAAAAGGAGCTATCAATGAGCGCCGTACAAGTGGAACAGAAAAGCTATGAGATGCCTCCGCGCGTGGGGATCAGCATCGCGCAGTTTCTCACCGTCGCCGACATCGGGCGATCGGCCCGCTACTACGAAAAGGTCTTCGGTGCCCGCATTCTGAGCCTGGGCGACGGCAACGCGCCTGGATACCTTCAGCTTGCGAATATCTGGATGATTCTGAACGTTGGGGGCGGCCCGACGCCGGATAAGCCGACGGTAACGCTCAGTGTCCCCGACCCGAACCACATCAACAGCTTCTTGAATTTCCGCGTCGCGGATATTCAGGCGTGCTATAAATTGTGGAAAAGTCGAGGAGCCGAGTTCATCACGGAGCCTATACCCAAGTACGGCGAGATTCGCTGCTACATCCGCGATCCTGACGGTTATATCATCGAGGTTGGACAAAGCACCACGCTCGCGTACGGTTAACGCTTGGTGCGGATAGGATGGCTTGACTGGAGGGTCACAGGTCGCCCGTGGTTTTGCCCCGACTCGCGGTCCTTGCTGGCCAACTTGATTTTTTGAACGTCTGCTCTGGAGAAAAACGAACGGCTTGTCCGGGTCGGGCAGGGCCGCCCGGTTCCCAACGATGAGCGGCGGTTCTACGTTCTACACCGGCCGTTCACGCCTCGATGGCCGGTGTGAGTTGTGCAGCGGCCGTTCGTAACGAAAAGGTGGAAGTCTCTGACCGGCCATGACCGGTCACTCATGCTTGGGGCCTACGTTTCCGCAAATCGGACGTTCGCCTCTTCCTATCCGAGCATGCTGAGATCCCTAGAATGGCCGCATCCATTCACAGCCGGACGCTGTCCGAGCTCGGCATTTCATCGCTCGACGGGGCGGCTCTTTGCGAATCGGACCGAGCAGCGGATTCGTCTTCACGCGTTCGAGATCAGGGTCGTGCAGACTAGGCTCTCGACCGCGATGCGTTATGAGTCGCCCTGTGCGTTGAGCACGACTTTGCCGGCCGGCAGCGGGCGCAGACGCTCCAGCATCTCGTGGGCCTCTCGAGCGGCTCCTAGCGGGAGCACCTGCCCGATGCGCACGACGAGCTGCTGCGCATCGAGCAGATCCGCGACTGCCTCGAGGTCCTCGGTGTGGACATCCACCAAAATGAACTTAGCCTCGATCCCGCATTGTTGGGCGAGCTGCGCATCGGGCTCGGAGACTGAGGATATTAAGGTTCCACCCTTGCGCACTAAGGCGAACAGGTCCCTTTGGGCTTTGCCCCCGACCGTGTCGATCGCGGTGTCCAAAGTTCCCCGCAGGCCTTGCGCCTCGTCACTAGTGCCCGCGAGATCTGCGCCGAGTGTCAGCGGCAGAGGCTGTGGCAATACGCTACGCCCGGCCGTACCTGGGCATCCCACGGCCCGACGCCTGCCGCATGAACTCGAACCAGAACCTCGCCCATACCGGGCGTTGGGCGCGGCACGTCCTCGAAGAGGATGACCTCCGGACCCCCGAATCTATGGATGCGATTGGCTTTCATTGTCACAGTCATGAGTGTGTTTTCCGTGAGATGCGGATCGAGTCAGAGGCACTCAACGAGGCCGTCCAGAGCCATCGAGCAGATCAGTGTGCAGGTTGAGTCAACTGTGCATGGTCGTCTGCAACGAAGACCGCAAGCAGGCTCGCAGCCTCCGTCTCGCTCGCATTTGCACGAACAGGTGAGTACTGCCCGGCGGCTCAAAGAAGGTCTCCCCGGCGCGATAGTCCCGCACTGGCCCAGTCGCGGAATTCTCCGAGCGAATTTGTCCGGAGAGTACATAGGCGAAGACGCTGCCGGCATGACGGTGCGCTGGTGAGCTGCCTCCGGGTGCGTACTCGACCACTATAGCCGTGAGGGTCTTACCGGGTGCGTTCGGCAGCTGGGCCGAGCAAGCCGACAGCAAGGGCAACTCCAGCAACTCTGCGGAGTCCCGACGCCGCGATACGAGGAACACTGACATAGGATCAAGATAACCGTCGGGCGTTCTTTTCGCCAAGACAAATATCAGCCAAACGTAAACGCAAAGGTCTCCACGCCCGGATCGAGAAACTCGATCTCGAACTGGCGATCAGTGATGGGCTTGGGTTGTCGGATGCAGTTGATATACCCGCTGTTCGGTAACCGTCCCTTTGCCTTGGTCGTCAACGTCGATTCCGTGCGCAGCACCTGGGGGCTGTC
Organism: uncultured beta proteobacterium; assembly: GCA_963777455.1. Classification (GTDB taxonomy): domain Bacteria; phylum Pseudomonadota; class Gammaproteobacteria; order Burkholderiales; family Casimicrobiaceae; genus PALSA-1003. The sequence continues at coordinate 331,970 of CAVZQQ010000004.1, forward strand.
CATCGATTAGCACACGAAAGCGCACGGGAGCTCCTTGTGATGCGGGCCCCATGACGAGATTGAGATCGCGGGCGTGAAAGCGGTAGACGATCCGTCCGTTGGGCTTGTCAAGCACGGTAAGCTGCTTCTGGACCGTCCAGTCGCCCGACAAGCGCCCAATGATTGAGTTTCAATTGCGCAGGAGCGGCATAGACGTGGCGCTTATCCAATGCTGCTCCGCCAGGAGACGCAAAGTTCTCGGTACGCTCATAGCCGACATAGTTTTCCGGTGACTTTAAGCTGCCCCAATCGGCGGCAGCTTCCGCACCACGGGCGTCGACCGAAACCAGGTCATGACCGATGCCGCCGACGTCCGGCCTCGGCCAGCAGCTGTTGAATTACCCTTTCCGCCTGTTCGTATTCACCTTCGCCAAATTGATGATGCCGTATATGCCCCTGGGCATCGACGAAATAGAGGGCCGGCCAATACTCGTTGTCGAAAGCACGCCATATCGCATAGTCGCTGTCGAGCGCGATCGGATAGCCCACCCGCATGTCCTTCGCGGCTCGGCGAACGTTGTCGACGTTCTTCTCAAATGCGAACTCAGGAGTGTGCACGCCGATCACCACCAGGCCTTGATCCTTGTATTTCTCGGCCCATGCGCGGACATAGGGTAGTGTGCGTAGCCAATTGATGCAGGTATAAGTCCAGAAATCGATCAGTACGACTTTGCCGCGTAGGCTGCTCGGGGTCAATGGCGGCGAGTTGAGCCACCCGGTCGCACCGACCGAGAGATGGAAACTCGCCTTCAACTGGTAATTGAATCGCTGCCGACGTCGGGCTCTGCACCACATTCTTGGCCTCAACTAGGGCTTCGATCGGAGCCCCGACTGCGTTCGCGAATATCGCGGCGAGGAGCAGTTGGTTCGCTTTCATGACTCGTGCCTTACATAATGTTGGCTGGCAAAGCCCGTGCCAAGCCCGGGTTCCTCAACGGCACGATCTGATCGTCGTCTTGTTTGCCCTGCGGATCGCGCATGTCAGTCCGCAGGGCATCCGCAAGCCAACGCACGATCAATAACCGTTGACGTCGACCACAGCCTGGGCAAAGGCCTGCGGGGCTTCCTGCGGCAGATTGTGCCCGATGCCGCCGGTGATGAGCCGGTAGTCATACTTGCCCGAGAACTTGTTCGCGATAGGCTGTGCCGGGCGCGTGGATCGCCCCGTTGGAGTCGCCTTCCATGGTGATCGTGGGCACGGTGATGACAGGAAGCGCGGCCAGCCGCTTTTCCAGGTCGTCATATTTCCGCTCGCCATCGGCCAGGCCGAGCCGCCAGCGATAGTCGTGCATCACGATGTCAACGTGGTCGGGGTTGTTGAAGGACGCTGCTGTGCGGTCGTACGTCGCATCGTCGAAATTCCACTTCGGCGAAGCCTGGTGCCAGATGAACTTATTGAACTCGTCGAGGTATTTCGCATAGCCGGCCTTGCCGACTTCGGTGGCGAAATAGTACTGGTACCAAAACAGCGAACGCAGCGCTCGGGCGGCAACGGCGTCTGGTTGCCCGCCGGGCTGCTGATCAGATAGCCGCTGACGGAAACGATCGCCTTGCAGCGTTCCGGCCAGAGCGCCGCCATGACGTCCGCCGTGCGCGCGCCCCAGTCAAAGCCGGCGACGGTGGCTTTCTGGATCTTGAGTGCATCCATCAGAGCGATGATGTCGAGGCCGACGGCCGACTGCTGCGCGTTGCGCATCGTTGCGCTGGAGAGAAAGCGCGTCGTGCCGTAGCCGCGCAGATACGGGACGATCACCCTGTAGCCCGCCGACGCCAACAAAGGCGCAACATCGACGAAGCTGTGGATATCGTAGGGCCAGCCGTGCAGCAGAATGACGGCCGGACCGTTGGCGGGGCCGGCTTCAGCATAGCCGACATTCAGTAGGCCGGCATCGATCTGCTTCAGCGGGCCGAACGACGTGTTCGTCCCAGGCTTGATCGGGCTTATCTTAGCTGGATTGTGCTGCCGCAGAGCCGAGCATGGCGAACTCGCCGGCAGCAATGGCCATGGCCGCAGTGCCTAACAGGCGGCGGCGATCATGGTTGATCTCTTCGGGCATTTTATCTCTCCTTAATTGTATAGATCGCTAGCGCGATCGAACATGTCAGCCGCGAAAACGAACCACCCGTCTTAGGTGACAAAAAGTTTCGCGGCAAAGGGCACCCAAAGGCGGGAACTAAGCCGCGTTGAGGACGACACCCTGACGCTATTGCGTCGCCTTTGAGCGTTACCGCGCACCCCGATGCACCAATGCACCAGGGCTGCGGGTCACGCTCAGTGTTCGGGTAAGCCGGATTAGCCAGTTGGGTAGAGCGGCGCATTTCTCTACCGAAAACGATCTCGAACCTCCTACCGGGGATTTCCAATCCGAAATAAAGGCATAAGAAAACAAGGAGTCCTACGGATGCGCCGTGTCAGACGAAGCGGATCCCGCCGTCCTCCAGCGGCAACGCGCGGATGCGTTTACCCGTGAGCGCGAAAACCGCGTTGGCGATCGCGGGCGCCACCAGTGGCACGCCGGCCTCGCCAATGCCGCCCGGCGTTTCGCCGCTTGCGATCAGCGCAACCACGATGGGCGGCACCTCGGACATTCTCGGGATAGGTAAACGAGTTGAAGTTCGCTTGCTCGACCGACCCTGCTTGATGGTCACCTTGCTGCGCAACGCGTTGATCATTCCGTTCACGGCGCCACCCTCCAATTGGGCGATGACCTGATCCGGATGCACGGCGATGCCGCAGTCAACGGCGTAGGTGAGCTTCTCCAGTTTCAATTGCTTGGCGTTACCGGAGACCTGGGCGACGAGCGCGAGGTGCAGTCATAGCACTCGCATGGAGGCGACGCCAAACGCCTGACCTGTCGGTGGCTTAGCGGAGTAGCCCGGCATCCTTCGCCGCCCGTTGCAGCACGACGCGCTGCCGCGGCTGCTTGTCGAGCATGCCGAGTCGGAACGCAACGGATCCTGGTCGGCTTGCATGCGCCAGCTCGTCGACGAAGCTCTCGATGGCAAAGGCATTGAGTGCATTGCTGACCGAACGCCAGTAGCCGACGCGGATGCCGACCTCCTGGATCACGGTACTCAGTCCGAGATGCGGGATGTCGTAGGTGAAGTCGACCATTCCTTCGGTCATAACGCCGATCGATGCCATCTTTGACGACCCAGGAAACAGGCGACTGGTGATCGAGGGCGAAATCATCTTGTAGCTGAACGCCGCAATCCGGCCGCGATCGACCACCGCGCGCATCAGGTGGAGGCAGGGCGGGCGGTAGAAGTCGTGGGTCGTGTCGTCCTCGCGCGTCCAGATCAGTTTCACCGGCGTGCCGGGAACCGCCTTGGCGATCGCAACCGCCTGGGCGACGTAGTCAACATCGAGTCGGCGGCCAAATCCGCCGCCGATGAACTGGGAGTGGATTCGAACCAGTGCCGGCTCGACTCCGGCTGCCTGGGCGGCGGCGCCTTGCGCCCCCGGGGGAACTGATTGCTCGCCCACACGTCGACGCCCGAGGTGAAACGAGCGCCAGACAGTTTTGCGGTTCCAATGTTGCGTGCGCCAGCATTTGTGAGGTGTAGCGCGCTTCGATCGGCTTGCCCTGGGCCAGGGCTGCGGTCGCGTTGCCGACCTGCTTGGCCACCGCTCCCGGCTCGGCCTTCGCGCGTTCCAGCGTGGCATAGATGGCAGCGGTGTCGAGATGGGCCCCAGGGCCCTCGTCCCACTGAATTCAAGGTCGGCCAGCGCCGATTGAGCGACCCAGTAATGATCGGCGATCACCGCGACTCCCTCGCCGATGTCGACGACTTTGCGCACGCCGGGCCGTTTTCCACCTTGCCTGCGCTAAACGACGCGACTTTGCCGCCGATCACAGGACAGGGGAGGAGGGCGGCATACACCATGCCCGGCTGCTTCGTATCCAGGCCGAACACAGTGCGGCCGCGGGCCTTGTCGGCCCCGTCCAGCCGCGGCAGCGGCTTGCCGATCACTCGAAACTCGGCGGGAGGCTTGAGCGTTACGTTCTGCGGTACGGGCTGCTTCGATGCCGCCGCCGCCAGCGCGCCGAATCCGATCGTCTTCTCGCCGTGGATCACCTGACCGTTGTCCACCCGACACTCCGCCGCCGGGACATTCCATTGCGCCGCTGCCGCACTCACCAACATGATCCGCGTCGTGGCACCCGCCTTGCGCAACGGCTCCCAGGCATCGCGCACGCTGGTGGTGCCGCCGGTAATCTGCGCGCCCATCAACCGGTTGATGTACACCGGATTGGCTGGGGCCTGCTCCACCTTGACCCGAGCCGGGTCGACGCCGAGCTCTTCGGCCAGGAGCATCGTCAGCGACGTATACACGTCCTGCCCCATCTCATTTCGCGCGCAAACCAGCGTGACCAGGCCATCCGGCTGCACGGTAATCCATGCATTGGGTTGGAAAACCGTGTCGGCCGCATCGGCGTTCCGCGTGGGCCCAAGACGGAAGCCGAGCATGAGTCCGCCACCGGCCAGGGTGGAGGCTTTGAGGAACTGCCGGCGCGAGAAACCGATGGCGGTGCTCACGATGAGGCCTCCAGTTGCCTTGGCCGCTTCATGGATCGCAACCCGGATGCGCTGGTAGGTGCCGCAGCGGCACAAGTGGGTATTCATGGCGGCCGTCGATGTCGGCATCGCTGGGCTTCGGATTCGCGCTCAGCAGGGCGACGGCTTCCATCACCTGACCGGATTGGCAGTAGCCGCATTGCGGGACCTGGATCTTGTCCCATGCGGCCTGCACGGCGGTCGCCACCCGACCGGAAAGGCCCTCGATGGTGGTTACCTTGCGCCCGGCCACCGCTGAAAGCGGCAACACGCAGGAAAAGGTCGCGGCGCCGTCCACGTGCACCGTGCAGGCGCGACAAAGCGTTGCACCACAACCGAACTTGGTGCCTGTCATGCCCAGATGATCGCGCAGCACCCACAACAACGGCGTATCCGGTGATACATCCACGGTAACGTTCTGGCCGTTCAGTTCGAGCGTCGTCAATGGGCCTCCTCAATAGCTTCGGGTGTTCGTATAGAAGTCTGCCAACCCGTCCACCTCGCGCTCCGTCAGCTTCGATGTGACGAGCTCGGCCCGACATCCGCTGGTGAGTCGGCCGGGACGCTCCTGTAGCCACCCCCTTCACAGGCGTGCGTGTAGTCGCGTTCTCAAGCGCCATGGACGTTTCACCGGGCGCTGCCCCAAATATTGTCGCGCCCCCCTAAGAGGCCGTCAAGAATCAGCTTGCAAAGGCAGTACCGGGCCACGATGGCGAGATTCCGGGAATCTAACTAACGTCTGTGATCAACCAACTTGCGGATGACGACGCCTTATTCATTGCAGATGATCGTACGCCGACGGTTTGGTTGGTCCGTTACATCGACACAAATGGTAAACGACGCCCATTCGCGAGCTTGCTGCACGGCACGGATACTGCAATCCTAACGCGGTCGGAAGGCGCGCCGACCGACGTTTCCAGCCCGGCACGCCTTCCGACAAGCACCCATACGAACCCCAATCGCTCGGCTTGCGCGGACTGCTTATGGGTGACATGGTGGTATAAACTCCGACTGTCCAACTCCCAAAACGAATGAGGTAGAGCCCGTTTCCAATCGACAGTTCGTGGTCGAGTTTCTCGAGTCGGGTGTGGAGACTTCTGAGTTTACGTTCGGCTGATCTACGGGACGGACGAATCATCCGATTTCAGGCAGAGGGCCATGTCCAGCTAAGGGGAATCGAAATGGTACGAACCCACCAGCCAGGCGAAGCCGCTTTCACGTCGATCCTGCCCGAAGACATCGACTGGAAGCCGTTTGCGGCGTTCCCGCCTTCAGTCCGTCTTGCCGTTATTGTCGGGGACCCGTCGGAGCCCGGCCCATACGTGATCAGAGTGAAAGTGCCTCTCGGCGTGAAGCTGATGCCCCACCGACACCCGGAGGACAGAATCTACACCGTCATGTCCGGCGTTTTCTACATCGGCCTGGGCGATCAGTTCGACGGCGATAAGGTGGAGGCGTATCCACCCGGTAGCGTCGTCGTCCTGCCAGGCGATACGTATCACTTCCACTGGGCAAAGTCCGGTGAGTACGTCACTCAAGTAACGGCCATTGGTCCGTTGGGCCTCGAGTATCTGGATCCCCGCGACGATCCGCGCGAGCAAAAGAACGCCCAATAAGCTACTCGAAGCCATAGGTAGCAATACCACGGTCCCCGAACGGTATCAATCGCGCATCCAAGCCGGCGACATGCGCTCGGATGCTTGCGACTACTGACGCCTGCACCCACTATTCGCCGCACCTTGAACCCCGAAGACTTGTCGGCGTGGTGCCCGCGCAGAGCTTGGATGTTGCGTCGGCTCCGAATGCGTTCGCCAGACTGCGGATAGTCTCAAATGGCATCATCGAGGTAAATGTCGTGCTCCGTTTCGAGTTCTCCGGCGGTGGATGCTGCCCAGTGCCGGTCGAGGGCCGTGCGTATCTCCATCTCGCTCGTCGCCATCCCTGCTCCTTTCCGTCTAAATTGGCCGCGCATCGGCCAACTAAGTTTCTGCCGTCTCAACTGTTTCCAGGCCAACACACGTTGCGCTTCCCGAGAGAGGCGCAAAAGCGCAATGGTCGTGTTCACACACCGTTGACGCGCAGTGCCTCGTAGCATCGAACCCTCACAGCAGCCCAAACGCGTGGAGGCTGGGCGATGTCAGCAATGCCCACGCCCCATCGCCCAAGAGAAACTGCACGAGCAGCGCGAGAGCCCAGAACGCCGGGTACTCCCAACCCCCGTCCTTGTTGGTAAACAGCCACCCTTTGCTGGCGTGTACCGTGACGATCGTGCCGATTATGATCGGCAGCAGAAGCAACGCGGCAAATCGCGCGTAGACGCCAGCCACGAGAGCGATCCCCCCTATGACCTGCATGGAGGCCGTCAGGTACACGAGACGCCCGGGTAACCCAATCGACCTGAAGTACTTAGCTTCGGTCGGCAATCCGTAGACTCGGATCTGTAGATTGGCGTGCGCCAGAAAGAGTAGACCGAGCCCGATACGCAGCAGGAGCGCCGCGTACGGCGCAGTCGACGCGTCGATCATCGAGGTGGTCCTCGATCTGTAGGCGGAGAAATGTCGAGCCAGTTTGTTTTGCCGTTCCACGGGCTGCTCCCCCTCGGTGTCCGGGCCGAAACGCCAACATTGCCGAGTTGCTCTATTGCATGAACCAGTATTATCGAAAGCGAAATCGGCGTCCACCTGGCACCCCAAGATCCCGCGGGGCGCTTGGCGCCATCGACGCCGGATACCGAAATGACGACGACCTCGCGGATCTATCGACCGCCCCAGCGCTCTGCGCTTGGGTCGCGTGTTCGTTGCTCAACTCTGTGCTGCCAATGGAGACATCCCTGGATAGGTGGTCTATGGCGTCAGGCTCGCGCTTCGAGAGCCGCCTTCGCAGCGAGCCCGAGCGCTAGACGCCATGCTCTAGGGTGCGAGGAGCACGGCGATCTTCGCGTCAAGGCTCCACGGTCCTGGGCCCCCCAGCATCACAACGGTCAGTCCGATGCAGTAGAGGGCTTCGGGTATATAGAGCAGATCGCCAAGCCAATCGGCGCGATCGATCGGCTGCCATGCGCGTACTTTCTTGATGGCGTCGAATACGACGGCGCCGAGACAGATCACAAAAAGCCCGAACGCTGCGAGCGCGGCCAGGAGGCCGATGATGAGCGCCCATCCTCCGCCGAACTCGATGCTAGGCACCAGCCATTGCATGATCGGCAACGCGTGCACGCCGTCGTCCTGCAGCGTTTGTGTCAGCGTCGCGTGCCGGGAACGGTTGAACAGCTTGTGGTAGCCGCTGATCGCGAAGAACATGCCGAGCGCCACGCGGTTGAGTGTGAGCGCGGCGTCGGGCGCCTGCGCGCCAAGTGTGATGAAGGATGCATCCATGACTTGGAGCACTCCTGGGTCATCGAACGTGGGCCGTTGAACTCGAATCGTGGAATCGGCTAATTTGACGAAGTTTCGGCCGATACCTTCGCGTAATGGGATTCTATCCCTTGTCTGCGGTGCTATAAACGCCTGGTTGCAGGGAACGCGCGCAGCGTCTTGGCCGCCAGCGAGGCCTGCCGACGCTCGCTTGGCTTCCGCCCCCGCATGGCGCGGTTCGGGCGCCAGCCTCTGGTAGTCGGCCAATGCCCCCGAGTTGCGTCGGCGAACTCTGCAATTTCCCCGGAGGTGCTGAACCGCAAGCCACGGCGCCCCCGGCATTGCAACACCGATTCGATTGGTGTAGTTTTTTGGTGGGCCAGTTTGCGCCAGTAGGCGCTAGAACTTAAGAGAAGCGCACAGGGAAAACGAGCCGACCTTTACGCATTTCTCCAGAGGGCCACTAGCCTGGCATAACAAAAACCAATAAGGGAGATCGACGATGAATTCTTCATTCGAAGCGATTCAAAGGCTCGGGGCCGTTGCCGCGTTGCTGGCGGCAAGCGCATTGTGTGCTGGAGTGGCCTCTGGAGCGGATGACAAGAGTCTCGCCCAACAAATCTTCGACACCATGCAGCAGGCGGGAGCGAAACCGGGCTATCCGGCTGCGCACGCGAAAGGCATCGTATGCGAGGGATCCTTCACGCCCTCGAAAGATGCGGCGACTCTCTCCAAAGCCGCACATTTTCAGAGGGGCCTCGGTGCCCGTGATCGTGCGCTTCTCGAGTGGGTCGCCTGACCCTTCAATCGCAGATAACTCGCCTGACGCCGGCCCTCAAGGAATCGCGATTCGATTTAATCTGCGCCGATGGCGGGAAAACGGAAATCGTCTCGCTGTCGCACAACGGCTTCGTCGTCGCCACCGGTGAAGAATTTCTCGCTCTCCAAAAGGCCATCGTTGCGACTGATCCGAGCAAGCCGCATCCATGGCCCATCGAGGCGTTTCTGGGCGGACATCCTCTCGCCTTGAAATTTGTGCAGGAATCCCGGGTTATACCCGCGAGCTACGGCACCGAATCGTTCTTTTCCAACAATGCGTTCATTTTTGTGAACAAGGACGGGGTGAAACAGGCCGGGATTACAAGATTCTTCCCGTTGCTGGACAGCGTAACCTGAGCGACGCGGAGGCAAAAACGAAGTCGGCCAATTTTTTCGCTGAAGACCTTAGGACGCGTCTGAAGACCGGACCGATCAAGTTCCGCCTGGTTGTGCAACTCGCCAACCCTGGAGACCCTACGAACGATGGCTCGCTCGTATGGCCTGAGGATCGCCGGACAATCGAAGTCGGCACTCTCAACGTCACCTCCGTGGTAGCCGACAGCGACGCAGCCCAAAAGGCGCTGGTGTTTTTTCCTACCACCTTGACCGATGGAATCGAATTGTCCGATGACCCGTTGCCATCTCTACGAACCAGCGTTTATGTCCTCTCATTTGCACATCGCCAGCAACCGTAACGAGCGGATGAGAAATCACTCACGTCCAAAGGAGGCAGGCTCCATCCTAGAAGCAGCAGCGCTGAGAGAAGGGGCACGGCGCCGCGTGGCCATGACCTCGGAGGCGGTGGCTTTTGGACACATGGCAAGATTGACGCTGCGCCGGGTAAGGGCGTCGAATCCGCCTCAGCGGCAGGCGCGCCGCTCGCCTCCAAATCAAAGCACGTCCACGACACTTAAGGAGGGATCAGCCATGAAGCGCAAAAGCAAGCTCACGATTGTGACGGCTACGGCAATCCTCGCCTTTCTGGGCGGCACGGCCGTTTACGCGCAGGACAAGTACTCGCTGAAATCGCCGAGCGGAATCGCGTTTTCCGACTTCAGAGGATACGAGGACTGGTCGGTGGTCTCTTCCGCCCGGACGGATGAAGTGCTCAAGGTGATCGTCGGCAACCCGACCATGATCAAAGCGTACAAGGCCGGAATTCCGGGCAACGGCAAGCCTTTCCCGGATGGCTCCATGATTGCGAAGCTCCAGTGGAAGTTCAAGAAGAGCACCGAGGCCCCGTTCGTCGTGGATGTGCCAGACGTCTTCGCGCAGGCTTTCTTCATGGAAAAGGACGGCAAGAGATTTGCGAAAAGCGGGGGATGGGGATACGCGTTGCTCAACTACGATGCTGCATCCGACAAGTTCACGCCCGATGCCGGCAGCCTCTCAGACTGCGGATACGCATGTCATACGCCCGTGAAGGCGAAGGATTACATCTTCCACCCCTACCAGAAGCGTTGAACCGCGTAACCCCGACACAAAGCTCTACCGGCACTCACCGCGGCCTTATCATGGCTTGGGTGCGCTCGGCTATCTTTCCACGTCCGCGCGGTGCATCGGCTTGGCCCGCAGAAGACCAGGCTAAGCACCGCGTTCGCCGGTCGGAATTTGGGTGTGACGCACAGGGTATGGCTGTGTCGGCCTCTTATAGAAGTTGGGCGAAGCAAGCCGGATTTTTGCGCCGTGGCTCTCGAAAACAAGCGGGGAGATAGCTGAGGAGCCGACCGTCGGAGCATCGCTGCGATTGGGATTGCTCTCGGGTGCACGGACAACGCGGCTCGGAGTCTTCCTCTAGGTCGGAGGTCACCATGAGCAGCACACCGTTGAGCAATGAGCATACAACCCAAATCGCGAGCGCGGAGATGATCGATACGAATCTCGAGGCCGTCGTCATTCCGGTGTCCGACGTCGATCGATCCAAGCGTTTCTACGAAAGCTTGGGGTGGCGGCTAGACGCCGATTTCGCCTTCGATAATGGCTTCCGGGTCGTCCAGTTTACACCGCCCGGCTCGGGATGCTCGGTCCAATTCGGCACGAACATCACGTCGGCCGCGCCTGGCTCAGCCCAGGGTCTCTACCTAATCGTCTCCGAGATCGAGGCTGCACGCAACGAACTCCTCGCCCGCGGTGCCGCAATCAGCGAGGTGTTTCACGCTGGGACGCCAGGAGCTCAGTTCCAGCGTGCCGACACAAGCGGTCGCCTCAGCGGGCCCGCAATGGACCGCGCCAGCTATAGCACATTCGCCTCGTTCAGTGATCCGGACGGCAACGGCTGGCTGCTCCAAGAAGTCAAGACGCGGCTTCCCGGACGAGGACTCAGCATGGACGTCGCGACTCTGACGGAGCTTTTGCTAGAGGCAGAGAAGCGACACTGCGAGTATGAAGCGACCGCCCCGAAGCAACATTGGTCGGGGTGGTACGCCGCCTACATCGTGGCGCGCGAGCGCGGCAGGGCACCCGAGGAGGCAGCCAAAGATGCTGCGCTCCACATGGGGGGCGCCAGCCGATGAGGGCCGAGATCGTCTCCGGCGTAGACTTTTCAGAAGAGGAGTAATCATGAAGTCTATTTTGCTTCCCTCGCCAATTGGCGGTCAGGCGAGCTATGAGATGCCGCCGAAGGAGGTTTACCGTTGCACATTTTCTCACCGTCGCCGACATCGACCGATCAGCTCGATTCTACGAGACGGTCTTCGGAGGTCGCATTTTGAGCAGAGGTGACAGTGGCGGCGCGCCCGGGTACATCCAGATCGCCAACACATGCGCGCGGAAGCGCTAGAATCGAAAGTTCCTGCCCGTGGCTGTCCTGACGCCGTTGCGCCGCCTGGCTTCGTTTGCTGCCGTCGCGCTTGCCGCGCTCGTCGCCGGCTGCGCGAGCCTGCCCTCGCTCGAAGGGCGCACGGCGAGCAGCGCTTTTTCCGACACCGGAGCAACGCGGCTTGGCCGCTCGGTCGCGCCCGGCGTCGCCGCGCATCCGGGCCAGACCGGCATCCACGCCCTGCCCGTGCCCTACGACGCCTTCGCCGCGCGCTTCCTGCTCGCCACCGCCGCCGAGAAATCGCTCGACGTGCAGTACTTCCTGTGGAATGGCGACGAAGTGGGCTACCTCCTCCTCGAGGCGCTCTGGCAGGCGGCCGAGCGCGGAGTGCGCGTGCGGCTGTTGCTAGACGACCTCTACACGAAGGGGCTCGACCCCACCTTGGCCGCACTCGGCGCGCAGCCGAACATCGAGGTGCGCCTCTACAACCCGTTCGTCCTGCGCGAGGCCCGGGCGCTCGATTTCCTCTCCGACTTCAGGCGCTTGAACCGCCGTATGCACAACAAATCGTTCACTGCCGACAACCAGATCTCGATCGTCGGCGGACGCAACATCGGCAACGAGTACTTTGGCGCTGGGCCCGGAGTGGGATTCGCCGATCTCGACGTGATCGCCGTGGGCCCGGCGGTACGCGAGGTCTCGGACGAGTTCGATCTGTACTGGAACAGCCCGTCCGCCTATCCTGCCGCGGATTTCGTGGGCGCGCCGCCCGCGAACGCCGCCGCCTTTTTGCAGGAACGCTTTAGCACCATGCGCGCCGACCCGGAAGCGGTGGCGTATATCGAGGCCGTGCGCGCCACGCCACTGCGCCGCGACCTGCAGGAAGGGCACCTCGCGCTGGAGTGGACGCAGGTGCGACTCGTCTACGACAACCCGGCCAAGACCCTCGACACAACGGGGCGCAGCGACGTCCTGCTGTTCCCGAAACTGATAGCCACGATCCTTCGGCCGCAGAAGACGCTTGACTTGGTCTCTCCCTACTTCGTGCCCGGCGACGAGGGCACCGACTCCCTGGCGGCACTCGCCGCGCGCGGGGTCGCGGTACGCATCCTGACCAACTCCCTGGCGGCCACCGACGTGAGGGCCGTGCACGCGGGCTATGCCAAGCGCCGCGCGCCGCTGCTCGCCGCCGGCGTGCACCTCTACGAGATCAAGCCCACCGCGCTCAAAGCCTCGCCCGCCGCCGCGGAGCGGTTTGGCTCCCGCACCTCCGCTGCGCTGCACGCGAAGACTTTCGAGGTGGACCGCTCGCGCCTGTTCGTGGGCTCCTTCAACTTCGACCAGCGCTCGATGCACCTCAACACCGAAATGGGCTTGGTGATCGACAGTGCGGCGCTCGCGGGCCAGCTCGCCGCCGCGTTCGACAACCAGGCGCCGAAGACCGCGTTCGAGGTGCGGCTGGCGCCCGATGGCAATCTCGAATGGATCGAACAGACCCCGAGCGGCGAGAGCCGCTACGACACCGAGCCCGACACGAGCTGGCTCACGCGCCGAAAGGTCGATTTCCTGTCAATTCTCCCGATCGAATCGCTACTTTAGTGGGCGACCCCCGCTTCGGCGCTCACGCAAGACGCTCGGTTCTCGAAGCGCCGGCGCTGTGGCCGCGTGACTCTTCGCGCTCATTGCATCAGTTGCGAAAGCGCCCAGCATCGCGATTGGCGTCTATCGAATTCCCCGGCCGCTATCCGACGAAGAAGGGCCAGGCATTTACCCCTGAACCCCCATCGAGTAGCCCTAAATCGGGGCAACGGGCGATTCCTACTAATCCCCCCTTATGGCCCCCATCCCCGGGTGGAGTGATTGGATTGAATCGATCCTGAGCGATCCTAGAGCGGACCTCGCCACCCCACGTGCCTTACTCGAACGTCTTTCGGAGCCAGGCAGCCTTCTGGATGGGCGCGATGTATTTCCAGGTCTCGTAGTCGCCTGGTCGGTATCGGTGATGCAGTGCATAGAAGCTGCAAAGCGCCGCTTTCGCACCGCCTTCAGAACTTGCAACATATGAGGAATACAACTATTGGCCTCAGCAACAGCCTTAAGGCGACCCCATACCTTGCCACCCTCTGAAATGAAATCGTTATACCGATCGATCACCAGAAGTGCACTGAGCTGCTGGTCGTATGTCACTTTCGTCATGCTCTCTCACCAATGGCGGTATGCAGCATCCGTTGCCCTCGGCGTTAAGGTGCGTAACGAGTGAAGACATAGTCGCGATCCTTCGCCGGCACGTGGCAGGAGAAACACTCTTGCACCGCCGCGTCGGCGGGTTTGCCGTCGTTAAATTGAGCGAACCCCCAGCCGCCGGCCGACACGTATTTTTTTGAGTCTTTGACCATAAACTGAACATTCGTGGGGGGACCAGCCACGAAAGATTGGGGACGGCCAAAGACTTTGTTGTTTTCCTCCGAGGATACGTAGCCCCACGCAAGTCTGGCGATGATCGCGCCGTCCGGGAACGGGAGCTTCCCTTCCCGATAAGCCTTGATCGCTATGTCGTTGCCCAGAACGGCGCGCAAATCGTTGAGGTTGCCTTTTTCGTGGGCCACGGAGATCAACTTCCAGTCGCGGTATCCTGGGGGAGTTTGCCCCCGAAGATAGGAGTGCTTTCGGCATCGGCGCCTCCGGCCGAGAGTGTCGTTGCGTCGCCAACACTTACCGCCATGGCGGCTGCGATCACGAAGATTGAGATCTGTTTCATGGACCGTCCTTTCATCGGGATGCGACTTGTCCTCTACGCACGAAGGTCGGTCTCCCGAGAACGATTACGACGCCGGCTGGAAACTGATCGGTAGGGTCAGGAGAGCGCGGAAGATGAAATGTTTGCGATATTCCAGCGTATCCGCGGCGAGTTGGAGCCCAGATAATCGTTGCACCAGCGTACTGATGCCGATCTGCCCCACCAGTCGAGGTCCGCGGGCAGTTGGTCCACAAAGGACCCCGCGTTGATAGGGGGTGCGGTCGAGGAGTGCCTGCGGTACGACGGTGTGGTACGAGGGTTCCCACGCGTGGCGACGGAAGACGTCAACCAGCGCAAGACGTTTCTCCTTCCCGCCGAATCTGTACTTAAGCCGCCAATAGCGCGCGCCATTCGGAGTAACTTCAAGATACAAGCCTGCGCCATCAAACAGCTTGTAGGGCTTGCCTCTGGCTTTGGCGTTGCGAATGCCTACTGCAGTAAGCATGTTGGGGGCATCTCCTCGGCTGGGTCAAAAATGTGCCCCCAAATTATGCCCCCAAGATGCCCCCGTTTCCAGTCGGCGTCCCTGGACGTTGTTGGACATGTCTTACCAAGTTTCCATAGGGAAAACAGAGAAGAAGCGGACTTTCACGGACGCTAACGAACGAACTCTTGGTGCCGGGAGAGGGAATCGAACCCTCACTCTGTTGCCAGAACTGGATTTTGAGTCCAGCGCGTCTACCAATTCCGCCATCCCGGCTAGTGGGCTGCGAGGCGCGGCGGAAGGCCCGAAGTTGCCCGCGCGAGTTGGAGCCGGCATTATCGCGGAAACGGCCACGCCCGACAAACACACCGGCGCGGAGCCCATGCCTGCAATGTCCAACCCTCGGACCTACCAGCTCCACGATTTCGATTACGACCTTGCCGCCAGGGTTGATTGCGCAGGCGCCAGCGGCCGCGCGCACGGCCAGCCGCCTGCTGCATGTTGCCGGGGTGAAGCTCGATGACCGTGCGTTCTCGGAACTGCCCGCGTTGCTCGTCTCCGGCGATCTGCTGATCTTCAACGACACCAAGGTCATCCGCTCTCGTCTTCGCGGCCACAAGGCGAGCGGCGGCAAGGTGGAATTGCTGCTGGAGCGCATCGTCGCGCCCGGCGAAGCGTGGATGCAGCTCGCCGCGAGCCACCCTCCCCGTCCAGGCGGCAGCGTCCTGCTCGAAGGTGGCGCGCAAGCGACGGTGCTTGAGCGCGACGGCCGATTTTTCCGCCTGCGACTCGATGCCGATGTCCCGTTCGACGTCTATCTCGATCGCCACGGCGACGTGCCCTTGCCCCCGTATATCACGCGCGCCACCCGGCAATCCGATACCGACCGCTACCAGACCGTGTACGCGTGCCAACCCGGAGCGGTTGCCGCTCCGACGGCGGGCCTGCACTTCGACCACCCGCTGCTTGAGCGCTTGCGCGCCGGCGGCATTGACATGGCCTACATCACGCTACACATCGGGGCCGGGACCTTTCAACCGGTTGCCGTCGAAGACTTGGGACAGCATCGCATGCACAGCGAACGCTTCACGGTGCCCGAGGCGACCGTAGTCGCCGTAGATCGCGTACGCGCGGCGGGCCGTTCCGTCATCGCGGTGGGCACGACCTCGCTGCGCGCGTTGGAAGCGGCGGCCGCCGGGGACGGGTTGCGCGCCGTCACCACGGAGACCGGGCTCTTCATCACACCCGGCTTTCGCTTCCGCGTCGTCGACCGGCTGCTAACTAACTTTCATCTCCCCCGATCGACCCTGCTGATGCTGGTGTCTGCCTTTGCCGGATTCGACACCATCCGCGCCGCGTACACCCACGCGATCCGTGCGCGTTACCGCTTCTTCAGCTACGGCGACGCGATGCTGCTTGAGCGCGACGCCGGTGCCGAGAAGTGACCTTCACGCCCGCTGCTACAATCCGCCAATGCAATTCGAGGTCATGGCCCGTTGCGGCGCCGCGCGGCGGGGCCGGCTCAACCTTGCACGCGGCAGCGTCGAGACGCCGGTCTTCATGCCGGTCGGCACCTACGGCACGGTCAAGGCTATGGCACCGAACGAGCTCGAGGTACTCGGAGCCCAGATCGTGCTCGGCAACACGTTCCACCTGTGGCTTCGCCCTGGATTGGACGTCATCTCCGCCCACGCGGGCCTGCACCGCTTCATGGGCTGGCCGCACCCGATCCTCACCGACTCCGGCGGATTCCAGGTTTTCAGCCTGGGCCCCTTGCGCAAGGTATTCGAGGAGGGCGTTGCATTCGCCTCGCCCGTCGACGGTGACCGCCTGCAGCTGACGCCGGAGCTGTCGATGCAGATCCAGCGCATCTTTGACGCCGACGTGGCGATGGTGTTCGACGAGTGCACGCCTTATCCCGCGTCGCGCGATGCGGTCGCGACCTCGATGCAACTGTCGATGCGCTGGGCCGCGCGGTCGAAGGTGGCGCACGGTGACAATCGCAACGCCCTGTTTGGGATCGTGCAAGGAGGCATGTTCGAGGACTTGCGCGAGGCATCACTGGACGAACTGCGCCGCATCGGTTTCGATGGCTATGCGATCGGCGGCCTGTCGGTAGGTGAGCCGAAGGAGGAAATGCGTCGCATCGAGGCGCATGTCGTCCCGCTCCTTCCCGCCGACCGTCCGCGGTACCTGATGGGGGTCGGAACGCCGGAGGATATCGTTGAGGCGGTGCAATACGGCATCGACATGTTCGACTGCGTGCTGCCTACGCGCAACGCGCGCAACGGGTGGCTGTTCACGCGCTTTGGCGATATCAAGATCCGCAACGCGCGCCACCGTGCCGATTCGGCACCGCTCGATCCGACCTGCGGGTGCTACGCGTGCCGCCATTTCAGCCGTGCGTATTTACACCACCTGCAGCGGACCAACGAGATCCTTGGCGCACGGCTCAACACCCTGCACAACCTGCACTACTATCTGACGCTGATGGCGGAACTGCGGCAGGCAATCGCCGCTGACACCTTGCCCGCCTACGTGCAGGCGTTCCAGAGCGACCGCACGCGCGTGGTAGAATAACCGGCTTTCCGCATTCGTCCGCGCGTCTGTTCGCGCATTGGCCTGACTGGGCGCCTTTTGGCGTGCAGCCGACCGCAAGGAGGAGTTACCCGTGTTCATCAGCCCCGCCTACGCCCAGGCTTCCGGAGCTTCGCCCGGCGGCGACATTATGACGTTTCTGCCGATGATCGCCATCGTCGTGGTCTTCTACTTTCTGTTGATCCGACCGCAACAGAAGCGCGCCAAGGAAACCAAAGCGATGCTCCAGGCGCTGCAGAAGGGTGACGAGGTAGTGACTGCCGGCGGCGTTGTCGGCAAGATTTCCAAGCTTTCAGATGCCTACGCCAATGTCGAAATCGCACCCAACGTCGAGATCACAGTGCAGCGGAGCGCGATCTCGCTCCTGCTGCCCAAGGGCACATTGAAGAGCCTCTGATTTTTAGTCGCGTTCGTCTGCGCAGCCATGAATCGCTATCCGGTCTGGAAGTATGTTGTCATTACCGTCGCGCTGCTGGTCGGCATCGTCTATACGCTGCCGAACTTCTTCCCCGATTTGCCGGCGGTACAGGTATCGACCAGTAAGTCCAACATCAAGGTCGACGCATCGACGCTACAAACGGTCGAGCAAGCGCTCAAAGCGGCCAACATTCCCTATCGCGGCGAGACAGTCGACGCCACGGGCGTCAAGGTCCGCTTCGACGACCCTGATACCCAGCTGAAGGCCAAGGATGTACTGCAGGCGAAGCTGAATCCGGATGCAAATAACGCGAACTACATCGTCGCTCTGAACCTGCTGTCGAGCTCGCCCGCATGGCTGGCAAAGATCGGCGCGCTGCCCATGTATCTCGGACTCGACCTGCGCGGCGGCGTCCACTTCCTCCTGCAGGTGGACATGCAGGCCGCGTCGGACAAGGCGGCAGACCGCTACCTGACTGACATCCGCTCGATGCTGCGCGATAAGAAGGTCATCTACTCGGGCATAGCACGTGAAGGCACGACCGTTGTGGTCCGTTTTCGCGACCCTGGCGAACGAGCCAAGGCCATTCAGGAGATCGGCAACGCGTCTCCTGATCTGCAGCTCAGGGAGACCGACGCCGGTGCCGAGAGCAGGCTCGTCGCCAGCCTCAAGCCCGAGGCGCAGAAGCGTATCCAAGAAGGCGCAGTGCAGCAGAACATCACGATCCTACGCAATCGCGTCAACGAGCTCGGCGTTGCCGAGCCGATCGTGCAGCAGCAAGGCGCGGACCGCGTCGTCGTACAGCTTCCGGGGGTGCAGGACACGGCGCGGGCGAAGGACATTCTCGGTCGCACGGCAACGCTGGAGATTCGCATGGTCGACGAGGATCCGACCGCGCAGCAACAGGCCGCATCCGGTCAGGTCCCATTGGGCGACGATCTGCTCGTCGAGCGCGACCGGGGTGCCGGTGCTGGTCAAGCGGCAGGTTGTGCTCACCGGGGATCGAATCAACGACGCCCAGCCGGGATTCGACCAGCGCACCAACGAGCCGGCGGTGCACGTAAACCTCGATGGCACGGGTGCCCGGCTCTTCAAGGAGATCACCCGCGACAACGTGGGTAAGCGGATGGCGATCGTGCTGGTTGAGAAGGGCAAATCCGAGGTGATCACCGCGCCGGTGATCCGCGAGGAAATCGGTGGCGGCCGCGTCCAGATCAGCGGCCGGATGAGCACGCGTGAAGCGAACGATATTGCCCTGCTCATGCGTGCCGGCGCGCTCGCAGCGCCAATGGAGATCGTCGAGGAACGCACCGTCGGTCCCTCGCTGGGCAAGGATAATATCGAGAAGGGCTTCAAGTCGGTGGAGTACGGCTTCATCGTGCTGGCGGTCTTCATCTGCGCGTACTACGAGCTGATGGGCATCATCTCGGTGATTTCGCTGGCAATAAACCTGCTGCTGCTGATCGCGATCCTGTCCATGCTGCAGGCGACACTGACGCTGCCGGGCATCGCGGCCGTGGCGCTGACGCTAGGCATGGCGATCGACGCCAACGTGCTGATCAACGAGCGCATCCGCGAGGAACTGCGCTGGGGCGATACCCCGCACGCGGCAATCCAGGCTGGCTATGAACGCGCCTGGAACACCATTCTGGACTCGAACGTGACCACGCTCATCGCCGGGCTGGCGCTGTTGATCTTCGGTACCGGGCCGGTTCGCGGCTTCGCCGTCGTGCACTGCCTCGGCATCGTCACGTCGATGTTCAGCGCGGTATTCGTGTCGCGCGGCCTGGTCGCCATTGTCTACGGGGGGCGCAAGAAGCTCGAAAAAATATCGATCGGCCAGGTGTGGAAGCCGGCAACGTGAGTGCGTCCCGCCCACCGCCCGATCCGTCTCCGGATTAGCCGCGCACCCAGACTAGAGAGCCACGATGGAATTCTTCAGGATCCAGCGCGTCATTCCGTTCATGAAACACGCGCTCGTGTTCAACGTGATCTCATTGGTCACGTTCGTGCTGGCGGTGTTTTTCCTCGCCACCCGGGGCCTCAATCTCGGGGTCGACTTCCGCGGGGGGACCCTGATCGAGCTCGCCTATACCCACCCGGCCGATCTCGGGCACGTGCGCGCGGTTATCGATAAGATGAACCTGGGCGAATTCGCAGTGCAGAGCTTCGGCAGCTCGAACAGCGCACTCATTCGCCTGCCGCTGAAGCAGGGCATGTCGACCGCCCAGCTGTCCGAGAGCGTGATGACCGCCCTCAAGGCCGACGACCCGGAGTCTGCCAGCAACGCGTCGAATTCGTCGGCCCGCAGGTCGGCAAGGAACTGTACGAGAACGGCGCGCTCGCCCTGCTTCTCGTCTGTATCGGCATCGTCGCTTACCTGGCGCTGCGTTTCGAGTGGCGGTTTGCGGTATCGGCGATCATCGCCAACCTGCACGATGTCGTCATCATCCTCGGCTTCTTCGCCCTATTCCAGTGGGAATTCTCGTTGCCGGTCCTGGCCGCAGTGCTTGCGGTCCTCGGCTATTCGGTCAACGAATCGGTGGTGATCGCCGACCGGATACGCGAGAACTTCCGCAAGATGCGCAAGGCGGCGGTGCCGGAAATCATCAACAGCGCGATCACCAGCACGCTGTCCCGGACGATCATCACCCACGGCTGCACCCTGATGATGGTGCTGTCGATCCTGTTCTTCGGCGGCGAGACGCTGCACTATTTCGCCCTGGCGCTGGCGATCGGCATCTGCTTCGGCATTTACTCCTCGGCGCTGGTCATGGCTTCGCTGGTGATGTGGCTCGGCGTGTCCCGCGAGGATCTGGTCAGGCCGGAAAAGAGAACCGGCGCGGCGGCGGAAAAGATCCTGCCCTGATGTCACCGGGGTCGGCCTCGAGTCATGGAGGCTCGGGCTATTGCCGTAGGCGGAAATCAGGTCTGACCCCATGCTGACTACCCTGATCTACTCGCTGTTCGCGCTCGACCAGACGCTCTCCGACTCTGGCGGCGCAGCATGCCGTGCTGATGTTCGCGGCGTTGTTCATTGTCATCTTTGCCGAAACCGGGCTGGTGATATTCCCCCTGCTGCCTGGGGATTCGCTGCTGTTCGTCGCCGGCACCGTGGTTGCGGCATCCGGCCTCGACATCCACCTGCTCGTGGTGACGCTTTGCGTCGCCGCGATCCTGGGCGATTCGCTCAACTACGGCATCGGCCACTATATCGGCCCCAAGGCTTTCAATCGACCGCACGAGACCCGGCTGGGGCGCTGGCTCAAGCCTGAGTATCTCCAGCGCACGCACCGCTTCTACGAAAAATACGGCGGGTTCACAATCATTTTCGCCCGGTTCGTGCCGATTGTGCGCACGTTTGCCCCGTTTCTTGCCGGGGTTGGGGCCATGACTTACCGCAAGTTTCTGACCTATAACGTGGTCGGAGGCGGCCGCCTGGGTCGCGTCGCTCGCGTACGCCGGGTACCTGTTCGGCAACATTCCCTTGGTCAAGGATAATCTTGCGTGGATCGTGGCCGGCATCGTGCTCGTCTCGGTAGTGCCCATGGCGATGCAGTTCCTGAAGGAACGCCGCGCCCGGTCCGCGCGCGCCGGCGACGAGGCTCGGCGCTAGACTCGCTTGGCGAGCGCGACCGCGTCGCCGATGTAGGTCGCCGGCGTCAGCGCCTTGAGGCGCGCTTTGGCATCCGCGGGAATGGCCAGCGCATCGATGAACTGATGCAGCGAGGCGCGGGTGATTTCGCCGCGGCCACGCGTCAACGCCTTCAGTTGTTCATAGGGTTCCGGCACGCCGAAGCGCCGCATCACCGTCTGGATCGCTTCAGCGAGAACTTCCCAGCTCGTCGTCGAGATCCGCCGCCAGGCGTCCGGGGTCGGCTTCGAGCCGGGCAAGCCCCTGCCGGCAGGAAACGCAAGCCCAGCAAGGCGTAGCCGAAAGCGACACCGACGTTGCGCAGCACGGTCGAGTCGCTGAGATCGCGTTGCCAGCGCGAGACCGGCAGCTTGTCTGCGAGGTGCCGCAGCAGCGCGTTGGCCAGGCCGAGGTTGCCCTCGGAGTTCTCGAAGTCGATCGGGTTGACCTTGTGCGGCATCGTGCTCGAGCCGACTTCGTCCTGCACTCGTCTGCTGACGAAAATACCCGAGTGACACGTAACCCCACATATCACGGTCGAGATCGAGCACGATGGTGTTGATGCCGCGCCAGCGCGTCGAACAGCGCGGCCAAACCGTCGTGCGGCTCGATCTGCGTTGTGTACGCGTTGAACTCCAGGCCAAGCGCGGCAACGACCCGCCGCGCAAGCGCTTCCCAGTCGACATCCGGGTACGCTACGCGGTGGGCGTTGTAGTTGCCGACAGCGCCGTTGATCTTGGCGGGAAGCGCGGCGTGCGCAGAACGCTGGCAACGCGCGCTCGAGGCGCGCCACGACGTTGGCGATCTCCTTGCCAAGCGTGGTCGGGGTCGCAGGCTGGCCGTGCGTACGCCCGAGCATCGGCAGCGCCGCATGGAGGCGGGCGAGCGCACGCAATTCGGCGATCAGCGCCCCGAGTTCCGGCAGGAGCACTTCGCGCCGCGCTCCGGCAAGCATCAATCCGTAGCGCGAGATTGTTGATGTCTTCCGAGGTGCAGGCGAAATGAATGAACTCGGTTGCGCGCACCAGCTCAGGAACCGCGGCAAAGCGCTCCTTCAACCAGTACTCGACCGCCTTGACGTCGTGGTTGGTCGTCTGCTCGATCGCCTTGACGCGCTCGGCGTCCGCGACGGTGAAGGCGCCACAGGCATCTGCCAGGGCAGCGCGCGTCGCCGCCGAGAACGGCGCAACTTCGGTCACTCCAGGTTCCTCGGCCAGCGCCTGCAGCCATGCGAGTTCGACCTGCACGCGGTAGCGTATCAGGCCGTATTCGCTGAAGTACTGCGCGAGGGCCGCCAACCTTGCGACGGTACCGCCCGTCGAGCGGGTTAAGCGCGGTGAGCGCAGTGAGCGGGACAGGCGCGTCGGC
Source organism: uncultured beta proteobacterium (assembly GCA_963777455.1). Taxonomy (GTDB): domain Bacteria; phylum Pseudomonadota; class Gammaproteobacteria; order Burkholderiales; family Casimicrobiaceae; genus PALSA-1003. Next base: position 354,738 of record CAVZQQ010000004.1, read on the forward strand.
GTTCGGCATGGTGTTGCGCGCGGGGCGATTGCAGTTTAGCACAGGCAACGGCACGTTCCGCGGCGCGGCCGCGACCGGCGCAGGCTTACCATCCGCAAGCCGGCGCAGTGCGCGATGCTATAATATGCTTCGCGATTAATCCAGCCGCGGATCATTGCTCTGCGCTCCGCAAATGAAGCTAATCGCCTCGCTCACCAGTCCCTACGCACGCAAGGTGCGCATTGCGCTTGCCGAGAAGAAGATCGAGTACGACCTCGTCGAGGAATCGCCCTGGACGGTCGAGACGACTGTGCCCACCTACAATCCGCTGGGCAAAGTGCCGGTATTTGTGCTCGACGACGGCACGACGCTGTTCGACTCACGTGTCATCGTCGAATACCTCGATACCGTGAGCCCGGTGTCACGTTTGATTCCCGAGCCGAATCGACAACGCATCGGCGTCAGGCGCTGGGAAGCGCTAGCCGACGGGATCTGTGACGCGGCCGTCGCGATCGTGCTCGAGAGCAAGCGCGCGGCGAGGCAGCAGGACCGGCTGTGGCTTGAGCGCCAGCGCGGCAAGGTCGACTCGGGCTTGCAGGAACTGGCGCGTGAGCTCGGCGACAAGGCCTGGTGCAACGGCGAAGCGTATTCGCTGGCCGACATCGCCACTGGATGCGCCCTCGGTTACCTCGACCTGCGCCACGCCGCCATCGACTGGCGCGCTGCCTATCCGAACCTGGTCAAGCTCGCGGACAAGCTCTCGAAGCGGCCGTCGTTCGCCGAGACCGCACCGCCGCCGGCGTAGCACGCACTGGCGCGGCGCGTCCGAACGTGGCCTACGCGCGTCGCGTCTACAGAACCTGCTTGAGTTGTTCCAGTATCGCCGGATTCTCCAGCGTCGACACGTCCTGCGTTATTGGCTCGCCCTTGGCAATGGAGCGCAGCAGGCGCCGCATGATCTTGCCGGAGCGGGTCTTGGGCAGGTTATCGCCGAAGCGGATGTCCTTCGGCTTGGCGATCGGGCCAATCTCCTTGCCAACCCAGTCGCGCAGCTGCTTGGCGATCTTCTCGGCGTCGGCGCCGGCCGGCCGCGCCTGCTTCAACACCACGAAGGCGCAGAGCGCCTCGCCGGTGAGGTCATCGGGGCGGCCGACAACAGCCGCCTCGGCGACCAGCGCGTTGGCGACCAGTGCTGACTCGACCTCCATGGTCCCCAGGCGGTGGCCGGCGACATTGAGCACATCGTCGATGCGCCCCATGATGGTGAAATAACCGGTCTGTCTGTCGCACACCGAGCCATCGCCGGCAAGGTAGAGCTTGCCGCCGAGCTCCTCGGGGTAGTACGACTGGCGATAGCGCTCGGGATCACCCCAGATCGTGCGAATCATCGCCGGCCATGGTCGCTTGACGACCAGAATGCCGCCGTGGCCATTGGGAACGTCGTGGCCGGTCTCGTCGACGATCGCGGCCATGATGCCGGGCAGCGGTAGCGTGCATGACCCCGGCACCAATGGGATGACGCCTGGCACCGGCGCGATCATGTGGCCACCGGTTTCGGTCTGCCACCAGGTATCTACGATCGGGCAGCGCTCCCCGCCCACGTTGCGGTAGTACCACATCCACGCCTCCGGATTGATCGGCTCACCGACCGAGCCCAGCAGACGCAGACTTGAGAGGTCGTAATTCGACGGCGCGGTTTCCGGATGCGTATCCGAAGCCTTGATCAGCGAGCGGATCGCCGTGGGCGCGGTGTAAAAAACCGTCACCGCGTGCTTCGCAATGGTCTTCCAGAAGCGCCCCGAGTCCGGATAGGTAGGAATGCCTTCGAATACGACCTCGGTCGCGCCGACGGCCAGCGGTCCGTAGGTGATGTACGTATGCCCGGTAACCCAGCCGATATCGGCTGTGCACCAGAACGTGTCTGCCGGCTTGATGTCGAAAATCCAGCGCATGGTCAGAATTGCCCAAAGCATGTATCCGCCGGTGGAGTGCTGCACGCCCTTGGGTCTGCCGGTCGATCCGGACGTGTAGAGGATGAACAACGGGTGTTCGGCGCTCACCCACACCGGTGGGCAGGTGTCCGCCTGATTCGCGACCAAGTCGTGAAGCCAGACATCGCGCCCGGAAACCATCGGCACCGCGTTGCCCGTCCGGCGGTAGACGACCACTGTCTTGACCACCTCGCAGCCTTCCATGCCGAGCGCCTCGTCAACGATCGCCTTGATCGGCAGCGCCTTGCCGCCGCGCATCTGCTCGTCGGCGGTGATGACCGCGACCGCGCCGGCATCGACGATGCGCTCGTGCAGCGACTTCGCGGAGAAGCCGCCGAAGACTACCGAATGCGTCGCGCCGATGCGCGCGCAGGCCTGCATCGCCGATCATGCCCTCGATCGACATGGGAATGTAGATGATCACGCGGTCGCCTTGCTTGATACCGCGCGCCTTGAGGCCGTTCGCCAGCCGGCAAACCCGGTGGTAGAGATCCTGGTACGTCACCCGCGTCACCGTGCCGTCATCGGCCTCGAACAGGATCGCGATCTTGTTGGCATTGCCATTCTGCAGATTGCGCTCGAGACAGTCGTAAGAGGCGTTGAGCTCGCCGTCCTCGAACCACTTGTAGAATGGCGCGTGCGACTCGTCGAGCACGCGGCTGAACGGCTTGTGCCACAGCAGTTCCTCGCGGGCGAGCTTGGCCCAGAACCCGGGATAATCCGCTGCGGCCGCCGCATTCAAGCGGTCAAGTTCCGCCTGGTCGACGTTGGCCTGCGCCGCAAATGCCGGTGGGGGCTCGAACAAGCGGCTTTCGTGCGAGACGGACTCGATGGTGGGCATGCTGGGGTCTCCTGAGTGAGTGGCGGCGACGCGCGCCTGCTCCTGGGGAGAAAGTCTAACTACAGTGACCTACGCGGCGCAACCGGCGCCGCCGCCGACCTGCGGTTCCGGCGCACGCCCCGACCGCCCTGCCGCAAGGTGTTAGAATTCCGCTCCCGCTGCCCCCATTTCCCATACCCGGAGCCGGAATCCGGCGGTCACGGCCCGTTTCGTGTTCCGCCTGCCGTCACGGAGGCGCCATGACCGCGATCAGACAGGAACACCTCATCCAGAGCGTCGCCGACGCGCTGCAGTATATCTCCTACTACCATCCGCTCGACTACATCGAGGCGCTGGGCCACGCGTACGACGCCGAGGAGTCGCCGGCGGCCAAGGACGCGATCGCGCAGATTCTCACCAATTCGCGCCTGTGCGCCGAGGGTCATCGCCCCATCTGCCAGGATACGGGCATCGTCGTCGTCTTTGTCAGGGTGGGCATGGACGTGCGCTGGGTCGATGCAACGATGTCGGTGACGGACATGGTCAACGAAGGCGTGCGTCGCGCGTATCTCGACCCGGACAACAAGCTGCGCGCCTCGATCCTGCGCGATCCCGCTGGCAAGCGGACGAACACCAAGGACAACACGCCGGCGGTGGTGCATTTCGACCTCGTTCCAGGCGCGACCGTTGAGGTAAAGCTCGCCGCGAAAGGTGGCGGCTCGGAGAACAAGTCCAAGTTCACGATGCTCAACCCCTCCGATTCCATCGTCGAGTGGGTGCTCAAGACCGTGCCGACGATGGGTGCGGGCTGGTGTCCGCCGGGCATGCTCGGCATCGGCATCGGCGGCAGCGCGGAAAAAGCGATGGTGCTCGCCAAGGAAGCGTTGATGGAGACCATCGACATGCACGAGCTCAAGGCTCGCGCGGCGCGCGGCGATGCGCTGACCCGGATCGAGGAGCTGCGCCTGGAGCTCTACGACAAGGTCAATGCGCTGGGCATCGGCGCGCAGGGTCTCGGTGGGCTTGCCACCGTACTCGACGTCAAGATTCTTGACTACCCGACGCACGCGGCCAGCCTGCCGGTGGCAATCATCCCCAATTGCGCCGCGACCCGCCATGCGCACTTCACCCTCGACGGATCGGGCGCGGCCAAGCTTGAAGCGCCCGACCTGCGTCGCTGGCCGGACGTGCACTGGACGCCTTCGCCCCAGGCGCGCCGGGTCGCCCTCGACACGCTCACGCCCGCCGAGGTTGCCTCGTGGAAGCCCGGCGAGCGCCTGCTGCTCACCGGCCGCTTACTCACTGGCCGCGACGCTGCGCACAAGCGCATCCACGACATGTTGGCGAAAGGCGAGCCGCTCCCGGTCTCGTTCAAGAATCGCGTGATCTACTACGTTGGTCCGGTGGACCCGGTGCGCGACGAAGTCGTCGGCCCGGCCGGCCCGACCACCGCAACGCGCATGGACAAGTTCACGGAGATGATGCTGGGCGAAACCGGCCTCATCGCCATGATCGGCAAGGGGGAGCGTGGGCCGGCTGCGATCGAGGTGATCCGCAAGCACCGGGCGGCGTACCTGATGGCGGTCGGCGGAGCGGCCTACCTCGTCTCTAAGGCCATTCGCGCCGCCCGCGTCGTCGCCTTCGCCGACCTCGGCATGGAGGCCATTTACGAGTTCGAGGTCAACGATATGCCCGTGACCGTCGCCGTCGACGCCGGTGGCGCGTCGGTACACGAAAGGGGCCCGCGCGAATGGCAGCAGCGCATCAGCAGGATTCCGGTCGCAAGCGTCTAGCCGCGAAGCCCCGCCCGAACCATGGCCAAACTGTTTTCGCCCCTCGCCGGCGACACCATCTCGCCGCTTAACGCGCCGCCGCTGCGCCTGGGGCTGCTCACGAAGCTTAATCTGCTGGCCATCAGCCTGATCGTGGCCACGGCCCTGGGGGTTGCCGCGTTTCTGATCGGGCAGCAAATTCGCGACGAAACGAGCCGGCTCCGCTCGCAAGGACTCGCTCTGGCGGCCATGCTGGCGGAAGTGGCCGACGAAGCGCTGAGTTCCGCCGATATGTCGAACGTTGTGGCGATGCTCGACGGTCTGGGCTCCGATCGGGACATCGCCTACGTTGCGGTGCTCGACGCGCACGGACGCCCCCTTATAACGCGCAGCTACGGCGGTGGCGTGGTGCCGGCGACCCCGCCTGCCATGCCCAAGGTCGGCGACGCGGGCCGATTGGATCCGGGACTCGCCGACCCGCGCCTGCTGGACCTTGCCGTGCCGGTGTACACCCCGCCTCGTCTGAGCAGTCGCGCCGGCACGGCGGGTCGGCCCATCATCGGTTACATCCGCCTGGGGATGAGCTTTGATCGGTCGTGGACGCGGATGCGCGCCAACCTGGTCGGCGCCCTTACCGTCGTCGCCGCGCTACTGATCGTTGCCGTCGTCGCGACGTTGCTCATGACCCGGCGGCTGGTCGCCCCCATGCGGCAGCTCATGCGCGCCGCCCGCGCGGTTGGCGCGGGCAAGCTCGACGTCTACGTTCCGGCGAAGTCGAGCGACGAACTCGGTCTGCTGACCCATACCTTCAACCACATGACGCAGCGTCTTGCGGCGTCGCAGGCCGAGGTCGCTACGTACCAGCGCACGCTCGAGGACAAGGTAACCCAGCGCACCAAGGAGCTCGAGATCGCGACGGCGCAGGCCTACAAGCTCGCCCAGCACGATATCCTCACCGGTTTGCCCAATCGCGCGCTGCTCAACCAGCGGCTCAAGCAGATCGTTGCCCAGGCGGCGCGCGACGGTCACCAAGTGGCGTGCTTGTTCCTCGACTTCGATCACTTCAAGCGCATCAACGATACGCTCGGCCACGACGCCGGCGATCAGCTGCTGCAGGCGGTGGCCCAGCGCCTGACGAGCGCGGTGCGCGAATCCGACACGGTCGCCCGGCTGGGCGGTGACGAATTCGTCTTGATCCTGCCTGGCTTGGACCCGGTGCACGCGGCCTACGAGGTCATGACGGTGCTCACGCGCGTGCGCGAGTCGTTTCTTGCACCCTTCCGACTCGGTGACCAGACGCCCACGCTGACCTGCTCGATCGGCGTGTCGGTCTATCCGGTCGACGCCACCGATCCGAACGGCCTCATCAAGCAGGCCGACACCGCCATGTACGCGGCGAAGGAAGCCGGGCGCAACGCGTATCGCTTCTACACCGCGGACATGAACGCCCGCGTGCAAGCGCGCCTGCAGCTCGAGACCGACATGCGTCGCGGGCTGATGGACGATGAATTCTTCCTGGTCTACCAGCCGCAGATCGACATGGATTCCGGCCGCGCGCTCGGCGTCGAGGCCCTGTTGCGCTGGCGCGACCCCGAACGGGGCGTCATCGGGCCGGCCGAGTTCATCCCGATCGCGGAGGAGTCGGGGATGATCCAGGCGCTCGGGGCGCGCGTGTTGCGCGACGCCTGCCGGCAGCTGATGACCTGGCATCGCCAGAACATGATGCTGCGGATGTCGGTAAACCTGTCGGTGCAGCAGTTGCAGCACGACAACTGGCTGTCGGTCGTGGAGGACGCGCTCCGCGCCAGCGGCCTGCCGCCGCGCTATCTCGACCTCGAGATCACGGAAAGCGTGATCGTCACGCATCCCGAGCGGGCCGCGGCGACGCTGGAGAAGCTCAAGCAGATGGGCGTATCGATTACCCTCGACGACTTCGGTACGGGATATTCGAGCCTTTCCTATCTCACGCGATTGCCGATCCAGGGCATCAAGATCGACCAGCGCTTCGTTCATGGCCTCGAGCAAAATCGCAGCGACGAGGCAATAACGCAGGCGATCATCGCCGCGTCCGCACAGCATGGGCCTGCGCGTCATCGCCGAAGGCGTCGAGACCGTGGCCCAGTTCGAGTTCCTAAGGAACCACGGCTGCGAGGAGGCGCAGGGTTACCTGATCTCGCGCCCGCTCGAGCCGCCCGAATTGCGCTCCTGGTGGGTGATGCAGGAGGAAGAAAACCGCATCGTCGGACGCCAGACCGACATGTGGCGCGCGCAGGCCAAGTAGCGATCAGGCTTCAAGGTCTTGCCGCGTATCGACGTCGCGCAGAACTCCCCCGTCGTCGGTATCGATCAGCACCACCCGATGGCGGGCGAGAACCGGGCGCGCGCCCTCGTCGCCCGAAAGCGTGCTCAACTCGGCGTAACAAGTCGGCGGCAAAGCCCACCGGGTGGCCCCGCTGGCCCAGCCGGCTCGGCGCGGCGATGGGCACGCCGCGGCGCAGGGCGTCAGCCGACGCCGCGCATGGTGGCCGGCTGGACCCAAGGCATGTCGGCGAGCGCGACCAGCCAACCGCCAGCGACCGGCGCAGCGCGGATCCCCCAGGCCAGGCTAACCCCCATCCCCATCTGCCGCCTGCGGGCAGCGGGTGACCCGCGCGCCGCGCGCGGCGAACGCCGCCGCCAGCACGTCGTCGTGCGGGCGCACCACCGCGACCACGGCATCGACCGCGCCCGCCAGAAGCTCCAGCGCAGCAACGCCGATGGGCGTGCCATCGGGCAACGCGGCGCGCAGTTTTTCCCCGCCGAAGCGCGACGCGCTCCCGGCTGCGAGCAGGATGCCGACGATCGGGCCGCGCATGGGCCGGCTACTCCGGCAGCAAGCGGAACCTGCCGTCCTTTACCGTCACCAGCACCCGGGCCCGCTCGTCCATGCCGTTGTGGTTGGTGGGACTCATGTTGAACACGCCCTGGCAGCCGATGACATCGCGCTCCTGCTCGATGGCATCGCGCAGGGCAATCCGGAACGCTTCGGTCCCCGGCTTCGCGGCCTTCAGCGCCGCGGGAAGCGCACGCTGCAAGATCAATCCTGCGTCGTACGTATTGGCTCCGAAGGTCGCCGGCTTCTGCCCGAACTGCTTCTCGTACGCGTCGATATAGGTCAGCGCGACCTTCTTGATCGGATCGCTATCGGGGATATCGTCGATGACGAGCATCGAGCCGGCTGCCAGCACGGTGCCTTCCACCTTTTGCTTGCCGAGGCGGATGAAGTCGTCGGTCGCGACCGCGTGCGTCTGGTAGATGCGCCCCTTGTATCCTTGGTCAAACAGCGTCGCCTGAGGCAGGACCGCCGGGCCGCCGACGGCGGCGATCAGTACCGCGTCGGGCTTCGCGGCGATCAGCTTGAGCGACCTGGGCGGTGACACTCTGGTCGGCCCGGGCAAAGCGCTCGCTGGCGACGATGCGAATGCCGGCCTTGTCGGCAAGGCCGCCGAAGACCTTGTACCAGTTCTCACCGTAGGGATCGTTAAAGCCAATGAAGCCAATCGTCCGGACGCCGTTTCTGAGCATGTGCTTGAGCAGCGCCGCGGCGATCAGGTCATCGTTTTGCGTCGTCTTGAACACCCAGCGGCGCCGGGCGTCCACCGGTTCGACCACCGACTGCGTGCCGACCGTGGCCAGCAGCGGCACCTTCGCCTCGGCCACGATGTCGAGAATCGCCAAAGCGTTCGGCGTCGTCGACGGGCCGATGAGCGCATCGACGTTGTCTTCGTCGATCAGCTTCTTGGCGTTCTGCACCGCCCGCGCGGTATCGCCGCCGTCTTCGAGCTGGAAGTACTGGATAGTGGCGTCGCCGCTACGGGGCGGAAGCAGCGCGGCCGTGTTTTTCTGCGGAATGCCAATCGCTGCAGTCGGTCCGGTCGCCGATACCATGAGGCCGATCCTGACCTGTGCCGACGCGCTCGCCAGCGGCAAGGTGCACAACAGAGCGATGCGCGCAAAGTGGCGCAGCAAGCTTTTCTCCCCCAAGTAGGCGCGTCGGAAAGACGCGAATGCTAAGCCGAAGGCCGCGTCACGACAAGCCGCCGGGACGCGGCGGCGCCCGGGTTGCCGCGGCCGCGCCGAAGCGCTAGAGTGAACTCTCGGCCACCGCAGGGCTCTGTAGCCTTAGAGGCAGGCCCGCAGACCGCCGGTTCCCAGACCAATCGTCGGAGGCACCTATGCGACGGCGCATGTATTACATAATGCCCGACCTCGCGAGCGCACGCCGAATCATGGACGATCTCCTGCTCGCGCGCATCGAGGAGCGTCATATCCACTTCCTGGCCAAGCGTGGCACGCCGATGGATGGGCTGCACGAAGCCAACGTGCTGCAGAAAACCGACCTGGTCCACGGCGCCCAAGTCGGGCTTGTCATCGGAGCGGTCCTCGGCTGTGCCGGGGGCGGGTTGCTCATCTTGTTGGGGCTGGCGCCAGAGCGCTGGCAGATCCCCCTGTTGATCGGCACGACCGGCGTCGGAGCGCTGCTGGGCACCTGGGTGTCGAGCATGGTCGGCTGCGCAGTCCCCAACTCGCGCCTGCGGCAGTTCGACGCCGCGCTCGAGGAAGACCACCTCCTACTGATGGTCGACGTGCCGGAACACAAGGTCGAGAAGATCAAGACGGTGCTGGGCGAGAGCCACCCGGAGGCACAGCATCGCGGGCTAGACCCGCATATCCCCGTCTTTCCGTAGGGCGTGCGCCCGCGGCGCTTGGCGCCACTCCGCGCAGCAACGAATAGCGCCTTGGCGAGGCGGCTACGGCCCGAAGAATTCGCGCACGCGGTCGAACCAGTTCTTGGCGCGCGGGTTGTGCGCCCCGGGGTTTTCCGCGTTGATCAGCTCGAGCTCGCGCAGAAGCTCCCTCTGCCGCGGCGTGAGGTTGACCGGCGTCTCGATGGCGACGTGGCAGAAAAGATCGCCATGCACGCTGCTGCGGACGCCCTTGATGCCCTTGTTGCGCAGCCGGAATACCTGGCCGGTTTGCGTTTCCGGTGGAACCTTGACCTTGGCGTGACCATCGAGCGTCGGGATCTCGATCTCGCCTCCAAGCGCGGCCGTCGTAAACGAGATCGGCATTTCGCAATGCAGGTCGCTGTTGTCGCGCTGGAACACCGGTATGCGGCCGCAGGTTGACGACGACGTAGAGGTCGCCCTGCGGGCCGCCGTTCAATCCCGCCTCGCCCTTCGCCGGCGAGGCGAATGCGATCGTCCTGATCGACGCCGGCGGGAATCTTCACCGACAGCGTCTTGTGGCGCTTGACGCGGCCGGCGCCGCCGCAAGTTGGCGCAAGGCTCGGGAATGATCTTGCCCGCGCCATGGCATTGCGGGCAGGTCTGCTGGATGGAGAAGAAACCCTGCGACACGCGCACCTGCCCCTGGCCGTGGCAGGTCGGGCAGGTCTTGGCCTGCGTCCCGGGCTTGGCGCCGGAGCCGTGGCAGGTCGCGCATTGCTCCATGGCCGGAATGCGGATCTTGGCCTCGGTGCCGCGCGCCGCCTCCTCGAGCGACAGCTCGAGGTTGTAGCGCAGATCGGCGCCGCGGTAGACGCCGTTGCCCCGGCCGCGCCCTCCGGCGCCAGGCCCGGCGTTGCCGAAGATCTCGCCGAAGATGTCGCCGAAGGCATCGGCGAATCCGCCGAAGCCCTCGCCGCCGCCGCCGAAGCCGCGCGCGCCGGCCGCGCCGAACCCGGCCGCGGCATCGACGCCCGCGTGGCCGAACTGATCGTAGGCGGCGCGCTTCTTGGGGTCCGAAAGGATCTCGTAGGCCGCCTTCGCTTCCTTGAATTTCTCCTCGGAGGTCTTGTCGTCCGGATTGCGATCCGGATGATGCTTCATCGCCAGCTTCCGATAGGCCTTCTTGATGTCCTCATCGGAGGCGTCGCGATTGACGCCGAGCACCGTGTAATAGTCGCGCTTAGCCATCGAATCTGATCTCGAGCCCTCTCAGCTCTCCCCACATGCAAACAGCCGAGTGAAGGGTGCCAGAGACGCACCCTTCAACTCGGCCCAAAAGTCCCGTCGCGGCCGCCGGCAGGCGCGGCGCGCGCGGCGCAGACGCAATGTCACTTCTTGTCTTTGACTTCCGTGAACTCCGCGTCGACCACCTTCTCGTCGCCGTCCTTGCCGCCGCCCGCCGCGCCCGACTCTCCGGCTGCGCCCTGGGCTTCGGCCTGCGTCTTGGCATACATCGCCTCGCCGAGCTTCTGCGATGCGGTCATCAGCGCCTGCGCCTTCGCTTCCAGGGCGTCCTTGCCCGCGTCGGGCTGCTTGAGCGAGTCCTCGGCATCCTTCAGCGCCGCCTCGATCTTGCCCTTTTCGTCGGCGCCGATCTTCTCGCCGTACTCGGCCAGCGACTTCTTCACGCTGTGCACCAGTGCGTCGAGGTGATTGCGCGCCTGCACGATCTCCAGTTGCTTGCGGTCTTCCTCGGCATGCGCCGCCGCGTCCTTGACCATGCGCTCGATCTCGGCCTCGGTCAGGCCCGAGTTCGCCTTGATCGTGATCTTGTTTTCCTTCGCGTCGCCTTGTCCTTGGCCGATACGTGCAGGATGCCGTTGGCGTCGATGTCGAAGGTGACCTCGATCTGCGGCATGCCGCGCGGCGACGGCGGGATGCCCTCGAGGTTGAACTGGCCCAGGCTCTTGTTGCCCGAGGCCATGTCGCGCTCGCCCTGCAAGCACGTGGATCGTCACCGCCGACTGGTTGTCGTCCGCGGTCGAGAACACCTGCTGCGCCTTGGTCGGGATCGTCGTGTTCTTCTGGATCATCTTGGTCATCACGCCGCCCAGCGTTTCGATGCCCAAGCGACAGCGGCGTCACGTCGAGCAGCAGCACGTCCTTGACGTCGCCCTTGAGCACGCCGCCCTGGATCGCCGCGCCGACCGCGACCGCCTCGTCCGGGTTGACGTCCTTGCGCGGCTCCTTGCCGAAGAATTCCTTGACCGTCTCCTGCACCTTGGGCATGCGCGTCATGCCGCCGACCAGGATCACGTCGTCGATGTCGGAGAGCTTGACGCCCGCATCCTTGATCGCGATGCGGCACGGCTCGACGGTCCTCTGCGATCAGATCCTCGACCAGCGACTCGAACTTCGCCCGCGTGATCTTCATCGACAGGTGCTTCGGTCCCGACTGGTCGGCCGTGATGTACGGCAGGTTGATTTCCGTCTGCTGCGAGCTCGACAGCTCGATCTTCGCCTTCTCGGCCGCTTCCTTGAGCCGCTGCAGGGCCAGCACGTCGTTCTTGAGATCGACGCCCTGGTCCTTCTTGAACTCGGTGACGACGTAATCGATCATGCGCTGGTCGAAATCCTCGCCGCCCAGGAACGTGTCGCCGTTGGTCGACAGCACCTCGAACTGCTGCTCGCCCTCCACGTCGGCGATCTCGATGATCGAGATATCGAAGGTGCCGCCGCCCAGGTCGTAGACCGCGATCTTGCGGTCGCCTTCCTTCTTGTCGAGGCCGAAGGCCAGCGCGGCCGCGGTCGGCTCGTTGATGATGCGCTTGACGTCCAGGCCGGCGATCTTGCCCGCGTCCTTGGTGGCCTGCCGCTGCGAGTCGTTGAAATACGCCGGCACGGTGATCACGGCCTCGGTCACTTCCTCGCCGAGGTAATCCTCGGCGGTCTTCTTCATCTTGCGCAGGATCTCCGCCGAAACCTGCTGCGGCGCGATCTTCTTGCCGCGCACCTCGACCCAGGCGTCGCCGTTGTCGGCCTTGACGATCTTGTAGGGCATCAGGGCGATGTCCTTCTGCACTTCCTTTTCCTCGAAGCGTCGGCCGATCAGCCGCTTGACCGCGTAGAGCGTGTTCTTCGCGTTGGTGACCGCCTGGCGCTTGGCCGGCGCGCCGACGAGGATCTCGCCTTCTTCGAGGTAGGCGACGATCGACGGCGTCGTGCGCGCGCCTTCCGAGTTCTCGATGACCTTGGGCTGTCCGCCTTCCATGATGGCGACGCAGCTGTTGGTCGTGCCGAGGTCGATTCCGATGATCTTGGCCATGGGGATTCCTTCGATTCCTGGATTATTTAGCTAACCGATAGATGGGGCTTTTGTCTTTCGTTTCAAGCGCCTGCCGAACCCTGCTGCCCCGCTCTCGCGGGCCTTGGCGACCGCCACCAGGGCCGGGCGCAGAACGCGGTCGTTGAGCAGGTAGCCCTTCTGGAACACCTGCACGACGTGCCGGGCGGTTCGCCGGACTCGATCAAGGTCATCGCCTGGTGCCGGTGCGGGTCGTACTTTTGCCCCGCCGGGTCGATCTCGACAATCCGCTCCTTGTCGAACGCGGCCTTCAAGTTCTTCAGCGTCAGCTCGACGCCGTCCTTGAGCGCTTCGGTCGTCGCGTTCGGGGTCGCGAGCGCGAGTTCGAGGGCGTCGCGCGACGGTCAACAGCTCCTGCGCGAAGCGCTCGATCGCGTACTTGTGCGCCTTGGCCACATCGTTCTGGGCCTGCTTGCGCACGTTGTCGGTCTCGGCCTTGCACCGCAGCCAGGCATCCTTCAGCCGCGCCGCCTCATCCTCAGCCTCCTTGAAGAGCGAGGCGAGATGGGACGCGGGCTCGGTCGTCTCGGCGCCGGCTTCGGTCGGCGTGGCGGTCGCTGGAAACCGGCTCGGTAGGCGCCGGATCGGGAGAAACCTGAGTGTTCTGGTCGGGATTGTTGCCCATTACGTGGTCCCTCTGCGCTAAGGCTCCCACATGGAGGGCATGTGCGGCCTCTTTCAACCGCTTCTAACCTGACCTGTCCGGAGTTTTTGCGATCCAGCCGAGCCGGCCCGCGGCCGAGTTGGAGACTGTGAGTGCGGTCAGGCCTTCGCGCCCAGCGCTCGCGCCCGGGCCCAGCTCAGTTCGCGTTCCGCCGCGTCGGGAGGCACATCCAGCCAGCCGCCCAGATTCTTGAGCGCGAGGCTCGCCAGCGCGGCGATCCAGGCCGGGTGCTCGTTCAGACATGGGATGGCGTGGAATTCCTTGCCGCCCGCCTTCAGGAACGCCGCCCTTGCCTCCAGCGCGATCTCCTCCAGCGTTTCCAGGCAGTCGCTGACAAAGCCCGGGCAGGCGACGTCGACGCGGCGCGCCCCGTCCTTGGCCAGGGCGACCAGGGTCGGCTGCGTATAGGGTTTGAGCCACTCAGCGCGCCCGAATCGCGATTGGAAGGTCACCGCATACTGCTCGGGCTTGAGCCCCAGCTCGGTGGCGACCAAACGGGCGGTTTTCTGGCAATGACAATGGTAGGGATCGCCTTGGTCGAGCGTGCGCCGCGGCACGCCGTGAAACGACAGCACCAGCTTGTTCGGCCGGCCGTTCTTGACCCAATAGTCGTTGACATTCTGCACCAGCGCTCCGACATAGCCGGGGTCGTCATGATAGGGACCGACCACGCGCAACGCTGGCATCCGCCGCATTTGCCGCGTCGCCGCGAAGACCGCGTCGAGTCCCGAAGCGGTCGTGCTTGCGGCGTATTGGGGATAGAGCGGCAGCACGAGCACTCGATCGCATCCGCCCTCGCGCAGGCGCGCGAGCGCATCCGCGGTCGACGGCGCGCCGTAGCGCATCCCCAGTTCGACCTGGGTGTGATCGGACGGCAGCCCCAACGTCTTCAGGCGCTGGCCAAGATAGCCCGGTGAGCAGGGTGCGCTGGCGCTGGCTGTGCACCAGCAGCGGCGACCCGTCCTTGGTCCAGATCGTGGCGTAGCGCTGCGCCGAGCGTGCCGGACGGGTGCGCAGGATTACTCCGTGCAACAGGGGCGCCCACGCCAGGCGCGGGATCTCCACCACCCGTTGATCCGCAAGGAACTCGGCTAGGAAGCGGCGCACGGCCGCAGGCGTCGGCGCGTCCGGCGTGCCCGAGATTGAGCAGCAGGACGCCCAGCCGCGGCGCGCGGTCATGGGCAAACGGCGGTTCGGGGAGGAAGCAGCTCACGCGGCGCGGGACACACCCGTTATGGCTTGAGCGCCATGTATGCCGCGAGGCTCTTCGCCGCGCGGGCGCGGATGAGCGACCGCATTGGGGGGAACCATCCCAGCAGGGTTCCCGAGGCGCCGAGCGCCATTGCCGCCCAGCGCCACAGGCTGAAGCGATCCGCGTGGCGCGCGATCAAGCCGTCGCGAAACTCGAAGCAGGCTGCGATGCGATTGTGCACCGGCCGCCCGGTCCCGCTATAGGTATAGCGCGCTTCCCAGCGCGCGTTCCCGGTGTGCTCGGTCGCGGCAACTGCGCCGAACTCGATGGCGAGGTCCGTGGCACGGGCGTTGAGCATCTGCCACATGGCGCGCACCTGCGCTCCGCGCAGCGCGCCGAAGACAGGGTCCTGGAACAGGACGTCGGGGCGGTAGCACGACAACATCACTTCGACGTCCCTGCGCACAAACGCCGAATAGAAACGCTCGATCAGCGCCGCGTTTGCAGTCACCGCCGCCATGCAGACGGCACTCAGGCGTCGCTCAGCTGCTGCGTCAGAGCGTTCGACAGCAGCTTGGCGGTAATGTCGACTATCGGTATGACACGCTCGTACGCCATCCGCGTCGGGCCGATCACGCCAAGTGTACCGAGGATCTGGCCGTCGACCTCGTACGGCGCGGTAATTACGCTGCATTCGTCGAGCGGCGCCAATCCCGGATTCGCCACCAATGAAAAGATGCACGCCCTGCGCGCGCTGGCCGACATCGAGCAAATGCAACAGCGAGGTCCTCTGCTCGAATACCTCGAACAGGCGGCGCAGCCGATCCATGTTTGAGGCGAGATCCTCCGCATGGAGCAGATTCGTCTCGCCCGAAACGACCAGGCCGTCGCCGGTCTCGGCAAGCGCCGCATCGCCGGCATCGACTGCAGCATTCATCAGCCCAACCACGTCTTCGCGCAATTGCCGGAGCTCGTCGGCAAGCAGGGCACGGATGGCGTGGAACGGCTGACCGGCGTAGTGCTGGTTGAAGAAATTGGATGCCTCCAGCAACTGCGGCTGGGTGTAGGCGCGATCGGTGTGCAGAATTCGGTTCTGCACGTCGCCCTCGGGCGTGACGATGATCAGGAGCACACGCCGGTCGGAAAGACGCAGGAATTCAATGTGGCGCAAGGACGCCTCGCGCCGCCGCTGCGTTGCCACGACTCCGGCGAAATGCGTCAGCTGGGAGAGCATCTGCGCTGCCGCACCGACCAGCAGTTGTGGGCGATCCGCCTGGAACTGTCCCTGCAACTCGCTAATCTCGCCGTCTTCGAGCGGTTTGATGACCAGCAAGCTGTCGACGAAGAAGCGGTAGCCCTTGGGGGTCGGCACGCGGCCCGCGGACGTATGCGGACTGGCGATGAATCCCATCTCCTCCAGATCGGCCATCACGTTGCGGATTGTCGCCGGCGAAAGCTCGAGCCCGGATTGCCGCGACAGCACGCGCGAGCCGACCGGCTGGCCGTCGGCGATATAGCGCTCGATGAGCGTCTTTAAAAGGTGCTGTGCGCGCGGGTCCAGCATGGGACCTATTTTATGCTTTAATCGCGCCCATGACCGCCCTCGCCCAGCCCTTTTCGACCATCGCGCTGGTGGGGCGCTATGCGAGCACTGGCATTGCCGAGCCTCTGGAGCGGCTCGCGGCGTTTCTCACCCGTCGCGGACATCGCGTACTGCTCGATGCGGAAACCGCGCAGCTCACGCCGCTTCCAGGTTATCCGGCAGCGCCGCTGGCGCAGCTCGGGCGTGAAGCCAAGCTCGCGATCGTTGTCGGCGGTGACGGCACGATGCTGTCGATCGCGCGG
This sequence comes from uncultured beta proteobacterium, assembly GCA_963777455.1. Lineage (GTDB taxonomy): Bacteria > Pseudomonadota > Gammaproteobacteria > Burkholderiales > Casimicrobiaceae > PALSA-1003. The sequence continues at coordinate 371,074 of CAVZQQ010000004.1, forward strand.
CGACTCGCCAGGTTCGATGTGCCGCTGATCGGTATCAATCAGGGACGCCTCGGCTTCTTGACCGACATCGCCCTCGCCGACATGGAAAGCGCCCTCGCCGCGATGCTGTCCGGCGCGTACGTCGAGGAATCGCGTGCCTTGCTCGACGCACACGTCGTGCGCAAGACCGCCGCGGGCGACGAGCAGAGCGCGCTGGCGCTCAACGATGTCGTCGTCAATCGCGGCGCGCAGGGCGGGATGATCGATTGCGCGGTGACGATCGACGGCCGCTTCGTCTACGCCATGCGCGCCGACGGCCTGATCGTCGCCACGCCGACCGGTTCGACTGCGTACGCGCTGTCGGCCCAAGGCCCGATCGTGGAACCCGGCGTAGCGGCGATCCTGCTCGTGCCAGTCGCGCCGCACGCGCTGACTAACCGCCCCATCGCCGTGCGCGATTCGGTCGTGGTCGAGATCGCGTTGCTGGGCGGCAAGGACGCGAGCCTGCGTTGCGACGGCCAGGCGAATTTTCCGCTGATCGAAGGTGATTCCGTCATCGTGCGCCTCGCCGAGCACCGAGTGCGGCTGCTGCACCCGAAGGATCACGATCATTTCGCGATGCTGCGACGCAAGCTGCACTGGAGCGAGACCCCGGAAAAGCTGCGGCCGCAATAGGACGACTCGCGCGCCGTCTCTTTGCCGGCCGAGCGCCATGATTTCGTCGGCGATATTGACGCTGCGCCCTTGCCACGGCCCTGACCCTGATGCTGCGTCTGCTGTCGATCCGCAATTTTGCCGTCGTCGAAGCGCTCGAAGTCGAGTTCGAGCGCGGGTTCACCGTGCTGACCGGCGAAACTGGCGCAGGCAAATCGATACTGCTCGACGCGCTGTCGTTGTCTGCTGGGCGGCCGCTTCGAGGCGCGGCAGTTGCGCCCGGGCAGCGAGCGGGCGGAGATCGCGGCCGAATTCGATGTCGAAGAGGCCCCGGCGCTGCGTGCCTGGCTCGCCGAGCAGGACTTTGGCGCCGCAGGGCCGCTGCTGCTGCGCCGGACGCTCGACGCGCAGGGCCGGAGCCGCGCCTGGATCAACGGCACCCCGGCGACGCTCGCCCAACTCGAGCATGCCGGGGGCAAGCTCGTCGACCTGCACGGCCAGCATGCGCACGAAACGCTGGGTCGGCCGGACACGCAGCGCCAGCTCGTCGACGCCTTCGGCGGGTTCGTCGCGCTCGCCCGCGAAGTCGCCGCGGCATGGCGCGCCTGGCGCGAGGAGTGTCGAGCGGCGCGAACGCGGCGCGCGCGAGACCGCCGCCTGGACGGCCGAACGCGACGGCGCTCGTCGCGCAGGCGGCCGAGCTTGTCGCGCTCGGCCTGGGCGCGAACGAATGGCAGGAGCTCAACGCGGTCGCAATCCCGGCTCGCCAACGCAGCGGACCTGCTTGATGCCGCTGCGGCGGGTGTTGCCGAGCTGATCGAGGGCGACGGTGCGCTGAGCGCACGGCTCGTCGCCCTGCTGCAGCGCCTGCGCCGCGTGGCAACTCACGACAGCGTCGCTCGCGGAGATCATCGCTCTGGGCGAAGAAGCCCGGGTCAACGTTGACGAGGCGGGCCGGGCGCTGCGCGGCTACCGCGAAGGGCTCGACCTCGACCCGGCGGAACTTGCGCGCATCGAGGAGCGCATCGCTGCCATTCATGCCGTCGCGCGCAAGCACCGTGTGGCCCCGGAGGCATTGCCGGCGACTGTCGCTCGCGATCGAGGCGCGGCTCGCGGTGCTCACGGCTGGTGCGGACACCGAATTGCTGGTCCGCGCCGAGTGCGAGGCGCGCGCCGCTTACGAGGCGCTCGCCGCCGAACTTACCGCGAAGCGACAATTCGCCGCTGCCGAGCTTGCCCATCGGGTAAGCCAGACGATGAAGGCACTGGCGATGGGCAGCGGCCGTTTCGAGGTCGAGTCGTCGAGTCGCTCGCCGAGCCGGCGAGCTTCGGCATGGAAACAGTCGAGCCTTCAAGGTGGCGACCCATCCCAGGCAGCCGCTCGGTCCGGTCGCCCGCGTCGCCTCCGGCGGTGAGCTGTCGCGCCTCGCGCTCGCCATCCAGGTGGTGCTCGCCGACGTCGGCGAAGTGCCGACGTTGATCTTCGACGAGGTCGACGTCGGAATCGGCGGCGCGGTGGCGGCGACGGTTGGTCGCCTACTCAAGGGCCTCGGCGCGCGGCGCCAGGTGCTGTGCGTGACGCATCTGCCGCAGGTTGCCGCGTGCGCCGACGGGCACTACCTGGTGGTCAAGCGCGGTGACGCCGATGCGTGGCAACCGAGCTGACGCGGCTCGATGCCGGCGCAACGGGTCGAGGAGCTCGCCCGCATGCTCGGCGGCCACGAGATCACCGCCAAGACCCGCGCCCACGCCAAGGAATTGCTTGCCGCAGCAGCAGGCGCGCGAGCCGCGTCGTTAACTGCCAGCGGGCGAGCACTGCGTGGCGCGGTAGCGACGCCGATCGCCGCCGGCCGGAGACGACCTAGGCGTGCGCTTTGACTCTGCGCCGCCGGCGCGCCGGAGGTCTGGCGCAAGCGTGCCCCTGATGCGCTTGGCCTTTACGGCCTGCGGCGCGGGCAGCGATTCGCCGGTCTCGAGCCAGTACTTGACGCGAACCGCGTCGGCGATTCGAGTCAGCCGGCCATACGAGTCGAGCAGGACGATGACCACCGGCCGGCTGGCGATGTTGGCCAGCATGACCAGGCACTTGCCGGCCTCGCGGATGAAGCCGGTCTTGCTGAGCTGGATGTCCCACTGCCCAGCGCGCACCAGCGAGTTGGTGTTGTTAAAGCCCAGACATCGTGCCCAGCGGCTGCACCTCGACATAATGGCTTGCGGTCGTCGTCGCATCGCGGATGAGATCGTAGCCGGCCGCAGCCTTGCACCATCAGCGCCAGGTCGCTCGCCGTCGAGACGTTGTCGCTCGACAGCCCGGTGGGATCATCGAAGTGGGTGCGGGTCATGCCCAGGCTCCTGCGCCTTCCGATTCATCGCCTCGACGCAGGCTTCGGTGCCGCCGGGATAGTGCCGGGCCAGGGCTCGACGCGGCACGATTCTCCGACGCCATCAGCGCCAGGCGCAGCATCTCGCGCCGCGACAGCTCGGCACCGAGGCGCAGGCGCGAATGGCTGCCCTTGAGCAGGTCGACGTCACCGACGTCAACGCTGATCGTCTCGTCGAGGGACTGCCCGGCATCGAGCACCACCATCGCCGTCATAAGCTTGGTCACTGATGCGATCGGCGTGACCGTGTCGGCGCCCTTGGCATAGATCGGCTGGCCGGCGTTGGCGTCCAGCACCAGCGCGTTGGCCGACGCCGAGCTTGAGCTTGCTCGCGTCCAGCGTCGGGCTCGGCCGCCAGGGAAGCGGGCGGTGCGCCCTCCGCCGCCAGGCACCGCCGCCGAAGCGCGATTAGACCAAGAAAAACAAAGAGCTAGGCGAATGCTCATCAGACCCTTTCTCGAAACACAGCGGCTTTATATCACAGCCGGATGGGTTATGACAAACCCATGACGCATCAGAAGCTTAGCGGCGAAAACGCGGCGCTTCGGCCGGTCAGGCCACGGTGTCCGCCGTGTCCGCCGTAGCCGCCTGGGCGCGTTCCTCCTGCTGCAGCGCCCACATGCGGGCGTAGGCGCCGGCGCGCCCGAGCAGTTCGCGCATGCGTGCCGCGCTCGACGATGCGGCCGCGTTCCAGGACCAGAATCTGGTCGGCGTCGACGATCGTCGACAGGCGATGCGCGATGGTCAGCGTCGTACGGTCGGCGGAAATCTGCTCGAGCTCCGCCTGGATCAGCTGCTCGGACTTGGAGTCGAGCGCCGACGTCGCCTCGTCGAAGATCAGGATGCGCGGATTCTTGAGGATGGCGCGCGCGATCGCGACGCGCTGCTTTTCGCCGCCGGAGAGCTTCAGCCCGCGCTCGCCCACCGGCGTGCGATAGCCCTCGGGCAGGCTGGCGACGAAGTCGTGAATCTGCGCCAGCCGCGCCGCCGCGACGATCTCTTCGTGCGTGGCACCGGGCCGGCCGTAGGCGATGTTGTATTCGATCGAATCGTTGAACAGCACCGTGTCCTGCGGCACGATGCCGATCGCCGCGCGCAAGCTTGCCTGCTGCACCGCGCGCACGTCCTGGCCGTCGATCAGCGATGCGGCCCCCGGCGACGTCGTAGAAGCGATACAGCAGCCGCGCCAGCGTCGACTTGCCGGAGCCGCTGGGCCCGACGACGGCGACGGTGCGTCCAGGCGGAATGGTGAAGGACACGTCGAACAGGATCTGCCGGTTCGGCTCGTAGGCGAAATCGACGTGCTCGAAGCGCACCTCGCCTTCGGTGACGTGCAGCGCGCGCCGCGCCCGGCGCATCCTCGACCTCGGCGTTCTCCTCGGTCAGGCGGAACATCCGCTCCATGTCGGCCAGCGCCTGCTTGATCTCGCGGTAGATGACGCCCAGAAAGTTGAGCGGAATGTAGAGCTGGATCATGAAGGCGTTGACCAGCACCAGATCGCCTATCGTCATGCGTGTGCTCGACGACTCCGAGCACCGCCCGCCACATGATCAGCGTGACGGCGATGGCGATGATCGCGCTCTGCCCGATGTTCAGCAGCGACAGCGAGGTCTGGCTCTTTACCGCGGCGCGATTCCCAGCGCTGCATGCTCTCGTCGTAGCGCAACGCCTCGTATTCCTCGTTGTTGAAGTACTTGACCGTCTCGTAGTTGAGCAGGCTGTCGATCGCCCGGGTGTTGGCCTTGGAGTCGAGCTCGTTCATGGCCCGGCGGAATCCGGTGCGCCACTCGGTGATCGTCACCGTGAACAGGATGTAGAGCGAGAGCGCGCCGCGCTGTGATGGCGATGAACCAGACATCGTAGCGGGCGATCAGGATCGCCGAGACCAGTCCGATTTCCACCAGCGTAGGCAGGATCGAGAACAGGGCGAAGCTGATAAGCGTCGAGATGCCGCGCGTGCCGCGCTCGACGTCGCGGGTAAGGCCGCCGGTCTGCCGCGCGAGGTGGAAGCGCAGCGACAGCGCATGCAAGTGGCGGAACACCTGCAGCGCCACGGTGCGCACCGCGCGCTGCGTCACCTTGGCGAACAGGAATTCGCGCAGCTCCGTGAACACCGTCGTCGACAGGCGCATCGCACCGTAGGCCGCGAGCAGCGCCAGCGGCAGCACGAGCTCCGTCGGCGCAGTCAGGCGATCGACGATCTGCTTCAATACCAGCGGCACGCCGACATTGGCGAGCTTTGGCGGCGATCAGGCAGGCGAGTGCGAAGAAGACCCGGCCCTTGTACGCCAGCAGATACGGCAGCAGCGTGCGCACGGTACGCCAGTCGCCGCGATAGGCGCGATCGGGCGGTGCGGGAAGCGAAGCGGAGGAGGCGCGGCGCATCGACGAGAAGCCGCGCCGGGGCGCGGCCGGTACGGCAGAAGTGTAGCAGAGGTACGTGGCGCGGCGGGTCAGCGCCGCGGGTCCGCCTCGGCCGGCGCGGAAACCATTCGTTGCCGCCATAGCCGACGAAAGCCCATCGCGAGGCGCACGATCCCGTACGCGACCCAGATCGCCGCCTTGTACCAGCGCGAGCGGGAGCGCCAATGCTGCGGCGCGACCGGGCTCGCGCCGGTTTCGATCATTTCCACCAGCGCGCGCTTGAGTTCGCCGGCAAAACCGCGGTCGCGCACAAACACGTTCGCCTCGCGCGCCATGAGCAGGCTGTACGGGTCGATGTTCGAAGAGCCGACCGTCGCCCAATGATCGTCAACTACCGCGACCTTGGCGTGCAGCATGCTCTTGTGGTACTCCTGGATCACCACGCCGGCATCGAGCAGCTGCCCGTACAGCGCCCGGCCGGCGAAATGCAGCAGCACGTACTCGACTTTCGCCTGCAGGATCAGCGTCACGCGCGACCCCGCGCGCGGCCGCGTCGGCCAGGGCGCGACGAAAAGTGATGCCCGGAAAGAAGTACGAATTGGCGATGATGATTTCGCGCTTGGCGCGGCGAATCGCCGCCAGATAGGTCTGCTCGATATCGCGGCGATGGCGCAGGTTGTCGCGGATCACGAACTTCGCGGTCTGGGTGCCCACGCGCTCGCCGCGGACGCGCTCGGGAAACAACGGCAGCTGGCTCGTGCCGCGCTGGACGAGCTGCACCAGCGCCCAGACGCGCTGCATCGTGTGCACGATCGCGGGCAGCAGCAGGCCCTCGACGCTGACCGCAAAATCGACCCGCGGGCGGCTTGTGCCCGCGCGTGTTCATGTCGTCGATGACGTTGATGCCGCCAACGAATGCGAGGCGGCCATCGACGTGCAGCGAGCTTGCGGTGCAGGCGGCGCAGGCGGTGTGAGCGAAATTGCCACGCGGAGACCTCGGGTCGATACTTGAGCAGTTCGACGCCGGCGTCGCGCAGGAACCGCTCCAGCGACGCGGTCAGATAGAACTTGGCGCCCCAGCCGTCGACCATGACCCGCACCTTGACGCCGCGGCCTGCCGCGCGCGCCAACGCTGCGGCGATGCGCCGGCCCGTGGGGTCGTCGGCGAAGATGTAGCTTTCGAGCCAGACCTCGCGCTCGGCGCCGTCGATCGCCCGCTCCAGCGCCGGAAAATACTCGGCGCCGTTGCGGAGCAACCGGATGCGATTGCCCGGGCGGTAGCGTTCCACGGTATCAGCGCGCGGTGCCACGAAAGGAGCGCTCGAGCTCGAAAGTCGCGGCCAACGCGGCGTGGTCGGACAGGCGCGCCAGCGGGTAGGCGTAATGCACGTCGGTGGCCAGGATCGGTCAGCGCGCGCGAATAGATGCGATCCAGACGGAACACCGGCATCACCGCCGGAAACGTGCGCGCCGGCCGGCCGCGCGCTTCCTCGAATACCTCGACGACGCCGAGCTCTTCCTGCAGCGTGCGATCGGCCTTGCGCCGCCAGTCGTTGAAGTCGCCGGCGATGATCAGCGGCGCGTTCATCGGCACCGCCTCGCGAATCCGCTCGCACAGCGCGTGTACCTGCCAGCGCCGTCCGCGTTCGAACAGGCCCAGGTGGATATTGATGCAATGCAGCGACGGCAGGCCCCGCTTCAGCTGCAACACGCAATGCAGCATGCCGCGGCTTTCGAACGCGTGCGCCGAGATGTCCTGGTTGGTCTGCGCCACGATGGGATAGCGCGACAGCACCGCGTTGCCGTGGTGGCCGTGCTGGTATACCGCGTTGCGCCCGTAGGCGACTTCGTGCCAGACCGTGTCGGCGATGAACTCGTGCTGCGGCTTGACCGGCCAGTTGCGGTAACGCCGGGCGTGGCGCCGGTGGACGCCCTGCACCTCCTGCAGGAACAGGACATCGGCGGCGAGCCCGTGCAGCTTATCGCGCAGCTCGTGGATGACCACGCGCCGGGTCATGGTGCGAGAAGCCCTTGTGGATGTTGTAGGTGGCGACCGTAAAGCGCATGGCTGCGGGGCGGTGGGACGACGGGTTGACCCTTATGGTAGCGGCATTTGGGGCGGTGGCCCCGTCGGTCGGTCGGCCCGCGGCGCGGCGTCCGCCGGGGTTGCGGCCTGCGGCACGGGCCATGTAAGGTGGCGATGCCCTAGGCGACCAAAGGGGCGGATGGGCGCCCGCAATCCCAACGCCCGTCTTTGAACAGCATCTTCTCAATTCCACGAAGGAGACCAACAATGAAGCATCAGACCACCATCCAAGCGGCCGTTGCCGGCCTACTCGCGCTCGGCTTTGCGGCCAGCACGGCCACCGCCGCCCCGGCCGCGCCACAACCAACCAAGGACAAGTGCTATGGCGTGGCCAAGGCTGGCCAGAACGATTGTGCCGCCGGCAAACACGCCTGCGCCGGCCAGAGCACCGTCGACAAGGATCCGGTTTCCTGGAAATACGTCGACAAGGGCACCTGCGAGAAAATGGGCGGGACGATGTCGCCGAAGATGTAACTGTTGTCGGTGGTGGCGGCTCGCGCCGCCGCCGCCTATTCTTGACGCTCCGCCTTACGCCCATGGTATTGGCCCCACCGTTGCCACCCGTCGCAGGCATCGGTCTGCGCACGTCCGCACCTCGCCCGGGTGCGCCGCGAGCGACCGGCAATCGGCTGGCTCGAGGTGCACAGCGAGAACTACTTCGTCGATGGCGGCCCCGCGCTCGCGGCGCTCGACGCGATTCGCGCTGACTATCCGCTGGCGCTGCACGGCGTCGGCATGTCGTTCGGCTCCGCCGATGCCCTCGACGCCGGCCACCTCAAGCGCTTGAAGCGGCTGGCCGACCGCATCGAGCCGGCCGCGATTTCCGAGCACCTGTGCTGGGGGCGCGTCGACGGTCGCCACCTCAACGACCTGTTGCCACTGCCGTTCACCGAGGAGGCGCTCACCATTTGTTGCGACCGCATCGACGCCGTGCAGCGGGCCCTGCGCCGACCGCTGCTCGTGGAGAACGTCTCGGCCTACCTGCGGTTCAGCGCCGACGCCATGACGGAGTGGGATTTCGTCGCCGCGGTCGTCCGTCGCACCGGTTGCAAGCTGCTGTTCGATGTGAATAATGTTTACGTCAACGCAGTCAACCATGGCTTCGATCCACTGCTCTATCTCGCCGCGATTCCCGGCGACGCAGTCGCGGAGATTCATCTGGCCGGGTTTCGATGCAGCTGGCCCGTGCCTGATCGATACGCATAGCGCGCGCGTCGCGCCGCCGGTGTGGGCGCTGTATCGCGCGACGATAGAACGCTTCGGCCCGAAGCCGACGCTCGCTCGAATGGGACACCGATTTGCCCGCGCTCGAGGTCCTGCTCGACGAGGCGAGCGACGGCGCAGACGATCCTGGAGCAAGCCGATGCGCTCGCTGCGTGAAGTGCAGCGCGGGTTCACCGCCGCCGCCCTGTTCGGCGATACGGCCGCCCTTGCCGGCCTCGGCATCGTCGCCGGTGCGCTCGGCGCCGCCGCGCGCATCGCGATCTATCGCAACAACGTCCTCGGCAACTATCGCCAGGCGCTGGCGGCAACGTATCCTGTCGTGCGGCGGCTCGTCGGCGGCTCCTTTTTCGACGCCGCGCTGCACTGGCTTCGTACGCGCACACCCGTCCCAGCATGGGGACGTGAACCGTTACGGCGGCGAGATGGCGCGCTTCCTCGCCACCTATCCGCGCGGCGCGCACGCTCGCTTATCTGCCCGACATGGCGCGCCTGGAATGGGCAATCGATCAAGCCAACATCGCGGCGGACGCCCCAGCGCTCGATCTGCGTCGCATTGGCTGCGCGTGCCGGTCGAGGCGTTAGGGCGGGCTGCGCTTCGGCCTGCATCCTTCGGTGCAGATCGTCAAGTCGCGCTATCCGCTCTTTCGCATCTGGCAGGCCAACCAGCCCGGATAGCCCGGGCGACGCCCCGGTCGACCCGGGCGAAGGCGGCGAGGTGCTGCTGGTGCGCCGCGCGCCCGACGGCGTCGTCATCGAACGACTGGCGCCCGGCGAGTACGCTTTCCTTGCCGCGCTTGCACGCAACAAGCCGCCTAGCGGAGGCCGAGCAGCGCGGCGCGGACGCCGAGCCGGCGTTCGATCTGGCCGACGTTGCTCAAGCGCCATGTCGTGGCAGCAAACCATTGTGGCATTCCGTGCGCCACCCACTCCTGCCGCAGGAATTCGACCATGATTGCCGAACCATCGACTTCGCTGCTCGGTCGGCTGGCTGCGTTCTATTGCATGGTGGCACGCCTGATCGCGCAAGCTGCAGCCATTGCTGCTGGTCGGCTTTCGGCTCTACGTCGCGCGCGTGTTCTTCATGTCGGGCCTGACCAAGATTCACGACTGGAGCGTCACGCTGGCACTGTTCACCAACGAATATCACGTCCCGGTACTGCCGCCCGCAGTAGCCGCGCTGCTCGGCACCGCCACCGAGCTGTCGATGCCCGTTCTGCTGGTCCTGGGCCTGGGCTCGCGCTTCGCTAGCGGCGTGCTGTTCATCTTCAACATCGTCGCCGTTATTTCCTACGCTGCGCTGCCCGATATCGCCGTCAAGGATCACATCCTGTGGGGAACGATGCTGCTGGTGCTCACCATCTGCGGCCCGGGCAAGATCGCGCTCGATCAGTGGCTCGAACGGCGCTTGGCGCTCGGGCCGGAATGGCGGAGGCACGAGCGGTCGCGGCACACATCGATGTAAGGGAAGGCGTCTCGCGACACGACGCCGGGACGGCCTCGGCAGCGGCACGCAGGCGCGAACTCTCGGCGTGCCTCCCGGTGCGCCCAGAGCAACAGCAAGGTCGGCGGGGTTCGGGGTCCTACTCGGCGACTTCCCATTTCTCGGCGCTGGCTCCGGCAAGCGCCCGCACCCGCTCTTCGTCGCTGGCGAATTCGGCCGCAGGTCCGTGGTAGACGACGCGGCCGTCATCAAGCACATAGACCCGATCAGCGACTTCCACCGCGGCGCGGACGTTCTGTTCGACCAGCAGCACGGAAATGCCTTCGCTGCGCATCGATGTCGACGACGCGAAAGACTTCCTGCACGACCAGCGGCGCCAGTCCCTGCGATGGCTCGTCGAGCAGCAGCACCTTGGGATTGAGCAACAGGGCCCGCGCAATCGCCAGCATCTCCTGTTCGCCCCCGGAAAGCTGGCGCCCCTTGTTGGCCTTGCGCTGAGCGAGCCGCGGAAAAAGTTCATAAGCGCGCGGAATCGTCCAGGGCCCGGGCCGTTCGAGCGGCACGCGCAGATTCTCGTCGACGGTCAGCTGGGCGAAAATCCGCCGGCCTTCGGGCACGTAGCCGACACCGAGCGCGGCGATGCGATAGGACGGCCAGGTCGGTTACGTTCTTGCCAAAAATCGTGACCGAACCCTCACGCGCCGGCGTCAGGCCGACCAGTGTGCGCAGCGTCGTGGTCTTGCCGGCACCATTGCGCCCGAGCAACGCGACAATCTCGCCCTCGTTTACGGTGAGCGACACGCCGTGCAGGATGTGGCTCTTGCCGTAGTAGGTGTGCAGCCCTGACGCTTCGAGCACGCTCATGCGGCCTTCCCCAGGTATGCGGCCTGCACACGTTCGTCGCGGGCAATCTCTTCCGGGCGTGCCCTCACCGAGCACCGCGCCCTCCGCGAGCACGGTAATCCGATCGGCGAGATGGAACACCACGCGCATGTCGTGCTCGATCAACACGATCGTAAGCTGCTGTTCCTTGTGCAGACGGCGGATCAGCTGCGTGATGTCGTAGGTTTCCTGATCGCCCATGCCCGGCGGTCGGTTCGTCCAGCAGCAAGAGCCGCGGCTTCAACGCCAGCGCCATCATGATCTCGGCCGCCCGCTGATCGCCGTGCGGCAGCTCGCCGACCAGGCGGCCGGCTTTTGCCTCGAGCCCACCCATGCGCAAGCAGGTCCTCGATCCGTTGCCGAATCTGCACGTTAGCCGCGCGCCGCAGCCATGGGCTGCGCCGCAATCCGGCGGCGACTTCAACTGCGATTCGCAGGTTCTCACGCACCGTCAGCTCGGGGAAGATCTCGGTGATCTGGAATGTCCGCGCCATGCCCATCGCGACGCGTTTCTCCGGCGAGGTCTGCGTGACGTCTTGACCTTGGAACAGAATGCGCCCCGACGTCGGCGCAAAGAATCCGCTAATCAGGTTGAAGAATGTTGTTTTGCCGGCGCCGTTGGGGCCAATGATGGCGCGCAGCTCGCCCGGCGGATACGGTGAGCGAGACCGAATCGACGGCGACCAGGCTGCCGAAGTGCCGACTGGCGTTCTCCACCACGAGCAGGCTCATGCCACGCCCTTCCGCCGCAGGATGCCGAGCACGCCGCGCGGGAAGAACAGGACGACGAGCACGAAGAACAGACCGATGAACGACATCCAGTTTTCGGTGTGACTCGAAACGTAGTCCTGCAGCACCACGAAGATCGCCGCCCCGATCAGCGGCCCCCAGAAGGAGCGCATGCCGCCGAGCACTGCCATGATCACGAAGGTGCCGGATTGATCCCAGCGCAGCGCGCGCGGGTCGGTGAAGTTGCTGAGCAGCGCATACAGCGTACCGGCAACGCTCACGAAGCAGCACGAGATGACGAACGACAGCCAGATGTGCCGCTCGACCGGAATCCCGAGAAAGCGCGCGCGACGCTCGTTCTCGCGGATCGCGAGCAGCGTACGACCGAACGGCGAGCGCAGCAGCAGCCACATCAGCGTCACCGCGACGGCGAAACACACCAGGACGAAGTAATAGAACGCCTTGTCGTTGCCGAGAAGGTTGATCTGGGTGAAGCCGAGATCGAGCGCCTGGCGCTTCCAGCCGCTCACACCGTCGTCCCCGCCGGTAACCGAGTTCCAGCGAAAGGCGATGAAGTAGAACACCTGGCCGAAGGCGATCGTGACCATCGCAAAGTAGACGCCGCGCAGCCTGGCGATCAGCGCGCCGATCACCATCGCCGCCAGCGTCCCGGCCGCGACCCCGACCAGGATGCCCAGCGGCGTGCTCGGGTAGATGTACTTGATCGTCATCGCCGCGCCGTACGCGCCGAGGCCAAAATAGGCCGCATGACCGAAGGACAGCACGCCGGTAAAGCCCAGGAGAAAATTGAGCGACATCGCCGCCAGGCCGAGTACCAGCACGCGGCTCGCGAGTTCGGTGTAGCCGCCGACGGCGTTCATCCAGTAGGGCATGGTGAGCAGCAGCAGCCAGATCAGGCCGGTCCACGCCACCGCCGGTACGCGCTTCACTGAATCCTCCCTTCCTCGCCCAGAAGGCCGCGCGGCCGAACCAGCAGCACCAGGCCCATCATCACGTAGATCACCGCTTCTGTCGCCGACGGAAAGAACACGGTCGTGATGCCGGAGGCAACGCCAATCAGCAAGCCGCCGAGCAGCGTTCCCGGCAGGCTGCCGAGGCCCCCGACAATGATCGCGACAAAGCTCGGCATGATCAGGGAGGTCCCGATCGTCGGCTGCAGCCCGAGCATCCCGGCGGCGAGCACGCCGGCGAGGCCCGCAAGGTAGATGCCCAGGCCGAAGTTCAGCGTGCGAAGAATGCGCACGTTGACACCGAGCACCGACACCGTTTCGAGGTCGGCGGTCCCGGCGCGGATACGCATGCCGAGCCGCGTACGGTTAAGGATGAGGAACAGGAGCGATGACGACGGCCGCGGCCAACCCGACCATGAACAGGCGGTAGCCGGTCAGGAAGAAGAACTCGGACGAGAGCGACGTCGCCAGCTCAGGCGGAATCGGGTACGGCACGCTCTGCGCGCCCCAGATGGCGCGCAGGACGTCCTCGAAGATATAGGCAAGGCCGAACGTCAGCAGCAGGCTATAGAGCGGGTCGCGCCCGTATACGCGACGAATCAGCACACGCTCGACGACGATCCCGACCGCCGCCGTGGCGAACGGCGCGATCGCCAGCCCGCCCCAGAACCCGACATAGGGAGTCAGCGTATAGGCAATATACGCGCCGAGCGCGAGGAACCCGCCGTGTGCGAAATTGATCACGCCGCTCAGGTTGAGGATCAGCGACAGACCGAGCGCCATCAGCGCATAGAACGCGCCCACGATCAGGCCGTTGAAGACATTGAACAGGAGCAGTTGCGTCATTGGGGCGTCGCTTCCGCGAGAACGGCTATCGACAATGCCCGCGCTGGCGCACTCCCAAGGCCAGTGCCGCGCCGGCAGGGCCCGGCGAACGCGCGAGGCGGCACGGGTCGGCGGCTGGTGAGAAGGGGCGCCGTGCGGACGCGGCGCAGGTGCCGCGTCCGCGGGGCTTGGCCGGCTATGCCGGCCAAGTCATCTTGCAGCCGGTTTCTTCAAGCGTTCCGGCCGCATCGATACCCTTGACCACTTCGGTGACCTTGAACAGGTCGTCGGGCGCGCTGCCCTGCGCCTGCGCGTGGCCGACGAACAGGTTGGGAATGAGTTGGTTCTGCCCGACCCGATAGAACGCCTGGTCCGGCATGAGCGCCACCTCCGGCGGCAACTTCATGCCGGAAAGCGCCTTGGCCATTTTGACCGCGTCCAGCGACTTGGCGGTGTTGGCCGCCAGCGCGCAGCTCCAGGTCGAGGCGAACCCGAACCAGGTGCGCGCCGTCGGGACCCGGCCGGTCTTCTTCTTGATCGCGTCGACGAACTCCTTGACGTGCGGCACGTTCGGTTGATTCCAGTACCACTCGAAAACCCAGGTACCGATCCGGGCTTCCGGCGGCAAGCCCTCCAGCGCCTCGAGCTCCTGCTGGCCGCCGGCCAGATGAAAGCGCTTGTCGAGGCCGAATTGCACAGCCTGCTTCAAGCGCGTTGATCATGTCGTCGCCCTGCGTCAGGAAGATGATGACGTCAGGATTGGCAGCCTGCGCCTTGATCAGGTACGACGAGAAGTCGGTGGTGCCCAGCGGCGTCAGGTCGCCGCCGACTTTCGAGTAGCCGAACTTGGCGCCCGCCCTCTCGAGGCCTGCCTGCAGCGTGTGGCCGAACGCGTAATCGGGCGTGATGAAGTACCACTTCTTGCCCGCATTCTTGATCAGCGACGGCGTCACCGCATTGGCTTCCATCTGCGTCGTGTTGCAGACGCGGAACACGTTCCAGTGACAGGTGGCGCCGGTGACCGCGTCGGTGTGCCCGCCCGGCACGATATGCAATATGCCTTTCTCGTTGCTGACGTCCGCCATCGCCAGCGCCAGCGCCGAGTTGACGTTGCCGAGCAGGAAATTCACGTTGTCACGTTCGATCAGCTTGCGCGCTTTCTGCACCGCCGTTCCGGCATCGCCGCTGGTCGAATCCTCGGACAAGCAGCTCCACTTGACGGCCGAGGATCCCGCCCTTGGCGTTGATCTGCTCGAGGGCGAGCTGGCAGCCGATCAGCTCGTTCTTGCCGACAGCCGCATAGGTCCCGGTCAGAGGGTTGTCGAGACCGATCTTGACCGGCTCCGTCGGCACGCGCCTTGATGATGAAACGGGCCGGTGAACTGCAATGCGCTGGCTGCCGCCGCGGCCTTGATGACCGTGCGCCGACTCAACTTTCTCGGAACGCTCTGATTCGCCATCGTCACTCCTCCATTGGGTTGGGTCCCGGTCCGCAGAGCTCGCGAGGCGAGCGTCGCTCCGGGCTTGCCCCTATATTAGATTGCCTGCGGATTATGGTGAAGGCCTTCCGCGTGCGTACCGCTTTCGGCCTCTCGGCCAAAGCCCCAAGAAGGTCCCGCGGCATTGCGCTGTCCCCGTACGCTTCCCGATGCGGCGCGACAGCAGCCGCACTATAGTGCAAGAATTCGGGCGCGGCAATGCGCGAGACGCACCCGTGGCGCACTCGCCGAAGGCACCGCGAGCGGCAGCGGACGCGTTCACGGCACCTTACCATGGCCGCTGGCCTGGCGTTTTCATAGTCCGCGGCGGCGGCCGGCCTGCGCTGGCGGAGGGCATCGGGTCGGCACCGCGCGTTCGGCCTATGCCATTAGCATCGTTGAACCGTGGCGCGCGAACCGGATCGGTCGACTGGCGGTCCAACGCATCTGTGGCTAGGGAGGGGGCCGGTTGATGGCGTGGCGATGCTAGGCAAGGGAATCGGGATCGCAGGCAATCGCGGGCGCACGACTGGCTGCGCCCTGCTTCGGCCCATGGCGGCGATGTTGGCGTCTGATCGCAACCGTGCTGAGCCCGCCGCCTCTGGCGCAGCCGGCCTATTCCGCCGCGTACGTATCGGAAACCGTGCCGTCCTTAATCGAGCCGTTCCAGACGACGGTCGGCGTCGGTGACGATGCAGAACACCGGCACGGCAACCTGGTGCCCGGCGACGTCTTTCTCTCGACGCAGGACCCGCAGGACAACTACTACTGGTGCATTCAGAACAACCCGTACGGCATGTACAGCGGCAACCGCGTGGTGCTAGCCAGCTCCGTTGCGCCGAATCAGCAAGTCACCTTCAATTTCGTGGTCAAGCCTCTGTCCTGCCGTTTCGCGGCGACGTCACCTTTTGTGTTCCGCATGCTGTCGCAGACGCACGGGACTTTCGGCGAGGAAACCCCCGATCCGGGAGTTCGTGGTAGCGTCCGCGACGCAATACGTGTCGCAACAGGTTCCCGCGACCGTGCCGGCGGGCGCCACCGTCCTGGTCACCGAGACGTTCACGAACACGAGCACGACGACTTGGCAGGTGACCGATGGTTATACCTTGCGGCCGGCGGGCCCCACAGGCAACACTATCTGGGGCGTGAGCTCGGTTCCGTTGCCAGGCTCCGTGGCACCGAACGCCAGCGTGACCTTCACGTTCTACATCGTCGTGCCGGCGACGGTGGGCACTTACAATTTTCAGTGGCAGATGAACATGCCCAATGGTACGCCCTTCGGCAGCGTGTCGCCGGCGACCAGCGTCCAGGTAATCGCGGCGGGCCCGGCGAACTACGAGGGCCTATGGTGGGCCAGCCCGGCCGGATCGGAATCCGGTTGGGGTATCAATTTCGCCCATCAGGGCAGCACGATTTTCGCGACGTGGTTTACTTACGACCTGACCGGCAAGGCGTGGTGGCTGACCATGACCGCGCAGCAGACACGACCTCGCCCGATAGCTATACCGGCACGCTGTATCAGAACACGGGCCCCCCCTATAACTCGGCGTCATTCAACCCGGCGCTGGTCACCGGCACCGTGGTCGGCGCGGGCACGCTTACCTTCACCGATCTCAACGACGGGACGTTCAACTACACTGTCAATAGCACGACGCAAACCAAGAACATCACCCGTCAAGTGTTCGGCCAGCTACCGACGTGTACGTTTGGCATCCTCGACCGACCTCACGCTCGCCTACAACTATCAGGACCTCTGGTGGGCCGCGCCGGCGGGTTCTGAGCCGGGTTGGGGCGTCAACTTGACGCAGCAGGGCCAGACGATTTTCGCGACGTGGTTTACCTACGACGTGGATCAAAGCCCCCTTTGGCTTTCGGTCACGGCGCCGCAGAGCGCCCCAGGCACCTACACGGGCACCCTCTATCGCACCACCGGGCCGCCTTTCAATGCGACCCCGTTCCTCCCGGCCAACGTGACCGCCACCGCCGTGGGCAGTGCCACCTTCACCTTTACCGACGGCAATACCGGCACGTTCGCGTACACGTACAACGGTGTGACCCAGAGTCAGCCCATTACCCGCGAGGTTTTTGTCTCCCCCGGAACCGTTTGCCAGTAAGCGGACGTCGCCTCAAATTGGCTGGCATGGCGCTTGCATCTTCGTGTGGATGGACGCCCAATCGCCTCCCAACAAAGCATTGGCGCTCGAGCCGGTCGATTTTGCGGCACCCGGAAGTGACGCGGCGCGTAAGGAGAGCGCCGAATCTGCGCCCGAACCCCAACCGCAACGCAACCTCCGGATACAGACGGCGGACGAGTTTCTCGCCCAGGCGGCCAAGGAGTACGAGACGGGACGCGTCGAGCCGGCGCTGTGGCGGCTGGCTGCGGACCAGGGCGGCAATGACGAGTCGTTGGTGATCGCCGCTTACCTGCGCGCCCGCGCGACGGCCCTGCAGCTGCAGCAGAAGCGCGGCGATGCCTCGCCGGCTTCGGGGCGCAAGGCCGGGCCCACGCCGGCCGCGACCACGCGCAAGGTCGTGCCGGAACCGCCCGCGGAAAGCGACTGGGCTGAGGATGCGGACGCCCGTGCTCCCGGCGTCAAGCCCAAAGTCAAGTACCTGGCCGCGGCGGCGGTAGCGATGGTGGTGGTCGGCTGCGTCGTCTGGCTGGTTGCCATGCCGCGGGGCAGCGAATCGATCCAGCCCCCGGTTGCGACCGCCGTGCCGGCGTCCGCGCAGGCAGTGCCCGCGACTGAACTGGCGGTCGCTGCTACCAAGCAGCTTCGCCCTGCCTTCGAGGCAGAGGTGCGCGAATTGAAGCAGGCAGAGAACTGGAACGTGCTGGTCCTCTACGCCTCGGATTGGACGCGCAAGGAACCCAACAACGCTGCCGCCTGGCACGAACTGAGCGGCGGCTATGTCAAAATGCGGCAACTCGATGATGCATTCCGGGCAGCCACGAACGCGGTGCAGCTGGCGCCGCAGGACGCCTCGCTCTGGGATGACCTGGGCCACATCAACGTGTCCTTGGAGCGCTTACCGGAAGCTAGAGTGGCATTTGACAAGGCGTTGAGCCTGCGCGCCGACGATGCAGACGCGCTGTGTGGGGCGGCGCTGGTCGCGCAGAGACAGGGGCGGCCGAGCGATGGAGATGCCCTCATGGCGCGGGTTAAGTCCGTAGATGGCGCGTGTCGCGGCGTGAACACTGCCGCGGCGGTTGTGCGCTGACACCCGGGCTCCTGGGTTACGAATCGGGCGGCCGCATTCCCGCCGGCCACCAAGCCGGCGGTGCTGGGGCCTGGTAGCAATTCCGCGCGGTCGATAACCCAGATTCCATTTGCCGGTGTGGCATCGAAATATACGCGCAATACAGCACGCCCTCCATCGCTTGATCCCCCGGCAGGTCTTTTCTGCGGGCGCCTCTCGGTGCCCGGCGATTGACCCATCGGCCCGCGCTGCCACCGAGAGGAGAGAACCGCATGACTGTCCGAGTAGAAAAGAACGGCTTCGTCTGGACTGTGATTCACGACCGTCCCGAGGCGCGCAACGCCATGGATCCCGCCAGCGCCGACGCGCTGACCCGGGCATTTCTCGACTTCGACGCGGATGACGCGGCACGCGTGGCCGTGTTTTACGGGGAGGGTGGCGCGTTCTGCGCCGGCTGGGATCTGAAGTACGTGAGCACGCTCCACGAGAGTTATCCGCTCGGGGAGCTGGATATTCCTCCGGCAGGATCCCGCGGCAACGGCGGCGAGATCCCGCGTGGGCCGCTGGGGCCCTCCCGCCTCGAACTGGACAAGCCCGTCATCGCGGCGGTCGCAGGCCCTGCCGTGGCCGGCGGGATGGAACTGGCGCTGTGGTGCGATTTCAGGGTGATGCAGGAAGACGCCTACTTCGGCGTCTACTGTCGGCGCTGGGGCGTACCCTTGATCGATGGCGGCACCGTGCGCCTGCCGCGCATTGTCGGCCGGGGCCGGGCCCTGGAAATCATTCTGACCGGCCGCAAGGTTCCTGCCGAGGAATGCCTGCGAATTGGGCTCTGCGAATACCTGGTACCGAACGGCGAGGTCCGCGCCAAAGCGGAAGAACTGGCTCAGGAAATCGCCGCCTTTCCCCCTGTATGCGTCCGGGCGGATCGCCGTTCAGCGATCAAGAGCCACGGCCTTGCGGTTCGCGATGCCCTGATCCAGGAGTGGTACAACGGCCGCGAAGCGCTCGTCAAGGATGGCGCAGCCGGTGCGCTGCGCTTCAAGAACGGCCTCGGCCGTCACGGAGATTTCACGAAGATCTATTGACGGACCGACGACCGCGGTGCTCGGCGCTTAGCCGATAGCCAGGTCGCCAGCTACGCCAGCAAGGAGGTGCCCGCGTTTTACAACGCGGACTGTTATCGACCTGTCGCGGCCGCGAATCGGCATCTCGCGCGTCGACAAGGCATCGGCGGCAAGCCCCGCCGCCTGGCAAACGTCCTCGGCGATCACCACTTCGCACCCGATTTCCTTCGCCATGTCTTGCAACCGCGCCGCGACGTTGACCGGATCGCCCAACGCCGTAAACACGAAATGCTCGCGATAGCCGATGTCCCCAATGATCACCTCGCCACCGTTCACGCCCACGCCATACTGGATCGATTCGCGCAACTCGTGCGCGAGATCGCGGTTCAATTGCTCGACATTCGCGGCGATTCTCGTAACCGCATCGACCGCCTGCCGGCACGCTGTCGCCGGGTCCTTGTTCAGACCAAACAGCGCCAGGATGCCGTCGCCGACAAACTGGTTCGGCCGACCGCCGGCGGCCTCGATGGTGCTCGAAGCCGCGGCCAGGAAACGATTGATGATGAACACCGTGTCGAAGGGCAACCGCTTCTCGGCCATCGCGGTGGAACGACGCATATCGACAAACATGCTGACGATATAGCGCTCTTCGCCTACGCGTACCCCGGCCGACCCTCGCCCCAGAGCCGCGTTGACTTGCGGCGGAAACACTAGGAAGAAGGCAATGTCGTGTTCCGGGCGCAACTGGCAGGCAAGTCGCACGCCGGGGTCGATGCTCGCGCCGACGCGGTCGAGAACAAAGGCCTCCCGGTGCGACGGCCTGGGCAATCGGGTCAGGTCGCCTACGACGCGAATCCGGCAGGTGGAGCATCGCGCCTTGCCACCGCACACGCTCGCGTGCGGCAGGTTGTTGCGCAGGCTCGCCTCGAGAACGCTGAAGCCCTTTGGCACCTGCACGGTGACACCGTTCGGATAGGACAGGCTGATGATACCGCCGCGTCGCTCGTGTAGCACGCGCGCGCCGCGCGCCACGAGAATGAAGCCCAGCAGCGTCGCGTGGGCGACTACGAACCCAAAGATAATCCCGTCGAGCATCGCCCGCTCTGGTGGCGTGCTGAAGTATTGCGGAGCGAGATTGGCCGCGTACCAGTCCGGCTGTGCACTGAGTTGCAGAACCTCGCGCGCACCCTGGATCAAGCCGAGCAGCGCGAGGGTCGGAACCACCGCCGCCGCGACGAACAAGTACGGAGCGGCGCGGGCGAAGAAGCGCTTCAGGCGCAGCCAGAAATAGAGGCCGATGCAGCCGTGAACCCACGCGACTACCAGCAGGGTGAACTGCACCCATTCCATATAAGGACGACGAACCCAATAGGCATTGAATACCTGCGCGTAGTACACATCGCGGCCGAACAACGGCGACTGCAGCCGCACGCCTACGAAGTGTGTGACGAGCAGAAAGGGGATCGAAAGCCCGAGCAGGAGCTGGGTGAATTCGGGCACCCTGTATCGGAACTGTCGGCGTTCATAGAGCGCCCACAAACCCAGCAACCAGTGAGTGACCGCCGCGGTGTAGAACACGACCATCACGACCGGGTTGCGCCAAAACGCCATGTGATAGTCGAGCCCGACCACCATCGCCGCATAGGAGACGTTGCCCAGGGCGTGATTGGCGAAATGCGACAGCAAGTAGCCAAACAGGATCAGGCCGCACGCGATGCGGACCTGCCGGACGCCAACGCCTCTGGCGAGCCGGAACGCTGAAAAATTCTTGTGCTCGCCCAGGGTGGTCTGGGCGCTGTCTCGGACCCCTGTCGCAGGCGCGGTTGGATCCGGGGAGCGCGTCGTGCCGGTCTGCGGCAACGGTGATCGCAAAGGCCGGCGGTTCACCTCATCGTGCCGAGTCGACGATCTCGCAAAATTTCTTCAGATCGATGTTACCCCCCGAGATGATCGCCACGACCGGTCCCGGACCGGCCTTTCCGGTCAAGGCGGCCGCCACCGGCAGCGCACCCGCCCCTTCGGCAACAATCCGCGCCTTTTCCGCCAGGAGCCGCATCGCCTTTTTCGTCTGGTCCAGGCCGACCACGACATAGCCGTCGACCACGGGTTTCATGCGCTCCCACATGCGCGGGAATAGGCTTTGTCCGCCCGCACCGTCGACGAACGACGCGGTCCAATCCTTGAACACCTGCGGTGATCCGCGGGCAAACGAAAGCGCGGCGGGGGCAGCCGTCTCCGGTTCTGCACCAAACACCTTAATTTCAGGGTTTAGCGCCTTGAGCGCGCTGCCCACCCCGGTGATCAGCCCGCCGCCACCGATTGCCGCGATCACGGCCACGGTGTCGGGCGCGTCTTCCAGAATTTCCAGGCCCATGGTCGCATGACCGGCGATGAAATTATAATCGTCGAAGGGGTGCACGAAGGTCCCGTCGACTCCGGGAAACGAACGGTCTTCGAGGGCCTGCCAGGCCTTCTCATAGGGCACCGGAACGAGTCTGGCGCCGAGCGCCCGCATCCGTTCGATCTTCGATTCCGGGGCCGTCTCGATCACGACGACCGTGCAGGGCACACCCGCCTGTCTTGCCGCATACGCGACGCCCTGTCCTGCGTTGCCGGCACTGATAGTCCACACGCCCTGCTTGCGCTCGGCCTCTGACAACAGCGCCACGGCATTGGTTGCACCGCGCAACTTGTAGGCGTTGATAGGCTGCAGATTCTCCAGCTTAAGGCGGATGTCCGGGTAGCCCGGTCCCAGTTCAAGCCTTACCAAGGGCGTGCGCACGATGGTTGCCGCGATCCGCCCACGCGCTGCTCGGATGTCTGCCAACGCGATCGGGCGCACAGGTTCGAGTAGCGTGGGCATTGCCGGTCTCCTTCCAGGGGACAAATAGGACAGCGCGTCGTTTGCGTTCGATATTGAGGAAGCCGCAATCTGCAGGGGCTTCTCAACGATGCAGTCTTGAGTATTGGCGGTTCGGTCGGGCCGGTCAATCGCGACTTGCCGGCAGCGGCGCACCGCGCGCGCTTTGCGCACGAATTTCGAGCAGGATCGACTTGTCCGAAAGCCCCGTGATATGCCATAGTTAAACTACGCTGCGTTCGCAATCGCTCGGGTCTGGCGATAGCGGCCAATGCCTGGCGGCGCGCCGTTGGCGATCCGACTGATTTTGCCAACCCTGCCTTGGTGAACCATGACCGCGTCCCTGTTTTCACCCTTTTCGCTGCGCCAACTAACGCTTGCCAATCGCATTATCGTGTCGCCGATGTGCCAATACTCGGCGGTCGACGGTTGCGCTACCGACTGGCACCTCGTGCATTGGGGGCAGCTACTCGAATCCTCGGCCGGCATGTTCACTATCGAAGCCACCGCCGTGTCACCCACCGGCCGCATCACCTATGGTTGTCTGGGTCTCTACGACGACGCATGCGAGCAGGCGCTGGATGAAAAGCTCGCGACCGCGCGCACCAATGCACCCGCGATACCGGTGGCAATGCAGCTGGCTCACTCCGGACGCAAAGGATCGTCGCAGGTTCCATGGGAGGGCGGGCAATTGATCCCCGCCGATCGGGGCGGCTGGATTCCGGTGGCACCCTCGGCGATTCCGCAACTCGTCGGCGAGCCGCCGCCGAAGGCGATCGACTTGGCCATGCTCGCGCAAATCAGACGCGAGTTCGTCGATGCCACGGCCCGTGCGCTGCGCATCGGCGTCGACGCGCTCGAATTGCATATGGCCCACGGCTATCTGCTCCACGAGTTCCTGTCGCCGCTGTCGAATCAACGCGAGGACGAGTACGGCGGAGCGTTCGACAACCGGATTCGGTTTCCGCTGGAAGTATTCGCCGCGGTGCGCGCGCGGTGGCCGCAGGACCGGCCGCTCGGGGTCCGGATTTCCGCTACCGACTGGATCGATGGCGGATGGACGCTCGATGATTCGGTCGCTTTCGCACGCCGCCTTGGAGACCTGGGCTGCGACTGGATCGACGTGTCGAGTGGAGGGATCTCGCCCGCACAAAAGATTCCCCTGGGCCCTGGCTATCAAGTCCCGCTCGCCAAGGCCATTCGCCGGGCGACGTCGCTTCCAACCGTCGCCGTGGGGCTCATCACCGATGCCAGACAAGCCGACGCGATCGTCAAAGCGCACGAGGCGGACATGGTGGCGCTTGCGCGGGCGATGCTGTGGGATCCGCGTTGGCCATGGCATGCCGCCGCGACGCTTGGGGCGCAGATTCAAGCCCCCAAACAGTACTGGCGCTCTGCCCCGCGCGATGCCGCGAACGTTATCGCGCACGCCAAGGTGGGAATGCGCTGAGGCGTGATGGGTCGCGGCTGAGTCCTGCCGAGCTTATTGCGTGATTGGGATTGAGACCCCTCCCGATCGACGGCTCAGGCAGGGCCGCGGGGGGCGCCGCCTCGGGAGGGATCCGGCGCCTGATGCGGGCCCAACAGGCAAGCGTTGACGGACTCGACCAAACCCTCAATACTCGGCTGCAAACAATCAACGGGAGAGGAACTGCTATGCCAAAGGCCTATTGGGTCAGCGCCTATCGCGTGGTCAAGAACCCTGACAAGCTCGCTGCCTACGCGAAGCTCGCCGGCCCGGCAATTACCGCGGGCGGAGGCCGCTTTCTGGCCCGCGGCGAGCCGGTACAGGTCTATGAACTGGGCCTCAAGCAGCGCACCGTCCTGGTCGAATTCGACAGCGTCGAGCAAGCGATCGCGACTCACGACAGCGCCGCCTACCAAGCCGCACTGGTTGCCCTGGGCGACGGCGCAGAGCGAGAAATCCGCATCATCGAAGGCGTGTAAGAGGGCGGGTCCCCTGTCGTAGGACCCGCGCGGGGCCGGTGGACATCGGCCGGCCGTCCCGAACCGCAGTCGCGTGGTCACCTACGCGATACGACGATCGATGGCGTTCCATCTGCGTCGAACGAGGCACGTCATGGCAGAGACTGAAGAAGAAGCAGTCGTCGCCGCCCCGCGGCGGTCGCGCCCCTGGTACACCGTACTCTATATCCAGGTACTGGTCGCCATTGCCGTTGGCGTACTGGTGGGGCATTTTTATCCGAAAACCGGAACGGAGCTCAAGCCGCTGGGCGACGCGTTCATCGCCCTGATCCGAATGATGATCGCGCCGGTGATTTTCTGTACGGTCGTCCACGGTATTGCCTCGATGAGCGACCTGGCCAAGGTCAGCAGGGTTGGCTTCAAGGCGCTGCTCTATTTCGAGGTCGTCTCTACGGCCGCGCTCGCCATCGGACTGCTCGTCGGTGAAATCCTCAAGCCGGGACTCGGATTCAACATCGATCCGAGCACGCTCGATCCGCACGCCGTGGCTGGCTACGTGACGCGGGCCAAGGAAGAGGGCGTCGTCGCCCATTTGTTGGCAATAATTCCGAACACGTTTGTCGATGCGTTCACCAAGGGCGATCTACTGCAGGTACTTCTCATCGCGATACTTAGCGGTATCGCCGTTTCGCGGCTAGGCCAAATCGGCCAGCGCGTCAACGGCGCCATCGACGCCGCAGGCAAAGTGTTCTTTCGCATCATCGGCATCATCGTCAAGCTCGCGCCCTTGGGGGCGTTTGGCGCCATGGCATTTACCATTGGTGCCTACGGCCTGGGTTCATTGCGCAATCTCGCCGAGCTCATTGTCACCTTTTACCTCGCCAGTATCCTGTTCGTGCTGATCGTCCTGGGAGCCATCGCGCGGGCGACAGGGTTTTCGATCCTGCGCTTCATAGGCTATATCAAGGACGAATTGCTGATCGTGTTGGGCACGAGCTCCTCGGAGACCGTCCTGCCGCGGATGATCCAGAAGATGCAGCGCCTCGGTGCATCCCCGTCCGTGGTCGGCCTGGTGATTCCGCTTGGATACAGTTTCAATCTGGACGGTACGAACATTTACATGACGCTGGCGACGCTGTTCCTGGCGCAGGCCACGAATACCCCGCTATCCTTCGGCCAGGAGATGACCGTCCTGCTGGTGGCAATGCTGACTTCGAAGGGCGCGTCCGGGGTTACTGGCGCCGGGTTCGTGACCCTGGCCGCGACGCTGACGATCATCCCCGACATTCCGATCCAGGCCCTGGCGATTCTGGTCGGGATCGACAAGTTCATGAGCGAATGCCGGGCCCTGACGAACCTGATTGGCAACGGCGTTGCCACGGTGGTTATAAGCCGCTGGGAACGCGAGCTCAATCGCGATGAGCTCAAGGCCGCGATGGCCCATCCAGTCGACTTGGGGGAGGCACTCGAGCACCACGCGCTCTGAGGCTCGTACGCGAAAACCCTGCAGGATGCGCCGCCGCCTCCCGCCGTTTCGAATCCGCAGCGGATCCACGATCGAGCTGGCAGGCGCAATCGGGGCGCAGTTACGGCGCCAGGGCCTGGGCAGCGACAGCAGACAACTGCGCCGGAATGGCGTCGATCGTCAGTGGGGTCCGAGCGATGTTCCGCTGGGCTCAAAAACCTTCAGCGAGGTCACGCCAGCAGAACTCAGTCAACCTTGCCCGCCTCCACAGCAGCGACGGTCTTCTTTGGGTTGATCAGGATGCGCCGGCCGTCGGCCGTTTTGTCGGCGTTATCGCGGATGAGCGCAATCACCTCGGGGGGCGTTAGCTTAGGATTAATCGCAAGCATCTTGCCAGCCAGGTTCACCACCTGCGGCGAGGCCATCGACGTGCCCGATTCGGCGAGCTTCTCGCCACCGGGGATCACGCTGACGACTTGGTAGCCATCGGCGTGCACTTTGACCGTCGGGCCGTAGCTCGTGAACGAGGCTTCGTCCCCTGCCTTGTCGACCGCCCCTACCGTGAGCAGGTTGGGCAGCACGATCCCGGCCGGGATGTCCTCGACAAATGAGGCGTCCTCGTTACTGTTGCCCGCGGCGGTAACAAACAGGATTCCGGCGCGCTCGCGAATGCCTTGGTCAGCGCATCCTTCTGGATATCGAAGTAGTCGCGGGCGATCGACTTGCGCTCGTCGGGGGTCTTGCCGATGTTGCAAAGCTCAAGCTGGTCCTCGAAATCCTTCACGCTGCCACCCCAGCTCATGTTTACTACGCGCACGCCCTGCTGCTTGAAGAAGTCGACGTAGGATTGCGCGTTCTTCGCATTGCGCAGGGCGAGGTCGCGGGTCGGGCATGGATCGGGGATAAGGTGCCAGTCGAACTCGATTCGGCCGACGACGAGGCGCGCATACGGATTGCCATCCACCGTGATGCCGGCTACGTGCGTGCCGTGGATCCAGTTGCCGGCCAGACCGATCTCCTCGACGAACGCCTTGTATTCATCCGGCTTGAGGGTCGACATGTAGCTTTTCATTTCGCTCGCCTCGGGGCTGTCAATGTTCGAGCGCAGGTCGGAGAGGCCCTTGAGGCGCGACTTAAGCTGTGGCAGTTTGCTCTTAAGCGCATCGGGAATTTCCTGCAACTCGCCCTTGGCCGGCCGCTCGTAGCGGTCGAATGCGATGACCGGCACGCTGCCTGCAGCGCCAGCGAGCCGGTTCGGGAATAGCTTGGTGTCTACGCCGCTGTCCCACACGGCAATCTTCACCGGTGTGTAGGCTCCGCTGGCAGGTAGCGTCACCGCGCGCGCCGCCCAGATGTCCGGCTTTTCGACGCTGTGCGCGGCGATGTAATCGCTCCAGACATCGATCAGTGCTGGCTTAAGCGGCAGGATGAAGTTGTACGCGTACTTGATGCGGACCAGACCCGGCGCGAGGTCAGACGATAGCGAGCCGTTCCTGTCGACGCTCGGCTGCAGTACCTCGCGGACGTTGCCGATCAGGCGGCCTTCGCCGAGCAACTCGGCACTGGCCTTAATCTCTTTGGCCTCGTTGGAGATCACATCGTAGGGCATCGCTGCGAGTTCGCCTTTGATCGACTGCGCCGCTGCAGCCCGATTTGCCGCCGAAGTGCGGTCGGGGCTTGCGCGCAGGCCGGCGACGACTGCTCGCGTGGTGATACCCGAAAGGAGCTTATCGGCCGGTTTGTCCTCCAGCGCCCTGACCTGTGCCACGCGCGCCAGTGCGGCGTCGTACTTGCCGTCCAGCATGTCGAGCTGTGCAAGCTCAGTCAGAATCTGCCGCAGCGTCGCTCTATCTCCGATCTCGTACTGCGCGAGCACGCTTTCAAGATCGCGGCGCACCTCTGCGCCGAATGGCTTGAACTTGGCGTCATCGCGGACCATATCCTCGATCTTGCCGTCAAACTTGTACTGAAGCGCGGCAGGTCTGCCGCCTTGTCGATATGCGTTTTGCCTTGCGCGGTGACGCCACCGGCAAACAATAATGCGACGAACACCACGAGAAGTCTGGCGAACACGAAGAACCTCCGAATTAGGCTGGCGGCACGCCCCAAGAGTTCATGGAAGCGCGACACCGCGATGGCGAGCGCAGGATATTCTACAGAGTTGCTAGTGGCACTCGTGGAATCACGGGTTATCGCCGTGGCTAACGGGATTCGAACCACCGCAACCGGAATCACCATCTGGGCACTTTTCTCTTTAATTCAGTTGCTTGGCGAGAAATGTAGAATTACATCGAGCGGTCGGATCTGTTTCGCTTCTGGCATAAATTCAGAATCGAACTCCGAAGCCAGCTCCATAGTAATGGCCGAATCCGCCTAGGTTTCCGGCAAGGCGCGTTCCAACCTCAACATCAACAACAATATTCGGCGAAACCAGGAACTGGATGCCGCTGTCCGCATTCCAGCCCGGGCCTTCCCCCGGTCCCGTCCGGCTCTGGCCGTACACTTCGCCAAACAACTGGACTCCGTCTTTTGGTGACCATGTGGCCACGAAATCGGGATTGACGCTTACATAGCGCGACCCGCCAGATGCGCCCGACAAAGCTTGGCTGGAAACACCGAGCATCAGGGAAAGGCCGACGTTCTCGGACACAGAATAACTTACAACACCGTTGACCGCCGCCCCGAGGCTTGGGCTCCCAAATGCTGTGCTCCCCGACGGCAAGGTCGCCAGCGCCTCCACGGCTCCCAGCCACTGATCGGTGTAGCCCAGCTCGTGTTTCAGTCCGACGATAGCCGCGCCGAATCCGGCTACGTAGGGATTGGTTCCATCAAGGCGATAATAATTTGGCCCCGCGATCACGAGTTCATTCCGGTCACCGAAGCCCGCGCGCACGACTGCTTCGGGAAAATTGACGCTCCATCCACCATAGCGGGACGTACTCCGCTGCGCGCCACCCTCGATGACGACGTTGCTCGGCGGGACCACGCATGGGTTGTCGGCAACGGTCGGCCGATCAATCATCGCCAGCAACGATCCCGCGCATGGGTCGGGTATCGCGGTTTCGGCGTGCGTGTCGAAGGTACACAGCGTGACGACGCACGTGTTCAAGAGCAGCGCAAGTGAGCGCCGTACCATCGTGTCAACGCGGCCTTGACCTGAGTACGTTCTTTGGAGTCATTCAGCCGGTGAGGTGCGGCGCAGCCGAACTGAAGGTACCCGCGTTTTGAGGGACGCCTCGACTAGAGGCAATTCAAGCTTGAGGCGGTGCGGCAGGCGGCGTTGAGCGAGAGACACAAGGCCCAGTTGGCCCACATTGAATTTTGGGGTGGCTGATGGGATTCGAACCCACGACAACCGGAATCACAATCCGGGACTCTACCAGCTGAGCTACAGCCACCATCGTTTGCCGCTTGCCACGTCGAGTCGATTCGTTGTGCATCCGACAAGGACTCGACCTGATTCCGCCAGCTTGCAGGGCAGAAAGGGTCTGTGTCAATTGTACCTCATCAAGTTGCGTTGTAGCAGCCGGACGCCGGGCTCGATTCGATCCATTGATTGAGCGATATCTGCGCGCAGCGTGGACAACATATGCATCGATCTGCTTATTAATTGCCAACGAACCTTCGCATTGCGTGGGTGACCTGCTTGCAGCTCGCTTCGCTCCGTCGGTGCGAGCGCCGTGTTTGCACGGGCCGAGTCGAGTTGGATTGGAATGCCCTTAGACTCGTCGCGCGGACGACTCTGGGCGCCGGGCTCTTGGAACTTTACTCCGGCGAGTTCGCTGTTGACCTAGCGCTCAAAGGGCCCGATGACTTCCGCTCGGCGGGCAAAGTCAGTGCGATAATTTTTGCTAAGTATGTACCCGTCCGGGGCGGTAGCCGGCCCCTGCAATTGAGGCCCGCGCGGCCACGCACCCAAGGGACAGACCCTGTCCTGCGATACGCCTCGACTGGAAGCAGCCGTCGGTGGTTGCCGGCGTCGGTTTCTGGAACTTCTAATTCCGCTTGCCTGCCGGAGGCCAGCGGTTTGTCAATTCCTGCAACCCTGACCAAGCAGATTCGCGGCAAGCTCCTGGTCAACCAGGGTGACCCTGCTGCGAAGGGCAAAAAAACGCCCCGCGAATTCAGTCTTGCAAACCGTCAGGCAACGGTGGCGCGCCCGACAGGACTCGAACCTGTTACCGCCGGCTTAGAAGGCCGGTGCTCTATCCAAATGAGCTACGGGCGCCCTGTGCATCGAAAAGCCGCGACTTGAAGTCGACCCGCCGTCTGGTCGGGGTGGAGAGATTTGAACTCCCGACATCTTGCTCCCAAAGCAAGCGCGCTACCAGGCTGCGCTACACCCCGCGGGTTGCGATTATGCCATCGCCAACGCGGCGCAGGCAAACCACTGGTGGGGCGCGCGCCACCGGATTGGGTCGCTGCCTTTATAATGTTCGCCTCGGATAGACTGCGGTCGGCGCAGTCTTGCGAAGATCTGGAAAGGGATTCTGATGAGCACGACCCGCGATGTCGCTGTATTCGTCGGCAGCCTGCGCAAGGAATCGTTCAATCGCAAGCTCGCCAACGCGCTGATCGCCATGGCGCCCCCGCCACTCAAGCTCGAGATCGTCGAGATCAGAGCGGCTACCGCTGTACAACCAGGACGACGACGCGAGTCCTCCGGCGACATCCGTGGCTTTCAAGGAGCGTGTGCAAAAGGCACACGCGGTGCTGTTCGTCACGCCCGAATATAACCGTTCCGTTCCCGGCGTACTCAAGAATGCGATCGACATTGCCTCCCGGCCGTACGGAAAGAGCGCGTGGAATGCCAAGCCCGGCGCGGTGATCAGCCTCTCTCCGGGCGCGGTCGGTGCCTTCGGCGCCAATCATCACCTGCGCCAGTCGCTGGTCTTCCTGAATGTTCCCGCGATGCCACAACCGGAAGCCTACATCGGCAATGCCGCCAAGCTTTTCGACGAAAGCGGGAAACTGATTGACGACTCGGTGCGCGATTTCCTGACTAAGTTCTTGCAATCTTTCGCGCAGTGGATCGAGCGCAATACGCAAATAGGCCCCACCGCTTAGCGCGCGAATTTGCGGATCACACCCAGCGCTTCCTGGATCGCGCGGTCGCCTGCACCGGATCGGACCGCTTGCTGCACGCAGCCGTGCAGATGCTGCTCGAGCAGCTGCAGTGCGAGGGCGTCGAGCGCCGCCTGCACCGCACTGACCTGCGTCAGCACGTCAATGCAGTAGCGGTCCTCCTCCATCATGCGGCGGATGCCGCGCACCTGGCCTTCGATGCGGTTTAATCGCTTGGCCAGCGCTGTCTTGTCGCGGCGGGGGACCGGCGGCTGCGCGACCACGCGTTTTGGCGTCGGCTCAGTTTGCGACTTCATAGCCTGCATCCTCGACCGCACGCTTGAACGCCGGTGGCCCCGTACGCTGCGGATCGTAGGTAACCAGCGCCGTTCCCGGTTCCTGCGCAACCGCAACCTTGCCGACGCCGGGAAGGCCGCGCAGCACACGGGTAACGCTCGCCACGCAACCGCCGCAGGTCATGCCGTTGACTTTCAAAGTGACTGTTTGCATGCAGCTCTCCTTGATTGCCGTTACCGCCGCGGCTTCCAGCCCCTGAGCAACAGCGCATTGCCGACGACCGACACCGAACTCGCCGCCATAGCCGCGCCCGCGAACGCGGGGTGCAGCAGCCCGAGCGCCGCCAGGGGAATGCCGAGCACGTTGTACACAAAAGCGAAGAACAGGTTCTGCCGGATCTTTGCCACGGTCGCGCGCGAGAGCAGGATCGCATCGACAACTGCGTCGAGGTCCGGCCGCATCAGGGTGATGTCCGCAGCCTCGATCGCGATATCCGAGCCGGCGCCGATGGCGAAGCTCACGTCGGACAGCGGCGAGCGCCGGCGCATCGTTGATGCCGTCCCCGACCATGCCGGTGACGATGCCCTGGCTCTTCAGGGCGCGCACCGCGTCGGCCTTGGCGGCGGGCAACACACCGGCGCGGTAGTCCGCGATCCCGACCTGGTCGGCAACGGCCCGCGCCGCGGCGGCATTGTCGCCGGTGAGCATGACCACATCGATTCCGGCTGCGCGCAGGTGCGCGACGCCCGATGCGGCAGTCGGCCGGATGCGGTCGGCGAGCGCGATCAGGCCGAGCACGCGCGGCCGCTGACGCGCGACGCCGACGAGCGTCTTGCCCGCGCGTTGCAGCGCCGCGACCGGTGCCGACGTCCAAGGCAACGCCTTGTTCGGCAAGGTAGTCGAGCGAGCCGAGGAACGCCTCCCGGCGGCGCTCCCGGCGAGGCGACCGCGCACCCCCTTGCCGGGCGCAAGCTGAGAACTCGCCAGCGGTTCCGGCTCCACGCCCTCCGCGCGCGCCGCCGCGAGCAGCGCACGCGCCGAGCGGATGCGTCGACTCCCTGCTCGAGGCTCGCCGCGACGCGCAGCACGTCGGCGCGCGTCGTGCCGTCGGCGGGCAGCACGTCGGTCACCTCGGGCTTGCCCTCAGTCAACGTGCCGGTCTTGTCGACAATGAGCGTCTTGAGCCGGCCCGCATTCTCCAAGGCGGTGGCATTCCTGATCAGCACGCCGAGCTGTGCGCCGCGGCCCGGTGCCCACGATGATCGCAGTGGGGGTCGCCAGGCCCAGCGCGCAAGGGCAGGCAATGACGAGCACGGCGACCGCATCGATTAGCGCCTGCGCGCCGTCGCGCCCAAGCCACCACGCGAGCACGAAAGTCGCGCACCGCGACGGCGATCACGATCGGAACGAATACGCCAGAGACCCGGTCGGCGAGCCGCTGGATAGGCGCCTTCGATCCCTGCGCTTCCGCGACCAGCCGCACGATGCCCGCGAGCAGGGTCGCTTCGCCGACGCCGGTCGCCTCGCAGGCAAGCAGACCCTCTTGGTTCAGCGTGCCGGCGTGGACGCGCGACCCCAGGCGCCTTGACCACCGGCCGCGACTCGCCGGTCAGCATGCTCTCGTCGACCTCGATTGCCCTTCGCGCACGATGCCGTCGACCGGAACACTTTCGCCGGCCCGAACCAGCACGCGATCCCCAACCGCAACCTCGGCAAGCGGGACCTCGTCCGCCAAGCCGTTGCGCACCACGCGCGCGATCTTGGGCTGCAGCCGCAGCAGTCCCTCCAGCGCCGCGGAGGTACCCGCCCGCGCCCGCGCCTCCAGCAGCTTCCCTAGCAGCACCAGCGTGATCACCGCTGCCCCGGCTTCGAAATAAACGTGCTGGTCGTGGAGCTCGAGGACGGTCACCACGGCGCTCAATGCCCACGCCATCGTCGTGCCCAGGGCGATCAAAACGTCCATGTTGGCGCCGCCGCCGCGCAGAGCGTGCCACGCACCGACATAGAAGCGACGACCGATCCAGAACTGCACTGGGGTCGCCAGCGCAAGCTGCAGCCAGCGCGGCAGAAGTTCGGCGTGTTCCGCGCCGCCCGCCAGGGCGCCAGGCCAAAGCATCGGCAGCATCGGCACGAATCAGCGGCACGGTCAGCACGACCGCGACGATAAATTCCCGCTTCAGCGCCGCGTAAGCGACAAGCCGGCGCGCCTCATCGTCTCGCCGCTCCGCGCCGAGCGTCGCGCTTGACGTGGGCTCGGTAGCCGGCACGTTCGACCGCGGCAAGCAGCGCACCGCCGATTGGCCTGGTCCGGGTCGTAGCGCACCCGCGCCGATTCGGTGGCGAAGTTGACCGCGGCGACCACCCCGGGGACGCGATTGAGCGCCTTTTCGATTCGCGCTGCGCACGCCGCGCAGGTCATGCCCTCCAGCGCGAGGTCGACCTGCGCCGAAGCGCGCTCGGGCGGCAAGGATAAGCTGGCAGTGACCGAGTCCACGTCGCGAGCCTATACCCCGGCGTGGTATACGCCAAGATACCTAGATAGGGTATATGGCCTTACCCCGCCAGCCTACCCGTGAACAGGTCGCGGGACGTCATCCCGAGCGAGCCGTCCTGACCAGCGACCCGGCGAAACGCACCATCCCCGCCTACCCCTCTGGCTTGAGCTGCGGGAACAGGATCACGTCGCGGATGGACGGCGCGTCAGTCAGCAGCATCACCAGGCGGTCGATGCCGAGTCCCTCGCCCGCAGTCGGCGGCAGGCCGTATTCCAGTGCGCGGATGTAGTCCGCATCGTAGTGCATCGCCTCGGCGTCGCCGGCTTCCTTGGCCGCGAGCCTGCAGCTGGAAGCGCGCCGCCTGATCCTCGGGGTCGTTGAGCTCGGAGAAGCCGTTGGCAATCTCGCGCCCGCTGATGAACAGCTCGAAGCGATCGGTGATCGTCGGATCGCCGTCGCTGGCGCGAGCGAGCGGCGAGACATCGGTCGGATAGGCGACGATGAATGTCGGCTGCACCAGCTTCTCCTCGGTCGTCGCTTCGAAGAGCTTCAGTTGCAGCACGCCCGTGCTGTCGGTCGGCAGCGCGTCGACGCCAAGTGCGGCCAGGGCTGCCTTCAGGTATTCCGGGCTACCAAGCTCGGCTAAGCGCGTAATGTGGATGATGCTTGGCGATCGCCTCGGCCATCGTCAGCCGTTCGAAAGGCGCGCCGAGGTCGATCGGCA
Source organism: uncultured beta proteobacterium (assembly GCA_963777455.1). Lineage (GTDB taxonomy): Bacteria > Pseudomonadota > Gammaproteobacteria > Burkholderiales > Casimicrobiaceae > PALSA-1003. The sequence goes on from CAVZQQ010000004.1 coordinate 405,188, forward strand.
CATCCTGGTACTCGATGCTCGTGCTGCCGACGACCCTGCGCGCAACCGCGCGCAGCAATTCCTCGGTGAGATTCATCAGATAGCGATAATCTCGATAAGCCTCGTAGAATTCGAGCATCGTGAATTCGGGGTTGTGTCGGGTCGAAATGCCTTCATTGCGGAAATTGCGGTTGATCTCGAACACCTTCTCCAGGCCGCCGACAACCAGCCGCTTGAGGTAGAGCTCCGGCGCGATGCGCAGGTACAGCTCGGTGTCGAGCGCGTTGTGATGCGTGACGAACGGTCGCGCCGCGGCGCCGCCGGGGATCGGGTGCATCATCGGCGTCTCGACTTCGAGATAGCCGCGGGCGACGAAGAACTCGCGGATCGCCTGTACGATCTGCGAGCGCGCGATGAACACGCGCCGCGAGTCGCCGCTGGTAATCAGGTCGACATAGCGCTGCCGGTACTTGGTCTCTTGATCGATGAGCCCGTGGAATTTCTCGGGCAGCGGCCGCAGCGCCTTAGCCAGCAGCCTTAGTTCAGTGACACGAACCGACAGCTCGCCGGTACGCGTCTTAAACAGCGCCCCGCGGGCACCGACGATGTCGCCGAGGTCCCAATGCTTGAACGCCTCGTACACTTGCGCTCCGACCGCGTCGGCGGTGACGTAGAGCTGGATCCGGCCGCTCATGTCCTGCAGCGTCGCGAAGCTTGCCTTGCCCATGACACGCTTGAGCACCATCCGCCCGGCGACCGCCACGGCAATGCGCCGCGGCCTCGAGCGCCTCGTCGGATTCCGCCGTCGTGCGCCTCGTGCAGCGTAGCCGCGAGCGCGTCACGCTGAAAGTCGTTGGGAAATGCGGGGCCGTGTTCGCGCAACGCGCGCAACTTGGCGCGCCGCTCGGCGATGATCTGGTTCTCATCACCGGCGGGAGGTGGCTTGTCGCCCGGCTCGCTCACGTCAAACTCCTTGCTTCAGGCTCGCGGCGATGAAGTCGTCGAGGTCGCCGTCGAGGACCGCCTGGGTATTGCCGACCTCGACGTTGGTGCGCAGATCCTTGATCCGCGACTGGTCAAGCACGTAGGAGCGGATCTGGTGACCCCAGCCGATGTCGGTCTTGGCGTCCTCGAGCTTCTGCTGCTCGGCCTGTCGCTTGCGCACTTCCAGCTCGTACAGCCGCGACTTGAGCATCGCCATCGCTTCGGCGCGGTTGCGGTGCTGCGAGCGGTCGGTCTGGGACTGCACGACAATGCCGCTCGGCAGGTGGGTGATGCGTACCGCCGAGTCGGTCTTGTTGATGTGCTGGCCGCCGGCGCCGGAGGCGCGGAAGGTGTCGATGCGCAGATCGGCGGGATTGATCTCGACTTCGATCGTTTCGTCGACTTCGGGGTACACGAACACGCTGGCGAACGACGTGTGCCGACGCGCATTGGAGTCGAATGGGCTCTTGCGCACCAGGCGGTGCACGCCCGTCTCGGTGCGCAGATGGCCGTAGGCATAGTCGCCGATCACCTTGACGCTGGCGCTCTTGATGCCGGCGACTTCGCCGTCGGACTCCTCGAGGATCTCGGCCTTGTAGCCCTTGCGCTCGCAGTAGCGCAAGTACATGCGCAGCAGCATCGCCGCCCAGTCCTGCGCTTCGGTGCCACCGCTCCCGGCCTGGATGTCGATGAAGCATGGATTGGGGTCCATCGGGTTGCTGAACATCCGACGGAATTCCATTGCGGCAACGGTGCTCTCCAGCTCCCGCACATCGGTCTGCAGCGCCCGCAGCGTGTCATCGTCCCCTTCGCCGCGCGCGAGCTCGAACAGCTCACCGGCATCCTTCAGATTCTGGCCGAGCCCGGAGAGCGTCCCCACCACGTTCTCGAGCTGCTTCTTTTCCTTCCCCAGCTCCTGCGCGCGCTTCGGATCGGCCCAGACTTGCGGATCTTCCAGGTCGTGGGCTACCGCCGTCAGCCGCTGCGATTGCGCATCGAAGTCAAAGATACCTCCGCAGGTCGGCAGCGCGCTGCTGCAATCCGGCGAGGCTGTTGGCGATTTGATTGATCTGTTCGGCTTCCATGGCCTGCATTCGCTCCGATCGGCACGCATTATAACCCCTCGCCTCGGCGCCCCGCGGCCGTGACGCGGCGCATGCCTCGCGTTTGCACGGCGCCGGGAATCGCCTATGATAGGCGCACCCGTCGGCCGCCGCTGCGTGCCCTTGGAACTACCCTCGGAGACAATCATGCCTCTGCCGATCAGCAACAAGGAAGCATGGCGTGTCGGCCTCGATGTCGACGCGCCTTTAGACGCGTTACCGCCACGCGCGGGCGGACCAACGCATGGAGGCCCGATGAAAGGCCACTGGACATGGCTTGGCGGCGCCCTTCTCGCCGCGACGGCATTTGCCGCCAGCGCCGAACCGGGCGTGACTTCGACCACGATCGTCATCGGCCAGTCGGCCGCATTCTCGGGTCCCGCCTCCGAACTGGGGACCGAGATGCGAGCTGGGGCGATGGCGTATTTTCAGGCGATCAACGCGGCCGGTGGCGTCAACGGCCGCAAGATCGAGCTGCGCTCGCTCGACGACGGCTACGAGCCCGATCGCGCGGCGGCCAATACCAAGAAACTAATCGACGAAGGCGTTTTTTTGCTCTTCGGGTACGTGGGAACGCCGACGTCCAACGCGTCGAAACCGATATTCACCGCCGCGCGCGTACCTTTTGTCGGACCGTTCACCGGTGCCGAATCGCTGCGCAACCCTCTCAATCGCTACATCTTCAACATTCGCGCGAGTTACTTCGACGAGACTGACAAGATCGTCGGCCAGCTCGTCGGGCAGACCCTAAATCAGCATCGCGGTGTTCTATCAGAACGACGACTACGGCAAGGCCGGACTGGCGGGCGTGGAACGCGCGATGCAGAGGCGCAACCTGAAGATCGTCGCCACCGGGACAGTGGAGCGCAACACGGTCGACGTTGCCGCTGCCGTCAAGGCGATTGGCAGCGCCGACCCGCAGGGCGTCGTGATGATCTCCGCGTACAAGTCCTGCGCCGCGTTCATCAAGGCGATGCGCAAGGCCGGATACAACCCGCAGTTCATGAACGTGTCCTTCGTCGGCAGCAAGGCGCTGGCGCACGAAGCGGGGCCGGCGGGACGAGGCGTGGGAATCTCCCAGGTGGTACCGTTTCCCTGGAATCTTATCGGCGCGCGTAGTCAAGGACTACCAACAGCTGCTCGAAGCTTCGACCGGGAAACAGGATTATTCGTTCACCAGCCTCGAAGGCTTCATCGCCGCCAAGGTATTGGTGGAGGGCCTGCGGCGTACGGGTCAGGATCTGACGCGCGAGCGGTTCATTGCCGCCATGGAACAGATCCGCGACTTCGACGTTGGCGGCTTCGTGGTCAACTTCTCTCCGACCGACCACAGCGGATCGAAGTTCGTCGAACTCACCGTCATCGGCAAGGATGAGCGCTTCCTGCGCTGACGCTGCGTGCGGATGAACACGCCGCTCGGCTTTGTGCCGGGGCATGCTCTCCCGTCCGAGCTCGCTGCGCAGGCACTGTGCTTCGTATGGCGTGAGGACAAGATTCTCGTCCGCCAGGGCGAACTCCCAACGTTGCCGGAGCTCGGCGACGTCGTCCGGCTGGGTATCGGCGGGACGCGGCTTTACCTCGGCCGCCTCCAAGATCGAGATTGCGTCACCATCGGCGTCGCGCCGGACGCGCCCGAGCCGGCGGACTGGCAATGGTGCGGCTTGCGCAGCCTGTTTCTGCGACTCTCGGATCCGCTGCTCGCGCTTGCGGGAAGGTCCTTCCAGATTGCCGAGTGGGATCGCAGCCATCGGTACTGTGGCCGCTGCGGGACGCCGACGCGCGACAAGCCCGGGGAGCGGGCGAAGCAATGTCCGGCCTGCGGGTACGTCGCCTACCCGCGCGTATCACCGGCCATGATGGTCCTGGTCACCCGCGACCGGGAGCTGCTGCTTGCCAGGTCCCGCCGCTTTCCACACGCCGTGTACAGCGCGCTCGCGGGATTCGTTGAAGCGGGCGAGTCGATCGAGGACTGCATCCACCGCGAGGTGCGCGAGGAAGTCGGGGTCGAAGTCGATGGGCTGCAATACGTTGCCAGCCAGTCGTGGCCCTTTCCGCATTCACTGATGATCGCCTTCACCGCCGCATACACCGGCGGTGAAGTCCGCCCCTGCGATGACGAAATCGTGGACGCGCGCTGGTTTCCGCTCGATGCGCTGCCGCAGTTGCCCAATCCGGTCAGCATCGCGCGCTACCTCATTGACACGACCATCGCTCGGTTCGGCGGCCCACCGCCGGCCTGACGCCGACTCGGCGCACACGGCCGCGCGGCGGGCGGGACCGGCGGCCTGTTAGAATAGCCGCCCACCGCTGGTTTGCCCGACGGCCCTGATCCCGCTGATTCCTAGATGACCGCACGCGTTGTTCGATATGCCGCAGCGGCGTTGTGTTCGATGCTGCTGCCGGTGGCAATTGCGCAGCAGACACCGCCGCCGCCGCCGACGTCGGCGAACGTCGTCCCACAGCGCACGCCCGGCCTTACGCCCGAACTGGCCGACGCGCCCCGGCTGATCGGTGAAGGCGACTATGTGGCGGCGCTGGCAAAGATCGACGCCGTGCTCGCCACCGACTCCAAGAATCCGCAAGCGCGATTCCTGAAGGGCGTCGTGCAGAACGACCGTGGCGAGACGGACGCTGCCATCGCCACGTTTCAGGGCCTTAACGAGGATTACCCGGAACTGCCGGAACCGTACAACAATCTGGCGGTGATCTGGGCCCAGCGCGGCGAATACGACAAGGCGCGCAAGGCGCTCGAGACCGCTCTGGTGACGCGCCCGGACTACGCCATCGCCCACGAGAACCTGGGCGACATCTATGTCCGGCTTGCCGGTGCGGAGTACGATCGGGCTGTTGCCCTGGACAAAACGAACAAGAGCGCGCAAAGCAAGCTCGTGCTGGTCCGCGACCTGTTTGCCGTCCCGCCGTCGAGCACGGCACCCAAGCCCACCGTACCGCAACCGGCACCTCCGGCAAAGGGCAAGTAGGCTGTGCCAGGGGGCGCCGCCGCATCCATGAATCTGCTCGTTCCAATCACGACCAAGAAGGAGTCGCCTATGTACCGCCATTTGTTCAGCATGTTCGCCGCCGTGGCCTTCGGGGCCCTCGCCGCAACTGCCCACGCGGCCAACCCGCAGGTTGATTTCGACACGACCGCCGGAAAGTTCCGCATCGAGCTCTATCCGGACGCCGCGCCAAAGACGGTCGAAAACTTTCTTGCCTACGTAAAGGCAAAGCAATACGACGGCACGCAATTCCACCGCGTGATCCGAGGGTTCATGATCCAGGGCGGAGGCTACACCACTGACTTCCGGGAAAAACCGACCAATGCCCCGGTCCCCAACGAAGCCGAGCAGAGCAGCAAGGCGGGATTGCTCAACGTGCCTGGAACGGTCGCCATGGCCCGCACTTCCGACCCGCACTCGGCAAAGGCGCAGTTTTTCATCAACGTCGGCGACAACAAGTTTCTGAACTTCCGCGCGTCGACGCCCCAGGGATACGGCTATACCGTGTTCGGTAAGGTGATTTCCGGCATGGACGTCGTCGACAAGATCGCCGCGGCGCCGACCGGCGCCGGCGGTCCGTTTCCGAAGGACGTGCCTGTCGAGCGCGTGCTGATCAAGTCGGCCACGGTCGTCGCGGCGCCCTGACATGATCGTGCTCCACACCAATCACGGCAAGATCACGCTCGAGCTCGATGCCGAGCGCGCGCCCAAGACTGTTGCCAACTTCCTCGACTATGTGCGCGCCGGCCACTTCGACAACACGCTGTTTCATCGCGTCATCGACGGCTTCATGATCCAGGGTGGCGGCATGACGCCCGATTTACGACAGAAGACCACCCGCGCGCCAATCGAGAACGAGGCCCGCAACGGGCTCAAGAACGAGCGTTACACCGTGGCCATGGCACGGACCGGCGATCCCCACTCGGCAACAGCGCAGTTCTTCATCAACGTCGCGGATAACGATTTCCTCAACCATCGTTCGCCCGACGCCAGCGGCTGGGGCTATTGCGTGTTCGGCCGTGTTGCGTCTGGCACCGACGTCGTCGACCGCATCAAGTCCTTGCCCACCGGCAATCGCGGCGCACACCAGAACGTGCCGACACAGGACGTGATCATCGAGCGTGCCGAAGAAACGCCTTAGCGCTTTGCGGTCGCGATGGCGCCGGCATTATTCATCTCCGATCTTCATCTCGCGCCGGAGCGGCCCGAGCTTGTGGCGGCATTCCATGCGCTCGTTCCAGGGCGCGCGCGCGGTGCCGCCGCACTGTATGTGCTTGGGGATCTGTTCGACGCCTGGGTGGGCGACGACCAGTTGCGGGAGCCGCTCGCGGCAGGGGTCGCCCTCGCTCTGGCCGCGCTGGCGGCGTCAGGAACACCCGTGTACCTGCAGCGGGGCAACCGCGATTTCCTGCTCGGCGAGCGCTTCGCGGAGACAGCCGGCGCGACCCTGCTGCCGGATGCCGTCGTTCATGACCTGCACGGAACGCCGACCCTTATCATGCACGGAGACCAGCTGTGCACCGACGATGTCGGCTATCAGCGCCTGCGCGCCTTCTGGCAGAATCCGGCGTACCGGGAGCGCCTGACAGGATTGCCGTACGCAGTGCGCCGCACCATCGCCGTCCTGCTTCGTGCCGGCAGCCGGCGCGCGACTGCTGGCAAGGCCGAGGCAATCATGGACGTCAATGCCGAGGCGGTCGCCGCCGCGATGAGGGCACATCGGGTTGCGCGACTTATCCATGGCCACACCCACCGACCGGCGCGGCACGCACTAACCGTCGATGGCCGTGCCTGCGAACGCTATGTGCTCGCGGATTGGTACCGAGCCGGCAGCTACCTCGAGGTCGCGCCGGATGCGATTACGCCGCGGCCGATTTGAGCACGGGGGAAACTACCCGAGAGCCTGGGTGAAATCGGTGATCAGGTCGTTGCGGTCCTCGATTCCCACCGATAGGCGGATCAGCGAGTCGGCGATGCCCATACTCGCGCGCCGTTCCGGTCCCATCTCCCAGTAGATCGTGTGCGCGACGGGTATCGCCAGCGTTCGGTTATCGCCCAGGTTCGATGACAGGACCACGTTTTGCAGCCGATCGAGAAAATCGAAGCAGTCCAGTTCGGGATCGAGTTCAAACGACAACAGGGCACCGAAGCCCCTGAATAGCGCCCGCGCCAGCGCATGTTGCGGGTGCCCCGGCAGTCCGGGGTAGTACACCGCGCGCACCTTGGGGTGGTCCGCTAAGAGCTCCGCCAGCGCCGACGCATTAGCGCATGCCCTTTCCAGGCGCAACGCGAGCGTTTCGGCGCCGACGGCGAGATGATGTGCCTGCTCTGGGGCGAGCGTTCCGCCCCAGTCGCGCAGGCCTTTCTTGCGCAGTTGCGTGATGCCCCAGACTGCCGGCTTGGCGCTCTTGTAGGCGTCGTATAAGTTCGGAAACCGAGTCCAGTCGAAATTGCCCGTGTCGGTGATGCTGCCGCCGAGCGCATTGCCGTGCCCGCCGATGTACTTGGTCAGCGCGTTCACGACGAGGCTCGCCCGGACCGCCTTGGGTCGGAACAGATACGGCGAAGTCATGGTGTTGTCGACAACGTAGATCAACCCCCGCGCCGCGCAGAGCTCGCCGATGCGTTCGAGATCGGCGATCTGGGTGCGCGGATTGGCGATCGTCTCGACGAATACCAGCCGAGTAGCCGGCGTCACCGCGGCTTCGACGGCGCGCGCATCCGTCGCGTCGACGAAGGCGACCTCGATGCCCTGCGTCGCCAGCGTCTCGAACATGCTGTTGGTGTTGCCAAACAGGAATGCGCTCGCGACAACATGGTCGCCGGCTCGCAACAGCGCGACCATGATGGCACCGATAGCCGCCATGCCGGTGCCGAAACAGACCGTGGCGACGCCGTCTTCCATGCGGCTGATCTTCTCCTCGAGCGCGGTTGCCGTAGGATTGCCCTGGCGGCCGTACGCGTAGCCTTGGGCTCGCCCCTGGAAGACGGCGGCCAGTTCGCGCGCGCTGCGATAGCCGTACGCGACCGAAAGATGCAGCGGCTTGTGCAGCGAGCCATGCTCGATCGCGGCCGCGCGATCCGAATGCAGGATCGCGGTGGTGAAGCCGCGACCCGGGTGCAAATTGCTCATGGTCATTCCCGCCTGACGTCAGAGGAAACCATCCAGCGCCAGGCCAACAAAAAACCCGTCGGGCCTGCGCCAAACGGGTTTCGTGTGCCCCGCCCGGCATTCCCGGGCTGGAGCGGACCTCGCTTTGTCGAGCGTACGGTCAAAGCCTCCTACCCCACGACGGCCCGCGATTCGAGGACTAAGTCGGCGTCCGCGTCGCCCCGCGATTCATCGCGCTCTGCGGCGAGATGCGACAGGTAGTCGGCGGTGACATCGCCGGTGACATAGTAACCATCAAAGCAGGATGCCTCGAATTCCTTGAGCTTGGGATTGACGGCGCGCACCGCGCGTTTCAAGGCCTCAAGCTCCTGATAGATCAGCAAGTCGGCGCCGATTTCCTGGGCAATCTCGGCTTCGGTGCGTCCGGTCGCGATCAGCTCGCGCTGGTTCGGCATGTCGATGCCGTAAACGTTCGGAAAACGCACCGGCGGGCTCGCCGACGCGAAGTAGACCTTGCGCGCTCCGGCGTCGCGCGCCATCGATACGATCTCGCGGCTGGTCGTGCCGCGCACAATCGAATCGTCGACGAGCAGCACGACCTTGTCTTTGAACTCCACGCCCATCGGATTCAGTTTCTGGCGCACGCTCTTCTTGCGGATCGCCTGGCCCGGCATGATGAAAGTGCGGCCGATATAGCGATTCTTGACGAAACCCTCGCGGTATTTCAGGCCGAGGTTGTTGGCCAGCTCAAGCGCGGAAGGCCGACTCGAGTCCGGGATCGGGATCACCACGTCGATGTCCTGCGCAGCAGGGATGCCGGCGATCTTCCGTGCCAGTTCGCCACCCATGCGCAGACGCGACTCGTATACCGAGGTGCCATCCATGACCGAATCCGGACGCGCCAGATAGACGAATTCGAAGATGCAGGGGCACAGGCGCGGGTCGTCGGCGCACTGCCGCGCGTGAAAGCGGCCCGTCTGGTCAATCCAGATTGCCTCGCCGGGCGCAACGTCGCGCAACACCGAGAAGCCCAGCGCTTCGAGCGCGACCGACTCGCTGGCAATGACGTATTCGGTACCGCCCATCGCCTCGTTGACCCCAATGATGAGCGGACGGATACCGTACGGGTCGCGAAAGGCGAGCAACCCGTAGCCGGCGATCATGGCGACGATCGCGTACGCTCCGCGGCAGCGCCGATGCACGGCAGCGACCGCGGTGAAGATCGCGTTCGCATCCAGCCTGGCGTGATGTGCCGCGCGTTCGAGCTCGAGCGCCAGGACGTTGAGCAGAACCTCGGAATCCGAATTGGTATTGACATGGCGGAAGTCGAGCTGGAAGAGCTCGCGCTTGAGGGCCTCGCTGTTGGTCAGGTTGCCGTTGTGCGCGAGAGTGATGCCGAACGGTGAATTGACATAGAACGGCTGCGATTCCAGGTCCGACCAGGAAGAACCCGCGGTCGGATAACGACAGTGGCCAATGCCCGCATTGCCTGAGAGCTCGCGCATGTTGCGCGTGCGGAACACATCGCGTACGTAGCCGGCGCCCTTGTACATATGGAACACCGGGCCTTCGCTGGTCACGATCCCGGCCGCGTCCTGGCCGCGATGCTGCAGCAGCAACAGCCCGTCGTAGAGGAGCTGATTGACCGGGGTATGGGTTACCGCGCCGACGATACCGCACATGGTGTCGCTAGATCCCCGCTTTGGCGTGGAGCCTTTACGACCGATTTGGCCGGTCGGCGTTCCCTTGGGCTGTAATCGATACGATCCGCCCATGCCTTCGGCAGCCATGGCCGCAACGTCAGCGCCGCCATGGTCAACGGGGGGCTTGTCAGCGAATTCTGCCACCAATCCGTCCTCGGCGCCGTGGTCATGCCCGGCGAACAGCACCAGGATCACCGCGATGAGCAGGCCACGGGCCGCGCCGAAGACTGCGCCGAGCATCCGGTCGAGGAAGCCCAATCCCACGGCCCGCAGGAGTCGAGACAACAGGTAGCCAAGGAGCGCGCCGACGATGAGCACTCCGACCAGGATCAGGACGAAAGCCACGATGTAGCGCGTCGCCGGCGTCTCGCCGAAATCGGGCAGCATGCCGCCGACGACTTCCGAGAAGCGGACGGCGCCCACTCACCCAGGACCCACGCCGCAAGGGACACGAAGACCGCGCACGAAGCCGCGCATGAACGCCAACACCGTCGACAGGCCGACGACGCCGATGACCATGAAATCAAACGCGGTCATCCGACGTGGGCGACCATGCCGCTGAATCCCGCCGCTTTGAGCTTGACCAGACGCCGCGTCGGCGGCTTCGCGCGATACGTAAGGGCCGACGCGTACCCGATGCAGCATCGTGCCTTTGGCGGTCGTCACCGCCTCGGTGTACCCGGGAAAGCCGCTGCGCTTGAGCTTGGTGGCGAGCGAACTTGCGCCGTAGTGGTCGGAGAACGCGGCCACCTGCACGACGTAGGCGGCGCCGGTGCCAGCGGCGTCGACCCTGGCAGGTGGCGCCGGGACCTGCGTCGTGGCATCGGGCACAGCGCTCGCGGCGACCTGGCTCGGGGTCGGCGGCGGTGCGCCGCTGGCGCCGGCGGCGCCGGCGTCGGCATGGCCGGCGCCGCGGCCGACGCGGGGGCTTCGCTACCCGCCGCGCCTTGTTTGGGCGTCGGCAGTGCCGCCGGCGCTGGCACGCCGGAAGGCGGCACGGGAAGCTCGGCCGAATTCTTGCTGGCGGTGGTGCCGCCTTTTACCTTCGGGTCGGGTGCCTTGCCAGACGATAGCGGATTGATGAACTTCCCGGTGTCGATCGGCGGAATCTGGATCGAGACGTCGTCGCCGAGAGGCTTGGGCTCGCTTTCCAGAAGCAGCGGCAGCAGGACCGCCGCGGCGAGCGCGAGAACAACGGCGCCAACGAGCCGACGGCGCGCGCGGCGCCTCAGTTCGTCGACTTGAGGTTCGGGGGCATCGGAGCGAGTTGCCATCAAGAAAGCTTTACGCGCCACGTCCGCGGGGCTGCGCAAGCGCCGCCCCAACGGTCAGAAATGAGCCAAAAATGATGATTCTATCAGCTTCGGCGGCGATCTCTCGCGCCGCCAGGTACGCCTTCCCCGGATTGTCGAAGGTCTGCACTGCGTCAGCCGCCACGCCGGCCTGCTCGAGGCGCGCACGCAGGTGCGCCGCCGGGGCGCCACGCGGCGGCGGCAGGGTTGCGACCATCCACTGATCCACCCGCGGCTTGAGCGCCGCGATCACTGCGTCGATATCCTTGTCGACCATGATGCCGAACACCGCCACGGTGCGCGGATGAAACCCCATTATCGCCACATTGTCGGCAAGCGCCTGCGCCGCCTGCGCGTTGTGGGCGACGTCGAGCACGGTCACCGGCCGCCCCGGTAAAACCTGGAACCGGCCCGGCAATTCGATGCCGACCAGCGCCTCGCGCACCGCGCCCATGCCGAGAGGCAGCCGCTCGCGTAGCACCTCGAGCGCGGTCAGCGCAGTCGCGGCGTTCGCCAGTTGGTAGGCGCCGCGTAGCGCCGGATAGGGCAGTCCATGGCGGGCGCCGCCCGGCCCGAAATAGCCCCACTGATTGGCCTGTGCAACGTAGCCGAAATCTACGCCGAGTCGCAGCAGGGGCGTGCCGATTGCCCGGGCGTGCCCGATGAGCGCGGCCGGCGGATCGCGGTCGGCGCAGACAGCCACCCGGCCGGGGCGGAAGATACCGGCTTTCTCGCGCCCGATATCCTCGCGGGTCGGCCCCAAATAATCGGTGTGATCGATGGCGATGGTAGTAACGATCGCTACGTCCGCGTCGACAATATTGACCGCGTCGAGTCGGCCGCCAAGGCCGACTTCGAGCACCAGCGCATCGAGGCGCGCACGCGCGAACAGCCACAGTGCCGCCAAGGTCCCGAACTCGAAGTAGGTAAGTGGCACACCCTGGCGCGCCGCTTCGACCGCGGCAAAGGCAGCGCACAGGGTGGGGTCGTCAACGTCGGCGCCTGCAATGCGCACCCGTTCGTTGTAGCGCAGCAGGTGCGGCGAGGCGTACAGCCCGACGCGATATCCTCCGGCGGACAGCATGCGGTCGAGGAAGGCGGCCGTCGAGCCCTTGCCATTGGTTCCGGTCACCGTGACCACGGGACACGCCGGTACCGGCGCCAGCCTGTCGTACACGACGCGCACCCGCTCCAAGCCGAGCGCAATGGGCTTCGGATGCAGTGTCTCGAGGTAGGCGAGCCACGCGGCGAGGGAGGTCGGATGGCTCATGGCGGACAGGGCCCGCACGGCGCTGCCGCTACGAGCCGCGATGCGGGGTCACGCCGTGTCAGCCCGTGGGCAACGGCTGCCGCTGCAGCAGGGCGAGCAGGCGCGGCAACTCGTCGCGCAGCTGGCGGCGATCGACGATCATGTCGATGGCACCTTTTTCGAGCAGGAATTCGGCGCGCTGGAAACCATCGGGCAACTTTTCTCGCACCGTCTGCTCGATAACCCGCGGCCCGGCAAAGCCAATCAGTGCTCCTGGCTCGGCGATTACGACATCGCCGATCATGGCGAAGCTCGCCGACACTCCGCCCATGGTCGGATCGGTCAGCAGCGTAACGAACGGCAACTGCGCCTTCGTCAGCTCTTGCAGCACCGCGGTTGTCTTGGCCATCTGAAAGAGCGAGCTGACGCCCTCCTGCATGCGCGCCCCGCCGCTCGCGGTAATGCACATGAAGGACACCTGGTTTTCATAGGCGACACGCACGCCGCGCACGAAGCGTTCGCCGACGACCGATCCCATCGAGCCGCCCATGAAGTCGAACTCGAACACCGCGATCACCAGCGGCACCGACTTGATGCTGCCCTGCATAACCACCAGCGCGTCGGTCTCGCCTGTCTCCTCCAGCGCCAACACCAGGCGGTCCGGGTATTTCTTGGTGTCCTTGAATTTCAGGCTGTCCACCGGTACGACCTCGGAGCCGATTTCGTAGCGCCCCTCGGGGTCAAGCAGTTGCTCGATGCGTTCGCGCGCACTGACGCGGCCGTGGTGGCCGCATTTCGGGCAGACGTTGAGGTTCTTCTCCAGGTCGGTGCGGTAGAGCACCGCTTCGCATGCCGGACACTTGACCCACAGCCCCTCGGGCATGGACTTCTTATTGACGCCCGGGGTCGCCTTGATGCGCGGCGGCAGGAGCTTTTGCAGCCAACTCATCGTTTCTCCCTGTCGATCCGGATCAGGCCGCTCGCTTGGCGACCTTGTCGACCGCGCTGCGTATCGTCGCCAGCCACGCCGCCGCGCGATGCGCAGCGTCTTGCGCCGGCCCCGCCTCGATTTCCTCGATGATGCGGCTGCCGATGACGACCGCATCCGCGTGGGCCGCGATCGCCTGGGCGCTGGCCGCATCGCGAATGCCGAAACCGACGCCGACGGGCAATGCGACGTGGCGGCGGATCTCCGCAAGCTTGCCGGTCACCTCGGCGATGTCCAGATGCGCCGCCCCGGTCACGCCCTTGAGCGACACATAATAGACGTATCCCCGAGCCATGCGTCCCACGGCAATGATCCGCGCTTCGGGCGTCGTTGGCGACAACAGGAAGATCGGCGAGAGCCCGTTGGCGGTCAGGGCTGCGACATACTCGCCTGCCTCCTCCGGTGGGTAGTCGACGGCAATCACACCGTCGACGCCGGCGCTCCGCGCCCGCTCCGCGAACCGTGCGACGCCCATTACCTCGATCGGATTCGCATAGCCCATGAGCACCAGCGGCGTCGCCGGGTCCGCGCTGCGAAATGTCGCAACCATGTCCAGCACGTCGCTCAGGCCAACGCCCTGCGCCAGCGCGCGCTCCGACGCGCGCTGAATCACCGGTCCGTCGGCCATCGGGTCCGAAAAGGGCACGCCCAACTCGATCACGTCCGCACCCGCCGTGACCAGGGCGTGCAGCAAAGGCACCGTCACGGCCGGCGACGGATCTCCCGCGGTCACATACGGCACCAGCGCGGTGCGTCCGGCCGCACGCAGCGCGGAGAAAGTGGCGTCGATACGGCTCAAGGCAAGTGGCCGGCAGCCATTTAGCGGGGTTGCGAAGGATCGCATTCCCGACGGCAATAGAACTTCAGGCCGGCGCGCTCGGCAACCGTCGCCATGTCCTTGTCGCCGCGCCCGGACAGGTTGACGAGCAACAGCGCCGAGTGGGGCAGCGTCGGCGCCAGCTGCGCTGCATAGGCCAGCGCGTGGCACGATTCGAGCGCGGGGATGATGCCCTCGATGCGGCAACACGCGTGGAACGCCGCAAGCGCCTGATCGTCGGTGATCGCGACGTATTCGGCGCGCCCGCTGTCCTTCAGCCACGCATGCTCGGGTCCGACCCCGGGATAATCGAGGCCAGCGGAAATGGAATGGGTCGCGGCGATTTGGCCATCGGCGTTCTGCAACAGGTAGGTCCGGTTACCGTGCAACACGCCAGACCGACCCGCGCCGAGCGACGCGGCATGGCGCCCGGTCGCAAGACCCTCACCCGCCGCCTCGACCCCGACCAGTTTGACCGCTGCATGGGCAAGATACGGGTAGAAGATGCCCATCGCATTCGAGCCACCGCCGACGCAGGCGATGACGATGTCCGGTTGCCGCCCAGTGAGTTCGGGCATCTGCGTCAGGCATTCCCTGCCAATGACGCTCTGGAAATCGCGCACCATCATCGGGTACGGATGGGGGCCGGCGACCGAGCCGATGATGTAGAAGGTGTTCTCGACATTGGTCACCCAATCGCGCATCGCTTCGTTGAGCGCGTCCTTGAGCGTCTTCGAACCGGACTCAACCGGAACGACTTCCGCGCCGAGCAGTTTCATGCGAAAGACGTTTTGCGCCTGGCGCTCGACGTCCTCGGAGCCCATGTAGACGACGCATTCCATGCCGAAGCGCGCGGCGACCGTCGCCGTCGCCACCCCGTGCTGGCCCGCGCCGGTCTCGGCGATCACGCGCGGCTTGCCGAGGCGGCGCGCCAGCAGCGCCTGGCCGATGCAGTTGTTTATCTTGTGCGCGCCGGTGTGATTGAGATCTTCGCGCTTGAGGTAGAGCTGCGCGCCGCCAAGTTTCTCGGACCAGCGCCGGGCATGATAGATCGGGCTTGGCCGCCCCACGTAGTGCTTGAGTTCGTACTCGAATTCCGCGACGAACTCGGGGTCGCGACGATAGCGGGCGTATTGGTGCCTGAGTTCATCGAGCGCATGGATCAGGGTCTCGGCAACGAACACGCCGCCATAGGGTCCGAAATGACCGCGCTCGTCGGGAAGGTTGTATGAAGGATCACCCATCTGCACTGCGCACCTCGCGGATGAACGCGACGATCTTGGTCGAACTCTTGACGCCCTTGCGTACGCTGCCGTTGGCTTCGGTGATCTCGACGCCGCTTGAGACGTCCACCGCCCAAGGACGAAGCTGGCGCACCGCCGCCGCGACATTTTGTGGCGTGAGGCCGCCGGAAAGCACCAACCGTCGCGTCGCCGGCTCCGCCAGCTGCGGCGGCAGTTGCGCCCAGTCGAATGTCTTCCCGGTACCTCCCGGCATCCCGCCGGCCTGAAACGCGTCGAACAACAATGCCTGTGCACCGTCGAAGCGCGCCGCGTATTGTAGCAAATCGACTCCCGGACGGACCGGTACTGCCTTGAGGTAGGGTCGGCCGAAACTGCCGCAGAGTTCCGGGCGCTCATCACCGTGAAATTGCAGCATGTCGAGCGGCACTGCGGCGAGCGCTGCGCGCACCGCCTCGGGTTGCGGATCGACGAATAACCCGACAACGGTGACAAACGCCGGCAACGCGGCGACGATCGCGCGCGCCTGCCCAAAGGTTACGCAGCGCGGCGTACCGGTCCAGAACACAAGCCCGATCGCGTCGGCGCCCGCGTGCGCCGCGGCGATTCCGTCCTCTACACGCGTGATGCCGCAGATCTTGACGCGAGTGCGCATGGTGCCCGCCCTCAGCCGCGCGGCAGCTGTACCGGAATCACCGTGGCTGGCAGGTTCCAGTGCGCCGGATAATCGATGCCGCTCAGGTACAGCCCGGAGGCAGCGAAGGTGGGTGCGCCGTGCGTGCGATCGCGGCTTTCGAGCAGGGCGTGCATCCACGCCGGCGCTTGCCGGCCGTTGCCGACGAAGACGAGCGCGCCGATGATGTTGCGCACCATGTGCTGCAGGTAGGCGTCGGCATGCAGGTCGAAGCGGATCACGTCATCCTCCCGTGTGATGTCGAGGCGATCGAGCGTCTTCAGCGGAGACTTCGCCTGGCATTCCGCCGCGCGGAATGCCGAGAAATCGTGGTGACCGAGCAGTGCCGTCGCCGCGGCGCGCATCGCTTCGACAGCGAGGGGACGATGGTACCAGCCGACTTTGCCGTTGAGCAGGGCCGGGCGCATGGGTCGATTGAGCAGAAGATAGGTGTAGTGGCGACCGGTTGCGGTGAAGCGCGCGTGGAATGCCGGGTCGATCGGGAGCGCCCAACGCAAGGCGATCGTCTCCGGCAGGTGCGCGTTGGCGCCGCGCACCCAGGCCGTTTCGGGGCGCAGCGCATCGGTGTCGAAATGTGCGACCTGCAGGGTCGCATGCACGCCCGCATCAGTGCGCCCCGCCGCCACGACGCCAATCCGGCCACCGGCCACCTCGCCGAGCGCACGCTCGAGGGCGTCCTGCACACCGCGGCCGTCAGCCTGGGATTGCCAGCCATGAAACGATCCACCGTCGTATTCGAGTGCGAGCGCGATGCGCATCGAGGAAAAAAAGACGGCGGCCTGTCGCGCCGCCGTCTCTTATCGTGTGGTTCCGTTACGCCAGCTTCGACAGCAGCGCCTGCGCCTCAGCCTTTTGCTGATCGTCGCCCTCGTGGAGGACTTCCTGCAGAATCTCGCGCGCGCCCTCGACGTCACCCATTTCCTGATACGCCTTGGCGAGGTCCAGCTTGGTCGCCGCGTCATGCCACTGGCCGTCGAGCACCGACGGGGTCGGGTCCTCGAACGTCGAGCGCTGCGGATCGAAAGCAAGGTCGAGCTTGTCGAGTTCGATGGCAGCGGCCGGGCGCGTGAGCTGCGGCGCTGGCGCGCTTGCACCCACGGCTGCGAGCGCCGGTTCGGCCGCTGGCTTGGGCGCAGCCCGCGGACTGGCCGGGCTCGGCATCGGCGCCATCGGCGGACCCGGCTTTGAGGGTTCGTCGAGATTAAAATCGAGGTCGAACTTCGGAACCGACTCCGGCTCGAACGCGATCGTCTCGCGTACTGGCGCTGTCTTCGTCTCGCCGCCCCTGGCACCCGGCGCCGGCCTCGCGGTGCCGGAATCTGCGCGCGTCGACCGCGCCACCTCCTGCGCCGCTCCGGCCAGGATTGCGGCCGGCGTCTTCAGCTCGGGCGCGACTCCCGAACTCGGCGAGAGCGAAATGTCGTCGTCGAGCGTGAAATCGATGCCCTTGGCGGCAGTCGGCTCCGCAACGCGCTCCGCCGCTAGGGTCGGCGCCACCGGCACGGTGCTGGTCGGCGAGGGCCTGGGCGTGCTCACCACTTCCGCTGCGTGGTGCTCGCCTTCTGCGGCGGCGGCGGCGAACGCCGCCGCCCCGCCCGCTTCGGCAAACAGCGGATTGTTTGGGTCGAGCTGGCGGCCGAGTGCCATCGCCTTCTGCCACACCTCGCCCTGGCCGCCGGACACCGAGTAGAGTTCGCTCGCCACCGTTTCAAATGCCGATGGCTTGTTGTGTTGCGCATGGATCTCCAGCAGCTTCAGATAGATTTCCTGCCGCTGCGGGTCCTTCTTCAGCGCCTCTTTCAGGATTTCCTCGGCCTGCGCATCGCGCCCGTAGGCCAGATAGACCTCGGCCTCGGCGATCGGATCGACTTCGTCGGTGTCGATGCTGCCCAGACCCTCGCGGCTGAAATCGCTCGCCAGCGAATTGTCGCCGGTGTTAACGACGCCGCCGCCGGTCGAGCCGAAGACCGTGTTGGTCTTGATGTCGGTGCCCGAGATGATGCTGTCCTCGAACTTGGTGGTCTTGCGGCGACGCGCGGCAAAGAAACCCGCCACGAGGGCGATGAGCCCGAGCGCGAGGGCGCCAATCGCCCAGGGCGGCATGTCGTCGTAGAACTGGCCGAGGAACGATGGCTCCGGCGCGACCGGTGCCTTGACCGCCTTGGGTACCACCGGTGCGGCCTTCGTCTCCGGCACCGGAGCCTCGGGTGCCTTCGCCTCGGGCGCCTTCTGCTCAGGCGCGCCGGCTTGTGGCGCAGCGCCCTGTGGAGCGGCGGCGTTCGGCGGCGCGCCCTGCGGAGCGGCAGCATTCGGCGGCGCCGCGGCCGGGGCTTCGCTCGCTGGCGGGGCCGGCGTTGGCGTCGGCACGGTCGCCACCGGCGGCGTGGACGGCGCCGAAGTTTGGGGTGCCGGAGCACTGCTGCTCGGGGCCGGTTCGGTCTTCGGTGCTTCGGGCGCCTTCGTCCCTTGATTCGCCTCCGCCTGCTTCTGCAGATCGGACATCGTCGGGCTCTTGATCGCGGCCGCTTTTTGCGTGTCCTTCAGGATCGACTCGAGCTGGGCGATGCGCGAATTCGCTTCGGCCAAGGCCTTGTCTTTCGCCGCGAGCTCCTCGGCTTGGGCTGCGCCCGAGGCGGTGCCCTTGCCCGCTTCGCGCGAAACGCGCAGCTGATCCTTGCCCGGTGGCGCCGCTTGACCCCTGTCCTGCACTGCGGTCGTGATCCTGCCCGCCGCGGACTGCCCGCTCTCGGTTGCCTCTGTCGTCGGTGCCGCGGCCGCGACTCGGTCGCGATAGGCGCGCCAGTCGGCAGCCTGGACGCGAACGACTTTCATTGCCTCGGTGGGCGTCGCGGCCGCCGCCTCGTCAGCCGGCGGGATCGTGAGGATCTGGCCGCTGCGCAGACGGTTCATGTTCTTGCCGTCGAACGCGTTTTCATTGCTGCGGAACAGGGCCACGAGCATCTGTTCCAGGCTGACGTTTTCCGGCTTGTATTCCTTGGCAATCTTCGACAGCGTATCGCCGCGATGCACGGTATAACTGTTGCCTTCGCCTGCGGGCGGGGCGGCCGCCGTCTCCTGGCCACGACCGCGGCTGGCGGCCGGCGGCAGGGCGCGGATCGGTGCCACCGGCTCGACCGCCTGCGTCTGCCCAGCGCCTGGAGGATCGAGCAGGAACGTGTAGTTGCGGACGATCCGCCCGGTGGCCCAATTGACCTCGATGATCAGGTCGAGAAACGGATCGTTGACCGCCTGGGTCGTCGTTACTTTAAGGTAGGGCAGGTTGTTCGGACTCTGCTCAACGGTCACGCGGGCACGCGACAGGACGGCGGGATAGGTGACGCTGTTGTCGCGATAGACGGACAAGTCGGCGACCTTCGCCGCGAGCGAATCCAATTCGTCCTTCTGCGCGTCTGTTAGCTCGATGCGCGCCGACAGCGGCTGACCCAGACCGGAGTCAACCGTCAGCTTGCCCAAGCCGAGCGCAAGCGCTGCGACGGGCAACATTGCAGCGCCCGCCAGCAGGCCCCAAACGATCAAGGGTTTTGCTCGCATGCCGACCTCAGAATGCTTATTGGCTAAGCTAACTTAACATCATGGAGTTAGCGGTGCAAGCTAAACCTCGGTATTAGCTCGATTTTTTGCCGCAAAGTAGCCGTTACTCGAGGTTCGACCCGCCTGGCCCCACGCTAGGTCCCAACCCCACTCGTGGGATGAGGCAATGAGGCGGACACAACATATTGTGGATCAGCGGAATGCGTTTCGGCTCGCTGCACCTGTTGTAATAGCGTCGCGCCTCGGGGCGCCGGCCGGCACCCGCCTTAGCGCTCGGGCATAAAACTGGCCGAAACGCGGGCTCGGTTGGGGATGCCCCCGGCGAACGGGCAAAAGCGCACGACCGGCGGGCAACGCGCGCCGCTCACGCCTGCAGCAGGATGCGCAACATGCGGCGCAAGGGTTCGGCAGCACCCCACAGCAATTGGTCACCTACCGTGAACGCGCCCAGAAATTCCGGTCCCATCGAAAGCTTGCGCAGACGACCGATCGGTACTTCCATCCTCCCCGTCACCGCCGCAGGCGTAAGCCGCTTGATGCTCTCCTCGCGGGTATTGGCAACCACGCGGACCCAGGGGTTGCCTTCGGCGAGGATGCGCTCGACCTCGGCCAGCGCGACGTCGCGCCTGAGTTTGATCGTCAGCGCCTGACTGTGACAGCGCATTGCGCCGATGCGCACGCAGAGCGAATCGACCGGGATCGCGTCGGTGGCCGCGCGGCCCAGAATCTTGTTGGTTTCCGCGGCACCCTTCCATTCCTCCAAGCTCATGCCATTTCCCAGGTCCCGATCGACCCACGGGATCAGGCTGCCCGCCAGCGCCACACCCGTATGTTCGGTGGGCAGGTCGGGGTCGCGCAAGGCGCCGGCAACCGCGCGATCGAGGGCGAGTATCGCCACGTGGGGCTCCTGCAGCAGATGCTCGGCCGCGAAGTGCACCTTGCTCATTTGCTGCAGCAACTCGCGCATCGTCTGCGCTCCGGCGCCAGAGGCGGCCTGATAGGTCATGCAGGTCAGCCATTCGATCAGGTCGTGACGGAACAGCCCGGCGAGGGCCATCATCATCAGGCTTACCGTGCAGTTGCCACCAATGTAGTTGCGAATGCCTTTGGCAAGGGCCGCATCAATCATCGGGCGGTTGACCGGGTCGAGGGCGATGACCGCGTCATCGTGCATGCGCAGGGTCTTGGCGGCGTCGATCCAGTAGCCGTTCCAGCCGGCCGCGCGAAGCTGCGGGTAAATTCGCGCCGTGTACTCGCCGCCCTGGCAGGTGATGACCGCTTCCTGGGCCGCGAGCGCGGCGATATCGTGGGCGTCCTTGAGTGTTGCCACGGGTTTGCCTATGGCCGGAGCCTCGCCACCCACGTTGGATGCCGAAAAGAACTCCGGCTCGATCAGCGCGAAGTCATTTTCCTCGAGCATGCGCTGCAGCAGCACCGACCCGACCATACCTCGCGAGCCGACAAACCCCACCCGCATCAGGTGTTTCGTCGTCGTGCCGGCGACCGCCGATTCACGTTCGACCACCACGCCATCATTCATCGGGATCAACCTCCAATCGCCGCTGGAATGCCGGGTGCAGGCGGGCCATCGCGCAGGCATCCACGTATTGCCCGTCGCGAAACGCATAGGCGCGGCAGGTGCCCTCGATCGCGAAGCCGAACTTGCGATACAGGTGCAGCGCCGCCAGGTTGTCCGAAAATACCCACAGTTCCAGTCGCTGGTAGTTAAGCCACGCATCGGCGAGATCGATGGCAGAGCGTAACAGCGCACTGCCAACGCCACGCCCCTGCCGATCGTCGCGCACCGCCATGCCAATGTTACCGACATGCCGGCGCCGCGGCGACTTCGAGGCGGCATGCAAGCCCAGGTTGCCGACGACCTCGGCATCGATCGTCGCGACCAGCAGGCAGTCGTCCGCGGGAATCTCCCCCAGCCGCCGCCGCCACATCTCCACTGAAGGATACGGCAACTGCAGCGTCCCGGCGATCACCCGTGGGCCGACGAAGGTTTGATGGATCGCTTCGGCATCGCCTGGCTCGGCGCGGCGGATGACGATCGGATGGCCGGTCGTCATCGTTAGCTCGACAGCGCCTTGACCACGGCGTCGCCCATTTCGCTGGTGCCGAGCCAGGGTGCGCCGGCAGAGGCAATATCCATGGTGCGCCGTCCTTGCCCGAGCGCAAGTCGGACCGCCGCCTCGATTCGCTCGCCGACGTCGGCCCGGGCGAAGGTGTAGCGAAACATCATTGCTACCGACAAGATCGTCGCCAGCGGATTGGCCCGGTTCTGCCCCGCGATATCCGGCGCGGAGCCGTGAATCGGTTCGTAGAGCCCCTTGCCGCGGCTGTCGAGCGAGGCCGATGGCAGCATGCCGATCGAGCCCGCCAGCATCGACGCGTCGTCGGACAGGATATCGCCGAACAGGTTGCCGGTGACGATCACGTCGAATTGCCGCGGGATTGCGCACCAGCTGCATGGCCGCATTGTCGACGTACATATGCGCCAGGGTTACGTCCGGATAGTCCGCCGCCGTCTCGGTGACCACCTCGCGCCACAGGATCGAGGTGTCGAGCACGTTGGCCTTGTCCACCGAGCAGACTTGCTTGCCGCGCTTGCGCGCGATCTCGAAGCCCACGCGCGCAATGCGCCGGATCTCCGCTTCGCTGTAGTGCATGGTGTCGAAGCCTTCCGCGCTCACCGGCCGCGTTGACCCGCCGTCCGCGCGGCGCGCCGAAATAAATGTCGCCGGTCAGCTCGCGCACGATCATGAGGTCAAGGCCTGCGACGATCTCCGGCTTCAGCGGCGACGCCGCCGCCGCCTCGGGATACAGCAGCGCGGGGCGCAGATTGGCAAACAGGCCCAGCGACTTGCGAATTCCCAGGATCCCCTGCTCCGGCCGCAGCTTGCGGGGCAGCGTGTCATAACGGGGGCCGCCGACCGCGCCCAGCAACACCGCGTCGGCCGCCTGCGCCAGCTGCAAGGTCGCCTCCGGCAGCGGCTGCCCTGCGGCATCGTAGCCCGCCCCCCCGATCGGCGCGGTCTCGGTTTCGATCGGCAGCCCGTCGCGGCGCAGCCGCTCAAGCAGCTTGGCCGCCTCGGCGACGATCTCCGGCCCGATGCCGTCGCCGGGAAGAAGAGCGATCTTCACGACACCGGACGCATCACGCCAGCCACGGCTGCTTGGCGAGGTGCTTCGCTTCGAAGGTGCGTATCTCGTCCGCGTGCTGCAGGGTAAGGCCGATCTCGTCGAGGCCGTTGAGCAGGCAATGCTTGCGAAACGCCTCGACTTCGAATGCAAAAACCTTCGCGCCGTCGACCGTGGACACGGTCTGGCGCTCCAGGTCGATGCAGAGTTTGAAGCCGGGAAACGCGGCCGCCTCATGGAACAGCTGGTCCACCTCGCGCTTCGCGCGAGCACGATCGGCAGCAGGCCGTTCTTGTAGCAGTTGGTGAAGAAGATGTCGGCGTACGACGGGCGCGATCAGCGCGCGGAAGCCGTAGTCCATCAGCGCCCAGGGCGCGTGCTCACGCGAGCTGCCGCAGCCGAAATTGCGCCGCGCGAGCAGGATCTGCGCCTGCTGATAGCGCGGCTGGTTGAGCACGAAGTCGGGGTTGAGCGGCCGCCTGGCGGCATCGGCCCCGGCCTCGCCGCGATCGAGGTAGCGCCACGCGTCGAACAGGTTCGGGCCGAAGCCCGAGCGCGCGATCGACTTCAGGAACTGCTTGGGAATGATGGTGTCGGTGTCGACATTGGCGCGGTCGAGCGGCGCCACCAGTCCGGTCAGCGTGCGAAATGGCTGCATCGGCGCCTCCCTATCCAAGGCGACGGATGTCGACGAAATGCCCGGCGATCGCGGCCGCGGCCGCCATCGTCGGGCTGACCAGGTGCGTACGGCCGCCCGGACCCTGGCGGCCTTCGAAATTGCGGTTGGAGGTCGACGCGCAGCGCTCGCCGGCCCCAGGCGGTCGTCGTTCATGCCCAGGCACATCGAGCAGCCGGGCTCGCGCCATTCGAATCCCGCCGCCGTGAAAATGCGGTCCAGCCCTTCGCGCTCCGCTTGCGCCTTCACCGGTCCCGATCCCGGAACGACCAGCACGAGCTTGACCGAGTCGGCCTTGTGCCGCCCTCGGACGACTGCCGCCGCGGCGCGCAAATCCTCGATGCGCGAATTGGTGCACGAACCGATGAATACCTTGTCGATCGCGATATCGGCCATCGCCGTGTTCGGCGCCAGTCCCATGTAGGCAAGCGCGCGCTCCATGTTCTCGCGCCGGATCGGATCCTTCTCCTTATCCGGATCCGGCACGCGCCCTTCGATCGTGGTCACCATCTCGGGCGAGGTGCCCCAGGTCACCTGCGGCTCGATGGTCGTCGCATCGAGCACGACCTCGCGGTCGAACCTCGCGCCGGCGTCGGAAACGAGCGTGCGCCAGTGCCGCACAGCGCTGCTCCCACCGGTCACCCTTGGGCGCGAAGCGCCGGCCCTTCACGTAGTCGAGCGTCGTGTCGTCGACCGCCACCATGCCGGCGCGCGCGCCCGCCTCGATCGCCATGTTGCAGACGGTCATGCGCCCTTCCATCGACAGCGCCGGCGATGACCGGCCCGGCGAATTCGATCGCATGGCCAGTGCCGCCGGCGGTGCCGATCCTGCCGATGATCGCCAGCACGACGTCCTTGGCGACCGCAGCCGAAGGGCAGCGTCCCGTCGACCCGCACCCGCAGCGACTTCGACTTCTTGGTCAGCAGGCACTGCGTTGCCAGCACGTGCTCGACTTCCGAGGTGCCGATGCCAAATGCCAGGCAGCCGAACGCGCCGTGCGTGCTGGTATGCGAGTCGCCGCAAACCACCGTCATGCCCGGCAGGGTCGCGCCCTGCTCGGGCCCGATGACGTGCACGATGCCTTGGCGCGCATCGCGGAACGGGAAAATAAGCCTTGATCGCGGTGCTCGCGCATGTTCGCGTCGAGTGCGTCGACCTGCACGCGAGAGGTCGGGTCGGCTATGCCTCTACTCCCAATGGGTGGTCGGCGTGTTGTGATCGGCGGTGGCGATGATCGACTCGGGGCGCCAGGGCTTGCGCCCGGCAAGCTTGAGCCCCTCGAACGCCTGCGGGCTAGTGACCTCATGCACCAGATGCCGATCGATGTACAGCAAAGTCGTGCCGTCGGCTTCGCTGCGCACGACGTGCGCGCTCCACAGCTTGTCGTAGAGCGTCATTGGGGACATGGGCGGCAAGGGCGGTGCAAGGATGAGCGAACCTTAAAAAGTAGCGTTATTTTCGCTGCGGCGCAATAGGCGCCCCACCGCATCAGCAGAAGAACGCCGCAGGCTGCCGCGCCTTGGCAGCCCGTTCATCGGCCGCGGGCGCGCGCAGTTGCCGCCAGCACCGCGTCCGGTGCCCCCGGCGCGTACGGGTCGATCACCGTGGCTTCGGTTGCGCGCAGCCAGGTAAACTGGCGCTTGGCCAACTGTCGGGTTGCCGCAATGCCGTGGCTGCGCAGACCTTGCGCGTCGATCTGTCCTTCCAGGTATTGCCACCCCTGCCGGTAGCCTACGCAGCGCATCGAGGGTAGCCCCGGGCTCAGGACATACCGGCGGCGCAGGGCGCTGAGCTCGTCGACCAGTCCGGCCGCGAGCATGGCATCGAAGCGCCGCGCGATCACCTCGTGCAGGCGCTGCCGGTCCGAAGGCACCAGCGCAATGCGCAGCGTCGCGCCGAGCATGGCATCGGGCACGGACCGGTGCCTCTGCAGCGCGGACAGCGGCGAGCCGGTGACCCGCCAGACTTCAAGCGCGCGCTGAATGCGTTGCCCATCGGTTGGCTGCAAGCGCGCCGCAGTCGCTGGATCGATGCGCGCCAGCTCGGCGTGCAGCGCTGGCCAGCCCGCGCGCGCGGCGCGCGCGTCGAGTTCGGCGCGCACTTGCGGATCGGCCGCCGGCAGCGCCGAAAGGCCCTCACTGAGCGCCCTGAAGTAGAGCATCGTGCCGCCCACCACGATGGGCAGCCGCCCGCGCCGGCGGATTGCGACAATCGCCGCCAGCGCGTCGCGCGCAAATCGCGCCGCGGAATACGTCTCCGTGGGATCGATGACATCGACAAGATGATGGGGGACCCGCGCCCGGGTCGCTGCGTCGGGCTTGGCCGTGCCCACGTCCAGGCCGCGATAGATCTGTGCCGAATCGACGCTGACGACCTCGCCGCCCAGACGCTCGGCGACGGCCAGCGCGAGCGCGCTCTTGCCCGCTGCGGTCGGGCCCATGAGCAGGACGGCAGGGAGGGCGGCCATCAACGGCCGCGCATGAACAGGCGATCCAGGTCGGCAAGGGTCAGTTGATACCACGTCGGCCGACCGTGGTTGCATTGTCCGGCGCGTTCCGTCGCCTCCATCTCCCGCAGCAGCGCGTTCATTTCCGGCACGGTCAGGCCGCGGTGCGCGCGCACCGCACCGTGACAGGCCATGGTTGACAGCAGCTCGTCGCGCTGGGCAGTCAGCACCCTGCTCGCCCCATATTCGCGTATGTCGGCGAGCACCGCGCGCGCGAGCACGACCGCATCGGCATCGCGCAGCAGCGCCGGAATGCCGCGCACGGCTAGCGTGCCGGGGCCGAGCGCAGTGAGCGAGAATCCGAGCGAGGCAAGGACGCCCGAATTCTCCTCGGCGGTCGCGACGTCGAGCGGATCGGCGGCAAACGTCACCGGCACCAGCAGCGGCTGCATCGGCAGGGCGCGAT
This sequence comes from uncultured beta proteobacterium, assembly GCA_963777455.1. Classification (GTDB taxonomy): domain Bacteria; phylum Pseudomonadota; class Gammaproteobacteria; order Burkholderiales; family Casimicrobiaceae; genus PALSA-1003. The sequence goes on from CAVZQQ010000004.1 coordinate 431,637, forward strand.
CGAGGGCGTTCTTTAACCGCTCGTATAGGATGCGCTCATGCGCCGCATGCATGTCGATGAGCACCATCCCGTCGCGGTTCTGCGCCAGCACGTACACGCCATGCAACTGGGCCAGCGCAAAACCAAGCGGATGCTCGTCCGCATTGGGAAGGTCGGGACCGTCCTGGCCTACAGCCGGCGGCCGCGCCCCGAACAGCCGGGCGTAGAACGCCGCGGGCTCGGCCGCCGCGAATCCTATCGCCGTCTGCGCGGGCGTGCTCGCCGACGCAGTGCGCAGCGCCGTCGCCGGCAGGAGTGGCGGCGTCAGCGCTGCCACGACGCCCAAGCGCTCCGCGGCCGACACCGCCGGCTGGTCGGCCGCGGTCATCGCCAGCGCCTTCTCCACGGCGTGGCGCACGAACTGGTGTACTGCTCCGCTTTCGCGGAACCGCACCTCGATCTTGGTCGGATGCACATTAACGTCGACCAGCCGCGGCTCGATGGTAAGCCACAGCGCGTATGCCGGCTGACGGTCGCTGTGCAACACGTCCCGGTACGCCTCGCGCAGCGCGTGCGTGAGCACGCGATCGCGGACGAAGCGGCCGTTGACGAAGAGATATTGTGCGTCGCGCGCGGCGGTGCCCGCGGTGGCGTACGCGGGTCGTACCGCCCAACCCGCGAGGCCGATCCCGGGCGCGGCGACATCGACCGCGGCCGCCTGGCCGCCAAAGTTCTCACCCAGCAGGGCGTCCACACGCGCCCGGCGGCCCGCGGCCAGCAACCGAAAGCGCACGCTACCGTTGTGGCTGAGCGTAAATCCCGTGTCGGGATGCGACAGCGCGATGCGGCGGCAGGCTTCTTCGCAATGGCCGTATTCGGTGGCGTCGGTACGCAGGAACTTGCGCCGCGCCGGCGTGTTGAAGTAGAGCTCCTGCACCGTGACGGTCGTGCCCGCAGCAAGCGCGGCCGGCTGCGGCACCCCGACCTCGCCGCCGTCGACCTCCAGGCGCCATGCGTGCGGTTTGTCGCGCGAACGGGAGGTCAGACTCAGGCGCGACACGGCCGCAATCGACGCCAGCGCCTCCCCGCGAAAGCCCAGCGTCGCGATCGCCTCCAGATCGACCGGCGCCGCGATCTTTGACGTGGCGTGACGCGCGATCGCCAGCGCGAGATCTTCACGCTCGATGCCGTTGCCATCGTCGGCCACCCGAATGAGCTTGATGCCACCGCCGGCGAGTTCGATATCGATGCTCCGCGCCCCGGCGTCAAGGCTGTTCTCCAGCAACTCCTTCAACGCGGCTGCGGGACGCTCGACCACTTCGCCGGCGGCGATCTGGTTGATCAGGTGATCGGTGAGAAGGCGTATCGCGGCCATCAGCGCAACGAGCCCGTATGCCCAATGCGCGTAGACATCGTCGGCCACGCGTGCAAGGTCTGCCAGTCGTCGGTCAAGATCGACACCGATGTCTTGCCGGCTCTGCGTCGAGCGAGTGGAGTGGACAGGCAACTCCGCGGCGCCGGTGCGGCACCAGGTTTCAACCATGGGCCGCGTCATCTCGATGTGGCATTGCAAACCGATGTGCTTGCCGAGCGAATAGGCCTGATTGGGATTGTGCGCATTGGTCAGGACGCGCACGGCCCCCGGCGGCAACGCAAAAGCGTCGTAATGCCACTGGAAGGTCGTGAACCCCTCACGCTTGCCGAACCAAGAACTAGCGTTATCGCCAGCGAGCACCCTGACTTCGCCCCAACCGATCTCCGGTACCGGCGCGCGCGTGACTTGTGCGCCCAGCGCTTTCGCCAGAAGCTGGCCGCCCAGGCAATGTCCGAGGACTGGAACGTTAGCGGCAACCGCTGCCGCGCAACAGGTCGAGCAGCGGCGCGTTCCACGGCAGCGCGTCGTTGGCGCTCATCGGTCCGCCCATCATGGCGATCCCCGAAAACAGGCGCGGGTCCGCCGGTACCGGCTGGCCTTCGTCCAGAGCGAGCAAGCGCCACGGCAGGCCACGCAGGTCGAGCCACTGCGCGAAATAGCCGGGGCCCTCTGTGGGGGAGAAACGGAAGATGGCGACCGGTTGCATGACCAAGACCTACGCGTTGCGTGAACACCATCGATACCGGAGCGGCGCTAGCCCGAAGCCTGTTTCGCCGCTGCGCTACATCTGCCTGAATAGATGGAAGAACTGGCGAGAGATCGGTAGCCGCTCCGTCCGCCCCTTGAGTAGAACGAACTGTTTTTCCGCATCCTCGCGCAGCACTCCGGACACCGCATCGATGTTGACGATTGTACCGCGATGCACCTGCCAAAAACGGTCGGGATCGAGGTCGGCGAGAAGATCCTTCAGGGGTGTTCGGATCAGCGCCTCCGAACCCGCCAGCACCACGCGCGTGTACTTGGTGTCCGACTGGAAATAGAGCACGTCGGAGACGGCAATCAACTTCACCTGCCGTCCGACCGCCGCCTTGACCCACTTCAGTCGCGTGCCGGCGGGCGCGACCGCGTTCTTGAGCTGGGCCAACAGCCCCGAGAGGTCCGCCGGCGTGCTGTCGAGCTTGCGCTTGACGCGCTCGACGGTCAGCGCGAGGCGGTCGGTCTCCACCGGCTTGAGCAAGTAGTCGGCCGCCCCGGCGTCGAACGCGGCCAGAGCGTACTGGTCGTAGGCGGTGATAAAGACGATATGGCAGCGCGAGCCGAGCGCTGCGGCGACATCGAGACCGGTCTTGCCCGGCATCCGGATATCGAGGAACGCGATGTCGGGCCGGAACGCATCGAATTGCGCCAGCGCCGCGTCGCCGTCGGCGACTTCGGCGACAATCTCGAGCGTGGGCCACACCTCGGCGAGCGCGTCGCGCAGGCGCGCGCGCATCAGGGCTTCGTCCTCAGCGATCAGGGCAGTCGGCCGCGCCATCTGCACAGGGTAGCTCAACACACCGTCGCGGGCATGGCAGCGGGCAGGTCGAGCCGGGCGACAAATCCGCGCGGTTCGTTCTCGGCCAGCCAGAGCTCGGCGCGGTCGCCGCACAGCAGTTGCAAGCGCTCCCGGATGTTGGCGAGCCCGATGCCCGGCCCGGGCATACTCGAAATGCCCGCGCCGGTGTCGGCCACCGTCACCACCACTCGATCATCCTCCTGGGCGGCAGTCACGCGCACCTCCCCGCCGGGTGCGTGTGGTTCGATGCCGTGCTTGATGGCGTTTTCCACCAACGTGATCAGCATGCCCGGAGGCAGCCGGAACGATTCGAGCTCGCACGGGATCATTACGGAGAAAGCAAGGCGCGGCCCGAGGCGCACGCGCATGATCGCAAGATATGCCTGGACCAGTGTGCCCTCCTGCGCGAGCGTGGTGTATTCCTCGCGCATCGACGGCGTCGCCGCACGCAGAAAGCAGATCAGATCGCCAATCAGGCGCGCCGCCTCCGGCGCGCGGCTCGCGGCAAGCTGCTGCGCGCTGCCCAGGGTATTGAACAGAAAATGCGGTTCGATCTGCAGTTGCAGCATCTTCAGGCGCGACTTCGCGAGTTGGCAGGAGAGTTCGCTTTCCCGCCGCTCCAGCTCGAGCTTGGTGGCCAGCGCGGCGTATTCCCGATTGCGCAGGTGGGCGATGATGGCGGTGAACAGTGAATAGAGAAAACCGAACACCAGCGACGCGACGACGATGTGCCGGACCTGCGGCTTTTGAATCAACCATTCCAACGGGTTGAGGCCGTTGATGAACGCGCCAATACCGGCGCCCACGCATGCTCCGACTAGCGCCAACAGCGGCGTGAGAAGCATGTAGCGGAGCACCTTGCCGTGAAACTTGCGATAGCCGAACCAGACCGCCAGCACCGACCACAGCAGCAGGAAGACGATGACGTTGACCAGGGCAGCGGCCTCCAGGAACGACATATTCCACGGCAGCGCCGCGGCCACTCCCGCCACGACGCAGTTGACACCCGCGATGACGATCAGCCACACCCACCCGCGGCCGGCGTAGAACCAACGATCGAACGCCTGCACGTCGCGCCGCTCGATTTCGGAGAGCGAGGCAAAGACGCGTTGCGAAAAAGCTTGGTAGCGGTGGCGGAGGGCGGCGATGGGCATGCGGGCGCACCCGTGGCGCTCGGGAATGGCGCAATTTTACGTCCGCACCCCGGGGCCTCGCCGCATAGGCTGCGATGAATGGCGGAAAACCGGGGACGAGTGACGACTGCGCCGGACTGGCGCCGGGCTAGGCGCGGCCCGGCATTCACCCCATTGGCTCGGCCGCGACGGGGGTCAGAAGCGCTGAGCCGGCTTCATCGCAAACGCGAGGAGCGCGCCGACGAGCATCAGCGCCATCGAGCCGACGAACGGCCAATCCCAGTTGCCGGTGACGTCGATGATCCAGCCGCCGACGACCGGGCTCATGATGGCCGCCAAGGCGGAACCGGTGTTCATGATGCCGCTAGCGGTGCCCGAATACTGCGGCGCGATGTCCATCGGAATCGCCCACATGGGGCCGATGGTCATTTCGGCAAAGAAGAAGCCGGCGCTGAGGCAGATGACCGCCACGGTCGCATCGTGCACGAACAGGATCGGCAACAACGAGCCCAGGGCTCCGAGATTACACACCACGACCATTACACTGCGCGCCTTGGTCAAGCTGCCGGTTCGCCGCAGCAGCCAGTCGGTCGTCTGGCCGCCGAGCCAGTCGCCGAGGACCCCGGCGAAAAAGACGCCCGCCGCGAACACCGCGGAATTGGTGATACGCATCTGGTAGTTGTGCAGGAAGTACTGCGGTATCCAGGTCAGGAACAGCCACAGCGTCCAGCCATAACAAAAATAAACGATGGTTACCGGCGCCATACGCTTGAGCAGCGGACCCCACGGAACGGCTGGCGACTCTTTCATGCCGGCGTACGGCGGCAGCGTCGTGATCTCGGCCGGCGTGATCTTGGCGTGATCGCGCGGGTTGTCGCGGAAGTACCAGACCCAGACCAACGCCCAGAGAAAACTGATCGCGCCCAGGATGATGAACGATACTCGCCAATTGAAGGCCAGCATCAACCAGGTCACCAGGGGCGGAGTCACCGCGTTGCCGATGCGGGCGAAGGCGTGCGTGATGCCTTGCGCGAAGCCGCGACTTTGGGACGGCGTCCAGTTGGACATCGCCCGCGTCGCGGTCGGGAACGTCGCTCCTTCTCCGAGCCCCAACAGGAAGCGCGCGACGACCAGCGAGATGAACCCGCCGGCAAGTCCGCTAAGTACGGTCGCGCCGGCCCAGACGAACGAGCAAATCGCCAGCGTCCGCCGCGGACCGAAGCGATCGCCGACCCACCCGCCGATAATCTGAAACAGCAGATACGGGTAAGCGAACGCGGAAAAGACGAACCCGACCTGGGTGTTGGAAAGCTCGAATTCCTTGCCGAACTGAATCGCTGCTGTGCTGACGTTGACGCGATCAACGTAAGTAATGAAATACATCGCGCACAGCAATCCGAGTACGCGTGTTGTCGAACGGCTCAGCATCGTCTGCCCCTCTTTCAGCAAAGCGTGTGGAGAGGTGTCCCCGTCCGGTCGCCAGGACCGGCAACGCCCATCCTAGCGACCTTCGACACGGACCCGCAAGCAGCACGCTTCTGCTGCGGCGCAGCGTATGATAGCCAGGCATGGTCAGCCGCACCCGCCGCCGCATCGCCCGCCGCGAGGATCTGGATCTGACATCCTCCGAGTTTGCGATTCTCAGACGACTCGATGCGCCGTCCAAGATTCAGCGATTCCTCAACGCGATTCCGGCCAATCACGAGCTCGGCGGCGAGACGATCCTCTCCGTCCGGCAGGTACTGCAGCAGCGCCGCGCCCATTGCATCGAAGCCGCGTTTGTCGCCGCTTGCGCGCAGTGGATTCACGGCGAACCGCCGCTGGTCATGTATATGGACTGCGCTCCGAGCGATTTTCCGCACGTCGTGGCGCTGTTCCGGCGCGGAGCGTGCTGGGGGGCGGTGTCCAAGAGCAACAGTTCGCACCTCCGCTACCGCGACCCAATCTATCGCAGCCTGCGCGAGCTTGCCATGTCCTACTTTCACGAATACTTCGACAAGCTTGGCCGCAAGACGCTGCGCAGTCATTCAGGGGCTTTCGATCTGCGCCGCGTTGATCCCGCACTGTGGGTGACGAGTGAACAGGCGTGCAACGATGCCCATGAACGCCTGGCAGGCCTCCGGCATTACGCGCTAATCTCCGCGCGCCAGGAGGGACTGCTGGCGCGACGCGATCGCTTCGAACGGGAAACGGCGAAGAGGGTGGAGTATCCGCGCCCTGCGGTAAGTACGCGCCGCTTGGTTTGAGCGGCATCCAGCGCCCGACCCGTTAGCCGTCGGGCGTTACGCTGCCGGCTTCGCGAGCTTCACGACTTCCCCGGGTGTCGGTGCGGGCGCGTCGCTGCGCCGCGAGCCAAAGCGGACGAGGATCGATGCGGCCAGCCCTTTGGCGTCGAGCCCGCATTTTTCGAGCAGCAGCGCCGGATCGCCGTGATCGACGAATTCGTCCGGCAACCCGAGATGTAGGATCGGGACCGCGAAACCCGCCGCGGCCAGCGCCTCGGCAACGCCGCTGCCCGCGCCACCGGCCACGACGTTCTCTTCCACCGTAACCAGCGCTTCGTGGGTCCGCGCGAGATAGGCGATCATCTCCATGTCGAGTGGCTTGACGAAGCGCATGTTGGCGACCGTCGCGTCGATCTCCTCCGCTGCCTGAAGCGCCGGCTGCAGCATGCTGCCGAAGGCGAGGATGGCGATTCGGTGTCGTTTCGAATCACGGCGGACCTCGCCTTTGCCGACCGGCACCGGTTTGAGCTCGCGCTCGATAACCACACCCGGACCGGCCCCGCGCGGGTAGCGCACGGCACTAGGCGTATCGAGCGAAAACGCCGTCGTCAGCATCTGCCGGCATTCGTTCTCATCCGCGGGTGTCATCACCGTCATATTCGGCAGGCAACGCAGATAGGTCAGGTCGAAGCTCCCGTTGTGCGTCGGACCGTCGGCGCCAACGATACCGCCGCGGTCGATGGCAAATACGACCGGCAGGTTCTGCAGCGCGACGTCGTGAATGAGCTGGTCGTAGGCTCGTTGCAGGAACGTCGAATAGATGGCGACCACCGGCTTCATGCCCTCGCATGCAAGCCCCGCCGCAAACGTGACTGCGTGCTGCTCGGCGATGCCGACGTCGAAGTAGCGATCCGGATACTCCTGCGAAAAACGCACCAGCCCCGAGCCCTCGCGCATCGCCGGGGTGATCCCGATCAGCCGCAGGTCGCGGGCGGCCATGTCGCAAAGCCAGTCGCCGAACACTTGCGTATAGGTAGCCTTTGACGGCGGCTTGGGCACGATGCCGATCGCCGGATCGAACTTGGTCACGCTGTGGTAGAGGATTGGATCTGCCTCCGCGCGCTCGTAACCGTGGCCCTTGCCGGTCACCACGTGCAGCAGCTGCGGTCCCGGCAGTTGCTTCACGTTCGACAGAGTCTTGACCAGCGTGTCGAGGTCGTGGCCGTCGATCGGGCCGATATAGTTGAAGCCGAACTCCTCGAACAGCGTGCCGGGCAGCACCATGCCCTTCATGTGTTCTTCCCAGCGCTTGGCCAGTTCCTTGACCGGCGGCAGCTTGGACAGCACTTCCTTGCCGCCGCGGCGCACCGTGTTGTAGACGCGGCCTGACATGAGCCGTGCCAGATAGTTGTTCAAGGCGCCGACCGGTTCCGAGATCGACATGTCGTTGTCGTTGAGGATGACGAGCATGTCGACCTCGGCCGCGCCGGCGTTGTTGAGCGCCTCGAAGGCCATGCCTGCGCTCATCGCGCCGTCGCCGATCACCGCCACGACCGCGCGCTTTTCGCCCTTGCGCCTGGCCGCAATGGCCATCCCCAGTGCGGCGGCAATCGACGTCGACGAGTGCGCGGTGCCGAAGGTGTCGTACTCGCTTTCGACGCGGCGCGGGAACCCGGCGATACCACCCCATTGCCGCAGCTTCGGCATGCCCTCGCGACGGCCGGTGAGGATCTTGTGCGGGTAGGTCTGGTGCCCCACGTCCCATACCACGCGGTCGTACGGCGTGGCGAAGACATAGTGCAGCGCGATCGCCAATTCCACCGTGCCGAGGTTGGAGGACAGGTGCCCCCCGGTCCTGCTGACTGAAGTGAGAATGAACTCGCGCAATTCGCGCGCCAGCTGTGACAGCTGATCGGCATCCAGCAGGCGCAGATCCGCCGGATCGTTGATTTTTTCCAGGAGGCGTTCCATCAGTGGGTGCGCTCGGCAATCCAATCGGCAAGCTCGGTGAGCCTGCGCGCTGCCGAGCCGAAAGCGTGAAAGTGCGCCGCGCGCCTCCCTACGCAAGGCGGCTACGCGCTCCCGCGCCGCGGTCAGGCCGAGCAGCGTGACGTAAGTCGACTTACCCTGGAGCGCGTCCTTGCCGGCAGTCTTGCCCAGGCTCTGCGCCGTGCCTTCCACGTCCAGGACATCGTCGACAACCTGGAAGGCGAGTCCGACGGCCGACGCGTAACGCTTCAATGCCTCGTTCTCAACAGCCGACATCACCCGGCCGCACTCCGCACCGAGGCAAACCGCCGCCCGAATGAGGGCCCCGGTCTTGAGCCGGTGCATGCCTTCGAGTTCGGCTAGGTCGAGACCCTGGCCCGAGGCGGCGAGATCAACGGCCTGACCGCCGGCCATACCGCGCGACCCCGCCGCCTGCGCGAGGCGCAGGACCGCGCCCTGCGGGTCGCGCACCGGCGCTCCGGCCAGCACTTCAAACGCCAAGCTCTGCAGGGCATCGCCGGCCAGCAACGCCGTTGCTTCGCCGAATGCGACATGGCAGGTCGGCTTGCCCCGGCGCAGCACGTCGTCGTCCATGCACGGCAGGTCGTCGTGAATGAGCGAATAGGCGTGGATCAATTCGACCGCGGAAGCCGGCAGGTCCACATGCGCCGGGTCGGCATTCGCCAGTTCGCCCGCCGCGTAGGCGAGCAGGGCGCGGGCCCGCTTGCCGCCCTGCATCGCATAGCGCATGGCTTCGTGCAGAGACCGGGGTGGCTCGTCCGCGGGAGGCAGCAGGTTGCCAACGACGGCTTCGACGCGCCGCGCGCGCTCGCTCGACCAGACAGCCCAGGTAACGTCAGGGTGCATCGGGCCCACTTCCGCCGGACTTCTGCTTGTCACCGGCAGGGTTCTCGTCCTCCGGCGTGAAGGCTCTGAGTACCCCGCGCTCGAGAATCTGGACTTGCTGCTGCGCGTCCTTCAACGCGGCCTGACAAAACACGCATCAGCTCGGCGCCCCGCTTGTAGGCGGCCAGCGTGTCGGCCAGCGGCAACTGGCCATCTTCCATGGTCGACAGAATGGACTCGAGTTCGCTGAGCGCGGCTTCAAAGGTCTGGGGAGGCGGGTCGGTCTTGGCCATCGGCAGCAGGTATTGCGCGCGTCCGGCGCGACGCGCAGGACGCGGATCCAACCTGTTGAAAAGCTAATCAAAGTACCGCATATCGTTATCGCCAGTCAACGTTGCATATAGACCCGCATGTCGGTACCGGCTATAATGACGCTGCATTTGACGACGCGGCCTTTACACGGGTTCTCCCCGGGGCGGGCTGACTTAGCAAAGTTCGAGGGGCTGGTTTTTTGCTCCTTAATTGTTGGGTTGGTTACGTAGAGGAAAGGCCGATGTCCAATCTCGCTACTGCGGATCGGCTGCGACGCGCTACGTCGCAGCTCCCCATTTCCTGGTACTGCGAGCCCGCGCGGTTCGAACTCGAGCAGCAGCGTCTGTTTCGACCTGGACCGGGCTATGTCGGCAACGAGCTCATGGTGCCCAACGTCGGCGATTACTATGCGCTTGCCTGGCGCGACAACGCCCAGGCGCTGGTGCGCAACGAAGCCGGCGTCGAGCTGCTGTCGAACATCTGTCGCCACCGCCAAGCGGTAATTCTGCAGGGGCGCGGCAGTGCTACCAATATCGTCTGTCCCCTGCATCGCTGGACCTACGATTTGAAGGGCGAGCTTCTGGGCGCACCACATTTTGCCGACAAGCCCTGCCTCAAGCTGGAGAGCACACCGCTTGCCGCCTGGCACGGGCTCCTGTTCGACGGCCCACGCGACATCGCCCGCGATCTTGCGGGTATCGGCGTCGCCAAGGACTTCGATTTCTCGGGCTACATGCTCGACCGGGTCGAACTCCACGAAGTGGGCTACAACTGGAAGAGCTTCATCGAGGTCTATCTCGAGGATTACCACGTCGGCCCGTTTCACCCGGGTCTGGGACAGTTCGTCACGACCGACAACTTGCGTTGGCAGTTCTCCCCCCGTTACTCGGTGCAAACCGTCGGCGTCAACAACGGGTTGGCCAAGCCCGGCACAAAGACCTACGAACGCTGGCACAAGGCAGTGCTCGATTATTACGGCGGAGAACCGCCAAAGCACGGCGCGATCTGGGTAACGATCTATCCGAACATCATGCTCGAATGGTACGCGCACGTTCTGATCGTTAGCACGCTGATTCCCCGCGCGGTCGACCGCACGACCAACATCGTCGAGTTCTACTACCCCGAGGATATCGCGCTCTTCGAGCGCGAATTCGTCGAGGCCGAGCAGGCGGCCTACATGGAGACCGCTGCCGAGGACGATGAAATTGCCGAGCGCATGGACGCGGGCCGACGCGCGCTGTACAAGCATGGCCGGAACGAGATCGGGCCCTACCAGTCGCCAATGGAAGACGGCATGCAGCACTTTCACGAGTTCCTGCGCCGCGAACTCGAGCCAAGCTCGTAGGGTCTAACGGGGGTTCGGTTCTCCTCCCGCTTCCGGGCGGACGCCGCCCCGGCCGGTTGCCAGCGGCCGTGATGTCGCAGCCGTGAAATACACAACCCTCATATCCACCAGCCGATCTCGCGCTGCATCGGGACGATCCGGCGTTCGTCGTCGTCGACTGCCGCCACAACCTGAGCGACGTCGAGGCAGGTGAACGCGCGTATCGCCTGGCGCACATCCCCGGCGCCGAGTTCCTGCACCTGGACCGCGATCTGTCCGGTGCTAAGACTGGAGGCAATGGACGCCATCCACTGCCCGATGTTGCCGCGCTCGCGGCGCGTCTCGGCCGCATCGGCATCGACGCGTCGAAGCAGGTGGTTGCCTACGACCAGAACAGCGGCATGTGGGCGTCGCGCCTATGGTGGTTACTGCGCTGGCTGGGCCACGACGCGGTGGCGGTACTCGACGGCGGCTTCGACAAATGGGTTGCGGAGGCGCGGTCGCAGACCCGCGAATTGCCGATACCGTCCGCGGCCAGCTTCGCGCCCCACGCCGTCGGACCGACCGCCTCGGCCGGCGAAATACTGCAGCACCTTGGCGACCACTCGATCTATCGTGCTCGACGCACGTGCGCCCGAACGCTTTCGCGGTGATCTCGAACCGCTCGATCCGGTCGCCGGGCACATTCCCGGCGCGCACAATCGGCCGTATACGCGAGAACCTTGCGTCGCAAGGCATCTTCAAGCCGGCGGCACTGCTGCGGTCGGAATTCGAAGCGTTGCTCGGTACCACATCGCCGACGGCAGTCGTGCACCATTGCGGATCCGGCGTCACGGCGTGCCACAATGTCCTGGCGATGATGGTGGCCGGGCTCCCCGGGTCGCGCCTTTACCCCGGCTCCTGGAGCGAGTGGATTGCCGATCCTCAACGGCCGGTCGCGCGTAGCCGGTAGCGTGCCATCCGCCCGCGAGCAGCGGGTCAGGGACCTCGGTCTTCCGCGTGGCTGCGCAGCATGAATGCGATCGCGGCGATGACTGCGGCGACGCCGCCACCGACAAAAGCGATGTCCGACCCCTGCTCCCACTCGAGCACGTCGCCGAGGAATGCGACGAGCATGACGAGCACGACCGACTGCGACACGATCGATCTTGAGATCCTGCAGCTCGCGCAACCTTGAACCATCGCGGCAACGCCGCTTCACTGTCGAGAAAGAGCGCGGCAAGCCCGAGAGCGACGATGTAGAGGATCGTTCCGAGCAGGAACAGATCGAGGATCTTGAAGGCTGCGACCGTCACCGCCGGCGATGTCGGTCGGGGCAAAGCCTCCGACTCCGATCTTCGAATCGTGCTCGCCACCGCCACTGCGGCGTAGATCGTTACGACGGCGAACATGACGATGCAACCGACAACGGTTACGACCAACAGATACCGGCTGGCGCGCAGAATTGGCTTCATTGCTCCCCCTTTGGTCGTCGTGCAAACCGCCCCGAACGCAATATAACGCAGGTCCGCCAGTGGCGGCTGCGCAGGGCCGCGATCAGGCGCCGGACCGAGGACGGCACTCCGTTCGCGCGCCCATGCTGCGTTTCATCCGGCCGATCGCCAGATTCGTCGCCTAGTTCTTGAGGCCGTAATAGAGCTCCCTTAGGCTGCACTCATTCGCTGGCAGACGGTGAATCCGGCGCGATCGGTTGGCGCATCAAATGGGTAACCGAGAACCCGAAGCCCGGTCAGAGAGAGGGAACGATGAACATGCTATCGAAGAATTGGCTGCTCGATGCAATCGGCGCGTGCGCCGTGCTTGGCGGCCTCGCGCTGCTCGTGGTCGCCGCCACATCGGGCGATGTCCTAGGACACAGTGTCGGTGCATTGGTAGGCGCCGGGCTCGCCGGGGGGGTGTTCGGCTGCTTCGTCAGGGAAGCCGCCGCGCGCCGCGACGCGACCCGTCGTGCCGCCTTGCCTGCCATCCCCCAGGCGAACCATGCCCCGGCCTCCGTCATGGTCATGACCCCGCCCGTCACCGATGCAACCGCATCCGAATTTGATGAGCGCGTGCAGGCTACTTTCGCCCCGGTGGTATCGCTCACCGAAGCGCAGGTGGAACGGCAGCGTGAGCGGCAGCGCCAGACGCGTCGCGCCACGCTCAATCGCGCCTGACGGTCTCGCGAGCCCGGCTCCGGCCCACCCCTTCTTGCTCTCCCCCAGAGTTGCCGCGGCTTCGGCTGCGGCATTTTTTTTGCCCTCGCAGCGGATGTCAGACCATTGTCAGGGGCCACTCGGCCAGCTTGCGATAGCTAGGGCCGCCGTGCCCACGTTCCGAGACGGCCAGGACAAACGAGCCTACGCGCCAGGATAGCGGCTGCGGCAGGCGGCGATCGAGCGTGTGCGCGGCGCATCGCGCCAGCGTCAGATGCGGCGCAAAGGGCCGCTCGTCGACGGCAAAGCCGAAGCGGCAGAGGGCCGCTGCCAGTTCCCCATGCAGCGCTTCCAGCTCAGGCTGCGGCGCGCTCGCCCCGAGCCAGGCGACGCCGGTGCGCGGAAAAGCGCCAACCGCGTCGAGCGCGAGCGCAAAGGCACGCGCCCGGATGGCGCCGGCGAGGCCACGCAGCGCTTCGACCCGGGCGGCCGGCTGTTCGCCCAGGAAGGCCAGCGTGAGGTGGATCCGGTGCGGCGCAGTCGGGCGGCCGCCACCTTCGCGGGCGACCTCCCGCGCCAGCTCGCCCAGCAATGCCTGCAGGGGAGCAGCCGGCCACAACGCGAAGAAGACGCGCTGCGCCTTGGGGTCCCGGACCGGCGCCATGCAGCCACTATAGGACAAGCGGCGCGGCGCCCGCTAAGGCACCGCGCCGCAATTGCTACAGGCGAACCCCTTAGCCGTTCGCGACCGAGAGTTCCGCCTTCGGCTTGTCAAAGAATTGCTCATCCTCGGTCGATCCCTTGCAGCGCCGTGGTCGACGACTGCCCGCCCTGCACCGTCTGCGTCACCGCGTCGAAGTAGCTGGTGCCGACCTCGCGCTGATGCTTGATCGCGGTAAAGCCCTTTGCCACCGCCGCGAATTCCGCTTCCTGCAACTCGACGAAGGCCGTCATCTGGTTGTGCGCGTAGCCGTGCGCCAGGTTGAACATCGAGTAGTTGAGGCTATGGAACCCGGCCAGCGTGATGAACTGGAACTTGTAGCCCATCGCACCGAGCTCGCGCTGGAACCTGGCGACCGTATCGTCGTCGAGATTCTTCTTCCAGTTGAACGACGGCGAGCAGTTGTACGCGAGCATCTTGTCCGGGTACTTGGCGTGGATCGCCTCGGCGAACATCTTGGCGAACTCCAGCTCGGGCTTGCCCGTCTCGCACCACAGCAGATCCGCGTACGGCGCATACGCGAGCCCGCGCGATACCGCCTGTTCGAGACCGCTGCTTCGTCCGGTAGAAGCCCTCGACCGTCCGCTCGCCGGTACAGAATGGCCGGTCGTTGGCGTCGACATCGGAGGTGACCAGATCGGCCGCCTCGGCGTCGGTTCGTGCCAGAATGACGGTCGGCACGCCCATGCAGTCCGCAGCCAGGCGCGCGGCGACGAGCTTTTCGACCGCTTCGCGGGTCGGCACCAGGACCTTGCCGCCCATGTGCCCGCACTTCTTCACCGACGCGAGCTGGTCCTCGAAATGCACGCCCGCCGCGCCCGCCTCGATCATCGCCTTCATCAACTCGAAGGCGTTGAGCACGCCACCAAAGCCGGCCTCGGCGTCGGCAACGATCGGCGCGAAGTAGTCGATCTCGCCCTTGCCTTCCATATGCTGAATCTGGTCGGCGCGCATGAACGTGTTGTTGATGCGCTTGACCACCGCCGGCACCGAATTCACCGGGTAAAGCGACTGGTCCGGATACATCTCGCCGGCCACATTGCCATCGGCGGCAATTTGCCATCCCGATAGATAGATCGCCTTGAGGCCCGCCTTGACCTGCTGCATGGCCTGGTTGCCGGTCAGCGCGCCCAGCGCGTTGACGAACGGCTCTTCGCTGACGGATTTCCACAGTCTCTCGGCGCCGCGGCGTGCGAGCGTGTACTCGATGTGCAGCGACCCGCGCAGCCGCACCACGTCTTCGGCGCTATAGGCGCGGTGAATGCCCTTCCAACGCGGATTCTCTGCCCAGTCCTTCTTCAGTCTTGCTGCTTCCAGATCGTAGTTCATCGCCAGCTCCCGTCAGCTGCGTGGCCGAGGCGTCGGTAAGCTGACGGTAGCAAAGTTGCGGCGCGGTGACAAGAGTTTTATCGCGCTGCAATACGAGCAATTCTGTTTGTAAATCAAATAATTATTAAAACACACGGCATTCTTTGGTAGGAAAATTGGCGTCCCGGAAGAAGCCTGGTTGTTGCAACGCACTAGGGGCGCCAAGCAACCCCGCGCCGGTGCTGCCAAGCCGTCGCGGGCGTCGCCCCCGGGGCCCAGAGCGCGCGACCGCGGGCTGGACAGCGGACCGGCGCGGCGAGTCGCGCCATCGGCCGCCGCCAGCCATATACAACGGGGGCCCTGGGGGCCCCCGTCAACACTTTGTCGCCAGCAGTGGGCGCTTACGCTACCGGCTCGGCTTCCTTGGCCTCTTCGAAGACAAGCTTGATCTTGTCGTCCTCGCCGAGATCGATCGTCACCCGGCCGCCGTTGACCAGCCGGCCAAAGAGCAACTCGTCGGCCAGGGCCTTGCGGATCGTGTCCTGGATCAGCCGCGCCATCGGCCGCGCGCCCATCTGCGGATCGAAGCCCTTCCGGGCCAGGAATTCCTTGCAGCGCCTGCGTAAACGAGGGTTCGACCTTCTTCTCGTGCAGCTGGTCCTCCAGCTCGAGCAGGAACTTGTCGACTACGCGCAGGATGACGTCGTGGTCGAGCGCGGCAAACGAGATGGTCGCATCGAGCCGGTTGCGGAACTCCGGGCGTGAACATGCGCTTGATCGACTCCAGCTCGTCGCCGGCCTGCTTGTTGTCCGTGAAGCCGATGGCGTTGCGCGACAGCATCTCCGCGCCGGCGTTGGTCGTCATGATAACGATGACGTTGCGGAAATCGGCCTTGCGTCCGTTGTTGTCGGTCAGCGTGCCGTGGTCCATCACCTGCAGCAGGATGTTGAAGATGTCGGGGTGCGCCTTCTCGATCTCGTCGAGCAGCAGCACGCTGTACGGGTTCTTGGTGATCGCCTCGGTGAGCTGGCCGCCCTGGTCGAAGCCGATGTAGCCGGGCGGCGCGCCGATCAGCCGCGACACGGCATGGCGCTCCATGTATTCGGACATGTCGAAGCGGATCAGTTCGATGCCCAGGCAGTAGGCGAGCTGTCGCGCGACCTCGGTCTTGCCCACGCCCGTCGGGCCGCTGAACAGGAAATTGCCGATCGGCTTGCGCGGATTGCCCAGCCCGGAGCGCGCCATGCGGATGGCCGCGACCAGCGCGTCGATGGCCTGGTTCTGCCCGAACACGACGTTCTTCAGATCGCGGTCGAGCGTCCGCAAGCGCGTTGCGGTCGTCGGACGTCACGCTCTTCGCCGGTATGCGCGCGATCTTGGCGACGATTTCCTCGATCTCGGTCTTGCTGATGACTTTTTTCTGCTTCGACTTGGGCAGGATCTTTTGCGCTGCGCCGGCCTCGTCGATGACGTCGATCGCCTTGTCCGGCAGATGCCGGTCGTTGATGAAGCGCGCCGAAAGCTCGGCGGCCGTCGTCAGTGCCGCCGGCGCGTACTTGACGCCGTGGTGCTGCTCGAAGCGCGTCTTCAGGCCCTTGAGGATCTCGATGGTCTCCGCGATGGACGGCTCGGGCACGTCGATCTTCTGGAAGCGCCGCGACAGGGCGTGATCCTTCTCGAAGATGACGCGGTATTCGTTGTAGGTCGTCGCGCCGATGCACTTCAGCGCGCCCGTGTTGAGCGCGGGCTTGAGCAGGTTGGACGCGTCCAGCGTTCCGCCCGACGCCGCGCCGGCGCCGATGATGGTGTGGATCTCGTCGATGAACAGGATCGTCTTCGGATTCTCGGTCAACTGCTTGAGCACCGCCTTGAGCCGCTGCTCGAAATCGCCGCGGTACTTGGTGCCCGCGAGCAGCGCGCCCATGTCGAGCGAGTAGACCGTGAATTCGCGCAGCAACTCGGGCACATCGCCATCGTTGACGCGGCGCGCAAGCCCCTCCGCGATCGCGGTCTTGCCGACGCCGGCCTCGCCGACCAGCAGCGGATTGTTCTTGCGCCGGCGGCACAGCACCTGGATCACCCGCTCGAGCTCGAGCTCGCGGCCAATCAGCGGGTCGATCTTGCCGTTCTTGGCCATCTGGTTGAGATTGACCGTGTAGGCGTCCAGCGCGCCGGCCGGCTGCGCTTCGCCGTCGCCGTCGTCCTTGGCCGACTCCTGCTTCTCGTCCTTCTTCTGCGAGTTCTTGGTGATGCCGTGCGCGATGTAGTTGACGACGTCAAGCCGCGTCACGCCACGCTGGTTGCAGGAAGTAGACGGCGTGCGATTCCTTCTCGCCGAAGATGGCGACCAGCACGTTGGCGCCGGTCACTTCCTTCTTGCCCGAGGATTGCACGTGCAGGATCGCGCGCTGGATCACGCGCTGGAAACCCTGCGTCGGCTGCGTGTCCGCGTCCGAATGGGGCGACAGCCGCGGCGTGTGCTCGTTGATGAAGTCCGTTAGCACGCCCCGCAGCTCCTCCAGGTCGACGCCGCACGCCTTGAGCACCTCGGCGGCAGACGGGTTGTCGAGCATCGCCAGAAGAAGGTGCTCGACGGTGATGAACTCGTGCTGCTTCTGCCGGGCCTCGACAAAAGCCATATGGAGGGAGACTTCCAGTTCCTGCGCAATCATGATCGTCCTTGATCGCGGTGCCAGCGCCGAAGCGGCGAAGCTGCCGCGTTGCTGCCCTCAAAGCCCCCTAACGCCTAAGTCTCCTCCATGGTGCACTGGAGTGGATGCTGATGCTTGCGGGCGATGTTGACCACCTGATCGACCTTTGCCGCGGCGACTTCCCGCGTGTACGTCCCGCATACCCCCATGCCCTCGCGATGAACCTGCAGCATCACCTGAGTTGCCTTCTCGCGGCTCATCGCGAACACAGTCTGCAACACCACGACCACAAAGTCCATCGGCGTGTAGTCGTCATTGAGCAGAATCACCTTATACAGCGGCGGCGGCTTGAGGCGGGTCTTTTCAACCTCGAGAACGCTTCCGTCCTGGTGCTGGATCGCCATGCCGTACCGGAAACCCGCCGTCCAATGCTCTAATGTTTGATGATTGCAACAGATTTTTCAAGAGGAACGCGCATTTTTGGCCCAGGACTTGACTTCGCTGTCGCAAAGCGCGTAAAAAACTTGCGTTTGGCCCACGAGTTTCTGCTGTCCCGGTTTGCCGCTCGCCGCGTACCGTCGCGCTTGCCGTAGATAGTACTTGCTCCCCAAACACCAACCCCCTCATTCTTGTAAGGAAGTAGGCTTATGGCAACAGGCACGGTCAAGTGGTTCAACGACGCGAAGGGCTACGGTTTCATCACGCCCGACGGCGGCGGTGAAGATCTGTTCGCGCATTTCTCGGCCATCCAGATGAACGGCTTCAAGACGCTGAAGGAAGGTCAGAAGGTGAGCTTCGAAGTCACCCAGGGCCCCAAGGGAAAACAGGCCTCGAACATCCAGGCCGCCTGAATTCCGCCCCGCGTCCGGCGCACCCCGGGCGATTGTGGCAGCAAAAACCCGCCAGCCGGCGGGTTTTTTGTCTGCGGCGGGCGCGCCGTGCCGAGCACGGAACAGGCCAGCCGCAGTTGGCGGGGCGCCGTCCGCAAGCGTCGCGTCGGCCGATCCGCCCCACCGGCGCCACCGCCCCGCGTTGGCGCCAAGAACCCGCGTTCGCCCCAGCGGCCCGCTACATCCTTTCGATCATCGCCTGACCAAACCCGGAGCAGGAAACCTGCGTCGCGCCGGGCATCAGGCGCGCGAAGTCGTAGGTCACGACCTTGTCGGCGATCGCCTTTTCCAGGCTCTTGACGATGAGTTGCGCGGCTTCCTTCCAGCCCATATGCACGAGCATCATCTCCGCCGAAAGGATTTCCGAGCCGGGATTGACGTAGTCCTTGCCGGCATACTTGGGCGCGGTGCCGTGCGTGGCCTCGAACATCGCCACGCTGTCCGACATGTTCGCGCCTGGCGCGATGCCGATCCCGCCCACCTGGGCGGCCAGCGCGTCGGAGATGTAGTCGCCGTTCAGATTCAGCGTGGCGATCACGTCGTATTCCTCCGGCCGCAGCAGGATCTGCTGCAGGAAGGCATCGGCGATCGCATCCTTGACGACGATGTCGCGCCCGGACTTGGGATTCTTGATCTTGCTCCACGGGCCGCCGTCGATCGGCTGCGCGCCGAACTCCTTCTGCGCCAGGGCATAGCCCCAGTCGCGGAATGCGCCTTCGGTGAATTTCATGATGTTGCCCTTGTGCACCAGCGTCATCGACTTGCGGTCGTTGTCGATCGCGTACTGGATCGCCTTGCGCACCAGACGCTCCGTGCCTTCCCGCGACACCGGCTTGATGCCGATGCCCGAGGTCGCCGGAAAGCGGATCTTCTTGACGCCCATCTCCTTAAGCAGGAAGTCGACCACCTTCTTCGCCCCGTCCGACTCGGCCGCCCACTCGATGCCGGCGTAGATGTCCTCCGAGTTCTCGCGAAAGATCACCATGTCGGTCTTCTCGGGCGCCTTGACCGGGCTGGGCACGCCGGTGAAATAGCGCACCGGCCGCAGGCAGACGTACAGGTCGAGCTGCTGGCGCAGCGCCACGTTCAGGCTGCGGATGCCGCCGCCCACCGGCGTCGTGAGCGGCCCCTTGATCGAAACCACGTAATCCTTGACGATGGCCAGCGTCTCGTCGGGCAGCCACACGTCGGCGCCGTACACCTTGGTGGCCTTCTCGCCGGCGTAGATCTCCATCCAGTGGATCTTGCGCTTGCCGCCGTAGGCCTTTGCCACAGCCGCGTCGACGACCTTGATCATCACCGGCGTGATGTCCACGCCCGTGCCGTCGCCCTCGATGTACGGAATGATCGGCTGATCGGCCACATTGATGCTGAAATCCTTGTTGACGGTGATCTTCTGGCCCCCGACCGGGACCGTCACGTGCTGAAAGGCAGGCATGAATCGGATCTCCTTCGGCGCAACCGCAAATCGGAAATTATCCTCGATTCGCCATGTTCCCGCCATGCGCGGATGGCGCCAACCCCCCGGTCGGGGCCGCCGCGCCAGGCAGGCCAAGGCGTCGCGTTGACGTGCTATCATTCGGGCCCGGTCCGAACCTCTGCAACGTCCCGTGGGTTCCTCAAGGATGAGGGCAACCGCCCGGATCGCGCCTCGCTTGCAGCATACCCTTAGCCACGTATCGTGATCCGCCGCTTGCTCGCGCGCTTGATTCCCGGCAGGCCCGCCGCCGAACCGCGCGTCTTCGGCCCCGAAGCCCATCCGGTACGCCGCAGCCAGCTGTCGCGCGGCGCGACCGAGGTCACGCGCAAGCTGCAGCAGGCCGGATTCAAGGCCTTCATCGTCGGCGGCGCGGTGCGCGACCTGCTGCTCGGAATCGTGCCCAAGGACTTCGACATCGCCACCGACGCGACTCCCGAGCAGGTGAAACCGCTGTTCCGGCGCGCCTTCATCATCGGCCGGCGCTTTCGCCTCGTGCACGTCCTCGCGGGGCCGGAAACCATCGAGGTATCGACCTTCCGTGGGCGGCAGACCGGAGACGACGCCGCCGACGAACACGGGCGCCTGCTGCACGACAACGTTTTCGGCGAGCAGGCGGACGACGCGGTTCGCCGCGATTTCACGATCAATGCGCTGTACTTCGACCCGGCGACGGAAAGCGTGTGGGACTACATCGGCGGAGTGCACGACATCAAGACGAGGAAGCTGCGCCTTATCGGTGACCCCGCGACGCGCTATCGCGAGGACCCGGTGCGCATGCTGCGCGCAGTGCGCCTTGCTGCGAAGCTCGGCATCGCCATCGAGAAGAAGACCGCGGCGCCGATCCCGACGCTCGCTCCGCTGATCAATAACGTTCCTCCGTCGCGCCTGTTCGACGAGATGGAAAAATTGCTGCTGTCGGGACACGCGGTCGAATCGCTGAGGAGCCTGCGCCAGCACGGACTGCATCACGGCGTGCTGCCGCTACTCGACGTGATCCTCGAACAGCCGCTCGCCTCGCGCTTTATCGAGCTGGCATTTGCCAACACCGACGAGCGCGTTCGGGCGGCGAAGCCGGTCACGCCCGCCTTCCTCTTTGCAACCCTGCTTTGGCACGAAGTGCTGGGCAACTGGAACGCCGCCAAGGCCAAGGGCGAGCGACCGATCCCGGCGCTGTTCGCGGCGATGGAGCGCGTGCTCGAGCAGCAGGCCGAGCGGCTCGCGATACCGCGCCGCTTCGAGGCGACGATCAAGGAGATCTGGGCCCTGCAGCCGCGCTTCGAACAGCGCGCCGGCCAGCGGCCCTTCCGCTTGCTCGAGCATGCGCGCTTCCGGGCTGCCTACGATTTTCTGTGGCTGCGCGGCCATAGCGGCGAAATCCCGGTCGAGCTCGCCGACTGGTGGGAGCGCTTCCAGCGCGCGGACGGCACCGAACGCGAGCGCATGCTACGCCCGGACGAAGCGCCGCGGAAACGGCGGCGTTCCCGCGGGCGCAAGCGCAAACAGGCCACACCCGATGCGGCGGACCCACCCGCCCCTTCGGAGCACTGAGACGGCAGACCCGGCGATGCCCAGCTTCGCGTATGTCGGGCTCGGCAGCAATCTCGGCCATCCGCGCCGCCGCCTGGCGCGCGCGCTGACGGACCTCGCCCGCCTGCCGCGCTCGCAGCTCGTGGCAGCATCGCCCAACTACGTGACCGCACCGGTGGGGACCGCCGGTCCGCAACCGGACTACATCAACGCCGTGGCGGCGCTGCGCACGGCGCTCGCGCCCGGCGCCATGCTGCGTCATCTGCGCACCATCGAACGCCGTCAGGGCCGCCGCCGGCAGCGCGGCGAGGCGCGCAATGTAGCGCGCGTGCTCGACCTCGATCTGTTGCTGTTTGGCCGCCGCCGGCTAGCCCTGTCACGCCTAGTCGTACCGCATCCACGCATGCACGAGCGCGCCTTCGTGTTGCGTCCCCTGCTCGACATCGCTCCGGCGGCAACCATCCCGGGCCGCGGTGCAGCGCGCGCGTGGCTGCGCGGCGCAAGCAAACAGCGCATCGCGCGCACGCGCAGCGCGTTCTGGCGCTAGCGTAGCGCCGCCAGCCATGGACCTAGGGAAGTGCCGCTATGTTGTCGTCGAAGGGCCCATCGGCGCAGGCAAGACGAGCCTCGCCCGCGCCCTCGCCGCGTTCCTCGGCGGCGACGCCTTGCTCGAGGCACCGGAGGAAAACCCCTTTCTGGCCCGGTTCTACTCGGATATGCCGCGTTTCGCCCTACCGACACAGCTCAATTTCCTGTTTCAGCGCGTCGACCAGGTCCGCGGATTGACCCAGCTCGACCTGTTTCGCCGCCCGACCGTTGCCGACTTCCTTTTCGACAAGGATCCGCTGTTCGCGCGCCTCAACCTGAGCGACGACGAGTTTGCGCTGTATGACAAGGTGTATACGCATCTGAAGCCACAGACGCCTCTTCCGGACCTGGTCGTCTATCTTCAGGCTCCGGTGACCACGCTGGTCGAGCGCGTGCACAAGCGCGGCGTTGACTATGAACGCTCGATTCCAGAGCACTATCTGGCGCGACTGGCCGACGCCTACAGCCGATATTTCTATCAATACGAAGATGCGCCGCTGCTTATCGTCAATAGCGAGCGCCTCAACTTCGTCGATCACGCCGATCATTTCGAGCTGCTACTCTCGCGCATCGAGGGCATGCGCGGACGACGCGAGTTCTTCAACCTGGGGGCACAATGACGACGACCACGGCAAAACGCACCATTCCTGGCCTCGCCGCAATGGCCCGCCAGGGCGAGAAGATCGCCATGCTCACCTGCTATGACGCGAGCTTCGCGGTGCTGCTGGAACGCGCCGGGGTCGACGCGCTGCTGATCGGCGACTCGCTGGGCATGGTTATTGGCGGCCACAATTCGACGCTTCCGGTGACGCTCGAAGAGATGGTCTATCACACGCGCTGCGTGGCTGCGCGCGCGCGCTCGGCCCTGATCATCGCCGACCTGTCGTTTGGCAGCTACCAGGCAAGCCCGCAACAGGCGTACGCCAGCGCGGTCCGCCTGATGGCCGCGGGTGCGGAGATGGTCAAGCTCGAGGGCGGCGCGTGGGTCGCGCCGAGCGTCGAGTTTCTGACCGCACGCGGCATTCCGGTGTGCGGCCACTTGGGACTCCAGCCCCAATCGGTGCACCGGTTCGGCGGCTATAAGATGCAGGGCCGGACTGAAGGCTCGGCGCGAACCCTGAGCGAGGACGCGCGCGCGCTCGCGCTCGCCGGCATCGAGCTGCTGGTCCTGGAACTGGTCCCGGCCCAACTGGCCGCGACGCTCACCGCCGAAAATTCCGTGCCGACGATCGGCATCGGGGCCGGACCGGGTTGCAGCGGCCAGGTCCTCGTTCTATACGATATGCTCGGCATCTACCCGGGCAAGCAGGCGCGGTTCGTGCGCAATTTCATGACCGGCGTGGATGGCATCGAAGCTGCCGTCGCCGTCTACGTCAAGGCGGTCAAGGAAGGCAGTTTTCCGGGGCCTGAGCACTCTGTCTGATCCATGGAGATCGTAACCACCGCCGCTGAGTTGCATGGCAAGCTGGCCGACGCGGGCACCGTTGCGTTCGTGCCAACGATGGGCAATCTCCACCAGGGACATCTGCAGTTGATGCGCATTGCCCGCGAGCACGGCCGTACCGTCGTCGCCAGCATCTTCGTCAACCGTCTGCAGTTCGGCCCGAACGAAGACTTCGACCGCTATCCGCGCACCTTCGAGGAGGATCGCATCGCCTTGCAGCGCGAAGGAGTCGATGTGCTGTTCGCGCCGCAGGACCAGGAGATGTACCCGACACCCCAGGTCTACCGCGTCATGCCGCCGCCGCTGGCCGAGGAGCTGGAAGGAGCCTCCCGTCCGGGGTTTTTTCACGGCGTATGCACCGTCGTGCTCAAGCTGTTCCACCTCGTGCGTCCCGACGTCGCCATCTTCGGCAAGAAGGACCGCCAGCAGCTCAAGATCGTGCGCGGCATGGTGCAGCAATTCAACTTGCCCATCCGCATCGTTCCCGCCGAGACCGTTCGCGCCGAGGACGGGCTCGCCCTGGCTTCGCGCAACAGCTACCTTTCGCCGGAGGAGCGCCTTGAGGCGCCCCGCCTCTACCGCATCCTGTCGTGGGTGGCCGATGAGATCCTTGGCGGTCGTCACGACTACGCGAACCTGGAAGCGGCGGCCCGCGCCGATCTGTCGCGACATGGATGGAAGGTCGATTACATCGCGATACGCCACGGCCTCGCGCTGCGCGTCCCGCACCCGGAAGGCTACGACCATCCGAATCTGCTGATCGTGCTCGGCGCCGCGATGCTGGGTACGACGCGCCTTATTGACAATGTGGATGTCGTCCAGGGCGCGAGCGAGGATTGAATCTCCGGCGGCGCGGCGCGTGAACGGCGCGACCCGCACCGGCAGTGCAATGCGGCGAGGCTTCTCCGCCACTCCGCGCTAGCGTGGCATCGCGACTCGTCATCATCGCCCGTCATGGCCCGCCATCGACGTGCGGTGCATACCAAACGACGCCGACAGACAGCGTCTTACAAGATACCAAGATGGCGAGGCGCGGGTGTCTCCATACGGCGACACCCGCTCGGATACAAGGTAAACCATCGGCAACCTTCTGCATCAAACACCATGCCGGCATCGTTGCCGGCGTTGTCCATTGGAGATTGCCTATGAATAGCGGAAGCAGAAAGCTGTTACGAAGTACGCTCGGCGTGGCCTGCGCATTGTGCCTGCCCGTTGCGCTCGCCGGTGAGATCACGTTGTATCAGCAGCGCGATTTTCAAGGCGAAGGCTACACACTGCGTCGTTCGGCATCGGACCTGGAGAAAAGCGCATTCAATGACAGCGCGGCGTCGCTCGTTGTCCGCAGCGGTGTGTGGGAAGCCTGCAGCGCACCGGTCTTCTCCGGCACCTGCGTGCGGCTGCAGCCGGGCGAATACAGCCAGCTCGATGGTTCCTTGCACGGCCGCGTCGCTTCGGTACGCGAGGTCGTTAGCGCGGCTGTCGCTCCGCCGCCAGTCACGCTCGCCGTCGCCGAGCCGCGGATCGCGATCTTCGACCGGCCCGGATTCGTCGGCGGCTCGATCGAGCTGACCCAGACCACCGACAAGCTCGATCGTATTTCGGCGTACGCAGGTGCACGGGCAGTCATCGTCTACTCCGGCACGTGGCGCCTGTGCAGCGATCAGTACTACAACGGTGGCGCCTGCAGTGACTTCGTACCCGGTCGCTACGACCACTTGGGAACGTTCGGTGATCACGTCGCTTCGGCCGAGCTGATTTCGTCCAATCCCGGCCCGGTCGGCGTGGTGACTCCGCCGCCGCCCTCCGGACGCGTCGTGCTCTACGAGTTCCCGCATTTTGGCGGGCGCTCGCTGATTATCGATCGGCGCGAGCTGGCGAACCTGGATGGGTTCGGGTTCGACAAACGCGCCGCGTCAATGCGCATCGACGGCGGCTATTGGATGTTCTGCAGCGACGTGCAATTCCAGGGTGATTGTCGAACCCTGGGCCCCGGGGAATATCCGCGGCTTCCGGAAGACGTCGACCGCAGGATCTCTTCCGCGCGTCGAGTAGACAGCGTCTATGGCGCAGCGGGGAACACGAACCTGCGCTAACAGGCAGGCTAATCGCTGGTGCGGGGGCCACGCGGCCCCCGCACTCCTGCCGGCGGTGGGCCACGCTGGTACTCAGTCCTGGCTCGCCGCTCGTTGCGGCATGAGAACCAGCACGTTCCCGAGCACGCAGAGCAACGCGCCGACCAGCGACAGCAACGTCCAGCGATAGTGCTCGAATACGCTCGATAGCAGCAGGGCCACGACGGGCACCGCAACACCGACGTAACCTGCGCGCGCGGCGCCGATTTTCCCCAGCAGGGTCAGATACGCCGCGAAGGCGATCACCGAGCCGAATGCCGCGAGGTAAAGCAGCGATGTAATGTAGGGCAGCCGCACATCGAACGTCCACGCAACGCCTTCGCCCGCCGCGACCAACGCAATGGCCAGCGCCCCGTAGGCCATGCCCCATGCGACGCCGGGCAACAACGGCACGCCCCGGCGCTGATTGCGCACCGCAATCAGGTTACCCCCGGAGGCAAACACCGTCGCACTGGCCGCAAACCCGATACCGCGCAGCGCCTCGGGGTGGTTACTGCCCAGCTCACGCCAGAAGAGCAGCGTCACGCCGGTTACGCCCAACACCGCGCCGGCAAGGGTGCGACGGGTGATCCGGCTCGCGAAGAAAAGCCGCACGCCAAGGAGGTTGAGAAAGACGATGAGCGAGAACAGGACCGCGACCAGCCCCGAAGCGACGGACAGCTCGGCCCGATAGACGAACAGGTAGTTAAACCCGAAGAGCAAGGTCCCCTGCGCCGCAAACCACGCATGCTGGCGCAGAGGAAAACGCAGCGACTGCCCGGTAGCGATGCACCACGCCGCAAGCAACAGCGCAGCGAGCGCGAAGCGATAGCTCACCGAAACCTCGGGCGCGACAGGGCCCAGCTGGAACGTGATCGCAAACCAGGTCGAGCCCCAGATCAGGGTCGCGATGGCAAACAGCGCAGTCGGTCTCATGGGCGGGCCTCGGTAGGCGCGAAGCGCCGGCGGGTGACATTATCGTCGGGCAACCCTCGCCGACGCCATGCGGGACCGCGTCTTGCTCGGTTGAAGGCTCTCCGTGGTCCCCGAGCGCATGCCCTGTTTCAGCGCTCCACGCCCACGCAGCCCGCCGTCGAGCTCTCCCAGGGAGCAACGACTGCCTTCCGGCCCCGGCGCCCAGCCGCGACCGCTTCCGGCAGGCGGCTTCTCGGGCAACGCATCCGTTCGGCGCCAAGGCGCGAGGCATGGAAGTTGCTTTTTCTCCACCGGTGCCGGCCGTTGGCCGGCTTAAAGGCGTTTAGCCACATGCGCACGACAGGGTGCAACTACCGACCGAAGGCCGCGGTGTTGATCCGTGCACCGTACTCCTACCTCGTCGCGAGCGGGACGGTGCTGCTGCTCGCCGCGCTGCTGGTGTCCTCTGCGGCCCATGCCTTGGTGCTGGGCGAGGCCAGCGCACAGTCGGCGCTGGGATCACCACTGCGCATCGTCATCCCGGTTACCGCCGAGCACGGCGAATTGCTGCAGGCAGATTGCTTCCGTTTCGTGTCCGCAGGAGGCGATGGCTCGACGCCGATTGTGACGGCACGCGTCAGTCTTGAACGCGTGACGGCCGCCTCCCGGCTCGTCGTTACAACCACGCAAGCGGTCAGCGAGCCGGCAATCCGATTCAGCATCCTGGCTGAATGCGAGGGAACGACCCAGCGTGCCTACATCGTGCTGCTGGACCCGCCCGAATCGACCGTCCCCGCAGCCGCAACGGCGAAGCAGGCTACAGCGCGCGAATCCAGACAGGAGCGACTCGCGCCCCGGCCAGCCGCCGTGCGGCGCAACCCGGCCCCTGTGGCAGCTTCCCAGACGCAGGTCGTGCGCGCGCCGCTAGCGGTCGAACACGTCGCGCCGACGCCAGCGATGCCGCCGTCGCCTTCGCTCCGGGAACGCGTGGCCGCAGCCGGCGCGCTTGTATCCTCGCCGTTCCGCCAGGTCGCCGGCACGCAGGTGCTGCCGGCCGCGGCGACGGCCCTTCCGTCGCGCGTGCAGCCTGCCGCGTCGAGCGGGAGCAGCCTCCCCTACTTACTCGCGGCTGGGTTGGCGATCGCGGGCATCACTGCGCTCGCCGTCCTCTTCGCGCGCCGGCGTCAAGCGCCACCGGCCGTCCCACAGTGGACGCGCAGCGCTTCCTTCAGCGACACGCGCTCCTCGTTTACCGATCTTTCCACCGCTGCGGTGACGCTACCGCACACGCTCTCGCGCGCCGGCGCGACTACCACTTCGGGAACCTCCGCAACGGGCAGGACCAGACCCGGTGCCTCGTCGCGATTTGCCGATTCCAGCGTGCGGTCGAGCCACCCGCGTACCGCGCCGGTCGACCCGTCGACGATCGATACGCTTCTCGACGCCATCGATTCCGACTTCGTCGAAGAGCGCGCGGTCAGGGAAGCCTTTGCTGCGGCGCGTAGCGACGTCGAGCGGGAGCTGGACGGCAACGCCATTCTGCAGGCGATCGAAGCAGCCGAGCGCGACATGCAGCTCGCGCCGCCAGCGCCTGCGCAATCGGCGATCGAGCGGGCCCTGGAAGACGATCTGCTGCAGCCGCACCGGCGCAGCTGAGAGCGCCCGCGACCGCCGCCTGGAGGTACCCCGTCCGCTCGGGGCTGCGAACCGAACCTCGGACTGTCGCCTTCTCTAGCCGCCCTCGATTGCCGGCAGCTCGACGAGTTCGCCGCCGCGCCGGCTGGCGAACCATGCCCGTACCGAAACGATCGCCAGGCCGACCCCGATCGAAGCGATGCCCAGCCACTCGACAGCCGTCAACCGCTCCCCGAAAACCAGCATTGACGAGACGAGCGCGAGCACTGGAATCGCGAACATGTTGAGCGCCGCAGTGCCGGCCGGCAGCCACGCAAGAACTCCGGTCCACAAGATGAAACCAATGCCGGTCGAAAACACGCCGGCATAGAGCAATGCGGCCACGTAGACGGCGTTCCATTGCGCGGGCGGCAACGGATAGACCAACGGGACCAGAGCGATGGGAAGGATCCCGGTGACCATCTGCCACGTGATGAGGTTGAGGATGTCGAGACGATGCCGGCGCTGGAAGTACTTGGTCGCCACCGACCCCGCGGCCCAGCCGAATCCCGACAGCGCCGCCCACAGCTTGGGCTCGAGGTCGCCCTGCCAGTTCCATGGCTCGATGACCAGCACCAGGCCGGCGAGCGCGAAACCGACCGCGAGCCACTGGCTGCCACGCACGCGTTCCTGCAGCACCGGCCAGGCCATGAGCATGGTCCAGAATGGCATGGTGAACACCAGCACGGCGGTGCGCCCCGCGCCACCCCCGGCCAACGCCATCGTCGTCGCTCCAAAGTTGACCGTGGTCTGGAAGAACCCCGTGACGATGACCGCCGTCCACGATTCTGGCTTAAGCGGACGTCGTTCCCACAGCATCACTGCGAACAGCAGCGCAATCGCGACCAGCGTGCGCTCGACGTTGTAGATAACTGGATGCGCGTACTGCAATGCGAATTTCATCGCGATCCAGTTCATGCCCCAGATGAACGTGAGAAAGACCAGCGCGCCATAGGCGGCGCGCTTCGAGGCGATACCGAACAGGTGACGCGTCACGTCGCCAGAAATGGCTCGATCGCCGTAGCAACCGCCTCGGGCCGGTCGAGATGCAGCATGTGGCCCGCCGCGTCGATGGTAATGAGTTCGGCTTGCGGCACCTGCTTGGCCCGGGCGCGGATGCCCTCCAAGGTGTCGGCGCCCGCTTCGCCCTCCGGGTGCGCCCCCAGCCACTGCGGAATGAATGACTCGGTCGCCGCGACCCACAGCACCGGCGCTGTTATCTGCCGCCAGATCGCAAGCACTTCCTCCATCCGGTAGACCGTGGGGAACGGCAGCTTGTGGCGAGGATCCGAATTCAGCCGGGCGCTGCCATCGGGTTGCACCCGCGCCCAGTGCGCGGCGAGAAACTCGGCTTTGTCGCGCGATAGCCGCGGATTGTTCTTCTGCAGTTGGTCGGCAACCGCGGCCAGATCGCGGTACGGGCGGAAGGTTGGCGGATTTTTCAGCGCGTCGAGCCACTTGGTAATCTTGGCTGGGGCGACGTCGGACGACTCCTCGGGAATGCCGAAGCCTTCGAGCGACACGACGCGTGCGACACGCTGCGGCCTTGCGCCCGCGTAGAGCATCACCACGTTACCCCCCAAGCTGTGGCCGATCAGTCGCGCGGGCTCGTCCGGCGCGAAATGGTCAAGCAACGCGTCGAAATCGGCGAGATAGTCGGCGAACCAGTACCCATCTGCAGACCACGCCGACCGCCCGAAACCGCGCCAATCGGGGGCGATGACGTGCCAGGCGCGGCTTAGCGCATCAACGAGAAACTGGAACGATGCGCCGACATCCATCCAGCCATGGAGCATGAACAGCTTCGGGTCGGCGGCGTCGCCCCAGGTGCGCACATGGTAGGCGAGCCCGCGAATGGGAACGGTAAGCGACGCGGACGGTTTCATCTGCCCGCTACGGTTTCTTGCATAGCGCCTTCCCGTCCGTCCAGCCGGTGTGATATTGCGCGTCGCTCTTGAAGCGCCCTGCGTCCTTGCGCTCTACGCTGACGGCGCTCGCGCAGCCGTCGGCATAACCCTGGCGGTATTCCAACGGGAAGCCCTGCAGGTTGACGTTGGCCGGCGGATTCGGATTGCCCAGCGGCTGGGCGGGCGTAGGCGTTCCGTAGGGCGTCGTCCCCGGTCCGACGGTCGCACAGGCGGAGGCGAGCATTATCAATGACATGAACCAATTCCGAGTTAAGACGCACACGAGTCATGAGTAAATGTCGACGAAGCGGCCGGAAATTCGGCAGAAAAACAGCGCGGCAAAGCGAGTAAAATTGTACCTCATGAATGCGCTCGACTTCCGGCCCGGTTCAGCCGTCGTGGCAGAGCCGGCGGGCGCCTCGGCATCGACTGCGCCGTCGGCGTCGTCCGCCTTGTCAATGGCCCCTCGGCAATCGGCCGCCGAATCGCTGACTGGGTTCGTTCACCTCCGCCTGCACAGCGAGTACTCGATCGTCGACGGCATGGTGCGCATCGACGATGCGGTGGCCGCCGCGGTCGCCGACAAGATGCCGGCGCTGGCCCTTACCGACCTGTCCAACGTCTTTGGACATGGTCAAGTTCTACACCGCCGCGCGCAAGGCCGGTGTCAAGCCAATCGTCGGTTGCGACGTGTGGATCACGCATGACACCGAGCGCGACTTGCCGTATCGACTGCTGCTGCTGTGCCAGTCACGCGAGGGCTATCTCAAGCTCACGGACTGGCTGACCCGTGCGTACCGCAGCAACCAGTATCGTGGCCGCGCGGAGATTCGGCGCGAATGGTTTGCCGAAGGCACGACCGGCTTGATCGCGCTTTCCGGGTTTCGCGGCGGCGACGTCGGCGATTGCCTTGGGCAGGAGCAACGAGACCGGCGCGGCCCGGGCCGCGACCGCATGGGCGAAGCTGTTCCCCGGAGCGCTACTACCTCGAAGTGCAGCGCGCAGGCCACAGCGACGACGATGCGCTGACCAGCGGCCACGGTGCGCCTTGCGGCGCGAACTCGATCTGCCCGGTCGTCGCCACGCATCCGGTGCAATTCCTGCGCCGCGACGAGTTCCGCGCGCACGAAGCGCGCGTATGCATCGCCGAGGGTCACACGCTTGCCGACGCGCGGCGGCCGAGGCGCTTTACTCCCGAACAGTACTTCACGACCCAGGAAGAGATGGCGAGGCGTTACGCCGACATGCCGGCCGCGCTCGCCAACAGCGTGGCCATCGCCCAGCGCTGCAATCTGGCGATCCCGCTGGGCAAGAACTACCTGCCCGACTTCCCGATCCCGACCGGCGTGACCATTGAGCAACACCTGAGGAACGAAGCGATCGCCGGCCTGGAGACGGCGCCTGTGCGACTCCTCTACGCCGACGCGGCCAGCGTGACGCGAAGCGCCCGGAGTATGTCGCGCGACTCGAGTTCGAGGCCAAGACGATCATCCAGATGGGCTACGCCGGCTATTTCCTGATCGTTGCCGACTTCATCAACTGGGCAAAGCAGAATGGCGTGCCGGTCGGCCCCGGGCGCGGGTCGGGAGCGGGGTCGCTGGTCGCCTACGCGCTCGGCATTACCGACCTCGATCCCCTGCGCTACGCGCTGCTGTTCGAGCGCTTCCTCAATCCCGAGCGCGTATCGATGCCCGATTTCGACATCGATTTCTGCCAGGATGGTCGCGACCGGGTCATCGAGTACGTGAAGAAGAAATATGGCGCCGAATCAGTGTCGCAGATTGCGACCTTCGGCACGCTGCAGGCTCGCGCCGTCGTACGCGACGTCGGACGCGTACTCGATCTGCCGTACAGCTTCTGCGACGGCATCGCCAAGCTCATCCCGTTCCAGCCGGGGCGCACGGTGACGCTGAAGCGCCGTCCGGCGGGCGAATCGGTGGCCAACGTCGTCTACGCCCGCGAGTTCGAGCCGCAGTTGAACGAACGCGAGGCGGCCGAGGAGGAGGTGCGCGAGCTGCTGGCTCTCGCCGAGCAGCTCGAGGGCCTGCCGCGCAACGTCGGTATGCATGCCGGCGGGGTGCTGATCGCGCCGGGCAAGCTCACCGATTTCTGTCCCCTGTATACGCAGGCCGGCACCGACGCTCCGGTATCGCAGTTCGACAAGGACGATGTCGAACACGTCGGGCTGGTCAAGTTCGACTTTCTGGGCTTGACCACGCTCACGATCCTGGACTGGACCCTGCGCTACGTGAAGGATGCTCGACCCGGCCTCGACCGTCGCCCTCGAGACGCTGCCGCTGGACGACCCCGCCGCATTCGACATCTTCAAGAGCGGCAGCACAGTGGGCGTGTTCCAGTTCGAATCACGCGGCATGCGCGAGCTGCTGCTGCAGGCGCCAGCAAAGCGATTCGACGACATCGTCGCGCTGGTCGCGCTGTTCCGCCCGGGGCCGATGGAGCTCATCCCCGACTACATCCGCCGCAAGCAGGGTGTCGAGCGCTTCGACTTACTATGACGCGCGCCTCGAGCCGATCCTCGCACCCACCTACGGCGTGATGGTGTATCAGGAACAGGTCATGCAGATCGCGCAGGTCATCGGCGGCTACACCTTGGGCGCCGCCGACCTTTTGCGGCGCGCCATGGGCAAGAAACTGCCGGAGGAGATGGCCAAGCATCGCTTCGTCTTCATTGATGGAGCGGAAAAGAACGGGCTGTCGAAAAGCCGCGCGACGCAGTTGTTCGACCTGATGGAGAAATTCGCCGGCTACGGTTTCAACAAATCGCATGCCGCGGCCTACGCGCTGATCGCATACCAGACCGCGTACTTCAAGGCGCATCATCCGGCGGCATTCATGGCGGCCAACCTGTCGCTGCTGATGGACGACACCGACAAGGTGCGGCATTTCCGGGACGAGGCGAAAACCTGCGGACTGACCGTGCTGCCACCGGATGTGAATGCCTCGAACTACCGTTTCGAGCCGGTCGACGACAGAAACATCCGCTACGGCCTAGGCGCCATCAAGGGCACCGGGCAGGAGCGCGATCGAAGCGATCGTCGGCGCGCGTGAAGCTGGGCCTTTCACGGATCTGTTCGACTTCTGCTGCCGCGTTGACAAGCGCGTCGTCAATCGGCGCGCGATCGAAGCGCTGATCCGAGCCGGCGCATTCGATGCGCTCGACAAGCGGCGTGCCAGCCTACTTGCATCGGTTGGCGTTGCAATTGAACAGGCCGAGAGGGCCGAGCGGTCCGTGTCGCAGGTCTCGCTCTTCGGTGATCACGGCGACGAGTCTGAGGCCGCTAGGCCGAAGTTGATCGAGGCGCGCGAGTGGACCGACAGCGAACGCTTGACGAATGAAAAGGCAAGTCTTGGCTTCTACCTTTCGGGGCACCCGTACAATGAGTATCAGACGGAGCTCTCGTCACTGGTCCAGTTGGCACTTGGAGCAATCAAGCCCACGACCGCGCCGGTGCGCATCGCCGGCGTCGTCACCACATTGCGCACCCAGACCTCGCGCCGCGGCAAGATGGCGTTCGTCACACTCGACGATGGCCGCGATCCAACCGAGGTCGTCATTTACAACGAGACCTTCGACGCACACCGCCATCTGCTGCACGAAGACGTCCTGCTAGTCGCCGAAGTGCGCGTCCAACAGCGTATGAATGAAGACGGCCAAATGCAGGGGCTGCGCATCATCGCCGACGCACTCTATGACCTGGCCACCGCGCGGCGCAAGTTCGCGCGCGGCTTGCGCCTCTGCTGCAACGGCACGGGTTCGGCCGAGCGCCTGCTGATGCTGCTGGAGCCTTACAGGAACGGGCGGTGCCCGATTACGATCGGCTACCAAAACCACGCGGCCGGCGGCGAGATCGAGCTGCCCGAGGCGTGGCGCGTGAATCTGGACGAACCGTTGCTGGCGCAGCTGCGCGCATGGCTGGCCCCGGAAAACGTCACTGTGATGTATTAGCGGCGGCGAAACGCGGGGCTGCCGCGCAGGCCCCAAGCGCAAGACCAGACGCCAAGCAATTGCTGTTCGAGCTGCCCCGGGTCGCTGGCTGCTGGTAGCGTTACAGCCACTTTGAACCGTCGTCCTAGACCTGCTTCGTCGATTGGAATCGCTCATGGCCCTCTTGTATCGCTATCTCTTTCCTGCCATGTGGCTCAGTTGGGTGACCTACTGGTGGGCCGTTTCGCGCCAGGTCAAGATCACCGCGCGGCGCGAGCCTCAGGTCTCCCGGCTCTTGCACATTATTCCGCTCCTGCTGGCAGCGCTGCTACTGCTGGTTCCCCGACCTCTGCTTGGCGTTCTTGGCGCGCCTCTTCTGCCGCGGACCACGTGGCCATTCTGGACCGGTGCGGCACTGACTGCCGTCGGCCTGCTCTTCGCCGTGTGGGCGCGCCGGTGGCTGGGCAGGAATTGGAGCGGCTCCGTGACCATCAAGGAGGACCACGAGCTCATCACCGCCGGCCCCTATGCCATCGTTCGTCACCCCATCTACACCGGTCTCCTGCTGGCGTTCGCAGGAACCGCCATCGCCTTTGGAGATGGGCGCGGAATTCTTGCCGTTACGCTCGTTTTCCTAGCCCTTTGGCGCAAGCTGCGCCTGGAAGAGCGCTGGCTGCGCGACCAGTTCGGAGAGTCATTTCAGGTGTATTGTCGGCGGGTCCCGGCGCTGGTGCCTTTCGTGCTCTGAGCAGGGACGAAGAAGGATCGTATTCGTACCCTCTGCCATGCCCTAACCAACGCAAACCTCGGACGACCCGTCACGGTATGGGTGACTACTTCCTTCAATCAGCACGGCTTGGCTTTCGCTGTTGGCGCGACGTGGATCTGCAGCTCGCGGTCAACCTTTGGGGCGATCCGGCGGTGACGCGGTACATCGCCGCTAGCCCCTACACGCTGCGCGAGGTGCAAGTACGACTACGGACCGAGATCGAGGCTGAGCGCACGCACCGCATCCAGTACTGGCCAATCTTTCTTCTTGCAACGGGTGAGCACATCGGCTGCTGTGGCCTCAGACCCCGCGCCACCCACACCGAGACTCCTGAACTGGGCGTGCACGTGGTGTCGCGCCACTGGAGACAAGGCTACGCTTTCGAAGCGGCGTCCCGCGTTGTTGAGTATGCTTTCACTCTGGGCGGGGTCCAAGCAATCTTTGCTGGCCACAATCCGGAGAATGGCGCGTCACGCCGGCTGCTGCTGCGCCTGGGATTCGTCTATGCGGGCGACGAATTCTACGCGCCGACGGGTCTGCAACACCCCTCCTATCTTCTCATCAGAGCCCCGCGGGTGACCGCCGCTGCGGCACTCCAGTGCGGATATGACCGAGCTTTGTGAACATTTCAGCGACCTTCAACCCGTGACGGCGCGCACGCACGGTTGTGAAGAATGCGTTGCCCTCGGGGCGCCTTGGAACGAGCTGCGCGTGTGCCTTGCCTGCGGCCACGTCGGGTGCTGCGAGGATTCAGAGCACCAGCACGCGCTCGAGCATTTCAGGGCGACCGGTCATCCGTTGATCGCCCCGCTGGAGCGCGGCGAGACGTGGAGCTGGTGTTACGACCATCGCCGCTATTACGAACTGGATTCGCAGCTGCGGCCGAAAAGACGCTCGGCGCTGGCGGCACTCTTGGCACGGATCTTCGCGCGCTAGGCAGAGGCAGCCATGGATCTTGGACTGACGGGCAAGCGGGCACTCGTAACCGGCTCAACGGCCGGGATCGGATTTGCAGCGGCACGCGCGCTGGCGATCGAGGGGGCCAGCGTAACCGTGAATGGCCGGACCGAGACGCGGGTCAGCAACGCGGTAACCCGCCTGCAACGCGAGCTGCCCGGCGCGAACGTGAATGGCTTTGCCGCGGACCTAAGTACCGGTGACGGTTGCCGCTCGCTGATTCGCCGCCTATCGCAGGTAGATATCCTGGTCAACAATCTGGGTATTTTCGATCCCAAGCCGTTTGATCAGATTCTCGATGAAGACTGGATGCGCTTCTTCGAAATCAACGTGCTGAGCGGGGTCCGGCTGACTCGACACTACCTGCCCGGCATGCGCTCGCGCAACTGGGGACGGATCGTCTTTGTCTCAAGCGAATCGGCTTTGCAGATCCCGGCCGAAATGATCCACTATGGCATGACCAAGACCGCGCAATTGGCGGTGGCGCGCGGCCTTGCCGAGACGCTCGCCGGCACCGGCGTTACGGTCAACAGCGTGCTTCCCGGGCCGACCGCTTCCGAAGGGGTGGGCGAGTTTGTCGCCAAGATGGCCGCGGAGCGGGGCTCGGACGCCGGCGACGGTGGAACGGGAATTCTTCGCGACCGCTCGCCCTTCCTCGGTGCTACAGCGCTTCATCAGACCGGAAGAAGTAGCTGCGATGATTGCCTACGTCTGCAGCATGCAGGCATCGGCGACGACAGGGGCGGCGCTTCGCGTCGACGGCGGCGTTGTGCGCGCGATCGCATGAGCCGTGGCCCCGTCGCCGGCGGCCAGGGCAAGCGGGTACGCGAATGCAAAGGGCGAGCTGCTGAGTTACGATCGCGTCCTGCTCGCTAAGCGGTGTTTTCCAATAAGTACGCCCAAGGAGGAGCCATGAACAAGAAATTTCTGCATCGCCTGGTTCTTGATCTTCGTCGCATGGATGCTCGGTAGCTTCGTCGTTCACGGCGTATTGTTGCACGGCGACTACATGCAACTCACCAACCTGTTCCGACCGGAAGCAGACGCCCAGCAACTCTTTCCGTGGATGATCCTGGCCCATGTTATCCTCGCCGGCGCGTTCGTCTGGATCTACGCGCAAGGCGCTCAAAGCAAGCCTTGGTTGCCGCAGGGGATTCGCTTCGGCATCGCGGTTGCCCTGTTGACGATCGTCCCGACGTACATGATTTATTACGTAGTGCAGCCGATGCCGGGCATGGTCGTGGTCAAGCAGATGCTTTTTGACGGGATTCTGCTGATCATTCTCGGTTTGATCGTCGCCGCGCTTTATCGCCAGCCCATCGCGGCCTGAACCCTGCCGCGCAGATGGCCGGACGCGCTGTGCGCTCGTATCATCTCGTGTCGAAGCCAGCCGCGGGCAGCCGCATCGCGCACGGAGTCGTCCAGCGGGCGGCGCTTCGCACTAGGGCGAGGAAGCTGAGGTCATGCCGATTCCAGACGACGTCGTAGCATGGGTCAATCGCCATTTCCGGGAGATGGACCGAACAACCGCGATCGGCTTGCTCGAAGATGCTGTCGACGAGTGGGATGACCCGGTGGAGCCGCGGCTGCTCCGCTGCGCGGTGATCGGCTCGCGCGGCGATATCGACCGGCTCACCGAACTGGTCGAAGAACTTCGCATCGACAGCGAAGACGTGATCCTCTCCGGCGAATACGAGAGTCGCGGCCGGCAATCTGGTCAAGGTTCGCGACCTCAACGTGCCCCTCGAAGATGTCTGACATAGACGCGGCAGCGTTGTGCGTGACTGGCCAATCGGCGAGAGGCTGAGCCGACGGCCGTTTGTTTGCCCCTGCGGCGGACCGCAACCGAGGCACCGATTCTCGAGGTGCTCGAGCGCGAGCTTCCGCAGCGCGGCCTGGTGCTCGAGATCGCCAGCGGAACCGGCCAGCACGTCGTGCATTTCGCCAAGTCTCTGCACGCACCTGCGCTGGCAGCCTAGCGATCCCGACGCGGCGTTCCGACACTCGATCTCGCGCTGGATCGACCTTGAGCACCTGGCCAACGTCAACGTCCCGATCGCGCTCGATGTGCGGCTGCAGCCGTGGCCGATCGCCGCTGCGGACGCGATTGTCTGCATCAACATGGTCCACGTCGCGCCCTGGGCGGCGACCCTGGCGCTGTTCGCTGGCGCGCGGCAGGTCCTTTCGCCGCGGGAGCCTGCTGTTTCTGTACGGGCCGTTTCGTCGCGGCGGCCAGCACACTGCGCCCAGCAATGCAAGCTTCGACTCCGATCTTCGCGGCGCACGACCCCGAGTGGGGGCTGCGCGATGTGGAAGCGATCGCGGCGGTCGCGAGTGACACCGGATTCGACCTCGCCGAAACCGTCGCCATGCCGGCGAACAACCTCAGCCTGATCTTTCGCAAGCGCGAAGCCGCGCCGGGCTGATGCGCCCAGGACGCCAACCCTGATCTGGCAGCCATGCGCGGCTTTCTGACGCATTACGCGGCATTCTTCCGATTGCCCGGCGTTCCGCGCTTGCTCGCTACCGCGCTCGTCGCGCGCATGCCGGTCGGGATGATGTCGCTGGCCCTGTTAATGCACCTGCG
This sequence comes from uncultured beta proteobacterium, assembly GCA_963777455.1. Lineage (GTDB taxonomy): Bacteria > Pseudomonadota > Gammaproteobacteria > Burkholderiales > Casimicrobiaceae > PALSA-1003. Next base: position 469,986 of record CAVZQQ010000004.1, read on the forward strand.
CGAGCTATCCGGGTCGTTCGCGTTCGCCGGCGGCATCGTCGGGACCTATTTTGTTGCGATGGCGGTCAGTGCGCCGATCGAAGGCCGCCTCGCGGACCGCTACGGCCCGCGCGGCATCCTGATCGCGACCGGCTTCGTCCAGCCCGTAGCCCTCGGGTTGCTGTTGTTCGCCCAGCCGCTGCATCTGTCTCTGGCGGCGATCGCTCCCCTGGCGGTAGTCGCCGGCGCATTCATGCCGCCGATCTCGGTGCTGACGCGTACGTTGTGGCGGCATCGCTTCGACGACGCCGGATGAGCGGCGCACGGCTTTTGCCGTCGACTCGGTCCTAATCGAGATCAACTTTACCATCGGACCCGCCCTCGTTGGGCTCTTGCTGCTGCTCGGCACGCCCATGCTGGCTTTCGGAGTCACGTGGCTCGTCGCCGCGAGTGCTGCGCCGCTGTTCGCTCTCTCTGGCGCACAGCGCTACTGGAAGCGTTCGATCGCCGGCAGCGCATCACCTGCTCGGTCCGCTTACCGAACCTCGGCTGCTCATCGCCTATGCGACGAGCACCGCACTCACCTTTTCGTTTGGCATGCTCGAGGTAGGCTACCCCGGCTTCGCCGCGCGCGCCGGGATACCGGCACTCGGCGGCGCCCTGCTCGCGCTCTGTTCGATCGGCAGCGCACTGGGCGGCGTCGCCTATGGCGGCATACATCTCGCGCTGCCGCTGGAACGGCAGCTGCCGCGGCTGCTGCTGCTGCTGGCGCTCCCCTTTGGCGCCCACGCATTGGCCACTTCCGCCTGGGTGCTGGCGCCGCTTGCCGTGGTCGCGGGCCTGATGATCGCTCCGGCGCTAACCGCGCTGTCGCTGCTGGTCACGCAGTACGCGCCGGCGCACTATGCGACCGAAGCGTTTACCTGGATGTCGACGTGTATCGTCAGCGGTGTCGGTGCCGGGATGGCGGTCGGCGGCCAACTCATCGAGGCCGTCGGGCCGTGGGGCGCTTTCGCCTGCGCGGCGGCCGCAGCCGTCGCCGCCGCGATGGTGTCGTTGCTGTTGCGGCGCCCCTAGACTGAGTTAGGGGTGCGATCCGTAACACGTTCGCGCAGCACTGTCTTCAACACCTTGCCCGTGTTGTTTTTCGGCAACTCGGCCATGAAGACGTAGGCCTTCGGTCGCTTGAAGCGGGCGATATGGTCGAGACACAGGACGTCGAGCTCGCGCTCGAGAGCGGCGGTATCGGCGCCGGTGCCGGCAACGACACAGGCTACAACCTCCTCGCCCCAGTCCGCGTGCTTTCGCCCCACGACCGCTGCCTCTGCAACCGCGGGATGCTTCTGCAGCACTTCCTCGATTTCTCGCGGATAAATGTTGCTTCCCCCGCTGATGATCAAGTCCTTGGCGCGATCCTTAAGGGTTAGAAACCCATCGGCGTCGAGGCCGCCGATATCGCCGGTATGCAACCAGCCGTCGGCTAAGGCACTGGCAGTCGCCTTGGGATTGGCCCAGTAACCTTGCATGACCGTCGGCCCGCGAACGCAAACCTCCCCGGTTCCAGCAACGGGCAATTCGGTACCGTCGGGACCGACGATGCGGATTTCGATACCGGTTTGCGCCGTACCCACCGACGCCAAGCGCGCCTCATCGTCGCGGGCGATCGCATCGGCGAGAAGCGCCCGCGGCATCGCGGTAATGGTCATCGGTGATTCTCCCTGGCCATAGATCTGCGTCAGGCGCGGCCCAAGCGCCGCACAGGCCGCTCGGCAGTCCTCGACGTACATCGGCGCTCCGCCACAAACGATGCTTTTCAGGTTCGCGGGGGGCGCCCCGCAAAGCGCCGAGTGCTTGATCAGACGTTTGACCATCGTTGGCGCTGCAAACAGGCATGCGTTCGGCCAGCGCGCGAACAACGCCACGATTTCGGCCGGATCGAAGCCCCCGGATTCGGGCATCGACGTTGACCGCCGCGTTGAGTACATGCGGCAACGCGTACAGTCCCGAGCCATGTGACAACGGTGCAGCATGCAGGATTGCGTCCCCGGGCGCGATGGTCTCGACATCGGCGAGAAAGCAAAGACTCATTGCCTGCAGGTTGCCATGAGAGAGCACCGCGCCCTTCGGTCGGCCAGTCGTGCCACTGGTGTAGAACAGCCATGCCGGATCGGCGCGGGCGACGGCCTCGGGCGTGTCGCAGGGGGCGCCGGCAAGAAGCCGAGCATAATCTTCGCTGCCGAACTCGACGATGCGTTCCAGCGCGGGTGCCTCACGCGCTGCCGTGCCGAGTGTTGCAGCGCAGGCGGCGTCGGCGAATGCCCACCGCGCGCCCGCATGCTGCACCACGTAGGCGAGCTCGAGCGGATGGAGCTTGCTGTTGATCGGCACCGCACACAGTCCGGCGTGCCAGCACGCAAACAGTGCTTCAACATATTCAGCGCAGTTGCTCGCCACCAGCGCCGCGCGATCACCGACGCGCAAGCCGGCGCCGAGGAGCGCGCCCGCCAGCCGGGTCACACGCGCGGCGAGCGCACCGTAGCTATGGCGCACGCCGCTCCCGACGGCGACCGCAGGTAGCTCCGGGAAACGCCGCGCGCTGCGCGACAGCAACGCGGCGAGGTTATGCGTGGGAGACCGGGCTTCCATGGAATGCATGGTGCCGGCGAACAACACGCCGCAGCGCCCGCGCCGGCTTCGCCGCGCCGTGCATCACGCGAAGTTTCCAAAACCGAAGCATAGACACCGCAACTCAGTAGGTCGCGCGGCCGCCCGAAAGATCGAAGGCTGCGCCGGTCGAAAACGAACAATCCTCGGTGCACAACCAGGCAACCAGTGCGGCAATCTCATCGACCTCTCCGAAGCGCCCCATCGGGATCTTCGAGAGCATGAATTCGATGTGGGCGGGCGTGATCTGATCAAATATTGCCGTCCGTACCGCTGCCGGAGTGACACAGTTGACGCGAATACCGGTTTTCGCCAACTCCTTGCCCAGTGACTTGGTTAGGCCGATGACCGCCGCCTTGGAGGCGCTGTAGGCGCTCGCGTTCGGGTTCCCTTCCTTGCCAGCGACCGACGCGATATTCACGATGCGCCCGTAATCGCGTTGCATCATCAGTGGCACGATGACGCGATTGCACAGGAACACGCCGTCAACGTTGACCGCCATCACCTGTCGCCAGGCGTCGACCGGATAGTCCCAGGTCGTCGCATTGGGGCCCGCGATGCCTGCCGAACAAACGAGCGCGTCAATTCGGCCCAGCGCCGTTGCCGTTTCCTGGGCCGTCATGGCGACGGCGGCGGTATCGGTAATGTCGACGACACGCGCGTCGGTCCCGTGGCCGAGCGCGGCCTGCGCCTTTTCAAGGGCGGTCGCATCGCGGTCCCACAGGCTGACGCGGCCACCGCTGGCGACAAGCCGCCGCGCAGCCGCCAGACCGATACCGGCTGCGCCGCCGGTAATCACCGCCGTGCGCCCGTCAAAATCAAGCTTGTTCATGTTCGCATGCGTCCCGCATTGCCCGGATGCGATGCTAGCACCGAACCCACGGCTCCCGCGATCAGCTCACCCCGCTTCGTCGTCAGCACGGAGGTGGGCGTGCATGGGCCTCGGGCACAGCCCCTCAGCGTCCGGGTCGACTTGTCAACAACCGCGAGTTGGTCAATGATGCACGCTCGGATCGAGCTGCGAACAGGCGCCCACCCAGGGGACGACGCCGCGTTTTCGGATGCCACCATGCGACCTTCTGCCGAGCCATGAGCACCGCTGTCGACCTTCGTATGCCGTTTGCGGTACGGCCGCTGACCAAGAATCTCGGCGCCGAGATCACGGGACTCAGACTCGCAGACGGCGTGTCCGATCAGGTTTTCAGCGCCCTCTACCGCGCCTGGCTCCGCTATCAGGTCCTGTTGTTTCCACCGCAAGATCTTCCTCCCGACCGGCAGGTCAGCTTCGCCCGGCAGTTTGGAACCGTACAGATCCACGTGATGAACCAATATCACGCCGATGGCTACCCCGAGCTTTACCGGCTGTCGAATCTGGATGAGAACGGCAATCCGAACGGGCGACACCCCGACAAAGGGACGTTGGCCTGGCACACGGACGGTTCCTGGCGTCGAATCACCGGTCAGGCGACCATCATCTACGGCGAAGTCGTCGCGGACAGCGGTGGAGAGACACACTTCTGCGACATGTATGGCGCTTATGAGCGACTCAGCGCCACGTGGAAAGCGCGCATTGCCGGCATGCGGGCCGTGCACAACCTGGACTTCTCCCGCACGCGCCGCCACGGCGAGGACCCGATGACCGAGGCGCAACGGCTCCAAACCCCGCCGGTCGACCACCCCGTGGTGCGGACGCACCCCGAAACCGGCCGCCAATGCCTCTACCTTGGCGATCACGCGGAGTACCTCGTCGGCATGCCTTACGCGGAGGGGCGAGCGATCATCGAGGAACTGAACGCTCTGGCCATTCATCCGGACCTTACTTACGAGCATCGTTGGAAAACCGGCGAGTTGATCGTTTGGGACAACCGCTGCCTGATGCATCGTGCAATGCCCTATGATCCGTTCACGCAGCGTCGCGTGGTGCGTCGGTGTACGGTGCTCGGCGAGGTCCCCTCCTGAAATGCCCTGGCGCAAGGCAACGTCGTTCACGACCGATTCCTTGCTGCAGGGGAGCGCGATCCGTAAGTGCAACGTACGAACTGCAACAGAGTCCCTCAAAGGTCGCAGGACCAAGCTAACCGAGCCCTGGCGCCATTAGCTGCCAGCCAATGCCGTTTCCTCATCCCGGTGGCAGGCTGAACTGTTCCCGAAGCGACCTTTCCCCCGCGGGAGTGAAGTTCACCACGCGCGAGCCCCTGCGCCCGTCGTGCCCAGCCGCTTGCGAAACAGCGCTCCAGCAACGCTGCGCCTAGTGCGCCAGCGAGATGGTGGCGGCGAGCGCTCCAATCGAGACAAGCCCGGCACAGCGTGCGCCGTCCCCGCGCCAGAAGCCGGGTATCGAGGCCGAGTTCGGCGCAGAATTGTTTGCCCTGTTCGGTTAGCTCCAGCTCTGTCCCGACCGACCGCAGTAGCCGGCGCCGCTGCAGGCTGTCAAAGACAAGCACGCCCAGCTCGCCGGCGAGATGGTCATAGCAAACGCGCGCCTTGCGCAGGGCTGGCTCGCGAGGACTTGGGCGAACGCGTACTGCGCCCGAGCGGTTGGCGACACCCATCAGGCTCTCGAGAAGCTGCGCCACGTCGGGGTCGGCGAGGCGAAAATACCGATGGCGGCCCTGGCTCTCGACGGCAAGCAGGCGCGCGCCGAGCAACTTGGCGAGATGGGAACTGGCCGTCTGCTTGGTCACGTTCGCGGCCTCCGCCAGCTCCGTAGCGGTCAACGCTTCGCCTGCCAAGAGTGCCGTCAGAATGTCGGCTCGCGCGCGGTCACCGATCAGGGCCGCGACGCGCACGATGTTCGGGTTGTCTTTCATGGTTCGATCCAGGTCGAACCGTTATGGTAGCACGGGATGTTAGTCTCGTGCCTGGCTGCTGCAACAAACGTCGGTCAATCCATGGCGCGCTCGGCGAGGACTGGATCCGGTCGGGCGCGCGTCGCGTTGGTGCGTTGACTTCGAGAAAGCGTGAACATGACTGTGACCTGTTTCATCCGTTACGAGATCGATCCCTTCCAGCGCGCCGCCTTCGAGCAGTACGCCAAGGCTTGGCGACACATAATTCCGCGTTGCGGAGGAAACCTCGTCGGTTACTTCCTGCCGCACGAGGGAACCAACAACGTGGCGTGGGCGTTGATCGCGTTCGAAAGCCTCGCTGCGTATGAGACTTACCGTGCGCGGTTGAGATCCGACCCCGAAGGCCGGTCAAACTTCGAGTTCGCCCAGGCCAAGCGCATCATCCTGCGGGAGGAGCGCAGCTTCCTGGAAGCCGTCGAAGGCACTTTTCAAGTCGCAGCGAATCGCCACCCAGAGCACCCATGATCGCGGTAATTTTTGAGGTGCAGCCGCGGCCCGGCAAAAGGGATGCGTATCTCGACGCCGGGGCCGTGTTGCGGCCGCTGCTCTCTGGCATCGATGGCTTTATTTCGATCGAACGATTTCGAGAGCCTGACCAACCCCGGGAAGATCCTCTCGCTCTCCTACTGGCGCGACGACGATGCGGTCCGGGCCTGGCGCAATGTCGAGTCGCACCGGCGGATTCAGGGCGCAGGGCGACAAGCCATCTTTGTGGACTATCGGCTCCGAGTCGCGCAGGTGCTTCGGGACTACGGCATGAAGGATCGGGCCGAAGCGCCCGCAGATTCGCGCGTCGCGCACGGCGTCTAGTTTGCGCGCGCCGGCGGCGTCCCGGCACCCGAGTCCCGCCGCTGCCGCAAGGTGGGGCGCGCGGCTGCACGCCGCAGCCCATTTGCGTCATAGTGGCGCATTCGCGGCCCCGCGCCGCGCAACCGTGCTGCCGGGCCGGCCGCCCCTAACTTCTTCTCGACGCGATTGGATACCCGAGTCCGTTCTCTCCGCGCGCGACAGATCCTCGACTCGCGCGCTCACCCGACGGTGGAGGTCGACGTAATCCTCGCTGACGGGAGCTTTGGCCGGGCCAGCGTCCCTTCGGGAGCATCGGTCGGTGCGGCAGAGGCCCACGAACTGCGCGACGGCGACCCGACGCGTTATGCCGGGCTGGGCGTGCTGAAGGCCGTGGCCAACGTGAACGGCGAGATCCGCGCCGCGCTGCGCGAGTTCGACGGATCCGCGCAAGGTGCGATAGACGCGCGGCTGCGCGAACTTGACGGCACACCGCAACTAAGTCGCCTGGGGGCCAATGCCACGCTGGCGGTGTCGATCGCGGTTTGTCGTGCGGCGGCCAGTGCACGCGGCCAAGCACTCCACGAGCGCATCGGCGAACTCGCTCAGGTAGCGCGCCCAACGTTGCCCCTGCCGATGACCAATATTCTGAGCGGCGGCCTGCACGCTGGTCGTGGCATGGACGTGCAGGACTTCCTCGCCATCCCCCTGCGCGCCGATTCGTTGCACGAAGCGATCCACCTAATTGCTCGTGTGCGATCGGCCGCTACCGAGGTGGCACGCGAGCGGGGATTGCCAACCCTTCTCGCCGACGAGGGCGGCCTGGGTCCGGGTCTGGCGACGAGCCGGGCCGCCCTGCAGCTGATGGTTGCCTCGATCGAGCGCGCCGGCCTGCGGCCCGGTGAGGACATGGCGCTGGCAATCGACGTCGCGGCAAGCTCCTTGAAGCAGCCCGACGGCAGCTACCGACTCGCGCGTGAGGGTCGCGACTGTGCCCGGATGCAGATGATCGCAATGCTGGAGGATTGGCTGCGCGAATTTCCGATCCTCTCGATCGAAGATGGACTCGACGAGGAAGACTGGGACGGCTGGAAGGTGCTCAGCGCACGCCTGGCGGAACAAGTTGCAGCTGGTGGGCGACGACCTGTTCGCGACCAACTCGCGAGCGCCTTGGCCGCGGCATTCGCGAAGGCATCGCCAATGCCGTGCTGATCAAGGCCAACCAGAACGGTACGCTCAGCGGGACCCTAGAGGTCATCGCGCAGGCCAAGGCGGCGGGCTACGCGACCATCATCTCGGCGCGATCGGGCGAAACCGAGGATACCTTCATCGCTGACCTTGCGGTTGGCGCGACCGCGGGCCAGATCAAGATCGGTTCGCTGCGCACGCAGGGCACGGTTGCCAAGTACAACCAGTTGCTGCGTATCGAGGAGCAGTGCGACGCGGTCTTCGCCGGCGTCGGCGCGCTCCGCGGCCGGCGGTGAGCGGATGGATCCCCACGCTTCGGGCTTGGACGCATGCCTGCAGTGCTCACGGCCTAGCCGGAGCGAACGAAGTGGCGCGCTGGTCCCCACTGGTCGGCGGCGTGTCGTCGGAAATTTGGCGCGTCGACTTGCCCGGCCGCAGCCTATGCGTCAAGCGTGCACTGCCCAGGCTCAAGGTCGGGGTCGATTGGGAAGCACCGGTCTCGCGCAATGCTTACGAATGGGCTTGGCTGCGCTTCGCTGCCGAGCACCAGCCGCAGGCTGTCCCACGGCCGCTTGCGCACGATGCCGCCGCCGGCCTGTTCGTGATGAGCCTTCTTCCGCCCGAGACGCACCCGGTATGGAAGCAGCAGCTGCTCGAGGGCGTGGTCGAGCCCGGCGTCGCGGCACAGGTCGAGCAGAGTGCTGGCGCGGCTGCATGAGGCGAGCGCGCACCGGGACGACCTGGCGCAGACCTTCGACACGCTCCCCAACTTCCATGCGCTGCGCCTCGACCCCTACCTGCTCGCAACGGCGGGTCGGCACCCGGATATCGCCAACCGCCTGCAGGCTCTGGTGCTGCGCACTGGCGGCACACGCCTGGCGCTGGTACACGGGGACGTGAGCCCGAAGAACATCCTCGTCGGCCCTAAAGGCCCAGTGCTCCTCGATGCCGAGTGTGCCTGGTACGGCGACCCGGCCTTCGACGTGGCCTTTTGCCTGAACCACCTCCTGCTGAAATGCCTCGTGCAGCCGGGATGCGCCGGGAATCTGCTTGAGGCCTTCGCGACCTTTGTGGCAACCTATTTCGACACGGCACGCTTCGAGTCGCGCAATACACTCGAGGCGCGAGCGGCCTCCCTCCTGCCCGCGCTGCTATTGGCCCGCGTCGACGGCAAGTCGCCGGTCGAATACCTCGTTGGACACCCACTGCAACAGGGGCTGGTACGACAGGTCGCGCGACCGTTGATCGCCAACGCGCCAGCGCGGCTCGCGACGGTCGCCGAATCCTGGCGGATTGCGATCCTGCGCGAGTACGATCCGGCGGTTGCACCAGCCGCCGGAAGGCCGCGCCTCCTTTAGGGTCGGCGGCCCGCGTGCCGATCGGGCCGGCAGCCAGGTCGGCACCAATCCTGGTGCCGAGCCGCGCTACAGCGTGTTGACGAACGCCACCATGCGCTTGCGCTGGTCCGGATCGGGCAGGCGGCCGCGCATGGCCCCCAGATTGTCGGCCATGTGCACCGGGTTCGAGGTGCCGGGAATGACGGCCGTGACTCGCTCGTCGGCAAGCAGGTACTTGAGGAAGAACTGCGCCCACGTGCCGGCGAAGTCCCGGGCCCAATCCGGAATGGGCTTTTCGCCCACCGCGCGAAACAGGCGGCCACGCCCAAAGGGCAGCGCCGTCAGGACGCCGGCCTTGACGGAGGCCGCCAGCGCCAGGATGCGTTCCTCCGCCAGGCGGTCGTCGAGGGAATAGTCTACCTGCACGAAATCCGGCTTCTCGTGTTCGAGCACCCCTTCGATGGCGGCAAAATCACGATGGGAAGTGGAGGTGATGCCGATGTAGCGGCAAAGACCTTGCGCCTTCCAGTCTCTGAATCGCGCCAATGATTGCCGCGGGTCACGGACATTGTGCAGCTGCAACAGGTCGACTTTCGCTGTCTTGAGCCGCGCCAGCGAGCGTTTGAATTCGGCAACGTCGGGTTCCTCGACCTTCGTGGCGACGAAGATCTTGTCCCGCAAACCTGCCGCCGCAATCACGTTGCCGAGCACGGTTTCGGCATCGCCGTAGGACGAGGCCGTGTCGATGAGTCGTCCGCCGGCATCGACCAGCACGCGGATGACCTGCGCCGCGGCGCGCCGCGTTCGCTCATCATCGCTGTCGAACACACTGGCAGTGCCCAGGCCAACCACCGGCAGGCGCTCGCCCGTGCTTGGGATCGCGCGGGTAACGAGCGGCCCCTCGTTGCTCTGCGCGAATGCGGGCCGCGCCAGCAACGCCGAGGCCGCGAGCAAAGTAAAGTCGCGACGGGTCATGCGGTTCATCATCAATCTCCCTGCGCGGCCGCGGCCGCTGCCTGGACCGCGCGGCGCTCCTGAGCCCGACCTAGAGCCGTCGACAGGAGGAGCCATCCTCCCACCACCGGCAACGCGCATAGCGCAATCGCACCGAGCTTGAGGCCGAGCGCTTGTAGGCTGTCGAACACCCAGGCGTAAAACGCGTCGGAGCCGCGATAGATCACTACGTCGATCAGGTTCTTCGCCTTGTACTTCTCCTCGCGTCGGACGACGGTGAAGAACACCTGCCGCGCTGGATTAGCGATAGCGAAGTTCATCCAGCGCTGCGCCACTTGGACCACTAGGACTACGCTGAGGGTCGGCGAGAGAGCCAGGGCCGCGAAGCCGGCGATGTACACCGCCGGCAGCGCACCGGCTGTTACGCCCGTGCCAAAACGCTTGAGCAACCGCCCTGTGGCGAACACTTGCGTGGCCAAAGTCAGCAATCCGACCCACAGGTCGATGCTAGCGAAAATGCGCGTCTGCTCGCCGGCGCCATGGACGGTTGCGGATACGATATTGGCCTGCGCGAGATAGAGAATAGTCGCGCCGAACGACAGCAGGCTTACCCATGCGCCCACGCCCAGCAGGTAGGGGGAGCGGAACAGTTCAGGTAGCGCCGCAAAAGCGCTACCCCCGATGCGGCGTTGCTCTGGGCGTGCGCCTTGCCACGCACTGCTGCTGTGCTCGAGGCGGTAGACACAGAACACGGCCAATTCGAGCAACACGACGGCGGCGATCAACAGGTTGGTCGGGCCGAGCGGTACCGAAAGACCGATGGTAATGATCGGGCCGAGCAGTCCGCCTGCCGTGCCGCCGGCACCAATGAAGCCGAACAGGCGCTTGCCCTGTTCGCTGGTAAAGATGTCGGCCATGAACGACCAGAACACCGCGACGGCAAAGAGATTGAACACGCTGACCCAGACGAAGAAGACACGCGCCACGATCACTGTCGCAATGTCGAGGGTCAGCAACAACCAGAACAGCGCGAGATTCGCGACGAAAAAATGCAGGACCACAGGGATGAACCGGGCGCGTGGCAACCGCGCCACGAGCGCACCGTAGAATGGTTGTGCCAGGAGCAGTGTCACGAACGTCGCGGTGAATAGCCATGGCAGGGCCTTGATGCCACCGGCGATGCCCATCTGGTCACGTAGCGGCCGTAGCACGTAGTAGCCCGCCAGGAGCGTAAAAAAATAGGCGAACGACCACAGCGCTGCCGCGCGCTCCTCGGGCGTGGCCGGCACCGCCCGCCCAAGCCAGCGCCGGAGCGACGGTCACGGTGCCAACGACAGCTTCTGCTTGAGTTCGGCGGCGGTGACCGCTTGGCCGTAGCCGGGCGCACCGCGCTGGAACCGGCGCGCATCGACGAGTTTGCCGACGACAACTGGCTCGAAGCCGGCATCGCGCACCAGTCCCGCCGCCACCAGCACGGCTTCGGGATCGTCGCCGGCGATCGGGATGGCGAGCTTCGGATCGGGCCGGTTCGCCTCGCGTGCGAAGATCATGTAGGAGAGCGTGTTGAATGCGCGCACCACGCGCGTGCCGGGCAGATATTTCTGCGACGCCACGCCGACGCCGTCGCGTTCCACCTCGTCGGCGATGGCGCCGTCACGCGCGGCGACGGCGTTGTCGGCGTCAAGCACGATCTTGCCCTTGAGCGCGGCCGGCGTAGTCCTGCCCAAGCCGCGGCAACGCGCCATAGGGCACGGCGATAAAGAGCACATCGCTGAAGGCGATAGCCTGCGCCACCGTACCGGCGCGGGCAAGGGGACCGAGTCCGGCAACCAGATCCTTGAGTTCCTCGGGATGGCGCGAAGAGAACAGGACTGGGTGGCCGGCCTTGACCCACAAACCGCCGATCGTCCCGCCGATATGACCGGAGCCGATGACGCCAACGGGTAGCTTGGCGCCGCCGGTTGTCTGTGCGCGAGCCGGCGATAGGTTCAGCGCCCCGGCAAGGGCCAAGCCGCCGCTTGCGGCTAACAATCGACGACGGTTACGGGCCACGGGCTGCTTGGGCATCGAAAGCTCCTCGAAATCGGGCTGTTGAGTTACGCCGTCCGGCAGGGTCGCAACGACGGGCCGACCGGCGCGATCAGAGTTGACGCACGCGGCAACGATCGACGATTAGCATAAGGCGTTTCTGTTGCAGTGAAAAGCCAGTGTACCCGCAGCCGCTCGGCGCCGTCAGGGTCACGCGGTGAAGCTACGCTTGGACCCGTTTCCCCAAGGACCTCATCAGCTGTTTGGTGCCTGTAACATCGGCGTAGATGGCAGGAACATTGTAGCCTCCCCGGTCCGAGCCCGCGGCATCGCGGACGCAGGCTGTAGGCCGGCAGGTACCGATCGAGCAACTCACGCATCGTGACCGGAATGCCGCTTGCGACGTGGCAAACTCGCCCACCCTCTGCACCCCTGGCGATGGCGGGAATCTGCTTGGCCACCTCATCCGTGGACACATAATCTCTGATGGCGGAAAGGGGGCCAAGTTCAATCGCCGACCTCCTGCCGGCCAGCACTTTTTCGATCTGCCGCCTCAGCCGCCCGACGAAAAGCCGCTCCGATAAGCCGGGGCCGTCCAGATTGAAGATCCGTGCCACGACGGCATCCACGCCGCGACTCGCGTAGAGGCCGGTAGGCTGAGTCTGCCACGCCTTGGGTAGTCCGTAAGTGGATACCGGGTTCAAGATCCAGTCCTCCCGTACGGGGTTACCCTCTGGCCGCACGCCGCCGTACTCGACCGCGGATCCGGCCAGGAAGACCCGGATCGCCAACTCCTCGGCGGTGTCCAAGAGGTGGCGTGCGGCTTCCACATTGAAACTGCCTCGTCGGCGCCGGCTCAGGAGTTCGCGGTACTATTCCCGACAACTCCCTCGTCGTCGGCAATCCGGCAAAGGTTGTAGGCAAGACCTCCCCCATGCTGGCCAAGTTGTCGAGGAGCCCGCACCGGCTGGACGCGTACAACGCCACCTCGGCAGAGCGACGAAGGAGAATTGAAGAGCACTTTCATATCAGGTAAGCAACGTCGGCGGACGCGTTACCGTTGCTCGGCGACACGCGTCTCGCGCGCCGTTAGTCGCGCCGTATTCCGCTTCTTCTTGGAGAATGCATGAAGCACCGATTCGCGATTTTTGTTTTGCTATTGCCGTGTGTACCTATCGGGACCGCGTGCGCCGGTTTCGATGAAGGTCGGAACGCACTCGAAAACGGCGATTACGTCACGGCGTTGACTGAATTACGGCCGCTCGCCGATCAAGGCCTCGCGACCGCACAAGTTCTGCTGGGCGAGATGTACTTCACCGGCCGAGGATTGCAGCGGGACGATGTGCAGGCGGTCGAATGGTTTCGCAAGGCTGCCGCCCAGGGCAATGCCACCGCCGAAAACGATCTTGGCAACATGTATTCGACCGGCCGCGGCGTCCCAGCGGACGACACGCAAGCGGTGGAGTGGTATCGGAAAGCGGCCGGCGAAGGTGACGCACCCGCCCAAGACAACCTCGGCCTGAAGTATCTGCGGGGCCGCGGCGTTGCGCAGGACGATCTGCAGGCGTTCACCTGGTTTAGTAAAGCGGCTGATAACGGCGATGCCGATGCGCAAACCAACCTCGGCTACATGTACGCCAACGGCCTCGGAGTGCCGCACGACGATAAGCAGGCGATGGAGTGGTATCGCAAGGCGGCCGCGCAGGGTTACGCTCCCGCTCAACTCAACGTCGGCCTGATATACAGCGGTCGCGACACGGCGCAGGACGACAAGCAAGCAGTGGATTGGTATCGCCAGGCGGCCGAGCAAGGGCTTCCCGATGCGCAATACAACCTGGGCCTGATGTACCAGGTCGGCCGGGGCGTGCCACGAGACGAAGTGCTTGCCTACCTGATGTTCAGCTTGGCGGCCATTTCGGGAAACAGGGACGCCGCGCGCAATCGCCTCAGCCTGGTCCAGGGCTTTTCCATAAAGCAGATCGACAAATTGGACGAACTTGCGAAGATGTGGAGGCCAGGTAAACCACTTCCTACGGACGGCGCGATCCTGATCCGGTGAGAAGGTTCCGTTCGCGCCGCTGAGGAGATCAAAAGACGCCTTTTGACTTTGCTCGTCACTTGCTAGTGCCGTTGACACTGAGGGCTGTGTCGCTTGCGTTCATCGCGCTCGGATTGTACGCGCTAATAAGAAGCAGGCCCTTCGTCATGCACGCACGATGGCTAGATGCGTGGCTACATGGTTCTTGGAACGACGCAGGGCTCCTTTCATGAGGCCCTCTTGGCAGCGCTATCGGATCCCAATCTCAAGTTTGAAGAGGCGTTCTCCTCAATCCGGCTTCCATCCGTTCCTGCAGACCTTCGGGTCGCGGTGCATGGGAGGATCGACACGGGACAATTGTGGCTTCGGGATAGGGGCCGACCAGGTTGCTTGCCGACATTGCAAGAGCCATGAACGCTTATTTCAACTCGGCGGAGGTCAAGACAAACATGACATCCGCCGTTGCCTACCTAATTCTTGGCGTGCTAATGAGTGCCTCAGTGATGACGCTCACGATCGCCACGGCGCATTCCTCTTTTCATCCCACATGACGTTTACACCCGGGCGTGGGTTGATAGTGAAGACGCGGACGCCCTAGTTTAGCAACGGCATGTCCATGCCGTCCGGCGCAACGACTGTCTGGCGCGTCTGAAGGGGCGGTTCAAGTGCCGGCTCGATCTTAGTTACCCACGCCGGTGTTGGGTCGCGTGGGCGACAAACCTTCTCGGACATTCCAAGTTATGGCGCGCGCCATGGCGGACGCCACAATCCGGCCACGATCCAACCGTCTTTTGCTCCGACTTCTCCACAGTTCTCCGCTAACCTGGCGGCACGTCACTGCGGAGACACGGCGATGCAAAAGGCGCTGTTTATCAAAGCCGTCCTAGTTGCCATCCTTTTCTCGATCCTGCTTCTCCCTTTGTCCATGATTGGCGGCATTGTGACGGAGCGCGCTGCGCGGCAGCAGCAGGTGGCGCAGGATATCGCTGCTAGCAGTTTTGGCAAGCAAATATTTTCCGGAATCATACTGTCGCTTCCCTACGTCGAGGAATACGATGAGGAAGTAGCGGACGGAAAGCAAAAGAGAATAGAAAAGCGGCGTATCGATCGAACCATCCGCCTGTTTCCGACCTCCAGCGAATTGAGCGGGATAGCTACCGTGGGAGAAAAGCATCGCGGTTTGTTCAAGGTGCGCATGTTTAATTGGCAGGCCAACGTGCGAGGGGATTTTATGTGGGATGGAAAGATTAGGTTCGAGCGCGCCCGCACCGACTCGCGCATCTCTTGGGGCGCACCGATAATCAGTCTTGGTCTATCCGATTCGCGCGGCTTGGCGGGCGCACCCGCGCTCGAATTGGCGGGTCAGCGCATCGCGCTTGAACGTGGGAGTGGCGTGCCGGGCATCACCAGCGGATTGCATGCCACGGCGACGCCCGTCGACCCGACCAAGCCACAGCGCTTGCCCTATTCGCTCGCAATCAATCTGCAGGGCACGGAGTCGCTTGGAATTGTGCCGATCGCCGACAATAACCGCGTGAACCTCAAATCCGATTGGCCGCATCCGAGTTTCGGTGGTCAGTTTCTGCCGCAACCGGACTCGCAGCAGATAAGAAAAGATGGATTTGCCGCGCAATGGACGGTGACCGCGCTTGCCTCCAACGCCCAGCAACAAGTTCAAGCCTTGTTCCATGGCGGCAAAGATGGGCTGGCATCGATCGAGCGACTTCAGGTCGGGTTCATTGAGCCGATCGACATTTATTCCATGTCTGACCGCGCGCTCAAGTATGGCTTTCTGTTCATTGGCCTTACCTTCGGATGCTTCTTTCTATTCGAGGTGCTGAAGCGGCTTCCGATTCACCCGGCGCAGTACGCTTTGGTAGGCTTAGCCCTGGCGACTTTCTTTCTGTTACTGATCGCGCTGTCGGAACACGTCGCCTTCTGGATAGCCTATCTCAGCGCCGCAACGACCTGTATCGCGCTCCTCGGCTTTTACCTGAGCGCAGTTCTCCATGGCGTTGGTCGCGGTGTGTCATTCTCAATCATCCTGGCCGTGGTTTATAGCGCCCTGTATGGCTTACTTGTGTCGGAGGACAACGCGCTGCTCCTGGGATCCTTATTGGTCTTCGCGCTGATCGGCACCGCGATGGGGCTGACGCGCAAAGTCAATTGGTACGGCGTTGGCACGGACGACCGCGTGCTGGCCGCGCGGGCCTCCGGAGCAGATTGAACCAAAGGATGAGGATGCTCACCCTGACAACAGGTGGCGACGTTGAGCCGAGACCGGCACCCTCGAGCTCGGTTAGTGCAGTTTCTACGGCTGTGGCGAGCCGTGTGGTGCGCCCGCAATTCCGAGTCGCTGCCGACGCTGTTGCGCGTCGGCTCGCTCCTGGGCTTCGCGCTTCTGCTGCTCAGCCTTGGCGCGCATCTGTGCTCGCGCACGGTCTTCTGACGTGGGGCCGCCATCGGGAGCGAGCCGCTTTACCTCGACCCCTTCCAGGCACGGCTTGTCGGAGTATTCGACCTTGCCGTTGCTCTCGCATCTGTACATCGTTTGTGCAACTGAACCCCCAGCCACCAGCAGACATACCCAGAATATCGTGTACCTGATCATCGGCGCCCCATTTGTGTTCGCCTGACGCTCCGCGGCAATCAACGACCGCCCACGGCAGGCCCGGACGATCGCAACCGGGTCAGCGCCCTGTTCCTAAACCGAGGAGCAATTACCTAGCCAGCGCCGCGTGCCGCGGCTCACTGGTCGATAACGGTCCGCCGTTCGCGCATCGTCCTACATGCGAATAGGCGTTTCGCCGATTGCTGCTGGGATTGCTATACGCGACATTTATGTTGGCGATGTTTGTGGTCATCGCAAATGGACACTTTTCAACTGACACGCTGGAGGTTACCAATGAAGGAATCGCGCACACTGTTCGCAATTGGGGTTGCGGCAGCCTTGAGTCTCCCTGCGCTTGCGGGGTGTGGTGGAATGTCGACGCGGGACCAGGACACCGCGATTGGCGCGGGTGCCGGTGCGGTAGGCGGGGCGGTACTAACCGGCGGCAGTGCCGTGGGGACGGTCGGTGGTGCCGTGGTCGGCGGCGTCATCGGCAATCAAGTTGGTAAACACTAGCTAAAGCCCCGAGACCTCCAGTTCAAGTACACGGTCTGAGGACCGCGTTCGGGGCTTGGTAGCGACTGCGTACTGCCAGTCTTGCGGCCGGAAGTCCCCGTTAGTCCTCCCGCGCAGCCTACCTAGTCGAGGGGGCACGAACGGAGCACAAAGCTGCTGGGGCCCCCGTACCGAGTACTTGGCCGCAGTCACCGACTTACACCGTCTGCGGTGCCTCCCTGGCTAGAATTTCACCACTCTAGCCGGGTGTCCAGCTTGAGAATCGGATCTTCCCGGAGAGTACGCGGTGTTTCCACGCCGCGCAGGACGAACTGCACACGCGACGCGGAGCTGTCTGGGGCGCTGAATCAGAACAGCTGGCTCTTTACACGTTCGGCCGATTTCTCGGCGCTGTCCGGCTTGACAGACTGATCTGATGGGGGCGGCGAAGGAATATCCTCTTGGTACACGTAATCGCCCATTCCCCCTTGCCCTCCTTGCCCGCTTTCGAGAATCTGGCCACTGGCCGAATTGATTGGTACCCGAACAACACCATCAGGGATCGACAACGGAGTCTCTGGTTTTCCTTTGAGCACCGTCCCGATGTAGTTCATCCAGATCGGTAGTGCGGCCCGCGCGCCGACTTCGCCCTTTCCAAGCGACCGGGGCTGGTCAAAGCCGATCCAAGCGACTGCTACCAATTGTTGGTTGAACCCATCGAACCAAGCGTCGGTGAAATCGCTGGTTGTGCCAGTCTTGCCGGCAAGGTCGTGGCGGCCTAGTTGCATCGCGCGCGCTGCGGTCCCGCGTCTGATGACGTCTTGCATGATGTCGGTCATGATGAATGCATTGCGGACATCAATTACTCTTTCGGCATCTTCACCGGCGCGCGCTGGTTCGGTTTCCTGCACTACGCCGCCGTCTCGGTTAACGATGCGCTCGATGAAGTAAGGGGTGATGCGATAGCCCGTATTGGCAAAGATCGAGTACGCTTGGGCCATCTGCAGGGGGGTGACCGAACCCACCCCGAGCACCATGGTCAGGTAAGGCGGCACCTGATCGGCGGAAAAACCAAAGCGGGTCGCATAATCCCGCGCATACGGGATCCCGATAGACTGCAGAATGCGGGCCGACGCGACGTTTCTCGACTTGACCAGGGCCGTGCGCATGCTGATGGGGCCAAGGAAATCATGTTCGTAATTGCCCGGTGTCCACGGCTTCCAACCCGTTTCCTCCGAGTCAAAGGTTATGGGTGTATCGGCAATGATCGTGCCGGGCGTAAACCCCTTTTCCAACGCGGCCGAATAGATGAAAGGCTTGAAGCTCGAACCTGGCTGACGAAGGGCCTGGGTCACATGATTGAACTTGTTGCGGTCAAAGTCGAAGCCGCCGACCAGTGCATGGAGCGCTCCGTCGCGTGGATCAATCGAGACCAGCGCCGCTTCCACTTCCGGCAGTTGCGAAATCTGCCAGAGCCCCTTGGCGTCCCGCTCAACCCGGATTAAGGAGCCTCGCAGCAGGCGCTGCTTTGGCGCGGCTTTCGCGCTCAGTGCCCGTTGCGCGAATTTGAGACCCTCGCCACGAACGTCGATGCGCTCGCCGCCCTTGAGATAGACCTTGACCGCCGTCGGGGTTGCTTCGAGCACCACGCCAGGCTTTAACCCGTTGACCTCGTGCTCGTCGTCCAATGCGTCTCGCAGGGCGTCATCGAGCGCTGCCTGATCGAAGGGCAATTCGACGAAGCCCTCAGGACCGCGATAGCCGTGGCGTCGGTCATAGTCTAAGACGCCTTGGCGAACCGCCTGGTCAGCGGCGAGCTGGTCCTCAGCACGAATCGTGGTGTACACATTCAATCCCTCGGAGTAACCCGCCTCCTGGTAACGCTCGAAGATCGCCTGGCGCGCCATTTCCGCTACATAGTCCGCATTCACCGCAAAGTTATGGCGGTCGCCACGCACCTTCAGGGGCTCCTGTCGTGCCGCCCGGTATTCGTCGTCCGAGATGTACTTGAGGTCATGCATTCGCCGCAGGACGTATCCCCGGCGCTCGGTCGCACGCTCCGGCGAGACCACCGGATTGTCATGGGCGGGCGCTTTCGGGAGCGCGGCAAGAACTGCCATTTCCGCCAAGCTCAGCTTGTCGAGAGGCTTGCCGAAGTAGACTTCGGCCGCGGCAGCGAAGCCGTAGGCGCGCTCCCCGAGGTAAATCTGGTTAACATAGAGTTCCAGAATCTGATCCTTGCTGAGGGTGCTCTCGATCTTCAGCGCCAGCAGTGCCTCGTTGAACTTCCGCCTAAAGGTCTTTTCCCGACCCAGAAAAAAATTTCGCGCCACCTGCATGGTGATCGTGCTCGCCCCCTGCACCTCGCCGCCACCCGCAATGTCGGCCCAGGCAGCCCGCAGGACACCGGCGTAATCGATGCCCCCATGCTGATAGAAGCGGTCATCTTCAGCAGCCAAAATTGCCTGACGCAGCTTTTGCGGCACGGTGCCGATCTTTACTGTAGTGCGCCGCTCTTCGCCGAACTCGCCGATTAGCACGCCGTCGGCTGTGAATACGCGCAGTGGTAATCGCGGCTGGTAGTTGGTCACACGATCGAGGGACGGCAGACTCGGAAAGATCAGGATCACAGCAAACAGTGCGGCTAGGCCCACAACCACCCCGAGGCCCACCAAGACGGCCACGCCATATCCGAGGCGCGCGAGCATTGGGTTCATCAGCCGCCGATCGAGCCAAGGTACTGTGCCGGCTCGCGCAATCGGATCGAGTTACCGACGGCGCGTATCGAGCTGGCGCACCAGAAGGGCTCGAGCATGAGAGTCTGGGATCGGCCTCTAGTCTGCGGTGTGTTGCAATCCGACGACCTCTCGCTTGTCGGCATCGATGGTGAAGCCGACGTGATCGCCAGGATTGAACCCCAAGAGCAACTCCGCCGGCGCAACGAGGTAGCTCATGGTCATCGCCGCCATGAACCCTGGAATCTCCTTGTGCGCGATGATGATGCGCCCGGCGCGGCGATCCACGGCTTTGAGAGTGCCGGAGCCCCGGAACAGGTGGGCCGTAGGCGCTGTCCCTCCGTTACCGACACCGCTACGCGGCTGTTTCTCCACGGGCGCAGCGGCGGTGTCCGTGCCCGAAGCGCCGTTTTCAAGCGCCGTGACCATAGCCTCGGTTCCGGGGCTGCCGTGCCCGACGACGATCAGCCCGTGCATGCCCATCTGTTCATGCGTAGGCACATGGCAATGGAACTCGAGCGTCACGTCGTGATCGGGCGTGACGAACCGGCCGATTGTCGTTCCCGGCCCGCGGAAATCCAGCATAAACATCGGATCGAGCCCCGGGATCATCAGGTCGTGTCGGATCTCGTCGCTATTCTCGAGCACGACCTCGACGGTCTGGCACGGCTCGGCATGGATCACGCGCGGCTCGAAGCCGTAGACTTGGCCCGCGCCGGCGGCGCCGGTTCCCTCCCTGATCCGCACGCTAAGCGTACTCCTCGGCTCCTTGCAGGAGGTCGCCACGACCTTGTGGGTCTCCATTGGATCGGGCTGTCGCTGCTCGTCGCCTGTCGCGTCGCGAACCGGGAAGGGAGGATCGCCAGGCTCGTCACGCATCGCAGCCATCTGCTCGTGATAGATCGACGGATCGAATACCGGCACCTTGCCCTGGTAGTACGCCGGATCGAAGAATCGCTTCAGGTTCGTCGCTACCTTGGGTAGTCCGTCCGCGTCCTTGAACCCGTCGTAGACAATCACGGTTGCATCGCCGCCGGGACTTATGCCGTGGTTGGTCGCCGCACGTTCCGTATGGTCGTGCATCAGCCAGACGCCGGGTCCCGACGCATAGGTGCTGTCGCTGCCGGGGCGCAGCTCGAGGTCGGCGCGCTGCGCGGGTCCGATCGTCACAACGTCTCGCATCACGCGGGCGGCCTCCGGCACCGCATAGCCGTCGAGGGCGGTAACGATGAAATGGTGGCCATGCGTGTGCAGGTTGATCGTGCTCTCGCCGGCATTGAGCACGCGCAGCAGCACACGGTCGCCCGCAGCCACTTCGATCGGGGTATCGCGCAGGGTGAACGGAAAGGAGCGGCCGTTGAGCAGAAAGACGTCTGGACGGCGTTGCGTGATGTCATAGTCGCGGTGCATCGCTCTCTCGATCTGCATCGGGTCTTTGTAGAGCGTGGGTATCCGATGCAGCCGGTCATCGACGTCCTGGTAGACCAGCGAGTACTCGCGCGTATAACCCTCCTCCCGCTCCGCCGCGGCGAGGTCCGGAATGCGTCCGGCGCCGACGATAAGATGGCGGAAATAGTTGTGCGGGCGGTTCGGTTCGACGATCAGCATCCCAGCGAGCCCCATGAGGATATGCACGTCCGGTTGCACGTGGCAGTGATAGAAGAAGGTCCCGGGGTGCTGCGCCACGAACTCGTAGGTGAACGACTTGCCGGGCATGACTGCCGTCTGGGTGATATCAGGTACACCATCCATGGCGTTGGGATGGATGGTGCCGTGCAAGTGGATCGTGTGCGGAAAGTAGTGCGTGTTCTCCAGGATGATCTTGACGTGGTCGCCCTCTTCCACCCGGATGGTGGGGCTCGGTGCGCGCGCGAGGGAGACCATGCCGTCGCCAGGCGGCGAGAACACCCAGAAGGTAACGAATTTTCCGGGATAGACTTCCTGTTGAATCTCGTCGACTTCCAGTCGGATCGTGACCTCATCGGCGTCGCCGTCGCCGTCCAGATCACGCCCGAGCACGACCGCATCCGGCGCTGCGCCTGGAATGACCTCGCGACACATGGTCCGGCGATCTGCGTCGCAGGCCGGCAGGCCCGCTGCACTATCCTCTTGGCCCACAATAGACAGGGCGCCGAAAGCGTTTGGCACCACCGAGCCCGAGACCAGCGCAACCGCAAGTGCCGTGGCGGCCAGCAGCCCGCTCATGCCGCTGTGGCTCGGAGGTTTCATTCGTAGTCCGACGTTCCTAATACGAACATCATTGTCTGCTTGGCATGCCGTTCATGTTCTGCATTCTGGCCGCGCCGCTCTTCGGCTTTGCGGTGGATTCGCCCGTCGGCATCTGCTTCATACCGCCGCTCACCAATTGCATGTAATGGAAGTGCAGGATGTCAGCAGCCGTGGCATAGCCGTCGGCAGAATCGGCCCGAGCGATGCCCCGTGCCAGCGCATAAGGGCTGGCCGACTTGGCGCAGTCACGCCGCGCCCGCTTTAGCAAACTCTCGGCCTCGCTAACGAGTGCGTGGACCTGACTTAGCTCGTCCTTCGCCATCATCGTGTCCATGCCCTGAAGGTCTCCGGTTATCTTGTCGATCGATCGTTGCGCCCTGGCAATGGGCGTCGAGCAATCGATCGGCTGCTCTGCCGCCGCGGTGCCGGCCATGACAAAAACGGACATTACGAAAAGAAGCAGGGAACGCACTCGAGCCTCCTCCAGGGAGATGATTAGAACTCTATGGTGCTTCGTTGCACGGCATCATTGTGCGAAATGACTCGCCCTGCTGGGGACCATAGCGATGGCCGCCCATCTTCTGATGATTCGCACTGACGTGCTGAGTGTACCGGCAACACAAACTGGCCTGCGGCGCGAGGGATTAGGTGCGGTAGTTCACTCAACCCAGCCACCCCAGAAGAGCGATGGAGGCGACTTCTCCAGCCAACTGGACGGATAACGGACTGTACCGGGGAGGACACGACTCCAAGCAGCGGCAATCAGGGCCAGGATCAAGACGCCCAAGCCAACCGGGTCCAAGACGGCAGACAGGCTTGCATGGGCGTGAACCATGATCAAGGGGTTGGCCCCGGCAGGGGGATGAACTGTCTTGGTCGCAAGCATGACAATGAGAGACAACACGGTCGCGAGCAGGTAAACCCAAGTAGCATCCCCAAAGGCTTGGAAACAGAGAACGCCCATGAGCGCGCCACTGAGGTGGCCACCAAATAACGCGCGTGGCTGGGCCGCTGGTGCACGAGTAAGCCCGAATAGGAAGACGGCGGTTCCTCCCAATGATGCGAGCAATAGCGGGGATGAGGGTGGGTCGACCAGCCAGAACACCAAACCGAGGCTTGCCGCCGCACCGGCCGCACACCAGGCGAGACGCGCAAGTGCTCTTGCCATGAATCGAAGTCTCCTGGTGCGGGGGAGGCTGTCGAGCATATATGCTCTCGATTCCAGCTCTGCTTATGGGCGCATGACAGATTATCGCGGCGGGTTCGAGACTCTTTGACCGTCCAGCTGCCACGTGAGCTTTAGCAAAGGCGCTTCATCGACTGGGACGTGGGCAGTTCATCCACTGGGTTGACCCCCGATTCGACTGTGCTTCTGCGCTGCGCGCCCGGAGAGCGGTACAAAAGCTCTCGCTCCTGCCATGCGCTCAGCATGGCTGAATCGTACACCGGACCCCCTGTCGCCGACGCTCCAATTTCAGCTACACTGTTTTGGGACAAAGTGATTTCCACGTCCGCTGCAATATCACCAAACACCACTCAGCGCAAGCGAATGGGCTACTCAGATCCCAAGAAATCACGACGGCATCCTCCTGGGTCGCCGACGCCCAGCACGGCACCTGCAGGCCCGCGCCCGGTAAGGCTGGTTGGTAGCAGCAGCTCGAAATCCGCTCGGGCCCTGGCGGTTCTACAACACATCCGCGAACTCCTTCGCGTCTCTCAACAACACTTTCAGCGCATCGAGGCTCGCTGCGGCGTGAGCGGCGCGCAACTCTGGGCCCTGGCGGAACTCCAGGCGCGGCCTGGAACAAAGATCTCCGAGTTGGCGATCGCCTTGTCGGTGCATCTGTCAACCGCGAGCAATCTTCTCGACCGGTTGGAAGCTAAAACGCTCATACGCCGTCAACGCGGTAAAGAGGACCAGCGCACCGTACGCGTCTACCTTACGCCCGCGGGCCAGGGCGTTCTGCGCAGAGCACCCAAACCGGTTGAAGGGATCATCCCCGATGCCCTTCACCGCATGCCGCGCGATGCGCTCGGTCGACTTGACCGCGATCTGGAGAAACTGCTGCGGCTGGCGAGAGTTCGCGACCAGCGCGCAGCGATGAAGCCGCTTGCCGACCTCTGATGAATGGCCAGAACAGGTGCTCTTGCAAGAATTAATATTAGGGAATAGTATATTCCTCGTAAGAGAATAGTGTTTCACGTATAGACATACTCCCACGCGGGCTGGTCAGGCACTGTCAGCCCGCGCACTTTTTGTCAGCCTCCGTGCTGAATGCAGGGTGCGGGCGAGGATTGATTGCCATGCGTGACTGGCTCTTGGTCATGGCTCTGGTGGTGGCTCTGGTCGCGTGGGTCGTCGCGGTACTGCTCTCGCCGCAGTTAGGGAGCGTACCGGCCGACCTGAGCGAGTCCGACGAACTCTTCGTGGAGGCATTGGGCGGCAGTACTGTTCACGCGTCCTCTGATTCGCATCCCTTCGACTTCTTCCAGGAAAGCAGCGGCCCAAGCGATGCCGCGGCGGATGGCAGTGCGCTGGCCTCGGTAGCGGAATTTGCCGCTCATGCTCGAGCCTACGCGATCAGCTCCTTCGATCAGTCTTCCCCTACGCGCGCTCAGGAACGAGCAAATCGCTAGGCGGGCAGCGATCTGCAGCTGTTCCCGCTAGTCATCGGGGTAGACCAGGTCAGCACGCCGATTCTGCGACCAGCATGATTCCTCGCTAGCCGTACACCGAGGTTTCTCCTTGCCGAAGCTGACCGTATCGATCTGGCGGTCTTCGGCGCCGAGCACCGTAAGGTATCGCTTGACGGCGTCAGCTCGCCGCTGGCCGAGGGCCAAGTTGTACTCGCGGCTGCCACGCTCGTCGGTATTGCCCTGCACGGTCACCTTGGTGCCCGGATGTTGGCGAAGGTAATTGGCGTGAGCTTGGAGCAGGGGTCGGTCACGGTCCTTGATCAGCGACTGGTCGTAATCGAAGAAGATGCTGCGCTTGGAAAGAATATTGCTTGGGTCTTTCAAAGGGTTGCCCACCGTTCCCGGGCCAGCGCGGTTGGGCGCGGTGGTTGCCTCGGTGGGTTGCTGCGCGACTGGCGCCGGCGCCGCAGCCGGAGCGGCTTCCTTCGTCGGTGCATTGGAACAGGCCGCTGCCAGCAGTACCGACGCCAACAGGAAAATACGGTAATACATGACGCTCCTCCATCAAGAGTTCGTGAACCACCGCTGCGCCGACGCCACGCGACACGGACTCCTGGCTACCGAAGGCTACGCGTCGGGCAGCGATCGGCCTCAAGGTTCTCGATACCTTGACAACACGGTGTAAGCTGGAAGTTTGCCAGAAATAAGTATTTGGTAATAGTATATTAGGTACAAGTATGATCCTGCAAGCCATGTCTGCACTGTGGGCGGTTCCCGCTCTTTGGAGTTCGGCGAGGCGCTTTAACTATCAAGCGCAGGACTGTCCGCTGACGCTGCGTCAGGCTGCCGACGGGTACCGACGGGGGCACCCGGAAGCACTGCAGGCGGATAAGCTTAGTGCGGTGAGCGCTGCGCTATTTCGTTCGCATGACATCTCTGCCATGTCACCTTCGGCCTTGATACAACTGTTCGCGATGAGGTGTTGACCGATTTCTGGACAATCTTTGGCACCGACATCGGTCTGCACCGATACCTCCACTACCTCCGCGAGACGCCGGAGACGAAGGAACTCCATCGTGTGATTGGCTATGACAGGGCAACGCTCTGGACCATCCGGGCCGTCCCGCAGATCGGCAAGGCATCGCCGCGAAGTAGGCGCATGTCCAAGAGGTGGCCTTGGGTTGTGCCAGGCTCGTTCTGGATGCAACCGCTGAATACGTTACGCCGGGAATTTAATATCCGCGTTATTTGAATCCTTGAACAACACTGACCCGACGTTGTAGTTGAAATGTCAATCGCCTTCCGACACTTCACGCCGACGTCGCTTAGGCGGTGGCCGGTTCGACGGGCCACTATCGGAAGAGGGCGATCGCCCCGATTGCGACTGCTCACCCTTCGCCACGAGCGGCAGAAGGACTTCACGGCGAACGAGCACACGAGGGAGCTAGTCCGAGCCCCCATTTTGGAGACCACCATGAAATCAGCAAGCCTCTATCCAGCAGCACTTGGCGTCTGTTTGACCTTCCTGGCGTTATCGGTAGGTGCCCAGACCGCCAGCGGCAACGCGTCACCGGCAGCCACCGGCAGTTCGACTATGGCGCCAGCCGCGAGTACTCACAAGCACCACGCGATGGCTCATCACCAAACCCATGCGAAGCACATGCACATGGGCGCGGGAGCATCCGGCAGCAATCAAGACGAGGCATATCGCGGCGCGCTGAAGAGTTGCGTCGAAGGGCCGCAGACACAACGGGACGGCTGCCTGGACGATGCAATTGCGCGATTTGGTCGTTCATAACGCGCCCCGACCGTGAAGAAAACTGGTGCGAGCCGTTTCTCCACAGAGTACGGAGACACCAAGTGGCCGCGCTGCCAGGGGAGTCCGCTCGCAGTCTTGCTGCCCTGTTAACCCTGCGACCGCTGATCGGGTAGAAGGTAAATGACGGCTACCAAGCAGTTCGACCCTGGGCATCGTGACATGCTTGGTAGGCACGCGAGGCGCGAAGCACCGTTCGCATTCTTGCGCAAGCCTGTCTGGTGGCTGGCAACCCTCGCGCTCCTGGGTGGCATCGCTGTGGCGGTCTACTACTACGGGCGAGAACCGTCTCGGGAGGCGATCGGGCCTCGACCGGTACCCGCTAGCGAGACGGTGCCGGTACCCAAGGCTGCCGAGGAGCCGACCCTACATCATCCAATCCCGGAAACCCAACCTCCATTCAGACAGGGCGAACCGCTGCCTGCGCTAGATCAGAGCGACAAGGTGCTGTGGGATGTGCTGGTTGGCATGTTTGGGAAAACGTCGGTCGGCGAGCTTTTCTATTCGAGCGATATCGTTCGGCGCTTTGTAGCCACCATCGACAACCTGCCGCGGAAGAAACTGCCTCTGCAGCCGCGGCCGGTCAAGCCGGCGACCGGACATTTCCTGACTGCCGCCGAGAGCGGAAGCGTCGTCATCGCCCCTGAAAATAACCTGCGTTATTCAATCTATGTTTTGGCGGCCGAGTCCGTGGATGCGAAGAAGCTTGTCGCCATCTACGTTCATTTCTACCCTCTATTTCAGCAGGAATACCGGAACCTGGGATACCCTTCCGGCGCCTTCAACGACCGCCTGATCGAGGCCGTTGATGACTTGCTTATCACGCCAGACGTGAAGGGATCGATTCACCTCGTGCAGCCCAAGGTCGTGTACGAGTTCGCCGACCCCGATTTGGAGGCGCTCTCCGCGGGCGAGAAGATCATGCTCCGAATTGGGCTCGACAACGCCGCCAGGATCAAGGCAAAGTTGCGGGAGATCCGGCGCGAGTTAACCCCAACTACCGCCCGTGACCAAAGGCGGTAGGCCCCACCAGATGCCTTGCATCGCACCCTATGCGGTCGCGTGACACGCGGCGCGAAGGTGCGACGCATTAACCGAAAATCAAGGGTGTTGAGGGAAGGCTTTTCATCGAAAACGACGGCACAAATAAGGCACAGAGGTGAAAGCGAGTGAGGAATTGCTATCTCGCAGAACCGCGTTGGGATTGGTGCCGGCAGTAGGAATCGAACCCACGACCAACGGTTTACAAAACCGCTGCTCTACCAACTGAGCTATGCCGGCCCGGCTACGAGCCAAGTCTGAGCGCGGCTATTTTACAACTTGAAGGTGTTTGGGCCGGCCCCGGGGTTTACTGTCCGAGGGCGATGCTCCCGCCGCCGGTGTCTCCGGCGCAGCCGTCGCGGCATCGAGCGATGCCGCCGGATCGGCGGCCATGGCAAACGCAAACCCGTAACCGGTCTCCTTGGCGAAGACCCCCGACACGGCAGCCATCGGCACCGAGACTTCCTGCGACACGCCATTAAAGCGTGCGGTGAACTGCACGTGGTCGTTGTCGACCGTGAGACGGCGAGTCGCACCCGAACTGATGTTCAGGACGATCTCGCCGTTCTTGACGTAAGCGACCGGAACCCGCGTCTGCCGGTTGACCTTTACCGCCAGGTACGGAGTAAGACTGTTATCCGCGCACCATTCGCAGATGGCGCGAATCAGGTACGGTTTGGCAGATTGCTCTGACATGCGCTAAGGATACACCAAGGGGCCCGGCAACGCCTTTGGCCTAGGCCGCCGACTATTTTCTCATGCCGCGTTCTGCGGAGGTAAGCGCCTCGATAAACGCCGGTCGCGAAAACAGCCGCTCCGAGTATTTCATGAGCGGCGCCGCCGGCTTGGGCAGTTGAATTCCGTAGTAGTCGAGCCGCCATAGCAACGGCGTGATCGCCACATCGAGCATCGAGAACTCCTCGCCGAGCATGTACTTGTGCTTGGTGAATACCGGCGCGATCTGCAGCAGACTGTCGCGCACCAGGCCCACGCGCTTTGTCGAGCTGCTTTTGATTGTTGCCCTCGAGCGTATCGATGTGCGAGAACAGCTCCTTCTCGAATCGGTGCAGGAACAACCGCGCCCGCGCGCGCATCAGCGGATCGGCCGGCATCAGCTGCGGATGCGGGAATCGTTCGTCGATGTACTCATTGATGATGTTCGACTCGTGCAGCACCAGGTCGCGCTCGACGAGGACGGGTACCTGGTTGTACGGATTCATGACCGCGAGGTCCTCCGGCTTGTGATCCAGATCGACATCGATGATCTGGAAATCCATGCCCTTCTCGTGCAGCACGATTCGGCAGCGCTGGCTGAAAGGATCGGTCGTCCCGGAATAGAGCGTCATCATGATGTTTTCTCCTGAGGCGGCGCTGCGATCGTCACCGCGGTGCGGAAATGCGAGGGGCAGGAGCGCGTGCTCCTGCCCCGGTGTTCGCTGTCGAGTTGTTCAGTGCAATTCGGCCCAATAGTCGCGCTTTAGCGCATACACGAGGGCGAAGAGAACGCCCAGGAAAAGCAACACGACGATGCCGATGTTGATGCGCTCGTTCTTGACCGGCTCGGCCATGTAGTCGAGGTAGTTGACCAGATCGGCGACGAACGTCTCGTAGTCGGTGCGCGACAGCGTGCCCGGCGTATCCGCCGCCAACGTCTTCACGATGTACTTGCCCCCGGCGCCGGTTCGACCACCGAGAGCCCCTTGGTTGCAATCGCCGCGGCCTCCGCCTTCTCGACATCGTCGTACGGGGTCTCGACGAGCTTCTGGGCTCCGGCCAGGCTCCACAACACGTGCGGCATGGCGACGTTCGGGAACACGAGGTTGTTCCAGCCGGTCGGCGACTTGTCGTCGCGGTAGAAGGCGAGGAGATAGCTGTAGAGCCAATCCTTGCCGCGCACGCGCGCTTCAACAGTCAGGTCAGGTGGCGCCGCGTTGAACCATGCCGCGGCGTCGGCACGGCTCATCGCCACCGTCATCGTGCTGCCGATCTTGTCGGAAGCAAACATCAGATTGTCCTGAATCTGCTTCTCGGTCAGGCCAAGGTCGGTCAGCCGGTTGTAGCGCATGTATTGCGCGCTGTGGCAATTCAGGCAGTAGTTGACGAAGTTGCGCGCGCCGCGCTGCAGCGATTCGACATCGAGGCGGTTCGACGGCGCCGAAAGCAGGCGCGGCTCCTCGCCGCGAGCGCCGCGCCCGCGAGCGCGAGCAGGATCACGCCGGCAACGCAGCGCAGCACCCTCACCATCTCACTCTCTCCGGCACGGGTTTGGTCTTGTCGCGAGCGGTATACCAGGGCATCAGCACAAAGAACAGGAAATACACCAGCGTCAACAAGCCGCGCGAGCCACGTCGCCCGGTCCTTGGTATCGAGCACTTCCGACCAGCCGCCGCTGAACTGTCCCCAGACGGTGACCGAGACGGTGCCGAGGTAGCCCAGCACGAGGAAGCAGAAGACGAAGATCGCCAGCCAGGTCTTGTAGAGCGCGCCGCGATAGCGGATCGACTTCACCGCGCCGCGATCGAGCCAGGGCAGGAAGAAAAAGATGACGACCCCGGCGCCCATCACCAGAACTCCCCAGAACTGCGAGTTCGAGGAACGACGGCACCGCGCGCAGCATCGCGTAATAAGGCGTGAAGTACCACACCGGCGCGATGTGCTCCGGCGTCTTCAGCGGATCGGCGGGAATGAAGTTGTTCGATTCGAGGAAGTAGCCGCCGACATCAGGAAGGAAAAAAATCGACGATCGCAAAGATGATGAGGAAGAAGACGATCCCGACCAGGTCCTTGATCGTGTAGTACGGATGCGAATAGATGCCGTCGAGATAGATGCCGGTCTTCGGGTCCTTGGGCTGGTTCTTGATCTCGATGCCGTCCGGGTTGTTCGACCCGACTTCGTGCAGGGCCATCAGGTGCGCCGCCGCCAGAGCCAGCAGCACCAGCGGCAGCGCCGCGACGTGAAACGCGAAGAAGCGATTGAGCGTCACGTCGGAGATCGTGTAGTCGCCGCGAATCCAAGTGCCGAGGTCCTCGCCGATGACCGGCACTGTCGAGAATAGATTAACGATTACCTGCGCGCCCCAGTACGACATCTGTCCCCACGGCAGCAGGTAGCCGAAAAAAGCCTCCGCCATCAACGCCAAGTAAAGAAAACAGCCGATAATCCAAAGCAGTTCGCGCGGCTTGCGATAGCTGCCGTAGAGCAAGCCGCGGAACATGTGCAGATAGACGATGATGAAGAACGCCGACGCGCCGGTCGAGTGCATGTAGCGGATGAGCCAACCGCCGGATACGTCGCGCATCATGTACTCGATCGACTCGAACGCCTTGGTCGCGTCGGGCTTGTAGGTCATGGCCAGGAAGATGCCGGTCACGATCTGCAGCACCAGCACGAAGGCCGCGAGCGAGCCGAAGTAGTACCAGAAGTTGAAATTCTTCGGCGCGATGTACTTGCCCCACTGCTCTTCCCACAGCTTGCGTCAGTGGGAAGCGGGCGTCGATCCAGGTCAGGAGTTTTTGCATCAGGTCACGCTGGCTTGCGTGTCGTCGCCGATCAGGATCGTCGTGTCGGACACGAAGCGGTACGGCGGGATGACCAGATTGGTCGGCGCGGGCACGCCCTTGAAAACACGGCCGGCGAGATCGAACTTCGACTGATGGCACGGACAGAAGAAGCCGCCGAGCCAATCGGGACCGAGATCCGCCGGCGCGACCTCCGGGCGAAACGTCGGCGAGCAGCCCAGATGCGTGCAGATACCGATCGCCACGAAGAGTTCCGGCTTGATCGAGCGGTCTTCGTTCTTGCAGTAGGGCGGCTGATGGTCGACTTCCGATTTGGGGTCCGCGACCCGCTCGTCGAGCTTGGGGAGCGTCGCGAGCATCTCCGGCGTGCGGTTGATCGACCCAAATCGAGCTTGCCCCGCCACTCGACGGTGATCTTCTGCCCCGGCTCGAGCTTGCTGATGTCAACCTCGACCGGCGCGCCCGCCGCCTTGGCGCGCTCGCTCGGCCAGAAACTCGCTGGCGAATGGCACCGCCGATGCGATCGACGCCGGCCGCGCCCAGCGCCGTCTGGCGCCAAGCAGCAAGCGCCGTTTCCTCCCGCCTGCGTTCCCATCCGTTGGCATGGACCCGTTCCCCCCAAACTTTTCGATTATAGATGATTCAGCCATGTCGCCGGAAGCCATGCGCGGTAAATCCGTCAAAACTCCGCTTAAAAACAGGCTGTTACGCACATTTTCGGCGCAGGTCGGGGCATAGCCACCCTATGTTGCAGCGCCGCAGCCGTGGTACCGTGGGGTCTATAATTATCGGATTATTTCCTGGTCGCCTGTGGGTTGCATGTTGCGTCGTTTCTGGCTCCTGTTCGCGCAAGTCGCCACGGTCTGCGTCGCAGCGCTGTTCGTCGTCGCGACGCTGCGACCGGATCTGCTCGTGCGGGTCGGCGGTAAGAACAACGTCGTGCTGGTGCAGGAGACCACGCCGACGATTGCCGGCCCGAAAGTCGAAAGCTTCGCCGACGCTGCGAAGAGGGCCATGCCCTCGGTGGTTAATATCTACACCAGCAAGGAAGTCCGGCAGCGCAATCCGCTGCTCGACGACCCAGTGCTGCGCCGCTTCTTTCCGGACCTATCGGACGGCGAGCCGCGGCGCGCCACCAGTCTGGGCTCGGGCGTGATCGTCAGCCCGAAGGCTATGTGCTGACCAACAATCACGTGATCGAGGGTGCCGACGACATCCAGCTCGTGCTCGCCGACGGCCGCCGCCTGCGTGCGACGGTACGCGGCAGCGACCCCGAATCCGATCTGGCAGTGCTCAAGGCCGACGGCAAGGACTTGCCGGCGATAACGCTTCGGCAAACTCGACAACGTCCAGGTTGGCGATGCGGTATTGGCGCTCGGCAACCCGTTTGGTTTTGGCAATACGGTTACCCATGGCATCGTCAGCGCCCTTGGCCGCAACCATCTCGGCATCAATCGCTTCGAGGATTTCATCCAAACCGATGCGGCGGTGAATCCGGGCAACTCCGGCGGCGCGCTGGTCGATTCCGCCGGCAACCTGATCGGCGTCAACAGCGCCATCTTCTCGCAAAGCGGTGGCTCGCAAGGCATCGGCTTCGCGATTCCGGTCTCACTCGCGCGCACCGTGCTGGAACAGATCATTCGCGACGGCGAAGTGACGCGCGGCTGGCTTGGCATCGAGCCGCAGGAGCTCACGCCGGAGCGTCGCCGTCGCGTTCGCACTCGACGGTGCGATCGACGGGGTGCTCATCCGCGGCGTCTTGAAGAACGGCCCGGCCGATCGCGCCGGCCTGCAAGTGCGCGACGTCGTGCTGGAGATCGACGGCAAGCCCACACACGACGGCACCGCGCTGCTGTCGCAGATCGCCGCCCTCACCCCGGGCCATCAGGCGACGCTCAAGGTGCTGCGGGACAAGAAGCCGCTCGAGCTGGAAGTAACCGTCGGCAAGCGCCCCAAGCCGACAGGCTGAGCCGGATCGCAGTCGGGCCCATATCCGCCCCTACTTGACGCCCTCGCTCTCCTCCGCGGCCCGGCTCCGCGGTGACACGGCGACGAAGCGTGCGACAAGCAGTCCCAGCTCATAGAGCAGCCACAGCGGAACGGCCAGCATTACCTGCGAGAGCACGTCGGGCGGAGCGAAGATCGCGCCGACGACGAACGCACCGACGATCACGTAGCCGCGGATCGAACGCAGCTTCTGCAATTCGACCACACCGAGCCGCACCAGCACGACGACGACCACCGGCACCTCGAAGGTGATGCCGAAGGCGATGAACATCGTGAGCACGAAGGAGAGATACTTGTCGATGTCGGTCATCATCTGCACGCCCGCGGGCGCATAGCCGGCAAAGAATCCGAACGCGACGGGAAAGACGATGAAGTAGGCGAATGCCATGCCGATACGCGAAAAACAGCACGCTGGAGACGATCACCGGCATCGCGAGCCGCTTCTCGTGCTGGTACAAGCCGGGCGCGACGAAAGCCCACATCTGATAGAGGACGTACGGCAGCGCGAACAGCAACGCCGCCATCAGCGTCACCTTGAGCGGCACGAGAAAGGTGCCGGTCACGTCGGTCGCGATCATGGTGCTTCCCGGCGGCAGCGCCTTGAGCAGCGGCGCCGCGAGCAGGGCGTAGATATCCTTCGCCCACGGGACGAGGCAGACGAGCACGACGATCACCGCAATGATCGAGCGCATCAGCCGGCTGCGCAGCTCGATCAGGTGCGAGATGAACGTTTCCTCGGTAGTGCCCGGTTCCGGTGGGCGACTCGCTCATGGCGCAAGGACACGCGCGACGGCGCGTGCGCCATTGTAGCGCGGCCCCGATGCACACGCTTCAGAAGCGCTCGAAGCCGGGCAAAGTCGCTTGTTGCGGCGGGACCCGCCGTCCCCGTCGCGGAGCCTCGGCAGGCGCGCGCCCCGGCTACGGCATCGTCTGCGGCCGCTGGGGAGGA
Source organism: uncultured beta proteobacterium (assembly GCA_963777455.1). Lineage (GTDB taxonomy): Bacteria > Pseudomonadota > Gammaproteobacteria > Burkholderiales > Casimicrobiaceae > PALSA-1003. Next base: position 503,848 of record CAVZQQ010000004.1, read on the forward strand.
TTGCGCGAGAGGGCGCTTCGGTGGATGCGGCCTGCGGCGCAGTCCCGGCGGCCTCGTTGAGCTCCGCCTCGACCGAGCGGACACCGCTTTCGACGTTGTGCGCGGCGCGGCTGACCGACTGCTCGATGTCGCGTGCCGCGCTCTGCACCTGCGACTGCAGCTTGCGCAGTTCGTCAAGCTCCATCTCGCGATTGATGTCCGCCTTGACCTCGTTCACGTAGCGCTGCAGGCGGCCCATCATATGCCCCAGCGTGCGCGCGACCTTGGGCAGCCGCTCCGGGCCGATGACGATCAGCGCTACGACTCCGACGACGAGGATCTCGGAAAAGCCGATGTCGAACATGAAGCGTCCGTCAAGGCGTCTTTTCCTTCCGCGCCTCGCCCTCGATCGTCTGGCCGGCGATCTGCTGCGGGATCGCCGGGTTGCGTCGGCGCTTCGCCCTCGGAGGTCTTCATGCCCTCCTTGAAGCCGCGGACCGCGCCGCCAAGGTCCTGGCCAATATTGCGTCAGCTTCTTGGTCCCGAAGATCAGCACGACGACCAGCAGCACGATCAGCCAGTGCCAGATGCTCAGTCCACCCATGTTCGTTCTCCTTTACGTCGCCCGACTTGGGCAGCATTCTACCCAGCGGCTCGGGCCCGCCGATGACGTGCACGTGCAGATGCATGACATCCTGCCGGCCGATCCGCCCGGTGTTGATGATCGTGCGATAGCCGTCAGGCAGATCCCTGCTCGCGGGCAAGACGGCCGGAAAGCGCCAGAATCCGCCCGAGCATACCCACGTCGTCCTTCGGTCGCATCGGCGAGCGAGGCCAAGTGTTTTTTCGGCATTAGCATGAAATGCACCGGTGCCTGCGGGTTGATGTCGTGGAAACCGAGAATCTCCTCGTCTTCGTAAACTTTCCGGGACGGTATCTCGCCTCGGGCGATCTTGCAGAATATGCAGGTATCCATAGCTCGATCTTCAGGTCATCGGCGGCGGGGCCTGCGCTTGCGCACTCGCTACATCCGCGCCGCCTTCTCCTCCAGCCCTGAGATGTCCTCGCGCCGCGCCAGCTCGGCGCACACGTCCGCCGGTCCCAGCCCGTGCTTGACCAGCACGACCAGGCAGTGAAACCACAGGTCCGCAATCTCAGCTGTGAGGCGAAGTCTATCACCGTCCTTGGCGGCCATGACCGCCTCGGTCGCCTCCTCGCCGATCTTCTTGATCATCGCGTCATCGCCCTTCGCGAAAAGGGTCGCGACGTAGGAGGTCGCCGGATCGGCGCCGCGCCGCGCGGCAATCGTCGCGGTGAGCCGCTGCAGCACATCGTCGCACGTCGATGGGGTTGCCGCCGTGGGTGAATCTGGTCGGCCATGCTCATTTTCCGTAGATTGTCCTGGGGTCCTTGAGCACGGGGTCCACCGCGCGCCACGTGCCCTCCTCGAGGCGCTGGAAGAAACAGCGCTGCCGGCCGGTATGACAAGCGATGCCGCCGCTTTGTTCGACGATGAGCAGGATGGCGTCGTTGTCGCAATCGAGCCGTATTTCGACTCACCCGTTGCACGTGGCCGGAGGTCTCGCCCTTGCGCCAGAGGCGTGCCGCGCGAGCGCGACCAGTAATGCGCCTCCCGGCTTGCTGGCGGTGCGTTCGAGCGCGTCGCGATTCATCCACGCCAAGCGTCAGCACCGTGCCGGTCTCCGCCTCCTGCGCGATCGCCGGGACCAGCCCATCGGCATTCCACTTCACCGCCTCGAGCCAGGCACTCAAGCGCGTACCTCGATGCCTGCTTCGGCCATGGCCGCCTTCGCCTGGGCCACCGTGAATTCGCCGTAATGGAAGATCGACGCCGCCAGCACCGCGTCGGCACCGCCGATGACGATGCCATCGACCAGATGCTGCAGCGTGCCCGCGCCCCCGGACGCGATCACCGGGACCTCGACCGCGTCGGCGACGGCACGCGTCAGAGCGAGATCGAATCCGATCTTCGCTCCATCGCGATCCATGCTCGTCAACAGGATCTCACCCGCGCCCAGTTGCGTCACCCGCCGCGCCCATTCGACCGCGTCGAGGCCCGTCCGGTTACGGCCGCCGTGGGTGTAGACCTCCCATCCGCCCGAGGCAGACTGGCGCGCGCTCGATGGCGGCGACGATGCACTGTGCGCCGTAGCGGCCTGCGGCGTCGGCGATCAGCGCCGGATTCGTCGACCCCGGCGGTGTTGATGCTGACCTTGTCGGCGCCGGCATTGAGCAAGCGCGCGAACGTCATCGACGCGCGACACGCCGCCGCCCACGGTGAGCGGGATGAAAACCTGGTCGGCGACCGCTTCGATCATGTCGTAGAGCAGTCCCCGCGCTTCGACGCTCGCCTGAATGTCGAGAAACGTCAGCTCGTCGGCGCCCTGCTCGTCGTAGCGGCGCGCAACCTCGACCGGGTCGCCGGCATCGCGCAGATTGACGAAATGGACGCCCTTGACGACGCGCCCGTCGGCCACGTCGAGACAGGGAATGATGCGCTTGGCGAGGCCCATGACTAGGTACCAGACTTCCGCGCGGCGCGCACGCAGGCGCGGCGCATGCCGAACGGATGCGCTCCCCATGTCGAACCGCTGCAGCGCGGGCGTCTATTTGCCGCCCTTCGCCGCCTTGAGCGCCGCCTTGAAGTCGAGCGTGCCCTCGTAGAGCGCGCGGCCGGCGATCGCGCCGCTGACGCCCTCGCTCTCGTAGCAGGCAAGCTCCTTGATGTCCTTCAGGCTGTTGATCCCGCCGCTGGCGATAACCGGAATCTTCAGCTCGCGCGCGAGCTTGACGGTGGCCTCGATGTTGACGCCGGTGAGCATGCCGTCGCGGCCGATGTCGGTGTACACCACCGCCTCGACGCCGTAATCCTCGAACTTCTTCGCCAGATCGAGGACATCGTGGCCGCTCATCTTCGACCAGCCGTCGGTTGCGACCTTGCCCTCGCGCGCGTCCAGGCCGACGATGATGTGGCCCGGGAACGCGTAGCAGGCGTCGTGCAGAAACCCCGGATTCTTCACCGCCGCGGTGCCGATGATGACGTAGCTGATGCCGTCGTCGAGATAGCGCTCGATGGTGTCGAGATCGCGGATGCCGCCGCCGAGCTGGACCGGGATTTCCTCGCCGATGACGCTGACCACCTCGCGGATCGCCAGCTCGTTCTTCGGCTTGCCGGCGAACGCGCCGTTCAGGTCGACCAGGTGCAGACGCTGCGCCCCGAGCTCGAGCCAGTGCTGCGCCATCGCCGCGGGGTCCTCCGAGAACACGGTCGCCGACTGCATCTCGCCCTGCTTGAGACGAACGCAGTGGCCGTCCTTGATGTCGATCGCGGGGATGATCTGCATGGCGGCGGGGGGCGACGGGATGTCGCTAGGGTGGCGACGCTCGACGGGTGGAACGCTGCTGCGCGCGGCTGCGCGCCGATGCGCGCAGCTTGGTTCAGACGCGCCCGTTCCAGGCGACGAAGTTCGAGAGCAACTGAAGACCGGCGCGGTGGCTCTTTTCGGGATGGAACTGCACGGCAAAGATATTAGCGCGGGCGATCGCGCAAGTAAACGCCGTTGGGTAGGCGACCGTCGCCGCCGTCATACCGAAGTCGTCGGGTGCCGGGTAGTAGCTGTGCGCGAAGTAGAAGCGCGTCCCGTCGTCGATGCCCTCGCCACAGCGGATGCTCCCGCGACCTGCCGGACCGGACTCCAGCCCATGTGCGGCACCTTCAGCCGGCGTCCGCCGCCGTCGACCATCGCCGCTTCGCGAAAGCGCACGACGCGGCCCGCCAACACGCTCAAGCCGGTAGTGGGTCCTTCCTCGCTGTTTTCGAACAGCATTTGCAGGCCGAGGCAGATGCCCAGGAAAGGCCGGTCGCGACACGTCTGCAGGACGACCTCGCGCAAGCCGCTCGCGTCGAGGCGGCGCATGGAGTCCGGCATCGCGCTCTGGCCCGGCAACACGACGCGCGCTGCGTTTCGGATCGTTTGCGGGTCGGAGCTCACCACGGTGGTGCACTGCGGCGCCACAAAACGAAGCGCCTTCGCCACCGAGCGCAGATTGCCCATGCCGTAATCGACGACGGCTATATCGGGCATCGAAATCAGGGCCTCAGAGGGTCCCCTTGGTCGACGGGACCCCGGTTGCGCGCGGATCCGGCGCGACCGCGGCGCGCAGAGCCCTGGCGAATGCCTTGAACACCGTCTCGGCCTGATGGTGCGCGTTCTGCCCGCGCAGGTTGTCGACGTGCAGGGTCGCCAGCGCGTGATTGACGAAACCCTGGAAGAACTCGTGCGTCAGGTCGACGTCAAAAGCGCCGATCATCGGGCGCGTAAAGGGCACATGAAACTCGCAGGCCGGGGCGGCCGGACAGATCGATGACCACTCGCGACAGTGCCTCGTCGAGCGGAACATAGGCGTGGCCGTAGCGGGTGATCCCATCCTTGTCGCCCAGCGCCTGCCTGACCGCCTGGCCGAGCGTGATCCCGACATCCTCGACCGTGTGATGCGCGTCGATGTGCAAATCACCCTTCGCCTGCACCGACAGATCGAGCATCCCGTGACGCGCGACCTGATCGAGCATGTGATCGAGGAACGGCACGCCGGTGGCCAGTCTCGGAGCGGCCGTTACCATCGAGGTTCGAGCTCGACGATGATGGTCGTTTCCTTGGTCGCGCGTTCGACGCGAGCGCTTCTGTCCGTCCGCGCGGCGGTGGTCTTTCTGTCGTTCATCGGCAAAGCTCGGTGCAAGCGGCGAGCAGCAAGTCGTTTTCCTTCGGCGTTCCCACGGTGATGCGCAGGCAGTTGCGCAAGCAGCGGATGCCAGCCGTGAAGGTTCTTGACCAGGATGCTGCGAGCCTTCAATCCCTCGAATACCTCCATTCGCGTCGGCAACGCGGATGACCACGAAATTCGTCCGCGTCGGGAACACCGTCGCGCCCGGCAAGTCGCCCAAGCTCGGCCTCGAGCCGCGCGCGCTCGGCGCGGATCGCCGCCGCCTGTTCGGCGATCCAGGCGGTGTCGGCAAGCAAGGCCACCACGGCGGCTTGCGTCAGCGCATTCACATTATACGGCTGGCGCAGCTTGTTCAACTGCGCGATCCACGCCGGCGCGGCGACGGCGTAACCGAGCCGGATGCCGGCCATGCCGACCTTCGACAAGGTGCGCAACACCAGCAGGTTCGCGAATTCGCTCACCCGCGGCAGGAAGCGTTGCATCGGCAAACGCGTAATACGCCTCGTCGACGACGACCAGGCCGCGGGTCGCGCCGAGCACCGCCTCGATATCGCCGGCACGGAAAACAGGTTGCCGGTCGGATTGTTCGGATAGGCGAGATAGACCAGCGCCGGCCGCTCGCGCTCGATCGCGGCGAGCATGGCGCCACGATCGAGCCCGAAATCCGCGGCCAGCGGCACCCCGACAAAACGCATGCCGGCATAAAGCGCGTTCATGCGATACATGACGAACGACGGCTCGGGCGCGAGCATCGCTGCGCCCGGCCGGGCCAGCGCCGAAGTGATGATCTGGATCAGCTCGTCGGATCCGTTGCCGAGCAGCAGGCCCTGCTCCGGTGCGATGCCGAGCGCGCGGGCGAGCGCGGCTTCGTGCCTCGTCGGCTGTCGCCATCCGGATAGCGATTGACCGGCACGCGACCGAGCGCTGCGTCGAGACGGGCGCGAACTCCGGCCGGCAAGGGATAGGGGTTTTCCATCGCGTCGAGCTTGACCATGCCCTCGGCCTTCGCCACCGCATAAGCCGACAGGGCCTGGATTTCCGGGCGCACGACCGCCGCGATCAGCGCCTGGCGTCGCAAGCTCGGTCGCGCGATCGGTCACGGTTTGAGCCGCAATGCCGCGCTCCGCGCGTGCGCCGCCAGGCCCTCACCCTGCGCCAGCGTCATCGCAGTACGGCCGAGCGTTTGCGCGCCGGCACACGATAGGGCAATGACGCTGCTGCGCTTCTGAAAGTCGTACACGCCCAGCGGCGAAGAAAACCGCGCGCTGCGGGCCGTGGGCAGGACATGGTTCGGGCCGGCGCAGTAATCGCCGATCGCCTCAGAGCTGTAGTGCCCAAGAAAAATTGCGCCCGCGTGGTGCAGCTCGTGCCAGCAGTGGCTCCGGCTCGGCGACGGCGAGTTCGAGGTGCTCTGGGGCGATGCGGTCGGCGATCGTGCAGGCCTCGTCGAGACTCTCGACCCGGATCAGTGCGCCGCGGCGCGCAAGCGACGCGCCGATGATGTCCTTGCGCGGCATCCCGGCCAGCTGTCGCGCAATGCTGGCTGCGACCGCGTCCAGCAGCGCCGCGTCGGGCGAAAGCAGGATCGCCCGCGCCGCCTCATCGTGCTCGGCCTGCGCGAACAGGTCCATCGCGACCCAATCCGGATGGGCGCTGGCGTCGGCGATGATCAGGATCTCGGAGGGCCCGGCGATCATGTCGATCCCGACCACACCGAACACACGCCGTTTGGCCGCCGCGACGTAGGCATTGCCCGGCCCCACAATCTTATCCACGGCGGGAATCGTCGCCGTGCCATAGGCGAGCGCCGCGATCGCCTGCGCCCCGCCGATGGCGAAAGCGCGCGTCACGCCCGCCAGATGCGCGGCGGCAAGCACCAGCGGGTTTCTGGTCCCGCCCGGCGTCGGCACGACCATCACAATGTCGCTCACGCCAGCCACCCGCGCCGGCAGCGCGTTCATTAGCACCGACGACGGATACGCAGCCTTGCCCCCGGGGACGTACAGCCCGACTCGAGCCAAAGCGGTGACTTTCTGCCCCAGCTGCGTGCCGTCGGCTTCGGTAAAGCTCCACGACTGGGCGCGCTGTCGCTCGTGGAAGGCGCCGATGCGCTCTGTCGCCGTCACCAGCGCTTCGCGCTCTGGCCGCTCCAGTGCCTCGAACGCGGCCGCCAATTCGCCTGCCGGAATGGCAAGTGCGGCGACACTCGCGGCATCGAGATGATCGAAGCGCTTCGTATACTCGAGCACGGCCGCATCGCCGCGCGCGCGCACGTCCGCAAGGATCGCGCCGACCGCCGCCTCCACTTCCCCATCGTCGGGCGAGCCGAATGCGGTCAGCTGGGCAAGCGTCGCATCAAAGCCGGGCGCCGATGAGTCGAGTCGCCGCAACTCAACCATCGCCGCGGCACCGCGGCAGCAATCGCCTCGAGGATCGGCTGCATTTTTTCGCGTTTTAGCTTGAGCGCGGCAGGATTGACGATAAGCCGGGCGCTGATCGGCAGGATCTCTTCGACCGCCACGAGATCGTTGGCCTTGAGCGTGCTGCCGCTGCTGACCAGGTCGACGATCGCGTCCGCCAGTCCAACCAGCGGGGCGAGCTCCATCGAGCCGTAGAGTCGGATCAGATCCACGTGCATACCCTTGGCCGCAAAGTGCTCACGCGCCGTCGTGACATACTTGGTCGCGACCTTGAGTCTCGCCCCCCGCTTTACCGCGCCGGCGTAGTCGAAAGTGCGCGCGGCGGCAACGACCATGCGACAGCGGCCGATGCGAAGGTCGATAGGTTGATAGAGGCCCTCCCCTCCATGTTCGAGCAACACGTCCTTGCCTGCTACGCCCAGGTCGGCCGCGCCGTACGCCACGTACGTCGGCACATCCGAAGGACGCACGATGACGAAGCGCAGGTCCGCACGATTGCTGCCTATGATCAGCTTGCGTGACGCTTCCAGGTCTTCGGCCGGGGCAATGCCGGCCCGCGCCAGGAGCGGCAGCGTGGCATCAAGGATGCGGCCCTTAGCGAGGGCGATCGTAAGAGAAATCACCTGGCGCGCCGGTTCGACTAGAGACGCGAAGCACGGGCGCAACGCGTCGGCACCTTGACGGTGGTCTGAGAGGAAAAATACGAGCGTTGGATTGTACCACCCCGGTTGCCCCGTGCCAGCGGATCAGAGGCACGCGCGCCAGACGCCCATAGCGGGTGCCGTCGCAACCCCGCCGGTCGCGGCTCGCGCCCGCGTCAATCGCTTCGAGCGTCACTGACGCGACTAATTCTTGCGCCCAAAGCGGAGAGCTTTTCTTCGATACGCTCGTACCCACGATCGAGATGATAGATGCGGTCGATGGTCGTGGGCCCATCGGCCACCAACCCGGCGATCACCAGGCAGGCGGACGCGCGCAGGTCGGTGGCCATGACGTTGGCCCCAGTGAGCCTTGCTACGCCCTTGATGATAGCGGTGCTGCCCTCGACCTCGATGTCTGCGCCAAGTCGCTTCAACTCTTGTACGTGCATCATCCGGTTTTCGAAGATCGTCTCGGTGATCACTGCCGTATCGTCGGCGATTGTCATCAGCGCCATCAGTTGCGCCTGCATGTCGGTCGGGAACGCAGGGTAGGGCGCAGTGCGCAGATTGATCGACTTGAGTGCTTTGTGCCGCGCCACGCGCAGCGTCGCGCCATCGACGGAGACCTCCGCGCCCGCCTCCGCAAGCTTCTCGAGGACCGCCTCCAGCGTCGCGGGCCGCGCGCCGCGCAAGCTCACGTCGCCTCCCGCAGCCGCGGCTGCGGTCAGGAAGGTCCCTGTCTCGATCCGGTCCGGCATGATCGCGTGCGTGGTGCCGCCAAGCCGCTCGACTCCGGTAATGACCACCTTATCGGTGCCGGCCCCTGTGATCTTCGCGCCCATGGAGCTGAGGCATTCGGCGAGATCGACCACCTCGGGTTCGCGCGCCGCGTTCTCGAGCGTCGTGACACCATCAGCAAGGGTCGCCGCCATCATCAGGTTTTCGGTGCCGGTGACGGTGACGACGTCGAAAACGAACTTGTTTCCGACGAGGCGCTTCGCCTTGGCGTCGATATAGCCGTGATCAAGATCGATCTCGGCGCCCATCGCGGCAAGGCCTTTTACGTGCTGATCAACCGGGCGCAGGCCGATAGCGCACCCGCCGGGCAACGAAATGCGTGCCTCACCGCAACGCGCGAGCAGCGGGCCTAGCGCAAGGATCGACGCGCGCATGGTCCGGACCAACTCATAAGGCGCGAGCGGCCAGTCGATCGTCGCCGCGGAAAGCGTCAGGGTTCCATCATCACGCTCGGCAGCCACACCCATCTGCCCGAGCAGCGCCTGCATCGTGCGTACGTCGTTCAGGCGCGGCACATTGCTCAGCACCACGGGCTCCGGTGTCAGCAGCGCAGCGCAGAGAATCGGCAACGCGGCGTTCTTGGCGCCGGACACGTTGACGGCGCCTTCGAGGCGGGCACCGCCGTCAATGAGCAGTCTGTCCATTCAGGCGTCACCGCGCCGGGTCAGCCACTCCGCAGGCGTGAGCGTCCTCATCGAAAGCGCATGGATGTCCGCGCGCATGCGGTCGCCCAGCGCCGCGTATACGCGTTGGTGGCGCTGCACCTTTGTCATGCCCTCGAAGGCACCGCTGACGATCAACGCCTCGAAATGTTGGCCGTCGCCGACGACTTCGACATGTTCGCACGCGAGACCGTCCTCGATCGTCCGCTTGATGGACTCCGGCGTAGTCATGTGCATGATTCCTTGCTATTGCCGCACAGGAAACGGGATCTGGCGAGGCGCACTAATGACCGGATCATGACCAAACGTGGCTGCTTTGAGGCAGCCGCGCAACTAGTGGCGTAGCTTGTAGCCGTGCTTGAGCAGAAGCAACGTCACCACGGTCAGGCCAAGACAGAAGGTGCAGACGATGGCGAGGCTCGTCTGCGGCGCGATGTCGGAAAGCCCGAAGAAACCGTAGCGAAAGCCATCGATAATATAGAAGAACGGATTGAAATGCGACAGAGCCTGCCAGAATGGCGGCAAGCTATGAATCGAGTAGAACACACCCGACAGGAAAGTAAGCGGGACGATGAGGAAATTCTGGAACGCGGCGAGCTGCTCAAACTTGTCAGCGCAAACACCGGCGACCAGGCCCAGCGTACCGAGCGCTGCACTGCCTAGCAGCGCGAATGCAAACGTCCACAGCGGATGCAGTATCGCGACGGATCCGAACGCAGTGGTGACCAGCAACACGCCCGTACCGACGATGAGGCCGCGCACCATTGCGCCTAGCACGTAGGCCGCATATAGATCGAGCGGGGAGAGCGGCGGCAAGAGCACGAAGATCAGATTGCCGGTGATCTTCGACTGGATCAGCGACGACGAGCTGTTGGCGAAGGAGTTTTGCAGCACCGACATCATCACCAGGCCGGGGATCAAGAAAGCGGTGTATGCAACCCGCCCCTCGAAGACCGACACGCGCGACTCGAGCACGTGCGAGAAGATCAGCAGGTATAACAACGCAGACAGCACCGGCGCGAGGATGGTCTGAAAGCTCACCTTCCAAAAGCGCAGCAACTCCTTGTACAAGAGCGTGAGCCACCCGCCGCCCAGAGCGCGAATCATGGGCTCCTAATGGTGTCGCGCCATGATGCGCAGAAACACCTGCTCGAGGTCGGCCTCCTGCAGCGCCAGCCCAGTGATCGTCGCGCCGCGCTCGCGCAGCGCGGCAAGGAGACCCTCGAGCTGTGCATAGCCCTCGAGCGAGAGCAGATAGGTGCCTTCGCCTTCGCGCACGACCCGTTGCTGCCACGCCTCGGGCAACACGTCGGTGGTCAGCCGAACTGTGAGGCCGGCGAAGCTCGACAGCAAGTTCTGAGTCGTGTCGAGCGCGACGACTTTTCCTGCCTTGAGCATGGCGATGCGCGCGCACAGCTCTTCGGCCTCTTCGAGGTAATGCGTTGTCAGGATGATGGTATGGCCATCGCGATTGAGTTTGCGAATGAACGCCCAAAGGCTCTGTCGCAGTTCAACGTCCACGCCGGCGGTCGGCTCGTCGAGCACGATAACCGGCGGTTTGTGCACCAACGCTTGGCCGATCAGAACGCGCCGCTTCATGCCACCGGAGAGGGCGCGCATGTTGGTGTGGGCTCTTCCGGTCAGGTCGAGGTGGTGCAGGATCTCGTCGATCCAGGCGTCGTTGTTGCGAATGCCGAAATAGCCGGACTGAATCTCCAGCGTCTCGCGCACGGTAAAGAACGGATCGAAGACCAACTCCTGGGGCACTACACCCAGACACCGCCGCGCGTTACGGTAATCGGCGACGACATCGTGGCCGAGCACGCGCGCGGCCCCGCTGTCGGCGGTTACCAGTCCGGCAAGAATGGAGATGAGAGTGGTCTTGCCCGCGCCGTTAGGACCAAGCAGTCCGAAGAAGTCACCCGCCTCGACGATCAGATCGATACCCGAGAGCGCCCGCACCGTGCCGAAGCGGCGCGCGACGTTGACGATCTCGACAGCAGGTATCAAGTGGGAAGCGCGCGCAGCAGCGCCGCGCGAGGTTCATGCGACGGTTCGGGCCGGCCGTCCGACAAGCTCCTCGACCCCGTACACCGCGGCGAGCGCGGCAAGGTTCGCTGGTGCGCCCTGCAACGACAATCCGACGTTCTCAAGTGCCGCGCGACGCTGCCACGCCAGCAGAACGGCGACGGCGGCGGAGTCAACGTGCTCAAGGCCGGTAAGATCGACGATGCCGGTCGCGGGCAGCCTCGCTTTGCGGCTGGACTCCAGCACGCTTGCCGCCGTGTCGACCGTGAGCGCCCCGGCAAGCAGCCAACGCTCGCCGGCTGCGAAGTACGGGTTCTCGGCCGCGCACGCTCCGCAGCCCGAGTCAGCGTCCGGCACGCTGTCCTCGAGGGAGCCGGGTCGCCCTTTCATTTGCCTCCGTTCTTATCCGCCAACGCTTTGATAAGGCCGTCAATTCCCGACTTGCGCACCATGTCGTTGAACTCGTCGCGGTAGTTGGTCACCAAGCTCACGCCGGCGACGACGACGTCGTAGGCCTTCCACCCGTCCGGCGTCTTTTCCATGCTGTAGTCGATCTGCACCGGTGCCTGACCCGGTTGCGTCACTTCGGTGCGCACTACGACGTCGGTATCCCCCGGATTCATGCGTAGCGGCTTGTAGTTCATCTTGTTGTCGCGATAGTTGGTCAGCGCGTTGGAATAGGTTCGTATGAGCAGGGTTTGAAACTGCTCAGTCAGCTGCTTCTGCTGCTCCGGCGTTGCCGAGCGCCAGTTGCGACCCATCGCGAGCGCCGTCATCCGCGCCGTATCGAAGTGCGGCACGAGTTTCGACTCGATCAACTGCTTGACTTTGGCCGGGTTGCCGGCCTGCAAGTCCTTGTCGGCGCGAATCGCGCTCAACGCTTCCTCTGCGACGTGCTTGACCAGCGCGTCCGGCGCTTCCTGCGCCTGCGCCGATGTCGCAGTCAAGGCCAGCAGGAGCAACAAGGCTGATGCGTTGGTTTGAAACATCGCGGTCCTCATTTGGTTGGCGCCGGCACGCTCGCTCCGGGCGGGGGAGGCGCCTCGTCGTCGTCTTCGGGCGGCGGCTTGCCGTCGTATACCTGATAGCGTCGGTTTTTCAAATAGGCATTGCGCAGGAAGCGGTAGCGATCCAACGCGGCGGTGTCCAGCACCGATTCGGCGTTCAGCGCCTGGGCACGGGCGTCGACGTATCCGACCCCGTAGATCGAGTTGCGTAGCGGCACATCCGGAATGTATCCAACCGGCCCGATGAACAACCGCACTAATGTGCCTGTTCCATCGCGTACCGTCGTCGGTCCGAACAGCGGGATGAAAAGATAAGGCCCCTCGGGGAAACCCCATTTGCCGAAGGTGATGCCGAAGTCTTTATGGTCCTTGTTTATGCCCATCATCGACCCCAGGTCAAAAATGCCCAGGATGCCGAACGTCGAATTGAGCAGCACGCGGCCGAAGTCGTCGCCAGCCTGCTGGCCGTTGCCCTCGAGTACGTTGTTAATGCCAGAAAACAGATCGTCGATATTTCCTGAGAAGTTTGAAACTCCGGTGCGGATCAGTTCCGGTACTACCTTCACATAAGCCTCGGCGATCGGCTTGACGACATTGCCGTCGACGACCTGATGTACCGCATACATCTGGCGATTCCACGGTTCGAACGGGTCTTCCTTGGTCGGTCCCACCGCGCAGCCCGTGAGCATGATCGACGCGCCGGCAAGCACGATCGCGCCACCGCGGAAGGGAAAAGACATGCGACTCATTTCTTGGCTCCTTCCGTGGCCTTGTCACCTGCTTTGACCGGGGTGGCATCGCCGGCGCCGCCGCCTTTCGAACTAGATGCCTTGTCGAACAGGAACTGGCTGATCAGTTTTTCGACCACGACAGCGGACTGCGTCTTAGCAATGCGGTCGCCGTCCTTGAGCATCGTCGGATCTCCGCCAGCATCGAGACCCACGTAGACCTCGCCGAGCAAGCCCGAGGTGTTGATCGCGGCGATCGTATCCTTGGTGAACTCGTATTGACGGTCGATGCGCAGGGTAACCACCGCTTCGTAGGTCTTTTCATCCAGTCGCACGCTTTCGACCCGTCCCACGACCACACCGGCGGCTTTAACCGGCGCGCGCAGCTTCAGGCCGCCGATATTGTCAAACCTTGCCTCGAGGCGGTAGCCGGGAGTACGGTCGAGCGTGAGCAGGTTGCCGACCTTGAGCGCGAGGAACAGGATTGCGCCGAAGCCAAGAGCCACGAAAATGCCGACCCAAAGGTCGATCGCGGAACGGTTCATGCGACGTTCGCCCCTCGGAACATGAATACTGTCATAACAAAATCGAGCGCGAGAATCGCCAGCGACGATACGACGACCGTGCGCGTGGTCGCGCTAGCGACTCCTTCCGCGGTCGGCTTGGCGTTGTAGCCCTCGAAGACCGAAATCAGTGACACGGCGGCACCGAAGACGACGCTCTTGATAATGCCGTTGGTCACGTCGGGCCAGACGTCGACCCCCGCCTGCATTTGTCCCCAGAACGCGCCCGCGTCGATCCCGATCAGCCGCACGCCAACGAGGTAGCCGCCGAAAATGCCGGACGCCGAAAAGAGCGCGGCCAGCAGCGGCATGGAAATGATCCCGCCCCAGAATCGCGGCGCCACAACCCGTGCGACGGGGTCCACCGCCATCATCTCCATCGCGGCAAGTTGCTCCGTCGTCTTCATGAGCCCTATCTCCGCGGTGATCGCCGACCCAGCACGACTTGCGAACAGCAGCCCCGATATTACCGGTCCCAATTCGCGCACCAGCGCCAGCGCGACCAGGATGCCGAGTTGCTCGTCGGCGCCGTAACGCTTCAGCGTCTCGAAACCCTGCAGGGACAGCACCATTCCGACGAAGAGCCCCGACATCAGGATGATCACCAGCGACAGCACGCCGGCAAAGTAGATCTCGCGCAGCGTGAGGTGGATACGGCGGAAGGCATGCGGCGTTTGCCACAGCACCGCGACGAGGAAGCGGCTGGCGAACCCCAGTTGCGCCACCGCGCCGGTAACCGCCCCGCCCAGGCGACGCAGCCACTGGGCGGCGATGTCGGCGGCGAATTCAGCCGACATCGGCGAAAAGTTCCTCGCGATACGCCGGCGCAGGGTAGTGAAACGGTACCGGGCCGTCGGGCGCGCCATCGACGAACTGCCGCACGAACGGATCGCTCGAGGCGCGAACTTCCGCCGGCGTGCCGGAGGCGACGATCCGGCCCTCTGACACGAAATACAGATAATCGACGATTTTCAGCGACTCGTAGACGTCGTGCGTGACGACGATTGACGTAATCGACAACGCATCATTGAGCCGCCGTATCAGCTGGCCGACGACACCCAGCGAGATCGGGTCAAGCCCGGCGAACGGTTCATCGTACAAGACCAGCAGCGGATCGAGCGCGATTGCGCGCGCCAATGCCACACGCCGTGCCATGCCTCCCGAAAGTTCGGCTGGCATGAGCTGCGCGGCGCCGCGCAGCCCGACGGCGTGCAGCTTCATCAGGACCAGGTCGCGGACAAGCTCTTCGGGCAGGGTGGTGTGCTCGCGCAGGGGAAACGCAATGTTTTCGAATACCGACATATCGGTAAACAACGCGCCGAACTGGAACAGCATGCCGAACCGGCGGCGCAACTCGTAGAGCGCGGCAGGCGCAAGGTCCGGCACCGACAGGCCGCCGACTTGCACCTGTCCGGATTGCGGCCGCAACTGGCCGCCGATCAAGCGCAGCATGGTTGTCTTGCCACAGCCACTTCCCCCCATGATAGCAACGATCTTGCCACGGGGTACCGTCATGGTGATGCCCTGGAGCACGGGGCGGACGTCATACGTGAACGATACGTCGACAAGCTCGACCGCCGCCGCCGAAGGATCGATGCGACAAACCGCGATCGCGTCAGCGTATCGGGACGACGGCGGGTTCGCCAGGAGCGGCATGCTGGGAGAGCGTGCGGGGGTGGTGCATCGGGTAGCTTGATTGTAGCGGGTTGACCGCCCCGCCACAATGACAGAGGCAGATTGCGAACAACCAGAGACTCAGCCGCGCAGCAAGCGTCGCTCCGCATCCGCCAAATTCTCAGGTCGACCGAGCAGCACCACGACATCGCCCACCTCAAAGCGATAGCTGGATTCCGGTACCGTCGAGCGCATGCCGCGACGGCGCACGCCGGTGACCTCGACGAGATCTTTCAGATCGAAGTCGTCGAGGGTGTGGCCAACGGCCGCTGAGCGCTCGGTGAGCGGGACGGAATGCAGGCGCGGTTGCAGATTCTCGGCAGCGTCGGCGGCATCGGTTGCACCGTGAAAGAACCCTCGGAACAGGCTATAACGCTCTTCGCGAATGGCGCGGATCCGCGCCAGGACTCGGTTCAGCGGAACGCCGAGCAGGAGCAGCAGATGCGAGGCGAGCATCAGACTGCCTTCGAGCAATTCCGGGACAACTTCGGTCGCCCCCGCTTGCGTCAAGCGTTCGAGCTCCGCATCGTCGACGGTGCGCACGATGACGGGCAGCTCCTGCCGGAGCTGCTGGACGTGGTGCAGGATCTTGAGTGCCACCGCGGTGTCAGCGAACGTCACCGCGATTGCCCTTGCCTTGGGCAGACCCGCGGCGATCAGCGCCTCGCGCCGGCCGGCGTCGCCGTACACGACGCTGCTGCCGTCCGCGGCCGCCTCGCGCACGCGTTGCGGATCAACTTCGAGGGCGATGAACGCAATCTCCTCCTTTTCGAGTAACCGGGCCAGATTCTGCCCGCTGCGGCCGAAGCCGCAGATGATCACGTGCTCCTGCCGCGCCATGGTCCGGGCGGCAATTTGGGTAATTTGCGCCGCCCGGGAGAGCCAGTCGTTGCCGGTGAGTCGGCGCGTCAACGGCTCGCCAAACTGGATCAACAGGGGCGCTGTTAGCATCGAGAGCACCATCGCGGTCACGACCAGTTGCGCGAACCCGTGTTCCACGATCGCGAGATCGACCGCGAGCGCGAGCATCACGATGGCGAACTCGCCCGCCTGCGCCAGATAGAAGCCGGTTCGCAGCGCCACGCCCAGCGGCGCGCGAAAGATGCGCGCGAGCATGACCACAAGGATGAGTTTGAAAAGCACCGGAACAATGAGCAGGAGCAGTACCCAGCCGAGGTTCGCGCCCACTTGTCCCAGATCGAGGTACATGCCGACGGTGACGAAGAACAGACCGAGCAGCACGTCGCGAAACGGTTTGATGTCCTCTTCAACCTGGTATCGATACTCGGTCTCGGCGATGAGCATGCCCGCCAGAAATGCCCCCAGCGCAAACGACAGGCCCGCGAACTCGGTCAGTGCAGCAAGTCCCAAGGTCACCAACAGCACGTTGAGCATGAAAAGCTCGGACGACCGCTGCCGCGCGATGACGTGAAACCAGGCACGCATCGGTCTCTGGCCAAAGACAAGGATTACAGCCAGCGCAAAGGCAGCTTTGCCCACGGCGAGCGGCAGCGCGCGCCACTGTTCGGCGGCTCCCGCCGCCAGCGTCGGAATCGCGATCAGGAACGCGACGACCGCGAGATCCTGAAAGAGCAGGATGCCCATGATGTCGCGGCCATGGGCCGAACTGAGCTCCATTCGCTCGGCAAGCATCTTGGATACGATCGCGGTCGAGCTCATGGCAAGCGCGCCGCCCAGGGTGAATCCCTCCAGCCAGTGCCCGCCGAGCCAATGCAGCCCGACCATTGCCAGCAGCGTCGTGATCGCAACCTGTGCCAGCCCCAGGCCAAAAACCGCCCGGCGCATCGCCTTGAGCTGCGCCAAGCTGAACTCCAGGCCGATGGAGAACATCAGGAAGACGATGCCGAACTCGGCCAGACTGCGCACATCGGAGTTGTCAGGCACCCAACCGAGGGCGTGCGGGCCGACCGCGATACCGACGCCAAGGTACCCGAGTATCGGCGGCAGGCGCGCCAACCGACAAATTACCAGAGCGATCACTGCCGCGGCGAGGAGCAGCAGGATCAGCTGCAGCGTGTGCGACATAAGCCCAATGTAGCACAGCGTCTACCGGCCCCCGCAGGGGCGTTCCGGTATAATTTCTTGCATGTCGGCAACGATCGCAGCAACGGCGACGGTACCTCACGGCGTGGAGCCGAAGCGCGCGCTCGCGCTCGGTCGCGACGTGCTCGCGACCGAGGCCGCCGCGATCACTGCGTTGTCCGCCCGCCTCGGTGCACCGTTTCTCGCCGCGGCGCGCACGCTGTTGGAGTGCCGCGGTCGTGTCGTAGTCACCGGCATCGGTAAGTCGGGGCACATCGCGCGCAAGATCGCGGCAACGCTAGCCTCGACCGGCACGCCCGCGTTCTTCGTCCACGCCGCCGAGGCGAGCCACGGCGACCTGGGCATGATCACCGCCGACGATGTCGTGCTGCTGCTTTCGAATTCAGGCGAGACCGACGAGCTGGTCTCGCTGCTGCCGCATCTCAAGCTGCAGGGTGCGCGCCTCATTGCGCTCACAGGCAGCGAGCAATCCTCGCTGGCGCAGGCCGCCGACGTGCATCTTGACGCGAGCGTCGACGCCGAGGCCGGCCCGCTGGGCCTCGCCCCGACCGCGAGTACTACCGCGGCGCTTGCCCTCGGCGACGCGCTGGCGTTGACGCTCCTCGACGCACGGGGTTTTTCGGTGGAGGATTTCGCCCGCTCCCATCCCGGGGGCTCGCTCGGCCGGCGGCTCCTTACTCATGTGCGTGACGTCATGCGCAGCGGCGCCGCTGTCCCGTCTGTTTCGGTTGCCGCTACGCTCGCCGACGCCGTCGTTGAAATGAGCGGCAAGGGCATGGGCATGACCGCCGTGGTTGACGCGGAAAACCGGGTCGAGGGTATATTCACCGACGGTGATTTGCGACGCTGTCTGGCGCGCGTGGAAGATTTCCGCGCCGCGCGCGTCGCGGAACTGATGACACACCAGCCGCGCAGTATCGGCGCCGACCGGCTCGCGATCGATTGCATCGAGCTGATGGAAGCGCCGCCAAAAGTGACGCAGCTGCTGGTCGTCGACGCCGAGCGCCGCCTGCTTGGCGCACTGCATCTGCACGATCTTTTCCGCGCCAGAGTCGTGTGATGCCCGCAACCGCTCTGGTGGCACGCGCGCGCCGCATCCGGCTCTTGTCCTGCGACGTCGACGGGGTCTTGACCGACGGCCGGATCTTCGTCGCCGAGGACGGGCGCGAACTCAAGGCCTATTCGTGCCTCGACGGGCTGGGCATGAAGTGGCTCGAGCGCTCGGGCGTGGCGGTCGCCTGGATTACTGGTAGCAAGACACCCGCCGTGGCACAGCGTGCGCGCACCCTGGGCATCGCGCGCGTGATCCAAGGCGCGGAGAACAAGCTCGACCCGTGGGAGCGGCTTCGTGCCGAGCTCGGGCTCGACCCGGAAGAGTGCGCCCACATCGGAGACGATCTGCCCGATCTGGCGGTAATCATCCGGTGCGGCCTGGGCGCGACCGTGCCGCACGCGCCGGAGCTGCTACAGCGCCGCGCGCACTACGTGACGCGCACCGAAGGCGGCTCCGGCGCAGTGCGCGAACTCGCTGAGCTGATTCTCGACGCCCAGGGCAAGCTCAAAGCCTTGCTGCGCACCTACAGCGACGAGCCGGTGCTCGTTCCCAATCCGAAGGTGAGGCGCCTGTGAACGTGCGCGCTCAGGTGTGGCGCGATCGTCTTGTAACCTGGTCGCCGGTGCTGCTGCTCGGCGCTCTGGCGGGGCTCACGTATTGGCTCAACGCGCAGGTGCGCCTTGCCGAGCCTGCGTTCGACGGTTCCGGTCGGCACGACCCCGATGTATTTGTCGAGAACTTCAGGGCGGTCAACCTCGACCAGGATGGCCGCGTGCGCCAGGCACTGGTCGCCGATCGTGCCGAGCATTATCCGGATGACGACACCACGGCTTTCGATGCGCCGGCGATTACCTTCACCGACCCGGGCAAGCCGCGCCTCGATGTGACTGCCGACCACGCAACGGTCACAGGGGATCGCGAGAACGTCTACTTCCGAGGTCACGTCAAGGCGGTCCGGGAGGCCTCGACAACGGCGGATGAGAAACCCGACGGGCCGATTACCATGACCAGTGACTTCCTGCATGTGTTCCCGAACGAGGATCGCTTGGTCACCGACCGCGCGGTTACGATCACTGAGCCGCGCGGCACGATCAACGCGATCGGACTGGATCTCGACAACAAGACCAAGATTGCCAAGTTCGGCTCGCACGTCACCGGGCAATTACTGCCGCAGACGATCTCCCCATGACCCGCGCGATACCCGCGTCGCTGCGCTTGCTAGCCGTTCTGATGCTGGGGGCCGCCGCTTTGCCCGCAGCGGCGGAGAAGGCCGATCGCGACAAGCCGATCAACTATCAGGCCGACTCCGGGGATGTGAACTACCAGACCAAGGTCGGTACGCTCGTGGGCAACGTGATCCTGACCCAGGGGACGCTGACGATCCACGCCGACAAGATCATCTTCCACCAGAATCCCGACAACTCAGTGTCGGCGACCGCCTACGGCAATCCGATCACCTTCCGCGAGAAACGCGACAACGTCGACGAATACTACGAAGGCGTGGCGCAACGCGCCGAATACGACGGGCAGAAGCGCTTCCTCGAGTTGTTTGACCGAGCCTTGCTACGCCAGGGCACCGACGAAATCCGGAGCAATTACATTTCCTATAACGCCGAGACCGAGTATTTCAAGGCGGAGGGCCGGGCGGACACCCGGCCGGCCGCGGCCGGTGAGCCGTCGCTCGGCGCACGGGTGCGCGGCGTCTTCCAGCCACAGTCGAAGGACGGTAAAGCGCCGGCCGCTACCAAACCCAATGCGCCCGCTTCGCTCAAGCCCGAGGGCCAACTGAGCGCGGACCCGACCAAGTGACCGCCGACTCGCGCGCGGCCCGATGAGTACCCTGTCGGTCGCCGCGCTGAACAAGCGCTACAAGTCTCGCATCGTCGTCCACGACGTCTCGCTCGCGGTCGCCAGCGGCGAGGTGATCGGGTTGCTCGGACCCAACGGTGCCGGCAAGACGACGTGCTTCTATATGATCGTCGGCCTGGTCGCCGCCGACGGCGGCAGGATCGAGCTTGACGGCGACGATCTCACGCGGATGCCGATCCATGCCCGCGCTCGGCTGGGCTTGTCGTACCTCCCGCAGGAAGCTTCCATCTTCCGCAAGCTGACGGTCGGAGACAATGTCCAGGCGATACTCGAACTGCAGGGGATCGACGCCGACGAGATCGCCAACCGCCTGGACGCCTTGCTCGAGGACCTGTCGATCTCGCATCTGCGCGATGCCTCGGCGCTCAGCCTTTCGGGCGGCGAGCGCCGCCGGGTCGAGATTGCGCGCGCGCTGGCCACGCGACCACGCTTCATCCTGCTCGACGAACCGTTCGCGGGCATCGATCCGATTGCGGTCCTGGACATCCAGAAGATCATCGGCTTTCTCAAGGAACGTGACATCGGGGTTATGATCACCGATCACAACGTGCGGGAAACACTCGGCATTTGCGACCGCGCCTACATCATCAGTGAGGGGCGGGTCCTGGCCTCGGGAACGCCAGACGAAATTGTTTATAATGAAAGCGTCCGGAAGGTCTACCTCGGGGAGCACTTCCGCCTGTGAGGCGATGCGTCCATGAAGCCGACGCTACAACTCAAATTAAGCCAGCATCTCACGCTGACGCCGCAATTGCAGCAGTCGATCCGACTACTGCAGCTGTCCACATTGGAATTGAACGCCGAAGTCGAGCGGTTGCTCCAAGAAAACCCGCTGCTGGAGAAAGCCGACGACGAGGAATCCGCCGGGCCGCCCCGCGAGTTCAGCGTCACGGTCGCCACCCCGTCTGCCGACAAGCCTGGAGAGGGGGCTGACGATGCGTCCCCAGACAGCGGAGATCTGCTGCTTGGCGCGCGCGACGGCGATTGGGGCTCTGCGACCGGCGGCAGCGATGACGACGACGAAACATTTCTGCCTCAGCAAGTAGCGACCAGCTCGCTGCGCGACCACCTGAACTCGCAGCTCGCGTTGCTCAATCTTCCGCTGCGCGATCGGCAGATCGTCGCCGCGCTGATCGACGCCCTCGACGAGGATGGCTATCTAACGACTTCGCTGGAGGAGCTGCTCGAACTCTTTCCCGAGGAAATCGAGATCGATGCCGACGAGTTGTCGATCGCGTTGAAGCACCTGCAGCACATGGAGCCACCCGGGGTGGGCGCCCGCGACGCCGCCGAATGCCTGTCGCTGCAGCTCAAGGCACTGCCCGAGTCGACGCCGTTCCGCGGTGATGCCCTGAAGCTGGTGCAACATCATCTTCCGCTCCTCGCGGCGCGCGATTTTGGCAAGCTTAAGCGCCTGCTGCATGCCGACGACGCGTGCCTGCGTTGCGTCCGCACCCTCATTACGAGCCTCAATCCACGTCCGGGTGCCGGCTTTTCCAAGACCGAGGCGAACTATGTGATACCGGACGTGGTCGTACGTAAGCTACGGGGCCGATGGATCGCGGCGCTCAACGAGGCCGCGATGCCCAAGCTCCGGCTGAACCGCATTTACGCCGACATCCTCACCCGCAATCGCGAGGCTTCCAACCAGCAACTGGCCGCGCAACTGCAGGAAGCGAAATGGCTGATCCGCAACGTCCAGCAACGCTTCGAGACGATCCTGCGCGTATCCCAGGCGATCGTCGACCGGCAGCGACATTTCTTCGAGCACGGCGAGGTGGCAATGCGGCCGATGGTGCTGCGCGAGATCGCGGAGATCCTCAGCCTGCACGAATCGACGATCTCGCGCGTAACGACGCAAAAGTACATGCTGACGCCGCGCGGAACGTACGAACTGAAGTATTTTTTCGGCAGCCACGTCGCGACCGACACCGGTGGCGCAGCTTCCGCGACCGCCATCCGAGCGCTTATCAAGCAACTGATCGGCGCGGAGGACCCCAAGGCACCGTTAACCGACAGCCGCATTGCCGACCTCCTTGGCGACCAGGGCATCCTCGTCGCCCGACGGACCATTGCCAAGTACCGGGAGGCGCTGCAGATTCCCCCCGTCAACGTGCGCAAGGCCGTCTGATGCGCGCCATGCGCGCCGTTACAGGCCGGAGGAGCCCTGGATGAATCTACATCTGAGCGGTCATCACCTCGAGATCACGCCGGCAATCCGCGCCTACGTAACGGTCAAGCTGGTGCGCCTGACCCGGCACTTCGATCACGTCATCGACGTCAACGTGGTGCTCTCGGTGGACAAACTAAGACAACAGGTAACGGCCAATCTGCACGTGCGCGGCAAGGAAATCCACGCCGAATGCGTCGAGCCCGACATGTACGCCGCAATCGACGCGCTAGCCGACAAGCTCGATCGCCAGGTGCTCAAGCACAAGGAAAAGCGCAACGGCCATCGCCGCGACCTGGCGCCAGTGAAAAGAATCGCGGCACCCGTGGCGCGCCGCAGGAAGCCTGCGAAGTAGCGTATAATCCTGCGCCATCCTGCCGGCGGGCCGCGTCAGAACCTGACCGCCCGCCGCTCTGCTTTTCTGGGCCCGGGTCCATACTTGAACCAGATCGCGCAACTGCTTCCCGAAGCGAACATTCTGCTCGACCTCGAAGCGACGAGCAAAAAGAGGCTCTTCGAGCAGGTAGGTCAGCTGTTCGAGGACCAGGCGCAGATTGCGCGCTCGGTTGTGTTCGACAGCTTGTTTGCGCGCGAGAAGCTCGGTTCGACCGGCCTCGGCCAGGGAATCGCCATCCCGCATGGGCGCATCAGAGGACTCACCCAGGCGTTGGGCGCGTTCGTGCGCCCGCGCCAGCCCATTCCCTTTGATGCGCCCGACGGCAAGCCGGTCGGACAGATCTTCGTGCTGCTGGTGCCAGAAAACGCGACCGAAGAACACCTGCAACTCCTTTCGGAGCTCGCCGAGATGTTCAGCGAACGCCCGTTTCGTGACCAGCTCGCAGCCGCGAGCGACCCTGGCAGCCTGCATCGTCTCTTCTCGACCTGGGAGTCTGCATCGTGAGTGAGGGCGGCGCGATGCGGCAAGTCAGTATCGACCAGCTATACGCTGAGAATCAGCAACGGCTCGGCCTCAGCTGGCTCGTTGGCCGCCAAGGCGGCACTCGCGTGTTGACCGGCGAAAACTCGCTCAGGCCGACCATCGGCCAGGTCGGTCACATGAATTTCATCCATCCCTTCCGGGTGCAGATCATCGGCGCCGCGGAGGCGGCATACCTCCGCGGCTTGCCCGAAGATGCGCTGCAGAGTTCCATCGGCAGGTTGTTTACGACCGAACTGGCCGCAATCATCGTCGCCAACGGCGAGGACGTCCCGGCCCACCTGCTCGCCGAATGCGACCGGCACCATATCGCATTGATGACTTCAGCACAGCCGTCTCCCCACATCGTCGACCTGGTCCGCATCTATCTGTCGCGGGTGCTGGCGGAATCAACGACGCTGCACGGTGTGTTTCTCGATGTGCTCGAAATGGGTGTGCTGATCACCGGTGCTTCGGCCATCGGCAAGAGCGAACTCGCCCTGGAGCTCATCTCGCGCGGCAACGGCTTGGTCGCCGATGACATCGTTGAGCTGTTCCGCATTTCACCCGACACAATCGAAGGCCGCTGTCCCACGATCTTGAAGGATTTCCTCGAGGTGCGCGGCATCGGCGTGCTCAACATCCGCACCATCTTCGGCGAAACCGCCGTGCGTCCACGGAAGCTGCTCAAATTGATGGTCAATCTCGAGGATCACAGCAACGAGCAATTCTCGGAACTCGACCGCCTGCAGGTCGACGCGACTTACCAGGAGATTCTCGGCGTGCCGATCCGGAAGGTGACGATTCCAGTCGCGGCTGGCCGCAACCTCGCTGTGCTGGTCGAGGCGGCCGTGCGCAATTTCGTGCTCAACCAGCGCGGCATCGATAGCACCAAGGAACTCATCGAAAGGCAACAGAAGCTGATGGAAGATGGAGGCTGAGGCGACTGCCTCGCGATGGATCTCTTGCTTATCGGCGGAGTTTCCGGCTCGGGAAAGAGCGTCGCCCTGGCGGCGCTCGAGGACAGCGGCTATTACGCCGTGTCGAACCTGCCGCTCGCCCAGCTCGGGGGCCTGCTTGCACACCTCAAGTCCGCTCGGATTGACCGGGTGGCGGTCGCGCTGGACGTCAAGACGGGCTCCCGTCTTGACGGCTTACCCGACGCACTCGATGCCGCCCGAGCAGAAGGCTGGACCGTGCGCTTCCTGCACCTTGACGCGAAAACGGACACGCTAGTCAAGCGCTTTTCCGAGACTCGCCGGCGACACCCGTTTTCCGGGGACGATCGCACGCTTACCGAGGCCATCGAGTTTGAGCGTGGCCTGTTCACCGACGTGCGCACGCGCGGCTACACCTTCGATACCAGCGAACAGTCCGCAGCGGCGCTCCGTTCGTGGATCAAGGATTTCATCAGCGTCGACCCGACCAGACTGACGCTGCTGTTCCAGTCATTTGGATACAAGCATGGTGTCCCGCTGGATTCCGACCTGGTCTTCGACGTGCGTTGCCTGCCCAATCCCCACTATGAGCCATCCCTGGCCACGCTCGATGGTCGCGATGCACCGGTCGTGGCCTATCTCGAAAGCCAGCCGGAGGTGGAACGCATGTACGGAGATATCTACCACTTCGTGGCGAGCTGGCTGCCCGACTATGCCCGCGACAACCGTAACTACCTGACGGTCGCGATCGGCTGTACCGGGGGACAGCATCGGTCGGTTTATCTAGCCGAACGGCTGGCTAGGGCCTTTTCCGGCCGGTACCAGGTGCTCATTCGGCACCGGGAGCTCCCCGGGTAGGGCGTCGAGGTCGGCGACGCGGGCCGGCCCCGTCGTGCTGCGCTACAATCAACCGATGACGGATCGCACCATCACGGTCGCCTTTACCGGTGCCTCGGGCCTGCAATATGGCCTGCGTCTGCTCGAATGTCTGCTTGCCGCGGAAGTCCGCGTATACCTCGTCTACTCGCCCGCGGCGCAGGTGGTCGCGCGCCAGGAACTCGAGCTGACCGTGCCCACGCAGCCCCACGCCGCAACGGCCTTCTTCGCCGAGCGCTATCGCGCGCGCCCGGGACAGCTTACCGTCTTTGGCCGAGAGGACTGGCTCTCTCCCATCGCGTCGGGCTCCAACCCCACCGCCGCGATGGCGATCTGCCCGTGCAGCATGGGTACCGTCGGGGCACTCGCCGCAGGGCTTGCAGACAACCTGATCGAGCGCGCCGCTGACGTAATGCTTAAGGAACGCAAGCCCCTGATACTGGTGCCGCGTGAGACACCTCTGTCGACGATCCACCTTGAAAACCTGCTCAAACTTGCGCGCGCCGGCGCCGTGATCCTCCCGCCCTCGCCTGGATTCTATGGGCGGCCGGAGACTATCGGCGACCTCGTCGACTTCGTCGTCGCGCGCGTCTTGGACCAGCTGGGGATAGCCCACACGCTCGGACCGCGTTGGGGCGGCGTGCGCGCGGCGCCGTCCACGGTCGAGCGTACCTAGCCGTTTGCTGATGTTCACGCTCTTGCGCGGCGCCCCGCCGCGAGCGCCGCATGCGTTGCCCCTGTTTCCGTTGAAAACCGTGCTCTACCCGGGCGGCGTGCTGCCGATCAAAGTCTTCGAGCAGCGCTACGTCGCCATGAGCAAGGCCTGCCTCAAAGACGACAAGCCCTTCGGCGTCTGCCTCCTCACGCAGGGCGAAGAAGTGCCCGGGCCGGAAAAGATTGTGACTGGCGTCGAGTTCGCCCCGATCGGCACGCTCGCGCGCATCACCGGCTGGGACATGCCGCAGCTCGGCATCCTCCACTTGCGTACCGAGGGCGTGACGCGCATCCAGGTACAGGCCCATACTGTTGCCGATGATGGCCTGGTCGTGGGCCAAGTCGTCGGAATCGCGCCGGAGCCCGCCGTCCCGCTGCCGCAGGCGTTCCAGCGCCTCGCGGACTTTCTGGAACTCCTGATCAATCGCGTGGGCAAGGAGAATTTTCCCGCGAAACTCGTGCTCAACGACGCCTCGTGGGTTGGCTACCGCCTCGCCGAAATTCTGCCGCTGCCACTTCCCATCAAGCAGACCATGCTCGAGATCAACGACAGCGAGGTTCGACTCAAGGTGCTTGCGCAATTTCTCGAGCACCAGGGCTTGATCTAGGCTGCGCACGCTCGCGCCCGGCGATCGCCCCGACTGCCGACGCGTGGGCCGCGCGTATAATCACAACATCTCAATTCCTCCGTGCACTGCCCATGGCCGGCCACAGCAAGTGGGCGAACATCAAGCACCGCAAAGCGGCAACCGACGCCAAGCGCGGCAAAATATTCAGCCGTCTCATTCGTGAAATCACGGTCGCCGCCAAGCTGGGAGGTGGTGACGTTTCGAGCAACCCGCGACTGCGGCTTGCCGTCGACAAGGCCATGGATAACAACATGCCGAAGGACACGATCGAGCGCGCGACCAAGCGCGGCTCCGGCGCGCAAGAGGGGGTGAACTACGAAGAGATCCGTTATGAGGGCTACGGCATCAATGGCGCCGCGGTGATTGTCGACTGTCTGTCGGACAATCGCACCCGGACGGTCGCCGATATCCGGCACGCCTTTGCGAAGCATGGCGGCAACCTTGGGACGGACGGCTCGGTGGCCTTTCTGTTCAAGCATTGCGGCCAGCTCGTGTTTGCACCCGGGACCGACGCGAACCGGCTGATGGAAGCGGCACTCGACGCCGGTGCGGAAGACATCGTGGATCAAGATGACGGCTCGATCGAGGTGATCACTGCGCCGCACGATTTTGTCACCGTGAAGGACGCGCTGGCCAAGGCCGGCCTCAAACCCGAGTTTGCCGAGGTGACGATGAAGCCGACGACCGAAATCTTGGTCAATGGCGACGACGGCGCGCGCATGCAGAAGCTGCTCGACGCATTCGAGGCGCTCGACGACGTGCAAAACGTGTATACGACCGCGGTCCTCGAAGAGGCGTAGCTTCGTTGACCGTCCCCGCTGCATCGCGACGCATTCTCGGCATCGATCCCGGACTCCGGACTACCGGATTCGGTCTGATCGTCTCCGCCGGTGGCCGCTTGTACTACGTTGCCAGCGGTTGCGTCCGTAACACCGGCGGCGATCTGCCCGAGCGGCTGAAGGTCATCCTGCGCGACATCGGTAGCGTGATCATCGAGCACCAACCAACAGAAGTCGCGGTCGAAAAAGTCTTTGTCAACGTCAATCCGCATTCGACACTGCTGCTCGGCCAAGCGCGGGGCGCGGCGATCGCCGCGGCGGTGCTCGCCGATCTGCCTGTTGCCGAATATACGGCGCTGCAGATCAAGCAGGCGGTCGTCGGTCACGGCAAGGCCGCCAAGGTACAGGTGCAGGAGATGGTGCGGCGACTGTTGTCGCTGTCGAGTACGCCATCCGCCGACGCCGCCGATGCCTTGGCCTGCGCGATCTGTCACGCGCACGGCGGCGAAGGCCTGCTTGGACTGCGCCGCAAGGGCTATCGCGTGCGCCGAGGGCGCATTCTGTAGCATAGCGGGGAGCCCGAGCGGCCCACCCCGCTTCAAGACGGCGCTCCGGGCTGGCAGCGGACCATGCGATAATGCCGTTTCGTTGCCCACGATGCACTCATGATCGGCCGCCTCTCCGGAACGCTCGTCGAGAAGAATCCGCCACAAATCCTGCTCGATGTGCAGGGCGTCGCGTACGAAGTCGACGTGCCGATGAGCACCTTTTACAACCTGCCGAACCTGGGCGAACGGGTTACGCTGTTCACCCATCTCGTCGTACGCGAGGACGCGCATCTCCTGTTCGGATTCGGTTCGGAGAATGAGCGGCGCGCGTTTCGGCAGCTCATCCGGATCAGCGGCATAGGGGCGCGAACCGCCCTGTCGGTGCTTTCGGGCCTGTCAGTGGCCGAGCTCGCGCAGGCTGTGACGATGCAGGAAGCGGGGTTGCTCACCCGCATTCCCGGCATCGGCAAGAAGACCGCCGAGCGTCTGCTGCTGGAGCTCAAGGACAAGCTTGGTACCGACGTGACATCCGCCATTGGCGTTCACCGACCCCCCCCGGTCACCGCCGACGTGCTCCATGCGCTCGTTGCGCTGGGTTACAGCGACAAGGAGGCGGTGCATGCGGTCAAACAGCTGCCCGAGGGCGTCGCGGTCGGGGACGGAATCAGGCAGGCGCTGAAGGTCCTTTCCAAGGCGTGACCAGGACCCCGGTATGCTCGAAACCGATCGCCTGATCGCGGCGGCACCAAGCAGCCCGCAAGAGGAGGTGCTCGAGCGCACCTTGCGACCGCGCGCGCTCGAGGAGTACGTTGGCCAGGAGAAGATTCGCGGGCAGCTCGCGATCTTCATCGAGGCGGCGAAGAAACGCAAGGAAGCACTCGATCACGTGCTCCTATTCGGGCCACCTGGGCTCGGCAAGACGACGCTGTCACACATCATCGCCCACGAGCTTGGGGTAAACCTGCGCCAGACCTCGGGCCCGGTGCTAGAACGCGCCGGCGACCTGGCTGCCCTGCTCACCAATCTCGAGCCGCACGACGTCCTGTTTATCGACGAAATTCACCGTCTGCCACCAGTGGTTGAGGAGATCCTCTATCCGGCGCTGGAGGATTACCAAATCGACATCATGATCGGCGAGGGCCCCGCGGCGCGCTCGGTCAAGCTCGACCTGCCGGCATTTACGTTGGTGGGGGCGACCACGCGCGCAGGCATGCTCACCAACCCCCTGCGTGACCGCTTCGGCATTGTCGCCCGGTTAGAGTTCTACAGCCCGGAAGAGCTCACCCGCATCGTCGTACGGTCGGCTCGCCTGCTCGAGATCGCGCTCGAAGCCGACGGCGCGCTGGAGATTGCACGCCGTTCGCGCGGCACGCCGCGCGTCGCCAACCGGCTGTTGCGGCGCGTGCGGGATTATGCCGAGGTGCGCGCCGACGGCCGGATTACGCGCGAGGTTGCCGACGCCGCCCTGTCGATGCTCGACGTCGATGCCTCGGGCCTGGACGTGATGGATAGGAAGCTCTTGCGTTGCGTACTGGACAAGTTCGCCGGCGGCCCGGTCGGCATCGATAACCTCTCGGCGGCAATCGGCGAGGAGCGCGATACGATCGAGGACGTGCTCGAACCGTTCCTGATTCAGCAAGGCTTCCTGCAGCGCACGAACCGCGGCCGAATCGCGACCGCCCTTTCGTTTCGCCACTTCGGGCTCGTTCCACCCGCCGCCGCGGGCGAACTCTTCCGGGAATGACGGCGGTTGGACCCTTTCGCTGCCCGGTGCGCGTGTATTACGAGGATACCGACGCTGGGGGAGTTGTCGACTACGCCAATTACCTCAGGTTTCCCGAACGTGCGCGCACTGAATGGCTGGCATCGCTGGGGTTCACGTTGACGGCGTTGCAACGCGACTACCACACTCTCTTCGTCGTCCATCGACTGGATATCGAATTCCGGCGGCCCGCGCATCTGTACGACGCGCTAGAGGTCACGCTGACGTTGACTAGCGTCGGCCGCAGCCGGCTGGCCGCGGTCCAGGACGTATTGCGCGCGGCGAGAGCGGCTGGTCGGCGCGCGGGTTACTCTTGCCTGCATCGATCCAGTGAGTTTGGCGGCCGACGCGCATTCCGGCGCCAGTCGCCGTGAAGATCGACCCTTGGAAAGGCCACTAGCTTGAACCTGCATCCTGATCTCTCGTTCGTGGCGATGGTCATTCACGCCAGCGTCGTCGTGCAGGCCGTCATGGCGCTGCTAATCCTGGCTTCGCTGTGGTCGTGGTGGCAGATTTTTCTCAAACTGTTCGTGCTCAAGCGCGCGAGCCGCGATACCGACCGCTTCGAGGACGATTTCTGGAAGGGCGGCGATCTGAACGAACTGTTTCAGCGAGCGACCCAAAACCGCGGTGGTGCGCTGGAGCGCATCTTTTCGTCGGGCTTCCGCGAATTCGCCAAGCATCGCCGCCAGGGCACCTCCTCAGCCGCGACCATGGACAGCGCACGGCGCGCGATGCGCGCATCGTACCAGCGCGAAATCGATGCGCTGGAAGCCAATCTCTCCGGCTTAGCGACAATCGGATCGGTTTCACCCTACGTCGGACTGTTTGGCACCGTGTGGGGCATCATGAACGCGTTCAGGGGCTTGCAAAACGTGAGCCAGGCGACGCTGGCGCAGGTCGCACCGGGCATCGCCGAGGCGCTGATCGCCACGGCGATCGGCCTCTTCGCCGCAATCCCGGCGGTGGTCGCGTACAACCGCTATACGCACGACGTCGATCGGCTGGCGACCCGCTTCGAGTCGTTCATCGAGGAATTTTCGAACATCCTCCAGCGCCAGGGATAGGCGATGCGCCGCCCGCGCAAATCGATCAACCAGATCAATGTCGTGCCATACATCGACGTGATGCTCGTGCTGCTCGTGATCTTCATGGTAACCGCGCCCTTGATCAACCCCGGCGTCATCGAGTTGCCAAGTGTCGGTAGTCAGCTCGCCGCGCCCGTCGCGCCGCTGGAGATCTCGGTGCGCAACGATCAATCGCTGTGGCTGCGCGACGGCGCCGCCTCGCCGGTGCGGGTTTCGTCGGAGGAGCTAGTCGCGCGCATTCGCGAGCACCAGGCAAAGAATCCCGACCAGGCCGTCGTGATCGCGGCCGATCGCGCGGTGCGCTACGAGGAGGTCGTCCGTGTTCTCGATCTGCTGCAGCAGAAGGGCGTGCGCAAGGTCGGCCTGCTGCTGCGCCCGCAATCGAGCTGATGCCCGATGCCTCCGCAGCGCGCCCGCTCGCCGCAGTCTGCCGCCAAGTGGGTCGCCGCGATTCTCGCCATTGCGGTGCACGTCGGCCTTCGTGCTGTTTCTGGTCTTCAGCGTCAATTGGCAGAACCGCAAGCCCGAGCCGGTGACCGCCGAACTCTACGCCCCCCCGGCCACGCCCAAGGCGAGCGCCGGTCGAAGCCGCCTAGCCGGAGCCACCCAAGCCCGAACCGCCCAAGCCCGAACCGCCCAAGCCTCCGGTCGAGACGCCCAAGCCACCTCCGGTCGAGCAGCCCAAGCCCGACATCGCGCTTAAGGAAAAGCAGGAGCGCATGAAAAAGGAGCAGGCTGAGCGCGATCGCAAGGAGAAGGAAAAGCAGGACGCGGACAAGAAAGCTGCAGGAGAAGCGCCTCGCCGAAGCTCGCGATCGGCAGGCGCGCGAGGCCGCAAGCGCTGCAGGCACAGGCCGAGCGCGAGCGCCAGGCGGAGCAGAAAGCCGCGGCCGACGCGGCGCGCGCCAAGGCAGATGCCGACTACATCCGCCGCATCCAAGCCAAGATCAGAGGCAATGTGGTCGTCCCGCCGGACATGCCAAGGCGATCCGGAGGCGGTGTTCGACGTAGTACAGCTGCCAACCGGTGAGATCATCGACGTGCAGCTCGGCAAGTCAAGCGGCGTGCGCGCTTACGATGAAGCGGTGCAGCGGGCGATCATCAAGTCCTCGCCACTGCCGCGCCCCGACACACCGGACATGTTTCGCCGAACCTTGACGCTCAAATTCCGGCCCCGGGATTGAAGCGGCCGGCAAGCAAACATTAGCCTTCGCGCGCCGTCTTTTCGACGATCTGAATGGTCGCCCAGCACCAGTCGGGTCGCTGCTCGACCAAGTGGCGCAGGGCAACCGTATAGACCGAATTCGCCGTCGTGAGAATGACGTTGCGTCCTTCGACGTATTCGGACGTCGGGATAATGAGCGTCTTCATCGCCAGCGGTTTGTCTGGCCGCGAAGGAGGCGGCAGATACAAGCCCTCGAAGCGATCGCCCATGGTCGACAGATCCACACCGTCGATGACGTAGCCCATGTCCTCGCTGGGTCGACGCTTCGCGGCGAGGGTGACTGGCACCATGCGCTCGGCGATGATGTTAACGCCGGCCTCAACTTCTTCGTTGGAAACCTTGTTGAGCCGACGCACAACGCCGAGCAACCAAGCCTCGACGTCGGATTGGCGCACGGCGACTAGCGCACCGAGCGTCAGGCTCTGGCCGATGCCACCGGTGGCCGCGATGCGCAGGCCGGCTACGCTGCGATCCTTCACTTCCCACATGCGGATCGCTCCACGAGGACAGGCTCGCGGCAAGCGAATCGTCCTCGACAAGCGCTTTGCGCCGCACCCGCGGCGCACCTGCGACCGGAAAAACCTCGATCTGTTCGGTTCCGCTGCTGTCGGTCAGGCTCTCGCCCGCAGCCTTGGCCGACAGATCCTGGCAGATGCGCGACAAGCCGATGCGCACGCGCGCCGAGATAGCGACTGACGTGCGCGGGTCGCGGCGAAGATCGGCGAGCGCCGACGGCGACAGGGCGGGCTGGATCTTGCGCAGTACCGCCAAGCGCTGCTGGTTGATCGCGGCAATCGGCCCCTGATCGGTCGCCTCGGCATCGCGCAGCGCGGTGACTGCGCGTTCCATCGCGTCGGATAGCGGCGTCGTGTCCACGTAGCGCAGCACCGAGCCGCGATCATTGCCATCGCGCCGGACCAGGCCCGAGCGTCCGGCCAGATCGATGAAAAAACCCTCCAGCGACTTGGGTATCTGCTCCAAGGCGAGCCGGCGGCTCCACGCACGCAGCTGCGAACTGGCCCAATCGACCTCGGCCGGCCCGAGGTTACCCGTATTGAGCTGGTGCACCAGCAGGACGTAAAGATACTCCTGCTCGACGGACCACAGCTGCACGCCGGCTCCCGCCGCGGGCAGCGCCATCGCCTGGCGATCGCAGCCCAGTTCGCAGGACCGCAGATAGATCTGGTGCAACTCCATCCATTTCGCGGGAATCCAGCGCTCGTACTTGAACACGCGCAACTTGGCGTCGGTGCCGTGGAAATGGACAAGGCGTACGAACAGCAGCGGCAGGGCCGATTTCCAGCGCGCATTCATGACTTGCGACAACGCGGCCTCGAGCGCCGCCTGATAGGCCATCGTGAATGCCTGGCTCATCTCCCACAACGCCTGCCAGATGCGGTCGGCGAGCTTGGGCGAACTCTCGACATTCTCGATGTACTGCTTGATGAGCTGTCGCCGGTCGGCGCCGAGTGCGGCGTCGACGAATTCAACCGCGGCAACGCGATTCAGATCGAACGCGTACTGACCCTTCCGCATCGCTTCGAGGACGCGGATGACGTGTTGCTGCCTCCCGATCACGTCGAGCGCCGGCAGCTGGCGCAGCCACGCTGCAGCGCTCTTCGCGCTTTGCAGCGGATCGGCCGCTTCCTTGGCCTGGGGAGTCAGAAATCCGAGCATCGCTTTCATAGCTAAAGCCGGTCGTCGAACGGCGAACCCTACGCTCGGGTCCCGAACGATTCAACGGCAAACGGGTCGGTGGCAGCGGTGCGCCAACTTTGCTTGGCGGATCGGCGATTTATAGCCCATAATCGGCATCGAAGCAAAACCTCCGAAAGCTGCCGCAAAGCGCGCGATTTACGACAATGTCCTTGTGTCCCCTGGCCTGCGCCGGGGCGTGTTCACCCCTCCGAGTAATCCACCATGACCTCACCTTGCCTCCTTAGCCGTTGGATCAGCGTGGCCGTGGCCGCCGCCCTAGCCTTGGCGCCCCTTGGAACCACGATCGCGCAAGCTGCTGAGACTGCGCCCTTACCCTCCCAAAGCAAGATGGATGCCAAGAAAATGCAACTACAAAAGACCGATACCAAAGTGGGCACTGGCGCCGAAGCACTCCCAGGAAAACTTGCTGTTGTTCACTACACTGGGTGGCTCTACGACCCGACTGCGCCAGATAAAAAAGGGCGCAAATTCGATTCGTCGCTCGATCGGAACTCGCCGTTCAGTTTTCCCATCGGCGGGGGCCGTGTCATTCGCGGCTGGGACGAAGGCGTGGCCGGCATGCGGGTAGGCGGCCAGCGGACCCTGGTGATTCCCCCGGACATGGCCTATGGCAGCCGAGGGGCGGGCGGGGTCATCCCGCCGGATGCCACGCTGCTGTTCGACATCGAGTTGCTCGACGTCAGGTAACCGCCAGGCCCCGGCAGGGCTCGCGGCGGCGCTGCCCAGGCGGCGGTCCCGCTGCCGTTCCGGGTCATGGAGTGCCTGCCTGCTGTCGTAAACAGGACGCTGACAGCGCTACCTGAAGGGCGGACCGGAATCGCGCTGCGCAAGAGTACGGCCGGTTGGCCTTTTGCGCCACCGGCCGCTTCAGCCCTTCCCTCTTTACCAATACGTCTCGAGGGTGAAATGCCCGGGTTCGCGGCGCCGGTGCCGGCGCATGCCCCGCTGCTCGAGCACCGCTTGCGTATCGCGGACCATGTCGGGATTACCGCACAGCATCGCGTGGGCGTTTTCGGCAGTCAGCGGCACGCCCGTCCACGCCTCGAGTCGGCCATCGCGTATGGCCTCGGGGATGCGTCCGGACAGTGCGCCCTTGTGCGGTTCACGGCTGACGAAGGGAACGAACGCAAAGCGGCCCGACCGAGCCGCCACCAGGCTGGCGATAAGCTCGCCGTACGACAGGTCGGCGGCATAGCCGCACCGCGTGCGCCAGCACCACGCGCTCGAACTTCTCCCACGGCTCTTCGGTGCGCAGGATGGACAGAAAGGGGCCCAAGCCGGTCCCGGTTGCAAGGCACCACAAGGCCGCCGCATCGGGCAACTCGGCACGCAGAAGAAGCCGTTGGCCCGGTCAAGCAGCCATACGGAATCGTCGCGTTCGAGAGCCGCAAGGCGGGGCGACAGCGGGCCCTGCGGCAGCACGTTGAAATAAAACTCGTGCGCTGAGCCGTCGGGAGGGTTAACGAACGAATAGGGGCGTCCGAGCATCGGCTCTTTGGCCCCCGGAGGTGCCGGCAGAGCAAGCCGTGCGAACTGGCCCGCGACGAAGGTTACCTCCGGCGCGGCGACCTGCAGCGAGAGCAAGCGCTCGGTCCATTGTGTCTTGCCCACTACCTTGCCCTCGATCCATTTGCTCATCGCTTGCTGCATCCACGCGGTAACATGCCGGTCATTATGCCAGCCCCTAAATCGGCGCTTGTCGTAGGTGAACGCGTGTACCTGCGCCGACCGCGTGCCGCCGACGCGCCGGAGTTTTGCGCTGCGGTCCGCGCCAGTCGGCACGGTCCATCGCAACTGGACGCGGCCCCCGGCGACCCCGAAAGACTATGCCCTCATGCTCACCCGTTCCCGCCAACCAGCGTCCAAGACCTTGTTTGCCTGCCGGCGCGAAGATGACGGCCTGGTCGGGGTGTTCGACCTATCACAAATCTTCCGAGGCATCATGCAGAGCGCTTACTTGGGCTACTACGCCCTGGCGCCCTACGCGCGCCAGGGCTACATGCGCGACGGCCTGGATTTGATGCTGCGCTACGCGTTCGGCACGCTGCGACTGCATCGTGTCGAGTCGAACATCCAGCCTGCGAACAGTCGCTCGATCAAGCTCGTGCGTCGCGCCGGGTTCGTACGTGAGGGCTATTCGCGCCGATACCTCAAGATCGACGGACGGTGGCGCGATCACGAACGTTGGGCGCTGCTCGCCGAGGACTGGCGCGCACGCAGACGATGACGCTGCGCTGCAGCCACGCGTGGCTGGTGGTGGCCCTGGCCAGCGGCTGCGCATCGGACCCCTATCGTTTCGACGCGCCCCGCGGCGCGGTCGGCGTCGAGCTCACCCCGTACGCGCGCCATGAGGAGTGCGTCGCCCTCAATCAGGGGCAGCGCTTTGATTTCTATTTTGTCACCACGGCAATGGTCGCTTTCAACATCCACTATCGCGACGCCAATGCCGTGATCATGCCGGTCGCGCGCGACGATGCCATGCGAGAATCCGGCGTATTCGTTGCCGACCACAAGGACATCTACTGCGTGGCGTGGAAAGCCGGCGTCGAGCCGAGCCTTCTCGAGTACGAGCTGCGCCCGCTGCCCCCGCGCTGATCCCGGAACGGCTCAGAGCTCCTGATACGAATACGTACGGCCGTGCTCG
Source organism: uncultured beta proteobacterium (assembly GCA_963777455.1). GTDB lineage: Bacteria > Pseudomonadota > Gammaproteobacteria > Burkholderiales > Casimicrobiaceae > PALSA-1003. The sequence goes on from CAVZQQ010000004.1 coordinate 540,086, forward strand.
ACCTCGCCGAGGATGAGGCTTGTCGACGATTTTCGCCGCCACCACGTCCGGCGGCACGAGCCGACCCTGACTGTGAAATTCTCGGAACATGTCGACGCACGGCAGAGCTTCGCGCGACTGGGAGCGCGCGAATTGCTGCATGTCGGTATCGATAACGCCCGGCCGCAGTGAGATCGCCCGGAAGGTCGGCGCTATCTGTTCGACCGCAAGCGCCCGGGTCAGCATCTCCATCCCAGCCTTCGCCACGCAGTAAAGGCTCTCTCCCGCCAGACGCCTTTTGCGCGGCGCCGGAGGAGACATTGATAATGCGCCGCGGCTGCGTCGGATCGGCGAAAATGCGACAAAAAAGGTTGGTGAGAGCCACGACTGCGGCCAGATTCACCGCCAACGAGCCGACCACGTCGCGCCGCGGCGAGCGTTGCCCAGCGTTCCGACCGGGCCCGCGGTCGCAGCGTTGTTCACCAGGCAAACCGACGCCGGCCTAGTCGCCGCGAGCGTGGCGAACTCCGAGTGCGATCGCCTCATCGAGCCCGGCGGCGATCGGCGAGATCGAAGCGCGCCAGACGAAACCGCGCGCCGGTGAGCGCAGGTCCTGGCCGCACGGCCGATGCCGAGGACCGTGAAACCGCGTCCGAGCAGCGCGGCGGCGAGCGACGGCGCCAAGGCCGCGCGAGACGCCAGAGACTATCGCCGCATGCATGCGGCCGCCGGCTTGGTCGTGCGCTTAGCGATGTGTGCCAAGCGAGAGCCCGATGAGCACGATCGACGATGAGCGCAACCACCAGCAGCGTGACCTTGATCCAGCTCTTCGGGTACTCGCCCTGGATCGCGCCGGTAAAGCCGTTCATCACCGCCTGGAAGGCCTTCGCCCCGTAGTCATAGGTGAGCAGCCAGATCGGCGCGAGAATGTGCTTGAAGGTCTGCCCGGAGTAGTTCGCGCGCACGTCGAGGTTGCGATACGTGTCGCCGGGGATCTGCGCGGCGCACATCTGGCGCAGCTTCGCGTCCATCGCGTCGCGCGCGGCCTTGGCCGCGGCCACAAGATCGATTTGATAACGCTCGACGACCCAGCCGGCGACGTAGCCGGCATCGTAGGGCTTGAGCTCCTTGGTCGGAAACGGCTCGATGCCGCGCACAAGCGCCTGGTGCACGCCGACCGAAGCGCAGACGAGATCGTCATCGAAGAAATGCGACAGCTGTCCCGCCGCGGGCTCCCAGCGCACGTGCTGCACCTGGCGCGTCTGCATCCGGCCGCTCGTCGCTGTAGGTCTCGGTCGTGTAGTAGTAATGCCCGGCTTCGGCCGTCCAGGTCGCATCGACCTGCGCATCAAAGGTCCAGTACGGCAGGTATACGCCCTTGACGGTGTCGGTGAGCGCCCGGCGCTTCGAGCGCATTGGGCGCTAGCCACAGCTTGCCGTACCAGGCGCGAATGCCATCGCGCGCCTGGTCCTCTGAGACCTTGAACGGCAGCAGGCTCTCCGGCCGGAACGACGCCTTGCTCTGCTCGTAGGGCACGAGCTGCGCGGAACCGCAAAACTCGCAGCGTTGCGCCTGGCGCGCCGGGTCGAGGACGGAAATAGCCTGGCAGCTCTGGCATTTCACGTAGCGCTTTTCAACCTGCCAGCCGCGCGCCGTCGTCGCCGATGCCGCGCAGCGCGGCGACAAGATCGTGCTCGACGACTTTGCCGGTGTCCGCGTCGAGCTTGGCCGGCGATGTCGTGCCGCAGAACGGGCAGATCAGCGCTTGCTTGGCCGGGTTCCACACCGCCTCGGCGCCGCAGGCCGGGCAGGAGTATTTTTGCTGCGCGAGTGTTTCGCCGGGTGCGTCCACGGGTCAGCGGACGAAATAGCCGACGACCCGCCACTTGCCGTCGTCGCTCGTGCTCCAGAGTAAGCGACTCGTGGCCGTGCGGGCTTGTTGGCAAAACTCGTGTTGTAGGAGACCAGCGCGTAGTCGCCCGGGGGCACACCAGGAAAGGTCTTCTGGAAGGTCGTCTTGAGCGCGGTGCGGGTCTTGATTGCGCCCATCGGGCCGCGCTTTTTGCTTAGCGCGTCGGCCCAGGCGGAGAGTGGCAGCGCCGCCCGGAATTTCTGCTCGATGCCGTCCTCCAGCTCGCTTGCGCGTCGCCGCGGTCAGCCAGCACCAGCCAATCGCGCGCCGCCGCCTGCGCGGCAGCGCCCTGGGGTCTCTGCGCGATGGCAGCGCCGGCGGCGAGCCATGCCAGACACACTGCGGCAAGCAGCGCGCCGCGCCGGCGACGCAGCACGAGCGGATCATGTCCGGCTCACGAATGCAGGAACTGATCGACCGCTGCCTTGGTGACGCGCCATTGCGTGCCGATCTTCTTGCCCTTGAGATCGCCGGATTCGAGGCTGGCCACGACGTCCGCTTCTCCCACGCCGAGCATCTGCGCAACCTGCGCCGGCGTGAACAGGTCCGGCCGGCGGCGCCGCTGCGCCCGGCGCAGCGGCCGCGCCCGGTGCCTGGATGCCGGGCGTCGCCTGGCTGCCGAGGATGCCGCCGGTCTGGTTCAGCATCTGCTGCGCCATCGCCATGCCCACCGCCATCTGCGCGCCCATGCCGCCAACGCCACCGCCGTCGCCCTTCTCCAGGCCCTGTGCCATCTGGAACTTCACGTAGTCGTTCAGATTGCCTACCGCAGCCATGCTCGAGCGCTTGTCGATCGCCTGCTCGACTTCCGGCGGCACCGACACGTTCTCGACCACAAAACTGGTCACCTGCGAGCCCATACTTCGACGTCGTCTGCGGATTGATCAGCGGCAGCAGCGCCTCGCCCAGTTCGGCATAGCGCGCCGCGACATCGAGCGCGGGCACCTTCGCCTGCGCGAGCGCCTCGGAAAAGACGCTAACGATGCGCGAGCGCATGGTGTCGTTGAATTCGTCCAGACGAAAGTGATCGTCCGTACCGGCGACCTCCTTCAGAAACAGCTTCGGATCGACGATCTTGAAGTCGTAGATTCCGAAGGCGCGCAGCCGCACCACGCCGAAGTCCTGGTCGCGCATCATCACCGGGTTCGCGGTACCCCACTTGTTGCCCGTGAACAGGCGCGTGAGCGACGTAGTAGACATCCGCCTTGAACGGGCTCTCGAATCCGTATTTCCAGCCCTTCAGATCGGAGAGTATCGGGATGTTGTCGGTGGTGAGCGTGTATTTGCCGGGGCCGAAAGTGTCGCCGAACTGGCCGAGATAGACGAACTGCGCGATCTGCGACTCGCGCACGATAAGCTGCGCACCGCGCTTGATCTCCTTGTCTTCGTCCGGGAATCGGAAGGACAAGCGTGTCGCGCGAGTCGTCGGTCCATTCGATGATGTCGATGAACTGCTTACTGATGAAGTCGAGAATGGCCATGTAGTCTCCGTCGAGTATCGTCGCCGCTTACTTCTTTGCCGCCAGTTTCTTCGCTTCCGCTTCACCCTTGTTGATCTCGCTTTCGAGCTGCGCCAGCGGGATCGCCCCTGGGAGCACAGTCCCGTCGGCGAATACCAGTGTCGGCGTCGCGCCCACGTGCATGCGCTCGCCGAGGCGCGCGGTGTCCCGAATCGGCGTCGCGCATCCGCCGTCGTTGTCAGGCAGCTTGCCGCGTCTCGAAGTAATCGTCCCACGCCTTGGCCCGGTCGGGCGCGCACCAGATCAGCGTCGACTTGCGCGCCGCATCCGGATGCAACGTGATCGATCGGAAAGAGGAAGGTATAAATTGTTACGTCGTCGAGCTGCTTTATCTCGCTTTCGATCCGCTTGCAATATGGGCAGTCGGCGTCCGAGAAGATGGCGAACTTGCGCGTCCCGTTGCCCTTCACGCGCTTGAACGCGAGGCCCAGGGGCAACGAGTCCCAGGCAACACGATTGAGCTGGCGCAGTCGCGCGTCGGTAAGGTTCTGCTTGGTGTTGGCGTCGAATATCGAACCAACCAGCACGAAGCGTCACTTTGGCGTCGGTGTAGACCATGCGATCATCGAACTGGGCCTCGTACAAGCCGAAATATGGCGACTTGGCGACGTTGCTGACCGTCCGCGCCCGGGAAATTTCATCTCCAGCTGCGCCTTCACTGCGGCAGCTTCCTTGGTGACGGTGTCCTTCGCGCCCATGTCCTTGGCGCCCGCTTCCTTCACCGGACCCGGCTTGGCGGCTTCCTGCGCCAGCGCCGGTACCGGTAGCGCAAGGCAGCATGCGGCCGAGCGCAAGGGGGATGAATAACGGTCGCATCGGAGAGCTCCTGGAGAAGTATTGCCGCTCAGTTTAACGCAGTGCCGGTTGCGCCAGTAAACGTCGGATCGGGGCGACTGCACGCGACCAGGTTCATTCCGCCGTTGCGCAACGCGCGGAGCGGCGGTGCGGCGAACAGACGCACCAGGCCATCGGTCACGATCTGCATGGACAAGACTGGCAATGCGCGCTTGCGGGCATAGCGCTCGAGCAGAATCGCCGCACCGGCATCACCGACCGGCCCGCGCATCTTGAGCACCGATGCCAGTATCGCGGCGTCGCCAAGGCCGAGGTTGACGCCCTGCCCGGCCAGCGGGTGCACGACGTGTGCCGCGTCACCGACCAAAACGAGCCGGGGCGCGACTGGCGAGTCGAGTCTCAGGAACGACAGCGGAAACACGGCCGGTGGCGTAATCGAGCGTCAGCGTTCCCAGCGCATGCCCGCCCCCCGAGGCGACCCGCTGCGCCAGCGCGCTCGCATCCAGTGCGAGCAGTTGCTGCGCGAGCGCGTCCGGCGCGGACCATACCATGGAGATCCGTCGCCCCGGCAGCGGCAGCCATGCCAGCACTCCGTCGTCACCGATAAACCACTGCAACGCGCGGCCTCGATGGGCGCGCTCGGCGACGAAGTTGGCGACGACAGCCGTCTGCCCGTAGGCCCGCGGCTCGCGCGCGATGCCGGCTTCGCGGCGCGCCCAGGAATGCACGCCATCGGCGCCCACGACCAGGCGGGCGGATAGCCGGCGGCCGTCGCCAAGCGTGACGCATGCACCGTCGGCCTGCCAGCTGACCGCGGTGGGCTCGCATGGCGCCAGCACAGCCACTGCCGGGAAGGTACGTACTGCCTCGACCAGCGTGGCGCATAGTTCGCGGTTTTCGACGATCCAGGCCAGCGCGCGCTCGCCGAGTTCGTATGCGGAAAAAGCGATGGCTCCGCCTGCATCGCCATGCACATCCATCATTTCGACCGCCGCAAGACGCTCCGGCGGCAACCGCTGCCACGCGCCCAGACCGCGCAGGAAATTCGCGCTGCCGGGACTGAGGGCATAGACACGCTGGTCCCAGTCGTCGTCGCCGCGCGGGCCGTCGTACGCGCCCAGGGCGCCGCGTTCCAGCAGCGCGACGCCAAGGCCCTCGCGGCCGAGCGCCGCGGCAACCGCCAGAGCCGACGGGACCGGCCGCCGAGGACGACGACGTCGTAATCGACATCGGCCATCGTCACGCCGGCTCGAGCACTTCGATGAAATGGTTTTGATTCGTGTAGATGCACAGCTCGCCGGCAATCGTCAACGCTTCCTTGACGATGGCGGCCGCAGGAAGCTGCGTGTGCTCGAGCAACGCCCGCGCCGCCGCCTGCGCGTACGCGCCCTCCGGATCCGATCGCGACAATGCCGTGCTCGGGCTCGAGCACGTCTCCGGAACCGGTGATGACCAGGGACGCGGTGAGGTCGGCGACCGCCAGCATGGCTTCCAGCCGACGCAGCACGCGGTCGGAGCGCCAATCCTTGGCCAATTCGACCGCAGCACGCTGCAGCTGCCCCTGATGCTTGTCGAGCTTCGCCTCAAACCGCTCGAATAGCGTGAATGCATCGGCGGTGGCGCCGGCGAATCCCGCCAGAACCCGGTCACCATGCAGACGGCGCACCTTGCGCGCGGTGGCCTTGATGACGACGTTGCCGAGCGTCACCTGCCCATCGCCGCCGAGCGCGACGGACGCGCCGCGACGCACCGAGAGAATCGTCGTTCCATGAAATACTTCGGTCATTGGCATTGCATTTTGGTTGGCTGAGGCTGCCTGGTGTCTCGACTTGACCCGCACGGTGCGGCGTGGCGCCACGGCGTGCAGCCCGTCGGCGCACCGGCGTTTGCCGAGACCGCTCGCGGCGATACTTATTGGGCCTTCTTGACGAAGTGGCGCGGCGAGATTCCGATGAGCAGCAGCAGCGCCCGGATGATCGGCGAGGCGCCGGCAATCTGCACTGTCTTGCGCTGCCCTTCAGTGCGGATGATCGCATTGAGGAGCGCGCCTGCGCACACGAAGTCGATGCGGTCCACGCCCGACAGGTCGATGCGGCAGGTTTGTGCGGCCTTCGCGGAACTCGGCGAACTTGGCCAACTGCGGATCGGTCGGTCCGACCATCGTTCCCTGCCAGCACAGCATTTCCGTCGCTTCGGCCACCGCGGCACTCGGCACATCCGGAGCTGAGGGCGCCTGCGGCCGCGTCGGGCGGTGGCTCCCACGACGGCGGCGAGAGCTCGAAAGCTCACCGCGAAATCAACCGCGCGATCCTCGAATGTCTGGCGATCGTTCTGCCATTGCAGCAGCTCGAGCAGCAGGATCCAATACCCCTCGCCCGCCTCACGCCCCTGTTTGACCGCGCTCTCCAAAGCACGCCGGATCTTTTCCGGATGCTGCAGGGCCAGCGCGTATTGCCGCTTGCGCAACTGCGCGAGCGCATCGGCAAGCAGCCTTGCCCCGACATCATCCGCGCCGGTAAGCGAGCCCAGATCGAGTCGCACCTGCGCCTGCTTCTGCGTCGCCGCGAGCATGTTATTGATCTGCGCCGCGTTGGCCTGCGACAGCTTGCCGGTCAGCGCAAAGTAGCCCCCGGCGGCGAGGCCGGGCACCCGGGCGCTGCTGCGCCTGGACCTCCTCCCATGCGGGCGCCGAGCGCTCGAATGCAACGACATACTGCAGGGCGAGCTGGTCGAATGCGGCACGGTCACTGGCTCGCTGCAGCAGATCGAACAGCGCCAGCCACGCCAACGGCGAAACCTTCGCGTCGTTGTCGTTCGCGACGCCCTAGCTCGAGCATCTGCCTTGCCTGCTGTGTCTGTCCGCTCCCGTACAGCAGCGCGGCATTCTCGAGTACGGAGCATAAGCCCGGATTGGCCTCGGCGACCTGGAAGGCCGGCTGCGCGTCCGCGCCCCAGTCGATCAGACTCGGCGGGCCGGTGACGGGACCGGTGAGCGTGATGTCGCGGTCTCGCGCGTTGGCGGATCCGGGCGCCGGCTTGGCTTTGACCGCCGAGGCCGGAGTCGCCCGCGCTGCAGTGGCGACTTCGTGCGCCGAGGTCGGCCGCCGGCTGCTGCCCCGTGCGCGGATCGTGCCGAGGCGTCAATTCGGGCTTGGCCCGCGCGTCGTCGGGCTTGTCCTTGCCCGGCGATTTGGGAAACAGCGGAAATGCCATCGGAATCGAGCTCGCCCTTCGCTGGCAGCGCTAACCGCCCATTATCTCCCCTTCGCGCGCGCCCAACAAGGCGGCGCCGCGAGTCGGCCGCAAGGGCTCCGCTTGCGCCGCGTGGCGATGGCGCGCCGGGAGTGCCTACAGGAGAGGCGTTCGCCATCGCCGCTCGATCTGCGGACTCGCGCCGGCGCAAATTCGCGATCGGTTACGTGCGCGCGAGATTTTCCGCGGCAAAGTCCCAGTTCAGAAGCTTGTCGATGACCGCCTGGACATAATCGGGTCGTCGGTTCTGGTAGTCGAGGTAGTAGGCATGCTCCCAGACATCGATGGCCAACAGCGGGGTCTGGCCCTTGGTCAGCGGCAGCTCCGCATTGGCCGTCTTGATGATTTTGAGCGTGTGGCCGTCAGCCAGCGAGCCACGCCCAGCCGCTGCCGAACTGCTTGACCGCGGCATCGGCAAACTGCCGTTTGAATACGCTGAAACTGCCGAATGCCGTCATCGATCTTGGCGGCCAGTTCGCCGGTCGGTTTGCCGCCGCCCTTTGGGCTTCAGGGAGTGCCAATAAAAGTCGTGGTTCCATGCCTGCGCCGCATTGTTGAACAACTCGACCCGGTCGGCGTGCCCCGACGCTGCCATGGACAATGTGCTCGAGCGTCTGCCCTTCGAACTCGGTGTCCTGAAATCAATTCGTTGACCTTGGTGATATAGGCCTTGTGATGCTTGCCGTGATGGAAGCTGAGCGTGTTCGCGGAAATGACGGGGGCGAGCGCGTCCTCGGGATAGGGTAGCGGCGGTAAGTGCAAACGGTGTTTGTTTCTTCGCTGTGCGGTCAGTAGTTGCCATTGCTGAATCTCCTGTAGTGGATGTAGGACTGGGGCCTACACAGGGCGTAGCGCCGCTGCAGGCTGCGCTACCGTGCTATCGTGCAAGTCATCCGGCTGGATTGCGCTGCCTGCGCTTGCTACAATCGAATCGACAGTTCGGCGCGGCGGGAGTTTCGCCGCGTCAGGTCCGGTGGCCAACGGCCTGAGGGGGAAGTCGATGAAAAATCCGCTTGATTCGCTTTGGGGAACGGTTATCTCCGGTCTGATTCTGACGGTGATTCTGTACTTCGTCGTCAAGAGCATGCTCGCTTAGGGGAGGCACGGCATGGACTACGTCCCGGCATTGGCAAGATGGCTGCATTTCATGGCCGGCATCATGTGGATCGGCCTGCTCTACTACTTCAATTTCGTGCAGGTGGCGGCGCTGAAAGCGGCCACCGCGGACGGCACCGCGGCGGGCATTACGCAAGCACGTCGTGCCGCGCGCACTGCTGTTCTTCCGCTGGTCCGCCGTCGTCACCTGGCTCGCCGGCGCGGCGCTGCTGGGTGATCAGTTCGTCAACGCCTTCACCTTCCAGGCCGGCCTGGCCGGCATCGGCATGGGCGCCTGGCTGGGCACGATCATGCTGTTCAACGTGTGGGTGCTGATCTGGCCGAACCAGCAGAAGATTCTCGGGCTCTGAAGCCGGCGACCGATGAGGAGAAGGCCAAGGCGCGCCGCGTCGCCTTCCTCGCCTCGCGGGCCAACACCATGCTTTCGATCCCGTTGCTGTTCTTCATGGCCGGCGGCATGTCGCACCGCGGCGTTTTCTTCGGCATGTAGCGGCGGCTCCGCCGCAGCGCGCGGCCCACCAATGCAAAACGGCCCGGGATACCGGGCCGTTGTTCGCGCTCGCCGCGGTGCGCGCCGCGTCTAGTCGCCGTAGAGCTTCTGCACGCGCTCGCGCCGCTCCTGGGCCTCGAGCGACAGCGTTGCGGTCGGTCGCGCCAGCAGGCGCGGAATGCCGATCGGCTCGCCGGTCTCCTCGCAGTAGCCGTAGCTGCCGTCGTCGATCATGCGCAGCGATTTTTCGACCTTCTTCAGGAGCTTGCGCTCGCGGTCCCGCGTGCGCAGTTCGAGGGTGTACTCCTCTTCCAGAGTCGCCCGATCCGACGGATCGGTCGTGATCTCGTTCTCGCGCAAATGCTGACCCGTGTCGTCGGCGTTGTTCAGCAGCTGCGCCCGCAGCTCGAGCAGGCGCTGTCTGAAGAACGCCAGCTGCGCCTCGTTCATGTAATCGCGCTCAGGCGCCTTCAACAGGTCCTGCTCGCCGAGTTCCTTGACCTTTTTTACCGCCGCTTTTGTTGCCACGCTCCCACCTTCCCGCTAGGCCGTCGCGGCCTTCAGCCCTGCACCGCCGCCGCTATGAAGACGGCGGATTATAGCCCCAACCGGGCATCGCAAGCCAGCCCGTATAATCGCACCGCGTAGCGAGGGCCTCAAATGACCGGTAACCACGCTGACGATCACCCGGCCGGACGACTGGCACCTCCACTTGCGGGATGGGGAGTCGATGCGCTCGGTCGTCGGCGCGACCGCGCGCGTGTTTGGCCGCGCCGTCGTCATGCCCAATCTCGAACCCCCGGTCACCACCGTCGCCGCGGCGGCGGCGTATCGAGAGCGCATCGCCGCTGCATTGCCCCCCGGGTCGCGTTTCGCGCCCCTGCTCACGCTGTATCTGACCGACAACACCCCGGTCGCACAAATCGCCGAAGCTCGGCGCAGCGGCTTCGTCATCGGCGTGAAATACTACCCGGCCGGGGCAACCACCAACTCCGATTCCGGCGGTTACCGCGATCGAGCGCGTGTATCCGGCGCTGGAAGCGATGCAGAAGCATGCGTTGCCGCTCCTGGTTCACGGCGAAGCGACCGCGAGCGAGGTCGACGTATTCGATCGCGAGCGCGTGTTCGTCGAGCAGGTGCTGACGCGCATCGATCCGCGACTTTCCGGAACTCAAAGTCGTGCTCGAGCACATCACCACTCGGGAGGCCGCCGACTTCATCGCCGCGGCCCCGGCCACGTCGGCGCCACCATCACGCCACAGCACCTGCTCCATTCGCGCAATGCGCTTGTTTGCCGCCGGTGGCATCCGCCCGCATCTGGTACTGCCGTCCGATTCTGAAGCGTGAAGCGCACCGCCAGGCGCTGCTCAAGGCGGCGACCGGCGGCAACGCCAAGTTCTTTCTGGGAACGGACTCGGCGCCGCACGCGCGCGACGGCCAAGGAAAGCGCGCTGCGGCTGCGCCGGCTGCTACACCGCTCACGCCGCACTGGAACTCTACGCCGAGGCATTCGAGACGTGCCGGAGCGCTTGACCGTTTGGAAGGCTTCGCCAGTTTCCACGGCGCCGATTTCTACGGGCTGCCGCGCAACCGCGACACGGTGACGCTCAGGCGCGAGGCGTGGGTCGTGCCAGCTGAGTACGCGTTCGGAGCGCAGACCGTGGTGCCGCTCAACGCGGGGGCAACGATGCGCCTGGCGCGTCGCTGCGTAGCCGGTCCTCCGTAGCGACCGTGCTATCATGCTTGCTCGAAGTCAGCCAGACCGTCGCTGCCGGCCGCGCTCTGCGCTGCCGGGAGAGGAAAGTCCGGGCTCCGCAGAGCGGGATGCTGGGTAACGCCCAGACGCTGCAAGCCGTCCGCGCGAGCGGCGGCGAAGGCGAGGAACAGGGCCACAGAGACGAGTCGCATCCGATCCAAAGGATGCGGGTGAAACGCGGCAACCTCCATCCGGAGCAACACCAAGTAAGCGGACGCAAGCGTAATTCGAGGCTGCTCGCCTAGTCCGCGGGTAGGTGGCTCGAGCGCCGCGGCAACGCGGCGCCTAGATGAATGACGGTCATAGCGCGTTCTTCGGGCGCGCCGTAACAGAACCCGGCTTATCGGCTGGCTTCGACTTGACCTGGTAGTGCCATGACGCTCCGCGGCGACAAGCCGCGGAGCGTCGCCAGTTCATGCGCGCCGACGCGCGTCGCGCAGGATTTCACGCGCGGCGTTGTGCCCCGGCACGCCGGTGACGCCACCGCCGGGATGCGTGCCCGCACCGCACATGTACAGCCCCTTGAGCGGTCCCCGATAGTGGCCGTGGCCGAGGACCGGTCGTGCCGAAAACAGCTGGTCGAGCGCCAGCGCGCCATGAAAGATGTCGCCACCGGAAAGGCCGAATTCGCGCTCGAGGTCAAGCGGGGAAAGCACGCGGCGCGCGATGACGCTTGCGCGGAAGCCGGGCGCGTAACGGGTAACAGTGTCGAGCATCAGATTGGCGACCTCGTCCGCTAGCGTCGTCCCACGACCGGCCGTCGGGCAGCTGCGGATTGGCGTGCTGGCAGAACAGGCTCGCGACGTGCTTGCCCGGCGGCGCAAGTGAGGCATCGACGAGCGAGGGAATGAGCAGTTCGATGATGGGCTCACGCGACCATCCGCTCTGCCGCGCGTCGAAGTAGGCGCGCTCCATGTAGGCCAGCGAAGGCGCGAGGATGATGCCCGAACGCAAGTGTGCGCCGTCCGCGCGCAGGCAGCTGAACTCGGGCAACGCATCGAGGGCAACATTCATGCGGAACGTCGCCGAGGCACAGCGATAGCCCTCGATACGCCGCCGGAAATCCGCATCGAGCACGGAGGCGTCGATGAGCTTCAGATAGAGCAGCTTCGGATCAACGTTGGCGACCACGCGCCGAGCGGCGACCTCGGTGCCGTCTGCGAGCGCGATGCCGGTGGCCCGCCCGGCGCGCGTTAGTCACGCGCGCCACCGGCGAGCCGGTGAAGATCGCCACGCCCCGCGCCCGCGCCTCCGCAGCCATCGCCTGCGTGATCGCCCCCATGCCGCCCGAGCGCATGGCCCCACTGGCCGCGCTTGCCGTTCACCTCCCCGAAAATGTGGTGCAGCAGCACATACGCCGATCCGGGCGTATACGGGCTGGCGAAATTGCCGACCACCGCATCGAAACCGAAAACCGCCTTGATCGGATCGGACTCGAACCAGCGATCGAGCACATCGCCCGCGCTCTTGGTGAATAGATCGAGCAGATCGCGCCGCTCCGCCAGCGTGAGCCGTTGCAGCTGGCCGCCCGGCCCTCCAGGCGCGCAGCCACTCGCCGGGGCCGCCGCCGACGTTGGGCGGCGTCTCGCAGGAGAAGCGCCCGCAATACCGTCGCGACCCGGTCGAGCATCGCGTAGTAAGCCGGCAGCGCGGCCGCATCGCGCGCCGAATAGCGTGCCACCTCCGCCTGCGTGGCGGCTAGTCCGCCGCCCACCTTGAGGTAATCGCCGCCGGGCAGTGGCAGGAAATTGGCCAGCGGCCGCTCGACGATAGTCAGCCCGTGCTGCGGCGAGTCTTGAGATCGCGGATTACCTTCGGGTGCAGCAGGCTGACCGTATAGCTTGCGGTGGAATTGCGGAAGCCCGGATGGAACTCCTCGGTGACTGCGGCGCCGCCGACGATGCCACGACGCTCAAATATCGCAACGGACAGGCCACCGGCGGCGAGATAGCATGCGCACACCAGGCCATTGTGACCGCCGCCGATGATGACGGCGTCGTAGCGGCGAGAGGACGGCATCGCGGGATGCGCGCCGCAAGCAAGCGCGGCGCTCCACCTACTCGTCGGTCATTCCGGCGGCGACGATCGAGAATCCGCAGTCGACGTAGGTCACCTCTCCGGTCATCGCGCTGGCGAGATCGGAGAGCAGGAATGCCGCCACGTTGCCCACCTCTTCGATCGTCACATTGCGGCGCAGCGGCGCCGTCTTGGCGACGAAATGCAGGATCTTGGAGAACCCGCCGATGCCGGCGGCGGCCAGCGTCTTGATCGGGCCGGCCGAGATGGCATTGACGCGGATGCCTTCCGGCCCGAGGCACTGTGCCAGATAGCGCACGTTCGCTTCGAGGCTCGCCTTGGCGAGCCCCATCACGTTGTAGTTTTGAATCGCGCGCTCGGCGCCCAGGTAGGTCAGCGTGAGCAGCGCACCGCCGCGGCCGGCCATGAGCGGACGCGCTCCCTTCGCCAGCGCCGCCAGGCTGTAGGAGCTGATATCGTGCGCAGTGGCAAACGCCGCGCGCGACAGGCCTTGCAGAAAATCCCCGGCTAGCGCTTCGCGCGGCGCGAACGCGATCGAGTGCAGCAGGCCATCGAGGGTTCCCCATTCGCGACCCAGAGCGTCGAACAGCGCGGCGATCTGCTCGTCGCTCGCCACGTCGCAAGCGCAGCACCGGAACACTGCCGAATTCACCCGCCAACCGCGTCACGCGCTGCTTCAGGTCGTCGTTGACGTAGGTGAAGGCGAGCGTCGCGCCTTCGCGCCGGCAGGCTTGCGCGATGCCGTACGCGATCGAGCGATTAGACAGCAAGCCCGTGATCAGGATCTTCTTGTCGGCGAGGAATCCCATGCGCTTGGTGGCCGCAACGCGCCCGTCAACCGGGCAGCTACAGCAGCTTCTTCAAGTCAAGACCTTGGCTGCGTTCGATCACGCCACAAGCGAGCCAGCCGTTGCGCACCCCGAATTCCGCCTTCGGGTCAGGATCGAGGCCCTGGTGCACGACCACCGAGTGGCCGATGACGTCATTGGCCGCGCCGGTGCCCACCGACAGGTCGGGCGTCGTGAACTGCAGCAGCGCATTGCCTTCGGTACCCGCGTAGAGCTGCGGCAAGTCGCCGATACGCTTGTCGTCCGCCGCCGTGCCCGCAATGCTCCACACCGGCCCCGCGCTGGCCGCATTGGGGGAGCTGCAGTTGCCCGACCGCGTGGATGTAGATGCTGTGCGGACCGGGGAACAGCTCGGTAAAATTGGCATTGATCCAGACTTTGCTGCCGCGCTGCGTAAAGGTGATCGTGCCGCGCACGGTGCTGCCGTTCTTGGGTTCAAGCCGGGCCTCCGCCATCGTCCCGGCTTCCGGAATGATCCTCAGGCTCGACGGAATGTTGTCACACGCGGCGAGGAGCACGGCGCCCGATAGCGCCGCGACCAGCACGCCCAGCAACGGGCTTGCCGTGAAACGCGTCATTTGCTGTGTTCTCGTGGTCGCGGACGGTAGAGCGTCGACAGTCTGTATCCAGGCCCATGATAAGCGAAGCCTGTCGCATTGCCAAACATGCACGCCAGCTGCGCAATAAAGTTCGCCGGGTGGCGAATTCACCATCATTCGGCGATGCGGCAAGTGCTGCGCTACGTTGGCTGCCTGGCAATTCGGACGCCGCGTTGTGCGACGAGGCGACGGTACTTTGATCGTGGCGCAGGCGGTGCTCGCGCCATCTGCACGGCGGCGGGCCAGCCGAGCCGCAAGCTCGCCGCATCGCCTGGGGTCGCAACTGGAGCGGACAGGGTAGAATGACCCAGCCGCCGGAGAACACGCGGTCGCTTGCTTGCGCCGGCACACCCCACGAAACTCCAATGTCGTTCTTGATGACCCCGTCCGAGATCGTTCACGAGCTGAATAAGCATATCGTTGGGCAGAGCGCGGCCAAGCGGGCGGTGGCGATCGCGCTGCGCAATCGCTGGCGGCGGCAGCAGGTTGCCGAACCGCTGCGCCAGGAAATCACCCCGAAGAACATTTTGATGATTGGCCCGACCGGGGTCGGCAAGACCGAGATTGCGCGCCGACTCGCTCGCCTTGCCGACGCCCCCTTCATCAAGGTCGAGGCAACCAAGTTCACCGAGGTCGGCTATGTCGGGCGCGACGTGGACACGATCATTCGCGACCTCGTCGAGACCGCGATCAAGCAAACGCGCGAAAGCGAGACACGCAAGGTGCGTGACCGCGCTGCCGATGGCGCCGAGGAGCGCGTGCTCGACGCACTCCTGCCACCCGTGCGCGAGGTCAACCTCGACGACATGAAGCCGACGGATTCGGCGACGCGACAGAAGTTTCGCAAGATGTTGCGCGAGGGCAAATTTGACGACAAGGAGATCGACGTCGAGATATCGGTGTTGCCGGCGCAGATGGAGATTCTCGCGCCGCCCGGAATGGAGGATCTCACCAGCCAGATCCAGGGCATGTTTCAGCAGATGTCGGGTGGACGGCGCAAGGTCAAGCGCATGAAAGTCGCCGAAGCGATGAAGGCCTTGATCGAAGAAGAGGCCGCCAAGCTCGTCAATGATGACGAATTGAAGGCCAAGGCGCTGACCAACGTCGAGCAGAATGGGATCGTGTTCTTGGACGAAATCGACAAGATAGCGAGTCGCCAGGAAACAATCGGCGCCGACGTGTCGCGGCAGGGCGTGCAGCGTGACCTCCTGCCGCTGGTCGAGGGCACCACCGTCGCCACCAAGTACGGCATGGTAAAGACCGACCACATTCTTTTCATCGCCAGCGGCGCCTTCCATCTTGCCAAACCGTCGGATCTGATTCCCGAGTTGCAGGGACGCTTTCCCATCCGGGTCGAGTTGTCGTCCCTTTCGGTTGCGGATTTTGAACAGATTCTCACGGCCACCGATGCGTGCCTGACGCGCCAGTATCAGGCGCTGCTGGCGACCGAGCGCGTCGCGCTCAACTTCGAGTCCGACGGCATCCGGCGGCTGGCCGAAATCGCGTTCGCGGTCAACGAGAAACAGGAGAACATCGGGGCGCGGCGCCTGTACACGGTGATGGAGCGGTTGCTCGACGAGGTCTCGTTCGACGCGGCGAAGCTCGACGGCCACACGATCACCATCGACGCCAAATACGTCGACGAGCGCCTGGCTGAAATCGCCGGGGACGACAACCTCGCGCAGTACATCCTCTAGCGACGTGGCCGGGCGGTACGGTTTCTCGGCTAGCGTGGCGCGGGAAACGCGCAACGACTGAGGCCTCCCGCCCGATGCTGGGCTCGCTTCGAGCCTCCGGCGCAGCCGAACGTGACCGCACTACAACAGGTTGCGTTGCGCCAGATTTTTCATCAGCGCACCCGCGCCGAAGGTCCACTGCGCGATGCGATCACTGCGATTGACGCGGTTCAGCAGCGCACCAAGCGCCGGTGTCGCCACCGTGACCGTATCGCCGATGACGTGGGTGAAGCCCTGGCCCGGCCCGAGTCGATCCTGCGTCGGCGCAAACATGGTGCCCAGAAACAGCATCAGCCCGTCGGGGTATTGGTGATTGGCGCCGATTGCCTGCCCGACCAGATCGAGCGGGTCGCGGCTGATCAGCGCCATCGAGCTGTGCCCTTCGAGCAAGTAGCCATCCGCGCCGTCGACGCGCAAGCTGAGCTCGCACCCGCGCACGGTGTCAATGGTGAACGAATCGTCGAACAGGCGAATGAACGGGCCGATGGCGCAGGAAGCATTGTTGTCCTTGGCCTTGCCGAGCAGGAGCGCGCTGCGGCCCTCGAAGTCGCGCAGGTTGACGTCGTTGCCGAGGGTCGCGCCAACCGTGCGGCCGCGGCTGTTCACCACCAGGACAATTTCGGGCTCGGGGTTGCTCCACTGCGAACGGGGATGGATCCCGATCTCCGCACCCAGCCCCACGGCGGACATGGGCTGCGACTTGGTGAAGATCTCGGCGTCTGGGCCGATGCCCACTTCGAGATACTGCGACCAGGCATTGCGCTCGAGGAGTACATCCCTGAGCCGTACCGCTTCGGGCGAACCGGGGCGTATCCCTGCCAGGTCGTCGCCTATCACCGCGACTATCGCCCTGCGCACCGACTCTGCCCTAGCTGGATCGCCGCGCGCCTGTTCCTCGATGACGCGTTCAAGCATGCTCGAGATGAACGTCACGCCGCTCGCCTTGATCGCCTGCAGGTCGCAAGGCGCGAGAAACCAAGGCGCGGCATTGTTGCGGCGGTTCCACGCGGAGTTGGCGAGCGTCTCCGCCAGCGAGGCGAGCCAAGGCAAGTCGCCTGCGCCGCGCACGGCGGCGGCCGGATCGTCAAGCTCGAAGAGCGCGCTCGCGGTCGCGGCGATCGGCGAAAGATCGAACACGGCGTCGCCTTGCACCGCAACCAGGGTGGGGCCCGCCCAGACGGGCACCCACGCCCGCCCAACCAGCGTCGCCTGCACGCGGTCTTCCGGCAAGCAGACGGCAACGCTCAGTCGTTCGTTCATGTCTCCTCGGCCAGCACCCGTCGCGGGTATCATCCGCGAACGACCCGCTCCTATCAGCGAGGCGCGCTCATGCTGACGACTGCCCAATGCGACGTTGCTGCCCGCCATCTTCTCGCGGCTCGACGCGCGCGGCAATCGGGTGCCCGCCTGGCCGAGTCCTGCCGCCCCGCGGGACTCGAGGATGCGCTGGCCATCCAGCGCCGTGTGCAGGCACTGCTTGGCTTCCCGACCGGCGGATGGAAGTGCTCGGTCCCGACGGCTGAGCGCGCCATCTCCTGTGCGCCGATTTTCGCGCCCACCATCGCGCGCGCCTCGCCCTGCCCCGCCCTAGGCTCCGGCGGGCACGTCCGGATTGAGCCCGAAATAGCTTTCGTGCTCGGCCAGGACCTCCCGTACCGCGCGGCGCCATACGGCGAAGCCGAGGTTTGCGCCGCGATCGCCGAGACCCGGTTGGCGCTGGAGCTACTCGAGTCGCGGTATGCCGATGCCGCCGCAGTAACCTTTGCCGAGCTCCTCGCCGATCAGGTATCGAACCAGGGTCTGTTCGTCGGACCGGTCGTGCCCGATGGCCTGGGCCGGAAGCTGGAAGGCTTCGCGATCGCGATCGAGACCCCGACTGCGACGCTGCACGCGCGCGCGGGTCGGCATCCCGACGGTCATCCGCTGCGACCGCTGCTGTGGCTGGCCAATTTTCTGGCCTCGCGAAGCGAGATCGGCGGCCTCAAGGCTGGCGCGATCGTTACTACCGGCTCGTACGCTGGCGCCCTCGAAGTGCCGGTGGGCACGCCACTGCGGGTGCGCTTCGGAGACCTGGGCGAGATCGACGTCGAGTTCGCTCCGGCCTGAGCCCCGCTCGAGCGAAGCGTACCCCGTACAGGCATATCCCACTTGCCGCCGCCGGGCGACGGCCGCGCCGCGGGCGATCAGAAGCAGCCGGTAAGCGCGGCAATCGCGGGGAACTGGTGCTCCGGCTTTCGATAGCTATCGTCAGGGTCCTGCTCGAAGCTGACAAGGTTGTCCATCACGATCGTGCGCCGAAACCCCACGTAAACCCCTGTTTGTTCTTGCCGTTGACCTCGGCGCACAGGGCCGTGCCGTTGGCGTTGAGGCGCTGGTTGCGGATCTGCATCGACGCGGGGTCGAGCAGCAGGTCGCGCATGCGCTGCTCGAATTGCAGCTGTTTCGCGTAGCGCGCATCCTCATGGGCCACGCGATCATCGATGGCAGCCTGCTCCGCCTCGCGCCGCGCCTGTTCCTGCTGCGCCGCGCGTTCGCGCATGTGGCGATCGGCCTCAGCGTCCTCGCGCCGCGCCTGCTCGACCGCCGCGGCGATGGCCGCAGCGTCCGGAGCATGCTCTTTCGCCTTGTCGCACGCGGTTATGCCAAAGACCGCAACACCGACAATCGCCACGACCACCAGCCGCATCGGCAAGCGGTTCGCGCCAGCCCCGCGCGGGCTGGCTAGCTGGGCACCCGCGTATAGCGATACTTCTCCGCACAGCGGATGATCTGCAGATTGGTGGGGAATTCGAGGCAGACCCGCGCGTCGGCCCGCGTCCATGATCGCTTCTTGCTACGCACCGCCGGCGGTGACGCAGCCGCGGCAGCCGCAACAGCTGCGGGTGCAGCGGCCGCGGGTGCAGCAGTTGCGGGCGCGGCGGGAGCCGCGGCCGCAGCTTGGGCGCCGCAGGCGCAGCCTTTGGTGCCTGAGCCAGGATCCCTGTCGGATCGACTGCTGCGAGCATTGCTCCACATGCCATTGTTGCGACCAAGCGTTTCATGATCTGAGCCCCCCTTGAGGTTTCAAGCTCGCGTACAAGGCCGGTTAACGCAGGAAGAAGCCGGTAACCTTGCCGTCCTTGACCACCAGCGTGACGAGTCGGTCGTCGCCGCCGTCCTTGAATTCGAGTTTCCATAGGTAGATTGAATATCCCCCCTGATTCAACCGGGCCAGAAAACTCGCGGAATAGCCCTGATTGAGGCGGGGCGCGAACTGCGCGCTGAAACTGTCGAGCATTGGCTGCGTCATGGTCGACCGGAATGACGCATCGCCGCCGGCGACAAAATCGTTCAGGGACTTGGACTGGGTCGCGGCGAGCATGTTCTTCATGGTCGTTTCGACGTCCTGCGGTGCCTGCGCCCATGCGAACCGGGCCGTCGTACCCGCGAATAGCAGGCCACAAAAAAGGATGCGGCCAAGCGTAAACGATGCAAGAGCGCCGCGCGCGCTAGGTTTCATTATGGGCCCCTGTTGGCGCGATGATACGCTAGCCGGCGCAAGCGATAAACGGTCGCGTTCTGCCCGCGCCGCGCCGCATTGCGGCCGCTCGGTCCAACCTTGTCGCGATAAACGCCTTTTTCCAGGGAAGCTAATACGAGCCGCGGGCGCGCGGCGGCTCCTAGTACGCTGGCATGGCAACGGCCGAAGCCGGCCAGGACGAGCAAGGGCCGCGAATCAGTACTTGACCGAGCAACCGTACGGCGTCGTCGCCGCGGTGCTCACCGGCATCCCACCGATTGCCTCCGTTAGGGCTGCGCGCACATAGTTGTGCGCCGCCAACGGATCTTCCGGACGGGTCGAGGGTCGATCGTCGATCGCCCCCGCGTAGACGATCGCGCCTTCGGGACTGATGACGAACATGTGCGGCGTCGTCTTGGCTTGGTAGCGCCTGGCGACCGCGCTATCGGGGTCGGTGAGCACGGCCTTCTGTGCCGCGCCACGCGCTTGCATCCAGGCACCGAGTTTCGCCGGCGCCATGTAGTCCCCGCTCGATTGGTTCGACGAATCAATCGCCAGCCACACCACGCCGCGCGACCCCCAGGCTTCCTGTAGCGCTTGCATGTTCCGCGTACTGTAATGGTTGCGTACGAATGGACATGCCGGATTTGTCCATTCAAGCACGATGTACTTCCCCTTGTAGTCGGACAGCTGCACCGTCTTACCCTGGGTGTCGGTGAGCGTGAAGTTCGGCGCGCTCTGGCCCGCCGTCGCCGCGAGCGCCGGCAGCGTTACGCCAAAGACCAGTGCGCCCAGCATTGCCTGCCAATTCATGTTGCCTCCAGCGTCGGTTTCGATGCGCTGCTAGGGCTCCGCCAGCGCCTCCGTGATCAGGTGCTGTTGTAGGACTTCGGGCAGGATCAGAGGGTCACGGCCCGGACGGTAGAGAACGTACACCGGCACCCCGCTGCGCCCCAGGGCCGCGAGCGCACGCCCGATGGTTGCGTCGCGACGGGTCCAGTCGGCGCGCAGCAGTGCCACGTGGTTCCGCGCGAACGCCTGTTGCACCGCGTCGGTGTTGAGAATCAGGCGCTTGTTAACCTGGCAGGTCACGCACCATGCGGCGGTGAAATCGACAAACACCGTACGTCCGGCCGCGTTAAGTTGCTGCACCCGATCGGGTTCATAGTTCTGCCATGGGCCCCGCTCGGTGGCGAGCGGATTCGCGGCCTGTTCGCCGCCCCCCACGGCGGCCAGCGCCACCGGCCAGCCGACGACGACGACCGCGGCCAAGCTCGCCAAGGCAGCCCATCCCCACCCGCGAGCCGCGCCGGCACGCATCGTCTGCCAGGCCCAGAGCGCGAAAGCGAGCAGCAGCAAAACGAGCAACAGGCGCGCTACGGCGTCATTGTCAAGTTGCGCGCCCAGCACCCACGCGAGCCAGATCACGGTCGCATACAGCGGGAAGGCGAGCAATTGCCTGAGCCGTACCATCCAAGGCCCCGGCCGGGGCAACTTCGCCCGCCACCCCGGAAAGCAGGCGAGCAGCAGATACGGCAACGCCATGCCGGTGCCCAGCACCGTGAACACGGCCAGGGTCGATGCCGGCGTCGTCGTGAGCGCCCAACCTATCGCCGCTCCCATGAAGGGCGCGGAACAGGGGGCGGCGACGACGACCGCGAGCACCCCGGAAAGAACGTCGTTGACGTAGGCATTGCGCGCGTTCCAGCCCGAGATCGCCGACGGCAGCAGCTGGCCGATCGCAAACACTCCAGAGAGGTTCAGCGCGATCACGAAGAACAGAATCGCCAGGCACACCACGACCGCCGGGGACTGCAACTGAAACCCCCAGCCGAGCTGCTGGCCCGTGGCCCGCAAGGCCAGCAGAAGGCCGGCGAGCAGCCAGAAGGAGGCAACGACCCCGGCCGCGAAGGCCACCCCATGCCTCCGCATCGCGCCGCGGTTATCGCCATGCGCCGCGAATCCAAGCACCTTGAGCGAGAGTACCGGAAACACGCAAGGCATCAGATTTAGGAGCAAGCCGCCGAGCAGCGCGAACGCGAGCGCGACGTCCAGGGAGAGGCTGCTGCTCTCGGCGGCGCCCTTGGCAAGCCGCGTTGGGGCTGCGGCGCTCGCCGGGCCGGCCGGCGACCCAGCAATGACGGCCCCGCCGAGTGGTGCATCGATGCTCACCGCGCGGCGCGAGCCAAACCCGTTGCTTGCGGTCAGCACCCCATCGAGGTGCGTGAAGTCGCCGACGCGTTCGCTTGCGACGGGCAAGGTCAGCTTCAGCGTTGGGCCGTCGCGGACCAGCGTCTGCGGTCCGGCCGCTTCAATCTTGCCTTCGCTGAACGGGAACAGGTGTAGTTCGCCCGGATCGTCTGCCGACGCCTTGGGCGTGAGCGCCAGTTCGATCTGCTGGCCATGCCCGGTGGCAACCACCTGCCAGCCCTCGAGCGGCCGCGGCAGTGCCGCCCGCGTGCGGGTGATGGCGTCGCCCCAGCGCGGGTCCGGTGCCGCAAGCGACGCCACCGGAAGACTTAGGGTGAGATCGGCGCCTTCGGGAATGCAGACTTCCTTGCAGACAAGCCAGTCGGCGCGCGCCCTGAGCGTTGCCGGGGCCGCAATCGCGAACGTGGGCGGCACCGCAATGTCGGTTAACAGCAGCACCTCACCCTCGTAACCGTAGTTGACGAGTGGTCCGATAGGCAGCGCCCGCGGCGGCGGCCACTGGATGGGCCCAGCGCTCAGCCCCGGGGGCAGGTTCCAGGCGAGCGTCGACGGCAATCCCGAGTCGCCGGGATTCCGCCAATAGGTATGCCAACCCGGGTCCATCTTCAGTCGCAGCGCGACGGTTAGTGGGGTTCCGGGCTCTAGCGCCGTCGCGGCGGGAACGAGCTCCGCCTCGACGTGCTCGGTGCGCACCGGCGCGGCGGTCGCAGATACCGCGACGCCTGCGACAATGAGCGCTCGACCGAGGTGGTGCAGCAATGGGAACATGAACGGGTGCCCGTACGGGCGCGCGACGATGCGTCTTTGGCTGGGCCGACCCGGGATCGGTTCCCGGATGCCTTAGGATTCTACCAGTCTACCAGTGCGTATCGCCCGGGCGCGCACTCGGGTCCCCTCAACGCACGACGCCGGGCGCTCGACTCGCGCGGCGCGGTGGCGCCGACGGTTTATGCCCGGAGCGCGCTTACGCGGCGCACGTAGCGCTCAAGCGCGCCATGAGCCCTCTCTCTCCTGCCGGTATAATCGTTAATTTCGCTTTCGCTAGCATCGTCGCGTCCGCCCCATGCAACCGTATCGTCCCGCCGACATCGAAGCCGCCGCGCAGGCACACTGGGTGTCCGCCCAGAGCTTTCGCGCCCGTGAGGACGCCGCGAATCCCAAAGTATCTACTGCGTATCGATGCTGCCCTACCCGTCGGGGGTTCTGCACATGGGGCACGTGCGCAACTACACCATCAACGACATGATGTACCGGCATCTGCGCATGAAGGGTCACAACACCCTGATGCCGATGGGTTGGGACGCGTTTGGGCTGCCCGCCGAAAACGCAGCGATGAAAAGCGGCGTCGCGCCGGCGCGTTGGACCTACGACAACATCGCCTACATGAAGCGCCAGATGCAGGCGGTGGGACTGGCGATCGACTGGTCGCGCGAGCTGACGACCTGCAAACCAGAATACTACCGGTGGAACCAGTGGCTGTTCCTGAAAATGCTTGAGCGCGGCATCGCGTACAAGAAAACCGGCCTGGTCAACTGGGACCCCGTTGATCAAACCGTGCTCGCCAACGAGCAGGTGATCGACGGTCGCGGCTGGCGCTCCGGCGCACCGGTACAGAAACGTGAAATCCCGATGTATTACCTCCGCATTACCGAGTACGCCGACGAGTTGCTCGAGAACCTCGACAAGATGACCGGCTGGCCGGAACGCGTGCGGGCGATGCAGGCCAACTGGATCGGCCGTAGCGAAGGGATACGATTCGCGTTCCCGCACGACATCCGCGGTGCGCACGGCGACGCTCATCGGCGACGGGCGTCTGTGGGTATTCACCACGCGCGCCGACACCATCATGGGAGTGACGTTCTGCGCGGTCGCAGCGGAGCATCCGCTGGCCGTCCATGCGGCGGGCCTCAATCCGCAGCTTGCCGCGTTCGTCGAGGAGTGCCGGCGCGGCAGCACCATCGAGGCCGAACTTGCCACGATGGAAAAGAAGGGCATGCCGACCGGCCTCTACGTCAGGCATCCGTTGACGCGGCGAGCGCATCGAGGTCTGGATCGGCAACTATGTGCTCATGGCCTACGGCGAGGGCGCGGTGATGGGCGTGCCCGGCGCACGACGAGCGCGACTTCGCGTTCGCAAAAAAATACAGCTTGCCGATCAAGCAGGTCATCGCCGTCGAGGGCGAGACGTTCTCCACCGACGCGTGGCAGCCCTGGTACGAGGACAAGACGCGCGGCGTCTGCGTCAATTCCGGCAAGTACGACGGCCTGCCCTACCCGCAAGCCGTCGCCGCGATCCTCGCCGACCTCGAGGCACTGGAGCTCGGCGAGAAGCGCGATCACCTACCGACTGCGCGACTGGGGCATTTCGCGCCAGCGCTACTGGGGAACGCCGATTCCCGATCGTGCATTGCCCGGCCTGCGGCGACGTGCCGGTCCCGGAAGCCGACCTGCCGGTAGTCCTGCCCGAAGACTGCGTTCCCGACGGTTCGGGCAATCCGCTCGCCAAGCGCGCCGATTTCGTCGCCACGACATGCCCGCAATGCGGCGGGCCCGGCGCAGCGCGAGACCGACACGATGGATACCTTCGTCGACTCGTCCTGGTACTACATGCGCTACGCGTGCCCGGGCGCACCGACCATGGTCGACGCGCGCAACGAGTACTGGAACCCGATGGACCAGTACATCGGCGGCATCGAGCACGCGATCCTGCACCTGCTCTACGCGCGTTTCTGGACCAAGGTCATGCGCGACATGGATCTGGTCGGTTTCGACGAGCCCTTCACGCGGCTGATGACGCAGGGCATGTTGCTCAACCACAGCTATTTCCGGCGCACCGCCCAGGGCGGCATCGACTACTTCGCGCCGGAGGATGTCGATCCGGTCCACGATGGCGAGGGGCGGATCAGCGGCGGCACGCTCCGGAGCGACGGCCTGCCGGTCGAGTATGGCGGCACCGGCACGATGTCCAAGAGCAAGAGGAACGGGGTCGACCCGCACGAACTGATCGCGAAGTACGGCGCCGACACGGCACGCATGTTCGTCATGCACGCCGGTCCGCCAGAGGACTCGGCGCTGTGGTCCGACGATGCGGTCGAGGGGGAGTACCGGTTCCTGAAGCGTCTGTGGGCCTACGCCCAGCACCGCAGCGAAGGCCTGGAGCGCGCGCCCGTCGCGATCGACTGGCGGCACGCGCCGTCGGCGCTGCGCGAAATCCGGCGCGAGCTGCACATGCACCTCGGCAGGCCGACGAAGATTACCGCCGCATCAAGTACAACACGGTCGTCTCGGCCGGGATGAAAGATGCTCAACGCGCTCGATGAGGTGCCCGAGGACGCGACGCCGGCGGTGACCGAGCTCGTGCGCGAGGGCCTGTCGCTGTTGCTGCGCGTGCTCAACCCGGTCGTGCCGCACATCACGCACGTGCTCTGGGAGCAACTGGGATACGCCGTCAAGTACGGCGACATTCTCGATGCGTCGTGGCCGCAGGTCGATGCCGCGGCGCTTGCCCAGGACGAGATCGAGCTGGTCTTGCAGGTGAACGGCAAGCTGCGCGGCAAGTTGCGCGTGCCAGCGGTTGCCGACTCGGCCGCGATCGAAGAGGCGGCCATCGCCAGCCCGGAGGTGCAGAAACATGCTAATGGTGCCGCGCCGCGTCGAGTCATCATCGTTCCGGGGAGGCTGGTCAATGTCGTCGTCTAGACCCGCTCCCCTCGGCCGGGCTCGCCGCGACTTCCGTGGCGCTTGTGCGGTGCTCGCTGTCGCCGCGCTCGCGGGATGCGGGTTTCATCTCCGTGGCGAAGCTCACTACGCAATTTGCCACCTTGTATCTGAACTCGCCCGCGGCCCAGCCGCTCACCGCGGACCTTCGGCGTTCGCTGCAGGGCATCGGCACGGCCCAGCTCGTTGCCTCGCCGGACAAGGCGCAGGTGATTCTCGACATCGCAAGCGTCGAGAACAACAAGCAGATCCTGTCGCTGTCGAGCAGCGGCAAGGTCAGCGAGTTCCTGCTGTCCAAGCGCATCCTGTTCCGCGTCCACGATGCCGACGGCAACGACTGGCTGCCGACCTCCGAACTGGTGGTGCGCCGCACGTACAGCTACTCCGACAGCGCGGCGCTTCCGAAGGAAGCGCAGGAGCAGCGCCTCTGGCGCGAAATGCAGGACGACGCCGTGCAGCAGATCGTGCGCCGTCTGCAGGCCGCCAAGAAACCGGCCTGAGCCGCAGCGCGAACGCGCCCGCGTGCCTCGCACGCCGTGCAAGTCCGCCTGCCGCAGCTTGCCGCGCACCTCGCCAAGGGCCTCGCTCCACTCTACGTCATCCATGGCGACGAGCCCTTGCTGGCGATCGAGGCCGGCGACCTGGTGCGCGCCGCCGCCCGCGCGGCTGGTTTCGATGAACGCGAGATCCTCGTCGCGGAGCCCGGCTTCAAGTGGGATGCTTTCGCCGCCGCGAACCGCAACCTCGGTCTGTTTGGTGCGCGCAAGCTGGTGGACTTGCGCGTACCCTCGGGCAAGCCCGGCAACGACGGCGCGCGGGTGCTCGAGGACTGCGCAACGCATCCTGCACTCCGACACGCTAACGCTGATCACACTGCCGCGTCTGGATCGAGCGGCACAGTCCTCGGCGTGGTTCGCCGCGCTCGAGCACGCCGGGGTCACGCGTCGCCGTTCAGCCGCTCGAACGCGAGTGAGCTGCCGCGCTGGCTCGCGGCACGGCTGGCTCGGCAAAAGCAGCGCGCCTCCGCGGACACGCTGCAGTTTCTGGCTGACACCACCGAGGGCAATCTGCTCGCCGCGATGCAGGAAGTTGAGAAGCTCGGGCCTCCTGCTGCCCGAGGGCGAACTCGACCCTGACGCCGTCCTGCACGGCGATCGCCGATGTCGCGCGCTTCGACGTCTTCCAGCTCTCCGAGGCGTGGCTTGCCGGCGATACGGCGCGGGCGCTGCGCATCCTTGCCGCGCTCGAGGCGCAGGGCGAGGGCGTGCCGCTGCTTATCTGGCAGCTCGGCGAAGACCTGCATGCGCTCGCGACGGTGCTCGCTGCGACCGCCGGGGGCACGCCGCTCGCCACCGCCGTGCGCGCGGCGCGGGTGTGGGGCAAGCGCCAGGCCGCACTGGAGCGCGCGGCGCAGCGCGTCGCCACCGGCGGCGATGGCGTCGCTGCTGCAGCGCCTGGCCCGACTCGACGCACTGGCCAAGGGCATCGGACCGGGCAGCGTCTGGGACGAGGTTGCGGACTCGTGCTCGCCCTCGCCGGGCGCCCGCTGCGCGGCGCCGCAGCGGCGCCGTACTGACACCATTCCCGCCGTCGCGCATCGTCGGGCCTGGGTCGTGGCGACCACGATGGTCGGGACGGTCTCGACCATCCTCGCCGCGACCATCGTCAACGTCGCCTTCCCGGCGCTCATCCGCGAGTTCAATATTGGCCACGACTCGCTGCAGTGGGTCGCCACCGGCTTTCTCGCCGCTACCACGACGACGATGCTCGCCACGTCGTGGCTGGTCGAGTCCTTCGGCCAGCGGCGGACGTTCGTGGCGACAATGGCGGTGTTCCTGGCCGCGTCGCTGCTCGGCGCGGCGAGCTGGAATACCGAATCGCTGATCGCCGCCCGGGTTCTGCAGGGTGCCGCGGCTGGCGTCATGCAGCCGTTGTCGATGATCGCCGTGTTCGAGGTGTTTCCGCTCGAGGAGCGGGGCCGGGCGATGGGTGTGTTCGGCTTCGGCGTGGTGCTCGCGCCGGCGGTCGGTCCGGCGCTCGGCGGTCTGCTGACGCAGGCCTTCGGGTGGCGGGCGATCTTCCTGCTGTCGGTGCCCGTTCTGTATCGCGGCACTGCCGCTCGGCTGGCGCTGGCTCCCGCCGGCGAAAGCCGCGGGGCCGCGGCACGCCTTCGACTGGCTCGGCGCCGTGCTGCTCAGCGGCGCGCTGGTCGCCCTGCTCAATTTGCCGGTCGCTCGGTCACCGCAAGGGCTGGCTATCCGTGCCCGCGCTCGGTGATGCGGGCGTCGCGCTCGCGCTGACCGGCTGCTTTGTCATCTGGCAGTTTCGTGCCCGAGCGCCGTTGCTGGCGGTGCGCCTGTTTGCCACCGGCGGCTTCCGCGCGGCGTTGCTGGTTGCCCTCGCCTATGGCCTGGGGCTGTTCGGCACGACCTATCTGGTGCCGGTGTTCGTGCAGGACGTCGCCGGATACGGGCCGGCCAAGGCCGGTAACCTGCTCTCGGTGCCGGGACTCGCACTGGCGTTGGCGATCGCGCTCGGCGGGGCGCCTCACCGACCGCACCGCGCCGCGGTACGTCGTCGCCGGCGGCCTCGCCTGCTTCGCGGCGTCGAGCCTGTTGCTCGCCTTTGCGACCGGAGCGACGGCTTTCTGGCTGCTGGCGCTCTGGCTGACGATCGGCCGCGTGGGGCTCGGATTCATCATTCCGGCACTCAACGTGGGCGCGGTCGAAGTCGCTGCCGCCGCAGTACCTCGGGCAGGCCTCCGCCGCCGTCAACTTCGCCCGCCAGCTCGGGGGCGCGGTCGGCATCAATCTGCTCGCGGTCCTGCTCGAGTGGCGGCTTTCGGTCTACGGCGAGGTGGGAGGCGCGACGCTGGCCTTCCGCGATTGCTTTTTGGTCGTTACGATCGCGTTTGCGGCCGCCGTGATCCCGGCGACCTCGATCCGGAAGCACTCTGCTGGGGTAAGGAGGTAGCCATGTACAAGAAGATTCTCGTCGCTTACAACGGCGCGCCTGAGTCCCGATCCGCGCTCGACGAGGCGATGCGGCTCGCCCCGGACGCCTCGGTCGAGGTGCATCTCGCCGGCGTCGTGCACTACCCGTCGGCGTACCTGCTCGCCGGCGAGTACGTGCCGGAGGTGGCGCTGGCCGACGAGCGCGAGCACATGGAAGCCGACTTGAAGGACGCGCACGCGCTGCTCGCCGCCAAGGGCATCCTGGCCACCGACCACCTGGTCGTCGGCGAGCCGGTCGACGTGATCTGCAAGCTGGTGACCGAACTGGGCATCGATCTGCTGATCCTCGGCCATCCGCGCAGCAAGTCCTTCGCGCTGCGCTGGTGGCGCGGCTCGGTCGACGCCATACTCATCGAGCGCGTCCGTTGCAGCATCCTCGTCGCGGCCGACCGCAAGGCCGCTCCGGGCGCAACCCGCAACCTGAATTGCGCTGCGTCTTCGCCCGGGCTTCTCGCCGGGCTAAGCCGGTTTGTCGTGCCGTAGCGCTTCAGCGCCAATCCCCCCATAGCGCATTCATCGCCGCAAGCATGGCCGCGCCCGCCGTCTCCGTGCGCATGATGCGTGGCCCCAGGCGTACCGGCCGAAACCCGGCGGCGCACGCCGCGGCCGATTCCTCCGCCGTGAAGCCACCCTCGGGACCGACCAGCAGTTCCATCGCGCCGGCCGGCCGGGCCAGGTCACCGAGCGAGGCGGCCGCATCCGGCAGCGAGCAGCACGCGCAGCGCCGCCGGCGAAGGCCGTGCGCAGCCACGTGGCCAGTGCGCAGGGCACGTGCACCTGCGGCAGGCGATTGCGCCCCGATTGTTCGCACGCGGCGATGACGATCTGCCGCCAGTGCTCCACGCGCCGCTCCGCGCGCGCACCTTCGAGTCGGGCGACGCTGCGCGTGGCCATGACCGGCGCAATCGCGGCCGCGCCAAGTTCCACGGCCTTCTGCACGACGTAATCCATGCGGTCGGCGGCGGCGAGGCCCTGCACCAGCGTGACGGTCAACGGCGATTCGCGCTCGATGTCGCGGTGCTCGATGACGTGCACCGCGACCCCGCGCCGCGTCGCCTGCGCAAGCTCGGCGCGATACTCGCCGCCCGCGCCGTCGAACAGCGTCAGCGCATCGCCCACCTGCAGCCGCAGCACGCGCAGCACATGATGCGCCGCGCCGGGGGCAAGGTCGAGCTCCGCACCCGCGGCCAGCGGCGGCGGGCAGAAAATGCGCGGGGTCGACCGCTGCCAGGCGCGCAGCGCGCGAGCGCACGCTCGGCGCCGACCCAACGCGTCGCTGTCGGTCGCGAGGTGCACGCAAGCCAGACGTGGCATGCTAGCATTTTGCCACACCGTGACGAGGAACAAGCCGATGCCCACCGCTGCGTCAGTCTGCGCTTTCGATACACCCGCGCCGGATTTCGAGCTGCCCGGCACCGATGGCCGCCGTTACCGCCGCGACGGGCTGGCGCGACCAAACGGGCTGCTGGTCATGTTCATCTGCAACCACTGTCCCTTCGTCAAGGCCGTGCTCGACAAGCTCGTGCGCGACGCCGGCGAATTGCAAGACCACGGCTGTCGGCACGGTCGCGATCTGCAGCAATGATGCCAGCGACTATCCGGAGGATTCCTTCGATAACATGCGTGCGCTCGCTGACCGCGCATGCGCTTTCCGTTTCCCTACCTCTGGGACGAGACGCAGGCTGTGGCCAAGGCGTTCGGCGCGGTATGCACGCCGGATTTCTTCGGTTACAACGGCAAGCTGGCGCTGCAGTATCGCGGCCGCCTCGACGATGCCGGGCGCTCCGCCCTGCCCGGACGCGCCGCGCGAGCTGTTCGAGGCGATGCTGCAGGTTGCGCGCACCGGACGCGGCCCCGCGCGTGCAAAGGCCATCGATCGGCTGCTCGATCAAGTGGAAGCGGGCGGATTAGCCGGCGCTGACAGGAAATCGCGCAGCGCATCGAGGACCGCGTCGGGCGCTTCGGTCATGAGGCTGTGCCCGCAGTCGGGCACGGTCACAACGCGGCAGTCCGCCAACGCCGCGGTCAATGCCGCGGCGTTCTTCGCTGGTGCCATGAGGTCGCGCTGTCCGACGATCAGCAACGCTGGGCAACGGATGCGAGCCGCGGCGGACAGGCCGCCCGGCATAGCGGTGGCAGGCCAGCAGGTCCGCGTACAACACGCCGGGTCGCGAGCGCTCCATCAGGCGCAGCGCGTTGCCGGCCATCCACACACCCGGCAGCGGGTTGCCGCCGAGCTGATGGCCCGCGGAGAAGCTCCAACCGGTGATCAATTCATAGGCGACCGGCGTCGTTCTCCCGGGCAGCGGCAAGCAGCACGTCGGCGACGGGCATCGGTACCGCGGGGCCGAGCAGCGCGACGTGCGTGGCACGCTCCGGATACCGCGCCGCGGTTTCGAGCACGACCAGCGCCCCCAGGCTGTGGCCGACCAGCGCGGCCGGTGTCGCGCGCAAGCGTGTCAAGCAGCGCGCCGAGCCATTGCGCGGCCGCTTCAACCGAGTCCGGCGGCGCGCCGTCCGTGCGGCCGTGTCCCGGGAAGGTCGACCGCGAGCACGTTGCGACCGTGGTGTGCGAAATAGCGCGACTGCAGGGCCCACGACGCTGTGGTCATTCGCCGCGCCGTGCACGAACACGACCGTTGGCAGGCCGGCGTCAAAGGCGCGCCCGCCGGTGTAGGCGTAGACCGAGTCGCCGCCGACGATGCAGCGCATCAGGCCTTGCCCGCGGCATAGAGGGCGCGGCTCAGGTCTTCGATCAGATCCTCGGCGTCTTCCAGGCCAACCGACAGCCGGATGGTGCCTTCGCCGATGCCGGCCGCGCGCAGGTCCTCGGCGGATACGCGGAAGTGGGTCGTCGAGGCGGGGTGGATGACCAGGGACTTGGCGTCGCCCACGTTGGCAAGATGCGAAAAGATCCGCAGCGATTCGATGAATTTGCGTCCCTGCTCGCGCGTTCCCCGGATCGAGAAGCTGAACACGGCGCCGCAGCCGCGCGGCAGCAGTGCCTGTGCCAGCGCATGATCGGGATGCTGCGGCAGTTCGGGATAGCCCACCGAATCGACCATCTCGTGCGCGGCCAGGAAGGCGACGATCTTGCGCGTGTTGTCGACGTGGCGCTGCATTCGCAAGCGGCAGCGTCTCGATGCCCTGCAGGATCTGGAACGCGGTCATCGGCGCCATGCACGCGCCAAAATCGCGGATGCCCTCGCGCCGCGCGCGCAGCAGGAATGCGGCGGTGGTCGACTCTTCGGCGAACACCATGTCGTGGAAGCCGGCGTAGGGCTCTGTCAGGGTTGGAAACTTGGCTGCGCCGCCGGTCCCAGTCGAATCGCCCGCCGTCCACCAGCAGGCCGCCGATGACCACGCCGTGGCCCGAAAGGAATTTCGTCGCGGAGTGATAGACAAGGTCCGCCCCGTGCTCGAAAGGGCGTAGCAGATACGGCGTCGTGAAGGTCGAGTCGACCAGCAGGGGCAGGCCGTGCTCGTGCGCCAAGCTCCGCCACGCGCGGGATATCGAGCACCTCGAGACCCGGATTGCCGAGCGTCTCGCCGAACAGCAGGCGCGTCGACGGGCGGATCGCCGCACGCCAGGCGTCGATGTCGCGCGGGTCGACGAACGTCGTCTCGATGCCGAAGCGCGGCAGCGTGAAATCGAGCAGGTTGTGCGAACCGCCGTACAGCGAGCGCGAGGCGACGATGTGCGAGCCCGCTCCCATGAGCGTGACAATGGCAAGATGCAGCGCCGCCTGCCCGCTCGCCATGGCGATCGCCCCGACGCCGTCTTCGAGCGCGCTGATGCGCTCCTCGAGCACGGCGCAGGTGGGATTGGAGATGCGCGAATACACATACCCCGCGCGCTCCATGTTGAACAGCGCCGCGGCGTGGTCGCTGTCGCGGAACACAAACGATGCGGATTGATAGATCGGCGTGGCGCGCGCGCCGGTTGCCGGATCAGGACGCGCGCCGGCGTGCAGCGTAAGCGTGTCGAAGCGGGTCGTCTTGGGCTTGGTCATCGAGGGCACGACATGTTCGGCGCGTCGGCCAACGCGCGTGCCGGCTATGGTAGCGCATCGGCGCGCGGCGCCCGCGATACCACTTGGCGCGACGGTCGCGCGAGCCTAAACTGAGCGCTCGGAACGGCAACCCCAAGGAGAATGCGATGCAGCGCAAGGCCTCGGCTCGCTGGCAGGGCACCGCCAAAGAAGGCGCAGGTACGATTTCGACCCAGAGCGGCACGCTCAAAGACACACCGTATTCGTTCGTCGCCCGCTTTGGCGACGGTAAGGGTACCAACCCCGAAGAACTGATCGCCGCCGCGCACGCGGGTTGCTTCACCATGGCGCTGTCGTTCATGCTCAACAATGCCGGTTTCACCGCGGATGCGATCGACACCGAGGCGGCGCTGACCATGGACCAGGTCAACGGTGCTTGGACCATCACCTCGGTGCACCTTACGACCCGTGCGCGGGTGCCCAAGATCGATGCGGCGAAATTTGCCGAGGTGGCAGCTAACGCCAAGGCCAACTGTCCGGTCTCGCGCGTGCTCAACGCCAACATCTCGATGGAAGCAAAGCTTGCCTGACCGAGCCACGCCGTCCCCGCCGCAGAAGGGCCGCGGCGCAACGTTCAACCCCGCCAATCGCTTCCGCCGGGATGCACGCGACGCGGTCGACGACGGCTGGCCCGTGCCGGACGACGCAAGCGCCGTGGACGGGCCACCGCTCAAGACGACGATTACGATCCAGAACGCGCGGACGATCATCAGCCGCAACGACTCGCCCGATATACCGTTTACCCGGTCGATCAACCCGTACCAGGGTTGCGAGCACGGCTGCGTGTACTGTTACGCGCGGCCGTCGCATGCGTATCTCGACCTCTCGCCGGGTCTGGATTTCGAGACCCGGCTGTTCGCCAAACCAGACGCTGCGCATCTGCTGCGCGCCGAGTTGGCGCGGCCTGGGTACCGTTGCGAGCCGATCGCGCTCGGTACCAACACCGACCCTTATCAGCCAATCGAGCGCGAGTGGAAGATCACACGGCAGCTGATCGAGGTGCTGGCCGAGTGCGAGCATCCACTAACCATCACCACCAAGGGCGTGCTCGTCGAACGCGACCTCGACCTGCTCGCTCCGATGGCGGCGAAGAATCTCGTGCGCGTCTACGTCTCGATCGCGATGCTCGACCGGGAGCTTGCGCGCAAGCTCGACCCGCGTGCACCGGCGCCGCAGCGGCGGCTCGCGATGATCAAGGCGATCTCCGCGGCGGGCGTCCCCGTCGGCGTGAGTGTCGCCCCGGTGATCCCGCAGCTGACCGACAAGGATCTGGAAGCGATCCTCGACGCGGCGGCCGCGCACGGCGCGCGCGCCGCGACCTGGGTCATGCTGCGCCTGCCGCGCGAGGTGAAGGAGCTCTTCCGCGACTGGCTCGCGCAGCACTACCCGCTGCGCGCCGGGCATGTCATGAGCCTCGTGCAGCAGGTTCGCGGCGGCCGCGACAACGATCCCGCGTTCGGCTCGCGCATGCGTGGCGAGGGGCAATTCGCCGAGCTCATTGCGCGGCGTTTCGCGCTGGCCTGCAAGCGCCTGGGCTTGAACGAGGATCGCACGCTGCGTCTGGATACGACGCGCTTCCGCCCGCCCGCGGGTCCGGCCCGAGGTAGCCAGCTTGACCTATTCGCCTAACCGGGGCGGCGACCTCCGGCGGCGGCAGGCAGTGCCGACAACCACTGTCCGCGCCGCGGCGCGAAGGCTGCGGCTTGGACCGGCATGGACCTAATCGAGTCGCGGCTGCGTGAGCGCGGGCTCGCCCTGCCGGGGCCGATGGCGCTTCCGGCGGGTGTGCGCCTGCCGTTCGCGCTCGTGCGCGTGCGCGGTAAGCGGGCGCTGATTTCGGGCCACGGGCCGCAGGCCCTCGACGGCAGCTTCGCACCCCCCTTGGGCAAGCTCGGCCGCGAGCTCGGCGTCGAGCAGGGCTATCAGGCCGCGCGGTTGACTGCGCTCTCGATCCTCGGCAGTCTCAAGCGCGAACTGGGTGACCTCGATCGGGTGCGCACGTGGCTGCGCGTGTTCGGAATGGTCGCTTCGGCACCGGGATTTGCACAACAGCCGGCGGTCATCAACGGCTGCTCGGATCTCATTCTGGAGCTGTACGGGCCCGAAGCCGGCAGACATTCCCGATCCGCAGTCGGCATGGCCGAACTGCCCTTCAATATCCCCGTCGAGATTGAGGCGGAGGTTGAAATCGAGCCTTGATCTCAGGCGCTGCCCGCCGGCCGCCGCGCTAGCAACAACAACCCCTGCCCCTGCGCCGCGGCTTATTCAGTGCAATCGGCGACCCGCTGCGCGGCGATCGTCTCGCTGCTCGCCACTCCCTGATTGACCATCCGACTCTCGATGCGGTAAGCGGTGTCGCTGTCCGCGGTGAGTACCGTGGTGGTGCTGAAATGTCACCACACCCGAGGGCAATTTGAGAGAGCAGTCCGCCACATAGGTGTAGGTTGCGCCAGTTTGCACCGGCGGCGCAACCTTGCAACCCATCCTCTCCAGCGCCGCGTGCTGGCGTCGCAGGTCCTCGTCGGGTCGATGCACTCCGTGGCGGCGAATTTTTGCGTGCCGGTGGTGCGCTGATACTCCCATAGGCCCTGGCGCAGCGGCGGTACGTCGTCGGCGCGCGCCGCGCGGTATTGTGCCAGGCACGCAGATGAGCGCAGCCAGAAGATAGGGCAGCAAATCGCGCGGCGCGGAAGAGTGCGTGGACGCTTTCATGAAGAAGACTCCTTGGACGTGACCTTTGCCGGCGACCGGTCGTTTACCTGGCGCACCGCCTGGCGGCGGCGCCGCGACCCTTGCATCGCGGCGCGCCGGCCAGGACTGCTTGCACACATCAAGCAGCGCCCGGACGATGGGATCGTGCTCGCGCGAGCGAAGGTAGATGAACTGCAGCATCGTGCCGATACGTATATCCTGCCACAGGCAGACCTCGCCCGCTTGCTCCATCAGGTGCGCAACATCCTCGCGCATCAACGCCAGGCCAGCACCGGAGGCGACCAGCGAGCTGACGACCGCCTCGTCGTCGGCGCCAATCACTTTGGCCGGCTCGACGCCGTGCTCGCGGAACATGGCCGACGCAAACTGATGATGGGTGCTCACTGGCGGCGGCATGATCCAAGGCAGCTCGCCGATCTCCCGCCAGCCGGCCTGCTGCACCCGATCGCGCCACGCCGCGGGCGCGGCGATGCGGTAGGCGAAGTCGCGCAGCCCGATGCCGGCAACCTGCGGATAAGGCATGTGGCCGTAATAGAAGCTCGCTTCCAGCGTTGCGTCGCGCACCCGCTGCAGGGCCACACCGGTGATCTCGTGCTCAAAATCGATTTCGAGCCGCGGATAGCGCTCGAGTGCGGCCGCCATAAACGCGCCTAGGCGGATGAATGCCG
Organism: uncultured beta proteobacterium; assembly: GCA_963777455.1. GTDB lineage: Bacteria > Pseudomonadota > Gammaproteobacteria > Burkholderiales > Casimicrobiaceae > PALSA-1003. The sequence continues at coordinate 576,000 of CAVZQQ010000004.1, forward strand.
GGTCGGAGAGCGTGCCGACCCTGCCTTTACCTGAAACGGTCCCCTTCCATGCCCGCGCCTCGGCCTGGAACGCCTGGCTGGCGGCGAGGACCTTGTCTGCCTCAGTCAGCAGGCGCTTGCCGGCGGCAGTCAAGGTCATGCCCGTCGAAGTGCGCTCGAACAGCGTGAGATCGAGCTCGTCTTCCAGCGCCTTGATCTGCGCCGACAGCGCCGGCTGGCTGATGTGCAGCTTTTCCGCCGCGCGGGTGAGATGACCCGCCTCGGCGACCGCGGCGAAACTACGAAGACGATTGAAGTCCATGGAGCGACGGGAACACGTCAGGCACCATTGTATCAAATACGCGCTGCAACAATGACTTACGTGCAATCGAACCGGGTGATGAGCAACATCCAAGGAAACAATTGGATTTGCGCAGCCCGCGCCCGTATGTTGCCGTTGTGCAACGCAGCAAAGGAAGCGGAGATGCTGCCCGATGACCCAAAGGAACTAAGATGAAACCGATTGCTCGATTTCTGGACTGGTTGACCGCCGGGATGGCCGAGGGCGAACGCGTTCGCCGCGAGGACTATCTGGCGCAATCGACCGACCACTGTGATTTGGAACGCCGGATGTACGAACTCGAACGTGAGCCGTCGCGGGGACGTGGCTGGTGGTAGTCTGCCGGCGCGTGCGCGAGTCGACGCGCTCGGCTAGTGGCTCTCCCTGCCAACCTTGGCGCCGGAGTGACCGACGAGGAAATCCAAATCGACACCCTGATCGGCTTGAAGCACGGTGTCGCAGTAGAGTTTGACCCACCCGCGGTCGGCGTGCGGTTTGTACCCGGCCCGCTGGCGCTTGCGCCGGGTCAATTCGGCCTCGGAAACGTCTAGGTGCAGCCGGCGCTTGGCCACGTCCAGTTCGATGAGGTCTCCGTTGCGCACCAGCGCGAGCGGGCCGCCGATCGCCGCTTCGGGCGCGATATGCAGCACGACCGTACCATAGGCGGTCCCTGACATCCTGGCGTCTGAAATGCGGACCATGTCGGTGACCCCCTTTTTCAAGAGCTTCGCCGGCAGCGCGAAGTTTCCCACCTCCGGAAAGCCCGGGTAACCCTTCGGCCCGCAGTTCTTGAGTACTAGGACGCAATCCCCGTCGACGTCCAGTTTCGGATCATCGATGCGTCGGTTGAGGTCGTCGATGTCCTCGAAGACAACCGCGCGGCCCCGGTGCCGCATCAGCCGCGGCGTCGCCGCAGAGGGCTTGAGCACCGCCCCGCGTGGCGCGAGGTTGCCGCGCAGCACCGCGATACCCCCCTGCCCCTTGAACGGCTCCGCCAGCGGAGTGATCACTGCGTCGTTGTAGTTGACCGCGTCCTTGACGTTGTCCCAGAGCGTGCAGCCGTTGACGGTCAGGGCGCGTTTGTGAATGTAGCCCCCGATCTCCCTGATCACCACCGGCAAGCCGCCGGCGTAGTAGAAATCCTCCATCAGGTATTGGCCCGATGGCATCAGGTTGACGAGGCAGGGCATGTCGCGGCCGAGCCGGTCCCAGTCGTCCAGCGACAGCGGCACGCCGACGCGGCCGGCGACCGCCAGCAAATGCACCACGGCATTGGTCGATCCGCCGATCGCGCCGTTGACCATGATCGCGTTCTCGAACGCGTCACGCGTGAGGATCTTCGACATGCGCAGATCGTCGTGCACCATCGCGACGATCCGCCGGCCCGCCATGCGCGCCAGGACGCGCCGCCTCGAGTCCGCCGCGGGGATAGCCGCATTGGTTGGCAGGCCCATGCCCAGTGCCTCGACCATCGACGCCATGGTCGAAGCCGTACCCATGGTCATGCAGTGGCCCGCGGAGCGCGACATGCAGGACTCCGCTTCGATCATATCGCCTTCGTTCATCGCGCCCGTCTTCAGCAACTCGGTGAACTTCCAGACATGGGTCCCGGAGCCGATATCCTCGCCACGAAACTTGCCGTTGAGCATCGGGCCGCCGGACACGCCGATGGTGGGTAGGTCGCACGACGCCGCGCCCATCAGCAGGGCAGGCGTGGTCTTGTCGCAACCCATCAGCAGCACGATGCCGTCGAACGGGTTGGCGCGGATCGATTCCTCAACGTCCATCGCAACCTGATTGCGAAAGAGCATGGTTGTCGGCCGCATTAGCGTTTCGCCGAGGCTCATTACGGGAAACTCGATCGGGAAGCCGCCGGCATCGAGCACGCCGTCGCGGACGTGTTGGGCAAGTTCGCGGAAATGTGCGTTGCAGGGCGTGGCCTGCGACCAGGTGTTGCAGATGCCAATCACCGGCCGGCCGTCAAACTGGTCGTGTGGAATGCCCTGGTTTTTCATCCAGGAACGGTGCACGAGGCCGTCACGGTCGTGGCGGCCGAACCAGGCGCTCGAGCGCAGCGGGCGCTTGTTCCGTTGAGTTTTCTTGCTCTTGGCCATAACGCTACCGCGCCGTAGGGTGCGGGCCTCCTAGGTGACCGAAGTCTTGATCAGGGCGCTAGATTGCGCCCTTCCTCGCAGCGTAAGAGCGGGCCCGCCCTGGACAACGTACCGACTGCGTTTACATCACCGCGCCGAGATACCAAGGTACAAATTCGTTCTGGCCGTAGCCGTGCAGTTCGCTCTTGCTCTTATGCCCCGACGCAGTGTCCAGAATCATGCGGAAGAAACGCTCCCCCATCTGCTCGACTGTTGACGTGCCGTCGACGATCTCGCCGCAGTTGATGTCGATGTCCTCTTCCTGGCGGCTCCACAGTGTGGTATTGGTCGCGAGCTTCAGTGACGGTGCCGGCGCACAGCCGTACGCCGAGCCCCTGCCCGTCGTAAAGCAGATCATATTGGCGCCGCCGGCGACCTGGCCTGTCGCCGACACCGGATCGTAGCCCGGCGTATCCATGTAAACGAAACCCTTGGCGGTGACCGGTTGCGCGTATTCGTAAACCGCCACAAGGTTGGTCGTGCCCCCCTTGGCCACCGCGCCCAGCGATTTCTCCAGGATCGTGGTCAATCCTCCCGCCTTGTTCCCCGGCGACGGATTGTTGTTCATCTCGCCCTTGTTGCGCGTTGTATAGTCTTCCCACCACTTGATGCGCTCGATCAGTTTCTCACCCACCTCGCGCGATACCGCGCGGCGCGTAAGCAGGTGCTCTGCGCCGTAGATCTCCGGCGTCTCCGAGAGAATGGCCGTGCCGCCGTGTCGCACCAGCAGATCGACCGCCGCCCCGAGCGCCGGGTTGGCGGTGATTCCGGAGTAGCCGTCCGAGCCGCCGCACTGCAAGCCAAGGGTGAGATGGGCGGCCGGCACACTTTCGCGCTGCACTTCGTTCGCGTGCGGCAGCATGTCCCGAATGAGCGCAACGCCCTTGGCAATCGACTTCGCGGTCCCGCCGGTGTCCTGTATGGAATACGTGCGCAGCAGCGGGCCCTCGGCAAGCTGCTGGGCGCCAAGCAAGGCGCTGATCTGGTTGGCCTCGCAGCCCAGGCCCACGATGAGCACTCCGGCGAAGTTTGGGTGTCGCGCATAGCCGCCGAGCGTGCGGCGCAGCACGTGCATGCTTTCACCGTTGACGTCCATGCCGCAGCCGCTGCCGTGGGTAAGCGCGACGACGCCGTCGACGTTGGGAAATGCGTCGAGCCCACCGGCCTTGAACGCGTCGGCAATGCCATGCGCGACCGTTGCTGAGCAGTTGACGGTCGACAGAATGCCCACGTAATTGCGTGTCGCCACGCGGCCATCGGTACGAACGATGCCCTGAAAGGTCGCCGGCGCGTCCACGTACCGAGTCGGTTTGACGTCGACCCCGAACGCGTAATCGCGCGCGAACTCGCCCATCGCCAGATTGTGCAGGTGCACGTGCTCGCCAGCGGCGATCGGGCGCTTGGCAAAGCCGATGATCTGGTTATAGCGCTTGACCGACGCGCCGGCCGGCAGCGCGCGGGTGGCGACCTTGTGGCCGGGCGGCACCAGCCCGGACACCTTGACGTTCTCGTCGAGCAGGGCGGTGCCGGAAACGAGCTGCTGGCGCGCGATCACCACGTCGTCGTCCGGATGCAGCCGAATGGTCAGCGAGGTCTTGGTCAGCATGGGCTCTGCTCCGTCGGCAGATAGGCCATATTAGACGCGTTCCGGCGGCAGCGTGGCAAGACCGGGAACGCAGTGAAAGCTTCGCCTAGGACACGATGGGTTGGTAAGCGCATGGTGCTTCTCCTCCAGGCGGCGACCGCAAGCGCGTCGCTGCCCATGCCCGCTAGGCGGCAATCAATTGCACTTTGGTGCTCCGGGTCTTGTCCCTGGCGAGCTCGAAGGCCCGCACCGCCTCGGCGAGCGGAAACTGGCCGGACAGCAAGGGTGTGACGTCGACGCGGCGCGAAGCGATGTACTCGACTGCCCAGGCAAACTCGATGCCCCACCGGAAGGTACCCTTGAAGTCGAGTTCCTTTACCAAGATCTCGTTGACGACCAAAGGCAGCGGTTCGTGCGGTAACGTTCCGACCTGCACCACGGTACCCCCGCGCTTGACAGCGGCCAGACAGGTCTTGAGCGCGGCGAAACTTCCCGATGCCTCGAAGGCGACATCGAATTGCGGCGTCGCCAGTACACCGGAGTCGAGATCCGCACGCACCGTGCGCGTAGCGCCTGCCTGGAGCGCCGTCGCGAGCGGCCGGTCGAGGACGTCGCAGGCGGTCACCTCGGTTGCGCCGGCCAGACGCGCCGCGATCACCGTCAGGCAACCGATCGTGCCGGCGCCCGCAACCAGCACGCTGCGGCCCAGCAGCGCACCGGCGCGGACCACCGCGTGCAATCCGACCGCCAGTGGCTCGGCGAACGCGAGCTCGCCCAGGCTTACGGCGCCGGCCACCGGGTAGCATTGTCGCTCGCCGAGGACGAAATACTCGGCAAACATGCCCTGTACATGGGGATAAAGGCTCGCACTACCGAGGAAGCGCATGTGGCGACAGAGGTGCTCTCGCCCCTCGCGGCAGTAGTCGCAGTGTCCGCAGGCTTGCGATGGACTCACCGCGATCTTGTCGCCCGGTTTTACCCGCGTGACGTCCGGTCCGATCTTGGCCACGATCCCGGAAGCCTCGTGCCCGGGAATGAGCGGCTCCCGGATCACAAAACTCCCGTTCCTGCCGTCGAAATAGTAGTGCAGATCCGAGCCGCAAATGCCCCCCGCACCAAGTCGGATGAGTACCTGGCCCGGCCCGATCTCGGGCTCCGCCGCGGGTTCGATGCGCAGGTCTTCTTTCGCATGAATTCGGCAAGTCAACATGTCCAGCTGCTCCTCTGCGCGGCGCGTCAGTGACGTGTGTCCCAGCTCTTGCTGAATCGCCTGTACGCGCGATCCAGATGGTGCTGCATAGCCGCGCGCGCGCCGCCAGTATCGTGTCGCTGGATGGCCTCGAGAACGAGGCGGTGCTCTGCAATCGCGCTTGTCCACAACCGCGGATTGTCGTAATGATGCTCCAAGCGCATGAACAACGGCCCCATGCGCTCCTCCCACAGCATCTTCACCACTGCGACCAGCGCGCCGTTGCCTGTCGCCTCGGCGACGCGCAAGTGAAACAGCCGGTCGCCGGCGAGCGGTTGGCGCTTTTCCTTGTCCTTGACGCTCTGCATCTGCTGGAGCGCGTCTTCGATAGCGGCGATCTGCGGCCGTTTGGCAACCTTGGCCGCCCAGGCAGCGCATTCGCTCTCGATGATCCAGCGGGCGCGCAGCAGCTCGAACGGGCCCAACGCCGATTGCACCGGAATGCCCGGCTCACCGTCACGGCGTGGGCCGAGCACGTAGATACCCGAGCCGATGCGCACCTCGACCAGACCCTCGACTTCAAGCGCGATCAGCGCTTCGCGTACGGACGGTCGCGACACGCCGAGCTGCCGGGCGAGATCGCGCTCGGGGGGCAGCCGCGCCCCGGCCGGAAATTCCCTGGACCGTATCAGGGAACGGATCTGGTCGGCGATCTGGCGGTAGAGCCGGCGGGGTTCGATGCTTTGGATCGGCATAGGCTGCCGGTGACGCGGCGCACTCGCGCGTGCGTCGCGCGCAGGTAGAGCTTACGCAATATCCGACCGTCTGGTCAAGTGGTCTGACCAGTTATGGACCGCCCTATTGGACTATGATGCTCGCTTTGCGGCCGTCAGCAGCAGCGGCCCGCGACTGGAATCGGGAGGAATGCGGGGTGGGAGGACGCTTGGCGGGCAAGGCGGCGCTGGTCACCGCAGCCGGTCAGGGCATCGGCCGGGCGACTGCGGTGGCGATGGCCCGCGAGGGCGCGCAGGTTATCGCCACAGACATCAATCCGCAGCTGTTGCAAGCCTTCGCCGGCATGGCGGGGATTACAACCCGCGTGCTCGACGTCCTCGACGACGCCGCAGTCAAGGCCACGATCGACGACGCGCCGGCGCTGGCGATCCTGTTCAACTGTGCCGGCTTCGTGCACAACGGGACGATTCTCGACTGCGACCCACAGGATTGGGCCTTCAGTTTCGACCTCAACGTTCGCGCCATGTACATGACGATCCGGTGCGCGCTGCCGAAGATGCTCGAACGGAACGAACGCAGTCGGCGGCGGCGCAAGCATCATCAACATGGCTTCAGTTGCAGGGTCGATCCGGGGCCTGCCGAACCGCTTTGTCTACGGCGCAAGCAAGGCAGCGGTCATCGGTCTGACCAAGGCCGTTGCGGCGGACTTTGTCGCGCAGGGGGATCCGCTGTAACGCGATCGCGCCGGGCACCGTCGACACGCCCTCGCTTGAGGGCCGCATCAGCGCCTCTGCCAATCCGGCCGAAGCCCGCAAGGCTTTCATTGCACGCCAGCCGATGGGCCGCCTCGCCAAGCCGGAGGAGATTGCACCGATTGTGGTGTTTCTCGCTTCCGATGAGTCGGCGTTCGCGACGGGAAATGTCTACTCGGTCGATGGCGGCATGACGATCTGAAGCGCACCAGGAATCGCCGTTCCGGCTTCGACCCGCTCAGCCCGAACGGCGCTGGCACAACCGGCCGCCTTGAGCTCGTCGAAGGGCGGCCCTGACGAAGGCATGACGAATGAAACTCGTACGCTACGGGCGACCTGGCAAGGAAAAGCCCGGACTGATCGACGCCGATGGCAAGCTGCGCGACCTGTCGCGCAAGATCAAGGACATCGATGCCGCAGCGCTGGCCCCGGGCCAGCTTGCACAATTGCGCAGGCTCGACCCGAAAAAGCTGCCCCAGGTGAAGGGCCGGCCGCGGCTCGGCCCCTGCATCGCGACGCCATCCAAGTTCGTCGCCATCGGTCTGAACTACGTCGACCATGCCAAGGAGTCCGGCAACCCGATCCCGGAGAACCCCGTCGTATTTTTCAAGGCCGAGACCTGTATCGTTGGGGCCAACGACAACATCATGCTGCCGCCTGCTTCGACGCATACCGACTGGGAAGTCGAACTCGCGATTGTAATTGGCAAGACGGCACGGCACGTCGCCAAAAAGGACGCGTTCAAGCACATCGCCGGCTATTGCATCGTCAACGACGTGTCCGAGCGCGAATACCAGATGAAACGCAGCGCGAGCCAATGGGGCAAAGGCAAGGGCTGCGACACCTTCGGCCCGCTCGGACCGTGGCTGGTCACAGCCGATGAGATCAAAGACCCGCAGAATCTCAACATGTGGCTCGAGGTGAATGGTGTACGGAGGCAGACCGGCAATACGCGAACCATGATCTTCGGCGTCGCCGATCTCGTCGCCGACGTATCGCAATACATGACTCTGCTTGCGGGCGACATCATCACCACCGGGACTCCTCCGGGCGTTGGCATGGGGATGAAGCCCGAGCCGCAATACCTCAAGGCCGGAGATATCGTGACTTTGGGGATCACCGGCTTGGGCGAGCAGCGGCAGAAAGTGGTTGCCTACAAGAGGCAGCGCTAGGCGTGCGCGAGGCGCTGGCGGATGGGCCTTGATTGCAGTCGCATGGGCGCCACGCGCACCGTGTGATGAGAGCCGCACCTGGCGAGCCGGCGACGCGGTTGTTATCGCGCGACGCCTATCTCTACCCGCCGCTCGCAACCAATCGCAGTGGCCGGCTCGCGCTCGACGCCCGCCATGCGCTGTACTGGGAGGAGTGCGGGAATCCGCGCGGCACGCCAGTGGTGTTTCTGCACGGGGGCCCGGGTGGTGGCATCGCGGTCGACCATCGGCGCTATTACGATCCTGCGTTCTATCGCATCGTGCTCTACGACCAGCGCGGCGCCGGCCAATCGACGCCTCTGGGCGAGCTTGCCGACAACACCACACAGCACCTGATCGCGGATCTGGAGCGGCTGCGCAATCACCTCGCGATCGAACGCTGGCTGGTCTTTGGCGGCTCGTGGGGATCGACGCTGGCCCTAGCCTACGCCGCAGTGCACCCGGCAACGCGTGCTGGGCCTCGTGCTGCGCGGCATCTTCCTGGCGCGCGCCTGGGAAATCCGCTGGTTCATGTACGAAATGTGCGTCGTATTCCCCGAAGCATGGCGCGCATTCTCGGGCTTTCTGCCCGAGGCGGAGCGCGCCGATATCCTGGCAGCGTATTACCGGCGGTTGACCCACCCGGATCCCGCCATGCACCTGCCGGCGGCCCATGCGTGGAGCCGCTACGAAAGCTCGTGCTCGACGCTACTGGCTGACCCCGAGCTGGTCGCTCACTTCGACGAGGACACCGTCGCGCTGGCAATTGCGCGCATCGAAGCGCATTACTTCGTGCACGGGCTGTTCCTCTCCGAGGGCGAGTTGCTTCGAGGCGTCGAGCGCCTGCGCCAGCTCCCCTGTGCCATCGTCCAGGGCCGCTACGATATCGTCTGCCCGATCCGCAGCGCCGATGACCTGCACCAGCGCTTGGCCGGAAGCCGAGTACGTGGTGGTGCCCGACGCGGGGCACTCGGCGCGCGAGCCCGGCATCGCGCGCGAACTCGTGGCGGCAACTGATCGCTTCCGGGCGAAGCTCGCCTGACACTCCGGCCGCGGCGAGTCCGCAAGCGAGCCCGCGCCGCTACTCCTTGTAAGCCTCGATCGGAATAGTGCTGCGGACCTCGTCGCCGACCAACTTGGGAGCTTCGTAGTTCATTCCCCATTCGGAGCGCTTGATCGTGGCCGTGACTTCCGCGCCACACATCGCTCTCCGGTTCAGCGGATGGTCGCCACAAACGAGTTCGCCAGCTTGAGCGCAACCGGTCTGGTAACGCCGATCATCGTGAGCACGCCCTGCGCCCCGACCAGACGGTCACCGTCGAAAATAAGGTTGGACGACTCGAACGTCATGGTCGGGTACTTGGCGACGTTGAAGCCAGCCTCGCTTTTCATCTCTACGTCGAGACGCGGATCGATCGTCTTGATCGATGGAGTGTCGATAGTGACGTCGATCGTGCCCTTCCTGGCGCTGCGATCGAGCGTCACCTTGACCGTCGCCCGGCTGAAGGTCCGCGCTGGATCGAAAATCCCATGTGTTTGACATCGAACATCGGTTGCGAGTGGACCGGATCGATGGTGTAGGCTTCGGCGGCGGCGCCGGACGCCGCGACCATCAGCGCCAGCGCGGCACCCGCTACCTGTCGACCACTCATGATTGGCACCTTCGTTGTCGACCGAGACCCGTCGCGGCTACGCCCCGCCAAGCGGACCGGACAACAGCCGCCGCCGCGCGATTGTTCCGGCTACTTGACCGGCGGCAATACCATGCGCACGCGGACGACAACCTCGTTGGCAACCGTCTCCGGGTCGGCCCACTGCCCCGGCCGATTTGAAGTCCTGACGATTCAGCCTAAAGCTGCCTTCAGCCACGCTGTTGCCGGCGGCATCCTTTCTTCATCGTCACCGGCACGACCGCGTCCCGGGTTATGCCCTTGATCGTCAGCGCGCCGGCAACCTCGTACTTGTCCGTGCCAGTGTTGCGCACCTCGCTGGACACGAATTTTGCGACCGGAAAGTTTGCGGTATCGAACCACACCGACCGCTTGATCTCGGTTTCGGCCTCGTCGCTGGCCAGATCAATGCTGCCTAGATCGATCTCGAAATCTGCCTTCGATGCGCCGGGATCCTTGGGCAGGAAGACGATATTCGCCTTCCACTTGCGGAACCGCCCTTCGACATTGACGCCCATCTGCTTGGAAACAAAGCGAATCTCGCTCCGGTCGATGAGCACACCCTGCGCTCTGGCCTGGCCGGCGGCGAGGAGCAGCATGCCGAGGGTCGGAATGAAGGAACGCAACAGAACCATAATCGGGAGCCTTAGCGGCGGATTTTCGTTAGGACCGCGGGCAGCATGCGAGTCAGCACGCCTGTCGCCGTCGACAAAATAGTGCCTGAGCGCTGCCGCGACATGGATACAGACCAGTGCCAGGAGCGTGAAGTTCAACCTCACGTGGGAGGCCCTGAAGACAGCGGCCAGCCCCTTGTCCTGGGGCACAAGATCGGGTAGCGGCACGAGTCCCAGATAGACCACCTGCACACCCGACGCCGAGCTGTAGAGCCAGCCGGTCAGCGGGATGATAAGCAGCAGCGCATACAGAACCCCGTGCGCAACTCGAGCCGCGAGCACTTGCCAGCGCGGCATTGCCGGATGGGGGCGGCGGCGGCGCGTGCCACCAGCGCCAGGCAAGCCGCGCGCAGGAGAGCAGGAATACGGTGATGCCGATCCACTTGTGCCAGCCATACCACTGCAGCTTCTGCCGCGACAGCGGCAGCCCCACCATCGACAGTCCAAGGGCGAACCCGCCCACGATTAGGGCCGCAATCAGCCAATGCAGCGCGATGGCTGTTGTCGTGTATCTCGGTTCGCTGATTGCGGTTGCCGTCGGCATCGCGCGTCTTGCCTGCTCGCCCCCGTATAATGCCACGGCGATTGTGCGCTGCCGGCCACGATTCCCTTTGCATCCAGCCCGTTCATGACGTCTGCCAACGATCTTTGGCTCGCGCGCAGCCGTGCCGCCGTCTGGCATCCGTGTACGCAGATGAAGCAGCATGAAACGCTGCCGTTGGTCCCGCTCGCGCGGGCGAGTGGCGCATGGCTTTACGACTTCGATGGTCGCCGCTACCTCGATGCGGTGAGTTCCTGGTGGGTCAATCTTTTCGGTCATGGCCAGCCAGCAGATCAACGCCGCGATCAGCGCGCAGCTGTCCGATCTCGAGCACGCGATGCTGGCCGGCTTCACGCATCGCCCGGTAGTGGAACTCTCCGAGCGGCTGGCCGCGATCGCGCCGGGCGGCTGGGGCATTGCTTCTTCGGCTCCGACGGTGCCTCCGCGGTTGAGATCGCGCTCAAGATGAGCTTTCACTACTGGCGCAACACCGGTCGGCCGGAGAAGACCGGCTTCGTCAAGCCTCGCGCACGGCTACCACGGCGAGACGCTGGGCGCGCTCGCCGTGACCGACGTCGCCGTGTTTCGCGACGCCTACGCGCCGCTGCTGCGCCATAACACGACCGTTCCTTCTCCGGATCGCCCGCCTCGCGCCTCCCGGCGTCGCGGCGCGCGAGCAGGCGCTGGCAGCCGCCGCCACGCTGGAGGCGGTGCTGGCCGAGCACCATGCGAACATCGCGGCGCTCATCGTCGAGCCGCTGGTGCAGGGCGCCGCCGGCATGGCTATGTACGATGCGGTCTACCTCAAGCGCGCCCGCGAGCTCACGGCGCGCTACGACGTGCACCTGATCGCCGACGAGATCATGACCGGATTTGGCCGGACGGGCACGATGTTCGCCTGCGAGCAGGCGGCGATCGCGTCCCGATTTTCTCTGCCTGTCGAAAGGCATCACCGGCGGTTGTCTGCCCCTGTCGGTGGTGCTCATGACTGACGCCGTCTATGCCGCCTTCTATGACGACGACCCCGCCCGCGCCTTCCTGCATTCCCATTCTTATTCCGGCAACGCGCTTGCCTGCCGCGCCGCGCTGGCGGTGCTCGATCTGTTCCGCGACGGTGACGTGATTGCGCGCAATCGCGTCCGCGCGGCCGAGTTGACCGCGCTGGCACAGCCCCTGGCGCGACATCCGAAGGTGAGGAACTTTCGTCACCTGGGTATGATCTGGGCCTTCGAGGTCGAATCGGAGCGACCAGACTTTTCGCGCTGGTGCTTTGCCGCGGGACTTGAGCGCGAACTGTTGCTGCGACCGATCGGCAACACGGTGTACTGGATGCCGCCTTACATTCTGGATACAGTCGAGGCAGCACTGCTCGCCGAACAAACGCTGGAGATCGTAGCGTGCGCTTGAAGCTCCGACACGGCGTGGCCGCGCTTGGCCTTGCAATGTTTGTCGCCGGGGCCCCGGCGGCGACGACCGCGCTGCCGCCTAGCGCTCGCGCGCGCCTTTCTCGACGAAGGCATTCCGCTCACCGCGGTCGGGGCTCTACGTGCGCGAAATCGGTGCCGCGCATCCGCTTCTGTCGCACCACGCGACGAAGCCGATGAATCCGGCTTCGACAATGAAGCTGGTGACTACCTTCGCAGCGCTCGAGTTGCTCGGGCCCGACTACCGGTGGAAGACCGAAGCCTATGCGGATGGAGCGAGCGACGGCAAAACCCTCGACGGCAACCTTGTCCTCAAAGGCTACGGCGACCCGAAAATCACAATCGAGCAATTTCAGGCGCTGATCTCCGCGCTGCGCGCGACCGGGCTCACGACGATCCGCGGCGATCTGGTCCTCGACCGCACGTACTTCGCGCTCCCGTCCCATGATCCGGCGGCATTCGATGCGGAGCCCCTCAAACCCTACAACGTCGGACCCGACGCGCTGCTCGTCAATTTCAAGAGCGTACGTTTCGTATTCACCCCCAGCGCGACTGGCGACGCCGTCAACGTAAGGATGGAGCCCGCGCTCGCCAACATCACGCTGCACGGCGCGCCACAGCTGGTCACCGGCGAGTGCAATGACTGGCGCTCGGGACTCGGCGCGGTATTCGTCAATCACGCCGACGGTGCCAGCGCAAGCTTTGATGGTCGCTATCCAGCCGCCTGCGGCGAGCGCGAGTGGTACGTCGCGCTCCTCGACCATCCTCACTACGTGCTGGCAACGTTCACACGCTACTGGAGGGACGCGGGCGGAAGCTTCACCGGGGGCGTGCGTGACGGTCGAGTGCCGCCGACAGCGAAACCGCTCGCGATACTGCAGTCGCCGCCCCTCTACGACGCCGTGCGCGACATCAACAAGCTGTCCAACAACTTAATGGCCCGGCAACTGTTCCTGACCTTGGCGACGAGCGCGCTATCCGCCTCCCGCGACGATCGAACGCGCAGCCGCAAACGGTGCGCCGCTGGCTGTTGCAACAGAAGCTGCGCTTTCCTGAGCTGGTTATGGACAATGGCTCCGGCCTGTCCCGCCACGAGCGCATTGCGGCACAGAGCATGGCGCAACTGCTTCTGGCTGCGGACGCGAGCAGGCTACGCAGCGACTTCGAGTCCTCGCTCGCCGTCGCAGCCACCGATGGGACGGTGCGCAAGCGTTTCACCGACGACGCCGTCGCCGACCAGGCGCTGCTCAAAACCGGAACGCTCGAAGGCGTGCGCGCCCTCGCGGGCTACGTATATGGTGCGGACGGACGCCGCTACGTCGTGGTCTGCCTCGTCAATCACCCCAACGCGGCGCGCGCCCAACGCGCCCTGGATATGCTCGTCGAGCAGATTTACGCCGGAACATTGCCTCGCGCAGCGCCATGAGCGGCCTGATGCTGCTCGACTTTCTGGCCGAAGCGCGCATCGAGGAGGCGATTGCCCAGGGCGTGTTCGACGATCTGCCCGGCGCCGGTCAGCTGTTGCGTCTCGACGACGACCGGCTCGTGCCCGTAGAGCTGCGCTGCGCATACCGGATCCTGATGAATGCGGGCTGTGTGCCGCCTGAGGACGAAGCGCGGCGCGAAGTTGCCAGCCTGGTGGCACTGCTCGCCACCCTCGATGACGATGCGGTCCGGCGTCGTACGCTGGCCAAGCTGGCGTTACTCGAGATGCGACTCGAAGCGACCGCGACGCATCGGCCGCGCGGGAGCGCCCGTTATCCCCGGCATTGGTCCCGGCGCGGCACCGCCGCGGCAGGATAAACCCTCCCTACATGCCGGGGACGGGCTGGCTGGCGTTGAACAGCAAGTAGCCCCGGATCAGTCGGTAGAGCACCCAAATCGTCGTGGCGACCCAGATGGCGTAGCCGATCACGAGCCCGATGATGATGATTGCCAGCAGGACGAAAATGAGCGCCCCGACGATACCCCATAGCAGCGAGTACCAGAAAGTGCGGATCAGCCAGCGGTAGTGCGACGCGAGCCACGTACCCGTGGCTTCGCCCCGTTTCACGTACGCGAGGATGATGGCGACGATGCCGACAATTCCCATCAGTGGCGCAATCAGCGGAAAACCCGACGAAGCTAGGCCGGCAACAGCGGCTACTCCGAAAAGCGCGTAAATTACGAGCGTAATGGAGATCAGTGCCGGCGAGGGTACGCCGCTCGTCCCCGGCGGCACGGATGCATCGGTCATGCTTCTATCTCCCGCATCTTTTATCAGCAATGCTGGCGCACGCTTTTCGCGCGCGCCGGCGCGATCACCCGGGCCACCGGTCGCGGCGCGGATGTGTGCGGGTGTGGCCCGATCGCTTGGACGCCTGGTTGGCAGCCTTGATGCGCACCCCGGCGCCTGCGGCCGCCGCATGACCGCAGGCAGCTGCCACGGGCGCCGGCGATAGGTCCGCCCGCTTGCGGCGCTCCTAGCTATAATACGCGATTCGCCCTCACTCCACGGGAGAACGATATGACTACCGCAAGATTTGAACGCAGCCGCGACGCACTGGTAAAGGATTTCTCCGACGTACTTGCAGAAGCGGAGACCCTCCTCAAGCAAGCCGCCAAGGAATCCGGCGAAAAGGCAACCGATCTGCGCTCGCAGGTTGAAGCGAAGCTACGCTCCGCGAAGCTGCGACTCATGGATCTGCAGGATGATGCGATCGACACCGCCAAAGCGGCCGCCCGCGTCACGGACGATTACGTGCGCGATAACCCGTGGCAGGCGATCGGCGTTGCCGCGGCAATCGGCTTTCTGGTCGGTCTCGTGGTCAGCCGCCGGTAGTTTCTGGTGCCAGAAACTGCCGCAGAGCGGCCCGCCGCGGGTCTCGCCACTGCCTTGTCCGGCATCGCCGCGACGCTGGTGGCGCTGCTGCGCACGCACCTCGAGTTGGCCACGGTCGAGTTCGAGGAGGAACGCGAGCGCATCACCGCCATGCTCGTGCTCGTCGTGATGGCCACCGTCTTCGCGTGCTTTACGCTGGTCGCGCTATCGGTTCTCGTCGTAGTCGTGGCTCTGGGACCGGTACCCGTTCGCGGTGCTCTCGGGCGTGGCGCTGCTCTATGCCCTGATCGCAGCGGGCGCCTTGCTGGCGCTCAGGCGCCAGATGCGCGCGCATGGCCGCCCTTTCGCGGCGACCCTGTCCGAACTAGGGCGCGGCGCGGACGCGCTGCGCCGGAAACCGTAGGCGGCGAGCGATGAGCGAATCACTGGAGCGCATAGCGACACGCAAGCAGCTCCTGCTTGCGCAATCACAGCTGTTGCGTATGCAGCTCGCCTTGTACGTCGATGAGGCGCGCGACGCGGTGCGCCCTGCTGGCCTGATCGGCAGCGCTGTGGCGCGTCCGGCGGCGCTGGTGGCGCTCGTCGACACCGTGGCGCGCCTGCTAGGCTGGCGCCGCCTCGCCAGTGTGCTGCGCCTCGGCGCGATCGCAATCGCCATTTTTCGCGTCGCGCGTGCCTGGCGCGGCTCCGCGCACTAGACGGACGCGCTGCAGCGACTCACAGCTTGAGGTCGTGCCAGAGCGCGTCGACGCGGCGCTTGACCGCGTCATCCATCGCGATCGCGACGGCCCCAGGTACGCGCGGTCTCGCCGGGCCACTTTCCGGTCGCGTCGATGCCCATCTTACTGCCCAGCCCGGCGACGGGCGAAGCGAAGTCCAGATAGTCGATAGGTGTGTGTCTCGACGATCAGCGCATCGCGCGCAGCATCCACGCGCGTGGAGAGCGCCCAGATGACCTCTTTCCAGTCGCGGACATCGACATCGTCGTCGGTGACAATGATGAACTTGGTGTACATGAACTGACGCAGGAAGCTCCATACGCCGAACATGATGCGCTTGGCGTGTCCTGGATATTGCTTCTTCATGCTCACAACGGCGAGACGATACGAACACCCTTCCGGCGGAAGATAGAAGTCAGCAATTTCCGGAAACTGCTTTTGCAGCAGCGGAACGAAAACCTCGTTGAGCGCGACGCCGAGCACCGCCGGCTCGTCCGGCGGCTTGCCGGTGTACGTCGAGTGATAGATGGGGTCGCGACGCAGCGTGATGCGCTCGAGCGTTAGCACAGGGAAGCGCTCGACCTCGTTGTAATAGCCGGTGTGGTCGCCAAACGGGCCCTCGCTCGCAGTCTCATAGCCGGACCGATCGCCGGCGTCGGCATGGATGAATCCTTCGAGCACGATCTCGGCCGATGCGGGCACCTGCAGCCCGTGCGTGATGCACGTGACAATCTCGGTACGGGCGCCGCGCAGCAGACCGGCGAACTGGTATTCCGAAAGCGTATCGGGCACTGGCGTCACCGCAGCCAGCATGGTCGCGGGGTCTGCACCCAGGGCTACCGCGACCGGAAATGGCTTGCCTGGCGAGGCCAGCGCATGATCGCGAAAGTCCAGCGCGCCACCGCGATGGGGCAGCCAGCGCATGATCACCTTGTTGCGGGCGAGTACCTGCTGCCGATAGATGCCAAGGTTTTGACGCGCCTTGTGCGGGCCTCGCGTCACCGTAAGGCCCCAGGTAATCAGCGGCCCCACGTCGCCGGGCCAGCACGTCTGCACCGGCAAGCGCGCCAGGTCGACCTCGCCGCCTTCCCACACGATCTCCTGGCACGGCGCCGAGCTGCGTTCCTTGGGCGCCATGTGCATGACCTGCAGGAATATCGGCCGCGTGTTCTGCCATGCATCGCGCAACCCTTTCGGCGGCTCGGGCTCCTTGAGAAACGCGAGCAGCTTGCCGATCTCGCGCAAACCATCGACCGTTTCTTCGCCCATGCCGAGCGCGACGCGCAGCGGCGTGCCGAACAGGTTGCCGAGAACGGGAATGCACTGGCGCCCACTAGCGCCAGCGAAGCCCTTCGGCTTTTCAAACAGCAACGCAGGACCGCTAGACTTCAGGACCCGGTCGCAGATCTCTGTCATTTCGAGCTTCGGATCGATCTCGACCGCTACGCGTCTGAGTTCGCCACGGCGCTCGAGCTGGGCCAAGAAATCACGGAGGTCGGTGTACTTCATATTGTCGCTGGGCTATGGCCAGGTCGGGCGCGGGGGCATCTTACCAGCCGAGGGACGCCTGGCGGGCGCGCCAAGCCAATGTTGCCAACAGAGGCAAGCGGCCACGAAATCGGCGCGAAATGGCGAAATGTGTCGGGAGACGGCGACAGTCGGCGTCGTATCGATGCCACAGTGGGTTGCGGAGAGGCTAATATCGAACCCTGCGGCTGGACCGCCGCTGCAACCAACCGCTATGCTCTTTTTGCGGGCTCCCCAAGGGAGCCCGTATCGCCCAAGGAGGTTTCCGCTTTGCGAATTGATGTGGCCGCGATCAAGGCCTGCACGGGAATCGTTGCCCTTTGCTGGGTGACGTTGGGCGTCGCCGCGCCGGCGGGAACCGCAGCGTCCGCTGGTTCGCATCCGGTGGAGCGCTCGGGTGCCGCGCTACCGTCCATCCGCCTGCTTCGATCACAACCTGCGCTCGCGGGCACCTGTGGTGGCAATGCCTTCGTCGTCAACACGCTCATCAACGTCACGGCGCTGGCTTCGGCAGATGTAAGGCTCAGCGCACCTGGTGTGGGGACGATCGAAGAGTTTTCCGACGAAACAGGCAAGAACATCGGTCCGTACAACGCCGATTATCCAATGTTCCAAATTCTGGCGTTCGGTGGGGGGCTTGCGCCGAACACGCCGATCACGATCACGATCACTACCTACGCGGGCTCCAGCCTTAGTGGTGCGATCACTTTCGTCAGCATGCTCGAATTCAATTGCACCACCGGCCAAGTCGTAAGTGCCCTCCCGGCGCCGGCATCGGGGGCAATCGCCGTGCCTACGCTGTCTCCGCTCGCGCTCGGCGTGACGGCGCTCCTAGTCCTGATCGGGGCCGGGATAATTCGTCGCGTGGCCGGCCTGCGCCGCGTGCGGCGCTAAGCAGCCCTTCCTTCAACTCGGCCACCCCGGCCAGCGGTGTACCCGGATGCCGAAATCGGCAACCGTGCCCGCAAAGATCGCCAGGCCCACCCAGTGATTGCCGAGGAAGGCGCGGAAGCAGCCAGCGCGCCCCCGCTTGCGGATCATCGTGAAGTGCCACAATGCAATGAGCGACGCGGCAAGCACACCAAGTAAGAAGCACGGGCCGAAGCCCTCGGCATGGCCGACCCAGGTGAGCAGCCCGAGGTAGGCCGTGTAGCAAAGCATCACGGCGAACACGTCGAAGCGGCCGAAAGCGATCGCCGAGGTCTGCAAACCGAGTTTCCGGTCGTCTTCACGATCGACCATCGCGTACTCCGTGTCGTACGCGACGACCCAGAAAACATTGGCGCCGAAGAGCCACCAGCCCGTCGCCGGCACCTCCGCCTGTACTGCGGCAAAGGCCATCGGAATGCCGAATGAGAATGCGATGCCCAGGAAAGCCTGCGGCAGGGCGAAAAAGCGCTTCACGAAAGGATACGCGATCGTGATCGCCAGCGCGGGAATCGCCAGGATGATCGTGAAGAGGTTGAAGCGCAGCGTCAGCAGGAACGCGCACAGTGCGAGTGTCGTAGCCACGGCGAGTGCCTCACACGGCGCGATCTCGCGTCGCGCCAGCGGCCGGTTGGCGGTGCGCGCGACGTGAGGCGTCGAAATTGCGGTCGGCATAATCATTGATCGCGCAACCGGCAGAGCGCATCAGCAACGTGCCGAGGATGAAGATGCCGACCACGATCCACGAAGGTGAGCCCCACGCCGCGATCCACAGCGCGGTCAACGTCGGCCAGAGCAGCAGCAGCGTGCCGATCGGCTTGTCGAGGCGGACGAGCCGCTCGTACGCGTCAAGTCGCGCAGCAACTTTCTGCCAACGCGTTGGCCCCTGCGACCTCCGGTGTGGCCTGCTGATTCACAGCGGCAGCGAAAGTTGCTTCTTCAGCTCGCGCGGAGCGACTTCCGCAAGCAATGTCTGCGGCGTCGGGTAGCGCAGCCGCACCCGCAGTTCCCGCTTCATGCGCGCGTTGGACAGCCGTCGCGATTCGCTCATGAACGACAGGAGCAGGGGCGCGATGCGCGTTTCCGCCTCTTCCCACGAGATGCGTGGCGGACGCGGCAGCTGAAATGCGTCCGCTACGGCATCGAACCAGCTTCCCATCTGCAGCTCGGCGTCGTCAGCTGATGTTGTAGGCGCGATTCGGCCGGCCGCGAAAGGCCGCCGCAACGGTCGCCCGAGCCAGATCATCGGCGTGGACGTGATTGGTGAACACGTCGTCCTCCGGCCGAAGCACGGGCGTGCCTTGCCGCAATCGATCGAGCGGCAGACGCGTCTTCGGCATAGATGCCGGGTGCGCGCAGGATGGCGAGCCTGACGCCATAGCGCTTGGCCCAGCGCCGCAGCCGATCCTCCGCGGCGACGCGCCGCCGGGCGCGCGGCGTCTGCCCGCGACGCGGCCGTGCCTCGGTAACGCGCGCTCCTGAACAGTCGCCGTAGACGCCGCTGCGTGCTGATGTAGACGAAGCGCTGAGGTATAATCCGCGCCTTTGTCAGCGCGGCGATGAGTCGCTTCGTGCGCGGGTCGTCGCGACCGTCACTCGGTGGCGGCGCAAAATGCAACACCGCAAAGGGCGCCGCGCGCACACGCTCAAGACTGTGATAGCGGTCGAGGTCACCGACGATCGGGACGATGCCGCGGTGACGAAGCCTGCGGAATGTCTTCGGGCCGCCGCGTAAGGCCGTAGAGGCGAACTCTGCCGCGCAACAGCTCGGCGGTGCGCAAAGCGATGTCGCCGCAGCCGATCAACAGTACCCGTATCACTCTCGTGCCCTGCGCGAAACAACCTTGGTGGCCGATTCAGCGATGCCGTTGCAGATTACCATAAAACCCAGCGAGCACAGCTTCGCCTGCGACGATGGCGAGACGGTGCTTGCCGCCGCGATGCGCGCGGATCTGATGATTCCCTATGGCTGCAGAAACGGGGCGTGCGGCACGTGCAAGGGACGAATTCTCGGCGGCGCGGTCGATTACGGCGCGTACCAGCCCGGCACGCTTACGGACGCGGAGAAGGCGGAGGGCTTCGCGCTGTTCTGCGTGGCCAAGCCCAAGACGCCGCTCGTCATCGAAGTGCGCGAAGTCAGGCGGGCCGGCGATATTCCGATCCGCAAGCTGCCCTGCCGCATCGAGAAGATCGACAAAGTTGCACCCGATGTCGCAATCGTGTTGCTCAAGCTGCCCGCGAACGAGCGTCTGCAGTATCTCGCCGGGCAATACGTCGATCTGCTTGCTGAAGGACGGTCGCCGGCGCAGCTTCTCGATCGCCACCGCGCCAGAGGACGACGCGCTCCTGGAGTTGCATATCCGGCACGTGCCGGGCGGGCACTTCAGCGGCGCGCTCTTCAACGAGTACAAAGGGCGTGAGATCCTCCGCTTCGAAGGCCCCCTAGGAACGTTCTATCTGCGCGAGGAATCCGAAAAACCTTTGATCTTTGTCGCCGGAGGGACTGGCTTTGCGCCGATCAAGGCGGTGATCGAGCACGCCCTGCATCACGAAGTGCAACGACCGATGGTTCTCTATTGGGGTGTGCGCAGTTTGCGCGACCTCTATCTGCCCGAGCTGCCGGGAACGTGGCAGGCGAAGCGCCGGGATTTTCGCTTCATCCCGGTACTGTCCGATCCGCTGCCCGAGGACCAGTGGCCGGGGCGCACGGGCCTCGTGCATAAGGCGGTCATGGCCGATTATCCGGATCTATCCGGCCACCAGATTTATGCCTGCGGCGGCCCGGCAATGATCGACGCCGCAAGGCGTGGCTTCACCACGGAGCGCGCTCTGCCGCCAGAGGAATTCTTCGCCGACTCGTTCACCTATGCAGCACCGGCCGAAGCCCCAGCGTAAGCGGCCGCGATAAGACGGGTCGCCGCCGGCTAGCGGCGATCGAGTTCTGCGGTCGCCAGCTGCAGTGCGGCGACGAAGTGGGTATTGGCTTCCTCGCTTCGAGCGAGCCGGCCGAGCATCTCACCGAGCGCCAAATGCGTGCGCCAATGGTCTTCGAGCGCCAGGCTTGCCTCGAGATAGGTCTGTGCCTTGCCCCAAAGCTGTTGGCGCTGGCACAACGCGCCGAGGACACGCAGCAGCGCAGCATCCTGGTTGTGCGCGGCGAGCCAGCGCTCGGCCTGTTCGAGCTGTAGCGTCGGGTCAGCCAATCGGCATTCGCCGTAGAGTTCGACCAGATCCGAGTTCCAAGTCACGCTCGAGGCTGCGCGCGACGATATCGGCCGCCTCGCGGTCCCCGCCGAACTGCAGGAAACTTTGCGCGGCGGCACGCGCAATCTGTGCCTGCGTGCGCATCGCTTCCGGCAGGCGACTCCACGCATCGCGCAGACCGGACGCGTCGTAGGCAAGGGCACGCAGTTGCTCGCGCTGCGCCGCGATCCTGACCTGCTCGCCCTGCGCCGCATCGAACACGCCGCGCTTGACCAGTTGCTCGACCAGCGGCGGAATCGCTGCAAAGCGCCGCGCCGCCTGCGTTGCGCGGAGCTCAAGCCGCAGCGCCGCCGTATGCAGTCCCGCTTCGCGTCGCAACGCGTCCAGGATCCGCAACGCTTCCTGAGGTTGGCCCTGTTCCAGCGCAATCTCGGCGGAGAGCGTCAGCCGCGGCACCGCTAGGCTTGTCGCCTGGGCCTCAGGCCGGGTAAGAAAACCCTCGGCAACGTCGAACTGGCGCACGTCGATCGCGGCGCGCGCCGCGACGAGCGCGGCCAGTCCCGACGAGTGCGGTAGCGCTAGCGCCTCCTTGGCCTCCTGCTGGGCCTTGCCGTAACGACCCTCGAGCAATGCGACCACGGCTGCGTCGAGCTTCGTCCGCGCCCGTTGTTCCTTCTGCCGACGGCGCCAGAGGCGCACCTCGCCGGGCAGCTGTGCCGTCCGCGTCACCATGCGCACACCGAGGTAGAGCGACAAGAAACCCCACGACGATGAAAATGAGCAGCAGATTGAGCGACAGCTCCACACGATACGGTGGTGCGACCAAGAGCGCATAGCCGCGTGTTGAGCTTCGCCGCCAGTGCGGCAAGCACGGCGGCGACGGCGAGCAGCAGGAACCAGAACAGAAAGCGCATTGCCGGCGCGCACCTTTCAGCGCATGTGCTTCTCGCGCGCCAATTGCAGCACGCGCACTGCATCGAGGCTGCCTGCCAGGCCCGGCAACTCGGTCGTCATGTCGGTCGCGCGCAATTCCTTGAGCAGGATCTGCAGCGACTGGACTGGCTTCGACCGCGTGTCGAAGTATTTCTTCAGCCAGATACCGGCGGCCGCAAGGTCGGCGCGAAAGTTCGCCTGATCGTGGAACAAGAGATCGAACCGGGCGGAAAGCAACCGAAGCTTGAGGTTCTCACGCAGGAAAAACTGCTGTTGCGGCGCCAGCAGCGGCGGCTCGGGCTCATCGAGATTCTCGATACGCACCAGTTGCCGCAAATCCTGCCAGGCGTCCCGGAGAAAGCGGCGCCATCCCGGTTCGTCCTTCGATGGAGGCTCCTGGGCGGGTGCAGGCAGGCGCTCCTCCATAGCGAGCGGCAACGTATCGACGGCCGCGATCGCCTGGTCTAGCCGCAGCGACAGTCCCTGCACATCGACGAACGGCACCGCCTTCAACCGGTCCATGTCGCGCGCAAGTGCGCGACGCAGCGGAACGAACTGCGGGCGATCCAGGCGCTGCAGCTTGGCGTCGGCAAGCTGCAAGGCGGCGAGCGCGGCCGACACGTTGCCGGCGAGCTGCAACTGCTGGCTGGCGAGCAGCAGCACCTGCTCGACCTCGGTCAATGCCCACTCATCGCGCGACGGTGCGAGTTCACGATACAGCGCTTCCAGCGCAGCCTGCTGCGTCTGCGATTCGCCAAGGCGACTTTCAAGCAGTGCGATCTTCGCTTGCGTGTCGCGCAGGCTGTCCTGCGCGGATTCCGTCGCCGCGCGCGTTGCCTTCACGTCGGCGTCCTGCTCCGTGAGTCGCTGCGCAACTTCAGTACGCAGCTGCCGATCGCGATTATGTGCGTCGATCCCGATCACGGCGATCGCTGCCGCGAGTAGCGCAAAGAGCGCACCGGTCAGCCAGCGCCCCCGCCGCGCCGAATCGCTCGCGTTGCCCTGCGTCGCAGATGGTCGTGAAGGCGGTGGCGCGGGGGCGGGCGTGCGGGTTTCGTCCTGGGGAGCGGACATGACCTGATTGGGCAAGCAACGATACGCGAAGCGTATCGATTGTAGCAGGGTTGCGCGCCGCGCTAGCGCTGCATCTGGCCGTGCCGCCCGGGCTCGACTAGAATGCGGGTCTCGCTGGTCGCGCGAGACTGCTGCGCCGAGTTGTCTGCCGCATCGTGATCATCTTATTGCTCCTCATTCTGGTCGCGATCGCGGCGGTCGCCGGTTACTTGCTCGGCGCGCGGCGGCACACCGGGGCGCCCGCGGCTTCGCCGCCGCCCCCTCCGGTCCCTGCCGCTGATCCGATCATCGCCCCCGCGGGCGACGAGCGCGGTGACCCAGTCGGCATCAGCGGCGAAAAAGCTCGCATCATCCGCAGTCGTGACCAGGAAGCCCACGGTTGCGCCATAGCCTCACCGATCGCGCCGCGGCAATCGACCAGCTGGAGGAATTTGCCCGCGAGCGGCGCCAGCTGTTCCGGGATCTGGCCGACGCGCGCACCGCCACGGCGCGCTACCGACAGCTCGTCATCGATATCGAGACCAATGCACCGCCGCGCATCCTTGCCGGGTCCGGCGAACCCGATGATTTGAAGCTGATCGTCGGCGTCGGACCCGTGCTGGAACGGATGCTGCACAGCCTCGGCGTGGCAACGTTCCGGCAGATCGCCCACTGGTCGGAGCGCGACATTGCCGAGTTCGACGCCAGCCTGCCGGAGTTTCCCGGGCGCATCGTGCGCGACCAATGGGTGACCCAGGCGCGTGCGCTGCATCAGTCCAAGTACGGCGAGCAGGCGTGAGCACGCCGATGGGGACGGCCGGCGCACACCCTGCGGTGCCGGCGTCGAGCTTGCTGCTGGTCGTCATCCTGACGCTGGTGTGGGGGTGCAACTGGCCGCTGCTCAAGCTCGGCGTCACCGGGCTCCCCCCACTGACATTTCGGGCGGCGACACTGCCGTTTGCCGGCACTGGGTTTGCTGCTCATCGCGAAACTTTCTGGCGAGTCGACGCGCGTCACGCGCGCATGGTGGCCGCGCCTGGCCGTCCTCGCGTTGTTCAACATCGCCGGGCTGGAATTGGCTGATCGTGTTTGGCATCCAGCAAATGCCCGCCGGCCGCGCGGCGATACTGGCCTTCACCCTACCGCTCTGGAGCGTGCTGTTCTCGCTTTGGCTCTTGCACGAGCCGCTGTCGCCGCGCAAGCTCGCCGGACTGCTCGTCGGCATGGGCGGCATGGCGGTGTTGATGGGTGAGGAGATCGCTCAACGTGCGCCGCGCTCCCATCGGCGCGATCCTGATCATCGGCGCAGCCATGTCATGGGCTCTGGGCACCGTCCTGCTGCGCCGCTGGGCGCCACCCGTGCCGCAGACCACGCTGACCGGTTGGATGACTGCTGCTCGGTTGGGTACCGCTCGCGGTAGCCGCACCCTTGTTCGATCCGCATCCGCTCGCGTCGCTCGCGGCCATGTCCGGCGCCACCTGGTTCGCGGTGATCTACAACATCTTTTTTGCCGGCACGCTTGCCTACTGGGCGTGGTTTCGCATGGCGCGTACGCTGCCGGTAGCGGTCAGCTCGCTTGCCTCGTTGCCCGTCCCGGTCGTCGGCGTCGTTTCCGGGCATGCTCGTGCTGGGCGAGCGCCCGGGGCGCAAACGAGTTGATCGCTTTGACGCTCGTGCTCGCCTCGCTGGCCGGCGGTGATGTTGCCCGAGCGCGCATAGGCCGCAGCATTCGCCGCGGCTGCGCGGCGGTGCGCTAGCGCCCGCTTCGCCGCTACGCGAGGTCGGGAATGAGGGTGAGCACGCCCTTGGCCGGAAAAATACGCGTCGAGGTTGGCCTTGCAAAGATCTCCCATCGCCTGCCGCGTCTCGCGCGTCGCGCTTCCGACGTGCGGGAGCAGCACGACGTTGTCCATCGCCATCAACTCCGGCGGAATGTGCGGTTCGTCCACGAACACGTCGAGCCCGGCGCCCTTGATGATGCCCGCTCTTGAGCGCCGCGACCAGTGCCGGTTCGTCGACGATCGATCCGCGGGCGATGTTGATCAGTGTCCCCTTCTTGCCCAGCGCGGCGAGCACCTCGGCATTGACGATATTCCGCGTCGCGTCGCCGCCAGGGACAGGCAACGACGAGGAAGTCGACCGCGGCGGCGAGCGACTTCAAGTCGCGCACGTACTCGTAGGGCACGTCCTGCGGCTTGCGTCCGGTGTAGGCGACTTTCATCCCCATCGCCGCGACGCGCTGCCGCGATCGCCTTGCCGATGCGCCCGAGACCAAGGATTCCGACCTTCCGCCCGCTGAGCTTGGTCGTCAGCTCGGGCCCACGCTTTTCCCATTGGCCGGCATGGACGAAGCGGTTCAGGCGGGCGAAACCACGGCCGGTCATCAGGATCAAGCGCAGCGCCACGTCGGCAACGTCGTCGGTCAGCACATCTGGGGTGTTGGTCACCTTCAGACCCCGTTGTTTGCAGTACGCGACGGGCACTCCATCGTAGCCGACACCGAATACCGAAATAATCTCAAGCTTCGGCAACTGCTCGAGCAGCGTCGCTGGCGTCACGGTGCCACCGCTCTGTACCAGGCCGCGAACGCGTGCGCCCTCTGCCGCCAGCAACCCGGCCCGGTCGTTGGCCTGAACGTAATCGTGGCAACGGTAGTCCGCCTTCAACGGATCGTAGAGGAATGGCGGCAGAGGACGCGGTAACAAGGATATCCGGAGGCATCGATGTGAGCTCAGCTGGGCCGCGGGTGAGCGGCGAAGTATTCTAGCAATGATGCGACCAGCCCGGCATCAGCCGGCGGCGTAACGATGACCGAGCGCAGGCCGAGGCTACCGGCGTGCTCGGCGATGGCCGTGTGCGGCACAAAAGCCGGCGTCGCGCTGAGATAGGCGCGCCCCTCGGCATCGAATATCGCCCAGAGATTGTCGAGGCCTTCGCTGGAAGTGAGCGTCACCGCGTCGACGCGGCTCGGCGCGCCAGGCCTCGATCAAACCGGCGGCGCCGGCTGCGGGCTGCGCCCGGCGGTAGCACTCGATCTGCACGACGTGGGCCCCGCGCGCCTCCAGCGCGGTGCGAAGCAGCTCGCGGCCGCCGTCGCCGCGAAAGATGACGATGCGCCTGCCCGCGACATCGAGCGAGCTCGGGCAGCGCCAGCAGGCCTTCGCTGTCCATGGTCGTCGCGGCACGCGGGCATGGCGGATGCCGACTGCGGCCAGCGCGGCGGCGGTGCCCGGGCCCGGCGCGAAGCGCCAGCAGCCTGCGCCGGCCATGCGGCGGGATCGCCGACGCCGAATTCGACCGCGTTGGCGCTGACAAAAATGGCGATGTCGTAGCGCGCCAGATTCGCTTGCGCCTCTCGCAGCGGCGCTTCGTCCGCCGGCGGCAGTGATCACGATGGCCGGAAACACGAGCGGCCTGCCGCCCAGCGCGGCAATCTCGCTGGCACAGCGCAGCGGCCTGGCGGGCCGGGCGGGTGACGACCACGCCCGCGCCGTTGAGCGCGCCGCTCACGGTATCTCCGCCAGAATCGCCGCGGCGCCGCGTTCAAGGAACTCATCGCCCAGCGCCGCGCCGAGCGCTTCTGCATCGCGCGCGTAGCGGCGACCACAGCGGACGCTCGCTCCGCGCAGAGCGTGGCGGCCGTCGCGGCTGGCGAGATGAACCCCGCAGCCACAGCCCCTCGTCGCGTCCGACCGCGTACGCCGCGAGCGGCGTGCGACAACTCGCCGCGAGCTTGCGACCGAACGCGCGCTCGGCCGCGGTCGCGAAAGTCGTCTCGCGCATCGGCGAGCGGCTCGAGCGCAGCCACGACGTCGGAGCGATCGGCGCGGCATTCCACAGCCAAGGCGCCCTGGCCGATCGCCGGCAGGCTCTCTTCAGGTTCGAGCAGCGCCGTGATGCGCTCGGCGAAGCCAAGCCGCTTCAACCCCGCGCTGGCGAGAATGACTGCGGCCTGGTTGCCCTGATCAAGGCGATGCAGCCGCGTGTTGACGTTGCCGCGCAGCGGCTCGACCACCAGCTGCGGATAGCGTTCGCGCAGCTGCGCCTCGCGCCGCAGGCTCGATGTGCCGACCACGCTGCCCGGCGGCAGCGCGGCGAGGGTCGAGTATGCATTGGAGACGAATGCGTCGCGGGGATCCTCGCGCGCCAAGATCGCCGCCAGCGTGAAGCCCGGCACCATGTCCATCGGGACATCCTTCAGCGAATGCACGGCGAGATCGGCGCGCCCGTCGGCCAAGCGCCTCCTCGAGTTCCTTGATGAACAGTCCCTTGCCGCCGATGTCCGCGAGCGGTTGATCGAGCTTGCGATCACCCTGTGTCGTCAGGCCCAGCAAATCGACGCGGCAGGCTGGGTAGCGACTCGCGCAAGCGCTCGCGGACATGCTGCGCCTGCCATAGCGCGAGCGCCGATTGGCGCGTGGCGATAATGAGCGTCGCAGGTGCGAATGACACGGCTGACATGGCCAGAGCGCGGGCATCGGTCGCACCCGCGGAAGCGCGACGATTCTAGCACCCGCACTACCGGTCTTCGCCGCCGGAACCACCCGGCGATGGCCAGGCGGTCGCGCCTCGCAGGCAGCACTTCATGCTCGAAGCGGTCGGCCAGGAAGCACACCAGCGTGCCACCGACCGGCAGGATGTCGCGCAGCGTATCCCCGGGCAGGTACATGACGCAACACGCCGCCATCAGCCGTCGTCCACGCCTCGTTAAGATAGAGCACACAGGAGAGGACGCGCGCGTCGTCGTCGCGGAAGCAATCGCGATGCCGGCGATAGAATGCGCCCGGCGGATAGAGCGCGTAATGGCCCTCGAAGGCAAACAGGCCGAGAAACGTCGCTTCGTTAAGCGCGATGCGCAGCTGCTCCAGCGCCTGCCACAGCGGCCGTTCGGCGGGAGCGGGCGCCTGATCGTCGAGCCACAGCGTCCGATCGCCGCGGATGTCGCTGCGCTCGCGATGGCCGGGCCGCGCCCGACTCCGGCCGCGCGGAACTCGCCGGCGGCGTCGCGACGGCGGGCCGCCGCCGCAAGCGCCATGATGACAGGCGGTGGCAGGAAATCGGGAACCACCGCGCAGCTCTGCGTGGCGACCGCGGCGCACGCACGCGCAACCTTGGCGTCGGCAATCGCTGCCAGCGTCATTTCGCGCTTGGCGTCCATCTGCATCATGCCGAAAATGTTGCCCTCGGTGTCGTGCGCGTAGGTGAGCCAGCCCACACCCGGGATGGCCATCTTGGGCACGACAATCTTGGCGCCCAGATCGCCGACCTTGCGGATCGCCGCATCGAGGTCGGCCACGTCCACAGTGCAGACAAACGCGTTGGTCGCCTGCATCGGTGCCGGCCCGGCGCCGCGGCGCGGTAGCAGGCCGCCGTCAATGCCGGGCGTCCCCGGCTCACCGGTTTTGATCAGCCAATAGTCCTGCGGGCCGTTCCATTTGCTGAACGTCCAGCCGAACAGATCCGTGTAGAACCTGATCGCGCGCTGCGGGTTCTCGGCGTGGATTTCGAAATGGATGGGACGCGGCATGGCTTCCTCGAGGGCATGTGGGGAGTCGCCATCTTATAATGAGGCAGGTCATCGGGCGAGTGCGTTCGTCCGGAACGTTTTCCTTCTGGCGGAGCAAGTCATGCGCATCGTGGTCACCGGCGCTGCCGGCTTTCTGGGCAGCCGTCTTGCCCGGGCTCTGCTCGCCCGCGCCACGCTCACCAACGCGCGCGGAGAAGCTGGCGCAGTGACCGAACTGGTGCTGCTCGATGTCATCGCGGGGAACCTCTCCGATCCGCGCGTGACCGTGATCACCGGCGATGTCGCGAACCCCGCCGTAATGGAACGGGCAGTGGCACCCGATACGGACTCGGTATTTCACCTTGCGGCGGTGGTTAGCGGGCAGGCTGAAGCCGAGTTCGACAGCGGCATGCGCGTCAACGTAGATGCGCTGCGCGTGTTACTCGAGCAATGCCGCAGGCTCGCCCGGCCGCCCAAGGTTGTCTTCGCGAGCTCGCTAGCGGTTTTCGGCGGCACGTTGCCCGATCCGGTACCCGACGACGCTCCGGTGACGCCGCAGACCTCGTACGGCGCGCAAAAAGCGATCGGAGAATTGCTCGTCTACGACATGACCCGGAAGGGTTACATCGACGGGCGATCGTTGCGATTGCCGACGATTACGGTGCGCCCGGGCAAGCCGAACAAGGCCGCATCGTCGTTCGCGAGCAGCATCATCCGCGAGCCGCTGTCTGGCCGCGATGCTTTCTGCCCCGTCAGCCCGCGCACGCGGGTATGGGTGTCGTCGCCGCGCGCGGCGGTTGCTAACCTGATCGCCGGACACGAGGTGCCGGCGGCGAGCTTCGGGCACACGCGCTCGATCAACGTGCCAGGTCTCGAGGTCGAGATGGCCGAGGCGGTGGCTGCGCTACGCCGCATTGCCGGAGACGCTGTTGCCAACCACGTCAAGTGGCAGCCCGATCTGGCGATCGAGCGTATCGTCGCGACCTGGCCTGCCCGCTTCGCGCCGCTGTTGGCCCTGACCCTAGGTATGCAGGCTGATGTTGACTTCGACAGCATCGTCCACGCGTACATCGCGGACGA
This sequence comes from uncultured beta proteobacterium, assembly GCA_963777455.1. Taxonomy (GTDB): domain Bacteria; phylum Pseudomonadota; class Gammaproteobacteria; order Burkholderiales; family Casimicrobiaceae; genus PALSA-1003. The sequence continues at coordinate 606,003 of CAVZQQ010000004.1, forward strand.
ACTGATGTAGTCTCACTGGGTTGCGAGGAGGTCCTCGGGCTCTACCTCGCGCAGAGCGCGCAAGAATAGCTCCGGGCCGGCGCCCCTAAGTTGCACCTCGTCCGAGAGGATGCGCCGCCAGGCGCGAGCGCCCGGCTTGCCGTGGTAGAGCCCAAGGACATGGCGCGCGATGGCGCGCAGACTAACACCCTGCGCGAGTTGCGTCTCCGCGTATGGCGTCAGCGCCGCGACGACCTCGGCGCGCGAGCGATTCGGCGGTGTCCCAGGGCCTTCCTCGAAACAATAACGATCAGCCTCGGCAAGCAGCCACGGATCGTGATAGGCCGTGCGGCCGATCATAACGCCGTCGACATGCTCAAGTTCTCGCGCGATCGCTTCGTGCGTTCCGATGCCACCGTTGATGATGATCGTCAGATCGGGGAAATCACGCTTTAGTCGATGCACGTAGTCGTATTTGAGCGGTGGCAATTCGCGGTTCTGCTTCGGCGACAGGCCCTTAAGGATTGCGTTGCGCGCATGCACGAGAAACGCGGTCGCGCCAGCCTGCGCCACGGCGGCGACGAAATCGTGCACGAACGCATACTCCTGTATCGCATCGATGCCAACGCGGTGCTTGACCGTAACCGGAAGCGCAACCGCATCGTGTATCGCGACGATGCAATCGGCGACCAGCCGCGGCTCCGCCATCAGGCAGGCGCCGAAACTGCCTGTTTGCACGCGCTCCGACGGGCAGCCTACGTTGAGATTGATCTCGTCGTAGCCCCACGCCTCACCCAGGCGCGCGCAATGCGCCAGCGCCGCTGGATCGCTGCCGCCGAGTTGCAGGGCGATGGGATGCTCGGCGGGATCGAAGTCGAGCTGTCGCGGGTACGTTGCCGAACATCAGGGAGCCGGTCGTAATCATCTCGGTATATAGTCGGCAGCGCGGGCTCACGAGGCGCAGGAAATACCGGCAATGCCGGTCGGTCCAGTCCATCATGGGCGCGACACACAATCGGTGCGACAAGTCATTCATTCGCTTGAGATTCTCGACGCTCGGTCTGTCCAATAGATAATCGGATTGACCTGAGTACGTTTTTTGTAGCCATTCAGCCGGTGAGTTGCGGCGCAATAATAGCCGATCGAGCGGCGACCTGAGCCGGCGGGCGATAGCCCAAGGCGCTGTGCGGCCGCTCGTTGTTGTAGAACTGGCGCCAAGCTTCGATCAGGGTCCGCGCTTCGCGCAGGTCGCGGAACCACTCCCGGTTCAAGCATTCATCGCGGAGCTTGCCATTGGAACTCTCCACAAAGCCGTTGTGCCACGGTTTGCCGGGCGGAATGAAGTGCGGTCCGATCTGCTGATCGCGCAGCCAGCGCATGACCGCGCCGGCGGTGAACTCGGCACCCTGGTCGGAACGGATGAACTGCGGCTTGCCATACAGCCGCATCAAGCGCGTCAAAGTCAGGATGACGTCCCGCGAGGTAAGCGAGCGGGCGACCTCGATCGCCAGGCACTCCCGGGTATGTTCATCGAGCACACACAGCAGGCGGATCGTGCGCTGGGTGGCCAACCGGTCGTGCACGAAGTCGTAGGTCCACACGCTATTGGGGTGGGTCGCACCGAGCACGCGCAGGTCGGTTCCACAACGGCGCCGACGTGGACGGCGTCGGGGCAGATTCAGCCCAAGCTGCCGCCACAGTCGCGGTACCCGGCGCAAGCCTTCGTCGACCCAGACCGCGCTGCGGCGGTAACCGAAGCGGGGATATTTCTGCGCCGTGCTCATCAAGCGCTCTCCCAAGAGCCGATCCTTCTCCGGTTGGCGCAAGCGATAGTGCGCCACATGCCGGCTGCATCCCAGGTAGCGGCAGGCTGCTCGTTGCGAAACTCCCCGACGCGTGAGCTGCTCCATTGCTACACGCCGACCCGCCGGGGAACTCATTTTTTTCCGGCAAACTCCTTCAGCCCGTCGATCACCAGAAGCTGCTCGGCGACCAGCCGCTTCAGCTTGGCGTTCTCGTGCTCGAGTTCTTTGAGGCGCCTCGCATCAGACACCTCCATCCCCCCGTACTTGTTGCGCCAGCGGAAGAACGTCGTCTCGGTGATGCTGTGGCGGCGGCATACATCGCGAATCGGCGTTCCCGTCGTCTCAGCCTCCCGCAAGATCCGGATGACCTGTTCCTCTGTAAACCGCTTCTTCATCTGTCAGTCCCTCCATGGTTAAATTACCATCAGGACTCACAGACTGCTTGGCCACAAATTTCGTACTCAGGTCAGATCCAAAATGCAATATCGCGCGACTGCGCGGCCTCGCGACGTGTGCGCGACGTCATAGCTTTTCCATAATTCATGGCGGCCTGGTCAGAATTGCGCCAAAAGTCACCGCCGGATTAGAGGATAATTAATCCTGGCATGAACTCGGCCCGAGCGACGTCGATTCGCCGTTCACCGGAGACCTTTTCGTATGCAGGCTGGCAGCGGCAAAAACCTTCGTTCACCCCGACGCTGGCCGGGCGCGGCCTTGATCACGGCGTTGCTGTTTGCGACCCAAGTGGGCGCCGCGGATCAGCGGCATGAGCTTGAGCTTTCCCCGGACATCGTGCGCGAAGCACTGCAGTTCGCGCGCAGCCTTCGCCCCATGTTCTCAGAGTTCTACGTTACCTACATGCGATTTCCGGCCTCGATGCACGACATCGGTGACCCGACGCCGCCGGCATCCGTCGAATTGCGCATAAGCGCAACGGGAATCGTCACGTTGCGGCTCGCCCGCGGCGGGGACGACTGGCGCCGCATCTATCTCGTCCCACGGCTTGCGAACGGCCGCGTTCGATGGCAGTGCGTCAGCCCGGACATCGTAACTATTTCCTCATTTGACACGGAGTGCGAGTATTCAGCGGGATTCACACCTCCTGCCAGACCAACGGCAGGCGCCTACACGCCAGATTTCACGCTTCCGGGATCCGGCGGATCCACTGCACAGACCATCGACCTGCAGACACGTGACGGCAAGCTGCATTCCATTGACCCTGTTCGCTACTATCATTCGCTGCCGTGGGATGCCACCGGAGATTTTCCTCGCCTGTTTACCCAGTTGACCGATGACAGCAGAAGTCGCGTCATCGCGGTCGCTTTGAAGGGCAATGCCGGACAATTCGAGCACTTCGGCGATCTGCTGCTCTTCAGTCGCTGGCTGTCCACGGCAGGTCCGGCTGCCGTTCCCTACCTCGAGGCACAACTGGACGAGGGGTACCCCGATTCGTCGGGCGCCGCGCTCGTGGCGATCTGCCAGATCGAGCGCGAGACCGCCGGACCCGGCGGCTACCGGGCGTGTTATCAGGAGCGCCTTGCCGCGGCGAACGGGGCAGTCGCGTATCTGGTCGGGGCCGCCGCTCGCTCGATCGAAGAGCCGCCGCCCGGCTACTGGCTGTGCGATCCGAGCCTCGTCGAGTTGCTCGGCGCAATGGGACCGGCGTCGCGGCCCGCAATCCCGACGCTGCTGCCACGATTGAACCCGCCTGACGACCCATCGAGCAACAGGTACCGCTGCTCACGGCAACAGGTCGCCGACGCGCTACTCGGCATTTTGGGCCCAAGGCCGACCCGAACGGCAGATCAGGCGGTCGTTCGCGCCGCGATTGGCACGCTCATGGAGGAAGCGGTGTTCGGGCGTAAAACCGCCGGGGGCGTCCCGGAAAAACCTTCGCCATTTCCGCCGCGGAGAACGGTGCTCGATGCAGCCCCATGGTCGGAGGCGTTGCAAGAGCGACTCGATGCGATAGCGACAAGGCAAATGCGCGATTGCAGCGGCCTGGGCTGGGGCGCCGACGCGTTGATCGCGGAGCTTGGCAGAACCGGCTTTCGCGTCGTCAATCAGTTTGTCAACCAGCCTCACCTGGATGAGTCATCCGGTTGCGTCAATCAGGGCACGCTGGCCGGAGCGCTGACCGCTCTGCTCAAACAATATCCCGAGGAAGCCCGCGGACAATTTGCACGGGCGCGAACGCCTCTTGCGCGCGACATGTATATCGCTGGCGCACTTGGCGCCATCGCCGGCGAAATCGGCGACGCCTCCGTGATTGAGTCACCTGGTCACGGAAGCCTCGACGCCTTTCTGCGCGATACGGGCTATGTCACACCAATCGTGCATGACGGCGTGCCGCAATTCTCCGCCAGCTCGGGTTTGAAGTGGTTGCCCCTTGAAGAAGGGACGAGCGCGTCAGTCGGGAAGGAAACCGTTGAACGTGTTGCAGCGTTGCAGCAATCGATGCGGCAGTTGGCGGCGGATTACCCGGGCTGCGCCCTTCCCGGCGACGATGCTTTGTTGCTGCGCAGGGCAAGCACCGGCAGGATGTTATCCATCCTCGAGTGCAGTGACGACTATTCGGGCCCGGTCGTCGTGATCGGTTCGCCCGCCGGATTCAAGGTCATGCATTTTCCCGACCGTCTTCCGTTCATGCAGCAGGCGCCGCGCGATTCACTAATTGCGGCAGGTTCGGCACACCCGGACGGCGCCATTGTTCTGGTGGTTCAAGAGCCCTGCGGCGGTCATTGGCGGGACTGTGCAGAAGATGATGATGCGCCCTACGCAATCGTGGAGGAGGACGGCGACTGGTTTACGTATCTGCGAACCAAGCGGCGGGGCAATAACTCCGTACCCAGTCCAGGCGCGCTGCGGTGAGCGACACGCGAATCCACCGACCGCGTCCTACGCTGGCGCGCAGCGACCGCCAGCACGGTCGTCACGCCTGTAACTCACGTAAGGGAGATCATCATGGATCGGCGCATAAATCGCTCACGTCGTTGCTCGTGTCGGCTCTTGGTGCTCGGATTCGGAGTCGCAAGTACGATGAGCATTGCCCCGCTGCAGGCTCAGGAAATGTGCGGCGGGACAACCTATCCGTTTCCCTACACTGACGTGTCCGCGGTTGGGATGGCGTTCTGCCCCGGCATCATGGAAGCATATGTAACCGGCGTTTCCAAGGGCACCTCGCCGACTACCTTTAGCCCGAACGAAAACGTGACGCGTGTGCAGATGACGACCTTCCTGCAGCGCTCGCTCGATCAGGGGCTTGCGCGCGGCAGCCGGCGGGCGGAGCTTAATCAGTCGTGGGTCCCGCAGACCACCAACGCGATGCAGACGATTGCCGTGGAAGGGGACCCGGAATCCTGCGCAGCCGACGGCCAGGACATTTGGACTACCACTTTAGGCCAGCTGGTCCAAGTGCAGGCCAATACCGGCAAGATACTGGGTACCTGGACCGGAGCGACCGATAGCTATGGCGTCCTGGTAGCCGCCGGCAAGATCTTTGTCACCGGCACCACTTCGCCGGGCAGCTTATACGTAATCGATCCGACGCTGCCACCAGGGGCGGTCACGGTGGCGGCTACTACCCTTGGGGTCAGTCCCCAGGGCATAGCTTTCGATGGTACTAACCTCTGGACGGCAAACGAGGGCCCTCCGGGCTCGGTGTCGATCATTACGCCGCAGTCAACGACCCCCTACCCGGTAACTACCGTCACGACGGGCTTCACGAATCCATGGGGCATTCTCTATGACGGTTCGCACATCTGGGTCACCGACTTCGGCAAGAACGCACTGTTGCAGCTCGATTCCGTGGGCAACATCGTCAAGACCGTAACTGTGGGCAACCTGCCCCAATTTCCTGCATTTGATGGTACCAACATTTGGGTACCGAACCTGGGCGATAACTCGATCACGATCGTCCAGGCGGCTACCGGTAACGTGGTCGCCACCATAACCGCGAATGCGAGCAACAAGCTGGTCAGTCCCACGGGGGGCAGTTTCGACGGCGAGCGCGTCATGGTGACGAACAGATCGGGAAGCAGCGTGACCCTGTTCAAGAGCGCGGATTTGAGCTTCATCGCCAACGTGACAACGGGAACCTCCGCATTTCCGAACATCCCGTGTGCCGACGGGATCAACTTCTGGGTGACAGTTACCGGCGGCAATCTCCTGCGGTTCTGAGCGGGTGGGCGGCGGCAAAATCGAGGCGCAATCACGGTTTCAAGGGCCTCGATCGGGCGTCGGATCGTGAGCGGTGGGGCAGATGGATTTGCTTCCGCCAGAAACGGCAAGTTGACCTCTCCTGAGGGTAGTTCTACGCTGCTGTGCAACGGCCGTCAGGACGGCCTCAAGTCCGCAACTTACCTCAGGGAGAACCCCATGGAATACAGCTTTCGCGATTCCCGTCGCGTTTCGCGTTGGTTCTTGGCGCTGGGATTCGGGATCGCAAGTGTGAGCATTGCGCCCGTGCAGGGTCAGGAGCTTTGCGGGGGCGTTGACTATCCGTTTCCGTATACCGATGTCTCCGGGGTCGGGGCCGCGTTCTGCCCCGGCATCATGGAAGCCTATGTCACCGGCGTCTCGAAGGGGACCACTCCGACCACATTCAGCCCGAACGAAACCGTCACCCGTGTACAGATGACAACCTTTCTGCAACGGTCGCTCGATCAAGGGCTTACGCGAGCGAGCCGGCGGGCGGCGCTCAATGAATTGTCAACGCCACAAACCCTAGGGGCACTGCAGACGATTGCGGCGGGTAGCTCCCCGCAATTTTGCGCGGCCGATGGCTCCGCCATTTGGGCGTCGGACTTCGGAGGCAACCGAGTGATCCAGGTGCAGGCCAGTACAGGCAAGGTGCTAGGCACCTGGACGGGAGCGAACGCAGCCGGGGGCGTTTTGGTAGCCGCCGGCAAAGTCTTTGTGGCGGGCAGCGAGGCGCCCGGCAACCTCTATGTGATCGATCCCACGCAGCCGCCGGGTGCGGTCACCGTTGCCTCCAGCACCCTTGGGGACGGTGCCTTCGCCATCGCCTTCGACGGCACGAACCTCTGGACCGCCAACGGTGGCGGGACGGTGTCAATCATCTCTCCACAGCCCCCGTATAACGTCGTAAACACGGTTACCACCGGGTTCGCACAGCCCGCGGGAATTCTTTACGACGGTGCAAACATCTGGGTTACCGACAGCTATGCCGGCAAGCTCTTCAAGCTCGATGGTAGCGGCAACATACTCCAGACAGTATCTGTCGGCGCGAGTCCGCTATTCCCCGTGTTCGACGGGGCCAACATCTGGGTGCCGAACATCGAAGACAACTCGATTACGGTGGTCCAGGCTAGCACTGGCAACGTGGTGGCGACGATCACTGCGGATGCGAACAACAATCTGAACCACCCCTGCGGAACGAGCTTCGACGGCGAGCGCATTCTGGTCACGAACTTCGTTACTGGGTCCGTCACTGTATTCAGGGCCGCGGATTTGAGCTTCATCGCCAACGTGGCGACAGGATCGTTGACCCGCCCACACAGTGCGTGCAGCGACGGGATCAACTTCTGGGTGCCCCTCGAAGGTACGGGCAATCTGCTGCGGTTCTGAGCGGCGCGGCGGCCGGCAAATCGAGACGCAATTTCGAATTCAAGCGCCTCGATGTGACGCGGGGCGGTCGTTCGGAATGACCGCTTACCGGAAATTTTGACGGCGACACCGACCGGCTGCAGTTGGCCGTCAGCCGCCCGTCATTGGATGACGGTTCACGACCCAAAGTGGGCGAGCACGGCTATTCGAGCGCGGACGTTCCAGTGGAATCGCGATCGTTGGTGTTGCTTCCGCCTGCGCTACAGCCCTAGCACGAGCACGGGCGATATTGCTACGACAATCGCCAGCGTCTGCAATCCCAAGACGACAAGCGTTCCTCGCAGATCCTTTCGAAACCACCGAATTGCGAAGAAAACTACGACCGGCAATTGTCCCGCCATGAGAATCTGCCTAAAATGAGCCGCAGCTCCCTCGTCGGCCTCGCGCGCAACGCCGAAGATCGCAATGTGTGTCAGGACTACCAAGAGCGCGGCGCCCGACATGGTAAGTGGAAGAAACCCGCTAGGCCGTAACAGCGCTACTGGAAGCTTCATGATCCTCTCCATGGAAGATCGATTGGGCCTCGCTCGTATTCCCAGACACTGCGAACGAGCAACGAAATGGTCCCACACTGACCGGTCTCGGACGAGACCGCCATCGGTTCACAAACGTCCGGACGTGGCCGATTTCCGACCCGCTGCGAGACGACAAGCCAATGGCTAGCGCGCCTTCGTCCAAAATCGCAGTGCGCAATGTCGCGCGGCGAGGACAAAATCGTTGTCGGTTGTCAGCAGCATAAGATCGTGACGAATGCAGAGCTGCGCGATCACGGCGTCAATGGTGCCGATTTGCAACCCAGCGCGACGGCATCGATTGCGCAGATCTGCGGCGTCGATGTGGTCCTGCCGGTTCGGAGCCAGTAACGGCAGCGCCGCAAAGCGGTCAATGATGTCCTTTCGCGCCTTCGGGCCCGAAAATCCCTGCAGCAATTCCTGCAAGACGAGACCTGTGACCACGATAGTTTCGCCGCCTTCGAGAGCATGGCGCAATATGCCGACCTCAGGAGCGGTGGAGGCTTGGTCGCGGCGGAATGCGAGCGACCAGACGCTCGTGTCGACGAACAGGGTCACCGGCGAGAACGCTCGCCCTTGTAGTCGAACGACTCATCCCATTCGAGCTTTCCCATTAAGTCGGCCAGGCGCTTCTGGCTGCGGCGGGTGATGAACTCCTCCAGCGCGCGCGTAACCGCCGCCTTCTTGGTCTTTTCACCGCTCACCTTTACTGCGCGTTCAATCAGATCCGGATCCAGGGCAAGATTGGTAGCCATGTGTCACTCCTTACACAGTAGCTTACACAAATAATATTTGGCTGGCAACGGTCCGCTACCGACAGGGTCCGCTCGACGAGCGCCGAGCGTCTGTGGATACCGCAATGCGGCGCGCTGCAGCGTAGCGCAGCTAAGCAGTGCGTGCACACGAACTGCACACGCTGGTCCGCAACCGATTGATGTTGAGCGTGAATCGCACCGATCCATCATCGGCGCGACACACAATCGGCACGACAAGTCATTCATTTGGTTGATGTTTTTGACGTTCAGTCGGTCCAATAGATTATTTGGGGCAACTGGTAATTTTACCGCCGTGCGGGCACGACCGCCTTCGCTCCATCGCGACGTGCTACTCAGAATCTAGAACGCGGACGCGTCCCTACGGGATGTCGGTGCACACGGAGCGCACACACGTCCGCCTTCGTGAACGGCACACTTCTGCATGCGAATTCCCCAGCACCGGATTTCGATTCGAAGCCGCCGGTCGCCTGAGCAGAAAGCGGCCCTCAGCGGAAATGATGAATCGAGGCTCGCGAGAGGTTACAGGTCGGTGCCTCGGTGAAGCCCGCTTCTGAACGTCCCCGATGGAGGGTTTAGGCCTCGGGTTCGTGGCAAACTACTTCGATGTTATGCCCGTCCGGACCGATGATGAAAGCTGCATAGTAGTTCCCGTGGTAGTGCGGGCGCAGACCAGGCGCGCCATTGTCTTTCCCACCCGCCTCCAGAGCCGCGCGATAGAAAGCTTCGACTTGCTGGCGAGTCTCGGCCGTGAATGCCAAGTGAAGATGCGCCGGCTTCTCCTCGGTTTGGTGCAGACACAATGAAGCCTTGCTTTGTGAGCTAAGCTCGATACCGTATGTCGGCGGTCCCTCCGAGACAATGGCTACGCCGAGCGGTTCGAGTGCCTTGAGGAAGAACGCTTTGCTCGCTACATAGTCGCTGACTCCGAATTTGACGTGGTCGAACATGAGTTTTCCCGACGTGTGTGGGCCTGCGCAAGGCTCAGGCTACCTTTAATTCTGAATATATCTGCTCAGGAATTCCGGCACATATTCAAGCGCATCGATACGTCCTGCCGGATCTGTCCCGGCGAATCGGTATGACGCCCTTACTCGTGCGATATGCCGGAAGCTCGTGCACCGGGTTATTCGGCCAGTCGAGGCCATCCCCACGCATTGCCTCATGTTGAGTCTTGGAATGTACATTGGTCACAATCTAACAATGAAGCCACCAAGAGGGAAGTCTGCCGAAAATGCCCGCGCCTTGCGACTTTGAGAGAATTTGACTCGGATCGCTATCCGTCCCCATACCGCTTGGCAATAATTTCCGAGGACAAAACGGCAACAGGCGAGACTATGTTGGCTTAGTACGGCTCTTCTTCGGGTGCCGCAAGGATGGCGAATCTATCTAGTCTGGGCGGCCTCCGTGGACGCAGCGGTGCGCACCGGTCGCAGCGTGAGCGTGTGCACGGTCGAGCCAGGAAGAAACGGCGTCGCCTCGCCGTCAACCCACGCGGCGTTCGCGTCCCGGTAGTGCGGCGACAGCGGATGTCCACTCTGGCCGGTCGGCATGTGGAAATAGCCGTCCTGTTCCCGCCCGGGTGAGACCGCAAAGCGCTCGGAAGCGCCGGACGTCGGCCCTTGCACGCGCGGCATGTTCGAATCGCCGGGAAGCTCCACCGCGCGCATATCGAGGAAGGTCCCGAGCATCGGCACGGCGGTGCTGAGGGGATGCCTGATCCGTACCGTATTCGCTCGACCCCAGACGTAAGTCGCGATTCCGCCGGCCTTGTTCGCATCGTCAGCGACGCGATCGGAGGCGGCCACCAGGAGATCCGTCCAGGTCTTGAACTTCGGATCGAGCAGATGCGGCGGACGCTGCGAAACGAGCGCCCACAGCGGACCCTCGCCACCCCGGCCGGCCGCCGCCGAATATTTCGCGTCGACGCGCCGAATGCGCTCGGTCAGCGGCGCAAAAGCTAGTTCTCCCACCCGCAGCCGAAATTCACGCACGATGCGATAGGCGGCCGAATCGACCGCCGCCCGACCCGTCCATGCCTCGCCCGCCACCCGGCGCAGCTCTCTCCGTGGTTCGGAATCACCGACACCAGGTGCCGACAGCGTCTGCAGCAGGAGGTCGCGCCAACGCGACAGGAAGATGGCACGGTCGTCGAGCTGCACGGTAAGCATGTTGAGCGCCGACGCCCGGGTGATCGCATCGAGGTCATCCTTGATCTGTCGCGCCCGGGCGCCGAGATCGTAACCTCCGTCGCCGAGTAAGCGCAGCGCAGCGTCATCGACCAGGCGATTGTTGGCGGTTACGATGCGCCCCTCCGGAGGATCGATCCGACGCGGATACTCGGCCGGCGCAAGCCACCCGTCCCATTCATGCGTGCCATCGGCCCACGAGGTCGGAAGGCGTCCGTCGTAGCCGACGCGACGCGGAATACGCCCGGCGATTGCCCAGCCGATCCGTCCGTCGCGCTGGGCAGCAACCATGTTCTGCGCAGGGATCCCGGCGTGCGCTGCGGCGTCGAAGAGTTGCTCGAGCGTCTCCGCGACCTCCACCGTGGCGAATGTGCCGTTCATGCCGCCTTCGCGCAGCGGTACCCACGCGACAGCACGTTCACGCCCGCTCGGATCTCGGTCAATGATAGGGCCCCAAATCGTCTCGCGGACGTCGACTGCAACGTTTGCGCCCCCCTTGACCGCGATCGTCTCGTGCACAGTTGAGATGGGCAACATTCCAGACGGGGTGCGGTAACGAGTGGCGTCTGCCGGGTCGGGCTCGACGACGACCAGATCGCTCCAATCGCCGGTTGAATTGGTGAACCCCCACGCGACGTCCCCATTGCTGCCCGCAACCAGCCACGGCACGCCCGGAAGTGTGATTCCGGTCAGGTGACGCGGTCGCGTGTCACGCCACACCATCGATGCGCGATACCAGATATTCGGCGTCGATAGACCGAGGTGCATGTCGTTGGCCACGATCGCGCCGCCGTCGGCCGTCAGCCGGCCCGCGACCGCCCAGCCGTTGCTACCGCGGGAGCCATCGTCAGTGGGTGCAGAAAGCCACGCCAGCCCGGGGGCGTCGGCGCCGGCATGCGATCGTGAGGGCCGCACGGAAACCGGCGCCGTGCGCACATCGAACACGCTTGCATCGGGTATCGGCGGAACCGCATGCGGTCCCCCGACGAGCGGAGTTTCCCATTCACTCGCCGACGTCGTGACAAAGTCCGCAAGTGCTGCCGGAAGCGCCGCATACACGGCAGCCATACGGGATTCCCGGCGCGCTTCGGAGTCCTGCAGCGTAAGAAACATCGAGGCGACGACGAGCACCGAATCCTCGAGGGCCCACGGCCGCGGCTCCGCCCGCAACGCGAGATATTCCGGCGGTTTGACCCCGAGAGCAGCGAGCCCGCTGTTGACGCCCTCGACGTAGGCAGCGAGCACCGCACGCTCGTCCGTCGACGCCGCGTCCAACGTCTGCCTCGCGCGCATACGCAAGCGAAGCAGGCGCGTCCTTGTGTCGATCGCCACCGCCGCCGAGCCGAACAGTTCGGATAATTCCCCCGCGGCCCGGCGCCGCGAGAGGTCCATTTCGAAGAAGCGATCTTGCGCGTGCAGGAACCCCAGCCCTCGAGCCACGTCGGCGCGTGAGGTCGCGGTAATCGTCGGGATTCCGAGCGCATCGCGCTCGATCAAGATTGGGGCAGTTGCGCCAGGCATCGCGCTCTCGCCGTCGAGTTGCGCCAGGCTGCCGCGCATCTCATGGTAAAACCATCCCGCCGCTCCCGCGAACGCAACCAGGGCGAGCCCCACGATGCCGGCAAGATAGCGAAGCCCCCGCCGGAAAGGCGCGTGCCTGGGCGAGGTAGGCGATGCAGCGGGCATGGCGGGTAAAAACCGTAGATCCAACAAGCTCGGACCGATTGCGCATTTTATCGCGATGCGCCCGCTCACGCGCCACGAGTCGGTATACTTTAGCGGCGATAGTGGAACGTCGGTGGTCGCGTCGCGATCAGGAGACCAATCCATGCCAACCCTAAGGTTATTTATGTCGACCGTGATCGTCGCGATCATGGCGATTGTCACGACCGCGCCAACGGCTGCTCCTTCGACGAGCTTCTACGTGGTGGCCCACGTGGACGACTGGCAGCTGTTCATGGGGCTCAATGCCTCGCTTGATGTTCCGCGCCCGAATAGCAAGATCATGGCGAGCACGCCGCTGTCACAACGCTAAACAGCTTCTCCTCGTCAACCCGGCGCGCCGCGGGAATGGCTGCGTGTCCTTTGGTAAACGCAAAGGCACCGGCCCACGAAGGCAAACCGGTACCCCCGCGCGGCGTTTAGGCGTAAGCTTTTTTCATGAGCGAAGCGGAAAACCTGTTCGCCGCCTTGCGGCAAGCCGCCGACCCCCACGTTGTGGCCGCCATCGAAGCACTGGTGCGCGACGCACCCGATCGCCGGCTCAATCGCATCAACGCGCTCGACTTCGCGGCCAAGGCCGGGCTTGACGAGGAGCTGGTCATCGCGGCATTCCTGCATGCGGCGCGACTTGGCTTGTTCGAGTTGTCCTGGAATGTGCTCTGTCCAGGCTGCGGAGGGGTTCTCGATGCCGGCGCGTCCCTGAAGACTGTGCGGCAGGCGCAATACGCCTGCGCGCTTTGCGCCGCCGGTTATGAGCCGACGCTCGACGAAATGGTGGAAGTCACATTCACGGTGACCGCTCGTTCACGCCGGATCGACGCGCATTCGCCGCACGACCTGCAACCGATCGAGTATTGGCGACAGATTTTCTGGGGTTCGGGCATCGACCTTCCGGACGCCGCCTTCAAGCAGGCGGTCGAAGGCATAACGCTCGACCTGATCGCCTTGCCCCCGGGCGAGAAGACCGTGCTGTCGCTGACGCTGCCCGCCGAGTTCGTGATTGTCTTTGATCCGGTCACGCATACCGCCCAGTTCATCGACGTCAAAGGCGAGCCGACCGACGAGCGCCAGTCGCTGGCAATGGGCTTCAGCCGCGAGCACACGCCCACCGCTACCCTGGTTATGCGTCCGGGTCCCTTCCGACTAACCCTGGACAATCGTACCGAGACGCGGGTCGTACCGGGGGTATTTATCGCGGGACAGGCAATGCACGACATGCTCGGCAAGCGTCGGCCGTTCCTGACCGCCAAGCGCCTGCTCACCAATCAAACTTTCCGCGAAATCTACCGCACCAGTACGCTCGATATCGACCAGCGGCTAAAGATCACGAGCCTTACGTTCCTGTTCACCGATCTCAAGGGGTCCACCGATCTCTACGAGCGTGTCGGGGACCTGGTCGCTTTCGATATGGTCAAGGAGCACTTCCGGATCCTGCACGAAATCATCGGTGCGGAATCGGGCGCCGTGGTGAAGACAATCGGCGATGCGGTCATGGCCACATTTGCCACCCCCGATCGAGCCCTGGCGGCCGCGCTGCGCATCCGCGCGGCCATGTCGGCACTGAACGAGCAGCGCCAGAACGAAGACTTGATGCTCAAGATCGGCATCCACGAAGGCCCGTGCCTTGCGGTCACGCTCAACGACCGGCAGGATTACTTCGGTCAGACCGTGAACATCGCCGCTCGAGTACAGGGCCTCGCGGTGTCGCGCTCGATCTTGGCAACCGGCTCGGTCGTCGACCACCCGCAGGCTTCGGAGCTTCTGGAAGCGGACGGGATCAAGCCAACGGCGCGCTGGTTGCCGGTTCGCGGCGTCGCGACTGATTTGGCAGTGTACGAAATTCCCTAACCTGTCCGGAGCGAAACCCACCGACCGATACCGCTCAACGGTGGCGTAGGTGCAACCCGGCGCGTGGCTGCTCCGGGCACGGTCCGGCAATATTCTGCGCGGTCACGGCGAGCCTTGCGGCGGCGGAATTGCCGATCAGTATGCCTGCCGTGCTGCACGACGGGTCATCTCCTGGCGACTACCGCCTCGGCTTGATCGCGCCGGCGAACAGCAGTCCTCACTCTGCGATCGGCCGCCCGTTCGGCAACAATGCCATGGCAGCCATCACAACTCGAGATATGCCCCAAGCTCGACGATCCGATTGCGCGGAATGCGAAAGAACTCAGTGGCATCCGCTTCGTTGCGGTGCAGCCACCCAAAAAGGCGGCAGAAGAACGGATTCAAGCGCTCCTTGGCGGCTTCCGTTTTCACGATGGACACGCGAGATAGAAAAAAAGTCGTCCGCATTTCGTTGAATCCCTCCCCATCAAGTGTGCAGAGCGCCAGTGCGGCGGGGATGTCGGGCTGCTGCATGAAGCCGTAGTGCAGCACAATTCGATAAAAATCGTTGCCCAGCGCCGTCACGCTGGCATGGTCGGCGACAGCGATGCGCGGCACCTGTTCCATTTCGACGCTGAGTATCACGACGCGCTGGTGGAGGACCTGGAAGTGCTTGACGCTATGCAACATCGCGACCGGCACGACGTCAAACCGGCGCGACAAATACACCCCGGTCCCGGGAACCTTGGTCTCCTTGGCCATGGATTTGATGAACGAATCGAGAGGCAACGTTTCACGCTCGAGTTGACGCAGCATCGCGTTGCGACCGCTGTGCCATGCCTCCATCAGCAGGAACAGCAGCAATGCAACAAGCAGCGGCACCCAGCCGCCTTGAGTCACTTTGGTCAGGTTTGCGGCCGCGAACGTGCCGTCGATCAAGGCCAGCGACCCTGCGACGCCGATCGCCAGTGCAAGCGGCCAGCGCCATTGTTCGCGCATGATCTTGTACATCAGCAACGTGGTCAGCAGCATCGTGAGCGAGACCGCGATGCCAAAGGCTGACGCTAGCTTGTCCGATGAACCGAATCCGACCGCTAGGCCGAGCGTGACAATCATCAGCAGCCAGTTGACCGCGCCTACGTAGATCTGGCCGTAGCCGACAGCCGAGGTCTGCGTGATGTTCAGGCGCGGAAGCAATCCGAGGTGGATCGCCTGCCGCGTCATTGAGAAGACGCCGCTGATGATCGCCTGGCTGGCGATGATTGTGGCCGCGGTTGCGAGCCCGACCAGGGGCAGCTGCAGCCAGCTCGGTCCGAGCAGGAAGAACGGATTGCCTCCGGGTGGGACCGTCCCGGCGACCACCAGGGCCGCTTGTCCCGCGTAGTTGAGGACCAGCATTGGCAACACGATGCCGTACCAGCTCAAGCGGATCGGCCGCGCCCCGAAATGCCCCATGTCGGCGTAGAGCGTCTCGGCACCAGTCGCGCTTAGGAACACTGCTCCCAGCACCGTGAAGCCGGTGAAGCCGTGTGTCGTGACGTAATGAATTCCGTATCGAGGATCGAGCGCAAGCAGGATTGCCGGGTGGGTCAGCACGCCAATTGCGCCCAGGATGCCGATGGCAAGGAACCACACCACCATCACCGGTCCAAACAGCCCCCCGATCACCGCGGTCCCTTTGCGCTGCAGGATGAACAGCGCCAGCAGCACCAGCACCGCGAGCGGCAGGATGTACGGGTCCACCGCCGGCACAGGCAGCTTGAGGCCTTCGAGGGCGCTCAGCACCGAGATCGCTGGCGTAATTGCGCCATCGCCGTAAAGCAACGCGGCGCCAAGCATTCCCACCACGACTAGTGCGCGCCGTTCGCGGGTCTGCAGGGCGAGACGGGCCGTCAGTGCCAGGATGCCCCCTTCGCCGTCGTTGTCGGCGCGCATCACCAGCGCAACGTACTTTATCGACGTGGTAATGATCAGGGTCCAGATGATCAGCGAAAGCATCCCGTAGGCTGCATCGGGTGTCGCGCCACCGGCCCATTCGAGCGCCGTTTTGAGGGTGTAGAGCGGACTGGTCCCGATGTCGCCGTAGACCACCCCGAGGGCGCCAAGCATCAAGGCGCCGAGTGGCCCGGAAACCGTGGGGGTGGGCCCCGCGGGTGGCGTGAACGTGGTGGCGGCGGTCATCTTAGCGATGTGGCCCCGCGTTCACCGCGCGACGCATTGAGATACGTTCCATCTTATGCTGGCGCTGGGGGTTTGCCTATTGTCCAGCGCCACTTATTTCCGTGACGTTACAGCGCGACCTGGCCTGGCCGATCGCCTCCCGCACGAAGGCTTCAAAACTCGATTTCCATTCCGTCATAGGCGGCGGTAACCCGCAACGGTTCGCCCGTCCGCGTGATTTCCTCAAGCCGCCGGGCTTCCACCAGCGACCTTTCGATCGCTTCGTCATCCGACGAGGGTTCATGGTGGAACAGACAGAGATGCCGCGCGCCGGCCATCTGGCACAACTCCACGCCGATGACATTGCTCGAATGTCCCCAATCTGCCTTGATCGAGATTGCGTCGGCGAGCGAGTACATGGCGTCGAAGACGACCACATCGGCCGCCCGAAAGAAGTCCACGAAGCCCTGGGTCTCTGCGGGATCGGCGAGTTTGTGCTCCGAGTCGGTCGAATAGACAACCGTACGGCCATTCGCCTCGAAGCGATAGCCGTACGAATCGCCGCCGTGCCGCTGCAGTTTCGTGGTCACCTTCATGCCGGCGATGTCATAGTGCTTCCCCGGTTCCAGACGCACGAACTCGATGTCGGCCCGAAACACGGAGAAATCGACGGGAAACGACGGCTGCTCCTGCTGGCGTCGCAAGGCGGCCTCCAGCCCCGGGTGGCAACCGTAGATGCGAATCCGGTTGCCGGGTGCGTAGGCGGGCGCGAAGAATGGCAGCCCCATGATGTGATCCCAATGCACATGGGAGATGAAGATGTGATACGCCTGGGGTCCCGGGGCGTGACGAGCCACCGCGGCGTGGCCGAAGGGGCGCGCGCCGCTCCCCAGGTCGCAGAGCACGTATCCGGGGCCACCTGTCTCTATTTCAACGCACGAGGTATGCCCGCCGTATGTCCCGGAAACGGGGAACCTCAGGCTGTCGAGGTATGCGCCGACCTCGGCGTCTGACGAAAACGTGCTGCCGGATGCGCCGCGCAGAGCCGCGAACAGTTTTTCGCGCAGCTTCGCGGCGGTCAGAGCAACCGGCAGGGAGCCACGCGTACCCCAGAAACGGACTCGCTTCATGGCGCGGAATGTCTCGTCGCCCCGTCGAGCGTCGGCGCCGCGGCGTACATGTTGAGAGTGAGCGTGAGTCGGCTGAGCAGAAAGGCCTTCCCCGCATCCGGGCGCGCAACGACCGCTGCCGTCTTTGCGTCGCGCGCGCGAGTTCGCGGCGGCCGCGCGACTGATGCTGCGTCGCTGTGATCGATCAAACGCTTGGCTCCGGCCACGATATGGTCGGCAAGCTGCAACGCGAAGATTGCATACTGGTTTCGGTTCCGTCGTGCCCTGGTGCGAGCGCCCTCGCGCGGATTATAAGAGAATCTTCTGGTCCACCGCCGCGTCGTCGTGCCCAAGTGTTGCGTCGGGTTGTGCCGAGGCCTGCGTCAACCCGCCGCCGCCGCTACCCATCGCGACGGTAATAATATATACTCCCCTATACTATGCGCGCGCCCGGCGGCGGCGCGGTTCATGGCCAAGATTAGTCCCTTGGCGTAGCACCGGGCCGCAGCCCTGGCGCCAAGAACGTGTAGCCCTGCACGGCGGAGATGCGCAGGCCCCGTTTCCAGATACCAGCACTGAGTGAGGCTATCGTGCAGGATCCAACCCCAGTCGGCGTTGCCGGGGCGCACAGTCATGCGTTTCTCGGGGCAGGCCATGAACGCAACGAGCGCAAGACCTGGGCGGTAATCGTCCTCTGTACCGTCATGATGCTCGCCGAGATCATTGGCGGCAGTCTATTCGGCTCGTTGGCGCTCGTTGCGGACGGGTTGCACATGTCCACCCATGCCGGGGCCATTCTCATTGCCGCCCTGGCGTACACCTACGCGCGCCGACACGCCAGCGACCCCCGGTTTGGGTTCGGCACCGGCAAGCTAGGCGATCTGGCCGGTTTTTCGAGTGCGATCGTGCTGGCCATGATTGCGCTCCTGATCGGTTGTGAAGCCGTGGTCCGCTTTCTCTCGCCGGTCCCGATTCATTTTGCCGAGGCCATTCCCATTGCCTGCGTCGCCCTTGGCGTGAACCTGCTGAGCGCATGGCTTTTGAGGGACGGCGACCATGGACATAGCCATGCGGATCGCGGCGCCCGCCACGGACATGGCACTGAAGAATCGATCAGCGTGGCGACCGCAAAGGGAACCCTTACAGTTGAGCTCAACGAAGAGGGCGACGCGCCGCGTTTCCGGCTGACCTCCGCGGAGGGCAACCCCGCGGCCGCAGCGGTGTCGCTGCAAACGCTGCGGCGCGATGGTTCGACGCAAACCTTCAGCTTCGCCGATCGTGGCCGCTATCTAGAGTCGCTGGAAACGATTCCCGAGCCGCACGAGTTTGACGTCCGGCTACGACTACCGGGAGAGGCGCACGTGCTCAATTTTGCCAAGCACGCGTACCCACACGATCCCTTTGATCGCACCGGCTCGCCCTCCGCACACCGCGATCACAATATTCGCTCCGCCTACGTGCACGTGGTAGCGGACGCAGCGGTATCCACGGTAACCATCCTCGGCCTCTTACTCGCGCGCACATTCACCTG
This sequence comes from uncultured beta proteobacterium, assembly GCA_963777455.1. Lineage (GTDB taxonomy): Bacteria > Pseudomonadota > Gammaproteobacteria > Burkholderiales > Casimicrobiaceae > PALSA-1003. Next base: position 625,238 of record CAVZQQ010000004.1, read on the forward strand.
GCTGTGGATGGACCCGCTAGCCAGCATTGTCGGTGCTCTCGTGATCGCCAACTGGGCCTACGGGCTCATTCGCGACACCGCTGGCGTGCTGCTCGATGTCGTCCCAGACCAGCACATGCAGGGACAAATCCGCAAGACCATCGAGGACGCCGGGGATCAACTGGTCGATCTTCACCTATGGCGATTGGGCCCGGGGCATCTGGGGGTTGTGCTGTCGGTGTTGTCGGACGAGCCCCGCACGCCGAATTATTTTCGGGCCAAACTTTCGCCGTTCAAGGCATTGTCACACATAACGGTCGAGGTATGCGGGCGCGGCGCCGACCTGATGGGAAATCAGCGAACAGGCGGGCCCCGGCCAGATCCTTAACTCTCCCGCCCACAACTCGCGCCGCGCTTGGCCTCAAAATTCCGCGTGAACGCGTAGGCTAAAAATCGAGACCGGCCCGCGGTCCCGGTTATAGGCTGGGTTGGCGACATACTGGTAATCCGCGCTCACCGTGAAATGCCCCGCCACGCGCATCGAGTAGTAGGTCTCGATGATGTCTTCGGTCCCGTAGTGCGGCAGCTGCCCGTCGCCGATCAGGACGCCAAGGCCGCCGGCGGCGAAGTAGGCGCGCGCGGCGCCGGAGATCCCGTTGACCACCCCAGCGAGACCGAAGACGTCCTCCGCGCGGTTCCATCCTGTGCCCTTCAGCGCGATGCCCGCCGTGACAGAGCGATTGACATCGGTGAATTCGTACGTCTCTTTGCTGCCGTCATTGAAGCTGATGCGCGCGAAGGCGCCGAGGTCTCCGGTGATTTCTTGCTCGAGATTAAGGGCGCCGCCAGGTCGCCATGCAAAATGGCGGACTAGTGCCGTGTTCGGTATCGTGTCCGTGGCTTGGCCGAGCTGCAAGGCGTCGCCATAGCTACCCATTCGCCCGTAATTAGCAAAGCCCAGTAGCTTCAGTTTGCCCGGATGACCCTTGAGGTCGTAGCGTCCCTCCATTTCTCCCATGAGCGCGAACTCCTTGAAACCGGGTTCGAGGGTAGGGCTGTTCGGAATATCCGACAGATCAAAGAATCCCCCGCGGAGGGTCCACCACGACGCTGTCCATTCGACCGCGGCACCCACGGTATAACCCCACGAGTCCGCAGCGTAGTCGAATGCGCCGGCATCGATGATGGTCCAGTTCAGGAAATCGCTGCGGGGATCGTGGGCGTAGCTATTGGTGTCAAAGAGATCGACTGGAGAGATCTTGCCGACGGTAAAGACGACGTTGTTGGCCGTCTGCGCCCCCCCGAGTTCATTGGGGCCCGGGCTCAGCGTCGCAGCTTCGCCGCCAAGGTCGAAGCGCTGGCGAACGAAGACGCGGGGCAGCTTGAAGTACGGCTTTGCCTTGCCAACCTTGTAAGCCTCGCCACTGGGGAAACCGGCAAGGCCCAGCGTATCGTCAAAGCCGAAGCCCTCGTCGATCTCGGGATTGACGTAAAGGGCACCTCCATCCCAAAGCCGAACGCCAAGGAATAGCGTCAGGTCGGTGGTTTCTTCGCCAGAGCTGACTGGCGACAGACTGTTCGGCCCTTGATAGGGAGACGTGAAGCTCGGGTGATATTGCTTGACGAACGTCGCTTGTCCGAACAGGTTCCATGCCTCCGGAGCGGGTGTATCGGGGGGCGCCGGAGCGGGGTTTGCCGTGGCGGCGTCGGATGGGCTTGCAACGGTTTCAGTCGGGTTGAGGTCAGTGGCCATGGCAGAACCGCCGGGCGGACTCCAAAGCGCAACGCCCAATACGAGCGCGACGACTATTCTCGCCGACGCTGGCAGCGATGCCGAGCATCGGCTCGGGGTTCGCTCGCTGGAACCGGCCTTTCCGGTCCTTGGCCGGAGCGTGGTGCGAAAACGGATGAGGACTCGCATGGCTTGACGGCCGGGCCTGGGAAACAAGTTATGACGCCGAGATGACACGCGAGTGACCAATATCCCAGGTCACTATCCACCCCCTCGCAACAGTGCAAACTGCGCCATCTCGAAGAGGAGCAAGCGCACTGCCGCAACGCTGCCGCTCTGACAGCCTACAACTGTAACCGCCCCGTGCCGTGCTCCTGACCGCTCAGGTTGTGCTTGCCGAGCCCGCGTCTCTATCGGACCGGGCTGGCGACTCGGCGCGCGATGCTGCTGCTTGCGGGACGCGCTCCCATGGAGCCGGCCGTCGAAGCGCGATCCCAAGATGACGCCGGAAGGCGTCGGCAGTGCTCAATACCCACGCGCGGCCGTGGCGCGCTCTGCGGGAATGCCCGTCGATGACGGTGTGGTCCAGCAGGCCGCCCTGGGCTGCATGGGGAAGTTCGGGCAAAAGCAACAGGAATTGCATGGTGCACCTCTCAGGCCACTTCACCAGATCTGCAAGCGCACCGGACCGCGCGCGCCCCGCGCATTGGCGCGGATGGTCGTGCGCGATCGGGCATCCGCGCCAAGGACATGTCCTGCGCACGATGCCGCTGATGCAGTTACGTTTGAGGGTGCGTCAGTTGCCTCGCCGCAACGGCCCGCGGCGTTTGCTACCGGAAGCGCACTGCCTCGCCTCGCAGCGAGACAGTGGCAAGGGAATCAAGCTGGCTTGCGCTCAGTCTCGCTGCTTCCCCTCTCGCGGAGGGGTAACCAGGGCAACTGTCCAAGAAAAGACTCCGTGTTACGACACTGGGGTACAGTATCAGACGGCAAATTTGGGTGTCAATAGCGGGGGCTATAATTTTGCGAGATCGTTATGCGCTTCGGGCTGCGTCGTCGCGGCGAGCCTACTTGAGGTAGGACCGTAGGACTTGAACCATCGCCTCCAGGTCCGCCTGTCGGCGCTCGGGCGATCCCTTGGCGACTACGTGCTCGCGCAGGTGACCTTCGAGAACCTCGGTCATGAGCCCATTGACCGCGCCACGGATTGCTGCGATCTGCTGGAGTACGGCAGCGCATTCCGCCTCCTCCCCCAGTGCTCCCTCGAGTGCTTCGGCTTGGCCACGGATGCGGCGGATCCGGGTCAATAGCGGCTTCTTGTTGCGTATGGTGTGCGGCATAGGTTCGGCAGGCGCGGATGCAGTGCTGGGGTATAGGATAGCATTTCGAAAGTCGACGCCCTCCGGCTGGGCAGCGCAATCGCCCCGGCTGCCTGTTTGCCCCTCGCCTAGGACTCGGCAGCGACGGCCTGGATGCGTTCTGCGGTCAGCGGCAGGTCGCGCACGCGCACACCGAGGCAATCGGAGACGGCGTTTGCGATGGCCGCCGCGGTAGGGCCCAGAGCCGCTTCCCCCACGCCCAACGCCGGATGGTCTGGGCGCGCGACGATATTCACTTCGACGGCCGGCGTTTCGCCACAGCGCAGGACCGGATAGCTGTCCCAGGTCTCGCTCGTCACGTGCGTGGGATCGAACTGCACTGCTTCCTTGAGCGTCCAGCTTGTTGCCTGGATGGCCCCGCCCTCGACCTGATTTGCCACGCCATCGGGATTGATTACCAAGCCGACGTCGACCACGATGACCAGCCGCCGCACGCGTATCTCCGCTTGTGCCTCGATTTCTGCAACCACGGCGCAGTACGCACCGCTGTTCTTGTAGCGCGCAAAACCGATGCCGTGGCCCTCGCCCTCACGCTTATGCCAACGGCTCCACGCGGCGTTGCGCGCGGCGTGCTCCAGCACCACCCGCGCTCGGGGATCGCTGAGATAGCGCAACCGGAACGCGACAGGGTCCGCATCGACCGCGATGGCCAACTCGTCGATGAAGGATTCGATCGCAAATACGTTCGCGTACGCGCCCAGCGAGCGCAAGGCGGAGGTACGCAACGGCATCTTCAGGACGTGATGGTTGACGATCTGCCAAGCCGGGAACTCGTAGAGCGGAATAGCGTTGCGTTCGGCTCCCCCACCGCGGGCAACTGTCGGGTTGATCGCCGGCAAGCGCGCGAAGGATTTGCCCAGATGCCAAGCGCCCAGCAGCGCGGGCGTCTTCGCCGATCCGGGCCGCGAGGTATGGCCGTTGCTCCAGATCGAGTGTCGCCACCCGACGATCCCGCCCGCCGCGTCAAGATCGGCCTCCAAGTCGACAACCATGGCCGGACCGAATGGCGCCCAGGCGAGTTCGTCCGCCCGCGACCACTGCACGCGCACCGGGCGCCCGGCGCTGGCCCGTGCAAGCCGCGCCGCGTCAAACGCGACGTCGTCAGCCCCATTGTGTCCGTAACAGCCGGCGCCTTGCACGTGCTGCACCACGATCTGCTGTTCGGCGACGCCGAGGGCCAGCGCAAGATCCCGGCGCAGGCTGAAAATCCCCTGGCTGTGCGACCAGACGTGCAACTCGGAGCCCTGCCACTGCGCCAGCGCGCACGAGGGTCCGATCGAGGCATGTGCGAGGTACGGTCGCCCGTAGCTTGCCTTCAGGGTACGCGCCGGCGGCCCCTCGGCGGGCGCAGACTTGCTGTCGACGATACTGATCTCCGCCTCCTGTGCCTTGAGCCACCCGGCCAACGACGCCTGGTCGGGTAGGTTTGCGCCTTGCTTCCAGGTCGCCCCGGCCGCAAGCCTGTGCCGGGCTGCATGGGCGGCAGCTTCACTGCCCGCCACCACGCCGACGAACGAACCGTCGCGGACGACCGCCACGAGGCCAGGCAGCGCGCGCACGCCTGCCTCGTCGAGCTCGATCAGCGTCGCGCCGGGAGATGGGGGCCGGAGTACCTGGCCATGCAGCATCTGCGGCAGTTCCAGATCGTGAATGAAGCACGCCCGGCCAAAAACCTTGTCGGGAAGGTCGTGCCGCGCAACTGCTTGGCCGACGAGGCGATGCGCGCTGTCCGGCTTGGGGGCGACCTGCCCGGTTGCCTCACGCTCGAGCAGGTCTTCCTGAGCGAGCTCCCAGTAGCTGGTGCGCACGCCGCGGCCGGCAACAATGTCGCCCTTGGCGACGGAAAGCGATTCCATAGGCTCGCCAAGGCGATCCGCCGCGGCCGCCAGATAGACTGCGCGCGCCTCGGCGCATGCTTGGCGCAGCGCCGCACCGGAGTCCTGTACCGACAAACTGCCCGAAGTGAACGCCTCGTTGGGACTCCATGCAGTCGACGCCGGCATCATCCGGACTTGTCCGAGCGCGACGTCGAGCTCGTCGGCGACGATCTGCGCCAGTGCGGTCAGGATGCCCTGCCCGATCTCGACCTTGCCCGAATAGACCTCGACCCATCCCTCACTGCGGAACTTCAGCCACTGCGCCAGGCGCGGATTGGTGCGCAGGCCTCCGGGCACCGGCGAGAGGAAGCCGCCGCTCATGGCGCCGACTCGCGCGCCGCGCGCAGCACGGCGCGCACAACGCGGTTATAGCTGCCGCAGCGGCATAGATTTCGGTCTAGCGCTTGCTTGACCTCAGCTTCGCTGGGCCGCGGCGAGCGCGCGAGCAGTGCGGCGCCGCTGATCAGCATTCCCGAGGTGCAATAACCGCATTGCGCGGCCTGTTCGGCGATGAATGCCTCTTGCAACGGGTGAGGTGCCTCCGGGCGGCCCAGTCCTTCGATGGTTGTGACCGACTTGCCCTTCACCGCCCACAGCGGTGTCGTGCACGCGGCGACGGCATGGCCGTCGACCAGAACGAAACAGGCGCCGCATTGTTCGGCTCCACAACCAAAACGCGTGCCCTTGAGTCCCAGCGTGTTGCGCAGCACGTCGAGCAAGGGACTCGCGCCGTCGGCCTGCAGCGTGCGCTCGTTGCCATTGAGCAGGAAAGTCAATCGTTCGGCGTTGTTACCGGTCATCGCTTGGCTGTCTCCTGCGTCCCCAACCACGATTGTCGCTTATCTTCTAGAGTCAGACATGCCGCGTCGCGCACCACGTTTCGAATCTCGCTTCGTCGCCGCGGGTGGGCTCCGGCGCGCCGCGGGCGGCTCCGCGGCGGGCATCCGGAACAGGCCCGCCTGAAGCAATCCTGCCATCTCGGCGCGCACGATATGCTCGACCTCGTCGATTGCGGCCGATCGCGCCTCGGCGACCGGTCGTGCGAGGATCAGTATCCGGTGTAGATTAACGTCTGCGATCGGATAGGCTGCCAATTGGCCGGCGCGGATCGCGTCGTGAAATGCCGATACCGGCAGGATGCTCATGCCAATTCCCGAGATCAGCAGGCGCCGGATTGCTTCGACCGAATCCACTTCCGCTTCGACTCGCAGCGCGACACCGAAGGCGGCGAGCTGCTGCTCGATCAACGTCCGCAGGCCGACTGTCAGGATGAATGGCGTTGCCCCGAACTCCGCCAGCGAGAATGCGCGCCGCGTGCCCCGCGCGCCCGGGGCTGAAAGCACCACCAGCGGTTCAGAGCACAGCGGCGTCAGGGAGAGCGCCGTCGTGCGCGGCGGATTGGTCATGACCGCAAGGTCGAGCCGGCCCGTCAGCAACGCGTCCAGAAGCTGGGGGCTGAATCCTTCCACGACCTTGAGCGTGACCGCGGGGCATTGCAGCCTCGCCCGCGCCACACAGCCCGGTAGCAGCAGCGGCGCGAGCGTCGGCGAGGTGCCCATGACGACGGCGCCACGGGGCGCCTGCGCGTTGCCGCGAACGTGCTCGCTGGCCCGCGCGACTTCGAGCAGGATGGCACGGGCATGATCCAGGAAGTCCCGCCCGGAGGTGGTCAGGCGCACGCCTCTCGGCAGGCGCATCAACAGCTGCGTTCCGAGCTCCGCCTCAAGCTGCTTGATGTGCCGGGTGAGGGCGGGCTGGGCGATCCCGATTTTGGCGGCGGTGCGCGTGATACTTCCCTCATCGGCGATTTGCACGAAATAGTGGATGCTGCGCAGTTCCATGGGTGCCGCGGCCTCAGGGCGTTGCGGTCAACGATAACAGGTCGGCATGCCATGCCCGATGCAACGGCTTGGTTTCCCCGGGGCTTAGCAACACTGCCGCGCTGGTTGGTCTCGATGCATGCCGAGATCGTATGCGAAGCATACCAAATCACGATTGGTTCCGCCCAATCTACAGTGTTCTAATGGGCGGGTATGCGGTCCACGGCAGGTCGTGAGCGCGTTGCGGCAGCCGCGGCCGACGATTGCGAGGAGACTTGGGCAATGAAGCAGATTGGTGTCGGCATCGTTGGCACGGGTTGGTGCGGCGGCATCCGCGCGCAGGCCTGTGCCGCAAGCCATTTGGTCAAGAGCCTGCATCTGGCAGAGATCCGCCCCGAGCGCCTGGCCGAGGTGGCAGCCGCGACGGGTGCCCGCACCGCGGTGGTGGACTATCGCGAGTTGCTCGCTAACCGCGAGGTCGAGGCGCTGTACATCTCGGCTACTCCGGAAACAACGCATTACCCGATGGCGCGCGACTGCCTTGCCGCGGACAAGCACCTGTTTCTTGAGAAGCCGCTGGCGCTCACGCTGGCGGAAGCCGACGAACTCGTCACCGCGGCACGCGAGCGCGAGTTGAAGTTCACCATCGGTTACTCGCAGCGGTTCAATCCCAAGTTCGCCTACGTCAACAAATCGATCCGCGATGGCTCGATCGGCAGGCCGGTAAGTGCGCTCGTGAGTCGCCATATCACCCGCAGTCTGGGCAAAAAGATCAGTGGGCGCATCAAGTTGTCCCCAGCGGCAATGGAAGCAACGCACGACCTCGACTTCGTGCTGTGGTGCCTAGCGCCAGCCAAGCCGCTGCGCGTCTATTCACAGGCCAATTTCGGGACGATGCAGGAGACCAGCGGCGCGCCTATCCCGGACACCCAGTGGATCACCGTCACCATGGACAGCGGGGTTGCATTCGTCATCGGCGCGGGCTGGACGCTGCCTCCGGGATACCCGAATTTCTCGACCACCTGGATCGAATTTGTCGGGACCGAAGGCGCCATCATGGTCGATGACAGCCACCGCGACGTAGTGCTCAATACGATGGGCAAAGGCATGGTCTTGCCGCTGTCCACGATGCCGGGAGAAGCCGTCGACCATACCTATGCCGGCCCCATGGCCGCCGAGACCGTGCACTTCCTGGAATCCGTGGCGTTGGACCGGCCGGTGCTGGTGACCCCCGAGCATGCGCGCATGGTCATGGAGGTCTACATCGCGGCGGACCTGTCGGCCGAGCGCAATGAGCCGGTCACCCTGCCGCTGCCGGAGGTTAAGAAGGTCCGCGCCGTCGCCTGAGCTGCACGATGGCAAAGAAGAACGCCCAGCGTATCGGCCTCGCCATTGTCGGCGCTGGCCGCGTCGGATTGTTGCGCGGGGAAATTGCCGCGCGGCATCCGCAGGTCGACTTCATCGGCTTGGCGGATATCAAGCCGGAGCGCGCGCGGCTGGTTGCGGAACGGCTCGGCGCCGATTTCGTGACCTCCGATTTTCGGGAATTATTTGCCCGGCCCGAGGTCACGGCGGCAATCATTGCAACCGACGAGCATCTGCACGTCGAACCGACCCTTGCTGCCGTCGAGCGGGGGCTGTCGCTGCTGATCGAGAAACCGCTCGCCACCGAACTCGCCGAGTCGGAGCGCGTTCTGAGGGCAATCCAGAAAGCAGGTGTCGATGCCGTGGTCGGGTACACGCAACGCTTCCGCCGCCGTTGGCTGGTAGCGAAGGAAAAGGTCCGCACGGGCCAACTCGGCGACGTGACCTTGGTGACTTCGCGAGCGTTCATGAACCGGCTCGTGGCGCTCGACAACTACCGGCGCACGGGTGACCCGGCGCGAATCTCGCCGATGGTTATCTCCGGGACGCACGCCATGGATATCGTCATGTGGATGATGGAAGCAAAACGGCCAGTGGAAATCTACGCGCGCTCAGTGGACAAGGCACTCGGTCCACTTTGCGGCGGCATCGACGCCACCGCCGGAGTGATCACTTTCGAGGATGGATGCCTCTACCACGCGTCCATATCGTGGGCATTGCCCATCGCCTGGCCAGGGGCCGTATACAGCCTCGACGTTGGTATCGTGGGTACCGAGGGTGTATTGACCATCGACGACACCCACCGCGACATCGTCCTGGCGACCAACACCGCGCAGGAAGAAGGGTACGCGCCCGATTCGGGGCGGCGAGTGGATTTTCTGGGCAGCTATCCCCCGGGGGACGTCGCCCTCGGCGCGCTGCGCGGCCCCATGCGCGAGGAAACTGAGCAATGGCTCAATCGGCTATCGATGGGACTACCCACCCAGCACGCCAGCGCCGCCGAGGCACACCATCGGTTGATGCTGACCAAGGCGTTCGATCTGTCAGCGCGCCTGAAGCGCGCGCTGCCGCTACCGATCGGCGTAGGCGATGAAGAGCTGCGCGCGGACTGCCCGGCCACACGGTAGGCGTCGAGGCGCTGCGTCCGGGCTGCCACAGGCGGCCTTGCTGGCGCTGCTGCTCGCCCTGCTTCCCGCGCAGGCATTCGGGCAGGCAAGCTATCCGAATCATCCGATCCGCATGATCGTTCCCTTTGCGCCGGGCGGCGCATCAGACTTCGTCGCGCGCATTATTGCGCCCAAGCTGTCGGATCTGCTCGGGGCGCAGATCATCGTCGACAACCGACCCGGCGCGTCAGGCAACATCGGTATGGAGACCGCCGCCAAGGCGCCCGCCGACGGCTACACGATCTATCTCGGCAACATCGGCACGATCGCGATCAATCCCGCAGTCTTTGCGAACCTGGCGGTCAATCCTGCACAGGACTTCGTCGCGATCACGCTGGTAGCTGATGTACCCAGCATCCTCGTCGCCAATCCAGACGTGCCAGTCAACAGCGTCGCCGAATTGGTGACGCTGGCCCGTTCGAAGCCGGGAGAGCTCAACTTCGCCTCCCCCGGATCGAGCACGCTAAACCGGCTGGAGATGGAACAATTCATGAAGCTGGCGAATCTGAAACTGGTACACATTCCTTACAAGGGCGGAGCCGGGCCTGCGGTCCTCGGTTTGCTCGGCGGCGAAACGCAGGTCATGTTCGTCACGCTGTCGTCGGCAATCAGTTTCGTGGAGGCGGGTAAGCTGAGGGCGCTTGGAATCACGACTGCCAAACGGATCGACGCCTTGCCGCGGGTGCCGACGCTGACGGAAGCGGGATACCCGGAAATGATCAGTAGCTCGTGGCAGGGTGTCTTCGTCCCCACGGGAACGTCGCGCGTGATTGTCGACAAACTCCAAGGGGCCCTGCTCGCGACATTGGCATCGCCAGAGGTAAGACAGCGTTTTGCCGGGGGCGGGGTGAACGTAGTAACCAGTCGCACGCCGGAAGAATTCAGGAACTTCGTCGTTTCGGAAATCGCTCGCTGGGGCAAGGTGGCGAAGGAATCCGGCGCCACGATAGATTAACGTTGCGCGGCGACGAATCGAAGCAAACTGGAGGGAGCACGATGGCAAACTTTGGAATGGTCGGCGTGGATTGGCAACAGCGCGTCAACTGGGACCGGCTGCGCAATTACCGCCTGGAGCGAGCGCGGGAGCGGATGAAGGCTCACGGCCTGGGTGCGATGCTTCTCATGTACGACGAAAACGTGCGCTACGTGACGAGCACACTAACGCCCGGCTGGAATCGGCTGAAACCGGGACTGCGCTATGCGCTGCTTTGCGGCGACGACCCTCCCGTGCTGTTCGAGCAAGGCGACCTCGGCGCGCACATCGCCCGCCATTCGCCCTGGATCCCGAAGGAAAACATCCGCTGGTCCTACGCCTGGATCAAGGGCGCAGCCGGCGCGGCTTCGCTGCAGCAAGTCACCAAGTTCACCAACGCCATCGTCAAGGAAATGAAGAAGAGCGGCGTTGCCGGCATGAAGCTCGGGGTGGATTTCATTGACATCAACATCATTCAGGTCTTCAAGGACGCCAAAATCGAATGGGTCGATGGCATGACGCCGATGATGGAGGCACGCGCCGTCAAGAATGTCGACGAGCAGGAATGCATGCGCATGGTCGGTGCAATCGGCGACGCCGCACACTGGGAATGCATGAAATTCCTCAAGCCCGGCCTGACCGAGAACAAGGTTACGGCGCACATCATGGAGTTTCTCTACTCGATCCCGGGCATGGAGGACGTCGAGGATGTCATCGTCTCGTCCGGTCTCAATACCTGGCCCAACTGGCGCAATTTCTCGGACCGAATAATCAAGCCAGGCGACATCGTCTTCATGGACCTCGCCGCGCTGACGTGGAACGGCTACAAGTCGTGTTACTACCGCACGTACTGCGTGGGCAAGGAACCGACGAAGGAGCAGCAGGACTATTACGCAACGGCACTGAAGTGGCTCTACGATTCGATCAAGGCCGTGAAAGTCGGCACGACCACGCGAGAGATCGCGTTGAAATGGCCGTCGGCCAAGGAAGCCTGGGGTTACGAGGAAGAAGACCAGGCGGCAGCAAACCTCTGGGGTCACGGCCTGGGTCTGGCGCAATACGACCCGCCGGTGATCTCGCGCATCTGGTCGCTCGACCACCCGGTCGAGATCCAGGAAGGGATGGTGTTCGCGCTCGAGACACAGCACGGCAAGGTGCACCAATGGGGCGTGCGTATCGAAGAAATGCTCATCGTGCACAAGGACCGCGTCGAGATCATCTCCAACTTCCCCGTCGAGCAGATAACCGTGGTCGATCCAATGCCCGGTTATTCGAGCTTACGGCAAGGCCTGACCAATGCCGATGCCGCGCCTGATCGTTCCCCTAGCCTCGGCCGAAGCAACCGACCCCGACCGGTTCGGGCCCAAGGCTGCCAACCTCGCTCGCCTGGGTCGTGCCGGCTTGCCGATTCCCGACGGCTTTTGTCTCGACGCCGAGGCGTATCGGCGTCAGGTTGCCGCACTCGGCCTTGGCGACAGCGCGCGCGCCGTGTGCTCGCCCGACTCGGGGACGGCGCGCCGCGCAGCCCTGGCGATGCGACTTGGATTGCTTGATCGACCGATCGTGGCGGAGATACTTGTGCCGCTGCGCATCGCCTGGCGAGCGTTGGTCGAGGCGAGCGGCGCCCCGACGGTCGTGCGTTCATCGGCGTTGAGCGAGGATCGCTTTGGGGTCGAGCTTCGCCGGACAGTTCGAAAGCTATCTCGGTCTGGAAGGAGAGGACGAGCTCTTGACCGCCGTGCGATCCTGCTGGGCGGCGCTGTGGGCGACGCGCGTGCTGCGCTACATGGCTACGCGCGAAGCAAGTCCTGCGGATACTGCGATGGCGGTGCTGGTGCAACCGCTCGTCGCGGCCCGCGTCTCCGGCGGGGGCCTTAGCCGCACCGCCGACGGTGACATGGTGCTCAACGCGACATGGGGACTCGGGTCGGCGATCGCCCAGGGCGAGGTCGTTCCGGACCGCATCGTCCTCAGCCGCGAGGGCAGCGCTGCGGGACACGGTACCCGGCCGGGCCTTGCACCGAGTCGGGTGCGCCCACGGCAGGCGGCCGTTTGCCCGCCCGCGCTCGGCCGGGCCCTGTGTGGACGATGCGCAGGCCGTCGAGCTGGGCGGGCTGCTGCGCCAGGTCGAGCAAATCATGGGCCTGCCCGTGGAGATCGAGTGGGCGCAGGACGACGCCGGATTCAAACTCCTTCAGGCGCGGCCGCTGCATCTGGAGCCAGCGCGGATTCCGGACGAAATATGGCTGCGCCACCCGGGGCTTAGCGGTCATCCGGCAGGCGTCGGATGGGGCGCCGGACGCGCTTGCGTGATCAACTGCGAATGTGAGCTCGCCCGCGTCGCGCCGGGGCGATATTCTGGTAACCCGAGTCGCGGGACCCGCGCTTAGCGCCGTACTTCCGTGCGTGGCCGGTTTGGTGGCAGAGCTCGGAGGCAGTACTTCGCACCTCGCTTCCCTCGCCCGCGAACGCGGCATCCCCATGGTGCTGGGCGTTCTCGACGCAACCCAGCGCATCCCCGACGGCGCCCACGTCGCCGTCGACGGCGTTGCTGGAGTCGTCCGCTGGATGCGCTGATGCGCCCCAGCGTATTCATTACGCAACCCGTGGCGCCGAGTGCGGCCGAGCGGTTGCGCCGCGTCGCCGAGGTAGCCTGGAATCCCGATGCTCTGCACACCCTGACGAAGGAAGAGCTTTGTGCCGCGGTGCGCAACCACGATATTCTGTTCTGTTTGCTGCAGGACCGCGTGGATGGCGAAGTCATCGCCGCCAACCCGAGTCTGCGCGCGGTCGCCTCGATGAAAATCGCCCCGACCGACATCGACGTTGCCGCCGCCACTGCGCGGCGCATCCCCGTAACTGTCATTCCACCTATGGTCACCGAGGCAACTGCCGATTTGCACTTCGGTCTGCTGCTCGCCGTGGCCCGTCGTGTCGCGGAAGGTGATCGCCTGCTACGCAGCGGCCTGTTCCCCGGCGGGCAATCCATGCACCTCGAGGGCGCCTTCGTGTCGGGCAAGACCATCGGACTCATCGGCGGCGGCGGACGTATCGGACGCGCGGTCGCCAAGCGTGCCCGTGGCTTCTCGATGCGCTTGCTCTACTGGGGTCCGCGCCGCCTGCCGGAGAGCACGGAGCGACGAGCTCGACATGACCTATGTCACCCTGGAGCGGCTGCTTCAGGAATCCGACTTCGTATCCGTCCATGCCCCGCTCAAGCTGGAAACGCGGCATCTGGTCGGTGCGCGCGAGCTCGCGCTGATGCAGCCGAGCGCATTTCTCATCAACACGGCGCGCGGACCGATCGTCGACGAGCAGGCGCTCGTCCGCGCGCTCGCTGAGCAGCGCATCGCCGGCGCTGCGCTCGACGTCTATGAGCACGAACCTCATATCGAGCCAGCGTTGCTCACAATGTCCAACGTCGTTCTCACGCCGCACCTCGGGAGCGCCGTCGCCGAGCTGCGGGAGACGATGGCGCATGTCGTGGTGGACAACATCGTTGCCGTGCTGGACGGACGGCACCCCCCGAACTGTTGCAATCCGGAGATCTACGCCGTGCCACAGTGAGAGTGTTGCGCGGCGGCAGCACCGCTATGAGCAATCCTTATTCGCCACCCGTTTTGGGCTCGGCTGCGCGCGAGCTGCCAGTGTCGCCGGGCTAGGAGTCCACGTGGACAGAATGGCCAAAGTAGTCCTAACCGACTACGTCTGGGAATCGCTCGACGTTGAGCAGAAGACGCTCGCAGGACTGGCCGATCTGGTCGCCCTGCAAACGAAAAAACCGGATGAGTTCCTGGTGCAGGCGCGGGACTGCGACGCCCTGCTCAACACCTACGCCGGGCCGATTACGGCGCAAGTGATGGCAAGCATGCCCAAGTGCAGAATCATCGCCCGCTACGGCATCGGCGTGGACACCATCGATCTGGTCGCGGCAACGCAAGCCGGCATCATCGTCACCAACAACCCGACCTATTGCATCGAGGAGGTCGCTGAACACACGATGGCGCTGATGCTCGCGTGTGCGCGCAAGGTCACGCTCTACGACCGCCTCGTGCGCGGCGGTCGCTGGGAGGTTCCTCCCGGGAAGCCCATGTACCGCCTGGCCGGCAGAACTCTCGGCTTGGTCGGCTTTGGCAACATTGCCCGGCAGGTGGCGCTACGCGCGGCGGCCTACGGAATGCGCATTCACTTTGCCGACCCCTTCGTTACCGAGGGGCAATTCGGCATCCCCGCCACCAAGTTGGAGTTTCCCGAGGTGCTCGCCGAATCGGACTTCGTCTGTTTGCATCCGCCACTCACCGCAGAAACGCGGAAGATGATCGGCGCAGCTGCACTCGCGCACATGAAACCGACCGCGTACTTGATCAATTGTTCGCGCGGGCCGATCGTGGATACCGATGCTCTGGTGCACGCGCTGGACGCGAAGCAGATCGCTGGCTGTGCGCTCGACACGACCGACCCGGAGCCGCTGCCCGACCCGCATCCACTGCGCGGCCGCGAAAATGTGATTCTCACGCCCCACGTGGCCTGGTACAGCGAGCAGGCCCTGGTGGGACTTCAGGCTGGAGCGCCCGGGGAGGTGCGGCGTGTCCTGACCGGCCAATGGCCTGTGCACGTGGTCAATCCGGCGGTGAGAGGCAAGAACCGCGCGGGCCTTTAAGCGCGGCGCGTCTGCGCCAAGGTCTCGAGCACGGCGCAAACGCAGGCGGTATCGGCCTGGCAAAACCCTGCGCCATGGCAGCGTTATAGATCGAGGTTGTTGCAGCGAACAACGGTGTCGGGCAGTCCAATTCGCGCGCAAACTCCGCGATGATCCGCATATCTTTCTGCCACACGCCGACTTTCATCATGGCATCGCGATAGTCGTTACGAACCATCATCGGGCCGCGAATCTGCAGCATGCGGGAGGTACCGGCGCCCTCGCCCAGCACTTTGAGCATCGCTGGCCGGGTCGAGACCAGCCTTCATCCCCAGCACGAGCGCTTCGGCAGCGGCAACGTTGTGGATCGCGACGAGTAGGTTGGCGAGGAACTTCATCTTGGAGCCCGCCCCGAACGGGCCGAGGAAAAAATGCGCGCGCGAGAAACCTTCGAAAATCGGAACGCAGCGTCGATACGCGCGGCGCGGGCCGCTCGCATAGACTGCCAGATCCTTGGTCCGGGCCTGCGCTCCCGTTCCGCTGAGCGGGCAATCGAGCAGCGTGATCGCACGGGCCGCCAGCAGCCTGCGCGCCTGCTGCTTCGTCGCGATCGGCAGCGTGCTCGTTTCCACGACGATCTGCCCGGGGTGTTTTGTCGCCGGCAAGCTCAGCGGCGACCTCGAGCAGGGCCCCCGCCGAGGGCAGCGAAGTGATGACGATCGGGTGTGCGCTTGGCGAGATCGCGTGCGCTTCGTGCCGCTCGGCCGCCGATCCTGGCGAGTTCGCTGCGGCGCCGCGCCAAAAGGTCGTAACCGAATGTGGAGAATCCGGCGCTCACGAGGTTGGCCGCCATCGCCGATCCCATGATGCCGAGACCAATGATGCCGACCCGATCTGGAACCGCCATACACCCTCCTCTTGCAGGTCAAGGCCGCGGGCCGGCGAGCGCAGCGAACCGCGCGCCGCCGGCCTAATGAGCGCCCGTGCGCAGCCAGTGCGCCGGGCAGCATGGTGGCATCGCTCGTGCCCAGGCCCTGGCGCGCGGCCGCGTCATAGCAATCCAGCGCCCGCGCGGCCAGCGGCAGCTCGAGGCCGAGCCCGGCTGCCTCTTCGAGCATCGTGCGCAGGTCCTTGCGTATCAGGTCGACATCAAAGGTTACCGGGGTGGTCGACCTGGCCCCGCAGCGTGCGGCGATCGCCGCCCCGCGCACCTTGAGCATGTTCGGCCCACCCGAGGTATCGGCGAAGATGTCGATCAGGCGCGCCGGTTCGATGTCCAGGCTGCGGCACAGCGAAAGCGCTTCGCCGAGCGCCTGGTAATACACCAGCAGCGGCAGGTTGATGGCGAGCTTCATGCTCGCGCCCGCGCCCACCGCGCCGACGTGCTCGACCCGGCGACACAATTGCTCGAGCACCGCCCTGGCACGCGCCACATCGTCGGCATCGCCGCCGACAAAACCAAACAGCTTCCCATCCTTGGCCGGTCCGACGGTCCCGCCGACCGGGCAGTCGACGAGAGCCGCCCCTCGTGCGCGGACTCTGCGCCGCGAGCGCCTTCTCGACCTCCGGGCGCACCGTGCTCATGTCGATGAAGAGCTTGCCGCGGACCTCCCCGGCGAGCAGGCCGCTCGCGGCCATGATAGGTGGCGTCGATCGCCGCCGCATCGGTGAGCATCGTAATGACGAGCTCGGCGCCGCTCGCCAGCTCGCGCGGAGTTGCCGCCACCATCGCGCCGGCCGCCGCCAGCGCCGTCGTCTTTGCGGCGGTGCGGTTCCACACGGTCACCGCATGGCCAACCCCCAACAAGCGCCCTGCGAGCGCCGCACCCATGCGACCCGTACCTGCGATACCGATTTTCAATGGCAGCTCCATCGTCGGCGATATGCCTTGCGTTTACGTTGACATGCGCCAACCCCAAGGCGTCAAATTGGCGCGCGCCAAAAACAATGAATGGACGGCCGCGCAGCGGCCATTGCGAGAGGAGGATCGATGAGTTCGCCCGGCGGCGAGCTCCGCGACGGCATGCGTGTCGCGTGGGATACGCCGATCCCGATGGATGACGGGCTGTCGCTGAGCGCGGACGTATTCCGCCCGCCTGACGCGGGCCCGCACCCCGTTATCCTGAGTTACGGACCCTATGCCAAAGGGCTGGCGTTTCAGGACGGCTATCCGAGCGCCTGGCAGCGCATGGTCGCCGAACACCCCGACGTCGCCTGCGGTTCCAGCAACCGCTATCAAAGCTGGGAGGTCGTCGACCCGGAAAAATGGGTGCCCCATGGCTACGTTTGCGTGCGCGTCGATTCCCGCGGCGCAGGCCGTTCGCCCGGCTTCATCGACCCCTTTTCGCCGCGCGAAACGCGCGATCTCTACAACTGCATCGAATGGGCCGGCACACAGCCCTGGTCGAGCGGCAAGGTCGGTCTCTCCGGCGTTTCGTACTATGGCATCAACCAGTGGCACGTCGCCTCGCTGCAGCCGCCGCACCTGGCCGCGATGTGCGTCTGGGAGGGCGCCGCCGACTGGTACCGAGACATGACGCATCACGGCGGCATCCTGTGCACCTTCTGGGCCAACTGGTACGACATGCAGGTGAAGACGGTGCAGCACGGCCTGGGCGCCCGCGGCCCGCGCAGTCGCAACACCGGCAAGCCGGTGTGTGGCGACGAGACCCTGCCCGACGCCGAGCTTTCCGCTAACCGCTGTGACCTCGGCGAGGAAATCCGCGCGCATCCGCTCGACGATGCCTATCACTGGGCGCGCTCGCCGGTCTGGAACAACGTGACCACGCCATTTCTGTCCGCGGCGAACTGGGGTGGGCAGGGCCTGCATCCGCGCGGCAACTTCGAGGGATTCGTGCGCGCCGCTTCGCGGCAGAAATGGCTGGAGGTGCACGGACTCGAGCACTGGACCCATTTTTACACCGACTACGGCGTCAACCTGCAGAGGCGGTTTTTTGATTGCTTCCTAAAGGGCGCAGACAACGGCTGGGCGGAACACCCACGTGTCCAGTTGCAGGTGCGGCATATCGATCGGTTCGTGGAACGCCACGAGGACGAGTGGCCGATCGCCCGCACGCACTGGACACGGTTCTATCTCAACCCCGCGGACTGCAGCCTCACGCGCGAGCCAACCAAGACCGCGGAGAGCGCGGGCTATGACCCGCAGGGCGACGGCGTCACCTTCATGAGCGCACCGCTTGCCTGTGAGACGGAGGTTACCGGACCGCTCGCCGCCCGGCTGTTCGTGTCCTCGACGACGCCCGACGCGGACGTATTTCTGGTGTTTCGCGTGTTCACCCCGGATCTGCGTGAGGTTGTGTTCATGGGTGCGATTGATCCCCATACTCCGATTGCGCAAGGCTGGCTGCGCGCTTCGCATCGCAAACTCGACCCACGGTTCGCGACGGAGCAACGGCCGTATCACGCACACGATGAGCTTCAGCCGCTCGCGCCGGGTGTGGCTGTGGGGTTCGACATTGAGCTCTGGCCGACGTGCATCGTGGTGCCGGCGGGCTATCGGCTGGCGCTGACCGTGCGCGGCCGCGACTATGTGTGGGCCAAGTCTACCGGGGCCCGGCTGTCGAACTTCAAGAACGAGCTTACCGGCTGCGGTCCGTTCCTCCACGACGATCCGCGCGCTCGGCCCACAGCGATCTTTGCCGGCACCAATACCTTGCACGCCGGCCCGCAGCAGCCATCGCATATCCTGCTGCCCATCGTGGCCGCCAAGGACCCTTCCCCAATTACAGAGGAGTAAAGTCGCGATCATGAAGCTCTACGGGTTCTGGCGCTCTCTGGCGACCTACCGCGTCCGCGTGGCATTGGCGCTCAAGGGCGTCGCCGCGCAAGAGGTATCGATCAATCTGCTCCAGGGATTGCAGCACGAGGACGCGTACAAGGCGGTCAACCCGCAGAGCGTGGTGCCTGCATTGCAGATCGACGCTGGGCCACCCCTGTTTCAGTCGCTGGCGATTCTCGAATACCTCGAGGAGACATGCCCAGAGCCGCCGCTGTTGCCCCAAGATCCCCGGGGTCGCGCGCGGGTTCGGGGGCTATCCTTGATCGTCGCGTGCGATGGGCATCCGCTGATCGTGCCTCGCATCCGCGACTACCTCGAGAAGGAAATGCATCAGGACGAGGCCGCGCGCAACCGCTGGCTGCAACACTGGACCCTGAAAGCGCTCGAAGCGCTAGAGAGTCATCTGGCCACGGAGCCCGAGACGGGCCGGTTCTGTCATGGCGATGCGCCGACGTTTGCCGACATCTGCCTTGCCAGCCAGGTGTTTGCCGCCGGCTATTTCAAGGCTGACGTTGCCGCGATGCCCAAGGTCAGGCGAATATTCGACGCTTGCCTGGCAATCGACGCCTTCGCCCGGTCGCAGCCGCTCAAGCAGCCGGACGCGCCGAACAGCCCGATGCACTAAAAGACCCCAATCGCCAACCAGGAGAACCGCACATGGCTTCGACCCGCAGAAGATTCATCCAGGCGACGGGCGCCGGTTTCGCTGTTTCAGCCCTTGGCTTCCCGACGGTCACGCGCGCCCAAGGCGAGCCGCGCCTCGGGCTGATGACGGTGAAGACCGGGCCGCTTGCGTCCGGCGGGATCGACATGGAACGCGCGTTGGTGCAGTTCCTGCATGAGCGCAATAACATGCTGGCCGGCCGCAAGGTCGAGCTGTTCGTGGGCGACAGCGGCGGCGTGCCGGCGCAGGCGCGCACCAAGCTGCAGGAACTCGTCGAGCGCGACCACATTGAGGTGCTGATCGGACCCCTGGCCGCGGGCGAGGCGCTCGCCTCCGACGATTACATCCGCCAACAGCAACTGCCGACCCTGTCCGTCGCGGCCGCCGAAGACCTGACGCAGCGCAACCCCAATCCCTGGTTCGTACGCGCTACTTCGACCTCCTCACAGTGTGCGCAACCGCTAGCCGACTACTGCTACCGCAACGCTCAAGTACCGGCGCATGGCGGTCATCGCCGACGATATCGCCTACGGCCACGAGATGTGCGGAGGTTTTCAGCGGGTGTTCGAGGACGCGGGCGGCAAGATCGTGCAGAAGATGTTCCCCCCTCTCACGGTACCGGACTATGCGACCTACCTCGCACAACTCAAAACCAATATTGATGCGGATCTTTCTTGGCTTCGCCGGGTCGAACGGGTTCCGCTGGTACAAGCAGTTCAACGAATACGGACTGAAGGGCAAGATCAACGTGGTCGGTGGCATGACCGCCTTTGACGAAGCGGTGTTGCGCAACATGGGCGACGAGGCGCTGGGCATCCTCACCGCCTGTTGGTATTCGGCTGAACTGGACAACCCACTCAACCGAAAATTCGCCGCGGCGTTCCGCAATGACTGGAAGTACGACCCCGGATTCTACGCCGCCGCGACCTACGTCGAGGGCGAGGTGCTACAGGCGGCACTGGAATCGATCAAGGGCCGAATCGAGGACAAGTCTGCCTTCATGAAGCGCGTTGCGGGCGACCAAAGTGGAAACAGTGCGCGGCCCGGTATCCTTCGACGAGTACGGCAATGTCGTGGGTAATGTGTACATCCGCAAGGTCGAACGCAAGGACGGTCGTCTGGTCAATACGGTCATCGACACGTATCCCAACGTGAGCCAATTCTGGACCTACGATCCGAAGGAGTTTCTCAAGAATCCGGTGTATTCGCGCGACTGGCCACCGGCCAAGAATCTCGAGCCCTAGGCGCGCAACGCGCCGGCGCGAAACCGCGGTCCAGGCGTTTGCGGACATGCAGTTCTGGATCATTCAGACGTTGAACAGCCTGTCCCTCGGCGGCTTGCTGTTCCTTCTCGCAGCGGGCTTTTCGCTGATCTTTGGCGTAATGCGTATCGCAAACCTGACGCACGGTTCGTTGTTCATGCTCGGCGCCTACCTGGGCGTGAGTGTGCTCCGGGTTGTGCCAAACCTCTGGCTGGCCGCGCTACTGGCCGGGTTGGCGGTCGCGCTGATCGGTGGACTCATCGAGCGTTTGCTCCTGCGCCGGCTTGCCACCAAGCCGCTGGGACAGGTGCTGGTGACGCTGGGTCTGTCCTTCATCATTGCAGACCTCTGCCTCATGATCTGGGGCGGTGACCCGATCCCGTTGCCCACGCCCGTGTCGCTCCAGCAACCGCTCGTCGTCGGCAGCATCGCCTTTCCGGCCTACCGTCTGGTGGTGCTGGGCATCGCGATCGTAACCGCGATCGTGTTGCACGTCGTAATGGAATGGACACGGCTTGGCGCGATGATCCGCGCGGGTGTCGATGATATGCAGATGGCGCGCGCCGTTGGCATTCCGGTGTCGCGACTGTTCACCACGGTATTCTGTCTCGGCGCTGCGCTCGCCGGTGCCGGAGGCGTCATTGGCGGCCCCATCATGTCCGCTTACCCGGGGCTGGACGCGGACATGCTGCCGCTGGCTCTGATCGTGGTGATCCTGGGCGGTGTGGGCAGCCTGCTGGGGGCGTTCGTGGCCAGCTTCATCACGGCGGCTATCTACACGTTTGGCTCTGCGCTATTCCCCGATCTGGCCTATGTGATCCTGTTCCTGCCGATGATCGTCGTCATCGCCTTCCGTCCGCGGGGCCTGTTCGGCCGGGCGACCGCGTGAAGGAGCCACGAGGGACCCATGCACGCGAGCCGCGCCGGACGCCGGCCTGCCCCCTCCGGGAAGCTTGCGCGAACACGGTAAGGTTCCCTGTGGGCACGCGGAGCGCGCGCGTGTGACCAGATACTCCGCGGCAACCTGGATCGGGTTGGGGGTAGTTCTGGCCGGCTTGCCGTGGATCGGCGGGGATTTCTATGTCAACCTTGCCAGCCAGATTCTAATTGCCGCCATCCTTGCCGCGAGCCTTAACCTGCTGGTTGGCTATGGCGGCCTCGTGTCGCTGGGCCACGCCTCGTGGATAGGCTTGGCCGCGTACACATCGGCATGGCTGCAGCTGCATTTCGGACTCGGCCACATGCTGACGGCGCCCCTGGCACTCATCGTGACCACGGTCCTCGCCGGTGTCTTCGGCTGGATCGCGCTACGCGCCACCGGACTTGGTTTTCTGATGCTAACCCTCGCGCTGTCGCAGGTGCTCTGGGGTACCGCGTACCGCTGGTCGGCGGTCACCAACGGCGACAGCGGCTTGGCTGGTCTGACGCGGCCCTCGCCCTTTGGCATCAATCTCGATCAGCCGTGCGACGTTTTATTATTTCTCGCCTCACGGTCGCCGTTATCGCCCTAGTGTTGATGACGCGCTTCATCAACTCACCATTCGGTGCCGTGTTGCGCGGCACCCGTGACCAACCGCGCCGGATGAGCGCCCTCGGCCACGACGTCTGGCTGGTACGCTGGATCACGTTTGTCTACTCGGGTTTCTGGGGCGGCGTCGCCGGACTGCTGTTCGTCTACTACCATAAGTACATCCACCCGACGACGCTGTCGCTGACCAATTCCGCGGAAGCGCTGCTAGGCGTGATTGCCGGCGGCGCCGGAACGCCCGCCGGGCCGATCGTCGGAGCGGCGCTGGTCTTGATCCTGAAAAACTATGTTTCGGCCTATCTCGAGCGCTGGAACATGCTGCTTGGCCTGGTGTTCGTGCTCATCGTGATCTTTATGCCCGACGGCATCGTCCCTGGCGTGCAGCGTTGGTGGCTGCGCTGGAGAGACCGATGACGATGGCGCTGCGGGTTACCGGGCTGAAGAAGGCTTTCGGTGGCGTGCCGGCAATGAACGACGTCACCTTCCAAGTCGGCCTCGGCGAGCGGCGTCTCATCATCGGCCCCAACGGGGCTGGCAAGACCACCCTCTTCAATCTCATCGCCGGCGACCTCGCCCCCGATGCCGGAGCCATCAGCTTGTTCGGCGAAGAAGTCTCGCGCCTTGGCTCGCACCAGCGCGCGCATCGTGGCTTGGCTCGCACCTACCAGATCCTCACGCTGTTTCCCAGGGACTCCCTCGAACACAACATCGTGCTGTCGCTGCTCGGCCAGTCGCCGTTGCGCTGGACGCTGTACCGCCCGCTCGCCAGTCGCAAACACCTGCACGAAGAAGCGCGTCGGGTGCTCGGCTTGGTGGGACTCGAAGGACGCGCCGCGCGCCCGATCGGCGAGGCGTCGTACGGAGAGAAGCGCCGTGTGGAAATCGCCATGGCGCTGGCACAAAAGCCGCGACTCCTGCTGCTCGACGAACCGCTGGCTGGACTGTCGCGCGAAGAACGCGCCACGGTAAAGGCATTGATCGCCGGGATTCCGCGCGACGTCACGGTAGTGATGATCGAGCACGACATGGACACGGCGCTCGACTTGGCGGAGCGCATCACCGTGCTCCATTACGGCAGCGTGATTGTCGAGGGGACGCGCAGCGAAGTGGTCGCCGATTCCAGAACGCGCGAGATTTATCTTGGCAACTGACGCGGCACTGGCGCTCTCCGGGATCGACGCGCTCTACGCCGACAGTCATGTCCTGCATGACGTCTCGTTCACGCTCAATGCCGGACGCGTGCTCGCGCTGTTGGGTCGCAACGGTGCCGGCAAGACCACTTGCATCCATACCATCGTGGGGTTCGTGCACCCGCGGCGGGGCGAGATCCGCCTGTTCGGGGAAACGATCTCCCGCCTTCCGTCGGAAGCCATCTCGCGCAAAGGCGTGGGCCTGGTGCCTCAGGGACGCCGCATCTTTCCCAGTCTAACCGTGCGTGAGAACCTCGTTGTAGCGGCGCAGTCGCGCTCGGCAGCGACGGGCTCCCGGACGCTCGAGCGCGTCTTCGAATTATTCCCTTCACTACGGGAGCGGCCGCAACAGCACGCCGGGTCGCTGTCCGGCGGCGAGCAGCAGATGCTGGCCATCGGTCGCGCGCTGATGGGCAATCCGCGCGTCCTGCTCATGGACGAACCCTCCGAGGGTCTAGCGCCGCTGCTCGTCGCGGAGGTCGGCCGCATCATCGCGCGCTTGAAATCGGCGGGCCAGTCAATCCTTCTTGTCGAGCAGAATGTCCGGCTGGCGCTCAGCCTGGCTGATGATGTTGTGGTGGTAAACACCGGTCGTGTCGTCTTTGCGGACACCGTCGAGCAGATGCGCAACGACGATGCTCTGATTACGCAGCATCTCGGCGTGTTCTAGCCGATCGATAACTCGCCTGGAAGGACTGTTCGTCATGATGTTCACTTGCAGCAAGCCCGCATGCCGCGATCCGCGCCACTCGCATCGCGTAGCTGAGCCAACGCAGCGTCGTACGGTCGCAGCCGCGCGGTCCGCCTCGACTCGAGTCGTTCGTGCCAGGCGAGGCAAGCGCCTACGCATTGACATTCATTGCCACTACCTAAACCAGGCAGTTGCGGCGCAGGTTGCGCACCTCAATCCGGCGCAGTACGAACCATCTGTCGTATTTGCCAACGCGCTCACGCGCGAGGTCAACGTCAGGCAGATTCAAGATCGCGGTCGCAAGTTATCGACGATCGAGGAGCGGCTCAAGGACATGGATCGCATGGGTGTCGATGTCCAAGCAATATCGCCCGCGCCCAACCAGACCTACTACTGGACCGAACCCGAGCTGGGCGCGAATTTGGCGCGGATGGTGAATGATCGCCTCGCGGAGATCGTCGCCACTTGGCCGGATCGCTTCGTCGCGCTCGGCACCGTGCCGCTGCAAGATGTCAACCTTGCCGTCCCCGAACTGGAGCGCTGCGTGAAGCAGCTCGGGCTGCGCGGGGTGGAAATCAACCCCAACGTCAACGGCATGGACCTTACCGACCCGCGGCTGAAGCTGGAGAAATTCTTCGCCAGGGCGCAGGCCCTCGACGCTGTCATCTTCATGCATCCAATCGGCTTCACGCAGGGCGAGCGGCTGACCGATCACTACTTCAACAATGTCATCGGCAATCCGATGGAGACAACCATTGCCGCGAGCCACCTCATCTTCGATGGCGTGCTGCAGAGGAACCCGAAGCTCAAGATCGTTCTGCCTCACGCAGGCGGCTATCTGGCCCATTATTGGGCACGCATGGACCATGCGTACCGCGCCCGACCGGATTGCCGAGCCGTGATCAAGCGGGCACCCTCGAGCTATCTGAAAAAGATGTACTTCGACACGATCAGCTTTGATCCTAGAATGCTGCGCCAGCTGATCGACCAATACGGGCCCGACCACGTGCTGCTCGGCACGGACTATCCATACGACATGGGCGATGAGAATCCCGTCGGATTGATCGGCAGTGTGCCGCGGCTCAAGCGCGCCGAGCGGGACCTGATCGAGGGCGGCAACGCGGCGCGCCTGCTCAAGATCAGGCGCTGAACGGGAGATGCGCCATTCAGCCGCACCTTGACCGCTACGCGCGACGAAGATTTGTGCGCTGGCATCCGTCGGGATTAAGCTTGGTCCGACCCTCCGCGCGATGAGACAACCGTGCTCGATGCTCTGCGTCTGACTCGTCCGTCGCCAGTCGCGTCCTTGGCCTCACCTCCCGGCTTCGATTTCGCCGCGAGCGGGGGCCGGTGCGCGGCGTGCCCGCTGATCTGGGGGACCGGTGGCTAACCTTCTTGTCGGCGTCGACATCGGCGGCACGTTCACCGACTGCGTGGTGCTCGACCGTGGTGGCCGGATAACCGCGACCAAATCACCGTCTACGCCAACGGACTTCGCCGAGGGCATGCTGATGGCGATGCGCCTGGCGGCCGGGCGTCTGGGCCTCTCGTTGGAACGCTTCTGCCACGAGATTGCCGTGCTCACGCATGGCACGACGGTCGGGACCAATACGCTCATTCAGCGCAAAGGGGCACGCGTCGGGTTGATCACCACTCGCGGTCATGAGGATGCCATCCACATCATGCGCGGCTCGCGCGGTGTTACCTCTCGTGATATCCGCAAGGTCGTGCACTTTCCGGAGAGCGGGAAGCCGACACCCATCGTTGCGAAACGACTCA
This sequence comes from uncultured beta proteobacterium, assembly GCA_963777455.1. Lineage (GTDB taxonomy): Bacteria > Pseudomonadota > Gammaproteobacteria > Burkholderiales > Casimicrobiaceae > PALSA-1003. The sequence goes on from CAVZQQ010000004.1 coordinate 651,081, forward strand.
TCGCTGGGGTTTCGGAGCGCATCGACTGCTTTGGCGAGATCGTTGTGCCGCTCAACGAAACAGAGGCCGCGGCCGCGATTTCCTATTTGGTCGAACAAGAGGTTGAGGCGATCGGGGTTTGCTTTCTCTGGTCGTTCAAGGAGCCTCGGCACGAACTGCGCGTGAAGGAGATGATTGGCGATCTCGCGCCACACCTGTTTGTCTCGTGCTCAGTCGATATCGCGCCGAAGTGGGGAGAGTACGAACGTATGACCGCGACGGTGCTCAACGCCTATATCGGTCCGGTTATGGCTCGGTACCTTGGAAATCTCGATCAAAAACTCAAGGCATCGGGATACGCATCCCCTCTGCAGATCACGCAATGCGCGGGGGGTTCGATTTCGGTGGCCCGGGCGATGCAATCGCCGTTGCTTACGCTCGACTCGGGGCCCGTATCCGGCGTGACCGGCTCGGCGTTTCTCGGTCGACTCATGGGCTGTCCTAACATCATCACCACCGACATGGGTGGCACCTCCTTTGACGTGGGCGTCATCTTCGAAGGTCGGCCGGCCTACTCGTTCGTCTCCAACGCGGCCCAGTACGAATACTTCCTGCCCCGGGTCGATATCCAGGCGATCGGCTCCGGCGGCGGCTCGCTGGTGGGCGTGAATGCGGATTCCAGGACACTCACCGTAGGACCGGAGTCGGCCGGCGCCGACCCGGGGCCCGCCTGCTACGGCAAAGGGGGCTTGACGGCCACGGTGACTGATGCCGACGTCGTGCTCGGCAGGATCAACCCGGACAATTTTCTAGGCGGCCGCATGCGCCTCGATCGCGAGCAAGCCATTGAAAGTGTGCAGCGCGTCGCCACACCCCTTAAGCTGTCGCTCATGGAAGCTGCCAGCGGCATCGCCCGGATCGCCGAGTTCAAGATGGCTGATCTCATCCGCAAGATGACCGTCGAGAAGGGGTTCGACCCGAGAGACTTTGTCCTGTTCGCGTTCGGCGGTGCGGGTCCAGCCCACGCGGGCGTGTTCGCGCATGAACTCGGCGTGCAGAAGGTGGTGATCCCGCAGAAGGAAATCGCTTCGACTTGGTGCGCCTTCGGTGCTGCCTGCGCCGACATCCTGCATGTGTACGAGCAAGTCGACATCCAGCCGAACCCGTTCGATGTTCAGCGCATCAATGGCGTTCTGGATGCGCTGCAACGCAAGGCGAACGAGCAGATGGACCGCGACGGGATCGGAAAGCAGCGCCGGCGCTTCCGGTTCTCCCTCGACATGCGCCACCGCGGCCAGATCAACGAGGTCGAAGTCATGCTCACCGGCGAACGGTCGCCCGGCGGCTTTGCGCAGGCCCTGTGTCGCCGTTTCTACACGCGCTACGAGCAGCTGTTCGGGCAGGGCTCATCCTATGCTGGCGCCCGAGTCGAGATCGTGACGCTGCGCCTGCGGGCCAGCGCCGCCACGCGGCGTCCGCAGCTGGCTGCGGCAACGCGGCGCAGCGCGACGCCAAGCGCCAAGGCAATGCTGGGCCAGCGCAAGATCTACTGGGCGGAGCTGAAGCGAGCCGCGCCGAGCCCGATCTACGATGGAGCGCTGCTGCTTCCGGGCAACCGCGTGCGCGGGCCGGCCGTGATCGAGACCACCGATACCACGGTCGTCGTGCACCCCGGACGCTCGCTTGCGGTGGACGCCTTGGGCAATTTCGAAATCAGGTTTGCGGCATGAGCATGCCCAAGGTGAGCCAGATGAGCAGCGCCGCCTTCGACGGCAAGAATATGGGCTATGTACCGCCGAAAACGCTGAGGATCTCTGCCAAGCTCAGGCTCCAGCGCAGCGCGGCAGCGGGTATTGACCCGGTCACCTACGAGGTCATCCGGCATGCGCTCTGGCACGTCAATGAAGAGCATGGGGCGACAATCCAACGCGTCTCCGGTTCGCCCGTGGCCATGTATGCGCTCGATCTCAACCCGTCGATTCTCACCGAGGACGGCGAATTCGTGTATTTCGGTCCGTACATGCAGTACATGTCCGGCGTAACGGATACGCAGGTGAAATGGGTGCTCGAATTCCGCAGTGACAACCCGGGGATCCGCGACGGCGACATGTTCCTGGCCAACGACCCGTGGGTCGGGGCCGCGCACCAGCAAGATGTCATGCTTATGTGTCCCGTATTCTGGAAGGGCGAGCTGTTCTGCTGGGTGACTAATTGCCTGCATCAATACGATATCGGCGGGATCACGCCTTCCTCCTTCTGCGGCGCGGCAGAGTCGGCCTTCGAGGAAGGCATCTGCATACCCCCCGTCAAAATCGTCGAAGGCAACCAGATCCGGCGCGACATCGAGGAGCTCTACCTGCGTTCCTCGCGCAAACCCGAAGCTGTCGCGCTCGATTTTCGCGCTCAGCTGGCAGGCGATATCACCGCCCGCGACCGGGTGCTGGCACTGATCCGGCGCTACGGGCCGGAAGTGGTTAAGGGTGTGATGCGGCGAATCATCGCCAACGCGGAAACGGCCTTCCTGAAGAAGCTGCGACGCCTGCCGGACGGCGTCTGGCGCGAACGTTCGTACGTCGAGTGCTGCCGCCCGGGTGACCGCCGCGCGCATTGCGTCATGCTAACGCTGCGCAAGACCGGCACGAAGCTTGTGTTCGAGAACGAAGGCACGGCGCCACAGACCGGGGCGATGAATGCCACTTATTCCGGTTGGCGGGGCTCGATCATGGTGGCGCTGAACCAGCTGCTGTGCTGGGACCAATATTTTTGCATTGGCGGGGCGCTGCGGCACGTCGAGTTCGATCCGACTCCAGGAACGTTCAACTGCGCGAATTTCCCGGCTTCGGTGTCGACCGCACCGATCCAGGCCATGGAGATTTCCCTCTACCCCGCCTACAACGTGCTCTCGAAGATGATCCACAGCGACCCAGAGATGCGCCAGGACATCATGTGCATAGGCGGGACGAGCCAATGGCCGGCTACGATCTTCCGCGGCATCGACCAGTGGGGCGACCCTTACGGGTACATTCTGGTGGATCCGATCGGCGGCGCCATCGGGGCTTTCGCCACCGGCGACGGAATCTCGACCGGCGGCCAATCGCGCACGCCGATCTGCAAACTGCCCAACGTGGAGCACACCGAGCAGACCTTCCCGCTGCTGTTCCTTTACCGCAAGGAAGTAATGGATTCGGGTGGTGCGGGGCGCTATCGCGGCGGGCTCTCGGCCGAGTCCTGCTTCATTCCTCACCACACCGAGGCAATTATTCAGGACACGCTGTCCTCGGGCAACGCCATTCCGACCTCGCCGGGAATGATGGGCGGCTACCCGGCAACGACCAACGTGTATAAGTTCAAACGCGCGACCGATATCGCGGCCCGCCTGGCAGCGCGCGCAATGCCTGCGGACATTGCCGACGTCCAAGGCGAGTACGTAACGCTGCAGCTGCGCCAAGAGAATTTCCTGCAACTTCCCGCGGACATCTACGCCGTCGTCTGGTCGGCGGCGGGCGGTTTCGGCGACCCACTTGAGCGCGAGCCGGAAAAGGTGCGCGAAGACGTGATCGACAGCCGCTCGGTCTCGGAAGCAGCAGCGCGGGACCTCTACGGCGTGGTGCTTACGCCGGCCGGTCGCGTCGACCGGGAGGCAACGCGACTTTTACGCGCGCGCCGGCGCGAGGTGAATCGACGGACGGACGGCCAGGTGCATCGCCTCCAAGGCAAGCTGGTCGCGCGGATTACAGACAATCTCGACCTGCGCCGAGAAAAGGATGGTCTGCACATGGGTTGTACCAAATGCACGGCCGACCTTGGGCCCGCGCACGACAACTACAAGCAGTATTGCGTCCGGCGCGAGTCCGACATCAGCGCGGCAAACCCAAACATCGGCGACTACCGGCGGTACATCGACGACCGGCCCGTATTTCGCCAATTCTATTGCCCGGGCTGTGGCGCCCTCATCGAGAACGAGGTCGCGCGCGCCGCCGATCCCATACTCCGGGACATCGAATTGCACCCGCGCAAACCGAGTCGGCGATGATCGGCCGGGCCCCCTCGCAACGCGTGCCCTACGCGGCCATTGTCGACCGACCCCCGCTCACGCTTCCCGACAATGGGCGCATGATCGTGTGGACCATCGTCAATGTCGAGGACTGGGGTATCGACAGGCCGATGCCGCGCTCCGTCCTCTCGCCGCCGATGGGCCAGCCGCTACGGCCCGATCTGCCGAACTGGGCTTGGCATGAGTACGGCATGCGCGTGGGCTTCTGGCGACTGTTCGACTGCCTGCAGGGGTTCGGCGTCACTCCAACCCTGGCGATCAACGGCGTCGTATGTCGCAACTATCCGCGCATCGCCCAGGCTGCGCATGATGCGGGCTGGGAATTCATGGGTCACGGTTGGCAGCAGGAGCCGATGCACAAGGTCGAGGATCAGCGCGCAGCGATCCGGGACACCATCGAGGCGATCCGCGCCTTTACCGGCAGGGCACCGCGGGGGTGGGAGAGTCCCGGCTTAACCGAAACCCTTGAAACCATCGATTACCTTGCCGAGGCGGGTATAGAGTACGTCGCCGACTGGGTCCTCGACGACCAGCCAGTCTATATCGCGACCGCGCACGGCCCGGTAGTCTCGGTACCTTACACCGTCGAGGTGAACGACATCGCGATGATGGTCGTGCAGCACCATTCGGCGCAGGAGATGTTGCGCCGCGGCAGCGATCATTTTGATCGCCTCTACCAGGAGAGCGCCGGGATACGCCGCGTCATGGCGATCAGCGTGCACCCCTATATTTCGGGAGTCCCGCACCGCATTGGTTATCTCGAGCAACTGTATCGGCACGTGCTCGGCAAGCCCGGCGTGGTCCATTGGACTGGCGCCCAGATCCTCGACTGGTTCCGTACCCAGGTCGTAGCGCCGACGCAGGCTTGATTGACAGCGCAGAAAGCGCTGTGTAAGCATCCCCCACCCTGAGAGGAGGAACGAAATGAACAAGCTGACGTCGTGGCTTTCGACCGGCCTGATCGCCCTGTCGCTCGCGTTCGCGGTGCCGGGGCACGCGCAACAGCCGCCGTTGCGTATCGGCTTCGGCATGAGCCTCACCGGCCCGCTCGCCGGCAACGGCAAAGCGGCATTGATCTCGATGCAGATCTGGGCCGAGGACGTGAATGCCAAGGGCGGAATTCTCGGCCGCAAGGTGGAGCTCGTTTATTACGACGACCAAACCAATCCCTCGACGGTGCCAAGCATCTACACGAAGCTACTCGACGTTGATAAAGTCGACCTGATCGTGTCGGGCTACGGCACGAACGTGATCGCCCCGGCGATGCCAACCGTCATGCAGCGGCATATGGCGTTCATGGCGCTGTTCGGCCTGAACGTCAACTCGAAGTTTAACTACGATCGCTACTTCCAGATCATGCCCGCCGGCCCCGAGCCAGCCATCGGCTGGACGCAGGGCTTCTTCGACACCGCGATGGGTCTCAGCCCGAAGCCACAAACGATTGCCCTGGTAGGTGCGGATGCCGAGTATCCGGCGTTAGCCTTGGAAGGGGCGCGCGCGCAGGTCAAGCGGACCGGGCTCAAAGTGGTGTACGACAAATCCTATCCGCCCAATACCGTCGACTTCTCGCCAATCGTCCGCGCCATTCAGGCGACGAGTCCCGATTTGATCTTCGTCGCCGCGTACCCGCCCGATTCGGCCGGCATGGTGCGGGCCGCGAACGAGATCGGGCTTAAGACCCGGATGTTCGGCGGCGGTATGGTCGGTCCGCAATTTGCCGCGCTCAAGACACAACTCGGACCGCTCCTCAATGGACTCGTAGACTACGAAGCCTATGCTCCTGAGGTCGCCGCGAAATTCCCCTTCCTGGAACAGTTCCTCGCCAAGTACCAGGAGCGCGCCGTCAAGGAGGGCGTCGACCCGCTCGGTTACTACCTGCCGCCATATGCCTACGCGATGATGCAGGTCCTGGAACAGGCGATCAAAGCGACCGGCGGACTCGATCAGGCCAAGCTGGCCGATTACATGCACAAGACCGAATTCGAAACCTGCGTCGGCAAAGTGCGCTTCGGCAGCAACGGCGAATGGGCGGTGCCTCGCATGCTGACCGTGCAGTACCACGGCATTACCGGCAACAACCTGGAGCAGTGGAAGAAACCGGGCCACGTCACCGTGCTCGCTCCCAGCAGCTACGCGACCGGTACGGTCATGACACCGTATCAGGACAACCGGAAATAGGACCCGAAACGCGCCGCCGTTTCAGGCGGCGCGTTTCCCCCGATGGATTCTTCGACGGGGTTACTGCTCAACGCCATCGTCTCCGGGCTGTTGCTCGGCGGTTTTTACGCGGCCGTTAGCGTCGGTGTTTCGATCTCGTTCGGAATGCTTGACGTAGTCAACATTGCGCACCCCGCGTTCATTATCCTTGGCTCGTACATCGCCTATATCGTCGCAGAACGGACCGGATTCGATCCGATTGCAGTCTCGATCGTGGTGTCACCACTCTTTTTTCTGCTTGGCTTGCTTCTCTACCGCGTCTACTATCTTTGCTTCGAGAAGCGCGGGCAGGAATCACTGCGCGGCCTGGCGTTCTTTTTCGGCATCCTGTTCATCACCGAAGTCGCACTGGTGCTGATTTTCGGTGTCGACTACCGCATGGTGCACACCGCGTACTCGGAGACGACCCTAAGGCTCGGTGCCGTCGACTTTCCCATGCGTCTGGTCGTACCGTTTCTCGTATCGGTGACGATGGTCGTCGGCGTGCAACTGTTTCTGGCGCACACGTTCTTCGGCCGCGCGGTGCTGGCCGTGGCGCAGGACCAGCTCGCACTGCGCCTGATGGGCGTCAACCCATTCCGGGTCAAGGAGTTCGCCTTTGCGCTGTCGATCGCGACCGCCGGCGTGGCCGGCGCGTTCCTGATCGTCATCCAGCCCGTGCAGCCGGCGATAGGGCGGGAGTACATCGGCCTGGTATTTGCGGTATGCGTGCTCGGTGGCATGGGCTCGATCTGGGGGACATTGCTCGGCGCATTCGTGCTGGGGCTCGCCGAGTCGTTCACCTCCACCTTCTTCGGCCCTTCGTGGGCACCCGCAGTCTCGTTCGGGATCTTGCTCGCCGCGCTCGCCTTCAGGCCGTCCGGCTTACTCGGCCGATGACCAACCGGACCTTCGCCGCGTCTGCCCTGGCCGATCGCGCTCGCGATCGTGGGTGCCAGCCTGTTCGTTGGCAGCGAGTATTTCTTCTCTGCGGCATACACCGTTTTGCAGTTCGTCATCCTTGCCACGGCGTGGAATATCCTCGGCGGTTACACCGGCTATGTGAACTTCGGCTCCGCGGCATTCTTCGCCACCGGCGCGTACTCGTCGGTTTTTCTTTACAAGGCGCTGCATCCGCCACTGCTGGTGATGATCGCGACGGGTACGCTTGCCGCCGGCCTGCTCGGCCTGGCGGTGGGCTACCTCACGCTACGCATGCGCGGTGTCTTTTTCGCAATCGCCACCCTCGCGCTCTCGGTCGTGCTGTACACCTTCGTCGTGAACTGGGACTACGTAGGGGGCGCGCGTGGCGCCTACATTCTGCAGCCGCGCGATGTTCCGTTTGGGCTGTCGCAGCTACATTCACTTTCTCTACTCGGCGATGGTGCTGATGACCGCTGGCGCTTGGTCGTCGCCCGCGCGATCGAGACCTCGACGCTGGGACGCGGACTCGCGGCGATACGCGACGACGAGCTTGCCGCGGAGTGCGCGGGCGTGCCAACGCTGCGGCTCAAGATCTTCTCGGCTGCGGTCAGCGGTGCGCTGATGGGCATGGCCGGGACGACGTTTCCGTACTACCTCTCCTACGTCGAGCCCAGCGCGGCGTTCAATCTCTCCTACGCCGTCAACAGCATCGCTATGCCGCTGATCGGCGGCATGCTGAGCTGGCTCGGACCGCTGCTCGGCGCCGTGCTTCTTGGTACCGTGCAGCAGGTGGTCCAGCTCACGGTTTCCTCGGCATGGAACCTGTTGATCGTCGGCATGCTACTGGTCGTCTTCGTCACACTGGCGCCGAACGGCATCATGGGCTGGGTTGACGCTTGGCGGCGGAGGACGGCCGGGTCGCGGTGAGCGTAATGAACGAACCCGCTGCTGCAAGTCTCCGGCCTGAGCAAGCGCTTCGGCGGCTTCACTGCGCTCGACAAAGTCGACCTGGTCGTATGGCCAGGCGAGCGCCTGGGCCTGATCGGACCCAACGGCTCGGGCAAGAGCACGCTGGTCAACTGCATCTCCGGAACCCTGCGTAACGAAGAAGGCGAGATCCGCTTCGAAGGACGCGACATCGGCAACGAGCGGCCGCACCAGCCGCACCCGGCTCGGCTTGGCGCGGGGCTTTCAGATTCCACGACCGTTTGTCAGCATGTCGGTCCTGGACAACCTACGCATTCCTCTACTCTACGCTGCAACGCACCGCGAGAAATTGCCCACGCCGCGCATTACCGAGGAAGCGCTGCATATCCTGGAGCAGGTGGGCCTGAGCGACAAGGCCCAGGCATTGTCGGGACGCCTCACCCAGGTCGACATGAGAAAGCTCGAGCTCGCGCGCGCCATGGCGGCAAAACCCAAGCTCCTGATCTCGGACGAGGCGATGGCGGGGCTCTCCGCATCGGAAGTCAACGAGATCCTCGTCCTTCTGTGCGGGCTCAAGGAGCAGGGAGTCGCCGTCATCATGATCGAGCACGTTATGCGCGCGGTCATGAAATTCTCCGAGCGCCTGGCCGTGCTCGTCGCGGGTCGCAAGATTGCCGATGGCGACCCGCAGGCCGTCGCGACCAATGCGGAAGTGGTGACCGCCTACCTTGGCCAATAGTATCCAGGTCACAGGGACTTTCCGCTGGCTACGGCGCGGTGCGGGTGCTCGAGGATGTCTCGTTGCGCGTGAACGACGGCGAGACCGTGGCCCTGCTCGGCGCCAACGGCAATGGCAAGAGTACGCTGATGAAATGCATCATGGGCATCGTGCGCCCCAGCGCCGGCCGCATCACGGCTGTGGTCGATGGCGTGCAGCACGAGCTTGTGGGCATGGCCGCCGGAGGACATCGTCGATCTTGGGATCGTGCTGGTACCCGAGGGTCGACGGCTGTTCCCACGACTCACCGTCGAGGAGAATCTTCTGCTCGGCGCGTATCGCCGCACGGCGCGCGCCGCCATCGGGCGCAACCTCGCCTTTTGCTTCGAGACCTTTCCCATCCTGGCCGAGCGCCGCGCCCAGCTTGCCGGCAGCATGAGCGGGGGCGAGCAGCAGATGCTCACGCTCGCGCGCGCGCTTATGACCGCGCCCAAGATTCTGCTCATCGACGAGCCGTCGGTCGGGCTTGCGCCGATTCTGGTTATTCACACGATCGACAAGATCCGTGAGCTCAAGGATCGCTATCGCCTCACGGTGCTCATGGCCGAGCAGAACTTTCACCAGGCGATCCGGATTGCCGATCGCGGCTACGTAATCGTCCACGGCCGACTCGAGTACGAGGGCGGGTCTCGCGACGAGCTCGCCAACAACGAGCTCGTGCACAAGCTGTACCTCGGGCTGTGAGACGCGCGGGCTGACCGCGTCGCCGTGCGGCTGGCTCAGAGTGTCGGATTGTCGCAGGGAAGCCCGAGGGCGACGCGGCCGAACGTGGCCGCTTGCGGTTCCCAGATCATCGAGATGTGCGCAGTCGCGGCGTGCAGATCCCGAAATGCGCGTTGCAGCGGGTGGCTATCGAACAGCGCGCCCCCTCCGCCGGCCTTGAACAGCACGTCGACTGCGCGCTCGCACAGCCCCGCGGAGAACGCACCGTCACGGCGCCAAGTCGCCTTCATCGAATAGATCCGGTACTTCACCGCGTTCCGCCAGCGTCTGGGCGGCAACGCAATAGCCACGCATTACGCGGCGTGCGGTGTCGATGCAGGCCGCTGCCTCGGCGACCCGCAGCTGCATGGCAGTCATATCGGCAAGGCTCTTGCCGGAGTAGCGCGCCACGCGTCCGCGCAGGCCATCGATGACGGTCTCGTAGGCACCCTGGGCAATCCCGAGTGCGATGCCCGTTAACATATAGGGAAAGGTCGCGAAGATCGGGATCCGGAACAGCGGCGCCGGATTGATCGCGGCACCGGGATGATTCGCACCGCCCCGGGTGGCCTCGACCGGGAGGGTACGCGGTTCGGGGACGAACACGTCCTGCACCGCAACGTCGTTGCTTCCCGTGCCGCGTAACCCCAGCACGTGCCAGTTGTCGATGATTGCGTAGTCTTCGCGCGGCACCAGGAACATCCGGTATTCGGCCGCCTCGCCCTCGAGGCTGACCAGGCCGCCCAGCATGCTCCATGCGGCGGAATCAACGCCACTTGCGAACGGCCAGCGGCCGCTTAGGCGATATCCCCCGGCAACACGCACCGCCTTTCCGGCGGGGAACACCATCGATGAGGCGATCAAGACCGCCGGATCCGCTTCCCAAATCTCCTCCTGGCAGGCGACCGGCCAGAACGCCAGCATCCAATGGTGTACCGCATAGTTTGCCCAGTTCCAGGCCGTCGCGCCGCAACCCCGCGCCAGCTCCGAGCCAACGTCGATTAGCACCACCCAGGGAAGCTCCGATCCGCCCACGCGCCGCGGCTGCAGCACCCGCATCAGGCCGGCCGCGTTGAGCTCGCGAATCGACTCATCCGGGCAGCGGCGCAGCTTGTCCGCAAGCGGCGCGCGCTCCCCGAACCCCGGTACCAGGGCCCGCGCGCGCGACAAGGCTTCTTCGGGCGTGAGCACCGGCACCAGCGACGGGGCTGCGGTTGCAACGGACAACGTATTGCCTCAGGCGGCTGCGCTCTGTCCCTGGGGCGCCTCGGCAGCGGGGAAATTGAGCTCGATGGTGACGCCGTTGGGGTCCTTGATGAAACACCTGGTGTAGGCCCAGCGTCGGAACCGTGCGCTCAAAGAAGCTCACCCCGCTACGTCGGCAGCGCTCGATCATCTCCTCGCGGCCGGTGACGGCCAGCGCGATGTGGTCGAGTGCACCGGTGCTGCCCTGCAGCGTATCGGGGTCGACATAGCCCAGCGTATCGATGAGCCCCTGGGGGCTGGCCAGGTCCACGCCCATGACGTGCACGATGCCATAGTTCCCGTCGGCGTGATCCAGGTCGGCCGGCGGTTCATCACGATAGAGCCACAGCCCGGGAAAGTTAAACGCCGGCCGCGGGCCAACCTTAAGGCCTATGACTTCGGTGTAGAACTTGCGCGAGGCCTCGACGTCGAGCGTACGAATCGAGTAATGGTCGATGCGTTTGATGTCCATCAGGTCTTCCTCCTGCTTGCCTGCCCGCCTTGCGGCGGTCCCTCCCCGTTCACCGCCGGCGCCCGCCCACAGGCTCAGCCGGTGCACCGTGCGCCCCGGCCAAAGGCTACTCGATCTTGACCTTGTTGTCGCGCACCACTTCCGCCCAAGCCCGCGTTTCGGCGCGGACTTGTTCCGTGAACTCCCGGGGCGAGCCGGACAGCGCAACCGTCATCATTTGCCGCGCGAGCAGTTCCTTCATTTCCGGCCGCGACAAAATGGCGGAAACCGCGGCATACAGTTTGTCGATGATCACCTGCGGCGTGGCGGCGGGCGCGAACAGGCCCTGCCACGCGTTCGTGCCGATGCCCGGAAAGCCCTGCTCGGCCATGGTAGGGACATTGGGCAGTTCGGCGAGCCGGGCCGGCATCGTTGTGGCGATCGCCTTCAGCCGTCCCGACTTGATCTGCTCGATCGTCGAGGAAAGGTTGATGAACGCGACCTGGACCTCCCCGCTGATCAGAGCGGGGAGTTCCTGCGCCGCGCCGCCCTTGTAAGGAATGTGGGTCGCCTCGACGTCCGCCGCTTTCAGCAGCCGCAGCATGTCCAGCTGCGGGTACGAGCCGATGCCGGCGGACGCGTAGTTGAGCTTGCCGGGATGGTGCTTGGCCCATGCGATCAACTCCGCCACCGTGTTCGGCGGAAACGACATCGTCGCGACTAGGACGTGCGGAATCTCGACCAGCCGGGAGATGCCTACCAGGTCGCGCGAGGGTCGCGTCCGCATCACCTCGGCGAACGTGCTCTCGTTAATCGCATTGGTGGAGACGTTCCCGACCAACAGCGTGTAACCATCAGGGCCAGCCCTCGCCGCGTCCTCGACCGCAATGTTGCCCGAAGCACCCGGACGATTTTCGACTACGAACGGCTGCCCGAGCGACTCCTGCAGTTTCGACGAGATATCGCGGGCGATGATGTCGGTGGCGCCGCCGGGTGCATAGGGTATCAGCATCCTGACCGGCCGCTGCGGGTACTGCGCCGCGGATTGCGCCGTGGCGGCAAGCGGCAACCATGCGCTTGCTGCGGCAAGCGCGAGGCACGGCAGCGCGTGGACGCGGGCCCATCGCCCATCACGTCGCGCCAAAGTGAGTCGGTCCATAGTTTCCTCGCTGGCCCGCGCTACATTGGGCCGCAGCGCATGAATGATACGCCGCGCTTCGCGTCGGTGGCACGCCTACCCGAGTCGCTGCCCCCACCCTCTTACGGTATGCCGAAGGGGACCCGACAGCCATTTGTGCGTGACGCGTCGGATCGGTACCATCGGCACGCAAACCCGAACCAACCGCGACCAGCTCGCCTGGCTGCAAGCGGCCCCTCCCGGAGCGACACGATGCCCGCGGTTACCCACGACCACCAACACCACCATGGCGAAAAGCCCCGCGCTGTCGACACGCACGCGCACTGGTATCCTGCGGATTGGCTCAGGCTCTTCGAGCGCGACGGTTCAGCTGAAGGCGCGCAGCTTGAACACACGGCCACGGGCTACACGATTCGAACGCAGAGAATCGTCAACGCCTTCGACGAGCAATTTGTCGATTTGGGACTGCGCCTCGAGGCCATGGACCGGCAGCGAGTCGACGTGCACGCCTTGTCGCTTACGGCGCCGATGATCTACTGGGCATCGCCCGGGTTCGGGCTTGCGCTCGCGCAAGCGTACAACGACGCGGTAACGGCGGCGCACGCCCGCCACCCGCACCGCTTTGTGGGCCTTGCCATGCTCCCCATGCAAGCGCCCGATCTCGCGCTCCGGGAACTCGAACGGGCGGCCAAGCTGCCGGGGCTGCGCGGAATATATCTCGCCACCCATGTCAACGATGCCGAACTGGATGATCGACGCTTCTGGGACGTCTACGCTAAAGCTGAAGAACTGGGGTGGCCGATCTTTCTACACCCGATCGATACCATCGGCCGGGAGCGTACGACGCGCTACTACCTGCGCAATCTGCTGGGCAATCCCTACGACACTGGCGTCGCGGCGGCGTCGCTTGTTTTTGGCGGCGTGTTGGACGCATTTCCGAAGCTCGAGGTCAATCTACCCCACGCAGGCGGGGCGTTTCCCTGGCTGATCGGCCGCCTGGACCACGGCACCAAAGTCCGCCCCGAACTGCGCCACATGAAAGCATTGCCGAGCACTTATTTGCGGCGCTTCACGTATGACACGATCGGGCACAACGACCAGATAACCTACAATCTGATCCGCTTGGTCGGCGCCGACCGCGTCGTATTGGGCAGCGATTACTGCTTCGACATGGGCCTCACCGATCCAGTGGCAGATGTCGACCGCATCGGGGGCCTCAGCGTGGCCGAGCGCGAGCTGATCATCGGCCAGACCGCCGTCAAACTGCTGCGGCTTGACCAGACTGCCAAAGACGAGCGGCATTAGACCTGCAAGCCTACAGCCTCGATGCCCCGAAGCGCGCAATCTTCGTCGCGATCTGAGGTGTCACCACTGATGCCGACGGCACCCAACAGGTTTCGCGCCTCGTCATAGATCAGCACACCGCCTGCGGCGGGTACCAGGCGGCCTCGACTTACGGAGGCCAATGCGCCGATAAATGCAGGGACCTTCTGCGCCCGTTCGGCGAGTTCACGACTCGAAAAACCCATGCCCAGCGCGCCCCATGCCTTACCACGGGCGATATCGCAGCGCAGGATGCCGGAGCCGTCCTGACGCTTCAGCGCGAGGTCGTGCCCTCCGGCATCGAGCACGACCACCGTAAGGGGCGCGCAGCCCAATTCGGTACCCCTCGCAAGGGCGCCGTCGATGAGGTGGACAGCCAGATCCAGGGTGAGTTTTGCCATTCGCAGCCTCTCTGTTCCGCCGGCACGAGATCAAGCCAAGGCGCTCTCCAGCAGCCGCGCCACGTGCACCGCTTCGCGCCCCGCACCAGCGCGAATCTGCTGCCGGCAGCTTGTGCCGTCGGCGACGACGATTGTATCGCGCGCCGCGCTGCGCAGCCGTGGCAGCAGTTCGAGTTCCGCCATCTTCAGAGAAACCTCGTAATGGTTGGCCTGGTAGCCAAAAGCCCCGGCCATGCCGCAGCAGCCCGAGGCGATGGTTTCGACAGCAAGCTCGGGAATCAGGCGCAGCGTTTGCTGTACCGCCGGCATCGCCCCGAATGCCTTTTGGTGACAATGACCGTGCAGCAAGGCCTTGGACGCGATGCGCTTTAGCGGCAGCCTGAGCCGGCCAGCCGCCGCTTCCCTAGCGAGGAATTCCTCGAACAGCAGCGCCTCCTGCGCCAACGCCTTCGTTGCCTCTCCCGGTAACATGGACTGGAATTCGTCGCGCAAGGTCAGCAGACACGATGGCTCGAGGCCGACGACGGCCACCCCGCGGGCCACAAAAGGCTGCACAGCCTGGAGTAAGCGGCGGCCTTCGACTCGCGCCTCGTCGACTAAGCCGCTGGCGAGAAACGTGCGCCCACAGCACAGGGGGCGCTCGCCCGGGGCGCCGGGTAAATGCACCCGATAGCCCGCAGACTGCAACACCCGCAGTGCGGCACGCGCGTTCTCCGGCTCGAAGTACCGGTTGAATGTATCCACCAGCAGGACGATTTCGCCGGCGGTTCCAGGGCCGCTGACGCCCGGTTCGACCGGAAATGCGTCACGCCGCCACCGCGGCAGGCTGCGCTTCGCACTCAAACCGAGCCACCGCTCGCTCAGCATCGCGGCCCCCGGCATGCGGTCCCGGAGGTTCAGGAGCGGCCCGAGTCGTCGCGCGACCGGTGCGTAGCGCGGCAGGAACGCAATCAGGCGCTCGCCGAAGGGCAGCCCATGCCGCCGGCGATAGTGGGCGAGAAACTCGATTTTCATCTTCGCCATGTCGACACCGGTTGGGCATTCGCGCCGGCAGCCCTTGCAGCTTATGCACAGGTCCATCGTCGCCAGCATCGCATCCGAGCTGAATGCGTCAGGCCCCAGTTGGCCGGACAGCGCGAGTCGCAGCGTATTCGCACGGCCGCGCGTCAGATGCTGCTCGTCCCCGGTAACGCGAAACGATGGGCACATGACCCCGGGATCACTCTTGCGACACGCGCCATTGTTGTTGCACATCTCGATCGCGCCACCCACTCCGCCACCCTCCGACCAGTCGAGCGCGGTATCGAGATCGGCCATCCGGTAGCCCGGCTTGAAGCGCAACAGCGAGCGGTCGTCGAACTTCGGCGCACGGACGATCTTGCCGGGGTTGAGCAGGCCATGCGGATCGAATGCATCCTTAATCTCCTCGAAAGCACGAACGATGCGCGTGCCAAGCATCGGCTCGATCCACTCAGAACGCACCAGGCCGTCGCCATGCTCGCCCGAATACGCGCCCTTGTATTCGCGCACCAGCGCGCAAGCCTCTTCGGCGATGGCGCGCATCTTACGCACCCCATCCTCCGTCTTCAGGTTGAGCACAGGGCGCACATGCAGGCAGCCCACCGAGGCATGCGCGTACCAGGTGCCCTGGGTGCCGTGTCTCTCGAACACTTCAGTGAGACGGTCGGTGTAATCGGCCAGGTCTTCCAGGCGCACCGCGCAATCTTCGATGAAGGAAACCGGCTTGCCGTCACCTTTCATCGACATCATGACGTTGAGACCGGCCTTGCGCACTTCCCAAATGCTTCGCCGCTCTGTCTCGTCGGTGACTTCGACCACCCCACCCGCAAACCCGAGCTCGGCCATGAGTTCAGACAGGCGCCGCACGCTCGCGAAAAGATCGGCCCGCACGCTGCCGTCGAACTCGACCAGCAGAATCGCGTCCGGATCCCCCTTGATGCAACGCTCAACGCTCGGCCGAAAAACCGCGATCTGGCGCGCGAGCGCGATCATGGTCCGGTCGACGAGCTCCACCGCAGCGGGTTTGAGGTCGACGATCGCGCGGGTCGCCGCCATGGCATCTCGAAATCGCGGGAAATGGCAAATCCCGAGGACACTGTGCGCGATCGTCGGCTGCAGGTCGAGGTACAGCCTCCGGAACAGGGCGAGCGTTCCCTCCGAGCCCACCAGCAGCTGCGCCATGTTGTGCCCTTGGGGCAAAACCGTGTCGATGTTGTAGCCGGCGACGCGGCGCAGAAGCTTTGGATAGCGGGCATCGATCTCTGCCGCCTCGCGCTCGTGCAGCTGGCGCACCTTCCGCACCAGGTCGAGGTATCGGGTCGGCGCGGCAAAAGTCCCGAGATCCGCCGGCACGGCGCCAAAGTGCAGCGATTCGCCGCTTGCGAGCACCGCATCGATGGCGCGCACGTTGTGAACCATGTTGCCATAGCGTAAAGAGCGCGCACCGCAGCTGTTATTGCCCGCCATGCCGCCGAGCGTGGCGCGGTCGGCGGTCGAAGGGTCGACCGGGAAGAACAAGCCCTTGGGCCGGAGGTGTTGATTGAGGCGATCGAGGACGACGCCGGGCTGGACGCAGGCCGTTCTCGCTTCCGCGTCGCATTCGATCACCGCATTGAGGTACTTGCTGTAGTCGATGACCAGGGCCTCGCCGACGCTCTGGCCGCACTGCGACGTGCCACTTCCGCGCGGCAACACCGGTACGCCGGCCTCGGCTGCGATCTGCAAGGCACATACGGCGTCCTCCTCGGTGCGCGGGACAACCACACCGATGGGCATGACCTGGTAGATCGAGGCATCGGTGCTGTACCTGCCGCGGCTGAAGGCGTCGAAAAGGACTTCACCCTGCACTTCCTTGCGCAGACGCGCGGCCACCGCGCTGTCCCGGGGAGACGGATGCAGCGCGAAGGTGCGCCTGGCAGGTTCGTTCATCGGTTAAGTCGCGGCGACGGACACGTCGCTCAGCCAGTCGGCAGGCGATAGTCCCGAAAGCGCTCGCGCAGCATCCGCTTGGACAGTTTGCCGGTAGCCGTGTGCGGCAACTCGTCGACGAACACAACGTCGTCGGGGAGCCACCACCGGGCGATCTTGCCATCGTAGAAGGCGAGCATCTCCTCCCGGTCAAGATCCGCGCCCTGCCGTTTGACGACGATCAGCAGCGGGCGCTCGTTCCACTTGGAATGGGGCACGCCGATCACTGCCGCCTCGACTACGGCCGGATGCCCGACGGCGATGTTCTCCAGTTCGATGGAGCTGATCCATTCGCCGCCGGATTTGATGACGTCCTTGGAGCGGTCAGTGATCTGCAAATAGCCATCCGCATCAATCGCGCCGACGTCGCCGGTTGGGAGCCACCCGTCCGCCGTGAGGGGATCGCCGCCGGCGTCCTTGTAGTAGCGGCGCAGAATCCATGGCCCGCGCACCAGCAGATTGCCCGCGGATTTGCCATCACGCGGCAACTCGTTGCCCTCACCGTCGACGATCTTCATGTCGACGCCATAAAGTGGTCGACCCTGCTTGAGCGAAAGTTGAAACCGCGCGTCGGCGGAGACGTCGGCGTGTTTTCTCTTTGGCGCATTGAGCGTGCCGACGGGGCTCATTTCGGTCATGCCCCAGCCGTGCATCACCCGCACACCAAGGTCTTCGGACAAGGCCTTGACCAATGCCGGCGGGCACGCCGATCCGCCGACCGTGGTGTGCCTCAACGTCGAGAACTTGAGGTTGTTCTGTTGCACATAGTTAAGCAAATTCATCCACACCGTCGGCACCGCCGAAGTGCTGTCGACGGCCTCGCTCTCGAGCAGGTGGTACAGGCTTGCGCCATCGAGCGCGGGGCCGGGGAAAACGAGTTTGCAGCCGACCAGCGGTGCGGCGTAGGGAATACCCCAAGCGTTGACGTGGAACATCGGCACGATGGCGAGCACCGCGCTCGACGCCGAGAGGCATTTCGTGTCCGGCAGCGAGATCGCATAGGCGTGCAGAATCGACGACCGGTGACTAAAGAGCACGCCTTTCGGGTTGCCGGTGGTACCCGACGTATAGCAAAGCGCCGCGGCCGTATTTTCATCGAACTCCGGCCAGTCGAAGTCGTCGCTCTCCGCCGCGAGCAGGTCTTCGTAGCAGAGTAGCCCCGGCAGAGTCGTGCGTGGAAGGTGCTCGCGATCGCTCATTGCCACCCAGTGCTTGACGCCCTGGCACACGGTTGCGAGCTGCTCCACCAGCGTAACAAAGGTCAGATCGAAGAATACGATCTTGTCCTCGGCGTGATCGATGATGTATGCCAGTTGGTCGTGGAAAAGCCGCGGATTGACCGTATGCGTGACCGCACCCATGCCGGAAATCGCGTAATACAGCTCGAAGTGGCGGTAACCATTCCAAGCGAGCGTCCCCACGCGGTCACCCGATGCGACGCCCAGGCGCCGCAGGGCGCGAGCCAGTCGGCGCGCGCGTTCGTGCGCAGCGCGATAGGTGTACCGATGGATCGGACCCTCGACGGTCCGCGTCACGATCTCGGCGTCGCCGTGATATCGGTCTGCGTGCCGGATGAGCGACGAGATCAGGAGTGGCACCTCCATCATCAGACCTTGCATGATTTCCTCCCACTCACGACGGTGGCGTCGCAAGCCTGCTTCTGCCACATTCTAGCGCGTGCTTGAAATGCCCCAGGCGCCCCGGTAGCATCAGCGTTCCATCAGGGCCCGCAGACTTCAGGCCTGCACCGGCAGACGGACCTAAGACTGCGGCCAGATCTTCTCGCCGAGCTCAAGCATCACTTGCCAAGCATCCACATAAGACCGCTATGAGCTTGAAGCAGTTGTTCGACCTCACGGGCCGGACGGCACTGGTCACCGGCGGATCGCGTGGCCTGGGGCTGCAAATCGCGGAAGCGCTGGGCGAGCAGGGCGCGCGACTTGCCCTGGTGGCGAGAAAATCCGACGGACTCGATGCAGCCAAAGCACAGCTCAAGTCGCGGCTGGGCCTCGAGGCGGTGGCGCTGGCGTGCGACCTGGCCGATCTGGCCGCGATCCCGGCGCTGGTCGAGAGCGCGGTCGCCGCGGTGGGACCGATCGACATCCTGGTCAATAACGCCGGTACGACCTGGGGCGCGGCCACGCTTGAGCATCCGCTGGCGGCGTGGAACAAGGTGGTAGCGCTGAACCTAACGGCCCTGTTCGCGCTTACCCAGGAAGTCGGGCGGCGCTGCATGGTCCCGCGACGACGCGGCAAGATAATCAATATCGCCTCGATTCTGGGGCTTGTCGGGGGCGGTGATCCGGGCCGCGCACCCACCCTCGCGTACAACACGACCAAAGGCGGCGTGATCAGCTTCACGCGCTCGCTCGCGGTCGAATGGGCGCAATACAACATTCACGTGAACGCCATCGCACCAGGGTTCTTCCCTACCAAGATGACCCAGAGCGTCCTGGATACGGCCGGCGACGCGATCGCCGAGCGCGCGCCCCTGCGACGGGTTGGTGGCGCGGAAGACCTCAAGGGGTTGGTGGCACTGTTTGCCTCGGACGCCAGTGCTTACATTACCGGGCAGGTCGTCGCCGTGGACGGTGGCACGACCGCGGTCTAACCGCGAGCGTAAGCTTGAAATACGATAAAAATCATCGTCTTATACATTCAAACGTGATTCCGCGCCAGCGCCGACCAGGATCTTGGTCAATAAAGGCCTTGACAAGTATTGCCTAGGCAATATATTATTGGCGCTGGTCACCGGCATTACCCATGACAGCGATCTACGACACCGCGACTTTCGACCACAAAACTGCAATTGGCGGGCTGATTGGGCGGGTGCGGCTGAACTTGTTCGAGGCGCTCGACACGGTGCTCGCACCCTATGACATCACGGCCGCGCAGTACGTGATTCTGGTCAATCTGGCCAACGGTATCGATTCAGCAGCCGGCCTGTGCAAGGGCGTGTCGTATGACCCAGGTGCCATGACGCGCATGATCGATCGACTGGAGCGCAAAGGGTTCGTGCAGCGGGTGCGTTGCCCGGAGGACCGGCGCGTGGTGAAGCTTGCGCTCACCGATGAAGGGCGAGCGGTCTATCCGAAGCTGGTTGCGTGCGCTGCGGAGGTGACGAACAGGAAACTGAAGGGTTTTACCAAGACCGAAGCACAGCACTTGGAAGTCCTCCTGCAGCGCTTGCTTAACAACAGCTGATTTTTTTTGCCCTATGAACTGCCTAGGCAGTTACAGACGTGGCAATGCCAGCCGGGGCAATAAGTTATGAACGACAGTATCGAAAGGAAAAGGCAATGAAGAACTTGCTCGCGTCTATGGATCCAACGCGTCCTCGCTTTCCTGCCGGGAAGCTGTCCGCGCGCTGGGACCCTACCTCCTGGTGGAGCTCGTTCTGCCGGGCGGCTCGCTCCTGGCGCTGTTGCTCTGGCTCTACAACCACAGACCGGCGAGGACGTGAGATGAAGCTTCCCGGCAACCTGACGCCGGTTGGGCTCGTGTCGGCGCTACTCCTCGCCGGTTGCGCCAGCACCCAAGGTCTCGCGCCCGAAGCAACGCTCAACGACGCCAACGGTCTTGCGGCGCAACAGACGCTATCGGCCGCGCCACAGTCGTCGGCGGCATGGCCACGCAGCGACTGGTGGGCTGCGTACAACGACCCCCAGCTTGACGCGCTCATCGACGAGGCGCTGGCCGGTAGCCCGACGCTGCGCGTTGCGCAAGCGCGCACGCGCAAGGCTCTCGCGTCCGCCGCGACCGCGAAAGCCATCCTCTATCCCCAGGTCAACGGCGACCTGGAAGTCAGCCGGGAACAAGCCCCCGAGCACGGTCTGATACCGCCCCCGCCAGGCACTCGCTGGGGAACGCTGTATCAACTGCAGGCCACGCTCGACTGGGAGCTCGACCTTTGGGGCAAGAATCGCGACGCGTACGAAAGCGCCCTGGGCCAAGCACGCGCGGCGGAGGTGGACACTTACGCGGCGCGTCTGGCGCTGTCGGTTGGCATCGCGCAAGCCTACGTGCAGCTCGACCGCGCGTACCTGCAGTTGGACGTCGCGCAAGCGACGCTGAAGGAACGCCAACAGATCTACGCCCTGACGCGTGATCGCAATGCCGCCGGCATCGACTCGCGACTGGAGCTCAAGCAGGCCGAAGGCGCGCTGCCCGCGACGCGCGAACAGATCGAGCAGTTGCAGGAGACAATCGGTCTGACGCGCAACACGCTTGCCGCGCTCCTCGGCGCAGGTCCCGATCGCGGCCGGGCGATCGCGCGACCCGCACCCGAAACGCTCCGCCCGGTCGCGCTGCCCTCCACCGTCCCCGCGGACCTCATCGGCCGGCGCCCCGACATCGTCGCGCAGCGTTGGCGCATCGAAGCGGCGCGCAAAGATATCGCCAGCGCGAAAGCCGCGTTCTATCCCGACATCAACCTGGTGGGCTTGATCGGCCTGCAAAGCCTCGGAGCTGCCGGCTTTCTCAGCACCGCGAGCCGGATGGTCGGTCTGGGACCGGCCGTCACCCTGCCGATCTTCGACGGCGGCCGGCTGCGCGGCAATCTCGCCGGCATGGATGCGGATTACGACATCGCCGTCGAGCAGTACAACCAGCTGCTCGCCGATGCACTGCGCGACATCGTCGATCAAATGACCTCGCTTGCCAGTGTCGAGGCGCAGCACCGGGAGCAGGCGCAGGCGCTCGCCGATGCCCAGGAAGCCTATGACCTGGCACTGCTCCGCTATCGCGAAGGCATTGGCAACTACCTGCAAGTGCTCAGTGCCGAGTCACCTCTGCTGGCGCAGCAAAGCCTCGACGCGGATCTGCGCGCACGCGACCTGGAGATTTCGATCGGGCTGGTACGAGCGCTCGGCGGCGGTTTCACTGCTTCGACCGATCCGCTCGCCAGCGCGCGCTAGAGACCGACATGAAAAAACTCGTCCGGATGCTCCACGACGCCACCAGGCTCCTTTGGATCGCGGCCAACTGGCGCCATATCGCCAGACCGGTCGTGACGATTGCCAGCGGAATACTGCTCGCCATCGTGATCGTCCACGGCGAGTCGTGGGCGATCCGGCAAGCGCCGTTGTGGCCCGCCCCCAGCGCGGTCACCACCTCGCCGGCCGCCGGTTGCATCCCGGAAGACAACCCCGACACCGGCGTGCTGCCGGTGGCGATTCTTCACTAGTCCGAAGCCAAGGAAACACGCCATGCCCAACGATACTCCGGTTGTCCCGACCGCACCGCTCGAAACGGCGCGCAAGCGCTGGCTCGCCATCGTCATCGGTGCGTTCGCCACGCTTGCCATCGCCTATGGCGCGTACTGGTTCGTCACCCAGCGCTACTGGCAGTCGACGGACGACGCGTACGTCAGCGGCAACGTCGTCCAGATCACGCCACAAATCGCCGGGACCGTGGTGGCCATCGGCGCTGATGACACCCAGTTCGTCAAGGCTGGCCAACCGTTGGTCCGGCTCGACCAGGCCGATGCCAAGGTCGCGCTGGACGAAGCCGAGGCGCAGCTCGCCAAGACGGTGCGGGAAGTGCGCAGCCTGTTCGCGACGTCCGCGCAGCTGCAGGCCACGGTGACCATGCGCCAGTCCGATCTCGACCGGGCCAGTGAAGACCTCGCGCGTCGCGAACGGTTGGCGAGCTCTGGCGCGATCTCGGGCGAGGAAATGCAACATGCCCACGACGCCTTCGACAACGCCAAGGCAGCCTTGCAGGCGGCGCGGCAACAGCTCGAGGCCAACCGTGTCCGCGTCGACCATACCACCATCGAGAATCACCCCGACGTGCGGGATGCGAGCGCCCGGGTACGGGACGCTTACCTGACGTATGCACGCACCGTTATGCCGGCGCCGGTTGCCGGTTTCGTTGCCAAGCGCGCGGTGCAGCTGGGGCAACGCGTCAGCCCCGGCACGCCACTGATGGCGATCATCCCTCTCGACCAGGTCTGGGTGGATGCCAACTTCAAGGAGCCACAACTGGCTGCCATGCGGGTTGGTCAGCCCGTTGCCCTTACTGCTGATCTGTACGGCAGCAAGGTCAAATATCGAGGCAAGGTAGCCGGCTTCGGCGCGGGCACCGGCTCCGCGTTCGCCCTGCTGCCGGCGCAGAACGCCACCGGCAACTGGATCAAGGTCGTGCAGCGCGTCCCCGTGCGCATCGCGCTGGACGAGCAGGAGCTCGCCGCGCACCCGCTGCAAGTCGGGCTGTCCATGCAGGTTGAGGTCGACACCCGCGACCGCAGCGGGGATCGCCTGCCGCAATCCGCGCGCAGCGCCCCCGTGTACGCCACCGACGTCTTCGGTTCGTTCGACGCGGTCGCCGACCAGCGCGTCAAGACGATCATTGCCGCAAACGAAGGCGGCGCGAATGGTGTAGCGCAGGATCAGGCACCGCAAAACGCCGCGGGGCTCAGTCATCTCGCCCGCTTCACCCGCGCGCCTGACGCGGACGCGGCGCACAGGCCCGCTCTGTAGCAACCATGGTGGCAGGGTCTCCATGGAGAAAACAACCGTGAACAACGACGCCACCGCCAGGCCGCTGCCTGCGCCACCGCTTCACGGCGGCACGCTCGTGCTCGGCACCTTGGCCCTGTCGCTCGCCACGTTCATGAATGTGCTTGACACCTCGATCGCGAACGTATCGATTCCGGCGATGGCGGGCGATCTCGGCGTGGCGCCCGATCAAGGCACCTGGGTCATCACCTCATTCGCCGTCGCCAACGCGATCTCGTTGCCGCTGACTGGGTGGCTGACTCAGCGCTATGGTCAGGTGCGCCTGTTCACCGTCTCGATCCTGCTGTTTGTGATCGCGTCATTCTTGTGCGGCCTCGCCCCGTCGCTCGGTTGCCTGATCGTGTTCCGGGTCATCCAGGGTGCGGTCGCGGGCCCCATGATTCCGCTGTCGCAGTCCCTACTCCTGTCGAGTTATCCGAAGGCGCGCGCCGGAACCGCGCTGGCGGCGTGGTCGATCACCACGCTGGTGGCCCCAGTCGTCGGGCCGCTCCTCGGCGGATGGATCACCGACAACATCGCCTGGCCATGGATCTTCTACATCAATGTCCCGGTCGGACTGGCCGCCGCCGCGCGTGACCTGGTTCATTTACCAGAAGCGCGAAACGCCCATGGCCAAGCTGCCGATCGACGCCGTCGGGCTGGGCTTGCTGGTGCTCTGGGTCGGGTGCGCTGCAGCTCATGCTCGACCGGGGCAAGGACCTGGACTGGTTCCAATCGTGGCAGATCGTGACGCTTGCCATCGTCGCGGTCGTCGGCTGTCGCGATCTTCGTCGTCTGGGAGCTTACCGACCGGCACCCGGTGGTCGATCTGCGGCTGTTCGCGGCGCCGCAACTTCTGGACCAGCACGCTGCGCCATGTCCCTGGGCTACGGGACGTTCTTCGGCAATGTCGTGCTGCTGCCGCTTTGGCTCCAGCAATACATGGGCTACACCGCAACCATGGCGGGCATGGTGCTCGCCCCGGTGGGAGTCTTCGCAATTCTGCTCACGCCGCTGGTCGGCCGCAACATCGACAAGGTCGATCCACGCTGGTTTGCCACTGGCGCCTTCGCGATACTCGGCGCTGGTGCTGGTGATGCGCTCGCACTTCAACACCGACGCCGACTTTGCGACGCTGATCCTGCCGACGCATCGTCCAGGGCATCGCAGCTGGCCGTGTTCTTCATTCCGCTCATCACGCTGGCGCTGTCGGGGCTTCCCCCTCGCGCATCCCGGCAGCCTCGGGCTTGTTCAATTTTGCCCGCATCACGGCGGGTTCCTTCGGCACCTCAATCGCCACGACGCTCTGGGACCGGCGGGCGAGCCTCCATCACGCGCAACTCGTCGAGCACATTACGCCCTATGACCCCTCGTCGACGCAGGCGCTTCGCCAACTTGCAGGCCGAGCGGCCTTGATCCATCGCAGAGCACGGCGCTGATGAACCGCCTCATCGATCAGCAGGCTTTCATGCTTTCGGCCAACGACATCTTCCTCGCTTCGGCGGTGCTGTTCCTGCTGCTTATCGGCGTGGTCTGGCTCGCACGCCCGCTCAAATGCGGCGCCGGCCGCGGAAGCTGCCGCCGGCGCGCATTACGTCCAGGCTTCGGGCGCAAACCTACAGCCGGTGACTGCGCTCGCCCGTCGCTGAAACCGACGAGCTCGACGATCCAGGCCGCGCGTCAACGCGAGCACCTTGAACAGTTCGCCCATCTCCGCCGGCGAGGTGAGCTTGTGCACAGCGCCCGCCGCGCGCAGATAGGCCATGCCGACTCCGGATCGCCGCACCGCGCGAGCCCGTCGAGCACGCCACAGGCAACCAGAAATTGCGCCTGAGCCGCAAAGCCGGCGACGGTCATGCCACCGGCGACGCCGGCACGCGCCACGGCACTGAAATCGACGTGCGCGGTCAGGTCGCTCAATCCCGGGTAGAAAAACGGATCGGCCAGCGCATGGTGGCGATAGTGCGCCATCAAGGTGCCGGCGTCCCGCTGCGGATGATAGTACTCGGTCTCGGGAAAGCCGTAATCGACAAGCAGCATCAGGCCGCAGCTCGCAGCGTTCGGCCGAGGGTCGTCACCAGCGCCTCGGCAGCGCGGGTTGAGCTCCGAGACGATAGTCGCCCTGCCGCCGGGAAGCGCGATTGCGCCATCGTTGCGCAGCATGCCCGCCGCGAGCGGGCCGATCGCCGAACGCGAGACCCGCCTTCGCGTCGACCGTCACGCCGCGCTCGAACCATTCTCCGTCGCGCCGTGCGACCAAGTGTGCCGGAACCGCGTCGAGCACTTCGTTGGCGATAACGGCTCCGCTCCAGCGCTCGGGCAGCGCGTCGATCCAACGCACGCGGGGCATGAACTCGGGGACTCGCGCCGCCAGGTGCTGGCGCTGTCGTTCCCGCAGATCGGGACTCACTTCGAGCAGTAGGTAGCGCGCTGGCAACGCGTCGAGCTCCGCCAGCGCGGTCAGGACGTCGGCCGCGAGGCAGCCGCTGCCGGGTCCTACTTCGACGATCTCGCCCTCGGGCAACCTGCGCGCAGCACCTGCGCGAGCTGAGCAGCGAGCGCGCGCCCGAACAGCGGCGTGAGCTCCGGCGCCGTCACGAAGTCGCCAGCGGCCCCGAGCTTGGGCGCGCCGGCGGCGTAGTAACCGAGGCCGGGTGCGTAGAGCGCCACGTGCATGTAGTCGGCAAACGAGATCCAGCCTTCCGCCTCGGCGATCATGCGCACGAGGTGGGCAACCAGGCGATCGCTGTGCTCGCGCTCCGCCGGCAACGGAGGCGGCAGGGCCGCCCGGCGCGTGTCGAGTGGAGCCGTGGACATCGATGTGCTAGATTGGCAAGTCGAGCGGAGTGTAGCCGGAGCGCCACGTGCAGGGCAAAGTCGTCTTGATCACGGGAGGGGCAAAGCGCCTCGGCGCCACCATCTGCCGGCGACTGCATACTGCCGGCGCGAGCCTGATGCTTCACTATCGCGCTTCGGCCGGCGAAGCGCGCCTGCTGCAAGCGGAGCTCAATCACCAGCGCAAGGACTCGGTGGCACTGATCCAGGCCGATCTGCTCGACCTGGGCAAGCTGCCGTCGCTGATCGATCAGACGGTCCAGATCTTCGGCCGTCTCGATGCGCTGGTCAACAATGCGGCGAGTTTCTATCCCACACCCGTCGGCGAGATTACCGCCGACGATTGGGAAACACTCATCGGCGCCAATCTTCGCGCACCACTGTTCATCGCGCAGGCCGCCGCGCCCGCGCTGAAGAAAACCCAGGGAGCGATTGTCAACATCACCGACATCCACGCGGAGCGGCCACTGAAGAATTACGTGCTCTATAGCGTCGCCAAGGCGGGTCTGGTCGGACTGACACGCTCGCTCGCGCGCGAGCTGGCGCCGGAGGTGCGTGTCAACGCGGTAGCGCCCGGACCGATCTTGTGGCCCGATGACGATACTTTTGATGAATTGTCTCGGCAGAGGATCATTTCGCACACGCCCCTGAAACGCGAAGGCACGCCCGACGACGTCGCCAGGGCAGTGCACTTTCTGCTCACCGAGGCGACCTACGTCACCGGCGAGACGATCAACGTTGACGGCGGAAGGCACGTCGCGCTGTAAGCGCCGCGTTGGGCCCGCGCTGCTGTTAGCTTAGTTATGGGCGGCCCACGTTCGTCGTATCACCCCGACTCGTCCGTCGCGGGCGATGGCAGGACGCACCGCCGCCGCCGGGCGACCAGAGCCGCGAGCCGCTCGAGATACGGGTCGACGACGCCGTGCGTGATCAGCGCGACGCGAGTGCGCTCCAGGTAATCGGCCGATGTGCCGAACGCCCCCGCTGCGCTGCCAAGAACCTCTGCCTGTTCCCCGAGCGTAAGCTTGCCTGTGTATTGCCGGTGCTTGCGATCGACGACGAACGCCAGCGCCACGAGCGGCAATTGTCCGCAGCGCACCGTCACCCAGAGCGGTTGATACGCGCCGAGCACCATTTCACGCCGCCAGAGCAGCATGAGCTCCGCCTTCGCACCCCGGGCGGGGAGCCGGTAGACGACGCCCTGACAGGAGCCGCCGCGATCCAAGCCGAGCACCAGCCCTGGTTGGTTGGACGTACCGCGCGAAGCGACGGACCACAGACAGAAGCGCCGGTGCCGGCCCCTAAGCGTCGCCGGCCGTGCTTCTTCAAACGGGAAGAGCGGATTCCACAACAGCGACCCGTACGCGAATACCCACCACGCCGAGCCCGGCGGCTTGTGCTTCAGTGTCGCGGCAAGCGATGCTGCAAGCTCCTCGTCAGTCAGCGCATGGCTTGGGTCGACTGCTGCCGCGTAAACCGCGCGCATGCGCCCTTCCTCGAGATCGCGGCGTGAAAGTGTCATGGGTCGGGTTCGGCTTCGCGCATTTTCTGCACCAACTCGACCTTGTCCCGCCGCCGCTGCGCCGCAGTCGACTTGCCGTGCGCGCCGCCCTTGCCGAGCAGTGGCGAGCGCGCGACCGGGTTGCGCGGCCGCGGCGGCGCGTGCCGCTTGGCTCGCTTCACACGAGACCTTTGAACGGCAGGCGCGCTTCACACCATTGTGCCGCGGCGAGCAAACGCGCGTCGCCGCCAGCAATCGCCGCCATCTGCAGCCCCAACGGAAGGCCGTTGCTCGTCGTTGCGATCGGGATGCTGATGGCAGGAAAGCCCAGCAGCGACCAGAAGGTGCAACACGCCGGATCACCGGTCTGGGTGAGATCGGCAGGCGCAGGGGCGGGCGCCGAGGGTGACGCGATCGCATCGAACGGCGCCAGCCATTCGGTCGCTGCGGCGATCAAGGCATCGCGTCGCGCCAACGCTGCCGCATAAGCCGCGGCGGTGATTGCCCGCCCTTCATCGAGTGCGGCATTGAGGCCGGCCGACAGCCGCCCGCGTTCGCGTGCTTGCAGCTCGCCCAGCTGTTGCGCTGCTTCGTAGAGCATGATCGTGCGATGGACGCGCTGGGCGTCGCTCCACGCCTCGGGAAACACGGCGCTGGTGACCGTTGCCCCAGCCTCGCGCAGGTTCGCCAGCGCCACCAGCGTGGCGCGCTCCGCCTCCGTGCCCGTGGCGACCCAGGGGAAGCCACCAAGCAGCGCGAGCCGCGGCGCCCGCGTAGATAGCGCGGGCTCCGCGACAATGCGGCCGGGATCGCCCAAACACGAAGCGAGCAACGCGCAGTCGGCCACGCCGCGCGCAAAGACGCCGAGCGTGTCGAGCGTTGGACTGAACAGGCTCACTCCCGCGAAGGGCAACGCGTCGATCGTCGGCTTGAAGCCGACTACGCCGCAATACGCCGCCGGCCGGATGACCGAGCCATTGGTCTGCGTGCCAATCGCGGCAGCAACCTGCCCCAGGGCGACGGCAGCGGCCGAGCCCGACGACGAGCCGCCGGGCGTGTGCGCCGAATTCCAGGGATTACAAGTCTTGTTCGGGTGCAGGAACGCGAACTCGGTCGTTACTGTCTTGCCCAGAACGAACCCCCCCGCGCGGCGCAATTGGATGACGCACTCCGCATCGTGCGAGGGTTGCGCCCCCGCGTAGACCGGCGAACCCATTTGCGTGGGTTGATCCGCGGTCTTGACGATATCCTTGACGCCAATGCCGATCCCGGCAAGCGGCCCGGCGGTGCCGCCCGTACCGCGCTCGACATCGGCCTGGCGGGCGGCGGCAAGCGCCGCGTCGGCATCGAGATGCGCCCAGGCCTGCACGCTGGCGTCGGTTGCCGCGATACGGGCGAGCCACGCCCGTGTGAGGTCGACACTCGTCGTCGCGCCGGACCGCAACGCAGCGCGGGCCTCGATCAGGGACAGCGCGTACCAACGCTCGTTCATGGGGTGGCGCGAGTCAGCGCGCGCGACCCGGTCGTGGCGCTGGGCGGCGACTCCGGCGGCAAAAAAATCGCCTGCAAATCATTGAGAAAACGCCGGCCCAGCGGCGTGGGTCGGACATGCCGGTGGTCGCGCTCGATGAGCCCGCGGCGTTCCGCTGCGTCGAGGTCGCGCCGCACGACCGCCAGCGCGAACCCCGTCCGCTCGGCAAACTTGGCGACGGGAAAGCCTTCGGTCAGCCGCAAGGCATTGAGCATGAATTCGAAACAGACGTCGGCACGGGACAGCTCCCGTTCCTCGGCAAGCGGAGCGCCGCGCGCCACCGCCGCCAGATACTGCTGCGGCTGCTTGTGGCGAACTTGGCGCACGATGCGCTCGGGGAAGGACAGCTTCGAATGCGCTCCGGCGCCGATGCCGAGGTAATCGCCGAACCGCCAGTAGTTAAGGTTGTGTCTGCACTCGAGACCCGGTCTTGCGAAGGCCGACGTCTCGTAGTGCGCGTACCCTGCCGCCACAAGCGCTTCTTCGAGCGCGTCCTCGATTTCGGCGGAAGTATCCTCATCGGGCAACCGCGGAGGATAGCGGTGAAACAGCGTGTTCGGCTCGATCGTCAGGTGGTAGAAGGAAAGATGCGGTGGCGAGAACTGCAGCGTCGCCGCCACGTCCGCATGTGCCTCGTCGGGTGTTTGCCCTGGCAGTGCGTACATGAGATCCAGATTGACGTTGTCGAAGATCTCTAGCGCCGCAGCGACGGCCGTGCGCGCCTCAGTGTCATCGTGCACGCGGCCCAGAGCGCGCAGATGCGCCGGATTGAAGCTTTGCACACCTAGCGACAGACGGTTGACGCCGGCGCCCCTAAACCCGGCAAACTTCAGCCGTTCGAACGTCCCGGGATTCGCCTCCAGCGTCACTTCGGCGTCGGGCACAAGCCCGACTCGAGCGCGGATTGCGGCGAGAATGCGATCGATCGCTTCCGGCGCAAACAGGCTTGGTGTCCCGCCACCGAAAAAGACCGACGTGACCCGCCGGCCCCAGATCAGCGGTAGTGCGCCTTCCAGGTCGGCAATCAACGCATCGACATACTGGGTCTCCGGCAACGCGCCGCGTTGCTCGTGCGAATTGAAATCGCAGTACGGGCACTTGCGGATGCACCAAGGGATGTGGACGTATAGCGCTAGCGGGGGGAGCGCGGCGAAGCGCGGCCGCGAAGGCGAAGCCAGGGCGACGGTCTCGGTCGCCATTATGCCTCTTCGGCGAGGCGCGCGATCAGCGCACGCATCGCCTTGCCCCGATGCGAGCGCTCGTTCTTCTGCGCCAGTGGCAACTCGGCACCGGTGAGCCCGCTCTCAGCATCGAAAAAGTGTGGGTCGTACCCGAATCCTCCCCGGCCCCGCGGCGTATCGATGATGGTGCCGTTCCAGCGCCCCTCGGCCAGGATCGGCTCGGGATCGTCGCCGTTCCGCACCAGCACGAGCATGCAGTAGTAGTGGGCGCTGCGGTCGGCGATTCCGGCGAGATCGGCAATGAGCTCGCGCGTTGTTGCGCTGGTCGGACCGCGGCTCGCCGGCATAGCGCGCGGATTGGACGCCGGGAGCGCCGCGCAGCGCCGCGACGCAAATGCCAGAGTCGTCTGCGAGGGCGGGGAGCCGGCAGGACCGGCTCGCGTGGCGCGCCTTGGCGAGCGCGTTCTCGACAAACGTCGCATGCGGCTCCTCGGCCTCGGCGACGCCGAGTTCGGCCTGGGCAACGACCTCGATGCGCAGCGGGGACAGGAGGCGCCGGAACTCGCGCAACTTGCCTTCGTTGCCGGAGGCGAGGACCAGGCGGGGAAAAGGCGACATGGCGACGCTCTGGGCACCGGCGTCACGCTTCGAGCGCACGCTTCTGGGTCGCGATCAGTTCGCGTATGCCTTGCTCCGCGAGTCCGACGAGCGCATCCATCTGGCCGCGCGTGAACGGCGCCGCCTCCGCGGTGCCCTGTATTTCGACGAAGCCGCCGCTGCCGGTCATAACGACGTTCATGTCGGTGCCGCAACCTGCGTCCTCGGCATAGTCGAGATCGAGCAGTGGCGCGCCGTCCACGATGCCCACCGACACCGCAGCGACGAAATCGGTAAGCGGCTCCGCGCTGAACAGGCCCTGCGCCCGGCCCCACGCGATCGCGTCGCGCACCGCGACACAGGCGCCGGTGATCGAAGCGCAACGCGTTCCGCCGTCGGCCTGGATGACGTCGCAATCGACGCGGATCGTGCGCTCGCCCAGTTGCGCGAGGTCGGCGACCACGCGCAGGCTGCGGCCGATCAGGCGCTGTATTTCCTGCGTCCGACCCGATTGCTTGCCCTCGGCGGCCTCGCGGCGCGCGCGCGTGTTGGTGGCGCGCGGCAGCATGCCATATTCCGCCGTAAGCCAGCCCTGTCCCTGACCCTTGAGGAACGGCGGCACACCGGTTTCGACGCTCGCCGTGCAGATCACGCGCGTGTCTCCGCATTCGATCAACACCGAACCCTCGGCGTGGCGCGTGTAATGGCGCGTGATGCGCACGGGTCGTAACTCGTCACCGCGACGGCCTGAAGCGCGAACGCTCATAGCGAGATTTGCATCCATTGGCAAGCGGCAATTATAGCGGTCGCGGCGAGTCGCATCGCGCGCCCGGCCTTCATTGCGGGTGCCGCAAACGCCACCAGTCGGCCGTCGCCGCCAGTCCCGCGTCGAGCGAGATCGCGGGCGACCACCCTGTGAGCTCCCGGTAACGCGAGGCATCGGCTTCGAGCGAGTCGAGCAAGCGCCGCACTTCGCCGCTGCGGCCGAGCAGCGCGGCCGTGCCACGCAGAAAGGGTGCCGGGACGCGAAACAGGCGCGGCTGGACGCGCAACGCCCTGGCCAACCTGGTTGCAAGCTCCGCGATCGACACGACTTCAGCATCGGCGATGGGCAACGCTTCGCGCGGCAACCTCGGCGCGGTCAACGCCGTTTCGATCGCGCTAACCGCGTTACCGACATACAGAAGGCTGCGCCGGCTGGCAATGCCTGCCAGCGGCAGTCGCCGTTGCGCTGCGACTGCCTTCAGCAGCGTCAGAAAATTGCCCTTAACGCCCGGGCCGTAGGTCAGCGGCAGACGCAGAATGATCGTCTCGACACCATGCGCGCTACAGATTTCGTCGAGCACACGCTCTGCTTCGGCCTTGCTGCGAGCGTAGGCGTCCTGCGGTGCCGGCACGTCGCCGGCCCGGAACGGCCGACCTGGCGTGCTTGTTTCGCCGAACACCTTGATGCTGCTTGCAAATACGATGCGGCGCACACCCGCCGCTGCGGCGGCGGCGGCGAGGCGCCGCGTGACGTGGACGTTGCCGAGAATGAAAGGCGTCGGCGCGTCGGCCGCGCCCCGGGACGACACGTGCGCGCGTCCCGCGAGGTGCACGATCGCGTTGACACCTTGCAGCACACACTGCCAATCAACCGCCGCGAAGTCGCCGACCGCAACCGTAGCCCCGCGCCGATCGTCGTCCGGCGGAGGGTCGCGCACCGCGGCCACGCAGTCGACGCCCGCCAGCGCCAGCCGCGCGCAGAGCGCGCGACCGATGAATCCGTCGGCGCCGGTCACCAGCACCTTGCCGAGCGGCGGCCGGCTCACACCCACCTCCAGCCGTGCTTGTTGAAAAAGCGCACGGCGCTGCGCGTGAACAGTCCGAGGTGTCGCCAGCCCTTGCGTGCCGCGCCGCCGCCGTGATGGACCACGCGCACTGCCGGAACGTAGGCGCTCTGCGTCACGCGGTTAAGGCGCACGCTCCAGTCGAAATCTTCGAAGTACAGGAAGTATTGCGGATCGAATCCGCCCGTGGCATCGACCGCCTTGCGCCGCAGGAGCATGAAACAGCCGCTCACCAGAGGCACCGGCGAGACGTGGGTCGTCGCCTCGCCCAGGCAATCGCGCATCTCGTAGCGATCGAGCCGGTTGGCGAACAGGCGGCGTATCCAGGACGGCGCGAATCCGCGCAGCGCCAGGTCGAGCACAGCCGGGTAACGCTTGCAGAGAAATTCGCGCTTGCCGTCGGGGCCGACCACGGCCGGAGCGAGAACCCCGACCTCGGGATTCGCGTCCAGAAAGCGCAGCGCCTCGACCAGCGCATCCGGCGCCAGCTCGACGTCGGGGTTGAGCACCAAATGGTAGTGCGTGTTCCCGCCGTGCATTACCAGGTTGTGCGCGCTACCGTAGCCTATGTTGGTGTGACGATGCAGATAGTTCATGGTCACACCGGAGTCCTTGAACCGCGCTTCGCCGAGCGCAACGACGGCCCCGGCAGTCGGCCGCGACGCGGTGTTGTCGACGAGCACGACGTTGGCGACCCGCAGCATGCCTTCGTCCTGAGCCGCTTGGAGCGCTGTCGCGAGCGCCGCAAGGCAGCGGTCGAGAAGCACGAGGTCGGGCTGATACGTAACGATGCTGACCGTCAGCGTTACAGGAGTCAAGGCCGGGGGCGGAGTTCGAGCTGGGTTAGAATCCTCGTTGATTGCCGCGGTTGCGTCAATCGCCGTATGCCGTGCCGCGACCCCGATGAGCGCCGACACCGAATCCCGTTATGCCGCGCCGGAGCTGCGCGCATTTGCGCGCCTGCTGCTCGAGCGCGCCGGCGTGCGCGGTGATATCGCGGCGGACGTCGCCGACGTGCTCCTCGACGGCGACTTGCTCGGGCACACGACGCACGGCCTGGCGCTGCTCGCGTCGTATCTCGACGAGCTTGCGCACGACCGGATGGCCCGGAGCGGCGAGCCGACGATCGTCTCGTCCCGGCGCGCCGCCCAGGTCTGGGACGGCAAGCGCCTACCCGGACCGTGGCTGACGCTGCGCGCGCTCGAAGCAGCCATAGTCATGGCGCGCGACTGCGGTACGGGCTCCGTCGTCGTCCGGCATTCGCATCACATTGCGTGTCTCGCGGCGTACCTGAGGCGCGCCACCGACCAGGGCCTGATTGCTATCATCGAAAGCTCGGACCCGACCGTGGCCGCAGTCGTCCCGCATGGCGGCTTGACCCCGTTCATCACGCCCAATCCGCTTGCGGCCGGCCTGCCTACGTCCGGCGATCCGATACTCGTCGACGTGTCGACCTCGATCACCAGCATGGGTTACGTGCGCCAGCAGATGCTCGCCGGAAGGCAGCTCCCCGGCGAGTGGCTGATCGACGCCGAAGGTCGCCCGACGGCGAATCCGGGGGCGCTATTCAACGAGCCGAAGGGGGCCCTGCTTCCGCTCGGAGGCCTGGATGCCGGTCACAAGGGATTTGCGTTGGCGTTGTTGATCGAGGCGCTGACGGCCGGGCTCGCCGGCCACGGCCGTGCCGATCCCCCCGCGGGCTGGGGCGGCTCGGTTTTTGTGCAGGTCATCGACCCGGACGCATTCAGTGGCTTGGTGGCATTTACGCGCCAACTTGATTTCGTTGCCGCTGCAGCGCGCCAGGCCAAGCCCCGGCATGATGGCGAGCCGGTGCGCCTGCCTGGTGAGCGCGGATTGCAGCATTACCGCGACGCGCTCGCGCGCGGGGTCGTTCTGTATCCGACGATCCTGCCCGCGCTCGTGCCATGGGCGCAGACGCTACGGCGTCTCGCTACCAGCCTCGACTCCGTAGCGGCGAAGCCGCGCTTGCGCCGCCCGGGGGATACGCCGCCTGACCGTGCCGCTAGCGGAAACCGTACGTGACGCGCGGGATCCCGGCCAGATCGCGCACCGAGGTGACGTCGCGCAATCCCGACTCGCGCAGCAGCGTTTGCACTACGGGGGCCTGGTCGTGACCATGCTCGAGTGCAAGCGCCCCTTGCGGTGCGAGATATTGCGGCGCCTCCGCCACAATCGCGCGTATGGCGTCGAGCCCCTCGCTGCCCGATGCAAGCGCCGCTTCGGGCTCGAAGCGCAAATCGCCTCGCGCAAGGTGCGGATCCTCGTCTGCGACGTAAGGTGGATTGGCGAGGATCAAGGCGAAGCGCTCGGGCGGTACGTGCACAAACCAGTCGGATTCGATGAATGTCGCGTTGCCGATGCCGAGCCGCTCGCCGTTGCGGCGGGCGAGGGCGACCGCGGGCGCCGAAACATCCGCGCCGATGACCTCGGTGCGGGGCCGATGGCAGGCAAGCGCCAGCGCAACCGCGCCCGATCCACTGCCGAGGTCGAGTACCCGCGCGGTCGCATTCTCGGCGAGCCAGGTCAGGGCCAGCTCCACCAGGAGCTCCGTTTCCGGTCGTGGAATCAGGACCTCGGGCGTGATTTCAAGATCCAAACCGAAGAATTCGCGCCGGCCGGTGAGATAGGCGACCGGCTCTCCGGCGCGGCGCCGGCGCGCCAGGGCATCAAATGCGACGGCCTGCGCGCGCGTCAGCGGCGCGTCGCCGTGCGCGGCAAGCCAGGCGCGATCACGCTGTAGAACGTGCACCAACAGGAGCTTGGCCTCGAACGGCACAAGGCCGCTCATCGCCAGCGCGGCAGAAACCGTTGCGGGAGTCATCGACCGTCAGTCAGCGCACAGCGCATCGCAGTGTACAACGGGGGCAAGCACCCTGGCGCGCAATCCCGAGCCGCCCCCAAGCCGGCGCAATCGGGCAGCGGCGACGCCCTGCGTGCCTGCGGCGACGGGGGCGGCCGAGGATCGCGGCGGTCAGCTTTCCGCGGCCACGAACAGTCGCAGCTCGCGATCGTAGTAGTGTCCCCAGCCGGCGTCGCGCATGCCGGCCTTGCGCAACACACGTTGTGACCCGGTGTTGCCCGGATGCGTCAGGCCGATGATGCGGCAAAGACCCAGGGCCTCGAAGCCGTAGCGCAGCAGAGCACTCGCGCCCTCCGTCGCGTAACCGTATCCCCACGCTTCCGGCAGCAGACGATATCCCAGCTCGATCTCGACCGTCTGGGGCACGTATTTCAGGCAGAACCAGCCGACGAACTCGCCGCTGGTGCGCTCCGCGGCCGGCCATATCCCCGAGCCCCGGATAATTGCGGTAATGCTTTGCCGCGCGTGCCAGCGCAATGATGACTGACGCCCGCGTCCCGACCGAGCCATCGCCGATATAGCGCATCACGCGTGGGTCACCATCAAGGCGATAGAGGTCGTCGGCATCGTCGGCACGGAACTCGCGCAGCGACAAACGCGGCGTTTCGAGAAAGGGACTCACGCGCTCTCGCCCAGGGCGGCGAGCTGTTCGGCCTGAAACTCCTGCGCGAGCGCCTGCGTCAGCTCAAACAGGTCCCCGTCCATGATCTGGTCGATCTTGTAGAGCGTGAGGTTGATGCGGTGGTCGGTGACGCGACCCTGTGGAAAATTGTAGGTCCGGATGCGTTCGCTCCGATCGCCACTGCCAATGAGCGATTTTCGCGTCGCCGCCTCCTTCTGCTGCCGCTCCTGCCGTTCGCGGTCGAGCAGGCGTGACGCCAGCACCGCCATCGCCTGCGCACGGTTGCGATGCTGAGAGCGATCGTCCTGACATTCAACGACGATACCGCTCGGCAGGTGCGTCACCCGGACCGCGGAGTCGGTCTTGTTGACGTGTTGGCCGCCCGCGCCGGATGCGCGAAACGTGTCGATGCGCAGATCCGCCGGATTGATCGCGATATCCGCAATCGGGTCAGCTTCCGGCAAAACCGCGACCGTGCACGCCGAGGTGTGAATCCGCCCCTGGGCCTCGGTTGCCGGCACTCGCTGCACGCGGTGGCCGCCGGACTCAAACTTAAGCCTCGAGTAGACCCCTTGGCCGGCGATGCGGGCAATGACCTCCTTGAAGCCACCCATCTCGCCAGCGCTCTCGGAAATCATCTCCACCTGCCAATGATTGCGTTCGGCGAAGCGCACGTACATGCGAAACAGGTCCCCGGCAAACAGCGCCGATTCGTCGCCGCCGGTGCCCGCGCGGATTTCGAGAAAAACGTTGCGCTCGTCGTTGGGGTCCCGCGGCAGCAGGACACTCTGCAGTTCGTCCTCGAGGCGCTCCATGGTCGCCTTGGCCACCCTGGCCTCGTCTTCGGCGTACGCCTTCATCTCCGGATCGACGAGCAGCTCCCGCGCGTTGGCTAGCTCGTGTTCGGCCTGCTGCCAATCGCGATACAGCGTGACCACCGGGGCGATCTCCGCGTGCTCCCGCGACAATGCACGATAGCGATCAAGATCGCGCGTGACATCTGGCGCGGCCAGCAGGCCGTCGAGCTCTTCGCGCCGCGCGACAAGTTGCGTGAGCTTGGTGGACAATGACGATTTCATGCGCTGTCGTTCATGTGTTCGGGAGCCTTGGATCGTCGCGCATTCGGGGATCGGGGCGACGCACACGGCGTACTTGCCGTCTGGATTGCCGCTGCGCTAGCAAAATGGACCGATGCCAGAGGCTGCAGCGGTCTCGCCGGCGAGGGTCGTCCCGACAGAGGCCCCTAAGGCTCGTCGGGCAGATGATAGATGCGCTGGAACAGGGCCAGCAACTCCGCACGCTCGGCTTCGCCGGCCTGGTTGAGCGCCTGCGTCGGTCCATGCAGAAACTTATGCGTCAGCCCGCGCGCGAGCTGTTCGAGCACCTGCTCAGGCGCTGCGCCGTTGGCGAGCAGCCGCCGCGCGCGCTCGAGCTCCGCCACGCGCAGCGCGTCGTGATGGCCGTGCAGTGCCGTGATCGTTGGCACGATCGTGCGTCCCTCGAGCCAGCGAAGGAAGCTCTCGGCCTGCGCCGCAATCATGGCTTCGGCCTCGCGCACCGCATCGACGCGAATCTGCAGGTTGTCCTTGACGATGTTGGCGAGGTCGTCAATGCAGTACAGAAAGACATCGTCGAGCTCGGCAGCCTCCGGTTCCACGTCGCGCGGGACGGCGAGATCGACAATGAACATCGGAGCGTGGCGGCGTGTCTTGATCGCGCGCTCGAGCATGCCCTTGCCCAATATGGGTAGCGAGCTCGCGGTCGAAGTCACGATGATGTCGAACTGCGCCAGACGCTCCGGCAACTCATTGAGCGTGATCGCGTCGGCCTGCATGCGGGCGGCGAGCCGCGCGCCGCGCTCGAGCGTGCGGTTGGCGACCGTGATCGACTTTGGCCTGCGCGCCGCCAGGTGCGTCGCGCAGAGGTCAATCATTTCGCCGGCCCCTATCAGCAGCACCCGCTCGGCAGCGATCGACGGAAAGATCCGCTCAGCGAGCTTGATCGCGGCGGCCGCCATCGAGATCGATGCGCTGCCGATTTCGGTCTGCGTGCGCACGTCCTTGGCCACCGCGAACGTCCGCTGGAACAGCCGGTTGAGCACCAGCCCGAGCGAGCCCGCCGCCTCGGCGGTCTTTACCGCCTGCTTCATCTGGCCAAGGATCTGCGGTTCCCCCAGGACCATCGAATCGAGCCCGCTGGCGACGCGGAAGGCGTGGGGCACGGCCTTGTCCTGGGCCAGGGTATAGACGTAGGGCGCCAGCGAGGCTTTCGGGTACGTGGTGGAAATTGTTCGAGCCAATCGACCACCGGCTCGGCGTCACCGCCGTTGAAATAGACTTCCGTGCGGTTGCACGTCGACAGGATCGCCGCTTCCTTGACCTTCGGCTGGCCGAGCAGGTCGCGCAACGCGGTCGCGAGCGTATCGCTGTGGAACGCGACTTGTTCGCGCACCTTGAGCGGCGCGGTCGAGTGATTGAGGCCGAGCGCGTAAAGCGGCATGGGGCGATACTTCCTTCGTAGCCACTATTCTACCGCAGTGGCCGCGGAAATCGGTCGCAACGGCTTGATTTCGATCAAGTCCGCGGACGGTCCGGAACACTCCGTTGGTACGCAAGCCGGCCCTGGTTGGACGCAACCGTCGAGGGCGTCACACCTTGACGAAATCCTGCTTTCCGCCCAGCCAGCGCTCCAGATGCGCTTTTGCGGCGCCAGCCTCGCGCCGCAGCAATTCATCGGCCGCGTCGCGCGCCGCCTCGATCAATCCCACGTCGCGTTCCAGGTCGGCGAACCGGAGCAGCGGCGCGCCAGACTGGCGTGCCCCGAGAAACTCCCCCGGGCCGCGGATGACCAGATCGCGGCGAGCGATCTCGAAACCATCATGGTTCTCATAGATGACCTTGAGCCGCGCCTTCGCCGTCTCCGACATCGGCTCCTCGAAGAGCAGAATGCAAACGCTCTCTCCCGCACCGCGTCCGACGCGTCCGCGCAACTGGTGGAGTTGCGCGAGGCCGAAGCGTTCGGCGTGCTCGATGACCATCATCGACGCGTTGGGCACGTCGACCCCCACTTCGATCACCGTCGTTGCGACCAGCACGCTTACCTCACCGCGCACAAACCCGTCCATCACGGCGCTCTTGGCGTCGGGCTTCATCCGCCCATGCAGCAATCCGACCTTGAGTTCGGCGAGGGCCACTGTCAGCTCGGCGTGTAGCGCGACAGCGGTCTGCAGCTCGAGCTTCTCCGACTCCTCAATCAGCGGGCAGACCCAGTACACCTGCCGCCCGGTGGCACAGAGTCGGCGCACGCGCTCGACGATCTCGGCGCGGCGGCGCTGGCTCACCAGGCGCGTGGCAACGGGCGTGCGTCCCGGAGGCATTTCGTCGATGATCGACATGTCGAGGTCCGCGTAGAAGCTCATCGCGAGCGTGCGCGGTATCGGCGTCGCGCTCATCATCAGCTGGTGGGCGTCGCCGATTCCCTTCTGGCGCAGGGCGAGGCGCTGCGCCACGCCGAACCGGTGTTGCTCGTCGATGATCGCAAGACCGAGCTTGGGCAGCGTCACCTCGTCCTGGAACAGTGCATGCGTACCGATTGCGAACTGCGCTTCGCCACTTTGGATGGCCGCCAGCGCTCGTTGGCGATCCTTCGCCGGCAAACTACCGGACAGCCACGCCATTTTTACAGGCAGGCCCTCGAGCCACGCAGCGAGCTTGCGGTAATGCTGCTCCGCCAGGATTTCCGTCGGCGCCATGAACGCCACCTGGTAGCCGGACTCGATTGCTTGCAAGGCAGCCAGCGCCGCAACCACCGTCTTGCCGCTGCCGACGTCCCCCTGCAACAGCCGTTGCATCGGATCGGCTTTGGCGAGATCGCGCCGAATCTGCACTATCACGCGCTGCTGGGCCCGCGTCAGCGTGAACGGCAGCCGCGCGTACAGCGCTTGTGTAAGCGAACCGTCGCCGCCAAGCTGCGGCGCGCGGCGGCGCGCCCGCTCGCGACGGTGCATCTTGAGGGAGAGTTGCTGCGCGAGGAGTTCATCGAACTTCAGTCGCTCCCACGCCGGATGCGTACGCTCGTCGAGCGCCACTTGCGACGCGTCCGGCGACGGCTCGTGCAGATAGCGTACGGCTTCCGCGAAACCCAACAGCTGGCGCGGCTCCCGCGTCCATGGCGGAAGCGTCTCGGCAAGATAGGCCGGATCGTGTCTCAGCGCGCGGTGCACGAGTCGGCGCAGGTCGTCCTGCGCAAGGCCCGCCGTCGTCGGATAGACCGGGGTCAACCGGTCCGGCAGCGACGTGCCGGGTGCAACGACGTGGAAGCTCGGGTGGACGATTTCCAGCCCAAAGTGCCCTTCACGCACGTCCCCGAATGCCCGTACCCGCTTGCCCGGCGCAAGTGCTTTCTGCTGGCTTGGGTAGAAGTGAAAGAAGCGCAGCACAAGCCGCGCCGCTCCGTCCTCGAGAAGGCAAACCAATTGGCGGCGCGGCCGGTAGTGGATCTCGGTGTTGGCCACGGTCGCTTCGACCTGCCAGGCTTGGCCAGGCTGGAGCGCTGCCAGCGGGCAGAGGTGGGTATGGTCCTCGTAGCGCAGCGGCAGATGTAGCACCAGGTCCTGCTCGCGGGCGATGCCCAAACGCGAGAGCTTGTCCGCGAGCGTATTGCCGGCCTTGGGTTCGACCGTCTTCTTGGGCCTGGTCATGCGCGAGGAAGCAGCCCTCCGCGTCAGGCCTGCTTGAGCACAAGCACGCCTTCGACCTCGACCCGCGCGCCTCTGGGCAGCCCTGCCACCTGATACGTCGCACGCGCCGGATAGGGTGGTGTGAAGAAGCTCGCCATGATGTCATTGACCCGCGCAAAATCAGCCATGTCGGAGAGCAGCAGGGTCACTTTGACCATGTCGTCGAGCGTACCGCCGGCAGCGGCCGCGACCGCCTGCAGATTGGCGAATACCTGGCGCGCCTGCGCCTCGGTTCCGTCGCGCAGGCTGCCGGTCGCCGGATCGAGCCCGATTTGCCCGGAAAGGAAACACCGTGTCACCGACGCGGATCGCCTGCGAATACGGTCCGATCGCCGCGGGTGCCGCGGTCGTGTGGATCGGTTGTCTGCTCATGGAATCCTCCTCGCGACCAATTTACCACGGCGCGTGGGACTGCCCGCGGTCAGTGCTCGACTGCGTTTCCCGCCTCGATCCAGGCGTCGATGCCGCCAAGCAGCGGCCGGATGCGCTTGAAGCCGACCTTGCGCAATTTTTCCGCGACCTTCACCGCGGTCGCCTCGTTCGGGCAGGCGCAGTAGACGATGACCTCGCCCTCTGCGGGCGTGTCTTTGAAGCTTTCGCGCGATCTTTTTCATGTCAATCGTGCGCGCCCCGGGAATCCGGCCGGTCGCGGCTTGGGTCAAGGCGGATCGCACGTCGACGAGCGTATGGGCTTTCTGTCCGTCGATCAGGTCGCGCAGCTCGTTTACCGTGACCCGGTCCATGCGCAGCTGCCTGATAAACATATGGCGCCGCAACCACTTGCTGAGAATCCAGAGCGCGAAAGTCGCCACGATCAGCATCAGATCCGTACTCGCCCAGCGAGGTGAGCGTCATCATCACGTCGGAGACAGCATCGCGGAACAGATAACCCAACCCCACGCCCGCGCCAACCCAGAGCGAGGCACCCACGGCGTCGAATGCGACGAAGGTGGCGTAATTCAGGCGGATGGCGCCGGCCATCGCCGTTGCCACCGATGCAAATCCGGGCACGAACTTGGCGAACACCATCGACGACGGGGCCGAAACGCTGAAAAAGCGACTCGGTTTGCCGGACGCAGGCTATCCTGCGATAGCGACACGCGACACAGCGTGCCAAGAATGCGCATGCCAAACCTGCGCCCGGCCACGTACCAGCCGGTGTCGGCGACCAGCGCGCCCGGCCACGCCAACCCCGACCAGCTGGTAGACCGGGGTTCCCCCGGCTGCCGCCAGCGCGCCGGCAACGATCAGCGTCGGGTAGGCGGGCAACGGCAACCCCGCCTGCAACGCGAGCACGTTCAGGAACACAAAGCCCAGGCCGTATTGCTGAATGAGGGCGATCAGTTCATGCACGGATGCACCTTGTCAAAGCGAATGCCAACTGAGCAGTTGTTGGGGCGGTCGATCGCGAGGTCAATAGCACAGCCGATAACATCGGGTTATGAGCTCAGAGCCCCTGCGCGACATAGCGTGCGCGGCACTCGGCAAGAGTTTACGCCGGAGACCCATCTGGCTATAATTTCGGCGCACCGGGGACGTAGCTCAGCTGGGAGAGCGTCGCGTTCGCAATGCGAAGGTCGAGGGTTCGATCCCCTTCGTCTCCACCACGATCCGCGGACTCAGGCCGCCGCCACCGGCGGCCTTTTTCATCGCCGGCCCGGGATCAGGGCCGGCACATTGGCGGCACCCATGTTCGCGTTTTTCGAAACTCGC
Source organism: uncultured beta proteobacterium (assembly GCA_963777455.1). Lineage (GTDB taxonomy): Bacteria > Pseudomonadota > Gammaproteobacteria > Burkholderiales > Casimicrobiaceae > PALSA-1003. Next base: position 694,115 of record CAVZQQ010000004.1, read on the forward strand.
ATCCGACCCACGGAGCTACCTCGGAGTGCCCCGCCACCCGGGCTGCTCGCGTTTTACTGGCACTTCGTCCGCCAGACCGGGCGTTTGTATGCGGCGATGTTCGTCACCGGCCTTGCGGTGGCCCTGATCGACACGTTAATTCCCGTGTTCATCGGCAAGCTGGTCACACTGATGCAAGCCGCTGACCGCGCCGCCGCGTTCCAGCGGCCGTGCCGATGCTGATGGGAATGGCGGCCATCGTGTTCTTTGGTCGGCCGCTCACGCTGCTTGCCGACAGCCTGGTGCGCAACAACGCCGTGGTTCCGGGCGTGACCAGCCTGATCCGCTGGCAGAGTCACTGGCACGTGGTCAGACAGAGTTGGCCGTTCTTTCAAAACGACTTTGCTGGTCGCATTGCGAACCGCGTCATGCAGACCAGCAATGCGCTTGCGCGAGTCCGTGGTGTCGAGCATTCGCGCCATCTGGTACATCGCGATCTACGGCCTGAGCGCGCTGATACTGATGACCCTGGCCGATTGGCGACTCGCCATCCCGACGGTCCTCTGGTTCGCCGGTTACGTGTTCTTTCTGCGCCATTTCGTGCCGCGCATGCGGGATCTGGCAAAGACCAGCTCGGAACTCCGCTCGCTGGTCATGGGCCGCGTCGTCGACAGCTACACCAACATCCTCACGGTCAAGCTCTTCGCTCGGGCGCGCGACGAAGATGCCTACGTGCGCACCATCGTTGATGACCATACTGCAGCGATCGCGGCGCACATGCGGCTCATCACGCGGTTCATGGCGGTACTGTCGACGATGAACGCGCTGCTGTTGGTAAGCACGGCCGGCATCGGCATTACGCTGTGGGGGCAGGGTCACGTCAGCGCCGGCGTCGTGGCAACGGCACTGCCGTTGGCTTGGCAGATCGCCAACGTGGCGGGCTGGGTGAGCTGGGAAGTGACCGGCATCTTCGAAAACATTGGCGTGGTGCAGGAAGGCATGGAGACCATTGCCGTGCCGCATGCCCTGACCGACCGCTCCGATGCGCAGCGAGCTCGACGTACCGCGCGGCGAGATCCGCTTCGAGCACCTGTCGTTCACCTACGGTCGCACCGACGGCAAGCGCGTCCTTGACGACCTTACCTTGGTCATTCGCCCCGGCGAACGGGTCGGGCTGGTCGGGCGCTCGGGCGCGGGCAAGTCGACACTGGTGAACCTGTTGCTGCGCTTCCATGAAACCGAGCTGGGCAGCATCCGCATCGACGGCCAAGACATCAGCTCGGTTACCCAGGAAAGCCTGCGCAGCGCCATCGGCATGGTCACGCAGGACACCTCGCTCCTGCACCGCTCGATCGCCGCCAACATCGGCTATGGCCGACCGGGGGCGACGGCCGCCGAGATCGAGGCGGCCGCGCGCAAGGCGCATGCGCACGAATTCATCGTTGATTTGCAGGACTGGAAGGGGCGCCCCGGGTATGACGCGCACGTGGGCGAGCGCGGCGTGAAGCTCTCCGGCGGACAACGCCAGCGCATCGCGATCGCGCGCGTCATCCTCAAGGATGCTCCGATCCTCGTGCTCGACGAGGCCACGTCGGCGCTGGACAGCGAAGTGGAGCTTGCGATCCAGGACCAGTTGCTGGGGCTGATGGAGGGCAAAACGGTGATCGCCATTGCCCACCGCCTGTCCACAATCGCGCGCATGGACCGCTTGATCGTCTTGGAACAGGGGCGGATCGTCGAGCAGGGCACGCACGACGCATTGTTGCGCTTGAACGGCCACTATGCATGCTGTGGAAGCACCAGTCGGGAGGTTTCCTGCCGAAGGACATCCGCAGGAAAACCCGCCGGTAATGGAGGATGCTCCCCTCGACGAGATGCGCGCCGCCGAGCAACCCGAACCCAACGTCAACGACGAGCCCATGCCGGCCAGATCCTGACGGTGCGCGCCGACTCCGTGGTCGATGAACCACGGAGCGCGCGTGCCGGCGACTGGTTAAGTAACCGCACCGGCCGCGTAACCAGGGCTTGGCAAGTGCTGCCGGCCAACTGGGCCGTGCCTTGCATCACAGCACCGTGGCGAACTGGTGCGACGCCTACGCTTTGTCGGTGCGCAATAACGGCTGGCCCATGCGAACGGTAGCGCCCTGGGCTACGTTGGCGCACGGCCGGATAATGGCGCCGGCGCGAGAACGATGACGGTCGAGCCGTGCTGAAACCAACCAATCTCCTCGCCCTTGCGCAACGCCGCATCGCAGGCAATGACGGTTCGGCCCGGGATACTTCAGATGCAGAAGCACGTCGACAAAATGCAGGCGGATGCTGGCGACCAGGATCGCAGCGACGGGTACGAGAGTCACCACATCGCCGGTTGCATCGAGCTTGCCGGCAGCAGCGCGCGCTCGTTGCGGCAGAACAGCTTTGTCGACGCGCTTGAGCGCTATCGGGTTGACGTTCCAGGTGTCTCCGGAGATATAGGTGACCTGCTCGATCCGGCAGTCGTGCGGCGCGTGGAAACGGTGGTACATGCCGGAGGAAAGGCGCAGGGTAACGTAGCAACCGTCACCATAGAGCCGCACGAGCCGCGCATCGTCCAGCAGCTCTTGGAGGGTGTACGACTGGCCCTTGGCTTGGATCAGCACACCGCCTTCGAGCCGCCCACAGGCGCCGACAATGGCGTCGCAAGGGCTGACGAGGACGGCGGGATCCGGGTCGATCGGTCGGGCGTCCGTCCTTGAGCTCCCGGGTGAAGCAAGTCGTGCATGCTGCGGAAATTGCGTCGTCTTCGCATCGCCTAGGTCCACATCGGCGAAAAAGCGCCAGATGCCGATCGACAGCCTGCGCACGACCGGTTGCTCGATTTGGCTGAACCAGCCCATGAACTGCGTCAGCAGGCGCCGCGGCACGCGGTTGGTGAGCAGGAAATTGATGTTTTCCTGCTGCAGAAAGCGCGCGAGGGTCGAGCGGACCGTCATGGCTTTGTAACGCGGCTCGGGTAGACCTGCGCTCCGGGACATTCATGGATGCGATCCTGGCTCTGTACGCGCTTGGCGCCGTGGCATCGGCAGCGTCGCTGTCGAAGCTGCGCAGCCGATGGGCATGTCCAGCGCCAAGCACCCCTCCTTGCCCGGACACTCGCGTCTCGCGCGACGGCCTCGCGTCGTTCGCTCCATTCTACGAGTACGACGAAGCCGACTTTCTTCCGTTCCGACGATGCGCCCGAGGAGATCGCCGCCCGTCGGCGCGCCGGTTTCATGCGTTTGTCCGAGATCTATCGCGAACGCTTCGCGGCCACGGCGCGCGTTGACCGCCGAGGTCGAAGACAGCATCTCGGATTTGCAGTTCACCAGCGCCTACCGCGTGCCTTTCCAGTACCGGCGCCTGGTGCGCTGGCATTTGAACGCCGGCGCGTTTGTGCGATCGTCCAACGGCGTCACGCTTACCGATCTGGACGGAAATCGCCTCTACGATCTTGCCGGTTCGTACGGCGTGAATGTCTTCGGCTACGACTTCTACAAGGGGTGCATGGAGCGCGGCAGCGACCACGTGCGCGACCTCGGACCGGTTCTCGGTGCCTATCACCCGGCGGTCGCCTACAACGTCAAGCGCCTCAAGGAGATTTCCGGGCAAGACGAGGTGTCGTTTCACATGTCCGGCACGGAGGCGGTCATGCAAGCGGTGCGTCTGGCGCGCTATCACACGAGGCGTTCGCGCCTGGTGCGCTTCTGTGGCGCCTACCATGGTTGGTGGGGCGATGTGCAGCCTGGCATCGGCAACCCCGCACCGACGCCGGACACGTTGACGCTGCGCGATATGGACGCGCGCTCGCTGCGGGTCCTGCGCACGCGCCGCGACATCGCCTGCGTGTTGGTCAATCCACTGCAAGGATTGCATCCCAACGCCAATGCGCCCGGCGATTCGGCACTGGTCGACAGTGCACGCAGCGCGCATTTCGACCGCGCGGCGTATACCGAGTGGCTCGAGTGTCTGCGCGCGGTCTGCTCGACGCAAGGGATCGTACTGATCTTCGACGAAGTCTTCGTCGGCTTCCGGCTTGCACTTGGCGGAGCGCAGGAGTACTTCGGGGTCAAGGCCGACATGGTTACCTACGGTAAGACCCTTGGTGGCGGCTTTCCCGTCGGCGCAGTCTGCGGACGCAGGGACCTGATGAAACGGTTTCGAGATGACCAGCCGACGAACATCTGCTTCGCACGCGGCACGTTCAACTCTCACCCCTACGTCATGGGATCCATGCGCGAATTCTTGCAGGCGCTCGCCACTCCTGAAATCGGTAGCCTGTATGCGAACCTCGACACAGTCTGGAACGCGCGGGCGGAAGAACTCAATCAACGACTTGCCGCCGACGGCTTGCCGATGCGGGTCGCGAACATGTCGACCATCTGGACGACCTATTACACGCAAGCCTCTCGCTACAACTGGATGTTCCAGTACTATCTGCGCGCCGAGGGCCTGGCGTTGAGCTGGGTCGGCACCGGCCGGCTCATCTTCAGTCTCAACTATACAGACGCAGATTTCGCGGCGATCGCGGAGCGCTTCGTCGCCGCCGCGCGAGCGATGCAACGGGACGGCTGGTGGTGGTCCGACGCCTCGCTGACCGACAAAGCAATCCGGCGCCGCATTCTGCGGGAAATGATTGCCCACCGCCTGCGTGAGGTCGGCCGACATGTGCCGGGACTCCTCCGGGCGCCGCGCCCGCCAGTCTAGACGTGCTTCGTCCCCACCATCGGATCGATGAACTCGCCGCGCAGCAGGTAGAGGGGCGCCTTGTGGTAGAGCTTGATGTCGTGAAACGGGTCGGTGAGGATCTTCGTCAGCCAGATGAGGCCCGTTTGCACATCCTTGAGAAAGAACAGGTGCACGGTCCGGAACAACAGACCACCAGCGCCGATGGCAATCCAGAGCATGGCCATGTTGTGGAAGAAACCCGCCGGATTGACATGGGCTTCAAACATGCCGCCCAGCGTCGGATCGAGATAGAGAGCCAGCGGCGAAAGCGCCCAGATCGTCAGCAACACAACTTTGCGTTTGAGGTTATAGCCGACCTTGACCTCTTCCTTGTATTCGTGGGTCGCCTGATTGACGACATCATAGTCCTTTGGCTCGAAAACGAAGTGTCCGAGTTGCCGACTGATCATGGCGACCAGCCAGCCTAGCAACGCTGCCACGACCGGATCGGAAAACAGCAGCATGTAGCTGCAAAGAAAAGCTATCGCGCTGACGAGATGCAACGCTTGATTGATCCGACTGTGGTGGTAATAGCGATGATCGTCCCATCGCTGTTGTTGCAGCGTTTGCCACAAGCTACTCATAGAACCTCCTTTACTGCATGGTTACAAGGTGGACCCCCGCGATTGCAGCGCGAATTGTTTAACTATTTATGACAAGCGGCTCAACTTACGAAAATAGATCGGGCAGTCGGCTGCCTCTGCGCGGCGGCGCCGCGGCGGCGCCCGCGCACCACCCTGGCCCGGTCAAACGCAGATCAGAAGCGACCGGCATGCTCCCCGCACGATGGCCGCCGAACTCGCGCCGCTGATCGCGAAGTATGGTTACACCGCCACGTTTGTCGGGACCCTGCTCGAAGGCGAAACGTTCCTGATTCTCTCGGGCGTGGCCGCGCACCGGGGCTACCTCGACCTGAGCGCTCGCTTTATGGCCTTCGGGGCGCTCGGCGCCTTCCTGACCGACATCTTCTTCTTTGCCATGGGCCGTGTGCTCGGCCCGGCGCTGCTGAAGCGCTTTCCCAGCCTGGCGTCGTCGATTGCCCGGGCGCACGCGCTCGTTGAGCGCTTGCCCAATAGCGCCGTGATCAGCGTTCGCTTTCTGTATGGCATGCGCAGCGTCGGTCCGGCGGTCATCGGCGCCGGCCGCATGACCTGGACGCGATTTGTCGTGCTCGACGCACTCGCCGCCTGCTTGTGGAGCACCTGCTGGGTCAGCGCCGGCTACGTGCTCGGTGAGGCGATAGCGCCGCTGCTGCCAGCGTTTACGCCGGTGGGACGGGTATTCGGTGGCCTGCTTGCCGTCGCGCTGCTGGTCAGCGCTGTCCGTCTATATTCGTCGCCGCAGGTCCAACACCGCCTCCGGGGCAAAGAACTGAGCGCAAGCGGCCGCCCGCAGGCCGTGGCGGCCGAGAGCGACATGGGTGCGAGCGCCGCGGCCGCGGCGCGCCCTTGACACGACCGGGCAAACTGCTAACCTAGTCATTGGTTAACCAATTTGACGTCGCACCCGTGCCCAAGCCCTCCCCGGTCATCGCCCAGCTGAGCCCGATCCAGCTGGACCGGCCGGCGGACCTGATCATGCGCCAGATCCGGAATCTGCTCGCTGACGGCGCGCTCAAGGCGGGCGATCGCCTCCCGCCGGAACGCGAACTCGCCTCGCAATTCGGCGTCGGGCGAGGGCATGTCCGCGAGGCCCTGCGCAAGCTGGAGTTTTACGGCGTCCTGCAGACGTTCCCGCAAAGCGGGACGATCGTGGCGAGCTTGGGCGCCGGGGCCTGGAGCGCCTGATTTCCAATCTGCTCGACCTCGATCGCGACGACATCAAGGCGCTTACCGAAACGCGCGGCATCCTCGAGATCCATTCGGCGCAGCTTGCTGCGCAGAGGGCGTCGAAGACGGCGATCGCCGACATCAAGGCGGCGCTCGAAGCCTTCCGCGTCGAGGTTGAGGCCGGCCGCCCCGCCGTGGAGGAGGACCTCTTGTTTCACCTGGCGATCGCCAAGTCGGCGCAGAACCCGGTCATGACTTCGCTCATCGGCCTGATGACGCCGGACATCATCCGCCTGCACAAGGTGTCGCGGGTATGCGAGGCAGGGCGCGCGCAGCAGGCGCTGCAGGAGCACGTCAAGATATTCCGCGCCATCGCCGCGCACGATGCGAAGGCGGCGACGCGCGCCATGTCGGAACATGTGCGCCTGATCAAGGAGCAGTTCGACGTCAGCGTCGCTGCAGATCATTGCCGCGCAGAGGAGTCAGGCGCGCGCGTGAGTCGTAACGCCGCGGGCCAGCGTACACGGGTTCGAACCCGGTCATCGCAGGCGGGCTTACGGGACGATCGTGCCGGTCGGAATCGCCAAGTGAGTTCGCCATAACGCTGTAAGGAGGAGACGCAATGAGCAACTGTCTGAAGCATGTCGCCATCGGCGCTGCGTGGCGGTCGGTTCCGGTACTGCTCGCCGCCCACCCGGCCGAGCGCGGAGAGCACGCTCGACAAGATCCTGAGCGCGAAGAAGATCCGCGTCGCCATTGACGTGGCCAACCCGCCGTTCGGCGTGCTCGACAAGAGCGGCCAGCCCGATGGTTCGGACGTCGCGGTCGCCCGACAGCTGGCCAAGGACCTCGGCGCCGAGATCGAATTCGTGCAAGTGCCGTCGACCGGCCGCATTCCGGCGCTGCTGGCGGGCCGCGCCGACGTCACCATTGCCTCGATTTCGGTCACCACCGATCGTGCCAAGGCCGTGATGTATTGCAATCCGAACGGGGCGCTGTCGATCACCATCTTTGCGGCGCAGAGCGTCAAGATCAAAACGCCCGCCGACCTGGTCGGCAAGCGCGTCGGCATAACGCGCGCCACCCTCGAGGAGGCGACGGTACCGAAGATGGCGCCTGAAGGCACCAAAATCGTCTGGTTCGACGATCTCGCCTCGACGGTGCAGGCCCTGCTCTCGGGCCAGGTCGACGCCGCCGCCATGACCGCGTTCGCCGAGAAGACGGTCGCCGACGCGAACCCCGGCAAGCACCTCGAAAACAAGCTGCTGGTGACGACCGCCTTCTACGGCCCGATCGTGCGCCCGAGCGACTTCGAGCTGCGGCAGTGGATCAACACCTGGATATTCATCAATACGCAGAACGGCACGCTCGCCGCGATTTACAAGAAATACACGGGCATCGACTTGCCGCCGCTGCCGACGTTCTAGGCTGTCGGTCGGGCGCTCGCACCCCGTTGCCGGCCGCGTAGCGACGGTGGCGCTGCCGTCGCGCGGCGCGGCAACAGACGATACGGGAGCGGCGTGCACTACGCTTTTCACTTCAACGTCGTGTGGGACCACTGGCGCGACCTCGCCGAAGGTGCCTGGCTCACCATACGCCTTTCGGCGCTGGCGATGCTCATCGGTCTGGCCGTGGCCACCGTCTGCGCCTATGCCAAGGCGGCCGGCCCGCGCGCCGCTGCGCTGGACGATCGCCGCCTACGTCGAGGCGATCCGGAACACGCCGTTCCTGGTGCAGATCTTCATCATCTACTTCTCCTTGCCGGCGCTCGGCATCTCGGTGGGCGCCAACGAAGCCGCACTGACGGCAATGGTCGTGAATTTCGGCGCCTACGGGACCGAGATCCTGCGCGCCGGCATCGAGTCGATAGGCCAGGGCCAGATCGACGCCGCCAAGGCGCTGGGCCTTACGCGCCTGCAGACCTTCCGCCATGTCGTGCTCTTTCCGGCGCTGAAGACCGTGTTTCCCGCGCTGGCGAGCCAGTTCATCCTGCTGATGCTCGCGTCGAGCGTCGTGTCCGCGATCTCCGCGGTCGAGCTCACCGCCGTCACCAATTCGCTGCAGTCGACCACGTTCCGCCCCTTCGAATTCTATTTCGTCGCGACCGGCCTTTATCTGGCCATGGCGCTGGGGTTCCGCGCGGTCCTGGGAGGAATCTACTGGACGGTGTTCATGCGCGGCCGGCGGGCGCTAAGGGACGCGCGCGTGAACCGTACCTTCGGCATACCGGAATTCCTCTACATCCTGGCGCGCTGCGCTGGACCTTGCTGCTGTCGCTCGTCGCCTTCCTCGGCGGCGGCGTGGTCGGTTTCGTGATCGCGATCCTGCGGACCACGCAATCCCGTGTGCTGCGTTTGCTCACCGCCGGCTATATCCAGCTGTTCCAGGGCACGCCGGTCCTCATGCAGCTGTTTCTGTTTTACTATGGACTTGCCGTTCTCTACGACATGCAGGTCGATGCTTGGCCGGCCGTGGCGCTCGCCTTTACGCTTTACGCCGGCGCCTTTCTGGGCGAGATTTGGCGCGGGTCGATCCAGGCCATTCCACGCACGCAGTGGGAGGCGTCGGCCTGCCTTTCCCTGGGCTACTGCGCAGCAGCTGCGCCATGTCATCCTGCCTCAGGCGATGCGCATCTCCATCCCGCCCACCGTGGGCTTTCTGGTGCAGCTGGTCAAAGGTACCTCGATCGCCGCCATCATCGGCTTCGTCGAGTTGACGCGCGCGGGCCAGCTCATCGTCAACGTGACCTTTCAACCCATGATCGTCTATCCGGTCGTGGCCGCGCTGTATTTCGCCGTGTGCTGGCCGCTTTCGCTCGCTCAGCCGAATTCCTTGAAAGGCGCATCGATGCCGATCTTGGCATTAAACGGCATCTATAAGCGCTTCGGAGCGCATGTCGCGCTCGATAACGTGTCGCTTACGATCGAAACCGGCGAGGTGGTAGCCATCATCGGGCGCAGCGGCTCGGGCAAGACCACGCTGCTGCGCTGCATCAACGGCCTGGAGGTGCCCGACCGCGGCGAGATCCTGTTCGACGGCAGTCGGGTGGAACGCTCTCGGGCCGGCCTGCGCGCGCTCCGCCGCGAGATCGGCATCGTGTTCCAGAGCTTCAACCTGTTTCCCCATCTGACCGTCGAGCGCAATATCACGCTCGGGCCCACCGTCGCCAAAGGCCTGTCGCTCGCGGACGCCAAGAAGCGGGCGCGCGAGGTGCTGCGCCAAGTCGGCCTCGAGGACAAGATCGATGCGGTGCCGCTGCGACTCTCCGGGGGCCAGCAGCAACGGGTCGCGATCGCGCGCTCGCTGGCCATGCAGCCGCGCCTCATGCTCTTCGATGAGATCACGTCCGCGCTCGATCCGGAATTGGTCGGCGAGGTGATCAACGTGCTCGAAAAGCTCGCCGCCGAGGGCATGACGATGATCCTCGTAACCCACGAGATGGGTTTTGCCCGGGTTGCCGCCGATACGATCGTCTTCATGCACCAGGGCCGAATCTGGGAGAAGGGCCCGCCCTCCCGACTGTTCACCGCACCCGCGACGCCCGAGCTGGCGAGCTTCATCGACGCCATCCTGCCGGTAGGCCGCGACGCGGCGCTCGCTGTTCCCTGAGTCGGCGGCATGGATATCGCCACGTCATCTTCCCGGCGCCCTTCCGCGTCACCTTCGGCAGTGCTTCCGCAGGCGTGGCGTGCCGCGGCTACCAACCTCTAGGAGACGCACGCGTGGGTATACCCAAGCCGTTCACGGGGATCTTCCCGATTGCACCGACGCCGTTCACCGAAGCGGGCGAGTTGGATCTCGACGGGGCAACGGCGCGTGCTCGACTGCATGGTCGCTCAGGGTGTCGACGGCATTTGTATCCTCGCCAACTACTCGGAACAATTCCTGCTCTCGGATGCCGAGCGCGACACGCTTCTGGAGCTTTGTCTCGCCCACGTCAGCGGCCGCGTCCCGGTTATCGTCACCTGTAGCCATTTCAGTACGCGCGATCGCGGTTGCCCGGGCGCGCAGGGCGGCGACGGCCGGTGCCACCATGCTCATGCTCATGCCGCCCTACCACGGCGACCGGACTGCGCGCTGACGAAACCCTGATGCTGCAGCACTTCGCGCTGGTGGCCGAAGCAGCTCGAATTCCGGTCATGATTCAGGACGCGCCGTTGAGCGGCGTGAGCCTGTCGGTGCCTTTTCTGGTACGGCTCGCGCGCGAGGTGCCGGGGATGCGCTATTTCAAGATCGAGGTACCGGGCACGGCCGCGAAGTTGCGCAGCCTGATCGCGGCGGGTGGGGATGCGATCGAGGGGCCGTTCGACGGCGAAGAGGCGATCACGCTAATGGCCGATCTCGATGCCGGCGCAACCGGCACCATGCCGAGCGCGCTGCTGCCGGATCTGATCAAGGACGTGTTCACCCTGCACCGCGCGGGCCGGCGGCAGGACGCGGTGGCGGCGTACGCGCGCATTCTTCCCCTCATCAATTACGAAAATCGCCAATGCGGCCTGCGCGCGACTAAGACGGTCATGGCTGCCGGGGGCGTCATCAAGAGCGATGCGGTGCGTCATCCCCTCGAGCCGCTGTCGGCGGCAACGCGAGCGGGCCTGCTCGAGCTCGCCGAACAGGTCAACCCCGCTCGCCTTGCGCTGGGGTCGCTAACCGGGTGCGATCAGACGAGCTGGAGGTCCCGCGCGCGCGCCCCCGGGAGTACCTTGTCGAGTTGTTTGCCGTCGAGGCCGTACATCCGCGCGAAGAGGCCGGCCAGCATGGTGCGGTATTCGTTGAGGACCGGATAGTCGCGGTTCTGGAACAGCGTCGCCGGCGTAAGCAGGGCCTGCTCGCCATGGATACGGCCCCCCTGGACCCTGCCGCCGAGCACCCAGTACACGCTGCCGTGGCCGTGATCGGTGCCGCGATTGCCGTTCTCGCGGAAAGTGCGCCCGAATTCGCTCAACACGACGACGACCGTGTTGTGCCAGGTGGCGCCCATCTCCTCGGCGAACGCGGCAAGGCCGCGACCGAGCTCCTCGAGGCGGCCCGCGAGATAGCCGGTCGCGCCGCCCTCCCCGACGTGCGTGTCCCACCCGCCGACATCAAGAAAACCGATGTCGAACTTGTCCCGCATCAGCTTCGCCACCCGGCGTGCCTCGAGCTCGAAGCCCTTGGTCGTGATCGCACCGCGGCTGGCGGCTTCCATCTCGGATGCCATTTCGCCGATCACCTCTGCGCGCACGCCAAAGCCTTCGCTTACCTGTGGCGCGAGAGGCGTGGGCCCGTACATCGTGGAAATAATCGCGCTCTGCCGGGCGTCAATGCCGGGCTTGCCGAGCGAGCGGAGCGCCATGTTGGGAACATCCTTGTCGCCACGAAACGCGATGGGCAGCTGATCGGTAAACGAAATGGGCAACGCGCCTCCGAGCACGCCAACCAGCCGATTGAGAAAGCCCGTCTGGAAGTCGCGCGCGCCGCCGAGCGGCTGGCCGAGTTCGATGCTGTCCTGGGTCTCGAAGTGGCTGCGCGTCAGGTCGTCGGTGCCGCAGAACGGGACGAAGGCAACCTGTCCCCGCAGATACAGGCGATGGATGCTGTCGCGTAGTGCCGGATGCAATCCCCAATTGGCGTCCAATTCCAGCGCGGCGTTGACATCGCCCCCTGGACGGGGGATCGCAATGTTGGGACGCACCTCGTAATAGAACTGGCTCGAAACCGGCACCAGCAAGTTGCTCGCGTCGTATCCTCCTCGCAGGAACACCAGGAGGAACTTTGGCTGTGGCCGCGGCAGCGCGAACAGCCTCGTCGACGCCGCCAGCGGCAGCGCTATACCCAGGTTGAGCAAATGCCGCCGCTTCATGGGAGCTGTCCTGTCAGCGGTTCATGAATTCGGGGGAGGCCAGCAGGAACATGTTCCATTCCTGCGGCGACTTCGCCTGCTCGAGCGCGTCGTGTGTTGCGGCGTCGAGCCGACTCGCGGTGGTTGCGTAATAGAGCGCGTTGGCGAGCTGCGGAAAGGCCGGCTGCTCGATTGCATCCGGTCCATCCGGTTTGAACAGGCCGGCGCTGTTGGCGCCAATGGTGCGCGCAACCTCAAAGCGCACGACCATCTGCCCGGGGCTCGCCCACGCCGGCTGCGTCAGCGGATAGCCATCCGGGGTCAGTCGACCGTACAACGGCTCGCCCATGCGATTGAGCCAACCCAGCATCGGGTTGGTGTTGAGAATGGGCTTGTCACCGTAGGCAAGGCGCACCGCGGACAGCGCATAGTGCATCGGATCCTTGAACTTGTGTCCGAGCGACGCGGCGAACTCCGGCGAATGGAACATGGTGGCCAGGGTGGCGGCGATGTCGCCATCGCTTTGCCGGAACGTGTTCGCCATCCGCTCCACGAGTGCCTCCGGCGGATCATCCGCGACAAAATATACGGCGAGCTCGTGGCTTATGAAGTGTGCTGTAGCGGGATGCTTGGCGAGTAGATCGGCGACTTCGTCGATCTCCGCGAGTCCGCGTCCGTGCACGGTCCGGCCTAGCAGCTGCTTGTCGCCATAGTCGTGGCGATTCGGGTTGAACTCGAACAGCCCGTCCCGCACGTACTGGGCCTGCAACGCGGGCTTCACCGACGTCGCCTTCCCGGTGGTGTTGACTCCCAGACCGGTCAAAACCCGCGCCAGCTCCTGCACATCCTTTTGACTGTAGCCCCCATTCACGCCTAGCGTGTGCAGCTCCATCAGCTCGCGCGCGTAGTTCTCGTTGATGTGCCCGACGGCATTCTGCTCGTTGTCGAGATAGCGCAACATCGCCGGGTGGCGCATCGTGGCCAGCAGCAGGTCGCGAAATCGTCCGAGAGCATGCGGGCGAATCGCGCGGTCCTCGAAATCTCCGACCATCGCGCGCAGGTTGGCCTTGTACAGAAACACGTTGAAGTGGTTCATCCAGAACCATGTCATCTGTTCACGCAGCTGATTGGCGGAGTAGAGGTCGCGCAAAAGCGATCGCGCGGCCGCCTCGTTCGAAATCTTGGTCAATGCCTGCTGATAAGCCAGCTGCGCCGCCTTCTTTTGGTCGTCATTGACCATCGCGTCGGCCGCCTTGCGCTGTTCTTCGAGCTTTAGCACGAGCGGTTCGAGCGGCAACTGGACAACGGAGAAACCGGCAATCATGGACTGCACGGACCGGGGAAGGGCATCGTCGTGCGGTCGAAGTTGCGCTTCGAGGTAGGGCTCCCTACCTACAGCAGCGAGCGCATGTGCCGACGCGTCGTTCGCGCCCCATGTCACGCGGTCGAGCCATAAGGTCGCCTGGGTGTTTACGGGGATTGGCGCCACGGTCTGAACCGCCGGCGCTGGCGCCGTCGCACACGCCGTCAGGATGCACGCCGCAACGCCGAATAGCGCGACTCGCGCCATCACGCTGCGGGGTAACGCCGGGGAAAGGGGAACAGCCTGTCGTTCAGGCATTGCACGAGCACGGTCGCCAGCCATCATGCACGGAGCCGTTTTAACGCCCCGGGTGCGCGCACGGCTGACACGGGTCAGGGCGCGCTTCGCGCGCAAAAATCGGCTGGCGGCAACGAACGGTTACAACTCGGGCGTGGCCCCATTGATAGCGCAGCGGCAACGCGGAATCGCCTCAAAGCTGCTGCGGTGCGTGCGCCTCAACGCGCGGCGGCGGCGCGGTGGCTACCCCGGGCCCGGGATCGGTTGCCTATTTCCGTGAATCGGAGGGCAGGTCGATTCCGCCGTCGCCTGCAGGCGTCGCACCGGTGATCGTGTCGCCCGTCAGCGCGGTCGACGGCATGTGCTCCCAGGGCGACAGGTTCCGGATCGCGTTGCGCCGAAATACTTCGTAGAGCCGCAGCGCGGTCTTGGTTGTCATCCCGGGGACGGTTTGCAGCGCCGCTTTCGCCAGCGCAGCAGACAATTGCGGATCAAATTGCTCAAAGACGGACTCGATGTTGATTCGCACGGTAGTTTCTCCAACGTCGGATCGCCGGGCGCACTTGCGGCGATTATCGCTCTTTGGAACGTCATCGGCGTGACGAAGTTGCACCACTTGTCGGTCGCCGTGCCCATGTCGTCCGGCGCCCTGATAGCCCGCTCTGCGCTTAGGTGCCGCATGACCCATCCGCGATGCGGGAACAAAATCGCCGGGGACAGGGCATCCCGCGGATCTCGGGACGGCGCGACCGGTCGCCCGGGGTGCCGACGTCACGTCGCCCGCGAGCCGCGAGTGTGGCGGTCGAGGAGCGTGGGTCCCCGGGGATCCGACTTCGCCCCCAAACCTAGGGTTCAGACCGGGGCGGGGAGCGCTTTCCGCGGGTTCGTACCCGTGCGCCGGCATCGGGTCGCGGGCGAAACGGCATCCGGAGGCCCCGCACAAGCATTCGGGCGACGTCAGGGTCGCGGCGTCGGCTCGTAAGGCGCGAGCCGAGTGGCTCGAGCAGCTCAAACTGTTGTTCGCGCGCAACACGTCAGCAAATCGTCAGGTATATTGCATTCTGTCAGGTTTTAGACAGGAACCTCGGGTACGATCCAACTGCTGTCAAGAATGGGCACCCGACGAAGCCGAGCCTTGGCGGTTCGCACCTGGCTCGGTGTCACAAAACAAATGCGATGAGGAGGAGTTCCATGAACGTGAGGATACTGCTGGCCTTTGCGGCCACGGCAATGATCGCCGTTTCGCCAATTGCCCGAGCCGACACCGAAAGCGATCTCAAGGCGAAGGTCGATGCGCTGCAGAAGCAACTGGACGAACTCAAGTCGCAACTGAATCAGGTGGTGACGAACGTCCAGCACCAGCAGCAGGCACAAGAAGAGCAGCAAAAGGAAAATGCGCAGTTCTTGCGGCTGAAGGAAGGCAACGGCCTCAACTTCATCGTACCCGGCGGCGGCGTGGTAGGACTTTATGGAAACATAGATGTCTCGTTCGACTACGCGACGAAGGGCTTGGCAAGCAGCTACTCTCAAGGGGGGTCGCCCGTGGGAGAAATGGGCTGGGAGCCTGACATCTCGACCAATCTGTCTTACATCGGTGTCCGCGGGACGCATCCGATCAAGGACGTCAATTTCGTGTGGCAACTGGAAGGTGGGTTCGATGTTTCGGCAACTCCCGGAACCAAGAATACGACGTCGAACAACAGCGATGCCGTCAATGGCGGACTGTTTTCACGCAACAGTTTTGTCGGGTTAGCGGGGAAGGATTGGGGCGCCGTCAAGATCGGCAAGTCGGAAACGCCCTACAAGACATCTACCGATCGCCTGAATCCATTTTCGGGGATGGAAGGCGATTACCGGGTCATCATGGGCAACACCGGTGGCGACAACCGGGTCGAATTTGGTTATCGGGCGCCGCACGCGATCTGGTATGAATCGCCCAACTGGAGCGGCGTCCACTTCAACGCGATGTACGCGCCTGGCCAGAACCGCGACCAGACCAGCAGCATCATTCCGTCCGGGGAGCCAGACTGCTCGGGCGGTAACCTCCCGGGTAGCGGTGCGTTGCCGCCAACGTGCAACGACGGCTCCTTTGGCAACCTGTACAGCGTCAGCCTCTCCTATCAAACGGGCCCGCTGTATTTGGTTACGGCCTATGAAATGCATAAGAACGTCAATCGTACGAGCGACACCATCGGGCTGCCGACGACACCGCCTGCCGATGCGACGGGCGACCCCAACGACGTCGGTGACGAGAGCGCGTACAAGATTGGCGGGCAATACACGTTTGCAACCAAAACCACTCTGAACCTCCTCTGGGAGCGAACCAAGCGCAACATTCCGAATTATCTTGAGTACCAGAACGAACGCACGCGCAATAACGCCACCTGGCTGGCGCTGACCCAAGTGCTGACCGAGAAGGACAGTGTCAGTCTCGGCTGGGCGCGCGCCGGTTCAACGCCGGGTGACCCGGGCCAGCACAACACCCCGGGCGGCGCCAATCCGGACAACGGCGCCAACATGTATGCGCTCAACTGGAGACACAACCTGGACAAGAGCACGCAGTTTTATGCTGACTGGGCGCTCACCGCCAACCATTCCGCGGCCCACTATGACCTCGGCGCGGGAGGCCACGGAGTCACCACCGATTGCCACGATTCGACCCCAGAGGCTGCGTTCGATCCGACGGCCAACGGCGGGGCGGGTGGCGTGACCAATACCGGCCCGCATTGCTATGCCGGCGGCAGACTCCAAGCAGTTTCGGTAGGATTCAAGTACTCGTTCTAGGAGCAGTTTTCACCTACCGGCCGTTAGGTCCGGGCGGCGTCTCTGATGAGACGCCGCCCGGACGGGCGCTGCACTGACGCCGTGACGATTGCCCTTCGTACGACCCTCGTGGCTTCACCCGTAGGCGGTTAGTCGCGGCTGAACGCCCGGTGGTGCCCAGCACGACCATCCGTCATTGCTGAGGCTTGTGCTGCCTGGCTTCCCAGGAGGTGCCGGGTTGCTTGCGGCGACTCATACGCAGCTTCGCCCCGTCCCCGGTGCTAGACCGTGACTGCGCGCTTTGGCGTGTCAGCCGGTGGCTAGCCCCCTTGCACAGCCGGCCCGAACTGGCAACACTGAACGCTGCTCGCGGCATGGCCTCGGGCAATGCTCGTACGTGTGCAGCCGTTTCCGAATGGGTGATTGACGCCCCTTTTGCGGATCGTGGCTGCGTGGCCCGAAACAGGAGCTGGCAATGCGCATTCTCGTCGTTGAAGACGATTCGCTGCTCGCGCAGGGTTTGACACGTATCCTCAGCCGCGCCGGCCATGCCGTCGATCAGGCCGAGAACGGGCTCGAGGCTGACAAGGCGCTGCGCACCGCCCCCTATGAATTGGTGGTCCTCGATATTGGCTTGCCGGATATCGACGGGTTTGAGGTATTGCGCCGTCTTCGCCGTCGCCACGCCGCCACCAACGTGCTCGTGTTGACGGCGCGCGACGCCGTCGAGGACCGCGTGCACGGCCTGGATCTGGGTGCCGACGATTACCTGACCAAGCCTTTCTCGGTGACCGAGTTCGAGGCCCGCGTCCGTGCCTTGCTGCGCAGAACCTCGTTGCCCGCCGGCGCAGTCTCCATGGGCGGCCTTACCGTCGATGTCGAAGCCAAGCGTGTCCGGGTCAACGGCACCTCGATCGAACTGACGGTCCGGGAATGGGCGCTGCTCGAGCTCTTTATGGCGCGGCCGGGCCGGGTGCTGAGCAAGGAACAGATCGCGCAGCAGCTCGCCGACTACGACGCGCAGCTGACGCCCAACGCGATCGAAGTCTACGTTTCCCGCCTGCGCGCAAAGATCGAAACCTCCGGCGTGCGCATTCGCACGGTGCGCGGCTTCGGCTATCTCTGGGAAGCCACGGATGGCTAGTCGCCTCCGTCCGCCCGGAAGCATCCGCCGGCGGTTACTCCTGTTTCTCATCCCGTCCTTGCTGCTGCTGATCGTCGGCGCGGCGGCGCTGGCGTACTACGTGGGCTTGCGGGTTGCGACGTCGGCGTACGACCGCTCGTTGCTCGACCCGGCCCTGGATATCGCTGCCAACGTAAGAATCGAATCCAACGGGCCGCGTCTGGACATGCTCGAGCAGGCGCAAGAGGCGCTCCTCTACGACCACGAGGACACGCTGGTGTTCCAGATTCGCACCCCCAACGGCGCGTTCGTCGCCGGGGACGAAGGCCTGCCGCCACCCCGGAATCTCGCGCCGGGGGGGCGCGCTTTCTTCGACAGTAGCTATCACGGCGAGTCGGTGCGCGTCGCAGAGGTCCGCGCTGACTCGGGCCTGTACGTGCAGGTTGCCGAAACCTTGCACAAGCGCAATCGTTTGATCGGCGAGATCCTCGCCGCCGGTTTGCTGCCCGTGCTGCTGATCGCGCTGGCGACGCTGGTGCTCGCCTGGACCGGCGTGGCGCGGGGCATCGCGCCGTTGGCCTGGATCCGGACCCAACTGCTCGGCCGCACGGCTTCCGATCTTCATCCCCTGGACACCAAGTCCACGCCGGAGGAAATCGCTCCCGCTATCGAGGCGCTGAACCGGCTGTTGGCACAGGTGCGCGATTCGAACGAACTGCAACAGCGCTTTCTGGCCAACGCCGCGCACCAACTGCGGACACCTCTCGCCGGGTTGCAGATGCACCTCGAATTGCTCCTACGCCGCGAACTCAGCCCGGAGGTGCGGGAGGAGATCGCGGGTATGCACGTGGCCACCGTGCGCGCGAGCCACCTCGCGAACCAGCTGCTCGCCCTGGCCAAGACCGAAGCAAGCGCCGATGACTTCGAACGCCTCGCAACCGTCGACCTGTATGCTGTAGCCGATCGAGCCGTCCAGGAGTGGATCCAGCGGGCGTTCGCACGCGATATCGATCTGGGTTTCATGCTCGAGCACACGCCGATCGCCGGCAATCCAGTCCAGCTCGGAGTGCTCCTGGACAACTTGCTCGACAACGCGCTGCGTTACACACCGGGCGGCGGCTCGGTGACGGTACGTTGCGGGACCGAGCTGGGGCATCCCTACCTAAGCGTCGAAGACAGCGGGCCGGGAATTCCGCAAGCGGCGCACGCCAGGGTGTTCGAAAGGTTCTATCGCGTGCACGACACGCCCGGCGACGGCGCTGGCCTCGGACTGGCCATTGTGAAGGAAGTAGTGCAGCGCCACCGCGGCGCCTTGCGCATCGAATCGCCCGACACGCAGGGCACGCGCATCGTCATCCGGTTTCCCCCCGCCACGCCGGAACCCGCTGCGCAAGCCGCCTGAATCTGCCGGCAGGACGCGCGCGCCGGCGCTCACGCCGCGTGCGTCAGCGCGCCGCTCTGGTAATCGCGGATCGCCTGCTCGATTTCCTCGCGCGTGTTCATCACGAACGGACCGTATTGCACGATCGGCTCGAGCAGCGGGCGCCCGGCAAGCAAAATCACCCGGCCGCCTTCGGGGCCGCCGGTCAGTTCAACGCCGTCGCCGTCGGAAAGCACGCCCGCATAGTGCGTCGTGAGCGGGCGCCGTGAGCCCGCCGAGCCGATTTCCACGCTGCCCTCGAACGGGTAGACGAAGGCGTGGTAGCCGGCGTGGATCGGATGCGTGAAGCTCGCGCCGGCGGGCAACTCGACGTCGAAATAAAGCGGGTCGGTGGTCAGCCCCTGGATCGGGCCGGGCGTGGCCACGCCGTTTTGTTCCAGCGTGCCGGCGATTACCTTGACCCGCCCCCCGCCGGACAGCTCGACAACGGGAATCTCGTCGGCCTGAATGTCGCGATACGCCGGCGGTTTCATCTTCTCCCGCGCCGGCAGGTTGACCCACAGCTGGAAGCCCCGCATGCGGCCCTGTTCCTGCTGCGGCATCTCGGAGTGGACGATGCCGCGGCCGGCAGTCATCCATTGCACGCCACCGGTCTTGAGATCGCCCGTGTGACCCAGATGATCCTCGTGCCGCAGGTGGCCGTCGAGCATGTAGGTCACCGTTTCGAAGCCGCGGTGCGGATGCGCCGGGAAGCCAGCGATGTAGTCGTCGGCATTCTCGGTGGAGAAGTGGTCGAGCATCAGGAACGGGTCGAGGCGCGCCGACGCGGATTGGCCGAGGCTGCGACGCAGCTTTACGCCCGCGCCGTCCGAGGTGGGGATCGCTTCGATGGCTCGTTGCAGGGTGCGAGTGGTCATGATGACTCCCATATGCGGCCCCTGCGACAGCGCTTCAAGAGTGTTGCGCCCGCGCTGCCGTTCCGGGTTCGAGCGGGGCGGCCCGATTGGCGATGCCTGGCGATCTGCCAGCTTCGCCACGATGCCACCTGCCGGTCCGGCGCCTAGGACAGCTTTGCCGCGGCGTAGAGCCGGCTCGAACGCGGCACACCGGCCAGCAGATACTCCATCTGGTCGGCGAGGATGCGGCGGTTGCGCAAAATGAAATGCTCGTGCCGGTTCGGCACGTAGGGGACATACAACAGCGGCATACCCGCGATCTCGGGCGAGCGATTGGCCTTCTTGGTATTGCAGCGCCGGCATGCCGTGACCGAATTGGTCCAGACGTCACGGCCGCCGCGCGAGACCGGCACCACGTGGTCGCGCGACAGATCGCGCAGCAGGAAACGCTGTCCGCAATACGCGCAAAGCTGCCGATCGCGCGCGAACAGCAGCGCATTGGTCAGTCCCGGCGTATGGAAGTGCCCGCCCGGAATGGTGCCCTTGATGGCCAGAATCGACTTGGTGGCGATGCGCGAGCGCGTGCCGTTGCGCTGCCAGCCGCCGCGAAATTCGCGTACGACATCGCCCACCGACCACGCGACGAGTTGCTTGGCGTGGTAGGTGATCGCGTCCTCGAGCGCGACCCAGGCCTGCGGCAACCCGGACATGTCGACGGTTAAGACCAGCGGTTCCACAACCCTACTCTCCTTTGCTTGCCATCAAGCCGCGCGGCTAGCGCAAGATCATCCTTTCACGCAAAGCACCTGTTTCAAGCTGTGCACAACGTCGACCAGATCGCGCTGCGCCGCCAAGCACCGCATCGACATCTTTGTACGCCGCCGGCAACTCGTCGATGACACCCGCGTCCTTGCGGCACTCGACACCTGCGGTCTGCTCGGCGAGGTCAGCCCGACGTGAATCTGCGCTTGGCCTCGCTGCGCGACATCCGGCGCCCGGCCCCGTGGCTGCACGAGTGGTACGCCGCAGGGTTGCCCTTTGCCGCGCACGATGAACGATTTCGTCCCCATGCTACCGGGGATGATGCCAAGCTGTCCAGAGCGGGCCGATACGGCGCCTTTGCGGGTGACCCACAGCGTCGCGCCGAAGTGCTCCTCCAGGCTGGCGTAGTTGTGATGACAGTTGACGGCCACATCGCGCACGACGCACTCGCGACGGAAGAACCGTTGCAGTGCCCGCACGATGCAGGTCGAGCATGAGGTCGCGATTGAGCGCCGCGTAATCCTGCGCCCACGCCACGGCCTTCGACATATTCGTCGAATTCCAGCGTGCCCTCGGAGAGCCACGCCAGGTCGCGATCGGGCAGGTGCCGGTGTTCGCGCTCGGCGATCCGCCGCGCGGTCGCGATGGCAACCTCGCCGATCGTGTTGCCGATGTTGCGGCTGCCCGAGTGCAGCATGACCCAGACCGCGTCGTCCTCATCGAGGCAGAGCTCGATGAAGTGATTGCCGCCACCAAGCGTGCCGAGTTGGCACCAGACGCGCGCCGGCGTCGTAGTTGCCGACGCGATGCATGATGCGCAGACGCCTCGTAGCGCCGCGCCAGATCGTCGATGCGGCGCTGGAGCAGATCGCCCGCGGCGCTGCTGCCACGCGGCCGCAGCGGCTTGCCGATGCATGGCGAATCCGACCGGCACGTCGCGCTCGATCTGGGCGCGAATCGCCGCGAGCGAATCGGGCAGGTCGGACGCCTTGAGCGTCGTGCGCACCGCGACCATGCCGCAGCCGATGTCGACGCCGACCGCGGCTGGAATGATCGCGGCTCGCGTGGGGATCACCGCGCCGACGGCAGCGCCCTTGCCGACATGCACGTCGGGCATGATCGCGACATGCCCGCCGAGAATCGGCAGCGAGGCGAGATTGCGGATCTGCTGGTAGCGCCGCTTCCTCGACCGGGACGCCCTGCGTCCACATGCGTACGTTGTCCATCGCCTTTCGCGGTAGCGGATCCATCTGGAGCGAGGAAGCCGTCAAGACGACGCCGCCTGCGGCCTGCCACAATAGCCGCAACGACCGGGTTGCGCCACGGCTGCGGCGCGGACGCAAAACTCCTGCGTGAGCGGCACGCTGCTGGCCGCCCGCGCTCGAGGGGTCGGCTTCCCGCGCGGCCCGCAGGCCGGCTATAGCCCGCTGTCGTACAGGGCGTCGTTCGCCGGCATGCGTACCTTGGGCTTGCGCTCGTCCTGGAATTCGCTGGCGATATCGAGCGTTTCGCGCACGCCAACGTCGGCGCCGTGCCTGGCAATGAACCGCTTGGCCGCCGCGCGCCCCTCGTCGTGCAGGCGCTGCAGCCAGGCGCGCGACCGTTCGAGCGAGGATCCCTGCTCGAGCAGGTCGCGCGGCGGCGGCCCGATGCGGTGCAGGCGCAGATCGAGTACGCTCGACGCACCGTCGCCGCGCGCGGCGACCGAACGCATCGCTGCGATCGCCTGCATTTCGGCGACGAGGGAGGAATTGGCCACGATCTCGCCGACGCGTTGCCGGATCGCGGGCGCATCCGCCGGGACGTCGTCGGTGCTGTCGGGTACCAGCTGCACGACGATCAAATCGCGTGCGGCGCCGCTGTGGATCATCGGCCACAGCGTCGGATTGCCGCAGTAGCCCCCGTCCCAATACGGCTCGCCATCGATCTCGACCGCTTGGAACAACTGCGGCAGACATGCCGACGCGAGCAACGCGTCGACGCTCATCGCCTCGTTGGAAATCACCCGCGGCAACCCCGTCTTGACGTTGGTCACCGTGACGAACAGCTCCGGCGCGTGCATGCTGCGGATCGCGTCGATATCGACGTGCGCCGCAATGGCATCGCGCAACGGATTGATGCCCAGCGGGTTGGTGTTATAGGGGGACAATGCGCCGGTCGACAGAAGCCATGCCCCCATGGTATTGCGCCAGGTTCGCTCCATCGGACCCCAGACCTCGCGCCCGAGGTCGGCGACCGCAGGGCGCGCAATCTGCAGCCAGAACGAACGCAACGCTTCGCGGGCGCGCGCCGGCGTGCCCTGCGCCAGGGAGCTCGCCACAATCGCGGCGTTAATGCGCGCCGGCGCTCGTGCCGGAGAGTTGAGCGACGCTGATGCTACGGCTTGCCAGCAGCGCATCGAGCACGCCCCAGGTAAACGCTCCCCAGGACCCGCCACCCTGAAGTGCGAGGCCGATCGGCCTGCGCGCCGGCAAAGCCGAAGCCCCGGGCTGAACGATTGCAGTGGGCATAGGTCGATAGTCGACTAAGGCGGGGCCTAGGTCGACTCTCCTGGAATGAGAGTGAGTGGCCGCTATGTAGCTGCGACCGCGGCGGTACTCTCGCCGTCAGGGCTTTGCTCCAAGGCCCTGAGTTGTCAATAGCATTTATAAATAGCTGAATTATTTCCTATATGTATAGGATTATCGCGTTGCACAATCACACTTTAGAGATGAAGCAGTCTGTAAAGCTAATCATTTAATACTATAGTTAGGATTGGCATTTATGATGGATCAATATGGTAATGCTGCATTGCAGCATACAAGAGCGTAGATATAAATGGCCTAGAATTCCCAGTCTTTCCTGAATGAAATCGAGGCACACCGTCGCCGTCGCGATGGAAAACACGGCCCACGCGAACTATCGCGGCTCGCGAAGCGCAACGACCGCGTGAAAAGCAACGCCACCGGCACGCGACCGCGCCACCCAGGACACTAGCCCACCAGGCGCAATCCCTTCCATTCGGGGACCGTGCGCGTCCAGACCGAACCGCGCATCCAGGCCGCGAGCTCCACGGCGCCCAAAGGGCGACTCAGCCAGTAGCCCTGCGCCATGTCGCAGCCCAGCGCACGCAGCTGCTCGAAGGTCGCCTCGTCTTCGACGCCCTCGGCGACCACCGCGAGACCCATGTTATGCGCCAGGTCGATGGTCGAGCGCACGATGACGGCGTCCTCGCGATCGCGCGCCATGCCCATGATGAACGTCTTGTCGATCTTGAGTTCGTGCACCGGCAGATGGCGCAGGTAGGCAAGCGACGAATAACCGGTGCCGTAGTCGTCGATCGCCAGCCGGCAGCCCAGCGCCTGCAAGCGCCGCAAGTTCTCGATTGCGTGCCCCGGGTCGTCCAGGATCGCGCTTTCGGTGATCTCGAGCGTGAACCAGCGCGCGGAACAGAAGTTTTGCTCCAGCAACGCAGCAAACCGCTCGGGCAACTCAGGGTCCATCAGGTCGCGCGCCGACATGTTGATCGACACGTTCATCGCCAGTCCTTCGGCGCGCCACTTGGCGCATTGTGCGATCGCGTGGGCGAGCACCCATTGGGTAATCGCCCGGATGTAGCCCGTGTGCTCGGCGAACGGAATGAATTCCAGCGGCGGCACGACACCGCGCGTGGGGTGTCGCCATCGCACCAGCGCCTCGACGTAATTCTCCTGTGCGCCGCCCAGCGGAACCTTGGGCTGATAGAGCAGATCGAGTTCGTCGTGGTCGACTGCCTGGCGCAGGTCGCTCATCAGCGACAGGCGTTCGGTGCTGTGCTGATCGTACCGCTCGTCCCACAAGGCGACGCCGAGATTCTTGCGCTTGGCCGCGTACATCGCAATGTCGGCGCGCCGCAGCAGGGTCGCGCTTTCGCTGCCGTGATCAGGATAGGCCGCGATGCCAATGCTTGCGCGCACGTCGACAAGGTGTCCATCGAGGGTCATCGGCGCCTCGAGGGCGCGCACGATCTCCGCGGCAACGCGCTCGGCATCGGCGGGCGTGGCGTCTGGCAGCAGGATCGCGAACTCGTCGCCGCCGAGGCGCGCCACCGTATGCGTCGTTGACCGGCCGACGGCGCACTGCAAACGCGCCGCGACCTCGCACAACAGCATGTCGCCAATCGGGTGCCCGAGCGAGTCGTTCACGTCCTTAAAGTGGTCGAGGTCCATCAGCATCACTGCCAGCGGCGTGCCTATCCTCGCACCCGACGCGAGTGCTTGGTCCAGACGTTCGGCAAAGAGCGCACGATTGGGCAGCGCCGTCAGTGGGTCTCGGTACGCCAGGTCCATGATGCGCGATTCGCGCGCGACGAGCCCCTCCTGCATGGTGCGGAACGCGCTGGCCAAGGAGCCGATCTCATCGGCGCGGGGAGTCGCGGGCACGGAAGCGTAGTTTCCGGCGGCAATGCGGCGCGCGACTCGCGCCAGCTCACGCACCGGTCGCACTATCCCGCGCGCAATCATCAGGCTGGCAATGATGGAAAAAGCGACCGCGAGCAGCGCGATCACCACCAGCTGCCGCTGCAGATGGCGGAACGGCTCAAGCGCCGAGGACAGCGGGCGCTGCAGGACCGCGATGACCGTTTCACCAGGTTGCGCGGGCAGCCGCATGACCCGGGTTGCCGCCACGTCGCTGTCGAGCGCGTTGCCCGCTTCGTCGCGGGTCGCAAACCGGTCGGTGTCGACGTCGCCCACCAGGGCAGCCCGATCGTCTTCCAGCAGCGTGCTCGCCTGTAGCCGCCAAGGACTGTTGCCCTGCCGGCTCAGAAAGGAAACCTGCAGGCCGGTCAGCCGGTACAAGTCGTCGGCCAGCGCGTCGTTGACGCTAAAACCCACCGCGACCCAGGCGATGGGCAGCGGCGCGCGCACCGGCACCAGCGTGAGTTCGAAGAGGCGGCCGTGCAGCAGCACCATCGCCGCGCTCTGTTGCGCCGATTCGGCCCTGGCGATGAGCGCAGGAAAGGCAAACGTGTTGCCGGTCGCGACACCAAGCGTGTCGGCGATCACGCGCTGGTCGAGGCCGACTACCATCATCACGTCGGCGTTGATCCGCTCACCGTGATCGGCGAGCACCGAAGTAATCGTATCCGCGTCCCCCGTCGCGATGGCCTCGCGAAACGCGTAGTCGGCCGACAACAGCCGCGCGCCCTGCACCAGCCGTTGCGTATCCTGTTCGAGCAGGCGATCGAAGACGCGGGCTCCGGCCGTTAGCTCGTCGGCCGCCGTCTTGCGCGCCGACGCCATGCCCACGGTGTTGACGGCCACGAAGCCGCCGACCTGAACGACAATCATCAGCAGCAGGAAGGCCGCGATGATGCGGGTCTGGAGGCTACGCAGTTGCATGGCAACAAGGCCCGCACATGGCCGTCATGCGCCAGCTGCCGAGGATTGGCACTTCTCGCGGGGCCACGCGACCAAGCCAACCCGGCCGCGCGCGCGCCCCTGCCTTGCGCAGGCGCAAAACGCGCCCCGAGGCCAAGGCACAGGTTCATGCGAATCAATGGGTTGCAGCAAATCGATCACCAACCATTCCCCCCAATCCCGATTCGTCCCCATGTATCTCGGTCCGTGCTTCAAGGCGCCTCAAGCAAGTTCCTTGCCGTCGTGCTATAGATTCGGCCGGGACCCAGCCGCTAACGGTCGATGAACCTCTTTTCATCCCCATCGCGCGCCCGACAAGCGGCCCTCGCTCTCCTTTTCGTAGCCACGAGCGCTTCGGCAAGCGCCGAATGGCTGTTCGATTTCGACGCCGGAGCGCAATTCGACAGCACCGTGAATAACGGCTATGAACATGCCATCTCCCGTGCGGATGGCGCGCTCGCGCTCGACGGCGTGGCCAAAGTGCCTGCGCACGGGTCGGGTACGCCATCGACGAACGATTGCTCCTCGGCGTGGAGTTGAACATCCGCCGCGGCGACGTTGTCGCATCGACACCACCAGACCTCGACATCTTCCGTGTCTCCTCGGCGATTGCCGCGGATCCCACCTTTGGCGCGAACTATTTTGCCTACCGCTTGCGCGGGACAACCGATGTTGCGACGCTTAGCGCCAGCTGGGCCCGCGACGATCGATCAACTCTGAATCTCGCGTTCGCCGATGAGCGCACCAACGCCGCGGGTGGCATCGCCTATCGCGGGGACCGTGCGAGCGCCGTGCTCGCGTGGCGCTACTGAAGGAGCGACCACCGATGCGTACCTTGCTTTGCGCTGTTCTGGCCCTGCTGGCGATGAGCGTTGCGCACGCGCAGGCCGCCGAGATCGGCGTGACGGTCACCGACGAACAGGGCGCACCGGTGGTCGACGCAGTCGTCGTCGCCGTGCCCGTGGATGGCAACTTGCGTCCCACCGGAAAGGTCAGCGACCGCCCGCGTGGCGGCGTGGTCGACCAGGTCGACAAGGAGTTCACGCCCAAGGTGACAGCGATTCTCGTCGGCACGGCGGTAACTTTTCCAAACCACGATAACGTGCGCCATCAGGTGTACTCGTTCTCGTCGGCCAAGCGCTTCGAATTGCCGCTTTATGCCGGAGTGCCGGCGGAGCCGGTCGTGTTCGACAAGCCTGGGGTGGTCGTGCTCGGGTGCAACATCCACGACTGGATGGTCGGGTACGTGTACGTTTCGGAGTCCCCTTATTTCGCCAAGACCGGCAGCGACGGCAAGGCGCTGCTCGCGGACCTGCCTGCCCGCGCGTATACGCTGCGCGTCTGGCACCCGCAACTCGACGGCACCGAGGAGGCGACGCGGCAGAGCGCCGAGGCGCTGCTCGCCCACCGCGTCGAGTTGACCTGGAAGCTCAAGCTCAAGCGCGAGGTGAAAGAGCGGAGAGCACCAACAGCGGAGAGCCAAGGGCGCTATTGAATGGGATTCGACCTGCCATGGCAGTCCCTGACCGAACTCGCGCGGTTGCTTGCGCGGGGGGCGGCTTCAGTCGCGCGAAATCGTCGCGGCGTACCTCCAGCGCATCGCCGAGCTCGATCCTCGCCTACACGCCTTCGTCGAGGTCTACCACGATCAGGCCCTCGCGCTGGCGGAAAGCCGCGATCGCGAGCGCCACGCTGGCGCGCACCTTGGTCCGCTGCACGGCCTGCCGATTGCGATCAAAGACCTGCTGCACATTCGCGGGCGCGTCACCAGTGCGGGCTCGAAGAGTCGCCCGCATGGCATAGCGGACGAAACCGCGACCGCCGCGCAACGCCTGCTCGACGCGGGGATGATTCCGCTGGGCAAGACACACCTGGTCGAGTTCGCCTTTGGCGGCTGGGGCCGCAATGCGCCGCTGGGCGCGCCGTGGAATCCATGGGACACGGCAACGCAGCGCGTCGCCGGCGGCTCAAGCAGCGGCTCGGCAGTTGCCGTCGCGGCCGCGCTCGCGCCGGCGGCTATCGGCTCGGATACCGGCGGATCGATCCGCATTCCCGCCGCGTTGTGCGGGCTCACCGGGTTTAAGCCTACCTACGGCTTGATCAGTCTCGCCGGGGTATATTCCGCTAGCGACGACGCTCGATTCGCTCGGTCCTCTGACCCATAGCGTCGACGACGCAGCGCTGCTCGGCAGCGGCCATGGCCGGCCCCGATCCGCGCGATCCGGCGACGCTGGCGGTGCCGCGCCTCGATTGGGCGGCCGCGCTCGCCGCCTCGACCGACCTGCACGGGGTTCGCATCATTGCGCTCGCGGTCGAGCAATTTCAATGGCCGGCCTCGCCGGACGTGCTTGGCCGCCCGCGCCGACGCGATGGCGACGGCTGCGCGCGCTCGGCGCCCGTGTCGAGGAAGGCTGCGTGCCGTTCGATCTCGCGGACGTCAGCATGCGTAATGGCCGCATCACCGCCGCCGAGGCGTACGCGCGGCACTGCTCCTACATCGAGGATGAGGCGCTCGATATCGATCCTTGGGTGCGCCAGCGAGTGCTCGCCGGGAAGGCGATCAGCGCCGCCGAGTACCGGGAGGAACTGGCGGAACGAAAGCGAGCGGCAGCGCGCTTCAACGAGTGGATGCAGGGGCACGATGCCTTGCTTACACCGACGCTACCGATCACCGCGGTACCCTTGGTCGACGTCGACGAAGCCACCTCGCCGCTTGCCACGTTTACGCGCGCGGTCAACTACTTCGGGGCGTGCGGGTTGTCGCTTCCGGTCGGCCTGTCGGCCGACGGCCTGCCAATTGGTATGCAACTGGTCGGCGCGGCCTTCGCCGACATCAGCCTGCTGCGCTTCGGGCACGCCTTCCAGTCGATTAGCGACTGGCATCGGCGCCGCCCCGATTTATCGGCTTGGGCTTGATCACCCTTGCGCAAGGGAGGCGAACCGCCTGGGGACGTGCTCGCACCCCGGATTTGCCGGCACAGGCACCACCGGCGTCCGGCAGATTGCCCCCGGGCCGTCGTGCGACCGACGCGTTGCCCAGCCGTGTTGAACGGCGCTGCTACAGGGCGAGCGCGACGCGCGTCCCCTGTTCAATCGCCCGCCTGGCGTCGAGCTCCACGGCCACATCCGCGCCGCCGATCAGCCGCGCCCGGATGCCTGCCGCCTCCAGATCCGCGACCAGTTCGCGCCGGGGCTGTTGGCCGGCGCAGATCACCACCGTGTCCACGTCGAGTACCTGCGGCGCGCCGTCGACGGTGATGTGCAGACCCCGCATCGTCGATCTTCAGGTACTCGACGCCGGCCAGCATTTGCACACTGCGTCGACGCAATAGCGTGCGGCGGATCCAGCCGGTGGTCTTCGCCAATCCGTCACCGACTTTCTCGCGCTTGCGTTGCAGGAGCCATAACACCCGCGACGGCGCGATGCCCGTGGACCGGCTTCAATCCGCCGCGGGCGGTGTACGCACTGTCGATGCCCCATTCGTCACAAAACGCGGCGACGGCCCGATCCTGCGCCCCGCCGTCGCTCAAATGGCCGTCGGCGGCACCGTCGGCGGTGAGCAACTCGGCGACGTCGAAGCCAATGCCGCCGGCGCCGACGATCGCGACCCGCCTGCCTGCGATTTTGCGGCCCTCCACGATGTCCACATAACCGGCGACCTTGGGATGGTCCAGACCGGGTATGGAAGGCCGACGCGGCACGACACCGGTCGACAGGATGACCTCGTCGAACCCGCGCAGGTCCTCGGCGTGCACCCGATGATTCAGGCGCACCTCGACGCCGAGCTTTGCCAGGCGGGTGCGAAAGAACCGCAGCGTCTCGGCGAACTCCTCCTTTCCCGGAATGCGGCGCGCAAGATTGAACTGGCCGCCGATTTCTGCCGCCGCTTCGAACAGCGTGACGTCATGCCCCCGCTCCGCCGCAGTCGTCGCGCACGCCATGCCGGCCGGCCCCGCGCCGACGACGGCAACCCGGCGCTTCCTCGCCGCGGGCGCCTGCAACCATTCAGTCTCGCGGCAGGCAAACGGATTAACAAGGCAGGTCGCCGTCTGGCGCGCAAAGATCTGATCGAGGCAAGCCTGATTACAGCCGATGCAGGTGTTGATTTCATCGGCGCGATTCTCTCGCGCTTTCATCACGAACTCCGGATCGGCAAGGAATGGCCGTGCCATTGACACCATGTCGGCGTCCCCGCGCGCCAGCAGCGTTTCAGCGGTGGCGGGATCATTGATGCGATTGGTCGTGATCAACGGAACGCCCACTTCGCCTCTGAGGCGCCGCGTCACCCACGCAAAGGCCGCGCGCGGCACCATGGTCGCGATGGTCGGTATGCGCGCCTCGTGCCAGCCAATGCCGGTGTTGATGAGCGTCGCCCCCGCCGCTTCGACCGCCTGGGCCAGCGCCACCACCTCGTCCCAGGTGCTGCCGCCTTCGACCAGGTCGAGCATCGACAGGCGGTAGATGATGATGAACTGCGGTCCCACCAGCGCGCGCGTGCGGCGCAGGATGGCGAGCGGAAAGCGGACCCGGTTTAGGAATGAGCCGCCCCAGTCATCGCGGCGATGGTTGGTCTGCGGCGCGACGAACTGGTTGATCAGATAACCTTCGGAGCCCATGATCTCGACACCATCGTAGCCCGCGCGCTGCGCCTGCCGCGCACAGGTTGCGTAAGCAGCGATCGTGCGCTCAACGCCCCATCGGGTCAGCGCGCGTGGACGAAACGGCGTGATCGGCGCCTTGAGCGACGACGGCGCGACGGACAGCGGGTGGTAGGCGTAACGCCCGGCGTGAAGGATCTGCAGCGCGATCTTGCCGCCGGCCGCGTGCACTGCCTCCGTGATGAGCCGATGCTTGCTGACTTGCCATCGGAACGACAGTTGCGACGCGCGGGGCTCGAGGCGGCCGGCAAAGTTGGGCGCGATGCCCCCCGTGACGATCAGTCCGGCGCCTCCCTTCGCCCGCGCCGCGTAGAACGCGGCGAGCTTGCTGAATCCGTCCGGCGCCTCCTCAAGCCCGGTATGCATCGAACCCATGAGGACCCGATTGGAGAGGGTCGTGAAACCAAGGTTCAGGGGCGCCAGGAGATGAGGGTAGGGCATGCCGCTTCGTGGCTGGGACGAGGTGCAAGCTTAGTCGATTCGCGCGTGCCGCGCCCGGAGCAGTCCGGCCGCGGCCGGACCGAAATTAGTGCAGCCGCGGCGTATCATGCACGGAATCGCGCAAATGAATGGTAACGAGGTACTTGGAGAGCACGCATGTGGGCGACGATTCCGATCGGCTTCTTGTCGGGGGCCGTCGCGCTCACCCTGTGGACAACCGCGTCCGCGGAAGCGACATTACATGTCGGCTCCAAGCGCTTCACCGAGTCGTACATCCTGGGCGAGATCATCAAGCAGACGGCGATCGGCGCGGGTGGAACCCCGGCCACGCACAGCCAAGGGCTCGGCAACACGGCCATCGTGCTCAATGCGCTGACCACGGGCAGCATCGACGTCTATCCGGAATACACCGGGACGATCGCCAAGGAAATCCTCAAGCTCGACGCCGTCCCGCCGCTGCCGGAGCTCAACGCAAAGCTCGCGCCGTTGGGGCTCGCCGCCGGCGTGCCGCTCGGCTTCAATAACACCTATGCCCTGGCCATGCGCGCCGACGATGCGCGCGCCCAGGGCATCGGCAGCCTGTCCGACCTCAAGGCCCACCCCGGCTTGCGCCTTGGGCTGTCGCAGGAATTCATCGGTCGCGCCGACGGCTGGCCGGGATTGAAGCGTGCCTATGACCTGCCGTTCGCAACACCGCGCGGGCTCGATCACGGCCTCGCCTACGAAGCGATCGCCCAGCACCAGGTTGACGTCATCGACATCTACTCAACCGACGCCAAGCTCGACCGGTACGGTCTGACTGTACTCGCCGACGACCGGCATTATTTTCCGCGCTATGACGCGGTGCTGCTCTACCGCGCCGATCTGCCGCAGCGATTGCCACGGGCCTGGGCTGCACTCACCGGTCTCGAAGGCGGAATCGATGACGCAACCATGCGCAGGATGAATGCGGCCGCGGAGCTGGAAGGCCAGGACTTTGCCACGGTGGCGGCGGCCTTCATCGCGCGGCGTGCCGGCGCGGATGCGACCGCGACTCCGCCGGCCGAGGGTTTCTGGAACAAGCTCTTTGGCCCGGACTTCGCGCAACTGACGCTCACGCATCTCGGCCTGGTCTTCGTGTCGCTCGCTGCCAGCATCGGCATCGGCATCCCGCTCGGCATTCTGGCCGCGAAGCGTCCCGCGACCGAAGGCGTGATTCTGGGCGTCACCGGGGTTGTGCAAACGATCCCTTCGCTCGCGCTCTTGGCCGTGCTCATTCCGCTGACCGGCCGCATTGGCGCAGTGCCCGCGTTCATCGCCCTGACCCTGTACGCCTTACTGCCGATCGTGCGCAACACGCATACCGGCCTCACTCAGATTGCGCGCGGCATGACGCTGGCGGCGCAATCGCTGGGCATGCGCGCGACGACGATCCTGGGCAGAATCGAACTGCCGCTGGCGGCGCCGACTATCGTAGCGGGCATCAAGACCTCAGCCGTGATCAATGTCGGCACCGCGACGATTGCCGCGTTCATCGGCGCAGGCGGCTACGGCGAACGCATCGTGACCGGCCTGGCGCTCAACGATCACGCGCTGTTGCTTGCCGGAGCGATTCCGGCGGCGGCGTTGGCGCTGCTGATCGAGGCCGCATTTCGCGTCGGCGAACCGTGGCTGATCCCAGCGGGCCTGCGTCGCTCCACCTGACCGCCGGCGGCGCTTCCGGCGCGGCTTGCACTCGGTCGCCAACTCCCATGACTCACCTCGACCCCGCAGATATCGAATGGACCGCCGTGCGCGCACAAGGAGCGGGGGGACAGAACGTCAACAAGGTCGCCAGCGCGGTGCATCTGCGTTTTGATGTCCGCGCGTCATCCTTACCGGAGCCGATCAAGACGCGCCTTTGCGCGCTCCGGGATCAACGCGTCACCGCAGACGGTGTAATCGTCATCAAGGCGCAGCGCTTTCGGAGTCAGGACCGCAACCGCGAGGATGCGCTGGCGCGGCTGCAGGCGCTGGTGGACGGTGCCACCGAGGTGCAGGCCCGGCGCAAGCCGACACGGCCTACCAAAGGCGCGCAGCGACGACGGGTTGAAGGAAAGGTGCGGCGCGGGCTGGTGAAGGCAGCGCGCCGCCGGGTCGTCGAATAGCCCTCTCGCGGTGCCGCTGCGCCAGCGCGACGGGGACGGCAGGTCGCCTACCGGCTTAGCCGCAACGGGGACAGGTACTGCTCCCGGTATGTCTCAAATGGGACTGTGTCGGCGGCTTCGATCCGGCGCTGCTCCGCGGTCGATTCGTCGGCCAGGCGCGCAAAGCGGTCCGCAACTTCGGGTGCCAACGGCAGCCCAAGAATGGCTTCCCGATGCGCGCGCGACTGGGCAAGGACGAAGCGGACGTAGGAATCACCGCAACCCGCCATCGCCTGCAGGACGCGGGCCGACGGCGTCGAGACGGGGATCGTGGAGTGCTGCGACCGCGGCGGCGAGGGCCTGAGTCGTGCGCGCTACCGCCCTGCGCGCGATCAAGGGCCGCGGCGACCGGTGCGCAGTCGGCGAGCACTTCGGCGCCCCATTCGACCAGCTCCACCTCGCGTCCCTGGCGTGTGAGCCGCAGGCCCGGCTCGCGGCCGCGCGACGCGACGCGTTGCTTGTTGCCGGTGATGTCGACGAGCTCCTCCGGCGTGTCGGGTGGGCTGTCGCAGAGCAGGCAGTGCAAGAGGAAAACGTCGAGAAAGCGCACCGTCGCGAGGCTGATCGCGATCGGCACGAAGGGGTCAAGGTCCATCAGCCGCACTTCCACATACTCGACGCCGCGTTCGCGCAGTGCGTGCAGCGGGCGTTCGCCGGCACGGATCACCCGCTTGGGGCGGATCGTGCCGTAGAACTCGTTTTCGATCTGTAGCAGGCTGGTGGCGAGCTGACGGTACTCGTCCCCGTCGCGGATGCCGATCCCCTCGTAGGCGGGATACGGCTTGGTCAAGCGCTTCCTCCAGCGAGGCCCCGTAGCTGTCGAGGTCGTTATAGCTGACCGCAAGTGAGGATTGCGCGTCGCTCTGATAGCCCAGGCGTCCCATGCGCAGCGAGGTTGCATAGGGCAGGTAGAGGGTGTCGTCGCTCAAGCGTTGCAACTCGTGCGTGCGACCGGCGACAAAGGTCGAGCACACCGCCGGCGAGGCGCCAAACAGGTACAGCAGCAGCCACGAGTGGCGGCGGAAATTGCGGATGAGCGCAAAGTAGGCGTCGTTGGAACGTCCATCCGGCAGCGAGAAGTTGTAATGGATGCCGGAAATCGTCTGCATGCGCCGGCCGTAGCGATGCGCGAGCCCCGTGCGATACACCGTCTTGGCACGGCCGACGTTGGAGGTGCCGTAACGGCCGATCGGAATGGCGTCATCGGCCGGCAAGCCGGCAGGGCATGCTCGCACACCAGAGCAGCTCGTCGCCGATCGCACGGTAGACTACCTGATGAATTTCGAGCAGCTCCTTCAGGCAGGACTCGGCCTGGGAGTGCACGCCGGTGATTAGCTCGAGCTGCGACTCGCTGAAATCGGTGGTCACATGTGCATGGCTAAGCGCGGAGCCGAGCGCGGCCGGATGCGGCGTCGTCGCCAGGGAGCCGTCGGGCCGCACCCGCAGGCTTTCCTTCTCGATTCCGCGCCGGAGGCCGAGCAGCACCTCGCGCGGCAGGGCATCGAGGCGTTCCTGGCAATGCGTGGCAGGTTTGTAGGCCATTGGCTGAGTTGGCAACGCGGGACGCGCATTGTATAACGCACCCTTGCTGCACCGCGATCGGAGCGCCCTGGTCAACTGCGGGCGTCGTCGAAGCGTTATGGGATCGTTGCGCCAAAGGAGATCACAACCATGAAAAACCTAACAGGCCGCTTCAGCTCGTCGTTTATCCAAGCACTCGTGCTGGCCGTCGCCCTGCTTGTCACGCCAGCAATTTCCTCCGCCGCCGTTTTCCTGTCAGTAGACCTCGCGCCGCCGGCGCTGCCGGTGTACGTGCAACCCGAGGTCCCGGGGCCAGGCTACATGTGGACACCCGGCTACTGGGCGTACGGTCCCGATGGCTATTACTGGGTGCCCGGAACCTGGGTGGTCGCGCCCTACGTCGGGGCACTGTGGACCCCGGGATACTGGGGCTGGGGCGGGGCTGCCTATCTCTGGCATGCCGGCTACTGGGGGCCGCACATCGGCTTCTACGGCGGCGTCAATTACGGCTTCGGCTACGGCGGCGTCGGCTTTGAAGGAGGGTCCTGGAACCACGGTGTGTTCAACTACAACACCGCGGTAACCAACGTCAATGTGACCAACATTCACAACACCTATAACCAGGCCGTCGTCCAAAACAACAGTATTTCGCGGGTGAGCTACAACGGCGGGACCGGCGGCATCACCGCCCAGCCCACGGCCCAAGAGCGCCTCGCCGAACGCGACGTGCACCAGGGGCCAACACAGTTGCAGGTCCGGCACCAGCAGCTGGCAAGCACCAACCGGACTTTGCTCGCCTCGGTGAACCACGGCATGCCGGCGCTGGCAGCGACGCCCAGGGCGGCAGCGTTCACAGCGCACTCCACGGGGCCGGTTGGCCACGGCCACGCGACGAACGCTGGGCAAACGCGCAGCCTGACCGCCACGCAAAAAACCGCGTCGCATACCCAGGGCCAGGTACAGAATTCGCAGCACACGCAGATGCAGCAGCGCGCCGCGTCACATACCCAGGGCCACGCGCAGAATACGCAGCGCGCAGTGTCGCATCCGCAGGTCCAGCAGCACGCGGTCCAGGCTGCCCCACCGCATCAGCAGGCCCAGTCACACCCGCAGGCCCAGTCACACCCGCAGCACGAGGAAGGCCACCACTGATCAGGCCTGCAGCCAGTCCCGCACCCGCGGATGCTTGGCGACTTCGCGGTCGACGATGAACTCCGGCATGCGACCGGCCAGCGCATCAACGATGCTCTGCAGGCCGGTCGCGGCCATGTTGTGGAAACACTCGTCGGTCCAGCACAGCGAGTGCGGCGTGACGATCACGTTGTCCATCGTGAGCAGGGGGTTGGCCGGATCGACGGGTTCCTGTTCGAACACGTCGAGCGCCGCCCCAGCGATGCGCCCCTGCAGCAGTGCGTCGATTAGCGCCGGCTCGTCGACGATTGGGCCGCGCGCGACATTGATGAAGTACGCTTCCGGGCGCATCAGCGCAAACTGTTGCGCACCGATGAGGTGACGCGTCTGGGCATTCAGTAGGCAGCAGACGACGACGAAGTCGGCCGTGCGCAGCAAGGTCTCGAGCGAGACCTTGCGCGCGCCCAGGTACCCCAGTTCGATGTCGTTGGCGAACGGATCCGTCGCGACGAGCTTCAAATCGAACGTGCGTGCCATGCGCAACAGCTCGCGACCGATACCGCCGGCGCCGACCACGCCGAGCGTGCGCCCGGTCAAGCCGCGCCCCATGTTGTCCATGCGCTCGTGCCAGCGTGCCGTGCGTGTGAGTCGGTCCTTGAGGAAGAGCTTGCCTGCCAACGCCAGAATGAAGGTCAAGGCGGTGGTCGCCACCGGTCGCGGCATCGCGGTGGGCGTGTTGGTCACGATCACGCCCGCTTGGGTCATCGCGGCGACGTCGACCGTGTCATAGCCCACGCCGTGCCGCGCAACGACGCGCAGGCGGCAGTCGGGACGCGCAACGGCGGAGGCCGGAACGCGCGCGATGTTCACATAAAGGGCATCGTAGCGCGCAGCCTCGTCGGGACCGATCTCGGACTGGACTTTGGGCAGGTATTCCCATTCGATGTCGGGCACGGCGTCGAGCAGTCGGAGCGCGGCCCGGCCGAATGCCGGCTCGCCGCGCGCGTCGAGGATGTCCCGGGTCAACCCCACGCGAAACTTGGCGCTCACGATTGCGACGCCCGCGCAAGTGCCCCACGTAGCACGTCCAGGCCGTGGCGCAGTGCGCCCTGCAGTAGCAATTGATCGATGCCGTACGCCATCAACCGGAAACCCCTGGCAGCGTAGTCCCGTGCCCAAGCATCGTCGGTCGCGAGCATGGCCGGCGCTTTGCCGTGCTTCGTGCAGGCGCGTAGGACGCGTTCGATGGCTGCAAGATAGGTCGGATGTTCGAACTGGGCGGGTATGCCCAGAGAATTTGTGAGATCAAACTGCCCGACCCAGAGCGCATCCACGCCCGGCACAGCCGCGATTGCCTCGACGTTAGCGAGTCCCTCGGCGGTCTCGACTTGGGCGATCACCAGCGTGCGCTCGTGCAGGGCTGCGATCTTCTCCGGGATGTCGCCCCCTTCATAGTCATCGTGCGCAAAGCCGAACGCCGCGCCGCGGCGACCCTGCGGGGGATAGCGCGTACAGGACACGATATGCTCGGCTTCCGGGCGGGTGCCGACCATAGGCACCATGACACCGAGCGCACCCACGTCGAGTGCCCGCGCGATGAAGTGGTATTCGCCCCGCGGGACGCGCGCCATGGGCACGAGGTTTAGCCCGCGGCACAACGCAACCTGGGTCTTCAGCGACTCGAAGCCGAGCCCCGTGTGCTCCATGTCGTAGAGCACGAAGTCGGCGCCCGCGTTCCGGCAGATCTGCGGCAGGCCCGGAGCCATGAGCTCGAACACCATGGCGCCCGCGGCCGTGCCCCGGGCATGCAAGGATCGCTTGATCGGGTTGTCGCGCATGGCGAACGCGT
The DNA here is from genome assembly GCA_963777455.1 of uncultured beta proteobacterium. Lineage (GTDB taxonomy): Bacteria > Pseudomonadota > Gammaproteobacteria > Burkholderiales > Casimicrobiaceae > PALSA-1003. The sequence goes on from CAVZQQ010000004.1 coordinate 732,096, forward strand.
CACGGCACCAGATGGGAGTGTCGTTAGGGCAGCCGATACGGTTCGAGCTGCAGTGACTCGACCTGTGCGCCGAGCATCACCAGCGATCCGCTGCGGCGGGCAAATCCATCCTCGGAGAATTCGAACAGGAATGTCCGGCGCATGCGGGCGACGCCGTCCGCGTCGCGCGCCAGGCGCAGGCGGCCGCCCTGGACCGTGTCATCGAGCAATTGCAGGCCCTGTTCCATGCACGCCCGCCGCGCGATGCGGATGGCCGCCTCCCGGGCTCGCAGCGCGTCGAAGACGAACCAGACGCAGACGGTGCCGCAGACCAGCAGAAGGATTTCCGACATGAGATTCAGGCGGCCAGAGTGAGCTAAGGATACATCGCGCCACCGCGCGTGGGATAAGCGCGGTCACGCTCTCCGCCTACGCCCAGCGTTTCGGAGGACGCCACGGCTGTACGCTCGCGCCGGCCACCCGCATTATCCGCATCATGCGAACAGCCGTCTCGCGTCCGCGATAGTAGCCCGGCAGGCGCAAGGTTTCCGCGAAGCCCAGCGCCCGGTAGAAACCGTAGGCTGCTTCGTTCTGGGCGCGCAACTCAACGTGGATCGATGCGATACCAGCGGTGACCGCTGACTGGAGCAGCCATTGCGCCAGCCGCCGCGCGATGCCGCGCCGCTGACTGGCCGGGCGTACCGCTAGCAGCACCAGATGGGCGCGCTCGTCGCCAAAGCTCATCACCGCAAAACCGAGCAAACGCTCCCCGTCACGCGCGACCAGCGTTACCGTCTCGGGATCGTCAATCAGCTGGCGGATGCGCTCGGTCCGGTACTGCCAGCCCAAGCCCGCTTCGACCAGGTCGCGGGACATGGACGCGATCGCTGGCGCGTCGCTGCGGCAGGCCAGTTGCAAGGTGATGTCCTGCGAGCTCACGGTACCGATTCTGCCACGGCTGCGGTTGCACCGGAACCCGCGGCCCTGCAACATGTCGGATCGCCATGCGCACCCGTCGCTCCGACCCTGCCTGCCTGGCCCGGCTCGTCTCCCGGCGCCAGGTCCTCGCGTTTATCGGCACCTCCGGTGCCATGCAGCTGGCCGGCCCACTGCGACAAGCGGCCGGGCAAGAGAGCCCTGCCCGCTCGCGACCGTCGTGCGTGGGCAGGCCGCAACAAACCGAGGGGCCGTTTTTCGTGGAGGAAGCGCTCAACCGCTCCGATATCCGCACCGACCCGCGTAGCGGCGAGGTGAAAGCAGGCGTCCCGCTACGCCTGGCGTTTAGCCTGTCGCGGTTAAGCGGTGCCGGTTGCACGCCGCTCGCGGGTGCGCAGGTCGACGTATGGCAGGCCGATGCGACCGGACGTTATTCCGACGCGCCAGGCTTCGGATCCACCCGCTCGACTACCGGGCAGCAGTATCTGCGCGGCTACCAGCTCACCGGCGCGGCGGGGGACGCGCGGTTTTTGACCCTATTTCCCGGATGGTACGGCGGCCGCGCGGTACACCTGCACTTCAAGATTCGCTGGGCACCGGCACCAAGCTATGCATTTACATCCCAGCTTTACTTCGACGAGGCGCTCACGGAGCGTGTCTTTGCAATGGAGCCGTACGCGAGCCGCGGTCGGCGATGGCTGCGCAACGAGGACGACGCGATCTTCCGCGACGGGGGCAAGGGTCTACTGCTTGCCGCGACACCGGATGGGCTCGGCTATGCCGCGACCTTCGGAATCGGGCTGCCGATCTAGGCCGGCCGTGGCACTGCACGCCTACTGATCCGGTTTGGCGCCGGAAATCCTGACGACACGCTCCCACTTTACGATATCGTCGGCGAGGTACCTGCCGAACTCGTCAGGCGTCATCGTCATTGCGACCGCACCCTGTAACGCCCAATCGTGGCGCAGCTCGGGGCGACTTACGATGCGCGTGATCGCCGCATTCAACCGACTCACGATCGCCGGCGGCGTTCCCTTGGGGGCCATCATGCCCAGCCAGATCGTTGCCTCATACCCGGGCACACCCGCCTCCGCCACCGTCGGCACGTCCGGGAGCACGGTCGAGCGCACCCGGCCGCTGGTAGCCAATGCGCGTACTTGCCCTGCTCTAACATGCTCGCTCATCGTCGTCACGGCATCGAACATCATCTGCACCTGGCCAGCGATGAGGTCGGTGCGCGCACCCGAGCTGCCGCGATAGGGCACGTGCACGATGTCGACGCCGGCCATCGCCTTGAACAATTCGCCGGCCATGTGATACGGGGTGCCAGGTCCGGAGGATGCATAGTTGAGCTTGCCCGGCTGCGCCTTGGCTAACGCGACGAATTCGGCAAGTGTTTTAGCCGGCACGGACGGGTGCACGACCAAGACCAGGTCCGAATAGTTGATCGGAGCGACCGGCACGAAGTCCCGCAGCAGCGCGTAGGGCTTATTGGGGAACAGCGATTCGTTGACGGTCTGCGCATTGGAGATAAGCAGCAGGGTATAGCCATCAGGTGGGCTCTTCGCCGCCGCATCGGTACCGATTACCGAACCGGCGCCGGGGCGATCGTCGACGACGAATGGCTGGCCGAGCGCCTCCTGCAGCTGGCGCCCGACGACGCGGGCGTAGATATCGGCTGGGCCGCCGGCTGCGAACGGAACGATGATCTTGACCGCCCGCGTCGGGTAGTCCTGCGCGAGGGCGGGTGCGGCAAGACTCGCGAGCGCCAGCAGCGTGGCGGCGACATCGCGCACAAGGCCTCTAGGGCAGACCGTGGTCCGCGGCATCGTTGCTCCGAAACGTCCAGGTTGGGTTCGCGCTAATCTACCGCAAGTCGCGTCGACGCGGCAACGCGCCATCGACGTCGCCACCGGGCCATACCGCCGAGGGCCTCAGGGCGAGGTCGTCCCCGGCCTCAACCGACGGCCGGGCGAAAAGCCCAGCCGTCGGCATCTTATCGGGACCGCCTTATCGTTGTTGCGACCCCCCGCCCATCTGCTGGGATTCGCTCCCGCCTGTTGCACGCGATGTCACGCTCGAACCGCCATCGCTGATCTGCAGGGTGCGCCCGCGCGCAAGTCGCTGGGGTGCGCTTATCTCAATCCGCAGCACGCCGTCACGAAAGTTCGCCACAGCCGCCTCGGTGTCGACACCTTCGGGCAAAGGGATCGTGCGATAGAAGCTTCCGTAGCTGCGCTCGCTGCGATAGAGGCCGCCTTCGTTGCTCGTTTTTTCCTGCCTGCGCTGTCCCCGAATCGTCACCACGTCAGGGCTGATCTCGACGTTGACGTCCTCTTTCTTCACGCCAGGTAAATCGGCATTGATGACCAGCTTGCCATCGCGTTCATAGACTTCAATATGAGGCGCCCACAGCGACCCGGCGTCTTCGGTGCCGCCGAAGGCTGCAACATCGGCATGGCCGAAGCCCGCCGGAAACAAGCCGCGGCCGAAGCCGAAGCTCTCCAAGAGATGGTCCATGTCCTCGCTAAGGCGGCGCATCATGGAAAACGGTCCGGCACCCAGTGCGCCAAAAGGCGACGATGCAACGGGCCATGCGTCACGCTGCGATCGTAGCGCGCCCGAGGTTTGCCGCTCGGCGCCTGGGCTCTGCCAAGCCGTTTGCTGCTCGTTACGCTGATTGCCCTGCCCGCCCTGCTGCGCGGACAGTTCGGAATTCTGATGGCGCCCGTGGGGACGGCCGCTTGATGAGGATTGATTGGCGTTAGCCATGTGGGTTTCTCCTGCGAAAGTAAAGACAAGAACGGGCCACTCTCATGGCCCGTATTGACTTCCTGCACCCGTCCCGCACGGAACCGGGCTCGAGGAATCACTACGTTGTGGTTGTTGCTGGTGCGCGCGCCCTTGCCACAACGTCACATGGGCAGCGCCGCCAGTGGCTCACGCAACGCATTCTCCCCTGCCGGCGCCGGATGTAAATCAGCGTTTGTCCGATTCCGCTGTAGGACTGCGCGGAAGTACCCCGCGGCAGCGCGCCCACTGCCTTAGGCAGCCGACGCCGAGCGTCGGACGTCATCCGGAGTGCCTCTTGACTTTAGTCTTAGTTTGGACTATATATATCAAATAGTCCTATTTTGTACCAACCGTCGCCCGACTGAAGCCGCCCCATGTCCCGTTCCGCCGTCCGCGCCCCGGTCCGGAATATCGCCAAGGCCGTGCCGTCGGTCGATCGCCTTTCCAGCCCGGCATTGCGTACCTTCTTTCGCATCGCCGACGCGTGGCGGCTCTCCAGCGAGGAAGCGCGCACGCTGCTGGGCAGTCCGCCGCGCTCGACGTATTTCGTCTGGAAAAAATCCGGACCCGGCCAGCTTCCGCGCGATACGCTGGAACGCGTCTCGTACGTCCTGGGTATCTACAAGGCCCTGCAGATCCTGCTGCCCGATGCCGCCGCCGCGGACGCCTGGGTGCGCAAGCCCAACTCGGCACCGGTGTTTGGCGGGCGGCCGGCGCTGCAGCGCATGCTCTCGGGTAACGTCGCCGACCTGTATGTGGTACGGCAGTACCTCGACGCGTGGCGCGGTGGCTGAGTCGACGGCGGCGCTCGAATGGCAGGCACTGGCAACCCGCCTGCCCGCTCGCCGCACGCGCTGGCGCCCAAGCCACCGGCTCGTCCCGAGCCGTTTCCCCCCGGTGGGTCTGTTTGACCGGGTGGCCAGCCCCGACGACCTTGATGCAGTCTATGAGCTCGAGGCAATGACCAACGACCGCCTGCGCGAAGAGGCGGGGGCGCTCTCGTTGGTCCGGCCGGAGGATCGCGTCAGCGGCCCGGGCACGACGCCGATCATGGCCGCGTTCACGCACCTCAACCCCGAGGGCAGCCGCTTTTCGGACGGCTCGTTCGGAATCTACTATTGCTCGCAACGGCTCGAGACCGCGCTGGCAGAGGTCCGGCATCATCAGGAGCGCTTTCTGCGGCGCACCAGCGAGGGGCCGCTGCGGCTCGAGCTGCGCCTTTACCTCGCCGACCTCGACGCCCGGCTGATCGACGTACGCAAGCTCCCGGATTGCCACCGCACTGGCGACTACGGTCCGAGCCAGAAGCTGGGCAGTCGGCTGCACGCCGCGGGCCGTGACGGCGTTCTCTACCGGAGCGTGCGCCACGACGGCGGCCTGTGTGCCGCAGTGTTCCGGCCGCGCGTGCTTCACCGCTGCCGCCAATCGAAGCACTATGCCTTTCATTTCGACGGTCGCAGCGTCACGGTCATCGATGAATTGGAGAATGTCTGGACGGCGCGCTGAGCGGCGCAACCCCTGGCGGGCAGCGCTGGGATCGACCCGCGCGCCGGCGGCGCCGCGCCCGGTACCCACTCAGGGCGACCGTGGACACTGGGCCGACACGAACCGGATGCCACCGCCGCAGGTACAATCAGGCGATTGCCGGCTCACTGACGCAAACTGATCCGATACCGCACTTTTCCTTTCTCGAGGACTGCCGCCGATGAGCCGCAAACACGAAAACCTCCTCCGCTGCGATTTTTCAGGATCCGGTCAGCGGGAACATCCAGTGGCGCGAGGTCGAGTCGCTGCTGCATCATCTGGGCGCGACGACCGAGCCGCTGGCGAAGGCGCGCCTGCGCGTGCGCTTGAACGGAGTCGAGGGCACGCTGCATCGCCCGCATCACGGAGACGCCCTTGGGCGGCAGGACATTCTGCACATCCGGGAATACCTCGCCCATGCTCGGGCAACGCCGTCGCAGTACGAGGCAATTCGCAAGGGGTAGTGGCATGCCCGGGGACAGAGGTAAGCAAACCCCTTCCGGGGCTTCCGACACCGCCGCGGGCGAGTTTCCGAGAGCGCGGACTCATAGGCAGGCGCGTCTGCAACCATAAGCAATGGAGCGAGCCATGTTCGTAACCCCGCTTTACGCCGGCCTGCTGGTGCTGTGGTTTCTGGTCTTGAGCTGGCGCGTTGTGCGCGCCGGCGCAGGGGCACTTATCTCGGCGACGGCGGCGATCCCGCGCTGCTGCGGGTCATCCGCGGCCACGCCAACTTCGCCGAATACGTGCCGCTCGCGCTGTTGCTGATGGGCATGCTCGAGCAAGCCGGTTTTCGATCTACGTGCTGCATGCGCTGGGCATCGCGCTGCTCGCGGCGCGCCTGCTGCACGGATACGCGCTGTCGTTCACCGAGAAATTCCCGTTCGGGCGCATCTGGGGTGCGACACTGACCTTCGTCGTGCTCGGCAATCGAGGCGGTGCTGTGCGTCTATCAAGGCATCTTGGGCCAGTGGATTTGGTGCTGCGTGCGCTGACCGAGTGCGCGATTGCGCGTAGCCTTGTCGAACCTTACCTCTTCACCGAGACGATACGATGGCCGACCCCGATGACGAAGTGATGATCTGACGACCGCCCGCTGTTCCGGCCCGGCAAACCGCCACGCGGCGCTGGGGCTTTCCGCTGCTCGTCGGCGCATTGCTCGCAGCCGCCGGCGCGCTCTACTATTTCTGGTCGCTGCGCACCGAGCCGCCGGCCGTGGCGCCCGCTCCCGCGGTCGCAGCCGCAAACCGCGGCGCCGGCAGACGCCGAGCGCCGCCGCATCGAGCATCCGCTCGAGGCACGCCGGCCGCCGCGCCGCTGCCGGCGCTGGCCGAAAGCGATGCCTGCCATGCGCGAGGCGCTCGCCGGCGCTGTTCGGGGGCGCCTCCTTCGAGCAACTCTTCCAGCCGCAGGACATCGTCCGCCGCTTCGTCGCGACCATCGACAATCTGCCGCGCAAGACGCGTCGCGCAGCGGCTGGTCCCGCTCAAGCCCGTGCCCGGGCCGCTGCGAGCGGCCGGCGCCGGAGGGCAGCCTCGTCGATCGGCCCGGACAACGCGGCACGCTACACGCCTTACGTGCGCGCGCTCGAAGCGGTCGATTCGGCCAAGCTGGTGGCGATCTACGTGCACTTCTATCCGCTGTTCCAGCAGGCGTATGCCGAGCTCGGTTATCCCTCGCGCTATTTCAACGACCGGGTCTTCGAGGTCATCGACAATCTGCTCGCGGCACCGGAGCCGAACGGGCCCGATCGCGCTCACGCAGCCGAAGGTGCTGTACGAATTCGCGGACCCGGCGCTGCAGGATCTCTCGGCCGGTCAGAAGATGCTGGTGCGGATGGGCCCCGAAAACGAGGCTAGGGTCAAGGCCAAGCTGCGCGAGTTCAAGCGGGCGCTGACGCGGGGACTGTAGGGCGGCCGATCATTTCCGATTTCATTTCGCTCCTCGCGCCGCTCAAGGCGGCGCTTGCAACGCCGGTGGCCGTCACGGCGTTGCTGTTCTTCGCCGCGCTGCTTTCTCGCCGAGGCCGCCGTGCGGGTCGCTACGCGCGCCGCGCATCGCCGCGCTGGTCACTCGCCGGCGCGCTGCTCGGCGCGCTGCGCCGAGGCAACGACGCCGCGGCGATCATGCCCTTGCCGAGTCTGCTGCTCGAGGCCTTGGCGATGGTCCTGCTGTTCGAGGTCGGCCAGCGCGTGCCGCTGGGTTGGCTGCGCCGCAACCCTTGGTTACTGGCGGCGAGCATCGGCGAGTGCGCGGTCGCATTCGCCGCAATCTACGCCGTGCTGGCGTTCGGTTTTGGGCAGCCGCCCGTCGACTGCGCGTTGGTTGCCGGCATTTGCATGGCCGCCTCGCCCATCGTCGTGATGAGCGTAAGCAAGGACCTGCGCGCTCGGGGCCAGGTGTCGGAGCGGGCGTTGCTGTTCAGCACCCTCTCCAGCGTCTACGCGGTACTGCTGGTGCAGTTGTTCGTCGCGGGGTATCGCGCCGCCGCGCGCGTCGAAATCACTTCCGTCATGCAGCCGATCTTGCAGCTCTCCGGCTCATTTCTTCTCGGCGCGGTGGCCGCAGCGGCACTGCGCCTATACGCCACGGTCGACCCGCGCCCGGGGCGCGTTGCTCACCAGCGGCATTATCTGCTGCTGCGTGCTCGTATACGCCTTTGCGCTGCCGCTTGGCTTGTCGCCGATCCTGACGGCGCTGTTCTTCGGGCTGATCGTGCGCAGCACCGACCGCACACACAGCGTGCTATCGCACCAGACGTCGGAAACCGGCGCGGTGCTGACGCTGGCCTATTTCATCCTGGTCGGCGCTTCGCTGACCTGGATCGATTCCTGGTTGCTCTTGGGCGTTGCTGCCGCGGCGGCCGCAGTACGTCTGCTGGCGAAGGTCGGCGCCCACGTCGCGTTCGCGCCGCCGACCGCGCTGAGCCCCGCCAAAGGTGTCCTGGTCGGTGTGGCGCTGGCTCCCTTGTCCAGCCTCGCGCTCATGCTCATCGCCAATGTCGCGCTGCAACCCGAACTGCGGCGCGCCGCGGAAATCAGCTCTGCGGTCGTACTGCTCATGGCCATTCTCGGTCCGGTGCTGACCGAGCTCGCCCTGCGCCGCGCCGGCGAACCGACCAGCGATACGGCATGACCGATAGCGCGCTCGATTTCAAACCCTCGCAGCCGCTCACGCTCGGCGTGGAGCTAGAGCTCCAGCTCGTCGATCGCCGTGATGGCGACCTCACGCGCGCGGCCACGGATTTTGCTGCGACTCGACGCAGAAGCAGCATCCGGCGCTCGATATCAAGCTGGAGATTACGGAGAGCATGATCGAGGTCGCCACGGCGATCCAGTCGACTCATCGCGGCATTCTCGCGGATCTGCGCTCGCTGCGTGACGCGGTTTGCGCGACTGCCGAGCTGCTCAACGTCGGCGTTTGTGGCGGCGGCGCGCACCCATTCCAGCTCTGGACCGAGCGGCACATTGCCGAGGGCCCGCGCATGCGCTACATATCCGAGCTATACGGCTATCTCGCCAAGCAGTTCACGGTGTTCGGGCAACATGTGCACGTCGGCTGTCCCGACGCCGACGCGGCGATACGGCTTGTACACGGCTTGGCACGCTACGTGCCGCAGTTTATCGCGCTTGCCGCGAGTTCGCCGTTTGCCCAGGGAACGGATACCGCCTTCGACTGCGCCCGGATGAACAGCGTTTCCGCGTTTCCCTTAAGCGGACGCATGCCCTTCGTCCATGACTGGGCCGAGTTCAACACCTACTTCAGCAAGATGTGCGCGACCGGCGTGGTCAGCAGCATGAAGGATTTCTACTGGGACATCCGTCCGAAGCCGGAGTTCGGCACCGTCGAAGTCCGCGTCTGTCGACACGCCGCTGCGCGTCGAGCGTGCGGCAGCGCTGGCGATCTATACGCAAGGCATTGCGCGCCTGATCCTCTCGCGGCCGACCCTCGACATGACCGAGGACGCCTATCTTGTTTACAGCTTCAACCGCTTCCAGGCGTGCCGGTTCGGCCTGCAAGGCGAGATCGTCGATCCGCTCACGCAGCAGCGCCGCGCACTCGCCGACGACGTGCGGGAAACCCTCGCTGCGGTCCGTCAGCAGGCAGCGCCCGAAGACGAGGAAGCATGGCAGGAAATCAGCCGTTGCCTCGCGTCGGGCAACGATGCTGCGTGGCTGCGCGAGCGATTCGCCGAGTCAGGATCGCTCGGGCATGTCGTCGGGGTGCAGATGGAGCGCTTCGCCGGCAAGTTACTAGCGCGGCGGCGCAGGGCGCTTAGGGGTCGAACAGCGACGGTGTGAGCTGTGGCGGGCAGCGTCGGCGGCGCGCGCCGCGGTCGCGGCAACTTCTTCCGGCCGGCAAAGTCCGCTGACGCGCACGCCGAGCAGGCGAATGCGGCGCTCGCAGCGGCACGCGTCGCAGACAGGCGCCTGCCGCGCGGCGAATGGTCGCGGCGTCCTGCGTCGGCGCGGCGATCGTCTGGTCGCGCGTGACCGTCTTGAAGTTGTCATAGCGCAGCTTGAGGCCGACCGTTCTTCCGACGTAGCCCTTGCGCTGCAGATCGCCGGCGAGGCCTTCGCAAAGCTCCGTAAAGATTCGCGCCAGCGCCTCGCGGTCGCGCTGCACCGAGAGGTCGCGCTCAAACGTCGTCTCGCGGCTGATCGTGACCGGCTCGCTGAATGTCACCACCGCACGCTCGTCGCGGCCGTTGGCCGCTTCATGCATCCAGCTCCCGCGACTCGAGCCGAAGCTGCGCGATCAGCCACGCGCGATCGGCGCTCGCCAGATCGCCGATGGTCGCGATCCCGAGCGCATCGAGCCTTGCCGCGGTCTTCGGGCCGACGCCGTTGAGCTTGCGCGCCGGCAGCGGCCACACGCGCCGCGCGACGTCGGCCGCGCCGAGAATCGTCAGTCCGTCCGGCTTGTCGAGTTCGGAGGCGATCTTCGACAGCAGCTTGTTCGGCGAGATGCCGATCGAGCACGACAACCCGGTCGCGGTCGCGCACCGCTTCCTTGATCGCGCGCCCGACGCGTCGCGCGCGCTCGTTGCCGCCAGCGGCGTCTCGACCTCGGCCGGCGGCGCCGCGCGACCGCGGTGAGGTCGATGTAGATCTCGTCGATGCCGTGGTCCTCGACCTGCGGCGCGATGGCGCGGACGGCGGCCTTGAAGCGGCGCGAATATTGCCGATAGGCATCGAAATCGGTGGGCAGCAAGATCGCATCCGGGGCGAGCCGAGCCGCCTTCATCAAGCCCATCGCCGAATGCACGCCCAGCGCGCGCGCTTCATAGGTCGCGGTCGTGACGACGCCGCGCCCGGCGTAGTCGCGCAACCGCGCGAACTGGCGCAGCGTCGCGCCCGCTGGCCGGATCGATCGCCTCCACCGGCTGATGCCGGCTTCCGCCGCCGATGACGACGGCTTGACCGCGCAACTCCGGATAGCGCAGCAGCTCGACCGACGCATAGAACGCGTCCATGTCAAGATGAGCGATGAGGCGTTCGGTCATGATGGATCTCGGCCGCGGACACCTCGGCGTGCGCGCCAGTGTACCTTGCCGCTCGGACGCCGGACTGTCATGCGCTGAATGCGCCCGCCGTCCGCGCCGACCATGGCGACAGCGCCCCGCGCCACATGCGCCTTGGCAGTGATACGCTTGGCGCATGAACCGACTCGCTATGACCCGCCTGCCGCGTCGGCCTCTGCTTGCCTTGACCATCGCGCTTAGCGCGTGCACGCAAACCCCCGAACCCCCCAATCGGCCGGGACGGCGGTGACCCCGCCGGCCGGCGCCACGCCGGCCCCAGTGGCTGGCCGCGCACGCCGATGGCATCGCCTGGCGCAACGGCGACGTCGACGCCGCCTTTGCCGCGGCCAGGTCGGATAACAAGCCGCTGTTCCTGTACTGGGGAGCGGTCTGGTGTCCGCCCTGCAACCAGGTCAAGGCGACGCTGTTCAATCGCCAGGATTTCATCGAGCGCTCTCGCCATTTCGTTCCGGTGTATATCGATGGCGACAGCCCGCGCGCTCAGCAGCTGGGCGCGCGCTTTCATGTGGTCGGGCTATCCGACGATGATCCTGTTCAGGCCCGACGGCAGGGAAATCGTGCGCCTTCCGGGCGAAGCGGACCCGGAGCAGTACATGCAGCTGCTGGCGCATGGGCATGAACGGCGCGCGTCCGGTCAAGGAGACGCTGGCCGCGGCCCTGTCGCCGAGCAGGGGCGCCGATCTCTCGGCCGATGACTGGCGCATGCTCGCCTACTATTCCTGGATCACCGACGAGGAGCAGCTGCTCCCGGAAAAAAGCGTGGCGCCGACATTGCGGCGGCTGGCGCGGGCCTGTCCAGCCGACCAGAAGGGAAACCGCGGTGCGCCTCGAGCTCAAGGCGCTGGCGGCCGCGGCCACTGCCAAGGACGCGAAAGCCGCGCCCGATGCCGCGGCCACCGCGCAGCTGCTTGCCGTGCTGGCCGATCCCGCGCTTACGCGCGAGAACTTCGATACGCTGACCGAGTATGCAGGTCCGGTCGCCGGTTTTGTCACGGCCCCGGGAATCGCCCGCGCGGGCACGCCTGGTCGCCTCCTGGTCCGATGCGCTCGGGCGACTCGTGGCCGATGCCGAGCTTGTCAACGGCCGATCGGCTGACGGCGGTCGCCGGCGAAGTGGCACTCGCCCGGCTCGACCTCAAGGAGGGGCCGCTGCCCGATCCCGCTCCTGAAGACGGTGCGCGAGGAAGTGGCGCGTGCCGACCGCGCCACCACGGACCCTTACGCGCGGCAGGCGGTGATCGACGCCGCCGCGGATGCGCTTGTTCAGGCCGGCTTGCTCGACGAAGCGGAAACCCTACTCCGAGCCGAGCTAACGCGCTCCCATTCGCCGTACTACTTCATGGTCGATCTGGCCGAGGTGGCCAAGAAACGGGGCGACAAGGCTGGCGCGCTCGCCTGGTACGCGCAGTCCTATGCCGCGGCGCAGGGGCCCGCGACGCGTATGCAGTGGGGCGCGCGATACGTTAATGCGCGGGTTGAACTCGCGCCACAGGACCTCGCCAGTATCGAGCGCGTGGCAGCCAGCGTGATTGGCGAGCTCGATCCGTTACCCGACACCTTCTATGGCCGCAACCTGCGCTCACTCGAGCGCATGGGCAAGAAGCTTGCGGAATGGAGCCAGGATCCTGCCCGGCGCGCGGTGCTGGCGCGCATTCGCACCCAAATGGCCGGCGTGTGCGCGAAGCTCCCGGCGAGTGATCCGGCGCGATCGCAGTGCACGCGCGCGCTGCCGCCGGCAGCACTCGATGCGTAGGTGGGGCGAGCGGAATCTAGTACCCGGCCTGGCGCCGTCGCGCAAGGTCGATATCAAGATACTTCCAGTAGGTCGCAAATATCGGTGGCGCGAACCCGAGCAGCCAGGGCTGCACGAAATCGTTTTCCTGGCGGAAAATGACCGGTAGCTCGGGCATGTAGGTTTGCGCGAGCTCGTTCATCGTGTGCGCCGCCGCGATCTGCTCGGGTTCGGTGGCGCTGCGGAGAAACTGTTCCGCGGCACGATCGTACGCCGCGAACTTAAAGCGGCTTATGTTGATCTGCTGGGTTTGCTTGCCGTAATTCTGCAGCAACTCCGGCCACCCGGATGGCGAGCCGCCAAAGCCGCCGAAGTACATCTGGTACTCGCCCTTCTCCAGCTCCTTGATCGCGTCCTGAAACGGCGTCACGTGAAAATCCACGCGCAGCGCGACCGCGTCCATGCACTTCTTCACCAGCGTCTGGATCTCGCGCGAGAGCGCGCCCGAGCGCAGCGTCACCGTCACGGTCAGGGGCCGGCCGTCGGGGGCCCTGCGGTAACCCTCGGAGTCCCGTTTGTCGTAGCCGAAGCGATCGAGGAGGGCTTTCGCCGCCGCCGCGTCGTACAAGGGCCGCCAAGGACGCGCCGGATCATGGCCGGTTACGCCGGGTGGAACCAGCTGGTTCGCAGGCAGCGCTTGCCCGGAATACACGACTTTGACCAGGGTTGCGGTATCCATGGCCAAGGCGATCGCCCGACGCAAGGCGATGCGCTCGTTGTCCATGCCGCCGATGACCGGATCCACAGTGTTGAAATACAGCGAAAACACATACGGTTCGGTAAAGACTTGGCGGGTCACGCCGCGTGCCAGGTATTCGGGCTTGAGCTTACCGTCGACAAGCAGGCGGTCGGCGATCTCGCCGCGCAGGCCGACGTAATCGAGCCCGCCCTGCTCGAATTGCAGCAGCATCGTCAGGTCCTCTTCGATGATGTTGATTTCCACCACGCCGATCTGCGGGAGGGACATTCCCTGCATGCTGCGCACCAGCCCTGCGCGCGCCGGATCATCGCTGTCCGGAAAGTGCAGCTGCCGGTAGCCTGGGTTGGCCTCCAGCACCAGACGCGAGCCCCTTCGCCATTCGCGCAAACGGTAGGGGCCGGTACCGACCGGCCGAGTACGGATATCGCCGCCAGCTGCCTCGACCACCTCGCGGGCCACCGCACCGACGAAGGCGAGCAGGTCCTCGATGTTGGGATAGTTAGGCTCGTTCAGGCGAATCTGCACGGTGTAGCGGTCGAGGGTGCGCAGGCCCTCGATGGGCCGATCGTAGTCGAGCTTCGAGTCGGTCCGCGCCGCGTCGACGAGGGCGCGGGCGCCGCTGATGAGATCGGCGAGGACCGGGTTGCCGCCGCGGCGCAGATTCGGATCCATCCAGCGCTTGTAGGCATAGACGTAGTCGGCGGCGACCAGCTCGCGCGGCTTGCCCTTGAATGCCGGGTCGTCGGTGAAGAAGATGCCCGGCTTGACGTGCATCGTCCAGATCCTGCCGCCATCGGTTATCTCGGGCGGCCCGGCAGCGGTCACCGGGGCGAGCCGGGTCGGTGAGCGAAGATAGCTCCGTTCGTAGAGCGGCTCGAAGATCGCGATCAACGACCTCGAAGGATGGGATTTCGGTGTACTGCTGCGGATCGAGGGTATCGATATCGAATGACGCGACCCGCAGGATCTTGGCGGGATCGGCGGCGAACGCTGCCACCCCGTATGCGAGCGCCAGCCCGACCACCATGCGCAGCCCAATCCCCATTGCCCGTCCGGCCATGCCGTCTCCCGTGCGCCCACGCGCCCACCCAATGCGGCGCGATTATGCATTAAGCGCCGCCGCCTGCGTGGCTGAAGACCAGCCGTTCCGGCGGCCTGATTTCGCGGTACTCGCCGCCAACGTTTTATCAAACAAGCGCGCTCCAGCACGCGCAAGGCGCGCGAAATTGCCAGCAGAGATATCGCAAAGGGCTGGCCCAGATCGCCGACCGCGCTTCCCCGCGGCCGCGCCATGATCGCGCACCGCGGCGGCTCGGCGAGTGTTGCGAAGATTGCATCCAGATCCGCGAACGGCGAACGGTGTTGGGAACCAGCCGCATGCGGTATGCGCAGTACCGTACTGCTCTTATTCAACGGTCAAGTTAAGCAACGAATAAAGCAAAGCCGCCGGGTGCAGTGCACCGCGGCGGCTCGCAATCTAGGCGGCGCGACGTAAGTCTAGCCGGCAGGTGGCGTGTAGTCCGGAGGCGGCCCGGACGGCGGCGGATACGACGACGGCGGCGGCCCGTAACCGGGAGGAGGAGGAGGGTAGTGCGGCGCGTAGCGTGGCGCCATCGGAACCTGATTGCCCTTGGCGTACATGCACTGCAGATAAGCCGCATCGTATTGCCGCTGCATGCCGTACGACGAATAGCCGGCCGAATTGGCCCCGGCCGTGCTGCCCACCAGCAGCCCCGTGCCGGCGCCAATCGCGGCGCCCGGCCCGGCATGGCCGGTTGCCGCACCGATGATCGCCCCGGCGGCGGCACCTACGGCGGCAGCGCCCGCCGCATTGGCGGCTGCCGCGTCCGAGGCCGCCTGTGGGGTGCCGGGCCCGAGCGAATACTGCGCATAGTCTCGGCAGGCAAAGTCATCCGCGCGGAATTGATCGAAACTCTTGCTCGTTCCAGGCATCGCCATCACCGCCGGGCCGGTCGGTACGGTGACGCAACCAGCCAAGACAAGCGCACCGGCCAAGGCGGCAAAGCGTAAGCGAAGTCTCATGGGCGATCCTCAGTGTTGGGGCGGGGGGGGCGCATCAGGCGCGCCGGGAGGCAGGACGCGCAGCCAACCCTTGGCGCAAGCCGGTACCTGCGGGTAGTAACCCGCCGGATCGGGGCAGTAGTACTGATATTGTTGCCCCTGTCCGAATTGCTGCTCGCCATACGCCGGAGAGTCCTGTTGCTGGACGTAGGTCGGCGTGGAATAGCCATAAGCATACGGATAGCCGCCGTAGGCCGGGTAGCCGTAATACCCTGCATAGTAGGGGTAGTAGTAGCCGGGCCAGCCCCAGCCATAACCCCACCACGGGCCGAATCCGACGCCGACGTAATAGTGGGATCCATACCCCCCCCCGCCGTGCCAGCCGCCCCCCCCGTGCCAGCCGCCGCCGCCGCCATGCCATCCGCCACCGCCGCCGCCGCCGTGCCAACCGCCGCCGCCGGAAGCGCCACCGTGCATCTGCGCGTTGGCGAGCCCAATGCCACCGAGCAACGTCGCCGCGGCAAGTAAAATCATTGCAAATCGTTTCATAGAGTCTCTCCTTTACCCATTGTCGTTAGAGTAGCCCCGCACTGCGGAGTTCGTCTAGTAAAAATCGGCCGTGAATATTCGCGGCAAGCAGGCACCATCCGGTGCCGTAGACCAACCCGCGCCGGCTTGCAACGCCGGTCGCGGCACCCCAATTTGCTAGAATCCTCAGATTGAGCAATCGGGAGCAATCCATGGCAGAACCAATCGGCTCGCGTGCCGCAGAGGCGCGGATGGACGCGACCTCGCTCTATCGCGAAGAGGTCTACACCGACCGCGCCGCCGGCACCCTGCGCGTTCTGGTGCCGGTCCGGGCCGACGGTGCGCCGGACGGCAAGCGGCCGACTCTCTACATCGGCGAAGCGCAGATACTTACCAATATGGGGCCGTTGCCGATCAGTTTCGAGGTCGAAGGCAAATCCCTCGCCGAGGCAGTTGAGAACTACTCCGAGGCGGCCAAGAGCGGCGTCGAGCGGGCCGTGCGCGAATTGCAGGAACTGCGCCGCCAGGCCTCGTCGTCCATCGTCCTGCCAGGGGCCGGCGCGGCCGCCAGCCTGACCGGCGGTCTGCCCCCTGGGGGCCTCGGTGGCGGCAAAATAAAGCTGCCCTGACACGGCGATGGTCGAAGTTGCGCTAGTCACGACGCGGCTCGATCGCTACGAAACCGGCATCAGAGGTCAGTTAACGCCGCACTGCCGTCACCGGTTGACTGCGGCGGCACGTCGAGCCGGTTTGCTGGTCACGGCCCTGTTCTTGATCGCGCCCCGGGCGGCGCCGGCCGCAGAAATCAAGGTGCTTGCCGCCGGCGCGGTCCGCGCAGCCCTGCAGGAGATCACGCCTGCATTCGAGCGGTCCGAGCACCACCGGCTGGTACTTACCTATGGCACCGCCGGCACGCTTTCCTCCCAGCTCGCGAACGGTGCCAGCGCGGACGTCGTTATTCTTCCCGCGGAGGGCGTCGCGCAAGCTGAGGCCCACGGCTGGGTACAACGCGGAACACGTCGCAATCTGGTCCATGTCGGCATCGGAGTGGCCGTGCGCAAGGGTGCCCCGCTGCCCGATATTGCCACCCCGGAGGCGTTGAAGCGCACACTGCTCGAGGCGCGTGCCGTGGCCTACGTCGACCCGACGCGCGGCACCAGCGGCCGGCATTTTGATAGTGTGGTGCTGCCCGCGCTCGGCATTGCGAACGAAGTGCATACCAAGGCGAAGTTGCAGACGGAAGGCAGCGCCGCCGAATTCGTGCGCCGGGGCGAAGCCGACATTGCGGTGCAGCAGGTCAGCGAATTGCTTGCCGTCGATGGCGTCACCGTGGTCGGCCCGTTGCCCGCGCCGTTCCAGAAAATTACCACTTACAGCGTTGCGATCGCGACCCACGCGCCGCAGCCGGGGCCGGCACGTCAGCTCATCGAGTTCCTGTTTGCACCGGCGAGTCAGGCGGTGTTCAAGGACAGAGGCATGGACCCGGTCGAGCCCTAACGGCACATTGCCTGGCGCTCGGCTACAATCAGAGTCCGGGAGCAATGCATGAGGTCTGGAGCGCCCTGTGTCGTCGTGCTGGCCATCGCGGCCGTGCTCACGGCCGCGCCCGCTATGGCGACGCTCAACATGAACGAAGGCCTGTGGGAGACCACGATCACTGCGGACGGACAGGAGCAATCCGCTAATGCCCGATGCTACACGCGCGCCGACATCGTCGAGATGGAGCGGTTGCTGCAGGGTAAATCAACCCGGGTCGATGGCGTTTGCCGCTATGCAGATTTCACGCGATCGGGCAACAGCGTCAACTATACGATGACCTGTCGTCTCGGGGACGGTGAGCAGACCAGCACTGTTTCGGCGACCTATCGGGGCGATTCGACTATCGGCACTATCCGCGCCGCGGGCATTACTGTCACCGCTTCCAGTCGGCGCATTGGCAGTTGCACGGAGAGTTCGTTCGCGCGCTAGCGTGTCGGTCGATCTCCGCTGAGCGCAAGCAACCGTTTCGATGTCCGACGACCAGCCGCAGGGCCTTGCGCGCAGCCTTACCCAGTACGGTGATCCGGGTTTCGCGCTGTTCCTGCGGCGATCGTTCGCGCGCTCGATGGGTTATTCGAGCACGCTACTGGCGCAGCCGACGATTGGCATTGCCAGTGCCGCATCGGATCTTAACAACTGCCACCGGCATTTCCCGGAACTGATCGATGCGGTCAAGCGCGGTGTACTGGCGGCTGGCGGATTGCCGCTTGCGTTCCCCACCATTTCGCTGGGCGAGGTCTTCCTGCATCCGACGAGCCTGATGTATCGCAACCTCATGGCCATGGACGTCGAGGAGATGTGTCGCGCCCAGCCGCTCGACGCAGTCGTTTTGGTCGGTGGCTGCGACAAGACAGTGCCCGCGCAGTTGATGGGTGCCGCGTCGGCCGGCGTCCCGGCGATCGGCCTGGTCGCGGGGCCCATGCTCACGGCGCGGCACGGCGGCGAGCGGCTCGGGGCGTGTACCGATTGCCGTCGGTTCTGGGCAAAATTCCGCAGCGGAGAGATCGATCGCGCCGCGCTCGATCGCGTCGAGGTGCGGCTGGCGACGACCGCCGGTACCTGCGCGGTCATGGGAACCGCAAGCACAATGGCCTGCATCGCCGAAGCGCTCGGCTTGCTCCTGCCCGGGACCGCGGCGATACCCGCGGTTCACGCCGATCGTCTGCGCGCCGCGGAGGCGACCGGCCGGGCCGCCGTCGCGCTTGCGCACTCCCGGACGACGATCGATCGCATCGTCACGCCTGGCGGCGGTAGACAACGCGCTGCGCGTTCTGCTCGCCATTGGGCGGCTCGACCAACGCCGTCATCCACCTGACCGCGATCGCCGGCAGGCTCGGCATCAGGGTTTCGCTGGCGCGACTCAACGAGCTCTCCGATACGACGCCGGTGCTGGTCGACTTGAAACCGACTGGCGCACACTACATGGAGGACTTCTTCGCTGCCGGCGGCATGAGCGCGGTGCTGCACGAGTTGAAGCCGTTGCTCGATCTCTACTGCATCGCGGTAACCGGGGAGCGCCTCCGCGACCGCCTCGCCGCGCCTCCGGAAGGCGTCGATCGCGCGGTCATCCGCTCCCTCACCGCGCCGCTCCATCCGGTCGGCGGGCTGGTCGCGCTCTTCGGCTCGCTCGCGCCGAACGGAGCCATTCTCAAGCGTTCCGCCGCCGAGGCCTCTCTGTTCGAGCGCCAGGGCCGCGCTGTGGTCTTCACCTCGCCATCCGACCTCGCGGCGCGAATCGACGACCCGGCGCTCGACGTCGGGCCGGACGATTTCCTCGTGATGCAGAACGCGGGTCCCAAGAGTGGCTACGGCATGCCCGAAGCCGGGTACCTGCCGCTTCCCGCCAAGCTTGCGCGAGCCGGGCGTCAAGGACATGGTGCGGATTTCCGACGCCCGCATGAGCGGCACTGCCTACGGCACGGTCGTCCTGCACGTTTCGCCCGAGGCCGCCGCGGGCGGCCCGCTCGCGCTGGTGCGCAGCGGCGATCGAATCCGCCTGTCCGTGCGCGAACGGCGGCTCGACCTCGAGGTCAGCGCCGCGGAACTCGCGCGGCGCCAGGCGGAATGGCAGCCGCCGTCCCTGCCGCGAAGCGCGGCTATCAGCGTCTGTACGCGGAGCGCGTATTGCAGGCAGAGGACGGTTGCGACTTTGACTTTCTTCGCGCCTGACACCTGTCGCGCTGAGCGGACTTCGCGTTCGGAGATCATCCTACAGCCAAATCAGACAGCGACCGATTCCGCGCGGCGCGATGCGTGGCTACATTGAGGCTACCTCAACTGCATCGGGAGCGTGTCGATGAGTCGAAGTCTGAGAACAACGCACGGCAACTGCTACGCCGAAGCCGCAACTTCGCGGCCGGGGTTTTTGTCGGAAGCGTCACTCGCTGCACCGGCGTTTGCAAATACCGCATTCGCTGCCGCCGACATCGCGCTCGACGACCTGCAGCTGCCGATCCTTGTCGGCTCGCTTGTGTTGCTCGTCATCGGTTTGGCGCTCAAGGTGGCAAGGCGCCGCAGTACCGGGGCCGCCGTGCCGCCCGCGCCGGCTGCGCAGCCCGAGCAGGGCTTCAGCGAAGGAATCGGGCGATACCGCTGCAACTGGGCCGCGGCAGGACTAGTGCAGCCGCTGACGGACCTTGCGGGAGGCCTCGCGCCTCTGCGCGCGGCGCTCGGCCCGATTGACGCCCTCGCCGCTGCGCCGCGCCTGCCAGAAGCGCTGGATTAGCACCGCGGCGATCGGTAACTCGTCGATCATGCCCAAGCGCTTCTCCTCGGTATCGACCCAGTCAAGATACTCGGGGTCGTGGTCGCCGTAGGCGAGCGCCTCGATCGGCAGCATCCAATCGCGCGTCTGCTCGCTCGCGTAGATGGGTCCCCAGGACTCCTCGCGCAGAATGACGCCCGTCATGTAGCCCTCGCACCAGGCGCTTGCCTCGGGTGGCGCCGCATCTTCCTTGCGGTTGCGCTCGGCCCTTGGCGCCCGGGCGGCCCTTGACGCCTTCCTCGGCAGCGATAGAGCAAGGGCTTGAAGCGCGTCGGTGAATCGGTGAGCGTCCGCACGATGCCGTTCTGCAAGCGCAGGATCAGCGACAGGATGCGCTCGGCCTGCTCGTTGTCCGCGAAAACTGGCGAAACGCTGCGCTGGCTGTCGCTCCACACAACCGGCAGCCACTCGGAGGGCTGGATCAACTCGGGCCCGCTGACGATGGCGGTGAGAAAGCCGTCGAGCATTTCCAGATCCATGCAGTCCTGGGGCACGGCATTGGACCCGAAAAATGCCTCGAGCGCGTCGTATTCGGTTTCGGAAAGCGGTTCGTCGAGCTTGTTCGATTCGGCCATGGCGGTTTGAGCGCAAGAGAGCTCGCAATGATCGCCTGAGACGCTCCGGAATGCAAATGCTTGGCGGCCGACGCCCGGTTTCGGCTGCGCCCTCGGGGGAAATCCGCAACGGTGCCGGCATGCATCGGTCAGATCACCGGGCATGCGTCAGCGCAGCGCGTGGCGCGCATTCAATGCCGCCGCGAACAGCAGCACCGCGCCGGCCTGATGCGCAGCGGCAAGCGGCCAGCGGCACGACGAGCAGCAGCGTGGCGATACCCAGCGCGATCTGTACGACGAGCAGCGCCAGAAACAGGTCCGCGGCGCGCCGCGCCGGCGCGGGAGGACGTCCGCCGTTCGGTGCATTCGCCACACGAACCACGGCACCAGGAGCGCCAGCGCTGATGGCGAGCAGGCGGTGGTCGAACTGCACGGTTGCCATGTTGTTGGTGAAGTTGCGGTACCACGGCTCGAGCGTCAGGATCTCCGGCGGCACCCAGTGCCCGTTCATGCGCGGGAACGTGTTGTAGGCGAAGCCAGCACGGATCCCGGCGACGAGCCCGCCGGCAAGAACCATCAGGTAAACCAGCGCAGCGAGCAGGCTGGCGAAGCGCCGCAGCGCCGGCGTTGTCGGGCGCTAGCCGGCCGTGGGCGCGACAGCGACAGCGCGACCCAGAGCATGGCGCCGAAGATGAGAAAGGCCAGGCCGAGGTGTGCCGTAAGGCGCAGATGCGACACGCGCGGATCGTCGACGAGCCCGCTTTGCACCATGTACCAGCCCAGCGCACCCTGCAGCGGCCGCCGAGCGCGAAGATCGCGCCCAGCGCACCGGCATAGCCACGCGGAATGCGGCGCCGCAGCAGAAACCACAGGTAGGGCAAGAGGAACGCCACCCCGATCGCACGCCCGAGCAGCCGGTGCGCGTACTCCCACCAGAAAATGCGCTTGAAGGCCTTCCAAGTCCATGCCCGGGTTGACCTGCCGATATTCCGGCGTCGCCCGATAGCGGGCGAAGGCGTCGGCCCAATCGGCATCCGACAGCGGCGGCAGCGTGCCGACGATCGGCGCCCACTCGGTGATCGACAGCCCGGAGTGGGTAAGCCGCGTGACGCCACCGACCACGACCATCGCGAACACCAGCGCGCAGCAGATGAAAAGCCACGCCGCGACGCGTGCCGGTTGCGCTGGAGCGGATCGCGTCGCGTTGCGGCGCCGCTAAAACGCGCGCGGCGGGTGCCCGCGATCGATCATCTCCATGGCCGGATTCTGCCACAGCGAGCGCTGATCGATGGAGCCACGTCGCGCGCAATGCGATTGGATGCCGCTTCACGCGGCGCGCCTCGGCACGATGCGATTGACGGCCCTCGGTGTGCGCCCATGCCTTCGACCGCGCACCGAAATCAGGATCGCTCCGCCGTGCTCGAAGGTGAGGGTCAACGGGAATCGCTCGCCGGCTTTCAGCGGTTGCTTGAGGTCGAGCAGCATCAAGTGATACCCGCTGGGAGTGAATTCCAGTCTGCCGCCCGGAATCACTTCGACCGATGGCACCGCGCGCATCCGCATCACGCCGCCCTCGAGCGACCATCTGATGCAGTCGCGACCCCGCCGGCGACCGGCGTGGAGGCGCGGAGCAGGCGGTCCGCGGTGTTGCCGGCGTTATCGACGGTGAAGTAGACCGCTCCGGTCTTTCGCGCCCGGCGGCGTCGCGCGGGCGAACGGATGGTCGATTCGCAGCGACTCGAGTTGGTATGGATCCGCGGCCAGCGGGGTTGCGGATATTGCTACCAGCCCGGCCGCAATGCTAAGTCGGCATCCAAGCCAGAGGCCTTGTCATCGCTGGCTCCAGAGTACCGCTTGCTGCGCTGGCCGCCGCGGGGCACCACGGCCTGCACTGCGCAGCCCCGCCGACAATTGACCGGCAGGCCGCGAAGGAAAGGGACGTACGGCTCGGCGGCGCGCTATGCCGGCGCGAACCACGATCGGCAGCCAGGGCGCGGGCAACTGCGTGCGCGATTGGCGGCGCGTCAGTAGCGGCCGCCCGACGCCGGGCGCGCCGCCGCCGCCCCACCGCCGCCGCCGCCACCACCACCGCCACCGCCACCGCCACCGCATGCTCTCACTGACCCCGTGCCCGGTCTCGCTGCTCGGGCCGCCGAAACTGAGATAGCCGCGCATCTCGGCGACGATTTCTTCAACGGTTGCCGGCCGATAGCCGCTGGATGCCGGCTGACGGCCGCCACGGGCTGACAGCTCGTCGACGTCCGCGATCATCAGGTATTCGTTGCGGCGGCGCAGGGCCTCGCGCTGCGCCGCGCCCTGGGTCGCTCATGTCGACCGGGCGGCGACCGGGGACCGATACAGTAGGTTATCGCTGCGATCGAGCAGCGTGTAACAGATCACCGCATTTGCAGCCGGCGCCGCCGCTGCCGCGGCCAGGGCGACGGCAAGGATATCAGTAGTGCGCATGATGGAGCCTCCTGCCTGACATTATGGCCACCGCTGCGCTATTTACGCAACAGCGCGATCCCCCGATTGAGCCCCTCCAGGGTCAGCGGGAACATGCGCGGCCCGAGCGCGCCGAGCACGATCTGGGTCGATCGCGTATAGGCCCAGGCGCGCTCCGGCTCCGGGTTGAGCCAGATGGCATGGCGATAGGCGTCGAGAAGTCGCTTGAGCCAGACTACGCCCGGTTCGTCGTTGCCGTACTCGACACTGCCACCCGCCTGCATCAGCTCGTAGGGACTCATCGCCGCATCGCCAACGAAGATCAGGCGCCAATCGGGTCCGTGTTTGTGCAGGATGTCGAGCGTGGCGACGCGCTCGTTGCGCCGGCGCACGCTGTCGCGCCAGACGTGATCGTAGACGCAGTTGTGAAAGTAGAAGTACTCAAGATGCCGGAACTCGCTCCTGGCGGCGGAAAACAATTCCTCGCATACCGGGATGTGCGGGTCCATCGATCCGCCCACGTCCAGAAACAGCAGAACCTTGACGCGATTGCGCCGCTCGGGAACCAGGCACAGGTCCAGCCAGCCGGCGTTTCTCGCCGTGCCCTCGATGGTCGCGTCGAGGTCGAGTTCCTCGGGCACGCCTTCGCGCGCGAATCGGCGCAGGCGGCGCAGTGCAATCTTGACGTTGCGCGTGTTGAGCTCCACCGAGTCGTCGAGATTGCGGAACGAGCGCTCGTCCCAGACCTTGACCGCGCTGCGGCCGCGGCCGCCGTCCTGGCCGATGCGGATGCCCTCCGGGTTGTAGCCATACGCGCCGAACGGGCTCGTACCGGCCGTCCCGATCCACTTCGCGCCGCCCTGGTGCCGCCCGCGCTGCTCCTCCAGGCGCTGCTGCAGCGTTTGCATTAGCTTGTCCCAGCCGCCGAGGGCCTTGAGCCGCGCCTTCTCCTCATCGGTCAGCGTGCCTTCGATGAGCTTCCTGATCCACTCTTCCGGAATCATCGCCGCGGACGTCGAACACACCTTCGACACCATGAAAGTAGGCACCGAAGGCCAGGTTGAACCGATCGTAGAGCGCCTCGTCCTTGATCAGGCAGGTGCGCGCCAGGAAGTAGAACTCGTCGATGCTGTTGGCAATGACGTTGTGCTCGAGCGCGTCGAGCAGCGTGAGAAATTCGCGGGTCGAGACCGGTAGGCTGCGCGGCCTTGAGATGAAGGAAGAAGTCGATCAGCACGGCGGCGACCTGGCGCTCGAGCAGAAAACCCAGGTGCCGCTTCACTGCGGGCCACTCGCTTTCGATGATGCTGAACACGACCGTGTCGCGATAACTGCCATCGGCGGCAATCTGGTGATTGCGCAGGACACCGTCCTGTTTCGCGCCGAGCCGCGCGATCGCCTCGCGCGAGGCCCGGTTGAACCAATGCGTGCGGAACTCGACGGCAATGCACCGGAGCTGCTCGAATGCATGGATGAGCAGCAGGAGCTTGCACTCGGTATTGATCGCGGTGCGTTGCACGCGCCTTGCGTACCACGTATGCCCGATCTCCAACCTGCGGTTGGCTGCATCGACGTTGAAGTAACGCGTGCAGCCGACGATCTCGGCGGCCGCGTTGTCGCGCACGACAAACGGCATCGCGCCGAGCTGCTCGCGCATCCGCAGCGCCGCGTCGACGTATGCCTCCGTGGCTCCGGGGGCAGGGACCGACGTATACCAAAGCTGCCACAGCTCGCCGTCTGCGGCCGCACGCTGCAGATCCGAGGCGTGCTCGCGCGCGAGCGGTTCCAGCGTGGCGTGGCCGCCACTGGAGCGTGACCGGCTCGATGAAGGCCGGGTCATCGGCCCGCGCGCGCCATGAATGCCACCCGCTCGAACAGGTGCACGTCCTGCTCGTTCTTGAGCAGTGCGCCGTAGAGCGGCGGGATGACAACCCTCTTGTCGGCGCTGCGCAGCGCCTCGGCGGAGGATGTCCTCGGCCAGCAACAGCTTCAGCCAGTCGAGCAGTTCCGAGGTCGATGGCTTCTTCTTCAGCCCCGGCACTTCGCGCAGCTCGAAAAACACCTCCAGCGCCTCTCTGAGCAGCGCTTTTTTCAGCCCCGGGAAGTGAACGTCGACGATCCGCGTCATCGTCTCCTTGTCCGGGAATCTTGATGTAATGGAAGAAGCAGCGCCGCAGGAAAGCATCGGGCAACTCCTTTTCGTTGTTGCTGGTGATCACCACCAGCGGCCGATGCCGCGCGCGTATCGTAACTTGCGTCTCGTAGACATAGAATTCCATGCGGTCGAGTTCGCGCAGAAGATCGTTCGGAAACTCGATGTCAGCCTTGTCGATCTCGTCGATCAGGACTACTGCGGGCGTCGCCGACTCGAACGCGTCCCACAGCACACCACGCTTGATGTAGTGCGCGATATCGGCGACGCGCTCGTCGCCAAGCTGCGAATCGCGCAGCCGCGAGACAGCATCGTATTCGTAGAGTCCCTGCTGGGCCTTGGTCGTGGACTTGATGTGCCATTGCAGCAGCGGACGTCCGATCGCACGCGCCACTTCCTCGGCCAGCATCGTCTTGCCGGTTCCAGGCTCGCCCTTGACGAGCAGCGGCCGTTGCAGCGTGACCGCGGCGTTGACCGCGAGCATCAAGTCGGGCGTGGCAATGTAGGTGTCAGTACCTTCGAAGCGCATCGGATTTTCCTCTGCAGCGCATCCTACCCCATGAGGTACCGCAGCGACCAGAGCACGATCATGCCGCTGGCGATGGTCAGCAGCGCGCTCTGCCGCCACCAGGCGACGACACCAGCGACGAGCGCAGCGATGAGCTTGATGTTGCCCGGATCGAGGCGCAGCCCGTCCGGCGGCACGAACACCACGGCCGGTACGACAATAACGGTCAGCATAGCCACCGGCACGTGCTTGAGCGCCTGCGCGAAGACCGGCGGCATGTCGCGGCGCGCGAACAGGGCAATAAACGACAGCCGCGCCGAATAGGTGATGGCGCCGACCGCAAAGACTAGGAGCCAGATAGTCAGTTCTTTACTCATTGGCGCCCAACATCTTGTCGCCGAGCATTCCTGCGGCGATGGCGAGCAAGCCGCCGCAGATTAAGCGACAGCCGCAATGGGATCGCATCGAGTGCGATCACCGCGACCGCCGCGACGATGAACACCAGCAATGCGCCACGATCACGCAACAGGGGTGCGAGCACGGCGATAAAGCACAGCGGCACCACGAAATCGAGCTGCCACGAGGCGGGAATTAGCTGTCCCGCACCGATTCCGGCGAGCGTGGCGATCTGCCAGGTTATCCACAGCAACGCCCCGCTGCCGAGAAAGTACGACGCGTTTGCTGCTAGGTCGGTCGGATTGCCGGAAACGCTGGAACGTTCCCGCAAATGCCTGATCAGTAAGCAAAAACGCCAGAACGCTGCGCCAGCGGCGGTCGAGGGGTCGCAGATACGGAGCCATCGCGGCGCTGTAGATCACCAGGCGCAGACTGACCACCAGACAAGAGAGCAGGATCACGACAAACGGTGCGCCCGCGCCAAGCAGCTGAACGGCAATGATCTGGGCAGCGCCGCTGAACATGATCATCGACATGGCCAGCGCGGCAATCGGCGAGGCGCCGGCAGCGATGGCGCCGATGCCGCAGACGATGCCGAAGGGAACGATACCGACCAGCATCGGCGCGATATCGCGTGCGCCTTCGACAAATGCGGGCCCGGACAGGTGCTTGCGCATGGCTGGCCAAACAAAGGGCCCGCCGCGAAGACGCTGCAGGCCCGAGCAAGACGCCGAGATTATAGCGCAAGCGGGTGGTTGACCCTCGGCTTCTCGCGCCGCCGGCCTGACGCGTCGACTGCGAGCGGCGCACCGGAATCAACGATCAGACAAACGCGCACCTGGGCTACCGCGGCGTCGGCGCAACTGGCCCGTCATCCGGCAGGGCTCGTTTGCGCCAAGCCCGCGTCAATGATCAAGTCGTGACCGGTCATGCCGCGCGCCTCGTCGGAAGCGAGGAAAAGCACGCCGCGCGCGATGTCGTCCCCGGCAAGCCTGAACTTGAGGCATTGCTGATCGAGGAACTCCCGTTCGAGCCCGGGAGAAAGCCATAGCGCGCGCTGCCGGGGTGTATCGACTGCCCCCGGTACCAACGAGTTGACACGGATGTTGTGGCCGCCCAGCTCGCGGGCCAGGGTACGCGTCATGCCGTGGATGGCCGCTTTCGCGGCCGTGTAGGCGACCATGCCCGGCGTGCCGCGCATCCACGACACCGAGCCAAGGTTGACGATCGAACCGCCGCCCGCCCGCACCATCCCCGGCGCGACCGTCTGGGCCGCGAAAAACTGGTGGCGCAGATTAACTGCCAGGATTTCATCCCAATACTCCGGTGTCACACTCTCGAGTGCGTGCCGGTCGTCCCGGGCGGCGTTGTTGACAAGCACCGTAATCGCGCCCCAATCCCGGTCGATCGCATCGAGCACCGCGCGCAGCGCGCCGATGTCGCGCACGTCGCAGGGGTAGTACTTGACCGGCGCGGGCGCGAGCCGGGCGACTAGTGCGCGGGCGGGCTCGTCGCCCAGGTCGCAGAACGCCACCCGCGCACGCTGCTGCGCGAAACGCGTGACGATATCCGCGCCGATTCCGGACCCGCCTCCCGAAACGAACACGACCCGTCCGGCCAAGCTGGGATAGTTCGCGATCGAGGTGGCCACGGGAGCTGCGCTTGCGGACGAGGCGGCGCATCTATAGCACATAGGCGACTCCGGTGTGAAGCGCGGCTACAATAGCCGCCGCGCCCGGATCGGCGTGCCGCGGTGGGCCTGCGGGGGCGCCCGCCCCGACCGGGCGAATCACTTCGAGGAACGCTAATGGACCTGCCCGTCAACACATTCAAGCACGCGCTCGCGTCCAGCCGCACCCCCGTCGGGGCCTGGCTCGTCAGTGGCGCGCCGGCGACAGCCGAGGCGCTCGGCTGGCTCGGCTTCGATTTTCTCGTCGTCGACATGGAACACACGCCGATCGATCTGCAACAACTGGTCGGCATCCTGCAGGCGATCGCCGGCACGCCGGCGCAGGCGATCGTGCGTCCGCCGTGGAACGACATGGTGATGGTCAAGCGCGCTCTCGATGCCGGTGCGCAAAGCCTGCTATTGCCCTTCGTGCAAAACGCGGACGAGGCAAAGCGTGCGGTGGCATACACCCGCTATCCACCGGAAGGCGTGCGCGGCGTCGCCGCGGCCCATCGCGGCAGCCGTTACGGCACGATCCCGAACTACATCAAGCGCGCCCATGAGGAGATCTGTGTCATCGTGCAGATCGAGACGCCGACGGCGTTCGCCGCGCTCGACGACATCGCGGCCGTACCCGGTGTCGATTCGATCTTCATCGGTCCCGCGGATCTCTCGGCCTCGATGGGTTTCCCGGGAGACATGGGCAATCCTGCCGTACAAGACAAGCTTCGGGCGGGCGCCCAGGCCTGCAAACGCCTCGGCAAGCCCTGCGGCATCGTCGGCGCGAACCCGGACATGGTGGGCAAGTTCCTCGACTACGGCTTTTCATGGGTTGCCGTCGGCTCCGACCTCGGTATGCTCGTCGGCCGCGCTCAGGAATTCCTGGGCGCCGTGCGCAAGACCGTTGACGGCGCGCCGTCCCGGACCTGACGCGCTGCGCACGTCGTGACGGCGACGCTCGAATTGCGCGTCGGCGCGGCGCGGTTGATCCTGGCGCCGGAGTTCGGCGGCGCCATCGCGGCCTACGAATGGCGCGGGGAATCGGTGCTGCGACCCACGCCGGGGGACGCGCTTGCCGCCGGCGATGTGCGCCGCTTCGCCTCCTATCCGCTGCTTCCGTTTTCCAATCGCATCGCCCTTGGGGAGCTGCGCTGGAACAATACCGCCTACCCGCTGCGACGCTTTGTCGCCGAGGAGCCGCACGCCATTCACGGCAACGGCTGGCGCCGCCCTTGGGAAGTGGTCGAGCATGCATCTGCGCGGGCAACACTTGAACTCGTGCATACCGCCGCCGGGGAAAGCGCTCAGGAGTGGCCGTTTGCCTATCGCGCGCGCCAGACGTTCGCGCTGGACAGCGATGCACTCGCCACAACACTGTCGATTACCAACGCCAGTGCAGAGCCCTTACCGTTCGGTCTCGGATGGCATCCATTCTTTCCACGCGATGCCGCGACCCAGCTCTGTTTCGTGGCGGCCAGCGTCTGGCAGACCGGTCCCACGCTGTTGCCGACCCGCCTCGTTCCGGTACCCTCAAGCTGGGATTTCGCGGCACCGCGTGCACTCGCCGCGACCACCTTCGACAATTGTTTTGTCGGCTGGCGGTCGCCGGCAACGATCGCCTGGCCGGACCGCGGCCTGTCGGTGGCGATCCGCGCCGACGTCGGGTGCGATCATCTGGTCGTGTTCGTGCCCCCCGGCGGCGATTTTTTGGCCGTGGAACCTGTGACGCACATGCCTGACGCGTTCAACCGCGCCGCGGCCGGCGACCCGCCGACGGGTAGCCGCGTGCTCGCGCCGGGGAGTACATTTTCTTGCACGATGCACATAGCTGTGGCCCAAGCTTGATGCGTCTTTAAGCCGCATCAGTCATCTCTTGAGTCACACCGTTGCCAGGCGCCCCGAAACCCGAGCCGGCAAGTTACATGGACGAGCTGAAGCCGTCGGAAGCCTTATCTCGTTTCGTTTGATGTGCCAAACAGAAGCTGCCGAAGGCATGCGGCTGGGACGCCCGCGGTGCGCGCTTAGCCGCCAGGATCACTTGGCGCTGAAGCCAAAGACGCCGTCCCAGTCAGCACCAGGGGGGCTTGAGCGGAAGTTGGCGATGCGCTCGCGGTAGAGCCGGTAAAGCTTCACGGCCGGCGCAACGGAAGCGAGCTCATACAGCTGCGCTTCGGCCTCGTCCCAGCGTTGTGCGCGGAAGTGCGCCAGGGCCTCATGGAAGCGGGCGATCTCGGCGAGCCTGTCGCCGTCAACCTCGCCTTGCGCGCCGATCGGCTCGAAAATCGCGACGCCCTCCTGCTTGCCCCTCACGCGCACCTTGTCCACTTCCCGGTAGACAAAGCCTTCGACCGCCCGCACGATGTTCTCAGAGACGAGGATGCCTATTTCGTATTCCTTGGTGAGCTCCTCGAGGCGCGAGGCGAGGTTCACCGCGTCACCCATCACCGTGTACGAGCGGCGAAACTCGGAGCCCATGTCGCCGACGCTCATCGTGCCGCAATTGATGCCCACACCCATGCGCAGTGCGGGCCAGCCCAGCTTCGCAAACACCGGATCCAGTTCACGCAGCGCCTTCTGCATGGCGAGGCTGCATTCAAGCGCGCGTCGTGCGTGGTTTGCATCGCGCACCGGCGCCCCCCAGAAAGCCATGATCGCGTCGCCGATGTACTTGTCGACGGTACCGCGCTTGTCCTGGATGCAGCGTGTCATTTTCGTGAAGTGGGTGTTTATCAGGTCCTTCAGGTCTCGTGGCTTGCGGTTTTCCGCGATCGAGGTGAAGTCGCGGATGTCGGCGAAGAGCACGCTCATTTCCAGGCTCTCGCCGCCCATTGAATAGCTCTCGGGCTCCTTTGCCATTTCGGCGACGATCTCCTTGGGGACGTAAGTGCCGAACAGTGTCGTCATCAGCTTCCGGTGGCGGGTTTCGGCGAAGAAGCCCCATGCCACGTCGAGGAAGTAGAGCCCGACCAGCATGACCAGCGGGCCGGCCAGCGGAAGCACCAGGTTGTGCGCCTGCCACGCCCACGCGTTGACGCCAATTACGAGTGCGGACACCACGGCTACAACGAGCGTTGCCGCCAATGCGGACAGTCGTGGCAGGAGCACCGCGAGTGGAATGCCGACCAACAGGATCGTGAGCACAGCGATGGCGAGCACCTCCGTCGGCCGCGATTTTATGGCGTTGTCCAGCGCGCCGGAGATGAGGCTGGCGTGGATTTCCACACCCGGGAGGTCTTCCGCCGTGGGAGTGGCGCGGACATCGACGAGTCCTCGAGCCGAGGTACCGACGAGGACGATCCGGTCCTTCAGCTCGACGGCGTCGGCGGCGCCGAGCGTGCCCCGGATCACGTCGGTAGCCGAGATGTAGTGAAAGTCTCCACGGTAGGGAACGAGCGCGGCCATCATTTGATCGAGCGGAATGCGCACCGCGTCGCCAACGCGCACGAAGCGGATCCATCCCTGCGGTGGCTCGCCGGGCTCGACGTGGGTCTCGAGATGGATCGGCGCGTTGCCGAGGTAGACGCGAAGCACCGCCAGCGACATCGCCTCGAAGAAGCCGTCCCCAACCTGTATGAACATGGGCACGCTGCGCACCACACCATCCGGGTCGAGCGTCGGCAGCAGATGCCCCGCGGCACTCGCGGCCGCCTGCAGCGGCGCAATGTTGCCGCTATAGCCCGAAGCGCTGTAATGGTAGTACTCCGCGTTCGCGAGAGCGCTGGCCGCGAACGCCGGGGGTGGCAAGACACCCGATCGATCGTTCTTGGGGTTTACCAGGAACCCGAGGACCACCGGTCCCTTCGCCGATCTCTTCGGCAAAGCGGCGGTCGTAGTCGAGCGAGGCGCGAGTCCGCTGGAGGAAGGCCTGGAACGGCGCGACGTTGCGCAATTCGCCCTCCGCGGCCTCTTCGAGAACCGAAATGCCGGAACTCGTGTCCGCCTCGGAAAAGGCCATGTCGAATGCCCACCACGCGGACCTGGTATCGAGCGAAGAGCTGATGCAGCATCAGCGCCAGCTTGTCGCGACCCCAGGGCCAGTGTCCCTCGGCATGGAGACTTCGCTCGTCGATGTCGACGATCACGACGCGCGGGTCAGCCCGTTCCGGGCGGGAACAGGCGCACTCTCTCGTCGTAGGCCCAGCGTTCGAGCTGCGTCAGCGCAGGGAGCCCCTGCCAACCCGCGGCGTCGGCGAGCAGGCAGGCAACCAGCGCCAGTCCGATGCAGACGCGAACGAGGGTACTTAGCGAGACCTTCGGGATCCGGCGGACGGTTTTTACCACGGAGCGCGCGCAAGGCTGTCGGAGGGCGAAGCATAGGCGATGCCGTGCTGCTTGGGGAGTGGCCGATCTACTCGGCTGGCGGCATGCGCGGCAGGTCACTTTCCGGCCTGATGCTGGCGCAAGGGACCAGGTAACGGCACGGCACTTTGACCAACCCCCGTCAAACGGCCAGAATCACACCTAACTCTCGCCGGAGTGCACCGATGCCCTCGAATGGAAATCAAGACGATCCGCGGCGCCGCCTTCTGATCAAGGCGCTCGCCGCCGGCTTATTCTCGAGCACGGTCTCCAGTCGCGAAGGCGAGTGCGCAGGTACTGGGCGCTCGGCCGGCCCCGCTGCCTCCGGGGAAATCGATCTATCGGATTGAAGGTGAGGTGCAGGTCAACGGCAAGCCGGCCACGCCCGACACGCACATTACTGCCAGCGCGACCGTTGAGACCGGGAAGAACAGCGAGGTCATCTACGTCGTGGGCGAGAGTGCGTTCCTCCAGCGCAGCGAGAGCCATGTGACAATGGAGACCAAGCAAACCGAATCGATGATCGTGTCGGGCGCCCAGCTGCTGACGGGGAAGATCCTCTCGGTGTTCCCGAGCGGCAAGCCCGTACGCATGACGACGAAGAACGCTTCGATCGGCATTCGCGGAACGGGTGTCTACATGGAGTCGGATCCGGAGCAGACTTACTTCTGCACTTGTTACGGGACCGCCGACATCGTCGCGGCGAGCGATCCGACGAGCCGCGAGACTGTCGTGTCGCGCCAACACGACCGGCCGCTCTACATCCTGGCCGGGGAGCAGACCGGGCAGAACATCCGCCTCGCGCCGTTCATCAATCACACCGATCAGGAGCTGATGCTGATCGAGGCGCTGGTGGGACGCACGCCGCCGTTCGTGTTCCCGAAGGACAACTACATGGGGCCGCGGCGCCCCTATTGATCCCGCCCGCAGGCGCTACTGCGGCGCGCCGTTGAGCGCCCAGTTGAGGAAGACATCGTATTTCGCGCGCCCCTGTTGGCCGGGTGTCAGGCTCGTGTCGAACCCTGCGCCAAGGCCCCCGCGGTGATGGAAGCCTGAAGGCTTGCGCAGCAGCGCGCTGGCAGCGATCTCCTCGAAATTGATGCGGCTCCTCACCTCGGCGTAGAACCAGGCGTCGTCCGTCGCATTCGACGATGCCATCGCCATCGCGATCGTCATTGGTGAAATTGATCGGCGGGTGAAACGGGCCGGCAGGATTGTGGCAGCCCTGGCATTCGTTCCCGTCCTGCAGGATCGCCTTGATGTCGCGAGAAACGGATGGCGCTCGGCGCGGGGGTCAACGCGTTGTTCACCACCAGCGTCAGCAATTTCGGCGCGCTCTGCGCCGAGTCGTTGCCGACTACGAGACTGAGCACGTACGTCCCATCGCTCGCGGCATTGAACGTCGGTTGCGCCGTGTTGGCGCTCGTCAGCGTGGCGGGGGGTGCCCCGTTCGGGACCGACACGATCGACCAGGCGTAGGTGTTCGCGTACAGGCTGCCGGTCGCCGGATAGGAGGGTGGCGCCCTGCCGGAGCACCCGATCGGGCCCGGGATCAGCGATCGGACGGCCAGGCCGCAATGGGTTTCCGCTTCCGTCGGTCGCCGCAAAGCCTTGGCCGTCGAGGAAATTCGCCAGCGTCCCTTCTCCCGAGGAAGCGTGGAACGTGTCGTACACAAGCTTCGCCAACGGCATGTTGCCGCGATTGACGACGGTCGCATAGATTCGATCCGCATACGACTGGAATTTCTCGTACGTCGTGAAATCGATGTCCGACTGCATCGCCGTTCCGCGCATCATGTGACACATGCGGCACGCGGGCGCAATAACCGTCGTGTAAAGCGTGGTCTGCCCAGCCACCGTCCACGAAGCCGGCACGTTCCCGTCCGCGTAAACGGGGTTGGGCAGGCCGTCGCCTCCATAGGACGCCTTGATGAGCGCGGCGGCGGCGCCCTGCCACTCGTCTGGACCCGCCGGCCGTCGGCAGGCGTCTTCCGGAAATGTCGACGGTGCAGGCAGCGGGTACGAACACAGGACCATCCTGTTCATCGTCTTCAGGGAGGCCTCTTGCTCCGCGCGCGTGTAACCAGGCGTCGTGGAGAACTGGTAGCCGTCGACCTCGAACGGCGGCAGCTGCCCCAGCGTGTCGCCACGGGTCCGCGATATCGCGTTCTGCAGCAGGTTGAAGAGCGGCGCGCCCGAGGCGTCGGGTGGCGTCAGTGCATCGGCCCTGCCGCCGTGGCAAACGATGCACGGCCCCGGCATCGCCTTGTCGCCAAGGCCATCGATGTTCGCCATGTTTTCGCGCACGCCGGTTGCGACGTTGAAGTTGAAGAATTTCGCGAAGCTGCTCCCACCCGCTGGACCGGGGCTGAACTCGACACCGGCGACGTACACCAACGCCTGCGGGTCGCGCACGATCGCGGCCTCGAGGTTGATCGGGGAAAAGCCGTATGCCGCACCCGTCTTTACCAAGTAGTTCTCGACATAGAAGGCAAGCGTACCGTCGGGGTTTTGCCGCGCCGTCATTCGCCGCCCGAAGCCGAGGTCGCGCGAATCGCCGAAGACGGCGGTGACCTGCGTGCCGGTCCCCGTGTCGAAGCCGTTGGCAGCTTTCCACTTGGTCACCGTGTCTTTCGTGTTGTTGGGATCGATGGCGGCGTAGTAGGCCTGCGCGTAGGTGGGCGTGTCGGTCTGCAGCGAGCCGTCCGGCTCCAGCTGTGGATTGGGAAACAAGAGGAAGGCATTCGGCTCGCCCGCCACCGGGACGGGGTTGGCTCCGGGGTGAATGTCGCCCGGGCTCCCGCCGCCGCCGCACGCGGCCAGCAGCAGCACCGCGGCGGCCGCGGCGAGCCAGGCAAGACGACGGGCGATTGGCATGGTTTGAACCGTCTAAAAGACCTTGAGCAAAAACAGGGAGTACTGGTTGTCGATGTAGCGCAGCGAACCCTGCACGTCGAAGTCTAGCTGCTCGGTCGGTGTCCCCTGCACGCGTCGCCAGGAGATGTCCATCGATGCTGTCGGGCCCAGGGGCAGGTTGTAGCCGACGGTGCCGACCCACGTACGGGCGGCGAAGCGGTAGGCGAAGAGTTGTTTGCCGGGAAACGCATCGTCCAGCACGAATACTTGCGCCAGGCTCACGTTCACGAGCGTGGGGCGGCCATCGGACACGGTATTGCCGCTCCGGTATTCGCCGTTGAGATACACGGTACCGCTGCGACCGAGCGAATAGTCAAGATTCAGGCGAGCGGAATAGTAGTTCAGGTCCCACACCTCGCTCTGGGCGTAGCGCCGGTTCCACGCGAGTTCTCCGTAGACGCCAATACGATCGGTCAGAGCGCCCTGCGCGTTGACCCCGAGAGCGATATGGCCACCGTCGCGAAGGTGCGACGCGTAGTTGTCCAGCCAGCCGCCTGCGAAGGCCCCGAACGTCACCGCGTCGAAAGCCGCGGATTGGCGGTACTGGAGTTCCGTCCGCAGCCCGCCGGACAGGTTTGACAAGCCGTTGTAGCTGTTGAATTTCTCGCCGTTGAGCATACCGGTCACGACTACCCGGGTATTGTCGTTAATGCGCAAGGAACCGCCCGCGCTTGCGTTAAGCCCGAGGAGTTGGTCTGCCAAGATCTCATCGGTGGTGCGGGCCCGGGTGACGTTATCGTCGTACGTGTAGCCGAGGTCAATCTGGACGCGATCCAGGAACGACCACGGCGACCCGGGCGGGGCGGCCGGGGCCATGCCAGTAGAGTCGGATCCCGGCACGACCATGGTTCCGCTTGCTGTGTCTTGCGCTGTCGCTGCCGTTGGCGTCGCCAGATTGAGCAGCGCAGCCACGAGGACTCCAACCAGGTGCCAGCGGAGCAGGCCGGCGTTGCAGCAAGAGGGGGCACCGCCGGTCGCCCGCAAAACGTCGAGAAGGTCCAGCCGCGAGCGCGGCCGACAATGCGGTCGGGACGTTCGGGGAATGTTTGACGTTCATGTCCCGCACCCCTATCAGAACCGCTCCAATTCCGGATGTTTGGGAACGGCCACCACTCCATCGCGCCACGCTGGAAGGCAGGAGACTTTTACATCAATCGCGAGCGGCCAACAAGCGCCCTGGGCGCGGGACCACGGCCGCACCTCAATTTCGCTCACCTCGTTGGGTTCGGCAGCTTCTCCCGCGCTGACCGTGGTCGTGGTGAAGCCACTCAAAGCCCGCGCAGCGGTATCCTGAGCTTTACCAATCGGGGTGCTGTCTCGTCGAGACCGATGAAGTACTGGAGCCGACAGACAAGACGCTTAGCGGATGGCACGGTTCTGGAAGCAGATGCTTCAGGTCGTGAAATGCGGCCTCGAACGGCAGCCGGACGGGCGGACAGGTAGCGCCAGTCGCCGTCACCTGCCAGGCGTGCGGTCTTCACGAGGCTTTAAACTGCGGATTTCCAGCTCGATCAGCTGGGCAGCGATGGTTAGTCGCACTTCAAGTTACACTACGAGCCCGACTAGGTCTGTTTGTACGCGTGCAACTATGCTTTAAAAGCAATATGCTAAAGCTCGCGCTGGCGCACCTGTCTTGGATGTTTGCTTGTACGATGCGCGTTTCCGTCTCGTCGGGTGCCATTCGATGCAGTCGCCGTTTGAGTGCGTGCTCGACGTCAAGGCAAGCCTCGGCGAATGCCCCACGTGGTCGGTCGACGAACAATCGCTCTATTGGATTGACATCAATGCTCCATCGCTCAATCGCTTCGATCCGCTTACCGGCCGGAACACCGTGTGGCCGATGCCGGAAGCAATCGGCAGTTTCGCATTGTGCGAAGGCGCCCGGTTCGTCGTCGCACTGCGCAGCGGCATCTGGCTTGTCAGTGCCGAAGGCAGGCCCGAGCGCAAGCTCGCCGCGGCTCCCTATGACCCGGCGCACCACCGTTTCAACGATGGGCGCGCCGATGCGCAGGGTCGGTTTTGGGTGGGCAGCATGAACGAAAAGCGCGACGCGAGCACGGCGCACCTCTATCGACTCGGGGCCGACCTCGCCCTGACCCCGATGGTCGCAGAGGTCACCATCTCCAACGGCCTCGCCTGGAGCCCGGATTCCCGCACGATGTACCACGCCGACACTACGACGCGAACGATTCATGCCTGGGACTTCGACGCGGGGGCCGGCGCCATTGCCAACCGCCGAGTATTCGCGCAGTTTGCCGCGGAATCCGATCGCCCCGACGGTGCGGCCGTCGACCGCGACGGGTTCTACTGGAGTGCCCTCTATCGCGGCGGCAAAGTCGTGCGCTTGTCGCCGCGCGGCGAGATGGACGCGGAGTTTCCGCTGCAGGCGATGTGCCCGACGATGTGCGCCTTCGGCGGTCCGGACCTAAGAACGCTCTACGTCACCACCGCGCGCCAGTTTCGCGGTGCAGAGGAGCTGTCGCGGCTGCCGCAGTCGGGCGGGATCTTCGCCATGCGCGTCGCCGTTCCCGGCATCATGGAACCGAAGTTTGCGGGCTGAGCACGCGCAGCTTTTCTCATCGAGCGCACGCAAACAAGATCAACGATGCAACTCGATCCTACCGCGTACATCCGCCTGGCGGCCTCGGACAGCCTGGGTATGTCGGCTTCGGGCGGTGCCTTCGCCACGAGCACTGGCGACGTGCTCGAAGTTGCCTGCTACGGTCCGGGTGTGTTCCGCATGCGCGTCGGCGCGAATACGCGGCCCGACTACGGGCTGGTGATCGGCCGCGCCCAGCGCTGCGACAGCACGCAAACCGAACCTGGTGTATGGTCGTTCGCCGCGGGCGCCACCCGACTCGAGCTGACCGGCGAACCGCTGCGCTTTCGCTTACTGCACGATGAGCAGACCCTCCTCACGTCGATCACGGACGAGCATTTCCGCGGGTTTCCGCGGCTGCCGGTAATCGGCCGCACGCGGGCCGGGCAGCAGTGGATCGCGTCCTTCGCGCTGCTGTCGGGTGAACCGGTCTATGGACTTGGCGAGAAATTCGGTCCGCTCAACAAACGGGGGCAGCTCGTAACCTCGCAGGTCGACGACGCGCTCGGCGTCAACACGGGTCTCTCGTACAAGAGCGTGCCGTTTTGCTGGAGCCCGGGCAACGGCGCCGCTAAGAGCGGCGCCTGGGGGGTGCTGGTCAACACCCCAGGCCGGGTAACGCACGGGGTAGGGCACCCGGAATGGTCGCACCGCACATACACCGTCGTCGTCGACGACGAGGCGCTCGACTTATTCCTGATCGCCGGCCGGGATCCGGCGCAGGTGCTCGATCGCTATACGACACTGACTGGCCGTGCGCCCGACGTGCCACTGTGGAGCCTGGGCTTGTGGATTTCCCGCGCCTACTATCGCACCGCCGACGAAGCCATGGCGGTAGCCGAGGAAATCCGCACACGCAGGATTCCCTGCGACGTGCTCGCACTCGACGGCCGCGCCGTGTGGGATGTGCGCACTCGCTTCGATTTCCGGTGGGATGCTTTGCGCTACCCCGATCCGCCCACCACGTTGGCGCGCATGAAGCGCCACAACGTGAAGATCTGCGTCTGGGAATATCCGTACGTGTCGGTCCACTCGGAGCTCTTCGCGGAACTAGCGGCCAAGCGCTTCCTGCTGACCACTGCGGCTGGCGAGCCTTACGTATTCGCCTGGGACACCGCCCCTGCCACATCGCCGTTTTCCGGCGCGCTCACGCCCTTGCCGGAGTCGGGCATCGTCGACTTCACCAATCCCGATGCCTACGCTTGGTGGCGGGATGCCCATGAGCCCCTGTTCAAGGACGGTGTCGACGTTATCAACAGTGATTTCGGCGAGCAGGTCCCCGAGGACGCGGTGGCCTTCAACGGTGACCGCGGGTCGCGTCTGCACAACGTCTACCCGCTGCTCTACAACCGGTGTGTCTACGAGGCGACGAAACGCTTCGCGCCCCCGGCAACGCAGCCGACGATCGTCTGGAGCCGCGCCGGCTGGACCGGCAGCCAGCGCTATCCCATCCAATGGGGCGGCGATCCGCAGAGCGATTGGGAGGGCCTTGCCGCGAGTATCCGCGGAGGACTGTCGTGGGGCATGAGCGGTTCGCCCTACCACGCCAGCGACATCGGCGGCTTCTACGGTTCGGAGCAGCCATCGCCCGAGCTGTATCTGCGCTGGCTGCAGATGAGCGTATTCAGCTCGCACATGCGCGCTGCATGGTGTCGGCGGGCGCGAGCCATGGGCGTTCGGCGAAGAGACGGAAGCGATCGCACGGCAATGGATCGAGTTCCGCTACCGCCTGCTGCCTTACTTGAGGACGGTGATCGCGCAGGCAACCACTGCCGGCCTGCCGGTTATGCGGGCGATGCCCCTAGCGTTTCCCGAGCATTGCGCTGACGCGCAGTTACGAAACGCAGTTCATGTGCGGCGATGTGTTGCTGATCGCGCCCATCGTCGCTCCGGGCGGCGAGGTGGAGGTCGCGATGCCGCCGGGTGCCTGGTACGACCTCGCCAGCCGGCAGCGGCTGGCTGGCCGGCAGGTTATCCGGTACCGCGCGACACTGGACAAGTTTCCTGTATTCGGCCGTGAGGGCTACGCGCTCCCGCTCGGGCCAGTCGTCCAGCACACCGGCGAAATCGACCCGGCGAAACCGCTGGCGGCGCTGTATCTGTTCGGCAAGCCGGTACAGGCACTCGACGGATTTGCGCAGGCGAAGATCACGGCAACCGACGGTCGCGTGGTCGTCGCCGCGGCTCCGACGCTGAAAGTCGAAACCTTCGGTGATGCGACCGGCATCGTGGTCGAGGCGCTGCCCTAGCGAGAAGTATTCGTGGTGCTGACCGCGCAACCGACTATCGCCGTCACCATGGGCGAGCCTGCCGGCATCGGACCCGACCTGTGCGTGCGTCTGGCCGAACGCGCCTGGCCGGCGCGGCTGGTGCTCATCGGCGACATCGAATTGCTACGTGAGCGCGCGCGCCGCGTCGGTGCCGGGGTTCGACTTCGGCGCCTACGTCCGCCGCGCTGTCGCCCGCACAGGGAAGCTCGAAGTGCTGCATTTTCCGGTTGCGGCACCGGTGGTCCCCGGGCGATTGGATCCATCCAATGCGCGAGCCGTGCTCACCGCTCTTGAGGCGGCGGTGGGCGGCGCGCTGTCAGGCGAGTTCGCGGCGATGGTCACCGCACCGGTGCAGAAAAGCACGATCAACGACGCGGGCATCGCCTTTACCGGCCATACCGAGTTCCTCGCCGCGCGCACGGCCGCGCCGCACGTCGTGATGATGCTCGTCGGCGGGCTCTGCCGCGCAGACGCTGCGCGTCGCCCTCGCGACGACGCACTTGCCGCTCGCCGCGGTCCCGGCGGCGATCACGCGCGCAATCGCTGGCGGCAACGCTCGTCGGTCGTTGCCGCGGACCTGGCCGACAAATTCCGCATCAAACGCCCACGCATCGCGGTGTGCGGCTTGAACCCGCACGCCGGCGAAGGAGGCTATCTCGGCCGCGAGGAGATCGAGGTTATCGCGCCGGTGATCGCATCGCTACGGGATGCGGGGCTCGATCTGGTCGG
This sequence comes from uncultured beta proteobacterium, assembly GCA_963777455.1. Lineage (GTDB taxonomy): Bacteria > Pseudomonadota > Gammaproteobacteria > Burkholderiales > Casimicrobiaceae > PALSA-1003. The sequence continues at coordinate 772,755 of CAVZQQ010000004.1, forward strand.
ACCGATGCCCGCCGACACGGCGTTTCTGCCAGCGCGCGAACGTCGCTGTCGACTGCGTGGTCGCGATGTACCACGACCAGGGCTTGCCGGTGCTCAAGCATGCAAGCTTCGGTCACGGCGTCAACGTCACGCTCGGACTGCCGTTCGTGCGTACGTCCGTCGACCATGGCACGGCACTCGACCTCGCGGCCGACGCCGCGGCGCCCGCGCAGCGGACCCGGGCAGCATGTTCGCGGCAGTCGATCTGGCGATCGAGTTCGCCGAAGCGGTCCATCATGGATGAGCGCTACCTGTCCCATCTGCGCGGGGTCATCGAGCGGATCCGCGCCGACGGCTTCTACAAGACCGAACGGGTGATCGAGAGCCCGCAATCGCCGCAGATCCGCCTCGCCGACGGGCGGGAGGTGCTCAATTTCTGCGCCAACAATTACCTGGGCCTGGCCGACGATCCGCGGCTCGTCGAAGCGGCGAAGGAGGGCCTGGATCGCTACGGCTTCGGCATGGCCTCGGTGCGCTTCATCTGCGGCACGCAGAGCGTGCATCGGGACCTCGAAGCAGTGCTCGCCACTTTCCTGAGAACCGAGGACAGCATCCTGTATTCGAGCTGCTTCGATGCCAACGGCGGCCTGTTCGAGACGCTGCTCGACGAACAGGACGCGGTGATCAGCGACGAACTCAATCACGCTAGCATCGTCGACGGCATCCGCCTGTGCAAGGCCAAGCGCTATCGCTATCGCAACAACGACATGGCGGAACTGGAAGCCAAGCTGCGACGAAGCCGACGCGCGCTGGCGCGCGCTTCAAGCTCATCGCCACCGACGGCGTGTTCTCGATGGACGGCATCGTCGCGCAACCTGGCGGCGATCTGCGAGCTCGCCGACCAGCACGGAGCCTGGTCATGGTCGACGATTCGCATGCCGTCGGCTTCATCGGCGCGGCCGGCCGCGGAACCCCCGAGCTCTGCGGTGTCGAAGGCAGGGTGGACATCTATCACCGGCACACTGGGCAAGGCTCTGGGCGGCGCGTCGGGCGGCTACACCGCCGGCAGGAAGGACATCGTCGCGCTGCTGCGGCAGCGCTCGCGCCCCTATCTGTTTTCCAATACGCTTGGCGCCTTCCATCGCCGCCGCCTCGCTCAAGGTGCTCGAGCTGCTCGGCGGTGCCGAAGGCGCCGCCTTGCGAGCACCGCGTGCGCGCCAACGGCGAGCAGCTTCCGGCGGGCGATGACCGGCCTGGGCTTCGATCTGGTGCCCGGGGCCGCATCCGATCATTCCGGTCATGCTGGGCGATGCGGCGCTGGCGACCCGCATGGCCGACGCCCTGCTCGCCGAGGGCGTCTACGTGATCGGTTTCTCGTATCCGGTGGTGCCGAAGGGCAAGGCGCGCATCCGCACGCAGATGAGTGCGGCGCACACGGCCGCAGCAAATCGACCAGGCGGTGGCCGCATTCGCCAAGGTCGGCCGGGCGCTGGGCGTCATTCGCTGAACCGAAGGGACACTGCACCATGAAGGCTCTGGCAAAACTCGAACGGCACCGCGGCCTGACGCTGACGCGTGTCAAGAAACCCGAAGTCGGCCACAACGACGTCATGATCCGAATTCGCAAGACGGCGATCTGCGGCACCGACATGCATATCTGGAACTGGGACGAGTGGGCGCAAAAGACAATTCCCGTGCCCATGCATGTCGGCCATGAATACGTCGGCGAAATCGTCGAAATCGGCCAGGAGGTGCGCGGCTTCAAGGTCGGCGACCGCGTGTCGGGCGAGGGCCACATCACCTGCGGCTATTGCCGCAACTGTCGGGCCGGTCGGCGCCATCTGTGCCGCAATACCGTCGGCGTCGGCGTCAATCGCGAAGGCGCGTTCGCCGAATACCTCGTGATTCCGGCGTTCAACGCGTTCAAGATCCCCGACGACATCTCGGACGACCTGGCGGCGATCTTCGATCCATTCGGCAATGCGGCCCACACCGCCCTGTCGTTCGACCTGGTCGGCGAGGATGTGCTCATCACCGGGGCCGGGCCGATCGGCATCATGGCGAGCGCCATCGCGCGGCACGTCGGCGCGCGGCACGTCGTCGTCACCGACGTCAACGACTACCGCCTCGCGCTCGCGCGGCGCATGGGCGCGACGCGCGCGGTCAACGTCGAGCGCGAGACTCTGCGCGATGTGATGTCCGAGCTGCGCATGACCGAAGGCTTCGACGTCGGGATGGAGATGTCCGGCGTACCGCAGGCCTTCGCCGACATGCTCGAGCACATGAACCACGGCGGCAAGGTCGCCCTGCTCGGCATTCCGCCGGCGCACATGGCCATCGACTGGAACCAGGTGATCTTCAAGGGCCTGGAGATCAAGGGCATCTACGGCCGCGAGATGTTCGAGACCTGGTACAAGATGGTCGCCATGCTGCAGAGCGGCCTCGATCTGTCGCCGATCATCACGCACCACTTCCTGGCCGAGCAGTTTGAGGCGGCATTCGCGACGATGCTCTCCGGGCAAGAGCGGCAAGGTCATCCTCGACTGGAACTAGGCGCACGGTGCGCTCCCTGGCGCTGGACTGGTGGCCGCCATGGTGGCAAACCGAACCTGACTCCTATGCGCGGCCACGTCATGCGCAAGCGGTTTGGCCAGAATTTCCTGGTCGACCGCCACTACATCGATCGCATCGTCGCCGCGATCGACCCGCAGCCCGACGACAACTCGTCGAGATCGGGCCCGGGCTCGGAGCGCTCACCCGTCCGTTATTGGAGCGGGTAAGGCGGCTCACCGTCATCGAGATCGACCGCGATCTCGCGGCGCGCATCGCCGGCGAGTTTTCCCCGATCGTCTCGCGCTCCACACGGTCGACGCATTGCGTTTCGACTTCGCCACCCTGGGTAGCGAGCTGCGGGTCATCGGCAACCTGCCGTATAACATCTCCACGCCACTGCTGTTTCACCTCGTCGCGCTGCGAGGCCAGCCTGCGCGACCTGACGGTGATGTTGCAGCGGGAGGTCGTGCAGCGGATGGTGGCTGCGCCAGCGACGCGGGAATATGGCCGGCTTAGCGTCATGCTGCAGGCCCGCTTTCGCATCGAGCGGCTGTTTGCCGTTCCGCCTGGGGCATTTCGTCCCGCGCCGAAGGTCGAGTCCGCCGTGGCGCGCCTCGCGCCGCTGGGCGCCAGCCGGCCGCGCATCGTCGACGAGGCACTGTTCGCACAGGTCGTCGGCGCCGCCTTCGGACAGCGGCGCAAGACGCTGCGCAATGCATTGCAGCACTGGGCGGGGCCGGAGGATCTCGAACGTGCCGGCGTGGACCCGGGCGCCCGGGGCGAGACCCTCGCGGTCAGCGACTTCGTGCGCCTGGCCAACGCCCTCGCCTAGCTTGGTCAGTTCGCCCCACTCCCGGTCTGGCCGTGCCGACTCGGTGTCGCGATGCGCACGACCTTGCGCCGGCTGCGTGCGCCACGGACCAGCGTCACCGCCTGCTCGGGCACCGCGAAGGCGCCGGCCAGGAAGGCTAGCAGCGCCGCGTTGGCCTTGCCTTCGACTGCCGGCGCCGCCAAGCGGACCTTGCAGGCGGCCGCCGTGCGACCCCGGCGACTTGCGTGCGCTTCGCTCCTGGCTGGGCGTGAATCGCGAGCGTTATCGAACCGTCGGCTGCCAATGCGCCGCCAGGGATGCGGCGCCGGATTGTCAGCCGGAAGAGCCGAGACAACGGTCTGTTCCAGCCAAGCCACCGGCAGCATCAACACGAGTTGCGCGAGCACGATGACGATCAGCGGCGAGAGGTCGAGCGCGCCACCGAGCGGCGGCACGACGCGCCGCACGGGAGTGAGCAGCGGGAAGGTCAGCGCGTTGAGCACACCTGCCAGCGGTCCGTCCGGCGCGACCCAGGACAGCAGCGCCTGAAGGAAGACGGTGCCGATCACGATCCAGAGCAGCGCCCGGATGAGCTCCACGACCGCGAGCGTCGCGATGAGGCCGGGGCGCTCGCCGGAGAACGCCGCACTGCCGAGTGCCATGAGCGCCGCCAGCCACAGCGCCTGCAGGAACCAGGCGACCACGAGCGATGCCCAGTCATAGCCGCGATAGCCCGGAAGGATCTTGCGCAGCGGCTTCACCGCCCAGTCGGTGAGGGCGCTCACCGCGCGGCCCAGCGGATTGCGGAACGGCGCGCGCAGGCACTGCATCAGAAAGCGCAACAGCACGGCGTAGACAAGCATGCCGAATATGACGTTGACCAGGAAGCGTGCTGCGTCGTAGAGCATCTACGCCTCGTCGCCCAGGATTGTCGCCGAGCTCCTTCGCGCGGACGCGCGGCTGCCTTGACCGCGGCAACGATGGCCGCCTTGACCGCCGCTTCCTCGAGGCGGGCGATGCGCGCGCTCAGTGGTGCCGCCTTTCGACGTTACCTGCGCGCGCAGCAGGGCGGGGTCGGAGTCGCTCTGTTCGGCCAGGCGGATCGAGCCCGAGAAGGTGGCATAGGCCAGGCGGCGCGCCTCGGCCGGCGTGAAGCCGAGCTCCCGCGCCGCCTGTTCCAGCGCCTCGAGGAAATAGAAAACGTAGGCGGGGCCGCTGCCCGAGACGGCGGTCACCGCATCGAGTTCGTCCTCGCGTTCGCACCATAGCGTGCCGCCTACAGCCTCGAGCACGGCCGAAGCACGCGCGCGGCCTTCGCTATCGACTCCGGCAAGCGCGTACAGCGCGGCGATCCCTGCGCCGATCAGCGCCGGCGTATTCGGCATCGCGCGCACGAGTCGTCGATAGCCCAACAACCAGCGCGAGAGATCGGAGAGCCGGATGCCGGCGGCGATCGTCAGCACGACCTGGCGCTTGAGCAGGGTCGCCAGCTCGCGGGCCACCGCTGCGCACCTGCTGCGGCTTGACCGCGATGACAATGACGTCGGCGCCGCCCGACCGCGGCCGGCTCGATCGCGGCGAACGTCGCGACGCCAAAACGCGCCGCGACCGTCGCCCTGGCCTCGGCGTCGATCTCGACCACCGCGAGCGCGTCCGAGCCGTGGCCGCGCGCGATTAGCCCCCCCAGCAGCGCGCGCGCCATGTTGCCACCGCCGATGATCGTGATGTTCATGCCGCCGCATCCTGCGTCGTTGCGGAGGCTCTGTCGCCGAACAGCGCCGTGCCCAGGCGCACCAGCGTCGCGCCCTCGGCGATCGCGGCCTCCAGATCGGCCGACATGCCCATCGACAGCGTGTCGAGCGCGAGCCCGCCGCCGCGCGCGGCGTCGAACAGCTCGCGCAGCACGTGAAACTGCGCCCGCTGCCGCGCGCCGTCGGGCGTTGCCTCCGCGATGCCCATGAATCCGCGCAACGCGATTCGGGGCAGCGGCGCGATCGCCCGCGCGAGCGCCAGCGCTGTCGTCCGGAGCCACCCCGCTCTTGCTCGCCTCGCCGCTGATATTGACCTGCACGCAGACGTTAAGCGGCGCCGCGCCTGCGCGGTCGCGCGCCGCCGAAAGTCGCTCGGCGATCTGCAGCCGATCGATACTGTGAACCCAGGCGAAGTTTGCGGCGGCGAGCCGCGCCTTGTTGCTTTGCAGCGGTCCGATCAAATGCCACTCGATGCCCGGCAGCGCGGCGAGCGCCGGGCCTTGGCAAGGCCCTCCTGCACGTAGTTCTCGCCGAAGGCCCGCTGCCCCAGCGCGTAGGCTGCGCGCACCGTCGGCGGCTGGCTGCCCCTTGCTTACCGCGAGCAGCGCAACGGTCGCAGGATCGCGTCCGGCGCGCCGTGCCGCGAGCGCGATCCGGGACCGGACTGCTTGCCACGCCTTCTCGTCTAGGCTCATAATCAGATGACGCCGGCATAGCGAGCAGCGGGTGTAATCCACAACTTCGTACCCGGGTGACCGGTCGCCGCGGCTTGCCGCGGCGATCCATGCCACCCCGCTGCGGCGCGTTGGCTTGCTGGGATTATAAATGGACATTGCCGAACTCTTAGCATTCGCGGTCAAGAACAAGGCATCGGACCTGCACCTTTCGGCGGGCCTGCCGCCGATGATCCGCGTCCATGGCGACATCCGGCGGATCAACCTGCCGCCGATGGAGCACGAGGATGTGCACGCCATGGTGTACGACATCATGAGCGACGCGCAGCGCAAGATGTACGAGGAGATGCTCGAATGCGACTTCTCGTTCGGTATCCCCAACCTCGCCCGCTTCCGCGTCAACGCTTACAACCAGCAGCGCGGCGCCGCCGTGGCATTCCGCACGATTCCCTCGAAGGTCCTGTCGCTCGAGGAGCTTGGCACGCCCAAGTCGTTCGCCGATATGACCACCCGCCCACGCGGCCTGATCCTGGTCACCGGGCCCACCGGCTCGGGCAAGTCGACCACGCTGGCGGCGATGACCGATCACGTCAACCAGAACGAGTACGGCCACATCCTCACCATCGAGGACCCGATCGAGTTCCTGCACGAGTCGAAGAAGTGCCTGGTTAATCAGCGCGAGATCGGGCCGCATACGCTTGTCGTTCGCGAACGCGCTGCGCGCGGCGTTGCGCGAAGACCCGGACTACATCCTGGTCGGCGAGATGCGCGACCTGGAGACCATCCGGCTGGCGCTGACGGCGGCGGAAACGGGCCACCTGGTCTTCGCCACGCTGCACACGAGCTCCGCCGCGAAAACCATCGATCGGATCATCGACGTGTTTCCGGCGGCGGAAAAGGATATGGTGCGGGCGATGCTTTCGGAATCGCTGGTCGCGGTAATCTCGCAGACGCTGCTCAAGACCAAGGACGGCCAAGGACGCGTCGCCGCGTGGGAAATCATGATGGGCACGCCGGCGATCCGCAACCTCATCCGGGAAAACAAGGTCGCGCAGATGTACTCGGTTATCCAGACCAGCCAGACGGCCGGCATGCAGACGATGGACCAATGCCTGACCGAGCTGGTCCGGCGTAACCAGATTCAGCTTGCCGAGGCGCGGGCGCGCGCCGTCAACAAGGATCTGTTCGGCGGCTAGCCGTAACCGTCCCCTGGGAGTCGTGTCATGGAACGCGAGACCGCCACCAAGTTCATCCACGAGCTGCTCGATCTGCTGGTCAAGCAAAAGGGCTCGGACCTGTTCATCACCGCCGGCTTCCCGCCGGCGCTCAAGATCGACGGCAAGATCGCGCCGGTATCGAAAACCGCGCTCACGCCGCAGCACACTATCGAGCTCGTGCGCAGCGTCATGAACGACAAGCAGGCGATGGAGTTCGAGTCGACCAAGGAATGCAACTTCGCGATTGCGCCTCCGGGAATCGGCCGCTTTCGCTGCAACGCGTTCGTGCAGCAAGGTCGGGTCGGCATGGCGATGCGGACCATCAACGTCGTCATTCCGACATTCGAGGAACTGAACCTGCCGCCGGTGCTCAAGGACGTGTGCATGAGCAAGCGCGGCATCATGATGTTCATTGGCGCGACCGGTGCCGGCAAGTCGACATCGATGGCGGCGCTGCTCGGCTACCGTAACGAAAACAGCTACGGCCATATCATCACCATCGAGGATCCGATCGAGTTCGTGCATGAGCACAAGAATTGCATCATTACCCAGCGCGAGGTCGGCGTCGACACCGACAGCTGGGAAATCGCGCTCAAGAACTCGCTGCGGCAGGCGCCGGACGTGATCCTGATCGGCGAGGTGCGCGACCGTGCCACCATGGATTACGCGATCGCCTTCGCCGAGACCGGCCACCTGTGCCTGGCGACGCTGCATGCGAACAGCACCAACCAGGCGCTCGATCGGATCATCAACTTTTTCCCCGAGGAGCGGCGCGCACAGCTTCTGATGGACCTGTCGCTGAACATTCGCGCCTTCGTTGCGCAGCGGTTGATCGCCCGGCGCGATGGTCGCGGGCGCGTACCCGCGGTGGAGGTCATGCTGAACTCGCCGCTCATCTCAGATCTCATCTTCAAGGGCGATGTCTCGGGCATCAAGGAGATCATGAAAAAATCGCGCGAGCTTGGCATGCAGACCTTCGACCAGGCGCTATTCGACCTGTACGAGGCGGGCATGATCAGCTATGAAGACGCGTTGCGCAACGCCGATTCGCTAAACGACCTGCGCCTCGAGATCAAGCTGCACGGCAAGGACGCCAAGAACCGCAACGTGATGGCCGGAATCGGCAACATGGACATCGTCCAGACGTAAACCCGCGCGACGGTTGCTGCAGCGGTCGCGCCGCGCGTGGTAGCCTAGTAGTCCGCCCTGCAAAAGCCAGGGGGACGCCCACCATGGCCGGCCTCGAGTCCGACACCCCGATTCCCACGGAAATCAAGCTCCATCAGGCTTCGCACGTGATGGAACTGAGCTTCGCGGACGGCACGAATTTCCGCCTGCCGTACGAGTACCTGCGCGCGTATTCCCCATCCGCGGAGGTCCGGGGGCACGGTCCCGGCCAGGAAACGCTCCAGGTCGGCAAGCGCGAGGTCACGATCACCGAGCTCGAACCGGTTGGCCACTACGCCATCCGGCCGAAGTTTTCCGACGGCCACGACACCGGCATCTATTCCTGGGAGTACCTCTACGACCTGGGGTACGCGCAGGAAGAACTCTGGCAGCGGTATCTGGCGCGCCTAGCCGCGGCCGGGGCGAGCCGCGATCCGGATCCGAACGTCCCGGCGCCCGCGCCGGCCCACGCTTGCGGTCATCACCACTGAACACCGCCGCACCGGGCGCAACGATGGGCGAAACCACCGACTTCGGCTTCGAGCGCGTGCCGCCCGAAGACAAGGCGCGGCGCGTGCGCGGGCGTGTTCGAGTCGGTCGCGACAAAGTATGACCTCATGAACGACCTGATGTCCGGAGGGCTGCATCGCGCTCTGGAAGCGCTTCGCCGTCGCGGCCAGCGGCGTTCGCGCAGGCAGCGAGGTGCTCGATGTGGCCGGCGGCACCGCCGATCTGACGCGTCTGTTTGCCGAGCGTGTCGGTCCGACGGGTCGCGTCGTTCTGACCGACATCAACGCGGCCATGCTCTGCGCCGGCCGCGACCGGATGCTCGACGAAGGCCGTCTCGTGCCCGCGGTCCAGTGCAACGCGGAAGCGCTGCCCTTTCCGGCGCGGTCGTTTCGACTGCGTATGCATCGGATTCGGGTTGCGCAACGTCACGCAGAAGGATGCCGCGCTCGCGGAGATGCGCCGTGTGCTGCGGCCAGGCGGTGTCGCGCTCGTCCTCGAATTCAGCCAGGTGGCCGAGCCGTTGCGGCCCGCCTACGACTGGTACAGCTTCAATGTCCTGCCGCGCCTGGGCAAGCTCGTCGCCGGCGACGAGGCAAGTTACCGCTACCTCGCCGAGTCGATCCGCATGCACCCCGACCAGTCAACCCTCAAGGACATGATGGAGCAGGCCGGGTTCGAGCGCGTCGAGTGGTTCAATCTGATGGCCGGGGTCGTCGCCTTGCACCGAGGCTACGTCTTCTAGGCGCCGCGTGTTTCCGCGCTCGACATCGCCAACCGCGCGCTGGAGCGTGAGCGCTGGGCGCGCGGCAAAGCTTGCCGCCCATGCCGGGCGCGTCGTGCGCGTCGAGATCGGCCCGGCTCGCCAGGCCTTCGCCATTGACAGCAGAGGGCGGCTGCACGACAGCCGGCGGCCCCCGATCTGAAGCTGACCGTGTCCCGCCTTTGCGGCTTCCGGCTTTGCTCGCGGCAGCCGGAGCGCTGGGGCGAGCTGGTCACCGCCGAGGGAGATGTCGCGCTGGCTGCGACCCTGCGCGAACTCGCACTGACGCTGCCGTGGTTCGTGGAGGCCATGTTTGCCCGGGTCGTTCGGCCCGGCCGGCGGGCAGGGCCATCGCCGACCTCGGCCGACGTTTGCTGGCGCTTCCGGGGTACGCGGCGCAGCGCTTCGGCGACAGCGTCACGAGCTACGTCGGCGACGAGGCACAGCTGGCGGTGGGCGCCGCCGAGGCCCGTGTCGTCGCCAGCGAGATCGCTGCACTGGCCGCGCAAGTGGGCGCACTCGCTCAACGCATCGATGCGCTCGACCGCGGCCGCGCGCACGCTGCCGCGCCCGCCCCTGGCGCAGGGCGGGGAAGAACCAAACGAGGTACCGGCTAGAGTTGGGGTGCCTGGGCAGCCGAGGCGGCGGCCAGTGAAGAACCTGCGTTGCCGGCGGACCGAGCGGCTCGATGTCCGGGTCGATGGCGGAGATGCGCAGACACCTGCTCCTTGAACCAACGGTGAAGTCTGCAGAGGCTCGGGCGTGCCGGCGCAGCACAGCGGGACGCGTCACTCCGTATACTGGGACTTTGCCTTCGCCGAAGGACCAGTTTTCCCAGCGACCTCGACCAGGTTGAGGAACAGGTCCTGCGACCTGAGGCCCGGGTCCTGCGCCAGAAGTTCGGCAGCGCGGGCGAAGAAGTCGCGCTTCTGCTTCGGCTTGCGCCCCACGCTCAAGCGTGACCTGCACCAGCACGACATCATCGCTGCGGCTGAATGCCGAGATAGCTCGGATCGTAGACCAGCCCGTCGGCTTCGTGCTCGGTGATGATCTGGAAGCGGTCGTGCTCGGGCACCGCAAGCGTCTCGACCATGGCCCGATGGATACCGTCGCCGATGGCGCGGCGGTATGCGGCCGACTTGCCGGCGAGCAGCGAGATGCGAACGAGGGGCATGGTTGGCGCGACGGCGGGGCAGCTGCGGCGGGCGCCTGGAATCTACGCGTGCGATGCGAGCGCGTCAAAGGCATACCTTACAATCGCGCACCATGCGCTGGTTCCGGCTCGCAAAATCTGGTTGATCGCGCTCAAGTACGGGCTCGACGAGTTCTTGCTCGGCCACGAGCGGTTCCGCTGGCTGCGGCCGACCGCGCGCGCGCTCACCTTCTGGCGCGATACGTCGACGCCGCGCGCGGTGCGCCTGCGGCTCGCGCTGGAGGATCTCGGACCCATCTTCGTCAAGTTCGGCCAGGTGCTTTCGACCCGGCGCGACCTTTTGCCCGCCGACATCGCCGAGGAACTCGCCAAGCTGCAGGATCGCGTGCCGCCGTTTCCGGCCGAGCAGGTGGTCGCGACCCTCGCCCGCGTCTACGGCAAGCCCGTCGGCCAGGTGTTCAAAGCGTTCGAGCGTCGAGCCGGTCGCGAGCGCCTCGGTGGCGCAGGTGCATTTTGCCGAGCTACCCGACGGCACGCCGGCCGCGGTCAAGGTGCTGCGGCCGAACATCTCGGCGACCATCGAGAAGGATCTGGCCCTCATGCAGATGGGCGCCTGGCTGGTCGAGAAGCTGTGGTCGGACGGCAAACGCCTGAAGCCGCAGGAGGTCGTCGCCGAGTTCGACAAGACGATTCACGACGAGCTCGACCTTGGGCGCGAAGCGGCCAACTGCTCGCAACTGCGCCGCAATTTTCTGCATTCGTCGCTGCTGCTCATCCCCGAGGTCTACTGGGACTGGTGTAGTACCGAGGTCATGGTGATGGAGCGCATGTCGGGCATTCCCATCAGCCAGGTCGAGCGTCTGAAGACCGAGGGCATCGACATTCCGCGGCTCGCCCGCGCCGGCGTCGAGATCTTCTTCACGCAGGTGTTCCGCGACGGCTTTTTCCATGCCGACATGCACCCGGGCAACATCTTCGTCGCCACCGATCCCGCTGCCATTCGGCAAGTACATCGCGCTCGACTTCGGCATCATGGGCACGCTGTCCGAAACCGACAAGAGCTATCTCGCGCAGAATTTCCTTGCCTTCTTCCGTCGCGACTACCACCGCGTCGCCACCGCGCACATCGAGTCGGGCTGGGTGCCGCCGGAAACGCGAGTCGACGAGCTCGAGAGCGAAATTCGCGCGGTGTGCGAGCCGATTTTCGATCGACCCCTGAAGGAAATCTCGCTCGCGCGGGTGCTGGTGCAGCTGTTCCGCGCCTCGCGCCGCTTCAACGTCGAGATCCAGCCGCAGCTCGTGCTGCTGCAAAAGACGCTGCTCAACGTCGAGGGTCTCGGCCGGCAGCTCGATCCGGACCTGGATCTCTGGGTGACCGCCAAGCCCTTCCTCGAGCGCTGGATGGAGGACCAGGTTGGCTGGCGGGCGCTCGAGCGCCGGTTGCGCGAGGAAGCGCCGTTCCTGGTCACCATGCTGCCGCAAATGCCGCGGCTGATATACCAGAAGCTCTCCGCGCCCGACGCCGCTGTCGGATCTCGCCCTCAAGGAGATCGCCGCCGCGCAGCGTGCGGGCAATCGCTGGCTTGCCGCGGTGGCCGTGCTGTTGGCGGGCGTCATCGCCGTGCTTCTCTGGCGATTGTGGTAGCCAGGCGGGCGCAGGATCGTGGCCCCGCACTGCCGGCTCGAACGCCCGCCAGGCGCCGGCGCGCGGCTGAGGCGCATTTTCTGCAATAATCATCGCCCATGCCGGATTCCGCGAGGCAGTTCGCGTGAGGATGGTGCAAGCTGACTGGTCGGGTGGGCGTGGCTTGCCATCGCCGCGGGTTGGGTTAGCGCCGCGCCCGCGCCGGTGATGGTATTGCCGCTTGCCGGCGCGATCGGGCCGGCTACCGCGGATTTCGTGACCCGCGGTCTGGCGCGTGCCGAGCGCGAGGGCGCCCAACTCGTCGTGCTGCAGATCGACACCCCGGGCGGGCTCGACACGTCGATGCGCGAGATCATCAAGGCGATCCTGGCGTCGCGCGTGCCGGTTGCGGTCTTCGTCGGCCCCAGCGGCGCGCGCGCCGCGAGCGCCGGCACCTACATCCTCTACGCCAGCCACATCGCGGCGATGGCGCCGGGAACCAATCTTGGCGCGGCCACGCCGGTGCAGATCGGCATGCCCTCGGCCGCGCCCTCGGCGCCAGCCGCACGGCGACCCGAAAAGGACAAGGCAAAGGCCGCAGACGAGGCGCCGGCGCCAGCAGGACACGCTGACCAGGAAACAGACACATGACGCGGCCGCGTACATCCGCGGGCTCGCGCAGTTGCGCGGGCGCAATGCGGAATGGGGCGAGCGTGCCGTGCGCGAAGCGGTTAGCCTGTCGGCGGACGAGGCGCTGGCGCAGAAAGTCATCGACCTGACCGCGCGCGACGTCCCGGAGTTGCTGATCAAGCTCGATGGGCGCAAGGTGACGACCGCTGCCGGCGAGCGCGCGCTCGCCACGGCGCGGTGCCACGGTGCTTACCGTCGAGCCCGATTGGAAGAGCCGGTTCCTCGCCGCGATTACCGATCCCAGCGTTGCGTTGATCCTGATGATGCTGGGTGTCTACGGACTGTTCTTCGAGTTCGCCAACCCGGGATTCGTTCTGCCAGGCGTCGTCGGCGCGATCTGCCTGTGCATCGGGCTATTCGCGCTGAACATGCTGCCGGTGAACTACGCAGGCCTGGCGTTGGTACTGCTGGGGCTTGCGTTCCTGATCGCCGAGGCATTTCTGCCCAGCTACGGATCGCTCGGCGTCGGCGGAATCATCGCCTTCGTCATCGGCGCGGTTATGCTCATTGATACCGACGTGCCCGGTTTCGGGGTGCCCTACTGGCTGATCGGCTCGCTTGCCTTTCTGTCCGCCGCGTTCATCTTCCTCGTCGGCGGAGTCGCGCTCAGGGCGCGCCGCCGGCCGGTGGTGACCGGCCACGAGCAGCTCATCGGCAGTGTCGGTGTCGTGCTCGAGGACACCGGGACGGAAGGCTGGGCGCGCGTGCGCAGCGAGCAATGGCAAGTGCACAGCTCGGTCCCACTCAAACGCGGTCAGGATGTTCGAGTCACGGCCCGCAACGGCCTGGTGCTGACGGTGACGCCACTCAACGAAAGCGCAAGGGGGTACCGATGATTTTCGGAATGGGGTTTACCGGCCTGCTCGTCCTCGTCACTCCTGCTGGTCGCTCGTTTCGTTCCGCGTCCTGCGCGAATACGAACGCGGCGTCGTGTTCATGCTCGGGCGGTTTTGGAAAGTGAAGGGGCCGGGCCTGATCCTGATCATTCCCGTCTTTCAGCAATGGGTGCGCGTCGACCTGCGCACGATCGTGATGGACGTGCCGCCTCAGGACGTGATTACCCGTGACAACGTTTCGGTCAAGGTCAACGCCGTGGTGTATTTTCGCGTCGTGGATCCGGCCAAGTCGGTGATACAGGTCGAGAAATTCCTCGAGGCGACGAGCCAGCTCGCCCAAACCACGCTGCGCGCGGTGCTCGGCAAGCATGCCCTGGACGAGTTGCTCTCGGAGCGGGAAAAGCTCAACCTCGACATTCAGCGGGTGCTCGACACCCAAACCGACGCCTGGGGCGTCAAAGTGTCGACCGTGGAGATCAAGCAAGTCGACCTCAACGAGTCGATGGTGCGGGCGATCGCCCGGCAGGCAGAGGCCGAGCGCGAGCGGCGCGCCAAGATCATTCACGCCGAGGGCGAACTGCAGGCCTCGGAGAAACTGCTGCAGGCGGCGCAGATGCTCGCCCAGCAGCCGCAGGCGATGCAGCTGCGGTATCTGCAGACGCTCGGCAACATCGCCGGGGACAAGAGCTCGACCATCGTTTTCCCGGTGCCACTCGAGATCTTGTCCGCCCTCGGCGCCAAGAACTCTGGATCGGGGTGACCTCGCCCGGCGGTGTTTGCTAACGCGCCCGCGCCAATCGAGCCGGCGCCCGACCGGCGCAGGCATCTATTTTTTCCCGGACACGCTCACGCCGACGGTCGTTTCGTTCCAGACAATCGCCACATCCGGCTGGCGCTTGGCCAGGCGCTCAAGCGCCTTCTTTTGTGGCCTGCTGCGCACGCAACCCTCCAGGGTGACGAACTTACGCATCGTGGTCACCCAGATGCTCGTGTCGCGGAATTGCTTGTCGCCACGGATCGCCGCAATGACCCGGTCGTTGATCTCCGGATCGCGCTTGTAAGCGCCCCCGCATTCGCAGGTGCCGGCGAGGCAACACGACGTGCCGCGCTCGGCCCGTTCATGGGCCTGCACGCGCATTTCCTGCTCGGTGAGCACGGGCGGCCTCACGTTGGGGCAACCGGCGAAGCCGTCGGTCGCCTGGGCAAACGGGATCGACTTGATAGGTGCGCGGCTCGTCAGCGGCCGCGGTCAGGAAGCCAAGCAAGCCCGTCACCAGGATCAAGATTGGTCGCATCAGCGAAGCTCCGTAATCGCGGAGAAATTCCGCTTATTTTGCTACAATCGGCCGATTCCGCCAGGGGGGCGCGGCTGCCAATGGCGCTGCTTGAGATCCAGAACGTCACGCGCCGTTTCGGCGACTTCACCGCGGTCGACAACGTCAGCATCGGCATCGAAGCCGGTGAGTTCTTTCACCTTGCTAGGACCTTCCGGTTGCGGCAAGACGACGCTTTTGCGGATGATCGCCGGCTTCGACCTCCCCGATGGCGGTCGCATTCTGCTTCACGGGGAAGACCTCGCCGGCCGGCCGCCGGAGCAGCGTCCGGTCCGTACCGTCTTCCAGAGCTACGCGCTGTTCCCGCACATGACCGTCGAAGGGAACGTCGCCTTTCCGCTGCAGATGGCCAAGACGCCGGCAGCCGAGATTCCGGCCAAAATCGCGGCCGCGCTGGAAGACGTGCGCCTGCAGGGCTTCGGCAAGCGCTACCCGCACGAGCTCTCCGGCGGCCAGAAGCAGCGCGTGGCGATCGGCCGGGCACTCGTCACGCATCCGACCATGCTGCTCCTCGATGAACCGCTGGCGGCGCTCGACGCGAAACTGCGCGAAGAGATGCAGCTGGAACTCATCAACCTGCAGAAGGAGGTCGGCATTACGTTCATCTACGTGACGCATGACCAGACCGAGGCGCTGGCGCTTTCGCATCGCATCGCGGTGATGAGCAAGGGCCGCGTCGAGCAACTCGACGAACCATCGAAGATCTACGGCTTTCCGCGGACGCGCTTTGTGGCCGACTTCATCGGCCAGTGCAACCTGTTTTCCGGACCCATAACGGGCGGTGTCAACGGCGTCCTCACGCTCGACGTGCCCACGCTCGGCCAGGCCCGTATCGCGACCGCTTCGAAGGCTCCGCCCGGTCGTGTCGGCACGATTGCGCTGCGCCCGGAGAAAATCCGCATCCAAAGTGCCGCCGCCACCGACACATCGGACAACCACTTTCGTGGGACCGTCGCAGACCTGCTCTACATGGGCGACGTGACGGTCTACAAGGTCGCCACGCCCGGTGGCATGCGCGTGGAGGCGCTACTCGCCAATTCGCAGAGCGGCAGCGCCAGGTTCTTTGAGGTCGGCGATGCGGTCGAAGTCACTTGGCCAATCGACGCCGGCCACTTCATCGAGGAGTGAATACCTCGCCAAACGTCCGGGTTGTGTCCGTAGTCACGGCTCGGTAGATGGCTCGTCAGCGGGCCGCCGCTGCTCTACCTGCTAGCTGTTCTTCGCCGTCCCGTCGCTGATCATGGTGCTGGCATCCTTTCGCAGCCCGGGCGAATTCGGCGGCCTGGCGCCACTCGTTCGTGGACGGTAAACTCGACCTCAATCTCGACAGCTACGGCGCTTCTTCAGCGAGCCGATCTATGCGCAGATTTTTCTCAAGTCGGTGTCGTATGCGTTGTTCACGACCCTGTTTTGCCTCGCATTGGCATATCCACTCGCCGCCCTGATTGCCAGAAGCTCCCAACGGCTATCGTGACCTGTTATTGCTATTGGTCATTCTGCCCGTTCTGGAGCAACTTCCTCATTCGCGTGTACGCGTGGATGATCATTCTTGGCCCCAACGCCGCGCTGGCGCGGGCCGTGAACGGGGTTCTGGCCTGGTTCGGGCACGACCCGGTGCCACTGCTCTTTAGCTCCTTTGCGGTACTCGTGTGCCTCGTTTACGTGCATCTGCCGTTCATGGTGCTCCCGCTCTACGCCAACTTGGAGAAACATGATCAGGCGCTGCTCGACGCAGCCCAGGATCTTGGCGCGAATGCTTGGCAACGTTTCTGGCGCATCACCTTTCCGCTGTCGCTGCCGGGCGTGTACGCCGGCGCCGCGCTGGTGTTTATCCCCGCGCTCGGCATATTCGCTATCCCCGACATACTGGGCGGCCCGGAGGACAGCCTGATCGGCAACGTTATCAAGCAGCAGTTCCTGGAGACTCGCGACTGGCCGTTCGGTAGCGTACTGTCGATTGTGCTTACCGTCGCTGCGCTGGCGCTCGCGGCGGCCTCGCCGCGTGGTTCGGGCGCCGCAACCTCGGCACGCCGTCCTCTGCGAAGGAGGCGCATGCGTAGGCGGCCTGCAGGACTGTGGATCGCCGCGCTGATAGGCTACGCGTTTCTGTACATCCCGCTCGGTATCGTCGTGGTCTATTCGTTTAACGACTCACGCCTGAATGCCGAGTGGGTGGGGTTCACCCTCGACTGGTACGTCCGCCTGGCCCATAACGAGGAGATGCTTGCCGCCGCGGGTAACTCGCTCATAATTGCCCTGACCGCGAGCGCCATATCTACGGTGCTCGGCACGATGGCCGGCGTCGCGATGTACCGCTACAACTCGCGCTTGCTGCCGGTCCTGGTGCTTGCACCCATCGCCATCCCCGAGATCCTGATGGGCGTCAGCCTGCTTATCTTTTTCGTCCTGCTCAATTTCACCCTGGGTCTCCTCTCGGTCGCTCTCGCGCATATAGCGTTCTGCATCGGCTTCGTGGCCATCGTCGTGCGGGCGCGACTCGCCGGCATGGACGAGACGCTGACCGAAGCGGCGCGCGATTGCGGCGCCTCGCCATGGAACGCGTTCCGCTACATCACCCTACCGCTGATAATGCCCGGCGTGATCGCCGGCGCGTTGATGGCGTTTACCTTATCCATCGACGACTTCGTGATCACTTTCTTCACGGCTGGCGCGGGCACGGTGACGCTGCCGTTGCAGATCTACTCGATGATCAAGATCGCCGTGACACCCGAAGTCAACGCCGTGTCGACCTTGTTGATGCTGCTGACGCTCGCGCTTATCATCATCGCTTCAAGGGTCTCACCAAGCCTGCTCCGTTCCGAAGAGAGGGTTGCATGAATCGCTTCCTTGCCCTGTTCGCCGTCCTGCCGTTCGCAGTGTTCATGCTCACTCCGGCGATGGCCAAGGATGAGTTTCATCTCTACAACTGGAACAATTACATCGCACCGGAGACGATCAAACGCTTCGAGGATTTCTGCAAATGCGAGGTCGTGCAGACCTACTACTCGGACAACGAGGAATTGCTCGCCAAGCTCGCCGCCGGCGCCAAAGGCTACGACATGCTGGTGCCAACCTCGAATGCGGTGGAGGCGCTGATCAAGGGCACGCAATTGCTACCGCTCGACAAGTCGCAGCTGCCGAACCTGAAGAACATCAATCCGGCTTACCTGAACACGTCATTCGACCCTGGCAACAAGTATTCGGTGCCGTACGCGATGTCGACGACGGTGATCGGCTACAACGATCAGAAAATCAAGGAACTGGGCCTGCCGACCGACACGTGGGCGGTAATATTCGACCCGAAGTATCTAGAGAAGGTGAAGGGACGCGTCACGGTCCTCGACAGCGCCAACGAGCTTTTCGCAGCGGCGCTCAAGTACCTCGGCTACTCGGCCAATGACGTCGACGAAGGCCATTGGAAGCAAGCCGCGGACGTGATCAAGAAGGCAATGCCGTATTGGGCGGCGTTCAACGCCTCCTCGTACATCAAGGAACTGACCGTCGGCAACATCTGGCTGGTGCATGGCTACTCCAACGACATCTTCCAGGCAAACCTGGATGCGCAGGCCGCCAAGCGACCGTTCCACATTCTGCACGGGATGCCCAAGGAGGGTGCGGTGCTCGCGGTTGACAACATGGTGATTCACAAAGATGCCCCGCGACCCGACCTGGCGCTCAAATTCATGAACTTCATGCTCGATGGCAGGAATTCGGCGGAGCTCACCAACTTGATCGGCTCCGGCAACCCGAATCTGGACGCGGTGAAGTACATCAAGCCAGAGATCCTCAAGAATCCGGCGATCTTCCCAGACAAGGCGATCTTGGCGAAGCTCGAGCAACTCAAGGAGCTGACCACCGCCCAGCGTCGCCTGCGAAATCGCATGTGGACCGAAATCAAGGCGGGGCGCTGATTCCGCCGTCAAGCTTATTCGGGGCCGGTGTGCGGGCGAATCGATGATTGGCTGTGCCAACGTCATACCGGGCCAGCCGAGCCGCGAGAAAGCGGTCATCGGCCGGTTGCTGCCGGCGCGGCCGTGGCACGGGCGTCGGCCATGAGCAAGGCCGTCCGAGTAATCTCCGCGCCCCTGCGCGCGGAGCATGCGGGTGCGTTCCTGCGTTTCTTCGACCACGAGCGCGGCGCGGCGTTTAGCGACAACCCGAAGTGGGCAAAATGCTACTGTCGCTACTATCACGTTCCCAAAACGATACAGTGGGCGACCATTCCTGCGCAAACCAATCGCGACGCGATGCAGACTCGTATTGACGTCGGCGAAATGGAGGGCTTTCTGGCCTACGAGGGCAGCGACGTGGTCGGCTGGGTGAATGCACAGGCCCGGCACAAGCTGCCGCACTGCTTCGCTCGTTTCGGCATCAAGCCAACGCCGCTTCCCTGCGAGCCCTATGAGGCGGCCGCGATCGTCTGCTTTGTGATCGCGCCGTCTCGGCGGCGGCGCGGCATTGCGCGATTGCTGCTGCGGAGCGCTCTCGATTCGTTCGTCGCGCGCGGGTTCCAGCTCGTCGACGCGTTTCCCTTCAACACCGGCGGCAGCCAGCTCGCCGCCGATCACTACCATGGGCCGCTGCCGCTGTTCCTTGAGGCTGGCTTCAGCGTTATCGAAGAACACAAAGACCTGACAGTCGTGCGTAAGCTCCTTGCCCGCTCGGCATAGGCACAGGCCCATGCCATCCTCCGCCGCGCCCGCGCGGCGTCAGCCCACGCGATTGCCACAGTATGTGGCCCTTTTGTACGGGTTGATGATCGTCTACGCGAGTCTGGAACCGTTCTCGGGCTGGATGGCCCCGTTGCCCGATACGCCCTTCTTCCTGTTCGAGTCCTGGCCCCGGCATGTGACACGCTTCGACATTCTCGTCAACGTGCTGGCGTATGCGCCCTTCGGCTTCCTGCTCGCCCACCTCGGCACGCATCGCCGCCCGGCGGCGCGGCTGGCGGTTGCGATCGGTGGGGGCGCCCTGCTTTCGTTTGCGATGGAAACGACGCAGATGTTCCTGCCAACGCGCGACGCGAGCAATGTCGATTTGCTGTCCAATAGCTTCGGCGCGACCATCGGCGCCCTGGTTGCTCTCGCTTTCAATCGGCTGCCGGGCGCGCGGAGTCGTATCGCGCAATGGCGCTACCACACTTTTCTCGGCGGCCGAAGCGGCGACCTCGGGCTAGCGCTTGCTCGGGGTTTGGCTCCTGTCGCAGGTCAATCCGGGCATTCCTCTTTTCGCGGCGACATTCGACCCCTCGCTGGAGCTGACGCGCGATCTCGCCGGCACGTCGCTGCAGGCCGCGCAGAGCGCATTCAACGTCATCGGCGCCGGCTTGTTCCTCGCCCTGCTGTTGCGCCACCGGCGTAGCTTGGGCGCCGCCGTACTAGCGCTCGTCGCGATCGCGCTCGTCCTCAAGGGAGTCGCCGCTGCGCTGCTGCTCAAATCGGCGGCATGGGTGTACTGGCTCGAACCGGGCACATCGCTCGGCGTTGCGGCCGGCGCACTGGTCCTCATGCTCGCCATCTGGCTGCCCCGGGCCGTGCGCACGACACTGTGCGCGATTGCGCTGTTGTCTTCGCTCGTCGCGCCGCTGCTGGTTCCGGACCTGTGGCGCGCGCGCGCGCCGCTTGCGCTGTTCGACTGGCCGTACGGGCACCTGCTCAACTTCAACCGTCTCACGCATGCAGTGCTCGTCATCTGGCCAGTGCTTGCCAGCGCCTACTTGCTTTGGCTCGCCGGGCAGCCGGGATGGGGACAGCGCGGCAGTCCAGGGCGACGCGGGTGATCGCGTATAATTCGTCGCTGCGCGCAAATTATTCGCGCGCTGCCGCAATGAGCTACTACCGGTGTCATGTCTTTTTCTGCTGCAACCAGCGCGAGCCCCCGGAGGCTTGCTGTAACAATCACGGCGCGCTGGACATGCAGGCCTACGCCAAGCAGCGCATCAAGTCATTGCGCCTCGACGGCAAGGGAAAGGTACGCATCAACAAGGCCGGCTGCCTGGACCGTTGTGACGAGGGCCCGGTCATGGTCGTCTACCCCGAGGCGCGTTTGGTATAGCTACGTCGACAAGCATGACATCGACGAAATCATCGATTCGCACGTCGTTCACGGGCGCGTCGTGGAGAGGCTGAAGATTTGACCCGCGGGGAAAACCGTACAACGATTGCCGGGCCCGCGGGCTCGCTCGAAGTGGCGCTTAACGTGCCTGCGGAAACCCCTCGTGGAATCGCGCTCGTCGCCCACCCGCATCCCCTGCAGGGTGGCACGCTCGACAACAAGGTCGCGCAGACGCTGGCCAAGACATTCGTCGCACTCGGCTACGCCAGCATAAGGTTCAACTTCCGCGGCGTCGGCAAGAGCACGGGCAAGTTCGACGACGGCGTCGGCGAAACGGACGATGCGCTCGCGGCGCTCGCATTCGCCAGAACGCACTTTGCTGGCCTGGCCGCGACGCCGCCCGGTGCTGGCAGGCTTTTCGTTCGGGTCTTACGTGCAGTCGCGCGTCGCCGCACGGGTCACCCCGGAACGGTTGGTGTTCGTCGGGCCGGCGGTGAACCGCTTCGCCGCTGACACGCTGCCCGCCGATACCGTCGTCATCCACGGCGAGCAAGACGATGTGGTTGCGCTCGCCGACGTGTTGGCCTGGGCGCGCCCACAGCAGTTGCCAATCGTCGTTTTTCCAGGCTGCGGCCATTTCTTTCACGGTCGACTGCCGCAGTTGCAACGCACCATCGCAGGGATGTGGCAACGATGAATGCGAGCGACGCGCCGGTTCTGTCGGTTACCGGTCTGCGCAAGTCCTACGGCGACAACGAGGTCGTGCGTGGCGCTCGATTTCGCGATTCGCCGCGGCGAATGCTTCGGCTTGCTCGGGCCAAACGGCGCCGGCAAGACGACGACGCTGCGCTGTTGCCTGGGCTTGATCGACCCGAACGCCGGCACCATCACCATGGTCGGAAAGCCGGTGCCGAAGGCTGCGCGCGAGGCGCGCGCTCGGGTCGGCGTCGTGCCGCAGATGGACAACATCGACCCCGACTTCACGGTCGTAGAGAACCTCGTCATCTACGGCCGCTATTTCCGCATGCCGGATGCGCTGATCAACGAGCGCATTCCCCGCCTGCTCGATTTCGCGGGGCTTGCCAGCAAGGGCGACGCCAACATTCGTACCCTCTCCGGCGGCATGAAGCGGCGCCTGACCCTCGCGCGCGCGCTTGGTCAACGATCCGGAGCTTTTGGTCCTCGACGAACCCACGACGGGCCTCGATCCGCAGGCGCGGCATCTGATCTGGGATGGGCTGCGGCAGCTTCTCACGCAGGGTAAGACGATCCTGCTGACGACGCATTTCATGGACGAGGCCGAGCGGCTATGCACGCGACTGGCCGTCATCGACCACGGCCGGATGATCGCTAGCGATTCGCCCCGGGCGCTCATCGCCACGCACGTCGAGCCCGAGGTGATCGAGGTATACGGCGACGAGGCGCGCGCTTGGGCGGCAACGCGCGGGCGGCAGCTCGTCGATCGGCTCGAGCTCGCTGGAGAAACCGCGTTCTGTTATGCGCGTGATGCGGCACCCCTGCTCGCCGACCTCGCGCACGCACCCGGCGTGCGCTATCTGCACCGCCCCGCGAATCTGGAAGACCTGTTCATCAAGCTCACCGGCCGGGAACTGCGCGACTGAGCCCTCACGATCCGGCCCGCGGCCGTGTCTCAGGAGCGCAGCGTGGCGATAAGTCGCGCTGGGTGGCGCAGCAGATCCAGCGCATCGAGGACGTCGAGCGCGACGACGGCAGCGGCAGCGAGGGCTTCGCCGGCAGCGGCTTCCCGCTGTACCAGCGCGATGCCGACCGCGGCAGCGGCGAGCATCTTGCGGTCATTGCGTCCGTTCCCGATCGCACACACGTGTTCGCGCCAAGGCCCTGAACGTACGCTAGCTTCGCTTCGGCCTGCGCCTCGAGCGGGATGACGGTCATCTTGACGGGTAGCCCTGACAGCTCGCTGGCGGCGCGAGCCAAACGTGTCGGCAGTTACCACGTGAATCTCGACCTGGGCGGCGAGCGCGCCAAGCGCTTCGCGCACGCCAGGTAGTAACGTGCCGTCGATGGCCAGCGTGCCGTTGTAGTCGAACACGAGGTGCTCGACCTTGAGATCACGAAACCCGGGAATCGCAATGGCAAGCATTGGCACTCCAGTGTGGGCTGTGAAGGTCGCCGGTGCGGACTGCTACCGGTGCCACGCGGCACCGGCTGCAACTCGCAGACGCTGGCGGCGCGGCAGTCCGCGGGACGAAGACGATACTCCTATCGGTCGCTTCCCGCATCAGGCCGGCATGGAGTGTTCAGGTTATACTCGCGCACGGTCCCCGCAAACGCATGCTCTCCGCCACGCTGTTTCGCTCCCCGGAAATGTCGGTGCGCTGGATTCCGGTCTGGCGGCGCAACCTTCTCGTCTGGCGCAAGCTGGCCATTGCCTCGGTGCTCGGCAACATCGCCGATCCCCTGCTGTACATGCTGGCGCTGGGCTACGGCATAGGCGCCTTCATCCCCGAAATCGGCGGCATGAAGTACATCGCGTTCATTGGCACCGGCATGGTGTGCCAGAGTGCAATGTTCACCTCATCATTCGAGGCGATGTACTCTGCGTTCTCACGCATGCATGTCCAGCGGACTTGGGAGGCGATCATCAACGCCCCGATCTCGCTCGACGATGTCGTGTTCGCCGAATGGATCTGGGCCGCTTCGAAAAGCGTGATGTCGGTGCTGGCCATCCTCGTCGTGATCATGGCGCTCGGTTTCGGCCACTCGTGGCTGGCAGTCTGGGTTCTGCCGCTGGGATTCATCGTCGGGCTTACTTTCGCCGGTTTTGGACTGCTGATGAACTCGCTGGCCCGCAATTACGACTTCTTCACGTATTCGCTCACGTTGTTCCAGACGCCGATGCTGCTGCTCTCCGGCGTCTTTTTCCCAGTCGACCAAATGCCGGAAACGCTGCGCTACGGTTGCGGCGATACTGCCGTTGTCACATGCGATCGATATTGCCCGGCCGCTGCTCGCCGGGCAAGATACCCGAAAACGTCGCTGGTCCATCTGCTCGTCCTTCTGGGCTATGCCTGCGTCACCTACTACATCGCCCTGGTCCTGACCCGGCGGCGATTGTTGAAGTAACGCCGCGCGATGCTCTGGATCAAGTCGCTGCACATCGTTTTCATGGTTACCTGGTTCGCAGGGCTGTTCTACCTGCCACGCCTGTTCGTCTATCACACGCTGGCGAGCGACGCAATCAGCATCGAGCGGTTCAAGCAGATGGAGCGCAAGCTCTACTTCGGCATCATGACGCCGGGCGCGGTGCTGACCATCGCCTCCGGCTTCTGGCTCTGGCTCGGCTACGGTATTGCCGGCGGATGGCTGTACGCGAAACTGGCGCTGGTGGCCATCCTGGTCGCGCACCACCTCTGGCTGGGCGCGCTGATGCACGCGTTCCAGCACGACCGCAACCGACACAGTGACACGTTCTATCGCTGGATCAACGAGATCCCGGCTTTGCCGGCGCTGATCGGCGTCGTGCTGCTGGTCGTGTTCAAGCCATTCTGAAGGGACATCCGTGGAAAGCTACTTCGCGCCCTGCCCACGAGGGCTGGAAGGCGCACTGGCCAGCGAACTGGGAACGCTGGGCGCCGACAACATCGCGCCCACCGACGGCGGGGTTGCGTTCTCGGGCGCGTTCGACCTCGCCTATCGCGCCAATCTGGAGAGCAGGTTGGCCAGTCGCGTGCTCTGGCGCGTTGGCGGGGGCGCGCTATCGCGACGAGCGCGACATTTACGCGTTGGCGTTTAATCTCGACTGGCCGCGTTGGTTTCGTGCCGACCGTACGCTGCGCGTGGACGTGGCCGCGACGCGCTCGCCACTAAAGAGCCTCGAATTCGCGACGCTGCGGATCAAAGACGCCGTCTGCGACCGCCACCGTGCCGAATGCCGGCAAGCGACCAAGCGTCAGCAAGGACCATCCCGACGTGCGCGTTCATGCCTACCTCACCGCGGATCGGGTGACCTTCTATCTCGACACCTCCGGCGCGCCTCTGTTCAAGCGCGGCTATCGTCGCGAGACGGCGGAGGCTCCCCTGCGCGAGAATCTTGCCGCCGGTCTGCTGCGCCTCGCGACTGGCAGCCGGGCGTGCCGCTGCTCGATCCGCTGTGTGGCAGTGGCACGATCGTTATCGAAGCGGCGTTGATTGCGCTCGACATCGCGCCCGGCCTCAAGCGTACGTTCGGTTTTCAGAAGCTCGCCTGGTACGACGGACCGACGTGGCAGCGGATCAAGCAGGCGGCGCAGCGGCGCATGAAGCCCGGCGCGCTCGCGGGCATCTACGCCAGCGACGACGATGCCCCGGCGGTCGCGCGCTGCGCCGCGAACCTCGCCGCGGCGGGGGTCGCCGCGGCGGTCGCCGTGGAGCGCGCCAGCGCGCTCGCCCGCCCCGCGCCGGCGGCGAGCCGGTGTCATCGTCACCAACCCGCCGTACGGTGTGCGCCTGGCGGATGCGCGGAGTGCTGGCGGCCTTTTATCCGCGGCTTGGCGACGCGCTGAAACAGCGATTCGCCGGCTGGACTGCGTATCCTGTTCAGCGGCGATCCCGCGACTGCCGAAGCTGATCGGCCTCAAAGCCAGCCGGCGTACGCCGCTCTACAACGGCGCCCTGGAGTGCCGGCTGTACGAATATCGCCTGGTCGCCGGTTCGGCGCGTGCCGCACGCCCGCGATGATAAGATGGGGCCTGGTTCTTTCCTCCTGGAAATCGCGCCATGATGTTGCCTAGCCGGCACTATGAGTCCGAGCACACCAAATTCATCCGCGAGCTGATGCGGCAGCACCCGGAGCTGCCGGCAAAGCAGCGCGAGGCGCGCGCGATCTGGTGGGACAAGACGCCGCGCGAGCTTTCCGAAGAGCGTGCCATGGACCAAGGTCGCGTCGCGCAGACGCCGTACGTCTATTCGTCCGAATAGCGGCCGGCGACCGGCAGGTATGCGCCCCAGCGACGCCACCGTGAATGAAGTAGTTCGGTGTCTGCCCGATCGCAGCCGACCAGCCCAACGCGCCGAGCTGCTTTGCAAGCGCTAGGGGTTCCCAGAACCGCTTGACGATGCGGAACTCGCGGCCGTCGTTGAGCTTGCGCGTGACGATGCCCGCGTCGGGTCTGCGGCGGCGCGTGATCCTTTGCCATCGAGGACGGATCGAAGGCGGAGTCGATCAGATACACCGCGCCGTCCGGTGCGAGCGCGGCAGCCACGCTTCCCAGAACGCGGTTAAATCGACCGTGCGGGAACGTGTGAGAGCCAGAAACTGAAGAACACCGCGTCGTAGCGCATGGCCGGGCGCCACGAGAACAGATCCGGCTTCAACGTACTCGACAGTCGCGGCAGCGACACGGCTCCGATTGAGCGCGAGCACTTCCGGCGAGGCGTCCACGGCCGTCGGTGGGGCACGCGCCGTGCAAGATGCCGGGTGAACAGGCCGGTGCCACAGGCAAGCTCGAGCAGGGTGCGCGGGGCGCGCGCCGTCAGCCACGCATCGAGCGCGGCCTCGACCATCGCGACCTCGGCCGCCAGCGCGCATTGAGTTGCGCGCCGCGGTCGTAGCGACCGGTGCGAAACCACCACTCGTCGTATTCGCCGGCGCGCGCTCGGTAGTAATCGATCTGGTCCTGCAGGATGTCGTCGGCGGGCATGTTGTTGTCATGGTCCAAGGGTTGTGGCGGCAGCGCGCACTTCGCGTCGGGCGCTAACGGCGCACGGCTTGCGTAGGAGAACAGCGGCCTCCTGACCCATTTCCTGGCGCAGGTCAGCGGAAATACTGCCGTCGGCTTCGTCGATGATCGACCACGCCCATGCGGGGAGCGCCTCGGCGCTCAGACCCGCGCCCAGCCTGAGGTGCACGGTTGCCTGGTCGCGCAGCCCCGTCGGCGACACATTGAGCGCATAGGTGATCAGCTCCGACCATCCCTGCGGCGGCGCGTATGCGCTCGAAATAGGTTCGCGTGAACATCCATTTGTCATCGAGTTCACGATAGATGGGGTCAGCGCTGCGGGCCGTTCGCGATTCTTGTAGTCTTCGATCATGCGCTCGATGAGGGCGAACCCGGGAGTCGCCCTTTCGGCGCTGGATGCCGCGGCGACGATGCCTCCGGTAGGTGAACTTGAGCAGCGTATTGCCCGCCTCGAATGGCTCGAAGAAGATCGCCCAGCCGCCGGGCGCGAGAGCGTCGGAAGCAAGAAGCGAGGACGCGACTTCGGCTCAAGAATATGGTGCAGGATCGCAGCGCCGACGGCCGAGATCGGCCACCTCCGGCCGGTACCGAGCGGCCATCGCATCGACGCAAACCAGCCCGAAACGCTGCTGCCCCGTCAGGGCGCTTGCGCAGGAAATCACGGAGGATGATCAGCAGCTGCGGGCTGATGTCGGTGGCGACGATCTCGGCATTGCGGGAAGCGGTCGGCCAGCGGGATGACCGAGTTGCCCGATCCCGATCCGATGTCGATGATTCTGCCCGGCGCCTCCGGGATTGCCGGCCGCAGCGAGCGCATTGCCGAGCAGGAAACTCCAGTACCCGGTATCGAAATAGCTGCGGTGGTATTGCTCGGCGTTGCTCCAGGAATTGCGCCGTCACGCCGACCCTGGTCGCGCCGCGGAAGCTGCTGCGGCGTGTAGATGTCCGCGAAGGCCGGCGTTTCCGGGCCCAGGTCGACCAGCGGCTCGGCGAAGACCGACGCAAGATCCATGCCTCAGCCGGCGCGAGCCTAGCGCTCATCGAGCCGCAGTCTCCACGTACGCGCTGGTCGCGCGTCTGGCGCACCCAATCCTGGAACGCTTCGTCGGACTTGCGCTGGCGCAAGGCCAGCTGCGCCTGCGTGCGCTCGCGGTCGAGCGGTGACGTCCTGCTTGCGGCGCCCGAGCACCTCGATCAAGTGCCAGCCGAAGGGGGTACGCACCGGCGCCGAGACCTGGTTCAGCGGCAGCTTGTTCATCGCCTCCTCGAATGCGGGAACGGTGTCGCCCGGGCTAATCCAGCCCAGATCACCGCCCTTGCCGGAGGTGGCATCCTCGGAATTGAGCTTGGCCATCTCGTCGAATTTCGCGCCGGCGTCGATGCGATCCTTGATGCGGTCGATCTTGGCCTTGGCGTCGGCCTCCGACGTGACTTCGTTGACGCGAATCAGGATATGCCGCGCATGCGTCTGGTCAACCATCGCCGGATCGTCGTGGCTGCGCCGGTCGAGCAGCTTGACGATATGAAATCCTGCAGCGCTGCGCAGCACCGGCGAGACGTCGCCAACCTTCATCGCTGCGCACCGTCTCGGCGAATACCGTAGGCAGGCGCGCCGCCGGACGCCAGCCGAGATTGCCGCCAGACAACGCGTCGCTGGCATCGGAAAACCCGGCCGCGACCTGAGCGAAGTCCGCGCCACTGCGGATGCTCTTCAGCGCCTCTTCGGCGCGCAGCCGCTTCGCCTCGATCTGCTCGGAGCTCGCCTGCTCCGGAATGAGCGACCAGGATATGCGCGACCATGGTATTCCGCATCGCCTCCAGCTGCGCTTTGACCGTGGCGAGATAGATATCGACCTCGGCATCGCTTACGGTGATGTGTTGGTCTACTTCACGCTCGCGCAGTCGCTGCACGACGATTTCGTTGCGCACGTCCTCGCGGTACTTGGCAAATGGGATGTTGTCCTTGGCCAGCTCCTTGCGCAGGCCGTCGAGTCGTGATCTTGTTGTCTTCGGCGATGCGCTGGATTGTGCGCTCGACCGTCGTGTCGTCGACCTTGACGCCATTTTCCTTCGCGTACTGCAGCAGTGCGCGCTCGGTGATCAGGCGCTCGAGCACCTGCTTGTCGAGGACGTCGGCGGACGGCTGCTGCACGTTCTGCTGCTTCAATTGCTTCAGCACGACGCTCCTGGCGTCGTCGAGGTCGTACTGCGTAATCGCCTCATCGTTGACCACGGCGATGACGCGGTCGAGGGCGAACGGCCGGCGCGGCGGCGCTGGCTTTGCCGGCGGCGCGTTGTCTCGCCGTGGCCACACCGGTGGCCAGGGCTGAGCAGTGCTAACAGCGAAATTCGGATAAGCATATTCAAAACCCCGGGAAGTATTGGGCGCCGACCCCTGACGGGCTGGACGCTCGGGTCGTTGACAGGTCAGATAGCCGGGCACGTTACGCTTGAGAACGTCGATCGGATTCGTACCGAGGCGCGCTAGCCCGTTCAGCTCGAGCTGCACGATAGACCGAACTGCTCGTCGTCTGCGTCGCCGTAACCAGCCGCTGGGCGACGACGCGAAACACCCAGCAGCCGCCATTGTACTCGACGCCGACCACGCCCTGCAGGGTCTGCCGCGGCTCGACCAGGGAATAGTTCCAGCGGCCGATCAAGGACCAGTTGCCGATCGGCCATTGGCCCGATATATCGAACTGTTTGAGCGGAAGGTTGTTGTCGTCCGACTGCTGGCGGATGTAGTCGTAACTGAAATTGATCACCTTGCCCGCGCCGGGCTGCCAGCGGATCCCGTAGTCGAACTCGTCGGACTGCGGGTGCGCGACGTTTACCTGGTACAAGCCGGCGGCCGTCCAGTAATCTGATAACCTGCTCTCGGCAGTCAGCAAAACATCGGACGTATTGGTCGTTCGCGGTTGTTCGGTGAGCGTCACCCGCTGGTCTTCGAAGTAAAAGCGCTGGCCCAGCGCGAGGCGTAAGCGCTCTTCACCGCTGACCGGGTCGAGCAGCCTTGTCGTCGCCGCCAGCGTGAGCTGACTCGTGTCGCCAATCCGGTCGCTGCCCAGATAGCGGTTTTCCGAGAACAACTGGGAGAAGTTGAAGTCGTCGACGGCGCTGTCAAAGTTTGGTATCTCGCTCTGGAGCCGGTACGGAATGTAGACGTAGTAGGCGCGCGGCTCTAGCGTCTGGAGCCAGCTGCGCCCAAAGTAATCGGCGTCGCGTTCGAACACGAGGCCGGTATCGACGCTGGTAATCGGCAGCACGCGGTTGACATGCGAGCCCTCCGGTGTCATTTCGTCCAGATCGTAGTGCGTCATGCTCACGCCTGTCTTGGCGGTGAAGAACCAAGCATTGCCACGCTGGGACCAGCTCACCGTCGGATACAGCTGGATCCGCTGGCCGTTGACCAGCGCCGGTTGGTGAAAGCTCACATACTCGCCAGTGCCGGCAAACTCGAAACCCGCCCACTCCACCGGGTTCAAGGTTGCCAGCACTTGCGGCTCGCGGAAATAAGGCGGCGTGATCGGATTGTTCGGGTCCTGCAGGGTCTGGAACGCCTGCATGCGCGTCAGCACCGAAAACGGGCCGTTCGAATAGGCGAATCCCCCTTCGCGTGGAAGATTGGTCTGCGAAGTGTTTGCCAGCCGGTCGGACAAGTCGGTGAAATAGGCGTTGTCGGAGACCTTCTCCAGGTTCAGGTACCCGGCAAGCCCCGGCAAAAACGAGAAATTCTCGTTGTGCGTCCAGTCCAAGAGGTAACGAGTCGTGTCGGTAACGCGGTCCTGGAGAAACTCGACGTTAGTTTCACCGGCAATGTCCGGGAACAGATAGCGGAATTGGTCGCCGAGCTGCAATCCGCGGCGCGTCATCAGACGCGGTGTCAGCGTCGTGTCGTAGTTCGGCGCGAGGTTGAAGTAATATGGAAACGACATCTCGAAACCGCGACTGGATGACGAGCCGAGGGCCGAGGTCAGAAATCCCGATTTGCGATCGTTCGACAGCGGAAAATCGAGCCATGGCGAGTGCAGTAGCGGCTCGCCCTTGAAATAGACGGTCGCGTCATGCGCAATGCCGACCATACGCGACCGGTCGAGATCGACGTCGGCCGCGCGCAGATACCAGTCGTCGTTGTCGGCCACACAGGTCGTGTAGCTTGCGTCCTTGAGTTCGTCGTGGTCCGGGCCGTTGAACAGGATTTCGCTCGCACTGCCGCGCGATCCATTCTCGCCCACGTGGAATTCAGGCATGGTAAAGAAACCGACGTCCGTGCCGCGGTTGAACTTGACCTCCGGGCCGGTGATCCAGTCGATGCCGCGGCGCAGCGTCACGTTGCCCTTCCCCCACACTTCGTCGCTGGCAACGTCATAATGCAGCCAGTCACCAAGAACAGTTTGCCGGCGCGCGCGCAACTCGGCGTTGCCCGCCGCCTCGACATATTGCTGACCGATACCTTCGAGGTGATCGGCGCGCAGAAAGATAGCCTCGCGCGTAGCAGGCGCCGTCCCCGTCTGCGGGGGAACCGTCGGTGGTGGTTCGAGCAGCGGGGAGAGTTTGAGTTGCGGCGGCGGCGCGGTGGTTTCGCCATCGGCGGTCTGCGCCGAAGCACCGTCGGATGCGGTGAGCAATAGGATGGTGAAGCCGACCAGGCCGGCGTAGCGGGACATCCGAGGAGGCAAGCGACCGAATGCTAAAATAGCGCATTCTAGTGTACCGCATCGCTGATGGGCGAACCGCCAAATCCCCTCGCTGCGCGCAGCCACGCCGCCGACAGCCGCCTTGATGCGCTGCGCGCGTGGCTGGCCGATGTTCTGCCTGCGCCACTGGCCGCGTTTGCGCCAGCCTCGAACGACGCGAGCTTCCGCCGCTACTTTCGTCTCGGGCTTGCCGAACCAGTCATGCTTCCCACGCAACGCCAACGCGCCCGCACGCTCATTGCCATGGATGCGCCACCACCGCGGGAGGACTGCCGGCCCTACGTCGCGGTGGCGAAACTGCTCGCGGCGGCCGGAGTACACGCGCCGGCGGTGTTGGCGATGGACCTGGAGCGCGGCTTCCTGCTACTTACCGACCTGGGCACACGCATGTATCTCGATGCCCTCGACGCGATGACGGCACCGGCGCTGTACGGCGACGCTTCGGCAGCCCTGGTGCGCTGGCAACTCGCGAGTCGCGACGGAGAGCTGCCCCTGTATGACGAGGTGCTGCTGCGCGGTGAGCTCAACCTGTTTCCCGACTGGTACGTCGCACGCCATTTGGGTGTCGCGCTGAGCCCCGAGCAAAAGGCGGTGCTCGAACGCGCCTTCCGGGCCATTCTGGACAACAATCTCGCGCAACCGCGCGTGTTCGTGCACCGCGACTACCATTCGCGCAACCTCATGGTTTCCGAACCCAATCCCGGGGTGCTTGATTTCCAGGACGCCGTGTACGGACCGGTGACCTACGATCTGGTCTCGCTGCTGCGCGACGCCTACGTCGATTGGGATGAGGAGCATCAGATCGACTGGGCGGTGCGCCACTGGCAAAAGGCACGCGCGGCGGGGTTGCCCGTGGGCGCGGACTTCGCCACCTTCTGGCGCGATTTCGAGTGGATGGGCGTGCAACGTCAGCTCAAGGTTCTCGGCATCTTCGCCCGCCTGTTTCATCGCGACGGCAAGGACGCCTACCTCAAGGCAGATGCCGCGCGTAATGGGCTACCTGCGCGGCGCCTGCGCGCGCTATCGGGAGCTCGCAGCCACTGCTCCGCCTTTTGGACGAACTCGAGCAACGCCAGCCAGTGGCCGGTTATACCTTCTGAGAGACCGGATGAGGGCGATGATCCTTGCCGCAGGTCGCGGTGAAAGGATGCGGCCGTTGTCCGATGCGCTGCCGAAGCCGCTGCTCGAGGTCGGCGGCAAGCCCTTGATCGTGTGGCAACTCGAGCGACTGGTGGCGGCCGGGTGCGCGGACATCGTCGTCAACCTCGCCCATCGCGGCGAACTGATCGCCGCGACCCTGGGTAACGGGTCGCGATTCGGCGCCACGGTTCGCTATTCGCGCGAACCGGAGCCGCTGGAGGTGGCTGGCGGCATTGCCACGGCACTGCCGCTGCTCGGCGACGATCTGGTGCTCGTCGTCAGCGGCGACGTGTATACCGAATACGACTATGCCTGGCTGGTGGCGCGCGGCGTCCGCGATGCGCGCGCATACGGCGTCCGCCACATTTGCACATGGTCATGGTGCCCAATCCGGCCTACCATCCCGAAGGCGACTTCGCGCTCGCCGACGGACAGCTAACGCTCGCCGGGGCTGCGCGCTG
Organism: uncultured beta proteobacterium; assembly: GCA_963777455.1. Taxonomy (GTDB): domain Bacteria; phylum Pseudomonadota; class Gammaproteobacteria; order Burkholderiales; family Casimicrobiaceae; genus PALSA-1003. The sequence goes on from CAVZQQ010000004.1 coordinate 805,865, forward strand.
GACGTTCGGCAACATGGCGCGTCTACCGCACGGCGCTGTTCCGGGAACTGCCGCGGGGCGAAAAAGTGCCCATGCTGCCGCTGTACCGGCGAATGGATCGGACAAGCGGCTGGGCCAGCGGCGAGCCCTATGCCGGCACCTGGGCCAACGTCGGCACGCCCGACGAGCTTGCCCAGCTCGATCGGCTCCTGCACTCGGCACCGCGCGAAGGATCCCGGCGATGAATGGCCCGAACGAATCGCTTGCGGCCAATCCGCTGCTCGATTTCTCCGGCCTTGCCGCGGTTTGGCGAAATCGCGCCGGGCCATGTCGAGCCCGCCATCGATGCGCTGCTCGAGCGATGTCCGGGCGACCGTCGAGCGGGTCGCGACGACCGCCGCCGCGCCAACCTGGGAAGAATTTCGTCGTCCCCGCTGGCCGCCGCGCAGGACCGCCTCGACCGCGCTTGGGGCCAGGTGACCCATCTCAACGCCGTCGTCAATACACCGGCGCTGCGGGAGGCGTACAACGCGAGCCTGCCCAAGGTGACTGCGCTACACACCGACATCGGCCAGGACGTGCGCCTGTTTGCCGGCTTTCGCGCGCTCTGCTCCGGACCGGACTTCGGGCACCTCGAGCCGGGTCAGCGCCGACTGATCGAAAACGACCTGCGCGACTTCCGACTCGCCGGCGCCGAACTCACCGCACCCGCCAAGGCGCGCTTCAAGGAGATCGAGGAGGAGCTAGCCGGTCTCGCTGCCCGCTTCGAGGACAACGTGCTTGACGCGACCAACGACTACGCGCTCTACATCGAGGACAGGGCTGATCTCGCCGGCGTACCTGCGGATGTCCTCGCCGCGGCGCGTGAAGCGGCGATGCAGGATGGCCGGTCCGGCTGGAAGCTCACCCTGCGCATGCCCTGTTATCAACCGCTGCTGCAGTACGCGGACAAGCGCGCCATCCGCGAGACGCTCTATCGCGCGTTCGCGGTGCGCGCAAGCGAGTTCGGCCGCTGCGGCGTGGGACAATACGCCGCTGATCGACCGGATTCTCGAGTTGCGCCTGGAAGCAGCGCGCCTGCTCGGCTATCGCAACTTTGCGGAAGTTTCGCTGGTCGCGAAGATGGCGCGCACGCCCGACCAGGTTCTCGGGTTCCTGCGCGACCTCGCCGTCCGGGCGCGGCCGTACGCTGAGCGCGATATGGCCGAATTGTGCGCCTTGGCCAAGGACGAGCTCGGACTCCCCGATCTGCGCGCATGGGACTTGCCCTACGTGTCCGAGAAACTGCGCCAGGCGCGCTACTGTTTCTCCGACCAAGACGTGAAGCAGTATTTCCCGGAGGAGCGGGTGCTCGCTGGCATGTTTCGGGCGGCCGAGACGGTGTTCGGCATCCGCATCCGCGAAGGGGCCGCGGCGGCGTGGCATCCCGCCGTCCGTTTCTTCGACGTCTTCGACGATGCCGGGACGCTGGTCGGCCAGTTCTACCTCGATCTCTACGCTCGACCGCACAAGCGCGGCGGCGCTTGGATGGACCATGCCATCAATCGCCGCCGCCACGGAGCACGGGTGGAGCACCCTGTCGCCTATCTCGTCTGCAATTTTTCCGCGCCGGTCGCCCAGGGTGGCCAGTCTTGTTGCGCACTGTTTACGCATGACGAGGTGCAGACGCTATTTCACGAATTCGGGCACGGGCTGCACCTGCTTCTCACGCGCGTCGACGTGCCCGGCGTGTCCGGCCTGGAGGGCGTCGAATGGGACGCGGTGGAGCTGCCCAGTCAGTTCATGGAAAATTTCTGCTGGGAGTGGGACGTGCTCGAGCAAATGACCGGACACGTCGACACCGGCGCTGCGCTGCCGCGTGAGCTCTTCGGACGCATGCTTGCGGCCAAGAATTTTCAAAGCGGCATGCGCATGGTGCGCCATCTTGAGTTTGCCCTGTTCGACATGCACCTGCACTTCGATTACGACCCGGCCACAGTCGGCTCGCCACTCGACCTCGCGCGGGTGATCCGGCGTGAAGTCGCGGTGGTGCAGCGCCCGGATTACGACCGCACGCCCAACACGTTTACCCACGTCTTCGCCGGCGGCTACGCGGCCGGCTACTACAGTTATCTGTGGGCCGAGGTGCTGTCGGCTGACGCGTACAGCCTGTTCGAGGAGCAAGGCGCCCTCTCGAGCGCGGCGGGCGCCCGCTTCCGCGACGAGGTTCTGGCGCGGGGTGGGAGCCGACCCGCCCTCGAGTCTTTTATCGCTTTTCGGGGCCGGCCACCCCAAATTGACGCGTTATTGAGGCATAATGGAATGTCACCGTCATAAGTCGACCTTGTGCAGGGGGTGTCATGACCTTCGCCAGTACCCGTTTCGCAAGCGCGCTCGCGTTGCTTGCGCTGCTGATCACAATGGGCGCGACGGCCCAGACGCAGCAGGTGTACCGCTATGTCGACGCCGAGGGGCGCGTCGTCTACTCCGACAAGCCGCCACCGCCCAATGCCCGCGACGCGCAAGCCAAACGCGTCGGCCAGAACACCATCGAGACCAGCGATCTGTCGTACTCGGAGGTCATGGCGCAGGAACGCTTTCCGGTGACGCTGTATACCTTCGGCTGCGGCACCGTTTGCGACACCGCGTCGGCGCTGCTCAACAAGCGCGGCGTACCGCATACCGTGGTCGATGTCGGACAGAGTGGCGGGGCGGATAAACTCAAACGCCTCACCGGCGGGCTCGATGCCCCGGCGCTTCAGGTCGGCGACCAGTACACGACTGGCTTTAACGAGAGCCGCTGGCAGAACCTGCTCAACGACGCCGGCTATCCCAAGACGCCCCCCCCGCGTAACGAGCCGGTGGGCAGGGTGCCGCCTCCGCCAGCGGAGCCCAGCACGGGCACACAAACCGCGACCCCGCCGACCACAGGCGGCTACCCGCAATAGGCCCTTCGGGCAGTGCCGGGCGCCGTGGCTGCCGCCCGGCAGCGCGCGGCCCATAGGCGCGGTTTGCGCGGGGCATTGTAGACGGGTTACATTGGCCTGCACGCAAACCAAGTCCCGATCCCATCGGGCGGCGAAAAACTCTCGGGCTTAACCTCTTAGTCCGCAAAAACATCGCGCCAGCCATTCCCGCTGGGCGGTTATCCGGGAGTGCTGGCGTCCTGTCGGCTTGATGCTCCTGGCGGGTGTCGCGATCTGGGTCGCGATTGGGTTTCCGGACGCGGTTTTGGGACAAGAAAATAGGCTCGCCACGATGCTACTCAAGCTCGCTACCTGGAATGTCAATTCGCTCAACGTCCGGCTGCCACGGCTGCTCGACTGGCTCGCCGCCAACCAGCCGGACATCCTCGGGCTGCAGGAAACCAAGCTCGAGGACGCGCGGTTTCCCGCCCTGGAGATTGCTGCCGCGGGCTACCAGGCGATCTTCTACGGGCAGCGAACTTACAATGGCGTGGCGATCCTGTCGCGCCTGCCCGCGAGCGCTGTGCGCCCCGACATGCCGGAGTTTCCCGACGATCACAAGCGCGTGCTGGCGGCGACGGTCGGCGATATCCGCTTCGTGTGCTTTTACGTTCCCAACGGGCAGGCGGTGACGTCCGACAAGTATCAGTACAAGCTGCGCTGGCTCGCCGCAGCGACCGCTTACGTCCGCGCCGAACTCGAGCGGTATCCGCGGCTCGCGATCGTCGGCGATATGAACATCGCGCCCGAGGATCGGGACGTGCACGATCCCGCGCTGTGGCATGACCAGGTTCTGTGCACCGATGCCGAACGCGCGGCCTTTCGCGCGTGGCTGGGACTCGGCTTCAAGGACGCCTTCCGCCTCTTCGACCAACCGGAAAAAACGTTCAGCTGGTGGGATTACCGCCAGCTCGCGTTCCCGAAAAACAACGGCCTGCGCATCGACCACATCCTGCTGTCGCCCGCGCTCGCCGCCGCCTGCACGTCGTGCCGCATCGATCGCCAGGCGCGCAAGGGCGAGAAGCCGTCGGATCACGCACCGGTCATCGCCGAGCTGGCCGCCTAGTCAGCGCTTGTCCGGATCGAGCTTGAGCTCCTGAATCTTCCGCGTCAGGGTATTGCGGCCCCAGCCCAGCCATTGGGCGGCCTCCATGCGGTGCCCACCGGTGTGCTGCAACGCGCGCAAGATCAACGTCTTCTCGAACTCCTTTTCCAGGCGCTCGCCGACCGCACGCTCGCCACGCGCCAGGGCCTGGGCGAGCTCGCGATCGAGTGCCTGCTGCCAGTTGCCGTCGCTCTCGCCGCCGACGCCGGTGCCGGCGCGCAACTCCGGAGGCAGATCGGCCACGTCGATGCGCAGGCCGGGGGCCATGACAGTGAGCCAGTGGCTGATGTTCTCGAGCTGGCGCACGTTGCCTGGAAACGCGAATGTCGACAGCACCCGCAAGGCCGCCTCCGAGAGCACCTTCGATTCGACGGCGAGTTCGCGCGCGCTCTTCTGCAGGAAATGGCGGGCGAGCGGTGCGATATCCTCGCCGCGCTCACGCAACGGCGGCAAGCGGAGCCGGACGACGTTGAGACGATGCAACAGGTCTTCGCGAAACAGCCCCTGGCGCACGCGCTCGTCGAGATTCTGATGGGTCGCGGCGATGATGCGCACGTTCGACTTCAATGGGGCGTGACCGCCGACCCGGTAATACTCGCCGTCGGAGAGCACCCGCAACAGGCGTACCTGAAGATCCGGCGGCATGTCGCCGATTTCGTCCAGAAACAGCGTCCCGCCCTCGGCCTGCTCGAAGCGCCCCCGGCGTGCGTTTTGGGCGCCGGTGAAGGCGCCCCGCTCGTGCCCGAACAACTCGGATTCGAGCAAGTCCTTGGGAATGGCCGCGGTGTTGATGGCCACGAACGGACCGCCAGCCCGCGGGCTATGCCGGTGCAGGGCGCGCGCGACGAGCTCCTTGCCGGTACCCGATTCGCCGGTGATCAGAACCGTCACCGTCGACTGCGACAGCCGGCCGATGGCGCGGAAGACCTCCTGCATCGCCGGCGCCTGGCCGAGCATCTCTGCGGTCTCGCCGATGGTCAGCCGCAGCGCTCGTCGTCGCCGGAGTCTCGGCGCTGGCGCGGCGGATCAAGGCGATTGCGTGATCGACGTCGAATGGCTTGGGAAGATACTCGAACGCCCCGCCCTGAAACGCCGCCACCGCACTGTCGAGGTCCGAGTAGGCAGTCATGATGATCACCGGCACCTGTGGGAAGCGCTGTCTGATGTTGCTCAGGAGCGTCAGGCCGGATTCACCGGGCATGCGGATATCGGAAACCAGTACTTGTGGCTGACTTTGCTGCAGCGCCTGTAGCACCTCGTAGGCCGAGGCAAATGTCTTGTACGCGATACCCTCGCGGGCGAGCGCCTTTTCGAGGACCCACCGGATCGATCGATCGTCATCGACAATCCACACCGGCTTCATAAGCCCGTTCCGGGCAGGTTGGCGGTCATCATACGCGTGCATTCTGGCACCTCACTCTACGCGCCGCGGCGATTGAATTCCAGCGGTAGGAGAATCGTGAACACGGTACAGCCCGGAACGCTCTCGCATTCGATCGTACCGTTGTGCTGGGCGACAAACGTCTGTGCGATCGTAAGACCCAGCCCACTGCCGCCTTCGCGACCCGAAACCAGCGGAAAGAAAATCCGGTCACGGAGCGCCTCGGGTACGCCGGGCCCGTTGTCCTCGACCGAGACGGCGAGCGCCAGCCGGAAACGCCGCTTCGCCATGGTGACACTGCGCGCGACGCGGGTCCGCAGGCGAATCGCACGCACGCCGGCCACACTCTGCAGCGCCTGCGCGGCATTGCGCACGATATTGAGCAGCGCCTGCGTCAACTGCTCCGGATCCGCCTCGAACTCGGGCAGGCTGATATCGAAATCGGACTGGATACCAACGTCGGGGAACTCCGCCCGCACGAGGCTGGCAACGCGCGCCAGCAGCTCGTGGATATTGGTGCGCCGATAGGTCGGCAGGCGATGCGGAGTCAGCAGCCGGTTGACCAGCGCCTGCAGCCGGTCTGCCTCGCCGATGATCACCTGCGTGTACTCGATGAGCGGCGGTCGGTCGAGCTCGCGCTCGAGCAGTTGTGCCGCGCCGCGGATGCCGCCGAGCGGATTCTTGATCTCGTGCGCCAAACTGCGAATGAGTTCCCGGTTCGCCTGTTGCTGCTCGAGCAAACGCTCCTCGCGCGCGATCTTCAGTTGCTGGTCGATGTGGCGGAATTCGAGCAGGAGCCGCGCGCCTTCGGCTTCGACCACCGACACCGTGCAGGAGAGGTGCAGCCGCGGCTTGCCGTTGACCGCGAGCTCCACCTCCTGTTCGGTGTATGACGCGCCGGTGGCCAGCGCCTTGTCGATTGCCTGCAACAGCGCCGGCGCGTCGCCAAACAGCACCCGCACCGCAAGGCCGAGCAACTGTCGTCGCGAGACCTCGAACAAATTCTCCGCGGCGGGATTGGCGTAACAGACATCGAGACCGGCGTCGAGCAACAGCACCGCGGTCGCGAGCAGCTCCAACCCGGGATAGGGTCCCGGCCGATCGTCGGCGGCCAAGGAAAACGGTTGGACAGACATGCGCTATCGCGGGATTGCAGCAGCAATCAAGCTACCTAGCAAGTTCCGCGCCCGTGGCGCGCGGCCCGGCAGTCTAGCGCGTTGCGGCGAGCTCCTTCTTCAGCGCCTCGATATTCTTTTCATGCAGCGACGACGGCCTGTCGCAGCCGCGCCACCCGGTCGGCGTATTTCTGCGGCACGGCCTGCTCTTCCGGCGTGGCCGGCGGCGCCCCGTTGCCAAGGGCGACGCGCGCGTCGCCAAGCAGCTTCTCTTCGGTCGCGAGCTCTTCGGTCAGCACTTTGCGGCGCAAGTCGTCGCGGCCCTTCTGGGTGCCGGCATCCACCTTCGGAAATCCCGAAGGGGCGGCGCTCGGGCTGCCGCCCCGCTCCGGCCGACCGGGCACGCCGGGAACGTTGAAGTAGGCGGCGCCGGACTTGGTCATGCACCGATAAGTCTCGCCTTCGACGACCGCGGGCTTGTTGATGCACCCCGAATCCCGCGCCCTTTCCTGGAGGGTGGCCGCGTGGGACGGCGCCACCAGGGCGATCGCGCACCAGCACGCGGCGCGCATGCACCAGGCGAATGCGAAACGGTGTTCGAGCTGCGGCATAGCGGCGCAGTGTATCAAACGCTGGGCGTGGCGCGCCGTCGGCCCGGCCGCCGCGCCACGCGCGCTACCGCAGGTGATTCAAAGGCTGTAATACATGTCGAACTCGATCGGATGAGTCGTCATGCGGAAGCGCGTGACCTCCTCCATCTTGAGCGCGACGTACGCGTCGAGCATGTCATTCGAGAACACGCCGCCGCGGGTCAGGAATTCGCGGTCGCGTTCCAGGTTCTCGAGCGCTTCCTCGAGCGAAGCGCAGGGATGCGGCACCTTCGCCGCTTCCTCGGGTTCGAGGTCGTACAGGTTCTTGTCCAGCGGATCGCCGGGATGGATCTTGTTCTGCACCCCGTCCAGCCCCGCCATGAGCATGGCCGCAAACGCCAGGTAGGGATTGGCCGTCGGGTCCGGGAAAGCGCACTTCGACGCGCCGCCCCTTCGGGTTGCTGACGTAGGGAATGCGGCATGCCGCCGAGCGATTGCGCGCCGAATAGGCCAGGTTGATCGGCGCCTCAAACCCGGGCACCAGGCGCTTGTACGAGTTGGTTCCCGGGTTGGTGATGGCGTTGAGCGCCTTGGTATGCTTGATGATCCCGCCGATGTAGTACAGCGCGAGTTCGGACAGGCCAGCGTAGCCGTTGCCCGCGAACAGGTTCTGCCCGCTCTTCCAGACCGACTGGTGCACGTGCATGCCGGACCCGTTGTCGCCGACGATCGGCTTGGGCATGAAGGTCGCGGTCTTGCCGTAGGTGTGCGCGACCATATGCACCGTGTACTTGAGGATCTGCATCCAGTCCGCGCGCTTGACCAGGGTGTTGAATTTCGTCCCGATCTCGTTCTGGCCGGCCGCCGCCACCTCGTGGTGGAACACTTCGACCTCGACCCCCTGTTCCTCGAGCGCGAGCGCGATCGCGTTGCGGATGTCCTGCAGCGTGTCGATCGGCGGCACCGGAAAATACCCGCCCTTGACCGGCGCCCGGTGCGCCATGTTGCCGCCCTCGTACTCCACGCCCGACGACCACGGCGCCTCTTCCGACTTGATCTTCACGAAGCAGCCGGACATGTCGACGCCCCAGGTGACCGAATCGAAGATGAAGAACTCGGGCTCGGGGCCGAAATAGGCGGTGTCGCCAATGCCGGTCGACTTGAGGTAGGCCTCGGCGCGCTTGGCCAGCGAGCGCGGGTCGCGATCGTAGCCTTTGCCGTCCATCGGCTCGATCACGTCGCAGGTGATATTCAACGTCGTCTCGTCGGTAAACGGGTCGATCCGGGCCGCATCCGCGTCCGGCGAGAGCAACATGTCGGAGGCTTCGATCCCCTTCCAGCCGGCAATCGACGAACCGTCGAAGGCGTGGCCGTTGTCGAACTTGTCCTGGGTGAACACCTTCGCCGGCACCTGCACGTGCTGTTCCTTGCCGCGCGTGTCGGTAAACCGCAAGTCGACGAACTTGACCTCCTTGTCCTTGATTGTCTTGAGCACATCGGCGGGTGCAGCCATGCGTTTCTCCTGTTGAGACCGAAGCGATGCGATGGAATTTGAGGCGATAGAGCGGAGTTTTTCGCAGACCAACGAACAGCAGAAACTATGCCATAAGCCGGACGCGCTGACACGGGGCTGCGCACCGCCGAGGGCGCCAGGCAGGGCGATCGTTCCGCACCAGGATGAGGCGCGCCGATGCGCCACTGCGACGCCGTGGTGCAGCAAGACGACCGACGGGGCGTCCCGGCTCCACGCCGGCCAGCTTGGCGTATGCTAGGTACCACAGGAAACGCGGTTGAGCGTTGCCGCGGCTCGCGCTCGCAGCGCCCGACCCAAGCGAGACGGAAATACGATGACTGACGATCGCCGACAAGGTTCTGGCTGCAGCGCAAAAACGCGGCGCCGAACTCGGCTCTGCCCTACTATGGTGCGGTATTGCCCGAGGAGGCCCACGCCCTGCTGGCAGCGTTTCCGGACGCGCGGCTGATCGACGTTCGGACGCGGCCCGAATGGGAATACGTCGGCCACGTGCCGGGGAGCATCCTGATCGAATGGACGACTTATCCGAGCGGTGCTCGCAATCCACGCTTTCTCGATGAATTGCGAGCCGCAGCGGCCGATCCGGACGCGCCGCTGTTATTCCTGTGCCGCAGCGGCCAGCGTTCCGACAGCGCGGCGCGCGCGGCGGCGGCGGCGGGCTACCCATGGCATTCAACATGCTCGAGGGCTTCGAAGGCCCGAAGGATCCGGAGGGCCACCGCAGTACGCTCGGCGGCTGGCGCAAAGCCGGCTTGCCCTGGGTCCAGGGCTAGACGCGCCGGCGCGCCGCTAGGGATAAAACAGGTAGACCTGATAGCCCGCTTGGGTGGTGGCGCTGGCGTCGATGAATAACTTCACGCTCAGTTCCCCGTTGCCGGGAATGCCGCTGTCCAGATCGGCGGTGCCGCTCGACGTATTCCTGCGGCGCGAAGGCGCGGCGCACGACCACCACGTCCTGCTGTGTCTGCTTCTCGAGATCGGAAAGGGTCAACTCGAGGTACGGGTAGGCGAGCGGGTAGGGCATGCGGTTGCTGATCGTCGCCGAGAGGATCAGCAGGCCCTTGTGGGCGGGATCCGGCTTGCAGATCCGAGGCTTCGATGCGACCAAGCCGTTGATCTCCTGGAGCGCATGCAGCTCGCAGCCTGCGGCAGCGCAAAGCCGGATCAGCGCGGGCTTGCGTCGTCGGCCAGTGGGCGGCGATCGGCATCGCGGAAATGGAACAGGGCCTGCCCGGCCAGCAGCAGCACCAGCAGCGGCACAGCCGCACGCATAGATCCACGCCGGCAACCCGCGGCGAACGCGCTTTTCCTGCCAAGAAAAACGGGCTGCGTACGCGGCTTCGGGGTCGCTGCTGTCATGGCCTCGTCGTCGGCCAGCGCCGCCTCGACGGAAGGTTCGGTGCGCCGCTCCGGACCGTCGTCAGCGGCCGCCGCGGGCTCGAGCGCGTGGGCCGAGCGCAGCGTGACGGTCGGCGGCCCGAGGGCGGCTTCGTCGAGCACCGGCTCGCTGCGCTCGGGACGCGGCCGCGGCGCGAGCGAAAGCAGCGCGGCGACGCCGTTGAATACGGTGTGGCAATGCCCGCAGCGAACCTGGCCGCCGCGCAGCGTAAGCTGCTGCGGCGTCACGCGAAAGATCGTCTTGCAGCCCGGACAACGCGTGAATTCCTGTTCAGCCATCGTGCGGCGCCGAATCGCGCGGCGCTGGTCAGGGCGCCAAGCGCACGCCTGCGAGCGCAATCCATCCTTCCGCGCTCCCCCATGGGGCGATATTAAACCATCGCGCATACACTGCCGCCACGCGGTCGGCCTGCGCCTCGAGGATCCCGGAGAGGACGAGTTGGCCGCCGGGCCGCACGCGTCGCGCCAACAGGGGAGCTAGCAGCTCAAGCGGATTGGCGAGGATGTTCGCCACCACGACATCGAACGGCTGCGCGGGCAACTCGCCGGGCAGGCTGAAATGCGCGGCGACCCCGTTGGCCAGGGCGTTCGCTCGGCTCGCGGCAATCGCCTGCGGATCGACGTCGACGCCGACCACCGTGCCGCGCCCCGAGCTTCGCCGCGGCAATGGCCAGGATGCCCGAGCCGCAGCCGTAGTCGAGCACTGACGTGCTGCGGGACCACATTGCTCGGCGAGCCAGCGCAGGCAGAGCGCGTGTGGTCGGATGGCTGCCGGTTCCGAAGGCGCAGTCCCGGATCGAGGCTGACGTTGATGGCGGCGGCGACGACCGGCTCCCGCCAAGAGGGCACGATCCACAACCGCTCGCTCACGCGCAGCGGCGCAAACTGCGCCTGGGTCTCGCGCACCCAGTCGGCATCGGCGATCGCGGCCAGCGAGTGCGTGGGGGGCGACCGCTCGAGCTGGGCGGCGGCGCTCGCCAGCGCCGCTTCGACGTCGGCGCGCCGCGTCGAACAGCGCGCGACGAGCCGGCTAACGCGGCCACGGCGGTACGTCGCCGACGCCCGGTTCGCCGTACCAGGGGCCGCTCGGCCGGCGTCCCGGCCCGCGCGTCCGCCACGTCGACCGAAAGCGCGCCGGCGCCGAGCAGCGCGTCGGCCCAGCGCTCCGCCGCATTCGCGCCGACGCGTCGAAGCAGAGCGCGCGATACGGCATCGATGCGGCGGCCGCGCGCGGTGCTCAGGCGCCGGACTTGCGCTTCGCCATTCGCTGCTCGAGGTAGTGGATCGACGTACCGCCGCGCAGGAACGAATCTTCCAGCAGCAGCTCCTGATGCAGCGGAATGTTGGTCTTGATGCCTTCGACGATCATTTCCGATAACGCCACCCGCATGCGCGCGATCGCCTGCTCGCGCGTGTCGCCAAAGGCGATGACCTTGCCAACCATCGAGTCGTAATGCGGCGGCACAACATAGTTCTGGTACACGTGCGAATCGACCCGGATGCCGGGCCCGCCCGGCGCGTGGTACGACGTGATGCGCCCGGGCGAGGGAACGAACGTCTCCGGATCCTCGGCGTTGATGCGGCACTCGATGGCGTGGCCGCGGCGCACGATATCGCGCTGGCGAAAGGCCAGCTTCTGCCCGGCCGCGACGCGCAACTGCTGCTGCACCAGGTCGATGCCCGTGATGAGTTCGGTGACCGGGTGCTCTACCTGGATGCGCGTATTCATCTCGATGAAGAAAAATTCGCCGTCCTGATACAGGAACTCAAATGTTCCCGCGCCGCGGTAATCGATCTTGCGGCAGGCCTCGACCGCGCGTTCGCCGATGCGCGCGAGCGAGCGCGGGGAATATCCGGCGCCGGAGCCTCCTCGATTATTTTCTGGTGCCGGCGCTGCATCGAGCAGTCGCGCTCAAAAAGGTGCACCGTGTTCTTGTGCGCGTCCGCCAGCACCTGGATCTCGATGTGCCGCGGGTTATCGAGGTATTTCTCCATGTACACGGTCGCGTTGCCGAATGCCGCCAGCGCTTCCGCCTTGGTCAGGCTCACCGCAGGCAGCAGCGCGGCTTCGGTATGGACGACGCGCATGCCGCGCCCGCCGCCGCCGCCGGCGGCCTTGATGATCACCGGGTATTTGATCTCGCGGGCGAGCTTGACGATTTCCTTCGGGTCGTCCGGTAGCGCGCCGACCGACCCCGGCACGCAGGGCACGCCGGCCTTGGTCATCGCGATTTTCGCGCTCACCTTGTCGCCCATGAGCCGAATCGTTTCCGGACGCGGGCCGATGAAAACGAAGCCGCTCTTCTCGACTTTCTCCGCGAAGTCGGCGTTCTCGGCAAGAAAGCCGTAACCCGGATGGATCGCCTGCGCATCGGTGACTTCCGCCGCGCTGATGATGGCCGGGATGTTGAGGTAGCTCAGCGCCGATGGCGGCGGCCCGATGCAAACCGATTCGTCGGCCAGGCGCACGTACTTGGCGTCGGCGTCGGCCTCGGAATGCACGACCACGGTCTTGATGCCCAGTTCGCGGCAAGCGCGCTGGATGCGCAGCGCAATCTCGCCCCGATTGGCGATCAGGACCTTGTCGAATAGTGCCCGGCGATTTTGGTCGACACGTTAGCCTGGTGGAGGAACGGCAGTCGGGACGCGATGCCGCGCGGCGCGCCGGCTCGCGCCGCGCCTAGCCAATGACAACGAGCGCCTGCCCGTATTCGACGGGTTGCCCGTTCTCGATCAGGATTGCCTTGACCACGCCTGCCTGATCGGCCTCGATCTCGTTCATCAGCTTCATCGCTTCGATGATGCACAGCGGATCGCCGACCTGTACCTCGTCGCCGATCTCGACAAACGGCTTGGCCCCTGGCGCCGCCGACCGGTAGAAGGTCCCGACCATCGGCGACTTGACGACATGGCCTTCGGCCGCTGCGGGCGCCTCCGCGGCGGCGGCCGTCCGGCGGCGGACGCGATATCTGCCCGGCGCCGGCAGCGCCGGCGCGGCCGCCGGCGCGCCACGACGGGCGCGCTGGCAGGCGGTAGCGACCGGGTGATGCGGACGCGCTCCTCGCCCTCGGCGATTTCAAGCTCGGCGATGCCCGAGCTTTCCACCAGCTCGATCAGTGTTTTAAGCTTGCGCAGGTCCATCCATCCCCACCCCCCGCTGGAGTAGGGCGCAAGTTTGCAGGAGATCGCGACAGATTGTCCAGCATAGCTGCATTTTCGCGGCAGGCCGCACCGGATCGGACCCGATCCGCTGGCCGTCGGCCGTCCCCGCCGGCGGACGCCCACTCCAGCGGCGTCGGAGGGCGTCGGGCGCGATGCTTGCTACGAAAATGATTGACTTAGAGTTAGAGCAAATTCGCCAGAATTGACGCGCAATTGAGTGGGTTTAAAGGGTCCCAACTGCGTATGTGCGACCTGGCCTTCGCGGTCAAGGATCACCGTAAAGGGCAGGGCCAGCGAGGCGATTACCCAGCGGCTTGGAGAGATCAACGGCGTCGTAGCCGCCGATCAACGCCGGATAGTTAAGGTCGAGTTCCTTGGCGAACTGCGCCACTTTGTCGGCTTGATCGACGGCGATGCCCACAAATTGCACGCCCTGGGGCCCGAGCTCGCGTCTGGACGCGAACGAATTCCGGCATCTCTTCGCGGCAGGGCGCGCACCAGGTCGCCCAAAAATTGACCACAAGCACCTTGCCCCGCCACTGGCGCAACGGCTGGGCCGTCCCGTGCGTGTCCGGAAGCGAAAGGGCGAGCAAGGCGCTCGCATCCGGCCCGGCTCCGCTCCCAGACGGCAACGCCGATGCCCACCGCCAGCGCGAGCAGCGCCGGCGATCGACCAGGACGAGCAAAGGGCGCAAGCGGCGCGCCATCGCAGATAGCAGCGGGCGCCCACTTGCGTGGCGAACGCTGTTAGTTGAACCAGGTCTGCTTCGGCGCTTGGCTCGGCGCCGCGGCCGCCGCGCCCGCTTCGGGCAGCGCGCAGCGCAACCCGCTGCACCGTGGGCGGATAGCACAAGCCAATATCGGCGCACCCCTGCGACTCGGCTGCGATGACGATCAGCTGGCCCGGTTTCGGGTCCTTCACCGCGAGCTGGACGACCACATCGCCACGATAGGTTTCCACGCGGTCCGAAAAACTGGTCTTCCTTCACCGTTCCCGTCGGGCAGCTGCGGTACCGCGAGCCCGGCGGCCGCCGGCTCGATGGCGAAGTGGATCTTGTCCCGGTACAGGTAATACCCGTCGGCGATGATGAACCGCGCCTCGACGGTGCGGGCATCGACCAGGCGGGCGCTGAACCGGAAAGCCTTGTCCGGCGGCAGGGGCTCGCTGGGCCGCGCCCGGCCAGGCAGCGCCGAGCAGCGGCGGCGGCAGCCGCGCCGGCCATCGAGACGGCGCCAGCGCCGTTCAGGCCGGCGCATCGGTCTCCGCGGCGATCCAGTCAAGGTAGGCGGGCAGGCCACAGCTTATGGGGACAGCGACGATTTCAGGAAGTTCGTAGGGATGGTGGCGCCGGATCGCCTCCTCGACAAGCGGATAGAGGCCGGCGCCCGCGTCTTGATGGTGATCGGGATTTCGGCCGCCGTTTCGATTTGGCCGCGCCAATGATAAAGTGACTGCGCCGTCGCACCGATCTGGATGCACGCGGCGAGCCGGGTGGCGAGCAACTCGCGCGCCAACGCCTCGCGCCGCGGCCCGCTCGGGCAGCGTGGTCAGAATCAGGATCGAGCCCGGAGTCGCAGGATTTGCCGCCGGCTCATCGGGCAACTGAGCGGTCGACTGCGCTGCCGATCGGGTGTCGACTGAGCTGCCACTGGGCCCTCCGCGGAGCCGCCCGTTGCATCGCGAACAGCGCCGCCGGCGGCGAGGAGATTGCATGCGTTTCGTCGTCTTGTTGATTGTACTCATTTTCCCGGCCCTCGACGTGCTGGCGACCATGCGCTTTGCGCGTTGGACGGGCATTCCGACAGCTGGTGTGGCTGGTCGCCTCCGCGATCGCCGGCGTGCTGCTGCTGCGTAAGGAGCGCATGACGTTCCGCGCCAAAACGCTCGCCGCGCTGCGTGGCGATCAACCCCTCCTGCGCGGGCTGCTCGACAGCGGCCGCCGGGTGCTGGCCGCGCTGCTGCTCATCTCGCCGGGCATCGTATCCGACCTGATCGCGCTGCTGCTGCTGCTGCTGCCGATCAATCTCGGGCGCGCCCTTGGCGACCCAGCCGGCGAGCTCGGGCGCGGTTTCCCGCGCGACGTCGCTCAAGGGCGATTTCCGCCGGATCGATTAGGGACCGAATAGCGTGGGTTGCGACTTGCCGGCGCGCCAGTAGGCCCACGGCCATCAGTGCGATGCCGGCGACGATCATCGGCAGCGACAGCCACTGCCCCATCGTCCACCCGAGCGCAAGAATCCCGAGGAAGTCGTCGGGTTCGCGCGCATATTCGACCAGGAAGCGAAAGCATGCCGTAGCCGATCAGGAACAATCCCGAAACGGCGCCCGAGCGGCCGACGGCGCCGCGCGTAGAGCCAGACCAGCGCGAACAGCACGAGCCCTTCGAGGCCGAACTCGTAGAGCTGCGACGGGTGGCGCGGCACGGCGTCGACCTGCGGAAACACCATCGCCCAGGGCAAGGTGGGAAGGTCGGCCCCACAGCTCGCCATTGATGAAGTTGCCCAGCCGCCCCGCGGCGAGCCCGAGCGGACACAGGGGCGCGACGAAATCGGTGACCTCGAGCCAGCGCTTGTGCCGGCTGCCGCGCGAACAGCGCCAGCGCGATCAGCACGCCGAGAAAGCCGCCGTGAAAGCTCATGCCCGCCCTGCCACAGCGCCAGGATCTGCAGCGGATGGGCGAGATAGTACAGCGGCTTGTAGAACAGCACGTAGCCGAGGCGGCCGCCGAGAATCACCCCGAACACGCCGAAGAAGAGCATGTCGTCGACGTCGCGCGGGTGCCAACCGGTGAGCAGGTTCTGCCGGGCGCGCAGCTTGCCCAGCACAACGAAGAGCACGAACCCGATCAGGTACATCAGGCCGTACCAGCGCACGGCCAGCGGCCCGACGTGGAAGGCAACCGGATCGAACTGCGGATGGACAAGCATCGGTGACCGGCGCGGCTCGGATGCGCCGCGGGCTTTGTTAGAATCCGCCGATTATACGAGAGCGAGCGAGGATGCTCCGATGCCGAGCAACCGCCGCAGCCGGATCATCACCCAGGGCGTGGCCCGCTCGCCGAACCGCGCGATGCTGCGCGCGGTCGGCTTCGGCGACGGCGATTTCGACAAGCCGATCGTCGGCGTGGCCAACGGGCACAGCACGATGAACCCGTGCAACGCCGGCATCCAGCCGCTGGTCGATCGCGCGATGGCGGCGCTCAAGGAGGCCGGTGCGATGCCGCAGGTGTTCGGTTTCCCGACCGTGACCGACGGCATCGGCATGGGCACCGAAGGCATGAAGTACTCGCTGGTGTCGCGCGAAGTGATCGCCGACGCCATCGAGGTCGCGGTCAACGGCCAGTGCATGGACGGCGTGCTCTGCGTCGGCGGCTGCGACAAGAACATGCCGGGCGGCATGATGGCGATGGCGCGCATGAACGTCCCGGGCATCTTCGTCTATGCCGGCACTATCAAGCCGGGGTTCTGGAAAGGCGAGAAGCTCACCATCGTGAGCCCGTTCGAGGCCGTCGGCGCGTTCACCGCCGGCAAGATGGCCCAGGAGGATTTCGACGGCATCGAGCGCAATGCCTGCCCGGCTGTCGGCGCGTGCGGCGGCCAGTACACGGCCAACACGATGTCGTCGTCGTTCGAGGCGCTGGGCATGAGCCTGCTCGGGAGCTCGCAGATGGCATCACCGGACGCCGAGAAGGCCGACTCGCGCGGCCGACCTCCGCGCGCGCGCTGGTCAAGGCCGTCGAGCTCGACCTGAAACCGCGCGACATCATCACGCGCAATGCGATCGAAAACGCGATCGCCCTGGTGATGGCGACCGGCGGCTCGACCAACGCGGTGCTGCACTACCTCGCCATCGCCGCCGCCGCCGGCGTCGAATGGACGATCGACGACTTCGAGCGCGTGCGCAAGCGCGTGCCGGTGCTGTGCGAGCTCAAGCCGTCGGGACGCTTCGTCGCCACCGATTTTCACGCGGCAGGCGGCGTGCCGCAGGTGCTGCGCATGCTGCTCGACCACGGCCTGCTGCACGGGGAATGCGTGACGATCACGGGCAAGACCCTGGCCGAGGAACTCGCCGACGTTCCCAGCGACGCCGCGCGCGGACCAGGAGGTGATCCGCCCGTGGTCGAGGCCGCTGTATCCGCAGGGCCACCTCGCGATCCTGAAGGGCAACCTGGCCCCGGAGGGGTGCGTGGCCAAGATCACCGGGCTGAAGAAGACGGCGATCACCGGCCCGGCGCGCGTGTTCGACTCCGAGCCGGCGTGTCTCGATGCCATCATGGCCGAGCGGATCAACCCCGGCGACGTGATCGTCATCCGCTACGAGGGCCCCAAGGGCGGTCCGGGCATGCAGGAAATGCTGGCGCCCACCTCCGCGCTGATCGGCCAGGGGCTGGGCGAATCGGTCGGCCTGGTCACCGACGGGCGCTTCTCCGGCGGCACCTGGGGCATGGTCGTCGGCCATGTCGCGCCGGAGGCGTACGTCGGCGGCACCATCGCCCTGGTCGAGGAAGGCGACTCGATCACCATCGATGCGCGCAGCCTGCGCATCGCAGCTCAACGTCAGCGACGCCGAGCTGGCGCGCCGCCGCACGCTGTGGAAGCCGCCCGCGCCGCGGTACACCCGCGGCGTGCTGGCCAAGTACATCAAACTGGTCTCGACCGCGAGCATCGGCGCGATCACCGACCGGGACGCCTAGTTCCGGATGCTGGCGCCGCGGGCAACCGAGGTCGCTGCGCCCAGTCCAAGTCCGGGCGTACGGGTGCTCGGATCGCGTTTGCTTGAGGGAGGAGGAATTCCATGTTCTCGTCCGCGTTTGACTCGAATCGCATCGCGCCGGCATTCATCGCGTGCGCCGTTCTCGGGGCTGGCCGGCTGCGCCTCCGCGCCGGTCGGGCGAGGGCGTTGCCGCGCCGCAGCTGGCCGTCGGCGATCACTGGCAATACCGGGTCACCGACAACCTGCGCCGCGGTGTCGTGTCGCAGCTGGACGCCGAGGTCATTGCGGTATCGGGCCGCGCGGCGCGCATCCGTTTTGTCCGAGTCGACGCCAGCGGCCGCAGCGAATGGATCGACGAGGTCGACGGCACGGGCGGGCTGCATGCCGGATCGCTGTACCGCGAACCGCCGCGCCCGTTCAATCCGCCGGCGCAGTTGCTGGAATTTCCGCTCGATCAAGGCAAGACGTGGCGACAGGTGATCGATACGCTGAGGCAGGACACGCGAGCTCGCCGACCAGATCCTGATCTACGGGCGAGTCGACACCCCCGGCACGACGACGTGTGCCTGCGGGCAGCTTCAATGCGGTCTACATCTACCGCATTGTGCAGCTCGACGATGCGGAGTTCTGGCGGACGCGAACATCGCTGCGCGACGCCATCTGGTATGCGCCCGAGGTGAAGGGCGCCCGTGCGCGAAGCACGCGATGCCCAGTATACCGAGAAGGACAGCACACGACCCGGCGACCGTCCGCACCGAATCGATCACGCTGGAACTGGAGTCGTTCCGGCCCGGCGGCAAGTAATCCCAGCGTCTCAGGACAGGCCCAGACGCTGCCAGATCATCGTGGTCAGGCTCGCCTGATTGAGCGTGTAGAAGTGCAGGCCGGGCGCGCCGTGCGCCAGAAGGTCCGCGCACAGGTCGGTCACGACATCGAGGCCGAAGGCCCGGATCGACGCGACGTCGTCACCGAAGCTTTCCAGCTTGCGCCGAATCCAGCGCGGAATCTCCGCTCCGCAGGCATCCGAAAACCGCGCCAGCTTGGAAAAGCTCTGGATGGGCATGATGCCGGGGACAATCGGCGCCGCGACGCCCATCCCAGCGGCCTCGTCGATAAAGTGATAGTAGCTGTCGGCGTTGAAGAAATACTGGGTGATGGCCGAATTGGCACCGGCATCGATCTTGCGCTTGAAGTTGGCGAGGTCTTCGCCCGGCGTGCGCGCCTGCGGATGGTATTCCGGGTAGGCCGCGACTTCGATGTGAAACCAGTCGCCACTTACTGTGCGGATGAACTCGACCAGTTCGTTCGCGTAGCGGAATTCACCGACGTCGGCCGCGCCCGAGGGAAGGTCGCCGCGCAGCGCGACGAGGTGCCCGATGCCGTGCTCGCGATAGGTTGCGAGCGTCGCCCGCACGCTCTCCCGCGTCGAGCCGATGCACGAGACATGCGGGGCCGCCCGCTGTCCGGACGCGCTGGATTTCCAGCACCGCCGATAGCGTGCGGTCGCGCGTCGAGCCACCCGCCCCGTAGGTCACGGAAAAGAACTTGGGCCCAAGCCGCGCGAGCTGCTCGCGCGTTGCGCGCAGCTTGGCGACGCCCTCCGCGTGTCGCGGGCGGGAAGAACTCGAAACTGAAGATGCGGTCGGGGGTCTGGCCCATCGCCGGGCAAGCGATCAGTCGCGCCTTGAGCCAGGAGCGCGGACAACGCCCACGAGATGATGCTGTAGACAATCGCGCCAAAAAACGCCGGCCAGAATCCCGCGACGTGAAAGCCGGAAACAAAGGAGCCGACGAACCAGAACAGCAAGCCGTTGATGACGAAAATGAAAAGTCCCAGCGTGAGCAACGTCGCCGGCAGGGTGAGCAGTATCAGCAGCGGCCGGATGAAGGTATTGATCAGGCCCAGGACCAGCGCCGCGATGAGCGCGGCCGCGAACCGAGTCGACGCTGATCGACGGCAGCAGATACGGCAGCGCGAGCAGCGCGACCGCGTTGATCAGCCACACGAGCAACAGTCTCATCGTCGTTCTCCCCGGTGCGCCCGTCAGCTCGCACCGCCGCAATAAGGCTTGACGGCCGCGTACAGGGTTGCGTTGACCGGCGCCTGCCAGCGCCGATTCCTTGCGCCATGCGCGCCACCGCCCCCGACAGCCACGGCGCTTCGAGGCGGTTGCCGGCGACAAGATCGTTCAGCATCGACGATTTCATCTCGGGCGGCAAGCCGTCGGCGAGCACCATCTGCTGCGCAACCAGATTCGTCGGCCAGGGCAATGCCGCGCGCGCGCCCGACCGCCCAGGCCTCGCCCATGCGCGGCTTCGAACACGGCGCGCAGGTCGGGATCGCTGCGGATGGTGCCGATGGGTTGCCGAGTCGCGCTGGTCACGCCGGAAAACGCGCTGAGGAAGACGAACTTCTCCCACAGCACACGGCGCACGTCGGCAACGAGCTCGGCGTCGATACCGGCCTCGGTGCAGGCCTGGAGGAAGCGGCGCGCCGACGCCTCCTGCTCCGGCAGCACCGGCCCGAAGCGCAGGCGCGCCATCTGCCCGGTATGCACGATGACACCCGGCTCGGCAATCGTCGCGGCGATATACGCCGCCCCGCCCAGCACCCGCGCCGTGCCGATCACCGCACCGATCCGTTCGATGCTCTCGACGCCGTTCTGAAACGGAATGACCACGCCACCGCCGGCGACCAGCGGCAAGCTGGCCGCGGCGGCGGCCTCGGTATCCCAGAGCTTGACCGCGAAGAGCACGAGGTCGAAAGTGCCCAGCGTCCGCGGGTCGTCGCTCGCCAGGACCTGCGGCGAGGTGGATATCGCCGGCTGGCGCTGCGCACGATGAGGCCGCGCTCGCGGATCGCCGCAAGGTGCCGGCCGCGCGCGATAAACGCCACGTCGTGACCGGCTTGCGCCAGCCGGGCGCCAAAGTAGCCACCCACGCCGCCAGCGGCCATCACGGCAATGCGCATCATCGTCGCCCCTGCGATCGTCGCGGCCGCCCGCTTGGCCGTCGCGAGCCGCCTGCACGCGCTGCCCAGGCACCGCCTCACTAGTAGCGGTAGCTGTCCGGCTTGTAGGGCCCGCGACAGGTCCACGCCGATGGTACCGCGCCTGCTTGTCGGAAAGCTCGGTTAGCGTCGCGTCCAGTTTCTTCAACTGCAGGCGCGCGACTTTCTCGTCGAGATGCTTGGGCAGAACGTACACGCCGACGGGATATTTCTTGCCGCCGGACTGCGCATCGCCCCACAGCTCGATTTGCGCCATCACCTGGTTGGTGAACGAACTCGACATGACATAGCTCGGATGCCCCGTCGCGCAGCCGAGGTTCACCAGCCGTCCCGAGGCAAGCAGGATGATGCGCTTGCCGTCGGGAAAGACGATGTGATCGACCTGCGGCTTGATGTTCTCCCAGGTGTAGGCCTTCAGCGCGGCGACGTCGATCTCGTTATCGAAGTGCCCGATGTTGCAGACGATGGCGTTGTGCTTCATCCGGCGCATGTGCTCGTGGGTGATCACGTCGATGTTGCCGGTCGCGGTAACAAAGATGTCCGCCTTGTCGCAGGCGTAGTCCATCGTGACTACGCGATAGCCTTCCATCGCCGCCTGCAGCGCGCAGATCGGGTCGATCTCGGCCACCCACACCTGCGCCGAGAGCGCGCGCAGCGCCTGGGCGCGAGCCCTTGCCGACGTCGCCGTAGCCGTTGACCACGCGCGATCTTGCCCGCGATCATCACGTCGGTCGCGCGTTTGATGCCGTCGACCAGCGATTCGCGGCAGCCGTACAGGTTGTCGAATTTCGACTTGGTGACCGAGTCGTTGACGTTGATCGCGGGAAAGCCGAGCGTGCCTTCCTTGTGCATCTGGTAGAGGCGCTTGACGCCGGTCGTTGTCTCTTCGGTCACGCCCTTGATCTGCGTGCGAATGCGCGAATAGAAATGCGCATCCACGGCCAGGCGCCTCGCGATGGCGGCGAACAGGGCGAACTCTTCCTCGTTGGCCGGGTGCGAAATGACCGAACGGTCGCTCTCCGCCTTCGCTCCCAGGTGGACGAGCAGCGTCGCGTCGCCGCCGTCGTCGAGGATCATGTTCGGCGCCGAGCTTGCCCGGCCATGTGAAAATGCGGTGCGTGAACTCCCAGTACTCGCTGAGGGTTTCGCCCTTGTACGCGAACACCGGCGTGCCCGCCGCCGCAACGGCCGCCGCGGCGTGATCCTGGGTCGAATAGATGTTGCACGATGCCCAGCGGACTTCTGCGCCGAGCGCCTTGAGCGTATCGATCAGCACCGCGGTCTGGATCGTCATGTGCAGCGAGCCGGCGATGCGCGCGCCGCGCAGCGGCTGCTGCGGCGCAAATTCCTCGCGAATCGCCATGAGGCCGGGCATCTCGGTCTCGGCGATGGCAATTTCCTTGCGCCCCCAGTCGGCGAGCGCGAGGTCGGCGACCTTGAAGTCGGTGAAGTTGCGGGTGTCGGTCACAGCGTTCATCAGTCGCTCCTTGTCGGGGACCGCGCTGTGGGGTTTCACTCGTCACCCCGCGCGCGAGCCGCGGTTCAACGAGCGCCGTTGCAAAGTCGGAAGTCCCTCGAGCCTGGCAGGGCGGCGCAGTCAAACGCCTGGCCGACCTGTTGCAACGCTCCTCGAGGAGGAGCGTGGATTATAGCGCAAGCTTAGCGCATTGCCAAGCGGTGCCGCGGACTACGCGGCGGCGACCGCTCGATCGCGCGCCTGCCGCTGCGCGAGCAGCGCGCTCACCAGGCTCGATTCCCGCTTGTAGAAGCCTTCGGTATGGAAAGTCTCCTCGAGGGCGAACAGCTCGTAGTCGAGGTGATGGCAGAGCTCATGGATGACCGTGCGCAGGAAAGTCTTGAAGGCAACGACCTGCCGCCGCTGCGCCGTACGCATCCAGGCGGTGAGCCGCGGCAGCGCGCGCCCGTCCTCGGGCTCGTAGAGCCCATGCAGCTCGCCATAGTCATCGGCGGGGCGCGCGGCCAGCACGCGCACCCGGACGCCGGGCACGTGGTAGCCCGCGACCAGCGCGTCGATGAAGGCTCTGGCACTCGCGCTGCACCGCCGCGCGGTTGTCGGCGCGCAGCGCGGCTTCGATGCGCACGACGGTCGCGCCCAGATCCAAGCCGGGCGGCAGGCCGAGCGCCGACGATCGTCGTCGCTGCGGCGATAGATCCTCTTGCGTGCCGGCGAGAGCCGGTCGTAGTAGCCGAAACGCATCGCCCAGGGTCGCCGCCGTTCCTGCCCGTCGACCCGCGCCGCGATGCGCGCGCCTCGCCGACGCTGCTTTTGTCGCCGCGGGCGGGCGCTACACTACCGCTGGAGGCTTTCCCCATGCTGATCCTCAATCCCCACGCCCGCGACCTGGGCGGCTTCACGGTGCAGCGGCTGCTGCCGTCGTTGCCGGCCAAGATGATCGGGCCGTTCATTTTCTTCGACCACTTCGGGCCGATCGCGTTTGCGCCCGGCGACGGGGCCGATGTGCGGCCGCACCCGCACATCGGACTGGCGACGGTGACCTACCTGTTCGAGGGCGACATGATCCATCGCGACAGCCTGGGCACGCGTGCAGCGCATCGAACCGGGCGCCGTGAACTGGATGACCGCCGGGCAGCGGCATCGTCCATTCCGAACGCACCGCGCCGGAGGCCAGGGCGCGCGGCCATCGCATGCACGGCATCCAGACCTGGGTCGCGCTGCCGAAGGAGCACGGAGCAGCGTCGATCCATCCTTCAGCCATCAGCCGAAGGCGGCGCTGCCGGAGATCGCGCTTTCCGGGCGTAACGATGCGCCTGCTGGCGGGCACCGCGTTCGGTCAGCGCGCGCCGACGCCGGTGTTTTCGCCCATGCACTACCTTGCGCGTCGAGATGCAGCCCGGCGCCAGCGGTCGAGTTGCCGCCCGAGCACGAGGAGCGCGGCGTGTATGCGGTCGCCGGCGAGATCCGCATCGCCGGCGAGCCCCTGCCCGAGCGCCATCTTGGCGTGCTGCCCAGCGCGGGTCCACGTCGCGCCTCGAAGCGCCGGCCGGCGCGCGGGCGATGCTGCTTGGCGGCGCGCCGCTTGCCGGGCGACTACCTGATCTGGTGGAATTTTGTCGCCAGCTCGCGCGCGCTCATCGACGCCGCCAGCAAGCGCTGGCAGCGAGCAGCAGTTCCCGCCGGTTCCCGGCGAAACCGAGTTCATCCCCTTGCCGGCGCAGCGCTAGGTCCGCGCGTTCGCGGCCGCAACCTCGCAGCGCGGGGCTCGGGCAAGAGGCGAGCGTCGGGCGGCGCTGCGGTGCCTATTGCACCACGACTTCGACGCGGAAGCTGCGCGCCGCGGCGGCGTCGTTCGCGGCCGATCCGCCGATAGGCCAGCTGCAGCGTGTCGCGGCCCGCCGCGCCGGCGACGAAATCAAACGTCATCGTGCCGCCGGCGCCCACCAGCGGAGCGCTGGTCGAGACTCGGCGTGTACAGCGGTTGGCCGACCGGCTACAGCACCGCCGCGGCGCCGCGTTCGATCACCCACCGATAGCCGGTCGCCGGATTGGTGTCGACCGTGACCTGAAGCGCCTGCCCCGGCGCGAGAGTGACGCGCGAGCCGTCGGCCGAGGCGTCGATCTCGCGCAGCGGCGGCGGCGTCGCGCACGACGCCAAGGCTCAGCGTCGGCCAGCGCGATCCCGGCCGGCGATCGTCCGCGCCGCTCGCGCCTCGGGCTGGCCTGGCGCGACGCGCGCCGCGGAGGATCATGTCGCCGGTTCCGGATGGGGCTGGGCGCGCGCCGGCGTCGCGCCGCGAAGCCCGGCCGCGTCGCGCAGCAGCTCGACCTTGTCGCTCGCTTCCCAGGTGAACTCCGGCTCGTCGCGGCCGAAGTGGCCGTACGCCGCGGTCTTGAGGTAGATCGGCCGCAGCAGGTCGAGCGTCTGGATGATGCCCTTCGGCCGCAGGTCGAAGTGGGCGCTGACCAGCGCCGCAATCTTGTCGTCGGCGATCTTCCCGGTGCCCTCCGTGTAGACGGTGACGTTGATCGGCTGGGCGACACCGATGGCGTACGACAGCTGCACCTGGCATTGCCGGGCAATGCCCGCGGCGACGATGTTCTTCGCCACGTAGCGCGCGGCGTAGGCCGCCGAGCGATCGACCTTGGACGGGTCCTTGCCGGAGAACGCGCCGCCGCCGTGCGGCGCCGCGCCGCCGTAGGTGTCGACGATGATCTTGCGTCCGGTCAGACCCGCGTCGCCATGGGGTCCGCCGATCTCGAAGCGGCCGGTCGGGTTCACCAGATAGCGCGTGTTGCCGAGCATCTCCTTGGGCAGCACCGGCTTGATGATCACCTCGATCACCGCCTCGGCGAGCTCCTTCTGCTTGTGATTCATGCTCGGGTGATGCTGCGTCGAGAGGACGACGGTCTCGATGCTCTTCGGCCGGCCGTCGGCATAGCGAACCGTCAGCTGCGATTTGGCGTCGGGCCGCAGCCACGGCAGCCGACCGTCGCGGCGCACTTCGCTCTGCCGTTGCACCAGGCGGTGCGCGTAGTAGATCGGAAACGGCATCAGGGCCGGCGTTTCGTCACAGGCGTAGCCGAACATCAGGCCCTGGTCGCCGGCGCCCTGGTTCATGTACTCCTCGGAGGTGCGCTCGACCCCGCGCGCGATATCCGGCGATTGCCGGCCGTAGCAGACCATCACCGCGCAGCCCTCGGCGTCGAAGCGCAGTTCGGGATCGGTGTAGCCGATGCGATGGATGGTGTCGCGCGCGATGCGCGCGTAATCGTGCTTGTGGTCGGTCGTGATCTCACCGGTCAGCACCACCAGGCCGGTGGACACCAGCGTTTCGGCGGCCACCCGGCGCATGCGGGTCCTGCGCTAGAATCGCGTCGAGGACCGCGTCGGAAATCTGGTCGGCCACCTTGTCCGGATGACCCTCCGAAACCGATTCCGACGTGAAAAGAAAATCGCTCATCAGCGCTCCGTGCTCGGCTGGGCGGCCGACCCGGGCTATCCGGGGCGCGCAAAGTCGGGCATTCTACCAAATCCCGCTGCCGCGAGCCGTCTCCCGGCCATGCGCCGTCGCGGTTCGGCGCACTGCGCGCGCGCGAGCGCATGATCGTTGCCCCGACCCCCGCCAACATCGACCGCGCGGCGCGCCTGCTGCGCGACGGGCAGCTCGTGTCGTTTCCGACCGAGACCGTGTACGGCCTGGGCGCGGACGCGCGCAACGCCGGCGGCGGTGCGGCGGATCTTCGCCGCCAAAGCGCGGCCGGCCGAGCATCCGGTGATCGTGCACATCGCCGACGCGTGCGATGCTGCCGCGCTGGGCGCGCGCGATTCCCGCCGGCGGCGCGCGCGCTGGCGCGAGGCGTTCTGGCCCGGGCCGCTGACCTTGATCCTGCCGCGCCGGCCCGAGAGTCGGTGATGTCGTCACCGGCGGCCAGGACAGCGTCGGTCTGCGCGTTCCCTGGCCACGCCGTGGCGCAGGCGTTGCTGGCGAGCTTTGCGGCCCTCGGCGGCGAGGGCATCGCCGCACCCTCGGCCAACCGCTTCGGCCGCGTCAGCGCGACGACCGCGCAGCACGTCGCCGACGACTTTGGTCAAGAGATCGCGCTGATCCTCGACGGCGGTCCCTGCCACCACGGCATCGAGTCGACCATCGTCGCCTTTACCGATGGCGAAGCGGTGCTGCTGCGTCCCGGCGCCGTATCGGTCGCGCAGCTGGCGCGCGTGCTCGGGCATGCGCCCGCGGATCGGCGCGCGCGAGCGCCCCGCGCGCATCCGGCACGCTTGACGACCCATTACGCGCCGCGCACGCCGGCGCGCCTGCTGCCGCTCGGCCGAGCTGGCCGCCGCCCTCGGGCAGCTCGCCCGCCCGGGCGCGCATATCGCCGTGCTCGCCCATTCGGTGCGCAACCGCCGTTGTTCGACGGCGCCTGGTTCGACGCGCCGGCGCACGACACGGCCTACGCGCAGCAGCTCTATGCGAACCTGCGCGCGCTCGATGCGCTCGCCGCGGACGAAATCTGGATCGAAGCGCCGCCGGACGGGCCCGAATGGCATGCCGTGCGCGATCGGCTGCGCCGCGCCACGCGCGGCGCGCTGACGAGCATGCCGGCGCCCCCGCCTCGAGTCGTCATCGCCCCGGACTCGTTCAAGGGTTCGGTGTCCGCCAGCGCAGGCAGCCGACGGCGATCGCCACCGGCCTGCGCCGGGTGTGGCCCGATGCCGATCTGCGCCTCGTGCCGCTCGCCGACGGCGGCGAGGGCACGCTCGACGCCGTGCTGTCGGCGGGCGGGCAGCGGCGCACGGCGCGCGTCAGCGGCGCAGCCGGCGCCCCGTCGAGGCCGCCTACGGCGTGATCGCGGCGGACACCGCGTTGATCGAGATCGCGCAGGTCGTCGGCCTGACCGACGCCGGCGGGCATTGCGCATGCCGGTCGAGCGGCGCAGCACGCGCGGCGTGGGCGAGTTGATGCAGCGAGCTACTCGACGCGGGCATCCGCCGCATCATGGTGGGGCTGGGCGGGAGCAGCACCAACGACGGCGGCGCCGGCCTGCTCGTCGGCTTGGGCCTGAAGCTCGTCGATGCCGACGGGCGCACGGTCGAGCCGACGCCCGCCGGGACTCGCCGCGCTGGCGCGGCGTCGACACGAGCGGCCTCGATCCGCGCCTGGCTCAAGCGCATATCACGATCATGTCCGACGTCAACAATCCGCTGTGCGGCGAGCGCGGCGCGACGGCCATCTTCGGGCCGCAGAAAGGCGTGCGCCGGAAGCGGTGGCGGAGATCGATGCCCGGCTCGCGCACTTTGCGGCGCTGGCGGAGAGCGGCGCTCGGGCGCGCGCGCGGGATCGTCCCGGAGCGGGTGCCGCCGGGGGACTTGGGCTTCGTCTTGCTGCTGCTCGGCGGCGAGCTTCGCTCCGGCGCGGAGGTCGTCGCCGACCTGCTCGGCCTCGATGCCGCGCTCGCCGGCGCGGACTGGCTCATCACCGGCGAGGGTCGCAGCGATCGGCAGACGTTGCTCGGCAAGACGCCGTTGGGTCGCGGCGCGGCGCGCCGCGCTGAAGGGCGTGCCGGCGACGCTGGTCTCCGGCGGCATCGATCGCGACGCCTTGCCCGAGCTCAGCCGCCATTTCGCCGGCTGCCACTCGATCACCTTCGGTCCCGCCACGCTCGAAGCCTGCCTGGCCGACGCGGCGGGCCTGCTCGCCGACCGCGCCGAGCAGCTGGCCCGGGTTTTCCGCGCGCGGCGCTGACGTCAGTCGTCCGCGAGCGCGGCTCGTCCGGCTGTAGCCGCGCGCCTCGCCGACGGTGGCACTCGCCGTGACACGCGCACCGCGCAGTACTTGAACTCCGGGATCTTGCCAAACGGATCGAGCACCGGGTTGGTGAGCAGGTTCGCGGCGGCTTCGTAGTAGCAGAACGGGATGAAGACCGCGCCGCGCGGCGTGCCGCTCGTCGGCCCGCGCCGCGAGCGCGATGTCGCCCCGGCGTGACGCCACGCGAATCGTCTCCCCGGGTGACACGCCGAGCGCGCGCAAATCGTCGGGATGCAGCGAAGCCACCGGCACCGGCTCAATCGTGTCGAGCACCTCGGTCCGCCGCGTCATGCTCCCGGTATGCCAGTGCTCGAGCTGGCGGCCGGTGATGAGCACGAACGGATACTCGGCATCGGGCTGCTCCGCGGCCGGAATGATGTCGCGCAGGGACGAAGCGTCCCTTGCCCGTCGCGGTCGGAAACTGCTCGGTAAACACCACGCGCTGCCCCGGATCGTCGTCGCCCGCGCAGGGATAGGTCACCGCGTGCTCGCGCTCGAGCCGCTCCCAGCTGATGCCGGCAATCGACGGCATCGCCTTGCGCATTTCCGCGAACACCTCGCGCGGATGCGCGTAATGCCAATCGAGGCCGAGGCGCTTGGCGACCTCGACGATGATCCACAGATCCTGTCGCGCCTCGCCGGGCGGATCGAGCGCCTGGCGGCCGATCTGCACCGAGCGGTCGGTATTGGTGAACGTGCCCGTCTTTTCCGGAAACGCGGACGCCGGAAGGATCACATCGGCGAGATACCCCGTCTCGGTGAGAAAGATGTCCTGCACGACAAGCATCTCGAGCTCGGCCAGCGCCTCGCGGGCATGGCGCACGTCGGGATCGGACATCGCCGGGTTTTCGCCCATGATGTACATGCCGCGGATCTGGCCGGCGTGCACCGCGTTCATGATCTCGACGACCGTGAGGCCCGGTTGGGGATCGAGCGTCTGCTGCCACAGCGCCTCGAAGCTGCTTTGGACATCGGCGTTGTCGACGCGCTTGTAGTCCGGATACATCATCGGGATCAGGCCGACGTCGCTCGCCCCCTGAACATTGTTCTGCCCGCGCAGCGGATGCAGGCCGGTTCCAGGCCGCCCGACCTGCCCGGTGACCAGCGCGAGCGCGATCAGGCAGCGGGCGTTGTCGGTGCCGTGCACGTGCTGCGAGATGCCCATGCCCCAGAAGATCATCGACGCGCGCGAACTCGCGTAGAGCCTCGCGACCTCGCGAATCGTCGACGCCGGAATCACCGCACAGCGCGGCCATCGCTTCCGGGCTGTAGCCTTCGACGTTTTTCCGGATGGCGTCGTAGCCGCTGGTGCGGTCGGCCACGAAGCGTTCGTCGACCAGGCCCTCTTCGACGATCGTATGCAGCATCGCGTTGAGGAAGCGCGACGTCGGTATCCGGCTTGAATTGGAGGTAATGCGTCGCGTGCCGCGCGAGCTCCGAGCGACGCGGATCGGCCAGGATGAGCTTCGTGCCACGCTTGACGGCGTTCTTCATCCACGTCGCGGCGACCGGATGATTGACCACCGGATTGGCGCCGATGAGAAAGATCACCTCGGCTTGCATGACGTCCATCACCGGATTCGATACCGCGCCCGAGCCGATGCCCTCGAGCAGCGCCGCGACGCTCGAGGCATGGCAGAGCCGCGTGCAGTGATCGACATTGTTCGAACCAAAGCCGGTGCGCACGAGCTTCTGGAACAGATACGCCTCCTCGTTCGATCCCTTGGCCGAGCCGAAGCCGGCCAGTGCGCGGCCGCCATGCTCATCTGCGGATGCGCCTGAGCGTGCCGCCTGCGAGCTCCAGCGCTTCGTCCCAGCTCGCTTCGCGGAACACCGACAGCACGTTCGCCGGGTCCATCGTGAAGTCGGCCGATTTCGGCACCCCGGGCTTGCGGATCAGCGGCCGGGTCAGGCGCTGCGGGTGGTGCGCGTAATCGAAGCCGAAGCGGCCCTTGACGCACAGTCGCTCGTGGTTCGCCGGTCCGTCGCGGCCTTCCACCCGGACGATGTGGTTGTCCTTGACGTGGTAGGTGAGCTGGCAGCCCACGCCGCAATAGGGGCAGACCGACGCCACGGTGCGATCGACGGGTACGAGGTAGGCGTCATGGGCAGGGGCAAGCGCGCCGGTCGGGCAGGCCTGGACGCACTCACCGCAGGCCACGCATGTCGATTGGCCCATTGGATCGTCGAGGTCGAAGACGATCTGCGAATGAGCGCCGCGGAACGGCGTAGCCGATGACGTCGTTGACCTGCTCCTCGCGGCATGCGCGGACGCAGCGCGTGCACTGTATGCACGCATCGAGGTTGACCGCCATGGCCGGATGCGAAACATCGGCTGCCGGCTGCGCCCGCGCGTCGAAGCGCGGCTTGCCCACGCCGAGCTCCCGCTGCCAGTGCGCCAGCTCCGAATCGGTCCGGTAGACCTTGGCCGGCATGTCGGAAGCGAGCAACTCGACGATCATGCGCTGCGAATGCACGCGCCCGGGCGCTGTCGCTGGTGACCTCCATCGCCGCGACAGGGCGGCGGCAGCAGGACGGCGCGAGGACGCGCTCGCCCTTGATTTCGACCATGCAGGCGCGGCAATTGCCGTCCGGCCGCATGCCGGGCTTGTAGCATAGGCGGGGGATGGAAACGCCGGCGCGGTCGGCAACCTCGATGATCGTCTCCGTCGGCAAGCGCGGCAACGTCCTCGCCGTTGAGCCTGAAGGTGATGCGCTCCTGCTCCAGTGCCTGCGTCAGTGGTGCGTTCATGACCCTGTCCTCTCGTGCGGGCATCCGGCCGACGGTCATGCGAGCTCCTGCGGAAAGTACTTGAATACACAGGCGATCGGATTGGGCGCGGCCTGGCCCAGACCGCAAATCGACGCGTCGGTCATCGCCTGCGACAAGTCGTTGAGCAGGGTTGCGTCCCACTGTTCCCGCGCCATGAGGCCGACCGCTTTTTCCGTCCCGACGCGACAAGGCGTGCATTGGCCGCAGGACTCGTCGGCGAAGAAGCGCATCAGGTTGAGCGCCGCGTCGCGGGCGCGATCATGCTGCGACAGGACCATCACCGCCGCCGAGCCGATGAAGCAACCGTACGGCTGCAGCGTGTCGAAATCGAGCGCGATATCGCCCAGCGCCGCGGGCAGAATACCGCCGGACGCGCCGCCCGGAAGATAGGCATAGAACTCGTGCCCGGGAAGCATGCCGCCGCAGAACTCGGCAATGAGCTCGCGCACCGTGATTCCTGCGGGGGCCAGGTACACGCCGGGCTTCGCCACGCGTCCGGAAACGGAAAACGAGCGCAGTCCTTTGCGCCCGTTTCGCCCCTGTCCGGCGAACCATTCGGCGCCCTTCTCGAGGATATCGCGCACCCAGTAGAGCGTTTCCATGTTGTGCTCGAGCGTCGGTCGACCGAACAAGCCGACCTGCGCGACATACGGCGGCCGCAAGCGCGGCATTCCGCGCTTGCCTTCGATCGACTCGATCATGGCCGACTCCTCGCCGCAGATGTACGCACCGGCGCCACGCCGCAGCTGAATCGGCGGCAGGTCACACGGCGGCATCGGCCTGAAGAGCACGCAGCTCCGCCTCCAGAATCGCCCGACAGGCGGCATATTCGTCGCGCAAATAAATGTAAATCTCGTCGATGCCTACCGCCCAGGCCGCGATCAGCATGCCCTCGAGGAAGCGATGCGGGTCGCGCTCAAGATAGTAGCGATCCTTGAACGTGCCCGGTTCGCCCTCGTCGATGTTCACCGCCATCAGCCGTGGCGCCGCCTCGGCGCGTACGATGCGCCATTTGCGGCCTGCCGGAAAACCCGCGCCGCCCAGGCCGCGCAGCGCCGATTGCTCGAGCGCGGAGATGACCGAGTCGACCGTCCGCTCGCCGGCGACGCAGGCGCGCAGCGTCGCGATAGCCGCCCGGAGCGGCGGTAACCGTCCAGGCCGACGTAGCTTGGCAGCTCGGCCTCGACGCTGCGCGCCTGGATCGCGGCAGCGATCGCCGATGGCGACGCGCGATCGATGGTGTTGCGGCCGACGACCGCTGCCGGAGCGTGCTCGCAGCGCCCGATGCACGGCACCCCGATCACGCGCACTTGGCGTTCGTCGAGTTGCCCCAGCTCCGCACGCAGCGCCTCCGCGCCAGCCAGCTGGCAGGACAGTGTCTCGCACACGCGGACCGTGATCGGCGCCGGGGGTGGGTCTCGCCTTCCTTCACCACGTCGAAGTGATGGTAAAAGCTCGCCACCTCGTACACTTCGGTCATCGCCAGCCGCAGCTCCTGCGCCAGCGCCACGATGTGTGCCGCGGCGATGCACCCGTGTGCATCCTGGATGCGATGCAGAAACTCGATCAGCAGGTCGCGCCGGCGAGGCGCATCGCCCAGCAACGCACGCACCTCGGAAAGAGCCTTGGCGTCCACCTGACGGCCCTTGGGCGTGCTGCGCGGTGCGCTTGCGCACCAGCCCCGAGGTATCAATCACCGAATCTTGTGCCATTGTCGGTCGCGCGTTTGTCTCAGCGTCGCCTCGCACGTGCCGTCGCGGCAGGACTCGATCGCGACCCGCATATCAGTCCAGGAAGTCACAATACTTCTCGACGTGCGCTGCCAGGTTGAGGGAGTGTTCGCGCACCAGGCGCTCGGCCAATTCGGTGTCGCGACGCTCGAGCGCTTCGATGATCTGCATGTGATCGACGATCGACCGGGCGGCACGGTCGCGCTGCGAAATGGTCATGCGGCGGATGGCGCGGACGTGAATGAAGAGGTTCTCGATAGTCTTGCCCATCAGATGCGATCCCGAAAGGCGAATGATCGCCTGATGAAACGCGATGTTGGCATCGGAGTATTCGTCGATGTGCTCGGCGGGAGCCGAGTTGAGAAACTCGTCGAACATGTGCCGCAACGCGCCGATTTCGGCGTCGGATGCATTGAGCGTCGCCAGCCGCGCAGCCATGCTTTCGATCGCCGCCCACATCTCGATCATTTCGATGATCTGCTTCTTGGTCTTGCGCACGATGAACACCCCGCGCCGCGGCACGGTACGCAGAAACCCCTCCTGCTCGAGCAGTGACATCGCCTCGCGGATCGGCGTCCGGCTGACGCCCAGCGCCTGGCTCAACTGGCGCTCGTCGAGCCGGGTCTCTTCGCGGTGCGCGTAGATATCGGCGTCCATGATCGCCTGCTTGAGCGCGACATAGGCTTGGTCGCGCAGGCTCATGTTGGTGTTCAGCGGTTGCAGGACTAACCTGGCGGGCTTGCTGGCCTCAGTCGCGACACTGGCTGGCATATCGTCGTCTGCCTCTTTAGCGACCGCGGTCCGCGGCTGATTCATGACGCGTACCGTGCTGCGCGCGCGTTGCCGCAGCAAGGCAAGAATAATATCGATG
This sequence comes from uncultured beta proteobacterium, assembly GCA_963777455.1. Classification (GTDB taxonomy): domain Bacteria; phylum Pseudomonadota; class Gammaproteobacteria; order Burkholderiales; family Casimicrobiaceae; genus PALSA-1003. The sequence goes on from CAVZQQ010000004.1 coordinate 839,462, forward strand.
GTGGGCGTCGGCAAGGCGAGCAGGCGACCCGAGCTCCTGGACCACGCCCACCAGCGGCTCGATCTCCATCGACTGGCCCCGCTCCAAGTCCTGCAACATCGACATCTTGTGCGGGCCCAGCGCGCGCGGCGCCATCGAGGCGGCGATCGATGTCTACCCGCAATTTGAGGCCCAGCCGCTCACCTATCTCCGCCATCTCCAGCATCATCGCCCGGCAGATTGCCCGCGTTCCTGGATCGGTGGCGATGACGTCGATGGTCGCCATCGTCAGCGCGCTCAACGGATTGAAGCACACATTGCCCCATAACTTGAGCCAGATCTCGTCACGGATATCGTCGCGAACGGGCGCATCGAATCCCGCGGCTACGAGCATTTCGTGCAGCCGGTCCACCCGCGTCGCTGCGCCCGCCACCAGGCTCGCCGATGGGGTAGCTTCGAGCCGTGCTCATGGTGGATTACCCCCGGCGCGACCATGGTCGTAGCCGGGTAGACGACCAAGCCGAGCGCCCGCTCCGACCCGAGGAGCGACCGCTGCCGGCCTCCGGGATCGACACTCGCCAAAGCGTCGCCCCTCGATAGGGAAGTTCGACAAAGTCGAAAAACCAGTAGGGCAGCCCATTGCTGGCCGTGACGATGGTCGTCTTCGGTCCGAGCAGCGGCAGCATCGCGTCGACGTTTTCCGGGATCTGCTGGGCTTTCAGCGCCACAATCACGTACTCCTGCACACCAAGGTCTGCCGGGCGATCGGTGCTAGGCAGCATAGATCACCTGCTCGGCCCCGCCGATCTGCAGCCGCAACCCGCGTTCACGTATCGCGGCGAGGTGCGCACCCCGGGCAACCAGGCTCACGTCGATGCCGGCGCGCGCCAATTGAACGCCGAAGTAGCCGCCAATTGCGCCCGCGCCGAAGATGCATACCTTAGATCGATCCGCTGCCATTCCCCGACTCGGGCACACCCAAGCGGGCACTCGCGCCCGTCCAAACGCCGGCCAAGCGCTGTAAGTGACCCGAAAGCATTATTGACATTATCTGATATACCAAATACGTTACGCCAGAAAGCAAAATAAACCAATAGGCGCGGCCGGGGTCTTCGGAGCCAGATCCGCAGCCTGATGGTCTTCGTGTTCGTCCTGGAGGAGACTGTGTCTCGACAGATCCGGACTTCGCAACCGCTCGTAGCCGGCTGGTCAGAGACCGCTACCTATCTTCCCCATGCAGTGACCGATGTTGTTGGCAGGCACTTCCGCAGGCGATTGGCAGTAACACGATAACTGCGCGCAACGACGCGCCAAAATACATTGGAGGAAACCATGGCAAAAAACGCTACGACGGCCGGCACTTCGACCACCAACCGCTGGGCGCAGCTTATCATCGGCATCGTATGCATGGTGCTGATCGCCAACCTGCAATACGGTTGGACGCTGTTCGTGACGCCGATGGCGCAAGGGCACGGCTGGGACGTCGCCGGCATTCAGGTCGCGTTCAGCATCTTCATCGCGCTCGAGACTTGGTTCACGCCGATCATGGCTGGATTGCGGACCGGCTGGGACCGCTGCGCGGGCCGCGGCTAGTGGTCTCCCTCGGTGGGATCCTGGTGGCGGTCGGCTGGATCATCAACTCCAACGCCGAGACGCTCGGAATGCTTTACCTCGGCGCGACCATCTCCGGTATCGGCGGTGGCGCGGTCTACTCAGTCTGCGTCGGTAACGCCGTGAAATGGTTCGCCGATCGTCGCGGGCTCGCCGTTGGCTTGACCGCGGCCGGGTTATGGTGCCGGCGCGGCACTCACGGTGATTCCGATGCGCATGGTGATCGGTTCGGCCGGGTATGAGGCCGCGTTCTTCTGGTTCGGGCTGGTCCAGGGCGGCGTCGTGTTCCTGGTCGGCTGGCTCCTGCGTGGCCCGCTCCCCGGCGAAGCCCCGGTCGCGGTATCGTCAGCAAAGGTGCTGCAGTCGACGCGCAGCTTCGCGCCATTGGAAATGCTTGCGACGCCCACCTTTTGGCTGCTGTACGTGATGTTCGTGATGATCTCGGCGAGCGGACTGATGGCAACCGCGCAGATCGCCTTGGTCGCCAAGAATTACGGCGTCTCCAATGAAATACTCTTCCTCGGAGCCTCGACCCTGACCGTGGCGTTGATCTTCGACAACGTCATGAATGGCGTGGCGCGCCCGTTCTTCGGCTGGGTCTCGGACCGGATTCGGGCGGGAACAAACGATGGCGCTCGCCTTCGGTCTCGGCGGCATCGCCTATTGGCTCCTCGGCACGCTGGGCACCAATCCGTGGGCTTTCGTGTTATTCGCGGGGCTGATATTCTTTACCTGGGGCGAGATTTTCAGCCTGTTCCCGTCCACATGCACCGACACGTTCGGCTCCAAGTTCGCAACGGTGAACACCAGCCTGCTGTACACGGCCAAAGGCACCTCCGCCTTCCTGGTTCCGCTCGCCAACGTGCTGAAGAACTACTCCGGCGGCTGGCATGCGGTGTTCGTGGTCACGTCGATTGCCAATTTTGCCGTCGTCGCCCTTGCACTGTTCGTCCTGCGCCCCCTGCGTGCCAAGCAACAGGCGGCGGGCAACGCCTCGGTCGCAGCGGCCGGCCGGGTAATCTGCGGTGTCTCCGCGCCGCCCTTCGTCATGGCGGCGCGGCCCCCTCTTGGGGCCGCATGAGGAAACGCACGGCGAAGCAAGGATCGGAGAAGAGTCATGCTTGATGAAGCAACCAAGACCGGCAAACCCACGGTCGGCACCACCCCCTTCGAGGACCGTCGAAAATCGCCAGTGGCGAGGTCAATGCCGCCCCGCAAGAGACTGACGGGTTTCAGCTGGTCATCGACGCCCTCAAGCTAAACGGCATCGATACGGTCTTTGGTCTGCCCGGTATCCCCATTACCGACCTCACGCGCAGGGTGCAGGCCGCAGGAATACGCGAATGATCTCCTTCCGCCATGAGCAGAACGCGGCGTATGCCGCTTCCATCGCCGGCTTCATGACGCAAAAGCCGGGCGTCTGCCTCACGGTATCCGCCCCCGGCTTTCTCAACGGACTGACGGCGCTCGCCAACGCCACCACCAACTGCTTCCCGATGATCCTCATCAGCGGCTCGAGCGAGCGCGAGGTCGTCGATTTGCAGCAGGGCGACTACGAGGAGATGGACCAACTCGCAATCGCCAAGCCGCACGCCAAGGCCGCGTTTCGGGTCTTGCACGCCGAGGATATCGGCATTGGTATGGCGCGGGCGATCCGCGCCGCTCTCTCCGGTCGTCCGGGGGCGTCTATCTCGACCTCCCGGCCAAGCTGTTCCCGCAGACGATCGACGCGGAAGTAGGGAGGAAGTCGCTGATCAAAGTGGTCGATCCGGCACCGCGCCAGATCCCGGCACCGGACGCCGTGCAGCGCGCGCTTGAACTACTCAAGAGCGCCAAGCGGCCGCTTATCATTCTCGGCAAGGGCGCGGCCTACGCGCAAGCCGATGCGGCAATTCGCGCGCTGGTGGAAAAGACCGGCATCCCCTATCTGCCCATGTCGATGGCCAAGGGCCTGTTGCCCGACGCGCACGAGCAATCCGCGGCTGCAGCGCGTTCGTACGTGTTACCCGAGGCCGACGTCGTCATGCTGATCGGCGCGCGCTTGAACTGGCTGCTCTCGCACGCCAAGGGCAAGACGTGGGGCGCCAACGGCACCAAGCAATGGGGCGGCCAGAGGTTTGTCCAGGTCGACATCTCGCCACAGGAAGCGGACAGCAACGTCCGTATCGAAGCGCCGCTCGTCGGCGACATCGGTTCGTGCGTCGCGGCCATGCTTGACGGCATCGGATCGAACTGGCCGAGGCCGCCCGCCGAGTGGCTCAACGCCATCGCGGAGCGCAAAACTAAGAACGTCGCGAAGATGGCGGAATCACTGGCGAAGAACCCCTCGCCGATGAACTTCCATAGCGCGCTGAACGTCGTGCGCGACATCGTCAAGACGAATCCAGACGCCATCCTCGTCAACGAGGGTGCGAACGCGCTCGACTTCACGCGCAGCATCGTGGACATGTACAAGCCGCGCAAGCGGCTAGACGTCGGCACGTGGGGCGTAATGGGTATCGGTATGGGCTTTTCGGTCGCGGCGGCCGTGGTTAGCGGCGAACAGGTGATCGCAGTCGAGGGCGACAGCGCATTCGGTTTCTCCGGCATGGAAGTCGAGACGATCTGCCGCTACAACCTGCCGGTCTGCGTCGTGATCCTGAATAACAACGGCGTCTACCGCGGCGACGAAGTAAATCCGACCGGAGGCAAGCGATCCATCGCCGTTGGTGTTCGTCAAGGGTGCGCGCTACGAAAAACTGATGGAGGCCTTCGGTGGCGTGGGTGTGGTGGCCACGACACCGGCTGAGCTTCGCGACGCGATGGAAGAAGCGATCCGCTCGCGCAAACCCACGCTGATCAACGCGGTCATCGACGAAAAGGCGGGCACGGAAAGCGGCCGAATCACGAGTCTCAATCCCGCAGCGAAGAAGAAACCGTGACGGCCATCTGAGTCGGAGTAGCGCTTTGGGCATGAAGGCATTGGATGGGGGAATGTAATGGGCAAGGCATTAGACGGCATAAAAATTCTGGACTTCACTCACGTGCAATCGGGGCCAACCTGCACGCAGCTTCTGGCTTGGCTCGGCGCCGACGTCATCAAGGTCGAGCGCGCAGGGGAGGGCGACATCACGCGCGGGTCAGCTGCGCGACATCCCCGGCGTCGACAGCTTGTATTTCACGATGCTCAACCACAATAAGCGCTCGATCACGGTCGACGCCAAGAATCCGAAGGGCAAAGCGGTGCTCGAGTCGCTGGTCAAGCATTGCGATGTCCTGGTTGAGAACTTCGCGCCGGGCGCGCTCGACCGGATGGGCCTCACCTGGGAGCACGTCCAGTTGCTCAATCCCCGCATGATCGTGGCCTCGGTAAAGGGTTTCGGCCCCGGCCCGTACGAGGATTGCAAGGTGTATGAAAACGTCGCCCAGTGTGCAGGCGGGTCGGCCTCGACGACCGGGTTCGACGACGGCCCCCCGCTGGTGACGGGCGCGCAGATCGGCGATTCGGGCACTGGGCTGCATCTTGCGTTGGGGATCGTCGCCGCGCTATACCAGCGCAAGACCACGGGGCGTGGACAACGCGTGCTCGCCGCCATGCAGGACGGCGTGCTGAACCTATGCCGGGTGAAGCTGCGCGACCAGCAACGCCTCGCGCGGACCGGAGTGATGGAGGAGTACCCCCAGTATCCGCACGGAGAGTTTGGTGACGCCGTCCCGCGTGCCGGCAATGCGTCGGGCGGGGGCCAGCCTGGGTGGATCCTGAAGTGCAAGGGCTGGGAGACCGACCCTAATGCTTATATCTATTTCATCACCCAGGCACCGGTATGGGGCGAAATCTGCAAGGTGATCGGACGCGAAGATTGGCTGACCGATCCCAAGTACGCGACACCGAAAGCCCGCCTGCCGCACCTGATGGAAATCTTCGGCCAGATTGAAGAATGGACCAAGACCAAGGACAAGTTCGAGGCCATGGACATTCTCAACAAACTCGACATTCCCTGTGGTCCGATCCTATCCATGAAGGAGATCGCGGAGGAACCGTCGCTGCGCAAGACCGGAACCGTTGTCGAAGTCGATCACCCGACGCGTGGCAAGTATCTTTCGGTCGGCAACCCGATCAAGATGTCCGACAGTCCGACCGAAGTGAAGCGTTCACCGCTCCTCGGCGAGCACACGGAGGAAGTGCTGCTCGAACTGGGCTATAGCAAGGAAGCGGTCGCGGCGCTGCGCGCCGACAAAGTTATCTGAGGTGCAATCCCCGAATGGGATGATTGGCGGCGCAACCCGCGCCGCCGCGCGTGATATCGAGGAAAAACCATGGCCAATAACAAAACCGAGGTCCGGCGGATTCTGGACAAAGTGAAGGCGGAAGGGCGTACTTCCCTGACCGCGCCCGAAGGCAAGCTCGTCTGTGACGCGTACGGCATTGCCGTTCCGAAAGAAGGCGTGGCTTCGTCCGCCGCGGAAGCCGTGCAGCTCGCGACCGGCATGGGCTTTCCGGTCGTGCTCAAGATCGTGTCGCCACAGATCCTGCATAAGACCGAGGCAGGGGGCGTGCTCGTTGGCGTGAAGAGTGCCGACGAAGTCCAGAAAGGCTTCGCCACCATCATGGCGAACGCCAAGAAATACGATGCAAGGCGCAGCTCCTCGGCGTGCAGGTGCAGCAGATGCTCAGCGGCGGCCAGGAAGTCATCGTTGGCGCGGTGACCGATCCATCCTTCGGCAAGCTGGTCGCGTTCGGCCTTGGCGGCGTGCTCGTCGAGGTGCTCAAGGACATCACGTTCCGCCTAGCGCCGGCCTCGCGCGAGGACGCGCTATCGATGCTGGACGGCATCGCGGCGGCGGCGATCCTCAAGGGCGTGCGCGGTGCCGATCCCGTCGACCGCGACACGCTGGCCGGCATCATCCAGAACGTGTCGCAGCTGATCGCCGATTTCCCCGAGATCGCCGAAATGGATCTGAACCCGGTGTTCGCCACCAAGAGCGGCGCCATAGCGGCCGACGTGCGCATCGTCGTCGACTTCGCGCCGCAGCCAACGCGCTACCGGCCCAGCCAGGAGGACATCGTCCGGCAGATGAATCGGATCATGAAGCCGGACGCCGTCGCCGTCATCGGAGCCTCGGCGGAAGAGGGAAAGATCGGCAATTCGGTGATGAAAAATCTCATCAACGGCGGGTACAAGGGCGCAATTTACCCGATCAATCCCTCCGCGACCGAGATCATGGGCCGGAAGGCGTTCAAGAGCGTCAAGGACGTGCCGGGCCCGATCGACGTCGCGGTGTTCGCGATCCCGGCCAAGTTCGTGGCGCAGGCACTGATCGAAGTCGGTGAGAAAGAAATTCCCGGTGCGGTACTGATCCCTTCGGGTTTTGCCGAGACCGGCAACGTCGAAGGGCAGAACGAAGATCGTTGCCATCGGGCGCAAGTACGGCGTGCGCCTGATGGGGCCGAACATCTACGGCTTCTACTACACCCCGAAAAACCTCTGTGCGACGTTTTGCACCGCGTACGACGTCAAGGGCAAGGCGGCGCTCTCCTCTCAGTCGGGCGGCATCGGCATGGCGATCATCGGCTTCTCTCGCTCCGCCAAGATGGGCGTCTCGGCAATCGTCGGCCTCGGCAACAAATGTGACCTTGATGAGGATGATCTGCTGACCTTCTTCGAGCAGGACGACAACACGCAGATCATTGCCCAACATTGCGAAGATCTGAAGGACGGGCGCGCTTTCGCCGAAGTGGCCAAACGCGTATCGAAGAAAAAGCCCGTGGTCGTGCTCAAGGCCGGTCGCACCGCCATGGGAGCGCGGGCCGCAAGCTCGCATACCGGCGCGCTGGCCGGCAACGACAAGATCTATGAGGACGTGTTCAAGCAGTGCGGCGTCATTCGCGCCCGCAGCCTGCGCGACCTGCTCGAATTCGCGCGCGCGATTCCCGTACTGCCGACACCCAAGGGCGAGAATGTGATCATCATTACCGGTGCCGGCGGATCCGGCGTGCTGCTCTCCGATGCGGTCGTCGACAACGGGCTTACCCTGATGGCCATGCCGCCCGACCTCGACCAGGCGTTCCGCAAGTTCATTCCGCCATTCGGCGCGGCGGGTAATCCGGTCGACATCACCGGCGGCGAGCCGCCGAAGACCTACCAGAACACCATCCGCCTGGGGCTTACAGATCCGCGCATCCACGCGCTCATCCTGGGCTACTGGCATACCATCATCACCCCGCCAATGGTATTTGCGAAGCTCGTCTCGGAGGTCGTCGAGGAGATGCGCGCCCAGGGCATCGACAAGCCGGTGGTCGCGTCCGCTGGCCGGCGACGTGCAGGTCGAGGAAGCGGCCGAATATCTGTTCGACCACGGCATCCCCGCCTATCCGTACACGACGGAGATGCCGGTCAACGTGCTCGGCGCCAAATACAAATGGGCGCGCGGCGCGGGCCTGATTTGACCGCCAGACCGGTTACTCCGGCCTTACCGCCAGCATGATCTTGCCGATGTGCTGTGACGATTCCATGAGCGCGTGCGCGGCTGCGGCCTCCGCAAGCGGCAACACGCGATAGATAACCGGCTTGAGCACGGCGGCCTCGAACAGAGGCCAGACGCGATCGCGCAGCGTCTGCGCGATTGCGATCTTGCGCTCCGGCGGACTCGCCCGCATGGTCGACCCGGTGACGGTCAGGCGCTTGAGCATGATATGGCGCCAGTCGATCTCCACCCGGCTGCCGCGCAGGAAGGCGATCATCACGAGCCGTCCCTCGAGCGCCAGGCACTTCAGGTTCTTTTCGATGTAGTCGCCGCCGACCATGTCGAGCACCACGTCTACGCCGCGCTTGGCGGTGATCCGGGCCACCTCGGCCGCGAAGTCCTGCTCGTCGGTAGTCGATGACATGGTCGGCGCCGATGATCGCGGCAGAACGCGGCTTTCTCCGGCATTGCCGACCGTGGTGATGACCGTCGCCCCGAATGCCTTCGCCAGCTGGATCGCCGCCAGCCCGATGCCGCTGGAGCCGCCATGCACCAGCAGCATCTCGCCTTCGTGCAGGCGTCCGCGCTCGAAGACGTTGTGCCACACGGTGAAGTAATTTTCCGGCAGGCTCGCCGCCTCCAGCAGCGATAAGCCGCGCGGCAGCGGCAGGCAGTAAGCCGCCTGGCGTCGTGCAGTATTCCGCGTAGCCGCCGCCCGGCGTGAGCGCACAGACCGCATCGCCAATGCGCCAATGCTCGACCCCTTCGCCCAGCGCGACGATCGGTCCCGGAGACTTCAAGCCCAATGATCGGCGACGCGTCGGCCGGCGGCGGGTAGTTGCCGGCGCGCTGCACGCAATCGGGTCGGTTGACGCCGGCGTAGGCGACGCGCAGCAACACCTCGCCGTGCTTGGGCATCGGTACCTGCGGTTTCACCGACGCGTGAGCACGTCCGGCGGCCCCGGCTCGCGCGCCACGACGTAGTGCATGGTGGAGGGCAAATTCATGAAGGACCGGGGCGTGGCGACTCGTTGTTCGGACGTACAATTGTAGCGCGCTGCTCGCCCGTATGAACGCGAACCTGTACTCGCTTCTGCGCGATCATTTCCCCGAGGACACGGAGCAGCCTTGCGTGCTCATTCCCGGGGGCCCGGTGATCCATTACGACGACCTCGATGCGGCATCGGCGCGCATCGCCCACGCGCTCGTCGATGCCGGATGCCGCGTCGGCGACCGCGTGGCGGTGCAAACCGAAAAGTGCCCTCAGTCGCTCGCGCTCTACCTCGCCTGCCTGCGCGCGGGCCTGGTGTACCTGCCGCTCAACTCCGGCTATCAGAAGGGGGAGCTCGCGCTACTTCTTCGCCGATGCCGAGCCAACCGTCATCGTCTGCCGCCCCGACGCCGCCGCCGTCGTCGCGGCGCTGCGACCGGAGGCGACCGTACTCACGCTCGACCCCGCGGCGCGGCACGCTGCTCGAGCGCGCGCGAAAACCAGGCCGACACCTTTGAGACGATGGTGTCCAAGGCCGACGACCTCGCCGCGATTCTCTACACGTCGGGCACCACCGGTCGGTCCAAGGGCGCGATGCTCTCGCACCGCAACCTCGCCAGCAATGCCCTGACGCTAGTCGAGCAATGGGGCTTCACGCGCGGCGATGTCCTACTGCACGCCCTGCCGGTCTATCACGTGCACGGTCTGTTCGTCGCCTGCCATTGCGCGCTGCTGTCCGGCAGCCGGATCCTCTGGCTGCCCGAAGTTCGATGCCGGCGAGGTATGCGCGCGGTTGCCGCAGGCAACTGTGATGATGGGCGTGCCGACGTTCTACACCCGCTTGTTGGCCGAGCCGACATTCGGCGCGGCGGCATGCCGTGGCATCCGGCTGTTCGTGTCCGGCTCCGCCCCGCTGCTGCCCGAGACGTTCAACGCCTTTCGCGCTCGCACGGGGCACGCGATCCTCGAGCGCTACGGCATGACCGAGACCGGTATGAACACCGGCAAACCCGCTCACCGGCGACCGGGTTGCCGGCACGGTGGGGCCGCCGCTGCCCGGCGTCTCGGTGCGCATCGTCGATGCGGACGGGCGTCCCTGCGCGCCCGGTGCGGTCGGCAGCATCGAGGTCAAGGGTCCGAATGTCTTTCGCGGGTACTGGCGCCTGCCCGAGCAAACGCGCGACGGCGTTTAGCGCGGACGGCTACTTCAGGACCGGCGACATGGGCGAATGGCTGCCCAATGGCTATGTGAAGCTCGTCGGCCGCGCCAACGGACCTCATCATCAGCGGCGGGCTTAACGTCTATCCCGCGGAGATCGAAGAGCGGATCAACGCACTGCCTGGCGTGCGCGAATCGGCGGTGATCGGCATCCCTGATGCCGATTTCGGCGAAGCCGTGACCGCCGTGGTCGTTGTCAATCCCGGCCACGCGCCCGCCGAAGGATGTGCTCATCGCCGCGCTTAAGCGCCGAGATTGCCGGCTTCAAGGTACCCAAGCGCGTGCATTTCGTCGCCGACCTGCCGCGCAACGCGATGGGCAAGGTGCAGAAAAGCGTGTTGCGAGCCAGGTACTCGCGGCCATAACGCGTCCAATCCCAACCGCTCAATAGCGTAGTGGCCTTCCATAGCATGAACGCCGCGATGGCGAACAGCAGCCCGGCAAAGACGCGACGCAGCGGGGCGACCGGCAAACCGTGCGCGACCCTGACCCCGATCGGCGCGAAAAGCATGCTCGCGACGACGATTGCCGCGAGCGCAGGAAGGTAGATGTAGCCCACGGTGTAGGGCGGCAGGCCTTCCTGTCTCAAGCCGGCGATGACGTAGCCCACGGTCCCGGCTGCGGCGATGGGAAACCCGAGCGCCGCCGATGTGGCGACCGCCTGGTGGATGCGGACATTGCACCAGGTCATGAACGGCACGGACAGGAATCCACCGCCCGCGCCGACCATGCTCGACAGCACGCCTATGAGCGTGCCGACGCCGAATAGACCGGTCCGTCCGGGAAGCTCGCGCGTCGCCTTCGGCTTCCGGTTGAGCAGCATCTGCACTGCCGAGGTCCCGGTAAACAGAGCGAACAGCACGGCGAGCAGCGCCGACGACATGCCCGCAACGATCTGCGGCCCGACCAGCGAACCAAGCAGGATGCCCGGCGTCAGCCCCCACACCACGTGCCAGAGCACCGCGCCGCGCCGTGCATGCGCGCGCGTGCTCGACACCGAGGTGAAGACGATCGTCGCCAGGGACGTCGCGATCGCCATGTGGACAACGTGATTCGCGGGAAAGTGCTCGCGCCCGAAGATGACCGTCAGCACCGGAATCATCGTCATGGCGCCGCCGATGCCGAGCAGGCCGGCGAGGAAGCCGACGACGCAGCCGATCGCGACGAAGACCGGGATCAGCTGCCAATCCACGTTACCGCCGCAGCATCTTCTCGGTTATGAAGGTCCACTCGCGCGGGTCGACCGGTGTGATCGACAGCCGGTTGCCTCGCTGCAGCAGCCGCATCGCCGGTGAGCTTGCGTTGCGCGCGCAATTCGCCCAGCGGGACGAGCCGAGTCTTCTCGACCAGCGTTACCTCGACGTTGAACCAGCGCGGGGCGGCACGGGTCGCTTTCGCATCGTAGTAAGGGCTCTTCCGATCGAATTGCGATGCGTCTGGATACGCCGCCTTGCTCACGCGCACGATGCCGGCGATGCCTGGCTCGGGGCAGCTGGAGTGATAGAAGAAGGCAAGGTCGCCAACCTGCATCTGGTCGCGCATGAAGTTCCGCGCCTGATAGTTGCGCACGCCGAACCATGCGATCGTCTTTCCCGGCAGCTTCGCAAGGTCATCGATCGAGACCTCGTCCGGCTCCGACTTCATCAGCCAATAGCGCATAAGCAGATCCAAGTATCCATGGAGGACAGATTATGGCCGTCCGGATGCGCGGCGCGCGACCCAGTACGTAGCACCCTCTGCGCCATAGCGCTCCATGGTAGGGGACCTCGCGGTCAAGCGCGAACTCGTCGCCGGGGAGCGGGTGTCGGACCTTGTCGCTCTGCCACGGCCGCGATCCTGCTATCACCGAAACGCACGAACGGTGGCCGAGCCACAGTACCAAAAAAACGCGGCGCCGCTGTTGCGGCGCCGCGTCAGAATAGGCCCCCCGCCTGTGCCGTGCCAACCGTCATCTTGAACCTCGGTTCAAGAGGGTCGCCTGCCAGGACCATTAGGCACTTCCGCGTAGGGAGCGCACACCGGTCCGTTAAGGCGCGGCAACCTCGCTAACGTAGCATTGGTTCAAAGAGTATATGGCCAGCTCGAACACCGCAGGGGACGACTCTTGCAGTCGAGCAAGAACCTCGCGCCGCGCCGAGATGCCGGCGTCAGAACAACTTTTCCTGCTCCGCCATCGCGCGATCGATGGCCGTCTGCATGGCAGAAATTCTACGCTGAATGGCCGCGCTGTCAAAACCGCCGGTCGCCGGCGCACCGCTTTTCGCGCGCAGCAACTCGTGGGCGATGTTGAGCGCCGCCATGACCGCGATGCGCTCGGAGCCCGCAATCTTTCCCCGAATCCCGGATCTCGCGCATGCGGCGATCGAGAAATTGCACCGCCTGCAGCAACTCCTCGCGCTCCGACTCCCGGCACACGACGCGATATTCGCGGCCGAGAAGCGACACATCGAGCGTGAGCGAGCGCTCGTCCATCGGTCAGTTCGCCGACTCGGGCAACTGCTGCAGCAGCGAATCCAGGCGCGCCGTCGCGGCGGCCATCCGCGCGGCGAGCGCGCGCTGCTGCTCCTGCGCGCGCGCCAACTCGCGCTTGAGCGACTCGTTCTCGGCGCGCACGCGATGATAGTCGGCGAGCAGAACGGCGAGCTTCTGCTCCAGTTTGGCGAGTTCGGAATCCATCAGCCACTATAGGCGGAACGTTTCGCGCGCCGTCAACCGGCGACGCGGTGTCGCAGCGCAGCGTCAGCCTGTCGCGAGCGGCTCGTAGCGAACGCTGCAGGATTTCGAGCTGCTCCACGCCGCCGGGCGTATTGACGCGTGACGCTGTCGCCCTCGCGCGCCTTGATCAGCGCCCGCGCCATCGGCGACACCCAGCTGATGTACCCGCGGGTGGTGTCGATCTCGTCGACGCCGACGATACTGATCGTGCGCTCTTCGCCGCGCCGATTGCTCACCTTCACGGTCGCGCCGAAGAAGATCTGGTCGGCGTTATCCGCGTCGCGCCGCGCCAGCGGATCGACCACTTCGGCACGATCGAGTCGCTTGATGAGAAAGCGGATGCGGCGATCGATCTCGCGCAGCCGCTTCTTGCCGTATAGGTAATCGGCGTTTTCCGAGCGGTCGCCGTTGCTGGCCGCCCAGGCCACGGTCGTCACGACCTCCGGCCGCTCCTTGTCGGTGAGCCGACTCAATTCATCCTTGAGGCGCGCGAACCCGCCCGGCGTCATGTAGTTGCGGCTGCCGGTAGGCAGGGGCGAGGACTCCTCGAGCTCGTCGTCGAGTTCGGTGTCCTCTTCTTCACGGGTGAAGGCTTTGCTCATTTGGCATGGCACGGGTTGGCCAACCAGCGGGCCGGCGACACGCGCCCCGGGTAAATTATAAGCCCGTGCGCTATGGCGAGCGCGGGCTTGGCCGGGCTATAATCGCGCCTCTTTCCGGCCTGCCCCCTTTGCCGCGCGCTCGCCGCGATGCCCCGGATCTCAGCCGTTTTCGCCTTGGTAATGCTCGCCGTCATCGCGCTTGCCACGTTTGCCCTGGCGCTATCGGTAGGCAGTGTCGCGATCGACGCCGCAGTCGGTCCTGCGCGCGCTGTTTGCCTCGGGCGACGAGACGCAGCGCATGATCGTGCGCGAGCTGCGGCTGCCGCGCGCACTCGCGGCCTTCGCCACCGGCGGTTCCCTCGCACTAGCGGGCGCGTTATTGCAGGTGCTGCTCAGGAACCCGCTGGCGGATCCATACGTGCTCGGCGTGTCCGGCGGTGCCGCCGCCGGCGCGCTGACGATGATGTTGCTCGGCGCCACGGCGTGGCTCGTACCCGTCGGGGCGTTCGGCGGCGCATTCGCGTCGACGGTCCTCGTTTTCGGGTTAGCGCGGGGCCAGGGCACGTGGTCACCGACGCGACTGCTGCTGACCGGCGTCGTCGTCGCGGCTGGCTGGGGGGCTGTCGTCGCGCTAATCCTGTCGCTGGCGCCGGAAACGCAGCTTCGGGGCATGCTGTTTTGGCTCATCGGCGACCTTTCGGCCCCGCCTGCGGCGTGGTCGACGCTCGCGGCGCTGCTGCTGACGCTCGTGGCCGTGGCGCCGTTTGCGGGCGATCTGAACGCCCTGGCGCGTGGGGAAATCGCCGCCGCCGCACTGGGCGTGGACGTCGAGCGCCTCCCCTGGCTGGTGTTCGCGCTTGCCGCATTCTTGACCGCCGCCGCGGTAACCACCGCCGGCGCGATCGGTTTTGTCGGACTAATCGTGCCCCACGCGGTGCGCCTGGTGCTCGGCAACGATCAGCGGGTCCTGCTGCCGGCGTCTGCCTTGGCCGGCGGCGCCCTGCTCCTTGTCGCCGACACGCTGGCGCGCCAAGTTACCGCCCCGGCGCAGCTGCCCACCGGCGTGGTCACGGCACTGATCGGCGTGCCAACATTCCTGTACCTGCTGCGCCGCGAGCAGCGATGACCGCGCCCGCCGCTCGCCACCCACGGCCTCAGCGGTGACCATCGCCGGCCTACGCGTGTGCGACCGTCTCGATCTGGTTATCGCACCCGGCCAATGCTGGGCGATACTGGGCCGGAACGGCGCCGGCAAGACAACGCTGCTGCACACGCTGGCCGGTTTGCGCGACCCGGCGGCGGGCACCATCGAGCTGTTCGGGCGGCCACTCGCCGCGACGGCGCGGCGTGACATCGCGCGCCTGCGCGGCTTGCTGCCGCAGGACGACAGCGATGCGTTTCCGGCGACAGTGCTCGAGACCGTGCTCATCGGGCGTCATCCGCATCTTTCGCGCTGGCAACTGGAGGGCGCGGACGACCTGCGCATCGCGCGCGAGGCGCTCGCTGCCGCGGATATGGCCGGGACCGAGGCGCGCGACGTGCGCACACTTTCCGGGGGGGAGCGCAGGCGCGTTGCACTGGCGGCGCTGCTCGCACAGCAGCCCCACCTGTTTCTGCTCGATGAACCGGCCAGCCACCTCGATCTCGCGCACCAGATTGCGATTGCTCGAGCGCCTTGCCGACGCGGTCCGCCCCAGCGGCAAGGCGCTCGTGATGGTCGTGCACGACATCAACCTCGCGGCGCGCTATTGCGACCACGCGCTCCTGCTCGCCGACGGCGTCACACAAGCCGGGCCGGCACATGAGCTGCTGCGCGCCGAGCGGCTTTCGGCCGTCTTCGGGGTCGCCCTGCAGGCCATGGCCGGGCCACATGGCAGCGTCTTTATCCCGGAGTGATTAGCGCAGGTTCTCCCGCGCGTGATCGAGCGCCGCGCAGAGCTGCTCGGCGCCGGCGACGAAACGTGGCCCCGCGCGGTGCAGCAGGTTCGCGTCAACGACAAACAGGTTGCCGTGAGCGACCGCCGGAAGCTCGCGCCAGCGTTGCCATGCGTCAAGCCAGCTGGGCCGCAGCGCATCGTCGGTGCCGGCGATGATTGCTTCGGGCCGCGCCGCCAGGACGTCCTCGACGCCGACGACGGCCGCCGGTGACGTGAGCTGCGTGAACACGTTTACGCCACCGCACAGCTTGATCGCCGCGGTGATGAGATGCCGGCCGCCGATCGTGTAGAGCGGCTGATTCCAGATTTCGTAGAACACGGAGAGCTTTGCCGCGCCGGCCTCTCGTTGTTCCAGTGCGGCGAGGCGGGCGCGGAACGTCGCCGCCGCGGCGCCAGCCCGGGCGGCGGTGCCGGCAAGCGCGCCTAGCCGCTCGAGTTCGACAGCGATCGCCGCCGGCGTCTGCGGATCGGAGACGAAGATCGCGATGCCGACCGCGCGCAAGCGCTGGATCTGCGCCGGAGCGAGATAGGGCCAGACGATGACTAGATCAGGCCGCAGGGCGACGATGCGTTCGAGGTCGAGCCCTGCGGCGGTGCCAACGCGAACTAACCGCGCCGCCTCCGGCGGCCAGTCGGCCGGCGCCAGAACGCCAACCACGCGATCGCCCGCACCGGCAGCGAACAGGAGCTCAGTCGCGTGCGGAGCGAGACTTATGATGCGCGCGGCCGGTGCCGCGAGCGTGATGGTTGCGCCGGTAGCATCCTGGGCCGCGACCGGCTCGGCGAGCGCGTGGGTACACAGCGCCAGGAGCACGGCCGAGATGAGGTTGGGAAACGCGCAGCGCACGACGTTGTATCGGAGACCAGGCCCGGCGCGTGCCTTACGCGGAGTAGCGACCAACTCGTCCCGGCGGTCGCGCGGGCGTCACGACGCGGAAGAAAGCCCCGCCCGGCATTATAAGACCCGCGGGCTGGCTGCGCTCGCACTGCTGCCGACGCCTCGCGCGCCGGGCTGGTATAATTTTCGCCCTTTTCCCGATTCAAGCCTCTCCCGGATAACCACCGGCACCGAGGCGCCCAGTGTGACGCAGAAGCTCTACATCCGCACGTTCGGCTGCCAGATGAACGAGTACGACTCGGACAAGATGGCCGACGTGCTGCATGAATCCGACGGGCTCGAGCTCACCGATCACCCCGACCAAGCCGACGTCATTCTGTTCAACACCTGCTCGGTGCGCGAGAAGGCGCAGGAGCGCGTGTTCCACGATCTCGGCCGGGTGCGCGCCCTGAAGGCGGCTAATCCGGAACTCATCATCGGCGTCGGCGGCTGCGTGGCCAGCCAGGAAGGCGCCGCGATCGTGCGCCGGGCGCCGTACGTCGACGTCGTATTCGGCCCGCAGACCCTGCACCGGCTGCCGGACCTCATCGCGCGCCGGCGCAGCAGCGGGCGGCCGCAGGTCGACATCAGCTTTCCGGAGATCGAGAAGTTCGACTCCCTGCCCCCGGCGCGTGTGGAGGGCGCCAGCGCCTTCGTGTCGATCATGGAGGGTTGCAGCAAGTACTGCACGTTCTGCGTGGTTCCGTACACGCGCGGCGAGGAAGTTTCGCGCCCTTTCGAGGATGTGCTGACCGAGGTCGCCGATCTCGTCGACCAGGGCGTCAAGGAGATCACGCTGCTCGGCCAGAACGTCAACGCCTACCGCGGCGCGATGGGCTCGCGGACCCAGCCGGGCGGAGGCACCGCCGACTTGGCGACGCTGCTCGAGTACCTCGCCGAGATGCCGGGGCTCGAGCGCATCCGCTACACGACCTCCCATCCCCGGGAGATGACGCCGAACCTGATCGACAGCCTATGCCAGGGTTCCCAAGCTCGTGTCGGCGCTGCACCTGCCCGTGCAGTCGGGATCGGATCGCGTGCTCGCCGCGATGAAGCGCGGCTACACCGCGCTCGAATACAAGGCGATCGTCCGCAGGCTGCGCGCGGTGCGCCCGCAGCTGTCGCTGACCTCCGACTTCATCGTCGGCTTTCCCGGCGAGACGCGATGCGGATTTCGAGCAGACGCTGCGCCTCATCGACCAGGTCGGCTTCG
The DNA here is from genome assembly GCA_963777455.1 of uncultured beta proteobacterium. Taxonomy (GTDB): domain Bacteria; phylum Pseudomonadota; class Gammaproteobacteria; order Burkholderiales; family Casimicrobiaceae; genus PALSA-1003. The sequence goes on from CAVZQQ010000004.1 coordinate 857,050, forward strand.
ACGGCAGCTTCAGTTTCATCTACAGCCCGCGGCCCGGAACACCGGCGGCCGATTGCGCCGACCAGGTGCCGCGGCGCAACCGCGCAAGCGCGGCTGGCGCGGCTGCAGGCGGCCATCGACGCCCAATACCGCTCGCGAAGCGAGCGCATGATCGGGGCGCAGGAGCGCGTGCTCGTGACCGGCCGTGCCGCTAAGGACAAGCGTGAGCTGCAGGCGCGCACCGAGATCAATCGCGTCGTCAACTTCGTTGGCGACGCCGCGCTCATCGGCACCTACGCCGATGTAACAATTACCGCTGCGCTAGGGCATTCGCTGCGCGGTGAATGGCGCCCGGCCTGACGGGCCCGCATCCGGCACGCCGCCTGGCGTGCCGCTCTCTTACCCTGCAACCCCAACCACCAGCGAGTTCGAATATGTTCCAGCAACTGCCGCGCCCATCCGGCTTCATTCCCTGCGCGGTCATCGCTGCCGCCGCGCTGGCCCTCGCCGGCTGCGCGAACGCGCCCGTCGCGTCGGCTGAAGCGGCGCCGGCGAAGCCCGGCGCGACGACCGAAGTGACGGCTGGCGCCCCGGGCGCCCCCGCCGCCGCCCCAGCGAGCCAGCCGCGGCCGTTCGCCGAGGTCATCAAGGACGCCAAGGAAACACTGGGCTTGCTCCACGTCTGGCAGAAGGACGAGAAGGTATGGATCGAGATCGCGCCCGAGCAGTTCGGGGTCCCCTACCTGTTCACCGCCAACTTAAGTCGCGGCGTCGGTGAGCAGGGCGTCTACGGCGGCATGATGCTGATGGACCAGATCGTCGTGTTCAAGCGCATCGGCAACCTGGTGCAGCTGATCGCCAGGAACTATGCCTTCACCGGCGGAAGCAACGCGGCCATTGCCGAGGGCGTCAAGGAAGGCTTCACCGACAGCCTGTTGGGCGCGACGGCGGTGGTGAGCTTGCCGCATCCGGAGCGTAAGACGGTGTTGATCGATGCCGATGCGCTGCTCCTGACGGACATCCCCGCGGGCGAGCAGTTCACGACCGGCATCCATATGCGCAACTACACCTTTGATGCGAAGAATTCAAGCTTCGACGGGGTGCACGGCTCGCCGGAGCAGTTGTCATTCACCGTCTCGGCGCACTACTCCAATCCGAAGGCCTCGCTGCCACCCGCGCCGAACGCGCCGCCGAATCCGTTTCCGCGCTTCACGACGCTCCCGGACGATCGTAGCCTGTTTCTGGGCTACACCTACAACTTCGCGAAGCTGCCGGAGCCGATGCCGGTCCGCCTGGCGGATCCCCGGATCGGACACTTCGAAAGCGAGGTCTGGGATTTCTCTACCGACACGAAATTTACTCCCCGGACGCACTATGTGAATCGCTGGCGGCTAGAGAAGAAAGACCCGGATGCCCTGTTGTCGGAACCGAAAGAACCTATCGTCTTCTGGATCGACCGCACGGTGCCGGAGAAGTATCGCGCGGTCGTGCGCGACGGCATCCTCGAATGGAATAAGGCCTTCGAACGAATTGGCTTCAAAGACGCCATCGTCGTCAAGCAACAGGACCAGGACGTTGCCGTCGACACTTATGACGCGCGGCATTCGACCGTGCGCTGGTTCGTGTCCACGGATGCCGCGTTCGCGATCGGCCCCTCGACAGTGGATCCGCGCACCGGCGAGATCCTCGATGCCCAGGTGGCCATTCCGGAGGCGTGGTCGCGCGGCGATCGCACCTTCATCTCGGAGCAAGCACCGTCGGCGTGGCCCGACTTCGGCGCCAACAAAACCTCCCTCGGACTCGGCGGCAGCCTGTGCACCTATGCGTCGGAAGCGCTCGCGGAGATGCAGTTCGGTCTGGACGTGCTAACCGAGCGCGGCGAGATCGAACCCGGAAGCCCCGAAGCCGACGCGTTCGTCGCGGCGACTCTTAAGGCCATGGTAATGCACGAAGTGGGGCACACGCTCGGGCTGCGCCACAACTTCCGCGCGTCAACCGTGTATTCGCTGGCGCAAATCTCGAGACCCGGAATTGACGTCGCGAACACGGCATCTCTGGCTCAGTCATGGACTACAACCCGCTCAACATCGCGGTGCAAGGGTGAATCGCAGGGCGCGTATGTCGAACCGTCAATCGGCCCCTACGATTACTGGGCGATCGAGTACGCATACAAGCCGCTGCCCAAGGCAACAGAGGCCGAGGAGCTTGCCAAGATCGCGGCCCGCGGCGCGACCGACCCGCTGCTGGCGTTCTCCTCCGACGAGGAGTCAATCGCGGGCCTCGATCCCGACGCCAGCCAGTTCGACCTGGGCTCCGATCCGCTGCTCTACCTGTCGAAGCGGCTGCTCATCTCGCACGAACTCTGGCAACAGTTGCAGGACCGGCGGCTCAAGCCGGGTGAATCCTACGACGTGCTGCGGCGCAGCTTCGACGCCGGCTTCCGGCAGGTTGGCCGCGCCGCGGCGCTCACTGCCAAATACGTCGGCGGCGTCTACTATGTCCGCGACTTTGCCGGGACGTCGAACTTGCCATTGACGCCGGTCTCGCCCGAGCAGCAGCGCGCGGCATTGAAGCTCATCGCAACTGGCATTTTTTCGGCGGACAGCTTCCATTTCAAGCCGGAATTCTTGCGCAGCATGGGGCTTCGATTACCTCAACGTCGGTCGCGGCGGCGGCGCGGTGAACCGGTACAACCCCGATTTCAGCCTCAGGAGCCGTGTGCTCGTCGCTGCAGACCGCGGTCCTCAGCCAGCTGTTGAGCGACGCCGGTGCTCGCGCGCCTGCTCGATTCCGAGATCAAGGTACACAAAGCGGACCAGGCCTTGACGCTGAACGAGCTCATCGGCACCCTGCGCGCTTCGATCTGGAGCGAGTTGAAAACCGGCGGCTCGATTCCCGGCCCTGCGCCGCGACCTGCAGCGCGAGTACGTTCGCCACATCGTGACAGTACTGACCCGGCCGTCACCGGGCACTTCGTCGGACGCGGCTGCGCTCTTCCGCGAGGAAGCCAGGCTGCTTTCGGCGCAGATCAAGACCGCGCTCGCCGGCAGCACTCGGGATCCCTCGACACGCGCGCACCTCAGTGAATCGGCGGTAACGCTCGACGAAGCGCTCAAGGCCCCCTTGCAGCGGCAGGGCGTCTAGCGCGTCCCCGGCTCCCTTTGCGCGACGCTTCCCGCTTGAAGCCGCATAGCGCCGAGCTAACGCTCGCGCCGGTCGACAACCGGGCGCTTGCCAACCTCTGCGGTTCGCTCGACGCCAACCTGCGCCAGATCGAGGCCGCCCTGGACGTGACCATTGCCCGTCGCGGCGCCACGTTCACGCTGCGCGGGGCCCGCGCGCGGCGTCGAACGGGCCAGCCGCGGCGCTGCATCGCTTCTATGCCCGGGCGCAGGAGCCGCTCACGCGTCGACGATATCCAGCTCGGCTTGATCGAGTTGCGCGGCGACCTGCGCCGAGGCGACCGCCGCCCGGCGATGGCGCCGAGCACGCGCATGCCCGTCCTGCGCACCCGCCGCGCCGACCTGCACGGCCGCACGCCCAACCAGATCACGTATCTGCAGCACATCCAGGACCACGACATCACCTTCGGCATCGGCCCGGCGGGCACCGGCAAGACCTACCTCGCCGTGGCCTGCGCGGTCGACGCGCTCGAGCGCGACGCGGTCAAGCGCATCGTCCTGGTGCGCCCGGCGGTCGAGGCCGGCGAGCGCCTGGGCTTTCTGCCCGGAGATTTCGCGCAAAAGGTCGACCCGTATCTGCGCCCGCTCTACGACGCGCTCTACGACCTGATGGGGTTCGACAAGACGGCAAAGAGCTTCGAGCGCAACACGATCGAAATCGCCCCGCTCGCCTACATGCGCGGACGCACGCTCAATCACTCGTTCATCATCCTCGACGAGGCGCAGAACACGACCCCGAACAGATGAAGATGTTCCTGACCCGCATCGGCTTCGGCACGCGGGCGGTGATCACCGGCGACGTCACCCAGATCGATCTCGCCCGCGGCCAGAAAAGCGGATTGATCGAGGCGCGCCGCGTCCTCGCCGACGTGCGCGGCATCGCGTTTACCGATTTCACCAGCGCCGACGTCGTCCGCCATCCGCTGGTGCAGAAGATCATCAGCGCTTACGAGAAGCACACCCGCAGTGAGCGCATCGATGCCCCGGCGGCGATCGGCGCCGCGAGCGCTGATGGCGCGCGCCACGCGGGCGGAAGGCGGCGCGTCCTTGCCGGGCGCCCTGCCTGGGTGGCCGCACCCGCTGCTGAGGCCGACCGTACCGTGACGACACGGCGACCCGGGCCGCGGTGAGCCGTGCAATACGCTGCCGCCGGCGATGACCTGCCGGCACGTCCCTTGCTTCGGCGCTGGGTGCGCGCGGCGTTGGGCGCCGACGTTGCGGCGCGTGACCGTCGTGCTGCGCTTCGTCGAGGCGGCCGAGAGCCGCGCCCTCAATCGCAGCTATCGCGACCGCGACCGTCCCACCAACGTGCTGGCGTTCGTGTACGATGATAAGCGTGGCGCCGAGGGTCCCATGCTGAGCGGCGATATCGTGCTCTGCGCGCCGGTGCTGAGGCGCGAGGCCGCCAAGCAGGGCAAGACGCTGGACGCGCATTGCGCGCACCTCGTCGTCCACGGCGTGCTGCACCTGCAAGGCTACGACCACGATCGCGCGGCCGAGGCCGCGCGGATGGAGGCGCGCGAAATCGCCATTCTCGCCCGCCTGGGCTTTGCCAATCCGTACCGCTCAGAGGCCGGGCTCACGGACGAAGCCTTCGCGGCGCGCCGCCCGATGAGCGGACACGCCACCAAGGACCCGCAGCGGCCCACGCTGCTCGAGCGCCTTTCGGCGTTCCTGATCCGCGAGCCGGAGGACCGCGAGGAGCTGCTTTCGCTGCTGCACGGCGCGTTCGAGCGCAGGCTGCTCGACGCCGACGCGCTGTCGATTATCGAAGGCGCGCTGCAGGTTTCCGAAATGACGGTGCGCGACATCATGATTCCGCGCGCGCAGATGGACGTGGTGTCCATCGACGACGAACCGGACCAGTTCATCCCCTTTGTGCTGGAGACTCGCCACTCGCGCTTCCCCGTCGTCGGCGAGAACAAGGACGACGTCGTCGGCATCCTGCTGGCCAAGGAATTGCTCAACTACTACGCCAACCCGGAATCGTTCAACCTGCGCGACACGCTGCGCCCGGCCGTGTTCGTGCCGGAGTCCAAGCGACTCAACGTGCTGCTGCGCGACTTTCGCGCCAATCGCAATCACATCGCCATCGTCGTCGACGAATATGGCGGCGTGTCGGGCCTGGTCACCATCGAGGACGTGCTCGAGCAGATCGTCGGCGACATCGAGGACGAGTATGACTTCGACGAAGCCGAAGACAACATCATTCCCGAGACAGGTGGCCGCTACCGGGTGAAGGCGCAGACCGAGATCGCCGATTTCAACGAAACGCTGGGCGCCGGCTTCAGCGACGAGGAATTCCACACCATCGGCGGGCTGGTGCTGCAGGCGTTCGGACGGCTGCCCAAGCGCGGCGAGGCGACCACGATCGACAACTTTCGCTTCAAGGTCGTGCGCGCCGACAGCCGGCGCATCTACACCCTGCAGGTGGAGCGCATCGCGCCCGCGTCGGAAGACAAATCGCCCGCGGGCGCGGCTTGATGCGCGCGCTCGCGCCTCGTCGTCGCGGCCGTCGCTGCTCGGTGTCGCGACGGTGCTTCGGCTTCGCGCCGTTCGGCCTGTCTGCGCTGCCGGTGTTCACACTCGCCGGCCTGTTTTTCCTGTGGCGGCGCGCGCGCCACCCCCGCACCGCCGCTGCGACCGGGTTCGCCTTCGGCATCGGGCTGTTCGGCGTCGGCGTATCGTGGGTCTATGTCGCCCTGGCGCAGTTCGGCGGCATGGAAGGTTCGCTGGCCGCGCTTGCCACCGTCGGCTTTCTGCGTCTACCTCGCGCTCTTTCCCGCGCTCGCCGGCTGGGCTGACGGCCCGTCTGGCACCGCGTCGGCAGCGGACGCGCGCCTCGGCCGCCGCCGCGGCGTGCTGGACCTTGACGCGAGTGGTTGCGCAGCTGGCTCGTTCTCCGGCTTTCCGTGGCTGTCGGTCGGCTACGCCCAGACGCACGCTGCGCTCGGCGGCTACGCGCCACTCGGCGGCGTGTTTCTGGTCAGTCTCGCTGTCGCGATTTCCGCCGCCTTGATCGCCTGCGCGACGCAGGCGCTGCGCCGACCGCGGCCGCGCGCGCCGCGGCCGGTGGCGATCCTTCTCGCGGTGTGGGTCGCGGCCCTTGGCCTGCGGAGCATCGAATGGAGCCACGCCACCGGCGACCCCCTCGCCGTGAGCCTGGTCCAGGGCAACATCGCCGAGGACCTCAAGTTCGAGGCCGCATATCGCGAGGCCACGCTGGCCGACCTACGCCGAGCTGGTCGCGCAGGCCCAAGGGCGCTTGATCGTGCTGCCGGAGTCGGCGCTGCCGATGTTCGCCGACGAAGTGCCGGTCGACTATGTCGCCCGGCTGCGGGCAGGCGGCGCAGCAACACGGCGGCGACCTGCTGGTCGGGCTCTTTTTCTTCGAGCCCCGCGCAGCGGGCGAGGATGAGGACCGTTACTACAACAGCGTGGTCAGCGTCGGTACGGCCGCCACTCAGGTCTACCGCAAACGGCACTTGGTGCCGTTTGGCGAGACCATTCCGGCGAAGCCACTGGTCGGCTGGTTCATCCGGCGCGTGCTGCACATCCCGCTCGCCGACCAGACGCCAGGCTCGGCCGATCAGGCACCCTTCGACGTCGCCGGCCAGCAGGTCGCCGTCAACATCTGCTACGAGGATGCATTCGGCGGCGAGCTGATCCGCCAGTTGCCGGAAGCGACGCTGCTCGTCAACGTCACCAACGATGCCTGGTACGGACACTCGCTTGCCGCCGAGCAGCACGAGCAGATCGCCGCCATGCGCGCGATCGAGACCGCGCGGCCAATGCTGCGCGCGACCAATACCGGCATCACGTCGTTCATCGATCACCACGGCGCGGAACTTGCGCGCCTGCCATGGTTCACGCGCGGCGTACTCGAAGGCACGCATCGCGGGCCGCAGCGGCACGACGCCGTACGTTCGCTGCGGGGACGCGCTCGCGGTCGCAGCCGCGCTGGTACTCGCAGCCGTGTGCATCGCAATCGGGGGGCGCCGCACGTAACGCTGCGGGGTAGCCGGTGGCGTGGCGCGGCATTCATCCACTAGAATCAGCCCTTCATGTCCGCTCCGGCCACAGTAGATGCTTACCTTTCAGCAAATCATCTCCAGGCTCCAGGACTATTGGGGCGCGCAGGGCTGCGCGCTGCTCCAGCCCTACGACATGGAGGTCGGCGCGGGCACCTCGCACACCGCGACGTTTCTGCGCGCGCTCGGCCCCGAGCCATGGCGCGCCGCGTACGTGCAGCCGTCGCGGCGCCCCAAGGACGGGCGCTACGGCGAGAACCCGAACCGCCTGCAGCACTACTACCAGTACCAGGTGGTGCTCAAGCCCTCGCCGCCGGACATCCTCGAGCTGTATCTGCGATCGCTCGCGGCCCTCGGCTTCGATCTGAGCAAGAACGACGTCCGCTTCGTCGAGGACGACTGGGAGAACCCCACCCTGGGCGCCTGGGGCCTGGGCTGGGAAGTCTGGCTCAACGGCATGGAGATCACGCAGTTCACCTACTTCCAGCAGGTCGGCGGCCTGGAATGCAACCCGATCACCGGCGAGATCACCTACGGGCTCGAGCGCTTGGCGATGTACCTGCAGGGCGAAGGAAAACGTTTTTGACCTGGTGTGGACCGCTGGGAGGAAAACGGCACGCCACGTACGCTGACCTACGGCGACGTATACCACCAGAACGAGGTCGAGCAATCAACGTACAACTTCGAGCAATCCAATGCGCCGAAGCTCTTCGAGCAGTTCGCCTTGTTCGAAAGCGAAGCGAAGCGCCTGCTCGAAGCAAAGCTGCCCCTGCCGGGCTACGAAATGATCCTCAAGACCGCGCACACGCTTCAATCTGCTCGACGCGCGCGGTGCGATCTCGGTTACCGAGCGCGCCGGCTATATCGCGCGCATTCGCGCGCTGTCGCGCATGGTGGCGCAGGCCTACGTCGCCTCGCGCCGCGGCCTCGGCTTTCCGATGCTGCCCGACGCCTTGCGCCAGAGACTTCCGGCGCAGTACCAGGAAACGGCGGGATGAGCGCGCAAACTCTGGTGGTCGAGCTCCTTACCGAAGAGCTGCCGCCCAAGGCGCTGCGCGACCTGGGCGACGCGCTTTGCGGCCGCGCTGGCGGCGAGCCTGCGAGCGCGCGACTTTCTCGCCGCCGACAGCGTGACCACCGCCTACGCGACGCCGCGCCGGCTGGCGGTCACCGATCACTCAGGTTCGCGCCGTGGCGCCCGACAAGCCGTTCAAGGAACAACTGCTGCCGGTCAGCGTGGCCTTCGACGCGCAGGGCCGGCCGACTCCGGCGCTCGTAGGCAAGCTCAAGGCCAGGCAGCTCTCGCAAATCGATCCGGATGCGCTCTTGCGCGAGCACGACGGCAAGAGCGAGGTGCTCTGCTACGCCGGCGTTGCCCCGGGCGGGCCGCTCGTCGCGGCACTGCAGTCGGCGCTGGCCGACGCCGTCGCCGGGCTGCCCATTCCCAAGGTGATGAGCTACGCGCGCCCCGGCAGCTACTACAACGATGAGCAATTCGTGCGCCCGGCGCACGGCCTGCTCGCCCTGCACGGGGCCGAGATCGTTCCGGTCAGCGTGCTGGGTCTCGCCGCCGGCCGTACCACCGCCGGCCATCGCTTCGTGAGCCGGCCCGACATCGACATCGCGCGACGCTGAAGCCTACGCGCCAACGCTGGAAGCCGAAGGCAAGGTGCTGCCGGAGTTCGGCGCGCGCCGCAGCCGAATCGCGGCCGCCCTCGCCGACCGCCGCGGCCGGCGCGCCAGATCCTCATGCCGGATGCCCTGCTCGACGAAGTGACCGCCTTGGTCGAATGGCCGAAGGTCTATACCGCCGGCTTCGACGCGGCGTTCCTGGAAGTGCCGCAGGAATGCCTGATCCTGACCATGCAGCAAAACCAGAAATACTTCGCGCTGCGCGGCAGCGACGGCCGCCTGCAGAACCGCTTCCTGCTCGTCAGCAATCTCGAGCCGCGCGACCCGCAGGCGATCATCCGCGGCAACGAGCGCGTGCTGCGCGCGCGGCTCGCCGACGCCAAGTTCTTCTACGACCAGGACCGCCGGGTCGCGCTCGCCTCACGGGTGCCAAGCGCTCGACGCGGTCGTCTACCACCGCAAGCTCGGCAGCTCAGGGCCAGCGCGTGGGCCGGCTGCGCGCGCTGGCGCGGTCAAATAGCGGCCGAGATCGGCGCCGACCCCGCGCTGGCCGATCGCGCCGCCTTGCTCGCCAAGGCCGACCTGGTCACCGCCATGGTGGGCGAGTTTCCCGAACTGCAGGGCACCATGGGCCGCTACTATGCGCTGCACGACGGCGAACCGGCGGCCGTTGCCGACGCGCTGGCGCAGCATTACCAGCCGCGCTTCGCCGGTGACGAGGTTCCGGCCGGCTCCGTCGCGCAGGCGGTGGCGCTGGCCGACAAACTCGAAGCGCTGGCCGGGCATTTCGGCGTTGGCGAGGCCCCGACCGGCGAGAAGGATCCCTTCGGCCTGCGCCGCGCCGCCATCGGCGTATTGCGCATCCTGATCGAGGGCAAACTCCCGGTCGATCTGCGGCACCTGATCGAGCTCGCCTTCGGCACGTTTGCCGCAGGTCCCCGCGGTCTGCAACGCCGTCGACGAGGTCGAGGCCTTCGTCCACGACCGGCTGCGCGCGTATCTGCGCGAGCGCGGCTATCACCGCCAACCAGATCGACGCCGTCATGTCGCCGCCACCGCGGCGCATCGATCTCGTGCCCGACCGGCTGGCCGCCGTGCAGGCATTCCTCGCCCTGCCCGAAGCGGAGGCGCTGGCGTCGGCCAACAAGCGCATCGTCAACATCCTGAAGAAATCGGGAGGCGACGCCGCGGCGGCGATCGATCGGTCGCTCTTGTCCGACGGCGCCGAACACGACCTGTTTCTAGCGCGTGCAGCGCCTGCTGCCGGTCGTGCATCAGCATGTCGATCGGGGCGAGTATGCCGAGGCGCTGCGCGCCCTGGCCTCGGCGCGGGGCAGCGTCGACCAGCTTCTTCGATGCGGTGCTGGTCATGGCCGATGACCCCGCCCTGCGCGCCAACCGGCTCGCCCTGCTGCGCGGCCTGGCGACGGCCATGAACCAGGTCGCCGACATCTCGAAGCTGGCCGGTCTGACGGAGCGCCCGTGGTCCAGTTCCTTTCCGAGCCGGCCCCGCACACACGCCAGGTCAAGCTCATCATCCTGGACCGCGACGGCGTCATCAATTACGACCGCGAGCAGTTCATCAAGTCGCCCGACGAATGGCGGCCGATTCCAGGCAGCCTGGAAGCGATCGCGCGGCTCAACCACGCCGGGTTTCCGCGTCGTCGTCGCGACCAATCAATCGGGCCTCGGTCGGCGGCTGCTCGACACCGCGACGCTGATCTCGATCCACGACAAGCTGCACAGGGCGCTTGGCCAGGTTGGCGGCCGCATCGACGCGGTGTTTTTCTGCCCGCACACCGCCGACGCCAACTGCGATTGCCGCAAGCCCAAGCCAGGGATGCTCGTCGACATCGGTCGGCGCTTCGGCGTCGAGCTGACCGGCGTGCCTTGCGTCGGCGATTCGCTTGCGCGACCTGCAGGCGGCGGCAGCATGCGGCGCCCAGCCGATCCTGGTGCTCACCGGCAAAGGCGAGAAGACGCTGCGCGACGGCAACTTTCCCAAGAACACGATCATCTTTCCGGATCTTGCCTTTGCCGCCACGGCACTCCTGGCCGGGGATTGAAGGAGGCGCTTCCGATGTCGGCGCTGCGCTCGCTCCTGTTCGCGCTGTTCCAGCTCGTGGTCACGCCGATCTACGCGATGCTCGTCCTGCTGCGTTCTGGCTGCCGCCGCTGCCGCGCTTCAAGTTCATCACCGGCTGGTGCTGGCTCAATCTGGCCGCGAGCGCGCTGGATCTGCGGCATCCGCCATCGGGTCATCGGCGCGGAGAACATTCCGCCGCGCGAGCCAGCCGCATATCGTGATGTCCAAGCATTCCTCGACCTGGGAGACGCTGGCGCTCAATTTCATCTTTCCGCCGCTTGCGTTCGTCGCCAAGAAGGAGCTGCTGTCGATTCCGTTCTTCGGCTGGGCGTTTACGCTCGCCTCGCCGATCACGATCGACCGCAAGGCGGGCGTGAACGCAATGCAGCAGATCGCCGCGCAGGGACGCGAGCGGCTCGCGCAGCGGATTTTGGATCGTCGTCTACCCCGAAGGGACCCGGATCAAGCCCGGGACGCGCGCGCACTACAAGACTGGCGGCGCCCGGCTCGCGCTCACGCTTGGCATCCCGATCGTTCCAGTGGCGCATAATGCCGGCTATTTATGGCCCAAAGGGCGTGCTGGGTAAGCGGGCGGGTACGATAACCGTGTCGATCGGGCCGCCGATCGGCATCGAGGGCAAGGACATGCAGCGGCTGACCAACGAGGTCGAATCGTGGATCGAGAACGAGGTCGCGCGGCTCGGGAATCCGCTGGGCGAGAGCCGACAGCGCACGGTTGATCCGGCATCGCGAGGGCGCCGACACGACAGCCTGCGCCGCGTCTTGCTCGCCGGGCAGGAGGTCGATTACCGCCTCATTCGCGCCCGCCGGCAATCGATCGGCATGACCATCGACCACACCGGTCTGGTCGTGCGCGCACCGCGCTGGGTTACGATCCGCGAGATCGAGTTGGCCCTGAAGGAACGCGCGCGCTGGGTCATCGAGATGCTCGCCGAATGGCGCGGCCGCAATCGCGACTCGCTGCCCACCGCATGGCAGCAGGGTGCGCCGCTCCTGTTTCAGGGGCGGCCGTTGACGCTGGCGCTGTTTCCTGCCCGCCGGCAAGGCCATTGCCGCGGACCTGCTGCACTTGACCGTGCTGCACCCTACTCCCGGCGACGAGAGCGAAATCGCCGCGTTCTGCTGCCGCTGGTTGAAGGAGCAGGCGCTGGCGTTGCTCGCACCGCGGGCGTTCCACTTCGCCCGCCGGCTCCGGACGCGGCCTCCGGCGATCAAGCTTTCCGACGCGCGCTCGCAGTGGGGAAGCTGCAATCACCGCGGCGAGATCCGCCTCAACTGGCGGCTGGTGCAGCTGCCGCCGCGCATCGCCGACTACGTCGTCGCGCACGAGGTGGCGCACCTGGTCGAGCTCAACCACTCGGCCCGCTTCTGGGCGCTGGTCGAGTCGCTGCTGCCTGGCCACGCCGAGGCCCGGCGCGAACTCGACGCGCTCACGCCGCTGCTGGATTGATGCCCCGCTCTTCGCTTGCCGGCAGTGCCGGCAGGCGCAGGCGGATGCCGGCTTGCGCGTGCAACAGCCGCTCCAGCGCGACGCCGAGTTCCTCGCCGCTGCGCGTATCCCGCCAGGCGCCACCTTCGGCGCGGAAGTGAAACCCGCCCGATTTGGCCGCGACCCAAAGCTCGCGATTGGGCACGTGGCGGTTGACGATGACGCGGCTGCCGTCGGCGCATTCGATGGTCAGCACGCCGTCGTTGTCCGCCCAATCGAGGTCGCCGCCGGAGGCGTCGAGCGCCGCGCCGATCGCGCTCAAGGACGCGGTCGGTCAAAGTGCCGTGAAAGCGCTCTCGTCGATCATCCGGGGTCGCCGTCTGCGACGTGATAGACTTTGGCGCACTTGCGTCGAAGATGTCGTGCACAGTGTTCCGGATGTTACGCCGTTCCATCGCCGCGATCATCGCCGGCGCAGCCGTGATTGCCGTCATGCGGCTGCGGGGTCAAGGGGCCGCTGCGCCTGCCCCCGGGCCAATCGGCGCCCGCGCCGACCGGCCTGCCGCCCGGGGCGATTCCGACGACCACGTCGTCGGATCCGGGGACCACGTCGTCATCGGATAGACCGCCTACACTCCGCCGGCGCCGGTCAGCCCCCACCCCGGACGAGAACAAGGACAAGACGGAGTGACCGGGCTCGCCAATCGGGATGGCGGGCTATGCGTCGAGAGCGTGCCGCTCACCGACATCGCGGCGCGCTACGGGACACCCTGCTTCGTGTATTCGCGAGCCGCGCTCGACGGCCGCCTACCGCGAGTTCGACGGCGCCTTTGCGGCGCTGCGTCACCTCACCTGCTACGCGATGAAGGCCAATTCGAACCTCGCCGTGCTCGATGTATTTGCCCGGCTGGGCAGCGGCTTCGACGTCGTGTCCGGCGGCGAGCTCGCGCGCGTGCTTGCCGCCGGAGGCGATCCTCGCAAGGTGGTCTTCTCCGGCGTGGGCAAGACCGACGACGAGCTGCGGCAGGCGCTCGAGCTCGGATATTCTGAGCTTCAACGTCGAGTCCGCCAGCGAACTCGAGCATCTGCAGCGCGCTTGCCGCACGCGCCGGCAAGACCGGCGCCGGTCAGCATGCGCGTCAATCCCGACGTCGACCCGCAGACGCACCCTACATCGCCACCGGGCTGAAGGACAGCAAGTTCGGCATCGCCTTCGCCGAGGCGCTGCCGCTGTATCGGCGCGCCGCCAGCGCTGCCCGGCCATCGCGCTGCGTGGCATCGACATCCACATCGGTTCGCAGATCATCGCCCTCGAGCCTTACCGCCAGGCGGCGACGAAGCTCTTGCAGCTGGTCGACACGCTCGCCGGCGAAGGCATCCGACTCGAGCACGTCGACCTGGGGGGCGGCATCGGCATTCGCTACCGTGACGAAACCCCGGTCGATCTTGCCGACTACGCGGCGATGGTCAGCGCGCTTTTTCGCGGCCGATCCGAAACGACTCATCTTCGAGCCGGGACGCCGGCTGACCGGCAATGCGGGCGTGCTGCTGACGCGGGTGTGCTACCTCAAACCCGGTGCCGAGCACAGCTTTGCCGTCGTCGACGCGGCCATGAACGACCTGCTGCGCCCGGCACTGTACGACGCGTGGCACGACGTACGGCCGGTGCGCCCGCGCGACCAGCGCGCCCCGGACCTGGCAGATCGTCGGCCCGGTATGCGAAAGCGCCGATTTTCTGGCCCGCGATCGCGAACTCGCACTCGCCGAGGGGGACTTGCTGGCGATCCTTTCGGCCGGCGCGTACGCGATGGCCATGAGCTCGAACTACAACTCGCGGGCCGCGTGCCGCGGAGGTGCTCGTCGATGGCGGCACGCTGCATCTGGTCGGGCGGCGCGAGACCGTCGGCGAGCTGTTCGCACGCGAATCGCGCCTGCCTTGATCGATGCGCCGGCACCGCCAACGCGATTGCAAATACGCCGAAAATGGTGCCGCTGCGAGTGTGCTAATTCGCAACACTGACGTTCGGCATAAGCCAAAAACGCAATTAAATCTTGAATTTCAAAAAAAATTGGCTAGAATTCAGGCAGCAGGTGTCAATGGGTTTGTCAAGGGTCATCGAAATTGCTGTGCGATCCGAGAACAAAACCGGCGGGGCCTGCGCTGAAGCAGTAGTACATAACAGTTTCAGCAACTCAGACAGGAGAACTGAAGATGATGGCTGACATGATGACCATGGCGTCTCCGGCGGCCCCGGCTGCGCCAAAGAAGAAGGCGAAGAAGCGCAAGGCCAAGAAGGCGGCGCCGAAGAAGGCCGCGAAGAAGAAGGCGGCGAAGAAGAAGGCGGCCCCAAGAAGCGGAAGGCCGCCAAGAGGAAGCCGGCGAAGAAGGCGAAGAAGAGGGCCGCGAAGAAGAAGGCGACGAAGAAGAAGGCGACCAAGCGCAAACCGGCCAAGAAGAAGGCCAAGAAGAAGACGGCGAAAAAGAAAGCCACCAAGCGCAAACCGGCCAAGAAGAAGGCCAAGAAGGCGAAGAAGCTCTAGGCTTCCCGCCGCATGGCCGTCGCAGGACTGCGATGGCCCCCAAAACAGGCGACGCGCAAGTGTCGCCTGTTTTGTTTGGGCGAGCGGGTCAGGACAGCTTGGCCTGGTGGGTGCGGTGCCGGGGATGGCTTCGCGGCCCGGACGCGGGCCTGATCCGGGCGACCGCCACTGCCGGCTGCCGGCTTGGCGGCTGCGGCCTGGGCCTTCACCTTCCGGCCCCGCTTGGCCTTCTTGGCCCGCGCCGGCCCGGCGTCGCTCACTACGCGCAGGCGCTGCCCGGGCGTGACGCGCGGGCCGATCCCCGGAGTTCCACCCCTTGAGGTCCTGCGTCGAGACATCGTAGCGGGCCGCAATGGACGCGAGCGTCTCGCCCTTGCGCACCCGGTGGTAGAAGGTGCGCCCGCTGGGCACGGTCGTGAACGCCGCGTTCTGCAAGCTCGCCACCGTCGCGTCGGAGGGCGCCTGCGACGGCACCAGCAAGCGCATGGCCGACCGGAACTCTGCGCCCGCGGGCCAATGCCGTTGACGCTGCGCAGGGTCTCCAGCGACAGCCCGAAGCGGGATGCCACGTGTTGCAGCGTCTCGCCGGCGCCGCAGCTTGTACGCCTGCCAGGTCACCATCGGCTGATCGGTCAGCTCAAGCTTGGCGGCAAACAGCTCCGCCTTGTCGTAGGGCAGCAGAATGGTGGCCTCGTCGGCCCCGGCGATCACCGGCCGGTTGTGCTGCGGATTGAGCGACAGAAACTCGTCCAGCGGCATTTCCGCAAGCTCGGCGGCGACTTTGACGTCCATCTTCTTCGTTCGTCCGCACGACCGTGAAATAGGGCGCGTCCGGCACGTCGGCGAGCGCCAGATCGAACTTGTCAGGGTCGCTGACGATGTTCTTGACCGCCTGCAGCTTGGGGATGTAGTTGCGGGTCTCGGCCGGCATCTTGAGGCTCAGGTAGTCGGTCGGAAGGCCGTGCTTCTGGTTGGTCGTCGATCGCGCGCTGGACCGCGCCTTCGCCCCAGTTATAGGCCGCCAGCGCCAGATACCAATCGCCGAACTCGGCATGCAGCTTCTGCAGGTAATCGAGCGCGCCTTCGGTGGCGGTGACCACGTTGCGGCGCTCGTCGAGCCACCAGTTCTGCTGCATGCCGTAGAGCTTGCCGGTCGACGGAATGAATTGCCAGATGCCCGACGCCCGGCTGCGCGAATAGGCCATGGGGTTGTACGCGCTCTCGATCATCGGCAGCAGCGCGATCTCCATGGGCATGTTGCGCTTCTCGATCTCGACGACAATGAAGTAGAGGTAGCGCCGGCTGCGCTCGACCATGCGCGCAACGTAGTCCGGCCGGGCCTGCGTACCAGTCCTCCGCGTTCTTGACCAGCGGCGTATCGAGGTCGTCGAGCATGAAACCCTGGCGGATGCGCGTCCACAGATCGCCGTATTCGGAGCGCAGCTGCAGCGTTGCGTTGGTCACCGAATCGGGGTCGCCGCCGGTCGCCCGCTCGACCGCTGGCTCAGCCGCGACATAGCAGCGGCTCGGCGCCGATTTCCGCGGCGCAGATCGGTTCCTCTGGCGGCACGGCGCGCTCGTCGCCCGACGGCGGCACGGACGGCGCAGCGGCCGCGGCGGCAGTGCCGGGCGACGCCGCGCCTGGCATCGCCGCGCACGCGCCAAGCATCAACGCGCAAGCCGTTGCGAATGCAAGCGCGGCCACGCCCGCTGAGGGCTGATCGGGCTTTATGCAAAATGGGGCGATGGTAGGGGTCGGCGTGGCAACGCGTCAAGTCGGCCCCGATGCGGCTCAAAAGGCGTTCTTCCACGCCCGCAGCTCGGCGAACACGGCGACGCGGTCGGCGAGCGGGCGACCGGCGTGCCGCTCCGCCGCCGCGCGCACGGGCGGTTCGTCAACTCGCAGGAACGGGTTGGTCGCCCGTTCCTCCGCGATGGTCGCCGGTACCGTCGGTTCGCCCCGATCGCGTTTGGCCTGCTCGCGCGCCTGGCGCTGCTGCAACAGGACATTGGCCGGCTCAACCGCCTGCGCGAAGCGCAGGTTGGCCAGCGTGTATTCGTGACCGCAGAAGACACGCGTGTCAGCCCGGCAGCGCCGCCAGCTTGGAGAGCGAATCGAGCATCTGCGCCGGCGTGCCCTCGAACAGCCGCCCGCAGCCGCCGGTGAACAACGTATCGCCGCAGAAGACCAGAGGGCCCGAAGCGAGGCGTCCGACGCAGGCGATGTGGCCCGCGGTATGGCCGGGCACGTCGAGCACCGACAGGGCAAGTCCGACGCCCGGCAGGGTGATCGTATCGCCCTCGGCGAGCGCGCGGGTCACACCCGGGATCGTTTCGCGCGCCGGCCCGAACACCGGCACCGGCCAGCGCGCGAGCAGGGCGCGATTGCCGCCGACATGATCGCCGTGATGATGCGTGTTCAAAATGGCGGCAAGCTCCAGGCGCTCGCGCTCGAGGTAGGCGATCACCGGCGCCGCATCGCCGGGGTCGACCACGGCAGCCTTGCCCTCCTCCCGCAGCAGCCAGATGTAGTTGTCGGCGAATGCCGGGATCGGGATAATCGACGTCATGGCCGAATCTTCGACAGCGCCGGCGACCCTGTCAACGGGCACGCTTGGCGGCGTGGTTCGCGACGCCGCTGGGCCGCTACCTGTTCGAGCGCGAACGCTGCCTATTTCGATCGCACGCTGGCCGACATCTTCGGCTTTCACGCCTTGCAGATCGGCCTGCCGGAATACCCGTTCCTGCGCGGATCGCGCATCTCCACGCGGCTAACGGTCGACCTGGAGGAGCCGGCGCAGGTGCTCGCCGACCCGCATTGGCTCCCGTTTGCCGAGAATGGCGTGGACCTGATCGTGCTGCCGCACGTGCTGGAATTCACCGATGAGCCGCACCAGCTGTTGCGCGAAGTGCATCGCGTCATCCGCCCCGAGGGCCATCTGATCATCGCCGGGTTCAATCCCTTCAGCCTCTTCGGCGCCAAGCGCTATTTCGGCCGCGAGCAGACGATGCCCTGGACCGGCAACTTCGTCGCCCTCTATCGGCTCAAGGACTGGCTCTCGCTGCTGGGTTTCGAAGTCGTCGGCGGCAGGCTCGATTGCTACGTGCCGCCCTTCCAGCAGGAGAAGTGGCTGCATCGCTTCGACTTCTTCGAGAAGGCTGGTGATCGCTGGTGGCCGATTGCCGGGCGGCGTGTACTTCCTGCGCGCCACCAAGCGCATTCTGGGAATGCGGGTCATCACGCCGGCGTGGTCGCGCCGCGTGCGCAAGAAGGCGCTGGCCCCCGCCGCGCGCCAGGTACGCGAGTGCGCGGACATCCCCGAGTGAGCGGCGCCGCATGACGGCGCCGGTGGTGATCTACACCGATGGCGCGTGCAAGGGCAACCCCGGGCCGGGAGGCTGGGGCGCCTGCTCCTGCAAGCGCGCGGCCGTGAGCGCGAGCTCTTCGGCGGCGAGACGCAAACCACCAACAATCGCATGGAGCTCGTCGCGGTCATCCGCGCTTTGGAAAGCCTGAAACGCCCGGTCATGCGTCGAGATCTACACCGATTCGCAGTACGTCAAGAACGGCATCGAGAACCTGGATCAATGTCTGGAAGCGTAATGGCTGGAAGACCAGCCAGCGCAAACCGGTCAAGAACGCCGATCTGTGGCTCGAGCTCGACCGCCTCGCCGCCGCCCATCGCATCGCCTGGCACTGGGTCAAGGGGCACGCCGAGACGCGCGGGCAACCAGCGTGCCGATGAATTGGCGAACCGCGGCGCGGCAACCGTCGCGCGCTAGACTCGCAGCCCGGCCGAAGGCGCTGTCGGCCGTTTGACGCGCGGCGTCGCTACAGCTGCATCGGCAGGATGAACCATCTGCATGCCGTCCAGATGCAGCACGTCGCTGCAGCGACCAGCGCCGTCTGGTTATGCAGCAGCCGGGTCACCCAGTTTTCGTTGCGGAACACCAGTTTGCTGGTGAAGAAGACGCAGTTGGAGAAATCCTTCATGCACTGCTCGCGCGAGCTTGGCCAGTTCGTCGATGCGGTCGGTCCCGAGGGAATAGCGTGCGAATCGCTGCAAGCCCGTTGGCGTGGCAATAGTTGACGTAAGAAGCCAGGGACGCTTCGAGCGCTTTCGCGCAGCCGGTCGCTTTGCTCGCCGCCGCCGTAGCTCTGGGATCGACCGCCTTGGCGCTGATGAAGATGAAATTCTTGAAGTGATTCGGAAACAAGCCGCTGCACCCACAGCAGCGTGTGGATGCCGCCGCCGCGGCTCGATCCGACGATGAACACGGCGGTCGGTGCATCGGGGTCGAGCGGAGGAGGGTTTTCGGATTTCGGACACGGCGCGGCGCTGAAGATTTCGTCGACCTCCTTCAGCCGCGCCTTGACCCAGTCATAGTGGCGATGGATCGCCAGGCAAACGGCGATCACCAGCGAGGTGATCAGCACCGTGACCCAGCCGCCCTCGCTGAATTTCTCGATCAGAGTCACCGCCAAGATGCCCGAGGTGACCGCGAGGCCCAGCCCGGAAAAAGCCAGCCGATGCAGCCAGCGCCAGTCCTTGCCGCGCGCGCGCCACCAGTAGATGCACAGGCCGAGCAGCGACAGGGTGAAGGTCAAGAACACGTTGATCGAATACAGCACTACCAGCAGGTCGACGCTGCCGCGGCTCCACAGGACGATGACCAGCGCCGCCAAGCCCATGATCACGATGCCGTTCTGGGTGACCAGGCGCGTCGACAGATGGCGGAACTGGTGCGGCAGCCAGGAATCGGCCGCCATGTTCGACAGCACCTGAGGACCGCCCAGGAAGCCGGTATTCGCGGCGACGAACAGCAGCCCCGCCTCGAACACCAGAACCACCAGCAGCGCGCCTCGGCTGAACCCGGCGCTCAAACCGAGGCTGTCGATGATGCTGCCGAACACGACCGCGTTGAGCGTCTGGCCCTCGACCGGCTGGGCCTTCCACAGCAGGTAGAGCAGGATGATGCCGCCGGCGGTGAAGGCGAGCGAGCGTCGCCATGTAGAACATCGTCAGCTTGCCGGTGCGCACGCGCGGCTCGCGCAGCGTCTGCACGTTGTTCGACACCGCCTCGATGCCGGTGTAGGTGCCCCCGCCGAGCGAGTAGGCGCGAAGAAACAGCGACAGGGCGGCGACCCAGCCGATGTCGTGCACGAGCTTGCGCGTGTCCTGAGAGCGCGTCGGGAACGACGAGCGTCAGTCCCTGCGAGTGGCCGAGGATGCCGTAGGCGATGAGCAGCGTATGGGTAATGAAAAAGCCGAGAAAGATCGGCAGCAGGAGCGTGATCGACTCGCGCATGCCGCGCAGATTCAGCACCAGCAGCACCGTCACGAGCGACGAGCTCAGTGCCAGAGCTTGAACACCCCGGCCGATGCGGGCAGCAGGCTGAACAGCGCGTCGACGCCGCTCGCCACCGAGATCGCGATCGTCAGCACATAGTCGACGATCAGGCCGGCACCCGAAACCAGGCCCGCGCGCGGGCCCGATCAGGCTGGTGGCGACGCGATAGCCGCCGCCGCCGGTCGGAAACAGCTCGATGACCTGGTTGTAGGCGAGCGAGATGATGAACACCGTCGCCGCGGTGGCGAGCGCCATGAACAGGCCGAGGTGGGTGTGCGCACCCAGCGCGCGAAACGCCTCTTCCGGGCCATAGGCCGACGAAGACAGGCCGTCCGCCCCGAGGCCGACCCAGGCCAGAAAAGCGGCCAGGGCGATGTGCTGGCGGGTCTGCTGGCTCAGCGGATCGAGAGGCGCGCCGATGACCAGCTGGCGCAGTTTCTCGTAGGCCGTCATGGGGGCGATGCCAGGCTGTCGGCCGACCTCGCGTCGGCCGCAACGCGCAGCGCAGGTCAACGGGTCACGGCAAACGGAAAGACTGTGGACAAAGCGAAGAGTGCGACGACAGTGGCGGATGCTGCGCCGCAACACGAAGTTACTTTACTCTCGGCCAAGCTGCTTGGCAAGGCGGCGCGCGAAGACCTGCATCTCCTTCATCGCCTGCTTGTCGCCGTTGCGCTCGGCGGCCGCGACGCCTTCGCGCCAGGCCGCCAGCGCGGCCTCATCGCATTGCGCAGCGGCCGAGCGCCTTGCCGAGCAGCTTCCACGCCGCGGAATAGTCCGGGATCGATGGCCACCGCGCGACGCAAATGGGTGACCGCCGCCGCCGCATCGCCGCGTTTCAGATATTCATTGCCGAGACCGAAGCGCAGCAGTGCGCCGTCCTTGCCGCTGGCGAGCAGGCGCTCCAGGTTATGCAGCGCCTGGTCTGCGGCCGCTACCGGCTGCGGGTCCGTGGTCACCCCGCGCGGGCCCCCGCCGGACACGCAGTCGACATGGTGCATCGGGTAGATGACCTGCTTGTCCTTGCCATCGACCTTGCCGTCGACTTCCGCGAACAGCATTCCCGCTGCGGTGCGCCGGTAGACGATGCGCTGCGGAAACCCCTCGCTCGGGCCGGTAAAGCTGAACACCCGGTCGCCCTTGTCATCCTCGACGCTGGTGAGCTTGAACGGCAGCTCGTTTTTGCCGGAAGGAATCGCGACGTAGTAGACGCCGTCGGTGCGTGCCTCCAAGCGCAAGTAGGTATAGTCCTCCGTGCGCGCTTCGCTCGGGATTCTTCCGGTTCTGTACGATCGTGTGGCTGACGCCGACCATCATGTCGGCCCGCGGTGGCAGCCACTGCTCGACGAAGTCCCGGCGGTTGACATTGCCGCCCCAGCAGCCGCGTAACCAGGCAAGTTGCTCGAGCGCCGGCGATGCAGGCGGCGGTGCCACGGGCGTGGCAGGCGCCCGGCGCGGGGGCAGGCGTCGGCGCCTGGGCCTGCGCGGCGAAGGCGCTCGAGACGGCCAGGGTACAGGCCAGGACAATGCGCACGAGATGGTTCGATCGATTCATGGGTTTTCGTTCCTTGTTGCGGCCGCGCGAGCGGCAGGTTGAACAGCAGATTCTGCGGCCGCCGGCGGCACGTCCGCCGCGTCCGCAAAGGCGGGTTGGAACAGGCATAGCAAACGCTCGGGCCGCTCGGCGCCAACTTCGGCGGCAGGATGGCCAGAAATCTGGCATCGGTTCTCCGCCGGCGATGCCGCTTTGCAACTCAGCGGGCCGGAGATAGGATGCTCTGCTTCAACCCCGTAACGGCTCGCCATGGCGTCGTTTCGACACTGCGCCGCAGCGCGGGCGATCAACCACGCCGGCCGCGACAATGCTTCCCGGGCGATCATACCAGCAGGCCGCCCGCATTGCCGCACGGGGGTGCAGGCGCGAAAGGATGGCGATGACTGAACACCTTATTACTGAGGCCCGTGAGGGCGTGCTGCGGATCGAGCTTCACCGCCCGCAGAAAAAGAACGCGATCACGGTGGCGATGTACGAAGCGATGGCGGCCGCGCTGGAGCGCGCAGGCGTCGATGCGTCGGTGCGCGCCATCCTGATCCATGGCCAGCCCGACGTATTCACCAGCGGCAACGACATCGGCGATTTCCTCAACCTGGCACCGGGCGGCGCGGATAGCCCTGTGTTCCGCTTCCTGACGCTCCTCAGCCAGAGTGACAAGCCACTCGTCGCCGCGGTGAACGGCGCCGCGGTAGGCATCGGCACGACGCTGCTGCTGCATTGCGACTACGTCGTGGCCGGCGAGAGCGCAACCCTGTCCGCGCCATTCGTCAATCTCGGCCTCTGTCCGGAAGGCGGCTCGAGCCTACTCCTGCCGCTCGCCATCGGGTACCTGCGCGCCGCGGAATTGCTACTGTTCGGCGAAGCGATCGGCGCCGCACAGGCGCGCGAATGGGGGCTTGTCAACCGCGTCGTCGCCGACGCGCAGGCGATCCCGCAGGCGTGGGTGCGCGCGCTGGCGCTGGCCGCCAAGCCGCCAGCGGCGCTGCGCACCTCGAGGTCCCTGCTCAAACGCCGACTTGCCCCGCTACTCGAGCGCACCATCGCCGAGGAAGGCGCGAGCTTCGCCCAGTTGCTGGGGGGCCCGGAGGCCAAGGAAGCCCTGTCGGCCTTCGTCGCCAAGCGCGCACCCGATTTCTCGCGCTTTTAGCGCGCATCGGCCCTTCGGGAGCGACGCATGATTATCACGGATTATCTGCCCGGGGATCTGTTCAAGGGCAAAACCGTTTTTGTAACCGGCGGCGGCGGCGGTATCAATCTCGGTATTGCGCGCAACTTCGCCGCGCTCGGCGCACACCTTGCGATCTGTGGCCGGACGCCGGAGAAGCTTGACCACGCAGCCACGGATTTGTCCCGGCTCAATGCCACCGCAGGCGGCAAGGCGCTCGGTCTGGTCGCCGATGTGCGCGATCCGGCCGCGCTTGCCGTGGCGTTTGCGCGCACGCAGCGCGAGATCGGGGCGATCGACGTGCTCGTCGCGGGTGCGGCAGGCAACTTCCTCTGCCCGGCCGAGGCGCTCTCTCCGAACGGGTTCAAGGCTGTCATCGACATCGACCTACTGGGCGCCTTTCACGCGGCGCACGAAGCCTTCACCCAGCTCAAGGCGACGCGCGGTTGCATCATTTTCATTTCCGCCGGCCAGGCCTTCGTCCCGCAGGCCTATCAGGTGCACGTGGGTGCGGCCAAGGCCGGGATCGATAACATGATGAAGAACCTGGCGCTGGAATGGGGCCGCCATGGCATCCGCGCGAACAGCATCGTTCCGGGACCGATCGAGGGTACCGAGGGCATGCGCCGCCTGTCGACCCCGGACCACGATGCACGCTACCAGCAGGTTATCCCGCTGCGCCGCTACGGGCAGACCGACGAGATCGGGCAGGCGGCAGTCTTTCTGGCCTCGCCACTGGCCGCCTATGTGACGGGCACCGTGCTCTGCGTCGACGGCGGCTCGAATCTGGTCGGCTCGGCGCTGTGGAATCAGGCGGTCGAGCAAATGGACCTGCGGCGCAAGTAAGCCGCCGATCCGATCGCTCGCCGCGCGCGCGGGAACCACCATGGGGCAGGTCCTTCTGGTCCGCCACGCGCAGGCGTCCTTTGGCACCGCCGATTATGACCAACTCTCCGCGCTCGGCCTGGAACAGGCACAGCTGCTTGGGGCGTGGATCGCGAGCCGCGGCAGGCGCATCGACCTCGTGGTTACCGGCGGCCTAAAGCGTCATCGGCAAACGGCGGAGGCGTGCATCACCGTCCTGCCGCCGGCACTCAAGGCCGCCGCAACCTGGGCATCCGAGGCAGGCTTTGACGAATACGATGCCGACGAGATCCTGATCCGCCACCGACCGGAATTCGCCGACCCGGAGATGCTGCAGCGCCATCTGGACGCGGGCGGCAATTCGCGGCGCGCCTTCCACGACCTGTTCTCCGCCGCGATGGAGCGTTGGATGCAGGGCGCCTACGATGCCGAATACCGCGAGTCTTGGAAAGCCTTCCGCGGTCGCTGCGTAGCGGCGCTCAACCGCCTCGTCGCACAGGCCGGTCCGTCGCGCACCAGCACCGTGTTCACCTCGGGCGGCCCTATTGCTGCGATCTGCCAGCATCTGCTCGACTTGCCGGACCGGCGTACCTTCGATCTCAATCTGTCGCTGGTCAACAGCGCGGTTACCGGACTTCTTTACCGTCCGGGCAGAGTAAGCGTCAGCTATCTAAACAATTTCGGCTACCTCGAGCAGACCGGGGACGCGCGGCTGATCACGTATCGGTGACGCGCAGGCCGGCGGGCGGAGGAGCAGGGCATGAATGAGCAGTTCGTCGGCACCATGCCGGTGCAGGACAAGCATCGCTTCGATCCGGTGCGGCTCGAATCGTATCTGCGCGAGCGGATCGACGGTTTCGCCGGGCCGCTCGCCGTCGAGCAATTCAAGGGCGGACAGTCCAACCCGACATTTCGCCTCGGCGCGGGCGGCGAACACCTACGTGCTGCGGCGCAAGCCACCGGGCAAGCTGTTGCCCTCGGCGCACGCTGTCGAGCGCGAGTACCGCGTGCTGACGCGCGTTATGCGACAGCGACGTGCCGGTTCCGCGGACCTACTGCCTGTGTGAGGACGAGACGGTCATCGGCACGCGCGTTCTTCGTCATGGACTGCGTTGCCGGAAGGGTGCTGTGGGACCCCTCGCTGCAGGCACTCGACGAGGCCGCGCGACAGGCGGTGTATGAGGACATGAATCGCGTGATCGCCGCGCTGCACCGGGTCGATTACCGGGCGGTCGGCCTCGCCGATTTCGGCAAGCCCGGCAACTACTTCGCCCGCCAGATCGCGCGCTGGACCAAGCAATACCGCGCCTCGGAGACCGAGCGCATCGAGGCGATGGACCGGCTGATCGCCTGGTTGCCGGAGAACATTCCCGCCGCCGACGAGACGGCGCATCGTTCACGGCGACTATCGCCTCGATAACCTGATTTTTCATCCGACCGAGCCGCGCGTCGTCGCCGTCCTCGACTGGGAGCTATCCACGCTCGGCCACCCGCTGGCCGATTTCTCGTATCACTGCATGAGCTGGCGCGTGCCGCCGGGGCCGTTCCGCGGCATGGGCGGACTCGATCTCGCCGCGCTCGGCATCCCGAGCGAGCGCGACTACATCGCCACATACTGCCGGCATGTCGGACGCGAAGTCGATCGACCCGGACCACTGGGACTTCTATATCGCCTACAACATGTTCCGTGCCGCCGGCATCGCTCAGGGCATCATGGGTCGCGTCGTCGACGGAACCGCGGCGAGCCAGCACGCGGTCGAGGTCGGGCGGTGGGCGGGCGTGATGGCCGAGCTCGGATGGCAGCAGGTGGAACGCATCGTGGCGCGGCGCTGATCGCCGCGCCGCCCTACTCAATCGGGAGAACGCAGTGGATTTCGAATACTCAGCCAAGACCAGGGAACTGCAGGCGCGCCTCGTCGCCTTCATGGACGCGCACATCTACCCCAACGAGAAGCGCTTCCGCGACGAAGTCGCCAGCGGCGATCGCTGGCAGCCGGTCGCGCTGATCGACACGCTTAAAGACGAAGGCCAGGGCACAGGGGCTGTGGAATCTCTTTTTGCCGGACTCCGAGTACGGCGCCGGCCTCAGCAACACGGAATACGCGCCGCTGTGCGAGATCATGGGCCGCGTGCCGTGGGCGCCGGAGGTGTTCAATTGCTCGGCGCCGGACACCGGCAACATGGAGACGCTGGTGCGCTACGGCACGCCCGAGCAGAAACAGCGCTGGCTGGAGCCGCTGCTCGACGGCAGCATCCGGTCCTGCTTTGCAATGACCGAGCCCGCGGTCGCATCCAGCGACGCGGCGAACATCGAAAGCTCGATCGCGCGCGACGGCGACGACTACGTCATCAACGGCCGCAAGTGGTGGTCTTCGGGGGCGCGTCGACCCGCGCTGCAAGCTGTTCATCTTCATGGGCCAGACCGACCCCGGCAATGCCGACCGGCACAAGCGGCAGTCGATGATCCTCATTCCGCGCGATGCGCCGGGCGTGACGGTGCTGCGCCACCTGCCGGTGTTCGGCTACGACGATGCGCCGCACGGACATGCCGAGGTCGCGTTCGAGAACGTGCGCGTGCCGGCATCCAACCTGCTGCTGGGCGAGGGCCGCGGCTTCGAGATCGCCCAGGGACGGCTCGGGCCCGGGGCGCATCCACCACTGCATGCGCACCATCGGTCTGGCCGAGCGCGCGCTGGAGGATATGTGCAAACGGGCGCGATCCCGCGTCGCGTTCGGCAAGCCGATTGCCGAGCAGACGGTCACCCTGGAGCGCATCGCCGAGTCGCGCATTCTCATCGACCAGGCGCGCCTGCTGGTGCTGCATGCGGCCCACATGATGGACACCGTGGGCAACAAGGTGCGCCGCCAAACAAATCGCCATGATCAAGGTCGCGGCGCCCAACATGGCGTGCAAGGTGATCGATTGGGCGATCCAAGCGCACGGCGGCGCCGGGCTATGCGACGACTTCACGCTCGCCTATCACTACGCTCACGTGCGCACGTTGCGCCTGGCCGACGGGCCGGACGAGGTGCACCGCAACCAGATCGGGAAGATGGAGCTGGCGCGCTACCGCTGACCCGGCGCAAAGGCGCAGCCACGCCGGAACGCTGCTAGCCGCCGAGCAGCGCCTTCTTGAGGTCGGCCTGCACGGGCTTGTCGCCGAGCCAGATTCTTGTCAACGCCTGGTTGAACGCCGCGCCCGGAATCGTCCCCTTGGTCTCGCCGTTCCAGCCGACCTTGGTCGCGCCATCGACGAAGTCGAGCGTAACCACGTCCTTCTCCTTGACCTCCTTGAATGCCTTCATGATGGCCAGGAGTTGATCGGCTTGCGGCTTGACTGCGGCCACGTCGGCCGGCGTGTTGGCTTCGGCCAGACCGTCGTTGAGGGCGTCGGCCAGCTGCTCGGCCGAGAGCGTGCGCAGCAGGTTCAACTGGATGCGGCGCGGATTCGCTGCCAGCACGCTCTGCAGATCGCTCGCCTTCTGCGGCAGGTACAGGCTCGCGACGTACACCTTGAAGATCACCCGGGTGCGAATGCCCGCGCCATTGAGCACCAACTCCTGCCCGCCCACCGCCGTCTTGTCGTCGAGCGCTGACCTCGCCGACTTCGGCGGCCAGCGCAGCGGCGGACGCAGCGAGCGCGCCGGCAACCATGAACCAGAGCAAGGCTTTCATCGCTTCTTTCCGCAAGCCGATCAGACCGATTCGAATATGCCGGCCGCCCCCATGCCCGTCCCGACGCACATGGTGACCATGCCGTATTTCTGCTTGCGCCGCTTGAGGCCGTGCACGATGGTCGCCGTGCGCACCGCGCCGGTCGCGCCCAGACGGGTGGCCAAGCGCGATCGCCCCGCCCAGCGGATTGACCTTGGCCGGGTCGAGGCCGAGCTCCTTGATGACCGCAAGGCTCTGCGCCGCGAATGCCTCGTTCAATTCGATCCAGTCGATCGCGTCCTGCCGGACGCCCGTGCTGCGCAGGACCTTGGGAATCGCCGCGATCGGGCCCACGCCCATGACCTCGGGCGCGACTCCGCCGACGGCGAAGCCGACCCAGCGCGCAAGCGGCGTGAGGCCCAGCTCCTGCAGCACCCGTTCACTGACCACGACCGCCGCACCCGCGCCGTCCGAGGTCTGCGAGCTGTTGCCCGCGGTCACCGAGCCCTTGGCCGCAAACACCGGCTTGAGCTTGGCCAGGCCGTCGGCGCTCGTATCGCCGCGCGGGCCCTCGTCGCGATCGAAGCTGCGCTCGCGCGAGACGATCTTGCCCGATGCGAGATCGGGCACATTTTCGCGGATCGGATACGGCGAGATCTCGGCGGCGAACTCGCCGCTCGCCTGGGCGGCGAGCGCCTTGCGGTGACTCGCCAGCGCGAAGGCGTCCTGCTCCTCGCGCGACACCTTCCACCCCGTGGCGACCCTTTCCGCGGTCAGCCCCATGCCGTAGGCGATGCCGAGGTTCTCGTCCTTGGCGAACACCTCGGCGTTGAGCGCGAGCCGGCCGAGCATCGGGATCATGCTCATGCTCTCGGTGCCGGCGGCGATGACGATGTCGGCCTCGCCGGTGCGGATGCGGTCGGCGGCGATCGAGACCGCGTTCAGCCCGGAGGAGCAGAAGCGATTGATCGTCATCCCCGCCACGCTGTTCGGCAACCCGGCGAGCAGCAGACCGATGCGCGCGACGTTCATGCCCTGTTCGTACTCGGGCATGGCGCAGCCGACGATCACGTCCTCGATGCGCTGCGGCTCGATTTGCGGTACCTGCATCAAGACACTCTGCAGGACGTGCGCCAGCAGCGAGTCGGGGCGGGTATGCCTGAGCGCGCCCCGCGGGGCCTTGCCGACCGGTGTGCGCGTCGCGGCGACGATGTACGCATCCTGCAACTGCTTGGCCATGCGCCCTCCGTTAGGAAGTTCAGTTCCTCAGCGGCTTGCCGGTCTTGAGCGTATGGGCGACGCGTTCCTGCGTCTTGGGATTCTTGAGCAAGCGCCATGAATTCGCGGCGCTCGAGCTCGAGCATCCACTTCTCGTCGACCACGCTGCCCGGCTCCAGGTCGCCGCCGCAAAGCACACGGGCGATAGCGAGGGCCACTTCGAAGTCATAGGCCGAAATGAAGCCGCCATCGCGCATGTTGACCAGCATCATCTCGAGCGTCGCGATGCCCGTCTTGCCTGCCACCGGTATGGCGGCCAGCGGTAGCGGGGGGCGATAGGCGCTTTCCGACAGGGCGCGCACCTGCGCCTTGGCGACCCAAAGCAGCTCGTACGGATTGAAAATGACCACGTCGGCTGGTCGCAGGTAGCCGAGATCCTTTGCGTCCAGCGCGCTTTTCGAAACCGTCGCCATCGCAACCTGCTGAAAGTAGGTGCGCAGGAAGGGCAATTGATCGAGCTGGCCGCCGCTGGCGCCGCGGGCGACCTCCTGCGCGGCCCGCGCAGCGAGCTCCTTGCATCCGCCGCCGGCGGGCAGTATGCCAACGCCCGCTTCGACCAAGCCGATGTACGACTCGAGCGCGGCGACGGTACGATCGCAATGCATGATGAATTCGCAGGCCCCGCCCAGCGCCATCCCGCGTACGGCTGCCACGGTCGGTACCAGGCTGTAGCGCAGACGCTGCGAGGTCTGCTGGAACTTGGCCACGACCCCTTCGACGCTTTCCCATTGCCCCGCCTGCACCGCCGGTCCGAGCGAGGCGAGGTCCGCACCGAGCGAGAACGGCTCGCCGGCCTGCCAGATGATCAAGCCGCGCCAGTTGCACTCGGCCTCGGCGATCGCGCTGAGCAGACCGTCGAGCACCGCGGCGCTAATCGTGTGCTGCTTGGTCTTGAACGAAACGACGGCGATGTCGTCGCCGGTGTGCCATAGCCGCACGCGCGTCGGTCTCCAGAATCGTCGTCCCCGCGGAGAGCGTTTCACCCAGGACCGGATCGGGAAAATACTGCCGCGCGTAGACCGGCAACGGCGAGCGGGGCTGAAACGTGTTGCTCGCCGGCGCGTAGGCGCCCGCCGCCGTGTGCACGCCGCGCGGCCGCCGGCCCGCGAGTGACCCAGGACGGGAGCGGCGGCTGTGGCGAGCGCTTTGCCGGCGGCGATGTCGGCGGCGACCCAGTCGGCCACCTGCTGCCAGCCGGCAGCCTGCCACGTCTCGAATGGCCCCTGCTTCCAGCCGAAGCCCCAGCGAATCGCCAGATCGACATCGCGCGCGTTGTCCGCAATCGCGGCCAGGTGATACGCGCAATAGTGAAACAGGTCGCGGAAGATGCTCCACAGAAACTGCGCCTGGGGGTGCGGGTGTGCGCGCAGCTGCGCGAACTGCTCGCCGGGTGTCTTCAGGGCCAGGATGGCGGCGACGCCCGGATCGATCGCGCCTTGCGCCGGTCGATACGCGTGCACACGCCGGATCGAGGACCTGAATGTCCTTGCCCACTTTCTGATAGAACCCGGCCTTCGTTTTCTGTCCGAGCGCGCCCTTGTCGAGAAGCGCCTGCAACCACGCCGGGGGTTGGTAGTAGCGGTGCCACGGATCGTCCGGCAGTGCTTCGTGCATGGTTCGGATTACGTGCGCGAGCGTGTCCAGTCCCACCACGTCGCTGGTCCGATAGGTCGCGCTCCGGGCGCGCCCTATCGCCGGGCCGGTCAGCGCGTCAACGACGTCGAAGCCGAGGCCAAACCGGTCGGTATGCACCATCGTCGCCAGCAAAGAGAAGACTCCGACGCGGTTGGCAACGAAGTTGGGCGTATCCTTGGCGCGCACGATGCCCTTGCCCAGCACTGTCACTAGGAAGGTCTCGAGTTGGTCGACGAGCGACGCCTCGGTGGCGCGCTGCGCGATCAACTCGACCAGGTGCATGTAGCGTGGCGGATTGAAGAAATGCACGCCGCAAAACCGGGGCCGGAACGCGGCGGGACACGCCTCCGCCAGCGCGTTGATTGAAAGACCGGAGGTGTTGGTGGCGAAGATCGCTTGCGCACCGACGTGCGGCGCCACCCTTTCGTAGAGCGACTGTTTCCAATCCATGCGCTCCGAAATCGCCTCGATCACCAGATCACACTCGGCGAGCAGGGGCAAATGCTGGTCGTAGTTTGCCGGGGTGACGCCGGCGGCCCGGTCCTTCGCCGCCAGCGGGGCAGGCTCGAGCTTCTTCAGATTCTCGATCGCCTTCAGGGCGATGGCGTTCGGGTCACCTTCCTTGGCGGCGAGGTCGAACAGCAGCGCCGGTACGCCGGCGTTTGCGAGATGCGCGGCGATTTGTGCGCCCATGACGCCCGCGCCCAGAACGGCGGTCCTGCGGACGAGGAAGCGTGACTGTGACATGCGCGGTCGGCGGCCTTGGGGGGTTCCTAGGAAAACACCGCGCCGCAGGTCCTGCGACGCGGCGGGTGCAGAATCAGCCTGCGGCGATCACTGAAACGTGTACGTGAGCTGCAGGCCGACGACCTGGATGGTGTTCTTGTAGTTGCCGCTGATCAGGCCGTTGGCAGCGGTGCTGCCCTGGTTCTGGTCGATGCTCGGGTTGCTTCACGAAAATGTACGTATACCCCAAGTCGAGGGCGAGCTGGGGCGAGGCGCGATATTGCGCGCCGACGGCGATCCAGGTGCGATCATTGTCCGGCAGTCGTCGGCGTGCGCTGCGCGTCGCGGACCGGAGTCTGGTCATAGGCCAAGCCGCCGCGGAACATCCATTGGTCGCTGTAATGATAGTTGGCACCGACCGAGCCGCGCCAGGTATCGCGGAAGTTCTCCGGGGTGTTCGATAGCGTGGCGCCCGTACTGCGCACGATCTGCAGCTGCTGAATGCTGCTCCAGCCGGTGTACTGCAGGTCAGCCATCAGGTCCCACTTGTCGTTGAGTGTGTGGAATACCGAGACGTTGGCCGAATCAGGCACCTTGAGCGCGAGCGTCACGTCGCCGCTCGCCAGTACCTGATTGACGCCGGTGGCCAGCAACCCGGCGATCGGTGCCAACGGGGGGGCCAGCATGGGCAAGGTCGGATTGTTGAAATCGACCTGGCCGCTGATGGTGTACTTAATCGCCGAGCGGTATTGCGCGCCGATGCGCGTGTCCTTATCGGGCTCGACGAGCACCCCGATGTTCCAACCCCAGGCGCTGTCGCTGCCGTTGACTGCCGCCTGCGATGCCAGGCCACCCAGGCCGGCCAGCAGGGGTGGAATAACACTCGGTGGAATCAACCCGGCCGCCGCGGCCTGGCCCGCCGCGGTGCCGAGTGCCCCGGAATAGTTGACGTCGTTGGTCAGCGTCGCCTTGATCTGCTGCCAGTCGACGCCCGCGCCCAGGGTCACCATGTCGCTGACCTTCCAGGACAGCGCTGGATTGATATTGAGCGTCTTCACCTCCGACTTGATCGCCTGGAAGCGGCCGAGCCAGCTCGAGTCGTACTCGGTCTTCAGGCCGAACGGCGCGCCGATGCCCAGGCCGAACGCGAATTGTTTATTGATCGGCACCGCGAGATACAGGCTGGGGACGAGCGCGCAAGTGCCGGCGTCGCCTCCGTTGTCGCCGAGCGGCTGCAGCGCCGCCGGTTGCGAGCCATCGTTGTTGAACTTCGCCGAGATACAGACTATGTCGCCGGACACGGCGCCCTGGATGCCGGGAAGCCGCGACATCCCTGCCGGATTGGACCAGATTGTGCTCGCATCGTCGGCGACAGCCGCGCCACCAGCGAAGGCGTTACCCACGCCGCTGCCGCTTTGCTCCTGCAGCGCAAAGTTGGAACCGAGCGCGTGAACCCCCGGAGAACAATAGCAACGTGGCGCTCATCGCAACCGCCAGGCGCGTACGCCCGAATGCAGCAAATTTCATGGTGATCCCCTCCTGTCGCTCGATAGTTACCGCTTGAGTCGAATTCTTTGGCTGACACTGCGCTTGCGACACTGCCGGCAACTGGCCGCCAACTATACACCCGCAGCACCCGGGCCGCATCCGGGCGACGTCTTAACCGGGTTACTCTTCCGGCAGCGCACGGGGTCGCCGGTCCGGGCCGACCGCAACGTAAGTCAGGCTAGCCTCGGTTACCTTGACGCAGATCGTCTTGCCGGGGTTGCGTTCCGCATAGACCTGCACGTCGACGGTCACCGAGGTGCGACCCACGTGCGTGATTTCGGCATAGAAACTCACCAGATCGCCGACCAAGACCGGCTGCTTGAACAGAAAGGAATTCACTGCCACGGTCGCGATTCGCCCGCGTGCTCGGCGCGCGGCCGGAACGGAACCGGCGATGTCGACCTGGGACATCACCCAGCCGCCGAAGATGTCGCCGCTCTGATTCGCGTCCGCAGGCATCGGCACCACGCGCAGCGCGGGGCACTTGTCGGGCAGTACAGTATCGTGGCTCATGATCAGGCGGCCTTTCTGCGTGCTTCGTCGCGCAGTTCGCGTCGCAGGATCTTGCCGACGTTGGACTTGGGCAACTCGGCGCGGAACTCGACTTGGCGGGGGCATTTGTAGCTGGTCAGCTGTTGCCGGCAGTGCGCGATCAGCGCTTCCTCGGTGAGTCCAGGATCCCGCCTGACGACGAACAGCTTTACCGCTTCGCCCGACTTCGCATCGGGTACACCGATCGCCGCGCACTCGAGTACCCCCGGATGCATGACCACGACGGCTTCGATCTCGTTCGGATAGACATTGAATCCGGATACGAGAATCATGTCCTTCTTGCGGTCGACGATGCGCACGAAGCCGCGGTCGTCCATCACGCCGATGTCGCCGGTGGCAAGCCAGCCGTCCACGTCGAGCACCTTGGCGGTTTCGTCGGGCCGCTGCCAGTAGCCGGCCATCACTTGCGGCCCCTTGATGCAGATCTCGCCGGGCTGTCCGAGCGGCACGTCGTGGCCCGCGTCGTCGCGCAACACCACGTCGGTCGACGGAATCGGCAGCCCGATGGCGCCGTTGTACTCGGCAAGGTCGAGCGGGTTGATCGTTGCCGCGGGCGAGGTCTCGGTGAGCCCGTAGGCTTCGATCAGCGGGCACGCCGGTTACCTGCTTCCAGCGCTCGGCAACGGCCTTCTGCACCGCCATGCCGCCGCCGAGCGTGAGGCGCAGCGACGAAAAATCCAGCCGGGCAAAGGCGGCGTTGTTCAGCAACGCGTTGAACAGGGTGTTGACGCCGGTGAACGCCGTGAAGCGGTGCCGGCCCATCTCCTTGACGAAACCGGGGATGTCCCGCGGATTGGTGATGAGCACGTTTTCCGCGCCGAGGGTCATGAACACCAGGCAGTTCGCGGTCAGCGAGAAGATGTGGTAGAGCGGCAGCGGCGTGAGGATCACGTGGCGCTCCACGCCGAGGGACGGCTTCACCCAGGCGCCCGCCTGCAGCAGGTTGGCGATGATGTTCCGGTGCAGCAGCATCGCACCCTTGGCGACGCCGGTCGTGCCGCCGGTGTATTGCAGGAACGCGATATCGTCGTGCGTGATCGGCACGCGCTCGAGCTTGCGCACGGCCTCCCTCGGCCAGAGCCTCGGCCAGCGGTATCGAACCGGGGAGGCTCCAGTGCCGGGATCATTTTCTTGACGTGGCGCAGCACGAAATCGACCAGCGGCCCCTTCCAGCCGAGCATGGCCCCGATGCTGGTCACAACGACCTGCTTGACCGGGCGTCCTCGCGCACGACTTCCTGCACCGTATGCGCGAAGTTCTCCACCACCACGAGCACTTCGGCACCGCTGTCGCGCAGCTGGTGCTCGAGCTCGCGCGGCGTATACAGCGGGTTGGTGTTGACAACGGTGTAACCGGCGCGCAGCACCCCGAACAGGCATACCGGGTATTGCAGGATGTTGGGCAGCATCAGCGCGACGCGCGCGCCCTTCTTGAGCCCCCGCCCCTGCAGGAAGGCGCCGAACGCGGCCGAGGCGGCGTCGAGATCGGCGAAGCTGATCGACTTGCCCATGCAGGTGTATGCCGGGCGCGGGCCGAACTGGGCGATGACGCGATCGAATACATCGCGGACGCGACGCGTATTCGTTCACGTCGATGGTGGCGGGAATGCCCTTCGGGTACGACTTGAGCCAGATCCTGTCCACGATCTTCTCCCTGCGACCCGCCGTATCTACTTTCTTGTTCTATGCTAGCAGAGGGTGCCGCGGCAATTCACACTGGCCGCGTAGTGCAGCGGGCCGCCACGGAAGGGTGCGAAGCCGGTGCCGAAGATCGCGCCCGCGTCGACCAGATCCGCGTCGGCAACGATGCCGTCGGCGAGCGCGGCCTGTGCTTCGGCACAGGTACGGGCGCATCAGCCGGTCGGCGAGACCTGGCGGGCACGGTCGCCGGGCGCGCCCTTGGCGGCCTTGCCCGTCGACCAGTCGTAGAAGCCGCGCCCGGTCTTGCGCCCGAGCTGCGCCGGCGGCGATGAGCGCGGCAAGCTTCTGCGGCGGCTCGGTCTGCGGGTCGAGCATCTTGCCCACGGCAAGGCAGATATCGAGCCCGACGGTGTCGGCGAGCTCGATCGGTCCCACCGGCATGCCGAACGCCAGCGCCGCCTCGTCGACCGTCTCCGCGTGATGCCTTCGTCGACGCAGCGCATGGCCTCCATGAGATACGGCGCCAGGATGCGGTTGACGAGGAACCCGGCGCGCTCTTGACCGGCAGCGGCAGCTTGTCGAGCTGGCGCGTGAACGCCGCCGCGCACGGCACGAGCTCGGCGCGCGTGCTCGCGCCGGCGACGACCTCGACGAGCATCATCCTGGCCACTGGGTTGAAGAAATGCAGACCGACCAGGCGCGCCGGATCCTTCAGTGGCGCGCCGATCTGCTCCAGCGGAATGCTCGAGGTGTTGGTCGCCAGCAGGGCACCCGGCCTTCGCCTTGGCTTCGAGCGCCACAAAGAGTGCTCGCTTGGCGTCGAGATTCTCGAAGATCGCCTCGATGATCACGTCGGCCCGCGTCACGCCGTCGCCGGCGACGTCGGGAACGAGCCGGTCGAATGCGTCGCGCACGCGGCGGGCGTCCTTGAGACGATCGGCGAAAAGCTTGCCGGCACGCTCGATCGCGGGCTTGAGGCGCTCGGCCGTCTGATCCTGCAGCGTCACGGTGAGCCCGCGCAGCGCGCACCACGCCGCGATGTCCCCGCCCATCGTGCCTGCGCCGACGACATGCACATGCGCGGCCTTGAATGGGCTCGTCGCGGCCGAATGCCTTCAGGCGCTCCTGCAGGCGGAATACGCGGATGAGGTTCTTCGCCGTCGGCGTCTGGATCAGATGCGCGATCGAGGCCGGATCGGAGGGCGGCAGCCGCCAGGGCGTCGCCGTCGTGCTTGACCCAGATGTCGAGGATCGCGTAGGGGGCCGGGTAATGCTCGCGGCGCGCGCGCGCCTGCGACCTGCTTCCTGGCCTGCGCTGCGATCAGCGGCCGCAGCCAGCGGATGCAGGGTGAGCGACAGCGGGAACGGCAGCCGGCGCGGCGGGGGCGCCGCGGCGAGCACCCCGCGCGCGGCGTTCATCATGATGCGCGGCGGCACGCACTCGTCGGCAATGCCCAAGCTTTTTCGCCCGGCGCGCGTCGATCGTGCGCCCGGTCAACAGCAGGTCCAGCGCTGCGGGCGCTCCGGCAAGCCGCGGCAGGCGGCGCATGCCGCCCCAGCCGGGCACGATGCCGAGCATGACTTCCGGCAGCCCGAGTCGGGTTCCGGGCTCGTCAACGACGACGCGGTAGCGGCAGGCGAGGGCCAGCTCGAGACCACCGCCCAGACAGAACCCGCGGACGAGCGCCAGCGTCGGGTACGGTGCCGCGGCGAGCTGGTTGAATACGTCCCAGCCACGCTTGACGATGGCGACAGCCTCGTCGACCGTCTGGACGTGCTCGAATTCCTCGATGTCGGCACCGGCGATAAAGCCGTTGTCTTTGCCGGAGCGAATCACCAGCCCTTTCGGTGGCACCGTCGCGAGCTGCGCGAGTAGGCCGGAGAGTTCCGTCAGCGCGGCGGCCGAAAGCGTATTGGTCGACGCGCCGGCCCGATCGAAGATCAGCCACGCAAGCTGGTCGCTATCGTGCTCGAGCCGCCAGTTTGCGGTGGTGGTGCTCATCGTCGGCGCCATGGCGCGGTCACGACCGTTCGACGAGCATGGCGCCGCCCAGGCCCCCGCCGATGCAGATCGCCGCCAGTCCGCGCTTGCCGTTGGTGCGGTCGAGCACGTTGAGCACGTGCAGCACTATGCGTGCGCCCGAGGCGCCGACCGGATGCCCCAGCGCAATCGCCCCGCCGTCGACATTGAGCCGCGCTTCGTCGAGTTGACCCAGCGCGTGCTCGAGGCCGAGCTCGGTCCGGCAATAGGCGTCGTCAGTCCATGCGCGCAGACAGGCGATCACCTGCGCGGCGAAGGCTTCGTTAATCTCCCAGGCATCGATGTCGCCGAGCTGCAGGCCGTGCCGTCTGAGCAGCGGCGTCGCAGCGTGCACCGGCCCCAGGCCCATCTGGGCCGGATCGAGCCCGGCCCACTCGCTGTCGACGATCCTGCCCAGAACCGGGAGCTGGAATTTCGCCACGGCGGTTTTCGACGCGAGCACCAGCCACGCGGCGCCATCGGTAATCTGCGAGCTGTTGCCGGCGGTGACATTGCCGTAGCGACGATCGAAAAAGGGCTTGAGCTTGGCGAGGTTCTCCACCGTCGAATCCGCACGCACCCCGTCGTCCTGCTCGTACAGGCTCCCGTCATGGCCGAACAACGGCGCGATCTCGCCGGCAAAACGGCCCGCCTGCTGTGCCGCGAGCACGCGCTGATGGCTGCGCGCCGCGAATTCGTCCATCTCGCCGCGGGTGATGCCGAAACGGAACGCCAGGTTTTCCGCCGTCTGCCCCATGAGCAGTCCGACCATCGGGTCGGTAAGCCCTTTCATGATGCCGATAACGGGAGTGAGCACCTCCGCCGGATTGAGCTGCAGGAAAGACTTCGCTTTCTCGCCGAAACTCTTCGCGGTGCTGAAGCGGGCGAACCAGAGCACCATTTTGTCGGAGTACAGCAGCGGCGCACGGGATAGCGCGTCGACCCCGCCGGCGAGCACCAGATCCGAGCGTCCGCAGCGAATGTTGGCGATCGCCGAGTCCAGCGCCTGCATGCCCGATGCACAGTTGCGCATCACGGTCCATCCCGGCACCTTCTCGCCGCAGCCCATGCGCAGGGCCACCACGCGGCCGATATTCACCTCATCGGGCGAGGGGCTGGCACAGCCGAGAATGACCTCGTCGAGTTCGTCGGGTGCGAAGCGCTGGCGCATGAGCAGGGCGCGTCCGGCTTGCGTGGCAAGGTCGGAAGCCGCGAACGGGCCGGGCCGATTGCGTGCCTTGAGGAACGGTGTGCGCACGCCGTCGACCACGTAGATGGGTTGGCTCATGACCACCTCTCGATGCCAAGGGATGGATGGCGACACAAGGCTTGCATGACGGTCCTACGCAGCTGCCTTGCGGGCGAGGGCATCGGCTGCCACGGTCACGCCGGGCGGACGCGCTGCGGACGACGCCCAGGTCGGGCGCAAAGTCGTCGACCCGGATCACCTCGATCGACCAGCCGCTTCGCGCGTCGCAGCAGAGCCAATTCGTCGGCCGTGATGAGGCTCGCCGCCAGCGCCGCAGCGGCCCGGTCCTCGCCGCACCTTGCTGCGCAAGCGGCCAGCCTTCTCGGCCTCGCGCATGCGCGCCTCGATCGGTTCCGCGGCGAGCGTGGCCTCGAGCGCGGACTCGATGGTGCGCGAGCGACGTCATCTTCCGCTTGCGGCAGGTACATGCCCGCGGTCAGCCGGTCGCGCGTCGCGGAAGGCTCGATCAAGCAGCCTCGCAACGTCGTGGCCAAGCTTGTCGGAAGGAATGACATACGGTCGGCCGAGCGGAAAGACCGTCCGCCGCATCAGCGTCGCGATCACCCGGTTAGGGAAATTCGAAATCACGCCTTCGAGGGCGGTCTGCGCCTTGAACATCGCGTCCCAGATCGCCCAGTGCATCAGCGGCGCGTCCTCGGGCTGCCGGCCTTCGTCCTCGAAGCGCTTGAGCGTCGCCGAACAGAGAAACAGGTACGACAGCACGTCGCCCAGCCGGGCCGAGAGCTTCTCCTTGCGCTTGAGCGCACCGCCGAGCGACACCCATCGACACGTCGGCGAGAAACGCCAGCGCCGCCGAGAAGCGCGTCAACTGCTGGTAATAGTGACGGGTTTCGGGCGCCGTGTCGGGCACCGGCACCAGGCGCGAACCGATGATGCCCATCACGAAGGTCCGCGCGAAGTTCGACAGCACGAAACCGATATGCCCGAACAGCGCCTGATCGAAGGCGACCGATGCGGCCTCGGGGTCCGCCTCGCGCGTCGCGGCCATCTCCTTGAGCACATACGGGTGACAGCGAATGGCGCCCTGGCCGAAGATGATGAGGCTGCGGGTGAGGATGTTGGCGCCCTCCACCGTGATCGACACCGGAATCTGCATGTAGGCAGCGCCCGAGGAAATTCGACGGCCCCATGCAGATGCCCTTGCCGCCGGCGATGTCCATCGCGTCGACGGCGATCTGCCGGCCGCGCTCGGTGAGGTGGTACTTGGCGATCGCGGAAAGCACGGCCGGCTTCTCGCCCAGGTCGACGACGCCTGCGGTGAGCGTGCGCGCAGCGTCCATCGAATACAGGTAACCGCCCATTCGTGCTAGCGGCTCCTCGACGCCCTCGAACTTGCCGATCGGTGTCTTGAACTGGCTGCGCACGCGCGCGTACCCGCCGGTGGCGCGCACGACCATCTTGGCCATGCCGGTGTTGAGCGATGGCAGCGAGATCGAGCGCCCAGCGGCGAGGGACTCCATCAGCATCCGCCAGCCCTTGCCGACCATCGGCCTGGCCGCCGATGACCCAGTCGATGCGGAATGAACACATCCTTGCCCCAGTTGGGGCCGTTCTGGAATACCGCGGACAGCGGCATGTGGCGGCGCCCGATCTGGACGCCCGGATGGTCGGTCGGTATCAGGGCGCAGGTGATGCCCAGGTCCTCCTGGTCGCCGAGCAGATGCTCGGGGTCGAACACGCGGAAGGCGAGCCCGAGCAGCGTCGCCACCGGCCCCAGCGTGATGTAGCGCTTCTCCCAGGTGAGCCTCAGGCCGAGCACCTGCTTGCCCTGGTACTCGCCCATGCAGACGATGCCGACATCGGGAATCGCCGCCGCATCGGAACCCGCGTGCGGGTTGGTCAGCGCGAAGCAAGGGATCTCCTGGCCCGTGGCGAGCCGCGGCAGGTAGTAGCGCTTCTGCTCGTCGGTGCCGTAGTGCAGCAGCAATTCACCCGGTCCCAAGCGAGTTGGGCACCATCACCGTGACCACCAGCGCGCTGCACCGCGAGGCGAGCTTGGCCACGACCTGCGAGTGCGCAAACGCCGAGAAGCCCAGGCCGCCGTATTGCTTGGGGATGATCATGCCGAGGAAGCCCTTGTCCTTGATGTACTGCCAGACCGGCGGCGGCAGATCTTTGTAGACATGCGTCGTCTCCCAGTCGGTGACCATGCCGCATACTTCCTCGCACTCGTGATCGATGAAGGACTGCTCCTCGGTGCTGAGCGCCGGCTGCGCCAGGGCGAGCAGCTTCTTCCAATCGGGCCTGCCCGAGAACAGCTCGCCATCCCAGCCCACGGTGCCGGCCTCGATCGCCTCGCGTTCGGTCGCCGTCATCGGCGGCAGGATCTTGCGGAAGACAGCGAGCACGCCGTCGCTCATCAGCTTGCGGCGCAGCGGCGGATAGTTGAGCGGGATGGCGAGCACGACCAGGAGCACGGCGAGCACGAGCAGGACCAGCGTCGGCGCCAGCTGAGCGGCCCAGGCGATGGCGAGTGCGACGGCGATCGCCCCTGTCCAAAGCCAGCCCGCGGCGTTGATATAGGCCAGGGCCAGGAAGCCGACGATGATGCCCGCTATCCAGATGACTATCAGCATATGAGCTCCTACCGGGTAAGCGACTCGCGGGCGCCTTCGCCGTCGAGTTCGGAAAGATCAGGCAGCGGGGCCTTGAGCCCCGCGATCAGGAAGGGTGCCAGCCGCCGCAACAGCATCTCGTCGCTGCCTTCCTCGCCGCGCAGCGCGGCCATCAGCTTGAGCGCGTCGGTGCCCGCGAGCGTGAACGACAGCGCCCCCATGACGAAATGCAACCGCCAGGCGAGTTCCTTGCGCGGCAACTGCGGCAGAGCGCGCCCGAAGGCGGCCTTGAAGCGCGCAATCATCACCGCATACTGCCCCGACAGAAAATGGCGGATGAACGGCGCGGGATCGGCGTAGGCGCGCCCGAGCAGGCGCAGAAAATTCTTGCCGCCCAGATCACGGTCGCGCGCAAGCTTCAGCGCCGGAATGAACATGGCGGCGAGGATCTTTTCGCACGACAACGGCTTGGGTGCCGAAGCGTGCTCGAAGCGCGTCAACAACGCGACGCGCTCCTGGTTCATCGGATCGAGACGGCGCGTGAGCACGGCCTCGAACAGATCTTCCTTGCTGCCGAAGTGATAGTTCACCGCGGCGAGGTTGACGCGCGCGGTCGCCGTGATCTGGCGCAGCGACGTCGCCTCGAAGCCGTGCTCCATGAACAGCTCTTCGGCGGCGTCGAGGATCCTGCCCTTGGTCGCCGAATTCTTCGGCGCATCAAACGGAATGACTCGTCCCCCCATTGCCGATCTCCCGAGCGCTGGCGCCTTCGCGTCGAGCGCGAAAGTCATTTAAACGTTTGTTTTAATTTCAGGCATGTTACGGCGGCGCGACATGCGCTGTCAATTCTTGCACAGGGACGCGCGCGGAGAGCGGTGGCTCATGCCGAAGCGGGCGCGCCACGGGGTTCACCGCCAGCCTCCGCGCCATACACCGCATCGATGGCATCCTTGAACTTGGCGAGCACCAGCGGCCGCTTGAGCTTGAGCGTCGGCGTCAAGAGGCCGTTGTCGATGCTCCACGCGTCGGGGCTCGCGATAACGCGGCGGATACGCACCCAGCGTGGGAAAGCCTTCAGCTGCTCGTTGGCGCGGGCGATCAGGGTCTTCTCGTCGCGCTCCTTGGTCACCGCGAGCAGCGTCAGGAACGGTCGCCCTTCGCCGACGAGCATCACCTGCTCAAAGATCGGATCGCGCTGCACGGCAAATTCGGCGTCCTGAGGCGGCAGCTTTTCGCCGTTGGACATCACCAGAATGTCCTTGAGGCGACCGCGGATGTAGATCTTGCCGTCGCGGATTTCCGCCACGTCTCCGGTATGCAGCCAGCGGTCCGCGTCGATGGCTGTCTTGGTCGCCGCCTCGTTGCGCCAGTAGCCCCGCATGACGTTGTCTCCGCGCGCCACCAATTCCCCGCCCGCGCCGAGCCTGATCTCGACCCCTGGCAAAGGCGGTCCGACCGAGTCCGGATCGTTGTCGCCTTCGCGGTTGACCGAGATCACCGGCGAGGCCTCGGTCATGCCGTAGCCCTGCAGCATGGGCAGGCCCAGCCCGATGAACGTGTGCGCGAGATGCGGGTCGAGCGCGGCGCCGCCGACAATGGCAAGCCGCATCCGGCCACCCAATCGGGCGAGCACGGGCTTGGCAACGACCGCGCGCAGCAGCGGGGTCGCCAGCGCGTCGAGCCACGTCGCCCTGGCCGCTCTCGACGCGCCAGCCACGCGCCGCGCATTGCCTGAACAGCCATCGCTTGCAGCGGTGAAGCGGCCAGCGCCTGATCGATGCGGGCGGAGAACTTTTCGAAGATGCGTGGCACGCCGAACATCACCGTAGGCGCCTGCGACGCCAGGTCTTCGGCGAGCTCGGCTACGCCGCGCGCGTAGACGACCGTGCGCCGATCGACAGCGGCAAGTAGTAACCGCCGGTGCGCTCGAACATGTGCGACAAGGGGAGAATCGACAGGAAGAGGTCGTCCGGGCGCGCCATGCCGGTCTGCTGGCACTGCGTGACGTTGGCGATGATGTTGCCGTGCGACAACATGACGCCCTTCGGCCTGCCGGCGGTGCCGGACGTATAGCAGATTGTCGCGAGGGCGCTCTCGGACAGGGAATGGAATGCCGGCAACGGGGCGGCTGCGGGCAGGAGCGAAGCGACCGTGGGTGTCGCATCGCCCGCGTCCGCATGCAGCACGTAGATTGGCGGCAGTACGCCGCCGGTCGCCATGAGCGCGTTGGCCATCTTCGTCCCGTCGACGACCA
This sequence comes from uncultured beta proteobacterium, assembly GCA_963777455.1. Taxonomy (GTDB): domain Bacteria; phylum Pseudomonadota; class Gammaproteobacteria; order Burkholderiales; family Casimicrobiaceae; genus PALSA-1003. Next base: position 900,020 of record CAVZQQ010000004.1, read on the forward strand.
GCAACCGCGCCTGTGCATTCGCAATGCACCAGGCAATGTTGTCGGGATTGTCGTCGACGTACAGCGGCACGACGACGATACCCAGCCCAAGCGCGGCCAAGTCGAGTGCGACCCAGTCGACGCCGTTCCTGAGGCAGATCGCTACGCGCTCGCCAGTAGCCAGGCCAAGCGCCCCCAGCGCTGCCTGCCAGCGACCGATCCGCTCCGCGACGTTGGCGGCGCTGACGTCGCGCCACTGCCCGGCGTCAAAATGGCGGTAGAGCAGCTTGTCGCGCACCGCAAGATGTTGCCGGAAAAAATCGCCGATGTTGGCCACGCGCCCTCCCTGCCGTGTGCCGCGACACGCACGGACCCGATTCTGCCGCCTTTGTCTGGGCGGGTCCATGGTTCGGCCTCGGCCCCCGACTCGACCGCGCTGGTTTGGCTATACTGACAGGGAAGGCCCTGGAGGCCTGACGATGCCGACGATCTCGATCAAGCGCCAGCACCGGCTCGCGCACGCCGAGGCAAAGGCTGCCGCCGACAGGATCGCGCGCGACCTGCAGAAACGCTTCGATCTCACCTACGAGTGGGACCGCGACGACGTTTCCTTCGAGCGGCCGGGCCTGTCCGGCAACATGCACGTCGGCAAGAACGATGTTCACCTAAACGTGCAACTTTCGCTGCTATTGACGCCACTCAAGGGACCGATCGAACGCGAAATCCAGAAGGAGCTGGACGCGCTGTTTGGTAAGGCGTAACACCTCAGCGTTGCGGAAACGGTGCAGTCTCCGCCGAAGCGTGGAGTGGCACCCTGTTTTCGTGCGGATGCCATGCGCAGTCGACGCCGGGGATAAACTGACGGCAATTCATCGGAGCCCCCGCGCGGGACTACATGCAGGCATCGGCTGACGTCGTCACTTTCCTGTTCACGGATATCGAAGGCAGCACGCGGCTATGGGAGCAGGAACCCGAGCGGATGCGCCCGGCGTTGGCGCGCCACGACGCGATCACTCGCGAGGCCGTCGAGCGCAACCGCGGTGTCGTGGTGAAGATGAGTGGCGACGGTGTTCACGCCGCGTTCACCGATCCACTCGACGCAGTTGCCGCAACACTAGAGTTGCAGCGGGCGCTCGCCGATCCCAAAGCGACGGGCGGGATCCCGCTGTGCGTGCGCTGCGGATTGCATGCGGGGGTTGACGAGCGTCGCGACGGCGATTTCTTTGGCGTTGCGGTCAACCGAGCCGCGCGAATCACGAGCGTAGCTCACGGCGGCCAGATATTGCTTTCGCAAGTCGTGGCCGTCCTGGTCCGTGACCGCCTCCCTGCCGGTGTCGCGCTCCGCGATCTGGGCACGGCGCGTTTACGCGACTTGGCGAGCCCGGAGCAGATCTACCAACTGATTCACCCGGCGTTGCGAGCGGATTACCCGTCGCTACGCACGCTGGAAGCAACGCCCAACAACCTTCCCCTGCAGCTGACATCGTTCATCGGCCGCGAACGGGAGCGGGCCGAGGTGAAGCGCTTGCTCGGCAACTCACGGTTGGTGACCCTGCAAGGCGTCGGCGGCATCGGTAAGACGCGCCTGTCGCTGCAGATTGCGGCGGACCTGATGGATGTCTATTCGGACGGTATTTGGTTTGTCGAACTGGCTTCGCTGACCGACCCGCAGTTGGTGGCGCAGGCAGTGGCTTCGGTACTCGGCGTCAAGGAAGATGCCGGGCGTCCGGTAATCGAAGCTCTGACGAAGCACGTGATGGATCGGCACCTGTTGCTCGTCCTGGACAATTGCGAACATTTGGTGCGCGCGTGCGCGGAGCTTTCACAACAGTTGCTCCAGTCAGGTTCGCACCTGAAGATCTTAACTTCGAGCCGCGAGCACTTGCACATCGATGGTGAGGCTACCTACCCGGTACCGGCACTTGCCGTGCCCGATCCGGTCGGTGCGATAACGCCCGAAGCGCTGACGCGATACGAATCGGTGAGGCTGTTTCTCGACCGCGCCGTCGCGGCTCAGCCCGCGTTCCGCGCGACCCATCAGAACGCGGCATTCATCGGCGAGATTTGCCGACGTCTAGACGGCATCCCTCTCGCCATCGAGCTCGCGGCAGCGCGCCTGCACACCTTGTCGGTTGATAACATCGCGGCCCGTTTGAATGACCGTTTCCATTTGCTGACCCGCGGCAGTCGCACTGCGCTCCCGCGTCAGCAAACGCTGCGCGCTTTGATCGACTGGAGCTACGATTTGCTCTCAGACCCAGAACGCGCGCTGTTTCGTCGGCTTGCCGTTTTTGCCGGTGGCTGGACTCTCGCCGCAGTAGAGATGGTGGGCGCCGGCAGCGATATTAGCCAAGCTGACGTGCTGGACCTGCTGACCCAGCTGGTCGAAAGGTCGTTGGTCGTTCTTGAGTCCGAAGGCGGGCGCTACCGGTTGTTGGAAACGGTGCGACAGTACGCGCAGGAGCGGTTGCAGGAATGTAAAGAAGAAGGGTCGACTCGCACGCGCCATCTCGCGTTCTACCTGGCGTTCGCGGAGTCGGCGCGGCCGGAGCTGGTCGGGCCGCACCAGGGAGAGTGGTTATCGCGCCTCGATGTGGAGCGAGAAAATCTTCTGGCGGCGCACGCGTGGGCGGAACACGCCGAGGGAGGGGGCCCACTGGGGTTGCGGCTGGTCCGCGCCGTAAAGCATTACTGGATCATTCGTGGCCTCTTAGGACTGGGACAACGCGTAACGGTCGAGGCGTTATCACGTGCCGGAGCACGGGAACGCAGCTTCGCACGCTGTAGTGCACTGCGCGATGCAGGCCAACTCGGCTGCGTGATGGGCGACTACGAGGGCGCCCAGCGGTATCTTGCTGAAAGCCTGGCGATCGCCCGTGAAATCGGGGACAAGGGGATGGTCGCGATGGTGCTCCAGCCGTTGGGAGTCGCGTCTTTGGGTCAGGGAGATCTCGTTGGGGCGCGGGAACACTTCGAAGAGGCGCTGACCTTGGCCCGAGAGCTGGGGAACAAGCGTGAAATCGCTGCCGCGCTCAATTGCCTGGCGCAAGTTCACCGCGTCGAAGGGGCCTTGGCTACCGCCGAACCGGTCTACGAAAGCGTCGTCGAGCTTGCGCGTGAACTTGGCGATCGCGAGAGCATAGCCATCGGTCTCCTTAATCTCGCCATGGTAGCGATCGGCCTCGGTTCTGCGGAACAGGTGCCCTCGCAGCTGCTCGAGGTGCTCGCGATCGTCGATGAGATCCGCTCGAAACCGGCGGGACTAAGCGCATTGGAGGTTTCCGCAGGACTCGCGGCGCTGCGTCGGCAATACGCGCAAGCTGCGCGGTTTTTCGGAGCGGCGGAAGCGCAAATGGGACAAACGGGTCTGCATCGCGATCCGGCGGACGCAGCGTTCCTCGCGCCGCTGATCGCGACGGCAAGGCAGGCGTTGGGCGCGGCGGCGTTCGCGGCGGCCGAGACCGCCGGTGGGGCGCTTTCCTACGAGCAGGCGGTGGCCGAGACTCGAGCGTGGCTCAATCGCGGCGCCTGAACCCTAGGCACGCGCTCCCGTCGAGTGACCTACGTCGACTAGTCATTCCAGATGAAAGGATCCCATTCAAGCGTGGTCCCGTCGTTCACTATGCTTATTTTGTATTTGTAGATGCGCTTGTCCTTCTTGTTCCACGCGGTGTAATGGTGATCATCTACCTCGTGCTCGTGCCATCCGCCACCATTGACTTCGATACCCTTGTTTTTGCTGAACTTCCATCCCGGCGTCAAGGTCCACTGAATGGTGACTGGATCGGAGTCGCCAGTTAGATTGATGGGGTCTTCGCTCACGCAAATCACGAACGTGCCCTTGTTTGTGCACGTCCAACCATTAGGCGTTGACGATCCGCTTGGGTAGACACTGATCATAACTGTTGGATGGGCTGACACCGGGGTAACCGGCGTTGGCGCAGCGCACCCACAAAGGAGGATCGCCATCCCCACGACCAGACCCGCGTTCGGATTCCAAAGGGACCTGGCGACGAACACCGACGATTTTGGTTGCATTTGTGTTATCCCCTAGATTAAGCCGTTCTCCCGTCGCGCCCCCGAGGCAACGCGCCGATGCCCTTGTGCGCAAGCGCTATGATAAACCAGTTGTAGGCCACCACAACGCCACTGCGGAGATCCTCCCCGTGCGAGTTGGGTACCGGTAATTTTCGCGCACCCCTCAGGAGCGGCTCTGCCTAGACGTGGGCCCGACGATCCTCTCTGCCACGACTTCCATCACGCGCCTGTCGCCGACCAAAGCATTGTGCGCAACACCGATGACGGCGATATTCTCCGCGCAGGCGAGCACTGCGCTCGCCTGCGGTAAAACCATGCTGTCGTGCCGTGACCAGATCGATGTCATCGGCACCGGTGCCGGTGACGATTCATTGCGGTTGAGCTCCGCCAGCCATAGATTGCCGGGGTGCATTTGCGCCAGGCAGGTTCCTGGAAAGCTGTGAGCGAGCATGCTTCCATGATGGGGCGTTCCAATCGTAATAAGCTTGGCCACGCGCCCTGTACCAAAGCGACGCAAGTACGCGCGCGCCACCAGACCCCCCATGCTCTGCGCGACGAGCACTACGCGCTCGGCGCCGGTCGCCGCACGGACCTTCTCGATCCGGGCATGGAGCTGTTGGGCGAACCATTCGATGCCTTCCAGCGGCGGTCCGTAGTTCAATGTGTAGACGGGCGCGACACCATGCCGCAGGAGAAAGCGCCGCAGCCTGAGCCACACGCCGTCGTTTACCAGCAACCCGTGCACCAGGACCACCGGTCGTTCGGCCGGCGCGGGATCCGGATCGCGGATTAGCAGCCGGTGTAGCACGATCAGCGGCCACGACGACGCGACGGCCCAGAGCTCGGTGAGGAACAGGCGCAGGCTTGCAGCGAAGCCCAAGCGCGCCTCCGGCGGCCGCGGCGTGCGCCACAACCACGCCAGCGTGAACCAGATTGGAACGAGTACGAGCGCCGGCGCGAAGTAGGCCAGCGGCACGCCGAGGACAAACCACCAGGCGGCGGCCCCGTGCGCGATCATGTGCGACGCCCAGGAAACGTACCCGGCCGTGCCAGCAACGAGAGCGGCGAAAAGGAGCAGTGCGGTCATGGCGCGCCACGGCAAAGACATGCGGCCGGCGTAGTGTAGCGCGCGGCCGGCCGCCGCCTGGCGTAGCGCCTGGGGTGCCGATCGGCCGCTCAGGCCGGCGCGAGCGTCTTGCGAAAGCGATTGAGCTGCTGCACGGTTTCCAAGCGCTGACCGAATAGCGACGACAAGTTCTTGAGAATCATCCGCGACACACGGCGCTCCCACTCCCCATCGAACCGGATCTGTTGATCGAGCCACCGTTCCAACCACGCCGGATCGGGTAGCCGGCTCTGCACCGTGTCATTGGGGAATAGCTTCTTGTTCACGTGCAAGTTCGTCGGATGCAGCGGTTTGCCGGCGCGATTGGGGCTTGCCATCAGCACACCGATTTTCGCAAACGCGCGCCGCGCCTCCACGCCGGAGCGCTCGATCGCCCGGCGCATGAAGCGCAAGTACGCGCCGCCGTGTCGCGCCTCGTCCTGGGCGATGAGGCGATAGATATGCCGGATTACTGGTTCGGTGTGCCAATTGGCCGCCCGACGATACCAGTGATTGAGTCGGATTTCGCCACAGAAGTGGAGCATCAGGGTTTCTAGCGCAGGCGCCGGATCGAACTCGAAGCGCACGGCGTGCAGCTCGTCTTCGGTCGGCACCAACTCGGGACGGAATCGCCGCAAGTATTCCTGTAACACCAGCGAGTGCTTCTGCTCCTCGTAGAACCAAATCGACATGAACGCAGAGAAGTCGCTGTCCGCGTGATTGTCGCGGAGAAACATCTCGGTCGCGGGGAGCGCCGCCCACTCCGTGATCGCGTTCATCTTGATCGTGTGCGCTTGCTCGTCAGACAGCCGCGCAGCGTCGAAGCGATCCCAGGGCACGTCATCCTGGAGATTCCAGCGCAATTGCTCGAAAGCCTTGAACAGCTCGTGGTAGAGCATGGATCGATTCCCGGGGCGAAGCCGGTTGCCCAAACGAGGGGGTATTCGCGCTTTGTTATACGTCGCAGCGGCTGCTGCGGACGCAGAGCAGATTTATTAGCGTAACACCGGCGGGCGCGATGGTACCACGTGGGCCGCAATGCAAACGCGGCCTGCCGCGCCCCGTCGCCCCAGTGGCACTACGGCTAGCGGGAGCCGCTCGGCCCGCTCTCGGCACGCCAGTTCTTGAGCGCGCCGAGCGTATCGCCGATGTCGGCGATAAGCAGCACGCCCGGCAGGCTCTTGCGCAGCCGGCGCGTGATCTCCCCACCCGCCCAAAGCGCCACGGCCAGAGGCAGCTGCCGCCGCAACGTCACCAAGGCTTCGCCCACCTGGCGCAAGGGATAGGCCATCGAGAACGACAGCGCAACGACATGCGCCTTGTGCGCCAGCGCGGCGCGGCGGATATCCTCGAATGGGGTTTGAGTGCCGAGCGAAATGCATTGCGCCCCTTCAGGTGAAACGAGCGCATCGACCATCAGCAGACCGATACCATGCTGTTCGCCCGGCACTGTCGTCAGCAGCATTCGTGGCAAGCCGCTTTGTCGGGGCAACGCATGGAGTGCGCTGCGCATCGCGATCTGCAACTGCTCGGTGTACAGATGTTCCTCGAAAACCTGCAGCTCGCCACGCATCCAGGCCTCGCCGACCGCGCGATTGAGCGGGGCGACGGTCTCGACAACGAAGCGCTGCACCCCGTGGCGCACCAGCAGGCTCGCGAGCGTGGTATGCAGACCCGCTGCATCGTGCGCCTTGAGCAGGGTGAGCACGTCGCGTTCGATCGCCGGCGCAAGTGCCTCGCGTCGCGGATGGACCCGTTTCTCCGCCAGCGCATTGAGCTCATCGAGCGATTGCCGAATGAGCTTGCCCGGCCGCAGGCCGGTATCCATCAACCGCTTGATCGCCCGCAGCTTCGCGACTTCGTCTGGCGCGTATTGCCGTTCGGCGTTGCTATCCCGCTGGGGGTCTGGAAAACCGTAGCGCCGCTCCCACATGCGCAGCACGTCTTTAGACAGTCCGGTCTCGCGCTCGACGGCGCTGATGTTGAGCGGAAAGGTCGCAGTTTCCATGCAGTTTCGTCCTGGACAACGCTACTATATCACAGCAAAGGTGCGCGAATGCGCTGCATTGTCCATGACAAATATGTTTGCTATACTGGATGCTCCTTGCGCCATCCGGACCTCGCCGATGCGCCGAAATCCCTCGCTCTCCGTTGCCTTAACCGTGTTTGCCGCCGCGTCGCTCTTTGCCGGGCATGCGTTAGCGCAGGGTCCGGCTGCGAACCCCGGCGCGTGTCCGGCGCTACTCGACCACGAATTCAATCGGCTGCAGACCGGCAAGCCGGAAACGCTGTGCCAGTATCGCGGCAAGGTGCTGCTGATCGTGAATACCGCCAGTTACTGCGGCTACACGCATCAATACGAGGGGCTCGAGGCGCTGTATCGCAAGTACAAGGATCGCGGCTTGGTGGTGCTCGGCTTCCCGTCGAACGATTTCGGATCGCCAGGAACCGGGCAGCAATCACGAGATCGCGCAGTTCTGTCGTCTGACCTATGGCGTGCAGTTTCCGATGTTCGAAAAGTCGAGCGTCTCGAGCCTCAAGGCGAATCCTCTGTATGCGGAGCTCGTCACCCGCACCGGTTCCTCACCCAAATGGAATTTTCATAAGTACCTGATCGACCGCAACGGCAACCCGGCAGGCATCTTCGCCAGCAAAGTCGAGCCCGACGACCGCGAACTCGTGGCACTTCTGGAAAAGCTGCTGGCTGATAAGCCTGCGCCGCCCAAGGGTTGAGTATGAACGCACCCGAATTCCTGCCGCTACCCGATACGCAATCGCTGCCCGACACGCGCGAGCTTCCGATTGAACGCGTCGGCGTGAAGGGACTGCGCTATCCCGTCGCGCTGCGCACCGCGGACGGCCAAGTGCAGCACTCCATCGCCGAATTCGCCATGTACGTCGGCCTCGCGCACGATGTTAAGGGCACGCACATGTCGCGCTTCGTCGAAATCCTCGAAGAACGCCGCGCGCCCCTCGATCTGCTCGGATTCCGCGCCCTGCATCAGCGCATGCTGGACCGGCTCGGTGCAGTCACCGGTCGCAGCGAGATGCGATTTCCCTATTTCATCCGCAAGGCCGCCCCGGTGTCCGGGGTGGAAAGCCTGCTCGACTACGACTCGAGTCTGGCGGCCGAAACGAGCAGCGACGGCAAGACGCGGCTCGTGGTTGAGCTCATGGCACCGGTCACGAGCCTGTGCCCCTGTTCGAAGAAGATCGCCGACTACGGCGCGCACAACCAGCGCTCGCATATCACATTGCGAGTCGAGGTCACAGTTGGTGACCTGGATCTGGAGGAGCTTGCGCGCATCGCCGAGGAGGAGGCGTCGAGCGAGCTCTTCGGCCTGCTCAAGCGCGCCGACGAGAAGTTCGTCACCGAACGAGCGTACGACAATCCCAAATTCGTCGAGGACCTCGTGCGCGACATAGCCCTCCGGCTCAAGCGCGATCCGCGTATCGGCCGTTTCAGGGTGGCATCAGAGAACTTTGAATCCATTCACAATCATTCTGCGTATGCAGAGATCACGGGCGTAGGCGCGGGGCAAATCGACTGACCCGCCGAGCTACTTTCTGATCGCGGGGGACCGGCTCCCGCCGCCCGCGCCTATCCTTTCAGGGAGGGAGCTTGCGCGTCGCGATCGTCGGTGCCGGCATCGCCGGTCTGGGTTGTGCCTGGCTGCTCACTCGCCAGGGTCGGCAGGTCACGCTGTACGAGGCCAACGACTACCTCGGCGGCCACACGCACACGATCGACGTAACCCTTGACGGTACGACTGCTCCCGTCGATACCGGCTTTCTCGTCTATAACCACCGGACGTACCCGAAACTCGTCGCCCTCTTTGACGAGCTGGCAGTCGCATCGGCGCCGAGCACGATGACCTTCTCGGTGCGTAACGACGCGGCCGGCATCGAGTGGTCGGGCACCAACATTGCCTCGCTGTTTGCGCAGCCCGCGAACGCGGTCCGACCCGCGTTCTGGCGCATGCTGTTCGACATCCTGCGCTTTAATCGTGAGGCGACCGCGATGCTGCGTGAGCAGCGCATGGTCGCGATGACCCTCGGCGATTTTCTTGATGCCCGCGGTTATTCGCGACCATTTCGCGAGTGGTACCTATTGCCCATGGCGGCGGCGATATGGTCCTCGTCCGGACGCGAAGCCCTCGCCTTTCCGCTGCCCGCGTTGGTACGCTTCTGCCACCAACACGGTCTGCTGCGCATCTTCGGGCGCCCGCAGTGGCGTACCGTTGCCGGCGGCGGGCGTGCCTACGTCGACCGCATCGCGGCGCGCCTAGCCGACGTACGTCGCGCGACGCCGATCCGCCAGATCCGCCGTTTCGACGGGCACATCGAGGTCGACACGGCGGCGTTTGGCACGGAGTGCTTCGACGAGATCGTTGTCGCCTGCCACAGCGATCAGGCTCTCACTCTCCTGGCCGACGCGTCGCGCGAAGAAGCCGCGCTTCTGGGGAGCATTCGCTTTCAGAACAACCGGGTTGTGTTGCACACCGATACCCGTCTGATGCCGAAGTGTCGCCGCGCGTGGGCGGCGTGGAATCATCTCGCCGTCGACAATGCGCCAGGAGCTTCGCCCGTAGCGTTGAGCTACTGGCTTAACCGGCTCCAGCCGCTGCCGTTCAAAACACCGTTGCTGTGTACGCTCAATCCGCCGTTCGAGCCACGCTTCGAGACGCAGATCGCCGCATTCGAGTACTCCCATCCCCTCGTCAAAAGCGCAGCTGTCGCTGCGCAGCAAGAATTCTCCCAGCTGCAAGGTGCACGGCACACTTGGTACGCCGGCGCGTGGCTCGGCCACGGCTTTCACGAGGACGGGTTGGCCTCGGCGCATATCGTGGCCCAGGGTCTCGCCGTGCGCTCGGCAAGCACCACGCCTGAGCTGGCGACCGCCTGAAGGCCTGACTAGCCATGCCTCTCGCCACGCCATCGCTAATCCATGGTGAGGTCATGCATCGGCGCCATCGCCCGGTGGGCAATGCCTTCACCTATCGGTCGTTCTGCCTTGCGCTGCCCCTGGCACAGATTGGCGACCTGCCTAGGCTCGGTCTCGCGCATAACCGGCGGGCGCTCATCAGCTTCTTCGACAGCGATCACGGCCAACGCGACGGCACCGCGCTCGAACCCTGGTTGCGCCGGCTGCTCGCCGTGGAGAACGTTGTTGCTGACGGAGAAATTGTTCTGTATGCGTTCCCGCGCATGCTCGGCTACGTATTCAACCCGGTTAGCTTCTGGGTCTGTCACGACCGTGAAGGTCACGTACGTGCGGTGCTCTGCGAGGTATGCAATACCTTTGGCGAATGCCACAACTATCTGCTCGCTCATCCAGACAATCGCCCCGTCCTATCCGGGGAAACCGTGGCTTGCCGCAAGGTCTTTCACGTTTCACCATTCTGCGAAACGAAAGGCGGCTACCGCTGCCGCTTTCACTTTGGCTCCGAGCGCTGGCTCGCGCATATCGACTACAACGATGCCTTCGAGGAGGGTAGCGCCCCGGGCCTGGAACCGCTGCTCGAGACGTCGGTCTCGGGCATCGCCCAGCCATTGTCACCCACCGCCGTGCGCGGTCTGCTGTGGCGCTACCGGTGGCTTACTCTCGGCGTGATCCTGCGCATCCACTGGCAGGCGGTGAAGCTGTGGGCAAAACAGGTACCCTATGTCGCCAAACCTGCACCACCGCCGCAGGGTACGACGCGATGAGTTCCCTTGGCAGTTCGCTCGCGCCACAAGCGCCACGCGCGGCGACTCCCGCCGCCGGTCGACTCGTCATGGCGTTGCTCGATCGCCTCGATTGCGGCGTGCTTGCCTTCACCACCCCGGACGGTGTTACGCACCGCTTCGGTCCCGGCGGCCCCGTCGCAGGATCGACGCGCGGCGCCGAGCTGCATCTACGCGACTGGTCAGTATGTCGCAACGTTATTGTCGGCGGTGACGTCGCCTTCGCAGAAAGTTACATCGACGGTCGGTGGGAGACAACGGACCTGGTCGCATTGCTCACGCTGATGGCGTGCAATCAGCGGGCGCTGGATCACGCCTTCTACGGCCGTCGCTGGCGACAACTTGCGTTGCGCTTGCGGCATTTCTTGCGCGGCAACAGCCGACGTCGCGCGCCGCGTAACATCGCGGCGCATTACGATCTGGGCAATGAGTTCTACGGACTCTGGCTCGATCCGACAATGACCTACTCCGCGGCGCTCTACGCCGGCGATATGACGCTACCGCTCGCGACAGCTCAGCACGCCAAATATGCCCGCGTACTTGAGCAGGTCTCGGCATCCGACCGCGGGCACCTGCTCGAATTGGGTTGCGGCTGGGGCGGGTTTGCGGAAGCGGCAGCGCGGGCAGGCCGGCAAGTAACCGGCGTGAGCCTCTCCGTCGCCCAGACCGTCTATGCCCGTCAACGCATGGAACGGGCGGGTTGCGCCGACCGCGTGGACCTGCGCATCCAGGACTATCGTGACGTGACCGGTCGCTACGACGGCATCGTTTCGATCGAAATGTTCGAGGCTGTTGGCGAGCGCTATTGGCCGGCATATTTCCACAGCGTACGACGGGCGCTCAAGCCGGGAGCGCGCGCCTGCATCCAGACAATCACCATTGCCGACGAGCGTTTCGCTCAATACCGGCAAGGCAGCGATTTCATTCAGCAATACATTTTCCCCGGTGGTATGCTTTCGTCGCCGTCGCGCTTCGTCGCGGAAGCGCAGCGCGCCGATCTCGAGGTTGACGATGTTTACCGCTTCGGCCACGACTATGCGGAAACGCTGAAGCGCTGGCTCGGCACGTTCGATGCCCGCGTCGACGCGGTGCGCGCCCAGGGGTTCGACGATCGGTTCATCCGCTGCTGGCGCTTCTATCTCGCGTACTGTGTCGCGGGCTTCGCCAGCAACACAACTGATGTCGCGCAATACACACTTTCTGCGACGTAAGCTCGAGCGGTCCACGATGCAAAGCCAGCGTAAGTGCTTCCTCGACGCGCGTTAGGGGCTTGGTGTCGGGGAGCGAAGACGTGACCACGACCCCGCGCGCACCTCGCCTGTCCACTCCAACGCTGCTAGCGTACGGGGTATTCGGAATGCCCCTGGCAATGGCGGCGCTGCCGCTATACGTGCATTTGCCAAAATTCTATGGTGATTACCTCGGCATCGATCTTGCGCTGCTGGGCGGCGTGCTGCTCGCATTGCGCTTGGCCGACGGCGTGATCGATCCGTTGCTGGGCGTGCTCTCCGATCGCGGCGGCGCCCGCAAGCGCTGGCTCGCGTTCGCCGCGCCGCTGCTATCCCTGGGTATGGTCGGACTATTCCAGCCACTGCCGCGTGGCGGCCCCGCGCTGGTCGTTTGGCTCGCGACCATGCTCGCCATCGTCTACCTCGGCTTCAGCATGGCGACGATCAACCATAACGCCTGGGGCGCAGAACTGTCGACGGACCCGGTTGAGCGCACGCGCATCACGGCGCTGCGTGAAAGCCTCGCCCTGTGCGCCGTTGTCATCGCCGCAGCCTTGCCGAGCTTCCTCGGCGGAGCCGATGGCGGCCTGGGCTGTTTCGCACTCCTGTTTGCCGGTTTCACGCCGGTGTGCTCCGTCATCACGTTGCTCGGGACTCCCAGAGGGGCGCTGCCGGGCGTTGCGCAAGGCGCCCACTCGCGCGTGCGCGACCTCATCGCGCGACCCCTGGCCGACCCGCTTTTCCGCAAGCTGTTGTTGGTATTCATGCTGAACGGCATCGCCGCAGCAATTCCGGCAACGCTGGTGCTGTTCTTCATCGCCGACGTGCTCGACGCCGAGTCGCGCCAGGGAATGTTTCTCGTCCTTTATTTCGTTGCCGGCGCTGCAGGCATGCCGGTGTGGGTACGCCTGTCCGCGCGCATCGGCAAGCCGGAAGCGTGGCTGGTCGCGATGGGCGTTGCGATCGCAGCCTTTGTCTGGGCTTCGCGCCTCGGTGCGGGCGACACAGCCGCATTTCTTGTCATCTGCGTGCTTTCCGGTCTTGCGCTTGGCGCGGATCTGGCGCTACCGCCGTCGTTGCTGGCCGATGTCATCGGCCGCCGAGGCCGCATGGAAGGGACCGGAAGCTACTTTGGGCTCTGGACGCTCGCCACCAAACTCAACCTCGCCCTCGCTGCCGGGATCGCGCTGCCGCTGCTCGAAGTGCTTGGCTACAAACCCGGCGGACGCGATGCCGCCGCCCTGACCGCCCTTGCGATCGTATACGCCTTCGTTCCCTGCGTGCTCAAGCTCGGTGCGGGTGCCGCGCTGCTTTGGTTTCGCAAATCGCGGTGAGTTCATGGCGCTGAATCCGACGCTTCCCCCGTGGCCAGATTGCCGCGTTTGGTTAATCGGTGCATCCACCGGCATCGGCGCGGCGACTGCCCGGCAGCTGCTCGCCGAGGGCTCCCGCGTCGCCATCTCCGCACGCCAGACCGAGCGGCTCTCCGAAGTCGCGGCCGGCCATGCCAACGCGCGCGTCGAAGCGCTCGATTTCACCGACAGCACCCAGGTCGCTGCGGCGTGGCAACGGATTCGCGAAGCATGGGGAGGGATAGACCTCGTCCTAATCGTCGCCGGAACGCATGCGGAGATCCGAGCCTGGGAGCTGACCGAGCAGAACTCGATGGCGCTCCTGGAGACCAATCTCCTTGGCGTCATCAAAACGACCGCCGTCGTGCTGCCGGCGCTGCTTGCGCAGAAGAAAGGCGCCATCGGCATCGTGTCCAGCGTCGCCGGCTATCGTGGGCTGCCCAAGGCACTGGTCTACGGGGCATCGAAAGCGGCGCTGATCAATTTCACCGAGACGCTCTACCTCGACCTGCATCCCAAAGGCCTTGGGGTTTATCTCGTCAATCCGGGCTTCGTCAGGACGCCGCTCACCGACCGCAATGAGTTCCGTATGCCGTACCTGATAAGTGCGGACGAGGCAGCGACCGCGATCGTCGAAGGCCTCGCAGCAGGAGAGTTCGAGATCGATTTTCCGAAGGCGTTCACGCGGCAGCTAAAGTTGTTGCGCATCCTGCCGTATCGCTGGTACTTCGCGCTGGTCCGCAGGGTGACTGGCCTGTGACCACCGCTGTAGCGCTAGCGCGCATCGTCGCGTTCTTCGAGACCCTCGCGCCGGGCGACGTTGCGCGCATCGGCGAGCTGTACGCGGCCGACGCCTACTTTCGCGACCCGTTCAACGAAGTGCGCGGCGTTGCAGCCATCGCGCACGTATACGCCCATATGTTCGAGCAGCTCGACGATTGCCGGTTTGTAATTACCGAAAGCATCGCTGAAGGCGAAAGCGCGGTGCTAATCTGGGACTTCACGTTCCGCAGCCGACGTTGGCGGCCGCGCGAGGTGCGGGACATTCACGGTGCTACGCATCTCAAATTGACCGCCGACGGCAAAATCGGCTACCACCGCGATTACTGGGATGCTGCCGAAGAGCTCTACGCCAAGTTGCCGCTGATCGGCCCCTTGTCGCGATTCCTGCGCAGGAAGCTGGCATAAGGGACTTTGACAGCCCAATGGTCGATCCCGGATAATGGCGCCCCTTCGGCGAGCTAGCTCAGCTGGTTAGAGCAGAGGAATCATAATCCTTTGGTCGGGGGTTCGAGTCCCTCGCTCGCTACCAATATATGGGTCCATTCCGGTGACATAGGTAACGGTTTATACCGGCGGTGAGTGTCAAGATTGTTGTCGCGTCAGTCAAGCCGCAGCCTGATATGGCGCAGGCTGATCCGGCGCGCGTTCGGGGTTGAGCGCGACGAGCCCGTGTAGAAGAACAACAGGAGCCTCTTGCGGTCGTAGCGGTCGGCAAATCCGGCCACCGGGAGCCCGCTGGCGCCCGCGCTGAATGCCTATGCCGACACGATGAACCCGAAATCGCGCGGAGACGTGTCGAGCGCCGGCATCACCAGCGCGCCGAGCGGCGCCACGATCATGAAGTCCAAGATCGCGGCAACCTGCAAGAAGGCGAGCGAGGCTATGATAAACGCTTGTTACGGCGTGAAACGGTTCGGCGATTTCTTGTCGACAGGTGGCATGCGGGAACCTCGGCGGGTTTACCCAAATGATACAAACCCCGCGGTCGAGAGTTGTTATGGCGAACTCTTGACCCCTGCACGCTTGACGACATGCCCATCACCGCGAGGTGGCAATCGTCTGCGTCGAGGCGGATTTCTGCGGGAACCACCGCTGATTGAGCGCCGGCCGCTTGCTGGTGCGTTCTAGTCCCCGATCGAGGGAGCCTCGCAGGAAGGTTGTTATCTCGGAGCGGACGACGGTGTCGTCCGGAATGCCACCCTTCGAGCAGGCCTCGGCTATGGTGTCGGTGTTTCGGCCATCAGCGAGGGCTAGAGGGTGACAACGCGTCACGTACCTTCACGGGGGCCGGTAACCCGTCTGCCGGACTGAATACCAACTGTTGCGGCCGTCGTGCCGTCGTGCGACGATTTGCTGTTCACTATAGTCTATCGTGGCCGTAGGGTGCCGTCGTGTGTCTTACTGTTAACGCCGGGAGGAGATGATCATGCAAACGAAATTCGCCTTAGTATTGCTTTGTTGCGCATTTGCCGGAAGCCATAGTGCGCAAGCGGCTCCAGGGAAGCAGCAGCAATTGAATCTTTACTCGAACCAAGGAGCAGAATATTTCCCATTTCCACAAGGTGCGCAGGTTCAGGTTACCCAACTTGCGTGCCCGATGGGCGTGACAGTCAACGTCACCTGCAAGACTGCGACGCGTGGTAAATGTGGCAATTGGTATCTGGGCCTTGACGGGACTGCCACGGCAGGTTCTCAGGGCAAAACGGGGATCGCGTCTGTTGTCTACTCCGGAAACGAGAATTGCAGTGCAACTATCGTCGTAAAACCGCGTCAATCTGCGATTCGATGACCCTTGTAAGATTTGGGAAGATCGCTCCGATGCCCATAGGTTAGGCCTAAACGGAAGATGCTAGCCGACGCAGCACGGATGAAATGTCCAAATCGGCCGAGCGATGTCGTATACAGGCCTAGCCTCGCTGCGGCGCCGGAAAAACCGAGTAATACTGCGCATACATTGTATTGGGCGCCTCACCATGCAAGAGGATGCCGGTAGGTTTATCAAAACTGTGATTTACGCGCTTGGGCCTCTCGTGCCAACCGATGTTGAACGCTCAGCGCTTGGGAAAGAACTGGAGTTCGCTGTACGGCAGGTGGTTATGAATCCAAAAAGCTAGAGCGCGCCAATCGGCGTCTTCCGCGTGGCGGTCGGTAAACCAAGGCACGCGACGCAGGCCGCAACGCGACTATCGTTCGAACGCCTTCACTGAAGGCTGCGATCGACATGCTGACGGCCGGAGAACTTGAAGCCTTTGCCACCAACAAAGCCTCGCTGTTCGAGATGTCGGACCAACTATCCGGTTCGCATGTGCTTGATGGCCGCTGGGGATTGGAGAATTTCGCCATCGGCATTCCGAAGGGGCGCGAGGTGGCACTGGCCCTCGTCAGCAGCTTTGTGTCGGCGAAGCGAAGGCCAATGGCGCCTGGCGCGAGCCGTCGAGCGGGCGGGACTGCGGGGGGCGCTGGTACCGGACTGGACTATGCCCCGCGCACGCTGCGGAGACACGCACCCAGCCCCTGTGTGAAAAGAGCTGGCTGCGCGAAGTCGGCAAAGCGGTCGCTCGCCTAGCCTGCTCAAGCCCGTGCGTCGCGCTTTCGGAAGGCGGCTTCTCCGGCGTCGGATCGCTCGACCCACTTCGGGTCAGGCGAGGTCTTGGCGTCGTAGTTGTCGTGCCAGTTCCACCACTTGTACGGCGGGGTTTGGGGGTAACCCTCTGGCGAGTCCTCCCAAGTCTCCTGACGGCCAAGCGGCGTGATGTCGAGGTAGCTCCAGGTAGTCCCCATGGCCTCGTCGCCCCGGGTGTTGATGAAGTATGTGCGGAACACCCGCTCGCCGTCGCGGAAGAACACGTTGTGGCCGTGCCATTCATCGACGCCAAAGTCCACATCGAAGCCGTCGGTGATCGTGTACCAGGGTATCTCCCAGCCCATCCGCGTCTTCAAGCGCGCGATGTCCGCCTGCGGCGCGCGGGAGACGTAGGCGAGGGTGGTGTCGCGCACGTTCAGATGGGCCAAGTGGGCGACCTGATCGGCGCCGAAGGAGCAGCCGCGGCAGGCATGCTCGGGCCAGCCGAGCACGCCGGGCTCGAAGAAGGCGCGATAGACAATCAACTGACGGCGCCCCTCGAATAAATCGAGCAGGCTTACCTTGCCCTTGGGTCCGTCGAACTCGTATTTCTTGTCCACAGCCAGCCAAGGCATCCGCCGGCGTTCGGCGGCCAGCGCGTCACGGGAGCGGGTTAAGCCCTTCTCCTTGACCAGGAGCTGCTGACGCGCGGCCTCCCACTCTTGCTGCGACACGATCCGCGGTGTGCTCATAGCGAGATGCCCTTTCCCGGGTTCCTTGTAACTCTCTTTGCTAGTTACCATCTCATTTCTCCTTTGTTAACTGATACAAACCAAGACGATTCGCTCTGAAGCACTTTCTTGAATTTGCCGACGCACAGCGCCAGAATTGCTCCCGCGGGCCCGACTCCAGCACCCATTACTGCTGTGCTTGCGATGCATGCTGAGCACATCGGGCAATTTTTCATGACCTAGAACAAGCAGCTTTTAGTCCACACTGCTGTGGGTTCGCCGTCTGGAGATCAGCTTCAGCCACGGCGCCGAATGGAAAGCGCTCATTAGCAAGTACATCGGGACCATCCCGCCCAGAAGTGAAGCACCTTGTGCAGCCGAGCAGACATCTGTCGGGGCGCCGCCAAGAACACCGATGAGCAGCGCTACGATTGCGAGCGTCGGCGTGGCCGCGAGACATAGCCAGTCGACTGCGGGGAGTGCAGCCACGTTGCCGCTTCCGGCACAAGCACCGTTAGTTTCGCTCTGCTCGCTGCACCGCGCGAGCTCCTTCTTGCCCTCGAGCATCTCCAGTGGCGCATCGAGCCAGCGTTGATGTGTTTGGACATCGTTGTTCTCCAATTGGTGCCTCTCTCGTTCGTATCCCAATGCTATTTGGCTCCGTCGGTCATGAGATAATTTAACTGCTGGTAATCGACAGGTGGGAGTTACAAGTGTGACGGGATTCCGATGGACTCGATGATCACTGCCGCGGCCCGTGCACTTGCAGCGGGTGACCCCATCGGTGCCTTAAAGCGGGTCGCCCTGCGCGACGATCCACCGGCGCTCGCCCTTCGAGGCATCGCAATGGCGCAGCTCGGCGATCTTGGTCGAGCGAAGGCTCTTCTGCGTCGTGCCGCGCGCGGCTTCGGGCCAAAAGAAGCGACGGCGCGCGCACGGTGCGTGGTCGCCGAGGCCGAAATCGCGCTTGTTTCGCGCGACCTGAGTTGGCCCGCAAAGGGGCTTGACGCGGCCCGGGCGACGCTTGAAAAGCACGGCGACCGGGCGAATGCCGCGCATGCGCGCTACCTAGAAGTCCGGCGCCTCCTCCTGATCGGGCGCCTGGATGCGGCCGAGCGTGCGCTCGGCGAGCTTGATCCCACGCTTTTCCCGCCAGCGTTAAAGGCTGCTCACGAGTTGGTCGTCGCCGGGATCGCGATTCGACGCCTGCGGACGAAGACGGCGCGCACGGGGCTCACTCGGGCCGAATGCGCCGCGCGCGAGGCAGGTATCCCTGCGCTGGTGGCGGAGGTCGAAAGCGCATCCGTCGTCTTGAACAAGCCCGTGGCGCGCCTGATTGCAGGTGGCAAGGAACGATTCCTCCTGCTTGAGGAGGTTGAAGCCCTAATGGCGTCGAAGGCGCTCGTCGTGGACGCGTGCCGTTATGTGGTGGGTGACCGAAGCATGGTGGTCTCGCTCGCCACGCGTCCGGTTTTGTTCGCGCTTGCCCGAGCGCTCGGTGAGGCTTGGCCCGGGGACGCGCCGAGAGACGTGCTCGTCGCGCGAGCATTCAGGGCGAAACGCGCAGATGAATCGTATCGCGCACGGTTGCGCGTCGAGGTCGGGCGTCTACGCGTGAAGCTTCGAACGCTGGCCGATGTAAGCGCGACCAAGCGCGGCTTTTTGCTTGCGCCGCTCCGTGCACGCGAGGTCGTCGTTCTGGCGCCGCCGGTCGAGGAGCAGCATGCGTCGGTGCTCGCTTTTCTGGCCGACGGCGAGTCGTGGTCGAGCTCGGCTCTGGCGCTTGCGCTGGGGGCCAGCCAGCGCACTGTGCAGCGGGCACTTGACTCGCTTGGGGCAGCGGGCAAAGTACATTGGTTTGGCCGCGGGCGAGCCCGTCGTTGGATGACCCCGCCCGTGCCTGGATTCCCGACAATCTTGTTACTCCCCGGCCCAATACCGAGCGCTTAAGATCGAAACATGAAACGGTGTGCAGCCAAAATTTTCCGTGAATATGGACCCTTTCCAGGTGTCCATAGCGTGGCTGGAGTCACGTATGACGGTGTGAATGTCTGGTTTGCGTCTGGAGACAAGCTGAACGCTTTGGATCCGGTGAGCGGAAAAACAGTGCGGTCGATCGACATCGCCGCCCATGCGGGAACGGCCTTCGATGGCCAGCACCTGTATCAGATCGCCGAGGATCGCATCCAGAAGATCGACCCCAAGACTGGCCATGTGCTCACGACGATCCCTGCGCCTGGCGGCGGCGGTGACTCGGGGCTCGCGTGGGCCGAAGGAACGCTTTGGGTGGGGCAAGCTAGGGGTCGGAGAATCTGTCAAGTTGACCCCCAAACAGGAGCGATTCTTCGCACGATCGAATCTAACCGCTTCGTCACCGGCGTCACGTGGATCGACGGAGAGCTCTGGCACGGCACTTGGGAAGGCGATGAGAGCGATTTGAGGCGCGTCGACCTTCGAACAGGGGAGGTCCTGGAGAGGCTCGAGATGCCCCCCGGAGTGGGTGTGTCGGGGCTGGAGTCCAATGGCGGCGATCAGTTCTTCTGCGGAGGCGGAAGCAGCGGGAAGGTGAGAGCCATCCGCCGGCCCAAGCGAAGTTCCGCGACCGGCAGTGGCTCCGAGATCCCTCTCGACTCCACGAGCAAGTAATCGAAACGGCCCTCGCGGACTAACCAGATCCCGTGCGACGGAGTGGTGGGAAGCGTGAACGACGCGCCGCCGCGGTTTCTCAGCGCCCGGCGCTACGCAACGATCTTCGGATTCGAACACGAACCGGCGCAAGAGACCGCACCGTCAAGCTGGGGCGTCAAGTGGGGGTGCTCCGGTTAGCAATCTGGCTTAGGCCGCCGGATTCAACGCAGAGCAAACTTAGTTGCTGAGCAATACGAATTCTATTCTCAGATTCGATATCCGATGGTATTGGTGCGGAGTTCTTGTTTGCGTGAGGGAAAGGTTCCTCCGGTATAGGCTTATCTAGAAATTCACACAGCCTTGCCCACTCATCGCCGGCATCCCAACTTACCTCAAGCAAAAGATGCTCAGAATTGTGACGCCCGAAAAAATTGACTACTTCATAGCGATGCCTTTCATAAAAATCCAAATGATATTCCTCGACTCCATGCGGATAGTTATAGCCGTAGGCGAGCAGCCTGGAGTGTTGATCCGGAAGCGTTCGCAGGCTGTGTTTCTTCAGGCTTTCCAACCATTTCAATGCGCTAACTCGCTTAGTCAATATGTAGCGGGCTCTGTCCCCAAATCGAAAGAAAATTTCTCTGTACATTAAAGGAAACGGCCAGTCCGTAAACGATTCGTTTTCTTCGATGACTTTAAAAACGTTGTCCAGCTGCCCTCGTCTATACTCAGCCAGCAAGTCCCGCCGTACCGAAACATGCTTCTTATATCCGAGAATGCGAAGGCACTCTGCCAAGGTTGTCGTGCCAGTCTTATTTAAGCCGACGCCGATTACTCTAATATTTTCCATGTGCCCACTTTATCGGTGATAACCCGCTGCTGGCTCACGATCGGATAATGAGCAGCGACCACTGCTAGGTTCAACCCATTATTCCCTCATGCTGGTACAGTCGCAACCGGTCAGATGCGAAGCGTTCGCTAGGGAGAACTCCCTCGGGGTGAAGTAAGGACGCGAGTCAAAACGTAAATGCCAGGACAGATTCATGGGTAACGCCAAGGTAACGGTCGTATCGGCCTGCACCGGCAGCACGTCCGTACTTCGGGCCAGCTCCAGCGTGGCTGCTCAGACCTGTGAGCAAATCATTCATTTGTTGGCCATCGATGGCCCCGCGTTCAAACGCGAATTCGACTCCGAGGTCCTTCCGCATTTGGGTCACGATTCCAAACGCCATATCCTAGAGTTGCCTTGGAACACCGGCCATAGCCAATTCTATGGTTATCGCGTCTACGCCATGAGCATGCTGATCGTCGACACGCCGTGGATCGCATTTCTAGACCAGGATGCTTATCACGAGCCCGACCACATCGAGGAATTGGTGAGATTGTGTGAAAGCAACAACCTTCAGTGGGCTTTCTCGCAACGCAAGGTCGTGGACCTGACGACCGGCGAGTCGGTTGAAGACAATTGCGAAAGCATCGGCCGGGAGGTTTCCTGGGTGTATCAGAGGAATGCCGTGACACGCGGGGTGCAGCCGGTTCGGCCGTGGTCTAATCTTGTCGATACGAACTGCTACCTGATATCGCGGGAACTGGCGGCCCTCGTTGCGGGCCAGCTCGTCCAGCATCGGCTCGACCCCAAGATGCGCAAAGCAAGCGACAGAGTACTCCTCGAAGCGCTACGCAGGTCGAACGCCCCCTACATGTGCTCTGGACGTGCGACGGTCGTTTGGCCGGTCAACGATCCAGCAGAGAAAACAGACGACCCTCCGGAAAGCAACGATGCGTGGTTAGGCAATAGAGATATGTCGATTGGCTTCTTCAAGGAAGGCAATGCCTTCATGGGCGCCCAATACGATTCCAAGTTTCCTTGGAAGACACAAAAAGTGCTTCAGGGCTGAGAGAATACGTTGGCGGTCCGGTTCGTTAACGAGTTCAGACGGCGACCGCATCGGGCGCCCATGCGTTTCCTTATCTTGTAGAAGCCGTCTCTTGGAAGAAACGCTCGAACTCGCGCACCACCCGAATATCCTCGAACAGGGCCGAGTTCCTTTTTAGAATCTCGCCCTTCATCGCGGTGCGGTACCCGGCGTCGTTGGCCAGGCGTACCGCCTGGTCGATATAAGCCTGTGCGTTGTCCACGATACACTCGGTCAGACCCATCTTCTGGTACATAGCCTGCGTGTGCCGGCCACGCTGCAATGCCCGCGGCCACGTGACGATCGGCGTGCCGACGGCGAAGGCATCAAGAGAAGTGTTCATCCCGTTGAAATGCAACGTATCGAGCATCACGTCGGACACTGCGATGAGGTTTACGTAATCTAGGCTATCCATCCGCGGCAGAAAGGTGATCCGGTTCATGACGTCTGGAGCGCTCTCCCGCCAACGCCGCTTGAGCAGATCCGTCCAATGGTCGATCCGGCCACTGATCAGGACGAGCTTGCCGCGGGCATCACGGCGCAGAATGCCGGCGATCAGTTCATCCATGTCGGGATGAAACTTGAACAGGTTCTGCGGACAGACGTAGAGATGTTCGTCGTCGGATAGACCAAAATGGCTGCGATTTTTTTGTGGCAGCGCTTGTTCCGGTCGATAGTAGTATGCCAGGCTCCCCAGATTGTGAAGGAGGTACAAGCGTTCGCTGTAATGCGCTTGAGCGCCTGGAGTTTCGTACAGATCGTTGGAAATGAAGTAATCGATCGTCGGAATTCCCGTCGTGTCTGGGTGCCCGAACGAGACGCACTGGACAGGCGCTAGTCGGGAGAAGGCCAGGAAGTAACTGAACGGATCCATCCCGATATCCTGGTAAAACAGCACGTCGAGCTCCTGCGCCTCGATCAAGCTCCTCGCCGAACCCAGGTCTCGCGGTACGTCCACACTGTGCTGCGCGTGCTGCCGAACAAAACGGGAAAATTGGTCGTCGACCGCAGGCGCGATGAAAATCGCCGTAACGTCCAATTGCTCGCGCGACAACTGCGCGAACAATCCCCGACTCGTGCGCCCGATGCTGTGATTATAGAAAAACTGCGAAATCAGACCCACTCGAATCTTTCTCTCAGCCCGGCGCGATGTGCGGCAACGCGCCGCGACATAGTCGAGCGACGGAAAAAGGTGGCGATACACCGTCGCTGCCTTCGTTTGCAGGGTGCGATTGTTTTCCCCGTGGTAGGCCAAGTGAAAGTTCGGCCAGAGTGCCATGTGGGTCGGATCAGCTTCTCTCTGTGGCGGATCCGTCAGCAGGGCATCCATGGCGACCTGAAATTGCTGACGCTCCGCGATAATCGCGTCGCGAGAAGCAGCGATTGGCGAGACGAGCGTTACCTGCTTCAGCCGCCGCGACAAGGACGGTTGCAATTCATAGGCGCGACGATAGGCATGGGCAGCGTGCCCAGTTTCGCCAAGCGCTTGCTGCACGATGCCGAGGTCCTCCCAATATTGAGCAACATCCGGTCGCAAGCGGCAGGCGGCCCGGAATTGCTCCTCGGCGGCGCCGAAGCGCTGTCTTTCCTGGAGAGCGCAGCCGAATTGCCAGCGAAACACGGCCACATCGGGCGCGAGTCCCACCGCCTTGGCCAGGATCGGGAGCGCCGTATCCAGCGCACCACCATGCCACGCGAGCATGGCCAATCCGCGCCACGCGTAAGGCTGCAACGGATCGGTTTCGAGGACTTTCTGAAACAGCGACCGCGCTTCCTGCAGACGGTTGGCACGGTGAGCTTGCTCCGCTTCGTAAAGCAACTGCGCAGTGTTGCTAGCGTGGCGCGCGCTGCGGACATTCCTGGTCGCCAGACGTGGTTTCTTTTCCCCCAAGCCAATGCCTCCGATGTTTGTCCGCTAATGATATGCGAAAATACCCCCCTGCCCAGACCATAAAAAGCGACTCGCAGCTGATCAACGATGCGGAAGAAAGGGCTTCAAATGCGCGCACGTGCACTCGTAATTTCCCCCACGATGGCGGCACTCATGGCCGTGGCATTGACCACCGCCGATGCCGACACGGTCACAACAGCCGGCGAAGACCCTTTCGTCTGGCTTGAGCAAGTCGACAGTGCCAAGGCGATGGAATGGGTCCGGGCCGAGAACGAGAAGACTGCCGCCGTCCTGGAAAATGACCCTCGCTACCCCGTGCTATTCAAGGAAGCGTTGGCGCTTGCCCAGGCCAAGGACCGAATTCCGGAGCCATCGATCATTGGCGGCCAGGTTCTGAACTACTGGCAAGATGCCGAACACGTGCGCGGGATCTGGCGCCGGACAAGCCTCGCGAACTTCCAGAAATCGGCGCCGCAGTGGGCGACCATATTGGATCTGGACGCCCTTGCGAAGGCAGAAACGGCCAATTGGTTCTGGAGTGGCGCGGATTGTGAGGAACCGATCGAACGCCGCTGTGTGCTGGGTTTGTCGGACGGCGGCGAGGATGCGGTGACCTTGCGCGAGTTCGACCTGCATTCGGCGCGATTTGTCGAAGATGGCTTCCTGCTGCCTCGTGGCAAGCAGGATGCTGCCTGGCAGGATCGCGAGACGCTCCTTGTCGCGCGGGAATGGGCGCCCGGAGAGATGACGACTTCTGGCTATCCGTTCGTGGTGAAGCGCATCAAACGCGGACAACCTCTCTCGGCGGCCGTCGAGGTGTTCCGCGGATCAACTACCGACGTCGGCGTCTCCCCGGTATCGCTCAATGATGGCGCTGGCAACCGGCTGATCCTCATCCAGCGCTCCCTCTCGTTTTTCGAGACGGAACACTATCTCGTTGGCCCAGACAGCACCGCCAAGCTGGCGCTGCCATTGAGGTCACAGATACGGGCGCTGGTCGAGGGGCAGTTGATTGTCAGCCTGCAAGAAGATTGGAAGCCCGGGGACGAGGAAGCGTTTCCGCAGGGATCGCTCGTGTCGATCGATGTCGCCGCGGCGCGCAGGGCACCGGAGCATTTGCGGGCAACGTTAGTCTATGCCCCCGGCGCGCGCGAAGCCCTGGCGCAAACGACCGCCACCCGGCGTCACCTGCTGGTCACCTTGCTCGACAACGTCCAGGGGCGAGCCTACGTATATACGCCAGAGAGGGGCGGTCGATGGTCGCGGCGGCGGCTTGCCCTGCCCGACAACGTCGCTATCCATATTGTCGATGCCGACCTGCACAGTGATCGAGCCTTCGTAAGCGTCACCGGCTTCCTGACACCCACGAATCTTTGGCTCGCCGATCTCAGCAGCGGCGCGCTGACTAAAGTTAAGACGCTGCCCGCGAGATTCGACGCGTCCAAGGACGTGGTCGAGCAATTCGAGGTCGCATCCACCGATGGAACGAGGATCCCCTATTTCGTGGTCCACCCAATCGACATGAAACTGGATGGCAGCACACCCACGATTCTTACCGCCTACGGCGGGTTCCTCGTTTCCGAAACACCCTATTATTCCGCTTCAGTCGGCAAGCTCTGGCTCGAAGCAGGTGGGGCATTTGTGCTCGCCAACATCCGGGGTGGAGGCGAATTTGGCCCAGCGTGGCATGACGCCGGCCTTAAGACGCACCGCCAACGAATCTACGACGACTTTACTGCGGTGGCAAAGGACCTGATTGCCAAGGGAATCACGAGCCCCAGCCACCTCGGCATCATGGGAGGCTCCAACGGGGGACTGCTAATGGGCGTCGAGTTTGTCCAACACCCCGAGCTTTGGGCCGCCGTCGACATGCAGGTGCCGCTTCTCGACATGCTCGCATATGAGCATATTGCAGCGGGCAGTTCATGGGTCGGCGAGTATGGCAGTGTCTCGAATCCGGATGAGCGGGCGTTCCTCGCCTCCATATCTCCGTACAACAATTTGAAGCCGGGTGTTCACTATCCCGAGGCGCTCATCTGGACGACGACGAAGGACGATCGGGTCGGGCCCCAGCACGCACGCAAGTTCGCGGCCAAGTTGGCAGCGATGGGCGTACCCTATCTCTTCTACGAAGTGATCGAGGGAGGACACGGCTCGGGAGCCACGCTCGCAGAGAAGGCAGCGATGACGGCGCGGGAGTTTACGTATTTCGCACGTAAACTGTCTGCACAATAATGGACTCTCGCACCCGCTTCACACCGAGCTCAACCTGACGATATGCTGCCGGCCATGGGCATCACTTGAAGATATAGCCTTTGGAGCGAAGGCACGCATCTACCGCGCTCGATCGTGTGATTGCGTTCGCGTCAATGTTATTAGATAGCATCACGACCGGATAGGTGCTCTGTGCCCGCTCTTCGCATTGGTCTCGGTCTTGCGCTAGCTCTTCTTTTGTCCCATTCGGTCGCGACCAATGCATGGCGCAGCCGCCCAGCAACACCAGGATGAGCGTGCTGATAAGAGTCGCACCGGCTTTCATGAGGTCTTTAATGTCGATAGGCGCGGATTGACTGACGAAACCACGCATGTCTGGATCGAATTCAGAACGCACTTGCTGTCCAGCCCCTGTGCGAGAGGATCTTCGGGCTGCCTGGCAACTATCAGGGGCAAGCGCTTCAGGACCACGAGCCCCTCAGCCACGACCCGCGACTTTCTCGCAGGACCCGGTTGACGTTATCCGCCCTCCACTCACTCCTCTTAGCCGGCCGTTATGCCGATCGATAGCCGTCGACGCGCCCTTGAGGTATCGATCAGAAAAGCGAATGTAACCTTTATCGATTCGCGCCGGGTCGCCGTCAACAGTGCTGCGGACAGTATCAACGTGCAGCGTAAACTGGTCATGACCCAAACTGTCGCCTTCAGAGTTCACTGCGTTGAGTGAACACACGAGCACGAACTGTTCGCAAGGCGCCACCGAGGGGATCAGCGCGAGACCAATCCCGAGCACGGTGAATCGCCAAACCTTGGGCCAGAACTGCGTCGTCATGACACTCTTCTCCGGTTAGGCGCGAAGCGGACCCGGAGCAGTCCCGGTGCCTTGCCGCATCGTACGCGAAAAGAATCCCGACGGCACAGCCCACGGGAAAGGGCCCGAGGGCGATTGGCGCCTCCGAAGGTGGGAAGCAGAGACCGATCCACCTTGTTTAAGCAGCGCTGGATCACTCGCGCTTCTCACTTGCTCTTGACGTCGCTGCGTGTGGGCAGTGGCGTACCGGGCTTCCACATCTTGGCGAGTTCATTCGCGTTCTCGATTTCGATCAATGAGAGGTTCTGGGCAATGCTGACCCGGTTGACCAAGGCTGTCTTGTTTCCGGACGCTGCCGCCAAGCTGAAGAGCATGTAGGCCAGCACGTTATCCCGCGGGGCACCACGGCCCAATTGGTACATGATGCCAAGGTTGTACTGCGCATCGCCAACGCCTTGCTGGGCCGCCTTGCGAAACCATTCCATCGCTTGCTTATCGTCCTGCGCCACGCCTTCGCCTTCGAAGTACATATTGCCCAGGTTAAACTGGGCATCAGCAAAACCTTGGTCAGCCGCCTTGCGAAACCACTCCGCCGCTTGCGCATCGTCCATTGGCACACCGCGGCCGTTGCGGTACATCACACCAAGGTTGTAGCGGGCGGGTGGGTAGCCTTGCTCGGCCGCCTTGCGGTACCACTCGGCTGCCTGTTTATCGTCTTTGGGTACACCTCGGCCGTTGAGGTAACAGAAACCCAAGTTGTGTTGGGCACCAACAAAACCCTGCGCGGCCGCTTTGCGAAACCATGCCACCGCCTGCTCGGGGTCCTGGGTCACGCCACGGCCGTTGAGGTACATCGTGCCAAGGTTGTCTTCGGCCGTGGCGTACCCCTGGTCAGCCGCCTTGCGGAACCACTCCGCCGCCTGCCGGTCATCCTGCGGCAGACCGGCGATGCCACCTTGGTACATGATCCCGACGTTGTTTTGGGCGACCGGTTCACCTTGTGCGGCCGCCATACGGAACCACAGGAGCGCGCGCGGATAGTCCCGCGGCGTGCCCCGGCCATTCAGGAACATTTCACCGAGCAGAACCTGGGCCGCGGGCTGGCCCTGATCTGCGAGTGGTTGTAGCTCGATCAACGCAGTGGCGTAATCTCCCTTGTCGAGCGCATCCCGACCCTCGTCGTAACCGGCCCATGCCGCTTCGATCACGACACACGGCAGTAACAGGACGAAAATCGCGATTCTGCGGATCATGGATTTTGCCGAACCGAGGCACAGGCCGGGCACCGGTCCGAAACCGGGGTCACCGCCGGCGAAGCTACGCTATCAATCTATCAGGTTTTGCCGAGGCTTTGGGCAAACGGCCTTTCGTCTGCTTTCGGTCGTCCGCACGCGGGAATCGGAAGGCGCGAAGGAGCGACCGGTCTGGGAGCAAACCCGGACTCGGGTAGGTTTTGATTGCGTTGACGGTCTCCGCCATTGCGTTGAACTCGAAGTTGTTCTCGGCGACAATGAGGTTAGCGACGCAGATATGGCAATGGCGCTGGGTCTCCTCGTCCAACTTGGCATCTCGCCAGTGCAGCTCGTCGAAGGAGCCGACGTTGATCTACCCGAAACCTAGCCACGCCAAACGGGACGCCTCGCCGGCGGCATCGCGCGCCGTCCGGCCGTTGTAGGTCGGTGGTTTGCTCATCGGGGCCAAGGTTGCCTAGCCTTCTCCCGGCCTACACCAAAGTTGTGGATGCAATGGCCCCGACTATGCGCGGTCTGCCGGGTGTAATTGCAACCATCGATGGCCGCGACGGCGTCGGAAAAACCACCCTGGGTCGCTACCTTGCGTGGTATTTTAACGTGACGCTGATTGAGACCGATCTGTTCGTGATCCCTGCACAGGATTACCTGATTCACCTCGATGATCAGATAAATCGCATCATCGAACGACGGATCACATCGCCGCGACCCGTAATCGTTGAGGGCATTTCCATCCTGCAGCTGATGAAGCGACTCAATCGGGTTCCGGATTTCTCCATTTACATTACGAACCCTCGGCATTCCGGTAGTAAACTGCTCGAAAAACGACATGCAGCATACGAAGCAGCTTTCGCCCCAATCGCGACGGCCAACATCGTGGTCGAGATTGAGCCTTAGTGGCGGCTAATACCCCGATTGTCCACAGGGCGCTGTCAGCGGTACATCGTCGCGCCGGCGCGGTCTAGCTTCGCTCAGGGTGCGTTTTCACAACGGAAGTTAAGTTCTCCCTTATGCAGCGTCCTATCAACCTTGCGAAGAAGTTCGCCAAACTCCATGATCACAGAGCACCGCGCATCGTTGCGGAGAGGAACGACTACCAGTTCAAGCTCGTTAGGTTTCGGGGCGACTTCGTGCGGCACAGCCACACCGATACCGACGGACGTATCGGTTTGACCCTGCGTGGCCGTAGCCGGTGCGATCTGGCGCCAGCACCCGATTTCATGGCGCACGCCAAGCATGTCTGATCCGCGCGTTTTCTTTGCCGCCGAGCGGACCCTCCTTGCGTGGATTCGTACCGGTCTCACCATCATGGGTTTCGGGTTTGTCGTCGCCCGTTTCGGTCTTTTCCTGAGCGTCCTCGCGGCTCAACGTGTCCCGGCGATCGCCTCGGGCGCGTATTCGATGCATTTTTCATCCGGTATAGGCATACTGCTGGTGTTGCTCGGCGCAATGTGCATGATCTTGCCCGCAATCCAGCATCGCCGGATTGTCGTGTCGCTGCCAGCCGACGATGTCCCGCGCACCCACTACAAAACTTTTCCGACCACATTGGCGCTGTTCCTCGGTTCGCTCGGGATCCTCCTGGCCGTCTACCTGGCCGCCGGTTGATCCGAGGCGCTCGCCTTGCGCGACGCTGCGGCGGTCCCTTTGTTACCATCACCCATTGCGCTAGCGCACATCACGCCGCGGCAGTGTTCTTGCCTCGACTGACATTGTCTCCGTCGCCCGGACGCAGCGTCCAGAACGAGAGCGATGAAAGTATCGTTAAGCCGCCAACAGTTAGAAACGTGTGATGGAGGGCGCTTGTCAGCGCTGCTTGGTCGGTTTGCGGCGTGGCCCCCAGATACCACGCAGCGATGAGCGAGCTGCATGCCAATCCGAAGCTCATAGACATCTGCTGGCACGTGCTGGCGATCGATGTGGCCATGCTTGATTCAGCAGGCTCGATATCAGCATAGCCCATCGCATTCATACTCGAGAATTGCAGTGAGTTGAACAGCCCCTGGGCCAGCCCGAGGACCACGATCATCATCAAAGGAGTGTTAGGAGTAACAAGCGAGAAGAGACAGATGATCATGCCCGCCATGACCGTATTGACAATCAATATCTGGCGAAATCCGTGCCGTCGCAAAAGCCTGGCGCTGAGAAACTTCATGACCATTGCTGCAGCAGCGGTCGGCATCATGAGCAGGCCCGACTCCCATGGCGGCATCCCGAGGCCGAGTTGATAGAGTAGCGGCAGCAGCAGCGGCATGCCGCCGATGCCCAGCCGCGTGACGAAGCCACCGACTACCGAAACCCGGAACGTGCGTACCTTGAGCAGCGAGAGGCGCAGCAACGGGTAGGGGGCTTGCTGCGCATGCCACGCGTAGGCTGCCAACAGGCTCATCGCCAGCAGAAAGAGGACCCCGGCGGAGGTTACATCGATGCTGTGCTCGCCAAAGATCTCCAACAGCCAGGACAGCAGAGCGGTACCGCTGCCGAAAAGCACCAGCCCGACGACATCGAGCGGGCGCTCCGCGCCCCCAACATAGTCCGGCATGTGCCGATAGATGATCAGCAATGCGACGATCCCCATCGGCACGTTGACGAAGAAGATCTCACGCCAGGACAGCCAGTGCACGATCAGACCGCCCACGGTCGGTCCAAGCAAGGGTCCGATCAATGCCGGGATAATGACAAAGTTGAGCGCTGACAGCAGTTCCGATTTAGGGAAGGTGCGCACGATCGCCAGGCGGCCAACCGGCGTCATCATGGCGGCTCCAAGCCCCTGCAGAATGCGCATTGCCACCAGCATGGGGGCGTTGACCGACAGCCCACAGAGCACCGATGCCACGGTAAAGATGGCGACCGCGAGAGCGAACACTCGGCGCGTGCCATAGCGATCGGCAAACCAGCCACTGACCGGAATACCTACAGCCAGACTGAGAATGTAGCTGGTTACCACAGCCTTGAGACTGAGCGGCGGTACCCCCAAACTCGCTGCCATCGACGGGATTGCGGTATTGACGATGGTGGAGTCGAGTTGCTCCATAAACAGCGCGGTCGCGACAACCCAAGGCAACCACCTCTTGACCGTCAAAGCGGTGGTACCAGGTGTCGCGGCGTGGAGTGCCGGCGGCGTTGGATTGGAAGGCACGCGAACCTGCAACCGAGGGTGTATGCAAACGCAGCGGAAACTTACCGATACCACGCGCGGTCGGGTAATAGCAAGGCTGGGCTTCAGCTACCGGACTTCTGCGCGAGCCGTGGTTCTTGAAAGCCGGGGGCCGCGACGCGCGCAGGCACCATCCCGATGCTGCCCCGCTCGCGGCATCGCCGTGACCTTGCCGTTGCACTGCGCGAAGCGGGCGGTTATATAGGAGGCTTGCCGGCACCTTTCCGGTATGCGTGGACCGCAGTTACACGGCCCCACAGGGTGTCGGCCTTATGCCAGGCCGTGAGTGTAAGGAGAAGCCGATGATTGAACTGCATTCCATGCCCACCCCGAACGGGCAGAAGGTCATGATCATGCTCGAGGAGACCGGCCTTGGGTGGCGGCACGTCGACGTCAACATCCAGACCGGCGAGCAGTTCGCGGCCAGCCACCTCCAGCTCTCGCCCAACAACAAAATCCCCGCAATCGTCGACACTGACGGACCTGGCGGACGCTATACCATGATGGAATCGGGCGCGATCCTCGTGTACCTGGGGGAGAAGACCGGCAAGTTCCTTTCGCAGGATGCGCGCCGGCGCTACGACACGTTGCAGTGGCTGTTTTTCCAGATGGCGCATGTCGGCCCGATGTTCGGCCAGGCGGGGCACTTCAACAACCAAGCCAAGGATCCGAATCTGCAATACGCGCGCGACCGTTACAACAACGAGGCTGCACGCCTGTACAAGGTGCTCGATAACCGCCTGGCTGACAGCGTCTGGCTTGGCTGCGACGAGTACAGTATCGCCGACATGGCCACCTATCCCTGGACCAAAGGTCACGCGGCGCGCGGCGTCGACGAAACGTCGCACCCGAACTTCATGCGTTGGTTCAAGGCAATGGAAGCGCGGCCCGCGGTCCAGCGCAACAACGCCCTGACCGCTGAGATTCGAGAGCGCATGAACCGAGCCGCCGAGGGCAAGCCGCCGATCAATATCTACGACACACGGGACAACGCCGCCCGTCTGTCGCAGGCTACGTCACGCTGAGCTCGGCCCGACACGTAGTCAGTCGCCCGCAGGGCCTGTCTGGATGCGAGCGATGCGCCACGCCCGGTTGTGGCCCCCACTCACGCAATGTCGGCGCTCATGCTCCACGCAACCATCGCCCGACGCGGCCTCAGCTGCCGGCGCGCTATTAGTAGCTGGGTTTGATCCCTTGGCAGTCGGGTCCAAGGTACTTCATTTGCGATTCGGTCTGCATTGTGTGATGGCCCCGAGCGTCGGTCATCGCCATGTCCACCCGGGTCGTCACCGTGTCCCCGCTAACGGTGCTGTCGCCGCTACCTACCTCGGTTCGTCCGTCAGCGCTGCAATTGAATTCAAAACTGGTTTTGTTGCCGCTCCGATTCATTTTTGCGGGTTCGCAGTGGCTGTCGGAGCCCACCATTGGCTTGTCCTTTGCCGCCATGGCCGGACTGATGCATATGCGCGTGCCCCCGCCGGAAACGCCCGGATTGGTGCCGCCCTGGGCGCTGATCATGGCTTCCATTTGCTTGCGCTGTTCGGGAGTCATGTTGGCCATCGCCTGCTCCATTCTGGCGGAGGTGGCAGCCCTCTGGGCGGTCATGTCACGCCCATCAACAACCTGGCGGATCGGTTTCATTTCCCACAGCCCCGGCTTCAGCGCGGGACTTTGCGCCAAGGCGGTACCGCTGAGGGTGACAATTATTGCTGTCGCAATCTTGTTCATGCGGGTTTTCCGTGGTGGATGGGCATGCGGGCCAGTTATCAACCGCGAGCCTAACAGGCGTTTCTGGTGACCGCAACGCACAGGGTTGCATTCACAGGTTGTGCTCGTAGTGGAAGCGCCCCGCGCTAAGCCAAAGCACGCGATGTGCCCCATCCGGAAAAAAATAAACGACGACGGCATTGAACGGATTGCCTCCAACCAGCCATTTCGGGCGCAAACCGAGAGGACCGGGATCGTCGGGCTCGCCAAGTATGGCGCTTACCTCTCGAGGCGACATGCCCTTGCGCAGCGTATCCAGTTTGGCCAGAAGCACGCGTTCCTCGCCGCTCATCTGTGCGATCGCGGCCGGACCGGAGTTGAGAACGGTGCGAGCGGCAGCTATGCCAAACAGGGCGATCACCGCCATAGCAAGAAGAATGGGCCAAGCCCGGCGAACCTTCAGGATGGTGAACCCGAGGGTCATTGGGGCCGGCGCGTCAACCTTGGGCCAGGTACCTAGGCGTTGGACGCCTACAAGCAACTCGCATCGGCCGCGTCGCCGAAGATATGCTCTCCCGACGGTAGCTGACAATCGAGGTCCATCGATACGTCGAGCTGCTGGATGCGATTGATAAGC
The DNA here is from genome assembly GCA_963777455.1 of uncultured beta proteobacterium. GTDB lineage: Bacteria > Pseudomonadota > Gammaproteobacteria > Burkholderiales > Casimicrobiaceae > PALSA-1003. The sequence goes on from CAVZQQ010000004.1 coordinate 933,738, forward strand.
CAACCCGTAGATTCGAGCGAGAAATGCAACACACGACAATCCTGGCGATGGAACACGACTGACTTATCGAATGGCGTGGAAATCGCAAAGACGCGAATGATCGGCCCGGCAGCAGGGTCAACGATGAGTCGCGTGACCACCCCGGCGGTTGCATCACGCAAGTCGAAGCCGAGAAAGAGCTCCCGCTCCCCCGTGCGGCAGGCAGTCGGGTGTAGCGTTGCCTCCCCAAACGTTGGCCCGGAGAGCATGAGAGCGCCGAGAGGAGCCTCCGCGCGGTCGCCGTCGCCGGTCGGAGATAAGCTCGTACAGGCCGCAAGGCTCGCCAAGGCGATAGCGGCCAGGGCGTCCGCGACCACCCCGCCAAATCGCCGGAAGCCTGAGCGCAGCAATTTCATGGGCGCGTGTCCAAATCTCGGGTAGCGGGCCCGCAACCCGCCGCGAGGGGCAAGGTTGGCCCCGCCGTCGGGATCGCGCGCCAAGCCCATCGACGCTGGGCGAAAGACGCGCCGCTGCTGTTGCGCCTGGGGGTCACCGCTCACTGCCCGCCAAGCGCAGACCGATGCCCAGCATCAGGAGGGCTGCCCCCATAACAAAACGGTACACCGCGCGTCCCGTGCGCAATAACCAAGAGCAAATACCGCGCCGGGGCAACCCCGGCGTCTAGCGTTTACCGTAACGAGGATTCGGTTATTGATCGTTCACCGCCTCAATGGGATGTCCGTCGGGGTCGATGACAAACGCGGCGTAGTAACGCTCTCCGTAAGCGGGACGCAGGCCAGGCGTACCGTTATCTCGGCCGCCGTGCTTGATAGCTTCGGCGTGGAAATCCTGCACCGCCTTGCGTGACGGAGCAGCGAACGCAATGTGAAAGCGCGGTCCGGGAACCACTACTCCGGTGCCCGCCAGCTTGATCGCCAGCTTGTCACCCTCGCCCGCTGGCCCGTAGCCGATAGCCGTCGCATCGCTCCAGACGCGCACGTAGCCCAAGGCTGCGAGCGCGGCATCGTAAAACGAGGCAGCGCGCTGCAGGTTCGAAACCCCGAGTGAGAGGTGATGCAGCATGGTTGCCGCGCGGCGCCGGATCACTTACCTCCCGGCTTCGGCTTCCATGCCCTGGTCTCTTCCCTCGCCGCCCGTGCCTCTTCGGGCGTCATCTTTTCCGAGACATCCTGCATCGCACGGGCGGCATCCGAGCGCGGGCCACCGGGTGGCAGCGCAATTACGGCGAGCCCAAGCCACTTCATCGCTTCAGCGTTGTTCTGGGGAACACCGTGGCCCGCCGCGTAGAGCAGCCCCAGGTTGATTTGCGCGTACGGCATGCCCTGCTCGGCCGCGCGCTTGAACCATTTGGCAGCTTCGTCGTCACTCTTGGCCACGCCAAGGCCTTCTGCGTAGCTTGCTCCCACGTTGTATTGCGCCTCGGCGTTGCCCTGGTTGGCGGCACGCTGAAACCAGATCATCGCCGTCGCGTCATCCCGCGCAACGCCCTTCCCCTCGGCGTACATGTCCCCCAACCGCGATTGCGCGACCGGGTTGCCCTTTTCGGCCAGCGCACGCCACACCTCCACCGCCTTTGGATAATCTCCCGCCCGATACGCCGCCAGGCCGTCATCGACCGTGCCTTGCGCAAGCGCCAACTGGAGGCTGGCGCCAACAGCGACGGCGACCAGTAGGGAGCGCGCGAGGATCCGCACGATTGTCATCTGGATGAGTGCCTTATCATGGTCATTTTTCTCGCGGCCGGATTGGCTCGCCTATAAGCATTGCGTACTACCACGGAGGATCTTGCTGCGCTGGATTGAGCTGCAGTATTGCCGCTGGCGAGCTTGGGCGGCCACCGCCCGCGATGGCCGCGGCCAATGGACCTGCGGCGCCGGACAGAGGTTACTCCTTGCCGACCAAGGACGCCTAGTGGGTAGGCTCTTGCAATGACCGGGTCGCCCTCCGCAATACCGGCCGATCACGCATGCGGGGCCAGTGGCGCCGCGGCCTTCTGCTCGGTATCGAACGCCCAGGCTACGCGCGCCCGGCCCGCCTGCTTGGCGCGATAGAGGTGGGCATCGGCCACGCGAAGCAACGGTTCCAACGACGGGCCCTCGGTGGGGAACTCCGCCATGCCGGCAGAATACGTGTGTCCCGCGAGTGGTTGGCCGCCCGCAAGTACCTCCATCCGGCAGAAGTCCCGCATCAACCCTTCGATAACAACACTCGCCTGCGCGCTCGACACGCCCGGCAAGACGACCGCGAACTCCTCCCCGCCGACGCGGCAAACGATGTCACTCCTGCGCAACCGTTGCGTCAGCAACTTCGCGAGCCCCTGCAGGACCAGGTCGCCCACATGATGCCCGTAGGTGTCGTTGACGCGTTTGAAATGATCGATATCAATCAGGGCCACACATAGGGCGCTGCGCTGGCGCTGGGCGAGTTCGATGTGTCCGGGCGCAGCCTCATAAAGATAGCGGCGGTTGTACAAGCCGGTAAGCGTATCGCGCAGTGCCTGTTCGCGCAGCCGTGCCTGCAACTGCTCGGCTTCGGCCACCTTGGCTTCGAGCGCAAGATTGAGCATTTTGAGACGGCGGCTGCTCCGATCGGAGGCGCGCTTGGCTTCCTGGGCGAGATCGCGTTCGCGTTTCGCCTGCGCGGTGTTGAAGTCCACCTGCAGGGCGATCTGGCTCGCGCGCGCGCTCTGCCCGGCCGTGGTTTCGTACAGCAGGCGGGCCTGCCGGAAGTGCGCCAACGCGCTCACCGCGTCGCCCAGGGTCTCGCAGGCGTCGGCGGCGAGCTCGCGCAGCCGCATCAGGTCGTAAGGCGCGTCGGTGAGGCCCTGGCAGCCGCGCTCGCTCAACGTGCGTTCGGCCAGTTCGCGCGCCTTCAGCGTGGCTCCACGGGCCTTGAAGCAAAGCGTCTGCACCATAGCCCACAGCGCCACGCCATCGCCACTGCCCATCGATGCCGGCACCCCGCGTTCCAGCCAATCCTGCGCCGCGTCGACGTCCCCTCCGCAAAGCACGCCCAGCGCCAGGTAGGACGAATATCGCTCCATTTCGCCGGGTAACAGGTGCTGCGGATTATCGAGCAGCCAGCGCGCCATGTCGGCGGCTTTGGGGGACATGCCCGAAGCGTGGTAAATCTCGATCAAGTTGGCGCCACACGCCCCGATCAGTCCGCGCGCCTGGGCATCGCGGGCGCTGGCGAACGCCGTCTCGGTCAGCAGGCGCGCATGCTCGAAGTTGCAAAGCAAGAAGTGGTAGGCGCCCAGATTACTCAGGGCAACGGTATTCGGCCCGGGCCAGCGGATGCGCTCGGCGGCCTCCAACGCCTTGTAGCCGTACACCAACGGCTCCTCCACGTGACCGAGCAGCTTATGCGTGCTGGCAGCGGAGTTGTGGTTAAGAAAAAGGTCTATCGGTTCGCGCACCAGCCCCGGACACGCCGCGATTTCTTGCAATGTGCGCAGCGCGTCGTCGAAACGCCCAGCTCGACGCAGCTCGATGGCACGCACCTCATCGCACAGGGCGAGACCCCGCAGGTCCTTGTGCCGACCGAAGATGGTGCGCGCCTCTTCGTTAGCCTTGGCTGCAACCCCGACATCACCGACGCGAATCTGCGCGAAGGCCACATGGAACCAAGCGTAGCCGCGCAACACATTCCGGGGCGTGTCAGCGGTGATACGGAGCAGCTCGTGGCCGAGCTCTTCGGCCCTTGTGTGATTGAGGTAGAAGACGTGCCAAGCCTGCTCGAGCAGCTTGTCGGGCTCGGTCATGGCAGCGCGCGGGTAGGCGATGCCTCGCCGCCTGCATGGTCGCGGATCCAAACGGTAAAGTCAGTGCTCACTGCGTCCAGCGGTCTGCCCATTCCGCCAGATGGCGGCAGGCTGATCTCGTCCTCGGTTGAATCCTGACGTGGGACGTCACCCGGTAGAGGTCCGCAGACGCCCCACGGTCCTACCGTCGCCCCTGGTTGCAGAAAAGCAACATTCTTGCCACACGTCACCCGTGTCCTCGCCGGTCGGGCGCGGTCGCCGTGGACTTACCACGGAGGGCCTTGCCGCGCCTTGCCTGCGCCAGCCGGAACCAGCGGACCGCCGCTCGAAAGGGAACTCCCGGCAGCGCGTGGGCGATTTGGTCTCGCGCCGCGTCGGCCGGCCGCCATGCCATCGCGCGCACCGGCAAGTTGGTGGCGGCTCAGGGCGCGCGAAGCAGGGGCGTGACAGTCTGTTCGAGCGACTGCGCGTCGAGGCCCGGGTCCCCATACCATTGGTCCTTGCGCAGAATGCCCTTGCGGTCCACTACAAAGGTGAGAGGAAGGCGCCAGATGCGTCCGTAGCCTTTCAAGTAAATGTCGCGCTCCAACCCGACCGGGAACGAATAGGCCCTCGTCACCTCGCGAACCTTGGCCTCGTCCTTGGGATCATCCATGCTCAGCGCGATCAAGACGAGGCCCTGGTCGCGATGCTTGCGGTAATAGGCGTCGAGCGCGGGCATCTCCTCGCGACAGGGTGCGCACCAGGTCGCCCACATGTTCACGATGACAACCTTGCCCGCTTCGTCGGCAAGATTGAATGCGGTCCCGTCGAGCAGTTTGGCCTGTAGCGCGGGCGCCGGCTGGCCCTCGCTTGCCCCCCATGCCAGGGTGCACCAGCCAAGCAGGAACAACGTCATCTTGCAGGCCTGCAGGTAAAGCGCGCCGCGCCGCGGTCCACGTATCGAATAACAACTTGCCATAAGTTCACCCATCTCGATCGAATGTATTAACCAGTTCGTCGCGCCCGGTCAGAACGCGTAGCTCGCCCCCACCGAGGCGGTCCAGTGCGGAAAGAGCTGGTAACCCGTGAGCCGGCTGTATAACGGCAGTTGCACAACGGCGAACAGCTGCGTGTTGTGCGCGACGCTGACGCTGACGCCAACGCCGGGGCTCAGGTAGACCACCGTGCCGTCGGTAGAGATGGCTGCCACTTGTGAGTTCGAGACACTGCTCGTGCAGGAAGTCGAACTCCAGGCTTGGCCGCCAGCCCGGCATGTCTGAATAGCCCATCGCGGCATCGGTGGAAAGAGAACAGCCACACGTTGCGCGGGCCAGTACCGGCCGTGGGGCCGTGATCGCCAAGGCCAGGGCGGCAGCGGCCAGTAGCCGTGACCTGCAGCGGTTAACCGTCGCCGGCGCGTGCATTGCAGTGGCTCGACCGGTCTTCTCCAGATGCGCGTAACGCATCGCGTCACGCGACAGCGCCTTCGATTCATTGCCGTGCTCCGATTCATGCACATCATGGCGGCCGCGCCGCCTGAAGACGAACCCGCGACGCGTGAAGCAGGCCTCACGCGCGCAACGAGCATTTGCCGACGCCGATCAGGGCGTACGGGGGTACATCAGACGGGGGGGTGGGGCGGGGCGCGAATCGGGGGGGCTATGGCGACGCGAACGGTAACCGGCAGTGGATGCCGCCCGCCGGGCGGCGGTGCGTCATTGCGTTCCAGCGGCGCCAGCGCAAGGTCGGCCTGCGGCAAGACGCTGGTTGCCAAGTACTTGATGACCTGGCACGGCGTGCAGTCGTGATTGGCCGGGTGCGTTGGGCTGCCGGGAATGTCGGCTAGGTGTGCCTCGGCCGTCCCAGCAGCGCCGTCGCGATCTGTGCCGAAATGCTCATCGTCGTGCGCTGGCTCGAATTCGAATCCTGAGCTTGCCGCAGGGAGTAGGGCGACCGAGGGCAGAATCAGCGCAACGGCGGCGCCGCATGCGACCCAAAACCGCCATCGGCTGACGCGAGTCGGCTGGCGCCTCGACGCAAGCGTGGTTGGATAGCTTAGATTCAACGCTGCCTCAGATCGTGGACGTACGCTAGGTATGCGCGGCATCCACACGGTCCATGTTATCACTTTGGCTATCCGCCCCATTGGCGTCGACAGCCCATGCGCCGGAAGATTGCGCAGGTTTCGCCGCCGCCATAGCCGGCGCGAGGCGGGCCACGGCTCGCCTGAGTCGGGTTCGCATAGCCCCCGACGCGGTGCATTGCCCATTTGGCGGCTAGGCGGCATCATTTCGCCACCGAATGCTCACGCCCGGCCATCCGACGCATGAAGTGTGAACACTTGATCTCGGTAGTCATTCCAACCATCCATCGCCCCCACCTGGTTCCCGGGGCGGTGGGCAGCGCATTGCGCCAGACCCTGCGCGAGATCGAAGTCATCGTAGTCGTCGACGGCCCGGATGCCGAAACGCTCCAGGCCCTCCGATCGATCGCGGATCCCCGACTGCGCATCATCCCTCTGCCGGAGAATGCCGGCCTGGGGGCGGCCCGCCACGCCGGCGTGAATGCCGCGCGGGGCGAGTGGGTGGCACTGCTCGACGATGATGACGAATGGTTGCCGCAAAAGCTCGAGATTCAACTCGACACAGCGCGGCGGTCACGGCATCGATTACCCATCGTCACCTGCCGCGTCATCGCCCGAAGGCACCATGGCGATGTGATCCGGCCGCAGCACTGCCTAGCCCAGGGCGAAGCGCTAAGCGAATACCTATTCTGCAAGACCGGTCTGCTCAATGGCGAAGGCCTGATCTTGCCGTCGACCCTCTTGGCACCCCGCGCCCTGCTCTGCGACACACGCTTCCGTTATCGCGGCGCACCCTTCGAGGGCAGCGATTGGTTGCTGCGCGCGGTGCAGCAGGAGGGCGTCGGCGTGGAATTCGTGGCCACCCCCGAGCCGCTCGCCATCTGGCGCTGCGAAGATACACACAAGCGCATGAGCAATTCCCGCGATTGGCGCGCCTCGCTAGCGTGGGCCAATGCCGAGGCCGCGCTGCTCACGCCGCGGGCTCGCGCCGGTTTCATCCTAAGCCGCGTCAGCCTTGAAGCTCGGCGCGCCGGCGACGCGAGGGCATTCTGGCGGCTGTCGTGGGAGGCATTCCAGCGCGGTCGACCGACCTTGGTGATAGTGCTGGCCCACGCGTTCACCTGGCTGATGCCTCTGAGTGTGCGCACCGCGGTCGCCGCCCGATTGACCCGACGATTTTCCGGCCCAAGCGTCGCCACGGGCCCACGACCGCTCGACGCACTCGCATCTCGCCGCGACGGTGCTACAAACGTCGAGCCCTGAAGAAAGCCCTATGTCCCCGCCTGCCAGCAACCTCGCCGACCTAACGGCGACGCAACTGCTGGATCGGTATCGGTCGCGGCAAGCCTCGCCGGTCGAAGCGATGCAGGCCGTATTGGCGCGTATCCGCGAACTCGACGTCGCGCTCAACGCCTTTTGCCTCGTCGACGAGGATCAGGCGCTGGCCAGCGCCAAGGCCTCCGAAACGCGCTGGCAGGCCGGCGCTCCCCTGGACATTCTCGACGGGGTACCGGTATCGATCAAGGACCTTATCCTGACCAAGGGATGGCCGACGTTGCGTGGCTCGCGCACCATCGATCCCCGGCAGCCGTGGGAGGTTGATGCGCCGGTCACGGCGCGCTTGCGCGAAGCGGGTGCGGTGGTGTTCGGCAAGACGAACACCCCTGAGTTCGGCATCAAGGGCACGACCGACAGCCTGCTTAACGGCATCACCCGGAATCCCTGGAATGTACACATGACGCCAGGGGGCTCATCGGGCGGAGCCGCCGCTGCGGTCGCGTCCGGCATGGGGCCGGTTGCGGTGGGCACCGACGGGGCGGGGTCCGTACGCATTCCGTCGTCGTTCTGCGGGATTCCCGGAATCAAGCCGTCGTTCGGCCGCGTGCCGGCATTTCCGCTGTCGCCCATGGGTACCGTCGCGCATATTGGCCCCCATGCCCGCAGCGTCGAAGACCTGGCGCTGTTGCTCACCGTGATGAGCCGGCCCGATGCACGGGACTGGACTTCGCTGCCCTACGATGCCCGCGACTATCGCGACGGTCTGGCCGGCGGCGTGCGCGGGCTGCGCATCGCGTTCAGCCCCGACTTGGGTTATGTCAATAATGTCGATGCGGAAGTCGCCGCCGCTGTGCGCAAAGCCGCGGGATCGTTCGTGGAATTGGGCGCGCAGGTAGACGAGCTCGCGCCCGGTTTTGCCAATCCGGAGGAAATAACAACCAAGCTGTGGTTCGTAGGCTCGCTCACCCTGATGAGTAACATGACGCCGGAACAGGCGGCGCTCACCGATCCGGCGCTGCGCTGGCAAGCCGACGAAGGGCGCAAGGTATCGCTAATGGAATTGCAGCGCCTCGTGGCGTGGCGCGGAGAACTGGGCTCCTTCATGCGCCAGTTCCATCAACGCTATGATCTGCTGCTTACGCCGGGCGTCTCGGTCCCGGCCTTCGCAGCCAAGGCTCCCGACCAATGGCAGCTCGGTCTCGACACATTCCTCGGATGGACGCCGTTTTCTTATCCGTTTAATCTGACCCAGCAACCCGCGGTCGTCGTGCCCTGCGGCTTGTCGCGAGCGGGGTTGCCGCTCGCGCTGCAGATTGTCGGCCCGATGCACGCCGATGCGCTCGTGCTGCGCGCGGCGCACGCATACGAAACCACGCGCCCGTGGGCGGTGCCCGTCGTGCCTAAGACCTGACGCGAAAGCCATGGACTGTTCCCAGGCGGTCGCAAGAAGCCACGCAGCGGCGCATACTTGCTATGTCGGTCGCCACCCTAACGCGCCCTTGTGATGGATCTCGCGCCGAATATCCTGAGGTTCGTGCCGCCGCGCCGGCGCAGTTGGGCGCTTGGCGTGCTCGCGTTCTTCGCGGTTGTCGCGACGCCGGCCAGTGCTCAGTCGCCGCCCGGGCCGGTTTACAGCCAGGACGAACTCGACCAGTTGCTGGCGCCCATTGCTCTCTACCCGGATCAGTTGCTAACGCAGATTCTCATGGCCGCGACCTATCCCCTCGAGGTGGTCGAGGCCGCCCGCTTCGTGCAACAGAATCCCGATCTTCAGGGCGATGCGCTCGACCAGGCCCTCGCGGACAAAAGCTGGGATCCGAGCGTGCTGTCGCTCACCGCCTATGCGCAGGTGCTGCAGATGATGAGCGAGAACCTCGAATGGACGCAGCGATTGGGCGACGCGTTTCTCGCTGACCAGGCGCGCGCCATGGACACCGTGCAGTCACTGCGCCAAAAAGCGGAGGCCGCGGGTAACCTGCAGTCGACCCCGCAACTGGACGTCACGACCCAGGACGACGATATCGTCATCGACACGGCGCAACCCGACGTTGTCTATGTGCCGGTCTACAACCCGCTGCTCATCTACGGCCCGTGGTGGGCGCCTGCCTATCCTCCGTGGTTCTGGTGTCCGCCGCCGATTTACGGCTACCCGTTTTGCCCGGTGAATGCCGTTGGCTTCGTCTTCGGCACACCGTGCGCGATCTGGTACAACCATTGGGGCTGGGCGCATCCGTATTGGCATGGACATCGCATCGCCATCAATGCCAACAATAACCGTTTCTGGAGCCAGGCGAGGCAGCCTGCGTTGGGTCCGGGCGGCACCTGGCAACATGCGCCGGCACACCGGCGCGGGGTCGCCTACCCCAACGCAACGACACGCGACCGGTACCTAAGCGTCGATCCGAGCGCGGTGCGCTCGCGCCAAGATTTTCGTGGTTACGATCGCCTACCGCCGGGGCCCATTGCCGTGCCCCATGCAGCACCCCCCTCGCTGCCGTTCGACCCGAGCCTCTCGCGCCAGCAGACGCAAATCAATGCACTGCGCGGGGTGCAGAGCCGGCAATCGATTCCATATAATCCGCCGCCGGTATTCAACGTGCCGGTCGGCCGCGCCCTCGCCGCGCCGGCGCCCGCGCCCGCGCGACCCCAGCAGAGCGGCGCCGCCCGCCATTGAGCGATAGCCGCGACCGTCACCTACATGCGTAACCCCATGAGCCTTCCATTCCCCGCCCGACCGATCATCCTTGGCACCGCTCTCGTTGCATGGGTCACGGCATTCGCGCCCCTGGCTATTGGCGCGGCTGGAGCGGAGGGCGGCGCGCGCTCGCAGGATCAGCAACACTACGTGACCGCGCAGGCCGCGGTAGCCGCGCTGGTGGCAGCGCTGCGGGCCGACAACCCCGGCCGCATTCGGACGGTGCTCGGCGCCGGCAGTGACCAGCTGATCAATTCGGGCGATCAGGTCGCCGACCATCAAGGCCGCGCACGCTTCGTGGCTGCCTTCGACAAACACTCCAAGATCGAGCCCCAGGGCGATGCCAAGGCGATTCTGGTCGTCGGCGAGAATGAATGGCCGTTACCCTTCCCACTGGTGAAGGATGCCACCGGGTGGTGGCGGTTCGACACCGAGTCCGGCGGCGAGGAAATCCTAAACCGCCGCATTGGGCGCAACGAACGCGCCGCCATCCAGGTCTGCCTCGCGTACGTGGATGCCCAGCGCGAATATGCGTTAACGCAAGGCGACCGTGACGGGATGCATGCATACGCCATGAACCTCGTCAGTTCCTCCGGCAAAAGGGATGGTTTGTACTGGCCGACGAAGGAGGGGCAGCCGCTCAGCCCACTCGGACCGCTAGTGGCGAAGGCCAAGGCAGAGGGCTATGGCAAGGCCAAGAACGCCCCGCATGAGCCTTATCATGGGTACCTGTACCGGATTCTGACTAGCCAAGGCCGCGATGCGCCGGGGGGCGCGTACGACTATGTGACCGGGGGCAGGATGATCGGTGGCTTTGCCTTGGTAGCCTATCCGGCCCGCTGGGGCGTTTCGGGTGTGATGACGTTCATCGTCAACCACGAGGGCGTCGTGTACGAGAAGAATCTCGGCAAGACGACCGCGGCAATCGCCTCCCGGATGCCGCGCTTCGACCCGGATTCGAGTTGGTCGAAGACGCAGCCCTAGCCCGCGCGGTGCGGCCAAGCCGAGGAGAACGGTCTGATGGCTCCCGTGTGCCGGCGCGCAGTCGCCCAACCAACTCGCCGCGGACATGACTGATTCCGACTTCGCGTCGCGCTGCAATACCCATCGCGGCTATCTTCTGCGCGTCGCAGTGCTGCAGCTGCGCGACAACGACCTCGCCGAGGATGTCGTACAGGAAACGTTGCTTGCGGCGCTGCAAGGCGCGCCCGGTTTCTCCGGTCGCTCCAGCCTGAAAACCTGGCTGACCGGTATCCTCAAGCACAAGATAGTCGACGCGATACGGCGCAAGACCCGCGAGCCTGCGTTCGCCTCCCTCGAAGAAGAATGCCAGCTTGACGATTTCGACGCGCTGTTCGACAGCACGGGCCACTGGGAGAACCCTCCGGCCGACTGGGGTAACCCCGAGTCCGATCTCTCGCGCCAACAGTTCTTCGACATCCTGCAGTTTTGCCTGGATAAGCTGCCGCCCAATACGGGCCGGGTCTTCATGATGCGCGAGGTGATGGAGCTGACGAGCGAGGAAATCTGTAAGGAACTCACCATCAGCTCGACCAACCTGTGGGTCATTCTGTACCGGGCCAGGGTGGCGCTTCGCCAGTGCCTCGAGCAAAACTGGTTCGGCCAGGCGGCCCGGACCGCGTGATCGGCAAAGGCACTGCGCCAAATGAGCTTAATGATCTCCTGCAGGGAGGCGAGCCGGGCGCTGTCGCAAATGCAGGACGGCGATGTTGCCTCCCCGCTGTATTGGCGTTTCCGACTGCACCTGCTCCTGTGCGAGGCGTGCACGCGCTTCGCACGGCAGATGCGCTTCTTGCGCGATGCCATGCAGCACTACCGGCGCTAATCTGCAAATCCCGCTTTGGCTGTTGGCCCCGGCGAAGGTCGTTCCGCGGGCCGCCCCCGTTGCGTGGTAAAATCAGCCGTACTTACGAACGGTATGCGCCGTGCTCTCGATCGTGCTTAACGGCTCGTGTTGTCGGTGTACCGACCAGGCAACGGTTGCCGATCTGATCCGTGAGCTTGCGCTCGAAGGCCAGCGCGTCGCGGTCGAACGTAATGGCGAGATCGTGCCCAAAAGCCGCCATAGCGACACCCGGCTCTGCTGACGGCGACCGCATCGAGGTGGTGCGGGCCGTCGGCGGTGGCTGACGGACTTCCTACATGAACGCGCCCAACGAGAATCTTGTCCTTGCGCACGATGATCTGCTGGTCGTCTCGGGTCGCGCGTATCGCTCGCGGCTGCTCGTTGGCACGGGCAAGTACAAGGACTTCGCCGCAACCCGCGCGGCAATCGACGCCTCTGGCGCGGAAATCGTTACGGTTGCGATCCGGCGCACCAACATCGGCCAGAACCCGGACGAGGCCTCGCTGCTCGATTTTCTTCCGGCATCGCAGTTCACGCTGCTGCCGAACACCGCCGGCTGCTACAGTGCCGACGACGCGGTGCGCACCCTCAAGCTCGCGCGCGAACTGCTTGACGGCCACACGCTGGTCAAGCTCGAGGTGCTCGGCGACCCGCAAACACTGTTTCCGAACGTGCGGGAGACAATCCGTGCGGCCGAGACGCTCGTCAAGGACGGCTTCGAGGTCATGGTCTACACCTCCGACGATCCGATCGTTGCCCGTGAGCTGGAAGCCATCGGTTGCGTGGCCATCATGCCGCTCGCCTCGCTTATCGGCTCGGGGATGGGCATTCTCAATCCGTGGAACCTCCGCCTCATCATCGAGCAGGCCAAGGTCCCGGTGCTCGTTGACGCCGGCGTGGGTACTGCGTCCGATGCCGCGATCGCGATGGAGCTCGGCTGCGCTGGCGTTCTGATGAACACCGCTATCGCACTCGCCGAGCATCCAGTGCTGATGGCTGGCGCAATGAAGAAGGCGGTCGAGGCAGGGCGCGAGGCTTTCCGTGCCGGCCGCATGCCCCGCAAGCTTTACGCCGCCGCCCCCAGCTCGCCGAACTCCGGTCTGATCGGCTGACGGAGCGGTCGATGATGCAACTCCTGCGCGCGCTGGGCGCGGTGATCGCTCTTGCCGCGACGCTTGCGTTCGCCGCGCCGCCGACCAGCGCGGAGCTCGAGACAATCTGCGCTCAAGCCGACGACGCCGCGCACTGCGCGCGGCTGGTAGAAGCAACGCAGCTGAAGCGCCTGCCCAATCTCGCCCGGCGCGACGGGGGGGTGCTCTCGGTTTCGCTTTACCCTTCGGGCACCGCGACGTTCAAGGACAGCGATGACGCCATCAACGGCCGTATCTACAGTCTCTGGGATTACCTTGACGGCCTCAACGCCGTGCTGCTTTACACGACGGCGGGCGAGACCACGACCTTTACACTCCTGCAGCGAACGACCAACCGGCGCATCGAACTACCCACCGAACCACAGCTCGCGCCGGACCGGCAGCGGCTGGTAACCGCCGACGTATGCGGAGCGCCCTGCAGCAACGAAATCGCCATTTGGCGCGTCACGATCGAAGGCATCCGCAAGGAGCTGGCCTGGTCGCCCCCTGCCGGCTGGGTCGACGCTGGCGCAAAATGGAAAGATGCGGAGACGCTTTCCCTCGACTATACGACCGCGAACGGAAGCGGGACAGTCGAGCGGTCCCTGGCCGACCCGAGCTGGAAACACATCCCGTGACCCAACCGCGCGCCGGAACGATTCGGCGGCCGATCCGCAGCTTCGTGTTGCGTCAAGGTCGATTCTCTGCCGGCGCAGCAGCGTGCCTGCGAATCCTTGTTGCCGCGTTTCGGCGTGCCGTTCCAAATGGCGCCACTGGATTTTGACGGCGTCTTCCGACGCAACGTGCCGCGAATCCTGGAGATTGGTTTCGGCATGGGGGAGACGACCGCCGCGATCGCCCAGGCGATGCCCGAGTGCGACTTTCTCGCCATCGAAGTTCACGCCCCGGGCATCGGCAGCTTGCTCAAGCTGCTCGACGAGCGCGGCTTGTCTAACGTGCGCATCGTCCAGCACGATGCGGTCGAGGTCGTGGACCAGATGGTCCCCGCCGCATCGCTGGCCGGCATCCACGTCTTCTTTCCCGACCCGTGGCCGAAAAAGCGGCATCACAAGCGGCGCCTCCTGCAGCCGTCGTTCGTGCATACGCTGGCGCTCCGGCTCGCTCCGCGCGGTTATCTGCATGCCGCGACCGACTGGGAGGACTACGCGACCGTGATCCTGGCCGCGTGCGAAGGCGAACCGCTCCTTGAAAACTCATCCAGCGGCTTCGCTGCGCGGCCCGCGCACCGGCCATTGACTAAATTCGAGCGTCGCGGCCTCGGCCTCGGCCATGGCGTTTGGGACATCATCTTCCGCCGGCGCTAGCGCTTCTGCTCGCCAACTGCTGAAACGCCCCATGCGCAGGCTGCACCGGACCCGAGAGTCGTTGTGCGAGGCGGTTTGCAATTCCGACGGCACGTACCACGGCGGCTGCAGCCTCTGCATCGAGAAGTCTGCGTGAACGGGACCATACCAGCGGCGATGCGTCCTTCGGTATTGCACGTCAGCGCGGCTGAAGGCGGTGGCGTCGACCGCTACATCCGAAATGTGGCTGAAGGTGCGCTCCGGCGCCATTTCCTCTGGCACACCGGATCCGGCATCGACGTGATCGAGGACATCGCTGCGCGGCGCTTCCTGCCACTGTCCGACGCCGTCAACGACGCTTCTGCACCGATCGCACTGGCGCGGTGGCTACGCGCCAATACCATCGGCATGGTGCATTTGCACGGGCTAGGCGAGCGTTGTCGTGAGCGACTGTCCCTATTGCAGAGCGCGCGCGTGACACCCTGGGTCGTGACCTTGCACGATCTGGCTTTCATTGATCCGCACGCGTTTGCCGGTCGTTTGCTCGAACCCGACTTGGCTTGGATCGCTGCAATTTCGGACACGTTGGCGCATGCCGTGACCATGATCGCTCCTTCGGGCTACATCCGCGAACTGGCGCTGCGCCACTTCCCGAGCTTGCCCTGTGAAGTTATTGCGCCAGGCATTCGCGCCCCCGACAAAGGCGAATCGGCGAGCGCTCCTGCAGAGTTCACATCGCATCGGATGGCCCATATCGTGGCCGTCATCGGCGCGATCGGCCCGCATAAAGGCAGCCGGTTGCTCGACGCGGTCATCCACCGCTTGCAAGATACCGGTATCGGCATCGTGGTCATCGGTTACCTTGATTCGCAATTATTGCAAGGATGGCGTGCGCCGGGCCGCTGCTACGTTCACGGTCCCTACGTCGAGGATGAGTTGCCGGGGCTCATCGCGGCATACGGCGCCGACGTCGCCCTGTTTCCCAATCGTGTGCCTGAGAGTTTTAGCTACACACTTTCCGAAGTGTGGGCTGCCGGACTTCCGGTCATTGTGCCCGCAGAGGGGGCGCTCGCGGAACGCGTTTCCCGGCACGGTGGTGGTTGGCTATTACCGGCACGTTTCTCAGCCCAGGACGCCGTACACTTGTTGCAACGCCTCTTCGCGCCGGACGGCACGTCGGAGCGTGCTCGCGTAAAATCGCAGATTGACCCGCGCGATCCCGCACGCATCCCGACCCTTTCCGCCATGGCCCGCGATATCGACGCCCTATATGAGCGCTTCGGGCTCAAGCCACCTTCGTCCGACAACGATTCGGGCTCCGGAGACGAAGCGCTGCGGCCATTGCTCGCCGCCAATCTCGATGGCTTTGCGTTCCGCAAGGAGCTGCTAAAGCTGACCGGGGAGGCGGCACAACTCAAGGCAGCGTTGGAAGAGGCACGGCCTTGGTCGGCCAAACTCGAGCACGAAATCCGCCAAGCCCAAGCCTGGGCGCGCAAACTCCAGCACGAGATCGATATCCTCAACATCGAAGGCAAAAGGCAGTTCGAGGAAAATCGCCGTCTCCTCGACGAAAAGGCGGCGTTCGACCAATTGCCGGTGATCGTGCGCAAGCTGCTACTCAAGAAAGCCTTTCGTGCGCGTCGTTGACATCAGCATCGTTACTTACGCCCCTGACCTTGCGGCGCTCAGCGAGCTTGTCGACAGCCTTCGCGAGCAGATCCATGGTCTCCAAGCGCATCTGCTCATCCAGGATCACAGCCCGGACGTCGAGACAACGAAGCAAATCGAATGTAATCTCGCGACCCAAAAATCCTTTGCGTCAGTAGACGTCCAACGTTCCGAAGAGAATCTGGGCTTCGGCCGCGGCCACAATGCGAATGCTGCGCGCGCGCGCGCACCGTTTTTTTTCGTGCTCAATCAGGACTGCGTGCTCGAGCCAAACGTGCTCGAGCCGCTGCTCGAGGAGGCCAGCTCCGACGATCCGCGGGTTGCCGCCTGGGAGCTGCGGCAGTTGCCGTATGAACACCCCAAGGCATACGACCCGGTGACGCTCGACGTGCCGTGGGTCAGCGGCGCAGCGGCTCTTTTCCGCCGCAGCGCCTTCGACGCGGTCGGAGGATTCGAGCCGCGGATTTTCATGTACGGCGAGGACGTTGATCTGTCGTGGCGACTCCGCGCCAAAGGTTTCCGGCTGCGCTACCTGCCGCGCCACGCAGTGGTGCATCGCACATATAGGGTCCCTGGCGAGGCCAAGCCATTGCAGATTCTCGGAGGTGTCGAGACCAATCTATGCCTGCGTGCGCGTTTCGGCGGCAGGCGGCGCACACTTCGCGGATTGATGCGCTTGGGCGCAGATGCGCTTGCGCCGCAAGATTTCGAGGGTCGCCGGACGGGCCTCGTACGCGCCGGATTGCATTTTCTGTGGCAATGGCCCTATTTCTACGCCACGCGGATCGCGCCGACTGCGGGCTTCACGCCGATATTCTCGGGCTGGAACTACGAGGTAAGACGCGACGGCGCATTTGTCTCGCTGCGCTCGCAACGCGAGTCGCCGCGGATCGATACGCCGCTGGTGTCGATACTCATCCGCACCGTCGACCGCGGTGCGTGGCTTGAACAGGCGCTGGCAACCGTCGCCAATCAAACCTGGCGCAATATCGAGGCGGTTGTCATCGAGGACGGCCCCGCTCGCTCGGAAGCCGTGGCACAGCGTTTTCGCGACAGACTGAACGTGCGTTACCACGCGACGGGCGTAAAGGTAGGCCGCGCACGTGCCGGCAATATCGCGCTTTCGGAAGCTCGCGGCGAATGGCTCAATTTTCTCGACGACGATGACCTGCTGTTTGCCGATCACGTCGAGGTGCTCCTTGACGCAGCCGCGAAACAGGGCGCCAAAGGCGCGTACGGACTCGCCTGGGAGACGCCGATTCGGGTCAGTGACCACGACACCGCCCGATACGAAGAGCTGGCGTACCTTACGCGTCACCGGCATCCGTTCGACCGGCTGGCGCTTTGGCACCACAATATTCTGCCCATTCAGGCCGTGCTGTTCCATCGCAGCCTCTACGAACGCTACGGCGGGTTTGCCGAAGACATGGACCAACTCGAGGACTGGAACCTCTGGACTCGCTACACCCTGGAGGACGAGTTTGTGCTCGTGGAAAAAACCACCTCGAAGTACCGGGTACCGGCGAGTGCACGCGAGGCCGCCGCGCGGCAGGCACTGCTCGATCGCGCCTACCGCGACGCCATAGAGCGGCAAAAGACACTCCGGCTGCTGGTATCACCGCAGGACATCGCGCACATGGCCGCTGCACATCTGCGTACTTACTCTCCTTTACTAGTCGACCGACCAGTTGTACGCCGCTTCATCGGCGCCCGGCCTTGGCTCACGCGCCTCGTCGCCTGGCGCGCGCCAATCCTGCGCCGCTTGCGACGAGGCCGGACGGTACTGTGAGCGACCACCTTAAATTTACCGGCGAACGATTTCTTCCTGGCACCTACGGCGAGATCTGGTACGAGCATTGGCATCGCTACCATTTTGCGGCCAAGCTCGTCGCGGCGCGCGAGGTGCTCGACATCGCCTGCGGCAGCGGCTACGGCAGCGCGCTCCTCGCACGCCAGGCAAGACGCGTTATTGGCGCCGATATTTCAACCGAGGCGATCGAGCACGCACGGGCGCTGTATGGCGCCACGTCGAATCTCGAATTTCGCCAAGCCGACTGTGCTGCACTCCCGTTTCCCGACGCGAGCTTCGATGCCGTCGTCTCCTTCGAGACGATCGAGCACATTGAGGCGCAGGCGATGTTCCTCGACGAAGTCCGGCGCGTCCTGCGGACCGACGGCTTGTTCATCCTGTCGAGCCCCAACAAGCATGAGTATTCTGAACGCCGCGGCTGCGCCAACCCATATCACGTGCGGGAACTCTATCGGGACGATCTGGCCGGGGTTCTCGCACCAAGGTTCCCGCACACGAAATGGTTCGGACAGCGCATGAGCTTTTTTTCCGTCGTCTGGCCTGAGCGTGGCGCTGGGGAGGCAGAGGTCTTCGAGGTTGCCGAAGCCTCCGCCGCGGATGCTACGGCGGGCCATGCGCGGCCTCTCTACTTCATTGTTGCTGCAAGTCAAAACGCCGAGACGATCGCCGCCGTCGCCCCCCGCCTCTCGGTGCTCGCCGACCGCGACGAGTGGGTCTATGCCGACTACGCTCAAGCGTTCGCCAACGAAAAGATCCAGTGGGACCGTGGCAACACGCTCGATGGCGTCGTGGCCGAGTGGCAGAATCATTTCCACGCAGCCGTTGAGCAGCGAGACGCGCTGGAGCGTAGTTATACCGAGCTCAATGCGCAGATCGCTCGGCAGGCCGAACGGATCGGCGCGCAGCAGCATGAAATCGAGCGCAGGGCTAGCCTACGTTGGTGGCTGGCTTTGCCGTGGCGACGCCTGCGTCTTGCCCTCAAAGGCATGCCGCCTAGTGCGTGAGCGGCCGCTGACACCAAGGTCGCGGCGATGACCGTCGCAACTCCGGGACCGAACGGCCCCCTCTTGCAACCCAGCGGTAGTGCCGAGGACGTCAAAGGCGAGGTCGGATACATTCCTGCGATCGAAGGCTTGCGAGGTATCGCGGTCCTTTGGGTTGTTCTATTCCAC
The DNA here is from genome assembly GCA_963777455.1 of uncultured beta proteobacterium. Classification (GTDB taxonomy): domain Bacteria; phylum Pseudomonadota; class Gammaproteobacteria; order Burkholderiales; family Casimicrobiaceae; genus PALSA-1003. Next base: position 952,490 of record CAVZQQ010000004.1, read on the forward strand.
TATGTGGGGATCAGGAGCGGACAGTTTGCCGACCCGTTGATTGCTTGGGTCAGTGCCACGACCGCCGCCCAGATCATTGTCCGGAACGGATATCTCGGCGTCGACCTATTTTTCCTAATCACTGGATTCCTGCTAACCCTGCCTTGGTTCAAACATGCCGCCGAAGAGCGCTCGGCGCCCTCGGCACGCGCGTTCTATGCTCGCCGCGCCCGCCGGATACTGCCCGCCTACTACGTTCAACTGGCCCTGTTGTTTTTCGTATGTGTGCCGTTACTCAATCCCGACCTTTGGCGTGCATCGAGGGGATTTGTTCTCGGAAACCTGGGATTGCACGCCCTGTTTCTGCATTACATGACGCCCTACTCCTCCGCATCATTGGTGCTCAACGGAGCGCTTTGGACGCTGCAACTCGAGATGCAGTACTACCTGCTCTTGCCCCTGATCGCCCCATGGTTCGTGCGCGCACCCTACGTCGCGGGGGCAACGCTCTTTGCCACGGCAATAGCTTGGAGGGCACTCGCGCTGCATGACCTGCAGCCGCTAATCGCCCTTTACAGCGCCATCGGTGCCCGCTGGAACCTTCCCGAAGCGACCCTGCGTCAATTGGCAGGCACGCAGTTGCCCGCGTACCTCGGCCACTTCGCTCTTGGCATCCTTTGCGGTCGCGCATGGCTGGCGAGTCGTGGGACTGTGCCCGGTCGCGCAGGCGCCGCAATACTCGGGGTCGTGGCTCTGGCTGCTCCGCTCGGGTTGTATGTGATTTTTTCCGGCGCCGCGCCATGGCTTGGCGAGCAGATTTGGGTGGTAATCCCGTTGACGATGGCCGCCACAATGTGGGCCGCGATTTCGCGTCGTCCGGCCTGGGGACAACGACTATTGTCGCTTTCTACACTCGCCTTTATAGGCCGAATCAGTTACTCGATGTATCTATATCACTTGCCCGTGTTGTATCTTTTCAACCGGTATTCACCGCCTCTGGGCCGTCTCGCCTTTCCATGCTATTTCGTCATTATCGTTGCCGTTTCGACACTATCTTTTTACTTTGTCGAGAGACCCTTCATGCGCGGTCCCAAGCGCGTCACCTTTGCCAGCCCCCCCTCTGCTCCCCGCCTGGCATAGACAAACGCTACGCGCGCAAGTTGGCAGTTTCCCTGTTAGCGCCTGCGCATAATCACGACGTCGTGCGTGAATAGGTATCCAGGCAGTATCTGTTCAATCTCGAAATACTGGCCCCAAGCGCGCTGTACATACTGCTTAGAGTGATAGACGTTAACGTACTCATTCTCGTGGGCTGCACACCCATCAAGCTGGTCGTTTCGCCCGCTGCAGGATATTCCCTCACGCTCGATCCGCTCGAGCAACTTCCGTCTCGCAGTCACGTCAAGTCGCGCGTAGTCCACCGTCGTCTGGCCATGCACGGTCATCATTAGGAGCGCGCCGGGTGCGGCGACTCGCTGCAATTCGGCCAACCAGAGCGCTTCTAGGTTGGATCGGAAATGCGTGAAGACAGAGACGCCGTAGATCAGATCAAATGACGCTTCTTGGTATGGCAGGGGCGGCCGCAACGACGAGGCCGAATAGTGACCTGGTAAATGCTGCGCGCACCAAGCAACATTATCGGCGTCAATATCGCAGCCGTAGTAGCCGTCCATAGGCCGCGGGAGATGACGGGCGATGCGGCCGCATCCACACCCCCAATCGAGGACTCTCCGATGCTCGGCCACATGTCTACCTGTACTGGCAAAACAGGCTCGATCGAGGCGGTGGAAGTCGGTGCAACCCGACATCAGAAATCCGCTTGCGTCGCGGTTGCCTATGACTCGAAATCGCCGATCTTCATCGGGCAGGTCTTCGTGCAAGCTGGGATCGGGAACGAACCAACTATCGCGCCCCGAGGCGATCGGCGCCGTGGCCAAATCGGCGCATGTTATCTCGAGGACGCCCCCCGGATACAGGTCCGCCGTATCGTTCGCGACCAACACGAAGCCGCAGTTCTTCGCTCGCTGTCGCGCGGAGAAACAGGCGCCGACGTCCTTGCGCTCAAGGGGATAGTCGACGCGATCAAAGCGACGTCCATTGAATGCAAAGCGAGCGGAATAATCGCCGTCCGGGCGTAGTTCGTCGACAAACGCCCAGCCCTGGACGGTCAGTGGCCCGGACGTATCGATCGTGTCCACGAACCACGGCTCGGCGGGAAAGCGCCCCGCCATCAGGTACTGCCGCCCGAACCTTCTCCTCACCCTGTCGACCAAGGTCATGAGCGGTTGTGCCGACCGCACGAGGATTTCCAACTTTCGTTGTCGCCTAGCAAGCGTCAGTCAACTACGATCACGTGAGCTGCAAGTATACCGGTTGGTGATCGGATGCCTGCGTCTTCTGCTCAACGCGCACCGCTTTTACATGCGCCATCAGGTCAGTGGACACGAAGATGAAGTCGCAGTGCTGCTCGGGCTCGTCCGGTTCCTCCTTTTCGTAGATCCTGAAGGTCGCCGGATGTGGTTCGCCTGGGTGCGCAATCTCCCAGGCATCGAGAAGTGGCAGCGTCCCATCTGCGAATGGCTCCACCATGCGCTCGTATAGCCGGTCCGTGGGCTCGAAGTTGAAGTCGCCCGTGATGATCGTTGCCGCCGGCCGCAATCGTGTCTCGAACGGCCCGCCTTCCCTGTCGACGATCGTGCCGAGCCGGGCGTGCCCGCTTCCCTCTGCATAGATGGCGCGCAGCGCCTCGACCTGCGCGGTCCGCTTTTTCTTTCCGTAGTACTCCAGATGCGTGGTGATGACGCGTACACCCCCAAAAGGCGCCTCGATGACCGCTTCGAGCGCGATGCGCGGCATGCCGTTGAGGCCCGGGTCCACGGGATACGGCAACAGGTGGCGAAACACCTGTCCTACCGGGTAGCGCGAGAAGATCATGGTCCCGAAATGACGTCGGCCGCCCTCCTCGGCCGGGACGTCGACTGCGACACCAGGCACCGCCTGATAACCCGGCAACAGCCGGGATAACTCCGCAAACTGATTCTCGCCCCGGCTGCCAGGCAGCCGCGGGGCGAGAAAATTGCTAGCGATCTCCTGTAGGCAGAGCAGATCAAAATCGGCGATTTCCCGAGCGTGTTTCACGATCCGCGCCGGATCCACGCGCCGGTCTACGCCGCGACACCATTGCGTGTTCCAGGTGATGAGTTTCACTTGATTCCGGCTCTCATGAAGGATTGCACGAATTGCCTCTGGCAGAGCAAAAATGCGATCAGCAGCGGCGCCGTCGCGAGTAACGTTGCGGCCGTGATGATCGACCAGTCGATGCCCTGGTCAGTTGCCGAAAAAACCTGCAGGCCGACTGTCAGTGGGCGCGATTCCACCGAGTTGGTTATGATCAACGGCCACAGGAAATTGTTCCAGTGGTAGCTCACGCTGACCAACGCATAGGCGATATAGACTGGTCGCGCCAGAGGCACATAGACCTTCCACAGTACCTGCAGCGGCGTGCAGCCTTCGACCCGCGCCGCCTCGTCAAGTTCGGCGGGCACGGTCTTGAAGGTTTGCCGAAGTAGGAAGATGCCGAATGCGCTCGCCATGTAGGGCAGGCCGATTGCGACGATCGTATCGCGCAGCCCGAGCGCCGCCATTGTGCGGTAGTTTTCGACGATCAGCACGTCGGGCATGACCATGAGCTGGACCAGAACCAGAGCGAAAAGCAGGGCACGGCCCGGGAATCGAAATCTGGCGAAGGAGTAAGCCGCGAGGGTGCACAGCACGAGCTGCGCCGCGAGGATCATGGCGCACAGAAGAACGGTATTGAGAAAGTAGCGCGCGAACGGCGCAGCGTTCCACGCCCTGGTAAAGTTCTCCAGGGTAAGGGGTGCGGCGAGGACAAATCGCGTCGAGAATTCCGCAGGGTGAAAAGCGCTCCAGAAGGCGTAGGCGAGCGGCAGTATCCACAACGTGCCGAGCAGCCACGCGCCGATTGTCTCGAGGCTGCGGCCAAATCTGCTAACGCCGTAGACCGCTGAGCTCACCGGTAATGCACCCTGCGCTCGAGAATCCCGAACTGGCCGAGGGCCGCCAAGCCCAGTATGGTCAGCAGCACGATCGTCAGAGTCGCGGCGTACGCCGGATCCCAGAACCGGAAGCCGATTTCGTAGATGTAGAACAGGAGCAGTTCGGTCGCGTTGTCCGGTCCGCCACGAGTCATGACGACGACATGATCGACCAGCCGGAAGGCGTTGATGACGGCATTGACGAGGACGAAAAGCGTCGTCGGCATAAGCAGCGGGAAGGTCACGCGGCGGAAGAAGTACCAACGCGATGCACCCTCGATCGCCGCGGCCTCCGCCAGATTGGGCGACATCTGCTGCAGCGCGGCCAGGTAGAAAATCATGAAGAACCCCGCTTCCTTCCATACCGCGACCGCCATCAGGCAAGCTAGCGCCGTATTCTTGCTACCAAGCCAGTTGTGAGTCGGCAGGCCCAGCGCGCTGGTAAGCCGCTCCAGCAGGCCGTATTCGGGTGTGTAAATGAAAAGCCAGATGTTTGCTACCGCGATCATCGGCAAGATCGTCGGCGTGAAGTAGGCAAGGCGCAGCAACCCCCGGCCGGGAATCCTAGCGTTGACCCATGACGCCATCAACAGCGCCAGCGCGATCGACGTGGGAATGGTCACTGCCGCGTACCAGAGGTTGTTCGACAGCGCCTGCCAGAAGATCGGGTCGTCGACGAGCACTCGATAATTGTCGACCCCGACGAACGCGCTGCCGCGCCCCGCCCGCGGCGTCGAATGGAAGCTCTGCCACAAGGTCGCCGCCGCGGGGTAGTGCGTAAACAGTGCCAGCAACGCGGTGGCAGGCAAAAGCAGCAGCCAGCCGTAAAGCCACTGCGCGCTCCGCGTCATGGCCCTCGGGTCCCGGCTGAGGCAAGAAGAGCTAAGCGTCTCATGCAGCGCGCCAGGCAGGCGGCAATCGGACAACTGCTACCGATAGGGCCGCAGCAGGCGGTCCGCCTCGCGCTGGACGTCCTTCATAGCCTGCTCCGGCGCCTTGGCTCCCGTCAGCGCCGCCTGTAAGCCGTCGTTGAGGGCCTTGGTCACGCGCTGATTGTCGTGGGTTGACAACTCCGCGACTGCGTACTGCAGCTGGTCGCGGGCGATAGCCGCTGCCGGAAAACCCGCGACGTACTGTTTCATCTCCGGGGTCTCCCAAGCGTCCGGCCGCACGGCGACGTAGCCGGTGTCGATGCCCCATTGCGCGGCGCGCGTTGGTGCGGTGATCCAGCGGATGAACTTCACCGCCGCCGCCTGTTGCTCCGGCTTCGCCTGTTTGAAGAGATAGAAATTGCCACCGCCGGTTGGGCTGCCACGCCGCTTGTTCGCCGGCAGCATCGCTACGCCGAACTCGAACTTGGCATTGTTGCGCACGTTGGTCAGATTGCCCGTCGTCGTCCATATCATCGCGACTTTGCGCTCAAAGAAGTCCTTTGGCGTCGTGCCCCATTCGACGATGCCCTCCGGATGCACCTTGTACTTGTTGACCAGATCAACCCAATATTGCAGTGCGGAGATCACATCCGGTTTGTCAAAATAGGTCTCCGTGCCCGCTGGATTCATCAGGATGACGTCGTTTTCGGTGGTCAACCCCTGGAACAGCCAGTAAGGAAAACCCGATGACGGAATCTGCACACCCCACTGCGTTACCTTGCCCGATGCATCGCGCTTGGTAAGCTTCTGCGCGTACGCGGTCATCTCCGACCAGGTTGCCGGCGGCCGGTTCGGATCGAGGCCCGCACCCTTGAACATTTCCTTGTTCCAGTAGAGCACGATCGTCGAGCGCTGAAACGGGATACCCCAGGTCTTGCCGCCGGTCTGGCTGTTCTCCATGAACGCTGGGTAGAAGCTCTTGATCCACGCCTGGTCCTCAGGCGTCTTGAGGAAGCCGTCGAACGGCACGACCGCGTCCTCGTCGATCAGGGTGTACATGTCGGTGGACAGCAGTACCGCCGTCGTCGGAGCGTCGCCTCCCTTGGCGGCGGTGAGTGCCTTGGTGACGGACTCCTGATAAGAACCGGAGTAGATCGGCTTGACCTTTATGCCGGGGTTCTCCCTCTCGAAATCTGCGGCGAACCGGTCGATGATCTCGGGAATCCGGCCGCCGACCGCCACAGGATAGTAGAACGAAATTTCGACCGGCGCCTGAGCGAATCCGGCCGCGCAGAACAAAGCCGTGACCATACCCGCCAGCCACCGTGCGCATCCCTTGCATGTCATTGTGTCTTATATGGACGCCTCCCGGCGTGCAAGTGTTTTGACGTTAGCGATGGCGGAGGCGGGTGTGCCGTCTTATATCCGGCCCACACTGCAAGGCAGTGTTGCCTCGCGGCCTTGATGGTTTCCGTAATCGATACCTCATCTCCACAGCGAGCTCGAAGCTCCGGACACAATGCAGGTTTGAGTCGATCCCGGGGGCACCCGGTTTGCCATCAATTGGTCAGTTCACTTGCGCAACCTGTCGACGATCCATCCTCTATTAAAGTTGATCGGCTACGCCGCTTGCGCGCCGTAGTTCCCTTGGTACGCCCGGTCGTGGGCCGCAAGCGCCCACGCCGTACTCTCTCCATTGATCACCACTCACCTCCAACCGTTGCCCGGCTCGCAGAAAGGGGAGGCGTCCATGTCCATCTCCTCCCGTCTACCGTTGGAATCTAGGCGAGCATCGTTGCGCCGTGGTGACTTCCTTCATCTTCGCTCCGCCTGCCGGTCGCCGCGACAAAGAAATGCTGCGCGCCGCGCGCCCAGGAAAGGCGCGTGAGGTCACCTCCAGAAAGCCCGGTTCGGCCCGAAACGCGTACGGCAACAACTTGCGCACCGACGCGGCACGTCAGCAGCGTGTCGGCGCCAAGGTACTCGATGCCTTCGACCCGTGCGTCAACACCGCTATCGCGGCTGAGTGCGATGTGCTCGGGTCGCACGCCGAGCGTACCACCCGCGCGGCCGGCGGTGGCGACCGCAGGTCCAGCCGTACCTGCGATGATCGCGCCCCCGCTGCCTGGCTCGAGGGAGAGCAGGTTCATTGGCGGGGTGCCGATGAAACGCGCGACGAATACGTTGGCGGGTGCCTCGTACAGATCGACGGGCGCGCCATTTTGCTCGATCCGGCCCGCGTTGAGCAAGATGACGCGATCGGCCATCGACATTGCCTCGACCTGATCGTGGGTGACGTACACCATGGTGATACCGAGTGCCCGCTGAACAGCGCGGATCTCCTGGCGCATCTCCTGGCGCAACTGGGCGTCGAGATTGGACAGGGGTTCGTCCATCAGGCATACGGGCGCCTCGGCGATGATCGCGCGCCCAAGCGCCACGCGCTGTTGCTGGCCGCCTGAAAGTTGCGACGGCTTGCGTTCGAGTAGATGCGACAGTCCAAGCAGACCGGCGACCCGCTGCAGCCTTCGCTCGCGGTCGGCAGCGGCCACCTTGCGCACGCGCAGACCGAAGACAATGTTTTCGGCGACCGACAAGTGCGGAAACAGCGCGTAGGCCTGGAACACCATCGCAAGATTGCGCTGCGCGGGTGGCAGGTGTGTGACCTCGCGCCCGCCAATGAATACGCGCCCCTGGTCGGTGGGCTCAAGACCCGCGATCAGCCGCAGCGTGGTCGACTTGCCGCAGCCGGACGGCCCGAGCAGGACGTTGAGCGTGCCCTCGTCCAGGGCAAAGGATAGTCCGTCGACGGCGCGGACCTGACCCTCGGCGGTCGTCCAGTGCTTGCTGATATTTTCGACGGCGATCGCCGACACGAAGAGCCTCTATACAACCGGTGCGCACGCGCGTTCGCAGCGCGTCGGGGCAACGACGAATAAACGGGGCAAAAAACCGTCGCCCGCGGGCGCCTTCGACACCGGGAAGATTCTGCGTCCGCTTGCCAACCGGCACCGGGTTGCCATGATACCAAACCGTTTGCGGCAGCGGGCTTGCGGTCAGGCGAACAGGCTACGCAGCGCGGCACCCGGATCGGCGGCGCGCATGAACGCTTCGCCCACAAGGAAAGCATGCACGCCGCCGGCGACCATGCGTGCGACGTCGGCCGGCCCAAGTATGCCGCTTTCGGTAATCGCGAGCCGCTCACCCGGGATTCGCGGAAGTAGGTCGAGCGTGGTCTGGAGTGCAACCTCGAAGGTCCGCAGATTGCGATTGTTGATCCCGATAAGCGGCGTCGCCAGCCGCAACGCGCGATCGAGTTCGGAAGCGTTGTGCACTTCGGCGAGCACCGCCATTTCGAGGTCCTGCGCCACGGTCTCGAGCGCCCTGAGGCGCGCGTCGTCAAGGGCCGCAACGATTAGCAGAATGCAATCCGCGCCCAGCGCCCGAGACTCAACGACCTGGTATTCGTCGAGCATGAAATCCTTGCGCAGCACGGGCAAAGAGCATGCCGTGCGCACCGCGACGAGATGTTCCGGCTCGCCCTGGAAATACACGCGGTCGGTCAGCACCGAGATGCAGGTCGCGCCTCCCGCTTCGAAGCGGGAGGCGATTGCGGTGGGATCGAAGATCGGTCGCAGCACGCCGCGGCTAGGACTTGCCTTCTTGATTTCTGCGATTATGCCGGGAGCACCCGCGCCGACCCTTTTGCGCAGCGCGCCGACGAAATCGCGAACCGGCGGGGCGGCTCGAGCGTGCTCGCGCAGTTCGGCGATTGGCGTTGTCGCCCGGGCGGCTGCGATTTCCTTGGCCTTGGTGGCGAGAATCCGGGTCAGTATATCGGCGCCCGCCGTCGTCTCCTGCGTCATGGCTGCATCGCCAGGCGCTGTGGGGCCGACTCCAGCCCGATGTAGCGGTCAACGAATCCGTTGGCACGCCAAAATGCGAGCGCGGCGCCATTCGATGCCATGGCCTCGACGACCACGCGCTTGGCCACCGGAAATTCGAGGTCAACCAACGCGCGGAGCGCGCTGGCACCGATGCGACGGCGCCGCCGCTCGGGTGCGACATAGAAGTGGCGCAGGTGCACCCAGTCCGGCAGATTTCGATACAACGCATAACCGGCGTCGACACCGTTACACACAAAAATGCGCGCACGATACTCGCCGCCGAGCCAGCCCCGCAAACGCTCGACGAGCTCGGCAATGGTCATCGGATTGGCGTGAGCTTCGTCGCGGATCAGTGCCGCATTCCACTCGCCGAGCCGCAGCAGATCGTCGGCTGTCGGCTGCCGCAGGACGATGGAATCAAACGTGGGTGCGACGCGCATTCGAGAAAGATTCAGCGCGGCGCGCCGAGCTTTTGCGTCGTCACGACGAACGCCTCGAGCTTCTTCTTTGCCGCGCCGGACGCGATCGATTCGCGCGCATGCACGATACCTTCAGCGATCGACCCGGCGATGCCCGCGGCGTAGAGCGCCGTACCCGCGTTCAACACGACAATCTCGCGCGGCGTGCCGTCGATATCGGCGAGTGCCTCGAGCAACATGGCCCGCGACTCGGCAGCACCGTCAACCTTGAGGCCCCGGTTGGATTTCATGTGCAGCCCGAAGTCTTCCGGATGGATCTCGTACTCGAGAACCTCTCCGTCCTTGAGTTCGGCAATCATCGTCGCCGCACCGAGCGAGACCTCGTCCATACCATCCTTGCCGTAGACGACCAGCACGTGCTTGCCGCCAAGCCGTTGCAGGACGCGCACGTGAATCCCGACCAGATCGGGATGGAACACGCCGACGAGTTGGTTCGCCGCGCCCGCCGGATTGGTGAGTGGTCCCAGGATATTGAAAATCGTGCGCACCCCCAGTTCCTTGCGCACCGGCCCGGCGTGCTTCATCGCGCCGTGGTGGTTGGGTGCGAACATGAACCCCACTCCGATCTCAGCAATGCACTGGGCGACCTGCGACGGAGTGAGCATGATGTTGGCTCCGAGCGCCTCGAGCACATCGGCACTTCCGGACTTCGAAGACACGGAGCGGTTGCCGTGCTTGGCAACGCGTGCGCCGGCGCCGGCCGCAACGAACATCGCGGCGGTCGATATGTTGAAGGTGTGCGACGCGTCGCCGCCGGTGCCAACGACGTCGAGCAGGGTCTCGCGGTTCGGCACCTCGACCTTGGTCGCGAATTCGCGCATCACCTGCGCCGCGGCGGCGATCTCACCGACTGTCTCCTTCTTCACGCGCAGTCCCACCGTTAGCGCCGCGATCATAACCGGCGTAGCCTCGCCGTTCATGATCTTGCGCATCAAATCAAGCATCTCGTCGTGGAAGATCTCGCGGTGCTCGATCGTGCGCTGCAATGCCTGTTGCATGGTGATTGGCATAGCAGACCTCCTCAATGGGACCTCAGAAAGTTGGCGAGCAGCTCGTGACCTTGATGCGTGAGGATCGCTTCCGGATGGAATTGCACACCCTCGACGGCGAGCTCTTTGTGCCGCACGCCCATGATTTCCCCGTCGTCGCTTTCGCCGGTGATCTCGAGGCATGACGGCAGGCTCGCGCGCTCAATCACCAGGGAATGATAGCGCGTCACCTTCAGCGGGCACGACAGGCCGGCGAACACCCCGCAGCCATTATGCGTTACCTGCGACAGCTTGCCATGCATGACCCGGCCGGCGCGCACGATATGCCCGCCGAACGCCTGCCCGATCGCCTGGTGGCCGAGACAGACGCCGAGGATTGGAATGACGCCGGCGAAGCGCTCGATCAATGGCACGCAGATGCCCGCTTCGGACGGCGTGCAGGGTCCGGGCGACAGCACGATCTGGGAGGGCTGCCACGCCGCGATCTGCTCCAGTGTCAGCGCGTCGTTGCGGTGCACCTGCACGTCCGCACCCAATTCGCCGAAGTACTGCACGAGGTTGTAGGTGAAGCTGTCGTAGTTGTCGATCATGAGCAGCATGTAAGCACCTAAGAGGCTCCCTGCTCAGCCTTCGGTATCCAGTCCCGCCTGCGCCATCTCCGCAGCGCGCAGCACGGCACGCGCCTTCGAGAGCGTTTCGCGCCATTCGTTCTCGGGAACTGAATCGTGCACGATACCGGCCCCGACCTGGGCGTAGAGCATGCCGTCGCGCAACACCGCGGTCCGAATCGCGATCGCCAGATCCATGTCGCCCTGAAACGAGACGTAGCCCACCGCGCCGGCGTAGATGCCGCGGCGCGTTGGCTCCAACTCGTCGATAATCTCCATCGCGCGCACCTTCGGAGCTCCGCTCACGGTCCCCGCGGGAAACGATGCGCGCAGAACGTCGAGAGCGCTCAATCCCGGGCGCAACCGTCCCTCCACGTTCGACACCATGTGCATAACGTGCGAGTAACGTTCGACTGCCATCTGCTCGGTTACCTTGACACTGCCAATCGCGGCGACACGGCCGACATCGTTGCGGCCCAGATCGAGCAGCATCACGTGCTCGGCGATCTCCTTGGGATCGGCGAGCATTTCTGCTGCCAGCGCTTCGTCCGCCTCGCGCCCAGTGGCGCGCGGACGCGTACCGGCGATCGGGCGCAGAGTGACCGTCTCGCCTTCCTTGCGTACCAGGATCTCTGGCGATGCTCCGACAATATGGAAATCGCCAAAGTCGTAGTAGAACATGTACGGCGACGGATTGAGCGAGCGCAGCGCCCGGTAGAGCGACAGGGGCGACGCGCGAAAGGGCATCGTCATGCGTTGCGAGAGCACAACCTGCATGATGTCGCCCGCCGCGATGTACTCGCGCGCACGCGCAACCGCTTGTTTGAATTCTTCGGCGCCGAATTCGCTATGCGCGGTCGTCATTCCCGTTGCGCTTGCGACCGGGATGTCGACCGGTGGCCGCAACATTCGCCGCAGCGCTTGCAGGCGCTCGGACGCGTCGTGATAAGCGCCTGGCTGCGCCGGATCGGCGTAGACGATGAGGAAGATCTTGCCCTGGAGGTTGTCGACGACGGCGAGTTCCTCGGTAAGCACCAGGAGGATGTCGGGGATCGCCGAGAGTGCCTCGCTCACAGGCGGAGACGACGCAGCAAGGCGCTGCTCGACGTGGCGCACGGTGTCGTACGCGAAATAGCCGGCGAGGCCCCCGCAGAATCGCGGCAGTCCCGCGACCGGTGCGGCCCGGTAACGTTGCAAAAAGGCGGCGATGAAGTCGAGCGGGTCTCCTTCGCGGCGCTCGGCGACAACGCCGCCGGCGGCGACTTCGATGGTCTGGCCGCGAGCGCGCAGGTGGACGTCCGCCGGAAGACCTATGAACGAGTAGCGGCCAAAGCGCTCGCCGCCTACGACCGACTCGAGCAGGAAGCTGTAGGGGCGGTTGGCGAGCTTGAGGTAAAGCGACAGTGGCGTATCGAGGTCCGCAAAGGACTCGAGCACCAACGGGATTCGGTTATAGCCCTGCGCGGCGAGGGCGCGGAATTCGGCTTCGGTCATGATGCTTCAACGGTACTTGCAAGGGATGCAACGGGTTGCTGAGCGTCGCTTGTCGCGCGCGACGCAGGCGCGGCTTACGAAGGCCGCCGCCAGCGCCAATCGCCGTCCCGCGCCCGAAGGGCGCAGAATCGGCCGTTGCGTTTGAAATTGTTGAAGATCATCGCCGCAGGTGCAGTGTCGTTGGCTTCCGACCGCCCAACTATAGCACCGTCCCGGCTCACGCCGCTAGCGCCGCGCGCATCGCCGCGATCGTAGCCGCGTAGTCAGGTGTGCCGAATATGGCCGAGCCGGCGACAAAGGTATCGGCACCCGCTTTGGCGATCGCGGCAATGTTATCGACCTTGACCCCGCCATCGACCTCGAGACGGATGTCGCGGCCCGTGCGCGCGTGCACTGCGTCGATCCGGGCACGCGCGAGCTTGAGCTTGGCGAGCGCCTCGGTGATGAACGATTGGCCGCCGAAGCCCGGGTTGACCGACATGATGAGCACCAGGTCAAGCTTGTCGAGCACGTGATCGAGCCAGACGAGCGGCGTCGCCGGATTCAGGGCCAGCCCCGCCTTGCAGCCGCAGTCGTGAATGAGGCCGATGGTCCGGTCAATGTGTTCGGACGCTTCCGGATGGAAAGTGATGATCGCGGCACCCGCCTTGGCGAAATCAGGAACGATACGGTCGACCGGCTTCACCATCAGGTGCACGTCGATCGGCACCGTCGCATACGGCTTGAGCGCCTGGCAAACAACCGGCCCAATGGTGAGATTGGGTACATAGTGGTTGTCCATCACGTCGAAGTGAATCAGATCGGCCCCCGCGGCGACGACCGCGTGTACTTCGTCGCCCAGCCGCGCGAAGTCAGCGGACAGGATCGACGGGGCGATGAAGCAGGGAGTCATGGCGCTATAATCTTGCCTGTCGATCAGCGGGATGCGTACGGATGACCGAGCGCAGGCATTACGAGATTACCATCTCGGCCAAGGCCACTTACGTCGAGGATCAATCCGATCCATCGAAGAACCAGTACGTGTTTGCCTACACGATTACGATAAGCAACACGGGCAACGTCCCGGCCCAGCTCGTCAGCCGGCATTGGATCATCACCGATGCCAACGGCAAGGTGCTCGAGGTCAAGGGTTTGGGTGTGGTCGGCCAGCAGCCTCTGCTCAAGCCTGGCGAAAGCTTCGAATACACCAGCGGCACCCATCTCGAGACTGCGGTGGGCACGATGCACGGTACCTATCAGATGATCGCCGAGGATGGACAGCACTTCGACGCACCGATACCGTCGTTTACCTTGTCGGTGCCGCGGGTCCTGCACTAGTCTTGCTCCCCTTTGTCGGCGTCCGCCGGCGGCGGCAACGCCTTGCGCTTGCCGCCCATCGTGAACCAGACGATGAACACCGCGAGTAGCAGCGCGACCAGCACTTCAATGAAGAACCAAACCATGGCCAGGCTTCTCCACAAAGTTGCATGGGCCGCCCTGGGCGCGCTGTGCGCCGCGTGCAGCACCTTGCCGCCAACGGTCCCCAAGGCAGCGCCACCACAGGCAGTCCCGACCGAACCCGGGCGCGCGCTGTTGCGCCCGGTCGCCTTCGCAGAGCTTCCCGGCTGGGCCGACGACACGCTCGCGGATGCCTGGCCGGCGTTCTCCATCGGTTGCGGCGCGCTCCTCGCCCAAGCGGCAACGGCAAAAACCTGGCACGAGGCATGCACCGCCGCGACGACCGTCGATACACGCGACGCGGCCGCCGTGCGCGCATTCTTCGAGCGGCATTTTACCGCATACCAGGCACTCGACCCCGATGGCCAGGAAACCGGCCTGGCCACAGGCTACTACGAGCCGTTGCTCCACGGCAGCCGCGTGCGCAGCGAGCGCAACCGTTACCCGCTGTACGCGCCTCCGGATGATCTGTTGACCATTGATTTGACCGAGATCTACCCCGAACTCAAGGACAAGCGGCTGCGTGGGCGCATCGACGGCAAGCGCGTGATCCCCTATTGGCCGCGGGCGGACATCGAGGCGGGAAAAGTGCCTCTCGAGGGGAAGGCGCTCGTTTTTGTCGACGATCCCGTCGAGGCGTTCTTTCTGCAGATCCAGGGTTCAGGGCGTGTGCAACTCGCCGAAGGTGGCATCATGCGCGTCGGCTATGCCGATCAGAACGGTTTGCCATTCCGTTCGGTGGCACGCGTTTTGATCGAGCGTGGCGAGCTTTCGCCCGACGGCGCTTCGATGCAGGCCATCCAGCAATGGGCGCGGCAGCACCCGGGCCAGTTGCCTGGCCTCCTCGACGAAAACCCCAGTTACGTGTTCTTTCGCGAACTGGCGTTGGACCCTCTGGCGCCAGTCGACGGCCCCCTCGGCACCCTCGGCGTCCCGCTCGCAGCGGGTCGTGCCATTGCCATTGACCCGCGTTCGATTCCGCTCGGCGCTCCGGTGTTCCTGGACACGACCTGGCCGCTGTCGACGCGGCCACTGCAGCGTCTGGTGTTCGCGCAGGACACTGGCGGGGCGATCCGCGGGCCGCTGCGCGTGGATTTCTTTTGGGGCTTCGGCGAGGATGCGGGGCGCGAAGCCGGCCGCATGAAGCAGTTGGCGCGCCTGTGGCTGCTGTGGCCGAAGGAAGCGCCGCCGCCACGCGCTCCCGTCAGCTTCGCGCAGCCGCGTGCGGCAGCGGAAGAAGCAACGCCTGCCCCAAAGCCCGCTTCGCCCTGATCGTGGACGTGCAAGCTCCCTAGCGGGGTCGTAAAGAAGACGCCTGTCGAAGCGGCCGCGGCTCGGCGTGGAGGAAAAAACAGGGCAGATCGAAATGGGTCGCCGGCCCGCGTTCAACTGCGCGAATCGGCTGCATGCCCCTGTCCCCCGTCAAGAGCAACCGCCTGATCGACGCGCTGGAGGAGATTCGGGGGCGGATGGTGCATTAGTGCGGCGGATTCGGTCTTGCGCATGAGACCTGAATCGGGTTCTCAATCCGTCGTTTCGAGTACCCCGTGCGCTTGCTGATCGGCGTGATACGAAGAGCGCACTAGGGCGCCAACTGCGGCGTGGCGAAACCCGAGCGCGTACGCTTCGCGCTCGAACATCGCAAACGTATCAGGGTGCGCATACCGCAGTACCGGCAGGTGGGCCGCCGTCGGCTGCAGGTATTGGCCGATGGTCAGCATATCGATCTGGTGGGCACGCATGTCGCGCATGACCGCGACGATCTCCTCGTCGGTCTCGCCCAACCCCACCATCAAGCCGGACTTCGTGGGAATGTCGGCAAAACGTTGCTTGAATTCCTGTAACAGCTTTAACGAATGCGCGTAGTCGGAGCCCGGTCGCGCCTGTCGGTAGAGGCGAGGCACGGTTTCGAGGTTGTGATTCATCACGTCCGGCGGGCATTCCGACAAGACCGCCAGTGCGCGCTCGAGGCGGCCGCGAAAATCCGGAACCAGCACTTCGATCTGCGTTCCCGGCGAAATCTCGCGCACCTTGCGGATGCAGTCACGAAAGTGGCCGGCACCGCCATCGCGCAGGTCGTCGCGGTCCACACTGGTGATGACAACGTAGGAAAGTTTCAGGGCCGCAATGGTCTTGGCCAGATTCAGCGGTTCTTCCCCATCAAGCGGTAAGGGCCGGCCGTGACCGACGTCGCAGAACGGACAGCGTCGCGTACAGATGTCGCCCATGATCATGAACGTCGCCGTGCCCTTGCCGAAGCATTCGCCGATGTTCGGACAGGACGCTTCCTCGCATACGGTGTGCAGATGATGCTCGCGCAGGATCTTCTTGATTTCGTAGTAGCGCGAGCCCGACGGGGCGCGCACGCGAATCCACGACGGCTTGGGGAGACGCTCGGTCGCGACGAGCTTGATGGCGTAATGGCCGAACAGGCGCGAGGTTTTCGCGGCCCCGGTGTGCTTGACGCCGGCGGCATTGTCGGGTGCCGAGGCCGCGGAGTCACTCATCGGCAGGGACGCGAGGTCAAGCTCGCGGTTAGCAGGGGCGCTAAGTCCGCGCCGGCCTGGTCAACCGTTCGGATGATGTCGAAGTCGGCGAGTTGCGTCACGGCAAGACCCGGATAGCCGCATGGGTCAATGTCTGCAAACGGTGATAGTTTCATCGCGACGTTGACGCTCAAGCCGTGGTACGTACTGCCATTGCTGACTCTCAATCCCAGCGCAGCAATCTTCGCCTCGACTCTGTCGCGCACCACGTAGACACCGGGCGCAGAGGGCTTGCCGAAAGCGGATATGCCCAGCTCGCCGAGCCATTCTATCACCCCGGTCTCCAGGCGCCGGACCGTCTCGCGCACGCCGAGCTGCGCGCGCCGCAGATCGAAAAGCACGTACACCACGAGTTGGCCAGGTCCGTGATAGGTAACCTGGCCGCCGCGATCAACCTTGAGCACGGGGATGCCATTGTCGCGCCGCACGTGCTCGCGCCTTCCGGCCAATCCCAGCGTGTACAGCGGATCGTGCTCGGTCAGCCAGATCTCGTCCGCCGTGTCGGTCGTGCGCGTCCGGGTGAAGGCCTGCATCGCGCGCCAAGTGGCCTGGTAGTCCGTCCGGCCGAGCCGCCGCATCGCCACCGGCCATGGCGTTCCCGGTCCTGGCGAATGTTGGTCGGGAACGCGTGTGCCGGCTGCCTCTGCGCGCACATCCATCGCGTCGCCTACAGCACCATCGTGACCATCGGGTGCGAGGACAACTCCCGATACAGTGCGTCGAGCTGCTCGCGTGATGTGGCGTTGACCGTGCAGGTCAGCGAAAGATACTTGCCCTCGCGCGAGGCACGCATTTCCATCGACGCGCTGTCGAAATCGGGGGCGTGGCGCAGCACAACCGCGAGGATCGTCTGCGCGAACCCATCCTCGGTGCGCCCGACAATCTTCATTGGAAACGCGCAAGGAAATTCGAGGAGCGTCTCGGTCATATCCATCGCGCCAATGTGGGGCCGGCGTGCCGGCAGCACAAGCCTAGACGCCGGCAGCGCGATACATATAGTCGCGCGTCGCTGGGTGCGGCAGCTGACCGTCGGAGAGCGGCCTGCCCGCCAGCAGCTGATAGATCGACAGCCAGCCGCGTTCGAACGCATGTGCCGATCCGGCAAGATAGATGCGCCAAACCCGGAATTTCTCCTCGCCGACTTCCCGCCGTGCCGCGTCGGCGTTCTTCTCCAACCGGTCGAGCCAGTGCCACAGCGTGCGCGCGTAGTGCTCGCGCAGCGCCTCCGCGTCGATGACCTCCAAACCGTCGGCGGCGACTCCCTGCATTACCCGCGACACATGCGCGAGCTGGCCGCCGGGAAATACGTATTCCTCGACGAAATCGCCGATGCCGCTGCCCAGGCTGTCGGCTCCAAGCCAGTTATGCGTGATGCCATGATTGAGCACCAACCCGCCCGGCTTGAGGATGCGTCGGATCTTGCCGAAGTAGCGTGGGTAGTTGCGGATCCCGACATGCTCGAACATGCCGATGCTGGCGATCTTGTCGAAGACTCGATCCTCGGGCAGGTTGATATAGTCGCAGAGCTGCACGTGCACGCGATCGCCAAGACCGAGCTCGACGATTTTCGTCCGCGCGTAATCGTACTGATTCTCTGACAGCGTGATCCCAGTCGCACGGACCCCGTAGCTCTGCGCGGCGCGAAAGATCAGCGCTCCCCACCCACAGCCAATGTCGAGAAACTCGTCACCTGGCTGCAACTGCAGTTTGCGACAGACGTGATCAAGTTTCTGCGTTTGGGCTTGGTCAAGCGAATCCGCTTCGTTGCGGAAATAAGCGCAGGAGTAGACCATGCGCTCGTCGAGCCAGAGGCGATAGAACGCGTTCGAAACGTCGTAGTGATGGTGGATGTTGGCCTGATTGCTGCGGTGCCGGTTCAACCAGGAACGCGCGCGCGCGGCGAGCCGGTCGCGGCCATGCGTAACGCTCCCGACCAGGGCCTCCGCAATGCCGAGGACCCGGCGCGCACCCCCGCTGAAATCGAGATCGTTGGCGACGTAGGCCCGCGCCAACGCGCCCAACTCCGGCGAGGCAAGCGCCTTCAGCCCATGCCAAGTGCGGGCGTAGACATCGACCTCGGGCGTTTCCGACAGCGCGACCCGCCCGCCGTCGGGTAGCACCAATGCAATCGGGATGTTCCGGCCGCCGTAACGGCTGGCGATCAACTTGTGCAGCGGCTGGTTCATACGGTGGGCGGAGGGCGGCCGGACGGGTGCCTATATACAGTTTAGCAGCCCTCGGGCACGCCGCGCAGTGGGTGCCATCACCGCCCGCGCCCCCCCTGGGTTGCGACCACCGGCGGCGCACCGCTGGCTTTGACAGGGCCGCGCCTTGCTGCCTAAGATGCGGCGCCGTGGCGGGGGGTTGCAGCCCGCTGCGGAAGCCGACGATGCCGACCGACAACGACCGCAAAAAGAAGCGGACCGCCGTCGCCGAGCGGCAGTTCCGCGACGCGTTGGCGCAATTCGCGACGGGGGTCACCATCATCACGGCGCGTGCGCCGCACGGATTCGTCGGATTCACGGCCAATTCGTTCAACTCCGTGTCGCTGGACCCACCGCTCGTCATCTGGAGCCTCGCCCGGCGCTCCCGAAGCATGGCGATCTTCGAAGGCGCGGTGCAATACGCCGTCAACGTTCTCGCCCACGATCAGGTCGAGCTAGCTCGGCGTTTCTCACGCCCGCATACCGATCGCTTCGCGGGCGTGGCGTTTCGCCAAGGCGCCTCCAACGCGCCCTTGCTCGAGGGCTGTGTGGCATGGCTCGAATGCCGGCATCACGCCCTGCATCCGGCCGGCGACCACATGCTGTTCATCGGCGAGGTTATTTCCACCGAGCACCGGCGGCTGCTGCCGCTGGTCTGGCACAGCGGTCGGTATCGCATGAGCCGGTTGCATCCCAAAGGCCGCGACCATTGAGGTCACGCCGCCGCCTCACGCCGCGCGGCGTGGTTTCGGTTTGCTCGCCTGGAAGAGGCTGTACATGCGCCGGTACACCGGTCCTGGCCTGCCGCCGCTGAACGGCTTGCCATCGAGCGTGGTTACGGCCAGCACCTCCTTGGTCGACGAGGAAAGCCACATTTCGTCGGCAGCGAGCGCCTCTTCTTTCGTGACCGGTCGGATCGCGAACGGCAGGCCGCCTTCGCGTGCCAGCTCGAGCGCGGCATCATAGGTGATACCCGGGAGGATCAGGTTGTCCTTAGGGGGCGCGACAATCGTGCCGGCTTTGACAATCAGCACGTTCGATGCGGACGCTTCGCTCAGATAGCCATCGCGGAACATGACCGTCTCGATCGCCCCGCGCTCGACCGCAAACTGACGCGCGAGGACATTGCCCAGCAGCGAGATCGTCTTCAGGTCGCAGTGCAACCAGCGCTCATCGGCCGCGGTAACGACGGCCACGCCACCTTCGATCTGCTCGCGGGACAGCACGGGCAGCGGATTGCTCATCAGAAACACGGTCGGGACCGCGCCCGGCGGAAAAGCATGGTCGCGCTTGGCCTCGCCCCGGGTGAGTTGCAAGTAAACGCCCTGGTCGTCGAACGGCTGCATGGCGATTAGATCGCGCACGATCGCCTCCCATTCGCCGTCGCGGTGCGGATTGGCGAGCCGGATCCCGTCGAGGCTGCGTTGCAGGCGGGCGAGATGCGCGGGCAGGCGATACGGCTGGCGGTGATAGACCGGCACCACCTCGTAGACGCCGTCGCCGTAGATAAAGCCGCGATCGAGCACCGACACCTTGGCTTCGCCGAGCGGGAGAAATTTTCCGTTGAGATAGACCGTCATCGTTGTCTCGATTCCTTCAGGTTGCCATCATTTGAGCCACAGGCGCACGGTATCCAAGAGCCGTCCGAAAAGGCTCGCCGGCGCGACGTCGGCCAGAGCGACCAGCGGATATTGTCCCAACTGCTTTCCCTCGAGCGTGACGTTCACGACTCCGACGCTCTGGCCACGCGTCACGGGCGCCAACAAAGGCTCGGCCGCCTCCACCGAGAGCTTGAGCTTCGGTGCCTGGCTCTTCGGCAGCGTCACGTACTGATCGGCAACGAAGCCGACCGGAACGGAATTCGTCGCACCTTTCCAGACCCGCAGCGTGCTTATCGTCTGCCCATTCTGGTAGAGCTGAACCGTGTCATAGAACTGGAAGCCGTAGTTGAGCAGCTTTTGCGACTCGCTGGCCCGCGCCGCGTTAGATCCCGCGCCAAGCACGACCGACAGGAGCCGGCGGAGACCGCGCTTGGCCGATGCGACCAGGCAGTACCCTGCCGCGTCGGTGAAGCCCGTTTTCATGCCATCGACGAACGGGTCGGTCCACAGCAGCCGGTTGCGGTTCGACTGAGTGATGTTGTTGTAGCGATATTCCTTGAGCGAGTACAGCGAGTAATATTCGGGGAAATCATGGATGATCGCGATGGCAATGCGCGCGAGATCGGCCGCAGTCGATGCCTGCTGTGGTGCCGAAAGACCGGTTGCATTGACGAATTTCGTATTTGTCATCCCGAGCCTAGTCGCTTCGCTGTTCATGCGTGCGACGAAGGCCTCTTCCGAACCGGCGACGGCCTCGGCCAGCGCGATGGCCGCATCGTTTCCCGACTGCACGATCTCCCCACGCAGTAACTCGTCGACGGAAACCGCTTTCTGTGGATCGATGAACATCCGCGACCCCTCGGCACGCCATGCCTTCTCCGATACGGTGACCATCTGCGACGGCACGAGCTGCTTGTCGCGGAGGGCAGCGAACACGATGTAGGCCGTCATCAGCTTGGTCAGCGACGCGGGCTCGCGCGGTTCGTCGGCATTCTGGGCGACCAGCGTCTGGCCGCTGAGCACGTCGACCAAGACGTAAGCCTTCGCGGCGATCGCCGGTGGTGGCACTGCGGCTGGGGGTAGGGTCTGTGTTGCGGCGCTCGCGGCCGTCCACGCGAAGGCAAGCAAGAAAGACAGGTAACGAGGCATCCTTTCAGCCTCCCGCAAACGCGAAATTGACGTCGGGCTTGCGCCCGGACACGATTTCCGACAATGCCTTGCCCGAGCCGGCGGCCATCGTCCAGCCTAGCGTGCCATGGCCGACGTTCAGATACAGATTGCGATATCGCGTTCTGCCTATCCGCGGCACGTTCGAGGGGGTCGCCGGCCGCAGTCCCGCCCAATACGCAGGGCGCGCCGGATCGATCGCATCCCCGAACCATTCGCTCGCCCGTCGCGTCAGCGCCGCGCAGCGCACTGGATTGAGTTCCAGCCCGTAGCCGGACAGTTCGGCAGTGCCTGCGACGCGCAGCCGGTTGCCCAGTCGGGTGAAGACGATCTTCTTCGCGTCGTCGGTGATGCTGATCGTCGGTGCCAGGGCAAGGTTGGCAATCGGCAGCGTCGCTGAGTAGCCCTTGGCCGGGTAAACCAGCGTGCGCACGCCGATCGGGTCAAGGATCTTCGGGCTGTAGCTGGAGAGGCAGACAACATAGGCGTCCGCCGCCGCCACTTCCTTGCGTTCGTTCTCGTTCACCATGCGTACGCCGCGCACGGCGCCATCGGCGACGGCGAGCGATTCGACCGTCACGCCGAAACGGAAGGCGATGCCACGGTCGGCCCCGAGCGCCGCGAGTGACTGCGTAAACTTATGCGCATCACCGGTTTCGTCCGTGGCGGTGTACGTTCCTCCCACGATCCAGTCGCGACGCCCGGCGAGCGCCGGTTCCAGCGTCACGCATTCCTCGGCTGTCTTCACCTCGCGCGCGATACCGTAGCCACGAACCAGCTCGGCGGCGCGCACCGCGTCGTCCAAGCCATCACGCTCAGTGTAAATCTGCAGGATGCCGCGTTGCAGATCATCGTAGGCGATTCCCGTCGCGGCGCGAAGTTCCTTCAGCGCCGCACCAGAGTAGGCGCTAAGTGCAAGGATTTGCCGCATGTTGCGCCGGGTGCGCCACGGGAGGCACTCGAGGAGAAACTGCAAGCCCCAGCGCCACTGCTGCGGGTCGAGCCGCGGCCGGAACAGCAGCGGGGCGTCGGGCTGTCCCAGCCAGCGGAGAATCTGCAGTGGCGCGGCCGGGTTTGCCCACGGTTCGACGTGCGACACCGAGATCTGGCCACCGTTGGCGAACGAAGTCTCTTCCGCCACAGCTTTGCGCCGCTCGACGACGGTAACGTCGTGGCCAGCCGCCCGCAGGTACCACGCTGCGGTGGTGCCGATAACACCGGCGCCGAGAACCAGTACGTTCATGCGGAACTTGCGTTCAAGCGTACTCTTCGACGGGAATGCAGGCGCAGAACAGGTTGCGATCGCCGTAGACGTTGTCGGCTCGACCGACGGGCGGCCAGTACTTCGTTTCCTTGAGCGCGGGCACAGGGTAGGCCGCGTGCTCGCGACTGTACCCGTGCGTCCACTCCGCCACGAGCAGAGTCGCCGCGGTGTGCGGGGCGTTCTTCAACGCATTGTCGGTGCGATCCATGCTCCCGACCTCGATGGCACGTATTTCTTCCCGGATCGCGATCATCGCCTCGATGAAGCGATCAAGCTCGGCCTTGGACTCGCTCTCGGTGGGCTCGATCATGAGCGTGCCGGGGACCGGGAAGCTCATGGTCGGAGCATGAAAACCGTAGTCGATCAAACGCTTCGCCACGTCGTCGACGCTGACCTCGCTGGTCTCTTTCACTGGCCGGAGGTCGAGGATGCATTCGTGCGCGACCAGGCCGCCGCGCCCGGCATAGAGCACCGGGAAATGGGTCGCCAGCCGCCTGGCAACGTAGTTCGCAGCGAGGATCGCCGACTCGGTCGCTGCCTTGAGGCCCTCACCACCCATCATCGTGATGTACATCCAGGAAATCGGCAGGATGCCGGCGCTGCCGTACGGTGCGCCCGCCACCGCGCCTATCGCCTCGTGCCCCGCGTCGAGCATGCGATGGCCGGGCAGGAACCTCGCCAGATGCGCGCCTACCGCAACCGGGCCGACGCCGGGGCCGCCACCGCCGTGCGGAATGCAGAAGGTCTTGTGCAGATTGAGATGCGAGACGTCGGCGCCGAACTTGCCGGGCGCGGCAAGCCCGACCAAGGCATTGAGGTTCGCGCCGTCAACGTAGACCTGTCCGCCGTGCGCGTGCACGATCTCGCAGATCTCCACGATACCCGCCTCGAACACACCATGCGTCGACGGATAGGTGATCATGATCGCGGCGAGATCGTCGCGATGCGCTTCGGCCTTAGCACGCAAGTCGGCCAGGTCGACGTTACCCCGGTCGTCGCACGCGACCACCATGATCCGCATTCCCGCCATTTGCGCCGACGCCGGATTGGTGCCATGTGCCGACGCGGGGATGAGGCAGACGTCACGATGCGCCTGCCCGCGGCTGGCGTGATAGGCGCGGATAATCAGCAAGCCGGCGTATTCGCCCTGCGATCCGGCGTTCGGCTGCAGCGATACGGCCGCGTAGCCGGTCACCGCGCACAGCATGCGCTCGAGCTCGGCGATCAGGTGGCGATAGCCCTCGGTCTGGCTGGGCGGCGCAAACGGATGCATGTGCGCGAACTCCCGCCAGGTGACGGGAAGCATTTCGGATACCGCGTTTAGCTTCATCGTGCACGACCCGAGCGGAATCATCGATCGATCAAGCGCGATGTCCTTGTCGGCGAGGCGCCGCAGATACCGCAGCATCTCGCTTTCCGAGTGGTAGCGATTGAACGTCGGGTGCGTGAGGAAAGGCGAGTGGCGGCGCAATGCCGCCGGATAGCCCGGCCCGAGTCCGGCTTCGATGGCGTCGAAGTCCGGCAGCTGCCTGCCTTCGGGCGCGAGAATCTGCCAGAGTCGGGCAACGTCCGCGCGCGTCGTCGTCTCGTCGAGCGAAATGCCGACGTGCGCCGCGTCCACATGGCGCAGGTTCGCGAACGCTTCCGCGCGCGCGTGCACGTCCCCAGTGCGCTCTCCGGTCGCGACGGTCAGGGTATCGAAGAAGGTGTCGTTGACCACCGCCAGACCGAGTTGCCGCAGACCCGCGGCGAGCACCCCGGCGAGGCGATGCACCCGCGAGGCAATCGTCGCCAGACCCCTTGGTCCGTGATAGACGGCGTACATCCCCGCGATCACCGCAAGCAGGACCTGTGCCGTGCATATGTTCGACGTCGCCTTCTCGCGACGGATATGCTGCTCGCGCGTTTGCAACGCAAGCCGATAGGCGGGCGCGCCGTTGCTATCGAGCGTCACGCCCACCAGGCGCCCGGGAAGACTGCGCTTGAACTCGTCCCGGGTCGCCAAGAAGGCTGCGTGCGGGCCGCCGAACCCCATCGGCACGCCAAAGCGCTGGCTCGAGCCGACGACCACGTCTGCGCCCCACTCGCCCGGCGGCGTAAGCAGTGTCAGAGCCAGCAGATCGGTGGCCACCAGGACGAGCGCGCCGCGCGCCCGCAACGCGTCTGCGACCGCGCGCAGGTCGCGAACCTCGCCGTTGACGCCGGGATACTGGAACAACGCCGCGAAGCAATCCACCTTGGCCGCGGCCTCGGCTGGCCCGACCACGACCGTCAGGCCGAGCGGCGCGGCGCGGGTACGCACCACGTCGATCGTTTGCGGCAGAACGTCGTCGGCGACATAGACCACGCCGCTCTCATTCTTGCCGACGCGCCGGGCCAGCGCCATGGCTTCCGCAGCAGCGGTTGCCTCGTCGAGCATCGACGCGTTGGCGACGGCAAGGCCGGTCAGATCGCATACCATCGTCTGAAAATTGACAAGCGCCTCGAGCCGCCCCTGCGATATTTCCGGCTGGTAGGGCGTATAGGCCGTATACCACGCCGGGTTCTCGAGAACGTTGCGCAGGATCACCCCGGGAGTGAACGTGCCGTAATAGCCCTGGCCGATGAACGATTGCAGCACGCGGTTGCGGCTCGCGTACGCCCTCAACGCCGCAAGGGCTTCGGGCTCGCCCTTTGCCGCGGGCAGCGCCACCGGCTCGCCAAGGCGGATTGACGGCGGGACGACCGCGTCGACGAGCGCCGCCCGCGAGGCGTAGCCAAGCGTCTTGAGCATATCGGCCTGGTCGGCGGCGGTGGTACCGATATGCCGGTCAATGAAGGCGCCGTGCTGCTCCAGCTCGGCAAGCGAGCGGTGCCCGGCCGCGGCAGGAAGTTTCTCGATCTTCATCTGCACGTCCTTATGCGTCGCCGATGAGCTTGGCGTATGCGGTAGCATCGAGCAGCGTCGCGGTGCCGGCGGCATCGGCCGGTTTGAGTTTGTAGAGCCAGTGCGCGTAGGCATCGGCGTTGACCTGCTCCGGAGCCTCGGTGACCGCGGTATTGAGCGCCACCACCTTGCCCGCCACGGGCGCATAAATGTCGGAGGCCGCTTTCACCGACTCGACGACGCCGACGGCCTCCTCGGCAGCGACGACTCGTCCGACTTGCGGCAACTCGATGAAGACCAGATCGCCCAGCGCTTCCTGTGCGTGATCGGTAATGCCGACGGCGAGCGTTCCGTCCGCCTCGGTGCGGATCCACTCGTGGCTGGCCGTGTACTTGAGGTCTGCGGGGAGTTTCATGGCGAGTCTCCAGAGCGATTACGAAACGAGCACCTTGCCGTTGCGCACGAAGGGCGGCTTGACGACGCGCGCGGCGTGCCGCTTGTCACGCATTTCCACCTCGACCGTGTCGCCGGCCACCACCGCGCTCGGGACACGGGCCAGGGCAATGGACTGGGAGAGCGTCGGTGAGAACGTCCCGCTGGTGACCTCGCCGGCGCCCTGCGCCGTCAGCACCTTCTGGTGGCTGCGCAAGACCCCGACCTTGCCTTGGAGCTGCAGCCCGACCAGGTGGCGGGTGGCGGGCGCCCCGGTCAGGGCAGCCTTGCCGACGAAGTCGCGCGGGCTCGACCGATCGACGGTCCAGGCGAGACCCGACTCGAGCGGGTTGTCCGCCTCCGTCATGTCCTGGCCATATAGATTCATACCCGCCTCCAGGCGCAGCGTGTCGCGCGCTCCCAGGCCGCAGGGCCGGACTCCGACGGCGACCAGCGCGTTCCACAACGCGCTGGCACGCGTCTGCGGCAGCATGATCTCAAAGCCATCCTCGCCGGTGTAACCGGTGCGGGCAATGAAATAATCGCTGAACTCCGCCGCGACGAACGGTTTGAGCGCAGCGGATGCGGCCTGGCTCCCAGGCAGCGCCCGCCACAGCTTGTCCCGCGCATTGGGTCCCTGCACCGCGATCATGGCGAGGTCGCGCCGGGGGGTGAGCGCGAGCGCCGCACCGCGTTGCACGCTCAACGCCGTGAGCCACGCCAGATCCTTGTCGGCGGTGGCGGCGTTAACCACGATGCGGAACGCATCCCCGCGCAGGAAATACGCAATCAGGTCGTCGAGCACGCCGCCAGCGGGGTTGAGCAGGCACGAGTACAGCGCCTTGCCGGGTAGCGCGAGCTTGTCGACGTTGTTGGCGAGCGCGTAGCGGAGAAATGCCCGCGCGTCGCTGCCGGCAAGATCAACAGCGAGCATGTGCGACACATCGAACATGCCGGCGTCCCGACGCACGGCATGATGCTCTTCGATCTGCGAGCCGTAGCTCAGCGGCATGTCCCAGCCGCCAAAATCGACCATCTTCGCGCCGGAGGCGCGGTGCACGGCGTTGAGCGGAGTCTGGCGGAGCATAACTTCTCCCGGACAAGAACAAAGGGGCGGCACCGCCCACGCGGTTCCGCCCGTCTGTCCTTTTACCTGAGAGATTGCGGCGCCACGCGTGGCGCGGTGCCGGATGCCCCTTCGGTGGGCCGCGCCCCTTTGCTAGGGCCGGCCGCTCTCCAGATTGGTTGCTGCTGCCCGTGCAGTCCTGGGTACCTGAGCGATTGCGGGAGTTGCGCCTTCGGCGGCGGCCCTAGGGCCGCGCTCTCCTGCACGGGATCGACAAGGGTACCGGCGGCGTTGCGGGTTGTCAAAAAAGGGACGCGCCCTCAATACGACGCCAGCGCGCCCTGCAGGGCTTCGAGGGAATGGATCGGCGGCAAACACGCGCTACCCGTGCACACCCACGCAGTGGCCGCCGCTCCGCCCGAGTGTGGCCGCGCCAAGGCACCCGGTAGGGCTTCGGCGCGAGAGAGGTCGAGTGTGCGCAAGCCCGGACGATATCCCCGTTCGAGCTGACGGTGCCATGCGGCGCAGGTTGCCGGTTCACCGCGCAACAGCACCGTCGTGGGCGGGTTGGCCACTTCCTCGAGCGCAACCAGCAGCGACGAGACACCGGAAGGCCGCTCCCCGAGTTCGCGCGCGAACGCGCGCACGGTACGCTCGGCCGCGTCAAGATAACGAGGCTCGCCCAGCCAATGGCCGAGCGAAAGCAGGGCCTGGGCGGCGATGCCGTTGCCGGCCGGGGTGGCGTTGTCGTGCGCCGGCTTCGGACGGTAGAGCAATGCCTCGTGGTCGTGGCTGGTAAAGAAGAAGCCACCGTTGGCCGTATCCTCGAAGCGCCGCAGCAGCGTGTCAGCAATCGCGATCGCCCAACTCAGATCGCCGGCTCGGAACGATGCCTGCATGAGTTCCAGCAGCGCCGCTAGCAAGTACGCGTGATCGTCAAGATAGGCGTTCAGGTGGGCACGGCCATCCTTGTAGGTTGCCAGCAGCCCGTTCTCCTGCCACATGGTGGCGCGCAGGCGCTCAGCCGCGCGCTGTGCGGCAGCGAGCCACTCGGGCTCATCAAATGCGCGCGCGGCGCGGGCCAGCGCGCCAATCAGCAGCGCGTTCCAGGAGGTGAGGATCTTGTCGTCGCGGCCGGGATGGATGCGCTCCTCGCGGGCGGCAAAGAGTTTCGCTCGCGCGGTGTCGAGGCGGGCCTCGGCGGCCGGCAGGCCAATGCCCAGCCGACCGGCGAGATCGGCGAGCGAGACGGCCACGCGCAGATGCCACGCGACGTGCTCGAAATTGGGGGGCCCGTCGAGTCCCCAGTGCGGGGCGGCCACGGCCCATTCCTCGGCCGTGACGAGCGCCTGCGCGGCGGCCGGCGTCCAGACGTAGAACTTGCCTTCCTCATGTTCGCTGTCGGCGTCGAGGCTCGAACAGAACCCGCCCTCCGCTGCGCGCATATCGCGCAGCACCCAGGCAACGATCCCGCGCGCCGCGCGCGCGAACGCCGGGTCCGCGGTCGCCCGCCATGCGTCGGCGTAGACCGCCAGCAGCGCAGCGTTGTCGTAGAGCATTTTTTCAAAATGCGGAATCGTCCATTCGGCGTCGACGCTGTAGCGGCAGAACCCCCCGCCAAGCTGATCGTTGATGCCACCCTCGGCCATGCGGGCGAGCGTGACCGCGACGATCTCGAGGGCGCCCTTGTCGCCACCTGCAGCATGTCGCAGGCAAAAATCAAGCTCGAACGGGTGCGGGAACTTGGGCGCAGCGCCAAAGCCACCGTGCACCGGATCGAACGCGCGCGCCAGCGCGGCCAACGCGGCCGTTGACGCCGCAACCGGCAGCGCTGCGCTCGCGTCCGGCGGCTCCGGGTTGGTAAGGGTCAACGCCCCCTTGAGCCGCGCGTTCTGCTCCGCAATCGCCGGCCCCTGCTCGCGATAGGCCGCCGCGACCCGCGGCAGAAGCTCGGCAAATCCGTCCAGGCCGTAGCGCGCCGTCTTGGGAAAGTAGGTACCGCCGAAGAACGGCTCCTGGTTCGGCGTGAGAAACATCGTCAGCGGCCAGCCCCCGTTGCGGTGGGTGAGCAGCGCATGCGCCAATTGGTAGATCTGGTCGAGGTCGGGCCGCTCCTCGCGATCGACCTTGATGTTGACGAACAGTTCGTTCATCAGCGCCGCGATGCGTTCGTCCTCGAAAGACTCGTGCGCCATGACGTGGCACCAGTGGCAGGCGGAATAGCCGATCGACAGCAGGATCGGCTTGTTCGTGCGCTGCGCGTGCGCAAACGCCTGCTCGCCCCAGGGATACCAGTCGACCGGATTGCCCGCGTGCTGGAGCAGATACGGACTGGTCTCTCCCGCCAATCGATTGGACACGTGCGGGCTCGCCCGGGCCACTAAGGCTATATCGGCAGGTCCTCGAACGCCACGCGCTCGAAATCGGCCCCGCGCTGCACGAGGCGCGTCAGTTTGAAGCGCCGCTCGGGACCGGAGTCGAAACTGCGCAGGACCCGACCGGGGTTGAAAGTGCGCGGCGGCGTGATGATCGAGGCTCTTTCTTCGGGCGTGGCGCCCAGCAGGACGACAGGCACCGGCGGGTCTTCAGACAGCATGGTCGTGAGCGGCCTTACGCCCAGCGCCGTAGGTGAGCCCGGCCACAGCTTGAGCGTCACCGACAGTTCGCCATGACTGTCCAGGGCTACGCGTGTGACGTAGCCGCAGCGCACGCGCTCATCGTCGCGCAGAATGACCAGTTGCTCGAGATGCCACCGGTGTTGCGCGTTGCTGATGCGACGGATATTCGCTTCATCCCAATCGTAGATGCCCTGCCAGTGCTCCCACGCCCAGCTTTTCTCCGCCTCGTCCTTGTTCCGGTCGTAATCGGTCAGCGCGCCGAGCGTGGCCAGATGCTGGGTGCCGTGGTAGGACAAGCGGCCAAGGGGATCCTGGCGATTGAAGGTGCGGCCGGCCACGCGAAAGTACGCGGCGCCCAATCCACCGACGCACAGATCGAGCCCGGTTTGGGTAGCGTTGGCTGGTTTTTTGGGCACCGCGTACCAACGTGAATCGAGATAGGCGAGCAGCGCGGAGCTTGCTTCCACCGACACGTCATGGCCGAGCTGCAGCTCCGCCGGGTTGGCACCGGTGGCCAACCGTTTCATGCGCCCCCGGACGCTGGTCGCCAGCTTCGCCGGGTAGCCGAACCGCGTCGCGTCGCTGGTGTGGCGCGGCGCAACCGCCGCCAACGTGGCGCCAAGCGGCGCATCGAGGTCCGCGATGATGATCGGACCCTCGGTTTCGCGCTGCTGCGCGTAAGGGAACACCTTGCGCGCCCATTGGGACAGCCAGCGGTCAGTCAACTCGATCTGCCGCACCGTCAGTGCACACGGATCGGCCAGATGCAACAGCAGCGCGTGCGAATAGGTCGAGTAGCACGACACGCCAATGGCGTTGGGCATGAGGTCGTCGGACACCGCGCTCACGGTGCATTCGAGAATCTCCGCAAGCCGGTAATACGCATGCAGCTCCTGCCACACGGCGGGCGCGGGCAGTCGCCGCGCCAGACCGTAGACCAGGAGCACCTGTTTGCCAACCCAAAGGCCCCGTTGCAGGACCTTGGCCTTGACGCCCTGCAGCTCGGCCTCACCCTCCAGCAGTGGCTTCAGGCACGCCGAGTATTGATTCCATAGCGCCTGCCAGAGGGCGAGCGCCTGCTCGGCGGCCTCGTGTTCGCGCTCGGTTGCCGGATGCGGCTTGCCGGCGTATCGGCGCGCGAGCTCGGTGTGCAGGTAGGCGACCGGCTCGCGCAGCACTTCGGCGATGCGCGCGCGTTCCCGGGGCGTGAACTCGGCCTCGGACAGCCGTTTGAGCTGTCCGCGGATGGCCTCGTAATGCTTGGGTATGTTCGATAGCGGGAGTGCGCGTAACCAACGTGCGCAACCATCGGCATCGGCAAAGGCCAGCGCCGTCGGCTCAGAGCCGGTCTGAGTGAGCGTGAACTCGTTGGTCACCGTC
Source organism: uncultured beta proteobacterium (assembly GCA_963777455.1). Lineage (GTDB taxonomy): Bacteria > Pseudomonadota > Gammaproteobacteria > Burkholderiales > Casimicrobiaceae > PALSA-1003. The sequence goes on from CAVZQQ010000004.1 coordinate 983,434, forward strand.
TCTCCGTGCACCCGGGATCCCCACCGCCCCCCGGGTCAAGCGCTTCTTGTGAGCCGTGCCTCGGGGTCCCACCGGTCTTATAGCACAAACAGGGGGTGCCCCGGGCTCCGCCCGGACCGCCGGAAAGGCCTTCCGGTCTGCCGGCGCATGCGGAATATTCGACCGCGCCAGTGCCGAATCCTCCGCCGCACTTGGCGGCGCCGGGGCACACACTGCGAGGCATGGATACAACCAACTCGCCGTTCCCCACCGAGGGCACCATGCACCGAGCATTCGAGCAGCACCCGATCAGCCGTGCCTTTCGGCTGCGCGTGGCACCCGCCTCCCCGCTTGGGTCGTCCCCGCCCCGCCACTTGCCTCCAACCCGCGCTGCGCGTCCCGCGCGCAGCCGCGGGGTCTTTTTCCGAAGCGGCTGGCGTGCACGTCTGGGCCGATGGGCGCGCTGCGCCGCATGCCTCGCGGTGTTGACCTTGACGATTGCCGCCAGCGCCCACTTCGCCCAGCCCGCATTCGAAGCCGCTGTGATCAACGGCAACACCGGCCCCGAGCTGCTCGCCTCGGCGACGCGCGTCCCGTTGTTGCTGACCGCCCCCGTCCGCTGATCGCTCCCAGCGCGGCGCCAGAGGCGGGGTTATTGCCGTGGGGTGCGCCCGCCCGGTGGGGGGTCCGTCTCGAAATTGCTGCGGAACGGATTGATGTCGATGCCGCCCCGGCGCAGAAAGCGCGCGTAGACCGTCAACGCCTGCGGAGCACAGCGTTCGAGGATGTCGACGAACATGCGCTCGACTAAGCTTTCATGAAACGCCGCGTGGCCGCGATACGAGACCAGGTAGCGCAGCAATCCGGCACGGTCGATGCGGCGCCCGCGGTACCGGATCATCACGTCCCCGCAGTCCGGCTGGCCGGTCACCGGACAGCGCGCGCGCAACAGCGTAGAGCGCAGGGTCTCGTCGGCGACGGTGCCGCCCGCGTCCAGGGCAGCGGGATTCGGCTCGTAGCCAACCGCGACCATCGCCACAGCGTCGATCGATTCGCCTGGCAGATCGGCCCCCCCACAAACACGGGCGCGTTCCGGGGCGGCGAGCGCGACCGCGACCGGCGCGCCGCAGGCATCGGACAGATCGATCCGGATGCGTTGCGCCACCTCGTCTTGCGTGGCGAGCAGCTCCTGGGCAAACGAGCCGAGGTAGAGCTTCAGTGATTTCGACTCGACCAGCATGGGCGAGTCGCAAGGCACGCGGAATTCACCGATCGCGACCCGCGGCTTGCCGCCTGGCTCGAGCCACGTAATCTCGTACGCGGTCCACAGGTCAACGCCACCGAACGGGAGCCTGCTCCCCACGCCGATCGCCCGCCGCTGCTCGGCCCGATCGATGCGGAAGAGCAGCCCCGGGTCGTAGCGGTCAGGGTAGGTGGTCGGCTTGCCGAGCGGCGAACGGTCCAGCGTGGTCAAGTCTCGATCCGATCGGGCCGGCAACCCGGCGCCTGCGCGGCGACGCGCTGACTACTCGCCCTGGACACGGGCGGCAATACGCGCTTCCAACTCCGCCACGCGCACCTCCAGCGCTTCGAGCTTCTCGCGACTGCGCAAAAGAACCTGCGCCTGGAGGTCGAATTCCTCGCGCGGCACCAAGTCGAGGCGTTGGAGGGCGCCTTGCAGCAGCGCTTTGACGTTCCTCTCGAGATCCCGGGCTGGTGAGGATTCGATGAGGCGCCCGATCCTGCGTGCCAGATCGTCCAGTGCTGCCATGTTCAGCATCATGCGTCCTCGGTATTTGTCCACCGGCGTTGCCAAGTGGCTTGGGCGCAGTCTAGCAAAGCGGCCCACCCGCGGTACCGGCCAGCACCAGCTCGAAACAGTCGCGCCAATTTCGTGCCTCGAGCAACTGTGGCTGCACACTGTTGGTGCTGCGGCACAGAGATCTGTGGGATGCGAATGTGCATTTGTGCCGATAAACCAATGAATAACAATACGTTTTGGCAATGGCACAGGAAATGCTCACAGGGCAGTTGGCGGCTCGCTACGATGCGTTCGAAGTCTGCGGCGCGCGCGTCACCGCCATCGAGCAAACCTAAGGAACGTACCGAACGTATCAGGCCAAAAAACCGCCGCTACGCCCCTGTCGACGCTAGAAGGTGTTCCGTCCGGATCGGCGGGCGCTCGCGTCGTCCGTCCGCAATCAGCGAGGGACCCATGAAACTGGTTACAGCCATCATCAAGCCGTTCAAGCTGGACGAAGTGCGGGAGGCTTTGTCGGCAATCGGCGTGCAGGGAATCACCGTTACCGAGGTCAAGGGTTTCGGGCGACAGAAGGGGCACACGGAGTTGTATCGCGGCGCCGAGTACGTCGTCGATTTTCTGCCCAAGGTCAAGATCGAAGCGGCGATCCAAAACGAATTCCTCGACCGGGTCATCGAAGCGGTGGAGAAAGCCGCGAACACCGGCAAGATCGGCGACGGCAAGATCTTCGTATTCGACCTTGAACAGGTCATACGCATCCGCACCGGCGAGACCGGCGCCGATGCCCTCTAAGGGGAACACCATGCAGCGATGGCTCGCGTTGATCGCTCTGGTCGGCCTCTTCAGCATAGCGGGCGGTGTCCAGGCGCAGGACAAGGGCGCCGACCAAAAGGTGGCGGCGTCCGCGACCACGGCCCCGGCGCCAGAGGCGCCCGTGCCCGAGGCCAAACCGGTCGAGGCCTCTCCACCGGCCGCGGCCGCGACCCCGCCCGCCCCCGACAAACCGGTGCTCGTCGGCGTCGACAAGATCAACAGCGGCGATACGGCGTGGATGTTGGCCTCCACCGCCCTGGTGCTGATGATGACCATCCCGGGGTTGGCGCTGTTCTACGGCGGCATGGTTCGGAAGAAAAACGTGCTCGCGACCCTGATGCAGAGCTTCGCGATCACGTGCCTCGTCACCGTCCTCTGGGTCGTCATCGGCTACAGCATCGCCTTCACACCGGGGGGCTTGTTCATCGGCAGCATGGACCGCTTCTTCCTCCACGGCATGGTGTTCATGAAGGATGCCGGGAAGGTGACGGTAAGCCATCTCGGCACGACCGTCCCCGAGTCTGTCTACATGACCTTCCAGATGACCTTTGCCATCATCACACCGGCGCTGATTGCCGGCGCCTTCGCCGACCGGATGAAGTTCTCGGCGATGCTGTGGTTCATGGGTTTGTGGTCGGTGCTGGTCTATGCGCCGATCGCGCACATGATGTGGGAATCGAGCACCGGCTATTGGGCCACCAGGGGAGTGCTCGACTTCGCCGGGGGCACGGTAGTGCACATCAACGCCGGTATCGCGGGCCTCGTCTGCGCGCTGGTGCTCGGCAAGCGGCTGGGCTACGGCAAGGAGACGATGGCACCGCACAACCTGACCCTGACGCTCATTGGCGCGTCACTGCTGTGGGTCGGCTGGTTCGGCTTCAATGCCGGCTCGGCGGTCGCCGCCGATGGCCGCGCGGGCATGGCGATGTTCGTCACGCAGTTCGCCACCGCCGTGGCCGCGCTCTCTTGGATGTTCACCGAGTGGGGCGTCAAGGGCAAGCCGTCGGTGCTGGGCATCGCCTCGGGCGCAGTCGCGGGCCTGGTGGCGATTACGCCCGCATCCGGCTTCGTCGACGCGACTGGCGCGCTGGTCATCGGCATCGCTGCCGGCGTGGCCTGCTTCTTCGCCGCCACCACCGTCAAGAGGTTCTTCGGCTACGACGACTCGCTCGACGCCTTCGGCGTGCACTGCATCGGCGGCATCGTCGGTGCGATCCTGACCGGTTACTTCAACGTCCCGGACATCAGCGGTAGCGAAGCGAAACCATTGATACAGCTAGGCGCGGTCGTGACCACGCTCGTGTACAGCGGCGTCGGTAGCTTCATCATCCTCAAGGTCATCGACCTAGCCATCGGCCTGCGCGTCACGGAAGAACAGGAGCGCGAAGGCCTGGATGTGAGTCTCCACGGCGAACGGGTGGATTAGGTCGGCACGCTGGTTCGAATCTCGTTTCTCCTCAGTGGCTTCGAGGCGCTCAGAGCGCCTCGTTTTTTTGGCTCCGAGGGCAATCCGCAGCGTGGCGTTGCCGACCTGCCGTGGCCGCCCGGCTTAGTCGAGTTAGTCGACCGAGGCGCAGTCAGGTTTTCTTGCGCGCGCGCGGATGGGCCTGATCGTAGGCCTTCGCCAGATGCTGGAAGTCGAGGTGGGTGTACACCTGCGTGCTGGCGATGCTCGCGTGGCCGAGCAGCTCCTGCACCGCGCGCAGATCGCCCGAGGATTGCAGCAGGTGCGAGGCGAACGAGTGGCGGAGCATGTGCGGATGCACGTGTCGCGTCAGGCCCCGTTTGATTCCCCATGCCGCCAGTCGCCGCTCAATGGCGCGCGGCGCGATACGCCGACCCGACCGCGACACGAACATCGCCGCCGCGTCTGCGTCAACGAGGCCGGCGCGCACCGCCAGCCACCGGCCGATGGCGTCCCGGGCGGGCCCCCCGACCGGGACGATGCGTTCCTTGGAGCCTTTGCCCCAGACACGCACCTCGCCACTGGCCAGGTCGACCGCGGTGATATCGAGTCCGGAGAGCTCCGAAACGCGCAGCCCTGACGAATAGGCGAGTTCGAAGAGCGCGCGATCGCGCACCGCGAGTGGATCGTCGCCGTCGATGGCGACCAGTCGCACCGCCTCGTCGGGCGAGAGCGCCGCCGGCAGGCGGCGCGTGGACTTGGGCGCCTTGAGACCGGCGCAAGGATCATTTTTGAGCGCCGGGTCGCGGTCAAGCGCAAAGCGGTAGAACGAGCGCCAGCCGGAGAGCATGCGCGCGAGGCTCCTCCCGGAGAGACCGCGTCCGTGCAGGGCACCCAGGCAGCGGCGCAGCTCTGCAGGCGACAGCGTAGTCAGTGGCGCGTCGCCCGCAAATGCCCTGAGCACGGCAACATCGCGCCGATAAGCTTCGCGGGTCCGCACCGGCAGGGTCGCGAGATGCCGGCCGTAGGCATCGAGCAGCGTCGCATCCGCGCCCGAGGACCTCGCTTCGGCCTCGGGGCGCGCGGCGTTCATCCCGCTCAGGCCTGGGGAAGGAAACGGGCGGTCGCCATGCTGGCGAGTTCGGCCAGGCGCGTCAGGTAGACCGTGCCCATGCCGGCGTAGAACCGCCCGGGAGTCTCGCTGCCCAAGCCGAGCAAGCCGAACGTGTGATGCGTGCGCAGCGGCAGAAAGGCGAATGATTTCAGCGGCGCGTTAGCGTCGAACCATTCACGCGATTCAAACGGGGCGTGCGTCCCGCAGTACGGCTCGCCGAGCGCGGAGGCGTACTCGCGCAGCTCCTGGCTCGTCGCCGCAAGCTCCGGGAGGTACGATTGCTCAGGCACTTTGCCCCACAGCCGCAGCGCCACCTGGGGTACGTGGAAATCGTCGAGCAGGCTGTGATAGAGCACCCCGAGCGTTGTTTCCAGGTCGGGCGCGGCGAACAGCGCGAGCGTCGAACGGTGCAGCTTCTCGCTGATGGCATCGTTTTCGCCGGCGAACTGGATGAGCTCCTGCAGCTTCGTCTCGAGTTGCTGGTTCTTCTCCCGCAGGGTGACGATCTGGCGCTCGGCGATGGGAATCGCGCGGCCTCCGTGCGGATGCGGTACGAAGATCTCCGCGAGCAGGTCGGCGTACTGCTCGAAGAAGCCGGGGTTTTCCTTCAAGTAGTCGGCGACCGCGCCCGCATCCATCGCTCCATCCCTGTCCGTGGTCATCATCGCTCCGGAATGCTCCACTCGCCTTCGAACACGGTCTCCGCCGGGCCGGCCATCATGACCGGCGCGGCATCGCCCTCCCAGCCGATCGTCAACGTGCCGCCGCGGGTCGCCACACGGACAGGCGAATCGAGCAGACCGCGGCGGATGCCCGCGACGACCGCGGCGCATGCACCGGTACCGCACGAGAGCGTCTCTCCGGCGCCACGCTCCCACACCCGCAAGCGAATGTTAGCGCGATCGACGACTTGCATGTAGCCGGCATTCGCACGCCGCGGAAAACGCGCGTGCGTCTCGATCAGGGGTCCCTGCGTCGTGACCGGTGCCGCATCCAGGTCGGCGACGAGCTGAACGGCGTGCGGATTGCCCACCGCCAGCGCGGAAATCGTGACCGTTGTCCCGGCGACTTCCAGCGTTTCGGCGGCCGCTCCGGAGCCGCCGACGAAGGGCACGTCGGCGGCCCCAAACCGCGGTACGCCCATGTTCACGGTGACCTCGCCGTCGGCCGCCAGCGCCGGCTCGATCACGCCGCCCGCGGTTTCGACGCGAAGGGTGCGCTTGTCGGTCAGCCCGCGGGCGCGGACGAATTGGACGAAGCAACGCGCCCCGTTGCCGCACTGTTCGACCTCTCCGCCGTCGGCGTTGAAGATCCGATAGCGAAAGTCGACGTCGGGGCGGGTCGGCTTCTCCACCAGCAGCACCTGGTCGCAGCCGACTCCGAAGTGGCGGTCCGCCAAGCGACGAATTTCCGCCGGCTGCAGCTCGATCGGCTCGCGCACGCCGTCGAACACGACGAAATCGTTGCCCAGACCCTGCATCTTGGTAAAGGGCAACCGCCGGGCCATCAGGGATGCAGGCCGAGCGCGTGCTCAAAGCGCGGGACCGGTATGTCACCCTTGCGCGCGAACGGCACGGCAGTCCCGTCGCGGAGCGTGACGGTGCCCTTAAGCGTATATGCGACCGGCAACTGCGACCCCAGCGACATGAGCGAGGTCGCCACGGCGGCCACGTCGACCCGGCCGCCGAGTTCCAACTTGGCTTCGCCGCCAGCCGGCAAGGGCTCCATGCGGATACTGTGCACGCTCGCCGCCGGACGGGCGTCCAGGGTGACATCGCAGGCGACAGCATCCACCGCCAGTTCGAACGGGTTGGGGTTGGTGAGCCGCAGCATGACCGACAGGGTCGCCTCGCCGTCGGCGATAGCGACGATGCGCACGCGCTCCAAGGTGACCGAAGGCGGCTGGACCGCCGACTGCCGCACCGACGTGCACGCGGCAGTGAACAGTACGACGGCGAGCACCGCGAGCACGAAGCGTAGTGGCCGGTGTGGCAGCACGCCCACGCCCTCGCACGCCAAGGAACGATACATCGCAGCGACTCTACCTGTTGCGGCTACACATTGAAGCGAAAATGCATGACGTCGCCATCGCGCACGACGTACTCGCGGCCTTCGAGGCGCATCTTACCGGCTTCCTTCGCACCCTGCTCGCCCTTGCAGTGGATGTAGTCCGCATAGGTGATCACTTCGGCGCGGATGAAGCCCTTCTCGAAGTCGGTGTGAATGACGCCCGCGGCTTGTGGCGCGGTGCTGCCGCGGTGCAGCGTCCACGCGCGCACCTCCTTCGGGCCGGCAGTGAAGAATGTTTCCAGCCCGAGCAGCTTGTAGCCGGCATGAATCAGCCGGTCAAGCCCCGCTTCGGTCAAGCCCATGTCGGCCAGGAACACCTGCCGGTCCTCGACTTCGAGGTCGGCGATCTGCGCTTCGAGCGCGGCCGAAATGGCGACCACCGGGGCGCCTTCGCGGTGCGCGCGCGCCTCGACGGCTGCAAGCAGCGCATTACCGGCAAATCCGTGCTCGGCAACGTTGGCGACGTACATCGTGGGTTTCATCGTGAGCAGGAACAGCGGTTTGAGCAGCGCCCGCTCCTCCGGATACAGATCCACCGTGCGCGCCGGTTTCGCCTCGTTCAACGCGACGCCCACCTTTTCGAGGGTGGCCACCAGCCGCTGCGCTTCCTTGTCGCCGCCGGCGCGGGCTACCTTGGCGTGCTTGGCCAACTGTTTCTCCACGCTGGCGAGATCAGCAAGCGCGAGCTCGGTGTTGATCGTCTCGATGTCCGACTCGGGATCGATCGATCCCGAGACGTGGACCACATTGTCATCGGCGAAACAGCGCACGACGTGGGCGATCGCATCGGTCTCTCGGATGGTCGCCAGAAACTGGTTGCCCAACCCCTCGCCCTTTGAGGCGCCGGCAACCAGGCCGGCAATGTCGACGAACTCAACGGTTGCCGGAACGATGCGCTCCGGGCGCGCGATCGCGGCCAGGGCCGCCAGGCGCGGGTCGGGAACCTCGACAATGCCGACATTGGGATCGATCGTGCAGAAGGGGTAGTTTTCGGCCGCGACGCCAGCCTTGGTCAGCGCGTTGAAAAGAGTCGACTTGCCGACATTGGGCAGGCCCACGATACCGCAGCGCAGGCTCATCGGCTCGGCCCGGGCTCGTCGCGCGCGGACCCATCCGCGAGATCCCGCAGGGGCCGCGTATGCAGTTGGTGCATCGCCCGTTCGATCTCCCCGGCAGCCAGTCGCGGCCAGATCCCGAGCGCCCGGTCAATCGCGTCGTCGATCAGGGGCTTCTCCTCCGGTCGCGGTGGGTGCAGCACATAATCGACGACCTCCTGTTGCGCGGGTGCGGTGTCGCGGGGATGGCCGATCCCCAACCGCAGGCGCCAGAATTCGCCGCCGCCGAGCTGCGCGATGACATCCTTCAGACCGTTGTGGCCGGCGCTGCCACCGCCGAGCTTGAGCTTGACGCTGCCCGGTTTCAGGTCGAGTTCATCGTGCGCGACCAGGATCTCGGGCGGCGAGAGGCGATAGAAACGCGCCAGCGCGGCGACCGCAAAGCCACTCTCGTTCATATAGTCTTGCGGCAGCACCAAGCGCAGGTCGCCCGCAGCGCCGCCACGATCACGGGCGACCAGACTATGGAACCGCCCCTCCGACGCGAAGCGCAGTCCCAGCGCGCTGGCAAGCCGCTCCACGAACCACGCCCCCGCGTTGTGGCGCGTCGCGGCATAGGAGCGGCCAGGATTGGCCAAGCCGACGATCACGCGCAAAGGGAGTGTCATGGCAACGGGTATAACAAAAAAGCCCGCCGGATCGCGCCCGGCGGGCTTTCTCGCGCAGGCGGCCGCCTATTTCTTCTCGTCCTTCTTGCCGGACGCCCGATCGGAACCCTTCTCGGCGCCCTTGTCGGCAGCCTTGTCCGAACCCTTTTCTGCGCCCTTCTCCGCGCCCTTTTCGCCCGTCGCCGCGGCCACTTCCCCTTCCGCAGCCACCGCTTCGGCCGCCGCTTCCGGAGCTACTTCCTCAACCTCGGCGATGACCTTCGGAATGATCGCGGTCGCAACCACCGGATTCATACCGCCATGCGGTACGGCCGTCACGCCGGACGGGAGCTTGAGATCGGTGACGTGGATCGATTGGTTGAGTGCGAGCCCCGACAAGTCGACCTCGATGAACTCGGGCAGATCCTTCGGAAGGCAGGAAACGTCGACCTCGGTCATCACGTGGCTGATGATAGCGCCCGCGTCCTTCACCGCCGGCGACTCCGCGCCATGGGTGAAGTGCAGCGGCACCTTCATATGAATCTTGCGGTTGGCGTCCACGCGCTGGAAATCGACGTGCAGCACTTCCTTGCGAAACGGATGCATCTGCACATCGCGCAATAGCACCTGCGCCGACTCGCCACCCAGTTTCATCGTCAGGATCGACGCGTGAAAAGCTTCGTTCTTGAGCGCGTGGATGAGAGCATTGTGGTCGAGTTCGATTGGCTGCGGCTGGGCCGTGCCGCCATAGACGATGCCCGGCGCCCGGCCCGAGCGCCGCAGCCGCCGGCTCGCGCCGCGACCTTCGACGCCGCGCGGGAACGCGGTGAATTCATAGTGCATGGTGCAACTCCTCTGTCTGCGGCCTTCCGCGGGCTGCTTGCGGCAGCCGGCCGGTCGTCCGCGATGGCGACGCCGCGCATCCGGGCCGCCGGCGGGCAGCGCGCTACGCGGGGGAAAGCCTTGAATTGTATGCGGAAACGACGCCCCGCCGCAACCTTTTTCGCCCCCGCCTTGGCAACGGGCGCGCCCGCTACTCGGTGAAAAGCGAGCTCACCGATTCTTCGTTGGAGATGCGTGTCATCGTTTCGGCGAGCAATTGGGCGCAAGAGAGTGCGCGAATACGCTTGCAGGCGAGGGCCTCGCCGGAGAGCGGAATCGTATCGGTCACCACGATCTCGTCGAGTTCCGATTCCGCAATGCGCGCGACCGCGCCGCCGGAGAGCACCGGATGCGTGCAGTAGGCGAGCACCTTCTGCGCGCCGTTTTCCTTGAGGGCCGCAGCGGCCTTGACCAGGGTATTGGCGGTGTCGACGATGTCGTCCATGATCACGCAGGTTCGCCCTTCGACATCCCCGATGATGTTCACCACCTCGGCGACATTCGCCCTGGGACGCCGCTTGTCGATGATGGCCAGATCGGAGTCGAGCCGCTTGGCGATCGCCCGGGCGCGCACCACGCCCCCGACGTCGGGCGAGACGACGAGCAGGTTGTCGTAGTTCTGCTTCCAGAGATCGCCCAGGAGTACCGGCGTTGCATAGATGTTGTCGACCGGAATGTTGAAAAAACCCTGAATTTGATCAGCGTGCAGGTCCATCGTCATCACGCGATTGACGCCGACCGAGGTGAGCATGTCGGCGACAACTTTCGCCGTGATCGGCACCCGGGCAGAGCGCGGGCGGCGGTCTTGCCGGGCGTAGCCAAAATACGGAATCGCCGCCGTGATGCGTCCGGCCGATGAACGCTTCAGCGCGTCGACCATCACCAGGATTTCCATGAGGTTGTCGTTGGTTGGCGCGCAGGTCGATTGCAGCAGGAACACGTCGCGTCCGCGCACATTCTCGAGCAGCTCGACCATGATTTCGCCGTCGGAGAAGCGCCCGACGATGCAACGGCCAAGGCTGATGTGCATGTGCCGGACGACTGCCTCCGCGAGCTTCGGGTTCGCGTTGCCGGTGAAGATGCGCATCCGTTCAAAGGCCATGGCCGTGTCCTGGACGTGAATCGAAGAGGCCGCTCGCTGTGAGGTTGCTGGCGACCCGTCGGTGGCTGTGGGAGAGGGAGGGCCCGAATCTACTCAGAAACCGCGGGCAGCGAGCGATTCATCCTATTGTAAAGCAAACTACAGCAAAGCAATCAGCAGCTTACCCGCTCCGGCGCGCACAGGTGAACCGCTTCCGTTGGATCGCATCAGTGTCGCATAACGGGCCGCCGCCAACCCCGGTAGGACCGAAATATCCGGCCGCCCGCTGCCGTTAAACGGCACCCTGCGGTGCCGCGCGGCGTCCCCAATTTACCCCCACCGGTGAGCGAGTCGCCGCTCGTCGGTCGCCGGAGCAAGGCCCATTCGGTTGTCACGGCCAGCCCCGGACAGCACCGTAGCCAGTCTCGCCCAGCCGTCGGGCGGTCCGGCAGGCATCTTGCTTGAGTAGCCCTGTATCGGCATCGAGATGCCCGAGGAAACGTGGAGGGGATATGACGGACGATCTGATTTTTCATGCAACGGCGCTCAAGGAAGTCGACGAAAGGCGCCCAGTCCCGGCTTTGTGGGCCAAGGCGTATTCCTATGCCGGTGGCGACCTGAAGCGTGCCAAGGCCCGATATCTGAGACTGCGCGTTCTGGACCTTAGCCTCGAGCGCAAGCAGCGCGCCCACGGTCAAGCCAGTTTGGCGATAGCCATGCCCAAGCCGAGCCTGCCGAGCGGGCATAAGCGGACGAATGCGGCGCGAGCCCCCGTGGTGGCCTGGCCCGGTCTCGCGGCGGCGGCCCTGGGTCTGCTTGTGGCAGCCGGAACGGCGCAATGGCTGCGCACTGCCGACATCCGGTCCCTCTTCGCCCAGCCAACGCCGGCGCAGCCCAGCGTGTTCATCGAGCCGGGATACCAGCCGGCGCAGGTGCACGGAGTAATCCAAGCAGCGAGCACCGCCGGCCCAAATGACACCCTGGCCCAGACCGACCTCGGTGCTCAGTTCTACACTGGTCGAGGTGTGGCGAAAAACTACGCGACCGCGGCGTCCTGGTACTTCCGCGCGGCCGGACAGGGTTACGCCGAGGCCCAGACGGACCTCGCCGTCATGTACAAGTTCGGCGAGGGCGTACCGCTGGACTACGCGAAGGCAGCGTCATGGTTCCGCAAGGCCGCCGACCAGGGTAATGCGGCGGCGCAAGTCAACCTCGGCGTCTTGTATGAATTCGGCCAGGGAGTCACGCAGGACGATACGCAGTCGGCGCAGTGGTTCCGCAAGGCCGCCGACCAGGGTGACTTCCGAGCGCTGGGCTACCTGGCGGCCATGTATGAGTCCGGCCAGGGCGTGGCGCGGGATTACGTCGAGGCTTACAAACTCTGGCATTTGGCCCTCATTCGCACCCCCGCAGGGGAGACTCAATTGGCCGCCGAGGCAACGAAAAATCGCGATAGCGTCGCGGCCAAGATGACCTACGCGCAGATCACCGAGGCACAGCGGCTCGCGCGCGAGTGGAAGCCGGTATAAGCCCCGCGCAGCGCGCGCTCCGCTGAAGGACGCCAGCGGCGAGGAGCGCGTTGCCCGGCGGGCTATGGCCGGTGCCTACTTCCCGCCCGGCTGGAACGACACCAGCTCCAACAGAGTCGATTCGGTACGCACCGGCGGATTACGGCCGTCCTTCTCCGTGTAGCTGGCCTCACGCAGCTCGCGCACAGGCGCCTTCGCCAGCGGCGCATACCAGATGGAATCGCGCCGTGATGTCCGCGAGCGCCAGAATTCCTCATCGTCTAGCTGGAGGATGCGGTAGACGTAAACCGCATCGAATCGCCCGGCGGGCACCGTGGTCGCATCGGGGCCTTGGACCTTCCCGTAAATGAGTATCTGGTCTTTCAGTCCGGTGTCCTTGCGCAGCGTGTCGACCACCTGACGCCAAGTCTTGCCCTTGGCGAGAGGGAAAGCCAGCAATTGCACCGGCGGATTGAACGGCCGCGACGGCTCGCGATAGAGCGATCCGGCGCGCAGCCCGCCTTCGCCGTCGACCTCGTCGATCCATTCGCCACCGCCATTGGCATCAGCGGCCACCAGGCGGATGCGCGCGCTGCGGCCCGAGACCGCGATCACCTCGACATCGAGTTGCGACACCGCGCCGCGGCGCAAGTTATCGGTGACCCGGTATTGCCAATGATCGCCAACTGCCAGTTGCGGCGCGGTGACGCCTACGCCGATCGGCGCCGCAGTGCTGCCGACGACCCAGAGCACGGCCCCGACCCCGAATCCTGGTGCCGACCAACGCCTGCGAATCAGGGCTGCGAACATGGCCTCCTCCTCCAGCAAACGAGCGTGTTCGAACTAAGCGTACGCTTGAGTTTAGACCCTGCCGCGTGCGCGTCGCGCGGGGGAAGGCCGTCGCCCGACGGCTACGTGACGGCCTGGTAATGAATGGCTGGGGAGGTAGGGATCGAACCTACGAATGCCGGAATCAAAATCCGGTGCCTTACCACTTGGCGACTCCCCAAGCGAAACCTGTCGCGCCCGAAACCTCAAGGCGCCGCAAAGCGCTGCAGCGGATGATGGTTCAGTGCCCGTGCCGCAAACCCGCTGCGCCCCGAGCGCTCCACTCGAGCGAGCGCCCGCAACGCCGTTTCTTCTGCGGAAAACGCGGCAAATACGCACGCCCCGGAGCCTGACATCGCGATCGACGCCGCGCCCGCGGCTTCGCGCGACAGGGCATCGAGACTGGCCGCGATTTCCGGAAACCGCGAAGCGGCAACCGCCTGCAAATCGTTGCGTCCGTACCCTTCGGCAAAGACGGTCATTTTCGCGGAGGGGCTGTTGCGTGTCAATTCGCGCGCCGCGAAAATCGCCGCCGTTGCGACCTGCACCGGCGGCGTGACGACCACAAACCATGTCGGCGGCAAGCTCACCGGCTCAAGCATCTCGCCCACGCCGCGGGCGAAGGCCGGCTCCCCAAAAATGAAGAACGGCACGTCGGCGCCCAGCTCCAGGGCCAGCGCCATCAGGGCGCGGCGCGTAAGGCCGAGCTGCCACACCCGGTTGAGCCCCAGCAGCACCGTCGCGGCGTCCGAGCTGCCGCCGCCGAGCCCGCTACCCAGCGGAATGCGCTTGTCGATGGCGATGCCGATGCCGCGCGCGATGCCGCAGGTGCGCTGCACGAGCTGCGCGGCGCGCACCGCCAAGTCGTCGTCCGCGGCGACGCCGGCGGGTCCACGCAGGCGGACAACCTGCGCATCGTCGCGCACGCTCAGCGTGACGCGATCACCGTGATCAAGTGGCACGAGCACGGTCTCGAGCAGGTGGTAGGCGTCGGCGCGGCGACCGGTTACATGCAGGAACAGGTTGAGCTTCGCCGGTGCCGGCAGCGTCAGTGCGCTTGGGGAAGCCATCGACCTCTCATTGCCAATGATCTATGGCGATGCGCAGTTCAACGTCGGGGTAGGTAAGCATCAGACGGGAAGGCCGCCAAGCCGCGTCGGCCGTCTGCACATAGGCGAGATACTCGATCATCCAGCCGTCCTGGCGGAGCACCGCCGTCCGGCCGTCGTCGCCGGTCTCGACGGTGAACGGCGCGCCCGGGCGCGAGATCCCCTGAATCCAGTACGTCAGTCCCTGCACCGGCAATGGCCAACCGAGCCCCTGTTCGGTCAGGGCGCCCCAGTCGCTGGCCGTCGAGACGCGGCCGTCGGCGGCCTGCAGCCGCACCTGCGAGGCATCGCCCGAGAGCAGGGCTACGGTCTGCCCGAGCGGCGAGGCGAGCTCCACCTCGTCACGCTCGTTTGCATGCGACCAGTGGAAGCTTGCCGCCACCGCCACGCTGCCATGGCGCGCACTCAGGCGCCCGCCGACGTCAAACGCTGCAAGCGGAGCCGGCGGCGCAAGGGCCGGCGTTACGCGCTCAAGCCCGGTGGGAACACACGCGCCGAGCAGCGCCACGACCGCCAGCCACTGCGCGGCGACGCGCGCGCTCGCCTGCGAAGCCGCGCCGCGGGACGCGCGCATCAAGGACCGCGATGCTCAGCGCGCCAGGCGGCGAACGGTGTCGAGCAACACCGGGTTATCCGGCGTTTCCTTGAGCTGCGACTGCCAGACTTCCTGCGCATGGTCGCGTTCGCCCTTCGCCCAGAGCACCTCGCCCAGGTGCGCCGCAATTTCCGGGTCGGGCCGCTCGGCGAGGGCTTGGCGCAGGAATTTCTCGGACTCGCCCAGGTTGCCAAGTCGGAAATGCGCCCAGCCCATGCTGTCGAGGATGAACGGATCC
This sequence comes from uncultured beta proteobacterium, assembly GCA_963777455.1. Taxonomy (GTDB): domain Bacteria; phylum Pseudomonadota; class Gammaproteobacteria; order Burkholderiales; family Casimicrobiaceae; genus PALSA-1003. Next base: position 998,520 of record CAVZQQ010000004.1, read on the forward strand.
GACGGTGCGAGCTCGTGCGCCCGTTCGATGAGCTGCATGCCCTCGACCGCGCGTGGCGTGCGATCGACCAGGGTGTAGCCGAGCGCATTCAGGGCCTGGGCGTTGTCGGGTTTGAGTTCGATCACGCGCTTCAGCCGCGACTCGACCTCGTCGAGCCGGTCGAGCTTTTCGGCAACCATGGCCGTATCGTAGAGCAGGTCCGCGGAATCGGGCTCGTCCGCCAACGCGTCGGTCAGCACCTGGTAGGCGCCCTTGTAATCGCCGGCATCCTGCAGCAATTGCGCTTCGGCTTGCTTGAGCTCGACCTCCTGGTCGCGACCATCGGGTTCGAGCTTGTCCAGGAACTGCCGCGCGGCGTCCACGTGTCCCTGCTTGCCCATGACGGCGGCGATGCGAAGCTTGGCGAGCCAGGCGCGCTCGCCCTCGGGCACATCCTGGTAGCGCGCAATTGCCTCGTCGTAGCGGTGCGTTTCCTCGGCAATCTCGCCGAGGTAGAACGCCACCGCTCCCGGCTCACCGAATCCCACCTTCTTCAATTCGCCGAACAACCGCTCCGCGTTCGCATAGTCCCGCATCTGCAGCGAAATCGCCGCGACGGCATATTGGAGGTCGCGGTCGGTCGGGTCGGCGTCGAGCTGGTGCTGAAACACCGCGCGCGCGTCGGCGTAGCGCTCCTCTTCGATATAGAGCTGCGCGAGCGCGCTCGCGACCGGACGCGAGGTCGGCGTGGCGGCGAGAAATTCGCTGAGGTAGGCGATCGCGCTTTCGGGAGAACTCTTGGCCAGAATATCCGCCCTGACCAGCACCGCGCGGTCCCACCCGGGGCGCAGTTCTAGCGCCCGGTCGACCGCGCGCGTCGACGCGGCCACGATTTCCAGATCGGCGAGTCCGGTGTTGTAGCCTGCGACCGCCACCGCGAGCTGAGCCTCGGGGACGCCCGGATACGGCTTGGCGAGCTCGACGATAAGCGCGTAGGTGGCCACCTTGTCCGGCTGGGCGGAGAGCGCGCGATTGAGCTGCAGAAAGGCGTCGCCAAGCTGCTTGCCGTTCGTGGCCGCATCGGCCAGGAGGCGCTCGAGGTCGCCCTTAAGGTCGCCGCTCGCGCCGGGTTGCCCGAGCATGGTGACCATCTGACGCGCGCGATCCGAACTCGGATCGAGCTTCTGCCACAACTGGGCTGCGTCCACGGCCAGGCCGCGCTGCCGGGCGAACAAGGCGATCTCGGTCGCGCGGCGCGCCAGGGTCGCATCCTGGGCATCTCGCGCCGCCTCGTAATAGGCCTGGGCGGCAAGGGCCGGCTCGCCGCGCTGCAAGGCGATGTCGCCGACGAGGATCCGGTACATGATGTCGGCGTTCATCTCCGGCGCCGGTGCCGGCGTGGCGGTCTCGGGCGCGGTCTGCGGCGCCGGCGTGGCGGTCTCGGGTGTGGCCTGCGCCGATGCCGCACGCGGTGCGCCGGCGATCATCGCCAGCGCCAGGAAGGCGCCTAGGATGCTGCAATACGGGTTGGGAAATCGCACGCTGCCAATCGCTTTCTGGAGGCCCCGGCGCGGGACCCAATCGTCGGTCGGAAGACCGAACATCTTAGGGTATAGTCGGCGCGGCTACAAACCGCCTTTGCCCGTTCCATGCCCGAGCTCCCCGAAGTCGAAACCACCCGCCGCGGCGTCGCCCCGCACGTGGAACGGCAAAAGGTAACCGCCGTGAGGGTATACGACCGCCGCTTGCGCTGGCCAGTTCCACCCGATCTGTCGCGTCGGCTCGTCGGACGGACGGTCGATCGCGTCGATCGCCGCAGCAAGTATCTGCTGTTCCGCCTAGGCGCCGATACCCTGATCGTGCACATGGGCATGACCGGCAGCCTGCGGGTGTTCCGCGCCGCGCCGCCCAAGCAGGCGCACGACCATGTCGAACTCGAGTTCGGCAATGGCGTGGTGCTGCGCTACCGCGACCCCCGTCGCTTCGGCGCCATGCTGTGGTCGCCGGGGTCGTCGGCGCCGCACCCCCTGCTCGCCAAGCTCGGGGCGGAGCCCTTCTCGGACCTGTTCACCGCCGACTACATGTACCGCGCGCTGCGCCATCGCCGCGTGGCGATCAAGCTGGCATTGATGGATAGCCACCTGGTCGTCGGCGTGGGCAACATCTACGCCAACGAAGCGCTGTTCCGCGCCGGCATCCGGCCGCGGCGCGGCGCGAATCGGCTTTCGCGGCCGCAACTGGCGCGGCTGGTCGCCGCGGTCCGAGCCACGCTGACCGAGGCTATCGCCAAGGGGGGCAGCACCCTGCGCGACTATGTGGACAGCCAAGGGGAGCCGGGATACTTCCAGCTCGAGTATTACGTCTACGGCCGGGGCGGCGCGCCCTGTCGTGTCTGCGGCGCGCCGATCCGGTCGGTGCGCCTGGGTGGACGGGCGACGTCGTACTGCCCGAACTGCCAACGCTAGTCCGGGCCCCCATCCTGCGTGCCCGCAGCACGCTAGGCCCTTGTTTTGGCGCGAATTATGCTACAGTCGTGGACGACGCACGCAAGCAGGACCCAGGGAAGGGCGGGGAATGATCCAATCCAGAGAGCTCGCCGCGCGTTTCGAAGCCTATAGCGACTGGCGCCGGCGCCTGTCGGCCGGCATTTCCGGCCTGCACGAGTGGCTGTCCCTGCAGGATCTGGCCGACGCGCAAGCCGACCTGAAGATCCAGCATCTGCTCGAGCGCCTGCACCAGGACAAGCTCGTGGTCGCGTTCGTCGCCGAGTTCTCCCGCGGCAAGTCGGAGCTGATCAACGCGATCTTCTTCGCCGACTTCGGCCAGCGCCTGCTACCGTCGGCGGCTGGGCGCACGACGATGTGCCCAACCGAGCTCCTCTACGACCCGACGCGGCCGCCCTCGATCCGCCTGCTGCCCATCGAGACCCGGGTGCGGGACGGCTCGGTGGCCGAGTTCAAGAACTACGCCGACGAGTGGGTCACGCTGGCGCTCGACCTTTCCTCGCCGGACAAGATGAGCCACGTGCTCTCGCAGGTGTCGCAGACCAAGCGCATCCCGATCCCGCTGGCGCGCAAGTACGGCCTCTATGACGACGCCGACGTGCTCGCGCCGCTGTCCGCAGCCGACGAAGGGGCGATCGATATCCCCTGCTGGCGCCATGCGGTGATCAATTTTCCGCACCCGCTGCTGCAGCAGGGCCTGGTCATCCTCGACACGCCGGGGTTAAACGCGATCGGCACGGAACCGGAGCTCACGCTCAACCTGTTGCCCAACGCCCACGCCATCCTGTTTATCCTGGCGGCCGATGCCGGCGTCACCCGCACCGACATCGAGGTGTGGCAAAACCACCTGGTCGGGGTCGAGCCGGCGACCAAGGAGGGCCGGCTCGTGGTCTTGAACAAGATCGACGGGTTGTGGGATGAATTGAAGAGCGTGGTGGAGATCGAGGGGGAGATCGCGCGCCAGGTCAAGACTTCGGCGCAGCTCCTTGCCATCCCGCCGGCACAGGTCTTTGCCGTGTCCGCGCAGAAGGCGCTGCTCGCGAAGGTCAATGGCGATGACGCACTGCTTACCAAGAGCCGCCTGCCGCAGCTCGAGCAGGCCCTGTCACAGGAGCTGATACCGGCCAAGCGGGACATCGTCGGTACCGCGACCCGGACCGAGATCCGGACCCTGGCGGCGTCCGTGCGCACGATCCTCGATGCGCGCAGCGCCGGCATCCAGGAGCAGCTCGCCGAGCTGCGCGGCTTGCGGGGCAAGAATCAGGATGTCGTTGAGCACATGATGGATCGCATCAAGCAGGAAAAAGATCTGTTCGAGCGCGGGATGCAGCGTTACAGCGCGCTGCGCACCGTGTTCACGCAGCAGACCACCGCGCTCTACGACTCGATGGGACTGCAGACGCTGCGCGAGACCGCCGGCGAGACGCGCAAACGCATCGAGGCGAGCCCCTTCACCAAGGGGGTGCGGATGGCGATGAGCGATTTCTTCGCGGCGATCCGCAGCAATGTCGATGGCAGCGCACAAAGGACCCTGGAAATCCACGACATGATGGAAGCGATGTACGCGCGCTTCGCCAAGGAGCACGGGCTGGAACCGTTCGCCCCGCCGCCGTTCTCAATGCTCAAGTATCAAAAGGAGATCGACCGCCTGGAGCGCGCCTACAACGTCCATTTCAACACCCTTTGGAACATGGTGAGCAAGGCCAAGTTCACGTTGATGAAGCGGTTCTTCGAGACGATCGCAATCCGCGTCAAACATGTCTACGACATCGCCAATCGCGACCTCGAGTCTTGGCTCAAGGCCGTGATGGCGCCGCTGGAGACGCAGGTGCGCGAGCATCATCTGCAGCTGCGGCGCAGGTTGGAAAGCGTCAAGCGCATCCACCGGGCCAGCGATGAACTCGAGGACCGCATCGCCGAACTCGAGCAGGCCGAAGCCGGCGTGCGCGGCCAGATCGACGCGCTGTCGCGCGAAATCGCGGCGATCGACGCCGTGATCGAGCAGCCGGAACTGTTACCGCTGGCCGCGAACGCCTGAAGGGGGCGTGGGCTAGCGCGTGCCCGCGGTGGCTTTTGCCGCCATCAGGCCTTCATACTTCGCACGTAGCTGTGCCGGCGTTTCCGGCCGGTCTGGATCAACCGGGATGCAATCAACCGGACACACCTCGACGCACTGCGGCCGGTCGAAATGGCCGACACATTCGGTGCATCGCGCGGGGTCGATCACGTAGATTTCGATACCCTGGGAAATCGCGTCGTTGGGGCACTCCGGCTCGCAGACGTCGCAGTTGATGCATTCGTCGGTAATGATCAGGGCCACACTGACTAACTCCGATTGGCGCGCACCGCGGCGCGCCCGGCGAACTTGGTGGCGAGGCGCGCCGCCACGGGCGGGCTGACGAAGTTGCTGACATCGCCGCCGAAGCGCGCGATTTCCCTAACGATCGTCGAGGACATGAATAGGTATTCCTCAGCCGGGGTCAGGAACAGGGTTTCGACTTCCGGATAGAGGTTCCGGTTCATTCCGGCCATCTGAAACTCATATTCGAAGTCCGACACAGCGCGCAACCCGCGCAGCACCACCGAAGCGCCTACCGAGCGCACGAATTCCATGAGCAAGCCGGAGAAGCCCATCACGCGGACGTTGGCGAAGTCGGCGAAGACCTCGCGCGCCATCGCGACCCGTTCGGCAGCGGTGAACAAGGGGCCCTTGCTCTCGCTGGTGGCAACGCCGACGATGACCTCGCCGAAGAGTCGGGAAGCCCGGCGCACCACGTCTTCGTGCCCGTGCGTGAACGGGTCGAACGTTCCCGGATAGACGACCTTGAGCATGCGTTCAGAGTTCGGCAGCGTGGCGCAGCAGATGATAATGCACCTGCCCCGCTTTGTCGCGGCGCCAGAGCGCGAGGCCGGCGGGTGCGTCGAGCGGCGCGGGCGCCTCGACATAGAGTCGCCCGCCCTCGGCCAGATGCGCGGCGGCGGCGGGCAGCAGCCACTCCCAGAGATCGGCAGCGAACGGCGGATCGAGAAAGATGACGTCGTAGCTGCGGGTGTCGCGCGCGAGGAAGGCGTGCGCCTCGGCGCAGTGCGGCTCGAGACCCTGTGTGTGCAGCTTCTGCGCCGTCGCGACCAGCGCACGCACCAGCGCGCGGTCTCGATCAATCGCGACGGCGCGTGCCGCCCCACGCGACAGGGCTTCGAAGGAGAGTGCGCCGCTACCGGCGAACGGGTCGAGGGTGGTGAGGCCGGTCAGGTCCTGGCCGAGCCAGTTGAACAGCGTTTCGCGCACCCGATCCGGCGTCGGACGCAGCGCCGGCACGTTGGGAAACGGCAGCCGGCGACCACGCCATTGGCCGCCGATGATGCGAATCGCGTTGGCAGCCATGGACCCGAGGAGCCCGCAAGGCAGACGGTAGAATTATAGCGTTCGCAAGGTCCTCCGAATGCTCGACCTGTTCAAACCCAAGCCCGACGCCGACAACCGCTCCTGGAGTGAGCGGCTGCGTGCCGGCCTGACCGCCTCGCGCGAACGCCTGGCGCGACCCCTCACGGCCATCGTCGGCCGCAGGACGCTGGCCGACACCGACCTGGCGGAGCTCGAAGCGGCGCTGCTCACGGCCGATGTCGGCGCAGCGGCGACGGAGCGCCTGCTCGCCGATTTGCGCCTGCGCTGGAAGCGCGCGGATGCGGACGCCGACCCGCGAGCGCTGCTCAAGGGCGCGCTGACCGCTCTGCTCCTGCCCCTCGAACAGCCGCTCGTCGTAGGCCCGCAGCGGCCATTCGTGATCTTGCTTGCCGGCGTCAATGGCTCCGGCAAGACGACCTCGATTGGCAAGCTCGCCAAATGGTTGCAGGGCCAGGGCCTGTCGGTATTGCTCGCCGCCGGCGACACCTTCCGCGCCGCCGCGCGCGAGCAGCTCCAGATCTGGGGGCAACGCAACGCCGTCCAGGTCATCGCCCAGCAGGGCGGCGACCCGGCAGCGGTGATGTTCGACGCCATCGCCGCGGCCCGGGCGCGTGGCGTCGACGTGGTGCTGGCCGATACCGCCGGCCGCCTCCCCACGCAAACGCACCTGATGGAGGAGTTGCGCAAGATTCGCCGGGTGATCGCCAAGGCCCAGGCGGGGGCGCCGCACGAGACGTTGCTGGTGGTCGACGCCAACACCGGACAGAACACGCTCGCCCAGGTGGAGGCCTTCGACGCCGCACTCGCTCTCACCGGGCTGATCGTGACCAAGCTCGACGGAACAGCCAAGGGTGGGGTGGTTGCCGCCATCGCCGGGACCAAGCCGGTCCCCCTGCGCTTCATCGGGGTCGGCGAGGGCGTCGACGATTTGCGTCCCTTTCGGGCCGCCGAGTTCGTCGAGGCCCTTCTCGGCTAGGCCGTCGAAATCGATCCTTAGTTAGCGAATACTTACTGTCTTGCATCGCCATCCACCGTAGGCCGCGGGCTGCCCCGCGCGGCGGGAACTTAAGACCTTCTTAGCACTCTTAATAGGCGAGTGCTAAAATAGCGTCCAAGGGCTCAAAGGAGATCAACTCGATGGCGAGCACCACCACTACTACGCTGGCGTTTCCGACCCCGGCTTCGCTAGGCAACCTCGATCATTACATTCAGGCGGTCAATCGCTTTCCCCTGCTGACGGTGGAGCAAGAGGTGGAGTTCGGCCGCAGGCTGCGTGACAGCAACGACCTTGAAGCCGCGCGCCAAATGGTGTTGTCCCACCTGCGGCTGGTGGTCGCGATCAGCCGCAACTACCTCGGTTACGGGCTGCCGCAGGCGGACCTTATCCAGGAAGGCAACGTCGGGCTCATGAAGGCGGTGCGCCGCTTTGACCCCGAGCGCGGCGTGCGGCTGGTGTCGTTTGCGTTGCATTGGATCCGGGCCGAGATCCATGAATATGTCCTGCGCAATTGGCGCCTGGTCAAAATCGCGACGACCAAAGCGCAGCGCAAGCTGTTTTTCAACCTGCGCAGCATGAAAGTGGGCCCTGGGGCGCTCACGCGCAAGCAAGCCTCGATCATCGCCCGGGACCTCGGCGTCAAGACGGAAGAAGTCTTCGAGATGGAAACCCGGCTCTCCGGCCAGGACGTCGCGCTCGAACCGCAGCCCGGCGAAGAGGGCGAAATGCTGACGCCCATCGGCTACCTGACCGATGCCGAGTCCGAGCCAGCGCAGATTTTCGAACGCGCTCAATCGGCGCAGAACCGCAGCGACGGTCTGCACGATGCGCTCTCGAAGCTCGATCGCCGCAGCCGCGACGTCATCGAAGCGCGCTGGCTACGCGAGGATGACAAGGCGACGTTGCAGGAGCTGGCCGACCAGTACGGGGTCTCGGCGGAGCGGATCCGGCAAATCGAAAGCAAGGCCCTGAAGACGATGCGCGGCCAGATCGGCGCGCTGTAAGTAATCGTCTCCACCCGCAGAGCAAGCGAACGCCGGCCTCGGGCCGGCGTTTTCTTTGGCGCGGCTGGTTGGCCCGCGGGCGGCGCTGTCAGCAGGCGTTCTCGTCCGAGCGGCGCGAGAAGCGGATATTGAGCTGCTTGAGCTTGCGATAAAGGTGCGTGCGCTCCAGGCCCGCCCGTTCGGCAACACGGCTCATGTTGCTCTGCTCCTTGCCGAGCAGCTGCTCGAAATAGATGCGCTCAAACGCCTCGCGCGCCTCGCGCAGGGGCAGCTCGAAAAACCGCGCCGTGATCTCCGGGGCAACTGCCGCCGGCGGCAGGAGCGCGCTGTCGCCGAGGAGCCTGCGTACATGGTCGGCGGTAATCTCGCCGTTGACGGTGAGCGCCAGATTGGCGATGACGCTGTGCAGATGATCGAGATTGCCTGGCCAGTAGGCCGCCGTCAGCGCCACCACCGCGCCACCGTGCAGCGTGGCCTGGGTGCGTTGGCTCGACGCTATTTCGCGCCAGAACCGTTCTACCAAGGCCGGGATGTCCTCGCGCCGCTCGCGCAGCGGCGGCAGCATGACCGCGCCGGCGGAAAGGGTGGCCAGTAACGCCGGGTCGAAGCGGCCGTCAGCGGCGAGATTGCCCAGTTGCTCGCTGCTGCTGCACACAAGCTGCGCGTTGTGCTTCTCGAGCTTGGGCAACAGAAAGGCGAGCCCTTTCTGCTCCGCTCGCGAGTAGCCGCCGATCTCGCCGCAATAGAGCAGCCCGTCCCGGGCCTCCTCGAGCACCTGCAGCGGGTTGGCGACCAGTCGGACGCCGCCCGGCAGCGCGACAAATGGCGTGTCCGGCACGTGCACCGCACGGGCGACCATTTCGTGGCCGGCACCGGCCTCGCCAATGACCAGGATTGGCCGTGCTGCACGCAGCAGCTGTTCGATCGCCCGCTCGGCTTCGATCACCGACAGGCTCGTTCCGAGCGCCGTCAAGGCAATCCGGCGCGGCCCCTGCCCGGGACCGGTCTTGAGCGCGCGCGTCACCGTCGCCAGCAGCTTCTGCAGGCCGACCGGTTTTTCGAGGAAGTCGAAGGCGCCAATCTTGGTGGCCTCGACTGCCGTCTCGATGGTGCCGTGTCCCGACATCATGACCACCGGCATGGTCAGTTGCCCGCCCGCGGCCCACTCGCGCAACAGCGTGACCCCGTCGGTGTCGGGCATCCAGATGTCGAGCAGGACGAGCGCGGGCTGATTGCGCGCACGGTAGCTGCGCGCCTCGCCCGCGTTCTCGGCGAGGCTGACGCGATAGCCTTCGTCCTGCAGGATCTCGGACAGCAGTTCGCGGATGCCGACCTCATCGTCGACGATCAGAATCTCCTTCGGCTGCGGCATCACGTCTTGCTCCCTTCGAGCGGGAAATGCAGGGTTACCCGCGCGCCCCGCGGCCGCCGGTTCTCGATCGTGACCCGGCCGCGGTGCTCGTCGACGATCTTCTTCACGATCGCGAGCCCCAGACCTGTGCCCTTGGCCTTCGTCGTCACATAAGGCTCGAATGCACGGCGCATCATATCCTCGGGAAACCCGCTGCCGGCGTCGGCGACGGAGATTAGCAGTTCGTGGTCGCGCGCCTCGACGGCAAACTCGTAGGCCGGTTCGGCGAGGTCCGCCTGCGCGTCGATCGCGTTCTGGATCAGGTTATGAAACACTTGGCGCAGACGAGTCGGTTCGCCCTGTATGACGGCACCGTGCTCGGCGAGCTTCAGCGACACATGGGGCCGCAGATTTTCGTACAAGGCGAGCACATCAAGCAAGAGGGCATTGACGTCCACCGCCTGCATCTTGCCCGGACCCGCCTGGCGGGCATAGATCGCGAAGTCGTCGACCATATGTTTCATCGCGGTCACCTGCGCGATGATTGTCTGCGTGCCTCGCTGCAGCGCCTCTTCCTCGGCACCGTGCAGTTTGCCTGCAAGCTTGACGGCGAGGCGCTCCGCGGAGAGCTGGATCGGCGTGAGCGGATTTTTTATCTCGTGCGCCAGCCGACGGGCAACCTCCGCCCACGCGGCGTCGCGCTGTGCCTGCACGAGTTCCGAGACGTCATCGAACACCACCACGCATCCGGGAGCAGGCAAGCCCGGCAGGCCCGACCCGCGCATAAGCAGGACGCGCGTGTGGTTGGCAACCAAGAGCTCGGCCTGGCGCTGCCACTGGCCATCGCGGCCGCTGCGAAAACCCTCCGCAACAAGATCCGCGAAGGCGCTGAGCGCCGGGATACGGCGCCCCCAATCGGCCAGTGGCACATCCATCAGGTCGGCCAGCGGCTGCTGCAGGATCACCGCCGCGCTGGGATTGGCGATGCGCAACCGGAAAGCATTGTCGAAAGCGAGCACGCCCGCGGATAGGTTGGCGAGCAAGCTCTCGAGGTAGGCGCGCGTGGTCTCGATCGCACTGCGACTCTCCTCTTCCTTGCGCTGCGCTTCCGCGAGTTGCGCGGTCATCGTGTTGAATGACTCGGTGAGCACGCCCAGCTCGTCGCGGCTCTGCACCGGGTGCCGTCGGCTGAAATCGCCTTGGGCCACGGCGCGTGTTCCCTCCGCGAGCAGTCCCAGCGGCCGGCTGAACTGCTCGGAGAGCACCACCGCCAGTCCCAGGGCCGACAACAGCGCGAGCAGCAGCGTCAGGGTGAGCGTCAGCGCATACAGTCGCTTCAGCGCCTGGCGCGAAAACGAGATCTCCTGGTAATCGCGATAACCCGCCTGGACCTTGTCGGCGTCCAGTTGCAGTTGCTTGGGGACCGGCTCGACCACTTGCAGCACGCGCAGCGGCTCCAGCGGATCGGGGCTGTTGACCGGTACGACCACGCGCAGCATGAGCCCCTGGTCGCCCATCTGCTCGAGCACCGAATAGGGTTGCTGCAGGCGGGCGCGGCGCAGCGCCTGCGCGGGCGGCGGCTCGGGTGTCAGCATCGACCCGGAGATGCCGGCGACCGCCAGCACGGCGCCGGAGGATGAGAACAGTGCGGCTTCGTAGATGCCGGCCTGCTCGGTGGCGCGATTCAGCCGCGAGGCGATGCTGCCGGGCTCGGTCTCCTGCAGCGTCAGCGCGAGCTGGGTCGCCTTGTTGGTCGTTTCGTCCAGGAGGTAGTCGAGCGCGCCGCGGGCGAGGCTGAGGCCGCCTTCCAGCGCCCGGTCAACGCGAACATCAAACCACGATTCGATGCTCTTGCCGATGAACTGCACCGAGACCCCGTACAGCAGCGCGCCGGGCAGAACTGCGACCAGGGCGAACAGCAACACCAGGCGCATCGCCAGCCGCGAGCCAAATACGCCAGCCTTGAGGTTCTTGCGCAAGCGCAGCAGCTGATAGCCGACGAGCGCAGTGAGCACGGCCAGCATCGTGCCGTTAAGCGCGAGCAGGAGGTTGTAGCTGCGTGCAAAAAGCGCGCTGTTGGCGCTGGCCGTCGCGAGCAGGAACAGGAAAATGACGCCCAAACAGGCGCACACCAGCAGCACATAGCGCATCACGCGCGGCGAGAGGATCCCGCTCATGGGATGAAACTCCAGCGATACCACTCGGATTGCAGCGACCAGTCGTGCGAGGCGAGCGCATTGATCTGAAACGGTTTGGGCAACTGCGTTACGTCCAGGCGCAGCCGCACTGCGGCGTCATAGCGCACGCCTTTCTGCAGCGCGTCGATCGGGATTACCGGCCGCGATGCAACCCGCCCCAGCAGGTGTTCGACTTCCTCGAGCGAGTCGAGTTGCTGACCGAGCAGCCCAGTGGCCACGCGGTACTGCCGCGTCAGTGGCGAGTAGCTGACCCGGTATTGAACCGACTGCGCGACGACCTTTTCGTCGAACCAGTACCGGCGTGGCCGCGTGAGCTCGAATTCGAGCGCGAAATACAGCGATACGCCTTTCTGCAGCGCTTCCTCGAGCGTGGGATTGAACGCGAAGTCAAACTGCGCATTGAGCACGTAGTTCTCGTCCTCGGGGTGCAGCTCCGCGGACTTGACCGTAATCGTGTCGCCAATCGCCGCCGGCGCGAAGGCGAGCGCGAGCGACGCGATCAGGCACAACAGGCCGAAAAAGCGGTTCGTTGGCGACATGCCACGGGCGGCGGCGAGCCGCTGCGATCCGAGTGGAATTTAGTTCTTCTGCAGGAGGGCGTAGAAAAACCCGTCGTGATTGTGCTCTGCGTCGCCCTCGGCTGGCAAGAGTTGTCCGTCTGCGCAAGCCGCTGCTCCGGGCCATTGTAGTTGCAGCCGCGTCGCATCCGGATGATGGGCGACAAAGGCATCGATCTGGTCCGCGTTTTCCGCCCGGAACACGGAGCATGTCGAGTAGAGCAGCCTACCGCCAGCGGCGAGCACGGCCCACAACGGGTCGAGCAGCCGGCGCTGTTGCGCGACGAAGCCAGCGACGTCGGTCTCGCGGCGCAGCCACTTGATATCGGGATGGCGACGCACGACGCCGGACGCCGTACACGGTACGTCGGCAAGAATGCGGTCGAACGGGATCCCGTTCCACCATCCGCCCGGATCGGCGGCATCGCCAGCGACAAGCTGCGCCGAAAGGCCAAGCCGCTGCAGATTCTCGGCCACGCGGCCCAGCCGCTCGCCATCGATGTCGATCGCGGTGAGATCGAGTGCGCCGAGCTCGGCAAGATGAGTCGTTTTGCCCCCTGGTGCGGCGCACGCGTCGAGCACGCGCATGCCCGGGCGCGCATCAAGCAACGGCGCGGCGAGCTGGGCCGCCGCATCCTGCACCGAGAACCAGCCGTTCGCGTAACCGGGCAATGCGGTAGCCGGACGCGGCTTATCGAGGATCAATCCCGCCGCGCCGACAAGTGCCGCGCCGATATTTTCCGCCGCTAGGGCGGCGGCATAGGCCTCGGGGGCGATGCGCCGAACGTTGACCCGCAGACAAAGCGGTGGACGGGCATTGCCCGCGTCGAGAATGGCCGCGCCGCGTTCCGGTCGCTCCGCGTGCAGGCGCTCGATCCACCACGGGGGATAGGAAAAACGCCCCTCCGGCGTCTGTGCCGCCGCCGCAAGCACCGTCTCCCGGCGGCGTAGGAAGTTGCGCAGGACCGCGTTGACCAACCCCTTGGCCGACGTGCGGTTAAGGCCACCGGTCGCGCGCACGGCACAGTCGACCACCGCGTGCGCCGGTGCTTGTGTATGGATGAGCTGGTAGAGGGCGACCCAGAGTAACGCCTCGACGCTCGCGTCGACGAGTGGCCGGTCAGCGAGGTGGTGCACGCTCGCGCGGAGCTGCCCGAGGAAGCGCAGGGTCCCGTAGGCGAGCTCGTGTACTAGCGCGCGCTCGCCCGCCGCCGCGTCGGTGCTATCGCCCAAAGCTACGGGCAGCGTCTTGCCCGCCAGAACTTGCCGTACCGTTTTCGCTGCGATGCGCTGCGCTTGCTCCATCGCAGAGGGCAAGCGGGCCTACGCGGCCATCGCCAGCAAGCGGTGGATGCGCTCGGCGGTCGGCGGGTGCGTGCTGAACAGGCCGGAAAGGCCCCCGCCGGAGAGTGGATTGATGATCATCAGGTGCGCGGTGGCCGGATGCTCCTCGGCGATCTCGAGCGGTAGCCCCTGCTTGTATCGCTCGATCTTGGCGAGCGCTTCGGCGAGCGCGCGCGGATCGCCTGAAAGTTCTGCGCCGCTGCGATCGGCGTCGTACTCACGGCTGCGCGAAATCGCCAGCTGGATCAGCATCGCCGCGATCGGCGCCAGAATGAGCACGAGCAGGGCAACGAGCGGGTTGCGCTGGTCGGAATCGCGTCCGCGGAAAAACATCCCGAACTGCACCAGGGTCGAAATCGCCCCGGCAATCGAGGCGGTGATTGTCGAGGTCAGGATGTCGCGATGCTTGACGTGCGAGAGTTCGTGGGCGAGCACCGCCCGCAACTCGCGCGCCGTCAAAAGCTGCAGGATGCCCGTGGTCGCGGCAACCGCCGCATGCTCGGGATTGCGGCCCGTTGCGAAGGCGTTCGGCTGCGCCTCGTCAATGAGATAGACCCTTGGCATCGGCAGCCCAGCTTGACCGGCGAGCTCCTTGACCGAGTCGTAGAGTTGCGGTGCCGTGGTCGTATCGACTTCGCGGGCGCGATACAGCTTGAGCACCATCGTGTCAGAAAACCAGTACGCCCACAGATTCATCGCCGCCGCGAGCACGAGCGCGAGCAGCATGCCCTGGCCGCCACCCAGCACCGCGCCGACCATGCCGAAAAGGGCCATGATCGCCGCCATCAATAATCCTGTCTTGACGGTGTTGCCTATCATTGCTCGTCTTCTCCTGTCCCGATCGAAGCGGGGTTTGCACCCACTTAGATGGCGGCGGCGCCCGGTGATTCAACCGTTCGCGCCACCCAGTTGCGCCCCCGTCGCAAGGGGGTGGCCGGCCAGAAACGCCGCGGCGGATACGCGTCGGCCGCCGGCGCGCTGCAGGGCGGTCAGGTTGAGTGCGCCTTCGCCGCACGCGACCAAAATACCCGCGGCGTCGGCGTGCAGGACCGTTCCGGGCGCGCCCGCCGAGGAGGATACCGCCGCCGCCTCCCACAGCTTGACCGGCTCGTCCGCGAGCGTCGTGCGCGCACCCGGCGTCGGATCGAAGGCGCGCACCCGGCGCTCGATGACCGGAGCGCTTTCCTGCCAGTTGATATAGGCCTCGGCACGGTCGATCTTCGCTGCATAGGTCACGCCGTTTTCGGGTTGCGGGTACGCAGGCAGATGCCCGGCGCGCTGCAACTGGCGCAACACCGGCACAATCGCCCGCGCACCGGCGAGGGCGAGCTTGTCGTGCAGGCTGCCGCCGGTCTCGCGCTCCGCGATGGCCACCGGCTCGAGGGCGATAATCGGCCCGGTGTCGAGGCCTTCATCGATAGCCATGATCGAAATCCCCGTTTCGCGATCCCCCGCGAGCAGCGCGCGCAGAATGGGCGCCGCGCCGCGCCAGCGGGGCAGCAGCGACGCATGGATGTTGATGCAGCCGTAGCGCGGCCAGTCGAGGATCGATTTGGGCAGAATCAATCCGTAGGCCGCGACCACCAGAACATCGAGGGTCGTGGCGGTGATCCGGTCGCGCGTGGCGGGCTCGCGCAGGCTCGCCGGCTGCAGCACCGGGAGACCGCGGGCGCGGGCCAGGGCTTTGACCGGTCCCGCCTCGAGCTTCATGCCGCGGCCGCGCGGCCGATCAGGGCGCGTCAAGACCAGCGATACCGCCAACCCGGTCTCGAGGATCGCCGCCAGGGCCACCGCGGCGAACGCGGGTGTGCCCGCGAACCCGATGCGCATCGACCCACCCGGCGCTAGCTCGCGATTCGCTGCTTCTTCCCCAATCGCGCGGCCAGTCGCGTGCGCTTGAGCGGCGACAGGTAGTCGACGAATACCTTCCCGATGAGGTGATCCATCTCGTGCTGAATACACACGGCTAGCATCCCTTCGGTGGTCAGTTCGAAGGGCCGGCCGTTTTCGTCCTGGGCCCGCACCGTAATCCGGGCGGCCCGCCGCACCTTGTCGAAATAGCCCGGCACCGACAGGCAGCCTTCTTCGCTTTCAGCCGCGCCCTCGGCCGCCACGATCTCCGGGTTAATGAAAACCCTGAGATCGTCGCGCGTCTCGCTGGCATCGATCACGATCACACTCTTGGGAATATCGACCTGGGTGGCGGCAAGTCCCACCCCGGGCGCCGCATACATGGTTTCGGCCATGTCACGGACCAATTTCCGGACCTCCACGGTGACCACGGGCACGCGCGCCGCGATCTTTCTCAGTCGTGGGTCAGGGTACTCCAGGATGTCGAGGAGCATAATTGCTTGCAAAATGCAGGTTCGGGATGCAGAATCACGCCTAAGCCCTTATTTTGCGGCGGTTTAGGACGTTAGCAAGGCCGGCTCAACCATTCCTTGCGGAGAGGCGTCATGCGCGCGAAGTCTATCACAGCATCGCTGCTGCTTTCGGCATTCATCGTGCCGCTGCTGCTCGCGTCCGGCATGCTGCGCGCGCAGGATACGCAGGATATCAAGCTCCAGGACAATCCGCCGGAGCGCTACACGGTGCAGAAGGGCGACACCCTGTGGGGTATCGCCGGCAAGTTTCTGAAGGAGCCCTGGCGCTGGCCCGACGTGTGGCGGATGAATCGCGATCAGATTAAGAATCCGCACTGGATCTATCCGGGCGACGTTGTCGTGCTCGACCGCAGCGGCGGCCAGCCGCGTCTTTCGCTCGAATCGTCCGGTGCCAACCGCGGCAATCGGCTGTCACCCCAGGTGCGGGTTTTGCCGCTGGAAGCCACGGCTATTCCGAGCATCCCCCCCGGTGATATCGAGCCCTATCTGACACGCCCGCTGGTCACGGGGCCCGAGGGCCTGCCCGGCGCGGCGAAGATTGTCGCTGCGCGGGATAGCCGCGTTGTGCGCGGCGCCGGCGATTATGTCTATGCCGTCGACATCGACGAAAAGGCCGGCAACTTGTGGTACATCTACCGCCCCGGCGCGGTGTTGCGCTCGTACGACAGCAACGAGCTCTTGGGCTATGAAATGCGCTTTCTCGGCACCGCCAACGTCGAGCACTTTGGTCCGGTAAGCACCATGCTGATAGCCACCGCCAACGAGGATATCCTGTTGGGTGACCTGCTGGTGCCGGCGCCGCCCGAGGACGTCATCAACTACGTGCCGCACGCTCCCGAGCGGGCTGTCGAGGGCCGCATCATCTTGCTCGCCAACGACGCGGCCGAAACCGGCCGCGGCTATATCGTGACCCTGGACCGCGGCAAGCAGGACGGGCTGGAAACCGGCAATGTACTGGCCATCTACCACGCTGCGCCGGTGATCGAGGATCCGCGGCCGTACGCCGGTCCGGACGTCATTTCCAAGCTGGTCGACCAGACGAAGTCGATCGTGCAGCCAACGCGCTACCTGGAGTTGCCGGCCGAGCGCACCGGCCTGCTGTTCGTGTTCCGGGTTTTTGACCGGGTTGCCTATGCCGTCGTGCTCAACACCACCGAGCCGATCGTCGTAGGGGACATCATCCGCAAGCCCTAAGCCAATTCCCATCGATGGATGTCGACGCCCGTGTCGAGGCTTGGGCGTGGCTGCAGCTCGTCCCCGGTCTGAACACCGACGGGTTGGTTCGCTTGCTCAAGGCGTTCGGCGGTCCGGTCGAAGTACGCAACGCCTCCCCGGCGAGCCTCGCGCGCTGCGTGTCCCACGCGCTTGCCGCGGCGATTCGGCGCGGCCCGGCGCCTGAGCATTACGAGCGCACGCTCCGGTGGCTCGCCACGGCGGGGCATTCGCTGGTCGCCTGGGACGACGCGGATTACCCAGCCGCGCTCCTGGTCATTGGTGACCCGCCACCGGCCTTCTATCACGTTGGCCGGCGCGAACTGCTCAATCGCCCCGCCCTGGCCATCGTTGGCAGCCGCGATGCGACCGCAGAGGGTCTCGGCCACGGCGAAGCCTTCGCCGCCGCGCTGTCGGCGGCAGGATGGACCATCGTCAGTGGACTGGGCGCTGGCGTTGACGCGGCGGCTCATCGGGGCGGCCTCGCCGCCGCCGGCAGCAGCGTGGCCGTCGTGGGCACCGGGCTGGACCGCGTGTATCCGCCCGCGAACCGGGCCCTGGCCAAGCGGCTTGCCCAAGCCGGCTGCCTCGTGTCCGAGTTCCCGTTGGGGACCGCCCCGCTGCCGGCAAACTTTCTGCGGCGCAATCGCTTGATCAGCGGACTCAGCCGTGGGGTGCTGGTGGTGCAGGCGACGCTTACCAGTGGCGCGCTCGGTATTGCCCGGCTCGCCGCCGAGCAGGGGCGCGAGGTATTCGCGATTCCCGGTTCGATCCATTCGCCCTTTTCCAAAGGCAGCCATCGCCTCATCAAGGACGGCGCCAAGCTGGTCGAAACCGCCGAAGACGTGCTCGAGGAGCTCCGGGGGCGGCCCCCCGCTCCGAGCAGCGCTGCGGAGGGCCCCAGGTCTCGCGGCAGGCCGCCGGCCGCCTGATTTCGGGAGCCGCGGGTGCGGCTCCCGGCCGACGGACCGGTCCCCGGCCGTACGCCTTCCTTGTTACCCGAACGGTCCTTGCTTATCATTCACCCCCTTGCTTTGGGGCGGGTCCTCCCGCACGTTGACGACGCGATGGCCAAGCAGCTGATCATTGCCGAGAAACCCTCAGTCGCGGCCGACATTGCGCGCGCGCTGGGCGGGTTCACGCGCCACGACGATTACTTTGAAAGCGACCGCTACGTGCTCTCCTCGGCGGTCGGCCACCTGCTGGAAATCGGCATGCCCGAGGAGGAAGAGGTCAAGCGCGGCAAGTGGACATTCACTCACCTGCCTGCGATCCCCTCCAAATTCGCCCTGCGGCCACTGGAAAAGACCGCGCCGCGACTGAACCTGCTGCTGCGCCTGATCCGGCGCAAGGACGTTGCCGAGCTGATCAATGCCTGCGACGCCGGCCGGGAGGGCGAACTCATTTTTCGCTACATCGCGCAGTACGCCAAGACCGCCAAGCCAATCAAGCGCCTGTGGCTGCAATCGATGACCCCCGGCGCGATACGCGACGGGTTCGCTTCCTTGCGCAGCGACGAGGCGATGCGCCCGCTTGCCGACGCGGCGGTCTGCCGTTCGGAATCCGATTGGCTGGTCGGCATCAACGGCACGCGTGCCATGACCGCGTTCAATTCCCAATCGGGGGGGTTCCAGCTCACGACAGTCGGTCGGGTGCAGACGCCGACCCTGGCCATCCTGGTCGAGCGCGAAGAGAAGATCCGCGCCTTCCAGTCACGCGATTACTGGGAGGTTCTGGCGCGGTTTCGCGCCCAGGGCGGCGAATACGAGGGCCGCTGGTTCGACGAGAAGTTTCGCAAGCCCGACGACGAACCCGATGCCCGAGCCGAGCGCCTATGGGAGGAAGCGAAGGCGCGCGCCCTCGTCGCCGCGTGCAGCGGCAAACCCGGCACGGTTTCCGAGGAATCCAAGCCGTCGACGCAGAGCCCGCCCCTGCTCTATGACCTGACCAGCCTGCAGCGCGAGGCCAACGGCCGCTTTGGATTCTCGGCGCGCAGCACGCTGTCTCTGGCGCAGGCCCTCTACGAAAGGCACAAGGTCCTCACCTACCCGCGTACCGACGCGCGCGCGCTGCCCGAGGACTATCTGCCGACGGTGAAAGACACGCTGGAAGCGCTGCGCCAGCAGAACGCATACGCCGGCTTTGCTGGCCAGGTGTTGAAGGCCAAGTGGGTGCGGCCGAACAAGCGGATCTTCGACAACACCAAGATCTCGGACCATTTCGCAATCATTCCCACGCTCCAAAGGCCGAAGAGCCTGTCCGAGCCGGAAGCCAAGCTCTACGATTTGGTCGTCAAGCGTTTCCTTGCGGTGTTCTACCCGCCCGCCGAACACCTGTTGACCACGCGCATCACACGCGTCGCGGGTGAGCCGTTCAAGACCGAGGGCAAGGTGCTCGTCAATCCCGGCTGGCTCGCGGTGTACGGCAAGGAGGCGCAATCCGGGGACGAACCGATGCTGGCGAAGGTCCTGCCGCAGGAACAAGTGGCCACCGAGGAAGTGCGCGTGGTCGGCAGCCAGACCAAGCCGCCGGCGCGCTTCAACGAAGCGACGCTGCTCTCCGCGATGGAGGGCGCAGGCAAGCTCATCGAGGATGACGAACTGCGCGAGGCGATGCGTGAGAAAGGACTGGGCACACCAGCCACGCGCGCCCAGATCATCGAGGGCTTGCTCCAGGAGAAATACATTTACCGCGAAGGTCGCGAGCTCACGCCGACCGCAAAGGCGTTCTCGCTGATGACGCTGCTGCACGGCCTGGGCGTGCCGGAGCTCTTCTCGCCAGAGCTCACCGCCGAATGGGAGTTCAAACTCGCGCAGATGGAGCATGGCAAGCTCAAGCGCGAGCAGTTCATGCGCGAGATCGTTCGCATCACCAAGCACATCGTCAGCCAGGCGGGCAACTACGAGAGCGATACGATTCCCGGCGACTTCGCCACGCTGGCCGCGCGCTGCCCGAAATGCGGCGGCGAAATGCGCGAAAAATACAAGAAGTTCCAGTGCCAGGCCTGCGATTTCGGCATGTGGAAGATCATCGCCGGCCGCCAGCTCGAGATTCCGGAAGCCGAGGCGCTGCTCACCGAGCGGGCCGTGGGCCCGCTGGAAGGCTTCCGCAGCAAGCTCGGTCGCCCGTTTGGCGCGCGCCTCAGGCTCAACGACGTCAACGAGGTCCAGTTCGATTTCGGCGATGGCGGCGACGGCGGCCCGGGGGCCGAAGCACCGGATTTCAGCGGCCAGGAATCGCTCGGCCCGTGCCCCAAGTGCGGCGGGCGCGTCTTCGAGCTGGCCGCGGCGTATGTCTGCGAGCGGGCGGTGGGCCCCGACAAAAGCTGCGACTTCCGCTCCGGACGCGTCATCCTGCAGCGGCCTATCGAGCGCGCCCAGATGGAGCGCCTGCTCACCACCGGCAAAACCGATCTGCTGCAGTTCGTCTCGGCTCGCACCCGCCGGCCGTTTGCCGCCTACCTGGTGCGGCAGCCTGACGGCAAGATCGGCTTCGAGTTCGAGGCCAAGCAACCCGGCAAGGGCCGCGGCGCCAGGGGCCCTCGCGGCGCACCCGCGCTGCGTGTGCTGGGACCCCATCCCAAGGACAAGCAGCCGGTCGAGGTGCACGCGGGCCGCTACGGGCCGTACGTCAAGCATGGCGCCATCAACGCCACGTTGCCGGACAAGGACCGGGTGGACGCGGTGACGCTCGGCGAAGCCGTGGCGCTGCTCGCAGCCAAAGCCGGCAAGACCAAGACCGTCAAGCCGACCAAGGTCGCGAAGCCCGCCGCGAAGACCGCGCAGCGCAAGCGCGCCGCCTAGCCGCCCGAGCGCGCGCTACGCAGCGTCGTCGCCGCCGCCGAATCGGATGCCCTGCGCCAGGGGCAGCTCGCGGCTCCAGTTGATCGTGCTCGTCTGCCGCCGCATGTAGGCCTGCCACGCGTCCGAACCCGCCTCGCGTCCGCCGCCGGTTTCCTTCTCGCCGCCGAACGCGCCGCCGATTTCGGCGCCTGATGTCCCCAGGTTGACGTTGGCGATGCCGCAATCGCTGCCGGTAGCGGATAGAAACGCTTCGGCATCACGCAGGCTACGCGTGAAGATTGCCGACGACAGCCCCTGCGGCACGGCGTTGTGGAGCGTCATCGCCTCGGCCAGATCGCGGTAGGCAATAATGTAGAGGATCGGCGCGAACGTCTCACGCTGCACGACCGGCCATTCATTGCGCGCGTTGCGAATGATCGTCGGCTCGACGAAGAATCCCGGACCCGGCCGCGCGTTGCCCCCGCACAGGAGGGTGCCGCCGGCAGCCACCGCTTCGTCGACTGCGCGCCGGAAGCCGGCCACTGCCGCCGCGTCGATGAGCGGTCCCATCAATGTCGCAGGCGCACGCGGGTCGCCAATGCGGATCTGCGCATACGCGGCCACCAGCCGCCGCACGACCTCCGCTTCGATCGATTCGTGCACCAGGAGCCGCCGCGTGCTGGTGCAGCGCTGGCCCGCGGTGCCAGCGGCGCCGAACACCACGGCGGGAATGACCAGGTCAAGATCGGCGTCCTCGGCGACGATGATCGCGTTGTTGCCCGAGCATTCAAGCAGGCAGCGGCCGAAGCGGCCGGCCACCACCTGCGCGATCTGGCGGCCGACGGCCGACGAGCCGGTAAACGATACCAGCGGGATGCGCGGGTCGGCGGCAAGCCGGGCGGCGGTCTCGCGGCCCGGGTCGATGAGCAGCGTGAAGATCGGCGGGAGGCCGAGTTCCGCTTCGATCTCGGTTGCACAGGTGCTGCACCGCGATGGCAACCAGCGGTGTCTTCGGCGACGGCTTCCACACAGTCGCGTTGCCGCAAACCGCAGCGAGCAGCGCGTTCCACGCCCAAACCGCCACCGGGAAGTTGAAGGCCGTGATCACGCGCGACCACGCCCAGCGGGTGCCACTGCTCGTACATCCGATGCAAGGGCCGCTCGGAGTGCATGGTCTTGCCGTAGAGCATGCGCGCCTGGCCGACCGCGAAGTCGGCGATGTCGATCATTTCCTGCACTTCGCCATCGCCCTCGGCCTTGATCTTGCCGTTCTCGAGGGCGACGAGCGTGCCCAGCGCATCCTTGCGCTCGCGCAGGAGCAGTCCCAGCCGGCGGACCGCCTCGCCGCGCTTGGGCGCTGGCACCTTGCGCCAGGCTTGCGCGGCCGCGACCGCAGCCGCGAGCACCGTCATCGTAGTCGGCGGCCGTCGCGGTGGCGACCTCGGCCAGCGGCGACTCGTCGCTTGGGCTGTGCGAGATAGCAGCGGCCCCGCACCGAGCCACGCCTGCGGGCCCGCGCAGGCACCGGCGTTGTGCGCCTTCAGGCCCAGGCGCGAAAGCAGCGCGAGCGATCCGCCATCCGATCGACCCCCGAGCGCTCGCCTAGACGTCGAGGTTGCGCACGCCGAGCGCGTTCGATTCGATGAACGCACGCCGCGGCTCGACCTCGTCACCCATGAGAGTGGAGAAGATCTCCTCCGACGCCACGCCATCCTCGATCTGCACCCGGAGCAGGCGGCGCACATCGGGATCCATGGTCGTCTCCCAGAGTTGCTCCGGATTCATCTCGCCCAGTCCCTTGTAGCGCTGGATAGCGACGCTCGCGCGCGCCTCGGCGAACAGCCAGTCGAGCGCTTCCTTGAACGACTTGACGGCCAGCTGCTTGTCGCCGCGCTTGATGACGGCGCCGGGTTGAATCAGGCCTTGCAGGACGTCGGCGGCGGCCCGGATTTGCGCGCCGTCGCCGCTGGCCAGAAAGTCCGGCATCGAGCGCGGTCAGATGCGGCGTGCCGTGGTGCGTACGCACGATGACCAGGCGCCGCGTCTCCGCCGCCGCGTCGTAGCGCGCCTCGACCCGCACTTCCGGATCGGCGATCGCGTCCTGCAGCGCCTGCGCGCTGCGCAGTCGCCGCCGCTTCGCTGTCCGAGATCGACGCGCACGCCGCCGAGCATGGCGTACAGCGCCGCCGGATCGACCACGCGCGCCACGCGCTCGACCACCGCTTCGGCCAGCAGGTACTCGCGCGCGACGTTCTCGAAGGTCTGCGCGGCCAGCGGTGGCTTGCCGGCGCCAGGTATCAGCTCCGCGCCGTTCATGGCGACCCGGAGCAGGTGCTGCTTGAGCTCGTGGTCGTCCTTCAGGTAGGTCTCCTGCTTGCCCTGCTTGACCTTGTACAGCGGCGGCTGGGCAATGTAGATGTGGCCGCGCTCGACCAACTCCGGCATCTGGCGATAGAAGAACGTGAGCAGCAGCGTGCGGATGTGCGAGCCGTCGACGTCGGCATCGGTCATGATGATGATGCGGTGGTAGCGCAGCTTGGCGATGTCGAAGGCGTCCTTGTCCTCCTTGTCGCCGGTGCCCTTGCCGAAGCCCGTGCCAAGCGCGGTGATCAGGGTGACGATTTCCTGCGAGCTGATGAGCTTGTCGAAGCGCGCGCGCTCGACGTTGAGAATCTTGCCGCGCAGCGGCAGGATCGCCTGGAACTTGCGATCGCGGCCCTGCTTGGCCGAGCCGCCCGCGGAATCGCCCTCGACGAGATAGAGCTCGCACAGGGCCGGATCGCGCTCCTGGCAGTCGGCAAGCTTTCCCGGGCAGCCCCATGCCGTCGAGGATGCCTTTGCGCCGCGTCAGCTCGCGCGCCTTGCGCGCCGCCTCCCGCGCCCGCGCCGCCTCGATGATCTTGCCGCAGATGATGCGCGCGTCGCTCGGGTTCTCGAGCAGGAACTCGTTGAGCTTGCCGCCGACGACTTCCTGCACGATCGGCTGCACTTCCGAGGAAACCAGCTTGTCCTTGGTCTGCGACGAGAACTTCGGCTCCGGCACCTTGACCGACAGCACGCAGGTCAGCCCTTCGCGCATGTCGTCGCCGGTGGTCTCGACCTTGGCCTTCTTGGCCAACTCTTCCTTCTCGATGTAGTTGTTGAGCGTGCGCGTCATCGCCTGGCGCAGGCCGGTCAGATGCGTGCCGCCGTCGCGTTGCGGAATGTTGTTGGTGAAACACTGCACCGACTTCGACGTAGCAGTCGTTCCACTGCATCGCGACCTCGACGGTGACGCCGTCCTTCTCGCCGGTGGCGTGAAAGATCTTCGGGTGCAGCACCGTCTTGCTGCGGTTCATGTACTCGACGAAACCCCGTGATGCCCCCGGTGAAGGCGAAGTTCTCGCTCTTGCCGTCGCGCTGGTCGATGAGCTCGATCTTGACGCCGTTGTTCAGGAAGGAGAGCTCGCGGATGCGCCGCGCCAGGATGTCGTAGTGGAACTCGACGTTGTGCCGAAGGTCACCGGCGAAGCCTTGAAATGCACTTCCGTGCCGCGCCGCTCGGTCGGGCCGACGATCGGCGAGCGGCGCGACCGGAACGCCGTCCCGGAATTCCATCTGGTGCGATCGTCGCCGTCGCGCCAGATCTTCAGCTTGAGCCACTCGGAGAGACCGTTGACCACCGACACGCCGACGCCGTGCAGTCCGCCCGACACCTTGTACGAGTTCTGATCGAACTTGCCGCCGGCGTGCAGCTCGGTCATGACGATCTCGGCCGCCGAGCGCTTCTGCTCGTCGTCTTCCTTGATGTCGGTCGGGATGCCGCGCCCGTTGTCGACCACCGACACCGAGTTGTCGGCGTGAATGACGACCTTGATGTCGTCGCAGTAGCCGGCCAGCGCCTCGTCGATCGCGTTGTCGAGCACCTCGAACACCATGTGGTGCAGGCCGGTGCCGTCCGGCGGTGTCGCCGATGTACATGCCCGGGCGCTTGCGCACCGCCTCGAGGCCCTTCAGAACCTTGATGCTGTTGGAATCGTACTCGCCGCCGTTGCCGTTGTTGTCCTTACTCATTCGCAGTTATCTCGCATCGTGCAGTCCATTAAACGCCGACGCCGACTCAGAGTCGGCGCCTCGGGCGGGTCCAATACTCGGTCCAAGGATCAGATCCGCATCGGCATGACGACATACTTGTAGTCGCTGCGCTCGCGCATGGTGATGAGCGCGCTGGAGTTGGCATCGCCGAGCGCCAGCACGACCTGGTCCGTGGCCAGGTTGTGCAGCACGTCGAGCAGATAGGTGATGTTGAAGCCGATGTCGAGCGCCTCGCCCTTGTAGGGGACCTCGAGCTCCTCCTCGGCTTCCTCCTGCTCGCTGTTGGTGCAGATGATCTTGAGCTGGTCGGCTGCCGAGCACCAGGCGCACGCCGCGGAATTTCTCGTTCGACAGGATGGCCGCGCGCTGCAGCGCCTGCAGCAGCTCGGTGCGCGACAGGTCGAGCTGCTTGGAATGGCCGCTCGGGATCACGCGGTTGTAGTCGGGAAACTTGCCGTCGACCACCTTGCTGACGAGCTCGATGTTCGCAAACCGGAAGCGCACCTGATTGGCCAGGATGTCGATGGTTACCGGCTCCTCGCTGTCCTCAAGCAGCTTGCCCAGTTCGAGCACGGTCTTGCGCGGCAGGATCACCTCCTGTCGCGAATAGTCGCCCGGTCACCGCGAGGCTCGCATACGACAGGCGATGCCCGTCGGTCGCCACCGCCTGCAGCGAGCCCTTGTCGACGACGAGCAGCATGCCGTTCAGGTAATAGCGGATGTCCTGCTGCGCCATGGCGAATTCCGCGAGCTTGAGCAGCCCCCGAAAGTCGCGCTGCGGCAGCGCGATCGTCTGCAGCTGCTCCTGAGCCAGGCTGATGCGCGGGTAGTCGGACGCCGGCAGCGTTTGCAGGTTGAAGCGCGAGCGTCCCGCCCGCACCGTCATCTTGCCCCCCGCCGTATCGACGGTGAGCGCTGCGTCCTCCGGCAGCGCGCGCAGCAGGTCCTGCAGCTTGCGCGCCCCGACCGTGATTGACTGGTCCTGCTTGCCGGGCAGATCGCTGTGCGCAGTGATCTGCATCTCCAGGTCGGTCGCGGTGACGAACAGCCGTCCGTCCTTTTGCTCGAGCAGGACGTTGGCCAGGATCGGCAGCGTTTGGCGCCGCTCGACGATGCCGGAAACGGCCTGCAGAGGCTTGAGCAACGCGTCCTTGGGTATTTGTTTTAATTGCATTATTCAAACCTAAGAATAGCTAATAGAGACAGACCGGTTCGGCGTCACAACTCCGAAAATCGCCCATTCGCCCCGTGAGCTTGGCGCAAGGACAACCACGCAGAAAACCGCTGTGGCAGCCTGTGGGTGATTTGGGGACGAAAACGCGGGTTTCAAAACGGGACGTTCAATCCACAAATTATAGACTGCTTCGCACCCGATTCCTACCTCCCGGCGCGCAGCTCGTGGCCATTGGTGCTCAGTTGCGCAGCACCTGCAGCAGAAAGTTCACGTCGTGGCTGATCTCGGGAACCGAGTCGCGCAGCTTGGCGATCTGGCGGCATGCGTGCAGCACGGTGGTATGGTCGCGGCCCCCGAAATTGCTGCCGATCTCCGGCAGCGACAGCTGGGTGAGCTCCTTGGCCAGCGCCATCGCGACCTGGCGCGGCCGCGCAACCGCGCGCGAGCGCTTTTTCGAGTGCATGTCCGAGACGCGGATCTTGTAGTAGTCAGCGACGGTCTTCTGGATGTTCTCGATCGAGATCTGGCGGTTTTGCACCGCGAGCAGGTCGCGCAGCGCGTCCTTGGCCAGCGACAACGAAATCTCCTGCCCGTGGAAACTCGAGTAGGCGAGCACGCGCTTGAGCGCGCCCTCGAGCTCGCGCACGTTGGAGCGGATGTGCTTGGCGATGAAGAACGCGACCTGCTCGTCGACCTTCATGCCGGTCGCAGCCGCCTTGGAGAGCAGGATCGCCACGCGCATCTCGAGCTCCGGCGGCTCGAGCGCCACGGTCAGGCCCCAGCCGAAGCGCGAAATCAGGCGCTCTTCGATGCCGGCGATCTCCTTCGGGTAGGTGTCGCAGGTGATCACCACCTGCTTGTGCGCCTCGATCAGCGTGTTGAACAGATAGAAGAACTCTTCCTGCGTGCGGCTCTTGCCGCTGAAGAACTGGATGTCGTCGATCAGCAGCAGGTCGAGCGAGCGGTAATAGCGCTTGAAGTCGTCGAAGGCCTTGTGCTGATAGGCCCGCACCACGTCGGAGACGTAGGTCTCGGCATGGATGTAGCGAATCTTCGCGTCCGCGCTGGCGTCGAGGATGTGATTGCCGATCGCCTGGATCAGGTGGGTCTTGCCCAGGCCGACGCCGCCGTAGACGAACAGCGGGTTGTACGAGGTCGGATGCTCGGCCACCTGGAGGCCGGCGGCGCGGGCCAGCTGATTGGCCTTGCCGGCGACGAAGGAGGCGAAGGAGAACCCCGGGTTGAGGCTCGCCTGCTCGCTGCGCCGGCCGCCCTGGACCGGCGCCGGCGCGGCCGCCGCCGCGACCGCCACGGCCGCCGGCCGATCCTGCTCCTCGGCGACGACGAGCGCCATGCGCGGCGCCCGGCCAAGCGCAACGGTGGCGAGCTCTTCGATGCGTCCGGCGAAGCGCTCCTTGACCCACTGCAGCACGAAGCGATTCGGCGCGATCAGCACCAGGCCCTCGCCGGCGTGCTTCGAGGCGCAGCGGCCGGATCCAGGTATTGAACTGCTGCGGCGTGAGCTCGCGCCGGAAAGCTTCCAGGCAGCTCGGCCAGAACGCGGCAGTCGACATGAGGCGGGGAGTCCGGGGCTGGAGAAAAAACGCGGGCGCCGCGACGGTGCCCGTTGGAGGCGAATTGTACGCGCATTCGGCGCGAGTTATCCACAGCGCGCGCAGTGCGCGCGCTGTGCCGCGGTGCGGCGCGATTTGCCTTGACAGAATGGTGCGCTAAACGCTCTAATACAAAGCTTTTTTCCCAGCAAGGCAAAGCAATGAAACGCACTTACCAGCCCTCGGTAGTCCGGCGCAAGCGGACCCATGGGTTCCGCGCCCGGATGAAGTCCGTCGGCGGCCGCAAGGTCCTGCGTGCGCGCCGCGCCAAAGGTCGCGCCCGGCTGGCCGTCTGACCAGCTTCGGGACACCCCTTCGGCTTGACCCGCCGCCATCGTCTCCGCGGCACCGCGGCTTTTGCCGCGGTGTTCCGCGGCGGTCGCCGCTTCGAAGCGGGCCGGCTGCAACTGCTCGCCATGCCGACCACTGCGGCCAGCGGCCGGGTCGGCTACGTCGATCGGCAAGAAGCTCCTCGGGCGCGCCGTCGACCGTAACCGCCTCAAGCGCATGCTGCGCGAGGCCATCCGCAGCCGCCGGCCGGCGATGAACGCGTTCGACCTGATCATCCGACTGCGCCAGCCCTGTGCCGCCGGCCGAACTCGACGCGGGATCGCCGCCGAGGCGGGCCGGCTGCTCGACGGGTTGCTGTCCGCCGAGTGCCGCGCCGCGCCGCGATGAAATCGCTGCTGCTTGCGCTGTTGCGCGCGTACCAGTACGCCGTGCGGCCCGCTGCTCGGGGCGAACTGCCGCTTCTATCCAAGCTGCTCCGATTATGCGCGGGAAGCGATCGAACGCCATGGTGCGGGCAAGGGGTCGTGGCTCACCGCGCGCCGCCTCGCGCGCTGCCATCCCTATCATCCGGGTGGCCACGACCCGGTGCCCTGAAGCGGACGCACCGTCGCCTGCCCCCACTCGTCCCGCGTCCATGGATACCTCAACGCCTGATCCTGTTCGTCATTTTCTCGTTCTCCGCGCTGTTCCTATGGGAGCAGCTGGCAGAGCGAGCACGCGCCGCCGTTGCCCGCGCCCGAGCAGAGCGCAGCCCAGCCGCCACCGACAGCCGAGCGCGGTGCCGGGCGCCATCCGCCGCGGGCGGCCGTGCCCGGCGCGCCGGCCGCGAATGCGCCGCGGCGACGGCGCACGGCGAAACCATCGCGATCAAGACCGACCGCTACGTCGCCGAGGTCGATACCCTGGGCGCGGTCATCACCGAGGTCGCGCTGACCGAACATCACGACACCGACAACGCCGACAAGCCCTACGTGCTGCTGCAGAAAAACGGGAACCGAACGTTCCTGGCCGAGAGCGGATTGATCGGCGAGGGCCTGCCGAACCACCACACCCTATGGCAGGCGCTGCCCGGGCCGCGCGAGCTCGCTCCCGGCGCAGACAAGCTCGACCTCAAGCTCGTCGCGACCACGCCCGACCGGCGTCAAGGTGACGCAGACGCTGACGTTCCATCGCGGCAGCTACGTGATCGACGTGAGCTACGAGGTGAGCAACGGCGGGCAGCGCGCCGATCGCACCGGTCGCCTATTTTCAGCTCGCGCGCGACAGCAAGCCGACCGGGAGTCCAGAGCTGGGGCGCGCCGTCGGCGTACACCGGCCCGGTTCTCTACGACGAAGCCGACAATTACAAGAAGCTCTCGTTCTCCGACATCGACAAGGGCAAGGCGAAATTCACCGACAAGACCGACAACGGCTGGATCGGCATGGTCGAGCATTACTTCGTGGCGGCGTGGCTTCCGTCGGATGCAGGCCAAGCTCACCCGCGAGTTCTACGTCAACAAGATCGACAACCTGTACTACGCCGGCGTCAAGATTCCGCATGGGGACCATCGCGCCGGGAGCGACCGCGACCGCTGAGCGTGCCGCTCTACGTCGGCCCGCAGGAGCAGGACACGCTGAAGTCGCTCGCCCCCGGCCTGGATCTGGTCGTCGATTACGGCATCTTCAAGGTGATCGCCGCGCCGCTGTTCTGGCTGCTCAAATGGCTGCATTCGCTGCTCGGCAACTGGGGCTGGGCGATCATCGCCATGACCGTGCTCATCAAGAGCGCGTTCTACCCGCTCAATCACGCCAGCGCGCGATCGATGGCGAAGATGAAAGCTGGTGGCGCCCAAGATGAAGGCGCTGCAGGAGCAATACGCGAACGACAAGCAGCAGCTGCAGATGAAGATGATGGAGCTGTACAAGGCCGAGAAGATCAATCCGCTCGGCGGCTGTTTGCCGATTCTGGTGCAGATCCCGGTGTTCATCGCGCTCTACTGGGTGCTGCTGTGCAGCCGTCGAGCTGCGGCACGCGCCATGGATCGGCTGGATCCACGACCTGTCCGCGCCCGATCCCTATTTCGTGCTGCCGGTGCTCTATGCAATCACCGCCTACCTGCAGGTCAAGCTCTCGCCGACGCCCATCCAGGATCCGGTGCAGGCCAAGGTGATGCAGATCATGCCGATCGCGTTCTCGGTGATGTTCCTGTTCTTTCCGTCCGGCCTGGTGCTGTACTGGTTGATCAACAATGCCATCCAGATCTTCCAGCAGTGGCACATGAACCGCCTGCTCACGCGCGAAGCCGCGGCCGCGGCGGCCAAGCGCCGCTAAAGGGCGAGGGGCGCTAGTGCCGGCGCCGACCGAGGTCATCGCCGCGGTCGCCACGCCGGCCGGCCGGGGCGGCATCGGCGTGGTGCGCGTCTCCGGCCCCGATCTCGGACGCATCGTTGCCGGCATCATCGGCCGCCCGCTTGCGCCGCGGGTGGCGACGGTCGCCACTTTTCTCGGCGCGCACGGCGAGACGCTCGATCAGGGCCTCGCGCTGCTGTTCCCGGCCCCGGCGTCCTACACCGGCGAGACCGTGCTCGAGTTGCATGGCCATGGCGGCCCGGCGGTGCTCGGCGCTGCTGCTCAATCGCTGCCTCGATCTGGGCGCCCGGCTGGCCGAGCCCGGCGAATTCACGCAGCGCGCGTTTCTCAACGGCAAGCTCGATCTGGCGCAGGCCGAAGGGGTCGCCGACTTGATCGAAGCGGCGACGACGACCGCGGCACGCGCCGCCGCGCGCAGTCTCACCGGCGCTTTTTCGCGCGAGATCCACGGCGCGGTGCAGACGCTGGTCGAGCTGCGGATGTTCACCGAGGCCACGCTCGATTTTCCGGAAGAGGACATCGAGTTCGTGCGCGCGCGCCGACGCCGCCGGCAAGCTCGCCGCGCTGCGCAAGCGCGCGTGGCCGATTATGCGTGCCCGCGCGCGCCAGGGGAGCCTGCTGCGCGAGGGGACTCGGGGTGGTGCTGATCGGCCAGCCCAACGTGGGCAAATCGAGCTTGCTCAACCAGCTCGTGGGCGAGGACGTCGCCATCGTGACAGCAGCTGCCGGGCACCACGCGCGACGCCATTCGCAGCCACATCGAGATCGGCGGCATTCCGCTGCACGTCATCGATACCGCCGGGCTTGCGTCCGACCGCCGATGTGGTGGAAAAACTGGGCATCGAGCGCACCTGGGCGGCGTCGCGCAGGCCGACCTGGCGCTGATCGTCACCGACGCGCGCGAGCCCGACCATCCGGCCGACCCGCGATCGCCGCGCCAGCTGCCGGCGGAGCTGCCGCGCGTCGTCGTGCGCAACAAGATCGACCTCGCCGGCCTGAATGCCGCGACGGTCATGCCGAACAACGGCGCGAGCGTCGAAGTCTGGCTGTCCGCGCCAAGACGGCGCCGGCATCGAGCTGCTGCGCGAGGCGATCCTCGCCGCCGTCGGCGCGAGCGAGGACATGGAGGGCACGTTTCCTCGCGCGCGAGCGGCACCTGCAGGCGCTGCATGCGGCGGCGGCGCATCTGGCGGCTGCCGCGGCGCACCTCGAGGTGCCGCCGCCGCCGCTGGAGCTGTTCGCCGAGGAACTTGCGCGCGGCGCAGGAAGCGCTCGCCGCCATCACCGGCGAGTTCACCGCCGACGATCTGCTCGGCGTGATCTTCAGCCGCTTCTGCATCGGCAAGTAGGACCAGAGGCGCGCTGCAGGCCAAGGCCCGACCGGCGCGGTCGTGGCGGGCAGCCGTGCTAGAGGGCACGGCCGGCTGCGTATGGCCGCCGTAATGCGCGTAGGATGGCGTCCGATTGCGGACCGACCGCGGCGCGGGCCGATAATAATTGGTTACAACTGGCAGCGAACGTTGGCCCTAGAATCGGACTAAACCATCGCCCCGCTTCCCTCCTGTCCGCGCACGCCTCCGATGAATGACACTCTGCCACCCGAGGTCGACGCGCTGCACGACGCTCGTGCTAAGGACGCCGCGCACAGCCGGCGGTCGGTCTGGATAGCGGCCTGGTCGTGGTCGTCCTCGATCGCGGCGTGCACTATGGCTGGTTCGTGCTGCGCACGCCGGCCACTGCGCCGGCGGGCAAAAAGGGCGCGGCGATGCCAAGCGCGGCCGCTGCCGGTGGCCGCCGCCACCGCCCGCAAAGGCAACATCGACGTCTACATCGATGCGCCTCGGAACAGTGACGCCGCGCAACACCGTGGTCGTGCATTCGCGGGTCGACGGCCAGCTCATGAGCGTGAGCCTTCCGCGAAGGCCAGAAGGTCAAGGCGGGCGACCTGCTCGCCCAGCTCGACCCGCGGCCGTTCGAGGTGCAGCTTACCCAGGCTAAGGGCAACGATGGCGCACGACCAGGCGCTGCTCAAGAATGCGCAGCATCGACCTCGAGCGCTATCGAACGCTGCTCAAGCAGGATTCGATTGCCAGCCAGCAGGTCGATACGCAGGAAGCGCTCGTGCGCCAATACGAGGGCCAGGTCAAATCCGATCAGGGCGCGATCGACAACGCCAAGCTCCAGCTCACCTATTCGCGCATCACCTCGCCGATCACCGGCCGCGTGGGCTTGCGCCTGGTCGATCCGGGCAACATCGTGCACGCGGCGGATAGCCAACGGCCTGGTCACCATCACGCAGGAGCAGCCGATCACCGTCATCTATCCGGTTGCCGAGGACGACGTGCCGCGCATCGTCAAGCGCATGCAGAGCGGAGCAGCAACGTCGCCGGTCGAGGCTTACGACCGCAGCCGGCAAGACCAAGCTCGCGACCGGCCACTTGCTGACGCATCGACAATCAGATCGACACGACCACGGGGACGGTCAAGCTCAAAGCCGAATTTCCCAACGCCGACGGGGCGCTGTTTCCGAACCAGTTCGTCAACGTGCGCATGGCCGTGGAGACGCGGCAGGACACGACGCTGGTTCCGTCCGCCGCGATTCAGCGCGGCGCGCCCGGCACGTTCGTGTTCCTGGTCAAGCCGGACCAAACCGTGGCCGTGACGCCGGTCAAGCTGGGCGCGGTCGAGGGCGAGACCACCGAGGTGCACGAGCGGGCTCGACCCGGGCAACCAGGTCGTGGTCGACGGCGCCGACAAGCTGCGCGACGGCTCGAAGGTGGAACTGATCGATGCCAGCACACGCGCCGCGCCCCGGGCGCCACGGCACCCGGCGCCAAGGGAGCCTCCGGCGCCGGCCAAGGGCAGCCGAGCAGGTCCAGGCCGCCCGGCGCCAAGCGGGCGGCTGAAGATCGCGCCGGCTCGCGCGTGAGCCCATCGAGGATGAGCCTGCGATGAGCCCGTCCCGCCCGTTCATCTTGCGGCCGGTGGCGACCTCGCTGCTGATGCTCGCCATCCTGCTGGCCGGCATCATCGCCTATCGCCTGCTGCCCATCTCGGCGCTGCCGCGAGGTCGATTACCCGACGATCCAGGTGGTGAGCCTTTACCCGGGCGCGAGCCCGGACGTCACGACCTCGTCGATCACCGCGCCGCTCGAGCGCCAGTTCGGGCAGATGCCCGGGCTCAAGCAGATGTCGTCGACGAGCTCCGCCGGGGCTTCGGTCATCACGCTGCAATTCGACCTCACCCTGTCGCTCGACGTCGCGGAACAGGAAGTGCAGGCGGCGATCAACGCCTCGGGCAGTTTTCTGCCGGCCGACCTGCCCACGCCGCCGATCTACAACAAGGTCAATCCGGCGGACACGCCGATCATGACGCTGGCGCTGACGTCGCAAACGCTGCCGCTGCCGCAGATCGAGGATATACGCCGACACGCGTTTCGCGACCAAGCTCTCGCAGCTTCCCGGCGTCGGGCTGGTCAGCATCAGCGGCGGCCAGCGCCCCGCGGTGCGCATCCAGGCCAATCCGACCGCGCTCGCGGCGTACGGGCTGTCGCTGGACGACCTGCGCACCGCGATCGGCAATGCCAACACCAACCAGGCCAAGGGCGGCTTCGACGGCCCGACGCGGGCCTCGACGATCGACGCCAACGATCAGCTCAAGAGCGCCGCCGATTACAAGAACATGATCGTCGCCTATCGCAACGGCTCGCCGGTGCGGCTGAGCGACGTCGCCGATGTCATCGACGGTGCGGAAAACACCAAGCTCGCCGCGTGGGCCAACGAGGCAGGCGGCGGTCATCGTCAACATCCAGCGCCAGCCCGGGGCCAACGTCATCGATGTCGTCGACCGGATCAAGCAGTTGCTGCCGCAGCTGCAGGCATCGCTTCCCGCCGCGATCAAGGTCACGGTGCTGACCGACCGCACGGTGACGATCCGGGCGTCGGTGCACGACGTGCAGTTCGAGCTGTTCCTCGCCATCGCCCTGGTGGTGATGGTGATCTTTCTGTTCCTGCGCAGCCTGTCGGCGACGGTCATCCCGAGCGTCGCGGTCCCGCTGTCGCTGATCGGCACGTTCGGCGTGATGTACCTCGCCGGATTCTCCATCAACAACCTGACCTTGATGGCGCTGACCATCGCCACCGGCTTCGTTGTCGATGACGCGATCGTCATGATCGAGAACATCGCCCGCTACATCGAGGCTGGCGAGACAGCCGCTCGACGCGGCGCTCAAGGGTGCCGAGCAGATCGGATTCACCATCATTTCGCTGACGATCTCGCTGATCGCCGTGCTGATCCCGCTGTTGTTCATGGGCGACGTCGTCGGCCGGCTGTTTCGCGAGTTCGCGATCACGCTGGCCATCTCGATCCTGATTTCGGCGGTCGTGTCGCTGACGCTGACGCCGATGATGTCGCGCGCGCTTCCTGCGCCACACGGAGAAGGAGCAACAGAGCCGGTTCTACCGCAAGAGCGGCGAGATCTTCGACCGCCTGATCGCGCGCTACGGCCAGATGCTCAACTGGGTGCTCGATCGCCAGGGCGCCACCCTGATCGTGGCGCTGATCACGCTGCTGCTCACGATCGTGCTCTACATCTTCATTCCCAAGGGGTTCTTTCCGGTCCAGGACACCGGCGCGATCCAGGGCATCACTGAGGCGCCGGAAACGATATCGTTCGCGGCGATGGCCGAGCGGCAGCAGGCGCTGGCGCACGTCATCCTCCAGGATCCGTCCGTCGAGAGCCTGTCCTCGTTCATCGGCGTCGACGGCACCAATACGACGCTCAACAGCGGCCGCATGCTGATCAACCTGAAGCCGCTGGCCCAGCGCAGCGCCCGGGCTGCGGACGTGATCCACAACCTGCAAACCCGGCTTGCCGACGTTCAGGGCATCACGCTCTACATGCAGCCGGTGCAGGATCTGACGATCGAGGATCGCGTCAGCCGGACGCAGTACCAGTTCACGGTCGAGGACGTCGACCCCGACGAGCTGGCGCTGTGGGTGCCGAAGATCGTCGATCGCCTGCGCCAGCTGCCCGAGCTCGCCGACGTGGCGACCGATCTGCAGAATGGCGGCCTGCAGGTGTACGTCGACATCGACCGCGCCGACCGCGAGCCGGTTCGGCATCACGCCCGCGACGGTGGACAACGCGCTCTACAACGCGTTCGGGCAGCGGTTGGTGTCGACGATCTTCACCCAGACCAATCAGTACCGCGTCGTGCTGGAGGTGAGGCCGGAGGTTCCAGGCCGGGCCCGGACGCGCTGGCGCAGATCTACGTTCCGGCGGCTAACTCGGGGACACCCACGGCGTCCGCGACCGGGCCGGCGGCAAGCGCCAGCGGCGGCAACGCGTCCGCCGCGCTGGCGTCGCCGGGTGCGGGCGTCACGACCGCGTCGGGCACCGCGGTGAGCCAGACAGGCGACGCCGCAGGTCCCGCTGACCGCGATCGCCAAGATCAGCGAGCACGCCGCGCCGCTGGTCGTCAACCACGTCGGCCAGTTTCCCGCCGCGACCATATCGTTCAATCTCGCGCCGGGCGCTTCTCTCGGCGCGGCGGTGACGGCAATCGCAAAAGGTCCAGCAGGAACTCGGGCTTCCGGCAAGCGCGCAGATCCAGTTCCAGGGCGCGGCGGCGGCGTTCCAAGGTTCGCTCGCCAACGAGCTGTGGCTGATCCTGGCCGCGATCATCACCATGTACATCGTGCTCGGCGTGCTCTACGAGAGCTATATCCATCCGGTGACGATTCTTTCGACGCTGCCCTCGGCCGGCGTCGGCGCGCTGCTGGCGCTGATGCTCTTCGGCCAGGACCTCGGCGTCATCGCCATCATCGGCATCGTGCTGCTGATCGGGATCGTGAAAAAGAACGCCATCATGATGATCGACTTCGCGCTCGACGCGGAACGCAGGGAGGGCAAGCCGCCGCGCGAGGCGATCTATCAGGCGTGTCTGCTGCGCTTCCGCCCGATCCTGATGACGACGATGGCGGCGCTGCTGGCGGCGCTGCCGCTGATGTTCGGCTGGGGCGTTGGCTCCGAGTTGCGGCACCCGCTCGGCATCACCATGGTCGGCGGCCTGATTGTGAGCCAGATGCTGACCCTGTTCACCACGCCGGTGATCTACCTGGCCTTCGACGGCCTCGCGCGCCGGGTCGAGCACCGCCGCGCGCAGAAGCGCGAGCCCGGAGCCGCGCCGATGCCCGGAGATTGACATGGCAGATCCGCGCCACCGAGACCGACGACGAACGCGGCAACCTGTCGGCGCCGTTCATCGAGCGGCCGGTAGCGACCACACTGCTGACCATTGGGCTCGCGCTCGCAGGCGCCGCCGCGTTTCCGCTGCTGCCGGTGTCGCCCTTGCCGCAGGTCGATTTCCCGACCATCTCGGTCCAGGCGTCGCTGCCCGGGTGCGAGTCCCGAAACCATGGCGGCGACGGTGGCGACGCCGCTCGAGCGTTCGCTGGGCCGCATCGCCGGCATCACCGAGATGACCTCGAGCAGCGCGCTGGGCTCGACGGGCATCACGCTGCAGTTCGACCTCAGTCGCGACATCGATGGCGCGGCGCGCGACGTGCAGGCGGCGCTCAACGCGGCGCGCAGCCTGCTGCCGACCGGATTGCCCAGCAATCCGACCTACCGCAAGGTCAACCCCGCCGACGCGCCGATCATGATCCTGGCGCTCACCTCGGACACGATGACGCAGGGGCAGATGTACGACGCGGGCTCGACCATCATCGCGCAGAAACTCTCGCAATTGCAGGGGATCGGTCAGGTGCTCGTTGGCGGTAGCTCGTTGCCAGCCGTGCGCGTGGAGCTCAACCCGCAGGCGCTCAACAAATACGGCATCGGCTTCGAGGACGTGCGCGCCGTGCTCGCGGCCACCAACGCCAACCGCCCGAAAGGCGCGGTCGAAGAGGGCGACCGCCACTGGCAGATCTACGCCAACGACCAGGCGAAGACGGCAGCCGAATACGAGCCGCTCCTCGTCGCATACCGCAACGGCTCCGCGGTCAAACTTTCCGACCTGGGCGAGGTCGTGGACTCGGTGCAGGACCTGCGCAACGCGGGCTCGTCGAACGGCAAACCGTCGGTTCTGATCATCATTTTCCGCCAGCCGAACGCCAACATCATCGAGACGGTCGACAGCGTAACCGCGATGCTGCCGCTGTTGCGCGCATCGATCCCGAGCGCGATCAAGCTCGACGTCGTGGTGGAGCGAACCACGACCATCCGCGCCTCGCTGCACGACGTCGAGCGCACGCTGATTCTGGCAGTTTGCCTGGTCGTGCTGGTGGTGTTCGTGTTCCTGCGGAACTGGCGGGCCACCGCTGATTCCGAGCGTGGCCGTGCCGGTGTCGCTGATCGCGACCTTCGGCGTCATGTACCTGTGCGGCTTCAGCCTCAACAACCTGTCGCTGATGGCGGTGATCATCGCCACCGGTTTTGTGGTGGACGACGCCATCGTGGTGCTGGAGAACGTCTCGCGCCATATCGAGGAGGGCACTGGCGCCGATGCAAGCGGCCCTGCTCGGCGCGCGCGAAGTCGGCTTCACCGTCCTGTCGATGAGCCTGTCGCTGATTGCGGTATTCATCCCGATTCTGATGATGGGCGGCATCGTCGGGCGCTACTTCCGCGAGTTCGCGGTGACCCTGTCGGTAGCCATCATCATCTCGCTCGTGCTGTCGCTCACCATGACGCCGATGATGTGCTCGCGGCTGCTGCGCTCGGAGAAGGGCCGGCCCCACGGCCGTTTGTACGCCTGGAGTGAGCGGGCATTCGAGCGGCTGCTCCGCGGCTACGAACGCAGTCTGGCCTGGGCGCTCGATCACGGCGCCATCGTCATGCTCATCCTGTTCGCGACCGTATGCCTGAATGTCTATCTGTACATCGATCATCCCCAAGGGCTTCTTTCCGACGCAGGACACCGGCCGGCTGATCGGCTTCATCCAGGCGGACCAGAGCATCTCCTTCCAGGCGATGCAGACCAAACTGGCCGGTTTCGTCGACATCGTTCGCGCCGATCCGGCGGTGGAAAATGTCGTCGCCTTCACCGGCGGCGCGCAGCGCAATACGGGCCGGATGTTCGTGCAGCTCAAGCCGCTGTCAGTGCGCAAGGATTCCGTCGACCAGATCATCGCGCGCTTGCGCGGCAAGCTGGCCAACGAGCCGGGCGCCACGCTGTTCCTGAATCCGGTCCAGGACATCCGCGTCGGCGGCCGCGCGTCCAACGCGACCTACCAGTACACCCTGCAGGCCGACGACCTGGACGAATTGCGCACTCTGGGAGCCGCGCATCCGGCAGGCGATGAGCGCGCTGCCGGAGATGGTCGACGTCAATACCGACCAGCAGGACAAGGGCCTGCAGACCTCGCTGGTGATCGATCGCGACACCGCAGCGCGGCTGGGCGTCTCGCCCACGCTGATCGACGCGACGCTGAACGACGCCTTCGGCCAGCGCCTGGTGTCGACGATCTACGCGGCGCTAAACCAGTACCACGTCGTGATGGAGGCGGCGCCCCAATACTGGCAAGAGCCTGGTGCGCTCAATCAGGTGTACGTGAGCTCATCCAAGGGCGCTCAGGTGCCTCTGTCCGCGTTCGCCCATTACGTTTCGACCAACACGCCTCTGGCGGTGAATCATCAATCGCAGTTCGTCGCGTCCACCATTTCGTTCAACCTGCCGGAAGGGGTCTCTCTCGGGCAGGCGACCGACGCAACCGAGGCCGCGCTGGTGCGCCTTGGCGTTCCGGCGAGCATTCACGGCAGCTTTCAGGGGACGGCCCGGGCATTCCAGGATTCGCTCAACAGCCAGCCGTGGCTCATTCTGGCCGCCCTGCTCACCGTGTATATCGTGCTGGGCATTCTCTACGAGAGCTATGTGCACCCGATCACGATTCTGTCGACCTTGCCTTCGGCGGGCATCGGCGCGCTGCTCGCTCTGAAGCTATTTCATACCGAGTTCAGCGTCATCGCGCTCATCGGCGTAATCCTGCTCATCGGCATCGTCAAGAAGAATGCCATCATGATGATCGACTTTGCGCTCGAGGTAGAGCGCAAGCACAACAAGAGCTCGCGCGAATCGATTTTCGAGGCTTGTCTGTTGCGCTTTCGCCCGATCATGATGACCACAATGGCGGCGCTGTTTGCCGCGGTGCCGCTGGCCATTGGCACGGGAGACGGCGCCGAGTTGCGACAGCCCCTGGGCATCGCCATCGTCGGCGGGCTGATCCTTAGCCAGCTGCTGACGCTCTTCACCACGCCGGTCGTGTATCTTTATCTTGATCGCTTCGGCTTATGGCTGCGAAGCCGGCGCGAGCCAGGGCGACGCGGCGCAAGTCCTGCGGCGCAAACGGGAGACTAATGGAAATGGGCAACAGGTTGGCAAATCCGGTGCGGCGGCGCCGGTACGTGCGCTGGATCGCCTGGACCGCGCTGCTTTGCGGCTGCACCGCCGGACCGAATTACGTTCGGCCTCCGGTGGAAACGCCGGCGGCCTACAAGGAGACCCAGGACTGGAAGCACGCGGCGCCGCAGGACGAGAAGCCGCGTGGCAACTGGTGGGAAGTGTTCAACGATCCGCAACTCAATGCCTTGGTGACACAGGTCGCGATCAGCAACCAGACGATCAAGGGCGCCGAAGCGGCGGTGCGCGAGGCGCATGCGTTGACCGATCAGGCGCGCGCGGCCTATTTCCCGATCGTCACGGCCAATGCCAGCATGACGCGCAGCGGGGGCCGGCCCAGCGTCTCGGGCGGGAACGTCAACTCGACCGGCGGCGGAGGGGGTGCCAACAGCTACAACGTCTCGCTCGACGCCACATGGGAAGTCGACCTGTGGGGCAAGGTCCGCCGCACCGTCGAGGCCGGCGAAGCCACCGAGCAGGCAAGCGCCGGCGATCTCGGCGCGGCAACGCTCTCGGCGCAGGCGACACTGGCCGAAGATTACTTCATGCTGCGCGCGCAGGATGCGCAGATCCGGCTGCTCAACGATACGGTCGACGCCTACGAAAAATCGCTGCAGCTGACGCGCAACCAGTATGCCGTCGGCGTAGCGGGGCGGGCCGACGTCGCGCAAGCCGAGACACAGCTCAAGTCGACGCAGGCGCAGGCGATCGACGCCAAGGTTCTGCGCGCGCAACTCGAGCACGCCATCGCGGTTCTGGTGGGCAAGCCCCCCGCGGAATTCTCGATTGCGGTCGAACCCGCGCCGAACGTGTTTCCGAACATTCCAGTGGCGCTGCCGTCGGAGCTGCTGGAGCGGCGTCCGGACATTGCTGCGGCCGAGCGGCGTGCGGCCGCGGCCAACGCCCAGATCGGGGTCGCGGAGGCGGCCTTCTTTCCGGCGCTCACGCTGTCGGCGACCGGCGGCTTCCAGAGCACGCTGCTGTCCAGCCTGTTCAAGTTGCCCAGTCGCTACTGGTCGATTGGCCCGGGATTGGCCGAAATTGTCTTTGACGCGGGATTGCGCCAAGCGCAGACCGCGCAGGCGATCGCCACCTACGACCAGAACGTCGCCAATTACCGGCAGACCGTTCTCGCCGCGTTTCAGGATGTGGAAGACAACCTGGCGGCACTGCGCATCCTCGAGGAGGAGGCGGCCGTGCAGGACGAGGCGGTGAAAGCGGCGCGCGAGTCAGTGACCATCACCTTAAACCAGTATCGCGCCGGTACAGTCAACTATCTTGCCGTCGTCGTGGTGCAGGCTACCGCGTTGACCAATGAGCGCGCGGCGCTGACGATTCTCGGGCAACGGCTCACCGACAGCGTGGCCCTGATCAAGGCGTTGGGCGGCGGCTGGGGCGAAGCGCCCGCGGCGGTGGACGCTGCCGCGCCGGCTAAGGGCTGATCATCCACGCCTTGGCCCGGGTCCGTCGCATCGGCGCGCACCTGGGCGCGTGGCAGCCCGCGGCAAAAGGCTTGGCGATCGGCTTGGCGGCGGCCGCGGTGTTCGTGGCCCTGCATGCACCGTTGCCGTGGATGATCGGACCGCTGGTGGCGGTCGCGGCCTGCCGCTTCCTGGGCATCGACTGCCGCGCACCGCCCGGGGGTCGCCAGGCCGGGCAATGGATCATCGGCACCACGCTCGGCCTCTACTTCACGCCGTTGGTGGCCGAGCAGGTAACCCGCATCTGGTGGCTGCTCCTGCTGGGCGCGCTGTTCGCGCTGGCGCTTGGCTATCTGTCCGGCTATGTGTTGGTTCGTTTGGGGCGGGTCGACCGGACGACCGCGGTATTCGCCAGCGTGCCGGGCGGGGCCGCGGAGATGTCGATCTTGGGCGAGCGTTTCGGGGCGCGCGTCGATGAGGTCGCCGCCGCGCAGTCGCTGCGCATGATGCTCGTGGTGCTGGTGATTCCGTGGGTCTTCGCGATCCTGCAGTTGCACGGAACCGACACGTTTCGACCCGGCGCCGCCGAGGTGCGGCCGTTCGGTCTCGCCGCGCTACTTGCGGGCACACTGGCGGGCGGATGGGTGCTGCAGCGGCTGCGTGTGACCAACGCGTTCGTGCTGGGTGCACTGGCGGTGGCCATTCCCCTTACCGTGGCCGAGATCAACTTGTCGGCCGTTCCCCGTGGGTTCACCAACACCGCCCAGCTGCTGCTTGGCTGCGCGCTGGGCGCGCGCTTCGAGCGCAGCTTTCTGCGCCGCGCCCCGCGCTTTGTCGGCGCGGTGGTGGCGAGTATTGTCGTCGCAATGGTGTTGTCGGCGGGGTTCGGCCTCGCGCTGGCCGCGGTGACGGGCTTGCATCCGGGGACGCTGGTACTGGCCACTGCACCGGGAGGCATTGCCGAGATGTCGATCACCGCCAAGGTGCTGGGCCTCGGAGTCCCGGTTGTGACCGCGTTCCACGTCGCGCGGGTGGTTTTGCTGCTCACCTGTACGGCGCCGCTGTTTAGTTGGCTGCGCTACCGACGCCAAGCGCGCGCGCGGGCGCGTGCCGGTCGCGGTCCGGTGGCCTGACCGATTGTGTGTCCGCGGTCTGGATTACGGGGTGCGCGGGACGCGTGCTAGAGTTGTCGTTTAGCTGCCATCTGACACGGCGGCGCGGATGCAGGCTTGCGGAACGCCGCGCGCACGCTGCGCGTCTTAGCCAATACCGATGAATCAATCCGAATCCAGTTTTGCCCTCGCGGCCGCCGCCGTGCAGGCACCGGGGTGGGTGCGCCACGCGGAGCTCGTCGCCTGGGTGCGGCGCATTGCCGAGCGCACGCGTCCGGACCGCGTCGCCTGGTGTGACGGATCGCGTGAGGAGTACGCCCGCCTGTGTTCCGAAATGGTGGCCGGCGGGACGTTGATCCGCCTCAACGCCGCGCGGCGGCCTGACAGTTACCTGGCCCGCTCCGACCCGGCCGATGTAGCGCGGGTCGAGGATCGAACCTTTATTTGCAGCGAGCGCCAGGACGATGCCGGGCCCACCAACAACTGGGTTGCGCCGCAGGCCATGCGCGCGACGCTGGACGCGTTGTTCGACGGCTGCATGCGGGGACGGACGCTCTACGTGGTGCCTTTTTCCATGG
Organism: uncultured beta proteobacterium; assembly: GCA_963777455.1. GTDB lineage: Bacteria > Pseudomonadota > Gammaproteobacteria > Burkholderiales > Casimicrobiaceae > PALSA-1003. The sequence goes on from CAVZQQ010000004.1 coordinate 1,041,251, forward strand.
GGCCGCTCGGCAGCCCGATTGCCCACATCGGGGTGGAGCTGACCGACAGCCCGTATGTTGCGGCCAGCATGCGCATCATGACGCGCATGGGGCGCGCGGTCGTCGAGGTGTTGGGCGAGCACGGGGCGTTCGTGCCCTGCGTGCATTCGCTCGGCGCGCCCCTGCAGCCGGGGGCGGGAGACGTGCCTTGGCCGTGCAACCCGACGCAAAAGTACATCGTGCACTTTCCGGAAACGCGGGAAATCTGGAGCTTTGGTTCGGGCTATGGCGGCAACGCGCTGCTGGGCAAGAAGTGTTTCGCTTTGCGCATCGCATCGGTGATGGGTCGCGACGAAGGCTGGCTCGCCGAGCACATGCTTATCCTCGGTGTCACTTCGCCGCAGGGCCAGAAGACCTACGTGGCCGCCGCGTTTCCGAGCGCCTGTGGCAAGACCAACTTTGCGATGCTCATCCCGCCCAAGGGCCTCGAGGGCTGGACGGTGACCACCGTTGGCGACGACATCGCGTGGATCAAGGCGGGGAAGGATGGGTGGTTTCATGCGATCAATCCCGAGGCCGGATATTTTGGCGTCGCCCCGGGAACGTCGTACGAATCAAATCCCAACGCGATGGAGACGCTGCGGGCGAATGTGATTTTTACCAATGTTGCCCTTACCGACGAGGGCGACGTCTGGTGGGAAGGCATGACCCGAGAGCCGCCAGAGCACCTGATCGACTGGCAAGGCCGGTCGTGGGCCCCCGGCTGCGGCCGGCCAGCAGCGCATCCGAACGCGCGCTTTACGGTCGCCACGACGCAATGTCCGTCGCTCGATCCTGAATGGGATAACCCGGAGGGGGTGCCGATCGCCGCATTCATCTTTGGCGCCCGCCGCAGCGACACGCTACCGCTGGTGGTCGAGGCGACCAGCTGGGAGGACGGCGTATACAAGGCCGCGACCATGGGGTCAGAAACGACCGCCGCAGCCAGCGGCGAGGTCGGGCAAGTGCGGCGCGATCCTTTCGCAATGCTGCCGTTCTGCGGCTATCACATCGGCGATTACTTCCGGCACTGGCTTGCGATGGGCCGCGCGGTGCCCTTCGCGCCGAAGATCTTCAACGTCAACTGGTTTCGCACCGACGCCAACGGGCGGTTGGCGTGGCCTGGCTTTGGCCAGAACATGCGGGTGCTCAAGTGGATCATCGAGCGTTGCCACCAGCGGGCGGGGAGCGTGGAGACTCCCCTGGGCCTGCAGCCGGAGTACGCTGACCTCGATTGGGGCGGACTGGATTTCAGCGCGGATCGCTTTGGGCAGGTGATGCGACTCGAGCCTGAATTGTGGCAGCGCGAGCTCGCCGCGCACGATGTGCTTCTGAGCCAGCTGGGCAGCAAACAGCCGGAGGCGCTGGCGATCCGACGGCGCGAGCTCGAAGCGAAGCTCGCTTCCTAGCCGCCGGCTGCGGCGGAGAGCCTTCAACACGTCACCCCGTCTCCCGGCGGCTTGCGCTGAGCCAGGGTTACCACTAGACTGTATTAGCTCGGCAACCGCATGCTGCAATCGCTTGCAGATAACGTTTGCAGCAAACGATTCCAATTTATGCCCGACCGGCCATTGTCCGTTACTTTGCGCGAAGTCGCGCGTGCGGCCGGCGTTTCGACCGCGTCGGCGTCGCGTGCCTTGGCCCACCCGGGCAGGGTCAGCGTCGACCTGCGCGGCCGCATCCTGGCCGCGGCGGAGCGCCTTGGGTACGCACCGAATTTCGCCGCGCGCTCCCTGGCGGCTAGGCGCTCAGGCCTGATCGGGGTCATGGTCAGTAGCTTGGCGGAGCCGCACTTGGCCGACACCCTGACCGCGCTCGAACGTAGGCTCGCGGCGGCGGGTCACGGCCTGGTGATCGTCGCCACGGAGGGACCGGGGGGGCCCAGTCCGACTAGCGCGCTGCAGCAACTGCTGGGCCGCGGCGCCGAAGGGCTGGTGTTGGCTGATCCGGCACATGCGCACGAACTCTCCCCGGTGCTGCGACGGCGCCGGTTGCCTTGGATCGCCATTGGCGACGAAGCGGGCGGCGAGTCGTTCATCGACGGGGGCCGCCGCCGCGGTGCGGAGCTCGCATGCCGTTATCTGCTCGACCTGGGCCATCGCCGGTTCGGCGTCATCGCCCTCGCGTCCGCGACCGCCACGGGGGTGGCCGATGCGCTCGGCGGGGGGCGCGTGGCCACGACTGCGCCGGTGCATGGGGGCGACGCCGCCCAGGCAGCGATGCAACGCCTGCTCGAGCAGCCTGACCCGCCAACGGCCGTAATTTGTGACCGCGACCTGTATGCCCTGGCGACAGTGCGTGCCTGCCTGGGGCGGGGTGTTGCCGTGCCACGCGCCGTTTCGGTCATCGGGTTTGGTGACGCAGACTTTGCGCGGCGCGCGGTTCCGGCGCTCACCACCGTGCGCATTGCTTCCGTAACCGTAGGTGCGCAACTGGCCGAGTCCTTGCTCGCCTGCCTCGAGCATGGCACCCCGCCGGCCGGGTTCGCCGCGCCCATCAAATTGGTGGTGCGGGAGTCGACCGGGTCCGACCCCACACTAACGGCCAAGGCGGGTCACGTTTCACGTGAAACAAGAGCCTGTGTTTCACGTGAAACACACCCGCCGCATCCCGCGGCTTCTGTCGATGCCACGTTTGCCGTATCATCGGCGCTCGATTCCGCGGGCGTTTTTTGTGACGTAAACCCATGCAGTTTCCCCAACACTTCGACGTCATTGTCGTCGGTGGCGGCCACGCCGGCACCGAAGCGGCGCTCGCCGCCGCCCGCCTGGGTTGCCGGACGCTGCTGCTTACGCACAGCATCGAAACGCTGGGCCAGATGTCCTGCAATCCGTCGATCGGAGGCATCGGCAAGGGGCACCTGGTGAAGGAAATCGACGCGCTCGGCGGCGCGATGGCGCTCGCCGCCGACGCAGGCGGGAATCCAGTTTCGGATTCTCAATTCCAGCAAGGGTCCCGCCGTGCGGGCCACACGCGCCCAGGCCGACCGGATCCTCTACAAGCGAGCCATCCGCTCCCGCCTCGAGAACCAGCCGAACCTGACGCTTGTTCCAGCAGGCCGTCGACGATCTGGTGCTCGACGGCGACCGCGTCGTCGGCGTGGTCGACCCAGATCGGGGTCCGCTTCGACGCGACTACGGTGGTGCTGACCACCGGGCACGTTCCTGTCGGGCTTGATCCACGTCGGCCTGCGCAACTACGCCGCCGGCCGCGCCGGCGAACCGCCCGCGGCGACCCTGGGCGCGCGACTGCGCGAACTGAAGCTGCCCGTCGGCCGGCTCAAGACCGGCACGCCGCCCCGCCTGGACGGCCGGACGATCGATTTTTCGCGTCTGGCCGTGCAGCCGGGCGACGACCCGGCGCCGGTATTTTCCTTCCTGGGCGACCGCGCCATGCACCCGCGGCAGGTCCCCTGCTGGATCACGCACACCAACGAACGCACCCACGAGATCATCCGTCGGCGGCCTCGACCGCTCGCCGCTGTTCACCGGCGTCATCAAGGGCGTCGGCCCCCGCTACTGCCCGTCGATCGAGGACAAGGTCGTGCGCTTTGCCGAGCGGCACGAGCCACCAGATCTTCCTCGAGCCGGAGGGCCTGGAGACGCACGAGATCTACCCGAACGGCATCTCGACTTCGCTGCCCTTCGATATCCAGCTGGACCTGGTGCGCTCGATGCTCGGGTTGCGAGCAGGCGCATATCCTGCGTCCCGGCTATTCGATCGAATACGATTACTTCGATCCGCGCGCACTCAAGGCCAGCCTCGAGACCAAGGCGATCGGCGGGCTGTTCTTCGCCGGTCAGATCAACGGCACCACCGGTTACGAGGAGGCGGCCGCGCAAGGCCTGCTTGCGGGCATCAACGCTGCGCGTCGGGCGCGCGGCGAAGAAGGCTGGTCGCCGCGCCGGGACGAAGCCTACCTTGGCGTGCTGGTCGACGATCTGGTTACCCGCGGAGTCAGCGAGCCCTATCGGATGTTCACCAGCCGCGCCGAATATCGCCTGCAGTTGCGCGAGGACAACGCCGATCTGCGCTTGACCGAGGTCGGACGCCGCCTCGGCAGTGTCGACGATAACCGTTGGGATGTGTTCTGCCGCAAGCGGGACGCGGTCGGGCGTGAACTGGCCCGCCTTGAGTCGACCTGGGTCGATCCGCGTCGCTTGGAGCCCGCCGCGGCCGAGCGGGTGCTGGGCCAAGCCCTGGAACGTGACGCCACGCTCGCGGAGCTGCTCCGTCGCCCGGGCGTAACCTACGCCAAGCTCATGACGCTGCCGGGCGCGGGCGACGGTGTCGCGGCGGCGGCGGTTGCCGAGCAGGTCGAGATCGCCATCAAATATGCAGGCTACATCGACCGGCAGAACGAGGAGATCGGCCGCCGCGCAGCCCAGGAAACCCAGCGCCTGCCCACCGACATCGATTACCGTCGGGTGCGCGGCCTTTCGACCGAGGTGCAGCAGAAGCTCAATGAGCATCGCCCAGAGACGCTCGGCCAGGCGGCGCGCATCTCCGGGGTGACCCCGGCAGGCGATCTCGCTGCTGCTGGTGCATCTGAAGCGAGGGTTCAAGGACGCGCCGGCGAGTCCGGAAAAACTCACCGCATGAGGCTCGGCGGGCACCCTGGCCGCGGGAGTTGCCGCGCTGGGCCTCGACCTCGATGACGCGGCACAGGCTAAGCTGCTCGCGTACGTGGCATTGCTCGACAAGTGGAACCGCACTCACAACTTGACCGCAATTCGCGAACCCGAACGGATGGTCACGCACCATCTGCTCGACAGCCTTGCGGCGCTGCCCCACCTGCCGCAACGCCCCGGCCTGCGGCTGGTCGATGTCGGCAGTGGTGGCGGGCTGCCGGGTATCCCGCTGGCCATCGCGCCGCCCAGATTGGCGCGTGACCTTGCTCGACAGCCAAGGCAAGAAGACCGCTTTCCTGCGCCAGGCCGCCGTCGAGTTGCCGCTGCCCAATGTCATCGTCGCGGCGACGCGCGTCGAAAATTATCGGGCCGGAGGTTGCGTTCGACGTGGCGATCAGTCGCGCCTTTGCCGACCTGACCTCCTTCTGGGCGGCCGCGGGCCACCTCGTGCGCCCCGGTGGCTGCCTCATTGCCATGAAGGGTGAGTATCCGCACGCCGAGCTCGGGCAGTTGCCCGCCTAACCTGCGCCTGGCCGCGCTACCGGCGCTCACCGTGCCCGGCCTCGACGCCGCCCGGCACCTGGTGATTGTCGAGACGGACGCTCTGTCGCCATGACCAAGATCATCGCCGTGGCCAACCAGAAGGGCGGAGTCGGCAAGACGACTACGAGCGTCAATCTTGCCGCCAGCCTGGTGGCAATGAAGCGTCGCGTGCTGCTCGTGGACCTGGACCCTCAAGGCAACGCGACCATGGGCGCCGGCGTTGACAAGCGTGCGCTTACACACACGGTATACCAAGTCCTGCTTGGTGAAAAGAAAATAGCCGACGTTCGAACGAGCTCACCCTCTGGCGGCTTCGATCTGGTCCCCTCGAACCGCGAGCTTGCCGGCGCCGAAGTGGAATTGGTCGATCTGCCCGAACGCGAGATGCGGCTGAAAGACGCCCTGGCCGACGCGCTATCGCAGATTCGCACCGCCATCTCGGAGGTGGTCCAGGAGTACGACTTCATCTTGCTCGATTGCCCGCCCTCGCTTTCGCTGCTGACCCTCAACGGCTTGTGCGCGGCCGACAGCGTGCTCATCCCGATGCAGTGCGAGTACTACGCGCTTGAGGGACTGTCCGATCTCGTCCAGACGATCCGGCGCGTGCGCGCCCATCTGAATCCGAAGCTTGAGATCGAGGGTTTGCTGCGCACCATGTACGACCCGCGGAGCACGCTCGCGCTCAACGTGTCGGCCGACTTGCAGAAGCACTTCGGGGATAAGGTGTATCGCACTGTCATTCCGCGCAACATTCGCCTCGCCGAGGCGCCGAGCTACGGCATCCCGGCGCTGCATCTGGACAAGGCCTCCAAGGGCGCACAGGCATACCTCGCGCTTGCCGGCGAGATCCTGCGGCGGGACGAGGCGGGCGGCGCCGTGGCGGCGCCGGCGATGGGAGTCGCTAATGGCTAAGCTTAAAGGACTCGGGCGCGGGCTCGATGCGCTGCTGTCCGGATCCGACGAGACGGCAAGCAGCGACGCGCTGCAATCGCTCGCCCTCGATCGGATTGGCCCGGGCCGCTATCAGCCGCGCACGCGCATGGACGAGGCCTCGCTAGCCGAGCTGGCCGAATCGATCAAGGCGCAGGGCGTGATGCAGCCGATCCTGGTTCGTCCGATCGCCGGGGGTCGCTACGAGATCGTCGCGGGCGAGCGGCGCTGGCGCGCCGCGCAGCGCGCCGGCCTCAAGGTGATTCCGGCGCTGGTCCGCGTCGTGCCGGATCAGACGGCGCTGGCGCTGTCGCTGATCGAGAACATCCAGCGCGAAGACCTGAACCCGCTTGAGGAAGCGCAGGGCATCCGGCGCTTGATCGATGAATTCGGACTAACCCACGAGGCCGCCGCACTCGCGGTCGGTCGTTCGCGCAGCGCGGTTAGCAACCTGTTGCGCCTGACGCAACTCGCGGCGTCGGTGCAGGCACTCGTTCTGGCCGACAAGCTCGATATGGGACATGCGCGGGCACTGCTCCCGCTGCCGGCTGCACAGCAGGCCACCGCCGCTGCGAAACTCGTCGCCGACGCGCTGTCGGTGCGCGATGCCGAGCGGCTGGTGCAAGCGATGCTGCATCCGGGTGCCGGCAAGAGCAAGCGCGCTTCGCGGCGCGCCGCCAACGGCGATCTCGCGCGGCTGGAGAGCGAGCTCGCCGAGGTGCTGGGCGCTGCCGTTCGGATCGAGCCGGCCCGGAAGGGCGCGGGCCGGCTGATCATCCGCTATTCGAGCCTCGACCAGCTCGACGGAATCCTGGTGAAGCTGCGTTAGCCGAGTTGCGTGAGCATCGTTTCCGCGCCGGAAACTTCGTATTTGCCGGGGGCCTCGATGTTCAGCACCTTGACGACGCCGTCTTCGACCAGCGCGGAAAAGCGCTGGCAGCGCATGCCCATGTTGCGCGGCGTGAGATCGAGCTCCAGGCCCAGCGCCTTGGTGTAAGCCGCGCTGCCGTCACCCATCATGCGCACCTTGCCCTGGGCCTTCTGGTCCTTCGCCCAGGCGCCCATGACGAACGCGTCATTGACCGACATGCATAGGATGTCAGCGACTCCCTTGGCCTTGAGCTTGTCGCAATTGGCGATATAACTGGGTACGTGCTTGGCCGAGCACGTCGGCGTGAAGGCGCCGGGCAGTCCGAACAGGACTACCTTTTTCCCGCGCGTGAGCTCGTCGACTTTGAAGTCGTTCGGACCGAGCGCACAGCCCGCGGTTTCCACCTCGATGAACTCGCTGAGGCTGCCGGCAGGCAGCCGGTCGCCAACTTTGATCGTCATGGCATTCTCCTCGTCCCCGCGGTGCGCATCCACCGCGCGATGTAGCGCCCGCACAAGCGAAGGCAGATTGTAGCGGAAAATACGCGTCCGGCAGAGACGGCGCTGACCTTGCGGCAAACACGACACGCCGGTCTTGTCGACGCTTGCGCGAAGGCGTAACTTCTGCAGTCCGTTACCGGGCGGAAGCAATCAGGGAGAAGAATATGGCGCAAGCGCACAGCCCACGGAGCAGCGGCGTGACGCTCCTTATCGCGACCAAGAAAGGCCTGTGGCAGCTGCACAGCGACGCGACGCGCCGGAAATGGCGGCTGGCAGGCCCGCAGTTCCTCGGGCACCTTGTCCATCATGCCATGGCCGATCGTGCGCGACCGCAAGACGCTGCTCGCCGCGGCACGCACCGGGCATCTCGGTCCGACCATCTTTCGTTCTGCCGACCGGGGCCGCACCTGGCATGAGGCGAAGCAGGCGCCGGCATTTCGCGAAGGCAGCGGACGGGTCGTCGATCATACGTTCTGGCTCACGCCCGGACACCCCTCGATGCCGGGGGTTTGGTACGCGGGAACCTCCCCCCAAGGCCTGTTTCGGTCGGAGGATGGCGGCGCCACCTGGCGTGGCGTTGACGGGTTTAACGACCATCCCCAACGCAAGGCGTGGTGCGGTGGCGATCAGGACGGAACCCCCGACGGACCGAAGCTGCACTCGGTGCTGATCGATCCGCGCGACCCGCAACACCTGTACATCGGCATGTCCAGCGGCGGTGTCTTCGAATCGAGCGACGGCGGTGCCGACTGGCGGCCGCTGAATCGGGGCGTGCGTGCGGATTTTCTGCCCCAACCCGACCCGGAATATGGACACGACCCGCACTGCGTGCGCCTGCACCCGGCTCTGCCCGACCGCCTCTATCAGCAGAACCATTGCGGCATTTTCCGTCTCGATCGCCCAGCCGAGCGCTGGCAGGACATCGGGGCGACCATGCCCAAGAGCGTCGGGTCGATCGGCTTTCCGATGGTGCTGCACCCGCGCGACCCCGACACGCGTGTGGGTATTTCCGATGGATGGTTCGAGCGTCTGGCCGCGCGTCTCGCCCGGCGGGAAGCCTGCCGTTTATCGCTCGGTCAACGGCGGCAAAACCTGGCAGCGTCACGCCACCGGGCTGCCGTCGACGCCAGGCTTGGCTCACCGTGAAGCGCCAGGCGATGACCGCCGACACCGGCGATCCGGTCGGCGTTTTTTTCGGCACCACCAGCGGCGAGATATGGGGCAGCCGCGACGAGGGCCGCACCTGGAAATGCCTGGCGGCGCACCTGCCCCATATTTACGCGGTGGAATCGGCCTAGGTGCGAGCGGGGATGACGCGATGCGCGTGCTTATTCCCGGCCCCTTGCGCTCCTATACCGCGAACGCCAAATCAGTCACCGCCTTAGGTCAGACGCTCGGTGCGCTCACCGTCGATCTCGACCGGCGCTACCCGGGCATGCGTTTCCGCATCATCGACGAGCAAGGGCAGATCCGCCCGCACATCCGATTCTTCGTTAACGGCATGCAGGAGCGCAGCCTTGACGCGCCCCTGACGGAGCGCGACGAAGTCATGATCGTGTGCGCGCTGTCGGGAGGCTAGCAACGTTGCGGCGCGCCGCCGCGGACCTGATTCTGCGATGCGACATTCGTTGACGCACTGCGGCAAGAAACCTTACAATCCAAAGGTTTGCTTGAATGCCGGTGGTTCGATCCCGCGTCACTCTCTGCACCGCGTCACCTCGCCGGCCGGATCGCCCTCTGGCAGTTGCTGGCAAGCGCGGGGGCGGCGGGTTTGGGAGGGTGGTGGGCGGGCTGGCATGGGGCTCTGTCGGCGCTTTTGGGGGGAATCATAAACATCTCCGCCGGCGTCGTGTTCGCGATGCTGGTGCGACTCGGCCGCCCCAGGACGGCGGCCGCAACCGTCCGGACGATGATCCGGGCCGATGCGGCCAAGATAACGGTGATCGTTCTGCAGCTCTGGCTGGTCTTGACCAACTACCCTGACCTAGTGCCCGGTGCGTTCATTGCCGCGTTCGTGCTGACGGTGTTCGTGGCCCAAGCAGCGATTCTGATTCGAGACTGATCAAAGCGTAGGTACAGGCGATGGCAGCGGAACACGAACTCGACGCAGCATCCTACATCCAGCACCACCTCACATTCTTTGCCGAACGTGTCACAGAAGAGGGCGGTTTCTGGACCATCCACTACGACACTGTTATCACTTCGGCCGTCCTCGGTGTTCTGGTGCTGGGCTTTCTCTGGCTAGTCACGCGCAAGGCGACCTCAGGGGTTCCGTCCAAGACTCAGGCGTTCGTCGAACTCACTGTCCAGTTCGTGAACGATCAGGTGCGGAGCATGTTTCACCACGACTACAAGGTAGTCGCGCCAATCGCGCTTACGGTCGGCTTGTGGGTGCTGCTCATGAATATGATGGACCTGCTACCGGTCGATATCATGGCGTTGGATCTACGCCCACGTGTTTCACCTGCACGCCTGGCGCGGCGTGGCGACCGCGGATGTCAACACGACATTCGCGCTTTCGCTCTCGGTGCTCGGCTTGATGATCTTCTATAGCATCCGGATCAAGGGCCTCGGCGGCTGGCTGCACGAACTGTACGGGTCGCCGTTCGGAATGCGGCCGTGGTGGGCGGCGCCGTTGCTGGTCCCCTTCAATCTGCTCTTCAACCTGATCGAATACATCTCAAAGCCCCTGTCGCACTCGCTTGCGGCTGTTCGGCAATATGTACGCGGGCGAAATAATGTTCCTGCTGATCGCTTTGCTCGCGTCCAGCGGATACTTGGGCACGATCGGAGGAGGGCTGGCGCAAGTCGCATGGATCGTCTTCGACGGCTTTATCGCGATACTTCAGGCCTACATATTCATGATGCTGACCGTCGCCTACATTGCGATGGCGCACGAGCATCACTAGAACTCCGCTTGCCATAATCGACCCACCTTCCAATCTTCGTCAGAAAGGGAAAGCAAAATGGAAAAGTTGCAACTGGTCGCCCAGATTCAGGCCTACACCGGTATCGGCATCGGACTCATGATCGGCCTCGGGGCACTCGGTGCCTGCGTCGGCATCGGCATCATGTGCTCGCGCTTCCTCGAGGGCGCCGCGCGTCAGCCCGAAATGATCCCGGCGCTGCAAGCCAAGGTATTCCTGCTGCTGGGCCTGATCGACGCCTCGTTCATCATCGGGCTGGGCATCGCGATGCTATTCGCTTACGCCAACCCATTGATTCCCGCCGGCCTCAAATAGTCAGCGCAGTCGATTTAGGGGACCCTAATGAACATCAACCTGACGCTGGCGATGCAGGCCGTCATCTTCGCCCTTTTCGTCTGGTTTTGCGCGACCTACATCTGGCCCGTGTTGATGCGCGCCATCGCGACTCGCCAGCAGCAGATCGCCGACGGGCTGGCGGCCGGCGAGGAAGGGCGGCACAGCCTGGCGCGCACCGAAAAGCGGATCGCCGAGATGATGACCGAGGCGAAGGCGCACGCCAGCGAGATCGTCGCGCAGGGTGAAAAGCTCAAGAGCGAGGCCATCGAGCAGGCGCACGCCGATGCCCAAACCGAGGCCAATCGCATCATTGCCGCGGCAAAGACCGAGATCGAGCAGGAAGTCCAACGCGCCAAGGAAGCGCTGCGCGGGGAGGTGGCCGCGCTTGCCGTCGCCGGCGCGGCCAAGATTCTCCGGCGCGAGGTCGACGCCAAAGCGCACGCCGAGCTTCTGGCCGACTTGCAGAGACAACTCTAGGCCCAACGCATGGCCGAGCCGATCACCGTCGCCCGCCCTTACGCCGAAGCCGTGTTCGCGCTGGCGCGGGAACAGAACGCGTTGCCGGTGTGGGCGGAGATGCTCAGGCTGGCAAGCGGCGTGGCCAGCGACTCGCGCGTGCGCACGGCGCTGGATAACCCGCTGCTGCCTGTCCCGGCGAAGGAATCGCTCTTCCTGGCGATCTGCGGCGACGCCCTCAACAGCGACGGCAGAAGCATGGTCCGGGTGCTGCTCGAAGCCGACCGACTTGACCTGCTGCCGGAAATCCGGCAGCTGTTCGACGCGCTCAAGGATGCGGCGGGGGGGGTTGCCAGGGCGCAGATCATCAGCGCGTTCCCGATCGCGGACGGGGAGCTCACCGGACTCAAGTCGGCGCTGGAGCGGCGTTTCGGCAAGAAGATCGAGGCCACGATACGCGTCGATCCGCAGCTTATCGGCGGAGCGAAAATCGTGGTCGGCGATACGGTGATCGACGCGTCGGTGCAAGGCGAGCTCCAGGCGATGGCCAACCACTTGCGAACCTAATTGGCATCATTGACGCGAGATCCCGGGCAATTGTCCGGAACGCGCGAGGAAAAATCATGCAGTTGAATCCATCTGAAATCAGCGAACTCATCAAGGCTAAGATCCAGAATCTGGACACCGGCGCGGAAGTCCGGACGCAGGGCACGGTCGTATCGCTCACCGACGGCATCGCCCGCATCCACGGCCTGTCCGATGCGATGCAGGGCGAGATGATCGAATTCCCCAACAACACGTTTGGCCTTGCCCTCAACCTGGAGCGCGACTCGGTCGGAACGGTCATTCTGGGTGCCTACGAGCACGTCTCCGAGGGGGATATCGGTCAAATGCACCGGACGCATCCTGGAGGTACCGGTGGGGCCGGAGCTCATTGGGCGCGTCGTCAACGCCTTGGGCCAGCCGATCGACGGCAAGGGCCCGATCAACGCCAAGGCGACCGATGTGATCGAGAAGGTGGCGCCGGGGGTGATCTGGCGCCAAAGCGTGTCGCAGCCGGTGCAGACGGGGCTGAAGGCGATCGACGCCATGGTGCCCATCGGCCGCGGCCAACGCGAGCTGATCATCGGCGATCGCCAGACCGGCAAAACCGCGGTCGCGATCGACACGATCATCAACCAGAAGGGCAAGGAGCTTACCTGCATCTACGTCGCCATCGGGCAGAAGGCCTCGTCGATCATGAACGTGGTGAAGAAGCTGGAGGAAACCGGCGCGATGGACTACACAATAGTCGTCGCCGCCTCGGCTTCCGAATCGGCGGCGATGCAGTACATCGCGCCGTATTCCGGCTGCACGATGGGTGAATATTTCCGCGATCGCGGGCAGGATGCGCTCATCATTTACGACGACCTGACCAAGCAGGCTTGGGCGTATCGGCAGATCTCGCTGCTGCTGCGCCGGCCGCCCGGCCGCGAAGCCTATCCGGGTGACGTGTTCTACCTGCACTCGCGGCTGCTCGAGCGCGCGGCGCGCGTCAACCCCGAGTATGTCGAGAAATTCACCCAGGGAGCGGTCAAGGGCAAGACCGGCTCGCTTACCGCGCTGCCGATAATCGAGACGCAGGCCGGCGACGTGACGGCATTCGTGCCCACCAACGTGATCTCCATCACCGACGGCCAGATCTTCCTTGAAACCGATCTTTTCAATGCCGGCATCCGCCCCGCGATCAACGCGGGCATATCCGTGTCGCGGGTCGGCGGCGCCGCACAAACCAAGGTGATCAAGAAACTCGGCGGCGGCGTGCGCCTTTCGCTTGCCCAGTATCGCGAGCTCGCCGCGTTCGCACAATTTGCTTCTGACCTGGACGAAGCCACGCGCAAGCAGCTCGATCGTGGACGCCTGGTTACCGAGCTGATGAAGCAGGCGCAATATGCACCGCTCTCGGTCGCGGATCAGGCGGTAACGCTGTTCGCGGTGAACCGGGGCTACTACGACGACGTGCCGGTGGAAAAGGCGCTTGCATTCGAGAGCGGTTTGCGCGCGTTCTTGAAGAGCAAGTACGCCGCGCTGATCGACAAGATCGAAGCGACCAAGGACCTCGACGGCGAGGGCGAGAAGGCACTCGCCGCGGCGATCGCGGATTTCAAGCAAAACGGCACCTGGTAGACGATGGCCAGCCCGAAAGAAATCCGCGGCAAGATCAAGAGCGTGCAGAGCACGCGCAAGATCACCAAGGCGATGGAAATGGTCGCTGCCTCGAAGATGAAAAAGGCGCAGGACCGGATGCGCGCCTCGCGGCCGTACGTCGGCCGCATGCTGGAGCTCGCGCGCCATCTTGCCCTGGCCAACCCCGAATACCACCACCCGTTCCTGGTGAAGCGTGCGGGCACCAAGAACGTAGGTCTGATCGTCGTCACATCCGACAAGGGACTCTGCGGCGGGCTCAACACCAATGCGCTGCGCCTGGCCTCCACGAAGAGCAAGGAGTGGCAGGCGCAGGGGGTCGGAGTCAAGGTGACCCCCATCGGCGGCAAGGGCTTCGCTTTCATGCAGCGCCTGGCGGCCGACGTCGTGTCGTATGCCACCCACCTCGGCGATCGCCCGTCGCTGGAAAAGGTGATCGGACCGGTCAAGGTCCAGCTCGATCTCTACTTCGACGGCAAGATCGACGAGTTGCACCTGGTCTCGACCCGATTCGAGAACACCATGAGGCAGACGCCTACCGAGACGCAGATTCTGCCGATCGCCGACCTGGGCGACGAAGCGAAGAAGCGCCCCTATCCATGGGACTACATCTACGAGCCGGATGCGAAGACCGTGCTCGACGAGTTGCTGCGCCGCTACATCGAATCGGTCGTCTATCAGGCCATCAACGAGAACATGGCCTCCGAGCAAAGCGCGCGCATGGTGGCCATGAAGGCGGCCTCCGACAACGCCGAGACGATCATCGACGAGCTGCAGTTGATCTACAACAAAACGCGTCAGGCCGGGATCACGAAAGAGCTCTCCGAGATCGTCGCCGGCGCCGCCGCGGTCTGAGCGGACCGCGCAACGCACGCTACCGCACCGCACAATGGATCACGAACAGGGAATTGCCATGAAAGAAGGAACGGTTGTTCAGTGCATCGGTGCGGTGATCGACGTGGAATTCTCACGCGAACACCTGCCCAAGATCTACGACGCGCTGACGCTCGAGGGTACGGAGCTCACGTTGGAGGTGCAGCAGCAACTCGGCGACGGCGTCGTGCGCACGATCTGCCTCGGATCGGCTGACGGGCTGCGACGCGGCATGAAGGTGAAGAATACGGGCGCCGGCATCTCGGTCCCCGTCGGGCCGGCGACCTTGGGGCGCATCATGGACGTCCTGGGGCGCCCGATCGACGAACGGGGCCCCGTGACCTCCGAAATCAGGATGCCGATCCATCGCGACGCCCCGAGCTTCGAGGAACTCTCGCCGTCGACCGAGCTTCTTGAGACGGGCATCAAGGTCATCGACCTGGTATGTCCATTCGCCAAGGGCGGCAAGGTCGGCTTGTTCGGCGGCGCGGGCGTGGGCAAGACCGTCAATATGCTCGAACTGATCAACAATATCGCCACGCAGCACTCCGGGCTGTCGGTGTTTGCCGGGGTAGGCGAACGCACGCGCGAAGGCAATGATTTCTACCACGAAATGAAGGAGGCCGGGGTCATCAAGCTCGACAACCTGCCGGAGTCGAAGGTGGCGATGGTCTATGGCCAAATGAACGAGCCGCCCGGCAACCGGCTGCGCGTGGCGTTGACCGGGCTGACCATGGCCGAGTTCTTCCGCGACGAAGGCCGCGACGTGCTACTGTTCATCGACAACATCTACCGCTACACACTGGCGGGCACCGAGGTGTCGGCACTGCTGGGCCGGATGCCCTCTGCGGTGGGCTACCAGCCGACGCTCGCTGCCGAGATGGGCGAGCTGCAAGAGCGCATCACGTCAACCAAGACGGGCTCGATCACGTCGATTCAGGCGGTGTACGTGCCCGCCGATGACCTGACTGACCCGTCACCGGCGACGACCTTCGGGCATCTTGACTCGACGGTCGTTCTATCGCGGGACATCGCATCGCTGGGCATCTACCCGGCGGTCGATCCGCTGGATTCGACTTCGCGCCAGCTCGATCCGCACGTGGTAGGCGAGGAGCATTACACGGTCGCCCGGGGTGTGCAGCAGACGCTTGCAGCGCTACAAGGAGCTGCGCGACATCATCGCGATTCTGGGCATGGACGAACTTTCCCCCGAGGACAAGCTCATTGTGGCGCGGGCGCGCAAGATCCAGCGCTTTCTCTCGCAACCGTTCCATGTGGCCGAAACGTTCACCGGTACCCCGGGCAAGTACGTCTCGCTCAAGGACACGATCAAGGGTTTCAAGGCGATTGTTGACGGCGAATACGATCACCTGCCCGAGCAGGCGTTCTATATGATCGGCGCGATCGAGGAAGCAGCCGATAAAGCGAAGACGTTGCAGTAGCGAGCCGACCCTAAATGGCCAACACCATCCACGTCGACGTCGTCAGTCTCGTCGAGTCGATCTATTCCGGGGACGCTGAGTTTGTCGTCCTCCCGGGCGTCATGGGCGAGCTCGGTGTCTACCCCAAGCACGCGCCGCTGATCACGCAGATCAAGCCCGGCGAGGTGCGCATCAAGGTCCCGGGCCAGGAGGAAGAGCAGATCGTGTTCGTCCAAGGCGGCTTTCTCGAGGTGCAGCCCGACGTCGTGACCGTGCTTTCCGATACCGCGATCCGGGCGCCCGATCTCGACGAAGCGAAGGCGCTCGAGGCCAAGCAACGCGCCGAAGAGGCGATGCAGAACAAAGTGTCCAAGGAAGAGGTCGCGAAGGCCCAGGCCGAGCTTGCCGCCGCCCTCGCGCAGCTCGCCACCATCCGCCGCTACCGCCGCGCCCGCGCCTAGGCTGCGCGGCCGGGCAGCTGCTGCTCCGCGAGCGTGACCCAGTAGCTCGCGCCAATCGGCAGCACGTCGTCGTTGAAATCGTACTGCGGGCTGTGGATGTTCGGCGTGTTGGCGCCGCGGCCCGCGCCGAGCCATACGTAACAGCCGGGTTTCGCCTGCAGCATGAAGGCGAAATCCTCACTCCCCATCTCGGGTGTCGGATCGGTATCGACACGCTCGCTGCCCACGACGGCGGCTGCTGCGGCGATCGCGTACTGGGTCTCAGCCGCGCTGTTGACGAGCGCCGGGTAGCGACGCTCGTAACGAACCGTCGCGCTCATTTCGAATGTCGCGGCGACGCCGGCGACGATTGCCCGCATGCGCTGTTCGATCAGGTCCTGGACGTCGCGCTTGAACGTACGCACGGTGCCCCGCAGCACAACCTCCTGCGGGATGACGTTCCACGTATCGCCGCCATGTACCTGCGTTACGCTTACCACACCGGCGTCCTGTGGGTGCAGGTTGCGCGAGACGATCGTCTGCAGCGCATTGATCGCCTGCGCCGCGAACAGCATCGGATCCTTGCCGGCGTACGCCATCGCCGCATGCGCGCCCTTGCCGGTGGCGACGATTTCGAAGATGTCGAACGCACCCATCAACGGGCCGGCGCGCATGGCGAATGTACCCGCGGGCATGCCGGGCCAGTTGTGCATGCCATATACGGCGCGCATCGGGAAGCGCTCGAACAGGCCTTCCTCGACCATGACCCGCCCACCGCCTTCGTTCTCCTCGGCCGGCTGAAAGATGAAGTAGACCATGCCGGCGAAGGCTTTTCTGCGCGCCATCGCCTGGGCGGCTCCGAGCAGCATGGTCGTGTGGCCGTCGTGACCGCAGGCGTGCATCCGGCCGTCATGGCGCGAGGCGTACGGCACGCCGGAGCGCTCTTGGATATGCAGGGCGTCCAGATCGGCGCGCAGGCCGATCGCCTCCGACCCGGGGTGCTTCCGGTTGCCGCCACGCAGTACCCCAACGACGCCAGTCCGCGCCAAACCGGTGTGCACTTCGAGTCCGAAGGAGCGGAGCTGGTCGGCGACAAAAGCGGCGGTCGCCGACTCTTCGAACGCCGTCTCGGGATGAGCGTGAATGTGATGCCGCCATTCGCACATCTCGCCGCCGAGCGCGGCAATTTCGGGCAGGATGTTCATGGATGTTTTCGCCAAGGCTGCGCCGGAGACGCGATGGTAACGCAGAACCGTGCGTATCGGCTGCGGTAGAATCGGCGCTGCGCCAACCCCCTCGCATGCCGACCCCTGCAGCCGCGCCTTACGACCTCGCCATCGTCGGCGGCGGAATCAACGGCGTCGGCATCGCACGCGATGCCGCGGGGCGCGGACTTAAGACGCTCCTGGTCGAGCGCGACGACTTGGCCGCGCACACCTCATCATCGAGCACCAAGCTCATCCACGGCGGCTTGCGCTACCTCGAGTATTTCGAATTCCGGCTTGTTGCGGAAGCGCTCGCCGAGCGCGAGGTATTGTTGCGCGCCGCACCGCACATCATCGCCCCGCTGCAGTTCGTCCTGCCCCACGAACCGCACTTGCGGCCGGCATGGATGATCCGCGCCGGCCTCTTCTTCTACGACCATATCGGGGGACGCCGGTCGCTGCCCTCGTCATTCGGCGTGCATCTGCGCCGCAGCAAGTGGGGCGCTGGTCTCAAGCCTACCTTCGATCGGGGCTTTGTCTACTCGGACGCGCGGGTCGACGACGCGCGACTGGTGGTGCTCAATGCGATCGCGGCAAGAGAGTTGGGGGCCGACTTACGCACCCGCACAAAGCTGGTCGGCGCCCGGCGCGACAACGGGCTCTGGCGGCTTACGCTGGCCGACGTCAGGGGGGCGACGCTCGAGGTGCGCTGCCGCGGGCTGGTCAACGCTGCCGGGCCGTGGGTCAAGCAGGTACTCGACGAAGTGAGTGCGGCGTCGACCCGGGCCAACGTGCGCCACGTCAAGGGCAGCCATATCGTCGTCCCCCGCGTGCACGCCGAGAACCACGCCTACATCCTGCAGAACTCGGATCACCGGATCATATTCATCATTCCCTACGAGGGCGCCTTCTCGCTCATCGGCACGACGGATATCCCGGTGGATGATTTCGATGCACCGGCGAGCTCACCTGCCGAGATCGACTACCTGTGCGGCATCGCCAACGCCTACCTGGCGCGGCCAATCGGCGCCGCCGACGTGGTGTGGACGTACAGCGGGGTGCGCCCGCTGTACGACGACGGGTCGGCGGACCCTTCGGCGGTGACGCGCGACTACGTGCTCAAGCTCGACGCCGACGATCAGGCGCAGGCGCCACTGTTGTCCATCTTCGGGGGGAAGATCACCACCTACCGCCGCCTCGCCGAGGCGGCTCTCGCCGCGCTGGCCCCCTTCTTTCCGCGCATGACGGGGCCGTGGACACGCACGCGGCCGCTGCCCGGGGGGGATATGCCGCGTCGCCGGCTCGCCGCGTACGCGCGCGAGCTCGCGGCACGCTATCCAGCCCTGCCCGCCGAGCTGCGCGACGCGCTGCTGCACCGTCACGGAACGCGCACCCCGCGCGTCCTCGGGCAGGCCCAGACCGCGCGCGATCTGGGTACTCACTTCGGCCATACGCTCTACGCTGCGGAAGTCGACTACCTGGTCGCGCACGAATGGGCGCACGACGCTGAGGACGTGCTGTGGCGGCGCACCAAGTGCGGCCTGCATCTGTCCGCGGCGCAGCGTGGCGCCGTCGGTGCGTATCTCTATGAGCAGTACGGACACGAAGGATCACCGCCGTGCAGCCGCTGACAGCGTTGCCCGCTGCGGCGCGCCAGGCGATTCGGGGCGTGTTGACCGACATCGACGATACGGTCTCGACCGGCGGCCGGGTCACGGCGGCCGCGTATGCGGCAATGGAGCGGCTGCGCACCGCGGGCATGCTCGTCATCCCGGTGACCGGCAGGCCCGCGGGTTGGTGCGACCATATCGCGCGCATGTGGCCGGTCGATGCGGTGGTCGGCGAGAACGGCGCGCTGTACATGATGCACGATGAGTCCGCGCGCAAACTGCGTAAGCGCTACGCCGATAGCGAACCCGACCGGCACGCCGCGCGCGAACGGAGCGCCGGCATCGCGGCGAAGATCCTGCGCGCGGTGCCCGGATGCGCGCTGGCCTCCGACCAGCCGTATCGGGACACCGACCTCGCGCTGGATTACTGCGAGGACGTCTTGCCGCTGCCGCCGGCAGACGTCGAGCGGATCGCCGCGCTGTTGCGCGCCGAGGGGATGACCGCCAGGGTGTCGTCCATTCACGTCAACGGCTGGTTTGGAGCCCATGACAAGCTCACCATGACGCGGATGCTGCTACAGGAGGCCTTTGGCATCGATCTCGACGCGCAGTGCGCGCAGTTTGTCTTTGTCGGGGATTCGCCCAACGACGCGCCGATGTTCGAGTTCTTCCCGTACTCGATTGGCGTGGCCAACGTGCGGCAGTTCGCCGGTCGGCTGTCGGCGCCGCCAAAGTATGTCACCGAGCAGCAGGCGGGCGCCGGGTTCGCGGAGGTCGCGAATTTTCTCCTAGCAGGCCGCTGACGTGCAACGCCTCAGCGCGCCGCTGCAAGTCGAGTAAGATCGATCTGTTTAAGCGTGCCGGTAAGCGCGGCCGCGTCAACGCCTTCGCCGCGAACCGTGACCACGAACCGGTCGACAACGATGATGCCCACCTCGCCGCTGCGCGCGCGCCGATCGTAGCGCTCGTGCACGAGTTGCCCGTCGACCTTGGTGGTACGCTCATAGCCGGTGTCGGTTTCCTTCTCCATATTCGGATCGAACTTCGCCGCAAGCCCCGCGAGCCCGGATAGCGACCCCATATCGGCGATTTCGATACTGACGTTGGCCCCAGCGCCGTCGCTGTAGCGCGCGGTCGCGCTCGAACCCTTAAGGCCCATCGCTTCACCGCTCTGTCCGGAGGCCTCTTTGCGCTGCATGCCCGGCAGCGAGTCGGGCAGCATGTCCTTGAGTTTGTGGAAATCGACCGGTTGCACGTCCTTGCCCCCGGCAAGGATCTGGCCGACGGCCCCCA
The DNA here is from genome assembly GCA_963777455.1 of uncultured beta proteobacterium. GTDB lineage: Bacteria > Pseudomonadota > Gammaproteobacteria > Burkholderiales > Casimicrobiaceae > PALSA-1003. The sequence continues at coordinate 1,061,489 of CAVZQQ010000004.1, forward strand.
GCGCGGCATTGGCGTCAACCTGTCCACTGCTTCCGGGCGGCGCATTGCGCCGAGCCGGCCGCATTGGCCGTCTTGTCGGCTTGCTGCGCTTGGTCACCCATTTTTTCCAGGGTCTTGAGCGCCTCGTTCACCCGCGCCTTGTCCGCGTCGGACTTGCCGCCAAAAACGCTCGACAGCATGTTGGCGACGTCGCCGTCCCGCGCGCGCTCGCTTGAGTGACCCAGTGCACTCAACGCGCCGATGCCAGCCAGGCCCAGCCCGGTGACGGTGCAGGTCGTGAGCACTCCAATGACGATCCACATCACGATCGCGCAGACGACCGTGACGATCGTGTAGCCGATCGACTTTTCCTGCGGGCAGCGCATCAATACCGGCAGGCCGAGATACAGGAGGTACAGGCCGTAGAACGCGGCGATGATCCCCAGAATGCCGAGCATCGGAATGATATTTAGCACCCCGGCGACCCAGCCCGGCGTGAAACTGTAGACGGTCACCTTGAGTGCGGCCAGCGAGTCGCGCTGCCCCCCGAAACTCGGCGCGAGCAAGTCGACGATGAGGGCAATGAGGAACACGCCTAGGAAGGACAGCAGAAAGTGCAGGATGGCGTACGCGAGGCCGAACCCGATCCCGACCCGACCCAGAAACGCAACCCCGACTACGCTGTGACCGATAAAGGTCGCGATGACCCCGATTGCAACCAGCGGCGCAACGTAGCCCAGGTAAATGGCACTTGCCGAGGTGGACTCGGCGGCGATGACGGGCCACTCGGTCGCTGGCGACAGCAGGATGTTCTTGACGCGCGCGATCAAGCCGTGCGCGGCCTGCGTGCCGGGTGCCGCACTGAACCCGCTGCTGCCGCCCGAGGCTGGTCCTGGTCCCGGTGTCGCGGGACCGGCCGGCGCGGGCCGCGGGGCAACTGCTGCCGCCGACATCGGATCCGGGGGTGGCGGCGCGGGCTCGGTTGAGCCCGCAAGTGTCGCGCCGCAGAAATTGCAGAACTTGGCCCCGTCGGGGACCTGCTTGCCGCATTGACCACAGAACATGTCGCAACTCCCCTTTGACCCGAACGCCCGCGGTCTAGCGCGGACGGGCGATTTTGCGCTAGGACTGCGGGCGCTTCAACCGCACCCGATCTGGGGGCACAAATGACGCGCCACGGCACGCGCCGACCCTCCCCGAACCATGAGTGCGGCGCGCCCCGGTGCGCAGCCACCACGGCGGGGGTAAGCAATCACTGTCGGCGGTTTGCCCGGGAATCTGTGGATGCTCCGGGCGGCGACGCACCGACCCTTTTTTTGCGGGGCACGCCGCCGGGTCTGTCACCGCACCGAAATCGCGAGCCGGTACGATAATTGCATTCCGAAGGTAGGCTATCATCGCGGGCCTGGCCGGCAAGCGCTTCGTGCCAAATACCTGCGGTGAGCGAAGAACCGGCAGTTCTTGGGGAGCGGGAGGGAAATCGCGATGCTTCGATTCGGCTTCAATATCCGAACGCGCAGCGGCCAGCGGGTCGACAACATCTGCATCATGGCGGCCAATCAGGTCGATGCAGAGCGCCGGCTGCGCCAGATGTATCACTATTGCGAGATTATTCATTGCCAAAGCGAAGCGGTCAGCAGGCACAGCGACCCGCTCGATCTGGAAGGTGTCATCGGCATCATCAGCAGCGAGCCCGCGTCGATCCCCTCGGTTGCCCGCTCGATGCTACGTAATAAATCCGGCACGCACTAGTTCGCTGACTAGTTCCTGATAATCGCGCGCGCCGCGGCTTTGCGGTGCGTGGCGGAAAACATCGAGATGTCGCGCCGGACTCTCGGCGAGACTCACATTTTCGGCAATCCGGGTCGCGCAGATCTCGTCGGGCCGAAATGCCCTCAACATCAGATCGGCAACCTCCGAACTCATCTTGCGCCGGGCATCGAAGCGCGTGAGCACATAGCGCCGCGGTAGCCTGCGCTTGAATACCGGCTCGAGGGCGTGCAAGGCGCGCTCGACCTGCTGCGCCCCCTGCAATGCCAGGTAGTCCGCCGACACCGGCACCAGCAGCAGGTCACAGGCAAAGATCGCGTTGAGCGAGAGGACCCCGAGCAGCGGGCAGCAGTCGATCACCACCGACCCCGCGGGCTGCTCGAGCTGGCGCAGCGCCACCCGCAGGCGCGTTACCACGTTGACGCCCTTGCCGAGCAGCATGTCGAGCTTGGTGAGCTCGAGGTGCGCGGGGCAGATGATGACCCCGCTGGGCGTGACCTGGGCGACATCCGCCAACGGGCGTTGGCGCACGAAGAACGCATAGACCGAATCGTCGGCGAGGTGCGGATGGGCGTCGAAGACGCCGGAAAGATGCGCCTGCGGATCGAGATCGATACCGAGCGGCCGCTGCCCGCGCTGTGCAATGCCGGCGAGCAGATTCAGGGTCGTCGTTGTCTTGCCGACGCCACCCTTCTGGTTGAATACCGCGATGACCGACATGACCAGCCGCTAGTCTACAGGAGCCCCGGCAAAGCGAAACTCCGTAACAAAAATGCGATAATTCGCGCCGCATGCAACCGTTGCAAATCGCCGTTCTCGCCGCCGGTAAAGGCAAGCGGATGCGCTCCGCCCTGCCCAAGGTCCTGCATCTGCTCGCGGGCAGGCCGCTGCTCGCCCATGTGCTCGCAACCGCCCGCGCGCTGAGCCCGCGTGCGATTTGCGTGGTTGAGGGGTCCGAAGGCACCCTGCGCACGCACTTCGCCAAAGCCGATGTCCTCTGGGCACGGCAGGATCCTCCGCGCGGCACCGGCGACGCGTTGCGGTGCGCGCTCGGCGTGTTGCCGGGCGACGGCGTTACGCTGGTACTGTTCGGTGCCGATCCTCTCGGTAAGGTCGCGACCTTGCGCGAGGTCGTCGCCCACGCTCAGCACGGGTTGTCCCTCCTGACGGTCGATCTCGACAATCCCGACGGCTATGGACGTGTCGTGCGTCTCGGCGACGGCCGCGTCGCTGCGATCGTCGAACACGTGCGATGCATCCCCGGAGCAACGGCAGATTCGCGAAGTCAACACCGGGGTCATGGCTGCGCCGACGGCCGCCTTCGCAGGCTGGCTGGCTGCCCTCGACGACCACAATGCCAGCGGCGAGTTCTACCTGACCGACGTCATCGCGTTGGCGGCGCGCGATGGCGTGCCGATCTCGACGACGAAGGCACCCACCGTCACCGAAGCGCTGGGTGTCAATAGCCAGCGCGATCTGGCCGAGCTGGAGCGCCGCTTTCAGCGCGCGCAGGCCGATGCTCTGCTCGACGCCGGCGTGACGCTCGCCGACCCCACGCGCATCGACATTCGCGGCACCCTTGTCTGCGGGCGCGATGTGACCATCGACGTGGGGTGCATTTTCGAAGGCGACGTAACACTGGGCGACAACGTCGCTATTGGCGCCCACTGCGTGCTCAGCAACGTCAGCGTGGCGGCAGGGACCGCCATCGCGCCGTTTTCGCACCTCGAGGAGGCCCAGATTGGGGCACAATGCCGCATCGGCCCCTATGCTCGCATTCGGCCGGCGGCGCTGCTCGCCGACGAGGTCCACATCGGTAGTTTCGTCGAAATCAAAGCGAGTAACATCGGCGAGCGCAGCAAGGTCAATCACCTGGCGTATGTGGGCGACTCGACGGTCGGGCGCGACGTCAACGTGGGCGCCGGTACGATCACCTGCAACTACGACGGCGCTAAGAAGCATCGCACCGTCATCGAGGACGATGTGCACATCGGTTCGAGCACGCAGCTCGTCGCACCGGTCACGATCGGCCGCGGCGCGACCATCGGTGCCGGCACCACGGTGTGGAAGGACGTGCCGCCGGCAACCCTAGCGCTGAACACCAAGACCCAGGTCGCCCGGAGCGATTGGCAACGACCGAAGAAGGGCTAGCGATGTGCGGCATTGTCGGCGCGGTGGCGCGCGAAAACGTGGTTCCAATCCTGATCGAAGGGCATCAGGCGGCTGGAGTATCGCGGCTACGACTCGTCGGGTCTCGCCGTGCTCAACGGTAGCCTGCAACGACTGGTCAGCACGGCGCGGGTCGCGGACCTGGCGGCGCAGGCCGACGCGACGCACCTCAGCGGTACAACCGGGATTTCGCACACTCGCTGGGCAACGCATGGCGCACCGACGCCGACCAATGCGCATCCGCACGTCAGTCACGACGAGATTGCCGTCGTACACAATGGCATCATCGAGAATTTCGAACCTTTGCGCGAGCGCTTGCAGCAACAGGGCTACCGTTTCGTAACCCAGACCGACACCGAGGTCATCGCACACCTGATCCACGCCAATTACGACGGCGACCTGCTTCGGGCGGTGCAAAAGACGGTGGCGGAGTTTCGCGGCGCGTATGCGATCGCCGCCATCAGCACGCGCGAGCCCGAGCGCATCGTGGGCGCACGCGCGGGCAGCCCGCTGCTGGTGGGCGTTGCGGAGCACGATCATTACCTCGCCTCGGACGCGAGCGCGCTGAGCTCGGTGACCCGGCGCGTCGTGTACATGGAAGAAGGCGATTTTGCCGATGTCACGCGCGAGACCTATGCGGTCTACGACGCGAGCGGCGCGCCTGTTTCGCGGACGGTCGTCAGCGTGGCGGCATCGGGCGGCGCCGTTGAGCTCGGCCCCTATCGCCATTTCATGCAGAAAGAGATCTTCGAGCAGCCGCGTGCCATCGCCGACACGCTGGAGAGCGTCGGCGGCATCGGCCCGGACCTGTTTGGCGCGGGTGCCGCCGAGGTGCTCGGCGGTGTCGACGCTGTCCACATCCTTGCCTGCGGCACGAGCTATTACGCGGGGCTGGTGGCCAGGCTGTGGCTGGAGGCGGTTGCCGGAATCCCCGCCCAGGGCGAAATCTCGAGCGAGTATCGCTATCGCGACAGCGTGCCGAACCCCGACGCGCTGGTCGTCGTCGTTTCCCAATCGGGCGAGACGGCTGATACTCTGGCCGCGCTCAAGCATGCCAAGGCGCTCGGCCACCGCCACACGCTGGCCATCTGCAACGTCGCGACGAGCTCGATGGTGCGGCAGACCGCGCTCACGTTCCTGACCCGTGCGGGCACTGAGATCGGCGTCGCATCGACCAAGGCGTTCACGACACAGCTGACTGCGCCTGTTCCTGCTGACGTTGACGCTGGCGAAGCTGCGCGGCCGACTGACAGCGGCGGAGGAAGCGCGCTGGCTCACCGGACTGCGCCACCTTCCGGCGGCGATTCAGGCGGTGCTGGCGCTGGAGCCCACGATCGTCGCCTGGGCAGACCAATTCGCCCGGAAGCAGAACGCATTGTTTCTCGGGCGCGGCCTGCACTACCCGATTGCGCTTGAAGGCGCCCTCAAGCTCAAGGAGATTTCCTACATCCACGGCGAGGCGTATCCGGCCGGCGAGCTCAAGCACGGGCCGTTGGCGCTGGTAGACGCTGGCATGCCGGTGGTCGCGATCGCGCCCAACGATGCGCTGCTGGAAAAGCTCAAGTCCAACCTGCAGGAAGTGCGCGCGCGCGGTGGCGAACTCTACGTGGTCGCCGACGCTGACAGCCATATCCAGTCCGGTGACGGGGTGCACGTTCTGCGCCTGCCCGAGCACGCGGGGCTGCTCTCGCCGATCGTGCACACGATTCCGCTGCAACTGCTCGCGTATCACACCGCAGTGATTCGGGGCACGGACGTGGACAAGCCGCGCAATCTCGCCAAGTCGGTGACGGTCGAGTAAACGGGACCGCTCGCGCCGCCGCGTTTATCGCGGGTCCGCACGGCGCCCCTTGACACCCCCGGCGTCGAGCGACTGTGCGGGTGTTGCAAGGTTCGGTCTTCGGAGGCATAGCCAATCGGTATCCGGGTTTCGGTGCGAAGCGGCCGGTACGGTAGGCGTCAACGTCCTCGGCGGATAGCCGGGCGGGCGGCAGGCGGACGCGGAATTGCGGTACGATGGCGCTCCCGCCCCGTCAGCATGCCGGAGATGGAATTCGCGTTCATTCTCGACCCGCTCGCTTCACTCAAAGCTTACAAGGACACCAGCGTGTCCATGATGCGTGCGTTGCAAGAGCGTGGCCATGCGCTGTTCACATTGGAGCAGCCTGACCTGTTCTGGGATGGCAAGCAGACGCTTGCGTCGGTGCGCCCGCTGCAGGTCACCGCGGATGACCATGACTGGTTCCGGTCTGGTGCCGCCGCAGTGCGTCCGCTGGAATCGTTTACGGCGGTGCTGATGCGCAAGGATCCGCCGTTCGACATGGAGTATGTGTATACGACCTATTTGCTGGAGAACGCCGAGGCGCAGGGCGCGCGCGTGTTCAACCGACCCCGCGCACTGCGCGACTATAACGAAAAGCTGGCGATCGCAAGGTTCACCGAGTTCATTGTGCCGACCCTGGTTACCCGCGACCCGCAGCTGCTGGCGGAATTCATCGATGAGCAGGAAGACGTCATCTTGAAACCCCTCGACGGCATGGGCGGAACGTCGGTGTTCCGCGTCCGTGAGGGCGACGCCAACCGCAATGTCATCATTGAGACGATTGGTCATCACGGGGCGCGCTCAGTGATGGCGCAGCGCTTTATCCCGGAGATCGTCGACGGTGACAAGCGCATCGTGCTCATTGCCGGCGAAGCCGGTGCCGCACGTGCTCGCGCGCATCCCCAAGCCAGGCGAGACTCGCGGCAACCTCGCCGCGGGGGGGCGCGGCGTCACGCGACCGCTGACGCCGCGCGATCGCGTGATCGCGGAGACCGTCGGCGCGAAACTGTGGGCCGACGGCATGCTGGTGGTGGGGCTCGACGTCATCGGCGACTACCTGACGGAGGTCAACGTCACCAGCCCGACCGGGTTCGTCGAAATCAGCCAACAGACCGGCTTCGACGTTGCCGGGCGCTTTGCCGACGCCCTGATCAGCGCGGCGACCTAGGGACGAGTCCGTCGTCGTTGCGGCGCACCCCTTCTGATAAGATAGCCCGCACGGGAGGGCATTCATGATCGGAGTCCTGATCGTCGCTCATGGCACGCTGAGCGGCAGTCTTGCCGACGCGGTAACGCACGTTCTGGGTGCCCGGCCCCCGCAATTCGAGACCTTGCAGGTCGCCGCAACCGACGATCCGCTGCAGCTGTTGCCCAAGGCGCGGGCGCTGGTGAACCAACTCGATACCGGCGGCGGCGTTCTGATTTTTTCTGACATCTACGGCGCGACGCCAAGCAACCTCACCGCCAAGCTGCTCGTTGCGGGCCGAATCGAGGCCGTCGCAGGTGTCAATCTGCCAATGCTGGTACGGGCATTCACCTACCGCGACAAGGGCATGGAAACGATGATCAAGAAGGCCATTAGCGGCGGCTGCGACGGCGTGCTGCACGTCGACGTCGATCCGATCTATGCGGCAGCAAGAAGTTGAGATTATCAACAAGCTGGGCCTTCACGCCCGGGCGGCGGCCAAGCTCACCCAGCTCGCAGGCCATTATCAATGCGAGGTGTCGCTGGCTCGCAACGGCCGCAAGGTCAACGCCAAGAGCATCATGGGAGTGATGATGCTCGCGGCGGGCAAGGGTAGCCGCATCATGGTCGAGACCGACGGCCCCGACGAAGGCGAGGCCATGGACGCACTGGTGCACCTGATTGGCGATTATTTCGGCGAGGGGCAGTGACCGGCTGCGGTACCGTCCACGCTCAGGCAACCCATGGCTGCGAACGCGACGCGGAACCAATGTCCGGTCGGGTCGCTCAATGAGAGGGCACGGGCCTTTCGCCCGGCGCCCTCCGTTGATAAAGGTCCAACCAATCATGCAAATACGCCAAGTTGAGTTGACCAATCGCCTCGGACTGCATGCGCGAGCGTGCGCGAAAGTCGTCCAGGTGGCCTCGCAATTTCGCTGCAACATATCCCTGATATGGAATGGCAAGCGGGCAAGCGCGCGCAGCATGGTCGCCGTGATGCTGCTCGCGGCCGGCGTCGGCGCGACGATCCAGGTCGAAACACAGGGCCCGGACGAAGCCCAGGCGATGACCGCGCTGGTGCAGCTCATCAGCGACGGATTTGGTGAGGTACGGTGATTTGAGCCGATGAGCTTCGTCCTCCACGGCATCGGCGTCTCGGGCGGCATAGCGATCGGCCGGGCCCAGCTCGTTTCGCACGCGACGATCGAAGTCGCGCACTACTCGATCACCCGGGAGCAGGTACCGGCGGAGGTGGAGCGCCTGACGCAGGCGCTGCAGGCCGTGCAGAGGGAGCTCGAGAACCTGCATGGCGCGATGACCGCCGGTGACGCGCCGGCCGAATTCGGCGCGTTTCTCGACGTGCACTGGATGATCCTGACCGATCCGACGCTGCACGAGACGCCCAAGCGCACGATTGCCGAACAGCTTTGCAATGCCGAGTGGGCGCTGACCCAGCAGCTGGGCGTGCTGATCGAGCAGTTCGACTCGATCGAGGATCCGTATCTGCGGGAGCGCAAGGCCGACGTGGTGCAGGTGGTCGAGCGCGTTCTCAAGGTGCTGCTCGGCCGGCCCGGCGTCGTGCCGCCCGACCGCGGCCGAGGAGGAAACGATTCTCGTCGCGCACGATCTTGTCGCCGGCCGATGTGATCCAGTTCAAGAGTCACCATTTCGCGGCTTTTCTGACCGACCTCGGCGGCGTGACCTCGCACACCGCCATTGTCGCGCGCAGTCTCAACGTGCCGGCGGTCGTCGCGACACACAATGCGCGGGCACTGATCCGCGAAAACGAGCTCCTGATCGTCGACGGCGGCCGCAACGTCGTCATCGTCAATCCCGATCGCTCGGTGCTCGCCGAATACCGGCTGAAGCAGGACGAGCTCGAACTCGAGCGGCAGAAGCTGCGCCGCCTGCGCACGACGCCGGCGACGACCATCGACGGCAGTCACGTCGAGCTCATGGCCAACATCGAATTGCCGGAGGATCTGGAGCAGGTGCGCGAGAACGGCGCGGCCGGCGTCGGCCTGTTCCGCACCGAGTTTCTGTTCCTCAACCGGCGACGGGCTGCCGACCGAGGACGAGCAGTTCGAGGCCTATCGCGCGGTCGCGACCGGCATGAAAGGCCAGCCGGTGACCATCCGCACCTTCGACCTCGGCGCGGACAAGCACAAGGAGGGACTTGCCGGCCTGTCGCGCGTCGCGCCCAATCCCGCGCTGGGCTTGCGCGCGGTTCGCTTCTGTCTTGCCGAGCCGCGGCTTTTTCTGACCCAGCTTCGCGCCATCCTGCGCGCCTCGCACTACGGCGAGGTGAAGATCCTGCTGCCGATGCTCTGCTCGGTGAGCGAGATCGAGCAGGCGCTGGCGCTGATCGCGCAGGCCAAGGAGAGCCTGCGCGAGCAGCGGGCAAAATTCAATCCCGGCGATTGAGGTCGGCGGCATGATTGAAATCCCCGCCGCGGTGCTATCGATCGAGCGCCTTCACGTCGCGACTGGATTTTCTCTCGATCGGCACCAACGATCTGATCCAGTACACGCTGGCGGTCGATCGCGCCGACGACGCGGTCTCCCAGCTGTACGACGCGCTGCATCCCGCGGTGATCAAGCTCATCGCGCTCGCCATCGGCACCGCCAACCGGGCCGAGGTGCCGATCGCGGTCTGTGGCGAGATGGCCGGCGAGGCCCGGCTGACCCGCTTGCTCCTCGGCATGGGGCTGACCAACTTTTCCATGCATCCGGCGCATCTTCTGAGCGTCAAGCAGCGCGTCATCGCCAGCGATACCGGTCTCGCCAAGCCGATCGTCGAACGCATGCGACGTACCGACGAACCGGCGAAGCTCAACGCGCTGCTGGAGAAGCTCAACGCCTGAATTGACATCCGGACGCGCCCCGGTAAACTAGCGCAACGCGCCGATTTGACGACAGCTTGCGGGCGCGAAGGGACTCCGGAGACGGGGCCCGACAAATACGGCTAAAGCGGCGAGCTGCTGGTTTGAGTGCCGACCCGGTTAGCGCGAGCTGATCGGGTTTTTTATTGGACATCGTGACGCAATCACCTGGCTCGGTCGGCATCGTGCAACCGCAGCGCGCCGCGTTCGCGGAGCCGCTCCGCTTTCGTCCGGCGCGACGCTGCCGGCGTTCGAGCTCGTGTACGAAACCTATGGCACGCTCAACGCCGACCGCTCCAACGCGATCCTGATCTGCCACGCGCTCAACGCCTCGCATCACGTCGCCGGCACCTATGCCGGACAAGCCCGACAGCGAAGGCTGGTGGGACAACATGGTGGGGCCGGGCAAGCCGGTCGACACCACCCGCTTCTTCGTCGTCGGCGTCAACAATCTGGGCAGCTGCTTCGGCTCGACCGGTCCGGCGTCGATCAATCCGGCGACCGGCGCGCCGTGGGGCTCGGATTTTCCCATCGTCACCGTCGAGGACTGGGTCGACGCCCAGGCGCGGCTCGCCGATCGGCTGGGCATCGAACGCTTCGCCGCCGTGATGGGCGGCAGCCTGGGCGGCATGCAGGCGCTGTCGTGGGCGATTCGCTACCCGCAGCGCATCGCCAACGCGCTCGTCATCGCCGCCGCGCCCAATCTCTCGGCGCAGAACATCGCCTTCAACGAGGTGGCGCGCGCCGCGATCCTGACCGACCCGGATTTCCACGACGGCCACTTCTACGCGCACGGCGTCAAGCCGGTGCGCGGCCTGCGCGTGGCGCGCATGGTCGGCCACATCACCTACATTTCCGACGAGCAGATGGGCGAGAGGTTCGGGCGCACGCTGCGCGACGGGATCAAGTACTCCTTCTGCGCCCGAATTCGAGATCGAGTCCTATCTGCGCTATCAGGCCGAGAAGTTCTCCGAATACTTCGACGCCAATACGTATCTGCGCATCACCAAGGCGCTCGACTATTTCGATCCGGCGCTGGCCGCCGGCGGCGATCTCGCGCGCGCGCTCGCGCCCGTGGCTAGCCGCTTTCTGGTCGTCTCGTTCACGACCGACTGGCGCTTTTCGCCGGCGCGCGCGCGCGAGATCGTCAAGGCGCTGGTGGACAACCGGCGCGACGTCTCCTATGCGGAGATCGTCGCGCCGCACGGGCACGACGCTTTCCTGCTCGACACGCCGCAATATCATGCCGTCGTGCGCACCTACCTCGCGCCGCCGAAATGGATCTGCCGCGGTGGCGCGGGCCCGGAAGCGCCCTCGTCGAACCGGTCGCGAAAGGGCACCGCCACCTTTCTGCGCGCCGACTTTTCGACCATCGCCGGCTGGATCGCTCCCGAAGCGCGCGTGTCTTCGATCTGGGCTGCGGCGACGGCAGCCTGTTCGCGTATCTGCGCGAGTCGCGTGGCGTGCACGGCTACGGCATCGAGATCGACGACGCCGGCGTGCTCGCCTCGATCAGCAACGGCGTCAACGTGATCCAGAGCGACCTGGAGAGCGGACTCGCCGGCTTCGACGACCAGACGTTCGACTGCGTGATCCTGTCGCAGACGCTGCAGGCGATGCGCCACACCGAGGAAATCGTGCTCGAAATGCTGCGCGTCGGACGCGAAGCGATCGTCACCTTTCCCAACTTCGGCCATTGGTCGCACCGGCTGCAGGTCCTGCGCGGGCGCATGCCGGTTTCGTCGAGCCTGCCCTACCAGTGGTACGACACGCCGAATATTCATCTCTGCACGGTCGCCGACTTTGACGCGTTCTGCGTCAGCCACGCCTTCCGTGTGCTCGATCGCGTCGTGCTTGCACGACGCGGCGAGCGCGTGACGGTATGGCCGAACCTGCTCGGATCGCTCGCGATCTATCGCTTTCGCCGCAACTGACGGCTCCGGCCCCGCTACAATGCGGCCGATGAGCGACACGAAGCCGGGGTTGCGCCGGACGCTGTTCAACCGGCGCATGCTGATCTGCGTGTTCACCGGCTTCAGCTCCGGGTTGCCGCTGTATCTGCTCATCAATCTGCTGCCGGCCTGGCTGCGTTCGGAAGCAGTCGATCTCCGCTCGATCGGTATGTTCGCGCTGATCCAGTTTCCGTTCACGTGGAAGTTTCTCTGGGCGCCCCTGCTCGACCGTTACGCGCCGCCGTTTCTCGGTCGCCGCCGCGGCTGGATGCTCGCGATGCAGCTGCTGCTGCTGGTTTCGATTCCGCTGTTCGGCGCGTTGCGGCCGCAGCTCGATCTGTGGACGATCGCCTATCTCGCCGCGGCGGTCGCGTTCTTCGCGGCGACCCAGGACATCGCGCTCGACGCATATCGGCGCGAGCTGCTGCCCGATGCGGAGCTTGGGCTCGGCAATTCGATCCACGTCCAGGCCTACCGGGTTCGAGCCTCGTGCCCGGCGCACTGGCGCTGGTGCTGGCCGACCACTTTCCCTGGCAGAGCGGTGTTCGTCGTAACCGCGCTATTCATGCTGCCCGGCGTCGTCAACACGCTGCTCGTGAGCGAGCCCGCGCTGGCACGGCCCGCGCCGCGCACGCTCGACCGAGGCGGTCGTCGAGCCGTTCCGCGAGTTCATCAGCCGCGCCGGCTGGCAGTCAGGCGCTTGCTCGTCCTTGCGTTCATTTTTTTCTACAAGCTCGGCGACTCGATGGCGACCGCCCTGGCGACGCCGTTCTACCTCGACATGGGCTTTTCGAAGTCCGACATCGGCTTGATCGCCAAGAACGCCGGATTGTGGGCAAGCGTGGTCGGCGGTCTGCTTGGCGGTATCTGGATGCTCAAGATCGGCATCAACCGCGGGCTGTGGCTGTTCGGCGTCGTGCAGGTGTTGTCGATCCTCGGCTTCGCGTGGCTCGCCTACGTGCACGAGCCCGACCGCTTGCTGCTGGCTGCGGTAATCGCCTTCGAGGCACTCGGCGTGGGGCTGGGTACGGCGGCATTCATCGCGTTCATTGCGCGCGACAACCGACCGGCGCTATACGGCGACGCAGTTCGCCCTGTTCACCAGCCTTGCCTCGGCACCCCGCGCGCTTGGTCAATGCGACGACCGGCTGGCTGGTCGAGGAAACCGGCTGGTTCGCCTTTTTCCTGCTATGCACGACGCTGGCGCTCCCGGGCATGGCGCTGTTGCTCAAGGTCGCGCCATGGAACGAGCCGGCGCCGAGCGGCACGGAGGGCGTGCAGTGAATCGGGACAAATTCAGCGCTATCGCGCACCGCGATCACGACTACTGCAATCCGATTGCCGCCGCCAAGATCGAGCGCATGCTCGATCTCCTGCCGCTGCAGAACGGAGGCGCAGGTGCTCGACCTGGGCTGTGGCCGCGGCGAGCTGGCGCTGCGCATCATCGAGCGCTTCCAGGCGCAGGTCACCGCCGTCGATCGTGTCTTCACCGATGCTGGACGCGGCCCGCGAGCGTGCGCAATGGTGCGGCGCGCTCACGCGCTTGCGGCTAGTTCAGGCTGACATCGCGGAGTACAGGCCCGAAGCCGCACCGTTCGATCTCACGGTGATGCTCGGCAGCTGGGGGCATTCCGGGCGGCTTTGCTGGCATCTGCGCGCCGGCTCGCGCAGTGGACTCGCCCGGGCGGCTATGTTCTGATCGGCGACGGGTATCTGGGCCAAGGCGCCGGCGGCGGAGTATCTGGCGCGTCTCGAGGCTGCGCCGGATGAGTTTCACGACCATCAGGGCAACGTCCAGGCAGGTATCGACGCCGGTCTCATTCCGCTGCATGCGGTCGTCGCCTCTACCGACGAATGGGACGAATACGAATGGAAGTACAGCCGCTCGATCGAGCGGTACGCCCTCGAACAGCCCGCGGACCCCGACGTTCCCGCAATGCTCGAACGCATCCGGCGCTGGCGCGACGTTTACTTGCGCTGGGGCCGCGAGACGCTTGGCTTCGGTACGTACCTGTTCCATCGGCCTGGCGCTGCCCGATGAGCGGACCATGGAGGCCGCCAGCGCCGGTTATTCAGGGACGCCCATGCCGCAAGAGCTCGGTCTCAAATCCGGGATGCGCTTCGTCGCCTTGCTTGCGCCACCGGACCTCGAAGAGTTACTCACGGGTGCGGTGGATCTCCGGCGAGTCACACGTGGCTGGACCTTCGATTGTGCGATCGCATTCGCGACCACGGCCCACGCGCTGGTCGCGGCGTTCACGAAACTTCCACCGAAGCTCGTCGACACCGGCATGATCTGGATCGCATGGCCCAAGAAGACCTCGGGAGTGGCAACCGAGTTGACGGAGAACGTAGTGCGCCGCGCCGGGCTCGGGGCCGACCTTGTCGATGTCAAAGTCTGCGCCATTGACGCGACTTGGTCGGGGTTGAAGTTTGTCCGGCGCCTGCGCGATCGTCGGGGCTGAGTCAAGCGCGGACGAAGAGGGAGGATTTCATGTTCCATCGTTCAAGATTTGCCCCCGCGACTGCGGCTTTGCTGCTCGCCGCCTGCGCGAGCGCGCCGGTCGCCGCTCCCGACGACAGCCTCGAGGGTCTGTTCGCCGCCGAGCGTTCCTTTGCCAAGGCTTCTACCGAGCGCGGCATCCGCGCCTCGTTCCTGGAGTATTTCGCAGCAGGATGGCGTCAACTTCCAACCGGGTCCCGGTTCGATGCGCGAGCGCTTGCTGGCGCATCCGCCGCCGGCAGATCCGCTGGCGCTGCTGCTCGACTGGTCACCCCAGGCCGGCGCCGTTGCGCGGGCGGACGATCTGGGCTTTACGACCGGTCCCTACTCGCTGCGCAATCAGCGTGACGCGACGGCGTCGACGCGGTACGGGTATTTTTTCTCGGTGTGGAAGCGCGAAAACGGCATATGGCGCGTTGCCATCGATGCCGGGGTGTCGACGCCGGCCGCGCCGGAGCCGGAGGCGCGAGGCGCGCTCGCCCAAGCGTCGGGCCAGCCGCTGCCAAAGCTCGTGCCGGCGAGCAACTGGCATGGCCACGGCAAAGATGCGCTGCTGGCGCTGGAGCGTGAGGCGCGCAGCCTCGATCCGGAACCGGGCGGCACCCCTTCGTATTTCGAGTTGTTGGCGAGTTCCGTCCGCCTGTTGCGTGAGGGCAGTTATGCCGTGCTCGGAGCCGACGCAGTGCGCAAGACGCTCGCGGCACCGATGCGCCTGGTGCGCTGGATGCCGACGGGCGCCGGCGCGTCCGCGAGTGACGATCTCGGGTACACCTACGGCAGATATGTGCGCATGCATGGCAGCGCGCAGGCGGCCACGGGCTATTACGTCCATGTCTGGCAGCGCGACCAGGCGGGGGCATGGCGTATCGCGGTCGAGGTGCTGCTGCCCCCCGAGTGATCAGCCGATCTGTTCGAGTTGCCCCTGCAACTCGAGCCACTTCTCTTCCGCGCGTGCGAGTTGCCAGGTGAGATCGCCGCGGCGCTCGAGCGCGGCGAGCAGCTGCTCCTTGTTGCCCTCGACGTAGGCGTCCGCTGAGGCGAGCCAGCCCTCGAGGTCGCGCCTTTCCGCGTCGAGCGCCTGCATTGCCGCTTCAAGGTCGGCGATCTTGCGCTGCAGGGGTCGGCGCAAGCCAGTCAATCGCTGCCGTTCCATTGCCTCCGCCCGCTTCTGCAGCCTTGCGGTCTGGCGCAACCCCGTTGGCGGAACTTTCGGCCGTAGCCGCGGCCTCGCCAGCGCGTCTTGACCGCACCCAATCGCGATAATCATCGAGATCACCCTCGAACGCCGTGAGGGCGCCGTCGGTAACCAGCCACAACTCGTCGGCGGTCGCACGAAGCAGGTGCCGGTCGTGCGCCACGACGATCAGGGCACCTTCGTAATCCTGGAGCGCTTCGGTCAGGGCCTCGCGCATTTCGATATCAAGGTGGTTGGTCGGCTCGTCGAGCAGCAGCAGATTCGGGCGCTGTCGGACAAGCAACGCAAGCGTCAGGCGCGCTTTTTCCCCGCCCGAGAACTCGCTCACCGGCGCGACGACGCGCTCGCCACGAAAGTCGAAGCCGCCGAGGAAATCACGTAGCTCCTGCTCGCGCGTCGCGGGCTCGAGCCGGCGCAGGTGCCACAAGGCGCTCTCGTCCAGACGCAGTTGCTCGAGTTGGTGCTGGGCAAAATAGCCGATGCGCAGGCCTGGCACCGTCAGGCGCTCGCCGCCGAGTAGCGGCAGCTCGCCGGCGATCGAGCGCAACAGCGTCGATTTGCCCGCGCCGTTGGGCCCGAGCAGGCCGATCCGCTCGCCGGGCAGAATCGCCCAGTTGACGCCGGTAACTACCGGCTTGCCTGCGTACCCGAGGGTCGCGTGGTCGAACTTGACGAGCTGTCGCGCACGAATCTCGGTCGCGGGAAACGCAAACGAAAACGGGCTGTCGACGTGCGCGGCGGCGATGAGCTCCATGCGCTCCAGCGTTTTGATCCGGCTCTGCGCCTGTTTGGCCTTGGTCGCCTTGGCGCGAAAGCGGTCGATGTACGAGCGCAAGTGCGCGATCTGGCGCTGCTGCTTGGCGTAGGCCGCCTGCTGCTGCGCCAGGGCCAGCGCGTGCTCCCGCTCGAACTGGGTGTAGTTGCCGGAATACAGGCGCAGCTTGCGCCCGTCGAGATGAACAATCGAGGTCACAACCGCGTCGAGAAAATCGCGATCGTGCGTGACGAGCAAGAGGGTCCCGGCGTAGCGCTGCAGCCACTCCTCAAGCCAAAGCACGGCATCGAGATCGAGGTGGTTCGTCGGTTCGTCGAGCAGCAGCAGGTCGGAGCGCGTCATCAGGGCCTGCGCCAGGTTGAGCCGCATGCGCCAGCCCCCCGAGAACCTCGCCACGCTGTCGCCGTGGCGCGACCCGGGAAATCCCAGGCCGGAGAGGAGCGTGGCGGCGCGTGCCCGCGCACTGTAGCCGTCTATCGCCTCGTAACGCTGATGCAGCTCTGCAAGGTGTTCGCCGGCGGTGCCCGCATTGGCGTCCGCTTCGGCCAGCGCGCGCTCCACCGCGCGCAGTTCGGTATCGCCGTCGAGCACGAATTCGATGGCCGGGACCGTCACGGCGGGCGTTTCCTGCGCCACATGGCCGATCACCCACGACGCTGGTAACGACACCTCGCCGGCATCAGCATCGATCTCGCCGCGCAACAACGCGAACAGCGACGACTTGCCGCTGCCGTTGGCGCCGATCAACCCGACCCTGTGACCGGCGTGGACCGTCAGCGCGGCCTCTTCGAGCAGCGGCTTGTTGCCACGCGCGAGCGTGAGGTTAGTGATGCGGATCAACGCAGTTCAAAGTCATAGTCGATGATCAATGGCGCATGATCGGAAAAGCGCCGATTCTTGTAGATCGACACCGCGCGCGCCGTGGCCGCTATTCCCGGCGTGGCAATCTGGTAATCGATGCGCCAACCGACGTTGTTGGCCCAGGCCTGCCCGCGGTTCGACCACCAGGTGTATTCCCCGGGTTCGCGATTGATGCGGCGGAAGACGTCAACGAATCCAAGTTCGTCGAACACCCGCGAGAGCCACGCCCGTTCTTCCGGCAGGAAGCCCGAGTTCTTCTGGTTGCTGCGCCAGTTCTTCAGATCAATCGCCTGGTGCGCGATGTTCCAGTCGCCGCAGAGGATGATCTCGCGCTCCCGTCGGCGCAGCTCCAGCAGGTGGGGCAGGAATGCCTCCAGAAAGCGGAACTTGGAAGCCTGGCGATGTGGGCCCGCGGATCCTGAGGGCAGGTAGATGCTGGCGACGGCAAGTTGACCAAAATCAGCCTCGAGATAGCGGCCCTCGCCGTCGAATTCCGTGCAGCCGAAGCCGACCGACACCCGGGGTACCTGCTTGGCATACAGCGCGACACCCGCGTAGCCCTTGCGCGTGGCCGAGCGGAAGAAGCCGTGCGCTTTGCGCGGTGCCCGGAGCGCGCGCGGCACGTCATCCGCGCCGGCCTTGATCTCCTGCAGGCAGACGACGTCCCATGGCTCGACGCGCGCGAGCCAGCGGGACAAGCCCTTGCGCTCGGCCGAGCGAATGCCGTTGACGTTCAGGGTGACGATGCGCATTGTAGAATGGGGTCCAGGCAGGTTTGGGCGCGAGTCAAAGAGCGGCTGCGGATGGTCACCCGAGCAACCGCCGGCGGGCGGGCCGCACCAGAAACCTAACCAGGCGCCATTCTACCGATGACCCCGTTTCGCCAGGAGTTCCTCGCTTTCGCCTTGGCACGCGACGTGCTTCGGTTTGGGCAATTTGTCACCAAGGCGGGGCGCGAAACACCATATTTTTTCAACGTGGGGCGTTTTGACGACGGCGAAAGCCTGCGCCGCCTTGGCGGCTACTATGCCGAAGCGTACCTGGCCTCCGGAGTTGTCTGCGATCAGCTTTTCGGCCCGGCCTACAAGGGCATCACCCTGGCCGCGGCGTTAGCTATGGCGTTGGCCGAAAAAGGTCATAATCTGCCGTACAGCTTCAATCGCAAGGAGGCCAAGGATCACGGCGAGGGCGGCCGGATCGTCGGCGCCGCGCTGCGCGGCCGCGTCTTGATCGTCGACGATGTGATTACCGACGGTGGGGCGAAGCGCGAGGCGATTGAGTTGATCCGGGCGGAGGGCGCGGATCCCGCCGGCGTCCTGATCGCGTTCGATCGAATGGAACGGGGCCGCGGGGAGCGGTCGGCCGTGCAGGAGTTGACTCAGGAATTCGGGCTGCCGGTCATTGCGGTTGCAACCCTGGACGATTTGTTGGAGTTTCTTGCCGGGCGGCCGGATCTGGCGGCAGCCGCGGCGGCGGTGCGTGCGTATCGGCGGCAATATGGGTGCCCAACGTGACCCAGCGGCACGACGACGTTTGAAGGAGGCAGGAGTGAATGGCTTGAAGCAGGCAGTGCGGGGTCTTGGACTGTTGATCGCGGCCGTCGCGGCGGTGGCGTTCGCCGCCGGCGCTTGGGGCGCCGGCATGTACAAGTGGGTTGACGAGCAGGGCAACGTGCATTACAGCGACAAGGCGCCGTCGGATGTGCCGTCGAAGGGCGAGACCGTCCTCGACAAGCAGGGTCGCGAAGTGCAGAAGATCGCTCCCCCTCTGACGCCTGCGCAGATCAAGGCCAAGGCCGAAGAGGACGAGCGCCAACGCGTACTCGCCAAGGCAAGGGACGATCAGGCGCGCCGGGATCGCGCGCTGATCCAATCCTATTCCAACGAAGACGAAATAGAGATCGCCAGGAAGCGCGCGATCTCTACGATCGAGTCGCAGATCAAGTCCGCCCAGGCCTACAGCGAAGACCTCTCGCTGCAGCAGAAGAACCTAGCCAAGCAGAAGGCGGGTTATGGCAGCAAGCCGATTCCGGTCGAGCTCGACCACCAGTCCGCGGCGATCGACGCCGAGCTCTCACGCCAGGCAATCCTGCTTCGCCAGAAACAGGAGGAACTCGGGATGGCCGCGACCAAGTACGACACGATCAAACAGCGCTGGCGCGAGATCATGGCCGATGAGGGCCGGGCGGCAGCCGCGGCCGACGCGCAGGCCACGGCCAAGAGCGGGAAGGGTGCCCCGGCCAAGCCGGCAACCGCACCGCCCTCTGCGCCCACCGCCAGCAAGTAACTGAACGAGCAGGCGGCACGGCGGAGCGCCTGCTATCGGCGCCGGCATACGTCAACCTGTAGCGGCGAGGTGGCAAGACCTGCCATAATCTCGCCCTTTCGCTTTTTCCTCTCGCAGGCTCCCGATGGCGCAATACGTCTACACCATGAACCGGGTGGGCAAGCTGGTGCCTCCCAAGCGGGTCATCCTCAAGGACATCTCGCTGTCCTTCTTTCCCGGCGCCAAGATCGGCGTGCTGGGACTCAACGGCTCGGGCAAGTCGAGCCTGCTGAAAATCATGGCCGGCGTCGATCGCGAGTACGACGGCGAGGCCACGCCGATGCCGAACCTGCGCATCGGCTTCCTGCCCCAGGAGCCGCAGCTCGACCCGGCCAGGACCGTGCGCGAGACCGTCGAGGAAGGCATGGGCGAGGTGCTCGCGGCGAAGGCGAAGCTCGAGCAGATCTATGCCGCGTACGCCGAGCCAGATGCCGACTTCGACCAACTCGCCGCGGAGCAGGCGAAGTACGAAGCCATCATCGCCGCCTCGGGTGCGGACTCCGACGTACAGATGGAGATCGCGGCCGACGCGCTGCGCCTCCCGCCTTGGGACGCGAAAATCGACAAGCTCTCGGGCGGCGAGAAGCGGCGCGTCGCGCTGTGTCGCCTGCTTTTGTCCAAGCCGGATATGTTGCTGCTCGACGAGCCGACCAACCACCTCGATGCCGAGAGCGTCGAATGGCTCGAGCAGTTCCTGCAGAAATTTCCGGGAACGGTGATCGCGGTGACGCACGATCGCTACTTCCTCGACAACGCCGCGGAATGGATCCTCGAGCTGGACCGCGGCTACGGCATTCCGTGGAAAGGCAACTACAGTTCCTGGCTGGAACAGAAGGAGCAGCGGCTGGCGGCTGAGGCCGAAGCAGGAGGTCGCGCGCATCAAGGCGATGCACAAGGAGCTGGAGTGGGTGCGCACCAATGCCAGGGCGCGGCAGGCGAAGAACAAGGCGCGCATCGCGCGCTTCGAGGAACTATCGTCTTACGAATACCAGAAGCGCAACGAGACCCAGGAGATCTTCATTCCCGTCGCCGAACGGCTGGGCGAAGCGGTCATCGAATTCAAGCAGCGTGAGCAAGGGCTACGAGGGTCGGCTGCTCATCGATGATCTCAGCTTCATCGTTCCGGCGGGCGCGATCGTCGGCGTGATCGGTCCGAACGGCGCCGGCAAGACGACACTGTTTCGCATGATTACGGCGAAGGAGAAACCGGATCAGGGCGAGATCACGGTCGGCTCAACGGTGAAGCTCGCGGTCGTCGACCAGACCCGCGAGTCGCTGCCCAACGACAAGACCGCCTGGGAGGCGATCTCCGGGCGGCCAGGACATCCTGACGGTCGGCAAGTTTGAGATGCCCTCGCGCGCTTACCTCGGCCGGTTCAATTTCAAGGGTTCCGACCAGCAGAAGAATGTGGGCGCGCTGTCCGGCGGCGAGCGCGGCCGGCTGCATTTGGCGGCGACACTGCTCAAGGGCGGCAACGTGTTGCTGCTCGACGAGCCATCCAACGACCTCGACGTCGAAACGTTGCGCGCTCTGGAGGATGCGCTGACCGAATTCGCCTGGCAGCGCGCTCGTCGTGTCGCACGACCGCTGGTTCCTCGACCGCATCGCGACGCATATCCTAGCGGCCGAGGACGACTCGAAATGGGTGTTTTTCGAGGGCAACTACCAGGACTACGAAGCGGACAAGCGAAAGCGACTCGGCGAGGAAGGTGCCCGGCCGCACCGGCCGCGGTACAAGCCGTTGATGCAATAGCCGTGCGTGCCGGCGCAGGCGGCGCCGTCAAGCCGACAGCTTCTTCTTGAGCAGCGCATTCACCCGGGCGGGGTTGGCCTTGCCCCGGGTTGCAGCCATCACCTTGCCGACCAGCGCCTGGAACGCCTTTTCCTTGCCGCCGCGGTACTCGGCCACGATTGCCGGGTTGGCGGCGAGCACCTCGGCAACGACCTGCTCGATTACGTCCGCATCGGAGATCTGCCGCAATCCGCGCTGTTCGATGATCGCATCGGCGTCGCCCGCGCCAGCCCACATCGCCTCGAACACTTCCTTGGCGATCTTGCCGGAGATGGTTCCGTCCTGGATGCGCTTGAGCAATCCGCCCAGTTGCTGTCCCGATACCGGGGCCGTGCTTCGATCGACGTCGTCGCGATGCAGGGCGGCGGAGTATTCGCCAACTATCCAGTGGGCGGCAAGTTTCGGCTCTGCGCCCGCGCGCAGGGCTTCCTCGTACGGAATGGCGAGCAGCAGCGACGAAGAAAGCGTGGCGGCATCGCTGGCCGACAGCAGGTGCTCGGAGACAAAGCGCTGTCTTTTTGCTTCCGGCAATTCCGGCAGTTCTGCCTTCAGGCGCTCGATCCAGGCTTCATCGAGCACCAGCGGCGGCAAGTCCGGGTCGGGGAAGTAGCGGTAGTCCTGCGCGTCTTCCTTGCTGCGCATGGCACGCGTCTCGGCCTTGTCCGGGTCGTAGAGCCGGGTCTCCTGCACGACACTGCCGCCATCTTCGATCAGCTCGATCTGACGGCGGACTTCGAATTCGATGGCGTGCTGGAGAAAGCGGAAGCTGTTGAGATTCTTGATTTCGCAGCGGGTACCAAGCTGCGTGTCGCCGACCCGGCGCACTGAGACGTTGGCGTCGCAGCGAAAGCTGCCTTCCTGCATGTTGCCGTCGCAGATGCCGATCCATTGCACCAGCGCATGCAGCGTCTTCGCGTAGGCGACCGCTTCCTGCGCACTGCGCAGATCGGGCTCGGAGACGATCTCGAGCAATGGCGTCCCCGCGCGGTTGAGATCGATGCCGGTTTGCTCCTGGAGATCGCCGCCGGCGTTGCCGTCGCGCTCGTCCAACACCCCGAGGGTGTGCAGCGACTTGCCTGCGTCTTCCTCAAGGTGCGCGCGCGTGAGGTGCACGGTCTTGGTGCCGCCCTTGGCCGCAATCGCAAGCGCTCCCCCCTGCACGATGGGAATCTCGTACTGGCTGATCTGGTAGCCCTTCGGCAGGTCGGGATAGAAGTAGTTCTTGCGCGCGAACACGCTGCGCCGGTTGATCGTGGCGCCGACCGCGAGGCCGAACTTGATAGCGCGCTCGACCGCGCCCTTGTTGAGCACGGGCAAGCACGCCCGGGCAGCGCGATGTCGATGGTGGAGGCCTGCGTGTTCGGCGCCGCGCCGAACGCGGTGGGCGCGCCGGAAAAAATCTTCGCGCGGGTGGACAGCTGAGCGTGCGTCTCCAACCCGATCACGGCTTCCCACCTCATCGGGCGGTCTCCAGCGCCATGGGAGCGGGAACGCGGCGTGTGCCAATCAGTCGCCTGCTGGAAGCGATGCGCGGCGTTGAGGATCAAGCGCCTCCGCGAAATGATTGCCCTGGATCTGCAGTCCGATCGGCAGACCATTGCGGTCGAAGCCGCAGGGAATCGAGATGGCCGGGGCACCGGTTAGATTGCCGGCGACCGTGAAGATATCGTTCAGATACATCTGCACGGGATCGTCGGTTTTGGCGGCGAGCTTGAACGCGGCGCTGGGCGCGGTCGGGCCCACGATCACATCGCACTGCCGGTAAGCACGGTGGAAGCCATCGGCAATCAGCCGCCGCACCTGCTGCGCCTTCAGATAGAAGGCATCATAATAACCATGGGACAGGACGTACGTGCCGACCAGGATCCGGCGTTTCACCTCGGCGCCGAAGCCTTCGGCGCGGGTCTTCTGGTACATGTCGGTAAGGTCATCGTACTTGGCCGCGCGATGACCGTAGCGCACGCCGTCAAAGCGCGCCAGGTTCGACGACGCCTCTGCCGGCGCGATGACGTAGTAGACGGGCACCGACAGGTCGACATTCGGCAGCGTCACCTCGACCGTTGTCGCACCCAGCTTGCGCAACTCGGCGAGCGCGGCCGTCGACCGCCTCGGCGACATCGGCATCGATGCCGCGCCGAGCGATACTCCTTCGGCAAGCCGATGCGCAGGTTCGCCAGCGGCTGCGCGCCCGCGCCGGCGCGCAGCAGGCGCGTGTAATCCTCAGCGCGGACGATCGAGGCTGGTCGAATCGCGCGGATCGTGACCGACCATCGCGTTGAGCAACAGGGCGCAATCCTCGGCGGTCTGCGCGAACGGTCCGGGCGTGTCGAGGCTCGACGCGAAGGCGATCAGGCCGTAGCGCGAGCAGACACCATAGGTCGGTTTCATGCCGCAGACGCCCGACAACGCAGCCGGCTGGCGTATCGAACCGCCCGTGTCGGTCCCGGTCGCGGCGGGGACCAGTCGTGCCGCCACCGCGGCGGATGAGCCGCCTGAGCTGCCGCCCGGAACATAGCTCGACGTTCCACGGATTTCGTACCGGGCCGAAATAGGAGGTCTCGCTCGACGAGCCCATCGCGAACTCGTCCATGTTGGTCTTGCCGACCAGCACCATGCCGGCGTCGGCGAGGCGCTCGACGACGAAGGCGCTGTACGGCGCGATGAACTGCGCCAGCATGCGCGACCCGCAGGTCGTCTTCCAGCCGGCCGTCATCAACACGTCCTTGTGCGCGATTGGGATGCCGGTCAGCGGCGTCGCGTCGCCCGCGCGCAGACGCGCATCGGCCGCCCGCGCCTGCTCCAGGGCGCGCTTGCGATCGACGGTCAGGAAGGCGTTGAGCCGCGGATTGAGCGCGTCGATGCGGTCGAGCAAGGAGGTCGTAAGCTCGACGCTCGACAGGCGCCCGGTGGCAAGCGCTGCGCGAGGTTGGCGATCGGCGCGGTGACCAACGCGCTCTATTCGATAACCCGGGGCACCAGGTAGAGGCCGTGGGCAACGGCCGGGGCCAGGCTCTGGAAAAGTTCGCGCTGATCGGTTTCGGTGACGACGTCTTCGCGCAGCGGCAGCGATGACTTCCTGGGCGTGCGCCATCGGCACGATGCCGTTCGTGTCGACCGCCTGCAGCCGACCGACGAGGTCAAGGATCCGGTCGAGCTTCTGCCGCACGTCGTCCGCCTCGGCGGGGGTGATCTCGATCCGGGCCAGGTGCGCGAGGCGCTGGACGTCTTCGGAGGAAAGTGCCATTTTCAGGGCCTTTAGCCGTTTTTGGCGCTAGTAGGCGGTTAGAGGCTAAGCATATTAGGTTATCATATTCGGATTGTCGGAGCAGCCGCCGGGGTTGCTCGCGCGTCCGGAAAGTTCTCATGTTCGAATCGTTCAAGGGCTATTTCTCCAGCGATCTCGCCATCGATCTGGGGACAGCCAACACGCTGATTTACGTGCGCGGCAAGGGTATCGTGCTCAACGAGCCCTCGGTCGTGTCGATTCGCCAGGAAGGCGGTCCGAACGGCAAGCGCGTGATCCAGGAAGTGGGCCTCGCGGCCAAGCAGATGCTGGGCCGCACGCCGGGCAACATCACGGCCATCCGGCCGATGAAGGACGGCGTCATCGCCGACTTCACGGTAACCGAGCAGATGTTGAAGCAGTTCATCAAGAAGGTGCTCGATTCCAAGCTCTTCAGCCCTTCGCCGCGCATCATCATCTGCGTGCCCTGCGGCTCGACGCAAGTCGAGCGCCGCGCGATCCGC
The DNA here is from genome assembly GCA_963777455.1 of uncultured beta proteobacterium. GTDB lineage: Bacteria > Pseudomonadota > Gammaproteobacteria > Burkholderiales > Casimicrobiaceae > PALSA-1003. The sequence goes on from CAVZQQ010000004.1 coordinate 1,086,448, forward strand.
GAATCGGCGCTCGGCGCGGGCGCATCGAAGGTCTACCTGATCGAGGAGCCGATGGCCGCGGCGATTGGCGCCGATCTGCCGATCTCGGAGGCGACCGGCTCGATGGTTGTCGACGTCGGCGGCGGCACGACCGAGGTAGGCGTGATCTCGCTCGGTGGAATGGTGTACTCGGGCAGCGTGCGCGTGGGCGGCGACAAGTTTGACGAATCGATCGTCAACTATATCCGCCGCAACTACGGCATGTTGATCGGGGAGACCACGGCCGAGACGATCAAGAAAACCATCGGCTCGGCGTTTCCCGGTTCGGAAGTGAAGGAAATGGAAGTCAAGGGGCGCAATCTCGCCGAGGGCATCCCGCGCAGCTTCACCGTATCGTCAAACGAGATCCTCGAGGCGCTTACCGATCCGCTGAACAGCATCGTTTCCGCGGTAAAGAGCGCGCTGGAGCGTACGCCGCCGGAGCTTGGCGCCGATATCGCCGAACGCGGCATGGTGCTCACCGGAGGTGGCGCGCTGCTGCGAGACCTCGACCGGCTGTTGATGGAAGAGACCGGGCTGCCGGTCGTCGTCGCCGACGATCCGTTGACCTGCGTGGTTCGCGGTTGCGGCAAGGCGCTCGAGAACATGGACAAGCTCTCCACCATCTTTACGTCGGATTAACGCGCAACGCTCGACGCAGGAATGCGCCATCTCTCGGTCGAGCCGCCGCCGTTCTTCCATCGCGGACCCTCGCCGCTCACCCGCCTCGTTTTTTTTGGCTTACTTTCGCTGGCCCTGTTGTTTACCGATACGCGCTACCGTTATCTCGAGAATGTGCGTCACGCGGTCGCCGCCGCGCTCTATCCGCTGCAGCGCGGCACGCAGCTGCCCGGCGAGGCGGCGGCGTATGTCGCGACCTACGTCATTGCGCAGCGCCGGCTCGCCGACGACAACGCAACGCTCAAGCAGGAGCTGCTCGCCGAGGCTCCCGCGATGCAGGGCTACCAGGTGTTGCAGCAGGACAACGCGCGGTTGCGGGCGTTGCTCGAGGTCGGGCAGCGGTTTCGAGGCGCCACGACCGCGGCCGAGGTGCTCTACACGGGCCGCGATCCGTTCACCCAGAAGCTATTCGTCGACAAGGGCGAAGCGGCCGGCGTGCAGCCAGGCCAGGCGGTGATCGACGAGGTCGGCGTCGTCGGCCAGGTCACGCGCGTGTTTCCCTATATGGCCGAAGTAACGCTGGTAACCGACAAGGATTATGCGGTGCCGGTCCGAGTCGAACGCAGCGGCGTGCGCTCGGTGCTGTACGGTGCCGGCACCGGGCGCTTGCCGGAATTGCGCTTTCTGTCGCCTAACTCGGAGATCCAGCGCCGGTGACCGGCTGGTCACCTCCGGAATCGACGGCACCTATCCGGCCGGCCTTGCCGTCGCGCAAGTCGTGTCCGTTGAGCGCGAGACGGGGCAGATTTTCGCGCGCGTGATTTGCAAGCCGCTCGCGCGGAGTCGACAAGAGCCCGCACGTGCTCATTCTCGGACGCAGCCGCGGCGCTGCCACGGCGGCCGGAAGAGATAGCCGATACCCCTCTCCCGCGCAAGGGCCGCAACCGCACCCGCGAGTAGCCACCCGACTATGCCGCAGCTGACCTCGTTCACGCCTGCGCGACCCGAGGAGATCCTGGCCCCGGTCAGGCCGTGGTTCGTCGTGCTGACACTGATTCTCGGCCTGATCGGCAACCTGATTCCGGTTAGCGGCATGGCGCTGGCGCTGAGGCCGGACTTTCTGGCGCTGACGTTGCTCTACTGGTGCATCCAGGAACCGCGCCTGATCAGCGTGGGCGTTGCCTGGTGGCTCGGCTTGCTGATGGACGTGGCCGATGCGACGGTGTTCGGCCAGCATGCGCTCGCCTACGCGGTTCTGGCCTACGCGGCCGAGTATTTCCGCAGGCGGGTGTTGCGTTTTCCGCTGTGGCAGCAGGCCGCGCAGGTGGCGGTGTTGCTGCTGCTCTGCGCGGCGCTGGTGCTACTGGTGCGCGTGGTCGGCGGCGCGCCGTTGCCCCGCTGGACGTACGCCGTGGGCCCGCTGGTCGGCGCGCTGCTGTGGCCAGTGGTGACCGCGCTGCTGCAATGGCCGCAGCGGCAGTCAGCGATCGCCGGCGGAGCGCTAGGCACCATGCGCTCCCTGTTTCTAAAGCGCGGTCGCTCGTCGTCGGTGCTTAGCTTCACCCGAGCTCAAGAATCCCGAGCGCGAGCTGTATTACTTTCGCCGTCGCCTGACGATCGCCGCGCGCTTCATCCTGCTGGCATTCGCCGGGCTGCTCGCCCGCTTCGTCGATCTGCAGGTCGTTCAAGCACCGCCACTATCAGACGCTGGCCGAGAGCAACCGCATCGCCATCGTTCCCATCGTTCCCAACCGCGGCGTGATCACCGACCGCAACGGGGTCGTCCTCGCCCAGCAGCTACTCGGCGTATACGCTGGAAGTAACGCCCGCGCGCGTGCGCAACCTCGACGAGACGATCGACGAGCTCGCCGAGCTGGTCGAAATCCAGCCGCGCGACCGCAAGCGCTTCAAGCGCCTGCTCGAGGAGTCCAAGAACCTGGAGAGCCTGCCCATTCGCAATCGTCTGTCCGATGAAGAGGTGGCGCGCTTCGCCGTCAATCGCTACCGCTTTCCAGGCGTCGAAATCAAGGCGCGGCTGTTTCGCCAGTATCCGTTCGGCGAAATGGCTTCGCACGTGATCGGTTACATCGGACGCATCAACGATCGCGACGTTGACCGCATCGCAAAATGTGGAATGCAGACTGCCAACTACAAGGGCTCCGACTACATCGGCAAGATCGGGCTCGAGCTCTCTTACGAGCGCGAGCTGCACGGCACGACCGGGGTGGAGGAGGTGGAGGTGGACGCGGCCGGGCGCGCGGTGCGCACCCTGTCCCGCACGCAGCCGACATCGGGCAACAATCTCAAGCTCGTCGCTCGACATCCGTTTGCAGCAGGCCGCGGAAACGGCGTTCGGCGACGCACCGTGGGGCATTGGTGGCGCTCGATCCTTCGACCGGCGAGGTACTGGCGTTCGTGTCCAAGCCCGGATTCGACCCCAATCTGTTCGTCGACGGCATCGATCCGGCAAGCTGGGACGCGCTCAACGACTCGCCCGACAAGCCGCTGCTCAATCGTCCCCTACGCGGCGCCTATCCGCCGGGCTCGACGATCAAGCCGTTTCTCGCGCTGTCCGCGCTCACATCGGGCAAGCGCACCGCCACGCAGGTCATTTTCGACCCCGGCTTCTATCAGATCCCAGGCAGCACGCACCGCTTTCGAGACGACAAACCGGAAGGCCACGGCTACGTCGACATGACCAAGTCGATCATCGTCTCCTGCGACACGTACTACTACATGCTGGCCGGCGAAACCGACATCGATGTGACGCACGATTTCCTGGCGCAGTTCGGCTTCGGAAGCAAGACCGGCATCGACATCGAGGAACGGAAGAGGTACCGGGGCGTGCTGCCGTCACGCGAATGGAAGCGCGAGCGCTTTTCGGCCAAGAATTATCGGGAGGAACAGCGCAAGTGGTATCTCGGCGATTCGATCTCCGCCGGTATCGGCCAGGGATACAACGCCTTTACGCCCATGCAACAGGCCGAGGCGATCGCCACCATCGCCAACGACGGCATCGGCTTCCAGCCGCATCTGGTGAAGACCATCGAGAACATCAAGACCGGCGCCATTCGCGAGATCGCGCACGGTCGTCAGCCACACCGTCGCGGTCAAGCCCGAGGATCTGGCGCTGATCAAGAACGCGCTGGTCGGCGTGGCGCGGGAGGGTACCAGCGCACGCGCCTTCGCTGGCGCGCAGTACGTATCTGCGGGCAAGACCGGAACCGCGCAGCTGTTCTCGCTCAAGGGCGAGAAATACCAGCCGGGCCACGTCGACGAACGCTTGCGCGACCATGCCTGGTATCTCGCCTACGCGCCGGCGGACCATCCGCGCATCGCGCTCGCCGTACTGGTCGAAAACGGCGGCTTCGGCGCGCAGGCGGCGGCGCCGATTGCCCGCGCGGTGTTTCGACTACTATCTGCTCGGTCGCGCGCCCGCCGGCATGCCGAGCGAACAGCCGCGCGCGACCGACGACGAAAGCGATTGACGGCTGCAGCCAATGAACCGCTTCTTCGTTTTGCTTGGTCAGTTCGGGGAATTGCTGGCGCGGCGCATCGACAGCTTTCTCATGGGCGCCGCGCTGGCGATCGTCGGGCGTTGGTCTGGTGACGCTGTTTTCCGCGTCCGATCAGAGCGTGTCGCGGGTCATGACTCAGGTGTTTTCGCTGACGTGTGCGCTGGTGCTTGATGTGGATCGTCGCCAACGTCGCGCCGCGGCAGCTCGCGCGCGCCGCCGTGCCGTTGTACGTGACGGTCGCGTGCTGCTGCTCGTTGCGGTGGCGCTTGGCGGAACCGTGGTCAATGGCTCGCGACGCTGGCTCAATCTCGGCATCGGGCGCTTTCAGCCCTCCGAGTTGATGAAGATCGCGCTGCCGCTGATGCTGGCCTGGTACTTCCAGAGGCACGAAGCGCAGCTGCGCGCTGGTCGACTTCGTCGTCGCCGCGCTGCTCATCGCGTTACCGGTGTGGCTGATCAAGCGCCAGCCCGACCTCGGCACGGCGCTGATGATCGGCGCCTCCGGATTCTACGTGCTCTATCTCGCCGGCCTGTCCTGGAAGATCATGGTCGGCCTGGCCGCCGTTGCCGGCGCGGCCGCGCCGCTTGTTTGGCCGCACCTGCACGACTTACCAGCAGGAGCGCATTCTCACTTTCATCGACCCTTCCCGCGATCCGCTCGGGGCGGGTTATCACAGCACCCAGGCGTCGATCGCGCTCGGCTCGGGCGGCGTCATCGGCAAGGGCTGGCTCAACGGCACGCAGACGCACCTCGATTTCCTGCCTGAGCGGCACACCGATTTCATCTTCGCGGTGTTCGGGGAGGAGTTCGGGCTGATCGGAAACACGATTCTGCTCGTGCTCTATCTGCTGCTGATCGGCCGCGCGCTGATGATCACCGCCAATGCCTCGACGCTGTTCACGCGTCTGCTCGCCGGCGCGATCACGCTGATGTTCTTCACCTACGCGTTCGTCAACATGGCGATGGTGAGCGGACTGCTGCCGATCGTCGGTGTGCCGTTGCCGTTGGTTTCGTACGGTGGAACGGCGCTGGTCAGCGCCTTCATCGGACTTGGCATCCTGATGAACGTGCAGGCGAATCGCAAGCTGATCAAGACCTGAATCCGCGCCCAGGGCAGCCGATCACGCTTGTTCGTCTCGCGAGGCGCGTCATGTCCGTGCTGCGGATCCTGCTGCCCAACCATGCGCCTAGCCCCGTATAATTGCCTGCGCTATGGGGTCGACTCGCCGGGGTCAAACCAGTACGGGTGCGATGATGCGAGCATGGGTCGCCCTGATCGTGCTTCCGCTGGTGGCGTGCACGTCGACCGCAAGGCTCCAGCCGCCGGCGGCGGCGCCCATCGGCGTCGCACCTTCGCCTGCCCCTGCGCTGTCGCCCGGGGCCGTGACGCAGCCGCGCGGCGGCGGCTACTACAAGGACGATGGCCCGGGAGAGCATCCGCCGGCCAATCTGGACGCGCTGCCCGACGCCGTGCCGAGGCTCGAGCCGCTCAACCGCTTTGCCAATCGCCCGTATTCGGTGTTCGGTGTCGATTACGTCCCGGCAACCAGTCTGCGGGCCTACCGGGAGCGCGGGCTGGCGTCCTGGTACGGCCGCAAGTTTCACAACCAGAAGACCGCGACGGGCGAGGTCTACGACATGTACGCGATGACCGCCGCGCACCCGACGCTGCCGCTGCCCTCGTACGCGCGCGTCACCTCGCTCGCCAGCGGCAAGAGCGTGATCGTGCGGGTCAACGACCGCGGCCCGTTTCACCCCGGGCGCGTCATCGATCTGTCGTATGCGGCGGCGTACCGCATCGGCATCGCGCAGCGCGGCAGCGGCGAAGTCGAGGTCGAAAGCGTGCTGCCGTGCGGATGCGCCGTCGACGGCCGGCGCAGGACCGCTGCCGCCAGTGGCGGCGAGCGAGGCGGCTGCGGCTCAGCCGATGCCGGTCGGACGGGAAACGGGAGGCTACGTCGTCCAGCTTGGCGCATTCGCCAACAACGCCAACGCGCAGACATTTGTCTAGTCACGTAGCGAACCAAATCGCGATGCTCGGCGTCGAAGCGAAGGTGCACGAGACAGGGGGGCTGTATCGCGTTGTTGTAGGACCTTATCCGACGCGCGAGGATGCTCGAACGCACCGGTGACGGCCTCCGCGACGCGCTGGGGCTCGACACCATGGTCAAAACGCGTTGATCCCGGCACCGCCCGCAAACCGATGAGTCGACGCCTCCGCGACTGGCTGTTTCTGCTGGCCTTGGCCCTGCGCCCTGGGTCTGGCCGGGACCGCGCGCGCCCAGCTCACCATCGAGATCATCGGCGGCGGTGCCACACGATACCGATCGCCGTCGTCCCGTTTGCCGGTGAGGCCAACTATCCCTATCCGTTGACCGAAATCGTGGGCGCTGATCTGGCGCGAAGCGGCTTGTTCCGGCTCATCGATCCGGCCGGGGTCAATCCGCGGCCAACGCGGGCCGAGGACGTGCGCTTCGGAGACTGGACCGGACGCGGCGCCGACGCCGAGTGGTTGGCAGCGTCACGCCGCAGTCGGACGGACAGAGTCGAGGTACGCTTCTTCCTGCTCGATGCGGTAAAACAGACCCAGCTCGCGGCCGTGTCCTATGTCGTCACCCCGTCGCAATTTCGCGCGACGGCGCATCAGATCGCCGACGTCATCTACGAGAAGCTAACCGGTGATGCGGGTGTCTTCAGCACCCGCATCGCCTACATTGCCAAGCAGGGCCCGCGCTACGAGCTGCTCGTTGCCGACGCCGACGGCTACAATCCACAGACGATCGTTACGTCCAACGAGCCACTGCTCTCGCCCACCTGGTCGCCCGACGGCACGCGAATCGCGTACGTGTCGCTGGAGAGCAAGAAGCCGATCATCTATGTGCAATCGCTCGCGACCGGGCAGCGACACGTGCTGGCCAACTTCCGCGGCAGCAACAGCGCGCCGGCTTGGGCGCCGGACGGCAGCCGGCTTGCGGTGACGTTGTCGCGGGACGGCGGGTCGCAGCTCTACCTCATCAACCCCGACGGCAGCGGTGTGCAGCGGCTGATGACGCTCGTCCGCCATCGATACCGAGGCGAACTTTGCGCCCGACGGAAAATCCATCCTGTTCACATCGGATCGCGGCGGCAGCCCGCAGATCTATCGGCTGACGCTCGCGAGCGGCACGGTGGAACGGATGACCTTCGACGGCAGCTACAACGTGTCGCCGCGGCATCTCCCGGACGGCAAGGGCTTCGTATTCCTGCGTCGTGACGGCGGCAACTTCAACGTGGCGATCGAAGATTTCGCGACACGGCAGGTGCAGGTGTTGACGCAAGGTACGCTCGACGAATCGCCGTCGGTTGCGCCGAACGGCAAGACTGATTCTGTACGCGTCCGAGGCAGGAGGGCGTGGTATATTGGCCGCAGTCTCCAGCGACGGTCGTGTGAAGCAGCGGCTCACCGCTGCGGCAAGCGATGTGCGCGAGCCCGCCTGGGGTCCGCTGCACAAATGACAACAAGAGGAGATAGATCATGAAGCCACTGAACCTAGGCAGCTACACTGCAGATGCTATGGGCAGTCGCGGCGACGGCCGCGCTCCTGGCGGGCTGCGCGACACCGACCCCGGAAAAACGGCCCCGGTCGAGGAACAGACCGTGGCGGCGACGACGCCAGGCAACGGCGCTGCGACTTCGGGAACGACCGGTAGCGGCGTCACCGGAACGCCGAGCGCGCAGGGCAATCCCTTGCATGATCCGCACAGCATACTGTCCAAGCGCAGCGTGTACTTCGACTTCGACAGCTATGCGGTGAAGGACGAATACAAGCCGCTGATCGAGGCGCACGCCAAGTACCTGCAGACGACGCGCACCGCGCGGATGACGATTCAGGGCAACTGCGATGAGCGCGGAAGCCGCGAATACAACATCGCGCTCGGCCAGCGGCGCGCCGACACGGTCAAGCGGATGATGCAGCTCTACGGCGCCACCGACGCGCAGATCGAAACGGTGAGCTTCGGCAAGGAGAAGCCGAAGAACCCGGGCCACGACGAAGCGGCCTGGGCCGAGAACCGGCGCGACGACGTGGTCTACGCGGGCGAATAGCGGATGCGGCGCGGTCGCGCGGGCGCTGCGCTGGCGCCCGCGGCTTCTGGCGCTGGTCGTCGCCGCGCAACTGGCGGCGGCGCCGGCGCGCGCGGCGCTGTTTGACGACGATGAAGCGCGCCATCGCATCGATGTGCTCAAGGGCCGCGTCGACCAACTCGAAACTTCGCTCAACCAGCGCCTCGGCGCGCTCGAGTCGACGGTCAAGAGCCAGGGCTTGGTGGACCTCTTGCACGACGTCGAAGAGATCAAGGCCGACGTCGCCAAGCTTCGCGGCCAGTACGAGGTGTTGACCTACGAGCTCGATCAGGCGCAGAAGCGGCAGCGCGATCTCTATCTCGATCTCGATGGGCGGTTGCGCAAGCTGGAGGGCACCGCGGGCAGCGGTGCGCCCGCGGCGAACGCCGCGCCGAACGCCGACAGCGGACGCGCACGGATAACGGCGCAGCGGGCGTGCGCCGGCACCGTCCCGCCGGCGCCGCGTCCGCCACCGGTGGCGGCCGATATCGCCACCGAGCAACGAACCTACGACGCCGCGCTCGATCAATTCAAGAGCGGCAACTTCGCCGCGGCAGTGACGAGCTTCCAGGCGTTCGCGCAGCGCCTATCCGCGCAGTCCGTCTGGCGCCCTCGGCCATCTACTGGTCCGGCAATGCGCAATACGCGCTCAGGGATTTCCGCGGCGGCGATCGCGACGCAGCGGCAACTGCTCGTGGCTTATCCCGACAGCCAGAAAGTGCCCGACGCGATGCTCAACATCGCAAGCTGCCAGGTGGAGCTCGGCGACGCCGCAGGAGCGCGGCGCACGCTCGAAGATCTGGTCGCCAAATATCCGGTCTCGGAAGCCGCGGGTAAGGCCCGCCAACGCCTCGCTGGGCGGTAAGCCTCTTGCCGCGATCGTTCGCCGCGCGGCTTATCGCCTGGCAGCGAGCGCACGGCCGGCGTGACCTGCCGTGGCAGGGCACGCGCGATCCATACCGGATCTGGCTTTCCGAAGTCATGCTGCAGCAAACGCAGGTCGCGACGGTCATCCCCTACTACCAGCGCTTCCTGGCCGACATTTCCCGACGTGGCCAGCCTCGCGGCGGCGCCGATCGAACGCGTGCTCGAGCTCTGGAGCGGGCTGGGCTACTACCGGCGCGCGCATCTGCTGCATCGCGCGGCGGCGCTCACCCTCGATGGCCGAACACGGCGGCGAGTTCCCGCGCGATGCCGGCGGCGGTCGCGAAACTGCCGGGCATCGGCCGTTCGACCGCGGCGGCGATTGCGGCGTTCGCGTTCGGCGCGCGCGGTGCGATCCTCGACGGCAACGTGCAACGCGTGCTGGCGCGACACGCTGCCATCGCGGGTTTCCCCGGCCAGGCGAAGGTCAAGCGCGCGCTCTGGCGGCGCGCGGAGGCACTGCTGCCGCGGAGCGGCATCGAGATCTACACGCAGGCGCTGATGGATCTCGGCGCGACGGTGTGCCTGCGCACGCGCGCCGCGCTGCGCCGCATGCCCGGTTGCCAGGCGATTGCGCCGCCCGTCGCGAAAACCGCGTCGCGGAACTGCCGCCGCCACGGCCGAAGAAGACACTTCCCCAGCACGCACTCACCGTGCTGCTGCTCGAGCGCCAAGGCGAAGTGCTGCTGGTGAAACGACCCGCGACCGGCGTGTGGGCGGGGCTGTGGAGCCTGCCCGAGCTCGAGGCCGGCGCCGACCCGGTCGTGCATTGCGGCACGCGTTTCGGGGCGCAGGTCGTGATACTGCCGCCGCTGCCGGCGATCGAGCATGGCTTTACCCACTTCCGCCTGACCCTGCATCCGCAGCCCTGTACCGTACGCGCATGGCCACGCCGAGCGCAGGCCGGGCCTGCTGTGGTTGCCGCTGGTCGATGTCGGCGGCGCCGCGCTGCCCGCGCCGATCAAGAAGCTGCTGCGACACCGGGCGGGCAGCTGAGCCGGGGCTGTGTCACCCGCAGACCGCATCCGGCGCGCGGACCGGGGGCCTCGAGCACAGGAACGGGAAATCCACGCGCGCCGAGTCGGACTCAGCGCTTGAACTGGCGCAGGTCTTCCGGGAGCAGCGCGTCGGCGCGCTCGCCATAGGCCGCGCGGAACGCTCCAACTCCTTCGCTGCCTCGTCGAGCCGGCCCGCGGTCTTGAGCGCGCGAATGCGCTTGATCCATTCGTCGACGGTGGGCGCGGACGCATCGGTAATTTTTTTCGCTTCCTCGGCTGGCGCAACCTTCTGCGTTCCGGCGCGACCCTGCACCGGCGCCGCTTTGAGGGCCGCCTGGGCGGTCGTATCAACGGCCGGGTTGCCCGGCTTGAGGTACGCATCACCGGCGGGTTGCGCCGGCGGCGCAGCGGGAAATGGCTCGCTGTGCGAGGTAGCCGGGGCCGCGGGGGCAGAGGCACTCGCCGAGCGTGCGATGTTCGCGGTCGCCATACTCGGCGCCGCCGCGGCGAGCTGGTCCTGGCGCGAGGACTCGGCTTTGGCGTCTGCAGCCGGCTCGGGCACCGACTTCCTTGCGGTGTCCCGAGCGCTTTCGAGGGCTTGGGGACTCGTCGCGGACCGCAAAGCCGGCTTCGCCGAGGAATTTGCCCGCGGTGCCGGCACGGGTGGCGGCGGCGCAGCGGCCGGCGCCTCACGTCGCGCATCGAGTGTCGGGGCGCCCGGCGCACTGCCGTTCCCCGCCTCGGGGGGCGCAGCGGCCAAGTCCGCAACGGTCGCGGGGACGAGCCGCTCAGGCGGCGTTAGCTGCGCGATGCCGACCGCGAGCAGCGCAACGGTCGCGGCCGCCGCCAGGGGATACCACCAATGCTTGCCGCGTCTGCCCGGGATCGGGGCCTCGACGGCCCGCCGCGCCGCTGCGCGAACCGCCGCATCGAGCGCTGGCGGCGGCTCTTCGCAGCTCGCGGCGCGCCAAGCCGCATCGAGCCGTTGGTCGCGTTCGCCCACGTTCATCCCAACCCCTCACGGACATCGGTCGTCGAGATCGGAGAGATTGGCGCGCAGCCTCGCCACCGCGTAGCGCAGCCGGCTCTTCACGGTCTCGGCGCCGGCACCGGTCAACTCGGCAATTTCGGCTAGCGACAGGCCGCCTTCCTGCTGCAGCAGAAACGCTTCCCGCTGCACGGACGGAAGCGCGGTAACTGCGGCGCGCAGGCGCTCGCCAAGCTCGCGGTTCTCGGCGCGGACCTGGGGCTCGTCGCCGTGCGCGCCGGGAAGCGCCGCGACCGCATCCTCGTGGGCCTCGTCGTCGGCCGAAACAAGCTTCAGGTGCCCGCTTGCGCGGTAGTGGTCGATGAGGCGGTTACGCGCCAGCCGGTAGAGCCAGGTCGTGAACTTGGCGGTCGGGGTGTAGCTTGCGCGGGCGCGAATCAGGTTGGTCCACACGTCCTGGAACAATTCGTCAGCAATGCCGCCCTGGCGGCACTGGCGCAGCAGGTAACGGTATACGCCGCCCCGGTGCCGGGCATATAGCGCTTCGAACGCCGCGGCATCACCGCGGCCGTACGCCAGCATCAGGTCTTCGTCGCTGGTTGTGGCAGGGACGGGCATGGCCCGCCCAGTATGCGAGGCGGGCCATGCGGTGGCAAGCAACTGGTCAAGCTCGCATCAGGGTGTCGGCGGATCGGGCACGAAGCGGCCGGCTTCCGGAAACGGATCGGGGCGATATCGCGCCAGCGGTGGTGAAGCCACGAGTACTCCCTGCGCAAGCAAGTTCGCGTACGAGTCGTAATAGATCGCGATCGTTTCAGCCGGCGTGTCACTCGCGCGCTCGAACCGGGTATAGCTCGCGGAGGATGACTCGATGCGCCCATGGCCCGTACCCAGGCGTTCCCCTGCGGACTGCGCCAGCGCATCCGCCGCGGCATTCGCGCCGGGCGGGGGCGCTGCGGGCGCCGCGGCTGCGCTTTCGGCGCGCGCAGCGTCCCGGGGCCGGAATTCTTCGCGCGCAATCGGCTGAGCGCGTTCGCGATACACCGCGACGCCGATCACGCCGACGTTGTCGGGACGCCCCGTGCGTGCGGCATAAGAATCGGGCAGCGCGGTGAAGTAGAACGCCGCGGTGCGCGACATGTTCTTGCGCCAGCCCCCGATATCGGTGCTCTCGTAGGGAGCAAGGACGTAGCCCGACTGCTGCGGCGCCGCCGTGTCGCCGGTGATGACATTGACACCGTCGACGCTCATGACCGCGAGGATGCGACCACCGCTGGCGTTGCGCACGCGGATCGCATACTCGTTGCCAGGCTTGCCGACGACGTAACGTCGGCCCTCGTGCCAGTAGCTAGGCAATACCCGTCCTTCCGTTCGGTCGACGATCTCGATCGTCGTCCTCGGCGGGGGCAGGACCGCCTGCCCGTGCCCGTCACGCGCGACCAGGATCGCCGCGATCGCGGCGGCGCAGGTCGCGCCAATAACCAAGAACCGCCCTGCTTGCACCATGGTTTGCTCCTTGGCGCCGCCCTGCACTGGCGGCTCGAGTCTGTAAACGCAGGCGCAGCCGGTCCGGGGTTAACCCGCGTGCGATAATTCACGCTTCCGCCGGTCGCGCAGGTCGCAGCGCCGGGTCTCGACCCATGCAGGATCTCGACCACCTTCCCGCTTTCGTCGCCTGGTGCGCATTCGGTCTGGCCGTGGTGTTTGGCGCGGTTGCCAACCGCGTCAACTTCTGCACCATGGGCGCTGTAACCGACCTTTTCACCATGGGCGACTGGCGGCGGATGCGCATGTGGTTGCTGGCGATCGCCGTGGCGATCGCCGGCGCGACTTGGCTCGAGGCAAGCGGCCTCGTGGATCTCGGCAAGTCGATCTACACGACGCCGCGGGTGGTGTGGTTGTCGCATCTGGTCGGTGGCTTCCTGTTCGGATTCGGCATGACGCTTGCATCGGGCTGCGGCAGCAAGCTGCTCATCCGTGCCGGCGCCGGGAATCTCAAGTCGGTGGTCGCGCTGATCGTGTTGGCCATCGCGGCCTACATGACGTTAAAGGGCCTGTTCGCCGTCTGGCGGGTGCAGACGCTGGACACCCTGCGCTTCGACACGACGCTGTTTGGCGCCGCGCACTCGGATCTCGGCAGCGTGGTCGCCGCGCTTGCCGGCGGCGGCTCGGTCAAGGTCGCGCTGTCGCTCGCCGTCGCGGCGGCGTTGGCCGCATTCGTGCTGGCCAGCCGCGACTTCCGCGACAGCCGGCAAATGATCGCCGGCGGCATCATTATCGGCGCGATCATCGTTGCCGGCTGGTACGTAACCGGCCATCTCGGCCATGTCGCCGAGGATCCGCGCACGCTGGAGGAGGCGTTTATCGGGACCAATTCCGGCGACCCGAGTCCTACAGCTTCGTCGCTCCGGTGGCCTACCTGCTGGAACTCTTGCTGTGGTGGAGCGATCAGTCGCGGACGGTCACCTTCGGCATAGCCGGGGTGCTCGGCATGGCCGTCGGCTCGGCGGGGATGGCGTTGGCGACGCGGACCTTCCGCTGGGAAGGGTTTGCGTCCACTGAAGATCTGGTCAACCATATCGTCGGTGGCCTGTTAATGGGATTTGGGGGTGTCTGTGCGCTGGGCTGTACTATCGGCCAGGGCCTGACCGGCATCTCGACCTTGGCGATCGGCTCGTTTATCGCCTTGGGTGCGATTATTGCCGGGTGCGTGACCGCCCTTAAGTATCAATACTGGCGCGCTGCAGGAGCGTGAAGTGCGGCAATCATGATCGTTTATGACCTGATTTGTGCACACCAACACCGGTTCGAGGGCTGGTTCGAATCGGCGGGGGAGTACGCGCGCCAGCGCGCCAACTCGGTGATCCGCTGTCCGATCTGCGACGACGCCGCCATCGAGCGGCGGCCCACGGCCAACATTCGGGTTGCCCGGGGAGTAGCGGCCGCGGAGACTCGCAAGGAAGTTACGCTCGCAGGTGGCGATGCCGAAGCGCTCAAACTGGTGCGCCGGCTCATCGCGCAGACGGAGAACGTCGGCCGCGCGTTTCCCGAAGAAGCGCGCAAGATCCACTACGATGAGGCGCCCAAGCGCGGGATTCGTGGCCAAGCTACGCGCGAGGAAGCCGAGGAATTGCGCGACGAAGGCATCGACTTCCTGGCCTTACCCGGTGTCCTGACGCGCGAGCTGAACTGATCCCGCAAGTCATTGGCTGGAGGCAGGCGAAGGGCGGCGCTCGCCCGGGCAGCGCGACGAAGTGGCCGAAACAGGGCGTTACACGATGTAACGACTTTTTGCGCGCGCTCACGTGATTGGCTATAATTCGCGCCCTTCGGCGGGCCGTTAGCTCAGTTGGTAGAGCAGCGGACTTTTAATCCGTTGGTCGTGGGTTCAAGTCCCGCACGGCCTACCACTGTTCTCTGCCTCGGCGCGCTCCGACCAGAGGCGTCCGCTGCTGTCGAGTTGACCGCGGTTGACCCCGGGTTGCCCGCGCCGACGCCCGACAAGGTATACTTCGCCGCTCGTAGCGCCATCGTGCCTGCGTCTTCCGGCACATCAGCAATTTGCCCACCAAGAACCTCATGAACATCCGCCGCGCCCTGTACGTACTGCTGTGCCTTGGCGCAGCCGTACTCGCCGGCTGCAACGGCGGCAACGGCGTCGGGGCCCTGCCGATCAACACCACCGTGCGCGTCGTCAACCTCGTCCCCAACGGACCGCCCCTCACGTTTTCGCTCGATACTGACGCGCCGCTGGTCACCGGCTTGGCCTTCGAGCAGCAGACGCTCTATCTTGACGTGACTTCGGGCATGCACGAGTTCAAGGCGACCGACGGCGCGAACTCGACGCTCGTTGACGTGACGGAAACGCTGTTGAACGGCCAGGCCTATACCTTCGTCATCTACGGGCCCCAGGATGCGGCCAACTCCCTGCTCCTGACCGACAGTCCGATCACCATCCCGCAGGACGGGACCACCGTCACGATCCCCGACGCCGGGACTTTCGCGCTACGCCTGGCCAACGTTGCCGAGGGTGTCCTGGCGCTCGACCTGTACCTCACCGCTCCCGGGGCGGATCTGGCGCTGACTGCTCCCACGATCGTCGGTGTCGGCTCTGGGGTAACCACCCCTTTCGTGCCCGTCAACACGGGAAGCTATGAACTGCGCCTCGCGATCACCGGCACTAAGAACGTCGTCTTCGACAGCGGTACGGCAGTCGCTTTCGGCGACCAGACGATCGTCGAGGCGGTAGATTACGGCAAGGGCAGCGGTAAGCTGGTCGGCCTCGACGTGCTGGACCTCAACACGCAGGGCACCGCGAAGATCTACCAAAGTACGCTAGCGCAATTCAAGCTTATCAATGCCTCGTCGGTCGGACCTCCGCTCAACGTGCTGGTCAACGGCGCGCTGACACTGACCAATGTGCCTTTCGCCGGCGTTTCGAATTACGTCAAAACGCTGGCGCAAGCGGAGACCCTTTCGATCGAATCGACTGCGACTCCGGGCGCGAGCTTATTGACGTTCACGGCCGACTTCTCCCCGTCGACCGATTCGTCGATTGTTGTCAGCGGCGCTGCCGGCGCATTGCAGGCGCTGGTCCTAACCGACAACAACATGCCGTCTCCGACCGGTCGCGCCCGGGTTCGGTTCGTCAATGCATCGCCCGGTCTTGCGTCGCTGGATGTTTTCGTCAATTTCGCGCCGACATTCTCGGGCATTCTGTCCAACTCGGCATCCGGCTACACTGAGCTTATCGCCAACGTAACCGGGAGCTTGTTCAACATCGATTTCAACTTTGCCGGCACGACGACTCCGGCCTTGATCCTGCCCAACGTTACCTTTGTCGCAGGCACCACCTACACGGTGTACGTCGTCGGGCCGGGAACTTCGCCCCAGGGCGTCGTTGTCAGCGACAACTGATAGCGATTCTGATTAAATCATGACCGTTTCAATCACCCGTCCCATGGAGACATGGATGAATTCAAATCGCGTTCAGACCGTCCTGTTATGCCTGTTGTCCTTGGCCCTTGCCAGCTGTGGCTCCAAGAGCAGCAGCAATGCGAACCTGCGTATCGTGAACGCGATTCCCGACGCGCCGGCGATCAGTGTCCAGCTTGGCACGAACTCGCCCATAGTCACCGGCATGATATTCGAACAGCTCACGCAGTACATGAGCGTCCCCAGCGGATCCCAGGATTTCATGGTCAGCGCCAACGGCGGAACGTCGTTTGCGATCAACCAGACCCTGAACATGAGTACCGGCAACTACACGTACATCGTGTATGGTCCGATCGTCTCGGCCACGGGGCTGTTGCTCAACGAGAACAATCTCCCGACCCCGAATTCAGGGACATTCAATTTCCGCGTCATCAACGTCGCGGCCGGTATCGGGCCGGTCGATATCTATCTAACGCCCGAAGGAACGGATCTCAATACGACCTCGCCGAGCGTCGCCAACGTGGGGTTCGGGGGTATCAGTTCGATCGTCAACGTCAATGCGGGGACGTTGGAGCTGCGCGCGACCGCGACCGGCACGAAAAGCGTCATCTACGATACAGCGCCTCAGGTCTTCACCAGTGGAAACTCGTATGAGGCGGTCGTCTTTACCAAGGGTAGTAGCCGCCTCGTCAACCGTCGCCATGCTGAACGACGACAATAACGGCACTGGGCAGGTCAACGACAACCTGCTGGCGGAGTTCAAGGTCATCAATGCGTCGACCGCCGGCACGGCGTTGAACGTGCTGGTGAATGGAGTGATCGCGCTATCGAATATTCCGTACCAGGGCGTCTCGAACTACGTCACCACGCCCGCCGGTTCGAGTACGTTTACGGTACAGGCGACCGCGACGCCGGGAGCGAACCTGCTCACGTTGGTCACGTCCCTTGCGTCGGCAACGGACACCTCGCTCGTGTTCAGTGGCCCGCCTGGCGGGCTCATACCCTTGGTGCTGAGCGACAACAATCTGCCACCGCCGGCGCTGAACGCGCGGGTGCGCTTTATTAACGCATCTCCGGGTCTCGGGCCGATCGATGTCTACATCAATTTCAGTCGACAGACTCCGGCTTGGTCGAAAATAGCGGCTCGGCGTATATCAACGAGACAGCTGACTCGACGGTGGGCACGGCCTACGAGTTCGATTTCAACATAGCCAACACCACGACGCCCGTGCTGAAGATGCCGGGGGTCATTCATCATCGCCGGCCACACCTATACAATCTACGTGGTGGGTCCCTCGAACGCCCCGCAGGGTGTAGTTGCGCAGGACGACTGAGCACCGTTGCCGCTCCGGGTCATGCCCGCGTATAATTTGCGTTCCGCCGCCAGGGGCTTGCAGCCCTGGCGGCGGCGCGCAATCGGCTCTGATTTCGGGTCGTTAGCTCAGCTGGTAGAGCAGCGGACTCTTAATCCGTTGGTCGCAGGTTCGATCCCTGCACGGCCTACCAATAAATTCAACGGCCTGCAGCGATGCAGGCCGTTGTCTTTTTCTGCTAGGGTTACGCCGGGGTTACAAGCGCCGACAAGATGCGCAGCCGGCCACGCCACTTCGGCGCCCCCGGCAAAGCCAAGCCCGTGCGCCAACCCCGCCTGCGCAAACCCAAACACTTCCAGGCCCTGCGCCCCGGCCATTGCGTGGCCCTGGACAGCATCGAACTCCAGGACCAGGGCGATCGCCGCTACGTCATCACCTGCACCGACCTGCACTCGCACTTCGCCTGGGCCTGGGCTACCCGCAGCCACGCCAGCACCGCCGCCGCCCAGTTCTTCCGCCTCATCCAAGCCGTCTTCCCCTTCGCCATCGAAACCGTACTCACTGACAACGGCAGCGAATTCCAACGCCATTTCGCCACTACCTTGGCCGAACTGCTCTCCATTCACTGGCACACCTACCCCAAGTCACCTCGCATGAACGCCCATTGCGAACGTTTCAACCGCACCGTGCAGGAGGAATGCATCGACTACCCCTACGACCTGCTCTTCCTCGATGACCTCACCGATTTCAACCTCGAGCTCCTGCGCTGGCTGTCCTGGTACAACCTCGAGCGCCCCCACTACAGCCTCCCCCAATCTGTCCCCGGCCGCAAAACTCCCCATTGGCTATCCCCAGTACAATTCCTTCACCATCATCATCAGTGCAATATGTATTGGCCCCATACAGTAACTTGACACGGCTTCGCCTTCGTGCGCTGATTGAGGAGTGGATAACCAGCCTTGCGACGGGACACCGTAAATGGAATATCGGCCCCCCTCGTACAACCCAATGGCCGATAACCCGCTCTTGACACGGATCGATGTCGCCAGAGCGACTAGGGATTTGTATGTTCCCCTGATGCCGCACTATTCCGACGGCTGCGCGCGGGTGCGTCTCGACATGTCGGGCGCGCTGTTCGATCGCAGCGCAGCTGACCTCGAGGGATTCGCGCGGCCGTTGTGGGGACTGGCTCCATTGGCCGCGGGTGGCGGGGCGGATTTTGTGGATTGGGAAGTTTTCCGTCGGGGCCTGGCCAACGGCATGGACCCCAAGCACCCGGAATTCTGGGGGCATCTCAAAGACTATGATCAGCGTCTGGTGGAACTTGCCGCCGTAGGTTTTGCCCTGGCGCTGATTCCGGATGTTTTGTGGATCCCGCAACCGTCCAATGCAAGAAGGAACATTGTCAGCTATTTGCAGCTGGCCTATGCGCGATATTTCGGCGAAGACAACTGGGTGTTCTTCCGGCTAATGATCGGCCTCGGCTTAGAGGCGATGGGAGAAAAAATTGACCGCGCACTCGCCGAGGAAACCCTGCACAAGCTCGACGTCCTCTACCTTGGCGAGGGATGGTATCGCGATGGCCAGGCTCGCCGCGCCGATCATTATATTGCGTTTGCCTTCCATTATTATGGGCTGCTCTACGGCCGACTCGGCAATGATACGGAGCGGACCAGACTGTTCCAGCGGCGCGCCGAAGCATTTGCTCCCGACTTCATCCGCTGGTTTGCCGACGATGGGGCTGTCCCGCCCTATGGACGCAGCATGACCTATCGCTTCGCCTGTGGCGGATTCTGGGCGGCACTTGCCTTTGCCGATTTTCCTGTGCTGCCTTGGGGACAGATCAAGGGCTTGGTGTTACGGCACCTGCGCTGGTGGTCAAAACAACCTATTGCTAATCGTGACGGTGTGCTATCCATTGGCTACGCCTATCCTAATCTGCACATGTGCGAACCGTACAACTCGGGCGGTTCCCCCTATTGGGCATTCAAGATTTTTGCCTTTATGGCGTTGCCCGAATCCCATGCCTTCTGGACATCCGAGGAAGAGGAATTTCCACGATTTACCGCCGCTGCCACCCAGTCGAATCCAGGCATGATCATCTTCAATCCGCCTGGAGATGCGATCGCCTTGGCCGGGGGGCAAGAAGAACACCAGGGTTGGCTCCGAATGGCCCCAGAGAAATACTGCAAATTCGCTTACTCGGCACGTTATGGCTTTGGGGTCGAGACCGATTTTCGCCGGTTCCATTGTGCCAGCTTTGACAACATGCTGGCGTTCAGCGATGACGGTTCGCATTTCCGGGTACGAGAAGGCAATCAGGAGGTCCGGATTGCCGAGAACCTTCTCTACGCCAAGTGGCTTCCCTATAACGACGTTCTCGTGGAAACATGGTCGTTCCCTGCGGCACGATGGCACGTTCGAATTCACCGCATCAATTCTCCGCGGCGGTACCTGATCATCGAGGGTGGTTTTGCGGTGCCTAGGCCTGATGGTGGTCCTGATGGCGTAACCGAGCAAGACGCGGGAGTCGGGAGTATCGTCACCGCAACCGATTTCTCCGGCATTCGCGACCTCGGAGCAACGGTTGCGCGAAAAGGCCGCGCGCTGAAAGCGTTGCCTAACTCCAATCTGATCAACGCCAGAACGATCTTGCCGCAACTCGTGGGCGAGATCCCCCCGGGGGAAACCATTCTGATCACTGCGGTCCTGGCCTTGGGCGATCCAAAGGCCGGCCAAGCAGAATGGAATCAGCCACCGAAAGCACGTCCGCTCAGCGAGCTTGAAGAGATCATTCGAACCAAAGGAAGTGAAGTATCCGTGGAGAACCTCCGGAACTAGAGGCGACAAAGATGGTTGTGCCTTCGGAAAGCGGGTATGGAATGGCACGTCTCGACCCGGGAGCAAGTCGTGCCCACGAGTGTTACAGCTGTGCCAGTACAATTGCCTGCCGCGTTCATGGCTGAACGATGGTTCGTGCCCGCGTGGCAAGTGCTGCCGATCGACGCGCAACGCTGTCTGGTGCGCAACCCGCTCGACAACATGGGGATGGAGCTCTCATCGGGCGAATATGCGGTTTTGTCGGCGTGCGAAGGTTGTCGATCGTTGGAAGAGCACGAGGCGCGCGCTGCGCTGCGGCTCGGCGCACCGCCCGAGCATCGTCCCGCGATTCGCGCGTTGCTTGAGCGTTGCGCGCGCAGCGGACTGCTGAGCGCCGTATCTGACCTCGTGACCCGGTTTGGCCTTCCGGGTGACGAAGTGGCGTCGCCGCTCGCAGGCATCGTGGTTCGCAGCGCCGATCGGACCAAGTTGCTGCAGCGGCTCCTGACCGGCGCGGCAGAAATGCAAACCCGAACCGGGGCTGCGTATCGCTGGTACATCGTCGACGATTCGCGGCAGGAGGGGAGTCGCCGCGCCAACCGTGAAGCCATTGCGGCCAACGCACTGCTGGACGCGACGCACCTCGATCTGTCAGTCGCGGAGTCGCTCGAAGCCGAACTCGCCGCGGTCTTTCCCCAATTTGCCGCCGAGGTGCGTTGGCTGTTGGGTGCGGGGCGAGGCGACGAGGTGACCTACGGCCGAACACAGAATTATTTGCTTCTTCGGTTTGCGGGCACGCGGTTGCTCATGGCCGACGACGACGTCACGATCCGGCCACGTCGACCCGCCCTATTGCGCCCCGGAGTCGAGGTCTCGGTCGGAACCGGAGCAGCGACCTGGTACGAAAACCTCGATGCCGCGTTCGACGCCTGTCCCGCAGTCGACCTCGATCCCTTCGCGGAGCATGAACGTTGGCTTGGCCTTGGCGGAAGCCTGGCCGCGCGCGGCACGCGAGCCCGGCGGTCTTGCGATCGGGAATCTGCCTGCGGAAGTGGGTACTAGTTTCGCACCGCGCGCGCGCGTCATCTTCACCTGGAATCACGTGCTTGGCGATCCCGGCTGGAGCACGTTCGAGAGCCAACAGCTCAACCTTGATCCGGAGACGCGACGCTGGCTCACGGACCACCCGGATGCGGCGCGATATGCGTTCGAGAGCCAGATTCACTGGCGCGGACCGGTAGCGCTGCGTCTCGCTCCGCAGCAAAGCCTTCTCACGACGACGGTCACCGGGTTCGACAATACTTTATTGATGCCTCCCACCATTCGCGCGGGTCGTGGAGGGGACCCACTGCTGGGCGCCGTGGCGCACAGCGTCCATCCCGAAGGATGGGCGGTAGTGTTGCCGTTCGCGCTGCCACACCTGCGAGAGGCACGGCGGCAGTGGCTTACGCCGGCAGACACCTTGGTAAAGCCTGCGGCCCGATTCATCAGGTCGCGGGTGATCCTCTGGGGACGCTCCCTTGTTGCGGAAAGCGCCGCCCAGCGCGTGGAAGCGCTGGGCGTAGTCCTGCTCGACCTGGCGACGGCGGATGATGCGACGCTGACGCGCGGGCTCATGGAAGGAACGGCCGAATATGCAGCTGGGATTCTATTTGACATCCGCCAGCAACTGGACGACCCGTCGCTTCCCGCGGGTTGGAAACACGTGCTGTCGCAATGGCTCGTCTCCCCGTCGTTCAAGCTCGACCAGGCCTCGCTGCGCGCGCGCATTCCGTCGCCACAGGAGGTGCGTTCTATGGCCATGGGATATGGACGCGCGCTGCAGGTCTGGCCACAACTGTGGTCCTTCTGTCGCGACAGGTATCTGGGTCATGGCAGAAATCTTCCCACTGACTGTTGCCGCGCTTTGTTTGCACAGCGCCTAACTTGAACGTCCACCAAAACGTGCTTGTGCGTCTGCTTTGTGCGAAACGCATTGACCGGTTCGCGTCCGGAAGCGTACCCCGGGAAAGGTCAGCCAACGCTCTTAAATGAACTACGCTCAAAATGAAAATCCTCGGTGTGGGTCTCAGCAGAACCGGAACTAGGTCGCTAGCAATCGCGCTGCGCCTGGTTGGCTTCACGACGTTGCACTACGACCGAGTCGGGTTAAATGACATCCTCGACGGGAGCAACCCGAACCCGGATTTTCGCCGCTACGACAAAGTCGACGCGGTTACCGACATCCCAAGCGCCTACTTCTTTCGTGAGTTGCTTGAGGCATACCCTCAGGCCGCGGCGATCCTGACCGTCCGCGAGGTCGAGAGCTGGTGGAGGAGTGTTTCGCATCTCGCCAACGTGCAATACCCGGTACCCGAGCACCTCGGCTCCGAGCGCTGGGCCCAGCCCCTTGGTTCCTCGCCGCGTACCGACCCAAGCGCGCACGTCCGTTTCAAGATGCTTCTACGCAACTGTGTCTATGGCTCAACCACCGCGCATGAGTTCTTATGGAAAAAGAGATATCTCGACCATAACGAAAGTGTAGTGCAGCAAGTGGCGCCGGAACGATTGCTGGTCATGGATATTACCGCTGGCGACGGATGGGAAAAGCTTTGCGGTTTCTTGGGTGTGCCGATACCTTATGAGCCTTTCCCACACCTGAACCGAACCGAATCCGCGACGTGAATACTGAGCACGATTACACAAAACTACCCAAACAAGAACGGCTCCCCGAAGGGAGCCGTTGCAAGCACTTCAAAAGATTGGTAGGCCGTGCAGGGATCGAACCTGCGACCAACGGATTAAGAGGCAGACTGCGCCGATATAAATATATGTTAAATCAATAACTTGCAACGCTTGCCGATCTCGAAACCAATCTATTCCAGTCACAGTTATGGCACACCAAATCTGAGTGCGTCACATTTTGCGATTTCCCGTGGCGTTCTCGATCTAGGTTGGGTCCTAAACCCGAGCGAATCTGGGAACAGGATCAAACGGAGAACGTCCGTTGACCCGATGCAGTCAGTCATACCTCTGGTCGTTGGGTAGAGTCCTTAAATTGAACGCCAATGTATTTCGCGCAAAAGCCAACTTGCAGCGATCCGTTGTCGAGTATCAAAACCAGAATATCCGCAACGCTAGACAGACTTCCAAACGTAAGCTGCCGGACGGGCCGCGATGACTGACCGTCTCTTTCCTTGGGCCACACGTACCCTGGAGGCGGCGTTATTGAATCGTCAGCAGATGGCGTGTCAAGGATTTGTAGCGCGCCATCAACCGAAGTCACGCCAGCCATTATCGTCTTGAGTCGTTCATACTCGATGTCGGAGAGCCTAAACTGTGACTGGGTGACGTTGATTTGTTGATTTCGAAGTCGGCAAGCGCTGCAAGTGCTTGATTAGCAAACTACCTATATAGGCGAAACCCGCCTCTTAATCCGTTGGTCGCAGGTTCGATCCCTGCACGGCCTACCAATCAAGTCAAAGGGTTAGCTTAGCTGCTGACCCTTTGCTTTTCCCGGGTGTATACCAAAACGTAGCAAAAATCCGTTGGTCGTGTTCCTGTCGTCCAGCTCGTCGCACCGAGTATTCAAATGGTTGCGTGTGCTTTTTTCATGCACGCTCTCGCGCACTGTAGCTACCGCAGCAATTACTCTGCTTGTCGGAGCAGGTCCCCGATGGCGAATTCGCCAGTAGAATCGCAGGCGGATATACGTAAACCGAGTTTGTCATGAGCGACGAATTTGACGTAGAGGAGGCGCTGCTGCGAACCGGCGCCGCAGTACCGGTGACGCTCCTGCAGGAATCCGTGATGCCGGCCCTAGACGAAGCGGAGTTCGGGGTGCGGTTAGAGCTATCCTTCGTCGACGAAGACAGCCCCGAGGAGGATCGAGCCGATGTCGCGGAGTGGGGCGCGCTCGGGTTCTTATTTGTGATCGGTGTGCTGTCGTTCGCCGACGCTCGACCTCGAGGCGTCTCCGATATGCATTATATCGAGCGTGACGAATTCCGGATCACTGATCTGGTGACGGCCCTCAAGTTCCGTAACGGCGAGCTGCATCTGGACACAGACTATGTCCGCGGCCGCCGCGTGAAGACCCGAGTCGTGGTACGTCCGGACGGGAGTGCCACGATCGAGACGATCGGCCGCGGGAAGGCGGCGCTGCGCTGGATTGCGCGCCTCCAAGGCGAGAAACCTGTGCGGGTCGTGGATTGATGCCGCCCGTCCGCGGTGCGTGAGCCAGCACATGACAATGAAGAAGCCTCCTCCTGCTGGCGGGCTGGACCATACCTTCAAAACACTGCACGCCAGATCGAAGGAAGAGCTCGCCGCGTTGCTTGTCGAGCTTGCGGCCACGCACCCGGAAGTCGAGACACGTCTTGTGCGGGATGCGCTCGCGGCCGATCCGCCACACCTCGCCGCGCAGTTCCGCCAACGATTGCAGACTTGGCGGCGCTCCAGGCGCTTCCTCATGAGCAGTGCTGCCGGCACGTTCGGCCGGGAGCTCGAATCGTGGCTTGACGAGATCGAGCGCGAGCTTCTGCCTCTCGACCCGGCGCGTGCGCACAAGCTTGCCGAAGCGTTCGTGTGCAGTGACGAGCGCTTCTTCGAGCAAGCGGACGACTCGGATGCGGCGATTGGAGACGCGATTCGCGCAGGTTGCCGACTCTGGCTGCTCGCGGCCAAGGCGCAGCCAGACCGATTGGCTGCTGACTGGATCGAGCGCGTTTATGCGCTCGCGAACGCCGACGAGTACGGCGCCCGCGAGGCGCTATTGCGGCATGCGGACATGCTCTTCGATGCCCCGGCCCTGCGCGCGCTGGCGGGTCGCTTCGAGGAGGATCTCGATCGGGCGCTCCGCCCCCGCGGCAAAAGCGAGCACCCGAACCACGCCGTATTCAAGGCCGCGGCGGCGATCTCGCTCGTCGCCGACGCGCTGCGCGATCCGGACTTGTCGACCAAGGCGACTCTGCGCTACAGCCCCAACCCCAATCCTCTCCAGAAGGAACATTTCGCCGAGCGCTACATCCGTTTCGGCCGACCCGGCGAGGCGCTGGCATGGCTCGAGGGCGATTGGGGAGGTCACGAGGAGCAGCGCGAACGGCTGCTCGCGGAAGCTTACGCGGCAGTCGGTGACACTGTGCGCCTGCAGTCCGTGCTCGGGGCCCTGTTCGAGCGGACCGGGTCACCGGACGATTTCGAAGCTTGGCATGCAGTCCTCGACCCCGCCGACCGGGCGGGTGCCGTCGCGGAGGCGCGCGAGCGGGCGTGGAGCATCGACGATCCGATCACGGGCGCGCAGCTCCTGCTCGCGCTGAAGGATGACCAAGCCGCCGAAGCGCTGCTTGTCGCCCGACACGCGAGCCTCCGCGGCGAGCAGTATTACCGGCTCGTGCCGCTCGCCAAGACGTTGGAGAGGAATGGGCGGCTTCTCGGAGCGGTCGTTTGCTACCGCGCGCTCCTCGTCGCCATACTCGCGCGGGCATACGCGAGAGCAAACGGGCACGCGGCAAAGTATCTTGGCGTGTTGCGCCGGCTCGACCCGCAGGTAGGTAACTATCGCCCGCTGCTTACCCATGAAGCGTTCGAAGCCTCGCTTCGCAACACGCACGCGCGCAAAGTGAGTTTCTGGAACCGGACTGGGAGCTAGCCAGCGCGTACTGAACGCATCGGGCTAAGGCCCGTGGCCAATAGACATTGCGCGCCTATCCTATTTCTGGGATAATACAAAATAGCGCATGGAGATACCGCGGCATCAATCGCCAAGACCACTGCGCTGGGTTGCCTCAGCGAAGAAGGACCTCATGGCCATGCCAAGGCCAGTGAAGAGGAAGCTGGGCTTTGCCCTTCACCTTGCGCAGATTGGCGAAAAGCACCCGGCGACAAAGCCGCTGAAGGGATTCGGGTCGGCTGCAGTATTGGAGGTAATCGAGGACTACCAGGGCGACACCTACCGAGCGGTCTATACAGTGCGCCTTAAGCGAGCAGTCTACGTACTTCACTGCTTCAAGAAGAAGTCGACCAAGGGTACACAGACACCGCGGCCGGATTTGGAGCTGATGCGCTCACGGCTCAAGGCTGCCCAGGAGACAGATGAGGAAATGTGACTATGACAAAGAGACGCAAAGCCCGGTTGACTACCGGCGTGGAAATTGAGGCGGGTAGCGGCAACGTCTACAAGGACCTCGGGTTCAAGGATGCCGAAGTGATGCTGGCCAAGGCACGCATTGTCGCGGAGATAACACGTATTATTCGGGTACGGCGGCTAACGCAGACCGCGGCGGCAGAGATCCTCGGTCTGAGTCAACCCAAGGTTTCGGCTCTGCTCAACGGGCACTTTCAGGGCTACTCGCAGGAGCGGTTGATCGGGTTGCTTAACCGCCTGGGCTGCGATGTGGAGATCATAGTGAAGGCAGCGCCTCGCCGTCGGACGATGGGACGGGTTTCGGTCGCGTTCGGTTGATGTGTCGCCGGCGATAGGATCGGCATAAAGAATGACCGTGACAAAAACGTGCACTGGTCGTACGCTTTGCTTCAAATCACCAGAGGTAATGCACCGCGCGGCGCCGCATGTAAACAGAAAATAGGTCGGGGTTCAAGCCGCGCAACCGCTCCCGCTGCAAAGTCAGCGTCCGCCAATCTCCGTGTCGCTCCAGTTCGACGATGTGCAGCAGCAGACGCGTGGCGTTGGCGGGCGGCGAGTCCGGAAACTCCACGTTGCCCAGCTCCTTGGCGACCGCGGGGTGCTCGAGCAAGTACCACGCAGGGAACCACGCCGCCTGTTGAGCCTCTTCGACCGTTTCCCACTCGCAGGCGCGTTCGAACGCCCGCCAGTCTCGATCGAGCAGCTCATCGCCTAGTTCGACGAGGATCGAGGCGAGCCGCTGGGGCTCGTGCCAGGCCAGTGCGAAGAGGGAAGAGCGTGCGGCGGCGAGCCCGCACTGCCGATAACGCGCGATGCACAGCCAATGCAACGCGTCGGGAGTCTGGTTTGCGCGCGGGATAGCGCGCGCTGCCTCCTCTGCGTCTGCCCAGTCGCCGCTACGCAGACACAACCACGCCCGGTGGGCCTTTGGGCGCATTGCCTCATAGGCAAGTCCGCGCGCCACCTCGGCCAAGTCGCAAAAGAAGGCCCCCGCAAATGCTTGGGCCGCCGCTCCCAGCGCCAGCTTAGCGGCCGGTTCGATCTCGCGTTCGAGCCACGCCACCGTGTCCGAAATCGCTGCTGGATTGGCGGCAGGTCGGCGCCATTCGGCGAGTGCCCGGGTTAGCATGTCGAGGGCATTCAGGTTCGGATAGCCAGGCGCGTCGCAGTGCAGCTTGGCGAGGTTGGTGGTGGCGAGCCTCGCATCGCGTGCCGAGAGGGCAGCGATGGTTTGATTGGCGAGCACCACCGCTTGTGAATCGAGGAAGAGGTCCAGTTGGACGTTCATAGCCTCGAGAAGCCTCGAGCGCAACGCAAGTATCGACGATAGTAAGCGGTACCAAGTCAGAGAACACGGCAGCGCCGTTCGGTGGCGGCGTGCAGACGCTACTCAAGCACCTCAACTGGGTAGCGTGCGCTGGGGCGAAAGAATGGTTGGCAATTTGCCACTTGGGAGGCGCGTCGTCAAAGGGCTAAACGCGCGGCAACGGCAGCAACCGGTGCGAGCGCGATAACGCGGCCGCAACCTGAATCACCGACCTTGAGAAGTGTTAAATATTTCTCGGCGCTTCTAGCATCTATGCGGTCCGCGGAGGGGTTATCTCAACATAATAGTTAACACCTGATCGATAGAAACGATAATTTAGTCAACAAGATAGGAGATTTCTTACGCCGGACTCTTAATCCTCAATTGGCGCTTGCAGAGCCTGCGTGGCTCTTCAAAAAAAAGGAACTTAGAACTTGTGTCGGGGAGCAATGCTTGGTAGTTAGCCATCGGCTTCATCCCCGCTGATGCCCGCTGGAACCCGCCATTCCACGCTCGAGCCGGTGTTTATCTCATAGTGGACCACGCATCATCTAGGCGTTTGCGCCACATGGCCTCTTCATGGACGAAATGCCTCCGCCTCGGCCCGTGGGCCATTGCTTGACCAAGCACGAAACGGCCGAACACGTCCTGGCGTTGGACAGCCAGGGGTATTTGCTAAGCCACGGCCGTAGGCAGATTACGGCGGCGGCGATGATGGTCTGTGTATGGCCTGATCACGTCGCCGCGGTACTTGCATTGCCCCAGCAGTATGCAACACCATCAGAGGTCATCCCACAGGTGTGGCTTTCGCCTGCACTTACCGACGCAAAGACGATTCCCGTTGTGGTCGTGAGCACCGCCGTCCCAGTCTGCCCGCCACTGCTCGCGGTGATAGTTACTTGTCCCAAAGTGACCGCCGTCACCAGCCCACTTGGGTTGACCGCGGCGACCGCCGTGTTGCTGCTCGACCACGTCACCGGGTCTGTGCCGGAGGTCGTCGCGGCCAACTGAATCTGCTCACCCACCATCACGCTCGCCATTGGCGGCGCAACGGTCACGACGATTGGCGGGGCGCTTGATCCGCCACCACCTCCGCAGGCGGCAAGCAGCGATACGCAGAGGCAATACAGAAGCGGCCGGACGTGCGTCGTTGTGGCGCTCGTTACGCGTGAGATTGGCATATTGCTCCTGAACGCTGAGAGCAGCGTACTCTTTCACGAAGGATGCAACAGCGTCGGTGGAGGGCGACAATCGAGTGCAAAAACAGCATCGAAGGACCGCAATGGAGGAAAGACTCCACCGTCTGCATTCGCAAGCAAGCCGTCGTTCGATGGCGGCTCACGACCCTTAGCCGGCGTGGAAGCCCCCCCAAAGCAGACATCTACAACGAACGTTGGCGGCGTCAAACGGGATAGCACGTCCGCGATTGCGCCGCGATACTGGAACGTCAATGCATGGTTAGCGTGTGGGCTCTGGATTTAGCTTCACGAAGTGCAGCCAGGGGGCGTTGGCCCGACGCGCACCAAGGGGATGGTTCCCGACAGGCCGCTGCCGCTGCCACCGGTGAAGGTGTAGCTAAACGTCGCTGCCATGCAGCTCTGGAAGGCCAGCGTTCCGGTCCCCACGGCCACCGTTTGGGGAGCAGGCGCCGGCGTGTTAAATACCCCACCGGTGGTCTCGTAGATCGTCACCGGGATCGAACGCATCCCTGCCGTAAAGCTGGCTTGGGCCGTGTACCAGCGTTGGCCTGCCGCGCCGGCAGCCACGCCCATGGGCTCATAGGTGTACCAGGCTGCGAACAGCGTGGCGGAAGTCGGGTTGACTTCCACCGTGAATCCCTGGCCCGAGGTTGCGGCCTCGAACCAATTTCCAGATAGAGCGAAGTCGGCATTGGTGGGGTACGGGGTCGCGTAAAAGCAGGTCACGTTCTGCGTCAGACGCGCCAACGGGATCGTCCCCATGCGGCCCGTGCCATCGCTGAAGCTGTACGAAAAGCTCCCGCTGGTGCACGTATCGAAGTACAGCGTCGCAGTCCCGACCGGCTGGCCGTTGGTGATCGGCGGGGCATTGAAGCTGCCGCCAGTATTCTGATAGATCGTCAGTGGCACGATGGGCTGTCCGAACACCAGCGAGCCGAACGCTGTGTACCAGCGCTGGTGGTCTGCACCACCGGCGGCAGTATCGTAGGTAAACCAGCTCACGAACATCGAACCCGTCGAGGACGTCGAACTGGGATACACCTCGAGTTCAATCCCCTGTCCGCTGGTCGCTGCCTCGTACCATGAGCCCGTAAAGCCGTGCTGATCGCGGTTCGGGGCACTGCCGATGTGGATATAGGCGGCGACATCGGCCAGGTCGGTCGGGTTCATCGCGAGCGTGTTTGCGTAAAGGGCCGCCATCTGGATGGGATCATTCATCGCAGCCAGCAATCCGTTCACCGTCCCGCCCGAGCTGATGTCAAAGATGCCGGGTGCGGGAATCACACCTTTGTCATGGCAGGCATTGCACGTGTAGGTCACGTTGAACAGCATCTGGCCACGCACTGGGTCGCCTGAACCGTGCGCTGCACATGATAGGGACAGGAAAATGACCGATGCCAAAGTACGCAGGATGTTTCGGCGATGGTTCATGGCGTGGCTCCCTTGAAAACGTGTGCGTCGTTGCGGATCGAAGCATCGTTCGAAGCAGCCGCGACTGCGACTGACGAGCGGCGTGCGGACCCCCGGCCGAAGTCTATCAGTCCGACACGGTTGCATCGGTCGCACACGCTCGCCAAGCTAAGCAATACGCGCCGGGGCCGCAATCGACAACTGACGAAATCGAAAGATGGCGGTGTGAGCGAGGCGCCAAGGCGACGAATGCGAAGCACCAGCGAGCCCTGGTTCGAGGGCGCGTGCAAGAGATCGCCTCGTTAAGATCGCGCCGGACGGCCCTGGCGCTCCGCCAAAACGCGGTCGAGCCCTACATCTGCTTGAAGCGATGCGCGAAGGACGCGCTGACCGGCAGCGCCTCCTTGCGTTGTTTCAGCTGAATTTCCAGGCGTCCGCGCAGGTTGCGATGGATGGCGGCGATGGCATTGATGTTGACGATGGTGCCGCGGTGAATCTGAAAAAAGACCTCCGGATCGAGCTCGTCGACCAGCTCCTTGATAGTCTTGTAGATCAACGATTGCCGGCCGGCCGTGACGACCATCGTGTACTTGTTGTCGGCCTGGAAATAGCAGATTTCCTCGACCGTGATGAGGCGAACGGTCCTGCCTTCGGCGGCGGAGATCCAGCGCAGGAACTGCCGCGCCGCCGGCCGGCTCTGCTCGGTTAGTGTCCGCAAGAGCCCCTCGAGGTTGGCCGGCGCGCCCTGCATCCGCTCCTTCACGCGCGCGATCGCCGTGGCCAGGCGCGCGAAAGAAAACGGCTTCATGACGTAATCGACCGCTCCGTGGTCGAACGCGGCGACCGCGTATTGGTCGTAGGCCGTCACGAACACGACATGGCATTTCCCGCTTGCCACACGCGCGGCCTCCAGACCGCTCGTGCCCGGCATCTGGATATCGAGAAAGATCACGTCAGGGTTGTGCGCCCCCAAAGCCTGGATCGCTTGAGCGCCGTCCTCGGCCTCCGCCAGGATCTGCACCTCGGGCCACAGCGCAGCCAACGCGTCTTTCAACTCGCCGCGCAGCAGCGGCTCGTCTTCAGCGATGACTGCCGTCGGCGATCTCATAGGGAGTCTCCAGCACCACGCGAACGCCGAAGCCCGGCGATGATTCGAGGTCGAGCGTTGCGCGTTCGCCGTAAAGCGTACTCAGGCGATCGCGGATGTCGCGCCACATGCCACCGGTATGGCGTGGCGCGGGAAGTTTGTGGTCGCCTGAGATCTCCACTCGCAGCCTGTCGGCAACCCTGGATGCCGCGATGTGCACCGTGCCAGCGGCGGCGGGCGGCGTAGAGCCACCCGCCAGGAGTTGATCGACGAGCGGCAGCAGGATCATCGGCGGCACCCGGGCGCCTAGCACCGCCGGTGGCGCATCGATGTCGAAGACGAGGTCTTCGTCCCGGCGCGCACGCATGATGCGCAAGTACGCACCCACCAGTTTGAGCTCCTGCGCCAGGTTCGACGTCGAATCGCGCAGGTGGGGCAACGCGGCGCGCAGGTAGACGATCAGGTCGTCGAGCATTCGACCTCCCTTCTCCGGATCGCATTCATACAAGTCGCGCACCTGGGCCAGGGTGCTGAAAAGGAACTGCGGCTCGACCCGCGCCTGCAGCGCCTGCAGCCGCGACTGCAGCGTACGGCGCCGCGCGTGTACGCGCTCGGCCTGTGCTACCTTCATGCGTGCGGCGGCGAGCAATGCGGTTCTGCGGTTGACGTAAATGGAGACGATCGTGCCGCCCCAGATCAGGTACTCGAAGAATATGTAAAGGGATAGCAGCGGGGGGACTCCGGTCGTGTCAGGCACTTCGAAACGTTCGCGCAGGTGTAGCCATTGGTGGATCTGCCATTGCGCGAGCGCTGCCGCCGCGCATCCCGCGACGACGGCACAGGCGTAGGCAGGCAGGCGTTTCGCCCCGCGGGCGACCATCTCGTCGGCGACAAGCGTCGCAAACATGATGCAAAACGCCATGACGAGGTTCACGACCATCAAGGAAAGAAAGGCTTCGGCCACCGGAATTTGTGGAGTGGAATCACTGGCGATCTCGCAAAGGGCCCATGCATCGAGTGCGAGACTAATGGCGAACGTCGTCGCCGCGACGCGCCATGTGATGTGCCGGATCGCCACCTCCAGGACTCCTCGTAGGCCCGCAGGGGCGGATAGCGTGGTCGATAGCCTGATCGTCGCTGGTGAATTCATTGGACAGTCGTCGCGCCGGCCGACGGCAGCACGATCGTTGCCGTCACGCCGCCCAATTCGTTGTTCTGCAGCTCCAGGCTCGCGTTGTCACCGAACTGCGCCGCGAGCCTCGCCCGGATGTTGGCGAGCCCGGTGCCTCCGCCCGACCCCGCCTTGAAGCCCACTCCCGTGTCAGCCACGCGCAGCATGAGCTGTTCCTTTTCGCGCCACGCGGTCACTCGGAGGAGTCCGCCTTGCGGCGTCGCATTGAGGCCATGCTTGATGGCGTTCTCAACCAGCGTCAACAGCATCATCGGTGGCACCGGGTGCGCGTGGAGCTCAGTGGGAGCGTCGATGCTAAACGCGAGCCGGCGCCCCATGCGCGTCTGCTGGATGCGCAGGAAGGCGTCCACCAATCCGGTATCCTGCCCTAGTGTCGTTTCGCCGTCTCGCATGCGGGGTAAGGCCACTTCGAGGTAACTCCTGAGGCTTTCGAGCATCGCGCGGCCGGCCGCTCGGTCCTTTTTGTACTGGCGGCGCAGGTTGGCCAGTGTATTAAACAGAAAATGCGGTTCGATCTGAGCCAGGAGGACCTGCAGTCGAGCCTCCGCCATCTCGCGTTCGAACGCCGCCTGGTCGATCTCGGCCTGCTGCGCACCCCGGATGCTGGCGACTTCTCGCCGATAGAATTCGTAGGCGACAGCGAACATGCCGCCGAGCACTGCGTAACGCGGCCACACGTAGACCAGCATTTCCGTGAGGTGGTCCGAGCCCCTTCCGAGGCTGACCTGGGCGGGTGGGATCGGCGCAACACGAACGGCGGGTCGGCACCGCAATGCGTACCCGTCGAGGAAAGGGATTATGTCGAGGATGCCCCTCGGACGGTCCCTCGTAGGCGCTCCAATAGCCGAGGAAGTCGGTAAGGACGGCACCGAAGGCGGCAATAACAGCAATAGGTCCGCGAGAGTGCTTAATCTGTCCAAGGAACTTCGCCCATCGACTGCCCCGCCGGAAGGAAGCGCGTCTCGCATCGTTCGAAGTTCAGAGTACGGAGCACTTCGCACGACATCACGCCCCATTTCGGGACGGCTACGACGCGGGTAAAGTAGTCCAATGGCCGCCGCCCTTGCACGCCCGCGAACGAAGGCCGGACGCTATGCTCAAGGCCAAAACTAAATGAGTGCCGGCAGCTCAGGTTACGAAACTCCCCTGAAGGGACGGGTGGTGGGCGGGCTAGCCGGAATGCTGGTCGGCGACGGTTTAGGCGTACCCTATGAATTCAAGCGCCGCGAGGAAATTCCCGCGCTGGAGCTAATCGAGATGGATCCCTCGACAGGGTTCCGAAGGTCCCATCCTGGCGTTCCACCCGGAACCTGGTCAGACGACGGTGCGCAAGGCCTTTGCTTGCTTGACAGTCTCTTGCACTGTGGGGAACTCGATCTCAAGGACTTTGGAGCTCGGCTACTGCGGTGGCTTGACAGCGGATATCTCGCGCCTGACAGCAGCGTGTTTGATTGCGGAATTCAAACAAAGCAGGCGCTAACTCGTCTCCGGGAAGGCACACCGGCCGCGCGCAGCGGCGGAAGGGATGAGCGCGACAACGGAAACGGTTCGCTTATGCGCACCCTTCCGCTTGCGCTTTGGCATCGAGGAGACAATCGACAACTCGTACTCGACGCCCACAACCAGTCCCAGGTGACGCATGGCCACCCAAGGTCACAAGTTGCTTGTGCGCTGTACTGCCTGTGGGCGCGCCAGTTGCTGTATCACGGAGACAATGATGGTTGGAACGCTGCGGTGACTCGGTTGGAGGAAATATATCGCGAGGAGCGGCCCGGAATTCACGATGCTGGTGCGTTCCTCGGAGAGCTCAACTCGATTCTCAAGTATGAGAATGCGTCTGCGCCGCAAGGGAGCGGCTACGTCGTCGACACTCTTTGGTCCGCTCGGCACGCACTAGAAAGTGGTGACTACGCGGCCGTGGTTCGCGCCGCGATCCGACTCGGAAACGATACCGACACAACAGCTTGCGTCGCTGGCGGGTTAGCTGGAATCAGAGGTGGGCTGGAGGGCATTCCCGAGCGTTGGCGTTCCAAGCTTCGCGGGAAGGAGCTTTACGCTCCTTTGCTCGAGCGCCTATCGGCAAGGATAAGCGACCTGTATAACCCGCCCCGGCGAGTGATGGAAATGGTCGCCGTGTTGCTGGAAATGGGCTATCAGAAGCTGCGGTTTCTCCCCTTTATCGGACCCGCCGGAGCATGGCGCTTCATGATTGCCGTTGAGGATCCTTGGAAGCGCAGAAGCTCTGAGAAGACAGTTTACCAATCGCCTGGCTGGGGAAACCAGGGCCTAGGGTGGGGTGACGAGCCTTGGGACGATCCCCAACGATTGGCGACCAAATTCCTGCTCAAGTTTCCGCGCATTGCGGAGCTGGGCCATGGATACGATTTCGAGTATGCCTCCTGGTACCGCGAGGCGCTGCGCAAGACGCCACCGGGCAAATCCTTTGCGTTGTCGTGGGATGGTGAGGAACCCACGGGTCAGGTACTGATCGAGAACCCAGGAGGCAATCAAGAAATTCCGTTTCCACCCGGATGGAATCAACGTACTTAGTGGCTAAGGATTAGGAGTCTGCGATGTCAGTCCAACATCGGAGCACTACGTTTCGAACATCTCTTCAAGTCGCGCTCGTTGCCGGGTTAGCAATGGCGTCTATAAGCGTTGCGGTCGCCGCCGACCCAACCGCCACGCAGGCTGATTTTGATGTCGAGGTTTACTCGCAACAAGGTGCCACTAGGCTGCGGACTCTCGTTTGTACTCGGATGGAGCAATCAGGAACAACAGGTGCTGACAGCTTACGGTACGCTTAATTTTTTTGTACCAGATGCCACGAACGTTGGCTCACTACTTAAAGTTCGCGCGACCATCAACAACCAAGCACGGGGTCTTCCTTCGCCTGGATTAGCGTTCCAAGTGTTGGCACAACCAAAGGGTCCACCAAGTTGCCATCCAGTCAGCCTCCGTTCTCTTCGTTCTTCAGCAAGACAGATCGCCAAGGCCTAGCGCGCATTAGCGCTGCTGCGCGGACCGGCTTTAGTTTAGGTTTGAGCATCGTCGACATTCCGCTCGACGAATCAGTTCAGGTTCCCGCTGCGCCTCGGGAAGTATTAGGACGGCTTGACGAATGTACAAGGGCAGTAGCTACCCGCCAAAGTGCACTCGAAGGTAAATGAATCTCCCGCCGTTCGAAACTCGACGTACTTGGCTCGAGGCGCTTAGTACCCGGCGCTCAGGACGTCGAGCGAGGATCTAAGTCGATCCCCGCACGGTCGCGCAGCAGACATCAGCGAATACTCCGTTGTGATCCGAGAGTTCTTGCGCCCCGGAAAAGTGATCCCAGACCCCAACACTCGAAGCCTGAAGCGATGAGGTCAGGCAGATGTGGTCGATGTTGTGCCGGTAGTAGCCCTTCTTGGGGTCGATTCCCAACTTCCCGGACTTTCCGAAGTCTTCTTCCGTGACGCACGCCAAATCATTTCTTTCTAATTGCGCAGTAAGCATCGCGACGCTGTCAGTAGAACAATATTTGCGTGACCCATCGCGGGTTTGATTAAAGTCGCCAGCGACAATAAAAGGTTTGCCGGGATTAAGCGCGCGGAGGTGAGCCCAGTCATCGCCGTGCGCATGAATTGCCTTGTGATGCTCCGCCCAAGGCTTTGACGTGCCTTCACGGACACCATCCATTTTCCAAGTGAGGATCGTCGCATAGACGAGCAACCGCTCTTCAGGCGTCGCGATTTCAGTACAGGTACCCGAGCACTACACGCTCCAGGTCCAGCATCAGCTCATGGTGACGAAAGCCGGAGCAGCAGACGTCTACGCGTTCGATGGCAGCGAGGGCATTCTCCTCGAGGTCAAGCCCGAACCGCACGTCTGGCCGCGCATCCACGAGGCCTGGAACGAGTTTATGGGCTTTGTGGCGAGGAGCGAAGCACCGCCACTGAGCGAGCGCGACACTCGCGTCCGAGACGACCCGGAGTGGCTCAGTGCAGCCGCTTCGTACCTTGAACTGAGGACGGCGCATGACAAGCTCAGTACCAAGCTCGACGCTGTTAAGGCGCAGCTTCTTGGGCTGGCAGCCCATGCGAACGAGGAGGGCGGGGGCGTGGCTGTTACGCGGTTCTGGAAGCGAGGCGCCATCGACTACAAGAAGATCTCCGAGCTCCAGGCGTTGGACCTGGACCAATACCGGGCACCGGCGCGGGAGGAGGTGCGGATCACGACCACGTGACATGGTGTGGCCCAGGCTGGCGGACCCGGCGTCGGGTCTGGCCCCGCGCGGACCAAATCTGGACCGCTCCGTCGCAAACAACCACGATCTTCCACAACAATTTACAACAGGTATACTGCGCGGAGCGGTTGATTCACTCTGTTGTAGTGTATTGCGATCTGCTGCACTGGGTGGTTTAGTCGGGGACTCTTAATCCGTTGGTCGCAGGTTCGATCCCTGCACGGCCTACCAAACCCCATGGGTCCATTCCGGACACATAGGTAACACTTTTGCGGCGAAGGGGTTCTCGGCGGTTCCAAGCCGACCTGTCTCGTGATCGAAGAACCCCAGGCCGTAGTCCAAGAAGCTGACGAGCCAGATTTTATCGCTAACTTCCTTCACCCCGACGTTCTGACCGGCGAGAACGGTGCTCAGATTGGTCTTGCGGCGCCCGAAGCAGATGCGGCCGCACTGGGTGACAGTAATGGTTCGGTCGTGGAAGGGGTAGTGCAGCTCGTCGAGCCCGTGATACGGGCGCGGTGAGGGCCGGTAGAGCTCCGCGGGATACTTCATGTCGAGCGCCTGGTGCGGGCGCTCGTGGTTGTAGCAGTCGATGAACTCGTCGAACCGGGCCTGCTGCTGGAGGAAGTTCTGGGCGGCCGGCTTGGTAGCCTCCTTCTTCAAGGTCAGGTGCATGCGCTCGTGGCGGCCATTTTGCTCGGGATGGCCAGGCTTGATGCGCTCGATGTGGATGCCCAGCCGCAGCCACCACACGGATAGCTTGCTCAAGCCAAAGAGTGCGTGCGGACTTGCGAAGGGCACGCCGTTGTCGGTGCGGATTGCCCAGGGCAAGCCGAACTCCTTGAACACCCGCTCGAACACGGTGAAGGCATAGACCTCCTGGGTGGTCGACAGGGCCTCGCAGCTCAAGAGGTAGCGGCTGACGAAGTCGCTGAGGGTGAGCGGGTAGCAGTAACGCCGATCGGCGAGCATGAACTCGCCCTTGTAGTCGGCGCACCACAGATCGTTGGGGCACAGCGGCCTGGACAGGGGCGTGCCCTGGGCCTTGTAGCGTCGTTTGCGGCCGCGGCTGACCAGCCCGTGGCGATCGAGCACCGCGTGCACGGTGCTGATGGCTGGGAGCGGGAGATCGCTGTGCAGGCGCCTGAGCTTCTCGCGGATCTTCGGTGCGCCCCAGCTGGGTCGCTCCCTCTTAAGCCGAACGATCAGCGTCTCGATCGGCAAGGGTAGCTGGTTCGCCTGCCGGTAGGGTCGCCGGCTGCGATCGGTCAGTCCCTCGAGCCCGCAATTCTTATAGCGTTGGAAGATCTTGTAGCCGGTCTTGCGTGAGACGTCGAACTCGCGGCACAGCGCCGCCATCTTCTCGCCTTCGAGCAGCCGGGCCACAAACCGTAGCCGTTCATCCATCTTGTAACACTCCTGCCAGGGCACTTTGCGCTCCCGCAAAGTGCAGAAGTGTTACCCATCTGCCCGGAATGAAGTGTTACCCTTCTCTCAGGAAGGGCAAAGGGGTGATCGGAGGTTCGGCCCCTTTTCCTTTTCTAGCGAAGCTGAATCGTACCCAGCAAGCAGCGAGTCGAGCCTACCGGCGAGAGGCGGTAGCTTATTGATTGCTTCAACCAAGCGCCGTTTTGCGTTAGATTTCTACTCCTCATCGTTCTGATCCCGCAAGCTTCCTCATCAGCCGGCGCACCCCTCACACGCGACACGCTGGCCGAGCATCAGCCGGGCAGCCTCGCTGGCCTTCATGCCCTCTCGCACACCTTTGCGCTGAGCGATCGCGTTGACGGCCGAAATCACGCCATCATTAAAGGTGCTCAATGCGTCGCCGATCCGAGCGCTGTCGGTCGAGACGGCAGCGGCGGCGATGCCGTGTTGCTCCAATACGCCCAGCCCCTCCGATGTGTTCTGCGTCGCGTCCCATGGCGCAAAGCCCATGATGGCCTTTGCGAAGAAATAGACATTGTCTTCGCTCCCGTTTCGGAGGTACTTCTCCACCTTGGCTAAGGGAAAGGCAAACCCCTTCTTCCCATCGTGTAGGACAGCTGCAGCGATCTAAGCGGTCGTGCGCAGGAACTGGGGTGTCTCAGCCGATGTCAGACGGATCTCATAACCTCCTCCTCGGGGCAAGAAATCAGTGCATCGGACAGGGCGAGTCGGGGACCGAGTCTGCGTCGCTCTGCCGCCACCCCGAGAGCGGGCTTGAGATTGATAAATACAGGAGCTGGAAAATGGTCAAGCTAGCGCTGCTGGTTCGATTGGAAGCAAAGCCCGGTAAAGAGCCAGCCGTCGAGGAATTCCTGCGCGGTGGCCTCGCTCTCGTCCAGCAGGAGCCGGCGACAAGCACCTGGTACGCTATCAAACTTGGGCCTTCAACGTATGGCATCTTCGATACGTTCCAGGACGACGCAGGACGCCAGGCACATCTCACCGGCCGTGTTGCCGCAGCGCTGATGGCGAAAGCCCCCGAGCTCCTGGCGCAGCCGCCCGCGATCGAGAAGATTGAAATTCTTGCGGCTAAATCTTCGCAATAGCCAACGGAGCGAACTTACGGTCGGACAACTCCTCCATTCACGTCAATCGATACCGGGCAACGGCTTAGTCATTCCAGACCACAGCTTTGCCCGGCTTGTCGCGAATGTGACCGCAGCCGTCGACGATTTGCATTGGCTCAGCCAGGACCGGGAACGAAGCCTGTAACGCAGCCGAGCCCGTCGCAGCAGCAATAGCGGCGACCCAGCGCTACCAAGTTTTAGATAGCAACCCCGCACAAGTCTCTCGACGAGGCCTGCGGCGAGCGCATGCTTGGCTTATCGCCCCGAGAGCTCCGAGGTTGCCAAGAACTAGGTTTCTGGGTTTCTGGCCATGGGCTTAAACTGGGTACTCAGTGCCTCGGCCGGCAGTAGGTCCGACCGTCGCTATGTCTTAAGTGACGCGATCCAACGACCGAAATTGAGTCCGTTTCGGGACCTCTGCACTGGGGCCTCTGTACTCTGGCGCGGAACCAACAAGGTCGCTGCGGTGATCACAAAGCACATCACGGACTGGAAACACTTGTTTATTGCGGCGCTCACGCGCGACCGCGCGTCGAGCAAGTGATCGCTCAACCGCGCCGGCGACGGAAACAATGGAGAATAGGGCGTATTGCGTAACGATGATGACCTACGAACCTCGGAGGCGCCGCAATGCTATCTCTTACGCAGAACATTCTTGTCCTTATTGCTGTCATGACCGCTGCATTGCTTTTTACGGCAGCGTTGAATCGAATCTGGCCCATCCAGACGCGCCATAATCAAAATGATCTGATTGGTTGGCAACTCAGTGTTTTGGGCACCACCTACGCGGTGATCCTCGGCTTCATGCTTTACACGTCTTGGACGAACTTCGGTGCGGCGGAATTAAACGTGGAACTGGAAGCGAGCGCGCTGAGGAATATCTTTCGTCTGACGGAAGGGTTGCCTTTGTCGCAGCGAGCGCAAATGGAAACGCTGGCGCGACGCTATGCCGATGCAGTGATCGGTCAAGACTGGCCGGCAATGGACCGTGGCCAACTACCTGAAGAATCCCACGAGATCAACGAACTAATGTGGCGAACACTAATGTCTGTCAAGGCGGCCTCGACCTCGGAGACGACTGCGGAAGACCACGCGCTGTCTGAACTGAGCACGTTAACCTCGCATCGGCGCACGAGACTGCTTCAAAGTGTTTCGCAACTGCCGCATATTTTTTGGGCTGTCCTTTTGACTGGCGGCGTTCTAACCATTATTTCTGTTTCGATGTTCGGTTCGGCTAACCCGAGACTCCATATCCTTCAAGTCTTCTCCATCACCTTGCTGGTTACGCTCGTAATGCTGGCCATAGCCGACGTAAACCGCCCGTTTCAAGGCTGGGTTCACGTCAGCAACTTTGCCTTTCAGCGCGCACAGCAGAACATGCAATAGTTGGGCGACCTGCGCTTCGGGCCATGGTCGCGCGACCGCTGCTGCGGGGCGGCCGGACCGAGGCCCGAATGCCAAGCGAGTGTGGAAGCGCACTGCGTCACTTCAGTGCCACCCAGATGCAGTAAGTCAACAGGACCGCGGCCGCGAAAAGGTCAGACGCCATCGCCAGGTTCTGCAGCCCGTTGCGACGGACTTGCAACCTGTGGTTCACGGCCGCTGAGCCATAAAGGATTCCCCCCGCAAATCCACCTGCGGCAGCCCAACCGGGAATAAGAATACTCATGATGCCAACGGCGCCGATTGCGGCATTGGCGAAACCGATCTCTCGAATTGCAAAAATGCGCCATTCCTCGATTCCAAGGATCGTCTTCGCGGTGTACTGTGGTTGCACGACTTGTCTCAGCCCGGCAAGGAGGAGTCGCACGCCGACCGCCCAGAACACAAAGGGTCAGCTCAGCGGCTGGCCCTTTGTTCTTTTGGAACGTGACGAAACGTGCCAATTCGATCACGGTTTCTATCACGGCTACGCTCGATCCTTGCGGCGGCAACGGTCATACGCTCGGTACCAAACTTCCCATAGCGGTCTCCACGTCAACGTGAGCGCCGCCGACACGGGCGGCTGCAATACCGCTATCTTCAGGACCGGTAAGAAAGAACGTAGCGCAGGCAACCCGCGAAGCGTGGCAGTGCGAACTTTTGAACGAACGAGGGTTTGTATTTTTTTCAAAGTACAAAATGCTTCGTCTATCGTCTTGATACATGTATCCCGCCATTCATAGACAGCCCACTCGAGGCGCGATTCTTGCTACGCACCTACACGCCGCTGCGCAAAAGCGCCCCATTTAGCCGGGCTAGACTGGGGCGATGTCAGCGATCCTTCCAACATCTCGATTCATGCGATGCAATGGATGTAGGAACCCTCTCAGCTTTTCAACTGCACGCAGACGCATATTGCCGGGCCGATGCACGAGGTGATCGCCGATTCGACCAGCCGCTTCACCAACACGGACCACGAGGCGGTCGCCGTCTACCCGAACAGCCTGCCGGCGAGGCTCGACAAGGCCAAGTTCGCGCCGCTCGATCGCCAGGCTCTCGAGCGCGGCCAGGGTGTCTTCAGCGATCAGTGTGCGGCTGGTCACACGCAGGGCGGCGGCGGCGTCCTGCATGTCTTTCCGCCGCTGATGGCAAGGTCGGCAATCCAGGCGCGCGAGCCGGCGACGGTGATCCGCGTCGTCGTCGCAGGCGCCAGCGTGCCGCCGAGTTCAGGGCAGCGCTCGTATCTGGCGATGGCTGCGTTCGGCCGCAAGTTCCAGGTTGCCAACGTCGTCAACTACATCCGCAACGCCTGGGGCAATCGGGCTCGACAGTGAATGCGGACACGGTCGCCAAATCGCGCCAAACGTTGGCTGCTTCCGACCGATGATCGCATTGTGCATCCGGGTCGCCGCCTCGCTTCGCATGCGTCATCTTGCTGCGCCGGCGCAGGCTCAGGAGCCAATGCCGTACCAGGAGGCAATGCCGTACCAGCCGGCGACGACGGGCGCGGTCGTGCGTCAAATCTGCGCCGCCTGCCATGGTAGCGACGGCAATAGCGCGCGTCCTGACGTGCCATCGCTCGCCGGCCAAGTCGAGGCCTACCTCGACGGTCAGGTGCATGCCTTCGCGGCGCAGGGCGGGCAGCGCCTGAACGGTGTGCTGGGAGCGATCGCGTTGAACCTGAGCGTGGACGAGATGAAACGCGTTGCCAGCTACTTTGCGCGGCAACCGCCGTGTCCGTCGACTTTCGTGTCTCCCCGTCGGCCCGGCCTCGGCGCGGGGCATCGATCTTCTTCACCGGGCTACCGGACAAAGGGGGTCGCCTCGTACGTCGTGCCACGGCACGCGTGGCCAGGGTCTGCCCGACATGTTTCCACGCATGGCCGGCCAGCATGAACGATCCATCGCCAAGCAGTTGCGCGAATTTCTCGCCGGCAGCCGTATCGGTGACCCCGAGGCGATGATGCGCAATCTCGCCGCCCATCTTTCGGACCACGCTATCGATGCGCTGTCGACGTACGTGGCACGGCTTCGC
The DNA here is from genome assembly GCA_963777455.1 of uncultured beta proteobacterium. GTDB lineage: Bacteria > Pseudomonadota > Gammaproteobacteria > Burkholderiales > Casimicrobiaceae > PALSA-1003. The sequence continues at coordinate 1,129,244 of CAVZQQ010000004.1, forward strand.
TAGTCGATTGCTTCTTACACCCGGACCCACCATGGACACCTGCATCAAAATCTTCGAACCCGCGAGCCCGCTACTGCACCGGCGGAGCCTGGCCGTGGCCTTCGCCGTGCTCCTCTGCCAGCCGATGGTTGCCGGGGCGCAACCCTCGAGCGCGTCGCTTGCGTCGCAAGCGGAACTCGGAACTCGCACTGCACCGCCGTCGCCCGATATGACGATCCCTGAGCCGGCTATGAGGGCGCCGGCCGCCGCCACCGATTCGCCCGAGGCGCCGCTGAACAACGCGCATGCCAATTTCGCGCCGAACGATCCGCCAGGCGAATGGCGCAGGCAGGCGCGCGACTATGCCAACACGCGCTACAGTCCGCTCGACCAGATCACGGCCGCCAACGTCGCAAGACTGCGCGTCGCCTGGAGCTTTTCCGACGGCACGCCCTATGGCCACGAGGCGGCGCCGCTCGTCGTCGGCGACACGATGTACATCGTCACGCCGTTTCCCAATCATTGCCTACGCGCTCGACCTGACCAAGGCCGGCGTACCGATCAAGTGGACGTACGACCCGAATCCGACGCCATTGGCGATCGGCAAGGCCTGCTGCGACACCGTCAACCGCGGCAGCGTCTACGCCGACGGCAAGCTGATCTACAACCTGCTCGACGACCACACGATCGCGATCGACGTGAAGACGGGCAAGGAAGTCTGGCGCACGAAGATGGGCGACGTCGACCACCGGCATGACCATGACGATGGCGCCCTTCGTCGTCGGCGACAAGGTCTACGTCGGCAACAGCGGCGGCGAGCTCGGCGTATGGGGCTGGCTCGCGGCGCTCGACGTCAAGACCGGCAAGGAGCTCTGGCGTGCGCTACAGCAGCGGAACCGACAACGACGTAATGATCGGCGCCGATTTCAAGCCGTTCTACTCGTGGATGAAGGGCAAGGATCTCGGCAAGATGACGTGGCCGGCCGGCATGTGGAAGACCGGCGCTGGTTCGGTTTGGGGCTGGGTCTCGTACGATCCGGAGACGAACACTGATCTACTACGGCACGAGCAACCCCGGCCCGCGCGTGCCGGCGCAGCGGCCCGGCTACAACCTGTGGACCAGCGCGGTGTTCGCGCGCGACGCGACCACCGGCATGGCAAAGTGGGCCTACCAGTTCACGCCGCACGACCAGTGGGACTACGACGGCGTCAACGAGGACCTGCTGCTCGACCTGGCCTATCGACGGCAAGCCGCGCAAGGTGCTCGTCCACTTCGACCGCAACGGCTTCGCCTACACCATCGACCGGACCACGGGCGAAGTGTTGAGCGCGAAGCCCTTCGCATATCAGAACTGGTCGCACGGCATCGACCTAAAAACCGGCATGCCGAAGGTGGATCCGGCGAGATGCAGCCCAAACCGAACGTCAAGCTGTCGAACGTCTGCCCGCCCGACATCGGCGGCAAGGACTGGCAGCCCTCGGCGTTCTCGCCGCGCACCGGCCTGGTCTACGCCGGCATCTTCAATATCTGCATGGACGTCACTGACCGACCCGCAGTCCTACATTCCGGGCACGCCGTACGACGGCATGGAGATGACCCGCCACGCCGCGCCAGGCGGCAACTGGGGCGAGTTCATGGCCTGGGATCCGGTGGCCGGCAAGAAGGTCTGGTCGATCAAGGAGAAGTTCATGACCATGAGCGGCGTCCTGGTGACCGGCGGCGACGTGGTCTTCTACGGCACCGTCGACGGCTGGTTTCGCGCCGTCGACGCGCGCAGCGGCAAGGTGCTCTGGTCGCAGAAGCTGAGCTCGGGAATCATCGGCCAGCCGATGACCTATCTTGGACCCGATAAGCGCCAGTACGTGGCCGTCTATTCGGGTGTCGGCGGCGCTGCGATGGTGAGCGCGTCGGAGCCGGGCTTCCCGCCACGTGGCGGCGTTCTCTACGTGTTCTCGATCGACGGCGAGTCACCGCATTCGGCGGCCGGAATGCTGACCACCGAGGGCGCGGTGCCAGCCGTGCGCTCGGAGCACGGCATGGGCGGCAAGCCATGAGCGCCCGGCAGCGTTGTCTTCTCGTCGCGCTGGCCGTCGCCTGCGCGGCGCTCGTTGCCTCGTGCGGGAAGAGCGATGGAGGTAGCACCGCGGCCGCGGCGCCGCAGCCCGAGCCCGGGGCGACCGCAGTTGGGGATGTCCCCCTGGGAGACGTTGCCGGCGCCGCGCGGAGCACGCTGGCGACGCAATTTCCGAACCCCTATGCGAACGATCCACAGGCGGTGCAACAGGGCCACGACCTGTTCATCAAGATGAACTGCGCCGGTTGCCACGGCTACGACGCGAAGGGCGGGATGGGCCCGAACCTCACCGACGCCTACTGGCGCTACGGCGGCGTCCCCGCGTCGATCTTCAACTCGATCTACCAGGGGCGCCCGCAGGGAATGCCAGCGTGGAACCCGGCCCTGCCGCCGCAGGATATCTGGAAGCTCGTTGCCTACATCCAATCACTCGGCGGTAGCTATCCCGCCGGTCAATACCAAGCCTGGCTACAGGGCGACAAGCAGGGCGACAACGTTCCCGCCGAGGTCGCGGCAAGCCTGCCGCCGGACCAGGCCGCGAGCACACCCGAGCCGAAGGGTGGCACCGCCAACGCGCCGAGCGTCCCGCCGCAAGCCGACATCGCGCCGGCACCGGGTACCGAGAAATGAAGCCCACGACGTCAAGCCGCGTGGCCGCTGCAGTCGCACTCTGCGGCGCGCCGCTGCTTGCCGACGCCGAGCCGGCGATGTCGTACCTGCACACATTCGGACCGGCCGGTAACCCGGCGACGCGTCTTGGCTGGGGCCTGGCAATCGTTTCAATCGTCGTGGTGGTGGTTATCACAGTACTGCTGCTCGCGGCCGCGCTGCGTCGCCGCACGCCGCTCACCAATCCGGGTGACCTTGCCGTTCATCGAGACGAGGGCGGAATGCCATGGCTCTATATCGGTGTCGGCGTGTCGACGGTGGTGTTGGTCGGCTGCGCAGTGTGGACGATGGTCACGGTCGCCGCCGTGGCCATGCCGACGCAAACCGTGCTGACGCTTCAGGTCAACGCGGCGCAGTGGTGGTGGAGCGTGCGCTACGCGAACAGCGAAGCCGATCGTGTCTTCACCACCGCCAACGAGATCCACATTCCGGTTGGCCGTCCGGTGCGCATCGAGCTCACGAGCCAGGACGTCATCCATTCGTTCTGGATACCCCAGCTTGCCGGCAAGATGGACGTCATCCCCGGAAAGACCAACGTCACCTGGCTGCAGGCGGACCAGCCGGGTACCTACCGTGGCCAATGCGGCGAATACTGCGGCGCGCAACATGCGCACATGGCGATGTTCGTTGTCGCCGACACGCCACAGGACTATGCGATCTGGGTACGCGATCAGCTGCTCGATGCGGTTGCGCCGGCCTCCGCGGCAACGCGGCTCGGCGAGCAGGTGTTCACGGCGCACTGCGCCGCCTGTCACGCCGTGCGCGGCACCGATGCCGGGGGCATCCTGGGCCCCGACCTGACGCACCTCATGAGCCGGCGCACAATCGCCGCCGGCCTGCTACCCAACACGCCTGGAAACCTCGCTGCCTGGATTGCCGATTCGCAGGCGCTCAAGCCCGGCTCGCGCATGCCGGCACTCGCCCTATCGGGGCCCGAATTGAGTGCCACGGTGACCTACCTGCAGACCCTCCACTAAGAGGACGGATCCCTCATGGCCAATACCGATGCCTTGCGCGTTCCCGTCGTGGCCCGCCCGGCCGACGACCCGAGCATAGCGCTGCGCCTGCAGCGCATCTGGGAGACGCGCGCCGGCTGGATTGGTGCGCTTGCATCAGTCGACCACAAGTCGATCGGCAAGCGCTATCTGGTCACGTCGTTCGCGTTCCTGATCCTGGGCGGCCTCGAGGCGGCGGTGATGCGCCTGCAGCTAGCGCAGCCGAACCAGGCCCTGCTAACGCCGGAGCAATACGACCAGCTCTTCACGATGCACGGCGTGACCATGATCTTCCTCTACGCGCTGCCCGTGCTCTCGGGCTTCAGCAACTTCCTCTGGCCGCTCCTGCTTGGCTCGCGCGACATGGCGTTCCCACGGCTCAACGCCTTCTCCTACTGGATCTACCTGTTCTCTGGGATCTTCCTTTACGCCAGCTTTCCGGTTGGCCAGGCGCCCGACGCGGGATGGTTCAATTATGTCCCCTATTCTTCGCTCGCCTACAACCCCGGTATCAACATCGATCTCTATGCGCTCGGCATGGTGATGCTCGGCGTGTCGACGACGGTGGGCTCGATCAACTTCATCGTGACGCTGATCCGAACGCGGGCGCCGGGCATGTCGATCAACCGCGTGCCGATCCTTGTCTGGGGCACGCTCACCGCGTCGGTCGGCAACATCTTCGCCGTGCCGGCGGTGAGCTTGGCCTTCTTCATGCTCTGGTTGGACCGCCGCTTCGGCATGCATTTCTTCGACGTAACCGGTGGTGGCCAGCCGCTGCTGTGGCAGCACCTGTTCTGGATGTTCGGCCACCCCTGGGTCTACGCCATCGTCCTGCCGGCGATGGGCATCGTCTCCGATGCCCTGCCGACGTTTTGTCGGCGTCCGCTCGTCGCCTACACCGCGGTCGCGCTGGCGACCGTGACGACCATGGTGCTCGGCTTCGGCGTCTGGGTGCACCACATGTTCGCGACCGGCCTGCCGCCGCTGTCGCTGTCGTTCTTCAGCGCTGCGAGCTTCGTCATCGTCATTCCGAGCGCGGTCGGCGTGTTCGCCTGGCTGGCGACGATCTGGACGGGCCGGCCACAGTTCACGACGCCGTTTCTCTTCTTCGCCGGCTTTGTGATCGTCTTCGTGATCGGTGGCGTCTCCGGATTCATGACCGCTGCCGTGCCGGTCGACGTACAGCTCACCGACACCTACTTCGTCGTCGCCCACCTGCACTACGTGCTGATCGGCATCAACGTCTTCCCCGTCGTCGGCGGCATCTACTACTGGTTCCCGAAGTTCACCGGACGCCTCATGAACGAGCGGCTCGGCAAATGGACGTTCTGGATCATGTTCACCGGCTTCAACGTCGGCTTCTTCCCGATGCACGTCCTCGGCGTGCTGGGCATGCCGCGCCGCGTCTACACGTACTCGGACGGCCTTGGGTGGGGCACACTCAATCTCGTCATCACGCTCGGCGCCTATCTGTTCGCGTTCGGCGTGCTGCTCTTTCTTATCAACGTCTGGCGCAGTCTTCGCCATGGCGCGCGCGCTGGCGCGAACCCCTGGAACGGCCCATCGCTTGAATGGGCGACGGCCTCACCGCCGCCGCCCTACAACTTCGTGGTCATCCCCACCGTCGGCAGCCGCTATCCGCTCTGGGAAAGCCAGATGACCGGCCAGACCGGCGAGAGCACAACGGCGGAGGGCTTCCTGCTCGACGACGGACGCGAGACCATCGGCACCAGCGCGCTCGACGCCGTGCCCGACGTGATCCTGCGCATGCCAGGCGATTCCCTTGCGCCGCTGCTGCTTTCGATCGCGCTCGCGGTCTTGTTCATCGGCATGCTGGTGCAGTCGTGGTGGCTGTTCGGCGCTGCACTCGCCGCGTCGCTGCTGGCGATAATCGTCTGGCTCTGGCCCGAAGCCCGTCTCGGGCAGACCATGGACATTGCCCATGAGTGAAGCCGAAGCCCTCTATCGCGGCGAACCGCTGCCGGTCGGCAGCAAGGGCCGACTGTCGTCAGGATGGTGGGGAATGGTCACGCTCATCGCCACCGAAACGGCGCTGTTCGCCTATCTCCTTTTCAGCTACTTCTACGTCGCGTCGCAGAACGGCGGTGCGTGGCCGCCCGGGGGACCGCCCAAGCTCGATCTTGCCGTTCCCGGCACCCTCGTGCTGATGCTCGGCAGCGTGACGATATGGTGGGGCGAGAAGGGCATCCGCGCCGGGCGGCAGCGGCAATTGCTGATCGGCCTCGGCGCCTCGGTGCTGCTCGGCCTGGCTTTCGTCGCGCTCGAAGGCATCGAGTGGAGCCACAAAGGCTTCACGCCCAAGACGAACGCCTACGGATCGCTCTATTTTACGGTCACCGGGTTTCACCTCAGCCACGTGCTCGTCGGCGTGCTGATGTTGATGATGCTGTTCGTCTGGACGCTGTTGGGCTATTTCGGCGTGCGCCGCCATTCCACCGTGGCGATCGCCGTGATGTACTGGCACTTCATCACCGCGGTCTGGGTCGCGGTGTTCCTGACCTTCTACATCTCGCCTTATCTCGCCCGATGACTGCCACCACTGTTTCCCAAGAAGGCTCGGCGGCGGAGCGCCAGCCGCATCCTTCCCCCCATCGCCACCGGGTGCCCCGCTGGGCCGTCTGGTTCGGGCTGCTCGGTTCGCCGCTCGCATGGAGCCTGCAGGAGTTCGTCAACGTCAGCCTCGCAGGCCACGCCTGCTATCCATATGACGTGCCGCTTGCTACGCCCCTCTGGCCGCAGCTCAGCGCCATCTCTGTCTTGGTCGAAGCCGTCGCCGTCGTCATCGGCGTCGCCGCCGGGCTGGTCGCGTTCGCCAACTGGCGGAAGAGCCACAACGAAAAGCCCGGCGACGCGCATCAGTTGCTTGGGAATGGCGACGGGCGCACTCGGTTCATCGCGATGGCCGGGATCCTGACGAGCCTGCTCTTCCTGATCGGGATCGCGCTGGCGGCGCTAAATCTTCTCGGGGTACCGCCTTGCGGCGGGTGACCTCGATGACGTACAGCCGTTGCAGCCTCGCACCAGCAAATGCCTTTCGGGCCGCAATGCCGAGGGTTCTCGTGGCCGCCCTCGCGTTGTTGGCGACGATTTCGACCACCGCCGAAGGGCCCGCCTGGCGCGTCATCGGCGGCGACCCCCAACGCGGTCCCGCGCTCATCGTAGCCTATGGTTGCGCCGCCTGCCACACCGTGCCCGGCGTCTCCGCCGCCAACGGCAATGTCGGGCCCCCGTTGACGCGCTTCGGAGGGCGCACTTACATCGCCGGCATGCTGCGCAATTCGCCCGCCAACCTCGTTCGGTGGATCCGCGACCCGCAGGGCGTGGTTCCCGGCAATGCGATGCCTAACATGGGCGTGAGTGACGCCGAAGCCCGCGACATTGCCGCCTACCTCTACACCTTGCGATAGGCGCTGCATTACGCCGCTCGTGATCGCCTGCAGGCCTCGTCGATGCCTTGGTCTTGGCCGATCCTGTCACACGGCTCGCAGCGCGCTCGTGCTCGCGGTCCTCATTGTTGGGTTCGTGTCGGGCGACGCGTCCGCAAATGCGCTTGGCGAATATAAGGAGTCGCCTTCCGGCTTGCCGTGGACGTTCGAGCCCTGGGAGATCGGCAGTCTTGCGTTCAGTGCTGGGCTCTATGCGGCCGGCCTGCTGCGTCTGTGGATGCGCGCGGGCATTGGTCGCGGAGTGCGGCTCGCCCAGGCCACAGCGTTTTTTCTGGGGTTGCTCGCTATCATCGTTGCTCTAGTCAGCCCGCTCGACGCTCTTAGTGAGTCGTTGTTCTCCGCGCACATGATCGAGCACGAATTGCTAATGATCGTAGCCGCGCCGTTGCTGGTCCTTGGTCGGCCGCTAGCCGTATGGGTCTGCGCTATTCCCGAAAGCTGGCGACGCGAGATCGGTGGTTTCTTCCACCGGCCTGCCTGGCGCGGGCCTTGGCTGGTATTTACCGGTGCTTGGTGTGCATGGGTCCTCCACGCGCTTGCACTGTGGTTATGGCACGTACCCGCATTTTTCGAGGCAGCGCTTGAAAACGATGCGGTGCATGCGTTCCAGCACATCTGCTTCCTGGGAACGGCTCTCGTTTTCTGGTGGAGCGTGCTCGGCGGAGCGGCCCGGCGCGCGCGCGGAATCGCCTTGCTGTCAATCTTCACCACGATGGTCCACACGAGCATCCTCGGCGCTTTGTTGACGCTCTCGAATACCGTTTGGTATCGGAGCTATGCCGTCGGTTCGCCGACCTGGGGACTGACGGGACTCGAGGACCAGCAGCTCGGCGGCGTCATCATGTGGGTGCCTGCCGGCATAATCTACGTCGTCTGCGGCTTGTTGCTTTCGTATCGCTGGCTCTCGACGTCGCCAGGTACACAATCGTATCCGTGATGTTCCCTCAAATAGCCCTGGCGGTGGTAGCGACTTACTCCTAGCTCAGCGGCAGGCCTTTTGTTCTTTTGGAACGTGACAAGACGTCAATCACGTTTCCGTCACGGCCGCGCTCGATCCTTTGCTGGCAACGGTCAGATGCTCGCTCTTCGACATGAAGCACGGCTTTGCGCACGGCGCTGAAAATTTCCGGTGGACGGACGAAGAACAGATCGTTGACTCGCATCGAGAACGGCCAAGGATACTGCCAACGTGGGAATACCGCAGCCCATAGCCGTCTAGGTTCATAGGTAGACAACGGGACGCGCAAGCGAGGAACGCGTCACCCGTTAGCAGACCTTCAGCGGTCCGCATGAGGGCCGCCTCGGCGCGGCGTCAATCAGACCGTGTTCAGAGCCAGCCAGAGGGCCACGAATATCAAGGCGTTGCTTACGAGCAGGCCGGTGGCGACCATAACGAGAGCCTTCATGGTCGCCGCAAGCCAGCGATCGCCGTAGACCCGCCTGAACGCCAGGGTCACGTAGGACCATTGCCAGAGCTCGACCAGCCCCAGCAAGACCGGCCCAACTTCCGACAGACTCGCGGCGCCGACGCTGCCGAACGGCGTTGCTCCGAGCAAGCGCAGGGCGACGAGGTACACAAGGGTCGCGATAAACGCCCATGCCGTGAGATAGAGAGCGAACACGAAGTGCACGCTCCAGCTTGCAGGGTGCCGAAAATGCGTCAGGCGCGCTGCGAGAGCTCGCGCGCCGACGATAACGATCACCAGCACCGTGTAGATCGAGTTGAAACGCCGGTCGAGGCGCTCAGTGAAAGCGCCCGGCTCGGCGTGAGCCTTGGCCTCCGCCTTCTGCATGACCTGAGCCAGATTTCCCGTCGGATCTAAACGGGGAAAGTTGGCGACGCGGAAGTTCGTGATGAACGAGAACACTAGGAACAGCGCGACTACGTTGAACGTGAGGCGCCACGGAGTCACCGACCGGGCGCGCTGTCCGTCGCGGAACTCGGTCGTTAGCTGTCCGGGGTGGACCATCAGCGCCCAGAGCGAGTGCGCAATGCGGTGCCACTGCCGCCAGGCGATGCGCGCGACGGCACCGCGCTCACCCGGATACTCCTGCCCGCATTCGGCGCACCAGCCGCCGTGGCGAAAAGCCCCGCAGTTGGGGCAGTTCGTTATCGTATGGTTCGGCGGAGACACTTGCGGACTATAGTACTCTCCGCCCGCGAAATCTCCGCGAGCAACGCCGTGGGTAGCCTTCGTTCCCGACCGTCTCCTGCCGGACCCAACGCGGAAATGACGATCACCCTAGAGCGGTCGTAGCGGTACATGAAAGCGGACCTTTCGAGGTGCCGCTGTCACCGGCGCGATCCACCTGCAAAGCGGTCCGGGGACACACCCCAAGCGGCAAGTTGACCTCTGCTGAGGGTATAGTCCTACGCTGACATGCAACGACCGTCGGCACGGTCGTCTCGCCCGTTATCCACCTCAGGGAGTACGTCATGGATCGCAGCATCATCCGTTCGCGTCGTTTGCTTTTGGTTGTTGGCTTCGGGATCGCAAGTGCCATATGCCTTGCCCCGGCGCAAGCGCAGCAACTTTGCGGAGGCGTAGATTATCCGTTTCCATATACCGATGTTTCCGGCGTTGGGTCCGCATTCTGCCCTGGCATCATGGAGGCGTATGTCACCGGCGTCTCCAAGGGCACCTCGCCGACTACCTTCAGCCCGAACAACACGGTTACTCGCGTGCAGATGACAACATTCCTGCAGCGCTCGCTTGATCAGGGACTCACACGAGTGAGCCGGCGGGCGGCGCTCAAGCAGTGGTGGACCTCGCAAAGCGTCACCGCGATGCAGACGATTGCTACGGGCGGTACCCCGTTACTGTGTGCAGCCGACGGGGCGGCCATTTGGATGAGCATCACCGGGGCAAGCCTGCTGGTGGAGGTGCAAGCGAACACCGGTACGATCTTGGGCACGTGGACGGGTGCTACCGGCGGCGCGGACGTGCTGCCGGCCGCCGGCAAGGTCTTCGTAACGGGCAACACTGTGCCCGGCAGCCTGTACTTCATCGACCCGACGCAGCCGCCAGGTGCAGTCATGTTGGCTGCCAACAACCTTGGGAACAGTACTACCGGCATTGCCTTCGACGGCACTCGCCTCTGGACCGCGAACCAGGGCGGCTCGGTGTCGATCATCACACCGCAAGCTTCGACCCCCTATCCAGCGACCACCGTCGCCACCGGATTCACGACTCCAGCCGGGATTCTTTACGACGGGTCCAACATCTGGGTTACTGATTACACCGCCAACAAGCTCTTCAAGCTCGATGGCCTGGGGACGATTGTCCAGACTGTAACGGTGGGCACGACGCCTGGATTCGCGGTGTTCGACGGTGCCAACATCTGGGTGCCGAACCAGACCAGCAATTCGATCACCGTGGTCCAGGCGAGCACCGGCAATGTGGTGGCCACGATAAGTGCCGATGCAAATAATCATTTGAACGCGCCCACGACCGCGAGCTTCGACGGTGAGCGCGTCTTGGTCACGAACTTGAGTGGCGACAGCGTCACAGTTTTTAAGGCTGCGGACTTGAGCTTCATCGCCAATGTGATCACAGGACCTGGGGTACAACCGAACGCCGCATGCAGCGATGGCGTCAACTTCTGGGTCGGCATTGGCACCGGCAATCTACTGCGCTTCTAAGCGGCTGGCGGAATATCGGGGCGCAATCACGGATTCAAGCGACTCGACGCGGCGGGGTGGGCGCTCGAATGGCCACTGACGGGCAATTCGGGCGGCTTCGCCGGCTGACCGCTGCTGGGCCGTCAGCGGTCGTCGCTCGATGGCCGTTCACGACCCCGTTGCAGACGATCGATCTTCCGCAAAGGCGACGCTCAAAGGCGACCAGGCAGACCGCTGAACGCTTTTGTCCACGCCGCGCCTACTTGGCCGCGACGATCTCCCGCCCGCGTTGCAGCTCCGCCACCACCGCCTTCAGCACCGCCACATCGGCGGCCAAGGCTTCCGCTTTCTGCACGCGCTCGCGCAGCTCCGCGATTTCGCGCTGCTGTTCCCGAACCGCCGCCTCCTGTTCGGCCAGTTGGCGATTCTTCTCCTGCACCGCGCTCTCTAGGCGGGATTGCAGCAGCGAAGTCTGTTCATCCACCTTGGTGTTTAATCCTTGTACCGCGGCCAGCGCCACCCCCTCCAGATTGACGTTGGCGATGCTCTTGTCGTTCCTGCCCAAGCCGAAAGCCGCATAGAAGTCCTGGGCGGTAGGGCCGAGCGAGCGAATCGTTGGATCCGCCCCCTTGAAATTCCAGGAGAACAAGGGCATCGCCACAAGGCGCTGCAGGATATCCTTCCCGTCCGCTGGAATGAAGTTTTCCTTGGCGTTCCGGTCGCTCGTGCAGGACCAGCTCGCGATCGGCGGCAACAGGTTGCAGAACTGGGTGACCGCGCCGGTGGTCGGGTCGATCGCGATCGTGAGGCCCACGCCACCGGTCGCCCGGACGCCGAAGAAGTTGGCAACCGAGGGGGCGAAATCGAAGTCTTGGGAATCCGCCCAGATAAACGATCCCGTTGTGGTCGCCTGCGCTCGATGGCCTGCGGCAAAGGTGTGGTCGGCACTGGCGACGTTGGAATCACCCCCGGCGACTGTGCTATCAGTGCCGCTCGCGGTGTTGCTGTCACCCCCGGCAACGATGCTGTTATCGCCGCTCGCCGTGTTGGTACCACCCCCGGCAACAGTGCTATCAAATCCGCTCGCCGTATTGCTTCCGCCCCCGGCCACGGTCGCAAAATCGCCACCCGCGTTGTTTGTTATACCGCCGCCGACCATAGCTACCAAGCCCGCAGTGTTTCCCAGACCTCCGCCAATCGTGCCATACGGCCCGTTAACCTGATTGGGTCGGACGTTTCCACCGTTCGTGCCGCCGCCGCCAGCAATGGTCGCTGCGACTACGTTTGCTCCAATGGTGTTTAGCGGCGAGCCATTGATTACGTTGACCGTGTTGGCGTCTACTCCGTCGGTCGCTGGAACCAAGCGTAGCGTGGGCTGGTTGTCGGTGAGAATAGTTAGCGACTGGTTATCGGTCGTGCCCAGCAACGCTGTCGTCCCGAACGCATTGCCGCCATTCACGAACGCCGGGTTTTCTCCCAGCCGATGCATGAACGCCGCCATCTCCAACCGAGTCACGCTTTGATTGGGGCAGAACTGCGACGGCGCGCAACCCTTCGTAATTCCGTAAGTCGCAAGCCAGGTGACATCGGGGCAGAACGGGCTGCTGGCCAGCACGTCGGTGAAACCATCACAATTCTGGGCGATGGCAGAGCTGGTAAGCAGCGAAAGGGCGACACTCAACAGCAATGCGAAGCGGCGCATGGCGGGTCTCCTTGACGGTAGTGCCGGAGTCGGCACTGGGCAGATTCTACGCCCGGCAGATCCCGACTATTAACCGCCGCGACTGTTCATCCGGACGACCGCTTACCGGAGAATTGGCCGGAGAACGCGAAGGGCAGCTCCTGGCCCGTCAGCGGTCGTCGCTCGATGACCGTTCCCGACCCCCGAGCGGAAATAGCGGGCACCTGAGAGCGGACCTTTCGCAACTCGGCGAGTGCTGGCGGCGCACCGGCAAACGTGTCGACCACAAATACGTAATTTGACCCCTCCCCACAGTAGTCCTACGCTGGTGTGCTACGACCGCCAGCACGGTCGTCACGTCCGTCAACCCTCAGGAGAAAATCATGGGTCGCAGCATTCGCCGTTGGCGTAGTTGCTTGCGTTGGCTCGTAAGTTTGGGATTCGGGGTCGCAGGTGCCATCAGCGTTGGGCCAGCGCAGGCTCAGAACCTTTGCGGCGGCGTCGACTATTCGTTCCCATATACCGACGTATCCAGCGTCGGAGCGGCGTTCTGCCCCGGCATCATGGAGGCATATGTCACTGGCGTGTCCAAGGGCACCACGCTACCACGTTCAGCCCGAACGAAACCGTCACCCGCGTCCAGATGACAACCTTCCTGCAGCGTTCGCTTGATCAGAGCGAGACACGCACGAGCAGGCGGGCGGCGCTCAATCAGTGGTGGACGCAGCAAAACACCAACACGATGCAGACGATAGCCATCGCCGAAAACCCGACTCTCTGCGCCGCCGACGGTGAGAACATCTGGGTCTCCGGCAGCAGTGGCAGCGAAGTGGCCCAAGTCCAGGCCAGTACCGGGACGGTGCTGGGTACCTGGACGGCAGCCGTGGGGAGCTACGGCGTCTTGCCAGTCGGCGGCAAGGTCTATGTTACGAGCAACACCGTTCCCGGCAGCCTCTATCTGATCGATCCCACAGCGCCACCAGGCCCGGTCGCCATAGCTGCCAATAACCTTGGGAACCAGGCTTTGGGCATCGCTTTCGATGGCACCAACATCTGGACCGCAAATTTTAGCGGGTCGGTGTCGATCATCACACCGGCGGCTACGGCCCCGTTCCCGCCAGGCAACACGACCACGATCAGCACAGGCTTTTCCAAGCCACGCGGCATTCTCTATGACGGAGCGCACATCTGGGTCACCGACCAGGCTGCCGGGACTCTGTTGAAGCTCGATGCCGCGGGCACAATCCTCCAGACTGTAGGCGTCGGATCGGCTCCGCTCTATCCGGTATTCGACGGCGCCAACATCTGGGTGCCCAACTTGGGCAGCAACTCGCTTACGGTGGTCCAGGCCAGCACCGGCAACGTGGTGGCCACGATCCCTTCGGATGCGAGCAACCTTTTGAGCGGCCCCTTCGCCGCGAGCTTTGATGGTGAGCGCATCCTGGTGGCGAACGATAGTGGCAGCAGCGTGACACTGTTCAAGGCGGCGGATTTGAGTTTCATTGCCAACGTCTCGACGGGAGTTTCGACATATCCGTTTGGGGCGTGCAGTGATGGGATCAACTTTTGGGTAACTCTCTATTTGACGGGCAATTTGCTGCGATTCTAGGCGGCGCGGCGGGTGGCATATCGAGGCGCAGTCACGGAATCAAGCGCCTCGATTTGGCGCGGGGTTGTTACTCGAATGGCCGCTTACCGGAAATTTGGGCAGCGACACCGACCGGCTGCTTTGTTAAGGGTTGTGCGATGTCTGCCCTGATGCGCAGGTGGGTGTGCAGACGTGATGACGCCACGCGGGCAGGCGTCGCACAAGCCTCAAGGGAGGAAACCGCGGCACGCCCCGATGCGGTTTGGAGAAGCTAAGCCGCTATGGGGATTCGATGGTTCGCAGTGCGGCTGGAAGCGGTGATCGGGTCGCCAGACCGGCGCGTGACATCGCGCGGATGGTGGTTGGCGACGGTGGGAGGTTGGATTCTGGAATGACGCAGCTGACCAGAGACGAGGTTACGGCAGCGTAAGGCAATAGCGTCCGCTATCGGTGGCATCCGCCGAAGAGCGGACGTACCGTTGAAGCAACCGAGGCCGGTGATCATGCTGCAACTCGCACGCTGGGCGGGGCGCGGATCGGTTTCCCGCGGGCGAAGGTCTCGACGATGATCATCGCCGCGCCGCAGTGCGGGCAGACAAACGTGGGCTGACCGATGCCTACGGATACATCAGGCGGGCGCAGTTCGGCCGCGGTGGGGACGACGTGCAGCAATTCGCGCGCTCGGGCGAGATGCTCTCGGCGTGCGGCATTGGCGAGCAACCCGTAGTGGCGGATGCGATGAAAGCCGCCTGGCAGGACGTGCAACAGGAAGCGGCGCATGAACTCATCGGCACCGCGGGTCATGGTCTTGTGGCGCGTCCTGCCCGTGGCGCGGTAATCCTTCCAACGGAAGGTGACGCCGCGCTCGTCGAGGGCGAGCAGCCGCCGATTCGAGATTGCCACCCGGTGCGTGTAGCGGGACAGATAGGCGAGCACCGCTGCCGGCCCGGCGAAGGGGCGCTTGGCATAAACGACCCATTCCACTTCGCGCAGCGGTGCGAGCCAGGCGGCGAACGCCCGCGCGTCGGTCAGTCCCGCGAACTCGCCGAAGAACTGCAGCCGGCCGGTGTGATGCGCCGTGGCCAGTGCCTCGAGGAAGCGACGGCGGAACAACCGCGACAGCACCCGCACCGGCAGGAAGAAGCCCGGGCGGCACCGGACCCAGCGCTCACCGTCGGCGGCAAGGCCCCCGCCTGGCACGATGCCGTGCACATGCGGATGGTGCGTCAGCGCCGACCCCCAGGTATGCAGGACCAGGGTCACGCCGACCTGCGCGCCGAGATGCTTGGGATCGGCGGCGATGGTGCGCAACGTCTCTGCGGCGAGCTCGAACAACAGGTCGTAGATCACCGTCTTGTTGGTGTAGGCGATGGCGGCAATCGGCGCCGGCAGCGTGAACACGACGTGGTAATACTCCACCGGCAGCAGATCGGCCTGCCGCGCCTCGAGCCAGCGCTTGGCCGCGCCGCTCTGGCACTTCGGGCAATGCCGGTTGCGACAGGAGTTGTAGGCGATCTGCACCTGCGCGCAGGCGTCGCAGCGCAGTACGTGTCCCCCCAGCGCCGCGCTGCGGCACTGTTCGATGGCGGACATCACCTTGAGCTGACCGAGGCTCAAGTGGCCGTGCTGCGCTTGCCGCCAAGCGTGCCCGTGGGCGCGGAAGATGTCCGCGACCTCCAGGGCGGGGCGCCCCATGCGTAGGCGCTACGCGGTGGGCAAGCGCTCCAGGGGACTGGTCACTTCGCGCAGCAGGTCGGTGGCCACCTGCGCATACAGGGCCGTGGTCTCCAACTTCTGGTGCCCGAGCAGCACCTGAATGACCCGGATGTCGACCTTCTGCTCCAGCAGGTGGGTGGCGAAGCTGTGCCGCAGTGTGTGCATCGACACCCGCTTGTCGATCTTCGCGGCCTCGGCCGCGGCATGGATGGCCCGGTTCGGTTGCCGGGTACTCAACCGGTCAATCGGGTTGAGACCGGGAAACAGCCAGCCACCGTCGAGCATCTTGCCTTGGGCGCGGGCCACTCGCCACCACACCCGCAGCCGCTCCAGCAGCACCGGCGAGAGCATGGCGTAGCGATCCTTGCGACCCTTGCCCTGCTCGATGCGCAGCGTCATGCGCTGGCTGTCGATGTCGCCGACCTTCAGCGCGCTGACCTCGCTGGCGCGAAGACCCGCGCCGTAGGCGATCGACAGTGCCGTCTGACACTTCAGGTTTGGTGCGGCCGCAATCAGGCGCGCGACCTCTTCGCGGTTCAACACCACCGGCAAAGTGCGCGGGACGCGCACCGGCTGCATCTTCGCCATCAACTCGCCGCGGGCGAGCGTAACGTCAAAGAAGAACTTCAAGCCGGTGATCGTGGCGTTGAGCGTGATCGGCGAGGCACCGTGATCGACCAGGTGCAGCTGAAATCGCCGCAGATCCTCGACCGTGGCGGTGTCGGGAGAGCGTTCGAGGAAGGCGGCCAGCTGCCGCACGGCACGGATGTAGCCGGCCTGCGTCTGGTCGCAGAGCTTGCGCATGCGCATGTCGTCGATCATGCGTTGACGCAGCGGCGTGACGGCTTGAGTCGATGGGACCATGGTTCTGCTCCTGTCGTGATGCGAGGCGGACTGCCTCGTGCCACAACATAAGCAGATTCACGATCCCGGCTAACCTCACGGCCGGGACGAAGCTCGAGTCTTACCGCGCGAGCGGTTTAGTCCGTTGGCCGCATACAGCCGTCTCGTTCTCACGACCCACAGCAGCCATACGCATCGCACCAAAGCCGCCCTACGCGAAGACCCAAACGAGTACGTGATACACGCCGACCCCGACTGCCGCCACAATGATAATCAGCCACAATATTGCTAACTCGAAGTGCGCGCTTCCGCCCGCTATGCCTAGTAACCAAAGGACAATATGGGACCAAGGGCGAGCCCACTCTTCCGCAGGTATCCCGGCTTCTTCGATGAATTGATCACGATTGCTGAAGAAGAAGCGGCCCAGGAGAATTATCGCTGCAAGAGCAACGATGACCGCGAGGACAAGGAGAAAAGGGTGCGTGAGTCCCACGAGATATCAGGCTTTACCTAGCGCCGCCCGCGAGGCGTCCGGGTTGGGCGATTAAGCGCCACGGCTGGCATAACGGATCGCAACAGCGCCAACACAAATGAGAGCGAGCAACGCAGTGATAAGCCGCACTTCCGCAGAGTATTTGCGCCGCGGTGAGGATATAACTAACGCAGCTGCTGCGCAGCCGATAAGAAATAAAGAGAACGCAGCAGCGGCAATGCCACTGTGCTCAATTGGAGCTGTCGCCGTATCAACCGATGACCAATCCGATTCGACCGCTACCACCGCAAGGGTCGCGCCCGCTGCCGCTAAAACTGCTGCGACGATGCGTAAGCACCAGGTTAGAACACTTCTCAAGGGTGGCGCCCTGAAATGGCATCGGGGAACAGCAAATTCTAAGCTGGACTGCTTTGTGGAAAATTAGCGAGGGTCCGGTCCTGGGCCGTGAACGGCCAGTTGGCCTCGATCAATAGGGGACTCCTTTTCATCAACGTAGGAGCGTCTCATGGATGCTGCCCAAATGACCGAACGGCGCGCAACGCCGTGGAACAAAGGCAAGCTGCTCGGCCAGAAGCCGCCGCTAAAGCTAAAAGAGATCTGGGCTATCCGGATTCGGCTGCAATTGGATCATCGAGCCCGGGAACTCGCGTTGTTCAACCTCGCCATCGACAGCAAGCTGCGCGGCTGCGATCTGGTTGGACTCCGCGTCCACGATGTCGTCCAAGGCAGAGGTGTCGTGTCGCGGGCGATGGTCATGCAGAAGAAGACCCCGCGCCCGGTCCAGTTTGGGATCACCGAGCAAACGCGCGACGCGGCTGGGCCGGTCACGACCACCAACGCCGACAGTCGTTGACCGGCCAAGCAGCCCGTCGGCATCGCTGCCTAAGCGGCCATTCGCATGACCATCCAGCGCCCAATTCGAGGCGCTTGAATCCATGGTTGCGCCTCGATATGCAAGACCGCTAGCGTCCGGGCGTAGAATCTCGCGGGTGCCAACCGGCATCCGATCCGTCAAGGAGGACCTGCCATGCATCGCTTCGCGCTGCTGTTGAGTGTCGCCCTTTCGCTTCTCGCCACGACTGCCGTCGCGCAAGATTGCGATAACTTTACCGACGTACCTGCCAGCAGCCCGTTCTGCCCCGATGTCACCTGGCTTACGAGTTACGGCATTACCAAGGGCTGCGGAGGGTCGCCGTTCTGTCCCAACGAAAATGTTACCCGGCTGCAGATGGCCGCGTTCATGCACCGCCTGGGCGAAAACGCAGCGTTAGTGAATGGCTGCAATGCGTTCGGGGTGCCGGCAATATTAGGTACCACCGATAACAACTCGCTGACTGTGCGTGTCAATAACCAGCAGGCGATCATGGTGCAGCCGGCGGTCGATTCGATCTTTGGATTCAATTCCAACGTGATAAATGGGGCGAGTATCAACTCGGTTGCAGGAGGCGTCGCAGGCGCGACGATTGCCGGCGGTGGCGGCTGCAATCCGGGGACCGGGGGAACCTGCGTTTCGAAATTCGCAAACACCGTCTCAGGGAGTTTCGGATCCGTCCTCGGTGGTACCGCAAATACCGCGGGTTCTTACGCCACCGTCGCCGGGGGCAGCGCTAACACGGCGAGCGGGTTCAGCAGCACCGTTGCCGGGGGGAATAACAACACGGCGAGCAACAACGAAAGCACTGTGGCCGGGGGTAGTAGCAACACAGCCAGCGGGGCAATAAGCTTCGCTGCCGGCGAAAATGCGAATGCGACCGATGATCACTCGTTCGTGTGGGGCGATGGGACCTAGCCAGCCAATTCGACGTGGCTTCAGACATTTTCAGTGCTGGCCACCGGCGGCATCGGCCTGTATCCAGGCGGCGCGGCGGTCAGTATTTCTTGGGGAGGAGGCTGGTCGTGCCTAGTCATCAGCGGCAGCAACTGGTCGTGCTCGAGCGACCGCAAGCTGAAGGAGAATTTTCAAACGCTCGACCTGCGCGATGTTCTCCGACGCGTGGTCGCGATGCCAGTTACGTCGTGGACAGTCATTGGGCACCCGGAGCGGCGGCACATCGGGCCCGTGGCACAGGACTTCCATGCCAGCTTCGGCTTGGGGGACCCGAAGGACGACAAGCACATCGACATTGGCGATAGCCAAGGGGTCGCGCTGGCTGCGATCCAAGGGTTGAACGCGAAGGTGGATGAGCAGACGTCGCTGCTACAATCGCGGCTGGAAATCGCGGTACAGACAATTCGAGACCAGCAACGCGAGATTGCCCAACTGGGTGAGCGCGTGCAGAAGGCAGAGACCTCGGGCGCCGATCTAGTGGCGGTGAAGGCGGCGCTGGCAGAGCTTCAGCGCGGGCGGGAAACCGTCGCAATCAAGTAGGCGCGGCCCGGAGTAAAGCGCTGAACGGCTGCTTGGTCGGCCTCGAATGTCGGCTTGCCGGGAGATCGACCGTCTGCAACGGGTGTGCGCCGTGATAAGGCGGCGCTTTCCAGTGGGTGAGAGTCCCACCCGGCAAATGCTCCAGCCGGAAGCAACCGGAGCAGCTATGGAGGAAACGAAAGGGCTGAAGCCTTCGGGTAAGCGTGCCACGAATTGGTGGCAGCGCGAGTGTGCGGGCCGTAACGCGAGTGAACGCTGAGCAAGCCTCGAAAAGGACGATGCGCAGGCCGACCCGACAACCCTTTCGGGGAAGGCTGACACCGCTGAGCGGATGAGCGATGTAGGACCGCCAGCGGCTGCGCCGGGGTAGTGGCGACAGCACGTACACAAGGGAAGCGCAGGCAACACGGGAAGCCCCAAGGCATGGTCAGGGATGACCAACCGGACGCCGGTGACGGACAGGCTGGACGCTCTGGGGTGACGGAGAGGTTCGCAGTACCGCCGAAGCCGAGCAATGTCGGTGGAGGGAAGGGACCTCAGTTCAAGACGAACGCAACAAGTGGCGAGGGACTCGGAGATTGGGAAACCTAGCTCGGGCTAGAGAAGGGCCTTGGCACTCGCATCGTGACCTACGCCGACGATTTCGTGATCCTGTGCAGGAAAGGCAGGGCGGAAGAAGCCTTGCAACAACTGCGCGTGATCATGGGCAAACTGAAGCTGACGGTCAACGAGGAGAAGACACGAATCTGCAAGGTCCCGGAAGGCGAGTTTGACTTCCTGGGTTACACGTTCGGGCGGATGTACTCGCGGACGACCGGCAAGGCCCATCTGGGTATGCGGCCGTCGAAGAAGAGCATCCGGCACATGGTCGAAAAGATCCATGCGATGGCCTCGGTCTCGATGACGTGGCAAGGGCACGCCATTTGGGGCATGCTCAAGCATAATGAGGATTTCGACGGCAACAAATTCCTTAAACTCACAGAAAAAGCTACTTGACCCGGAAGAGAGTATCTAGCGCGCTCCTCGACCTGCACAGTAGAGTTTGTCGCATAACCCATCGCCGATGGCGTACCACCACTTCCACCTTATAGCGCGACTACAGTGTCTACCCAATCGCCGTCGCAGGACCTGGAACGTCTGGCAGCTTCGATTGCATTGCTAAAGGCGGAGTCCAAGCTCGAATACCGAGGAGAATTTGGTCCAGAAATTACTACGTTCATTCCTTTTGTTGCGTGGCTAAGGCAAGAGGGATATTTGTCAGGCCGCCGTATCGTCACCTACGCTGGAATGCGGCCTTACTACTTCTTCCTGGAGGAATCCGAGTTCGAAGAGAAGATCGAGCCGAGATACTGGTTACCTGAATCCGAGCGCTATTGGCCGTCAAACAGCACTTACACCGCCACGGCGAGCCCTTGGCATGTATACCCCGACTACAGGCTGCATTTCATGCACAAAGGCAGGAGATTCGATCGTCCTGTCCTTTTCATTCAGAACAAGTTCGCTGTCGAGTGGAATGAGGGGCCCGTCAACTATATTCCGTTGGACGGCCTGCAACGTCTATTGGACCTGACCGCCAAGCAGTTTGATGTTGTGTATAGCCGGCCGCGCGAGCGCGCCGCCGGCTATTCCTGGGACCACAGCGCCGCATGCGACTATCCCGACCGGCCCGTGATCCAGAAGTTCACGCATGTCACCGACTTCGAAGCGGAATGCCAGGCCAGAGGGGGAAACTACAACCAAGCCAAACTGGAAGTGCTTGCAAAGTCCCATCTGTTTGTCGCGGTACAAGGCGGAGGCGCCCATCTTCTTGCCTGTTTTGGTGAGTCGCTGATCCTATTGCTGCACAACGCTGGGGAAGAGTATCCACATGCCTACCGACATGGACCGTACAAATACTTGTCAGCGAAACCACCCAAGCTGCTCGTCGCGCGAAATACGGACGAGTTCAAAGTCGGAATCGAGGTCATTGGAAACGGCATCATTCAACGGTCGAAGTTTCTGCTGCCTACATCGACCATGGATGTTGTGAATAGGCTGTCACTGTGAGCGCGAATACATTGGTCTTGGGGGCGGGCCCAGCGGGCCTAGCTTTCGCTTACCGATACGGGAGTGGCGCAGTCGTGTTGGAAAGATCCCGAGAGGTCGGCGGCCTCAGCCGGTCCATCGAGATCGAGGACGGCGTTTTCGACATAGGGGGCCACTGTTTCCATAGCCCGCACCCGGAAGTGCTAGCGCTCGTTCGCGGCCTCATGCAAGAGGGTTGGCATGAGCAGTCCCGAGATGCGCGGGTCTGGGTATCTGGTCAGCTCATTCCCTATCCTTTTCAGAGTCACTTCGAAATGCTGGACGATCAGACGATCGTGGAAGATTGTCGGGGGCATGTGGTTGACTTCGAGTCGGTCGCGGCGAGCGGGAGTTTCGAAGAATGGATAATCCGTCGCTTCGGAAACGGCGTGGCAAATAATTTCATGCTGCCCTACAACAGCAAGCAATGGGCCTGCGAATTGAAGGACATGAGCTGCGAATGGGTTAAAGAGCGGGTAGTGACCGATACTGGCGACGGCGGAGGCGCTATCCATGCGAAGCCTGCGCGACAACCGTTGCAATCGGATAGTCGGGTCGCCTACCCGGCGAAAGGTGGATTTGGAGCGATCTTCGTGGCACTTGCCGCCAAGTGCGAACGTATCGAACTGGGTGAGGATGTAGTTAAGATTGATTTAGCGAAACGTGCCGTTCATACGGCGGCCGGGCGGATTTGGCCATGGGGAAGACTCGTCTCGACCATCCCCTTGCCACTGTTGCTCGGCTGCATAGACGGGTGCCCCGATCGGATTGTCGACTTAGGATCGAAGCTTCGCGCTGTTTCGTTGAAGATCCTCCTGATTCTTGCAAAGCTGCGCGACGGGCGCGTTCCGCAGAGAATCTACATACCCGACCACGAGATCCCGCCGCACAAGGTCACTTTCAATCACACATCATCGCCAAGCCTCTCGGAACGGAGGAATCATGCAATCATGTGCGAAGTCTCCTACTCTACCTTCAAACCGGCGAAATCCGACGCGGTAGTGCTAAGCGAGACAGTGGCTTGGCTGATTGCCAATCGTTTTATTGAGTCGTCCGACGACATTGCGACGCAAAGGGTCATTGACGTCCGCTACGGGTATCCGGTACCGACGCATGCAAGGTCGGCAATACTCAGTCAGATCACGTCGTACCTCGAGCAGCAACAGATCTACACTATCGGGAGATTCGGTGCCTGGAGCTATGTCAATTCGGATGAGTGCATTCATCAGGGAATGGAGCTCGCCCGCCGACTCTCGGGAATTTGCGAGTGATGGCAAGCGTACTCGACGACATCAAGATCACCGGTGTGGTTGGCTTCACTCATACGACGCATCGGAAGAAGCTCATTGGTCGCAACGCCAAGAAAGATGTGCATGGCGCCCAGGCAACAGAGCCAGTGATTCGGATCTTCACTGATCACCAACTGGACGGTGTCGGCTTTGGCCTCACAACGCCTGCTAACGCACACGGAATCATTGGGAAGTCGCTGGCAGAGGTATGGGACTCAAAGGTTGGCGCCTGTAGCGCCCTGGGGCGCGCCGATCACGCGCTTTATGACCTAGTCGGAAAGGCCTTGGCGAGGCCGACCTGGAGTCTGATGGGCGGAGGCGGGCCCGCCTGGGTACCTGTCTACGACACAACCCTTTACTTCAGCGATCTACTGCCTGAGTACGCCAAGC
Organism: uncultured beta proteobacterium; assembly: GCA_963777455.1. Classification (GTDB taxonomy): domain Bacteria; phylum Pseudomonadota; class Gammaproteobacteria; order Burkholderiales; family Casimicrobiaceae; genus PALSA-1003. Next base: position 1,152,483 of record CAVZQQ010000004.1, read on the forward strand.
GAGGAATCGGCCGCTTGTTGGAGGAATTCGAGGACGGCTTGACGCAGGGGTTCAGGGCTTTCAAGGTCAAGGTGGGGCGAGGCGCGCGATGGATGGATGCGGAGAGTGGATTGGCGCGCGATGTCGAAGTAGTGGAACAGCTGGCCAGAGCAGCTCCTCCCGGAGTGAAGCTGATGGCGGACGCCAACGATCAATTTGGACTCGAAACCGCATGCCGATTCTTGGGTGCGGTTGGCGAACACCTTTGGTTCCTCGAAGAGCCCTTTCCGGAATCCGTCGAACAGGGGACAGCTCTGAGAAGCTGGATGACGAGAAACGGTCTCAAGACGCTCCTGGCTGATGGTGAGTCGCAGCACGACCCGGAAGCGCTATTGGCATTGGCGCGGGCCGGCGGCGCGGATGTGTTGCAACCGGACATTCGGGCGCTGGGTCTTTCGCTGCAGTGGAAGTTGGGCCAGGACGTGTCCAGCCTACCTGGTGTGCGCCTTGCGCCTCACTGCTGGGCCTCTTATCTGGGCACTTTCAAGATGATGCAGCTGGCACGTGGACTCGATTGCGTAATGACGTGCGAGATCGATCGGATGACAAGCGATCTCTTCGACGACTCAGACTGGGTGCTCGCCAACGGGTGCGTCTATGTCCCCGACCAACCGGGATGCGGGCTGTTCCTGCGTGAAGACGTGTTTCGACGCAAGTATCTCCCAGGCGCGTGGCAAGTTGGAACGATCTGATATTGTCCTTGCCCTGTCGGGCGCAGGATTCACTTTGTCTATCCAGAGGCGACTTCGCGTTGCTTCCTGTAGGCTGCGCGCGACGCTACCTTCGTCTGCTGCGCTGGCCAGAAGCTTATTGCGTGCTATGTTGGCGCCAATCTCAACTGCTTCAAAGCTGACACACGCCGAATGCTACCGGGAGCTACCGCCTGGTGTAGCGACAATCCTGGCTCGGCATCCATTCCGATGTCGGCGACCGGGCACGATACGGTCTATGAGTGGTCCTGCAAGGGTAACCGCGCGGTCGCAGGAAGAATCGTAATGACCGTCGATGCGCAAGGCTATATCGCCGACAATTGGAAGCGGTTACAGTAGGATAGTGCTTGCACTTTCTGGCAGTGAGGTAGCGTCTGCAAAATCCGCCGATGCTCAGCATTGCAGAGGTTGAACGCAAGAACCTCGCGTCAGAAAAGGGGTCCGCCATGTACGCTCCAACGACGCCATTACCGAGTCGCAGCGAAGTACGCCACGCTGAGGGGTGACTGAGGGCGATCAGGCCATTCAAGCGCAGTTCGTCGGTCCGTCCTACATAAGATTCAGATTTTCGCTGACACGCGCGCGCTCAAAAGCGTAGTAGTTTCTCGACGTCCGGTCCGGCCTGCGAAATCGTCGCTGACGTACCGGCGCTGGTAATCGTCCTGTTTCTTGTGGGGCGCCTATAATCCCGCGCGATAACGGCGGAACAATGTGAGGTATCGATAATGAAATGCAAATTTGTGACAACCTGCTTCGTGATCGGCACGGTGTTGACGCCCATGGCCGCCTGTGCCGAAGATTCGGACGCAGATCGTTCCCACCCGGAGCACTTCGTCAAGGATTCGGTCATTACGACCAAGATCAAGGCGAAGCTGGCTGAGGAACACCTTGGCAGCGCGAAACATATCAAGGTCGATACGGACAAAAATGGCGTTGTCTGGATGAGCGGCACGGCCAACAATCAGGACGAAATCGACAGAGCCGTTGCGATCGCGCGCGATACGGAAGGCGTCAAATCGGTCAACAGCCATATCAGAGTCCGCAAGGATCGCTAAAGGCTGCTTCGGAACCCCGTGTCAAGTGAGGAATAGTCTATGAGCAAACTCACGAACACCGCGCGCAAGAGGCTACCGAAATCAGCCTTTGCGTTGCCTGGCGGTCGATATCCGGTCGAGGATAAGGCGCATGCACGCGATGCCAAGGCGCGTGCCGCGCAAGGTTACAACTCGGGACATCTGAGTGCCGCGGAGAAGGCAAAGGTCGACCAAAAGGCCAATGCTGTCCTCGCGAAGAAGGGGAAGTAGGCAACCGCCGCGTGCCGGTTGGCTCTGCGTCGTTAGGAGATGGCAAGCGCAAGTTGCCGTGCGACTCGTTCTAGTGGTTGTCTAATGCAACAGTTCATAGACACCACCTTTCTCCAGAGCACGCTTGTAGGCCCGGCGGCCCTGGATGCGCTCGAGCCAAGCCACCAGTTTCGGGTGGGACTGATCTAATCCCCCGCGCGCGGCCGAAGCCTCGACCACGAAGCTCATCTGGATGTCGGCAGCCGAAAACTCTTCGCCCGCGAACCAGGCGCGCTTCTCCAGTTCACCCTCCATGAATTCCTGGTGGGTTTTGAGCTGCGGCGCTACGAACGTCTCCAATACCTTGTCACAGATGCCGCGCGCGATCGGGCGCACGAAGAAGGGCATCGGCTGGCGCGGCAGCCTGCCGAAAATGAGCGCCAGCAGGAGAGGTGGCATCGCTGAGCCTTCGGCGTAGTGCAGCCAATAGGTGTATCGCAGGCGCTCGGGCGTCCCCGCCGGCGGTATCAGCCTTCCTCTGCCGTGTCGTTCAACCAGGTACTCGATGATCGCGCCCGATTCGGCGAGGGTGAGTCCATTCTCGGTGACTACGGGCGACTTGCCGAGCGGGTGCACTGCCCGCAACGACGCCGGCGCAAGCATCGTTTTCGGGTCGCGCTCGTAACGCTTGACCTCGTAGCCGACACCGAGCTCTTCGAGCAGCCACAGTACACGTTGTGAACGGGAGTTATTCAGGTGATGAACGGTGATCATGGAGATCAAATCGGTCTCGACGGAAGGCCTGGTGTTTCCTCAGATATACCCTGCGAACAAGGATACGGCAGTTGCGTCGCGTTCGCCACGGTGCTGCCGTCGGCACCTTGGTGCACGAAAAGCATGCGCCGGTAGATTGCGGCGCGCAGCGGGCGGAAGACGACGCGTTTGTTGTCGAAAATTCCCGATTGCACAAGTGCCGGGTGGCTCGCAAAATGTCGGTCGTGGAACATTCGGGCGTTACCTCCATGTCCGTACCGGAACCGGACGGCTTGCCGCCGAGCGGTACGGTCACGTTCCTGTTTACCGATATCGAAGGCAGCACGCGCCTGTGGGAACAGCAGCACGCGGCGATGCAGCTTGCGCTTGCGCGCCACGATGCGATCCTGCGCGAAACCATCGAGGCAAACCGTGGTTACCTTTTCAAGACCACTGGCGACGGCGCGCATGCCGCGTTTGCGATCGCTGCCGATGCGTTGGTGGCGTGTCTTGCCGCGCAGCGAGCATTGACGGCCAATGCGTGGGGCGAAGTGCGTATCAGGTCGCGTATGGCCTTGCACAGCGGTGCGGCGGAACAGCGCGACGGGGACTATTTTGGGCCGGCACTGAACCGGACCGCGCGCTTGATGGCAGCTGGACACGGCGGCCAAATCCTCCTGTCGCTGGCTACCGAGGAGCTGGTGCGCGACCATCTGCCCGCGAATACGGTGTTGCGTGACATGGGCGAGCGCCGCTTGAAAGACCTGATCCGCCCGGAGCGCGTCTACCAAGTCATCGCTCCGGATCTTCCGACGGACTTTCCTCCACTCCAGACGCTCGACGCACGCCCGAACAATCTGCCGGCACAGACGACACCATTTATCGGTCGGGAGACCGAGATTCGTGCGGTCAAGGAACAGTTGTCCAAAACCCAGGTCCGTCTGCTGACCCTTTCCGGCGTCGGGGGTACCGGCAAAACGCGGCTCGCTCTGCAGGCAGCCGCGGATGTGGTCGACGATTTTGAGCACGGCGTGTATTTCGTCCCACTTGCCGCGCTTAGCGACGCCGGACTGGTGCCGCAAACGATTGCCCAGGCCTTCGGAGTGCGCGAAGCGGGGGGGCGGCCGTTGAAGGAGCAACTGCAGGACCATTTGCGCGATAAGCAGATGCTCCTCGTGCTAGACAACTTCGAGCAGGTGATCGACGCCGCGTCGCTCGTCAGCGATCTGCTCAGTGCCGCACCCCGGTTGAAAGTATTGGTCACCAGCCGGGAGGTGTTGCGGCTATACGGAGAAGCGAACTATCCCGTTCCGCCTCTCTCCTCGCCTGACCCGAAGCGATTGCCGCCATTGGAGCGGCTGACACAGTACGAAGCCGTGGCTCTGTTCATCGACCGCGCCCTGGCAGTGAATCCGACCTTCACGGTCACCAACGACAACGCGCCCGCCGTCGCGGAGATCTGCCACCGACTCGAGGGCTTGCCGCTGGCGATCGAACTGGCCGCGGCGCGGGCTCGGGTGCTGCCGCCGCAACGGATGCTGGCGGAGTTGAGCCATCGCCTGAGCTTTCTAAGGAGTGGCGCGCGCGGGTTGCCGGCACGCCAGAAGACGCTGCGCGGCGCGATCGATTGGAGCCACGATTTATTGACCGGCGACGAACAGAAACTATTCAGTCGACTGGCGGTGTTTGTCGGCGGAGCCGCACTCGATGCCATCGAGCCGATCTGCAATCTTGAGAGCAACCTGAACATACTCGACACGGTCGAATCGCTCGTCAGCAAGAGTCTGGTGAAGCAGATCGAGGCACGTGGGGAGCCGCGGTTTTTGATGCTGGAAACAATCCGCGAGTACGCGGGAGAAAGATTGAAGGGCACGGATAACGAGCAACCAGTGCGGGAACGGCATCGAAACCATTTCCTGGCGCTGGCACGGGAGGCGATGCCGCGGCTGTCGAGTGCCGACCAGGTCGAATGGCTTGATCGTTTGCAAGTTGAGCACGACAACTTACGAGCGGCTCTGGATTGGAGCGTCGCGGAGTCCGGATCGGTGGAGGCACTGCTGTTGTGCGGGGCGCTATCGCGATTCTGGTGGACGCGAGGTCACCTGTCGGAGGGCCGCGCGCGCTGTGCGCGAGCCTTGGAACAGACGGGGAATGAGCAATGGCCGCGCGAGCGCGCCGCCGCGCTCAATGGGGCGGGCGCGCTAGCCTATTATCAGGGTGACTTTCCAGCCGCCAGAGGCCTCTACGAGGCGAGCCTGGCCATCTATAGCGCATTGGGGGATCAAAAGGACATTGCGATCTTATTGAACAATTTGGGCAACGCTGCGATAGAGCAGGGCGACTATCCGGGTGCCCAGAAGCTCTACGAGGAGAGCCTTGCAATCCGTCGGCAACTGGGGGATCGGCCAGGGATTGCAACAGCGCTGAGCAACCTTGGCAACGCAGTGGCCGAGCAGGGCGATTATGCGACGGCCCGGGCTCTGGCCGAGGAGAGCCTGGCCCTTGACCGGCAAAGCGGCGACCGCAGCGGCATCGCGATCTCGCTGAACAACCTGGGAGATTTTGCCTGTGAGCAGGGCGACTACTTGGGCGCTAGGTCGCTTTACACGGAGAGCTTGGCGATCAAGAGGGAACTGGGAGATCGCGGGGGGATCGCCATTACCCTCAACGGACTAGGAAATGTGCTCGCGGAGCAGGGCGACTATGGTGGCGCGCGATTGCTGTACGCGGAGAGTCTGGCGATTCGGTGCCACCTGGGCGACAGACGCGGAATAGCGTATTCACTAGAGGGATTGGCGGCGATTATCATTGCCGACGACCCTCTCCGAGGCGCCCGCGTCTGGGGCGCAGCCGGGCGACTGCGGGAGGAGATAAAGGCGCCGTTGCCGCCCAATGAACGACCCCGCTACGACCGGCGCGTGGCCGCGGCGCGCGCGATCCTGAAGGACGAGGTGGCCTTCGACTGCGCCTGGCAGGAAGGCCGTTCGTTGACGCTCGAGCAAGCGGCCCGGTTGGTGTTGGAGACAGTCGAGCGAACGAGCGAGTAGACCTCGAGGCGGGGTCCGAAGCGCCCCGGGTGTGGTGTCTTGGTGCAGCCCGGTCGTGGTGCAATGAGACGCCCGCCCATTCCGGTTGCGCCAGAGCACGGGTCAGAGACCGACTCCCGTGCGACACGAGCAAAAGACTTGCCGTCCAGTCCTACACGACATTCAGACTTATGCCGATAGGCAATCGATGCGAGTCGCAGTAGTGTTACCGTATGCGGCGAATCGCAATCGACTCATGGCGGCGTCAACGGTGTGTAACACTTGGACACTCGGCACGCGGAGCGCCGGTGTGCTCTGCAAAAAGGAAAACAATGGGTTGGTTCAACAAATTCCGGCCACCTGGAGAAACCGAGCGGGCAAGCCCGTGGGACGAGACGGTAATCAATGCGGCCCCATATGTCCCTTCCCAGGCAATCGGGAGCGGCCCGGAAATCCTTGCAGCTGCCGTTCCCCAGAACGTGCAAGTCGCGGAGCCAATCAAGTCGGACTGTGGCAGGTAGCCGCGCGCCAGGTTGGCGGCGAGGTACGCGCCAACCCTGCCACGGCTAGGACCGCGGCTGTGCGCTCAATGTGCGGCGCTGTCAGGCTAGCGCTGCGGTGAGTTCTCCGTCTTGGCAGTTCGCTTGGCGGCATGGTGCGCGACCGCGAAGGCCCGGCTTTCGTCGTGGCCGTATTCCTCGTAGGCATTGTTAAATGCCTTGAGGAAGGCCTCCTTCTGGTGGTGGTCGTACTGAGCCACCTGGGCCTTGGGCAGTTCGGTGACGCTCTTGTAAGGCATCGTCGCCTCCTTGGGCATGGCGTTGAAAGTAAGTCGGCCTTGTATTAAGCAAGGGCAGCTGTTAGGCATCCGCCCCCGTCCGATGTTCAGAAATTCTCCGCGGCGTAGCTGGCTGTGTCGATCCCCTTTTCCGGGGGTCGGGCCGCCGGCAGGCTAGAAGGCTACTTCGTCAAGCAGCCGTCCGTTCGAGGCGATGACACGGGAATAGGCCGCAGCACTATCCTTGAGCGTGCGCTGCTGCGTCGCGAAGTCAACGTGCACGATCCCGAAGCGCTTGGAATAACCCCACGACCATTCCAGGTTGTCAAAGAGCGACCAAACGAAGTAGCCGCGCAGATCGACACCACCCTGAATCGCGGCATGAATGGCTCGAATGTGCTTGCGCAGGTAGTCCACGCGCAGCGGATCGTGTACGCGGTCGCTCTCGGCGGTTGGCGGATCAAAGAACGCGGCGCCGTTCTCCGTGATGTACAGAGGCAGATTGCCGTACCTTTCCCTGACTTGTAGGAGGATATCGGTGAGGCCCTGTGCAAAGACCTCCCAGCCGGTTTCGGTGTACGTTGCGCGCGGTTGCCGGACGGACGCTGCGTACAGCGGCCACGCGTTGGCGTCGAACCGAGTGACGTTCCTCGTGTAGTAGTTGATGCCGATAAAATCGATGGGTTGCGCAATAAGGGCAAAATCATTGGCGGGCCAGTCGGGCCAGGCTTCGCCAAAAATCTCCCGCATCTCCTCCGGATAGCGCTTAAGGAACAGTGGGTCGAGATATTGCCGGTTCATATAGGCATCGGCGCGCTGCGTAGCCGCGCGATCGTGCGGATTTTCCGACGCCGGATACTTTGGCTCCAGGTTGACGACCAATCCGACTTGGTGCTTGCCGTGGACACGATAGGCTTGCACCGCGGCGCCATGGGCGCGCAGGAGGTTGTGGGCCACGATTGGCGCCTCGAAGCGGCTGCGGTGTCCCGGCGCGATCGTGCCATGCAGGTAGCCGCCGTCGCTCACCACCCAGGGCTCGTTGAGCGTCACCCACAGCTTGACCCGATCGTCGAACTTGCGGAACATGATCGCAGCGTAATCGGCAAACCAGTTGGCACTGTCCGGGTTGAGCCAACCGCCCCGATCGTGCAGCGCGGCGGGCAGGTCCCAGTGGAACAGCGTGAGCGCGGGCTCGATGCCGTTGCTCAGGAGCGCATCGATCAGCCGGTCGTAGAAATCCAACCCTTGGGAATTGACTGCGCCGTAGCCGCTGGGCAGAACGCGACTCCACGACGTGCTGAAGCGATAAGCCTGCAGTCCCAGCTGGCGCATCAGGGCGACATCGTCGGCGTAGCGACGGTAGTGGTCGCAAGCCACATCCCCGGTGTCCCCGTTATGGACCAGCCCCGGCGTGTGCGCAAAGCGCTGCCAGATGCTCGGTCCGGCCCCGTCGGCGAGGGGCGAACCCTCGACCTGATATGCCGAGGTCGCGGCACCCCACAGAAAACCGGATGGGAAGTCGATCGTGGGCACGTCTTGCTCCTGAGCCATGAAACAGTACTATTCCTGGACGTCGACCGTCGCCGGGAGTTTGGCGATTCGCAGTTCGCGATTCTGCCAGTGGGCGAGCCGACCGTTGATCCGTGTCAACTGTGGTAGCCGCGCGGAGGGGCAGAGTAGCACCAGCCCACCCGGCGGAACGCGGATTCCCGCAGCCACCCGCAAGACGGTGCGCGAGCCCCGCGTCCGGAGAGAATAGGATAGCGCCCCATAGGCCGTGCGTACGCCTTCAATGGAAATGCCATTACCGAGAAGCCACGCGGAGGGAATGCCGGCGCCGAGTACGAGCGCATGATCGGCGTCGCGCTCGTAAACGAAAAGATCGAGCACCGAACGGATGAAATCCGACGCGACCCACGCATGCGGCATGTCACCGATGAAACGCGGTTGCCTCGGGTTCCGCCCGACCACCTCGGCCCATTGGCGCCACGCCGGAGGACGTTGACCGGCAAGGAAGAACTGCAGCAATTCGGCGGCGCGATCGCGCCAACCGAGCCGAATGAAAGTCGCCACGTTGCGCAACTCGTAAGGTGTGTAATCTTCCCAGTCACGCCGTCCGTCGCGCCGATCCTGGAACTCGCGCCAATAGCGCTCGTAGGTCGAGCGGGCGAGGGCCCCGGGCAGATCCTGCGCGGTTCCGTGTGGCGCGAAGGCGATGCTCGTCGACGTCGGGTCGAAATCGCCCAGCTCTACCGATCCCGGTAAATAATCGATGCCGTGCAGCGCGGTCGCCGCCTCAAGCGAGGCTGTCAGGTCGCGGCGGAATTCCTCGCCTTGCGCCAGGAGACGAGACGCTTCCTCCTTGCGCCCCAGCGCGAGGGCGATCGCATGCGCGGCATCGTAACCTTTCAGCGCCCAGAAGTCGTCCCAGTACGAGTGCATCGGTTTCGCCGCATAGCCCTCGTGACTGATCGACGCGGGAAGCATGCCATAGAAGGCGCGCCGAGCCGGTTCGAGGTTGGCTGCCGTGCGCTCCGACTGCCGCAGTGTTTCGAGGTATTGCGCGGCGCGTTCGATGTGGGGCCATAGCGCCTCCAGCAGGGCGCGATCGTGCTGATAGCGATAGACCTCGCCGGCCAGGAAGAGGAATTCTCCTGGACTGTCGTTTTCCGGGACGGGGTCGGCACCGCGTGGATCGACGCAACAGGGAATCTTGCCGCTCGGAAACTGGTAGGGCGCATACCAGCGCAGATAGTCGGCGACGAGCGCTGCATGGCCGAGCCGCAGCAGCGACTCCGAGATCATTGCGCCATCACGGATCCACGAGCGCGCATAGGCGCGGGTCCCCGGCCGAAGGATGGGGCCATCGCGGGTGATGAGCAAGTGCGCGAGCGCGGTGCGCATCGTGTCGACCAGTGGTTGCGCGACGGGAGGAACGCGTAGCCGTGGCTGCGCAAGCGCTTGCGTCCACGCCGCGGCAACGGAGTGCTGTTCTTGTTCGAGCCAGCGCGCGGCCGATTGCCCATGGCGCAACGGCATGGTCGAGGGGCCGGAAAGCGGGATGACGACGCCTATATGCGTACGCGCGCGCGGCGCGAGTGTGACGTGGTAAGCCAGCGCCGCCGAGGCGAGCGCGGAAGCGTCGTGGACGGCCGGCGCGTCATGCCAGTCGCCGGCGAGAATCCTGGGGATCGGGCCGGCAACCGAGGAGAAAGCTCCCACGCGATCCGGTTGGCGCAGTGGGTACACCCGCGGCGCCCCGTTTACCGAAAGCCACCGGCCGTTCCAGGTAAGGTCGCGGATCGGGCTGACGCCGCCTGCGGTATTTAGGAACTGTGTCGCCGGGTTGACCTGAAACGGGCGCACCGCGAGGGCAAGCGTCACGGTCAGGCGGTGCGCTGTGCGGTTGATCAGTTCGTACCGCGCCACGAGCCGCGAGCGCGCAGGCTTCCCCGAGGCGAATGTCGTAACGCGCAACTGCCACTGCGGATCGGTCCACTCAACCCCGGGCAGCGGTAGATAGCCGCCGACGAGGAATGGCTGTGCCTCGACGTCAGCCCAGGTCACGACCCGCGTACCGGCTATCAGGAACGGCTCGATCGAAAATCCTCCCTGGGCAACTTCGATTGCGCCGTCCTCGGAGAGCAAACCGGTCTCGCTCCCACCGTCGATGCCGACCAGCGTCCAATACGATTGCTCTCCGGAGAAGCCGCGCGGGTAGGTTCCGCGAGGCGCTTCGCGCGCCAAGGCGGTGACGAACGCATTCGGTGTCGCCCCGAAGGCCAAGTCCTTGATTTCCACCTCGGCGAGACCGTAGTGATCGGAGGGCCCATCCCGCAGTGCCAAGCGAACGAACCGCGTTTCGGCTTCAGGGAACCGTAACGCATCGGGGCCCCCGCGACCGTCGACGACGCTGCGCACGGTTTGCCAGCGCACACCGTCGTCCGAAAACAGGACGTCGTAGCTAGAAGCGAAAGCAGCGGGCCGCCAGCGCAGCACGAGACCGCCAAACTCCCGTACGACGCCGAAATCGATCGTCAAGCTCTGAGCCTTGCCCGTTACCGGGTCGCTCTCCCAGGCGCTGGCCAGATCCCCGTCGAGCGCACGCGCCGGCTCGGCCCCGGGCAGAAAGGACGAAGCCTCGACCGAAGGCGCCGGCGGGATAGCCGCCTCGGGCGGCAGCTCGCGCAAGGTCAGTCCACTGATGGACACCGACCCGCTGCCGCCGCCACGGCCGGCACTGACCACGAATTCGATCGTCGCCGCGCGGTGCAGCATGTGGTCCGGGGACGGGCCCCAGGCGAACTCGATCTGGCGTCTCTTGATCTTGATGAACCGCCACCGACGCGGGAACTCGAAATCGGGCTGGCGGAACCACCAGACGTTATCCCCGCTCGCATCGATGAACTTAACCTGCAGCTCGTTCGCGGGCGCGTCGCCGCGCAAGTAAAACGAGAGTTCGTAATTCGGTGGCAGATCAAGCGGCAGGGCGCGGCGTGCTGCGGCGTACCCGGCGGTTCCCCCCAGGTCGAAGTCCAGCTGCAACGCCGGCCCTGCCGGCCCGGCGGCTGGATGCACCGCGGCGCGGGCGCCGTCGGACGCGGCGGCCTGCCACGCCATGGGCGCGGCGAAGTCGTCAAGGACTTGGGGCGCGTAGCTCGACGCCGGCGCGGCCGGCACGGCGCTGCTGGCCAGCAGACACGCGGCGAACGCGACGGCATTGCGCACAACGAGCGAGCACCGCGGCACAACGGTACCCAAACGTATCATCCCTTCACGCTGCCCGCCAGGAGGCCCTCCAGGTAATAGCGCTGCAGGGAGAGGAAAACCAGCAGCACCGGCAGGATCGTGACTACCGACCCCGCCATCATCACCTCGTCATCCTGCACATGTTCGCGCGACAGCGCGGCGAGCGCCACCGGCAGCGTGTAGAGGTGCTGGTCGGCCAGCACGATCAGTGGCCACATGAAGTCGTTCCAGGTAGCGAGCAGCGTGAACACCGCTAGCGTCACGATAATCGGTTTGAGCGCGGGAAGCACGATCGAGGCGAAGATCCGAAATTCGCTGGCGCCGTCGATGCGGGCCGCCTCGAGCAATTCGTCCGGAATCGACAGCGCGTACTGGCGCACCAGGAAGATGCCGAAAATGCTGGCCAGCGCCGGAACGAGCACCCCCCCGTAATTGTTGACAAGCCCGAACTGCTTGAGTAGCAGAAACAGCGGCACCATCGCCACCTGGCCGGGGATCACCAGCGCGCCGAGCAGTAGCCGGAAGACGCGATCGCGCCCCGCGAAGCGTAGTTTGGCAAAGGCGTAACCGGCCGCGACGTTGAACACCAGCGAGGCCACCGTCGCAGCGCTGGCGAGAAAAACGCTGTTGGCGAAGTAGCGGCCGATGCCGCGCGAGGCGAACAGCTCACGATAGTTGCCGAAGTTCGCGTGGGCGGGCAGCAGCGGTGGCGGGCTCATACTTGCTTCGCCGGGCGCCATTAGTGACACCGAAAGCATCCAGAACAGGGGAAACAACGTGAGCAGCGCGGCACCAAGCAGAAGACCGTTTACGAGCGGTGCGGCCAGGAACCTTTTCATGGCGCATAGCTCCTGCGCATCCAGCGCAGTTGCACGGCCGTGACGCCAAAGATCAACAGAAAAAGCATGAACGCCACTGCCGAGGCCGAGCCCAGATTCCACCACTTGAAGCCTTCCTCGTACATGAGGTAGAGAACGCTCACCGTGCTCTGCAGAGGGCCGCCCTGGGTCATAACGTAGGGCTCGGCGAACAGCTGGAAGTAACCGGCGACCGTCAGGATGCCAACCAGGAGCAGCATGGGAGAGAGCATCGGCAAGGTGACATGACGGAACTGGCGCCACAGCGACGCCCCGTCGATGCGCGCCGCTTCGTAGAGGTCCGCAGGGATGGCTTGCAACCCGGCCAGGAGAATGATCATGTTGTAGCCAAAGTTCTTCCATACGGCGAAGACGATGATGGCAGGCATGGCCCAGTGCGGATCCCCGAGCCAGTCGATCGGCGCAATCCCGATCGCGCCAAGTGCGTAATTGAGCCAGCCGTAGCGGGTGTTGAACAGGTAGCGCCAGACGACTGCTGCTGCCACCAACGTGGTAACGACCGGCGCGAACAGCGCGGTGCGGAACAGCGCCGTGAACCGCGCCGTCCGCGAATGGAGCAGAAGCGCTGTGCCGAGAGAGGCTGCGATCGACAGCGGGACGCCCGCCGTCACGAAGTAGAGCGTGTTGCCAAGTGCGCGCCAGAACAGCGGCGAGCGCAGCAACTCGACGTAGTTGCGCAGGCCCACCAACCGCAGATTGCGCCAGTCGGCAAGTGCATAGATGTCGAAATCGGTGACGCTCAGCGCCAGCGCCGCCAGCACGGGCAGAAAGAAGAAGACGCCAATTACGAACAGGGCCGGCGCGACGAACCACCATGCCACCCGCTCGGATTTCACGGCCCGTCCCGACGCGAGAGAAGCCAGCGGCGTTTTTCGAGGATCCGGTCGGCGCGCGCGTCGAGTTCGGCGGCGGCTTCGTCGATCGTCAACTCGCCGTGCACGGTTCGTTCCGCCACGAGTCGCAGCTCGTTGGCGATGCGCTCCCACTCGGGGACTTTGGGTACGGGCTTCACCCGCTCAAGCTGGTCGCGGAAGGCAACGGCATAAGGGTCGCCCGCGAGCGGCTCGCCGGTCCAGGCCGCGCGTCGTGGCGGAAGGTCGCCGGTCAGCTCGTGAAAGTGACGCTGGATGTCTGGCTGCGAGAGGTATTCGATCCATTGCTGGGCAGCGGCCTTGACGCGCGAGCTCTCGAAGAGCACCAGGCTCGAACCGCCGGCGATCGATGTGCCAGGTCCCGAGGGGCCGGGCATAGGAGCAGTCATCCAGCTGTCCTGTAGTTGTGGCGGCAGACGGCGCTTGAATTCGCCGATATTCCACGGCCCGGTAATATAGAAAGAGAAGTAGCCGTGAGCGAATTCGCTCCACACATTGGAGACGTCGGCGTTGGTCTGCGGTGGGGCCCAGCCCCGCCGGAACATCTCGACATAGAATCGCAGGGCGCGGCGAAAACCGATGCTTTCGAAATTTCCCCAGCGTCCGCCGTCGCGGAGCAACGGCTCATCTTGCTGTAGCGCGAGCACAAGCAGGGGTTCGAATTCGTTGAGGGGCAGCAAAATCGAAAACTGATCGGGCCCGGCATGCGCCTTGACGGCCGTGAGCATTCGCTCCCATTCGACCCATGACCGCGGTGGGCTTGGAAAGCCCGCCTGCGCCAACAGGTCGCGCCGATAGAACAGCAGCCGCGTGTCGACGTACCACGGCACGCCATAGAGCGTGCCGTCGATGATGTTGGTGTCCCAGATGCCGGAAAAATAGTCGCTGCGGTCGATCGCCGGAGAGGCCGCGACTGCAGTGTCCAGCGGCGCCAGCGCGTGCAGTGCCACAAACTCCGGAATCCAGGTGTTGCCCAGCTGGCAAACGTCCGGAGTCGCATCCCCGGCAAAGGCGGTGAGCAGTTTCTCGTGCGCGGCGCTCCACGGCAGCTGTTGGACCTCGACATGAATGCCGGGGTGCGTGCGCTCGAACGCGGGAACCAGCTCGGCGACAACTTCGCCCTCGCGGCCCATGGCCCAGAAGCGAACCACGGTCTGGTCGGCCGAGCCGAAATTGCAGCCGGCCGCAACGAGCACCGCGCCGAGCATGATCAGGCGTGGCAGGGAGCCTCTGAACAAGTCCCGCATGAACCCAGTGTATGGCGCATTGGCCGCCACCGGTTGGGCGGGGCGCGCAGCGAATAGTTCACCATATTCACGTGCTGCGCAACAGCGGCGCTCCTGACGCCCCGATCGCCCGGGCGGCCCGCGTACTACTGCGCCGCCAACCAGCCGCCGGAGAAGCCCGCCCGCTCCAGTCCGCGCCTCACGTGCGGATTTTTTCTCATGACGCGCCAGATGAGCGCGGTGCGCTCGTTCTCGATCATGGCGCAAATGGGCCCCTGATCGATGCCGAGATAGTCGCCATCCACCCAGCCGAAGCCCGCCACATCATGGCCGTGAAGCAGCGGCACATCGAAGTGGAAACTCGGGTTGAAGGCGTCGAAGAAGCCGTATTGGGAATAAATGTAGCGGCCGAAGCGGCGGTGCATCTCGAGTACCGCCGGGATCGCGAGCTCGGGCGCGAACGGGATCGATGCGACGGCCGCCGTCGGAGCCAGCGTGCAGTCGTCATGTGCGTCGGTGCCGCGGGCCGCGTAGGCTCGATACACGCGCCGGTCGCTGGCGTCCGAAAGTTCGACGTTGGCAGGGCCGTCGCTGGCGGTGATACCCCAGACGGTTGCCCCGTAATCGGCGCAGTGCAGGGGATTAGCGATCGCGTAGGCCTGCTGGGCGTAGATTGCGCGCCGGGTGTTTTCGAAATAATCGAGTCCCCGCTGGCGCATGAAATCGTCCTGGATCTTGCGCAGATCCATCCACACGTGCGTGTACTGATGCCCAAACAGCGGCGCGAATGCCAGGTATTCCTGCCCAAACACCTTGCGCCAGCTCTTGTCGTAAGTGCTTGTCCATTCGGTCCACGCCTGCGGGCCGACGGGGTAGGTCGGGGACCCAAGCGCCAGCAGATAGACCATCATGGCTTCGTTGTAGCCGCGCCAGTCATATTCGAGAAATCCCTCTTCCGGCGTCCAGCCATGACTGATGGCGGGCGCGTGGGGCTGCGCCCAGCGCCAGTTGACACGGCGATAGATGTCCTCGGCGAGATCGCGGATTTCCACCTCCTCGCCTTCGTGTCCGTCGAAGTACGATTCACAGAACAGCACCCCAGCGAGCAGGATCGCGGTGTCCACGGTAGACAGCTCGCTGTCTCCGAAGCGCTCGCCGGTCTTCATATCGAGGTAGTGGTAGAAGAAGCCGTTGTAGCCGGAAACGCCCCGTGGCGCTGTCCCCTGGGGCGCGTCATGAAGGAAGTGCAGCGTCACTAGTACCCGCTGCCGCGCGGCCTCCCGCGTCACATAGCCGCGCTCGACACCGATCGGATAGGCGGTCAGCCCGAATCCCACCGCCGCGATGCTCGAGAACGACGGACTCGGATAACGATCGGGAATCAGGCCGTTTTTCGGGTTGGCGGTATCCCAGAAGAAGCGGAAGGTGCGCTCTTCGAGCTCGATGAGGAACGGATCGAGGACGGGGTGCGCGCCGCTGATGACCAAATGGACGACACCGCGCTTGGGGCCTTCGCTGTCGCGTACCAGGCCGATGGCCAGCGCCACCGCGGCGACTAGGACCGTCAGCAGACCAAGATTCGCGCGATTTAGCCGCATCACCTCGCCATTCCACACCAACTCGCGCGCCCGTCCGGTCGGTCTTCGCCCGCGCGATGCGGAAGGCCGTGAGCTGCCGATGGCTCGATAGAACCGCCCCGATCTGCGCTGGCTACCGCGGGACGGCAAAGCACGGGAAGGATGGCTCCGGGAAGTCTCGGGTTACGTGCCCGCCCGATTCCGGTCTAAACCCAGCGCAGGGGGCCGACCGTAGCACCGGTTGCGCGCACCGGTCAAGGCGCTCAGCGTAGACGGCGGGGGAGAACGTACGAGCGGTGCGCAGGGGCGTTGGACCACGCGACCGGCCCGCAATTCCGTGCCGCAGGTGTTCGCCTGTCCGCCAGACCCTTACAGGCGGTTCCCTCGTGGCCTACAGAAAATTCGGCCTCGCGCCGATTGCCGGAGGAGCCGCGCCGTTCCAAGATGAGCCCGCAAGTGTGGGGGATAAGCCGCATGTTCCGGTACATTCTGGGTTTCTTGCTACTTTTCGCGCTCGGGGGCGTGGCAAGTGCTGCCGCGATGGCCACAGGTGCGCCGGCCTCGGCGCAGGTCGCCTTTCTAGTTTGCCTGGCCTTGTTTGTCGGGGCCGTGGCGGACGGGGTCGCGGAGCGCCGATCGCGCGCTCGTCGCTGACCGGCGGGCCGGCCGCGTCGCTATCGCCCCCTTCCCAGGGGCAGAGTCGACACGGGGTCCGGGGTTGGGCCCTACCCGGAAAAAACGGCGCGGTCGTCGCCCCTTAGGTGTGATTTCTACGACCGTTGTTCAGCGAGCTGAGGCAGTCGGCTGACGGGTGTTTGACGATTAAGACTAGCATGGGGTCGTTCCTCATTGTAGAAGCGCAACCAAGGGGCGAGAGCGCAACGCCGCTGGGCCGAGTTGGCGTAGGGTACGGCGTAGGCCCACTTGCGGAGCAGGGTTTGAATCATGCGCTCGGCTTTGCCATTGGTCTGCGGGCGATAGGGTCGGGTCCGTTTGGCTTGGATACCGAGCCAGCGGCAGGCTTTACGGAAGGGCCGCGAACGGTAGGCACCCCCGTTGTCGGTGAGCACGCGCTCGATGCGGATGCCGCGACGCCGAAATTCCCGTACCGCGCGCAGCCAGAAACGCGTTGCGGTGTAGCGCTTCTCATCGGGCAGAACCTCGACGTAGGTAAAGCGCGAGCAGTCATCGATCGCGACGTGGGCATATTCCCAGCCCGCGCCGTCGACGTTATCGCGGGGATTGCCGGTGATCCGATGGCCTGGGCGCACGATGCGGCCGAGCTTCTTGGTGTCCATGTGCACCAGCTCGCCTGGGTGTCCCCATTCGTAGCGCTGGACCGGAGGCGGTGGATTGAGGTAGCGCAAGCGCCCCAGACCCAGGCGGCTGAGAGCCGCGCTCACTGTCGAACGCGCCAGCGGCAGCCGCGTGGCGATGTCGGCGGCCACCAGCTTGGCCTGGCGCAACAGGCGAATCAGCGCCAGCCACGCCGGGCCCAACGCATGCGGACGGCGATGCGCCACCGACCGCCGATCGTGCAATCCAGCGGCTCCTTCAGCGCGATAGCGGGCCAGCCATTTGTAGACGGTGCGCTCGGACACTCCAAACGCCAGCGCCACCGCGCTCACCGGCCGGTGCTCTCGAAACACCCGATGCACCAGCATGGCTCGACTCCGTGGCGTGGTACGGGCATTCTTGTGGATGTTCATCCGGCTGTCTCCTCAGGGGTTGATCGGCTCGCACCAATCAGCTTCCTGGATTCAGTCCGGATGAACAACCCTCATAGAAATCACACTTAGGGGTCCGAAACCTCGCCAACGCCCTGCTCAAGCCGCGCTGGGCCCCGTACCCCAGGTTGAATGAACGTCCGTGCCACTGCAAACCGCCGCGTGCAGTTGCTCCAGTGTCTCGGGATCGCCGATGATCTGCATCTGCTGCGCTTCGGGGAGTCCGGCCGGGCCGTCGATGAGCGCCTTGCGCACGAGCTGCGCGCGCTCGGCACGACGTCCCGCCGCTTGGCGCGCACGCGCCGTCGCCGTGGCGCAAAGCCGCGCGTTGATGATCGGGTTGACGACTGCGTCGACGAAGCCGGGGCACCGGGCCGGTGCGGTGGCACTGGCGATGACGCTGCGAATTTCCGGCGGCGGGCGTAACTCTTCCGGTATGACGAACAGCCCGGCATCCCGCAGGCGACGGCCGAGTGAGCCGCGGCTTGTGTATACGGAAACGGGGATGGAAACGATCAATGCGCCGGCTACCGGCAGCAGCCACCACAGGAATGATGGATTGAGCCAATACACACCGCTGAGCCAGACGACACCCAGCAAGGTATGCGGACCATGCCGGATAATGGCTTCGAGCCAGCTGGTCTCGGCGTCGTCGCGCTGCGGCGACTTCCATTGCAGCTTCAGGCCGGCAAACGTAAGCAGCACAAACTGAGAATGGAAAAGCATCCGGATGGGTGCCAGCAACGCGGATAACAGGATTTCGCCCAGGAGACTCATCGTCAGCCGCCAGGTGCCCCCAAACCGGCTTGCACCGCGCACTGCGACCACCAGCGCGCTCAAGAGTTTGGGCAGAAAGAGCAGCACGGCGGTCGCACCGAAGAGGGCGATCGCCCATTCTGGGTGCCATTCTGGCCAAAGCGGGAAGAGTTGATACGGCTGCACGAAGTATTTCGGCGCACTCAGGGTGTGGACCGCCAACAAGGCAGTGGACAGAATCAGGAACAGGAGCCACAAGAACCCTGACACGTACGCCATTACACCGCTCATGAATACCGCGCGGTGCGCTATATGCAGACCCTTGAGAAGGAACAGGCGAAAGTTCATCAGATTGCCCTGGCACCAGCGGCGATCGCGTTTGAGTTCGTCGATTAGGTTCGGTGGCATTTCCTCGTAACTTCCCGCCAGGTCGTAGGCGATCCAGACCGCCCACCCGGCGCGACGCATCAAAGCGGCCTCGACGAAATCGTGAGACAGAATCTCCCCGGACAAGCTGCCGCGCCCGGGCAGGCGGCGCAGCGCGCAGTGGCGCATGAAGGGCGCGATGCGGATGATTGCGTTGTGGCCCCAATAGTGCGATTCGCCCAGCTGCCAGAAGTGCAGACCGGCGGTAAACAGCGGCCCGTAAAGGCGCGCCGCGAACTGCTGTACGCGCGCGTACATCGTGTCGCGACCGGCTGCGCGCGGCAACGTCTGGATAATCCCGGCGCTGGGATTTGCTTCCATCAGTTGCAGCAACCGCGTCAGGCACTTGCCACTCATCACACTGTCTGCGTCCATTACGACCATGTAGCGGTAGTTGCGACCCCATCGGCGGCAGAAATCCGCG
Organism: uncultured beta proteobacterium; assembly: GCA_963777455.1. Taxonomy (GTDB): domain Bacteria; phylum Pseudomonadota; class Gammaproteobacteria; order Burkholderiales; family Casimicrobiaceae; genus PALSA-1003. Next base: position 1,171,707 of record CAVZQQ010000004.1, read on the forward strand.
ATATTGCCGCTTTTGCGCTTGATTCGGTGCTGCCGCCAGCGATAGAACACGCGGCCAAAGGCGCCGGTTGCTTCGCATAGCGCCCACCATGCTTCGATTTCGGCGACCCGTGTGTCTGGCTCGCTGGTGTCGGAGAGCAGAAAGAAGTCAAAATGTGGCAGCCGATTGCTGAGCGCCACGGACTCGTAGGTCGCGCGCAGTCCGGCGAACACGCGCACGACGTTCTCGTTGCGGATGGGCATGACCACCGCGGCGCGCGCTTCGGGCTCGATTGGCGCGTCGCGCGGAGCGGTGCGCGAGATTGCGTAGCGGTCGCCCCCGAGCAGTTGCAGGGCAAATCCGGCGATTGCGGTCCAAAAGCCGCCGGAGATCCAGGCAAACAGGATGGCGAACAGGATGAGCATCGCAATCTCGAGCAACTGTCGGCCATGATAGGGCAGGATGGCGACCATGAAGTTGGTCGCGATGTAGGTTTGTGCGACGATCAAGCCTAGCAACACCACGCGGCGAAAATTGCCCACCGTGTGCCAGTGTCCCAGCGGATCAGGCGATACGGAGGGCACCCCCGGCAAGACATCGAGCGGCCGGTGCCAACTACCGACGCCGCGGCGAAAAAGACCCCCCGACCACTGCGGCGGTACCATGGAGCTGCGCGCCAGCGGTGGCGTGGTCGGCATGCGCCGCCGCTGTCGAGTGTCGGGCGGCGCCGGCCGAGCGTCCGTTTCCACCGGCGAGCCTAGGTCGTTCACGGGTTTCCTTCTTTGCTATTCCGGCGGCAGAGCGTAGCTCCACGTCTCCGATACGGTGCTCGTAGGGGTCCGCAGGTAGGCCCGCAATTCGACCGGCTTGCCGGCGTCGACGCGGGCGACCCGCAGCACGATCCGCCAGCCTCCCACCGCATCATTGCGACGCGTGACGACCTCGCGCACTTCGCCGTTGGCATCGACAGTGACGATGCCCTCAACCGGGGTGTCTGCGGGGAGCTTGCGCAGCGCCGGGCCATCAAAATCCACGACCAGGCCGATGCTCCCGTCATCGTTGCGCGTGTAGCCTCGGCCGCGCCGCGTCTGCGTTACCCACGATGAGGGCGGGCGCGTCGCGGACTCCTTCTGCCAGAGTATCCGGTATTCCAAGTCCAGCGGTGTCTTGGGTGGTGGGGGCGCGTCGGGTACCCAGTAGCCGACAATGTTGTCGTTGGTCTCGTCGGGGCTGGGAATCTCGACCAGCTCGACTCGTCCCGCACCCCAATTGCCTTTCGTCTGTACCCAGGCGCTCGGCCGCAGGTCGTAGCGCGCCTCCAGGTCTTCGTAGTGGCCGAAGTCGCGGTCGCGCTGCATGAGACCAAAACCGACAGGGTTGGTGAGCGCGAACGAGGTGACCAGCAGCCGCTTCGGGTTGACCAGCGGCCGCCAGATCCATTCGCCCGTCCCCGAGTGGATCGACAGGCCATCGGAATCGTGAACCTCCGGCCGATAGTCGTCGCGTGTCGAGCGCTGATTCTCGCCGAAGAAATACATCGTCGTGAGCGGAGCTAGTCCCAACCGGCTGACATTATTGCGCAGGAATAGGCGCGCCTTGACCTCCACCACGGTTTCCGTTCCGGGCTTAAGCACGAAACTGTACGCGCCGCTCGCTCGCTTGGAGTCGAGCAGCGCATAGATTGTGAGTTCGGTCGCCGTGGGCGTCGGCCGCTCGATCCAGAATTCCACGAACGCCGGGAACTCCTCGCCCGAAGCCAGTCCAGTGTCGATCGCAAGCCCGCGCGCGGATATTCCGTAGGTCTGGCCTTTGCCCAGTGCGCGGAAGTAGCTCGCGCCGAGAAAAACGAGCACTTCATCCTTGTATTTCGGCGTGTTGATCGCATAGTGGACCCGAAACCCGGCGAAGCCGAGGCCACGCATCCGTTGCGGGTCGAATTTGTTGGCGCCGTAGTCGAACAACCCAGGGTCGTAGCGTATTTCGTGGACCGTCCCACCGTAGACTTCGTTGATCCGCACCGGGTGAGTGAAATAAAGGCCGAGGTGAAAAAACGCTACCTCGAACGGCAGTTTGGTGCCGTGCCAGAGCGCGCGCTCCGGTTTAAAGCGGATGTCCCGAAAATGGTCATAGTCGATGCCCTGCAATTCGCTGGGTAGCTTGACCTCTGGGGCCCGGTAAGGCGCGGCGGCGAGCTCCTGGGCGCGCTGTGCCACGGTGTCGAAGCCAAAACCCAGCACCGCCCCCGATGCCGAACCGCAAAGCAACGCGACGCAAACAACGCGGCCGAGCGATGCCCACACGCCCGGTCGATCCAGCGCTTCGGTTTGCGGCAACAAACGATCGTTCATCAGCAAGAGGGGCCTGTTTTCTTGGTTGCCGCGTCGACACCGGGCCTGCCAGTTCGACGATTGCCAGCATGAAATGATCTACGTTCTGCGTTTCAAGCGCAATGCTTACCTCACCGCCTCGTCCTGCGCAGGGTGCCGCGGCCGGTAATGCGCAGGCCATGACCACGAAAGCGTACCTGGCCCGAGGCGTCCCGGTACCGCCGCCGGGCTGCGATTACGTCGCTTGTAGGAGCCTGTCCGCCGCCTTGCCGGCCGTGCACTGATTTATGCCCGTGTCCACAACTAACGCGCACGCGGCCCCGTCAAAATATTCGCGAGCACTTTCGCCGCCGCGTTAAGAAGGGGTCCAAATGAGCACCAGCATATGGAAATTGACGGTGGCAGGCGCACTGGCGTTAATCGCCGCGAACGCGCTTGCCGGGGAGATTACGGTTTACGAGCATCCCGGGTTTCGCGGTGAGAGTATGACCACGACCGTCGCGCTCCCGAACCTTGAGCAGTCGGCTCTCAACGACTTCGCATCGTCGGTGGTCGTTGGCGACGGGACTTGGGAAGTTTGCACCGAACCTTATTTTCACGGCCGCTGTGCGCAGTTGGTACCCGGCCCGTACCGCAAACTCAGTGGCGATTTGAATGGCCCGGTGAAATCGGTGCGCCAGATTGGCCCCGACGCCGGATCGACGCGCGTTGTGATCAACCCGGATGCGTCGCCGGTTGCGCTCAATGCCGCTCCCGCGCCGGTCGTGATCCAGCCGGGCGCGACCCAGGTTGTAGTCAATCCCGCGCCGGCGCCCGTGGTCGTCAATCCCGCGCCGGGGGGCGTCAATGTCGCCCCCGGGCCGGTCGTGGTTAACCCGCCGGTCGTGGGCGCCGCGGCGGCCGTCGGTGCTCAAGTCGTCCTGTACCGGCATACCGGGTCCGTCGTGCGCGCAGTCGACTTGACATCGAACGTCGATGATCTCGACGCCCGTCACTTCAACGACAGTGCCGACGCCGCGCTGGTAATTGGCGGAGTATGGCGGTTGTGCGAAGGCGAAAGCGGGCAGGGTCAGTGCAGCGATTTCTCGCCAGGTCAATATGCGAGCCTCGGCGCCCTCGACGGGAAGGTCAGATCGGCGTACCTAATCGCCTTGGTTCCGGAGAACACGGCCAGACTGGTGCCAGTGGTGCCCGGGCGCGCCGTGCTCTATGAGCTCCCAAACTTCGGTGGGGCCCAGGCCGTAGTCGAACACGGCCCCATGTCGGACCTCGCGTGGGCGCATTTCCGAAACCCTGCTGCCTCGGTGCGGATCGAGTCCGGGTCGTGGCTCGTCTGCTCGGACCTCGGCTACCAAGGGGACTGTCGGGTGCTTGAGCCAGGCGACTATCCGGTCCTGACCGGAGCGCTTGGCCGGGGAATAGCCTCGGCGCGGCAACTATGGCGACCCACGTACGGCTTCGTGGGCAGAAGCATCGCGCAAGACAGTGGCCGCGAAGTGCGCCCTGACCTGTCGCGCTATGTACCTTGACCCGTGGGTGGTGGAACTTGCGCCTTAGGGGCGCAGACGCTCAATGCGCGTCGGGACCAGCGGGTTCGAAATCCGAGGGCGGCACGAATGCCGGCGCAGTCGGGGGTACGGGGAGGGCCCGATTGGCCGGTCGGCGCGCCGGCATTGCCCGCGCCGACCGGCGACAGATGCGATACACAACGGCCGGGGGCATGTTGGCCAGCGTACCGCCGATGCGCGTCGCGCTCAGCCCGAGGCGCTCGAGTACGGAGCGAGCGATCGGTGCATCCCGCCCATAAGTGAACTGGTAGAACGCGCCGTCGGGGCGCAGTTGCCCGAACGCGCCATCGAGGAGCGCAAGCACCGCCTTGGCCGGCATCAAGAGCAGGGGTATACCGCTTACCACTGCCCCCGCGCGCTCGCCAGCGAACAGCTCGACATGCCTTAAGCGCGTTGCGTCCATGCGGCGCACATGGGCACGCGGAAACTCGCGCTGTAGCCGGTCGACGAAGTCTTCGCGGTACTCGATCAGCGCCAATCGATTCTCGGGGATGCCGTGAGCGATGATCGAACGGGTGACCACGCCCGTCCCCGGTCCAAGCTCGATCACCGGCGCCGAGGCCGGCCAAAGGTCGGCGGTCATCGCCTCCGCAAGTGCCGCGCTGGACGGGACAATCGCTCCCACGCGCCGGGGGTCGGCGAGCCAGGCCAGAAAAAAGGAAAGCGCACTCATCTTGTCGGGGCCCGTTGGGACCACAGCCGCACTCCGCCGCTGGGCGCAACACCTGGCATTCTACGCGCTCGGCAGCGGCAGTCGACTTAAAAGAGCCGCCCTAACACCCCAGCCGGTCGCAGCAAAAGGCCCCGCAACAGCGGGGCCTTCAATTTCCAACACCCATCCACGGATTTCAGCCGTTGCGCTGGAACTGTTCGATCGCGTTGTCGAGGCAACTGTCGCGCTGATCCGGGTGCGATTCCTTCACACACTGCCGTAGAGCTTGGCGATAGGTCGTCTCACCTCGCATCGCAACCTGATCGGACCGGCTAGTGCGCTTGGCGATGTGGCGCGCGTGCTTGGCGGGTTGTTGTCCCTGCGTGCCGGCGCTCCCTTCATCCGAGATTTGGTCGCCTGATTGACCCGACATCTTGGCGGTGGGTCGCGCGGTCTTCTCGCCCGACGCAGTGGAGGCGTCCATGTCTCGGGTCGCCGGCAGGCCGGCGGTGGACGCGCCGCTGTCTGGATTCCTTTGGGTGGATTGGCCGAGCGGTCGGGTCATCACGCTTGGTGGCGCGCTATTGTTCGCGCCCGGATAGGTTGTGTCGCCATCGCCTTGCGCACTGACCGTACCGACGACGAGTACAGCGAGTCCGGATCCAAGGAGAATGCGATAGGGTTGCATGTTCATCTTTGTGTCTCCTAAGTAAAAAGGTGTAAAAAGGTAGGTCGTCCTTCTCTGTCTGGCAGGTAGCGCAACCATGCCCGCTAGTCGTTTGGCGGAGGTTGGTTGATTGGGTTGTAGGTGAGAGCGACCTTAGAGCGCCACGTTATAGCGCTCGCGCAACTGCTCGATCACTCCGCGTAGCTGCGCACGGCACGGCTCCGCCGTGGCCGCGTGCACGATCGGCAGCTCCGCCTGCCAGTTGCAACCGGACGGGTCGGGTTCCGTGACGAAAATCCTGCGAATGAACACGCCATAGCATTCGGTGTGCAGATTGACCTCGATATTGACGAGTACACGTAGCGACTCGAGCGTCAGGAGATGCCTGCGAACAAGGGTCGCGCTCGGCATGTCGGATTCCATTGCACAAAGCCTTGCCCTGGGCAGCAGCGTGCCCTGTTAGTGCTGCTTGAAGTACTGAACCGCGCGCTCGTGGCGTTCCGCCGCTTGGCGGGTCGCGAAGGTCCCCAGGTTTCTCGGTTTGCCGGTTACCGGATTCTCCTTGCGCGAGTACAAGCGATACTGGCCCGATTTGAGCTTGCGAATCATCAAACCCCTCCGCGCTCTCTTCCGATAATTGGATGCGGGTCGAAGGCCGGTGCCACCGGTGCCGCGACCGTCATGATCACGGGCGCGCTCGACGCCGGGGCTATGTCAGTCGCGGTCGCATGGATGTGCGTCCCGCCCCAGCCGAAGATGCCAATCAAACCGATGATGATCAGGTAGATTGCGACGATGAAGTTCAGCAGGCGCGGGACGATAAGGATCAGGATGCCGGCAAGCAAGGCAACGACTGGGCCGACGGCGAGGTTGACGGTCACGGGACCTCCGTTTGTTGGTTCGGTCGCCGGTGCCGAGCTTGACTCGGGAAACGCCGGCGGCTGAATTCTCAGGTCACTCTAGGCCTAGCACACGGGCTTGGGAATCGGCCAGACGCTGATTCCGTTGTCAGAAGCGCAGCAGCGTCCGACGGCCGTACACTTACCCTTGCCTGCTGCACCTTTCCATCGTTGCCGGGCCGACGGCTCCCTGCTGGGGCGCGTTAGCGCTGGCCGGTCCTCGTGGCCGCGGCTTGGCCTCGGTGTGTCGGCGAGCCGGCGTTCAGCACGATGTCGGTCGGCAGGCTGGAGGGTGAGTCGCACGCGCTGCGGGACATGGAAAAACGGCGCCGATCGCCCGCTCACCCGTCGGTTTCTTGTAAATCTTACAAACGTTTCCGGGTGCTTGCGCGCCGTGGCGCGACACGCGTATTCTGCCTCGGATATTTTGTCTGCGCCGCGCCAGCGTAAACCTGCGCTCGTGCGGCATGCGGAGGTACCCAATGCAAGTCGTAGAGCGCTCAATCCTTCCCTCGGATGAGATCAGCGTCATCCTCGGCGCGCTCAATGCGCTGAAGCGGGGCGATTCCTCGGTGCGGCTGCCGGTTGATTGGCAGGGATCATTGGGTCGCGTAGCCGATGTCTTCAACGACGTCGTCGAGCGCAACGAGCGGATGGCTCAGGAGTTGGAACGTCTGTCACGCGTCGTTGGCAAGGAAGGCAAGCTGGCCAAGCGTGGCACCTTGGGCGAGGTCACTGGCTTTTGGCGCGACTCGATCGATGCGGTCAATCTGCTCATCGACGACTTGGTACATCCGACCAGTGAAACAGCGCGCGTGATCGGTGCCGTTGCCCAGGGTGATCTGTCGCAGACGATGGCGCTCGAAGTCGACGGTCAGCCGCTGCAGGGAGAGTTTCTGCGCACCGCCAAGACGGTCAACAAGATGGTCGATCAGCTTGGCTCGTTTGCCGCCGAGGTGACGCGGGTCGCGCGCGAGGTAGGGACCGAAGGCAAGCTGGGCGGCCAGGCGCGCGTCAAAGGTGTGGCCGGGACGTGGAAGGACTTGACCGACAGCGTGAATTCGATGGCCGGAAACCTGACCGCGCAGGTGCGCAACATCGCGGACGTTACAACGGCAGTCGCTACCGGTGATCTGTCGAAGAAGATCACCGTTGACGTCAAGGGTGAGATTCTCGAGCTCAAGGTCACGATCAATACCATGGTCGACCAGCTGCGGTCATTCGCCTCGGAAGTCACGCGCGTGGCGCGCGAGGTGGGTACCGAAGGCAAACTCGGCGGCCAGGCCGACGTACAGGGCGTGGCCGGCACGTGGAAGGACCTGACCGACAGCGTGAACTCGATGGCCAGTAACCTGACCGGGCAGGTGCGCAACATTGCCGATGTCACCAAGGCTGTGGCGAGCGGCGACCTGTCCAAGAAGATCACGGTCGACGTCAAAGGTGAGATCCTGGAGCTCAAGAACACTATCAACACGATGGTCGATCAGCTCTCGTCGTTCGCCTCGGAGGTGACGCGCGTGGCGCGCGAGGTCGGCACGGAGGGACGCCTTGGTGGGCAGGCCGACGTGCAGGGCGTGGCCGGCACGTGGAAGGACTTGACCGAGAGCGTGAACTCGATGGCGAGCAACCTCACGGCGCAGGTGCGCAACATCGCCGACGTGACCACCGCGGTCGCGACCGGGGACCTGTCGAAGAAGATCACGGTCGATGTCAAAGGCGAGATCCTGGAGCTCAAGAACACCATCAACACCATGGTGGACCAACTGCGCTCGTTTGCCGCCGAGGTGACGCGGGTCGCGCGCGAGGTGGGTACCGAGGGCAAGCTGGGCGGCCAAGCGGAGGTGCAAGGGGTCGCGGGCACTTGGAAAGACCTGACCGACAGCGTGAACTCGATGGCGAGCAACCTCACGGCGCAAGTGCGCAACATCGCTGACGTGACCAAGGCGGTGGCAAGCGGCGATCTGTCGAAGAAGATCACCGTTGACGTCAAGGGTGAGATTCTCGAACTCAAGAACACGGTCAACACCATGGTCGACCAACTGCGGTCATTCGCCTCGGAGGTCACGCGGGTGGCGCGCGAGGTGGGAACCGAAGGCATGCTCGGCGGCCAGGCCGATGTCCGGGGCGTGGCCGGCACCTGGAAGGACCTGACCGAAAGCGTGAACTCGATGGCCAGCAACCTCACGGCGCAAGTGCGCAACATTGCCGATGTCACGACGGCCGTCGCGCGGGGCGACCTGTCAAAAAAGATCACGGTCGACGTCAAGGGTGAGATCCTGGAACTCAAGAACACCATCAACACCATGGTCGATCAACTCTCGTCGTTTGCCTCGGAGGTGACGCGCGTGGCGCGCGAGGTCGGCACGGAGGGACGTCTTGGTGGGCAGGCCGACGTGCAGGGTGTCGCGGGAACCTGGAAGGATCTGACCGACAGCGTTAACTTCATGGCCAGCAACCTGACCGGCCAGGTGCGCAATATCGCCGACGTGACCACCGCGGTCGCGACCGGGGACCTGTCGAAGAAGATCACGGTCGATGTCAAGGGCGAGATCCTGGAGCTCAAGAACACCATCAACACCATGGTGGACCAACTGCGTTCGTTTGCTTCGGAGGTGACGCGCGTGGCGCGCGAGGTCGGCACGGAGGGACGCCTTGGTGGGCAGGCCGACGTGCAGGGTGTCGCAGGGACCTGGAAGGATCTGACCGACAGCGTCAACTTCATGGCCAGCAACCTGACCGGGCAGGTGCGCAACATCGCCGACGTCACCAAGGCGGTAGCCAGCGGCGTCCTGTCGAAGAAGATCACCGTTGACGTCAAGGGCGAAATCCTGGAGCTGAAGAACACGGTCAACACCATGGTCGATCAGCTTTCCTCGTTCGCCTCGGAAGTCACACGGGTGGCACGCGAAGTTGGCACCGAAGGCATGCTCGGCGGGCAGGCAGACGTCCGGGGCGTGGCCGGCACCTGGAAGGACCTGACCGACAGCGTGAATTTCATGGCAGGCAATCTGACCAGCCAGGTGCGCGGCATCGCCAGGGTCGTTACGGCGGTGGCCAACGGAGATTTGCAGCAGAAGCTCACCGTGGAGGCGAAAGGCGAGATCGCGGCCCTGACCGACACGATCAACAGCATGATCGACACGCTCGCAACGTTCGCCGACCAGGTAACGACGGTGGCGCGCGAAGTCGGCGTCGAGGGCAAGCTCGGCGGCCAGGCCAAGGTTCCCGGCGCGGCCGGCACGTGGAAAGGGTTGACGGAAAATGTCAATCAGCTTGCAGCCAATCTGACGACGCAGGTGCGCGCCATCGCAGAAGTGGCGACCGCGGTGACACAAGGCGACCTGACGCGATCGATTACGGTCGAGGCGCGTGGCGAAGTGGCTGCCTTGAAGGACACAACCAACGAGATGATCCGCAACCTGCGTGATACGACACGCAAGAACACCGAACAGGACTGGCTGAAGACGAACCTTGCCAAGTTCAGCCGGATGTTGCAGGGGCAGAAAGACCTGCATACGGTGTGCCGGCTGATACTGACCGAGTTGGCACCCGTGGTATCCGCGCAGCACGGGCTGTTCTATGTGCTCGACGCCAGCGGTGAGTCGCCCCGGCTGACGTTGCTGGCAAGCTACGGCTCCCGCGGTCAGAGTGCGCTGGGCAACCGGCTCGAACTCGGCGAGGGACTGGTCGGCCAATGCGCCGTCGACAAGGAGAAGATCCTGTTGTCGAGCGTACCACTCGACTACATCAAGATTTTCTCGGGCCTGGGCGCCGCGCCACCGCAGAATATTCTCGTCCTGCCGGTGATCTTTGAAGGCCAGGTCAAGGGCGTCCTCGAACTCGCTTCGTTCGAGCGCTTCAGCGCGACGCACGAAGCGCTTCTCGACCAGCTGACCGAGAGCATTGGCATCGTCATCAATACGATCGAGGCAAACACCCGGACGGAGGACTTGCTCACTCAGTCGCAATCGTTGGCGCAGGAGCTGCAAAGCCGCCAGCAGGAGCTGCAGCAAACCAATCAAGAGCTTGAGGAAAAGGCCGGCCTGCTCGCACACCAGAACCAGGAAGTCGAGCGCAAGAATCAGGAGGTCGAGCAGGCGCGCAAGGCGCTGGAGGAGAAGGCCGAGCAGCTCGCGCTCACATCGAAATACAAGTCCGAGTTCCTCGCCAACATGTCGCACGAACTACGCACGCCGCTGAACAGCCTGCTGATTCTGTCCGACCAGCTGTGCAAGAACCCGGGAGGCAATCTTACGCCCAAACAGGTCGATTTTTCGAAGACAATCCACGCTTCTGGCAACGATCTGCTTACCCTGATCAACGACATCCTCGATTTGTCGAAGATCGAATCGGGGACGGTCATCGTCGATCCGACGGATCTGCTGCTCGAGGACCTGCAGCGGTACGTCGAACGGACCTTCCGGCATGTTGCCGAAGCGAAGAATGTCGATTTCTTTATCCGCCTCGACAAGCGGCTGTCTCATTCGATGTTTGCCGACGTCAAACGCCTGCAGCAGGTGCTGAAGAATCTGCTCTCCAACGCATTCAAGTTCACGCACCAGGGGCACGTTACGTTGACGATCGAGCCGGTGAAGACGGGTTGGAATCCGCAGAACGAGAACCTCAATCGCGCCGGCGACGTGATCGCATTCTCGGTCATGGACACCGGGATTGGCATCTCCCCGGACAAGCAGCAGATCATTTTCGAGGCGTTCCAGCAGGCCGACGGCAGTACCAGCCGGAAGTACGGCGGTACGGGGCTCGGGCTGGCGATCAGCCGTGAGCTGTCGCGGCTGCTCGGCGGCGAGCTGCGGCTGGTCAGCGCGCCACGTGCCGGCAGCACCTTCACCCTGTATCTGCCGCAAATCTATATGCCGCCGCGCTTTGCGCGGAAGAGCGCGGCCATCGCCAATCCTGTCGACGCGAACGTACTCAAGGGCACAGTCACACCGGCTGGCGAGTTGCAGGTAGGGGGAATCGACCCCCCGGCCGACGACCTGGTCCAGGCACGCGGCCCTGGCGACGACGGTGACCAGCGCGAAGCGTCGCTGCCGCCGCCCACGTCGATCGTCGGCAACGAAGTCGGCGATGACCGCGGTAGCCTCACGCTGAGCGCGCCGGTGCTGCTCATCGTCGAGAACGATCTCGCGTTTGCGCGCTTCCTGCTCGACGCGGCGCGCGAGAAAGGCTTCAAGGGAATCGTTACTTCGATGGGCGTCTCGGCGCTGGCGCTAGCCTCCGAATACAACCCTTCCGCAGTGACGCTCGACATCTTTTTGCCCGACATTGACGGGTGGCGGGTGCTCGACCGGTTGAAGCATGACACGCAGACGCGACACATTCCGGTGTCGGTCATCTCGACGGACGAATCCCGGGAACGGGCATTGAACGCAGGCGCGTTCGCGTTTCTGGCCAAACCGATCCAAAGCAAGGAGATGATCGACGCCCTGCTCGGCGGCTTGATGGCTTTCGTCCAACGGCCCGAGAAAAACCTGCTGGTCGTGACTCCCGACGAAACGCGCCGCAGGCAGCTGATCGAGTACCTCGCTGCCGACGATGTACACGCCATCGGAGCGCCGGATCACGACGTCGCTGCGGCCATGGTCGCCGGCGGTCAGGTTGACTGCTTGGTCCTGGATTCGATGCTGTTGCAGGCGGATCCCCCAATGCTTGAGAAAGAGATCGAGCCGGCGGTCGATTCGTTGCCGATCGTCGTATATGGGGACACGGGTGACACCGTGCACCTCAATCGCTGGCGACGCCTCGCTCGGAACGCCGTCGTGCGCAAGGCGCGGTCGCCTGAGGATCTGCTCGATCAGACCAGCTTTCTGCTACACCGTTCGCCGGCCAAGATGCCCGAGGCACATCGGTCAATCCTGCGGGACCTGCACGATTCGAATGAGGTCCTGAGGAGCAAGAGGGCAATGATCGTCGACGACGATATGAGAAACATCTTCGCCCTGTCTTCGCTGCTCGAAGACAAGGGGATGGTCGTCGTTTCACACGACAACGGGCGCGACGCCGTGAATTCGCTGCAGGCCGGGCGGTACGTGGACGTGATTCTGATGGATATCATGATGCCGGAGATGGACGGGATCGACACCATCCGAGAAATACGCCGCCTCCCGGACTGCAAACACGTCCCGATCATCGCCGTGACTGCGAAAGCGATGAAGGGTGACCGCGAAAAGTGCATGGAAGCGGGAGCATGGGACTATCTGTCCAAACCGGTTGATACCGAGTTGATGGTGGGAGTTCTGCGCGCCTGGCTTGGCTGACCGCCGGATGCACTGGAGGAGCGCGCACGCCATGGATCAGAACACAGCGGGGTCCGAACAGAGCCGGGCGGCGATTCTGATCGTCGACGATCGGCCGGATAAGCTGCTCGTGTATCAGACGATTCTCGAGGAACTCGAGCAGAACCTGTTCACGGCCGCCTCGGGCGAGCAGGCACTCAAGCAAGTGCTCGAGCGCGACTTCGCGGTGATTCTACTCGACGTTAATATGCCGGGTTTGAACGGCATCGAGACCGCTGCCCTGATCCGCAAGCGGAGCCGCTCGGCGCATATTCCCATCATCTTCATCACCGCCGACTATAGCGACGAGACCATGACACGCGGCTACGCGCTGGGCGCCGTCGACTACATCGCCTCTCCCGTTGTGCCGGAGATCCTGCAGGCGAAGGTCAAGGTCTTCGTCGACCTATATCTGCTCGCACAGCAGGCTGAGCGGCAGGCGCAGGAGCACATCGCGCTGGCGGAAGAGAAGGTCGCGCGCGCGGCCGCGGAGCAAGCCACTTACCGGCTGTCGTTTCTTGCGCAGGCGAGCGTGGCGCTCGCGGGCTCACTGGACCCGGCGGCCATTACTCGCGAGCTCGCCGGCCTTTGCGTGCCATTCCTCGCCGACGTGTGTGCGCTTGTGCTTATCGCCGAAGACGGTGGCGAGGCAAGCACCGAGGTGGCGTGGATGAGCCTCGAGCCGCAGCAGGGCTTGCTTCGGCGCTTGGCCGCCCGCCCGGGGATTGGCTGGCTCGATGAAGCGATCGAACGCGTGCTCAAGGGCGGCAGGCCGTCGACCTTTGGAGCTGACGCTACCGATGCGGCGGCGAGCCGTGCGGACAATTCGCTGCGCGCGGGCCATCTCGGCGCGGACGCCGACTTCACTATTCACGATCTCATCATCGTGCCGCTGGCAGCCCGTGGCCGAACGCTGGGTGCGCTGTTGCTGGGAGCCGGCCCATCCGACCGGGAACTTGATGCCGACGCGTTGTCGATGGCCACCGACCTGGCCGGCCGCGCCGCGATCGCGCTCGACAATGCCCGACTCTATGCCAAGATTCAGGTAGAGGATCGCCGCAAGGACGAATTCCTGGCGATGCTCGCGCACGAGTTACGCAACCCGCTTGCGCCAATTAGCAACGCTGTACATATCCTGCAGATCGGCAACAAGGATCCGGCCAAGCGCGAGTGGGCGATAGAGGTAATCGGCCGCCAGCTCAAGCAACTCGTCCGATTGGTCGATGACCTGCTCGACGTATCGCGAATCACGCGCGGCAAGATCGAACTCAAGATCGAGGCCATCGACGCGGGCAAGGTCGTTGCGGCGGCGGTCGAGACCAGTCGTCCGTTCGTCGACGCGTTCGAGCATTCACTCACCATTCTCCTCCCGCCGGAACCGCTGGAGTTGATGGGAGATTTCGCGCGCGTCGCGCAGATTCTTGCCAACCTCATCAACAACGCGGCCAAGTACACCAACAAGGGCGGCCGCATTTCGCTCACTGCGGCGCGCGAGGGTCTGGACGTGATCTTCCGGGTCCGCGACACCGGCATGGGAATTCCGCCGGAACTGTTGTTGCATATTTTCGAACCATTTACCCAGATCGACCGCACGCTCGATCGCGCCCAGGGTGGGCTGGGCATCGGGCTGACGCTCGTCCGCCGACTGGTGGAGCTGCAGGGAGGGCGCGTCTTCGCGTCCAGCGAGGGTCCCGACCGGGGGAGCGAATTCACCGTCGTGCTGCCCGGCGCCGACACAGTGCCCCGGGTGAAGCGCGTCGCGAAGGAATCGGTTCGCGCCGCCGAGCTGGCGCCGGACCTGCGCGTTCTGATTGTCGACGATAACCGCGACGTGGCGGAGAGCACCGCAGCGCTCCTGAGGCTGGAAGGTTGCGAGGTCCATCTGGCGCACGATGGTGAAGAAGGCCTGCGCGCCGTGCGTCGGCTGCACCCGGCGGCCATACTGCTCGACATCGGGCTGCCCAAAATGAACGGCTTTGAGGTGGCCGAACGCATTCGCTCGGAGTTGGAGTTGCGGGACGTACTGATCGTCGGCGTTTCCGGGTACGGACAGGAGGAGCATCGCCTGCGGTCCCGGCAGGCGGGCTTCGATCACCACATCGTCAAGCCGATCGAGCCGGCAGTGCTAACGGGCTTGCTCGCGTCGCTGCGCTCGTATCGCGTCGGCCCTTCGCCAGAAAACGTGGTCAGCTTTCCGCGGCGCAAAACCTCCGATTAGCGGGGTTGCCAAGCCCGACTGCATGGCCGCCGGGTTGCCCGGTCGCGCCGCTTGCCAAGTCTCGTCGTGGGCTGCGATCTGACGCCAGGGTGGGGGCACCAGGCATACTAGGCGCATGACCCGGCTAAAGGTGTGCGTCGCTAGGATGTTGTGTTCTTCCGAGGCAATGGACAGAGAGATGGGTTGCCGACCGAAGGTCGACGTGGCCGTGTCGAGCCGCAGACTGCGCGTATCTCCCGAGAGGGATTGCCAGCCGACGCGCAGATCGTCCCGCCCCAATTAGCCTCCCGCAGCGTCAGACCATGGTCAGAACGTTTGATTGGGGATTTCACCCTCCACCGCGCGGGGTGGCCATCCTGTTCGCCTGCGCCCTGACCGTCGTAATGCTCGACGCGCTGCTGTTCAACTACGTCACGACATCGGTTGCCATGACGACGCAAGGCATCGAGGCTGCCCGCGCCCAAATCGATCAGTTCGATGACGCCACGGATCTGCTTGTTGACGCAGAGACCGGGGTGCGCGGTTTCCTGCTAGTTAACCGGCCCGAGTACCTCGAGCCCTACGAAGCCGCCACCGCGCGCGTCGGCCCGCTCCTCGACGCCATGGTGGAAACGCACCACGACGATCCCAGCGATCAGGCGCAGGCCGACAAATTCGTCCGGCTGGCACGGGCCAAGCTCGACGAACTCGGCCGCACTCTTGACACCTATCGCATTAGTAACCGCGACAGGGCGATAGCAATGGTCGCTACCGGTGGCGAAAAGCGCGTGATGGACGAGCTTCGCGCTCTGGATCAGCAACAGCGCGATCGGCTCGGGCAGCGCGTCGACAGCGCGCGTGCGGAAAGGGAACAAATTATTCGCTGGGCCGGAACTGCCAATATTGCCGCCGCGATGCTCGCCTTGGGCGTGCTCGTTTTCTTTGGGGCGGCGATCGGACGGCACCTGTTTTCGCGACGAGTGACGGAGCAGAAAATGCACAGCTCAAACGTCGAGCTAGAGCGCGTCGTAGCGCGCCGCACCAACGAACTTGAACAGTCTTTGCAGACGATTCAAGCTCAGCTTACGCAAAAAATGCACCAGGACGCACGGCTCCGGCAGAGCGAGGAGCGCCTCCGAATATTGGTCGCCGGCGTCAGGGACTACGCGATCTATATGATCGACCCGGAAGGGCTCGTGACCAGCTGGAATGCCGGTGCCGAGCGAATCAAGGGCTATTCGGCGGACGAGATCATCGGCAAAAATTTCTCGGTCTTCTATACCGAGGATGATAGAGCTACCGACCTACCACGAACCGCGTTGCAGACTGCGCTGCGTGATGGCAAGTATGAAGCTGAGGCACTGCGCGTCCGCAAGGACGGGAGTCGATTCTTTGCAAACGTGCTCATCACTCCGTTGCGGGATGAGTCCGGGCGCCACGTGGGCTTCGCCAAAATCACGCGCGATGCAACCGAACGGCGCCAGCAACAGGCGGCGCTCGACGAGGCAAAAAGTGCGCTCGCGCAGTCACAGAAGATGGAAGCGTTAGGCCAATTGAGCGGCGGTATTGCCCACGACTTCAACAACCTCTTGCACGTGATCCGCAACGCCGCCGAAGTACTCAATCGCCGGTTGTTCGATCTGGAACCAGACTTGCAAAGTTTGTTTGACATGATAGTGCGCAACGCGGATCGCGCCGCGAATCTGACCCGGCGCCTGCTCGCATTCTCCCGTCGCCAGCCGCTCGAGCCGCAGCGGGTCGACCCCAACAAGCTTGTGCAGAGCATGGGCGCGCTACTGCGCTCTGCGCTTGGCGAGGCAATCGAATTGCAGGTCGTCTGCGGTGTTGGCTGTTGGCCCATCTCGGCGGACCCGAATCAGCTGGAGACGGCGATTGTGAATCTTGCCGTCAATGCCCGCGATGCGATGCCCGACGGTGGAAGGTTGACGATCGAAACCACGAACGCGTACTTGGACGAAGGCTACGCGGCGGTCAACGCCGAAGTCGAAATTGGCCAATATTCGCTCATTGCGGTGAGCGACACGGGCCATGGAATGTCGCGCGAGGTGATCGCAAGGGCCTTCGAGCCGTTCTTCACGACCAAGGATGCTGGTCAGGGAACGGGGCTCGGGCTGTCGCAGGTCTACGGCTTCATCAAGCAATCCGGTGGGCACGTCAAGATCTACAGCGAGCCCGGGCAGGGCACCACCATTAAGCTGTATTTTCCGCGACTGTTGGGCGATGCCAAACTCGAAGCGCAGGAGCCGATCCAACCCGTGGCCACTGCGCGCGCGACCGAAACGATTTTGGTGGTCGAAGATGAGGAGGACGTGCTGGCCTTCACTACGACGGTCTTGCGCGACCTTGGTTATCGCGTGTTGACCGCGACCGACGCGGAATCCGCTCTTGCCATGCTGGAGAGTGAAGGGACCGTGGATCTGCTGTTCACGGATGTAGGCCTACCGCGGATCAACGGGCGGCAACTCGCCGATCAGGCGCGCCTACAATGGCCAGCGCTGAAGATCCTGTTCACGACGGGTTACGCGCGCAACGCCATCATCCACCACGGCCACCTTGACCCGGGTGTCGAGCTAATCGCCAAGCCGTATTCGCAATCAGGTCTCGCCAGCAAGATCCGGAAGATACTGGATAGCTAAGAGCCGGGCATTTCAGGCGCGTTTGCGTTTCGCCGGGACTTTGTCTGCCGGGTGCCGGATTGCGGCGACCCTGGCCGAGGGACGCGCGGGGGCGCGTAGCTTAGTGGCACCCTGCCGCGATGGACCCATGTCGCGCCGCCCTTTATCAAGGCTCTGCCGCAGCAGTGCGGCGAGATCGAACACTTTGGCAGAGGGCGGTTCGGTTCCTTCGTCGGTCGCGGCCGGGGTGATCGCCTTCGTCTGACCGGATCTGATCTTCTCCTTGATCCTTCGCATCAGGTCTTCGTGGTACGTGTTGTGGAACTCGGAAGGCTTCCAGTGGGCGGTCATGTCGTCCACCAGGTGCGTGGCGAGCTCGATTTCCTTGGCGGTCAAACGAGCACCCTTCGGGCTCTGGGCCGGCCGCCCCAGGCTGTTTGGGGCGCGCAGCTCGTCCGGGTAACGCAGCGTGATCAGCATCAGCAGGGGCCCGTTCGCCACTACCAGCGCCAAGTGCTGGCTGGTCCGAATGACAACCTGGGCAACTGCGCCGCGGCCTGTCTTATGCAACGTGTCGCGCAACAGCACGTAGGCCTTGTCACCACCACGTCCTGTTGGCACAAGGTAGTACGGCGTTTCATAGAATTGCGGCGGTATTTCCGTTGTCGGCACGAACGATTCGATGTCGATCGTTTGCGAAGCCTTGACATTGGCGCGGCGGAAGTCCTCGTCACTTAGGACGACGTATTGACCTTTTTGGTATTCATAACCCTTCACTACTTCGTTCCAAGGGACCTGTCGGCGGCTCTTCTTGCTGAACCGCTGGTATCCGACCGGAGAAAAGTCGCGCTTGTCGAGCATCGAGAACTTGAACTCGCGTCGATCTTCGGCGGGATAGAGCTCTACCGGAACGTGCACGAGCCCGAAGCTGATGGCGCCCTTCCAGATTGCGCGCGCCATGGTCTAGTGCGCTCCCGTCGGCTCGGGTGGTGCAATGGCGGCGCATTCAATACACATTTGCATGGGCGCGGGTGCGATGATCAGAGTCCCGCATTCGGCACAGGCCAGCAGCGCGGGCTCGCCCGTGATGCGGCAGCCATAGGTGCGGCAGTACGACCAATAGCACCAATGGCAGTCATACGGGCACACCATCATGCCGATTACCTCCGCTAGGATTGAACGATTGTCGCCCGTATTGCCCCTTCGGGATAGCGGCGGCCGTCCGGTTTGGTTATCGGACCCGCCGACGTCCCGCATAGGAATGCAACTTACATAAGATCCATTTAATTCTCGCCGCTTCGCGCAGGTTCACGCGGCGCCTTCCCGCGTCATCCCGAGGCGTTGAAACTCAAGCGACGCGGTCGCGTCCCCACAAACGCATGGAATGCCGTGCACGCTCGCCAACACCTGGAGATCAGCCCATCCAAGCTTCCGATAGGGGCGAATGGGCGGGATCGAGGTGGTACGGTTTGCGGCATGCGCCTGCACGACAACCACGACAAGATCTCCGTTGGTCTGGACGCTCAAGTGCACATCTGCCGGCTGATCGTGCATGTCGGTGAGGACCAAGAGCGCGGTCACGATCAACTCCTGGAACGCTCCCTTTGCAACCTGGACGTCAGCGGCCGGCAGATCGGTCGTGGCCTCGATGCCGCGCAGAAACCAATCTTCGCCGACGAGCTTGAGGCATTGACCGACGCTCTGCGTTAGCGACGCGGTCGCTCCTGCTTCAGGCATTAGCCAATCGATCAGCGAACGGCCGGCCTTAACCGCTTCGCTGCACTGGGGCGGAATGCGGCCGACGCTCGCGCGCGCCTCGCCCAGATCGACGTCGGGGCGCAGCATGCGATGGGCAAACTCGGCTGACAACTGGATCGCCTGCAACTCGCCCATCAACGCGTGACGCAAACCTGGCGCCAGCTTGCGCATCACGGCGTAGCGTATGGCATCGACTCGGTCGTCCCGATCGTCGCCGGGTGTGGCAGTCGATTGGCGAGTGGCGCCAGTTGAGCTCATGGACCTTCTCCCTATACTTCCATTCTAGACCACACGGGGCGAGCAGAGGGAGCACTGCCTCGTAGCAGCGCTGCACTGGCGGCGTGAGCGCACTGCCGACCGCCGATTGTCTTCCTGTAATTCCTACATCCGGAAGCGGACTGGAGCGGGAACCGGCCGCACGACGTACGGTCTTTCCTATTACGATGCTCCGGGAACATTTCCTCGGCAATACAATCCTCGAATGGGGATTCGCAGTTGCGGCCGCGGTGGTCACTGGCGTGGTGCTGCTTGCGCTGCGGCGGCAGGTCCTGCGCTGGCTGACCACTGGGAACACGACGGCACGTCCACGTGGGGTTGGATGGACGCTTGGCGTGTTCGAAGGGACCCAGCCATGGTTCCTGATCGCGGTGGCAGTGTTCGTCGGCCTGCAGTTCGTGACGATGCCGTCCAAGGCGGACCGGTTGGTCGAGCACTTGACGATCATCGCGGTGATCGCTCAGGCCGCATTTTGGGCGAGCTCGGCGATCCGGCGCTGGCTGGGTCGTCAGGTCGCGGCCAAGCAGCGCACCGACGCAGAAGCCGCGACGACCGTGAGCGTTCTCGGCTTCTTCGCCCAGCTCGCACTCTGGTCGCTGGTCGTGTTGTTGGCTCTGGAGAACCTGGGATTCAACATCACGACATTGCTCGCCGGTCTGGGTATTGGCGGGGTGGCGATGGCGCTCGCCGCCCAGGGAATCCTCGGCGACGTCTTCGCGTCGGTGACGATCGCTCTTGATAAGCCGTTCGCGATTGGTGATTTCATCACGCTCGACGACGTCATGGGAACGGTCGAGCATGTCGGACTGAAGACGACACGCCTGCGAAGCCTGTCCGGCGAGCAGATCGTTCTTGCCAACACCGACCTGCTGAAAGGCCGTGTGCATAACTTCAAGCGGCTCTCGCAGCGGCGCGTCCAATTCACCCTGTGCATTGCGCAAGAGACGTCGGCGGCGAAGGTTGCACTCATTCCGGCGATCATTCGTGATGCCATCACGGCGCAACCCAGGGCGCGCTTCGACCGCGCCCACTTCAAGCAATACGGCGAGGCGGCGCTGATCTTCGAGGCGGCGTTCTACTTCGGCGACCCCGATTACAATGCCTACATGGATGTCCAGCAGACGATTAATCTGACCATCCTTCGACGCTTGCAGAAGGAGGGCATTAGCCTCGCCCGGCCGACGCCGGCGCTGGTCGTCGTCACCGCAGGCGCGCAGGAGCGTGACGAGTCGGAGGCGTCTGCTCGCGCCCTGTCGCGGGACACCTCGCACTAGGTTTCGCGGAGGCAGCCGGAAGCGGGCTGCCGACCGCCCGTCTGTACGCCGGACAAGGCAAAGGACGGCTCGACTCCTACCGGCGCCTCGCATTCTTGTCCGCCGGAGCCGGTTTCTCCTTCGGCCCTTTAAGCAATACCGACGGGTCCTCCTTGATCTCGCTCGTCACGCCGCTGACGTCAGTCAGCGCCTTCTTGACCTGAGTCTCGATTGAGCCGAATCGCTCTAGTAGTTTCGGCAACAGGTCGAGCGCAATCGAGAGGTTGCTCTTCTCCGCAACAATTTCCGGAACTTGCCCTTCACGCGTGGCTGCGACCAGGGTTGGCGCGTCGGGGCTGCCGCCATCCAGTTCGATGTAGACGACGCCAGTGATACCCTTCAGCTGCAGCGTGGCTTTGGTATCGGTCTTCACCGGCGTGTCCTTGCGCAGGCGGACGTCCACCTGCACCAACCGCGGATCGACCGGATCAAGGGCAATGGCCTTGACCGTGCCGACATCGACGCCGCGCAGCTTGACCGGATCACCAACCGCCATCCCGCTGACCGATTCGGCGAAGTGGATGCGGTAGAGCACATCATCGCGGTGGCCGGCGCCCACCAGCCAGACGGAAAAAAGCGCCGCGGCGACGGCAAAGCCAATGACGAACAGACCGGTGAAGAGGTAGCTCTTATCGGTTTCCATGGCTCTGCTTCCTTACGCCCGTTGCACCGCGTTTGGCACCTTCCGCTCGCGGACCGTGGAAAAATTCGTGGATCCAAGGTTGGTCGGACTGCATCAGGTCCTGAGAAGTGCCGACCGTGATTTTCTTCTCCACAAGCACGGCTATCCGGTCACAGACCGTAAACAGCGTCGTGAGATCGTGGGTTACGACGACGACCGTGATGTGCAGGCTTTGGTTGAGCTGCAAGATCAATTCATCAATGCCACTGGCGATGAGTGGATCGAGGCCAGAAGTCGGTTCATCGAGGAACAGAATCCGAGGATCGAGGGCGAGCGCTCGCGCCAGTGCTGCACGCTTGACCATACCGCCGGAGAGTTCGGAGGGAAACTTGACCCCGGTGTCGGACGTCAATCCGGCAAGCGCGAGCTTCACTGCCGCGAGTGTTTCCTGCGCTTGCTGCGGCAGATCGGTGTGCTCACGCATGGGCAGCATGATGTTCTGCGCCACCGAGAGCGAGGAAAACAGCGCGCCCTGCTGAAACAGCACTCCGATAAGCGCCGCTTTTTCCGCCGGTCCGATCGCCTCGATCTTCTTGTCGTCCAGAAGAACCTCGCCGGCGTCGGGTCGACGCAGGCCGATGAGCGTTTTGAGCAGAACCGATTTGCCGGAACCTGACGCACCGACGATGCCGATGATTTCACCGGCAAATATGTCGAGGCTGATCCTATCGTGCACGGTCTGCCTGCCAAACCGGTTGACGATGCCACGCGCGGAAAGCAAGACTTCGCCATGGCGCCGGGCCCGGGTACTCATATGCCCAGCTGTTCGAACAAGATGGAGAACAATGCGTCCAACACGATAACCAGAAAGATTGCCTTGACCACGGCGCGAGTGGTTTCCTGGCCGACGCTCTCCGCCGAGCCGGTCACGCGCAGCCCGTGCATGCAACCGATGACGCCGATGAAGAAGGCAAAGATCGGCGCCTTGAACAGGCCCACGAACAGGTCCCAGCCATCAACGGCTTTGCGCACGCGATCCAGATACTGCAGTGGCGACACATCGAGCAGCGACAGGGAAATCATGGCCCCGCCGAGCAGGCCCATGATGTCCGAGAAGAACGCCAGCAGCGGTAACGCAATGATCAATCCGATCAACCGCGGCACCACCAGAACCTGCAAGGGATCGATACCCATGACGTTGAGGGCGTCAATCTCCTCACGCATTTTCATCACGCCGATCTCTGCGGTAAAGGCAGAGCCCGAGCGTCCGGCGACCATGATCGCGGTGATCAATACGCCCATTTCCCTCAATACGGACACCGCCACCAGATTAACGGTAAATTCCTCGCCGCCGAAAGGACGCAGCTGCGCGATGCTCTGGTAGCCGATGACGATGCTGATCATGACCGCCATCAACCCGACAATGGGCAGTGCATGAATGCCGGCTTCCGAGATGTGGCGGGAAATCGCGGCCAACCTGATGGTACGGGGGTGAATTAGCGCATGGCCGATGAGGCTCGCCGCCCTGCCAACGAATGCGACGATGTCGAGCGTGTCACGCCAAGCGTCGTCCGCACCCCTGCCCAGCTCGGTGACCAGCGCGCGCCAGCTTGAGCGGGGTTCCAGGGCCGGGAACGGTTTGAGCTCGAGGCCGCTGACCAGGTCGAGCAGCGCCTGGTGCTCCGCCCTGACACCGGTCAGGTCGACGCCTTGGTCACGAAGGGCGCAGAGGAACAATGCCCCCGGCGTGTCAAGCTCGGTGAGCTTCCCCAGATCGAGCGACCGCGGTTTGTCCTTTGCGTGCCATTCCGCCACGGAGCGTTGCGCCTCCGCCAGCGTTCGGATATCGAGCGCACCCTCCAAGGTCATCCGCTCGCCGTCGGCAGCGACGGCAACGGTCAGCGGTGCCGGCCCTGAGGGAACCGGTTGCACAGGCAGAGCCTGGTCAGATGCCGAACCGCGGCCAGGCGAGGCTGGCTCCGGTGCGGTAGGCGGAGCGGCGGGCGTGCGCGCGGTCAGAATGTTGTTCCGCGGAAGCCGCCGAACCAGCCGCTGCTTTGGCACCCCTGCGGATTGGTGTATGTGGCGGCGAGGCTGCCGCTAATCCCATACTGGGTCACCTGCATCTCATCGATTGACGCCGTCCCTCCCGTACCGTCCACACAGGTGAAGCCAACTTGCGCGGACCCCATCTGGCCAGCCTCTGACAGCGTGCCGCTATAAGTGCAACTGGCGCCGGTTGACGGGAGAGCCTCCGTGATCGTAATGGCCGTGCCATTTTGCGTAATGTCGAGGGTGCCCATCACGTCGGTGGTGCCGTTGAGCGTTGCAGTGACGCAACCGCTGACGTCTTTATGAATCCCGCCCGCGAAGTGACCGCTGAAGTTGTCGAGAACCAGGGGCTGCCGGACCATGTTCTTGACCACCGTGATGCCGTTCACGGTGTAGGTCAGGGTGCCCGTTTCGACCGATTGCGCCGCCCATGTCAGCGTCCCGACCGCTGTGTATCCGACGTCCATGGGGTTAAACGGTATGGTCGCGAAGTAGGGCCCGGTTGTCGCATAGAGCGTCCCGGTCCAGGTGAGGCTGGACGTGAAATTGAGCGTCGCGGTGTACCAAAGGGGTTCGTTGGCGGGCCCGTAGACAAACAGGGTTGCGAAGATAACCGAGCCGCGCTGCACTAACTGCATTCCCCAGCCCGACTCGGCTGCGATATACCAGAGGTCGCTCTGGTCGGTCGAGAACGAGGTCGCATGCACCGGCGTTGCGAGTAACGATGCGGCGGCCATGGCAACGCATGCCGCGCGACGAAGTGCCTTCATGGTCGCTCCCTTTGGGGGCGGTCACTCTCCGGGACCGCCGTTCGGTTGGAACACTGATGGGAATAATCTATGTCGCCAGACGGCCGGCGTTCAATCGGACGCCCACTCTTTCGGCTGTGGGAGATTTGCTACGGCGACGTAGGACGCGCTCCGACGCCAAGCCGAACGCACAGCCCTCCCGCGAAGCGTTGCCCCGGCCAACCCACAAGCGAGATAGTTTAGGGGGTGGGCGAGGCTACCACGGATGCGGCGTCAGCGGTGCGGCGTCGTCACGGGCTCGGCCGATCCGCTTCCAGGCATCTGCCGTCGTTCGCCAACCGACCACCGCCCCCCGGCAAGCCCAGCCGGCGACAGCGGGCGAACCGAGCTACGTTTCTTCGTCGCCGCTGCGCGCGGCTTGGGCGATCAACTGGGTCGCTTCGACGCGGATCGTCTCGACCGGATGGCCCGCGGCGATCCATGCGTCGAGCCCGCCGAGCAAGGGGCGCACGCGCATGAATCCGGCGTCAAGCAGCATCTTGGCAACCTGCGCGGCGGACGCCTCATTCGGGCAGGTGCAGTAAATGATGATTTCGCGATCGTGCGGAAGATCCTTGATGTGCACATCAAAGGATTGCAAGGTAACCTGCAACGCCCCTGGGATGCTGTGCGGCTGCATGGCCCGCGCCGTCGGGCTGCGCACGTCGACGACCAGCGGCGCGAGTCCGGCATCCATGAGCCGATACAGCTCGTCGACGCTGATGCGCGCCATGCGCAGCATGGTATAAAAGCTGCGCCGTTCCCACCACTTGAACGCGATGTATGCCGCCAGGACGGTGCCGAGGATGACGATTGCGACGGTGCCGAACTTCGCCGCGTATGCGAGCAGGCGCTCGATCTGCGGGCCGAGTAGCAGTCCGCCGCCGACGCCGGCTCCCACCCAGAAGGCACTGCCCAGCGTGCTAAAGACTAGAAAGCGCACCCAGCCGATCCCAGTGGCGCCGGCGAGCGGCGGCGCAACCAGACTCAACCCCGGAACGAATTTCGCGATGACCAACGCATTGACGCCCCAGCGCTCGAACCTCAACTGCGTCTGGCTGACGCACGAGTCCGGCGTGAGCGAAATCCGGCAGAGGGTCTTCATAACCCGGTTGCCGAAATATCGGCCTGCCAAATACCACGCCCCGTCAGCAAGAACGCAGGCGAGCGTCGCCGTCGCGACTACCGCGAGCAGCGACAACTTACCTCCGACCGCCAGCGCGCCGGCCACGACTAGAGTCGGGATAGCCGGCACTGGGGCACCGAGCTGCTCGAGTAGCACATTACCGAACACGACCGCGAGCCCGTAATGGCTGACGATCGCGGAGAGGCTGTTGGTCATCGGGTAATTACTCGCAAGAGAATTCCTTGTCGACGCCGCCGCTTGCCCCATAAATTAGGGGTCGCCCGGCCCCGATTCAATCGCTGCCGGGCCGGCGCACGAGGACCGAAGATCGCGGATCCGGTCGACGTGCGGGCGCTGCACGTGTGCCGGTGGTGCAAGACCAATTGTAGTCCGCAGCCGTCCATCGTGGTCGCGTCGGCTACGTCGACAGCGCTCGAGCGCGCGGCGCAAGAGCGGGCTGTCGAATATTCCGTGTGGCTTTTCGGTTCTCATTGGGCTAACCTCACGGGCTGGTCCGTATCCTCGCCCCGGCGGGTAAGGTCCTCACCCATGCACTCAAGGCGCGCGTTCGCAATGCTGGCACTGCTCGCCCAGGCTGCTTCCGGGCCGGCGGCGGCGGAGGGATTTAAGTTCTCGCAGCCCGACGATGCCGACCGCCAGGAGCAGGAGGCGCGGCAGAACCGCATAGCGGAGCAGCTATCCACGCCGTGCCAGGCCGCGATCAAGGGCAAGAAGATCATGGTGGTGATCGGCGAGGTGCAATCCAACGGTCTGATTGCTACGCGGCAGCAAAACTACGGGCCGCACTTCCAAGCGATCAACGCCCGCTTGCGCGGGCTTGGATTGCAGACCTATACGCCTGAAGAAATTCGCAAGCAGATCGCCCAGGCGGAGATCGACGCATATTTCAAAAACGACCCCGACGCGGCGCTCAGCGCCTCGCAACGCCTCGGCGCCGCGTTCGTACTGCGCGGATTGATTTCGTCGCAAACCACGCGCAATCCGATGATGCCGGTCAACCAGGTATCGGTGAACATGAAATTCACGTTGTACGGCAGCAATGGCCGGATTGTTTCCGACACCGAGGCTAGTTCAAGCTCCTATGCGGGCGCGAACGTCGAGCAGATGGCGCTGACCTTGGTCAACGAGAAGGCGGACGAGGTGGTGCCTACCCTGTACGCAGACTATTGCCTTAATGCCGGGGCCGCTGGGAGGCGGCCGGCACCGAAGTAACCTTACGATCCAGTCACGGATTCATCTCGAAAGGAGTGCATCGACCATGAGACACCGCGCTTCCATCATCGGTACGAATAGTCTGCTCGGGGTGGCACTCCTGGCTGCGGCGACACTCGCGTCCGGGCAGCCGACGTGGGGCAATCCGTCGCCGACCGCGGGCAAGGAAACCTCGCAGAAGGCCAATGCCGCGGCCGACCAGACAATCTACCAACCGGTCACCTATACCAACGCCAGCAAGAAGGGTCCGGCGGTCATCGTGATTCCCGGAGAGATCAAGAGCAACAACGCGACCTTCCTGCAGAAGTTCACGGCGAACAACATTGCGGACTTCGGCGAAATCGAATTGAGCAGCGCCAATTTCACCGTCTTGGAGCGCACAAACCTAGGTCCGATGCTCAACGAATTCGCGCTGGCGTACAACCTCGGCGATCCCGACCAGGCGCGCAAGTTTCTGCGCATGGGGAAACTCAAGTCCACTAAATATGTCGTGAAATTCGACATTCTAAAGACAGAACAGGTTGCCGCCGCCCAATCCGGCTTCGACGGCCGAACACTTGGGCAGATGGCGGGGCTGCTAGGGGTGTTCAGCGGCTCGCGCGGTGGCGCGGAAGCCGGTGCGGTGGGTGGAACCGCCGTCGGTTCGGTGCATTCGAACGAAGCGACCAGCGTCTGGGTCATCGGCATGCGCTACAAGATCATCAATGCCGAGACAACCGAGCAGGTCGCAACGGGATACACCGAAGAGAAGATGGAAATCGGAGCGACCTCGTCCGGTGCGCTCGGCGTCTCCCAGTCACAGCAGGGCGGTGTGTCGCTGGACACGATGGTCCAGCGGCTCGTGCAGAAATCGGTCTGGGAAATCGATAGCAAGTATAAGTGACCAATTGACCACACGCATCCCCGACGCCGGCATACCGCCGGCGTCGCTGTTTTCGCGTAGGGAGCGAGCCATGGCAGAGATCAACAGCATCGGCAAGTTCGAAGTTCGGCGCGAGATTGGGCGCGGTGCGATGGGCGTGGTCTACGAGGGCTACGATCCGTCGATCAAGCGCGTGGTGGCGCTCAAGACTATCCGTTCCGACCAGCTTGCCGGCGACGATCCGGCGGCCGTGATCGCCCGCTTCCGTCGGGAAGCCCAGGCGGCGGGCAGGCTCAATCACCCCAACATCGTGGCGATCTACGATTTTGGCGAGGACGAGGGGGTCTGGTATATCGCGATGGAATTCGTCCAGGGCCGCGAACTCAAGGAATGCTTCGACTCGAACGAACGCTTCCGGAGCGCTGACATCGGGCGGATCATGACGCAGATCCTGAGCGCGCTCGACTATTCGCATCGCCAGGGGGTCATCCACCGCGACATCAAGCCCGCCAACATCTTCCTGCTTGCGGACGGGACGGTAAAAGTTGCCGACTTCGGCATTGCCCACGTCGACTCGTCGAGCCTCACGCAGGCGGGAACGGTCATGGGCACGCCGAGCTACATGTCGCCCGAACAGATCATGGGCTTGCCGGTGGACGGGCGCTCGGACTTGTTCTCGGCAGGTGTGATCCTGTACCAGTTTCTGACCGGTGAGCGGCCCTTTGCCGGATCGGCAACCACGACCATGCAAAAGGTGTTGAAGGAAGATCCGCTGCCGCCATCGACGCTCAACGTTCAAATATCACCTGCCATGGATGCGGTGGTGCGCAAGTCGCTGGCCAAACGCGCCGACGAGCGCTTCCAAACCGCCCACGAATTTGCCAACGCGCTGCGTGCGGCCGCGCCTGTGACGCCTATGCAAGCACCGCTCGCGCCTGCCGTTGCGGCGGCTGCGGCGGGGCACACCGACCCGACGTTGATCGCGAGTGCCGACGTACCGGCAGCCAACGCGGCCATGCCCGCGCGCGCGGCCTTGCCGCCTTCGCCCGCAGCGGCCACGCCGGCGAAAGCGACGACGGGACTTGGACTTCCGATCGCGGTGGTCGCTGCCGCCATCGTAGTTGGTGCTGGGGCGTGGTTCGTCCATCAGCGACAGCCGATGGATACGGCAACGCCGGCGCAGGCCATCGCGGCGCGGGCACCGCCGGTGGCCGGCGTGTCGCCCCCGGCCCCTCCCTCGGCTCTGCCTGCCGGTGCGGCAACTGCGACGCCCAAGCCCGAACCGGGGATGCTGACGATCTCCGCGGTGGGCCTGATCGACCCGAGCGATCCCCGGTACCGGAACGACAAGAACCAGATGCGGACCGACCTGCGCGCGGATTCCAAGAGTCAGCTGGTCGCGAAAGCCGTCGGGCTCTTGCTCGACTCGAACTCGCTCGCCAGCAATTACGACCTGCTCCAGGAGCGCGTGCTGTCGAAAAGCGGAAACTTCATCCAGACCGTGGTCCGCGAGGGTGAGCCGCGACTGGGCAAGGACGGTCTCATGTCGATCACCACCGAGGCCGTGGTCAATGTCAGGGCAGTGCAAAAATCGCTGAACCAGATGTCGCGTGACGAACGCATCGAACTCATTCGCGCAAGCGGCGATCCGAGGGTTTCAGTGAGGATCTCGATGCGCGACGCGGATCAGATGGAGAGTCCGCCGCAGCCCTCCCCGGTCGCCGAGAACATCCTCAAGGAGCGCATCAAGTCGTTCGGCTTTCGCACCTGGTCGGAAGATGGTTCCGGCGCCAACGAAAACGGCAAGGGTGCTGATTTTGCGGTGCTCGGCGAGGCGACAATCAAGAAGCTTTCCATGCGCCTGCAGGCCTCGGGCCTGACGGTCACGAAGTATGCGCTCACGTCATGGACAGTGAAATGCGTCGACCGAGAGACGGGCGAAGAAATCTACTACAACACGACCCTGCCGAAAGGACTCGGGAGCTGGGCCAGTGAGGAAGAGGCGTTGCAAGCGATCGGCGTGAAGATCGCCGACGAATTCTCGCGCGATTTCTTTCTGCAGAACGCCAATGTGAGCAGCCAGACCGTTACGCTTACCGTCCAGGCCATGCCCGATGGGGCCTGGACAGACGTGTTGGCAAGCGAGTTGCTTGGACTGCCCACGGTCATCGATGCCTCAGCGCGGCCCATGGCCAAGCCACGCGTTTATGACCTGCAGCTCGCCGGTACTGGCGCGCCGGGCGACCTCATCGCCGCCGGCGTGCTCAAACCCCTCAATGCCAAGCTTGGTCAGACATGTTTCATTCTTGCAGGAACAAGCGGCAACAACGTAGCGGTAGCTTTCGACAAGGGCTGCGCGGATGCATCCATCCTGAGCCGGCTTGAAACCAATCCACCCGCCGCACTCTACGGCGCCCCTCCCGGACGCCAGAAGGCGGTGCTAAAGAACCCAGAAACGCTGCGCAAGGTGTCGATCTAATGCTTTCCCCGTGCGCAGCGTTTGCGCCGCCGCGTCGCCTGCTACTGGGCTGACGGGTCGCTCTCGTGTGACAGGACGTCGACCCCGGGTCCACGCCGCGCTGGCTATACCGCTTCCAATAGAACCACACTGCCTTGGCCACCGTCGGCGCAGATGCTGACGATGGCACGTTGCCCTGCGGGCCGGCTGGAAAGCTCTTTCACGGCCTGACTCAAAATCCGGGCTCCAGTCGCACCAAAAGGATGGCCGAGCGCGACGCTGCCGCCGTTCGGGTTCACCCGCGCGCGGGGAAACGGGCCGAAGGTATTGCTCACACCCGCCTTGTTGCGCAGGAAATCGGGGTTTTCGAGCGCCTTGATGTGAAAGAGCACCTGGGCCGCGAATGCCTCGTGGATTTCCCAGATGTCGATGTCAGTGTAGACGAGCCCCTGGCGGGCGAGGAGTCGCGGAATCGCAAATGCCGGTGCCATGAGCAGTCCCTCTGTGCGCAGATCGATGGAGGCGATCTCCCAGTCGACCAGCTTGGCCCGGTAGGTACCAGACGGCAATTTGCCCAGGCCCTCGCGGGAAGTGACCCAAAGACTCGCCGCGCCATCGGTCAGCGGTGACGAGTTGCCGGCGGTAAGCGTTCCGTGGCCACTCGTGCGGTCAAAGGTTGGCTGCAGCCGCGCGAGCTTCTCGAGGGAGGTATCGGTGCGCGGAATGGTGTCGCGGCGCAGGTCGCCAATCGGCATGACCAAGTCGTCGAAGAAACCACGATCCCAGGCGGCGACCGCGCGTTGGTGACTCTCAAGGGCGATCTGGTCTTGCTCCTCGCGACGCACCTGCCACTCCTTGGCCGTGAGCTCGGTATGTTCGCCCATGCTCATCCCGGTGGTGCGGTTGGTTACGGTGGGGATATAGAACTTGACGTCGCCGAGCCTCAGTTTCCAGGCGTGCGAGATTTTTTGTTCTAGCGAGCGCGCTTGTTGAAACCTGCGTATCCAGTCCGAGAGCGATTGGCCAAGGCCCAGCTGGATCCGACTCAAGCTCTCGACGCCGCCAACCAGTGCGAGGTTGCGGTTGACCCCGTCGATCATGCCCGCGGCCTCGATGGCTGCAATCATGCTCGTTGAACAGGCCATGACGGTCGAGAACGCCGGAATGGTTGGCGGCGCTCCCGCATCCATCATCACTTCCCGGGCAATGTTGCTCCAGGTCAGGTTAGGTATGACCGTTCCCCAGACCGCAAAGTCGGGCTTGGCACCGCCCAGCAGCTCGAGCATGTGCCGCACGACCGGAACGGAAAGGCTGATCGCATCGAATGAGCTGAGCGGCCCATCGACTCTCGCGAAGGGCGTGCGCACACCCGCGGCGAACCAGATCTCGGATTTGTTTGCGTTTTCCAAGAATGCTCCTTTCAGGTTTTCCCGCCATAGCGCTCCGTACGGATGCGCCCGGGAGGTACCGACTCCGCGACCAGACCGGTGGTGACCGCCTCGACGAATACATTCGACCCACACGCGTAAGCGCCGTGAGCCACCTGAGCCCAGCGCGTCAACACGTCGTGGACCAGCGATCGGTCGATACGACTGCCGTAATCCTCGGGTCGGTGCCGGGGCCCACGCGTTGTCGTTGCAATGAAGGTGAAGCTCGGCATCTGCGCCTGGATGTCCAGCAGTTCATCGCGAAATACCAATTCCTCCCAGGTACGAGCCGAATAAACGAGGAGCATCGGTGTTTTGCCATCAGTCGCTGACCAATCGCGGCTGATCGCCATCAGCGGCACGATGCCGGAGCCACCAGCGATAAGCAAGGTTGGGCCACCATCTGTGGCGCGCCAGACGAAGTGCCCGCCAATCGGACCGCGCACCTCGATGGCATCACCGGCCCGGGCCACGCCGTGAAAGAACGGGGAGACTTCGCCATCCTCCAGGCGCTCGATCGCAAGCTCGAGTTCAGCGACCCCGGGAGCCGAGGCGATGGAATAGCTTCGTTGCGCCTGGTAGCCATCGGCGGCTGTCAGGCGCACGTCGACGTGCTGCCCTGCAAGGTGCGGGCCGAGGTGGACACGCAGAAAGACACTGGTCACGCGACCCGTCCGCGGCACGATCCGGTCAATGACCGCCTCTTGCCAGCGTTCGAGCACGATCGGCGCGGCCGCAACGGTCATGGGTCGTTGGTATAGCGCTGCTCGCGCCAGGGATCGCCGTACATGTGATAACCGCGCAGCTCCCAGAACCCCGCCTCGTCGCGGGCGGTGAAGCGCAGGCCCTGGACCCACTTCGCACTCTTCCAGAAGTAGAGGTGGGGGACGAGAAGCCGCGCCGGACCGCCGTGCTCCGCCTCGAGCGGGGCGCTCGCAAAGCGGGTCGCGATCATGGCTTTGCCACCCAGGAGATCCGCGACTGGAAGGTTAGTCGAGTAGTCGTCGTACGATTCGGCCAGGAGGTAGGCGCTGGGCGGGGTAATGCCAGCGGCTTGCAACAGGTCGTCGATGGTGACCCCGCTCCAAGCGGTGTCCAGTTTGGACCATTTGGTCACGCAGTGGATGTCGCCGCGCCAGGTTGTCTGGGGCAGAGCCTCGAATTCGGCCCAGCTCCAACTGGTCAGCGGTTCTGGGCCGTCGTAGAGCGTGAACCTCCAACGAGCCAGATCTACGCGCGGTGTCGGTCCTTTGGCAAGGACCGGGAAATCATCGGTTTTGTATTGCCCGGGCGGCAGTCGCCGCGCCACCTCGTCGCTCGGCCGCCGTCCGAAAAATCCACGCGTCGTCATGTAGCCTCTCCGGTCAACAAATCACTTGCCAATTGCAACCTTTACCATTGCCGTGTCGCTCGCTGATCAGGGTTCTCGATCTCCAAGCAAATGCCGGGACACGGTCTCCGTCCCCTCAACCAGAAACCGCTTGGCACGTTGCTGGATCTCGCGATCGGCGACGCTTACGCGCTCGTGTTGGCGAAGATGTTCGAGCCATGATTCGTCCATGAAGCACTCCACGAAGTGTGCGGGATCGGCTGAGACGTGAAAGAGCTCCCAGAAAAAGGCTCCATTGCGGCGACGCATCTCGCGCAAGGCCTGCATCGCGGCGACAAACTCGACGCGCTTGTCCGGTTGCACCTGATACTCGATCGTAACCATGACTGGACCGCTGTCCGGTTCCGGAATTTCCGCCAGGAGCGGTACCGGCCAGGCTAGCGAGGGCGTGAAATCGCGCACTTCGTGATAACCGAGCTTGAATCTCCAGGTCAGCCCGATAAACAGCACGATACCCAAGGCGGCCGTGGTGAGCGCCGCGGGAATGCCGATCCGGGACGCGACCTGGCCCCACAAGATGCTGCCGAGCGCCATGCCGCCCATGAACACGACCATAAACGCTGCCAACCCTCGGGCCCGGACCCACGCCGGCAGCGTCATTTGCGCAGAGACCTGCAGCGCCGAAAGAATCCCGATCCAGGCTAAGCCGGTAGCTAGCATGGCCACGGCCAGCAGGCCAACGCTGTGCAAATGCGCGAGAGCCAGGGCGGCCAGGGCGTAGAGGGCGCTGGCGCCCGCGACCAGCGTGTCGCGAGAAATCCTTGCCCGCACGCGCGGCAGAAACACGGCCCCGCCCACCGCGCCGACTCCGATGCAGGTCAGCAACAACCCGTAGATTTCCGGGCCGCGTCCGAGTTCTTGCCGCACGACGAGGGGGAACAGGGACCAGGTCGCGCTGGCGAACACGAAGAATGCAGCGCCGCGGATCAGCACAACCTGCAGCGCGTGCGTGTGCATGACGAAACGCATGCCAACACGGATCGCGCTCCAAAAGCGCTCGGCGGGTAGCGTGCTCTTGCGGTGCTCGCGCCGCCACCGTAGCAGCGCAACCAGAATGCCGATATAGGAAAGGGCGCTGAGCACAAAAACCAGCCATGCGCCAACCGCGGCGACGAGGATCCCTGCAAGTGCCGGCCCGACCGCGCGTGAGGCGTTGATGGCGGCGCTATTGAGCGCGATGGCGGACGGCATCTCGTCGCCAGGGACCAGCTCCGGCACGATCGCCGACCAAGCGGGCATCATCATCGCGGCACCGACCCCAAGGACGAACGTGAATCCGAGGAGCGCCCAGGCTGTCGTCATCTGCAGCCAGGTCAGCACCGCCAGCGCGCCGCCCACGACGAGCAAGTAGACTTGAATGGCGATCAGCAGCCGGCGGCGATCCACGATGTCGGCAAGGGCGCCGGCCGGCAAGGCAAGCAGCATCAGCGGCAAACTGTCGGCGGCCTCTACGAGTGCCACCATCGATGGCTCCGGGGAGAGCGAGGTCATCAACCAGCCGGCGCCGACATCCTGCATCCAGCCCCCTACGTTCGACACAATTGTGGCGATCCATAGGCTGCGAAAGAGCGCGTTGCGCAACGGGCTCCAGGGCGAAGCTGCCGTCGATGGCGGTGTCGCCCGCTCCGGCGCAGCGTTCATCGCAGCTCCAGACAGCGTTGAGTCCCAGCGCTCGCCGGGACCATGCATGCAGCACCGTGGTTCACGGGAAGGCTTCTGTTACGGGTGCCCTTACGGACTTCAACCGCTACGCCGCCACGCGCATGGCGCGCCAGGGCGACGCCGAGCCGGGCGCCCCTGCTGTCAGGTTCCTACCGTCCATGGATCCGAAGAGGACGAGAGCCGGTACGCCGCAATGCCGTTGACGATAAGTAGCGTCAATGCCAACGCGAGAGCGGCACTGACACTGACCCGAAGAGTAAGAAGGGCGCCGATGGCGGCCCCCAGGAACATGACTGCCGTGGCCAGTATGCGACGGCCGGGGTTGATGTTCTTGCCACCGGCCAGCGTGGAATCGGCAGCCAACCCGGTTAGCGTCAGCGTGAGCACCGTTGTCGTCAGGTCCGGGACGCCAAGGCGGCGCGCGATGGCGTTTTGCAAACCCATGGCCAGCGCCAGCAAGACAATAAGGGCGTACCGGGTTACGGTGCCGTCGGCACCGACTGGCGCGAGCGATACCCCGAGTGCTGCGCCCACCAGCCCTATCTTGATGTAGCTCGCCACCGCCGCCAGTCGACCGCGATGATGCCCCAGGCTTGAGCCGAGGCGACCGCCCAGCAGGGCGCCAACGAGGAACCCGGCCATGGCGACCAGTGACGCGGAAATCGAGAAATCCTGTGGGTCGGCAACGGCGAAGCCCAGGAACACGACATTACCGGTCATGTTAGCTACGAAGACGTGACCGAGTTTGAGATAGCTGACCGCGTCGACAAGGCCAGTGACCATGGTGAGGACGAACAGCAGCACGGGCAGCGGCCCGTGCCGCTCGTCATGCCAGGACACCGCGTCGGCCGCCCAGGGGGCAAACGCCATTCCATTTCTCCAGTCAACCGGCATCGTCATCTGGCCGCGCCTGACGCCCACGGTCTCCGAAACGACTCACAGCCGCCGCACCTATGCGCTTCGGGTGAGCGCATACCGTATGGGTCAACCTTACACCATCAGCATTGAATTCATAATAGGCGCCTGCCGGCTGCGCCGGGTCCGGGGCATCTTGCTTTTCCTTGCCGGACCACCTCTGGCAAACTGCGGAAGAACGCCGCGCCAACCGCCTTAAACCAGGGTCGCCACCCATCATGACGAACAACCTCTCGGCCTTTATCGCCGGCATGCCCAAAGCCGAGCTGCACCTGCACATTGAAGGCACGCTGGAGCCGGAACTGGCGTTGCGGCTGGCCGCGCGCAATGGCGTGACGCTGCGTTATGCGTCGGTAGAAGCACTGCGGGAGGCATACCACTTTGCCGACCTGCAGTCCTTCCTCGACATCTACTACGCGGGGGCGAGCGTGTTGCGGCGGGAGCAAGATTTCTATGACTTGACCTGGGCCTACCTCGAGCGCGCCAAGAGCGATAACGTGGTGCATACCGAGATTTTCTTCGATCCCCAGACCCACACGGCTCGGGGCGTGCCATTCGCCACTGTGATCGCGGGCATTACTCACGCGCTGGAGGACGGCGGCCGCCAGCTGGGCATGAGCTCGCGCCTGATCATGTGCTTCCTGCGCCACCTGAGCGAAGCGGAGGCTTTCGCTACCGTGGACGCAGCGTTGCCCTTTCGGGAGCGGATCGTCGCAGTGGGTCTCGATTCATCCGAGAGGGGACACCCGCCTAGCAAGTTTGAGCGCGTTTTTCGCCGCTGCCGCGAGCTCGGCTG
This sequence comes from uncultured beta proteobacterium, assembly GCA_963777455.1. Taxonomy (GTDB): domain Bacteria; phylum Pseudomonadota; class Gammaproteobacteria; order Burkholderiales; family Casimicrobiaceae; genus PALSA-1003. The sequence goes on from CAVZQQ010000004.1 coordinate 1,207,606, forward strand.
GCGGGTCGTGGCGCATGCGGGGGAAGAGGGGCCGCCGGCGTACATCATCGAGGCGCTGGACCTGCTGAAAGCTGAACGCATCGATCACGGCGTGCGCTGTCTTGAAGACCAAGGGCTGGTTGCGCGGCTGGCGCGTGAGCAGGTGCCACTCACGGTCTGCCCCTTGTCCAATGTCAAGCTGTGCGTGTTCCCGGATCTGCAGCGACATAACCTGAAGCAATTGCTGGGGGCAGGCCTGCGCGTCACGGTCAATTCCGACGACCCGGCCTACTTCGGCGGCTACGTCAATGACAATTTAACGGCCGCGCAGCAGGCTCTGGGTTTGTCTCGCGACGACGTCCGTGTGCTAGCGCAAAACAGCTTTCTCGCCTCGTTCATCGCTGAGGCGGACAAGCAGCGTTTCTGTACGGCGCTCGACGCGTACTGTCGCAGCCACTAAAGTCTGGTCAGGAAGCTGGCGATCCGAGCGCCAGGTCAGCTTACGACGGCGGGACGCGGTGCACCATTTCCCCGATGATCGCCCCAAACTGGTCGGCAATCTCTTGCTGGAGGAAGTCTTTTGAGAGCAACGCATTCGCAAAAAGGTTCGGCACAATTTCGAGGTGGTAAGTCAGCCGCGTTCCTTTCCCTTCGGGTTCGATCAACATCGTCGAGACGACTCGACGCAAGCTGCCTTTGACTTGCGTGGAGTTGATGGTGCTCTGTGGTTTGAGCTCGAGCTTCCGTTCGGTCGTGTAGGGAAAGCTCACGGCGCCGTATTTGGCTACGCCGCGCTGCTCGATTATTACCGTGCTGTCGTCGCGCTTCAGTACCTTGCTTTGCGAAACGTTCGGCACCCATTGGGCCATATGATCGAAATCGGTGAGCACATCCCAGGCAATCGCTTGGGCCACGGGCGCGAACATGACGGCGTTAAGGACGTACGTCTCGCCATCGTAGGCGACGTCGATACTGCGTATCGGAGAGTCCGCGGCAAAGCCAGTGTTACCGAAAAGCAGAAGTGCCGCGGCCAGGAGCCAGGCCCCGCCATTCCGGGCCGCGAAAACCCGCTTCGATCGCCACATAGGCATGATGTTGACTCGACAGGTGGTGATTACCGTGGGCGGCGGGCCCGGTATGAGGCCAGAGCGCTACGGAATCGGGTTAGGTTTCAGGGTTACGCCGTTGGCCTTGGCCACGTCTCGTGCGCTGGATTCTCACCGAAATGCACGCCGCCGGCAATCCCGCCCCTGGCGCTCTCGCCGGCATCCCGAGCATCGGGCAAATTCTGTCCCGCGCGACGCAAACGTGTCAACGAGGGCGTCGCGAATGTGCAACCCCTTCGCAAGCGCGCTGTCCAAGCGCGAGATGACGCTGCACCGATCGGATTTTCTTCAGGGGGAACCATGGGTGTACGCTTGCTTGATTTTCACTGTCATTCTCGCTTACGGCGCGCCGCTGCTGGCTCGGGGCGCGGGCGGCTCCGGCTACCACAAGGTGCAGGAGATCGTTCTTGGCGGCGAGGGCGGCTGGGACTACCTGACGCTCGATGCGGCCGCCCGTCGCCTTTACATCGCTCGGGCAACCCAAGTGGTCGTGATCGATCCCGATGCCGGCAAGGTCGTGGGTACGATTCTCGACACGCCCGGCGTCCACGGCATCGCCTTGGCGCGCCGAGCTGGAGACCGGCTACACGAGCAATGGGCGTGACGGGACGGTCACAGCCTTCGATTTGCGGACGCTGCGGCAACTATCGCGCATCGCGGTTGGCACCGGTCCCGACGCAATTCTCTACGAACCGGTCACCAAGCGCGTGTTCGCGTTCAATGGCGGAAGCCACGATGCTTCGGTGATCGATGCACGAACCGCCTCGGTGATCAGTACTCTACCATTGGAGGGAAAACCAGAATTTGCGGTAGCGGACGGACGCGGCAAAATCTATCTCAATCTCGAGGACAAGTCGGAAGTGGTCAAGATCGACGCCAGCCGGGCGAGCATCGAGGCGCGCTGGGCGCTCGCGCCGTGCGCCGGTCCGACCGGAATAGCGATGGATGTCCAGCGACAGCGCCTGTTCATCGGCTGTGGCAACCAGCTCATGGTGATTGTCGATGCGGGCCAGGGAAAGGTGATCGCGACGGTTCCCATCGGCAGCGGGATGCGATGCCACAGCGTTCGATCCTCAGGCCAATCTCGCATTCAGTTCGAACGGGGATGGTACGTTGACGGTGGTTCGCGAGGACTCCCCTAACCGCTTCGTCGCGGAGAATGTGCCCACGAGGAGCGGCGCGCGAACCATGGCGGTTGATCCGCAAAAGGAACGAATCTATCTGGTGACTGCAGAGTTTGGGCCGCGCCCGCCCGCGACCGCAAGTCAGCCGAAACCGCGGCCGCCAATCATCCCGGGGACATTCAGTCTGTTGGTCGTGGCGCGCTGAACCGGTCGGCGCCGCTGCGTCAGAACTGGGCCGCGCGGTTTGCGCCAGCTCTCTCCCTCGGCTACTATTCGCGCAAGGCGCCAGTGTCACGGTTTCAATTCGGTCCGCGGCCGCCGTTATGGCAGAGGCTGGAGTTTCGCTGCATTGTGCGACGCCACGCACGCGGAACCGACTCGGCGCTCCCTATCCTGCTTCGGCGCTGAAGTATGCCTCGTGCGAGGTCTGTAACAGGCGCGGGCACAGGCAGCGGGTCATAGCAAAGGATTGCGCCAAGCAATATGTGCGGCATTGCCGGGTACTGGAGCGCCGATTCACGCGCGCGGGAAGTACTGCCAAGGATGACCGCCGCGCTCGCCCATCGCGGCCCGGACGCGGACGGTTTCTATTACGACGGCCCGGTCGGGTTGGGCCATCGCCGCCTTTCGATCATCGATATTGTCGGGAGCAACCAGCCGCTGGTTTCGGAAGATGGTTCGATCGTCGTGATTTTCAATGGCGAGATCTATAACTTCCGCGAACTCAGGGAGGAGCTTATGGCCGCCGGCCATAAGTTCCTGACCAAGGGGGACGGCGAGGTAATACTGCATGCTTGGCGGGCGCGCGGCGAGCGCATGCTCGAGTGGCTGACGGGGATGTTTGCGTTCGCGCTGTGGGATCGTGCGCGCCGACAGCTTTTTGTCGCTCGGGATCACCTGGGCGTGAAGCCACTTTACTATGCATGGCACGCCGGGACCCTGGTGTTCGGCTCGGAGCTCAAGGCGCTCCTGCCATTTCCCGGTTTGCCGCTAGCCATTGATCGCGACGCGTTGGGGCTCTATCTGGAGTGCCAGTACATTCCGGCGCCGAACAGCATCTATAGCGGGATTCGCAAACTCGAGGCCGGGCACTGGCTTTCCGTGCGCGATGGCGCTCTGCGGACAGGAAGCTTCTGGACACCCTCCTATGTGCCCAAGCATGCGTTCGATGCCGCGACGGCGGTGGACATGTTGGACGAACGGCTCAAGCGTTCTGTCGACTCGATGTTGGTCTCGGATGTTCCCGTTGGTGTCTTCGTTAGTGGCGGGGTCGATTCGGGCCTGGTCGCCGCAATGGCGAACCGGCTTTCCGGGGGGGCAATCGATACCTTCAACCTCGGTTTCATCGGGCACGCCGTGGGGAGCGAACACGAGCACGCCGAGCGTGTCGCGGCGCACATTGGCAGTCGCCATCATTGCTTGATGCTCGCGCCGGGTGACGTATTAACCGGCATGGATCGATGGGTCGAGACATTCGATGAGCCGTTTGGTGATCATGCGGCGCTACCGACCATGGCGCTGGCCGAGTTTGCCCGCCAGACGGTAAAAGTCGTGCTCACTGGCGAGGGTGCGGACGAGATCTTCGGCGGCTACGATAACTATGCCAAGCGCGTTCGAGAGGAGCGAGTCACGAGCGTCCTCGGCGCGAAGGGTTCGCCGCTGCCCTGGCTCCTGCGCGGCCTTCCGGGGCTGCCTGACGCGAGATCGCATTCTCAAGGCAGTACTGGAACCGGCTCGCCGACGCTACACGACGATCTCCAATATCTTCGACTCCGCCTTGCGGCGCTCCTACTTTACCGACTCATTCCGCCTTGCAACGCAAACGACTCTGGCCGATCGGGCCGAAGCGTTCTTCACCGAATGTGACTCGCCTGCCTATCTGGATCGGCTTCTGAACATCGACACGCGTCTTTGGCTGCCCGACGATCTCCTGGCCAAGGTCGATCGCGCAACCATGGCATTTTCGCTTGAGGCGCGCGTGCCCTACCTCGACCAGGACCTCGTCGGGTGGTGCGCGCGCCTGGATCCTGCGCTCAAGGTAAGCGACGGTGGCGTCGCCAAGGTGCTCCTAAAGCGCTTGGCCGAACGCTACTTGCCGCGGGAGGTCGTTTACCGTTCTAAGCAGGGATTTACGATGCCGCTCGATCGCTGGATGACCAATGAGCTGCGGCCAGAGATCAGCTTTGGCGCTGGGCCCGGAGGGTTTGCAGCGCCGTGGGCTGATCCGACGTTCCCGCGCTTCGTAGAATCTGTTCCGAGCATTTCTCGGGTCGAAAAAACCATGCCACGCGCCTCTGGACACTACTGGTTCTCGAGCGCTGGTTCGCACGGTACCAACCGGATTTCGTCGTGTGATCAATGCGCCCGTTGTCGATCGTGCATACCGAAGCTTCCTCGGGGTGGGGCGGCCAGGAGATCCGTATTCTTACGGAAGCCGCAGGAATGCTGGAACGCGGGCCACCGGGTAAGGCTTGTCGCGCCACCCGCGACGGCTATCGTGAGCGGCGGCCGTACGCGCTGGAATTCCAGTGGTGACGCTGCCGATCGGCAAGAAGGGCGTGCATGATTTCTGGTCGATGCGGCGTTGGCTCGCGGCCAATCGGGCGCAAGTTGACGTCGTCAACACGCACAGTTCGACCGATAGCTGGCTCGCAGCGATTGCATGTGCCACCATGCGCGATCCTCCCCCATCTGTCCGCACAAGGCACGTGTCCACCGCAATCAACAGGCGCGCCGCAACACGCTGGCTCTACGCCCATGCCACGGCGCACGTCGTCACCACTGGCGAAGCACTCCGACAGCAGCTCACGACCGGCCTGCGCATTCCCGGCGACCGGGTAACCTCGGTGCCGACCGGCATCGATCTCCCGCGTTTCGTTCCGGGCGATGCGACGCGTCGCACGCCGACAGCATCGGGTTGCAGCAGCGCTACGCGCTCGGATGCATTGCGACGCTGCGTAACTGGAAGGGCCACGAATACCTGTTCGAGGCAATCGCGCTGGACCGTAGAAGTTGGAGTCGGATTGGGACGGTCGTAATCGTCGGCGATGGACCACACCGGCCGCAAGCTCGAGGCGCATCTTGCTGCGCTGGGGCTGGGCGACATCGTGCGCTTTGTAGGGCAGCAGGACGATGTCGTGCCGTGGTTTCAGGCGATGGACTTGGTCACGTTGCCGTCCTACGCCGAGGAAGGTGTTCCCCAGGCGATCATGCAGGCCATGGCCTGCGGCATCCCGGTTGTATCCACACGGGTCGGGGCTATCCCGGAGGTGGTGGACCATGAGCGTACCGGGCTTCTCGTTGCGCCGCGCTCCGCAGAGGCTCTTGCGCTCGGGCTCGCGCGCTTGCGCGATGACGAGCCGTTGCGCACTCGCTTTGGGTCGCAGGGGCGCCAGCGCGCCGCGCGCGACTTTGGTATGGGTCAGATGCTTGACCGCATGGAGGTCATCTTCCGTCACGTGGCCGGAGTGCACTGAGGTGTGCGGAATCGCCGGTTTTTTCGGCGCACGCACCATGTCAACCGGTTCGATCGAGCGGATGCTCAGTGCGCTGCGTCCGCGCGGCCCCGACGCCGAGTCCGCGGTCCTGTGGACCGCCGACTGGAAGCGTACCGACGCGCCGGCTCCGAACGGGCTGCTCGGTACGCGCCTGTCGATCATCGACCCGCGTCCGGACGCCAATCAACCCATGGCCAACGCCGCGGGAGACGTCTGGATAGCCTACAACGGCGAGGTCTACGACTGGGCCGCTGACGCCAGGACGCTTGCCGAGGCCGGCTATCACTTTCGCACGCGCTCGGATACCGAGTTCATCCTTCATGCCTACGAGCATTGGGGGCTGCGCTTTCTCGAACGACTGCGCGGCATGTTTGCGATAGCTATCTTGGACCTGCGCCAACGGACCGTCTATATCGTTCGCGATCGCTTCGGTTTGAAACCCATCGTCTATTCGCATCGGCAGCGATGGTTTCGCATTCGCCTCGACCGTGCGCGCGCTGCTTCCCTGGCTGCCGCCCGGCTCCCGTCAGTTTTCGGCGGAAAGTATCGACGCGTTTCTCGCACACCGGACGATCCCGGCGCCGCGAACCGTGTTTGCCCAGGGACGGAGATTGCCCGCGGCGCAATACCTGCGCTACGACCTCGTCACCGGCAACTTGACCGAGCACGAATACTGGCGGCCTGAAGCGGCGACGGACCCTTGGCTTCCCACCCTGGATGCGGCAATCCACATGCGCACGGTTGCGGACAGACCGCTCGGGCTGTTTCTTTCGTCGGGAATCGACTCGAGCGTGGTGGCGTGCCGCCTGGCTGGCATGCGGCATTCAGGGTTGCAGACCTTCACGGCCGCGTTCCCGGGAACGAGCTTTGATGAGAGCGGCGAGGCCCGTGCTACCGCGGTGCATCTCGGACTGCCCAACGTTTCGGTCGACATCTCCGAACGTATCGCTGACGACTTTCCCCAACTCGTCGCCGATCTCGACGAGCCGTTTGCCGACCCGAGCAGCGTGCCGACGTGGCAACTGGCGCGGGAAGCGACACGTCACGTCAAGGTTGTCCTGGGCGGCGATGGCGGCGACGAGCTATTTGCCGGATATAAACGCTACGCTAAGCATCTGCGCACCGGTTGGCGGCAGGGAACGGTCCTGCCATGGCTGAAAGCGTCGCCGACGATCGGCAGCCGCGGCTGGCAGCGAGCGGCCGAAGAGCTGCGCCTCGACTGGCGGTCTGCTTACGTGCTGCGGTTTTCCGGATTGAGCCCCCGCCAGCGCCGGTTCTTGGAACCCGATCTTGCCCCGCAACCGCACTATTGGCGCATGCCCGAGGACACCGGCCGCGCCGACCTCCGTACCTTGCTCGAAATCGACCGGTTGAACTACCTGCCTGAGTACATTCTGCGCAAGGGTGATCTCTGCACCATGGCGCACGGGCTCGAATTGCGCGCGCCTTTCCTGGATCATCACTTTGTGGCTTGTATCATGGGCATCGCCCCGGCGCAGCGCTTTACCACGCCAGCCAAACAGTTTCTCGCCCCGGCACTCGCGCCCATTGCCGATCTCGAACCTTTCGGCCGCAAGAAGCGAGGGTTTAACCCCCCGCTGGACGGCTGGCTGCGGGGCGACCTGGCGCCGCGGCTCGACGGGCTCGGACAGCGACTCTTCGCCCTGTCCGCCGGACAGCTTTCCCAATCTCCGGTCGACCGCTTCGTGGCCGCATGGCGCACCGGTTCGAGGAGTCTCGCTGAACAGGTGCTGCAACTCTTGGTCCTCGACGAGTCCCTCTCCCAGCTCGCCCAAATCGCGCTGCGGGACTGAGCCACCCTGCGTGCACCGACGCCCACGAGCGGTTGCGCCGGCCGTGGCGTCAGCGACTCAAGCTTCGCGCGGTATCAGTCATCCCGGAACTGGCGCTCGTAGAGTCGGGCATAGATGCTCTTGCGCGACAACAGCTCGCGATGCGTTCCCTGCTCCGCGATGCGCCCGTTTTCAAGCACAACGATGCGGTCGCAATGCTCGATGGTCGAAAGCCGATGGGCGATTACGATGGTCGTTCGACCGCTCATGAGGTGGTCCAGGGCGATCTGCACTTGTCGCTCAGATTCGGTATCAAGAGCCGAGGTCGCTTCGTCGAGGATGAGTATCGGTGCATCCTTCAGTATGGCGCGCGCGATGGCGATGCGCTGGCGCTGTCCGCCAGAAAGCCGCGTGCCCCGCTCGCCCACGATCGTGTCAAAGCCCTGTGGCATGGCGCGGATGAAGTCGAGAGCGTTGGCCGCCTCCGCCGCACTCGCAATCGCCTCGCGGGAGGTGCCGGCCAGCGTCCCGTAGGCGATGTTGGCGGCAACGCTCTCGTTGAAAAGGACGATGTCCTGGCTGACCAGGGCGATTTGCCGGCGCAGATCCTTCAGGCGAATGGTTGCAATATCCAACCCGTCGAGAAGCACGCGACCCTCGGTGGGGACGTACAGCCGCGGAATGAGGTTGGCGAGCGTTGATTTTCCGCCGCCGCTGGGTCCCACCAGTGCGATCGACTCTCCCGGTGCGATGGTGAGATTCACCAGGGAAAGGGCGGGCGCCGCGTCCGCGCCGTAGCGCTTGGTAACATTCTCGAAGACGACCTGCCCGGCCGCGCGGCCGAGCTCTATCGTGCCGGTGTCGGGTTCCGGCACCTCGTCGATCAACGCGAATACGCTCTCGGCCGCGGCGAGCCCGCGTTGGATGGTGCCGGCTACATTGCTGAGTGTCTTGAGCTGGTTCAACAGGTGCAATAGTGCGAATACATAGGTCATGAACTGCGGCGCGTCAAATCCCTTAGAGGCGCTCTGCTGCAATGCCGTCCAGACGATGACGCCGACGGCACACGCGACGATGATCTGCGTTATCGGGGTTCCCAGGGCCGCTGCCGATGCCTGCTTGGCGACGGCCTGCCTGAGGCGGTCGCTCATTTTGCGCATCCGGCTGCTCTCGAAAGCTTCGCCGCCAAAAACCTTCACGACGCGATGCGCGCCAATCGCCTCTTCCAGCACGTGCGTCAGAACCCCGATGCGCTCCTGAACGAGCCGACTCACGCGGCGCAGGCGGCCGTGGACCATCCGGATTGCAATCCCGACCATGGGGAATGCCAGGAACGCGATCAAGGTGAGTTGCCAATTCAGATAGAGCAGATAGGCCAGCATGAGCACGATCGTCAGCGTGTTCCGGATACTGACGGTGATTGCCTCCGATGCGGCCGCGGAAATCTGCTGGGCGTCGAAGGTTACCTTCGATAGCAGGATACCGGCGGAACTGGCGTCAAAAAACGACGTAGGCAGGCGCAGCAGGTGGTCGCACACTTCGCTGCGCAGATCAAACACGACCCGCGAACCGATCCATGCCAGTCCAAACTCGCTGACGTAGGAGCCAATGCCGCGGAGGATAAAAACGCCGACGATACCGACGGCAAAGTACCAGGCCGGCTTCGCCCCGGGCGTTTGCAGGCTGCGCAGCAGCGGCGTAAGACCTTGCAACAGCAGCAAATCGGTCCCAGCCACAACCAACATGCCGACGATCGCAAGCCCGAATACGCCGCGATACGGGCGTACATAACGCAACAGCCTGCGATAGAGTTTCACGTGTGCAACAGGGAAAGGCGCGGAAGGTTCAATACCGCAGCAAACCTGATAGTGTACCGAGTCATCAAATCGATTACAAAAATGTGCGGTGGGGCAACGCGAGCCCAAGCGCCCCGCACACGGCTGGCGCGGCGCAGCTTCCCGCCCGTGCGGGCCGCCGCCTCACACAAGCTTGACGAGTTGCTTGCCGAAATTATCGCCCTGGAGCAGGGCGATGAGTCCCATCGGGGCGTTTTCGATGCCATGAACGAGCGATTCGCGGTACTTGAGCTTGCCCTCGGCCAGATGGCGCGCCAGGCCCTCGAGCGCCTCGCCATAGCGACTCTTCCAGTCGAACACGAGCATGCCCTGCATCCGGATGCGGTTGACCAACAGCGAACGGAGTGTGGCGTAGGCATGGGGCTGGCTTGCGTTGTACTCCGCGATCAGGCCGCACACGATTATCCTGGAGAACGGGTTCATGATGCGCAGCAACGTGTCGAGAATCTCACCGCCGACGTTCTCGAAATGGACGTCAACGCCGTTCGGGCAGGCTTGACGCAGATCCTGCAGCAGGTTGCCCGCCTTGTAGTCGACGCAGGCGTCAAATCCGAGCTCGTGCACGACGTGCTCGCACTTCATCCGACCACCGGCGATGCCGACGGCGCGACAGCCTCCAAGTTTCGCCAACTGCCCGGCCACGCTGCCAACCGCACCCGACGCAGCCGAAACGACGACTGTATCTCCTGGCTTGGGTCGGCCGATCTCGGACAGGCCGAACCACGCGGTCATGCCGGGCATCCCCAAGATGCCGAGGTAGTAGGAAGCTGGCGCGCGGGTGGCGTCGATGGGCGTGAGGTCGCTGGCCCGGGCTACGCCGTAGAGCTGCCAGCCCATGGCGGTCAGCACCTGGTCGCCAGGCTTGAAACGTGGATCCCGGGACTCGATCGCTTCGCCAACCGTCTGGCCGACCATAACCTCGCCAAGCTGGACCGGTGCCACATACGACTTGGCTTCATTCATTCGCCCGCGCATATACGGGTCGAGCGAAAGCCACTCGTTTCTTACCAGCACCTCGCCGTCTCCCGGTTGAGGAATGGGCGCCTCAACAATGCGGAAGTTGCCCTCGGTCACGCGACCCTGCGGGCGACTGGCGAGAAGGACCTGTTTGTTAAGCGTGGCCATTCGTCCCTGCACGGTCAACGCGATCCGACCCAAAAGCTCAGCATCCCGATCGAGCGAATCTCGATGCCATCGATTGCGACGTGCAACGACTCATCTGGATGCTGCGCGCCCAGCACATAGAGCATGGGCAGGTAATGCTCCGGCGTCGGTACTGCAAGGCGCGCGTCATGCCCGGCCTGCGCGTAGTTGATCAATTGCTGGTGTTGCCGCGTCGCGAGCGCCTCACCGACGTAGTCGTTGAATCGCGTCGCCCAATCGTAGGCTTCCCCGCCGCCCCAACCGATCAGGCGCAGGTTGTGCACGACGTTGCCGCTCCCGACTATGAGCACGCCCTCGTCGCGCAGAGGCGCCAGGTTGGCGCCGATGGCGTGATGAAATGCTGCGGGCTGGGTTGCGTCGATAGCCAGCTGTACGACGGGGATGTCGGCGTCAGGAAAGGCGTGCTTGAGCACCGACCATGTTCCATGATCGAGTCCCCAGGAATGATCAAGGGCGACGGCGGTCGGCGCCAAGTAGGTCACGCACCCGCGCCGCGAGGTCAGGGTCGCCGGGCGCCGGATACTGGACGTTGAACAGCGCCTCGGGAAAGCCATAGAAGTCGTGAATGGTCTTCGGCTGTGTCATGGCCGTGACCGCAGTTCCCTGCGTGTACCAGTGCGCCGAAATCGCCAGGATCGCCTTGGGCCGCCCAGCGAGTGCGCCAAGCTGCCGCCAGGCGGCGGTGTAACGGTTGTGCTCGAGTGTGTTCATCGGACTGCCGTGTCCGAAAAAAATCGTCGGCATGCGGGCATTCGTCGAGGCAATCATGGGCAGATACGTGCGCTAAGGGCTGGCGGGCGCGCTGACCGCCGCCAGAGAATGCGGGCATTGCGGGGTAATTGCAAGCCGTTGCGAATCACGCGGGTGGCCGTCGCAACGACCCACGCAGACCGCCGCCGAATACGTTCTCGGCGAGGCCGGCAAGCACAAACGCGACGCCCGTCAGCTGCAGCGGCGCTAGGCTTTCGCCCAGGAAGACGGCCCCGCTTGCCAGTCCCGATACCGGGATCAACAGCGCGAACGGTGACACCAGCGCTGTCGGATACTTGTGCAGCAGACGCGCCCACGACGCGAAGCCGAACAAGGTCGCGCCCCACGCGAGGACCAGCACACAACTCCAAGCAAGCGGGCTCGCCGAGGCGACTGCGCGCGCCACCCCGGCGCCGCCCTCGAATGCGTAGGACAGGAGCGCTAGCGGCAGCGGCGGCGCGAGGCTCGACCAGACGACGAGGGCGAACATATCGGGGTCGAATCTTGCAGCCTGCTTGGCCACCACGTTGCCGATTCCCCACGCCAAGGCGCCGGCGATTACGAGCAGAAACCCCACCAGCGTGGCGGTCATTCCAGATTGCAGCTGGTATGCGCCTAGCAGCACGACCCCAACCGCGGCGATCGCGGCGCCGATCAGGTCCTGCTTGCGCAACGTGTCCCCGAGAAACCCGATTGCCAGCCCGACTGTGAAGAAGATCTGCAGCTGGATGACAAGCGACGCCAATCCCGCGGGCATACCGAGTCTTCATGCCGAGGAACAGCAATCCGAACTGGCAGACACCGATGACAAGACCGTAGCCGGCGATGTAGTACCACGGCACGCGCGGCCGTCTGACGAAGAACACCAGCGGTACGGCAGCAAAGAAAAAGCGCAGGGCCGCGAGCGCGAACGGCGGGATTTCGCGCAAGCCCACTTTGATCGGGACGAACGAGAAGCCCAACAACGCGACGACGACGAGAATGAGCCCGAGATCGCGCGCGGCGAGACGGGGCTTGGCGCTCACGGTTGCTCCGGGCATCGGCCGATCATAAGCGATGCCACCGCTTGGCGAGAGGGAGGTTTACCGATTGGCCGGACGCAGAATGACCACCGAACTAGGGCTTTTTCGCAAAATCGCCGGCGAACACGGCGACGAACCCATCCGGCTGGACGTACTTGCGCAGGGCGGCGTTGGCCGCCTTGGTGCTGACGGCGGCGATTCCAGCGTCGATCGCTGCCGCAAATGCAAAGGTTCGGCCCAGGTAGGCCTGCTTCGTGAGCTCGCCGGCTAAGCGGGCATCCTGTGCCCGGCCAAGCGCGCGCTCCTGCGAGCATCGCCTTCTTGGCGTCGGCAACTTCCTTGTCGGTAAAGCCGTCGCGCACCGCGCGCACGATTTCCTCGTTCAGGGCCGTCTTGAGCCGTACCAGGTTCTCCGGTGCAAAGATCGCCTCCAGCGTCAGCGACGTATTCGGTTCAAAGCTCGATGCGTCAAGCGCCGAATAGACGGCATAACTCAACCCCTCGCGTTGCCGGATGCGCTCCCAGAGGCGCGAATTGGGCGAGCCGCCAAGGATGAAGTTCGCGACCGCCAGCGCGGGATAATCCGGGCTCGTGTCGGTCACCGGCAGCGCGAGCTCGCCGGAAAGCACCGCGTTGGCCTTATCCGGCGTCTCGGCACGGATTTCCTTGGCCCGCTTGGCAACCAGTGGTTCTGGTACGCGCACGTATGGCTCGCGGGAGGTCCACGAGCCGAACAGCTCATCCAATAACGCTCTCACGGTCGCAGCGTCGAAATCGCCTACGATCGCGAGCTCGGCGTGTGAACCACCGGCGAAACGAAAGTAGAAATCCCGGGCGCCTTCGAGCGTCGCCGATTCCAGGCTACGCACTTCCTCATCGATCGTTGGCACATAGCGTACGTCCCCCTCCGCGTACGGGATTGCCATAGCGGCCGAGCATGCGCTCGGCAATATCTTCCGGGTCGCTGCGCCGTTCTTCGACATCGGCCGAGCGCTCGCGTTTGAGCTTGTCGAATTCGCTCGCAGGGAACGAGGCTCGCGCAAGATTTCGGCGACGAGGCGCAGCGTACCGGGCAGGTCTTCACGCACCGTCTGGCCGCGCACCTGCGTGCCGGTTCCATTCGCCACCGATGGAAAGGCGGGCACGGGAGGCGTCGAGCAAGTCCTCGATTTGCTGGCGGCTGTGCTGGGTTGTGCCGCGCAGGAGCATGGCCGCCGCCAGCGTGCCGTCGGTATCCCGGCCGATGAGCGATCGCTCGTCGCCGTGGTCCAGTTTCAGTGCCAATTGCACCATGCCGCCGCGGGTTTTCTTGGGCAGCAGGGCGATTTTCATACCGTTGGCGAGCGTAAAGCGCTGCGTGCGCGCATCGAGATTGGCCGGCGTCGCGTCGAAAGTCTCTCCTGCGGCGACCGCCGCGTCGCCTTTGTAGTCCTTGACCATGGCACCGATGTCGATGGCGGCTTGCATCGGCGCGCGATCCGGATGGGCATCAGGGATGGAATTCACCGACCGTGCGGTTCGATGCCTTGAGGTAGGCCATTGCCACCCGCTGCACGTCCGCTGCACTGACCTGGCGCCAGCGATCACGTTCGAGGAAGAACAGCCGCCAGTCGCCGCTCGCCATCGATTCCGATAGCGACGTGGCGACGGCCTGCGGGTTATTGATGATGCGTTCGAATTCGTTGAGCGAGCGCGCGCGAACACGCTCGACTTCGGCGCTGCTGATCGGCTGCGCGGCCACGCCTTCGAGCGCGGCGAGCATCGCTTCGCGCGCCTTGGGCAGCGAGCCCTCTTCAGCGACCTGCGCGAAGAACATTACGACGCCCGGATCGTGCATGCCCCAGTTGTCGCCGTCGACGGCACTCGCGAGATTGGTATCGACCAGCGCGCGATAGAGTCGCCCCGAGGGCGCGACGGTCATGATATCGGTGAGTGCGTCCATCGCGACGAAATCGGGGCTCGCCTGCGGCATGGTGTGATACAGCGCGCCAACGATCGCAGTATCGCCAACGCGGCGCAGCACAACTTGGCGCTCGCCATCCTGAACCGGCTCATCGGTGTAGAGCGGAGGCAGCTTGCGCGTTGGCCGCGGAATCGGCCCGAAATGCTTGGCGATCAAGCGCAACGCTTCATCGGCATCGAACGAGCCGGCGACGATCAGCACCGCGTTGTCCGGCTGGTAGTACAGGTGATAGAACGCCTGCAGGCGCTCGATGTTGACGCGCTCAACGTCGCTGCGCGCGCCGATCGGCTCCTTGCCGTAGTTGTGCCAGTTGAATGCAGCTGACAACATGCGCTGCACCAGGATGCTGCGCGGATTGTTCTCGCCGCTCTCCATCTCGTTGCGCACGACGGTCATCTCAGCGGTCGAGGTCCTTGCGCGCGATGAACGAGTTGACCATGCGGTCGGCTTCCATGGCCAGCACCCAGTCCAGGCTTTCGGCTGACGCCGGAAACGTCTCGTGGTAGTTGGTGCGGTCGAACCAGGTCGAGCCATTGAAGTCCATGCCGCGGCGACCAAGCTCGGTCATGATATTGCCGTGCGCCGGCGTACCCTTGAACATGAGGTGCTCGAGCAGATGGGCCATGCCGGTCTCGCCATAGTTTTCATGGTGCGAGCCGACGAGATAGGTCACGTTAACCGTGGTCTTCGGTTGCGTCGCGTCGGGAAAGAGCAGAATCCGCAAGCCGTTGGCCAACGTGTACTCGGTGACCCCTTCGACGCTGGGTCCCAGCTCGACGCCGGCGGGCAACACGGCGGCGACGGCGGGCGAGACGAGCGCAAGACAGGGCAAGGCAATGCGGACGAGGGCGCGGAGAGAGAGCATGGGGGTAGTGTTGGGTCAGAACGCCGAAATCCAAGGAAAAACGGGCGCGCCTAGCGCGGCACCGAAAGGCCGAGCGGGCATGCAATGGAGCGCTTGGGCGGGCGTTGGTTCCCGGTGAATACTTCGCATGCCAACAGGGGATTCTCCCTCCTGCCTCGGGACGTTGCTCAAGGAGCCCCTTGGCGGTGCATCAGCGCCATGCCGGCCAGGACCGTGGCCGGCGTCCCGGTCACCGGCGGCCCGCTTGCGCGAGAATTGACGTTTACGTAAACGTAAGGTAGTGTCGTCGGGTTGCCGGCGTGGGGTAAGCTTGCCTTCCACCCGCGCGGTGGCAGGCATTTGCGCCTCGGGAGCCGTGGATGAACGACGTCGCTATCGCCAAGAAGCCGCCGGTCGCGAAGCCCACCCACAAGGTGCGCTTCGTCACGGCCGCGAGCCTGTTCGACGGCCACGATGCGTCGATCAACATCATGCGCCGCATCCTCCAGGCGACCGGTTGCGAAGTTATCCACCTGGGGCATAACCGCTCGGTCGAGGACATCGTGACTGCCGCGCTGCAGGAAGACGTGCATGGCATCGCGATCTCGTCGTACCAGGGCGGCCACGTCGAGTTCTTCAAGTACATGCTCGAGTTGCTGCGCGAACGAGGCGGGGCCGACATCAAAGTGTTCGGAGGTGGCGGCGGGGTGATCATCCCCTCCGAGATCAAAGAGTTGCACGCAATACGGCGTCACCCACATCTTTTCGCCGGAAGACGGCCAGCGGCTTGGCTTGCAGGGAATGATCAACGAGATCGTCACCCCCTGCGATGTCGATCTGGCACAGGACCTGCCCCGGGACTTGGTCGCGCTCAAGGCGGGGGACAAGCGCGTTCTCGCGCGCTTTATCACCGGCTTCGAGGCCGAAGCCGTCCCGGCGAAGCTGCGCGACGATCTGCTGCGCGCGGCGGAAGCATCCAAAGCGCCGGTGCTGGGGATCACCGGGACCGGCGGTGCTGGCAAGTCATCGCTCACTGACGAGCTGATCCGCCGCTTTCGCATCGATCAGGGCGACAGGCTCAAGATCGCGATCATCTCCATCGATCCGTCACGACGTAAATCCGGCGGGGCGCTGCTTGGTGATCGCATCCGCATGAATGCCATCCAGCACCACAACATCTATATGCGGTCGATGGCGACCCGCGAGGCGGGGACCGAGGTTTCGAAGGCGCTTCCCGACGCCATCGCCGCGTGCAAGGTGGCCGGCTTCGATCTGATTGTCGTCGAGACCTCGGGCATCGGTCAGGGCGACGCGGCCATCGTGCCGCTGGTGGACTGCTCGCTCTACGTGATGACGCCTGAATTCGGTGCGGCGAGCCAGCTCGAGAAGATCGACATGCTGGACTTCGCGGACTTCGTGGCGATCAACAAGTTCGATCGCAAGGGCGCGGCGGATGCGCTGCGCGACGTGCGCAAGCAGTACCAGCGCAACCACGAGCTGTTCACCCAGGTGCCCGATGAGATGCCCGTCTACGGGACGATCGCCGCGCGGTTCAACGATGACGGGGTGACCGCGCTCTATCAGGCGCTGGCCGGGCGGCTGGTGCAGGAGGGCTTGAAGCTCGCGCCGGGAAAGCTGCCTGCCAGCGACGGTGAAACACTCTACCGCACAGAACTTTATCGTGCCCTCGGCACGGGTGCGCTACCTCGCCGAGATCGCCGAGACCGTGCGCGGCTACCGGGGCTGGACGAAGGAACAAGCGAAGATCGCGCGCGAGCGACAGCAACTCAAAGCGGTGCGGGCAATGCTCGACGCGGCCAACGAGCGAAAGGGCGACAAGGAGGGCATCGGGGGCAGGCGACCAGCTAGCCTCGCGGCGAAGCAGTCGGGGACCCGTCCGCCGGCGTCGCCCGCGCTCTGGAAGCGCTGACCGATGAACGCGACAGGCGTCTCGATCCGCGGGCACGCAAACTGCTCGATATGTGGCCGAAGACGCGGGCCGCTTACACCGGCGACGAATACATCGTAAAAATCCGGGGCAAGGAAATCCGCTCGGCACTGACGACGGTATCGTTATCCGGCACGCACATCCCCAAGGTGGCGCTGCCGAAGTTCGAGGACGATGGCGAAATCCTGCGCTGGCAGCTCGAAGAGAACGTTCCGGGCAGCTTTCCGTTCACCGCGGGGGTGTTCGCCTTCAAGCGCGAGAACGAGGATCCCACGCGCATGTTCGCGGGGGAGGGCGACGCGTTCCGCACCAACAAGCGTTTCCACATGCTCGCCGACGGCATGCCGGCGAAGCGGCTGTCAACCGCGTTCGACTCCGTGACCCTTTACGGCAACGATCCGGATCTGCGCCCCGACATCTACGGGAAGGTTGGCAACTCGGGCGTATCGATCGCCACGCTCGACGACATGAAAGTGCTGTATTCGGGCTTCGACCTGTGTGCGCCGAACAACTCCGTGTCGATGACCATCAACGGCCCGGCGCCAACGATCCTGGCGATGTTCATGAACACCGCGATCGATCAGCAGCTCGAGAAGTTCCAGAAGGACAACGGCCGCGATCCCACGGATGACGAGGCCCAGAAGATCGCTGCATGGACGCTTGCGACGGTGCGCGGCACGGTGCAGGCGGACATCCTCAAGGAGGACCAAGGGCAGAACACCTGTATTTTCTCCACTGAATTCAGCCTCAAGGTGATGGGGGACATCCAGCAATACTTCGTCCAGCACCAGGTAAAAAATTTCTACTCGGTGTCGATCTCGGGCTATCACATCGCCGAAGCCGGCGCCAACCCCATCAGCCAACTTGCGTTCACGCTGTCGAACGGCTTCACCTTCGTCGAGGCATACCTCGCCCGTGGCATGCACGTCGACGATTTCGCCCCGAATCTGTCCTTCTTCTTCAGCTACGGGATGGATCCCGAATACGCCGTCATTGGTCGCGTCGCGCGGCGTATTTGGGCCGTGGCCATGCGTGAACGCTACGGTGCCAATGAGCGCAGCCAGAAGCTCAAGTTTCACTCGCAGACGAGCGGCCGGAGCCTGCATGCGCAGGAGATCGCGTTCAACGATATCCGAACGACGCTGCAGGCGCTGATCTCCACCTACGACAATACCAATAGCTTGCATACCAACGCTTACGACGAAGCGATCACTACGCCGACCGAGGAATCGGTGCGCCGCGCAATGGCGATCCAGCTCATCATCAACCGCGAGTGGGGGCTCAGCAAGAACGAGAACCCGAATCAAGGCAGCTATATCATCGAGGAGCTAACCGATCTGGTAGAGGAAGCAGTGCTCAAGGAATTTGAGGCAATTTCCGAGCGCGGCGGTGTGCTGGGCGCCATGGAAACAGGTTACCAGCGCGGCAAGATCCAAGAAGAATCGCTCTACTACGAACACAAGAAACACGACGGGAGTTACCCGATTGTTGGCGTGAATACTTTCCGCAATACGCACAGTAGCGAGACGCCGCAGAAGCTCGAGCTGGCGCGGTCGACGGCAGACGAGAAACAATCGCAGCTGCGACGTTTACACGAGTTTCACTCCCGCAACGCGGCCGCTGCACCCAGGGCGCTAGAGAAGCTCAAGCGAACAGTGATCGAGAATGGCAATGTGTTCGCGGAGTTGATGAACACCGTGCAGGTGTGCTCGCTTGGACAGATCACAAGGGCGTTGTTCGAAGTCGGCGGAGAGTACCGGCGCAGCATGTAGCATTGTCGATGCCGCCCGCGCGAGCGTCCGCGCGTTATTCCGCCCGGATGCCGGCCTGGGTAGCAATTGCCTTCCACCTAGGCACATCGGCTTTGAGTTCGGAGGCAAATTGCTCCGGCGTGCTGCCGACGGGCTGGTTGCCCATGAGCAGAAGCTTCTCGCGTACCTCGGGTAGCTGCAATATCCGTGCGCATTCCCGGTAGAGGCGGTCAACGATTTCGGGCGCGATCCCGGCAGGCGCCAGTAGACCGCTCCAGGTTGCCACTTCGTAGCCGGGAAGACCCTGCTCTGCCACCGTCGGAATGTCCGGCCAAGCTGGATCGCGCTTGGCGCTGGTCACGGCAAGCGGCACGAGCTCACCACTATGCAGGTACGCGTCGACCGTACCGAGAAACGTAAACATCACTGGAACTTCGCCAGAGACAACATCGCGGAGCGCGGCATTCGTATTCGAATACGGAACGTGCAGCATGTTGATACCCGCGCGCTGTGAAAGCAGCGCAGCCGCCAGATGCGGGGTCGTCCCGACTCCGGATGTCGCATACGCGATGCGCCCGGGCTCGCGCCGCGCAAGATCGATCAGCTCTGAGAGTGTGCGGACGTGCAGCGACCGATGCGCGACGATCAACATCGGCGCGCTCGTCAAGCGCGTGATGGGTGTGAACGCGGCCGGATCAACCGCGTGCGCGTTGATCGCGGGCAGCACGGTGACAAACACGCCGCCGTTGAGCAGCGTGTAACCATCGGGCGCAGAGTTCGCGACCAGTTCGCTGGCGAGATTGCCCGAGGCACCGGGCCGGTTGTCGATCACCACGGGTTGGCCGAGGGCGTCGGCAAGTTTGGCGCCTAGCAGGCGGGAGGCGACATCGACCCATGTCCCAGCGGCGAAGGGTACGACGAGGCGAATGGGTCGGCTGGGCCACGCTGCCGTGTCGCCAGGCTGGGCTGCCGCGCCGGACAGGCCGAACGCGAAACCAGCCGTGACTGTTGCCGCACGCAGCAGGCAACGCAGGGTGCGCAGTGGATGGACTTTCCTTCGGCCTATCATTGGTGTGCGGGGCAGGTCGGGGTGCCCGCGGCACCGTCCCCCTCGTTCCCGGCTCGAGTATGCTCCGGGCCATAGAAAGTTGCATCTCGACCGGCCAACTATGGAAAACCAAATCGCAAGCGCCGCTGCCCGGAGCGCGGCGAACGCGCTCATGCTCGCGCTGATCGGGGGGGTTCGCGTCGCGCGTGTCCTTTACGTCGCTGCGAACCTAGGTCTGGCAGATTTGCTCAGAGACGGACCACGGACAAACGGTGAGTTGGCCGAGGCGACCGGCAGCCATGCGCCGTCGTTGGCACGGGTGCTCCGCGCGCTGCTCGCCCTGGGTGTCCTAACCCGGGACCCCGAGGGTCGGTTCGGTCTGACGGCGCTCGGCGCGACACTGCGCAGCGACGGGCCGGGGTCGCTGCGCGCCTGGATCCTGTTCGCCCTGGGTGAAGAGAATTTGCGCACATGGGGCGAACTGCTCCACAGCGTACGCACCGGCGAGACGGCGTTCGACCACGTCTACAAGATGGGAGTGTGGCAGTACCGCCAACAGAACCCCGAACACGGACGGCTGTTCGATGCGGCAATGGCGGCACTAATGAGCGGTGTCGATACGGCGTTAGCCGCCGCCTATTCGTTTGCGGGCGTCGAACGGGTAGTGGATGTCGGCGGGGGTGACGGAACGCTGTTGATCACGCTGCTCCGGGTGCATCCAGGGCTCGAGGGAGTGCTGTTCGATCTGCCTGAGGTGGCGGCCGGCGCGCGGCGACGCATCGCTGGGGCGGGGTTGGCACAGCGCTGCGCGGTCGTTGCGGGAGATGTTTTTGACGCAGTTCCCGGAGACGGGGATTGCTATCTGCTCGCGCGCGTCATCCACGACTGGGACGACGAACGTGCGGTCGCGATTCTGCGCAACTGCTGCCGCGCTATGTCGGAGGGGGGACGGTTGCTGCTTCTTGAGCGCATCTTTCCGGCAGAGGTCGAACCGTCGCCGGCGTCGCTCGCGGCGGCACTGACCGACATGAACATGATGCTGGTTACGGGCGGCCGCGAGCGCACCGAAGCAGAGTACCGGACGCTGCTCTCGGTCGCCGGAGTCGATGCCGTAAGAATCATCCCGACCGGATCCGGCCTGAGCGTGCTCGAGGGAAAGCGAGCCGGCGGGCCGCGTTAGCGTGTCAGCGCGGGCGTCCGAGCGCCAGCATCGCGGCGAGCATTTCCGGCTCGTCCCATGGCACGTCGACTGGATACTCGCGCAGCCAGCGGCTCGTCGGATCGCGCAGCCACTCCTGTGGAAAGCTGCAGCGGATGCCCTCTTCGGCCGCATCGAGGTCCGTGCGCGAGGGCGACGGCAAGCCGTTGAGGGCCGCGTGCAGAGCGGCGCACAGGTCGACTCCGAACTGGGCACCGCGATGGTGCCCAGGCGTGACGCGACGATTGATCTCGATTAGATAGGCTTCGCCGGTTTGTTCGTGCACGACGCATTCGATGCCCAGGAGCCCGCTCATCGAGAAGGCACGTACAAGCTTCTCCGCAAAGTCGCGCAGTTCCCGGTTGTGGTGGTAGCGAATGACGGTGGCCGGGCCTTTGGGGGCGGGGTTGGCCATCAGGCGTTCCGTGGCGAAGCCCGCGAGCAAGGTGCCCCGCCACGCGGCCAGTCCGTAGTAGCTGACGGTGCCGGGGATGCCGACCTCGAGGAGCAGGCGCTCGCTGTCGACACCGAGTTCGGCGATGGTCGATTGCCGCAGTTCGCCGAAGGCGCGGGCCAGGGTGTCGTGATCAGGACAGATGACAACGCCAATCCCGCCAAAGCTGATGCCGAGCTTGAGCACGACCGGGTAGCCATGGATCGCGACGAATTCCAGCGCCTCGCGCAGGTCGGAGACCACGGCGTGTGGTGGGACGCGAACGCCCAGAGCGGTCGCGGCAGTCGGCAGCAACCGTCGGTCGATGCTGCTGAAATAGAACGCGGGATCGCCGAGCGAGTGGTGCACAAGTGCAACCAGCTCGGCGTGCTGTGCCGGCGGCATGCCAGGCGGTTGCAATTCCGCCAGCGTCTTGAGCAGGATGAACGACTGCTCGTCGCAAGCCAGCACAATCCGTGGGGCGGTGGCGCGCACGGCGTCGGCAAAGGCATAGACCCATTGCAGCGGTGTCAGCGGCGCGGGAAGAACGATCTTCCGGGCGACATGACGGCTCAGATCGAGCAGCTCGCCGCGAGGCGCCAGTAGCGTTACCTCGAATCCGGCTTGGGCCAGCGCACGCGGGATGCGCACCGTCCCATACCAGCCCGGGTCGATGGCGGTAAGCAAGACCGGCGTGGTCATGCGGCGGGGATGGCCAAGTTGCTCTTGCGGCGTCAAGTCAGCATTTCAGGCAAATCGCACAGCAACCTGCCTGACCGGGCCCTTGGAGCCTAGCGCCAGGGCCAAGGTGGGTTTGCGCGACCGCCGACGTGGCGGCGATGACGATCTTCCGGCCCGGTACCAAGCAACCGCCTAGGCGTCAGGGGGTACCTCCAATGCCAGCAGAAACCGAGCCACCATGTTGTATCCGGCGACGACCGCGGCAAGCTCGACCAGTTCGGTTGGCGGGAGGTGCCGGGAGAGCGTGTCGCCTAAGACGTCCGGGATGCTGAGCTCACGCGTGCTTGCCAGCGCATAGCGGATCACGCTCTGCTCGAGCGGGTCGAATAGCGGACTCGCCGCTGCCCTTTCCGGATCGCGCAGCGTCGCCACCTGCGCGACGCTGCCGCCGGCCTTCTCGAATTCCGGCGCATGGTGATGAAACTCGTAGTCTGCTCCGGTCGCGCGCGCGACGACGCAGATTGCCAGCTCACGCAGTTTCGGGGACAGCGACAATTCCTGCCGCAAGGCCCGCAGGAAGACGTTCCAACTGCGCGCCAGGGGCTCCGACCACAACAGCATGCGATCGAGATTGAGCAGTTGACCGCCGCGCCGCTGCTCGATCGAAGCGACGAGCGCCGGGTCGCGTGGAACCTGCTCCGCTGTCCAGAAAGGTACGCGCATGGGAATGCCTCGATGGCGAAGCGAACTCGATCTGCGGCTATCTATAATCCTGCGGGTCGCCCGAGTCGGTTGGCTTGGCGATAACGCGCTTGAGCTGATCACCCATCGGAAAGTTTAGCACCACGCCGTGCGGCGGAATCGGGCGCACGAACCACTTGTCGTAGATGCGCTTGAATTTCGCCGGATGCGAACACGCCGCGCAGCGCGGCATCGACCGCGGCTTTGAATTGCGGATCGTCCCGCCGCATCATCAACGCGTACGGATCGGCGAGCATTCCATCGATCGAGATCAAGCGAAAAGCGTTGGGGGTCTGCGAGGTAGCGGCGAGGCCGGCAAGCAGTATATCGTCTTCGGAGAAGGCGGCAACGCGGTCGGTGGTGAGCAGCAGAAACGATTCGGCGTGGTCCTTGCCGTTGATCACCGACAGATCGAGGTTCATCTGTTTGTTCAGGGCGGTGATCTTTTGCATCGTATTCGTGCCGCCCGTCACCGCTACCGTCTTGCCCTTGAGATCGGCCGTCTTCTGGATGCCGCTTGACTGCCTTGACGATGAACTTGGTGTTGACGATAAACGTGGTCAGACTGAACGCGACGGTCTTCTGGCGCTCGATATTGTTGACCGTCGAGCCGCACTCCAGGTCAACGGTCCCGTTGACCACCAACGGCACGCGGTTGGCCGAGGTAACCAGCTGCTGACGCACCTTGAGGGCGGGCATCTTCAGCGTCTGCCGCAGGTGATCGACCACCCGCATGCACAGATCCACCGAATAGCCGACCGACTGTCCGGAGTCGTCGGCATAGGAGAAAGGGATCGAAGCGTCGCGCACGCCAAGAACGATTTCGCCCGTGTCGCGAAGTTTTTTCAACGTGCCCGCTTCCTGTGCCGAGAGCCGGAAGGGCGACGATTAGAAGAGCCAGCCACAGCACCCATCGGGATTTCATGACAACCTCCTTGGCTAATGACGCGCGGGCCGTGCCCGCGCAGGGAACGATCGTTGGTCAGGCGGGCAAGGGCGTTGCCGTTGCCAGGGCGGCATCGATCGCCGTCGCGACCTTGTCGACAATCTCGTCGACGTGCGACTCATCGATGATGTATGGCGGGGCGATAAGAACGTGGTCACCGCTGCGGCCATCCACGGTGCCCGCCCATCGGGTAGACGAGCAGTCCGCGTTGCATCGCTTCGCTTTTGATTCGCAAGTACAGACGCAACGCCGGATCGAAAGGCGCCTTGGTGGCGCGATCGGCGACCAATTCGATGCCGCAGAACAGCCCGCGGCCTCGGATATCGCCAACGTGGGGGTGATCCTCAGGCGCAAGGTGAGCCGGGATTTGAGCCGCGCGCCCTGGGTGCGTACGTTCGCGAGCAGGTTCTGCTCGCGCACCGTGCGCTGCACGGCGAGCGCCGCGGCGCAGGCCAGCGGATGCCCCATATAGGTGTGGCCGTGCATAAACACGCCGCTGCCGCGATCGAACGCCGGCCATGACGCTCGGCGGATGCGAGCAACGCCCCGATGGGCGCGTAGCCGCCCCCGAGTCCCTTGGCCAGCACCATCAGGTCGGGCGCGACGCCTTCCGCCTCGATTGCATGCAGCGTGCCGCACCGACCCATGCCGCACATCACTTCATCAAGGATGAGCAGAATTCCGTAGCGGTCGCAGATTTCGCGAATGCGCTTGAAATATCCCGGTGCCGGCTCGACCGCGCCGAGCGTCGCACCCACCACGGTCTCGGCGACGAAGGCAATGACATTCTCCGGGCCCCAGTTCGACGATCTTGGCGCTCAAGTTCGTCGGCCATACGGCGTCCGTACTCTGCCGCCGTCTCGTCTGGTCTGCTGGCCGCGATAGGCGTAGCACGGCGCGATGTGATGGCTGGGCGCGAGAATCGGCGCGAACATCCCGCGGCGCCACGCATTGCCGCCAATGGCCAGCGCACCGAGCGTGTTGCCATGATAGCTCTGCCAGCGGGCAATAAAATGCCGGCGGTTCGGCTCGCCCTTTTCGACGAAATACTGGCGCGCCATCTTGAGCGCGGCCTCGATGCCTTCCGATCCTCCAGACACGAAATAGACGTGCGACATTTCTCCCGGCGCGTGGGCGATAAGCTCGTCGCCGAGCATCTTCGGCCGCTTCGGTCGTGAAGAAACTCGTGTGCGCGTATTCCAGGCTGCTCAGTTGCGCGTCGCATCGCCGCCAGCACGCTCGGGTGACTGTGGCCGAGGCATGACACGGCTGCACCGCTGCTTGCGTCCAGATAGCGGTTGCCTGCCCTGTCGAAGAGATAGACGCCGTCGCCGCGGACGGCAGTCGGGTAGTTCTGCGCGCATCGAGCGATGCAGGACGTGGCTCGCGGAGCGCCGCGCGTGCCGTTCATGGCTTGCCTCCGGCGGCGCGCGGGCGCTGGCGCTTGCCCCGCTCCGCACCGAGATAGGCGTAAAGCGAGCGCAACTCCTGGTCCGTCCGCTGCGTTGCTTCCACCGCCTGCGGGCCGCGTTCGGCGACAACCAGAGCGGCAAGCGCCTCGGCGATGGCGAAGGCGGCACTCATAGAATGGAAAAATGAGGGGGTCGTGGTCGGTACGGTAAGCACGGCGCGGGCGCGCGCGGCAAGCGGAGAAAGCGGACTGTCGGTGAGGGCGATCACGCGGACGCGGCGCGCGGTGGCATGGGCGACGGCTTCGACGGTGGCGCGCGTGTAAGGTGCAACGCTGACCGCGAACATGACGTCGCCGGCGCCCGCACTGCGCAGCGCGTCGATGCCAATACCGCCGGGGCCGTCGACCAAGATCGACCGGCGCCCCGCAAACGAAGCGACATAGTAGAAGTGGTACGCGACCGGATAGCTGGAACGGTTGCCGAGCACGTAGATGCGACGCCCGTGCGAGAGCAGGCGGGCGGCCTTTTGCAATGCTGGATAGCGTCGTCGGCTCGCGCAGCGCGTCGAGATTGGCGGCGATCGCGGCGAGCACTCCTTCGGCCAAAGCGCCACTGCCGGCCGCCTCGCGCCGCGCGACCATGCGCCGGGCCTCCGGCGCAAAGCCGGCCGCCCGGGCGCGCAGGCGATGCTGCGACACGCCGCGTAACGCGTTGTAGCCCGCGAAGCCAAAGTGTTTGGCGAAGCGCGTCAGCGTGGCCGGTGCCACGCCAAGCGAACGGGCCTGCTCGCGCGTTGACAGCAGCGCCACGTCGTCGGGCCGCTCGACCAGCCAGCGCGCAACGCGCTGCGCCTGCGCCGGCAACTTCGCGTACCCCTGCTTTACGCGCTCGAGCAGGTCGGGGAAGTCAGGAGCGGAGTCGAGCATCGGCGATGGGTCGATTCGGACCGGATGGCATCGAGAAACGAATGGATCGCATTAGTCAACCACGAAACAAGCGTTTTGTATACCGGTGCCGACCGATCGCCTGCAAGCACCGCACCCAATCGCACTTGCCGGCACGGGTCGCGCCGTGTCCGCCTGTCTGGGGCCCGGAATCGATGATAGGATTCCGGCAGCATTGAAAGCTAGGCTGCGGTCGCGCGACAGCCGCAGGAGGATGGCCATGCGACGACTCGTCACCACGTCCAACAGGGACTATTACGGCGGCGCCTTGATGATTGCGATCGGCATCGGCGCGGTCATTCAGGGACGGCAATATCCGATCGGTACGCTCAGTCGCATGGGTCCAGGTTTTTTTCCCGTTGCGCTGGGCGCAATCCTGGCATTCACGGGGCTGGCGATCATCGTCACCGCCCGATTCGCCGCGCACGCGGCCGAGACGGCACGACTGCCGCCGGAATGGCGCGGCTGGTTCTGCATCGGACTTAGCCTCATCGCCTTCGTCGTGTTCGGGAAATACGGTGGCTTGGTGCCGGCGACGTTCGCCATCGTTTTCATCGCGGCGCTCGCCGATCGCGAGAATACGATCGGCGCGGCGATAGTCCTTGCATTGGCGACCGTTGCGATCTGCATCGTCGTCTTCTGGTGGGCGCTGCAGATGAATTTTGCCCTGTTCGGCTGGGGCTGAGCCGTGATCGGGCAGTCCCTTGCCGATCTTTGGTACGGCTTCAGCGTCGCGCTGCAGCCGCACAACCTGATGTGGTCGTTCTTCGGCGTGCTCGATCGGCAACCTGATCGGCGTGCTGCCCGGCATGGGCGCGCTTTCGGCGATCGCGATGCTGCTGCCGCTGACGTACACGATGCACGCCGTGCCCGCGATCCTGATGCTTGCCGGGATCTTTTACGGCTCGCAATACGGCGGCGCGATCGGTGCGATTCTGCTCAACATGCCCTCGCATCCGCCGCATGCCGTCACCTGTCTCGACGGCTACCCGATGACCAAGATGGGCAAGGGTGGAACGGCGCTCGGGATCACGATGATCGCCTCCTTCTTCGCCGCCTCGTTCGGGATCACGGTGATGGTCTTTGCCTCGCCGCTTCTGGTCGAGGTCGCATTCAAGTTCGGCCCGACGGAGATCTTCTCCATCATGCTGCTCGGGCTGCTTGCCGGCGCCACTATGGCCCGCGGATCGCCGCTCAAAGGGCGTGGCGATGACCGTGGTCGGCCTGCTGATCGGTGTCGTCGGCACCGACGTCAACAGCGGAGCGCTGCGCTTTACTTTCGGGTTGACCGAGCTGTCGGATAAGGTCGAATTGGTCGCGCTGGCGCTGGGCCTGTTCGGCGTGGCGGATTTTCTGCGCAGCGTGAACCGGATCCACTTTGTCGGCAACGAGGCCAAGGTGCGCTTGCGCGACATGCGCCCGAGCAAGGCGGAGCTCAAGCAGGCGTTCTGGCCGATGGTGCGCGGCACGCTGATTGGAACCCTGTTTGGCGCCATGCCGGGAACCGGCCCCACGATCACGACCTTCATCGCCTATGCCCTGGAGCGAAGAATCTCCAAGACGCCGGAACGATTCGGCCACGGGGCGCTGGAAGGGCGTCGCCAGCCCCGAGGCGGCGTCGCACTCCAAGACCCAGGTCGATTTCATTCCGACCATGAGCATCGGCATTCCCGGCGACGCGGTCATGGCGCTGATACTGGGCGCGCTGCTGATCCAGGGCATCCAGCCGGGCCCGCAGCTGATCAGCGAGCACGCCGATCTGTTCTGGGGGCTGATCGCGAGCTTCTGGGTCGGCAATATCCTGCTCGTCATTCTCAACGTGCCGCTGATCGGCGTATGGGTCAAGGTGCTGCAGGTGCCCTATCGCTACATGTTTCCCTGTGCGCTGTTTTTCATCGCCATCGGCGTGTACAGCACCAACAACAGCCTGTTCGAGGTCAACGAGGTGCTGGTCTTCGGCATTGCTCGGCGCGATCTTCCTCGCGCTCGACTTTCCCGTCGCGCCGATCCTGCTCGGCTACGTGCTCGGCCCGCTGGTCGAGGAGAACTTTCGCCGCGCCCTGTTGCTGTCGCGCGGCGACCTGGCGGTGTTCTTTCGAGAAACCCATCAGCCTCGGCTTCATGACCGTGTGCATCGCGCTCATCTTGCTGCAGGTTTTCTTCGCCCTGCGTGCCTCGCTGCGCAAGCGGCGGCGCGGCTCCGATGACGTTCTGCCGATGACCGCCGGCACGCCGGTGGACAACGAATGAACGACGCCGGCCCTTGACCTCGACGCGTACTTCCGGCGTATCCGGTACGGCGGCGAACACGGATCCGACTTTCGATACGCTGGCCGGGATTCTGCGCGCGCATATGGCCGCGATCCCGTTCGAGAATCTCGACGTGCTGCTCGGGCGGCAGGTGCGACTCGACCTCGACGGCGTCCAGGGCAAGCTCGTCCGCGCCCGGCGCGGCGGCTATTGCTTCGAGCACGGCGACGCTTTTCGCCGCCGTACTCGAGCACCTCGGATTCCATCCGGTCCGGCATACCGCGCGCGTGGTGCTGTTCACGCCGCGCACGCAAGTCCCCGCGTACGCACATGTTCCTCACGGTGCCGGTGGGCGAGGGAACCTTCGTCGTCGACCCCGGTTTCGGCGCGTTCGCGCCGGGCGTACCCCTGCCGCTTGGTGACGACGTCCGCCAAGCCCCCCGGCGCGGCGACGCACTGGATGGTCCGCGACGAGAACCACTGGGTGCTGCGGGCGCAGAACGGTGACAAGGTCGTCGATTGCTGGGTAACGACGCTGGAGCGGGACAACCTGGTGGATTTCGAGCTGGGGAATCATTTCACCGCGACGCATCCGACCTCGCCATTCGTCAATCGAATCATGATGCGCGCGCTGACCGACGAGGGTCGCGTAACGCTGATGAATCGCGACCTGACCATCTGGCGCGGCGACAAGGCGCACGCTGACGCAGCTCGCGGACCGAGCTGCGTTGCGCGGCTTCTGTTGATCGAGCATTTCGGCTTCGACTTGCCCGAGGTCGAGCAGCTTCGCGTTCCGTCGATTCCAGAATGGACCTGAGCCCGCCGACGCACTCCCGCTTGGCACCCAAGCTCCGGGCGATGAAGCGGGCAGGACGCCGGCCGGTCTACTCGGGGTCTAGCTCCGCATTTCCCGCGCCGGGCTCGTAGACCAGCGGCAGGGCTTTCGAATAGTCGTCTTGCTGGAAGTAACCGCCCAGAACGCTGGTCGAGCGACGGCGGCCGAAAGGGACTCAGTCCCTTGTTGGGGGAATTGGTCAGCTCCCCGAAATAGGCGTTGCCGTCGATTTCGTACATGTCGACGCGCACGAAATCCACGCCGGCGGATAGCAACTCGGCAGCTTCGAGCATCGAGGCCAGTGAAACCGGGGCGCCCCATCGGCTCGCCCTGCGCTGCGGCGACGGTTCCTTCGATGCGATTCCAGCGCTCGTCGTAGAGAACCTGCGTATGGCGCGTGAAGCGATCGCGATCGACCTGGATCATTCGCACCTTGCCGCTGAAGACGAACAGCTTGTAGTCCGGCGGCGCGCTGCGCCGCTCATCCGAGAGCAGTTGCTCGGCGTAGACCGCACGCCGGATGTCCTTGTAGGCCCACTCGCGGCCGACGAGCGTGAAATCCGATTTGAGCCAGCGCTTGCCAAGCCTGACGAGATCCGCCCGCCGCATGCCGCCTTGTTCTGGACCACGCAGTTCCAGCCGCTGCCATGGTTGGCCTTGAGCACGAATTCGTTCGGCAGCGTCTCGATTGGGATCGTTTCGGCTCGATCCGACCACCAGTAGAGTGTTGGCAGGTGCAGCATCGGCGCGGTCCGCCGAACATAGTCACGCACCCTGAGCTTGTCGGAGAAAAGCGTCAGGTACGCACGCCGGTCGTTGAGGATCTTGACCAGTATCTTCTCGTTGAAGCCACGGGGCTGATCAAGGTCCGGCCAGCGCCCAAACTGCCTGCGGTACAGCCGCGCCAGATAGTCGCGATCGCTGACGAAGTGCATGGCGAGCCCTGCGCCGCAGGTCTTCCCTGGCGGCACGCCATATTTTCGACAACGAACTAGAGCGCAGCATGTCGCGTGGGGAATGACGCAAGAAATTCGCGCCGATGGACGCACCTGCATAGCTTATGTCCGATCCACATCCGAATGCCAGCGCCCTCGGGAGGGGCGCCGCAACCGGGTGCCTGTGGAGCGGGCCCTCCGGGGAAACTGTCCCCCAGGGCGCCGCCTTGCCTCGCAAATTTACCGCGGCTGGCTGTTCCGGAGCATAGTACGCCCTGCGCACGCCGGTGGCCGCCGCAAGACGGGCACCCTGGATACGCGGCCTAGTAGCGCACGCGCCGCGGTTTTGCCGGAGATTCGATGAACGTGTACCGTTGGGCATTTGCCATAGCGACGCTTCTGGCCGGTGTCGGTTGCTCCGCCTTTAGAGCCAGCGCAGGAGAGGACTACGACCGCGGGCAGGCACCGGCGCCGCAGTTCGCCAAGGACAGCGAAATCTGCGCCACGCAGGCCGAGGCCGATCAGAAGCAGTTTGGCTACGGCGGCGAGAATCGACCCCACCCATGCGACCTACAATCGAATGTTCGACGCCTGCATGCGGGCGAGCGGCTACCGGCGCAGGCCGGAGTGATGTCTGGTCTTCCTTAAGCAAGCGAAGCGGAGCGGTGGCATGAGCAAGAATTGCCGAACCGCTCGCTTGAGGGCATATTGCGCCCTTGTTCCCCGGCGGCGCGCGATGCCCTCCCCCAATCCCAAGCTCCATCCCGAAACACTCGCCGCGCAGGGCATGGGCCGGGTCGCGCAACCGTATCGCGACATCGTTCCGCCGCTCTACGTTTCGACAACCTACGAGCGCGGCGCGGATGGCGCGTTTCCCGGCGGGCGCATCTATTCGCGCGCAGACAATCCGAGCTACGATCAGGCCGAGGCGCTGATCGCGTCGCTGGAGGGTGCGGCAGCGGCACTGTTGTTCGCGTCGGGCCAGGCGGCCGCGGCGGCGCTGTTCCAGGCACTCGCTCCGGGCGCGTGCGTGCTTAGCGCCCCACAGCATGTACTGGGCGCTGCGCAAGTGGTTGCTCGAGTTCGCGGTCCCGTGGGGGCTGGCGCTCGAGTTCTACGACAACACGTCACTCGACGAGCTCGCCGCGAAAGCGCGACATGCGGCGCCCGCGGTTGATTTGGATCGAGACGCCGGCCAATCCGACCTGGGAGATTACCGACATTGCCGCCGCGAGCGACATCGCGCGCGAAGTCGGCGCGATCGTTGCGGTGGACTCGACCGTGGCGACACCGCTGCTGACGCGCCCGCTCGAACTGGGCGCGCACATCGTCATGCATTCGGCGACCAAGTACTTGAACGGACACTCCGATGTGATCGCGGGGGCGCTGGCAACCGCGCGCGACGACGAACTTTGGCAACGCATTCGCTACCTTCGCGCCAGCGGCGGTGCGGTGCTCGGGCCGATGGAAGCCTGGCTGCTGTTGCGGGGCATGCGCACGCTGCACCTGCGCGTGAGCCGCGGCCTGCGCGAACGCGCAGGCAATCGCCGGGCGGCTGCACGGCCATCCGAGGCTGTCGCACGTGCTCTATCCGGGGTTGGCGGCACATCCCGGGCACGCCGTCGCCGCCAGGCAGATGCACGGTGGCTTCGGCGGGATGATGTCGCTGCGGATCAAGGACGGCGAGGAGGCAGCCAAAGGATTTTGCGCAAGGTTGCGCGTCTTCAAGCGCGCAACCTCGCTCGGTTCGGTCGAGAGCCTCGCGGAACATCGGGCCAGCGTTGAAGGGCCCGGGACGCGTTGTCCGGCGGATCTGGTCCGCCTGTCAATCGGCGTGGAACATGTCGATGATCTGATCGGCGACATCGAGCAGGCTCTGGCCTAGCCGCACCGACTGCGTTGCGAGCCGCACGCGGCAACCACCATCCCCGACATCATCCCCTCGTCGCGTGAACTGATCGTGACCGTACACGTTATCGAGACGTCTTTGCTAAGGGTCGGCTACGAAGTCGCCGGGCCGGACCACGGCTTTCCGGTGATTCTCGTGCACGGGTGGCCCGACGACGTGCGTACCTGGGATGCCGTGCTACCGGCCCTGCACGAGGCGGGCTATCGCACCTACGTGCCATGGCTGCGCGGCTACGGCGCAACCGAATTTCTGCGCCCCGATACCGAGCGCAGCGACCAGCTTGTTGCCCTCGGACAGGAGGTCGCCGAAGCGGCCAAGCGCGAAGCGGTATTGCAGGCGCAGGTGCAAGCCGCCGACGATGCGCGGCGCCGCGCCGGAGACGGAGTGCAAACGGCTCGAAGAGGAACGCCAGCAGGCTGAGGAGCAAAGGCGCTTGGCCGCCGCGCAAGCCGAGGAAGCAAAGCGCGCCGCTGCCGAGGCACGCGCCGAGCAGCGGAAAAGGAAGCGCGCGGCCGCCACGGTTGCGCTCGCCTTGGGACGCAACGGTGCGGCCGCCGCCGCTCCCCGGTCAGGCCGCTGCGGTTGTCGTTGACGGCAGCTACGACGGCCTGCTGTGCAATTTTCCGAACGATCCCGCCAAGCGTGGTTGCTGGCGCGTCGACTTCAAGGTCCAGAACGGGACCGGATCCAGCAACTCGGCCGCCCGGCTGATCGCCGGCCGCTTGGCAACTGCCGCTCCGCTGGGGTTACGCCTTGGGTGTTCTACCAGCGGCAGCTTCCGTCCGCAGCGACCGCGCTGGCGATAAGCACTGGAGCGGCGAGCAGGCCCATGTTGGCGTAGGCGGTGCGGCAATCCGGCTTGAGTGCCTTTTCCAATGCTGCGGCTTCTTTTGATTTGCGGTCCACGGGCGGCGGCCCCGGAATGGTGAACACGCCGCGCGAACCCCCGCCCTCGCTGACAATTTCCTGCGCCGCCTTCTTGCGTGCCGCGTCGAGGTCGATGCGAGGCGGTTCGGGCGCCGGCGTCCCGGCGTCGTGGCGCGGCCTGAAGAGTTCTTCCTCGGGGCTAGGCGGATTCGCTCCCCGGGGGGCGGGCCCCGCGGCGGCGGGTATGGGCGGTTGCGCCGCCGGCGAGGACGGCCGTGCCGGAGGCTCGGCACTCGGTACCGGCACCGCCACGGGCGGAGCGACTTCAGTCTCGATCTTCGGTGGCGCCAAGCGTTCGATCGGGGCGGCGGGCACGGTCGGCAGGGCTCGCGCCGGCACCTCGACTGGCGGCACAACTTGCCGCTCGAGCGGGGCGGGCGCCAACTGCTCCAGCGGCGCCGCCGGGGCCACCGGCATCTCGCGCGGCGGCAACTCTGCCGCAGGGGCGAGTTGGCGTTCGATCGTTGGCGCAACGGTACGCTCGAGCGGTGCGGCCGGCGCCGCGGGGAGGGCACGCGGCGGCAATTCGACCGGCGGAGCAAATTGGGGCTCGCCGCTGGGAGCAACGGACTTTTCGATGGGCGCGGCTGGCAGCGCAGGGAGCGCGCGCGGTGGCAATTCCGCCGGTTGCGTCAGCTCGCGCGGTCGCGTCATTGGCGGGAGCGGCTCGATGGTCGTGGGCGAAACCGTGGCCGGCGCCAGCGGTTTGTCGACCTCCTCGGGAGCGCTGGGGCTCAGGCGGGGCAGCGCGTTGGCCGGGGCGGGCAGCGTCGCCCCTTGCTCCAGCGTGCGCCGGGGTGCCTCAGCGGGTCGCGTCGCCCCGGCGCGCGGCAACAGCGCGGCGCCCGGCGAGGTCGTCTCCAGACCCGGGGCGAGCCGGAACTCCGCGCCGGAGTCCGGTGATTGCGGGCCAAGCGTGACGTCCAGTGGGCCGAACCAGCCCTCGTTGCGTCGCGCGCCGCCGGTTGAGTTCCCGAAAAGCACGATCAGCAGCAGGTGCAGCAGCATCGACAGCACAACGAACTGGAGCAGGGGCGGCTGATCAGCCACTGCGGCGCGGTATCGCGGGCGGGCTGCGTTGCGGCGGATGGTCACGAGCGACGGAACTGCTTGTTTGGCCGGAAGCGACTGCGTTCTTACAAGCATACCGCGTTCGCAGCAGCACAGCGGAGCGAATGAATCGGGTTAACATCGCTGAGGCCTCGTCCTTTCCCGCCAACCGCGAATGCAGCGCTTCGAAACTATCGTGATCGGACTGGGCGCGACCGGCAGCGCGGCGGTCTGCCAGCTCGCGCGCAGGGGCAATGCTGTTCTTGGCATCGACCAGTTTGTGCCGCCCCACGCCCGTGGCTCAACCCATGGAGATACGCGCATTACCCGGCTTGCGATCGGCGAAGGCGAGCAATACACGCCGCTCGCGCTGCGCTCCCACGAGCTGTGGCGCGAGCTGGAAGAACAAACGGGAAGCAAACTGCTGACGACCAGCGGCTGCCTCATCATCTCCAGTCACGCCAAGACCTCGCGGATGCACGTCGAAAATTTCTTCGCCACCACGTTGGCGGCGGCGCGGCGCTACGGCATTGCCCACGAGGTTCTCGATGCCGGGCAAATCCGGGCGAGGTTTCCCCAATTCAGGGTCGGCGATGATGAGATCGGGTATTTGGAGCGCGACGGCGGATTCCTTTGCCCCGAAGCATGCGTGCGGGCGCAGTTGACAATCGCCGAGCGCTTCGGCGCAACGATTCACACGCAGGAGAAGGTCACCGGCTTCGCCGCCGCGTCGAACGGTGTGACGGTGACGACCGACCGCGCCAGCTACGACGCCGACAAGCTCATCGTGGCCGCGGGTCCCTGGCTACCCGGATTTCTCGAACCAGGACTCGCGCGGCACTTCAGCGTCTACCGGCAGGTGATGTTCTGGTTCGGCGTCGAGAGTCCGGTTGACACCTTCCTTCCCCCGCGCTGCCCGGTGTTCATCTGGGAGCTGCAGGAAAGGAAACACGGCATCTACGGTGTGCCCGCGGTGGACGGACCCGACGGGGGCGTGAAGATCGCGACCGAGCAATTCGACCGTGCGCTCAGCGCCGAAGCCGTCGTGCCAGCGGTGACCGAGGAGGAGACACGCCGGATGCATGAGACTTACGTGGCACCCTACTTCTCCGGGGTCAGCAGCCGATGCGTCAAGGCCCGGACCTGCTTCTATACAGTCACCCCGGACTTTGCCTTTGTCCTCGATGTTCACCCGGACAGCGAGCGGGTGATTCTCGCCTCACCGTGTTCGGGTCATGGCTTCAAGCACTCTCCGGCGGTTGGGGAGGTGCTCTGCGAGATGGTCATCGACGGCGCCCCCGGTCTGGACCTCGGCGCGTTCTCGCTCGCGCGATTCCGGTCTTGAGCATCCAAGGCGCCGTGACCGAATCACGGCTCCGGGCGCCCAAAAACGGCAACCGCCAGACCGCGGGTCGTAGGCAAACGGCGCAGGCACAGGAGTTGCTGGATCTAGAGTGCTGGTGCGGCAATCGCCGCTGCAGAACTAGGCACAAGACACGAGGACAGCTATGTACGATACAAAGAATCCCGCGCTGCGGGGCCACGCAGAGCGAAACGTCCACGCGTGGATGCGGGCGGCGGCGTATGCGGCGGGCACCGCGCCCGAAGACGAGCACTTTGGGGAGGCGCCGCTAGACGGGGCGGAACAGCCTGCCCTGGAGGTGCAACGCCATCAGGGCGGCCTGCTCGGGGACATCCTGGTTGGCCTCCGTTGGCTTGATCGGCGGCCGCCGGAAGCCACGCTCGCAGCGCAAGCTAGCGCCCGGGAGGACTAGGCGCCTGGTCCGCTCGGCCGGTGCCCTTACTGCGCGCCGGCAGCAGCAAGCACAGACCGCAGCTCAGCCCCACCAGGATGACGGAGATCAGGAAGACCCGGCTGCCGAGGGCGTGGTAGAGCAGCCCCCCGAGGAGCAATCCGGCGATACTCGCTATGGCTCCCGTGCTGCTTGCGAAACCTTGCACGGCTCCCTGCGCGCTCGGGCCGGTCGTTCGCGCCAGGATTGCCTGCAGCGAGGGCCACATGATGCCGTTGCCGATGGCCAGCAATCCGGTGCCGAAGTAGATTGCCGTGGCGGAGCTCGACGTAAAGAACGGAAAGCTCGCAGCCAGCACGACGCTACCGCCCAGGGCGAGCGTGCGCTCCGGCCAGTAGCGCGACAGCCGATTCAGCACCGGGCCCTGGACAAATGCCATCATCGATCCCATCGTGGCGAAGTACCAACCGATGTCCGTGAGCGACCAGCCGATGCCGGTTGCCGCGTACACGGGAAAAGCCACATAGAACAGGTTGAACGCGAGGAAGACGAGAAAATACAGCGCGAGCAGTACCTTCATCGTGGGTAGCGCCAGGACTTCGGCCAGTGAGAGCTTGGGCGCAGCGGTCAGACTAAAGCATTCCTTCTGCGCCTGCCCGAACAGTTTTCTGACATTGACCGGCTGCGGATCTGCGGCCAGAGCGCAGGGTGTCGAATCGGGCAATCCGAAGATAATGAACAGGCACGCCACGGCGGAGATGAGCAACGCCGCGATGACGGTGACGACCTCGCCCAGCCCGGCCGCGCCGAGCAGTCCGGCAATGGCAGGTCCAAAAACGAATCCCAGGTTGGACGCGACCGCCATCCGGCCGAAGTTGGCGCTGCGGTTGGCGTCGTCGCTGATATCCGCGAGGTAGGCGTTGGCGATTGACACGTCGCCACCG
This sequence comes from uncultured beta proteobacterium, assembly GCA_963777455.1. Taxonomy (GTDB): domain Bacteria; phylum Pseudomonadota; class Gammaproteobacteria; order Burkholderiales; family Casimicrobiaceae; genus PALSA-1003. Next base: position 1,244,410 of record CAVZQQ010000004.1, read on the forward strand.
GTGAGCCCGGCGAGGGCGCGCGCCACGAACAGGGCCACCAGCGGCACCGTGAGGGTAAGGGTTCCCAACACGCGCGACTCGATGCTCGCCAGGGGTCGGCTGGGCAAGGTAACAGCGGCGAGAAAAATGGCCCAGGAGACGAGCGTGCCCAACGCGCTGATGAGCAAGATGCGCCGTCGCCCGTAACGGTCAGACCATCGGCCGAGCAGAGGGGCGCCGATGAGCTGGAAGAAAGAATAGGTCGCGCCCATCAGTCCGAAGACGAGCGCATTGCCGCCAAACCGCGTGACCAGAAACACCAGCGATGGCAAGACAATGCTGAACCCGAGCGTGCCGACGAAATTGACCGTCAGGATCGGGAAGATCGGGACCTTGCCGGAAGCACGCATCAAAGTGCCTGCAACGTAACCGTTTGCGGCCAGTTTGTCGAAGCGGGTCGCGCTTCCCGTCAAAGCCGGCGCGGGGCGCGCAGCCGCACGAGGGCTTCGACCAGCAATCGCGCGCCGCCGGTGCCGGTGGTGAACTGGCGTAAGATGAAGGGCATAGATCGGGTGACGCGACCGACCAATGGCCGAATTGCTCGACTGGGCCTTTCCCGCAGAACTGCAACCCGTTGCAGCCGCACAGCGTTTCGATCTAGGACGCGCGCTCGACGCGGTCGTGATGCTACGTTCGGAAATTCCCGGGGACGCCTTTACCGCCTCGATTCTCGGCACCGAGCGGACCGGCAGCGCGGTGGTCATTCGCGACGATGGCCTGATGCTCACGATCGGGTATCTGATCACTGAGGCTCAGTCGATCTGGCTAACTGCCAACGACGGCACGGTCGTCGAAGGCCACCCCCTAGCCTACGATGCGGTCACCGGCTTCGGCTTGGTGCAACCGCTCGGCCACCTTGGAGCGCCCGCGCTGCGGCGCGGCAGCGCGGCCGCCGCGAAGGCCGGCGATGAAGTGATTGTAATCGCCCACGGCGGGCGGCCGCATGCGCTCAGGACGCGCCTCATCGCCAAGCGCGAGTTTGCCGGCTATTGGGAGTACGTGCTCGACGAAGCGCTTTTCACCGCACCACCGCACCCCGAGTGGGGCGGCGCGGCGCTCGTGGGTGCGAATGGCGAGCTACTGGGCATCGGCTCGCTGCTCGTGCAGGAGGCCCTTGAGGGCGAGCCGGGACAAGGCAACATGTTCGTGCCGGTGGATCTGCTCGCGCCAATTCTCGACGACATGCTGAAGTTCGCCGCACCGGCGCGGCCGCCGCGGCCTTGGCTCGGCATGTACACGGCCGAATTGGAGCAGCGGCTCGTCGTCAGCGGTCTCGCCCACGGCGGCCCGGCGGAGGGCGCCGGCGTGCGCTTGGGCGACGTGGTGATCGAGGTCGGCGGCGAGCGGGTGGCCGGCCTGGCAGACATGTTGCGCAAGGTCTGGGGCCTTGGCCCCGCCGGGGTCGACGTTCCCCTGACGGTGGCACGCGACCAAGCGCTGTCCCGGCTGCGCGTGCATTCCGCGGACCGCGGGCACTTCCTCAAAAAGCCGCAGTTGCAGTGACCGAGGGCCCCCCGTGCAGGGCCTTGCGGGCATCCAGTTTAGTACATACAATCATGAATGTTTGTTAGCTCGTGCCGGTCGATCCGGTGATTCCTGGGAGCAGGTCATGGGGCGCAAGACCAAAGTCCAGGCCGCCGCTACGCGCGAGCGCTTGCTCGATGCCGCCGAGCGGGTGTTTCGCGCCCAGGGTGTGGCGTTGACCTCGCTGACGACCGTGGCGGCCGCCGCCGGGGTCACCCGGGGCGCGGTGTACTGGCACTTTCTGGATAAGGCGGACCTGTTTGCCGCCATGTGCACGCGTGCGGCCCTCCCCTCCGAGGCCCTGCTCGACGCGGCCGCGGTACGGGTGCCGGACGATCCGCTGGCCTCTGTCCGCGACCTTGCCGTGGCCACCCTCACCGGATTGGCGAACGACCCCCGCGCACAGGCGGTGTTCGAGGTCGTCTGCCACAAGACCGAACTCACCGGCGAGTTGGCCACCATTGCGGCGCGCCAGGCGCGCGACCGCGGCGACGGGCAGAGCAACGTCCAAGCCATGCTCGCGCAGGCGGTGAGCGCCGGCCAATTGCCCGCCGATACCGATATCGCGCTCACCGCGCGGTTTCTCCAGGCGGCGGTGAGCGGCATCATGCGGGCATGGGTGCTGGACAAGGGCGCCTACGACTTGGCCGCGCGCGCGCCGTGCCTGGTCGAAACGATGCTTGCGGGGGTGGCCGCCAATCCACCCCGCCGCAGCCACCGCGTTCGGCCGCGGGTGCGCCCGCGCGCCAATATGGTCTAATCGGGCGTGGCGCGCCGCGACAACACCGCGCGCGCGCGGTGCGGGAGGCAGAGCGTGCGCATAGTCGGATTCGCCATGGCGGTCGTCGCGAGCCTGTTCGCGCTGGCGGTCCAGGCCCAGACGCCATTGCGCGTCATCGCCTTCGAAGGCGGCTGGAACCTGCCGATCTGGGCAGCGCAACGTCAAGGCTTCTTCGAGGCCAACGGCGTCAACGTGGTGCTCTCCTACACCCCGAACTCGGCCTACCTGGTTACAGCGCTGCTCGACGACCGGGTCGATATCGCGCTCATGCTCATCGACAACGTGGTCGCCTATCAGGAAGGGCAGGGCGAAGCCAAGGTCACCGCCAATCCAGACCTGTTCGCGTTTTGCGGCAGCGACGGCGGCTTCGCCTCGCTCGTGGCCGCGCCGTCGGTCACCCGGATCGCTGATCTGAAGGGCAAGACGGTTTCCGTCGATGCCATGACGACCGGCTTTGCCTTCGTCGTGCGCGAACTTCTCGCCCGCAACGGGCTCGCTGAGACCGACGTCACGTTGGTTCGTGCCGGCGGCACAGCCAGCCGCTACCAAGACCTGATCGCGGGCAAGCACGCTGCTACGCTGCTGCGTACGCCCTTCGACGTGCTTGCCGGCGAGCGCGGCTTTCATGCGCTCGCCGCGGCGCAAACCCTGGGCGCCTATCAAGGCACGGTCGGCGCGGCGCGGCGCTCGTGGGCCGCCAGCCACGAGGCGGAGCTCGTCGGCTTCCTGCGCGCTTACCGTTCCGGTGTGGATTGGCTCTACGACCGCGCTAATCGCGATCTCGTCGAGGCGATGCTCGTCGCCAATATTCGCGATATGACGCCCGCGCTTGCCAAGCAATCGTATGATCTGCTGCTCGCCGACCAGGGCGGCATCACCCGCGATATCGCCCTCGACACCGATGGCATCCGCACCGTGCTGCGCCTTGCGCAGCCGTTATGGCACGCCGCGGAAGACACTTACAGATCCGGCGCCGTATATCGATCGGTCCTACTACGACAAAGCGTTCGGCAAACGCTGAGGGGGGACTGCGTGCCATGGCAAAAAAGAAAACCAAAGAGCCAACCATCGTTCGCCCGGATGACATCGCTCCGCATCACCGCTGGGACCGCCCGCTGGCGGCGCCGGGCCATTCCCAGGTCGACTTCGAGGAGCGCGTCAATTTTCGGCGCCTGCACGATTACCGGTTAGCGCGCACCCGTGCCGCGTTGGCGCACTCCGGTTTGGGCGCGCTGCTCTGCTTCGACCAGCACAACATCCGCTACATCACGAGCACCGTGATCGGAGAGTGGGCGCGCGACAAGCTGACGCGCTACGCGCTGCTGACCGGCAACGGCGATCCGTACATCTGGGACTTCGGCTCCGCCGCCAAGCATCATCGCCTGCACGCGCCGTGGCTGCGTCACGATCATTGCCGCGCCGGGCTGCTTGGCTTGCGCGGAGCGGTCGGCGGCGACGGCGCGCTGTTCCGCGACGCCGCGCGCGAGATCAAGGCGCTTCTCGATGCTGAAGGCGTGAGCGATATGCCGCTCGGGCTCGACGTCGTCGAGCCGCCAATGCTCTTCGAATTGCAGAAGCTGGGCATCGAGGTCCGCGACGGCCAGCAGACCTTGCTGTACGCACGCGAGGTCAAGAACATCGACGAACTGACGCTGCTCAACATGGCCGCAGCGATGGTCGACGGCGTGTACCAGGACATCGCCGAGGCGCTCAAGCCAGGGGTCAAGCGAGAGCGAGATCGTCGCGCTCGCCACAGCGCGCCTGTACGAAATGGGCAGCGACTGCGTCGAGGCGATCAACTCGATCTCCGGGCGAGCGCTGCAGCCCCCACCCGCATAACTTCACCGACCGCCTGATCCGGCCCGGCGACCAGGCGTTTTTCGACGTGATCCAGTCGTTCATGGGCTATCGTACCTGTTATTACCGCACCTTCAACGTCGGCATGGCGACGCCGGCGCAGCACACCGCCTATCGCTATGCGCGCGAATGGATGGACCGCGCCATTAGCCTGCTCAAGCCCGGCGTAAGCAGCGACCGCATCGCGCGCGCCTTTCCGAAAGCGCAGGACATCGGCTTTGCCAGCGAGATGGAAGCATTCGGCCTGAATTTCTGTCACGGGCTCGGGCTCGGCCTGCACGAACGCCCGCTGATCTCCCGCCTGAACTCGCTCAAGGAGCCGATCGAACTCAAGGTTGGAATGGTGTTTGCGGTCGAAACTTACTGCCCGGCGAGCGACGGCATTTCCGCGGCGCGGATCGAGGAGGAGGTCGTTCTGACCCCCAACGGGCCGCAAGTGATTTCGCTCTACCCGGCACAGGAATTGCCGATCGCCAATCCGTACTGAACGCAAGGGGGCACACGATGGTAAGCGGAGCCGAAGATTCCAGGGCGCAGCGACCCACCCGGACGCGGCGAGCCCAGGCAGGCGCGCCATGAGTACCGCAGGTCCACGCATCGGCTGGATCGGCACTGGTCGGATGGGGTATGCGATGGCCGAGCGGTTGGCTCGGGGCGGTGCCGACCTTACCGTCTGGAACCGCACGCGGGCGAAGGCCGAGCCATTGGCCGCTTGCGGCGCGAAGATCGCGTCCACGCTCCCCGACTTGGCCGCTATGCGAGATCGTCTTCTGCATGGTTTCGACCTGGGACGACGTCAAGGAGGTCGTCGCGGGACCTCGGTGGCCTGCTGTCGGACCCGCGGCACGCGCCACGCCTGGTCATCGAATGCTCCTCGATCTCCCTCGAAGGTTCGGCGGAGCTGCGCGAGTCGCTGCGGCAACGCGGCATCGACATGCTCGCGGCTCCGGTTTCTGGCAACGCCAAGGTCATCAAGGCCGGGCGCCTGTCGTTCGTTTGTTCCGGCCCACGATCCGCGTTCGAAACTGCGCTGCCGTATCTCAAATTGATCGGACCGGCCGCGAGCTACGTCGGCGATGGCGAGCTCGCCCGCATCGTCAAGATCTGCCACAACGTCTTTCTCGGCGTCGTCACCCAGTCGCTGGCCGAGATCACGGTGCTGGCGCAAAAGGCCGGTGTGCCGCGCCACGCCTTTCTTGATTTCATGAACCAGAGCGTGATGGGCTCGACCTTCACGCCGCTACAAGACGCCGGCGTTCGTCAACCTCGACTTCAAGGTCACCTTCACGCCGCAGCTGCTGCGCAAGGACCTCGACCTGGGCCTCGATGCCGGCCGGCGCTTCGACGTGCCGATGCCGCTGGCATCGCTCACGCGCGACATCGTGCAGACGCTCATCGGCCACGGCATGACCGAACAGGACTTCGCGCAATTGTTGCGCTTGCAGGCCGAGGCTTCCGGCGTCAATCTCGAGCCGGAGAATGTGCCGGTGGGCGACGGCCTGTGAGCGTCGCGCCGTACGGCCGGTGAGTCCGTCGCCGAACTCATTGCGCGGGCGCGACAGACACCGGCGTAACTGAACTACGGTTCCGCGGGCACCGGCGGCGGCGCGCATATCGATGCGGAGGCACGCTGTTGGGCGGGCGTTGCGGCACGGCCCGCGGCGGGTATCATGGGCCCGCGCGGCCGACCGAGCCCACCTCAGCCGAGGACGGCGCGACACGCATCAGGACAGGGAGGAGCCGGTCATGCCCGGACCCGAATCAGGCGGCACTGACGTTTCCACGCCTGCTGCAAGAGCACGCCGCCCTGCAGCGCGATCGCCCCGCGACGCGCGAGAAGGATCTCGGCATCTGGCAGACGTGGACGTGGGCGCAGGTCGCCGCCGAAGTGCGGGCGCTCGCTTGCGGCCTCGCGGCGCAGGGATTCAAGCGCGGCATGCACCTGGCGATCATTGGCGACAACCGGCCGCGGCTGTACTGGTCGATGACCGCGGCACAGGCGCTGGGCGGCGTGGCGGTGCCGATGTACCAGGACGCGCCCGCCGCGGAATTCGTCTATGTGCTCAACAATGCGGCGATCGCCTACGCGGTGGTCGAGGACCAGGAGCAGGTCGACAAGATGCTCGAGGCGACAGGGCAGGTACCGACCTTGAAGCATATCTTTTATGATGATCCGCGCGGCCTGCGCAATTACGAGGGCGTGACCGAGCCTCGAGCGGCTGCTCGAAATCGGCCGCGAATTCGACCGCGCGCACCCGGACTTCTACGCGCGGAACTGGCGGCAAGGGGCGGCCCGACGACGTGTCCATCATGCTCTACACCTCCGGCACGACCGGCAAGCCCAAGGGTGTGTGCCAGACGCACCAGGCATTCATCGTTGCCGCCCAGGGCGGTTGCGCCTTCGACAGACTCGGTCCCGACGACAGCATCCTGTCCTACCTGCCGATGGCCTGGGTCGGCGACCATCTTTTCTCCTATGCGCAGTGGCTGGTCGCCGGCTTCACCATCAATTGCCCCGAGTCGGGCGACACGGTCATGACCGACCTGCGCGAGATCGGGCCGACGTACTACTTCGCCCCGCCGCGCGTGTTCGAGAATCTGCTCACGCAGGTGATGATCCGGATGGAGGACGCCAGCGCGCTCAAGCGCTGGCTCTTCGCCCACTTCACGGCGGTGGCGCGGCGCTGCGGCGCGGAGATTCTCGACGGCCGGCCGGTCTCGTTCGCCGACCGCGTGCTTACGCGCTCGGCGACCTCCTGATCTACGGTCCGCTGCGCAACGTGCTCGGCATGAGCCGCATTCGCGTCGCCTACACGGCGGGCGCGGCGATCGGGCCGGATCTGTTCCGCTTCTACCGCTCGATCGGCGTCAACCTGAAGCAGCTCTACGGCTCGACGGAAACCTGCGCGTACGTGTGCCTGCAGCCTGACGGCGGGGTGAGGTTCGACACCGTCGGGCAGGCGGCGCCGGGGGTCGAGATCAGGATCGCCGACAGCGGCGAGGTTCTCGTCCGCGGCCCGATGCTGCTCAAGGAGTACTACAAGCGCCCCGACGCGACCGCCGAGGCGATCGACGCCGAGGGCTATTTTCACACCGGGGATGCCGGCTTCTTCGAGCAGGGGGCCAGCTCAAGATCATCGACCGCGCCAAGGACGTGGGCAAGCTCGCCAGCGGCGCCATGTTTGCGCCCAATTACATCGAGAACAAGCTCAAGTTCTTCCCGCACATCAGGGAGGCGGTCGCTTTCGGCAACCGGCGCGACCAGGTGTGTGCGTTCATCAACATCGACATCGGCTCGGTCGGGAACTGGGCCGAGCGGCGCGGCATCGCCTACTCGGGTTACGCCGACCTCGCCGCCAAGCCCGAGGTCGCCCGACTGATCAAGGAGTGCGTGGACAAGGTCAACGCCGAGCTCGCGCAGGAGGGATCGCTCGTCGACTCGCAGGTGCGGCGCTTCCTGATCCTGCACAAGGAGCTCGATCCCGACGACGACGAGCTGACGCGCACGCGCAAGGTGCGGCGCAGCTTCATCGCCGAGAAATACGCGGTGCTGATCGAGGCGCTGTACGCGGGCAAGTCTTCGCAGTACATCGAGACGCAGGTGAAGTTCGAGGACGGCCGCAGCGGCATGGTCAAGGCGGACCTGAAGATCATCGACGTGGCGCGAGCGGCGCCCTGGCGAAGGCGGCGTGAGGCGGCTCAACGTGCCTTAGGCGGCCCGCCTGCCGCGCAGCATCGACGACATGCCCCTGACTCATGGCTGAACGGCATCTCCGGGACCGGATCACCTTGCACGATGCCATCGAGACGATGGAGGTCGATTTTTCCGACCTGACCTTCGGCGGCCCGGCGGATGTGGACGCGTTCTACGACGAAGCGGACCGCGTCCTGGCCGCAACCGGGCGGCGGTGGTACTTCCTGATCGTATACGATGGCTGCGTCATCACGGCTGCGGCGTGGGATCACTTTGCGGCGCGCGGCAAGCAGACCGGTGTCGCGCATAGCCTTGGCACCGTGCGCGTCGGTGCCAGCGAGCAGACGCGTAAGGCGATTCGTGCGGATGCCGGACGCGGGATGTTTCGCGCCAACATGTTCGCGAGCCGTGACCAGGCAATGCTCGCGCTCGGCGAGATGCGCAAGCGCCGGCTGGATGCATGGCGCGGCCGTCGAGGGGTCGTTCCTGCGCGTCGAGAACATTCATCTGCGCTTCGGCGGCGTGCGCGCGATAACCGGGGTCGGCTTCCATGTCAATCGCGGCGAAATCTCCTCCATCATCGGCCCGAACGGCGCCGGCAAAGAGCTCGATGCTCAACATCATCAACGGCGTCTATCGGCCGCAAACCGGCACGATCACGTTTCTGGGCAGGACCCACCACCAGATGCGTCCGCATGCAGGCGGCCGAGCAGGGCATCGCCCGCACCTTCCAGAACATTGCCCTGTTCCGAGGCATGACCGTGCTCGACAACATCATGACCGGGCGCAACCTGAAGAATGAAGGCGAATTTCCTCATGCAGGCGCTCTTCTGGGGTCCGGCGCGGCGCGAGGAACTGGAAAACCGGCGCAAGGTGGAGGAGATCATCGACTTTCTCGAGATCCAGCACATCCGCAAAGTGCCGGTCGGGCGACTCCCCTACGGACTGCAGAAGCGGGTCGAGCTGGGACGGGCGCTGGCCGCCGAGCCGATCCTGCTCCTGCTCGACGAGCCGATGGCGGGTATGAACGTGGAAGAGAAACAGGATATGTCGCGCTTCATTCTCGACGTCAACGAGGAGCTCGGCACGACGGTGCTGCTGATCGAGCATGACATGGGGGTCGTGATGGACATCTCCAACCATGTCGTCGTGCTGGACCATGGCGAGAAGATCGCCGAGGGCACTCCCGACGACGTGCGCGCGGATCCGGTCGTCATTCGCGCCTACCTGGGCGCCGGCTGACGCCGCGAACAGATCAACACAACTCTGAGTCGATACATCATGCAGTTTTTCTTCGAGGTTCTGATCGGGGGTCTGCTCTCCGGAGTGATGTACTCGCTGGTGGCCATCGGGTTCGTGCTGATCTACAAAGCCTCGGGCGTGTTCAACTTTGCCCAGGGCTCGATGGTGTTCTTCGCGGCGCTGACCTGCGTAAGCCTGACCGAGCACGGCTTGCATTTCTGGCTGGCGGTGCCGCTCACGCTCGTGGCGATGGTCGTGCTGGGCCTGCTTACCGAGCGCATCGTCCTGCGGCCGCTGGTCAACCAGCCACCGATCACGCTGTTCATGGCGACCATCGGACTCGCGTTTTTCATCGAAGGCCTCGCGCAGTTGCTCTGGGGCGCCCAGCCGCACGGCCTGGACATCGGCATTCAGGACGAGCCGTGGCAATGGATCAGCGACGCAACCGGCTTGAACATTTCCAAGTTCGATCTTGCTGCTGCCGGCATCGCGGCCGCGCTGGTTGTCGCGCTGGGCGCTGTTCTTCAGCCGGACCCGCATCGGGCGGGCGTTACGCGCGGTAGCCGACGACCACCAGGCGGCACTCGCGGTGGGCATTCCTCTGCAGCAGATCTGGGGAATCGTGTGGGCGGTGGCCGGGTTCGTGGCGCTGGTCGCGGGCCTGCTCTGGGGTGCTCGCAACGGCGTGCAGTACGCGCTCACGTTTCTCGCGCTCAAGGCGTTGCCGGTGCTGATTCTCGGCGGCTTCGAATCGATACCCGGCGCGATCGTAGGCGGGTTGATCGTCGGCGCCAGCGAAAAGCTGGCGGAGGTCTACGTCGGGCCCTATGTCGGGGGCGGCATCGAAGGGTGGTTCCCGTACGTGCTGGCACTGCTGTTCTTGCTCGTTCGCCCGGAGGGATTGTTCGGTGAGAAGCGCATCGATAGGGTCTGAATCATGAGCTGCGCTGGGAAGCTCACGCACCCAGGACGGCGGTCGCAAGTGCGGGATTGCTGATGCTCTATAGAGAAGCCGGCCAGTTCAAGACCTCATACGCCGAGGACCAGCAGATCTTTCCGATCCGCCAGGACCGGATCGTGATGGCGCTATTGCTGGTCCTGCGCGTTCGTGGTCGTGCCGCTGATCGCCAACGAATACTGGCTGTCGGCGATTCTGATGCCGGTGTTGATATTCGCTCTGGCGACGCTCGGGCTCAATCTGCTTGACCGGCTACGCCGGCCAGCTCTCGTTGGGTACCGGCGGCGTTCATGGCCGTCGGCGCTTTCGCGGCATACAACTTCATCCTCCGCGATCCCGGGAATTCCCTTGCTCGCCGCTTTCGCCCTCGCGGGGCTGTGCGCGGCACTGGTAGGAATCGTGTTCGGACTGCCCAGCCTGCGCATCAAGGGCTTCTATCTGGCTGTGGCGACGCTGGCGGCACAGTTCTTCGTCGTCTGGGCCCTGACCAAGTTCGGCTGGTTCTCGAACTACAGCTCCTCGGGCGTGATCGATGCCCAGAAGATGTCGATCCTGGGCTATTCGTTCGACTCGCCGGTGGCGAAGTATCTGCTGGTATTGTCGATCGTGACGCTGCTGGCGCTGGCGGCAAAGAACATGGTCCGCAGCTCGATGGGCCGCGCCTGGATGGCGGTGCGCGACATGGACGTCGCCGCCGAAGTGATCGGCATCCGCATCTTGCAGACCAAGCTTTTGGCCTTCGCGATCAGCTCGTTCTATTGCGGTGTGGCCGGTGCCTTGTATGCGTACGCTTATCTAGGTACGGTGGAGCCGGAGGCATTCGACCTCGATCTGTCGTTCCGGATTCTGTTCATGGTCATCATCGGTGGCCTAGGCAGCATCATGGGATCGTTCCTGGGCGCTGCTTTCATCACCCTGTTGCCCATTTTTCTCAACACCCTGTCCGGACCGCTCGAGCGCCTGCTGGGTTCGACACTGCCGTCCGGGCTGATGTCGAATCTCGAGGTCATCGTCTTCGGCGTGCTGATCATCTTTTTCCTGATCGTCGAGCCGAACGGCCTCGCCCGGCTGTGGCAGACCGGAAAGGAAAAGCTTCGCCTGTGGCCGTTTCCGCATTGACGTTGCGGCGCACCATATGGCAACTTGCAGCTGGCTTGTTTCCACGACATTGACAGCGTTTGCAGTCTGGCGAATGCTGTGCGGGTTTGACGAGTTGTCGGCACATTTTTTCCTAGGAGGAACACCATGAAGTCCCTCAAACCGGTTCTGCTTGGCTTCGTTCTGGCCGGCGTCACATCGATGGCGGCCGCTCAGAACGAGCAGTTTATTCCAATGCTGTCGTATCGGGTCGGCCCGTATGCGGCGGGCGGCTCCGGCATCTTCGGCGGATACATCGACTACCTGAACCTGATCAATCTGCGCGACGGCGGCATCAACGGCGTCAAGCTGACATGGGAAGAATGCGAGACCGAGTACAACAACGCCCGCGGCGTCGAATGCTATGAACGGTTGAAGAACAAGGGCACCGGCGCGACGCTGGTGATGCCGCTGTCCACTGGCATTACCTACGCGCTGATCGAGAAGGCGACCGCCGACAAGATACCGCTGGTGACCATAGGCTATGGTCGCACCGACGCGTCGGACGGCCGCGTCTTCCCCTACGTGTTTCCGCTGATCACCAACTACTGGTCGCAGAACACCGCAAAGATCAAGTTCATCGGCATGAAGGAAGGCGGGATGGACAAGCTCAAGGGCAAGAAGATCGTGAATCTCTATCACGACTCGGCCTACGGCAAGGAGACCATCCCGATCCTCGATGCGCAGGCGAAGAAATACGGCTTCGAGGTTACGCACATACCGGTGCCGCTGCCCGGCAACGAGCAGGGAGCGCAGTGGCTGCGAGATTCGCAAGATCAAGCCAGACTGGGTCATCCTGCGCGGCTACGGCGTGATGAATCCGGTCGCGCTCAAGGCCGCGGCCAAGGTCGGCTTCCCACGCGACCACATCGTCGGCGTCTGGTGGAGTGGCGCGGAGGAAGACACCATTCCGGCAGGCGACGCTGCGAAGGGCTTCATCGCGGCGGGCTTCAACGTCGCCGGGGCGAACTACCCGGTGGTCCAGGAGATCGTGAAGGTCGTCTACGGCAAGAACAAGGGCAACATGGAGGACAAGACGCGCATCGGGTCGATCTACTACAACCGCGGCGTGGTATTCGGCATCGTCACCACCGAGGCGATCCGCACCGCCCAGGCGAAATTCGGCAAGGGCAAGGTCATGACCGCGCGAGCAGATTCGCTGGGCCCTCGAAAACCTCCAGATCAGCGACGCGCGGTTGAAGGAACTCGGCGCCACCGGATTCATGCAGCCCCTGAAGGTGACCTGCAGCCGACCACGAAGGCGGCGGCGCGGTCAAGTTCCAGCAATGGGATGGCACCAAGTGGAAGGTCATCACCGACTGGATCCAGCCGGACCGCGACCTGGTGCGACCGATGATCGAGCAATCCGCGGCGGCCTACGCCAAGGAGAAGAACATCACACCGCGCGACTGCAGCAAGGAGACCTGACCGGCTGCCTCGTCGCCGCTCTCACCCCGGGCACCGGGGAGGGGCGCCGGGGCCCTGCCTGCGCCATGCGCTTTGCTTCGTTTCCATGAACCCGCCGGCGACCACCGATGGCGGCGCCGTCCCCGACGCCGCCAAGCCCTACCTGTCGGTCAATAACATCGAGGTCATCTACGATCACGTCATCCTCGTGCTCAAAGGCGTGTCGCTCGAAGTGCGCGCAGGGGAAAATCGTCGCGCTGCTCGGGGCCAACGGTGCCGGCAAGACCACGACGCTCAAGGCGATCTCCAACCTGCTGCGTGCCGAGCGCGGCGATGTCACCAAGGGCAGCATCGAGTTCGAGGGCCGGCGCGTCGATCGGCTGACCACCAACGAACTGGTCAGGCTGGGCATCTGTCAGGTGATGGAGGGCCGCCATTGCTTCCAGCACCTGACGGTGGAGGAGAACCTGCTGACGGGGGCGTTCACGCGCAAGGTGACGCGCGCAGAGCTCAAGGCGGCAGTTGGAAAAGGTCTACCACTACTTCCCTCGCCTCAAGCAGCGACGCACGAGCCTGGCCGGCTACACCTCCGGCGGCGAGCAGCAGATGACCGCCGTCGGGCGCGCGCTCATGGCGCAGCCGTCGATGATCCTGCTCGACGAGCCGTCGATGGGTCTCGCGCCGCAGATCGTGGAGGAGATCTTCGACATTGTGCGCGACCTCAACCGCAACGAGAGCGTGAGCTTCCTGCTCGCCGAGCAGAATACGATCGTTGCGCTGCGCTTCGCCGATTACGGCTACATTCTCGAAAACGGCCGCGTGGTGATGGACGGGGCTGCGGCGGACTTGGCACAGAACGAGGACGTCAAGGAGTTCTATCTCGGGCTGTCGACGGCTGGACGCAGGTCGTTTCGCGACGTCAAGCACTATCGCCGCAGGAAGCGCTGGCTGGCATAAGGAAACGGTGGAGAACGCGGTGAACCAAGGCCTTGCGCGCACACCGGGCGACCGGCAACGGCCTACCGACCGGCGCGGTGCCCCCGCGCCCGGGGCACGCTTCGCGCAACGCCAGGCATTGCCCACCGGCGAGTCACGTGCCCGAGCACTTCGATAGGCTGGAAACGCGCCCGCCGGAAGTGCGCGAACGGGCGCAGCTCGGCGGCACTGCCGGCGCGCATCGCGCTGGCGAAGTCGCGCACGCACGGCCTACGCGCGCATCTCTTGGCCGCCTTCGACCCCGCCGCAATCACGACGCGCGCGGCGCTGGCGCAGTTGCCGGTGACGCGCAAGTCCGAGCTGCTGGAGCTGCAGCGGACGCAACGCCCGTTCGGCGGCTTTGCCAGCGGCGCGCTGGGGCGAGGCCCGACGCGTGTTCACGTCCCCCGGCCCGCTCTACGAACCGGAAGGCAAGGACGCCGGATTACTGGCGCTTGGCCCGGCCGCTGTTTGCCGCAGGCTTTCGCGCCGGTGACCTGGTCCACAACTGCTTTTCCTACCATCTGTCGCCGGCCGGCGCGATGCTCGAGACCGGTGCGCAGGCGCTCGGCTGTGCAGTCTTTGCCGGCGGGGTGGGGCAGACCGAGCAGCAGGTGCGTCGCGATGGCCGATCTTCAGCCTGATGGCTACGTGGGGACCCCGTCGTTTCTGAAGATCATTCTCGAAAAGGCCGACGAACTCGCAGATCCAGCTGCCGCGGCTGAAAAAGGCGCTGGTCTCGGGAGAGGCCTTCCCGCCGAGCCTGCGCAGACGCGCTTGCCGGCGCGCGGCATCGCTGCTTATCAGGCGTACGCGACCGCGGACGTGGGGACGATTGCCTACGAATCGGAAGCGCGCGAGGGCCTGATCGTCGACGAAGGCGTGCTGGTCGAGATCGTGCGCCCGGGCACCGGGGACCCGGTTGCTGCGGGCGAGGTCGGCGAGGTGGTCGTGACCACGCTGGTCACGAGCGACTATCCCCTGATCCGCTTCGGCACCGGCGATCTTTCCGCGCTGCTGCCGGTGTCGCTGCATACGCCGTCGCCCTGCGGGCGCACCAACCTGCGCATCAAGGGCTGGCTGGGACGCGCCGATCAGACCACCAAGGTCAAAGGCATGTTCGTGCATCCCGACACAGGTTGCCGAGGTTGGTGCGGCGGCATCCGGAGATCATCCGGGCGCGGCTGGTCGTCGACAACCCGGCAGGCGACGACCGCATGACACTCCACGTCGAGATGCATGGCGACCGCCCGACACGCGCGGAAGCGATCATCGCCTCGATGCGCGACGTGACCAAGCTCCGGGGCGAGATCGTGGTCTGCGCGCCCGGGGCGCTGGCGAACGACGGCAAGGTGATCGAGGACCGGCGCCAGTACGCGTAGTGCCGACCGGTTTGGCGCCGGGCAGCCGCTACCGCCGCGTGCTACGATTGCTGTGCCCGCGAAGACCGCGCTCATGGCCAGGTCCGAACCCTCCGCCGACCCGCTCGCGCCGCTCACTCCCGAGACGCTGCGCGCGATTGCCGCGACCGGCGTTGTGCGCAGTTATCCGAAGAACGCGATTCTCATCAACGAAGGCGATGTCGGCGATTCGCTCTACATCGTCTTGGCGGGGCGGGTCAAAGTCTACTCGAGCAACCCGGCCGGTCGAGAAGTCGTCATCGCGTTTCACGGCCCCGGCGAGTACCTCGGCGAGATGTCCCTGGACGGGAGCCCGCGGTCCGCATCGGTGCTGACCCTGGAGCCGACGACCTGCGCGCTCGTTACGCGTGCCAGTTTTCGCGAATTCATCCTCGCCCACCCCGATTTTGCTTTGCATCTGATCGAGAAACTGATCCAGCGCGTAAGGCTTACGACCGAGAACGTGAAAAGCCTGGCTCTGTCCGACGTCTACGGGCGGCTGGTCAGGCTGCTGCTGGCGCTCGCCGTTGAGCAAGACGGCAAATTGATCGTGCCGGAGAAGCTTACGCAGCAGGACATCGCCGAGCGCGTGGGCGCTTCGCGTGACATGATCAGCCGCCTGCTCAAGGACTTGGTCGCCGGCGGCTATCTGAACGTGCGCGACCGGACCATTACCGTCCTCAAGAAGCCCCCACCGGGGTGGTAACCGGTGCGCGGGGCCCGGGGCAGGCGACCCGACCCGCCGCATGGTGCCCCGAATAGACGTCCCTGTGTGATGGGCGTCATCCATGCCCGGAAACACGTGAATTTTCTGTGCGTGCGCGCCCGAATCCTCGGGTTCGCAGGGTAGCCGCGGGCCGCTACAGTGGTGGCGTCCGACGGTGCAGCGAGGCGCTGTCGGGCAGGCGCCGGGGCACATCACCACCTTTGCGCCGAACACCAACGAGGAGTGAACCATGTTGAATGGATCTTCTTCAGGAATGAAAAGGGTTTTCACGTCGCTCAAGGTAGCGGCGCTGGTGACCGTCTTGGGGGCCGTGGTTTTGGCCGCCGAGCAGCAATTGACCACGGCGATCTCGCCGGAACCGGCCGCCGTGAGCGCCAGCATGACGCGTCAGGAGTCCACAACGGACGTTGCGGGGCAGGCTAGCGACCAGTCTCCAGCGCAGATTCCGGCACTGTCCAGGCCGGTCGCAGACCAGCCGCAGGCGTTCTGAGTTGCGATGGCCGCGTATCGCCAGTGGCTGATCGGCGTTCGGCGCCGCGCCGCAGTGCGCTCGCGCTGCTGGCGCTGGGTCGAAGACGCCGCATCGGGGGTTTCCCGTAAGCGCTTCGTGGGCTTGGCGGCGGCGCTGACGACCGCAGCCTTGCTCGGCGCCGGGATTGCCGTCGCCGCGAAGCGCGCGAGTACCTGCGACGCGAGTCCGCGCGCGTCACCAGCGCCGGCCGGGCAAATGGGTGCGAGCCTCCGCCCGCGCGCGGACGACGGCGCTACAAGCGACCCTGGTTGGTCAGCAAGGTCTCCCGACATGCAGCGTGAGCTTCCTGACCGCGCCGCAGTATCGTCTCGGGAATAGTCATCGGAACATACGTTTCGTGCCTGATCTCGGCGCTCGCAACAATCCTCCCGGTCTTGATGGCCGAAGAAGGGTCACCAAAGTGGTCCTCTCCCGTGAACTTGAAAGTCCGGTAGTTCGGACTTAGCGGCTCGCTCAGTTCCAGCCACTGCGCGAGGCCCTGGAGAACGGCATCGGTTTCGCCGATCAGTTGTTCTGATTCCAGAAAGCACGCATTGCGACCCAGCTGCACGCTGTATTGCTCGATTTGTTTGAGCCGGGTCACGTAATAGTTCAAGGCGCTTTCCGGATCGTTTATCGGCCCTTTGCTCGGTCGGCCAAGAAACAGATTCAGTATGCTCCTGAGGGTATCCTCGGCGTTGCGCAGTAAAAATAAGATCTTGACATCCGACCGGGTCAGAACGCCTGGAGCGATGTGCACGTAATTGTGAAGGATCTTGTCCAGACCATATCGGCGCACCAGCGGGTCGTCGGTTGTCTCGCGAATCGTTCTTCTCAATCGATGGAGATCGATGCGGCCGAGATAAGACTGATGCGTTTCCACGTAACCGGCGATTTCTTCATGGCTGCCGAGGATGTGACAGAGCAGCGTGGAGAAACTTCGCATGTGACTAACGACGAAGATCCAGCCTTGCGCATGCCGGCTCGGGATTTGGGGTCTACGGAAAACGCGTAGGTCCATGGGCTGCCACCATCGGACTACATTCCAGGCCGATGGTCAGATCGAATTTTGTTGCGGCATTGTCACAGATTTCCGCTCGTGCCGCGACCACCGGGGAAGTTGCCCGGCAGAGAGTTGAAGCGCATTACGGGGTGGGGCGCTTGCCAACGCCGCTTAGGCTGACCAAGGTCACGCCGCCGAGCACGAGTGCTGCGCCCGCGAGCTGGATCCAGTGCACCGGCTCGCCCAGAATCACCCAGCCAAGCCAGATCGTGAATACCGGCCCCAGCGAGCCCACCAGCGACGTGCGGCTCGCGCCGATGCGCTGGATTGCCTCGGCGATGAGATAAGTGGGCAGCACGGTCGAGAAGATCGCCATCGTCAGCGACAACAGCTGGATGCGCAACGGTGCGGCGAGCGCTTGCAGCGGGCGCGTCGTCAGGAACTGAGCGAAAACGAAGGCAGCCGAGGCGAGCATGGCCAGGGCAATGAAGCGGGCGCTGCCAAGCCGCGCGATGACCGGCCCGGCGCCAACCAGGTAGAGGGCATAAAAAAACGAGCTCGCGAAGACGAGTGCCCCGCCCGTCCAGAGCTCGCGCGGGACTCCGGCGAAGGAGAGGTCGCGCGCGAACACCAGCAGAATGCCGGCATAGGAGAGCGCCAGCGCCAACACCACCTGCCCAGTGATCCGTTGCCCGAGAAACAGCGCCGAGAGCACGACGACAATCGTCGGGATAGAGATAGAGCATCAGCCGCTCGAGCGCCGCCGAGACGTACTGCAAGCCCATGAAATCGACCAGGCTCGCCAGGTAGTAGCCGATGAAGCCGAGCCAAAGGATCCGTATCCAATCGCCGCGTCCGAGCGGCGCCGCGCTGCGGCGCCGCGTAGCGAACAGGGCCATGAGCGCGAAGAAGGGTGTCGCGTAGATCATGCGCAACGCGAGCAGCGTGACCGCATCGATGGGCGCCCACGCGTAGGCCAGCTTGATCAGGATCGCTTTGAACGAAAAGCCGAGGACGCCGACGATCGCCAGCGCCGATCCGATCCATTGTTTGCCATGCGGCGCGCTCACCCAGCCAGCCCCAACTGGGCCAGCCGCCCACGTGCAGTTGCGCCGGGGTCGAGCGGATAACTGACCCACCGCCACGCCGCGCGCCCGCCGGGTACCTCGCCACCCAAAACCGGACGGCGCCAAGCGGTCCGGCCCCGTCGCCTTGGCCCGCTCAGCTTGGCTTGCTCAACAGCGACAGGGCTTGCTGGAGCAACGCGCTGTGATCGGCAGGTACCTGCCCGTTGGGTGTCAGGTGATTAATGAGTTGCGGCAACACCTGGGCCAGCCCCGCACTGGCCTCGCCATGCGATAGGCCGAGCTGCTGCGCGATCTGGCCGATCGATCCGCTGCCAAGGATCTCCTGCAGCTGGCTACCGGTTATGGGCATGTTAGCCCCGGTCCCGACCCACGAGCCGGCCTGGGCCGCCATCCCGCCCTGCTCAAATTTGTCAATGATGCCCGGCAGTCCCCCGTGCTGCTGGATCAACTGCAGCGCCACCAGCGCGAGAGGGCTTTGCCCCGCTGCGCCACCCGAAACGCTTCCCAGCAAACTATCCAGCAGTCCCATGCTTTGCCCCCGCGACCTGTCGAGGCGAAAAATTATACGCGGCCGGCGAGTACTCAGGGTGGCATCGGCCGCCGCCGCCGCGCGGCCGCGCATACCCCGATGCCGACGGCGACCGTGCCCCGCCAAGACCCGGCCTACTTGCGTCCGTACATTGCCGTAAAGGTAGCCTCACCTAACTTGTTCGCGTTGAGCATGAATCCGACCAGCGCGCCGCTGGCGTTCGCGTCCGCGTCGATGCGTCTGAACCTTGAGCGCGTAGACGGTGAAGACGTAGCGGTGCGGCTTGTCGCCCTTGGGCGGGCACGGGCCGCCGTAGCCGGGTTTACCGAAGTCGGTCTTCGATTGCACCGCGCCCTTGGGCGCCTGGCCATTGGTCGGGTTGCCGCTGCCGGCGGGCAACGACATTACGCTGGCTGGAATGTTGAACATTACCCAGTGCCACCAGCCACTGCCGGTTGGTGCATCCGGATCGTACACGGTGATCGCGAAGCTCTTGGTACCCGCCGGCGCATTCTTCCACGACAACGACGGCGACACGTTGCCGCCGGCGCAGCCAAAGCCTTTGAACACCTGCGCTTCCGCAATGGTGGAATCGGGTTTGATCTCGGCGCTCTGCAACGTGAATGGTTCCGCGGCGAGCGCGCATAGCGGTAGCGCAATGACGCACAATGCGACGAGGTTTCTCATTTGGTCTCCGTGGTCCGGCGAATGGCGTTCGGCGCGGCCTGCCGCGGGTCGTATGCACCCGCGCCCGATGCTGCTATCGTACGACCCGAAGCGCGCATTCTAGCGCCAACGCCCTCCCTCAGCGGCCCAGCCAAGCGCCCGGATCGGATCATGCCCAACACGCCCGAAGTCACCAACATGGCGGTGTTCTGCGACTTCGAGAACATCGCGCTCGGCGTGCAGGATGCCAAGTACGACAAGCTTCGATATCGGCAAGGTGCTGGAGCGGCTGCTGCTCAAGGGAAGCATCGTAGTCAAGAAGGCGTACTGCGATTGGGAGCGCTACAAGGCGTTCAAGGCACCGATGCACGAGGCCAGCTTTGAGCTGATCGAAATCCCGCATGTGCGCCAATCCGGCAAGAACTCGGCCGACATCCGCATGGTCGTCGACGCCCTCGATCTCTGTTACACCAAGGCCCACGTCGAAACCTTTGTCATCATCAGCGGCGACTCCGACTTCTCGCCACTGGTGTCGAAGCTGCGCGAGAACAACAAGGTCGTGATCGGCGTCGGCGTCAAGAACTCGACCTCCGACCTGCTCATCGCCAACTGCGACGAATTCATCTACTACGACGACCTGGTGCGCGAGAAGAAACGGCCGCCGGCGAGGAAGCCGCCAGCCGCGAACGGCGGGCGGCGCCGGAGTCGGGTCCACCGGCAAAAAAGGGCGACGAGGAGCGACGCCAGGAAGCGGTCGATCTCATCACCGCGACCGTCGACGCACTGTTCGCCGAACGCGGCGCCGAGGAAAAGATATGGGGATCGATGGTCAAGCAGGCGCTGAAGCGCCGCAACCCCGGGATTCGCCGAATCGTATTACGGTTTCCGCTCCTTCAACGGGCTGCTCGAGGAGGCGGAGCGGCGCGGCGCGCTCGCCCTCGAGCGCGACGAAAAGTCGGGCGGCTACCTCATCCGCCCGGTCGCGCACGACGAATGATCGCCGTCGGCTCTGGCGTCGCCGGGCTGCTGCATGTTGGCGTCACGGCCGTGTCCGCCGAGACCGGTGCTGACGGTTGCGACCGGCGGCCGGACCGCCATCTACACCGCGGCCGGCCTGCTCGCTTTGCCGGCGGCGACGACCGTGACCATTCCGGCCGACGTCGCCTACAAGCGCAGCATGACCTTTCGTGCCGATTCCCATCGTCGCGTTGCTCGATGGCACGGCGCCGGACGACAGCATCCGCTTCGCGGCCGCCGACGGCTTCGCCACAACACTTCCGGCGGCGGCACTGCTCGGGCGCGACGGTCACGGTCGCCTATCTCGCAGTCGAGTCTCCGGATGCGCCGTGGCCGCCGCTCAAGGCGGGCGAGGCGGGAAGCGCCGGGCCGTTCTACCTGGTCTGGACACTTCCGGGAAAGGCCGCGACGGCAGCGCGCAGTGGCCGTATCGGATCGTGCGCATCGACGTGGTCGCATCGCTGGTTAAGCGGTATCCCCATGATCGCGCCCGCGGCCAAGCTGGCGGCAAACCATCCGATTCGTGCCGGCTTTGCCGCGTTCGAGAAGCATTGCATGGTTTGTCACACGCTCAACGGCGGCGGCGACGCGACGCTGGGCCCCGACCTCAACATTCCCTACAACCCGACCGAATACCTGCGCCCGGACGCGCTGCGGCGCTTGATTCGCGATCCGCAGGCGCTGCGGCGCTGGCCCGCCGCCAAGATGCCGGCCTTCGACAGCAAGACGCTACCCGACCGCGAACTAGCGGAACTCATCGCCTACCTGCGGCACATGGCTGATCGCAAGGTCGTGCCACCGGTAGCCAAGTAGCGTCAGTCAGCGCGACAATGACTGTCCCGTCGCGGGGAGTGGGGCGGCAAGCTGCCACTCCATGGCCGGGTCGCCAACGACCCGTGAGGTGAAACGTGCCAAGTGTCCGTCCGGCCGCGGTGGCCGGCATGTTCTATC
This sequence comes from uncultured beta proteobacterium, assembly GCA_963777455.1. Classification (GTDB taxonomy): domain Bacteria; phylum Pseudomonadota; class Gammaproteobacteria; order Burkholderiales; family Casimicrobiaceae; genus PALSA-1003. The sequence continues at coordinate 1,265,916 of CAVZQQ010000004.1, forward strand.
CCGGGGACCCCGGCGGTGCTCGGTGCCGCGGTGCGCGCCTATCTGGCCGAAGCGCCGCGCCCGCCGAGCCGACACCGGCGCTTGCCGAAGGCGCTGATCGTGCCCCATGCCGGCTACGTCTATTCGGGCCCGGTCGCGGCGCCGGCCTATCGCCGCATTGCCGCGGGGCGAGACACGATCCGCCGAGTGGTTCTGCTGGGGCCGGTGCACCGGGTTCCCGTCCGCGGGCTCGCGCTGCCCTCGGCAGAAGGCGTTCGCGACGCCGCTGGGGTCGGTCACGGTCGACGCCGACGCGGCCGCGCTGTGCGCTCGACATGCCGCAAGTCGCGGTCAACGCAGGCGGCGCATGCGCTGGAGCACTCGCTGGAAGTGCAGCTGCCATTCCTGCAGACGGTGCTCGAGGACTTCCGCATCGTGCCGTTTGCCGTCGGCGAGGCGAGCGCGGCCGAGGTGGCCGCCGTCATCGAGCGCCTTTGGGGCGGTCCGGAGACGCTCATCGTCGTCAGCTCGGATCTTTCGCACTATCACCCGTACGCGGCGGCGCGGCAGATCGACCGCGGTACCGCGGCGGCGATTCTGGCGCTCGACTCGTCGCTCGATCACGAGCAGGCCTGCGGTGCGACGCCAATCAACGGCTTCGCGCTGTGCGCCCGACGGCGACATCTCAAGCCCGAGCTCATCGACCTGCGCAATTCCGGTGATACGGCCGGAGACAAGTCGCGCGTGGTCGGCTATGCCGCGTTCGCATTCACCGATCGGGGTCGACGCGCGCCGCGCGCAAGGCGTGGCCGAGACGCTGGCCGAGGCGGCCGATGCAGACTGATGAGACTCGGCCGGGCGCTGATTGCCAGCGCGAGGCACGCCATTGCTACCGAGCTGGCACTGGGGGCCGACGACCCGCCTGCCCATGCCGCCCTGCGCGTCCGGGCGCGACCTTCGTCACGCTGTTTCTGCCGCGGCGAGCTGCGCGGCTGCATCGGCAGCCTGAAGGCGACGCGGGAGCTTGGCGCTCGACGTGCGCGAGAATGCGCTCGCCGCAGCGTTCCGCGATCCGCGCTTTGCGCCGCCTGACCGCGGCCGAATTCGCGGCAACGTCGGGTTGAAGTATCGCTGCTCTCTGCCGCCGAGAGCCTTCGCTTCCACACGCGAGGACGAGCTGCGGGCGCGGCTTCGCCCGGGTATCGATGGCGTGACGCTCGAGCTCGACGATCGCCGCGCCACTTTTTTGCCTCAGGTCTGGGAAACATTGCCCGAGCCGCGGGACTTCCTTGCCGCGCTCAAGCACAAGGCGGGATTTCCCGTCGACTTCTGGAGTCCGCGGCTGAACGTTGCGCTCTACCAGGTGACCAAGTGGAAGAGCAGGATTGCGACAATGAGCCCGCATGAGCTGAGGGTTCGCGGCCGACCGTCGCCAAACGACGATTGGAAGGGCGAAGCGATGTCGATACGGCTTTGCGCCGGTCGTGCGGCGTTGGTGACCAGATGAGGCGGCAGCCGATGAGCGATTACCCGGGTCGTTACTGGCACGCGCTGGACGACGGGCGCATCCAGTGCGACCTCTGTCCGCGCGACTGCCGCCTGCACGAGGGGCAGCGCGGCGCGTGCTTCGTGCGCCAGCGCAAGGGCGACGCGATGGTGCTGACCACCTACGGCCGGTCGTCGGGCTTCTGCATCGATCCGGTCGAGAAGAAGCCGCTCAACCAGTTCTTTCCCGGGCTCGAGCGCATTCTCGTTCGGCACCGCCGGCTGCAATCTGGCGTGCAAGTTCTGCCAGAACTGGGACATCTCCAAGTCGCGCGAGATGGACACGCTGATGGATCAGGCCTCGCCGCGGGATGATCGCGCGTACCGCGCAGGCGCAAGGCTGCAAGAGCATCGCCTTCACCTACAACGACCCGGTGATCTTTGCCGAGTACGCCATGGACACCGCGGACGCGTGCCACGAGCTCGGCATCCAGACGATTGCCGTCACTGCCGGCTACATCGGCACCGCGGCGCGGCGCGAGTTCTACGCCAAGATGGACGCCGCCAACGTCGACCTCAAGGGTTTCACCGACGAGTTCTACTTCAAGCTCTGCGGCGCGCGCCTGCAGCCGGTGCTCGATACGCTCGTCTATCTCAGGCACGAGACCGACGTGTGGTTCGAGATCACCACCTTGCTCATTCCCGGCAAGAACGATTCCGACGCCGAGATCGAGGCCGAGTCGAGATGGATCAGGCGCGAGCTGGGGCCCGACGTGCCGCTGCATTTCACCGCCTTCCACCCCGATTACAAGATGATCGATATCCCGCCCACGCCGGCTTCGACGCTGACCCGGGCGCGCCGGATTGCGCTGGCGGAGGGACTGCACTACGTCTACACCGGCAACGTGCACGACCGCGAGGGCGGGACGACCTTCTGTCCCGGCTGCGGCAAGCCGGTGATCGTGCGCGACTGGTACGAGATCCTGACCTACTCAGTGACCGCCGAGGGGCATTGCCGGCACTGCGACACCGCGCTACCGGGGCGTTACGGCGCTTTCGAGCGACCGTGGGGTCGCGGCGCGTGCCGGTGCGCATCGCCGCATGAGTCCCGGGCCCTGCGCCCGCCGCGGCGCCAGCCCGGGTGCAGATGAACGACCCGGCCCCGGCGCCGATTACGCCTTGCTGTAGATCTCGGCGCCCTTGCGCACGAACTCGACGGCCTTCGCTTCCATGCCCTTCTCCAGCGCGGCGGCCTCGTCGACGCCGAGCTGCGCCGCGTAGTCGCGCACGTCCTGGGTGATCTTCATCGAGCAGAAATGCGGGCCGCACATCGAGCAGAAGTGGGCGAGCTTCGCGCCTTCCTGCGGCAGCGTTTCATCGTGGAACTCGCGCGCCTTGTCCGGATCGAGCCCGAGATTGAACTGGTCCTCCCAGCGAAACTCGAAGCGCGCCTTGGAGAGAGCGTTGTCGCGCATCTGCGCGCCGGGATGGCCCTTGGCGAGATCGGCGGCGTGCGCGGCGATCTTGTACGCCATGATGCCGTCCTTGACGTCGACCTTGTTCGGCAGCCCCAGGTGTTCCTTCGGCGTCACGTAGCAGAGCATCGCGGTGCCGTACCAGCCGATCATGGCCGCGCCGATGGCCGACGTGATGTGGTCGTAGCCGGGAGCAATGTCGGTCGTGAGCGGACCCAGTGTGTAGAAGGGCGCTTCGCCGCAAAGACGCAACTGCTCGTCCATGTTGTGCTTGATCAAGTGCATCGGTACGTGGCCCGGGCCCTCGATCATCGTCTGCACGTCGTGCCTCCACGCGATCTGGGTAAGCTCGCCCAGCGTCGCCAACTCGGCCATCTGCGCCTCGTCGTTGGCATCATAGCCGGAGCCGGGGCGCAGCCCGTCGCCGAGGCTGAATGAGACGTCGTAGGCCTTCATGATCTCGCAGATTTGCTCGAAGTGCGTGTACAGGAACGATTCCCGGTGATGCGCAAGGCACCACTTGGCCATGATCGAGCCGCCGCGGCTGACGATGCCGGTCATGCGCTTCGCGGTGAGGGGAATATAGCGCAAGAGCACGCCGGCATGAATCGTGAAATAATCGACGCCCTGCTCGGCCTGCTCGACGAGCGTGTCGCGGTAGATCTGCCACGTCAGTTCCTCGGCCTTGCCGTCGACTTTCTCCAGCGCCTGGTAGATCGGCACCGTCCCGATCGGCACGGGGGAGTTGCGGATGATCCATTCGCGGGTCTCGTGGATGTTCTTTCCAGTCGACAGGTCCATGACCGTGTCGGCGCCCCAGCGCGTCGCCCAGGTCATTTTCTCGACTTCCTCCTGGATCGACGAGGAAACGGCGGAATTGCCGATGTTGGCATTGATCTTGGTGAGGAAATTGCGGCCGATGATCATCGGCTCGATTTCAGGGTGATTGATGTTGGCGGGGATGATCGCGCGCCCGCGCGCGACCTCAGCTGCGCACGAACTCGGGCGTGACAGCACTCGCGGAATCGCGGCGCCGAAACTCTGTCCCCGGATGCTGGCGCGTGACAAGCTCCGGCTGGCTTGCGCGCATTTCTTCGCGCTGCAGGTTCTCGCGGATCGCGATGAATTCCATCTCCGGAGTGACAATGCCTCGCCGTGCGTAGTGCATTTGCGTGACATTGGCGCCGTCGCGGGCGCACCTTGGCTTGCGCTGCAGATTGAATCGCATCCCGGATAGCGCGGGCGTAGCGAGCCGCTCGCGGCCGTAGGCCGAGGAAAGCTCGCGCCAGCACGACCGTGTCGCCCCGTTCCTGGATCCAGCCCGCGCGCAGCGGCGGCAGACCGGCGCGGATGTCGATGTTCGCGGCCGGGTCGGTGTAGGGCCCCGAGGTGTCGTAGACGGCGATCGGCGAATTCCGCTCGACACCGAATGCCGCGGGCGTGTCGGATTGCGCGATCTCGCGCATCGGCACGCGCACGTCGGCTCGCGAGCCGACGACGAACACCTTGCGTGAATTCGGAAACGGCTTTACGGCCGCCGCGTCGACGCGTGCGTCGCGGGCGAGAAATCGGTCATTGGCGTTCATTGCGCTCCTCTGCGCCAGCGGATAGTCGGAGGGGAGCGGCTAGGACGGGACACGCTTCCCTGCGCCGGCATTATCCGTACAGGTACCAAGGGTCTGATCTCACCCACCGCGACGTCGCGACAGGACCCCTAGCGTCAGTCGAACAAGTTACGCCTTTCCCGCGGACGCGGCAAGTCGGACGGCCGCGTCTGACGGCCGCGCCGCGTGATGCCCCAGAACGTGCGACCTGGAGGTCGTACCGGTCAGCTGTGACCGCTGTCGATGTCTGACAGTTAACACAGCCCCCAGGCCCCTCTTTTTGGGGGGCAGAAGGACCCGGCATGACAACTCTCTTTGCGGCTTTGCACCGCCAATCGCTTGCGCGATCGGTGACCTGGTGCTCAGCCACCAGTAGCCTAGGTGCGGTGCGAACCCTTCTGATTCGTGCTCTTTGCACGGAACAGGGTAAGCCCGTGGGCGTCCGGTTCATCGGACAAGATTGGTTGCGAGATCGATTGCAGCCCATCCGGGTAGAGGATCATGGAGAAAGCGAATGCCGGCCTGTAATGGGTCGGATAGGGGATGCAACGATCGCCCCACCGCGAAAGCGGGCTGACTTCCATGTGGTAGCCTATCGCGAGATAGGTCTGTACCGAGACCCCGAGAGGAGATGGAGCGCTGTCCCCTCGGGGGCAGTGCGTCCATCCCTCACGGGACAGGGCGGGTGTAGCTCAATGGCAGAGCAGAGGCTTCCCAAGCCTACGACGAGGGTTCGATTCCCTTCACCCGCTCCACTCAACTGGAGGTTGATAAGGATGCAGTGCGGTTCGACTGTGATGTCGCCTCCGCGACGTGGCAGAGCTGGCACCAGATTCCGTGGTCCGGCGCTCACCAAGTCGTTTCGAGGCTACAGACACGTATTGCGAAAGCAGCAAAGTCAGGCGAGTGGCGGCAAGTGCGCTCCCTGCAGGGACTTCTGACTCGGTCCACCAGCGCGAAAGCACTGGCGGTTCGCCGAGTGACGGAGAACCGCTGTCGAAAGACTCCGGGAGTTGACGGCCAATGCTGGGATACTCCTGCCGACAAATGGCAAGCGGTAACGAGCCTTACTAACAGAAGCAAGCCGCTACTTCCGGCGCTTTAAGGGTCGAGATTGGCGCTTCGCGGAAAAGGGACAAGCTTTTGCCGACCTTAAGTGAGTTCCGGAAACGGACTTATACTAAGGTCAATACAGAGGCGAATCCCTATGATCCGGCGTTCGATGCGTATTTTGCCAAGCGGCTTGCCCGCAAGATGGGTGAGACGCTCGAAGGACGTCGGAAGCTGCGTTGGCTATGGTGGTGGCAGGACGGGATGTGTCCGGCCTGTGACCAGCGGATTACGCGAGAAACGGGATGGCATCTGCATCACGTCGTCAAGCGTTCCCGCGGCGGTTCGGATAGATTCAGCAACCTTATGCTGTTGGACCCGAACTGCCACATGCAGCTTCATGCAATGGAGCAATCGGCTCTGCTGGTCGGCCCCGACGGGCCCGGCTTTCAGGCCGCTTGAGCTGTATGCAGGGAAAGCCTGCCCGTCCGGTTCTGAGGGGAGGGGGTCGCCGCGAGGAGTGACGAGGGTTCGATTCCCTTCACCCGCTCCAGCGCCGGTGTCACCGCGCCCGGCGCCGCGCCGACCGCTCGCCGGGTCCTGATTCGATGCCCGAAGGTACTCGCGGCGATCGACTTCCCCAGCTTCTGGAAATCGCACGCCTAATCGCGCGCGAACCGGATACAGCGCGTCTGGTCGAGCGCATTCTCATGGCCGCGAAAGAGGCCACTGGCGCCGACGGCGGATCGGTGTACCTGGTAGAGGACGATCACTGCACACTGTCTTTTGCACTGGTCGTCAACGATACCCTCGGCTTGCATCTGGGTGGCGTCTCGGGACTGCCAGTCGGCATGCAAGCACCTGCGCTCTACGACCGCGATGGCACGCCGAATCATGGCGCGGTGGTGACGCATTGCGCGCTGGCGCGCGAGTCGATACGGCTCGATGACGCGTATACCGCTGTGGGCTTCGACTTCGCGGGAGCACGCGCATTCGACCACGCGCATGGTTACCGCTCGCGTTCCTTTCTCGCCGTGCCGATGATCGACCATTCCGGCGAGGTCACCGGCGTGCTGCAACTCGTCAACGCAGGCGCGCGTGCGGGGTCGGTTGGGGCTTTCAGCGCCGAGGACCAGGCCTTCGTCGAGGCGTTGACCGGGCTGGCGGCGATCGCGCTCGACAAGCAGGTTCTTATCGAACGACTGCAGGCGCTGTTCGAGAGCTTGGTGCGGCTGATCAACGAGGCGATCGACGAGAAGAGCCCTTACACCGGCGGCCATTGCCGCCGCGTACCCGAGCTGGCCATGATGCTCGCCGACGCGGCCCACCGCACCAAAGCGGGCCCGCTGGCAGGTTTTCGCATGACCGAAGTCGAGCGCCGCGAGCTGTGGCTGGCGGCGATGCTGCACGATTGCGGGAAAATTACCACGCCGGTGCACGTCGTTGACAAGGCAACCAAGCTTTCCGGGATCTTCGACCGGATGACGCTTGTCGAAGCGCGCTTCGACGTCGCCGCGCGCGAGGCGCGGATCGCGCAGCTGGAAGCGGTAGCCGCCGGGGAGGACGAGGCCGCCGCCGCTGGGCGCTGCCGCGCCGAGCTCGCCGCGCTCGACGCCGACCGGGCTTTTCTGCGCGAGGCGAACCGCGGCAGCGAACGCATGGCGGACGAGGACATCGCCCGCGTCCGTGCGATAGGGGCACGGCTCATCCACGGCGCAGACGGCGCGCCTCGTCCCCTGCTTAGCGACGATGAAATCACCAACCTGACCATACGCTACGGGACGCTCAACGCCGCGGAGCGCGCGATTATCAATCAGCACGTTACTACAACTATCCGCATGCTCGAATCACTGCCGTGGCCGCGCCAACTCGCGCACGTGCCCGAGTACGCCGGTGGCCACCACGAGCGCGTCGATGGCAAAGGCTACCCGCGCGGTCTCACGCGCGAGCAGATGTCGTTACCGGCACGCATGATCGCTATCGCCGACGTGTTTGAGGCACTGACCGCAGGGGACCGGCCCTACAAGCGTGCAAAGACCGTGGCAGAATCGCTTGCGATCCTCGGCCAGATGAAGCTATCGGGGCACGTCGATCCCGACCTGTTCGATGTCTTCGTGGGCGAACGTGTCTGGTACGAGTACGCGCGCAAATTTCTTGTCGCGGAGCAGATTGACGAGGTGGATCTCGCGCGCGCCCCGGGGTCTCCGCCTGCCTAGAATCAGGGACGGATGTACGACCAGCCTTGCTGCTGCCGCTGCATGATTTCGACCACCCCCGCCTTGACGTAACCGATCCCATCCAGCATGTCGGCGCGCGTGAGGTGCTGACCGTGCATCGTGTTTTCGCAGGCTATGATCTTGACGCCGGCAGTGGTTGCCTCGCCCACCCGGTTGGCGACGGGCGAGTCGAGCTTGAGCATGTCGATTCCGGGCCCGTAGGCCACGACTTCGATGTCAACGTTCGCGGCGCCAAGTTCCGCCTGGATGTTGCGCACGTTGGAGAGCGCAAGGTTCCAGTTGGTCGGTGCAGCCTCGCTTATCTGAATGACCACCTTGCTGCGCGGCGCGATCGGCTGCGCCGGCGCCGCGACAGCGCCGGCAAGGAAAACCAGCGCCGCCCCTGCGACCAGCCAGCCGGACAATTTTCTTCCACTCACGGTGCCTCCTTACGCTAGCCCGCGCGATGCGCGCCCGGTTCGCGGTGTTGGTTAGTGCGCCGACTACGGTGGCGCAAGTTTGGAAACTCGCATTTTATCCACGATCCTGTCGCAATCCGAACCGGCCGTGGTCGGTTGCCGCAGCTGGGCGCGCTCGGCACTGCGGTAGAATCAGCACGGCCGCCCGGCTGGTCGTCGGGTTTCTTGTCGCAGCTTCGGGGAGAATCATTATGGCAACGGACAAGCCACGCGTCGGATTCATCGGCCTCGGGCTGATGGGTCACGGCATGGCGAAGAACCTGGTGAACAAAGGGTTTCCGCTGACGGTACGCGTGCACCGGAACCGCAAGCCTGCCGAGGACATCCTCGCTGCGGGCGCCCGCGAGGCGCGAACCAACGCCGACTGGCGCAGGCCTCCGACATCGTTATCCTCTGTGTCACCGGCTCGCCGCAGATCGAGGAGATCATCTATGGCGAAAACGGCATTCTGAGCGTCGCGCGCAGCGGCCTTGTCGTCGTCGATACGTCGACTGCCGAACCGGCGTCGACGGCGAAGATTCGCGCTGACCTCGCGCGCAAGCAGACCCTCTACGTGGACGCGCCGCTGGCGCGAACGCCGAAGGAAGCCGAGGAGGGGCGACTCAACACCATGGTCGGCGCGGACGATGCGACCTTCGCCCGGCTGCAGCCGGTGCTCTCCGCCTATTGCGAGAATGTGATCCATGTCGGGCCGCCCGGCCATGGCCATATGCTTAAGCTCATCAACAATTTCATCGCCCAGGCGATCGCTACCGCGACGGCGGAGGCCTGCGCAGCGTGCGCGAAATCGGGCGTGTCGATCAAGAAGCTGCACGAGATCATCTCCGCCGGTGCGGTCAACTCGGGCATCTTCCAGATGATGGTGGGCAGGATGCTCGACGGTGGTGACCTAGCTGGGCTCAAGTTCACGCTGGTCAACGCGATGAAGGACCTGCGCTACTACACACACTTCGCCGAATCGCTGCCGGTACCCGCGATCGTCGGCGAGGCGGTGCACCAGAGCCTGGTCACGGCCAACCTTCTCGGCTTCGGTGACAAGTACGTCGCCGTCGCTGCTCGAGGCGCAGGAGAAACTCGCAGGGGTGCAGCATCGTGCCACGGTAGCGACCCCCGTCGGACCGCGCCGAAGAGCGGTTCGCCTGCCTTGCTTTCCAGCGATGTGGGCGCACACTATATAACCTGGGTGGTGCGCGGCTGGGGCGCTGCTCGGAGCGCCCGCGGGCGAGGGGCGGCCAGGCGCAGGCGGGTCTCCAGGATGACGTCGCGTTAGCCAGTGCGGGCGCGCGGAGCCCCGCGCGCGCTCCACCTCGCTGCGCCACGTGGCGGGCATTCTTGATCGCCACCGCGCGAGGCGGTCATGCCACGGAAGCGCGTGGAACGCTAGGTGCGTCGGCCGCGCCGCGGCGTTATCCTTCGCCGTATCTGCCTGCCTGAGCGAATGCCTGTGAGCCGCACCGACCAAACCCTGTGGGACAATCCTCTCGGCACCGACGGATTCGAGTTCGTCGAATACGCGGCACCGGATCCCGGCGGCGCTTGGCGACCTGTTCGAGCAACTTGGTTTCGCTGCGATCGCGCGCCACCGCTCGAAAAACGTGCTCCTCTACCGGCAGGGCGAAATCAACTTCATCGTCAACGCCGAGCCGGGCAGTTTTGCGCAGGCGTTCGCGCGCGTGCACGGCCCGTCGATCTGCGCCATCGCCTTTCGGGTGAAGGACGCGGCCGCGGCGTATCGCCGGGCGACCGAGCAGGGCGCCTGGGGCGTCGAAGCGCATCCCGGCCCGATGGAACTCAACATTCCCGCGATCAAGGGCATCGGCGATTCGCTGATCTATCTCGTCGATCGCTATGCCCGGGACGGGACCGGTGTGTCGATCTACGACGTCGACTTCGTGCCGCTGGCCGGCGTGGACCAGCATCCGCGCGGCGCCGGACTCACCTACATCGATCACCTGACGCACAACGTGCATCGCGGCCGGATGGACGGAGTGGGCGAGCTTCTACGAGCGCCTGTTCAATTTCCGCGAGGTGCGCTATTTCGACATCGAGGGCAAGCTGACCGGGCTCAAGAGCAAGGCAATGACCAGCCCCTGCGGCAAGATCCGCATACCGATCAACGAAAGCGCCGACGACAAGTCCCAGATCCAGGAGTATCTGCTCGCGTATCACGGCGAAGGCATCCAGCACGTCGCGCTCGGGACGGCGGATATCTTCGCGACCGTCGAGACCCTGCGCGGACGCGAGGTTGCCTTCCAGAATACGCCGGACACGTATTACGATCTGCTCGCAACCCGGCTGCCGAGTCACGGGGAAGATACCGCGCGGCTGAGAAGGAACCGAATTCTTCTCGATGGTGCGCCGGCGAAAAACGAGATGCTGCTGCAGATATTCACGACGCCGGTCATCGGGCCAATCTTCTTCGAGATCATTCAGCGCAAGGGCAACGAGGGTTTCGGCGAGGGCAACTTTCAGGCTCTGTTCGAGTCGATCGAGCTCGATCAGATCCGTCGCGGCGTGTTGCAAGGCTAGGCTCCGGCGCGATGACGCGAAGCGTGGCCTGAGCGGAATCTAAGGTGCTCTCTCCGCTGGGGTTTGTTCTCCTGCGCCGCCTGTCTGACGGGGCACTCCACTCTGGCGAAGCACTCGCGGCCGGCAGCGGCATCACGCGCGCCCGGGTGTCGCAACTACTCAAGGAGGCCGACGCCGCCGGCCTGAAGCTCGAGCGCAAGCCGGGCCGCGGCTATCGGCTGCACGACGCACTGCCGTTCCTGGAGCGCGGCGCGATCAATGCCGCGCTGGGCCGGCGCGCACCCGCACTTGTCATCGAAGTCGCCGATATTCTCGACTCGACGAGCAGCGAGCTCGCGCGCCGCGCGGTGCACAGCGATATTCATCGGCATCTGCTCGCGGCCGAATGGCAAACGGCTGGACGCGGGCGACGCGGCCGCGGCTGGACTGCGGTCCTCGGCGGCAGCCTCACCTTCTCGCTCGGCTGGCGCTTCTCGCGCGGCGCCGGCCACCTGTCGGCGCTGCCCCTCGCGGTCGGTGTCGCGCTCGCCCGGGCGCTCGAAGCCGCCGGATTTGCCGGCATCGCACTCAAGTGGCCGAACGATCTCGATCTACCGGCGAAGCCAAGGTGGGTGGAATCCTGGTCGAATTGTCCGGCGACGCGCTGGGCCCGTCGCTGGCGATCATCGGCGTGGGGCTCAATGTTCGGTTGCCCGCGTCGATCCGGCGCGAGATCGGGCAGCCGGTGACCGACCTCGCGGCGATTGGCGGATCCGAAGCTCTCGATCGCAACACGCTGCTCGCTCGCTGTGTCGCCGAAATGATTCAGGTACTCGAGGGCTATGCCGATGCGGGGTTCGCGCCGCTGCGCGCCGCCTGGCAGCGACGCCACGCGTATCAGCAAAAGTCAGTGCAGGTCGTGCTGCCTGACGGCGGCACGGTGCGCGGCTTGGTCGTCGGCGTCGACGCGGCCGGCGCGCTGGTTCTCGACAGCGGCGGTCGGCGGCTGCGTTTCGTCAGCGGCGAAGTTTCGCTGCGCCGCCCGTGATCCTGGTGCTCGATTGCGGTAACAGCCGGCTCAAGTGGGGGCTCGCCGGGCCGCATGGCTGGGTCTCTCAGGGCAACGTCGCCAATCAGGAAATCGGAACGCTGGCGCTGCGCGACTGGCAGAACCTGCCGCGCCCTGACGCGCGTGGTCGGCGTCAATGTCGCCGGTGAGGCCACGCGCGTGCGCGTCGAGGCGCAGCTCGTCCGGTGGCGCACGGCGCCGGAATGGCTGATCGCGCGCGAGGAAGCCGGCGGTGTCTACAACCGGTATGCGCGCCCGTCTCAGCTCGGCCCGGACCGCTGGGCGGCGTTGGTCGCGGCGCGGCAACGGGTGGCAGACGAACTGTTCCCTTCGTCCTGCGTGGTGGTCAACGCCGGCACCGCGGTCACCGTCGATGCGCTGGATGGCACCGGCATTTTCCGCGGCGGCATCATTCTGCCGGGCCTCAGGCTAATGCTGCAGTCGCTCGCGTCGAATACGGCGGCGCTGCGAACCCCGCCGGGCCGGTATCACGATTTTCCGATCAACACCGCCGACGCGCTCGCGTCCGGCGCGCTGCAGGCGGTGTGCGGCGCAATCGAGCAGATGCGTCGCCGTCTGGGCGAAGACGGCCCGCTTCCGAGGGCCTTTCTATCCGGCGGCGCCGCCGCCGATATCGCGCCGCACCTTACCGCACCGGTGGAGATCGTGGATAATCTGGTGCTCGAGGGCGTACTGGCGCTCGCAGAATCCCCGGTCAAGGAATGAGAACGCTGGTCTTGCTGTTGTTGCTCGCCAATCTCACGCTGTTTTTCTACACCAAGCTTGACAGCCTAGGCAGCGGCGAAGGTGTTCGGCTGTCGCAGCAGGTGCAGCCGGACAAGATCACGCTGCTCACGCCGCAGCAGGTCGCGGCGCTCGGGCCGGCGAAGGTTGCCACGCTGGCCGATGTCTGCGTCGAATGGGGTCCGCTGTCGGACGGCGATAAGGCTCGAGCACTCGCTTCGCTCGAGCCACTTGACCTCGCCCGGTTGATCAGCCAAAAGAAAGTGGAAGTCGTCACCAACTACTGGGTGTTCATCCCGCCCGCAGCCAATCGGGCCGCCGCGGACCGCCGCATGGCCGAACTAAAAGACAACGGGGTCAAAGACCTGCTGTTGATCGATAGCGGTCCGCAACGATTCGCCGTCTCGCTGGGTGCGTTCCAAACCGAAGCGGCGGCGCAGGCGCGCCTGGACGCGCTGCAGGCACAAGGCGTAAAGACCGCCAAGGTCGGCGCGCGCGCCCAGGCGGTCACACAGACCGACCTCGTCGTGCGCGATCCCCCGGCGCCTGCGGTCACGCGGTTGAAGGAGTTGCAAGCCGCGTACCCGGGTACCGACATCAAGATCGGCACCTGCGACAAGGCGGCCTGACCATGGAGGAGTGTGCCAGCCAGGCGGAAGTGATCCGGCCGGCTCACTCGCCGCACGACATCGCACAGGTCCACGAGCTGTTTGTCGAATACGCTCAATGGCTGCAAGTCGACCTCTGCTTTCAAGGGTTCGAGGAAGAACTGGCGGGGCTGCCGGGCGTCTATGCGCCGCCGCGCGGGCGGCTGTTGCTGGCCGGCCCGCCCGACGCGGCCTTCGGCTGCATCGCCCTGCGTCCACTGGACCAGGCGTTGACCGGCGCGGAGGGCTCGGTTGGGGAAGTCAAGCGCCTCTACGTTCGGGCGCCGTATCGACGCCAAGGCTGGGGACTGCGTCTGGCGCGCGCGCTGCTCGACGAGGCGCGCTTGATCGGCTATCGGGAACTCAGGCTTGACACCTTCGACTGGATGACCAGCGCTCGCGCGCTTTATTCCAGCCTGGGCTTTCGAGATCGCGCCCCATACTACGACAATCCACTCGCCGGCGCCGTGTACATGGCGCGTACCCTGTGACGTCCTGGCGACGGCGCTGAACAGCGCCACGCAAACAGCCCCGCATGTTCCTGTCCGCGAGCGAAGTCGCAGAGGTCGATGCCAACATCGCCCGGGTGGAAGCGCGCGTCGGGATCCCAGTCGCCGTGGCGGTCGTCGGCAAGGCGGATACGTACGCCGAATTGCCCTGGATGGCCTTCGCGTTGGCCGTGTCGCTGGCGGCGCTGGCTGCCGTCGTCGCCGATTGGCTGCGCCCCGACTGGATCACGGCACGGGTCGCACTGCTGCACACCGTAACGCTTCTCGGCGCGGGTGCCGCGAGCGCGCTCGCGACGGTGTTCGTTCCTGCGTATGCGCGGCTGTTCCTGCGCCCGGCGCTGCGCGATCTCGAGGTCCGGCACTATGCGCAGTCTCTATTTCTCCGCCGTGAACTCTTTAGGACGCCTCACCGCAACGGCATCCTGATTCTGATCTGCAAATTCGAACGCAAGGTCGAGATCCTGGCCGATGTCGGATTGCACGGACGAGTCACGGACGCGGACTGGGCGGGAATCCTTGCGACGATGACGCCCCATTTGCGCGATGCGCGCGTCGCCGCGGCGTTTGCGGCCGGCCTCAATGCACTCGCCGCGATGCTCGTCACCAAGGGCTTCGTCGGCAAAGCCGGTGGCGAGCACGAACTTCCGGACCGGCCGATCGAAGAAGAGGGCCCGGCGTGAGTCGCGCTGCACTGCGGTTTGCCCTCGTCTGTTTTGTCCTGGGTGCCATGGCGCCGGTACTGGCTGCCGACGTGCCGTTTCTCACCGGCCGCGTCGTCGACAACGCGGAGATTCTCCAAGCGGGGACCCGCGATCAGATAACGGCAACGCTCAAGGCGCATGAGCAGACGACGGGCGACCAGATCGCGGTCCTCACGTTGCCCACGCTTGGCGGCGAATCGATCGAGGAATACGCGGTCAAGGTGTTCGAAAGCTGGAAGCTCGGACAAAAGGGCAAGGACAACGGCGTTCTCGTTGTTGTCGTGCCCCAAGATCACGTGATGCGAATCGAAGTCGGATACGGACTGGAGGGCGTGCTTACCGACGTCGCCTCCAACCGCATCATCCGCAATGTGATGACGCCCCTGTTCAAGGCCGGCGATTTCGACAAGGGCGTTGCTGACGGTGTCACCGCGATCGTGGCAACGCTCGAGGGCAGGCCGGTCAGCGCGCTGCAAAGCGCCGATACGGCGTCGGCCTCGACCGGCAGCGCGCTGGATAGCAATCCAGCCAACTTGCCCTGGCCGCAGCGCATCCTGTTCGGCACGTTCATCTTCGGCATAATCGGGCTGTTCACGGTCATCGGTGTCCTGACCCCCGGCATGGGTTGGTTCCTGTACGTGTTCCTGATCCCCTTCTGGGCATTGTTTCCGACCATCATCGTCGGCACGCGTGGCGCGCTGACGCTGGTTGCCGTCTACGTCGTCGCCTACCCGGTCGTCAAGTTGCTGTGCTCGCGCAGTGCCTGGTACCAAAAAGCTGCGCACGATCTCAAGAGCAAAGGCACCGCGAGCATCGGCGGCTTCACCTTCAGCGGCGGCAGCAGTTCGTCGGGCTCCTCGTCTGGCGACGGGGGAGGCTTTTCGGGTGGTGGTGGCAGTTCCGGAGGCGGGGGCAGTTCCGGCAGCTGGTAGCTACAGCTTGGCACGCACCGCGAAGTGCCGGCCGCCCTCGCGTGACCATGCAAGCGGCTCGGTCCCGGGATCGCGATATCCCGCGTCCTGGACGAGCCTGACCGCTTCCTCCTCGGAATACCAGGTCAGTGCCCGTGTTTCGTCCTCGCGGGCAGTAATCGCGCTCCGGTCGCGTCTTTCATAGCGAGTCTTGACGTCGATGCGGCGCAGGCCTACGTCGAGGAAGGTTTCGGAACGCTGCCCGATCCGCACGCCTTCGCCGGGGGTGACCGTGCGCACCTCCACGATCGGCGCGCCCGGAGGGTGCTCTGCCTGCGTCGGCACGAACAGGTCGAGCAGCAGCAGACCCGGATCGATCAGATGCGCGCGAATGCGCAGCAATGCGTCAAGCGCCGTAACCGGATCGGCCAGCAGCTGAAATGCGCCGGCCGCGATATACGCGGCGGCGTAGCGCGACGGCAGGTTGAGCGTCGCGACGCTCTGCCGATAGAGGCGGGTCGCGCGGCCGGCGCAGGCGAGCCGCCGTTCACAGCTGGCCAGCATCGCATCCGAGCTGTCGACGCCGTGCACGGGGATGCCCGCCTCGAGAAGCGGTACGAGCAGCCTTCCGGAGCCCGCCATGGCCTCCAGCACAGGGCCGGCGTCTCGCGGCAGGTGCGCCGCGTACCACGCGACCTCGGCGTCGCTCGCACGCGGCCGGTCCGCGTCGTAGAAAAGCGTGCCGAGGGTTCCGAAGGCCGACATGGTGCATCGCCCGTTCAGGCGCCAGGCAACGCTAGGAGCTTGCGCGCGACGATGGCGATCGCGTCGATCCACGAGCGCGCCGCGGGTACTTCGCCCGTCCAGCGCAGGAAGCCGTGGATGGTCCCGGCGCAATCGACGCTGTGTACGACCACGCCCGCCGCTTGCAGGCGGCGCGCATAGTCGAGGCCGTCGCCACGCAGGACGTCAGCTCCGGCCAGCGCGACGACGGCAGGTGGCACGCCGGAAACATGCGCCGCCGCAAGCGGTGAGAGCTCCGGTACCTCCGGGGCGGTATCGCCGCGATAAGCGTTCCAGTACCACGCCATCTGCGCCGCACTCAAGTTGTAGCCGCTGGCAAACTCCCGGTACGCTGCGCGCGAGCACGTCGCGTCAAGCGCAGGGTAGAAAAGCAGCTGCGCATCGGCCTGCGCTGCGCCGGTGCGCGCCAGCCGCAATGTCAACGCAGCGGCGAGATTGCCGCCCGAGCTGTCGCCGGCGACCGCAAAGCGCCGCCCATCCGCGCCGAGTTCCTGGGCTTCGGCCTTTACCCACCACCAGGTCGCTTCCACGTCATCGAGTGCCGCGGGATAGACATGCTCCGGCGCAAGGCGATAGTCGACTGCGACGATGACTGCCTCCAGACTGTTGGCGAGTATCCGGCAGAGCTTGTCATGCGAGTCGAGCGAGCCGGTGACCCAGCCGCCACCGTGCGCGTAGAGAATGAGCGGCAAAACTGCGGTGGAGCGCGGGCGGTACACCCGCACCGGGATGGGCCGGGCAGGACCCGGGGCGCGCAGATCGCGAATCGAGGCCACTGTTTCCGGCGCGCCGCCGAGCAGGTGCGCCGCCGCCTCGCTGCCCGCGCGCAGCTGGGCGATGTCGGGTTCGCCGCTCGGCGAGGGCACGCTGAACACGGTGTCGAGCAGGCGGCGGATATCAGGATCGAGCATCGGGACTTTGCGGCGGGTCGCAGCCGATGGTACCGGATTCGCGCCGCCGGGGGCACAGTGGGTGCTGGAAGGTGATATCAAGGGCTGTTTTGACCACATCGGGCATGACTGGTTGATCTCCAATGTCCGTATGGACCAGGAGATCCTCCGGAAGTGGCTCAAGGCCGGTTACATCGAGACGGGCAAGCTCTTTCCAACCGAAGCTGGAACGCCGCAAGGTGGCGTCATCTCGCCGACGTTGGCGAACATGACTTTGGACGGACTGGAAGCGGAGCTCACGGCGCAATTTGGGTCGAAGGGCTACCGCAAAGCTGGAAAGCACAAGGTCAACATGGTGCGCTACGCAGATGACTTTGTGATCACCGGGAGTTCGAAGGAACTTCTGGAACACGAAGTCAAACCGCTGGTGGAGGGGCTGGGCGAACTATCACCGAGCGGTATATGCCTCGAAGAGTTTCGCCTCGATTGACTCGTGGCTGTGGTTGAAGACATGGCAATGGGCCAAGCGGAGGCATCCCAACAAGAGCGCTCGTTGGATCAAGAGTAAGTATTTTGCGACGACGGGCAGCAGGAGTTGGGTGTTTTCAGCACGCCTCGCAGGCGGGGAAGGAAAGCGGGAACGGGTGACGCTAGCGAAAGCGAGTGATACCCGCATCCGCCGATACACCAAGATCAAGGGCGAGGCCAACCCTTTTGACCCGAAATGGGAGTCTTACTTTGAGGACCGACTTGGTCTGAAGATGCAAGGCGACATGAAGGGCCAAGCCAAGCTACTGCGTCTTTGGTGGAGCCAGAACAAGCGTTGTACACTATGCGACCAACTGATCACCAAGGAGACGGGGTGGAATATCCATCATCGAATCCCCAAATGTGAGGGGGGCGCAGAGGGGTTCGCGAATCTGGTTCTGCTACACCCGAATTGCCACCGTCAACTACATGCTGCTGATCTGACGTTGGAGAGCCGGTCCCTGTAGCAGGGGGCTTTGTAGAGGCTTGAGCCGGGTGCGGGGAAACTCGCATGCCCGGTTCTAAGGGGGGGATTGGCTCGGCGACGAGCTGTCCCTACCCGACAAAGCGGTTTTCGACGGGAACCCGCTCGGCAACGGCTGATCGGGTTTTTGTTTTTTGAGGGCGCGCGCAGCGAGTACTGCCGCTACGCTGTGCTCGCGATCGACGCGATGGAACTGAGGCAAAGCAAATGACCGCCACCGACGACAAAACGGCGCAGCTCACACGCCTGCTGCGGGAGCGCATCCTGATCCTCGACGGTGCGATGGGTACCATGATCCAGGGCCGCAAGCTTGGCGAATCGGACTACCGTGGACCCGCTGCCTGCGGCCTGCTTGACCATCCCCACGACCTGAAGGGTGACAACGATCTGCTGGTGCTCACGCATCCCGAGGTTATCACCGCGATCCATGACGAGTTCCTCGCCGCCGGCGCGGACATCATCGAAACCAATACGTTTAATGCGACGCGCATCGCCCAGGCGGATTACAGTCTCGAGGGCCGGGTGCGTGATATCAACTTCACGGCGGCACGGATCGCGCGCGAACGCGCCGACGCTTGGACCGCCAAGACGCCGGACAAGCCGCGCTTCGTCGCCGGGGCGCTCGGGCCAACCAACCGTACGGCAACGATCTCGCCGGACGTTAACGACCCCGGCTTTCGCAACGTGAGCTACGACGAACTGGTGGCTGCCTATGGTGAGGCGGTCGCCGCGTTAGTCGACGGTGGCGTCGACCTGCTCCTGGTAGAAACGGTGTTTGACACGCTCAATGCCAAAGCCGCGCTATTCGCAATCGACAGCTATTTCGATGAGCGCGGCGTCCGGCTGCCGCTGATCGTGTCCGGCACGATCACCGATGCATCGGGCCGGACCCTGTCCGGTCAGACCACGGAGGCTTTCTGGAATTCGGTGCGGCACTCCCACCCACTTGCCGTCGGGCTCAATTGCGCGCTGGGTGCCGCACTGATGCGGCCCTATATCGAGGAGATCGCACGGGTCGCGGACACATTTGTTTCCTGCTATCCCAACGCGGGGCTGCCAAACCCGATGAGCGAGACCGGTTATGACGAGACGCCCGAGGCAACCGCACGCCTGGTCCGGGATTTCGCCGAGAACGGCTTCGTCAACATCGTCGGCGGTTGCTGCGGCACGACACCAGAGCACATTCGCGCGATCGCTGCGGCAGTCAAGGACCTCCCGCCACGGCGATTCGGGCCGGTGGCCGATGGCGGCATGGGCAACTAGGGCGACCATACGCTACCGCTCCTCGGCAGGAGGGCGATGCTGGCGACGCGAATGGAACACAACATGTCCCGCCCCATGAGGCTCGCCGGACTCGAGCCGCTTACCATTGACGACGACTCGCTGTTCGTCAATGTGGGCGAACGAACCAACGTTACGGGCTCGCGCGCCTTCGCTAAGCTGATCCTTGCCGGCGACTTTGCCGGGGCGGTCGAGGTCGCGCGCCAACAGGTCCAGAACGGAGCACAGATTATCGACGTCAACATGGACGAGGCGATGCTCGATTCCAAGGCGGCGATGGTCAGATTTCTCCACTTGATAGCGGCCGAGCCCGATATCGCGCGCGTGCCGTTGATGATCGATTCGTCCAAATGGGAGGTCATTGAGGCGGGGCTTAAGTGCGTGCAGGGCAAGCCGGTCGTCAACTCGATCTCGATGAAGGAGGGCGAAGGCGAATTTTTGCGCCAGGCAAGACTCGTCAAGCGCTACGGCGCGGCGGCGATCGTGATGTGCTTCGACGAGAAGGGTCAGGCCGACAGCTATGCGCGGCGGATCGAGGTCGCGCGGCGCGCCTATGATCTGCTCGTCGACCGAATTGGTTATCCTCCCGAGGACATAATAATCGATCCGAACGTGTTCGCGATTGCCACTGGCATCGACGAGCATGCCAACTACGCCGTCGACTTCATACGCACCGCGGCCTGGATCAAGCAGCATCTTCCGCACGCGAAGGTCTCGGGCGGCATCTCCAACGTAAGCTTCAGTTTCCGGGGCAACGATCCGGTTCGCGAGGCGATCCACACCGTCTTTCTCTATCATGCGATTCGCGCGGGTCTGACGATGGGCATCGTCAACGCCGGTCAGCTGGGCGTTTACGATGAACTCGACTCCCGAGTTGCGCCAGTGCGTCGAGGATGTCGTGCTCAATCGTCGCGACGACGCGACAGAGCGCCTGGTCACATTCGCGGAGACGTACAAGGCGCAGGGCCGAAAACCCGGGGAGGATCTCGCCTGGCGCGAGGGCACGGTGGAGGAGCGCCTGTCGCACGCGCTGGTGAAGGGCATCACGACGTACATCGTCGCGGACACCGAGGAGGCGCGCAACCGGGTACGAGCGGCCGATTCAGGTGATCGAGGGCCCGCTCGATGGCGGGCATGAATGTCGTCGGGGACCTGTTCGGGGCTGGCAAGATGTTTCTGCCGCAGGTGGTCAAGAGCGCGCGGGTGATGAAGCAGGCGGTCGCGCATCTAATCCCATTCATCGAGGCCGAGAAGGCGAAATCGGGCGACGCTGGCAAGCCCAAGGGCACCATCGTCATGGCGACGGTAAAAGGCGACGTGCACGACATCGGCAAGAACATCGTCGGCGTCGTTCTCCAGTGCAACAACTTCGAAGTGATCGATCTTGGCGTCATGGTGCCGGCGCAGAGGATTCTCGACACGGCGCGCGACAAGGCGGCAGACATCATCGGACTTTCTGGGCTTATCACGCCGTCGCTAGAGGAAATGGCGCACGTCGCGCACGAGATGCAGCGCCTAGGCATGCAACAGCCCCTATTGATCGGCGGCGCAACGACCTCGCGCGTGCATACCGCGGTCAAGATTGCGCCCAACTACACGGGTATCACCGTTTACGTCCCCGACGCCTCGCGGGCCGTCGGTGTGGCAAGCAACCTGCTGTCCACGGAGCTCAGGGAAACCTACGTCAGCGGAGGTCGCGGCAGACTACGAGCGCATCCGTTCACAGCACGCGGCAAAGAAGGGGCCAACGCTCATATCGCTCGCCGCCGCACGCGCCAACGCCTTCAAGGCCGATTGGGGCGGTTATCGACCGCCTCGGCCGGCGTTTCCCGGTCGCGCGGGAGATCAAGCATGTCGACTTGCGCGAGCTTGCGCAATACGTGGACTGGGGCCCGTTCTTTCAGACCTGGGAACTGTCCGGACCGTTTCCCGCGATTCTCGACGACCCAATCGTCGGCGAGGCGGCGCGCAACGTCTATGCCGATGGTCAAGCAATGCTCAAGCGCATCGTCGCCGGTCGCTGGCTTACCGCCAACGGGGGAATCGCGCTCCTGCCGGCGAACTCCGTCGGCGACGACATCGAACTCTATGCCGATGAAGCGCGCACAACCGTCGCGCTAACGTGGCGCAACCTGCGCCAGCAGAACGAGCGGCCGCAAGGGAAGCCCAATTACTGCCTCGCTGATTTCGTCGCGCCGAGGGCCTCCGGTGCCAAGGACTATGTGGGCGCGTTTGCCGTGACTGCCGGCCTGGGCATCGAGAAGAAACTCGCCGAATTCGAGGCGAAGAGAGACGATTACAATGCGATCATGTTCAAAGCGCTGGCTGATCGGCTGGCGGAAGCCTTCGCTGAGTGGCTGCACCAGCGCGTGCGGCGTGAGTATTGGGGTTATGCGCAGGAAGAGAACCTCGACCGTGCTGCGATGCTGCGGGAGGAATATCGTGGCATTCGTCCCGCGCCCGGTTACCCGGCGTGCCCCGATCACTCGGTCAAGGCGCCGCTATTCGAACTCGCTGCAGGCGGACAGGATCGGCATGGCGCTGACTGAGAATTACGCGATGCTGCCGGCAGCGAGCGTGTCGGGGTTTTACCTCGCACATCCGGATGCGGCCTACTTCGCCGTAGGCAAGATCGGCGAAGATCAGCTGCGCGACCTTGCGGCGCGCGTACGCCGCGACGAGAAGAGCCTGCGCCGCGACTTGGCGCCAAACCTGGCGTAGCGACCTGCATGCCGGGGACTCGACGTTGCCGACGTCACGTTCCGCAATGCCTGTAATCACCCTAGGCAGCGAAGAAGCGAACGCGCAAGTTCGGCGCTGGGTCGAACACGGCTCACCGGCGGTGGTCGCGCTTTGTGCCGCCTGGTGCGATACGTGCACCGAATTCCGCGCGACGCTGGAACGCATTGCGCAGGCGCGCCCCGATGTGCTGTTCGTCTGGCTGGACATCGAGGACGACAGCGAAATCTGCGGCGATATCGACGTCGAGAACTTTCCGACACTGGCGATCTATCGAGGCGAGCGTTTGCTGCACTATGGCGTCTCGCTGCCTCTGGAGGGGACGGTGCGCCGCCTAATCGACGAGATCGCCACGCGCCCAGACCTCGGCGTGCCCGCACCGCAGGGCGTCCTCGATCTTCCGCGCAGACTGCTGCCCCACCTGCCGGGCCAGACGGCCTGAGCCGGCCGCGTGCTTGGCTGCGGGCAGTACAATGGGCACCTACGTCGTCATCCTGAGGGATACCGAGATCGCCGACACGATGGTCGCGGCGCAGCTGCATGCTTTGCCGACCGCCGCGGCGATCGACCCACCGCGTGCGGTTGGGCCGTCGCTCGAGGCATGCGCAGGACGGCGCCTAAGGATGTCCGCATGCCTCGCGGGTCGCCCTTTTTAGCTGCCGCGCGGGAGCGGGCCATTGCCGCCCCTTCCGATTAATCCGGAAATCGCGGCTGACGATCCTCACCCCGGCGAGCCCGGTTGCGATGCCAAAACCCACGCCGACAAGCGCACTCACAAACGGCTGACCGCGAGATGGCGTATCTACCCGTCTTCGTCAATCTCGTCCCGAAAAGCAGGCGACTGCTGCGCATCATTTGGCCATTCCTGGCGATGGTCGTCCTGCTGGCAGCGCTATGGAGTCTCAGCATGGACATTCTCTCGGCGACCCGGGCCTATGTCGGCGGGGAGAGTCTGTGGTCAAAGGCACAGAAGGATGCCGTCTTTTACCTCAACCGCTACGCCGTAACACGTTCTGAAACCGACTACGAGCGGTATCTCGAGGCGATCAAAGTCCCGCTCGGTGACCGCAAAGCGCGCGAGGAACTGGAACAGGCAAGCCCCAACCTAACGCGAGCGCGCCAGGGTTTCCTCGAGGGACGCAATCATCCCGACGACATCGACGGCATGATCTGGTTATTCCGTCGCTTCAGGAACGAGGGCTATATGAATCGCGCGATTGCGATCTGGGCCGAGGGAGACCAGCGCATCGCCGAGCTGAACTCCGCCGCGGAGCGCCTCCAGCGCAGCGTTGCCGGCGGCCACGCCGACGAGGAACGGCTCCGCCCACTGCTGGAGGAGATTCTGCAAATCAACGGCAAACTGACGCCGTTGGAAGATGCCTTTTCCTTCACCCTCGGCGAAGCCTCGCGCTGGATGCGGCTGGTGCTGTTGTCAGGCACGTTAATTGTCACCGCAGCCCTGGTGGTGGTCGGCATTGTGCTGTCGCGGCGGATGCTGCGCGAGAGCGAAGAATTCGAAAACGCGCTCCGGTTCAGCGAGGAGCGCTTCAATCTCGCTGTGATCGGGAGCAACGACGGTCTGTGGGATTGGGACGTGTTAACCGGCGACATCTATTTCTCCCCGCGCAGCAAGGAGCTCGCGGGCTACGCCGACCGCGAGATCGAGAACACGCCCGAAGCCTTCTTTGCGCTGCTCCACCCCGACGACCTGGAGCCGGCTCTGGACGCGGCGAAAGCACACATCCGCGACGATTGCCCCTACGATGTGGAGTTCCGCGTGCGTAACAAGGATGGCGCGTACCGCTGGTTTAGGGCGCGGGGCCGATCGGTCCGCAACGCCGAAGGCTGGGCGGTACGCATGGCAGGCTCGGTCAGCGACATCAACGACAGCAAGCTAGCCGAAGCGCAGCTCTTTAGTGAAAAGGAGCGCGCGCTGGTCACGCTCAAGTCGATAGGCGATGCGGTGATAACTACCGATCTGCGCGGGCAGGTCGAGTATTTCAACCCGGTCGCTGAGTCTCTGACCGGCTGGAAGGCCCAAGAAGCCGAAGGCATGCCGCTTGCCACCGTCTGCCAAATGCTCGACGAAACCACGCGTCAAGCTCTGGCGGACCCGCTGGAACGCGTTGGGCGCGAGGGCCGCACCGTAAAGGCTGCCACCAATGTACTGCTCCTGCGCCGCGACGGCACCGAGATCGCGATCAACGAATCCGCCGCGCCGATTCGCAACCGCAACGGCGAAATCGCCGGGGTGGTCCTAGTCTTGCACGATGTGCGACGCGAACGTGAATACGCGACCCAGCTGTCCTACCAGGCGAGCCATGACGCGCTGACGGGGCTTATCAACCGGCGCGAGTTCGAGCACCGCCTCGGCGGTGCGCTGGCGAGCGCGCGTGATTTGAACCGGACTCACGCGATGCTCTACCTCGATCTCGACCAATTCAAGATTGTCAACGACACCTGTGGCCACGCCGCAGGCGACGAACTAATGCGCCAGGTCAGTATGCTGCTGCAGGGGCGCCTGCGCGAAGGCGACACGCTGGCGCGAATCGGCGGCGACGAATTCGGTGTCATTCTCGAAAATTGTTCGACCGAGCATGCGGAACGCATTGCCGACCAGCTCCGGCAGACGGTTACCGATTTCCATTTTGTTTGGCACGACCGCTCATTCTCCATCGGCGTGAGCATAGGGCTCGTGCTCGTCGCCGAGGTTCCGCTCACGCTTGCCGAGGTCCTCAGCGCTGGCGACGCCGCTTGTTACATGGCCAAGGAGAAGGGCCGCAACCGGGTGCAACTCTACCACCGCAAAGACAGCGAACTGGCGGTGCGGCACGGCGAGATGGAGTGGGTCGCTCGTATTCACGCCGCGCTCGACGCCGAACGGTTTTGCCTGTACTCGCAGCGGATCATCGCGGTCAATTCGTCCCGGCGACCGGCAACGATGTTCGAAGTTCTGTTGCGGATGGTCGATGAACGGGGGCTAGTTGTCCCGCCCATGGCATTCATTCCTGCCGCGGAGCGCTATAGCCTGATGCCGGCGATAGATCGCTGGGTCATTCGCACGGCACTACCGATCATCGCGAGCGCGCGGGCGGATGACGGCGACGACACGGTCTACATGATCAATCTCTCAGGCGCGTCGATCGGCGACGAGCGTTTCCTTGACTTCATCCGAGAACAACGTGTTCGGTGCGACGTACCGGCCGACGCGATCTGCTTCGAGATCACTGAAACCGCGGCAATCGCCAACCTGGCGAAGGCGGCGCATTTCATTGCCGAGCTGCGCGCGCTGGGTTGCCGATTCTCCCTGGACGATTTCGGCGCTGGCATGTCGTCGTTCGGGTACCTCAAGCACTTGCCCGTGGATTTTCTCAAGATAGACGGCAGCTTCGTGACTGACATGCTGGTCGATCCCATCGACGGTGCGATGGTCGAGGCAATCAATCATATCGGGCATGTCATGGAAAAGGAGACGATCGCGGAGTTTGTCGAAAACGACGCCATCCTGAACCGCTTGCGCGATATTGGTGTCGATTACGCGCAGGGCTTTGGCGTGGAGGAGCCGCGCCCGTTCCACTTGGGCGATGGGAGCAGCCGAACTTGAACGCTTCGCGTCAGGTCAATCCAGCACCGGCCTTTCCGGGGGTGCCGGAGTTGACATAAACTGTAGCTCCGGCGACCAAGACCATGCCCCCGAGCCAGACCATGTACATCGACGCACGCCCCGAGGGAGCCCAGTCGGCGCGCGAAGGCCGACGGGCGTCAATGCCTAGCGACGCGACGGGCCCCAGACGAAACGGCGCGGCAACGTTCGCGGAACGCAGTCGTGCCGACTGATCGGCAGGATTCGAAATGGCGCCTGCACGGCGTGCGCGTCGTGCATGCCAGCGAACTGGATGTCAACACGCCCCAGACGCCGGGCATGGATCGCGCCGCCGCGATCACTGCCGCGCGCGCCGGCGCGGAGAAACTCTGGGCCGGCACGGTCGTGATCCATCCCAAGGCGAAGACCGGTGCGCACCATCACGGACCGGTGGAGAGTGTCATCTATGTGGTCAGCGGTCGAGCGCGCATGAAATGGGGCGATCGTCTCGAATTTGTTGCCGAAGCGGGCCCGGGCGATTTCATCTATGTCGCGCCGTTTGTGCCGCACCAGGAAATCAACGCCAGCGACGATCAACCGCTCTCATGCGTGCTCGTTCGCAGCGGTCAGGAGCCCGTCGTGGTCAACCTCGACCTGCCCAACGTCGAGCCCAACCCCGAGGCGGTGCACTGGGTGGACAACATTCATCCGGCCCCCAAGCCGTGAGCTAATGCGCGGTGATGGTTGGCAGATCGCGCCGGCGGCTCAATCGAGGCACGAGAAGGCTAGGGTCTCCGACGGGTCGTCCTGATAGGCGTGGCCGAAGCTAACCTGGCCCTGGGAGCGCAGCAGCAGCTCTTCTCGGCGCAGTACGATTTCGGCTTCACCATGCACCGTGACGTAGGTGCCGTTCGAGCTGTGGTCGACGAGCACGAACTTGTCGCGCCGGCGCTCGATATGCGCGTGCATGCGCGATGCCTTGCGGTCGGCGATCACGACGTCGTTCTGCAGATCGCGCCCGATGGAGAGTGTCGGAGCGGCGTCGGATAGCTCGATCTGCCGTTCGCCGTGTCGTAGCACCAGATGCGCAGGTTGGACCTTGACGTGGGTGGACAAGGCCGTGAGCTCGTCCTCGGTCTCCTGCCACACGAGTTCGAAGAGATCGATGTCCTTTTGCTTGCCTTTGACCGTATGCGCGTGGTGGCTGCGGGTCCGCGCGCGCAGCGCGGGGGCCAGCTCCTGGACCGTCTGAGCGGAAGTGAAGACCTGCCCGCTGCGGGCGAGATTTGACAGGCGTGCCGCGACCGTGACCGTATCGCCGAAAACGTCGGTGCCTTCCTTGAGGACGGGACCGTAGTTGAATCCGACATGGATGGCGAGGGATGCGCCGCGGGAAGTCCGTTGCACGGAGATGCGCGCCTGCATGTCGGTCGCCGCCCGGGCTGCGCCGTCGGCAGCCGGAAAGACCGCCATCACTTCGTCACCGATCATCTTCACGACGCGTCCGCCGCTGTCGACGCATGCCTGCCGGATAGTGGCGAGGCAGCGCTCGATCGTCGCCAGCGCCTCGGCGTCCCCGAGACTCTCGTAAAGCTTCGCGCTGCCGCTGATATCGGCAAAGAGGACGGCAAGATTTTGTGGCGATTTGTCCATGGCGGAGCAGTCGGCAGCCGCTAAGTATAAAGCCACGCGGGGCGCCGCGGAATATTCACGTTGACAGTCGCCGAGGGCGCAGCCTAGTATCGAATACGCACCGCCGTCCTGGCGGATAATCATGCGGCGTCCCTTGATGAAAACGACGTGGTTGGGCGGGAGTTTGCTGTTACTTGCGTCGGCGCTATGTTCTGGCGCCGACTTGGGGGTCGTTACGCTCCTGGATGGGAATGCGCGCGTCCTGCGTGGCGTGACTTGGTACAAGCTGACCGAAGGCGCGCGTCTGCAGGATGGGGACGTCATCGATGCCGCCGATCGCGCTCAGGTCCAGGCCGAGCTGTCCGCCGGGCCGATAGTTAGTTTTGTCGGGCCGGCAGAGCTCTTTGCCGCCGCCGCTGGGTCGCGCGAAAGCAAGCAGCACGTGCCTGCGGAGCTGTACCTGACCCGAGGTTGGCTGAAGCTGGACGTTAAGGCAGGTGCTGGCGCGCTGCGCGCGCGCTCGCCAGCCGGCACGCTGCTCACCGGCGACGGCGTGGCGGTTATGCACGCACAACCCGAAACGCTTGAGGCGTTCGTGGAGCGGGGCAGCGTCCGGCTGATCGAGCCCGGCCGGACCGCCGGCGAGGGAGCGGCGCACGATCTCAAGGGCGGCGATTTTGCGATTCGCGCGAGCGATAGGCCGTTCGCGAGCGCTGGCGCCGCGCCGCAGACTTTTGTCGCGGCCATGCCGCGACAATTCAGAGACCCACTGCCGAGCCGCGCGCAACTCTATCAAGTGTCGCACGTGCAGCTCGTTGCGGATCGTGCAATCACCTACGCCGAAGCCGAGCCATTGCTGAACGGCCCCTACCGGCGCATATTCATCAAACGCCTGCAGCCACGACTTGCCGACCCCGAGTTTCGTGGACCGGTCATGGCCAAGGCCCAGGCGTATCCGGAATGGCACGGAGCTATTGTGCCGAGGGAAAATACGCCTGCGGACAAGGTCGAGGCGCCCCCGAAGCCTGTGGAAAAAACCGAGAAGACCGAATCGACCTGGAGCTGGCCGTTCGGCTCGAAGAAATGAGCGCAAGCGCAAAAACCGGACCCCAGGGAACGCCATGAAGCTGATGTGGAAATTCAATCTCGTGCTGCTCGCGGTCTTCGCCGTGGGCTTTCTCGTGACCGGCCTTGTTTCGTACAACGTGCTGCAGGCCAACGCGCGCGAGGAAATTATGGACAACGCGCGCGTGATGATGGAAGCGGCGCTTTCATCGCGCAGTTACACGAATTCCCAGGTCAAGCCGCTGCTCGAGACCCAGCTCAAGTATTCTTTTCTGCCGCAATCGGTGCCGGCGTATGCCGCCACTGAGCAGTTCAACGACTTGCGCAAAAAATATCCTGATTACAACTACAAGGAAGCAACCCTCAACCCCACCAATCCGCGCGATCGCGCGACCGATTGGGAAGCCGATATTGTCAACAAGTTCCGCAACGGGACGGCTAAGGTCGAGCTGATCGGCGAGCGCGATTCTGCGACCGGCGAGTCGCTGTACCTCGCGCGGCCGATCCAGATCAAGGATCCCGCATGCCTGGTCTGCCACAACACGGTCGCCGAAGCGCCGAAGACGATGATCGAGCTGTACGGACCAGCCAACGGATTCGGCTGGAAGCTCAACGAGATTGTCGGTGCGCAGATTGTCTCGGTACCAAGCGCACTGCCGATCCAGCGCGCTAACCATACGTTCAAGGTTTTCATGCTGCTCCTGACGCTCGTGCTGGTTCTGACGTTCATTTTGCTTAATGTCATGCTGCATTCGATCGTCATTCAGCGCGTCAAGGAGCTGTCCAAACTGGCCGACGAAGTAAGTCTCGGTCATCTCGAGTCAGCCGAGTTCCAAAGCAAGAGCAAGGATGAGATTGGCGTACTTACCGGGGCTCTCGCGCGAATGAACAAGAGCCTGGTTCAGGCAATCAAGATGCTCGAGGCTTAGGCCAACCTGGAAATTTGCATCGCGGCACGACTATGCTGTCATGACAGACCCGGAAAAAATCGGCAAGTACATCATTCAAAGCGTCCTCGGCAAGGGCGCAATGGGAGTGGTGTACAAGGCTTTCGACCCTCATATCGAGCGGGTTGTGGCGGTCAAGACCGTGCGTAAGGATCTGGTCGACCCCGACCTCGCCGTGCAGGTGATGGCACGTTTCCAGAATGAAGCCAAAGCCGCCGGCCGGCTGCTGCATCCGAATATTGTCAGCGTCTACGAATACGCCGAGGACGAGGTCAACGCCTTCATCGCGATGGAGTACGTCGAAGGCACTGGTCTGCGGGAATACCTCAACCGTAAGGCCAGCTTCGATCTCGGGCAGATCGTCGCGATTGTGTCGCAGCTGCTGCTGGCGCTGGATTTTGCGCACGAACGCGGCGTCGTGCACCGCGACGTGAAGCCCGCAAACCTGATCCTGACCAGCGGAGGTACGCTCAAGGTCGCCGACTTCGGAATCGCGCGCATCGATACGTCGAACCTGACGAACGCCGGGATGGTCATGGGCACGCCCTCGTACATGTCACCCGAACAGTGCCAGGGTAAGGAGATCGACCGCCGATCCGATCTGTTCAGCTGTGGGGTGGTCCTGTACGAACTGCTGACCGGTGAAAAACCGTTTTCCGGATCGATCGAAGCGATCGCGTTCAAGATCTGCTACGAGCAGGCGCGGGCGCCGTCGGAGACCTCCAAGCTCGAGGTCTCGCCGGCATTGGACGCGATTGTCGCGACGGCGTTGTCCAAAGACCCGACGACGCGCTTTCAGAACGCAAAAGCCTTTAACCGCGCGCTGCGCCTTGCGCTGGACCCAGAGATCAGCATCAAGCGCGAGGCGCAAGACGCTACGGAGATCAATCTCGCCGCGGTCAAGCTGCAAGCTCAGGCGGCTCCGATTTGGGACGACACAACGTTGCACACGATCGAGCGGCAACTCGCCAACCTTGTGGGACCGATGGCGCGCGTAATGGTCAAAAGGGCGGCGGCGAAGTCCAGAGACACGGCGGAACTGTACACGCTGCTGTCCGAGAGCATCTCCGATCCGGAAGTGCGCAAGAAGTTCGTTGCCGAGGTGACCGGCGCCACTACCGAACAAGCCGCCATGATCCAGACCGCGACTGGCGTGCGCGGTACGCTGCCACCGCAGCTGCGGTCACTCAGCGGCGGCACGGAAGCCCTGGCCCCGCTCGATCCGGACTTTGTCGAGCAAACGACCTCGAGGCTTGCCCTGTACCTGGGACCAATCGCGAAGATCGTCACGCGCAAAGCCGCGCATGAAGCGGCCAATCGGCAGGAGTTCGTCCAGCGCGTCGCCAATCATCTAGGGGCTCAGGAGCGCGGTGCATTTCTGCGCGAGTCCGGGTTCGTCGAATTCGAGTGAGCGCGTTCTATAGCGACGGCCGCAGAGAGCTACAGGACCGGCTCGACTGCTTGCCGCACCCGAGGCACAGCTTATCGTCCGCGTCGCGGTGACCCACGTGTTTCCCAATTGCCCGCGTTACATTCACAAGCTTGCGCTCGTCGCGCGCTCGGGATTCCTGCCGAGTGGCGGCTGCCCAACGCCTGTACCAACCTGGAACGGAGCGATTTGGCAAAAGACGTGTTACCGGAGAACGATCCCGCGCGCAGGCGGCGATTCAGCCCTGCTTCGGGTCGAACGCGTCGCGTAAACCGTCGCCCAGCAGGTTGAAAGACAGCACCAGCAGGAAGATCGCCAAGCCCGGCCAGACCGCCATCCATGGGGCGTTGTCGATGTAGTTCTTGGCCGTATTGAGCATGCTGCCCCACGATGGCGCCGGCGGTTGCTGGCCGAGGCCTAAAAAAGACAGGGCAGCCTCGGCGATGATTGCGGCGGCGATTGCCAGTGTTACCTGCACGATCAGCGGCGGAACGATATTGGGCAAGATGTGCCGCAACATGATGCGCAACGGCGAGTTACCTACCGCACGGGCCGCCTCGATGTAATCCTCGACCTTCACGTTCAGAACCTGCGCGCGCGTGAGGCGAATAAAAACCGGGGTCGCCGAAACGCCGATCGCGATCATCGCGTTGGTCAGGCTTGGCCCCAAGAAGGCTGCCAGCGCGATGGCGAGGATCAGGAACGGGCATGCAAGCATCGCGTCGGTCATGCGCGAGATCAGCGCGTCGACCCAGCTGCCGGCGTACCCGGCCAGCAATCCGATCGGCACGCCGAGTGCGAGCGATATCGACACCGATACCACGCCCGCAAGCAGCGACGCGCGCGTTCCCCAGACAACGCGCGAGAGCACGTCGCGTCCGATCTCGTCGGTGCCGAACCAGTGAGCCACGCTCGGCGCCTTGCGAATTGCGTTCCAGTCCGTCGCTACGGGGTCATATGGCGCAACCGCCTGCGCAAGCAACGCCAGCAGGATGCAGAACACCACAAAACCCAGTGCAAACATCGCGGCGCGCCGTTGTGCGAGACGGTGGATGGCACGCATGCCAGGTGACCACCGACTGACCATCGGCACCAACGCCACGGAGGTCACGTGCGGCCGTCCCGTAAGCGCGGATTGACAAGAAAGTACGCCAGATCGGCGACGAGGTTGAGGGCGATGTATGCCGTGGCCGTACACAGCACCACCCCCTGTACTACCGCATAGTCGCGGTTGAACACCGCGTCGACGATAAGCTTGCCGAACCCGGGAATGGTAAATACCTGCTCAGTCAGCACCGCGCCGGAAAGCAGTGTGCCGAATTCGAGGGCTCCGAGGGTGATCACGGGCGTTAGTGCATTGCGCAGCGCGTGCTTGAGCACGACCACCCGTTCGTCGAGGCCCTTCGCACGAGCAGTGCGCACATAATCGGCGCTCAGGACTTGCAACATTGCGCTGCGCGTATGGCGCATCAGCACGGCAGCAATGGCATTGCCGAGAACGAATGCCGGCATGATCATCGCCGCGAGGTTGGCCCGCAAGTCCTCGAAGGGGCTTACGTAACCCGACGCAGGCAGCCAGCCCAACGTGACCGAGAACAGCAGGATCAGCATGATGCCCAGCCAGAAGTTCGGCGTCGACAATCCCCACAACGCGAACACGTTGGCGGCATAGTCCCAAAATGTGCCCTTCGCGACAGCGGACACGATGCCAGCCGGGATGCCGATAGCGAGCGCGATCGAGATCGCCAGCAGCGCGAGCTCCAGCGTCACCGGAAGCTTTTCGACGACGAGGTCCAGTACCGGTTTCTGAATGCGTACGGACTCGCCCAGGTCGCCTCGCAGCACGCCGCCAGCCCAGTAAAGGTAGCGCATGGGCAAAGGCTCATCGAGATGGAGTCGCTGGTGCAGTTGCGCGATCACGGACGGATCGCGTTCTTCGCCGGCGAGAATCATCGCCGGGTCGCCGGGAAGCAACTGCTGCAATCCGAAAATCAGGATCGAAACGAAAAAAAGCGTCGGGACAATCGTTGCCAGCCGCCGGAAGAGAAAGGTGAGCATGATTGGCGTGAGGCGGTCAGGCGAAGACGGATGGCGGGGACGCGCCGCCTCAATTCATCTTCAACCCCTGCACTCGCACCAGTCCGTCGGGTATGGTACGCAGGCCCGAGAGCTTGGCGGTGTACGCCCAAAGCCAGTGGCGGTGAAATAGATAAACGATCGGACGATCCCTGAGCACGATGGCGGCGATCTGGCCGTAGATCTTCTTGCGTTCAGCGCGGTCGAACGTTGTGCGCGAGCGATTTAGCAGTTCATCGACCTCTTTATTGCAATAACCCGCGTAGTTAAGCGGTTCCTTGCAGCCGTCGAAGCTAAAGATGTTGCCATCCGGATCCGCGCGCCCGCTCCATGCCAGCACGTACGCTTCAAAATCGCCCTTGTCGGCCATGTTGAGCGACGTCGCAAACTCGGTCGCTTGGATCTTGACATCGAATCCGGCCTCCTTGACCATGGATTGCACGACCTGCGCTGTCTTTTGCGCGTCGGAAGTGGTCGGCGCCATCAGCGTAAACGACGGATGCGGCACGCCAGCCGCTTGCAGCAACGCCTTGGCTTTAGCAATGTCGCGCTTCGGCACCGGTAGGTTGCTGTCATAGAACGCGTTGCTCGGGGCGACCCACTGGTTCCCGGCGTCGGCCTCGCCGTCCATCGCGACCTGCGCGATGGCTTCGCGGTCAAGCGCAAGCTCAAACGCCTCGCGCACGCGCGGGTCCCGACCCAGAGGATTCGCCTGCGCGCGTTCGCTCTTGCCCACGTTGATCGTAATGCCCTGGTAGCCGATCTCCGTGATGCGCGAGACTTTGAAGCGACTGTCGGCCTTGAGCGCCGGAATGTCGGAAGTTCCGACACGCTCGATGAAGTCAAGTTGACCTGATTTCAGGTTGGCCAGGCGCACAGTCGCGTCGACGATGGGGAGATACACGATTCTTTCAAAATGGATCTCACCTGCGTTCCAATAGTTGGGATAGCGTTCCAGCACAATGCGGTCCTGCGCGACGCGCTCTACAAAACGGAATGGACCTGAGCAAACCGGTCGTGAACCAAATTTGTCGCCGTCGGCCTGTGCCGCCTTGGGAGAGACCATCATCCCGGCGCGGTCGGCGAGCTGGGCGAGGAGCGGCGAAAAAGGTGTCGCTAGGTTGAGGCGCACCGTCGAATCATTGACGATGTCGACATTGGTCACTGGGGCGAGCTCACCGCGGCGGTTTGAACCAGGCATGTTCTTGTGCCGCTCGATGTTGAACTTGACCGCCGCCGCGTCGAATTTCTCGCCGTCGTGGAAGGTGACTCCTTTGCGCAGCATGATCGTCAGCGCCTTATGGTCAGCTGACCACTCGTAACCGGTGGCTAGCTGGGGCACGATGGCGAGCTTTTCGTCAATATCGAAGAGCTTGTCGCATAGCGCCGCAAACACGATGCGACCGACGAAGGTGCGCGCCAGCGTTGGGTCTAGAACGTCGGGATCTTCCGCAAGCCCTATACGCAGGGTCTGTGCGCCGGCAAGCGTTGTCGACAGCAGAAATGCCGCGACCGCCAGCGCCAGCCTGGTCCACGATGGTTGGGTCATACTGTTCTCCTTGGGTCAGGGATCGCCTGGGTTGCGCGGCCCTGCCTGAGATATTAGCGCCAACCCCTTACGGCCGAAACGTTTCCAGTCAAATCGCTTGCACCGCGTTTCGGAACGCCGCCTTCAGCCGCTCAAGACGCGCATCGGGGCGCCGTGACACACGCGGCAGCGCGGCCACCGGCGCGGCAATGTCGTGCCAGAAGTGACATGCCGTCGCATGTCCCGCGTCAGCAACCAGCACCGGATCCTCTTCGGCGCAGCGCGGCTGCGCATAGGGGCAGCGCGTACGGAAGCGGCAGCCCGAGGGCGGATCGATCGCGCTGGGTACGTCGCCTTGCAAGACAAGGCGCTCGCGGCGCGCTGCCGGATCGGGCACGGGTATCGCGGAAAGCAGCGCCTGCGTATACGGGTGGCGCGGATTGGCGAACAGCTTGCGGGTGGCCGCGAATTCGACGATCCGGCCCAGATACATTACCGCGACGCGCGCGGCGATATGCTTGACCACCGCAAGATCATGGGCGATAAAGACAAACGACAGACCAAACTTGCGCTGCAGATCTGTCAGAAGATTGATGACTTGTGCCTGGATCGACACGTCGAGTGCCGACACGGGTTCGTCACAGACAATGAGCTTCGGTTCGGCGGCGAGCGCGCGGGCGATGCCGATGCGCTGTCGTTGACCGCCGGAGAACTCGTGTGGATAACGCTCGGCGTAACCCGGCGCGAGCCCCACCAGCCCGAGCAACTCGATCACGCGTTCGCGATGCCTTCCCGGCGCAAGGCGGTGCAGCGCCAGCGGCTCGGCGAGCATCTGGGCGACGGTCATGCGCGGATTGAGTGACGTGTAAGGGTCCTGGAAAACAATCTGCAGCGCGCGCCGCTGCGCGCGCAGTTCGGCGGGGTCGAGCGAGAGCAGATCGTGGCCATCGAACTCAATCTTGCCCGCAGTTGGCTCGAGCAAGCGCAGGATCAGGCGTGCTGTGGTTGATTTGCCACAGCCCGATTCGCCGACCAGCGCCAGTGTCTCACTTTCGGATACGTCGAAATCGACGCCGTCGACCGCGCGTACCATGTCGTCACCGCGGCTGAAAAAGCTAGAGCGCACCGGGAAATGCTTGACCAGGCCGGCGACGCGCAGCAACGGCTTCACGCTGGGACCAGAACGTCGGCATCGAGCGGCGCACGCCAGCACGCGGACCTGTGCCCCACGCCGACTGCCAGCAAAGCCGGACCTTCGCGCCGGCATTGCTCGATCGCGAAGGGACAGCGTGGATGAAAGCGACAGCCGGGAACCGCCTCCAGCGGATTGGGTACAAGGCCCTCGATGGCAGGCAGCCGCTGCTGCTCGACATCCAGCCTTGGGATCGACCCGAGAAGGCCGACCGTGTAAGGATGCTCCGGCTGCGCGAACAGTGCCGCAACCGCAGCGTATTCGACGATGCGGCCGGCGTACATGACCGCGACCTCGTCGGCCAGTTCCGCGACGATACCTAGGTCATGCGTGATCATGATGATCGCCGTGCCCGTCTCCTCGCGCAGCGTGCGCATCAGGTCGAGGATTTGCGCCTGAATGGTCACGTCGAGCGCCGTCGTGGGCTCGTCGGCTATGAGAAGTCTAGGTTCGCAGGCGAGTGCCATCGCGATCATTACGCGCTGACGCATGCCACCTGAAAGACGATGGGGATAGTCGGCGAAGCGGCGTTCGGGCGATGGAACGTGGACCCGACGCAGCATCTCGATGGTGCGCTCTTTCGCCACAGCACGTGATACACCCCGATGCCGTTGGATGCCTTCCACGATCTGCTCCCCGACGGTGAATGCCGGGTTGAGCGAAGTCATTGGCTCCTGAAAGATCATTGACAGTCGGTTGCCGCGCAGTTCACGTAGCGTCGCGGCGGGCAGGCGGGTAAGATCGACGCCTTCCAAGCGTATCTCGCCGGTGATGCGTCCCGGCGGCGCGATGAGACCCATGATCGACAGCGCGGTCACGCTCTTGCCGCAACCCGATTCGCCGACGATGCACAACGTTCGCCCGGCTTCGAGCGTGAAACTCACGCCATCGACCGCGCAGAGTTCGCCGGCGGCGACCGTGAACGACGTCTTGAGATCGCGTACCTCGAGCAGCGTGCTCATCTTTCGTGCTGGGAGAATCCAGCCTGGAAGCGCTGGATTTCGGCTTCGATCGCGGAGCGGTCGGTAATTCCGGCCGGTCGGGCACGGCTCGGCAGGCATGCGACAAAAGGCTGGAAACGCTCGAGGCTCTTGACGTACAAGCGGTTGAGTTCGCCCAGAGGATCGGGGTGGTCGTCGACCCGTAGGTCAAGCGCGGGATAGGCTTCGGTAGTGCAAATCAGGAGGGCGACCGCCTGCTTGCCGCGTTTGTCGCCGCCCGCGGCCTCGCCGGCCTGCATCGCGGCAATCAGCCGTTCAGCGAAAGGTAGGTCGCGCCCGGCGTCGTAAAACTGCGCGGTGTCCTCGATCACCTGCGGGCCCATAAGCATGTTGCCTGCGACTGAGAAGCCCTCGCCGGCCACCTGCCCGCACCAGTCGATGCATTCCGCACCGGTGTGCACGGCGATGTTGCCCTCGGCATCAATCATGTGTAACTGACGATGCTCCCGACCCGCATCGGGATAGATTAGGGTCCGGACGACGTCGGTCGGTGCCATACCTTGCGCCAGCCGCGTCAGGGCACGCATGCCATACAGCGGATTGACCAGGGCCTGGGTCGATAGGGCGCCAACGCCGCTCAAGGCGTACGGGCAAAGCGCGCCAACCGCAAAGAAACGGCTGGCGACGATTACACCCAGAGCGCCCGACGCATCGCGCGCGACAATCGACCAAGTCATGCCGCCGCCACCGCGCGTGCCTACATGCGTTCGATGATCGCGGCGATGCCCTGGCCTCCGCCGATGCACATCGTGATCAGAGCGTAGCGGCCGCCGGTTCGACGCAGCTCATACATTGCCTTAACGGTGAGGATGCATCCTGTCGCGCCGATCGGATGGCCTAGCGCCACCGCGCCGCCATTGGGGTTGACCTTGGCGGGGTCCATGCGAAGCTCCTTAGCTACACCCAGCGCCTGCGCGGCGAACGCCTCGTTCGATTCAATCACGTCCATCTGCTCGAGTTTAAGGCCGGCCTTGGCCAGCGCCTTTTTCACCGCAGACACCGGCCCCAAGCCCATGAGCTTTGGGTCGACGCCGGCATGACCGTAGGCCAACAGCCGCGCCATCGGCTTCAGCCCG
Organism: uncultured beta proteobacterium; assembly: GCA_963777455.1. Taxonomy (GTDB): domain Bacteria; phylum Pseudomonadota; class Gammaproteobacteria; order Burkholderiales; family Casimicrobiaceae; genus PALSA-1003. The sequence goes on from CAVZQQ010000004.1 coordinate 1,303,548, forward strand.
TTCTTTGCGGCAGTGGACTGTTCCATCAGCACTACCGCCGCTGCTGCGTCGTTGATGCCGGACGCGTTGCCGGCAGTTACGGTTCCGTTCTCCTTGGCGAACACGGCGCGCAGCTTGGCCATGCCTTCGAGGGAAGCGTCGGTGCGCACGTGCTCGTCGGTGTCGAATAGGGTCGGGCCCTTCTTGCCCTTCAGCTCGATTGGCAGAATTTGACTCTTGAAGTAACCCTTGGCAATGGCATTGGCTGCGCGCTGATGGCTCTGGACGGCAAACGCATCCTGGTCGGTGCGCGTGATGCCGCATTTGGTCGCGACGTTCTCGGCGGTGACCCCCATATGGATCGTGTCGAAAGGGTCGGTCAACGCGCCTACCATCATGTCGACATCCTTGGCGTCGCCCATTCGCGCGCCCCAGCGCTGCGTAACGTTGGCGTACGCCGCCCGGCTCATGCTCTCGGCGCCGCCAGCAATCGCGGCATCGGTATCACCCAACATAATATATTGAGCCGCGCTGACAATCGCCTGCATGCCGCTACCGCATAAGCGGTTCAGGGTGAGGGCGCCTGACTCCGGGGGCAACCCGCCGTTGAGCGCTGCAACGCGCGACAGGTACATATCCTTCGCCTCGGTGTGGATAACGTTGCCGAACACACACTGGCCCAAGTCCTTGGGGTCGACCTGGGCCCGACTGACCGCTTCGCGCACAACCTTGGCAGCGAGCTCGGTTGGAGAGATATCTTTGAGGCTCCCGCCATAATCGCCGATCGCGGTGCGCACGCCACTCAGGATGACGACTGGTCTCGCTTCGTTCATTGCCGCTCTCCGGAAAGGGATTACAGATGGGGCTCAATTATCGCGCTATTCGCGGCCGCACGCACGATCGGGCGCGCGGGATATCAGCGCAATGGCGCACCGCGAATTCCGCCGGGCTGCGTCGCGGTTTTGGCCTATGGCACGTCGAGCAGCCGCTTGCGATGCCAATCGGCAATTCCCTCCTCGGGAAACTCGGGGAAGTGCGTATCGTCGGGGCCCTCGGGGATCTCCGCCCAGGGCGCGGCGTAGTCCAGCATGATGGCCGACTACCTCGATCGGTTTTGGCAACGGTGTGTCGATCGCGGAGGCGAACGGGTAGACCCAGTCCGCCCAGCGCGGATCCCAAATCCAGAGCGCGCTGCCGCACTTGGCGCAGAAGTGTCGCCGCGCCTCGGAGAGCTTCTTGGGCTGCCTTGGCCCCTCGGCGATTCGGGCGCGATACACGTGCACGTTTTCCTCGCCATCGATCTTGAACGATTTCGTTACGCCCATGATGTTGATGGCGTAGCCTCCGCCGCCCTGGGTCTTGCGGCAGATCGAGCAGTAGCAGCGCATGTAGGGATAGGGTGTATGCGAGTCGAGCGAAAACTTGACTGCGCCGCAGGAACAGGAGCCCTTGAGTCGCATGATAGGTATCGTTCCCGGAAAAAACAGCATCATACCGCCGCCGGCGCAAGCGTACCCTGCCGGCCGCCACGGATCCGGCGGTTCGGGCTAAACTCATCCCGGTCCGCATCCGAGGAACTGCCATGGGGCGAATGAGCCAAGCCGTCACGTTTGCTGGCGCCGCTGGGTACGCGCTCGCCGCGCGTCTCGATCTGCCGTCGGGGCTCGCGCCGCACGCTTACGTCCTTTTCGCCCATTGCTTTACGTGCTCCAAGGAATCGCACGCCGCCACTTTCATCAGCGAGGCTCTCACCGATGCCGGCTTCGCAGTGTTGCGCTTCGATTTCACTGGCTTGGGCGAGTCGGAGGGTGACTTTGGCGACACGACCTTTTCGTCCAACACCGCCGATCTCGTGGCCGCCGCAGCGTGGCTCCGGCGCGAGCACCACGCGCCGGGGATCCTCGTTGGACACAGCCTGGGTGGCGCCGCAGTCCTCGCTGCGGCAGCGAGTATTCCAGAGACGGTAGCCGTCGCCACGATCAACGCGCCGGCCGATCCTGCGCACGTGACGCATCTGTTCGCCGATCGCCGCGCCGAGATCAACTCGGCAGGCGAGGCGGAAGTCCAGCTCGCGGGTCGTGTATTCCGCATTCGTCGCGAATTTCTCGAGGACATCGCTGCGCAGAAACTCATGATCGCGATCGAGGCGCTGCGCTGCGCGCTGATTGTGTTCCATTCGCCTCGAGACCAGATTGTCGGTATCGACAACGCCTCGCGCATTTTTCTTGCCGCCAAGCACCCGAAGAGCTTTGTCTCGCTCGATGACGCGGATCACCTGCTCACCCGGCGCGCCGATGCACTGTACGTCGGAGCCGTGCTCGCCGCCTGGGCTAGTCGCTACCTGCCGGCGCGGCCCGCGGAGCGGCACAGCGTCACGGGTCCGCGCGACACGGTGCTTGTGCGCGAAACGCGCGCCGGGAAGTTTCAGCAGGAAATCACGATTGGTCCGCACCGGCTGCTCGCGGACGAACCGACAGCTGCTGGCGGCGACGACAGCGGCCCCTCGCCCTACGATCTCCTGACTGCGGCGCTCGGTGCGTGCACCGCGATGACCTTGCGTATGTATGCCGACCTTAAGAAGTTGCCGCTGGATCGAGTTGGCGTCAATTTGCGTCACGAAAAGATCCACGCCAGAGACTGCGCTGAATGCGAAACTAAGGAGGGACGCATCGATCGCATCGAGCGGGTGATCGAGCTGGAAGGCCCGCTCGACATCACCGCGCGGGCGAAGCTGCTCGAGATGGCCGACAAGTGTCCGGTGCATCGCACGTTGCAAGGCGAGGTGCTTATCCCGACTCGATTGGCCGCCGAGGGGACGTTGCACGGGGAGACGCCTCCCGCGGAATAGCGCTGGCTACCGCCTCCGTTCAGTCGCCGCGAGCGCCGTGAACAGTGCCAAACCGATGAACGCAGCACCGCTCAGATAACGCCCCAATACCCGGACGCGTCGTGCCCGACCGAGGGTGGGTCGGATTGTCGCCGCCGCGACGGCATAGGCGCTGTCGGTGAACACGGCAATTGCCACAAATATCGAACCGAGCGCGAGGCTCTGAACAAACGATGACCGTTTCGGCATTCATGAATTGCGGCAGGAAAGCCGCAAAAAAGATCGCTGTCTTCGGATTTAGCAACGCGACGACGAAGCCGTCGCGAAAAGCCCTGCGCAGTGGCGCCGGCGCCGCGGGCTGAGGAGCATCGTAGATCCCCGGGGAACGCATTGCCTGGACACCGAGGTAGATCAGATACAGGACGCCGGCGAACTTGACGAAGGTAAATGCGACCGATGACAGGGCAAACAAGGCGGCGAGCCCAAGGGAGGCGCCAATCGCATTGCCGAGATTCCCGAGGGCCACCCCCGCAACCGACGCGAGACCATGGCGGACACCCTCAGCAACGCTGCGCATGACGACATAGAACACCCCCGGGCCAGGCGTGATGGCTAGGATGAAGCTGGCAACCAGAAAGGCTGGCAGCAAGGAACCGGTAGGAAGTACGTGCATGACACCTGCGGCGCGCTGGTCTCTGGCGCTAGACCTCGACTATCTTCGCTTCATCCTCGGTCAGTTGGCCCTGCCGGCGCGTGTCGGGCATGACAATCGCGGCTATAAGTGCAATACCGCACATGACGGTCACGTACCAGAAAAATGTCGCTTCGATCCCGTGCGACTTGAACCAGAGCGCGACGTATTCGGCACTCCCACCAAAAATCGCGTTGGCGATCGCGTACGAGAGCCCGACGCCGAGCGCGCGGACGTGCATCGGGAACAACTCGGCCTTGACCAACCCGCTGATCGACGTATAGAAGCTCACGCCTGCCAAAGCCAGCATCACCAGGCCAAATGCAACGTAGGGGTTCGTGACGAGCGCCAACGCGCTCAGGATCGGCACGGTCGTGAGCACCGTGAACACACCAAAGCAAAGCATCGAGTTGCGCCGGCCGATCCAATCCGAAAGCGCGCCGACCGGTGGTTGCAGGAGCATGTAGCAGAACAGGACCGCGGTCATGACCGCGCTGGCGGTCCTGGCGTCCATATGCGCGGTGTTGACGAGGTATTTCTGCATGTATGTGGTAAACGTGTAAAAGATAAGCGAGCCGCCGGCGGTGAAGCCGAGAACGGTGAAAAATGAGCGCGGATAGCGGAACACTCCCCTGAGCGTTCCAGCGTCCTGCTGTCGCCGGACCTGGTCGGACGTCGTCTCGGTCAGCGAGCGCCGGAGGAAAAAGGCAACGACCGCGGCAACGGCCCCGACCGCGAACGGAACGCGCCAACCCCACGCCTTGAGCTCAGCGTTGGTCAGGTATTGTTGCAGGATCACTAGCACCAGAACGGCGAGCAGTTGCCCTCCGATCAGGGTCACGTACTGGAACGAAGCGAAGAAGCCGCGATGCCGGTGGGCGGCGACTTCGCTCATGTAGGTGGCACTGGTTCCGTATTCGCCGCCGACCGATAACCCCTGTAGCAAGCGCGCGACCAGCAGCAGCGTCGGCGCCGCAACGCCGATGGTGGCATAAGTCGGCAGCAGCGCTACCATGAGTGAACCGGCGCACATCATGATCACGGCAATCATCATCGATATGCGCCGGCCATGTTTGTCGGCGATGCGACCAAACAGCCAGCTGCCGATTGGACGCATCAGAAAGCCCGCGCCAAAAACGCCCGCTGCATTGAGAAGCTGCGTCGTCTGATCACCCTGAGGAAAAAATTCCGACGCAAAGTACAGCGCCGTGAACGAGTAGACGTAAAAGTCGTACCACTCGACGAGATTCCCGGATGATCCGCCCACAATCGCCCAGATGCGGCGCCGCGTTTCGGTCGCACCAATGCCGTGAGCGTGTTGGGATCGCGCAATCGAGGTCATGGCCATCCTCCCGGCTGCCGTTCTACACCCGCCGCCGTCTTATGCCAAGTTAGCGTCAGGCTTCGGGGTCGTTACGGCGCCTGTCGTACCACATTGCGACGCCTCGCCGGGTGCGCAACGCGCTCGGCCGTACCGCGACCCGCACCGCGATCCCGAGGAGTTCCCACGCCGAATAGGCGCGAACCCTGCGTCCGGACGTGGTCACGGACTGCCGCAAGACAACGAAGGGCCCCTGACGCTTAAGAGCCGCGCTGATGGCGATTTCCTCTGCCGCGTACAACGTTTCGTCGAAGCCACCGACACCCTCGAAGGCGAGTTTGGTACAGAACACGAAGCATCCGGCGCCCCAGCCGCAGACACGGAACAGCCACGCGGTCGCGGCCAGAAGCAGGCTGGCGTACACCGGCACGCGACCGTCGAAGCGCACCGCTGCGCCGCCGCCCGCCGCACCGCCACGCAGGGCCTGCAGCGCTGCGCGAATCACTGCCGCATCGACCAGCGTGTCGGCGTCGACGAAGATAAATCGATTGCCCTGCGCCGCGCGCGCTCCTGAGTTGCGCGTCGCCGCGATTTGTCGATGGGCAACCCGAACCACGCGAGCGCCGCAACGCGCGGCGACGGCAGCCGTTCCATCCGACGAGGCATCGTCGGCGACGATGATTTCGTAGGGCTCGCCGACCGCCACGCTCGCGGCATGCAGCGCGCCCAATGTCGCCCCGAGAAGGCGCTCTTCGTTGTGGGCTGGAACAATGTACGAGATCATGTGTTACCGGTTATCCGTGCCGTTCGCGGAATGCGCGTCGCAGGCTGGCGAGCGCCCCCCATCATGACACTGTAACCTTTACCGCGGCAATATTGCGTGGCGCAAGTGCGAGACGCATAATTGCCTAGCTCGTGAGCACGCTGTCAGCCAAACGTTCAGCTCGAAAGATGCGACTGCGCTACGTCATGGGGATTGTCGTGGCGATTGGCTGTCTGCTGTCGGGTCCGGTTGCCCGCGACGTCGCGGCAGCGTCCGCCACCGAGACGCCTATCGAGCATCTGATTATCATCGTGGGCGAGAACATCAGCTTCGACAACCTGTTTGCGACCTACGACCCACCACCGGGCAGCAAGGTTGCCAACCTTCTGTCGCGGGGCATCGTCGACCGGGAAGGCCGGCCAGGGCCACGCTTCGCGGAGGCAATCCAACGCAAGGCGAGCGTCCGCGATCGCTTTGCGGTGACTCCGGAGATCACTGGAGAATTCGCGACCCTGCCGCAACCCGGCACAACATACGCGAGGGGATTGCCGAGTTACGCACGCGATACACGCTTTCCCGCCGATTTGCCCAACGGGCCGTACCGGATAACGCGCTACGTCGGGTACGCCGCGCCGATTGGTGACCCAGTGCACCGCTTTTTTCAAATGTGGCAGCAAGTCGACGGCGGGAAGATGGACCTGTTCACCTGGGTCGCCGTCAGCTCGGGCGAAGGCTCCCGCACGCGCGACGATCCGTCGTCGGATACGAACCAGGGTGGCGAGGCAATGGGTTTCTACAGCATGAGCAGCGGCGACGCGACATATTTTCGCGAGCTAGCGCGTTCCTATGCGCTCGCGGACAACTACCATCAACCGGTTATGGGTGGAACCGGCGCCAATTTCCTGATGCTCAGCACTGGCTATGTCGGGAGTTATCTCGACGCCGGCAAGCCCGTATCGCCGCCGACAAATCTGATCGAGGACCCCGACCCGCGGCCAGGCACCAACAACTGGTATAGGCAGTCGGGGTATCGCGGCGGCACGTACACGGCGTGTGCGGACACCAGCCAGCCCGGAGTCAAGGCAATCCGCGATTATTTAGCGAGCCTGCCCTATCGGCCATTCAACGACGGCAACTGCGCCGCCGACACGTATTACCTGGTTAACAACCGCAACCCGGCTTATGCATTCGACGGCAGGCCGCGGCCGCGTGGTCCGGATGCGCTTTTCCTGCCACCCCAGACCGGACCGAACATTGCTACCGCGCTGGCGGCGAAGGGCGTTTCCTGGAAGTGGTACAGCGGCGGACGCACCGCATCAGGCGTTGACGAGCGTCTCTACTGTCCGATCTGCGATCCGTTGACGCACTCGACGGCAGTCATGACGAGTTCGCTGCGCGACAATTTACAGAGCGTGGACGCTTTCTTCCGCGATCTTGGTGACGAGAAATCAATGCCTGCTGTCTCGTTCGTGATTCCGCCCAACCCAGAATCGGGCCATCCGGCGTATTCGACGGTATTTGCGTTGGAGCGATTCGTTAAGGAGGTCATCGCCAGGGTTCAGGCTAACGACGCTGTCTGGCACAAGACGGCGATTCTGATCACGACCGATGAAAGCGGCGGATTTTACGACAGCGGTTACATTCAGATCCTCGATTTTTTTGGCGACGGCACGCGGATTCCGCTTTTCGCCGTGTCGCCGTTCGCGCAGAAAGGTTACGTCGACCACACCTACTATGATCACGTCTCAATACTTAAATTCATCGAGCGCAACTGGCATTTGCCGCCGCTGTCGGAGCGTAGTCGCGACCGCCTTCCCAATCCGGTGATGGGCACAGTCGATCCTTACGTGCCGTCCAACCGCCCCGCGATCGGTGACCTGATGAACCTGTTCAAGTTCTAGGTCTAGCGCGGCGAGGCCGCGGCAGCGCCGGCAGGTCAGACTCTTGCTGGCGGTAAACGTGTCTGGTTACGCTCCCGTACCGCCCCGGCCAGTTCCTGCAGGACATCCACGGTGGAATCCCAGGCCATGCACGCGTCGGTCACGCTTTGCCCGTATCGCAGCCCGTGACGGCCCCGCTGGATGTCTTGCCTTCCCTCGACTAGATGGCTCTCGAGCATGACGGCGCAGATGGCGCGCGAACCGGCTGCGATCTGGCCCGCCACATCCGCGGCGATGCCGGGCTGGCGCCGGTGATCGCCGCCGCTGTTGCCATGGCTGCAATCGATCATGAGGCGCGGCGCAAGGCCCGCCTTTTCCAGCACTGAACTTGCTTCGCGCACGCTCGCCGCATCGTAGTTCGGCCCATCGCGGCCACCCCGGAGGACCAGGTGGCAATGGGGATTGCCGGTGGTCGTCACGACGATGGCGCGGCCGGCGCTCGAAATGGACGGAAATTTGTGCGGTTGCGCGGCGGCGAGAATCGCGTCCACCGCGGTCTGGATGTTGCCACTGGTCGGGTTCTTGAATCCGACTGGGGCCGAGAGCGCAGAGGCCATTTGCCGGTGCAGCGGGCTCTCCGTCGTGCGCGCGCCGATCGCACCCCAGGCGAGCAGCTCAGCGTAGTACTGGGGTGTTACCAGGTCCAGAATTTCCGAACCGGCTGGAATGCCGATGCGGGCGCAATCGAGTAGCAGGCGACGTGCCTCATGAAGCCCCCGGCGAATATCGCCACGCCCGTCAAGGTCGGGATCGTAGATCAGCCCTTTCCAACCCATACGAGTCCGCGGCTTCTCGAAGTAAACCCGCATGACGAGGAACAGCGCATCGGCCACGCGGGGCGCAAATTCGCGCAGGCGCCGCGCATAGTCGAGCGCCGATTCCGGTTCGTGAATCGAGCACGGCCCGGTCACCACGAGCAGGCGGTCATCGGTCCCGTGGATGATCTGCTGCACAGCCGTGCGCGAGCTCGCGATGTGACCGGCTTCGGCTTCACCTGCGCGCAGCTCGGCGTGCAGTTCCTGCGGCGCGGGTAGCGCTTCTTCCCGCGCGATTCGGAGATCGGAAATCTGGGTTGGCATGGCAAGCACGGTTACCGCGGAAAGCGGGGCAGCTTCCGGCCGTCCGGCGGCCCGCACGCCGCGGCGGCGAAGGCGAAGACGGGTGTGGCAACAAGCGCTGACTTCATTCGGGCTCCTGTGATCGGTGAAATGGCCAAATAGCGGTACTCAGAAGGCAAGCCGGACCTCGAGGCCGCCCCCGCACACGGGGCATTCTTACCTCAGCTTGCGCGCTTTGCCGGCGGTTGGGTACTCGGCGCATCGTCGCGGCGGGCTAAGGCGCCGGACCGGGTTTGCCGCTCTGGCGTGCCGAGAAGCCACGCCCGCCCCGGGGCCCTTGGCGCATCGGCACAGCGACGCCGAATCGTCGTTCCGCCAGAAATCACGCCGCCCCCATTTGTTCACGGCGCGGAAGCCTGTAAGCTTGAATGCGCAGTCCGGCCTCGCCCGGATCCAAGCAAATCGCGACCATGCTCGACAATTCAATCAAGCCGAGTTCGATTGTCAACTATCTCGATCAGTATGTGATCGGCCAGGAAGAGGCCAAGAAGACCGTCGCGGTCGCCGTCTACGCGCATTTCAAGAAAATAGCACGATCGCAGCGAGACAACACGCGTATCGACAAGAGCAACGTCCTGTTGATCGGATCTTCCGGAACCGGCAAGACTCTGCTGTGCGAGACCCTGTCGCGGGTCCTCGGCGTTCCCTTCGCGACGGCCGAGGCGACGTCGCTGGCGCAGACGCGCTACGTCAATGAAGAAATCGAAGCGGTTTTGCGGCGGCTCGTCGACAAGGCCGACGGTGACATCAGCAAGGCTCAAGACGGCATTGTCTATATCGACGAAATAGACAAGCTCAAGGCAACCCGCGGCGAGGTGCGGAGCAGCTCGGGGGAAAGTGTCCAGCATGCGCTGCTCAAGATCATGGAAGGCGCCCCCGTCCGCTTGGGCAACGCGGAATACATCGATACGACTAACGTGCTCTTCATTTGCGGCGGGGCGTTCGTCGGTCTCGATGAGATCATGTCGCAGACACACGGCTACGGCTTTATCGCCATGTCGAAAGACGACAACCAGAAAATTCTCGACAGGCTGAACTCGCGCGTCAAGCCGACTGACCTGTTTACCTTTGGCTTGATTCCCGAATTTACCGGAAGGCTACCAATCGTTGCCCACTTCCGCGACCTCACTCGCAAAATGTTGGTTCGCATCATGATCGAGCCGAAAAATTCGCTCTACGCCCAGTTTCGGGAGCTTTTCCAGAACGAGGGTGTCGAGCTGACAGTCGAGCCGCTCGTGTTCGAGCAGATCTCCGAGGTAGCTTTCGAATACAAGACCGGCGCGCGCAGCCTGCGCGGAATATTTGAGGAGCTGATCACGCCCATCCTTTATGTGATCCCCGACCAACCGGACGTAAAAAAAGTCGTTATAACCTCGCTGTTCACCGAGGCTGCCTTCGTCCGAGAGACGCGCGCCTCCTGACGGCTTGGGGGGCGCGCCATGTGTCAGATGCCGATCAGCCGATCGGCAAGCGCCGTCAGGCTAGCCGCGGAAAGATCCACCGGCTCACTTGCTGCGCTTTCACCTTTGCCCGGGCCGTACTCGTCTGGACGCGCGATAAAAGCGGTGCGCAATCCCAGGGCGGCGGCGGCGGCAAGATCGTACGAATGCGCGGCGACCATCATCGTCTGTTCGGGTGTGCAGTCGAAGGCAGCGGCAGCCGAGAGATAGACGACCGGCTTCGGCTTGTAGGCGCGCGCGGTTTCGGCGCCAAGCACGGCGTCCCAGATCAAGCTGTTGCGCCGAGCGAGATCGACCATGATCGAGATATTCCCGTTCGAGCATGGCGCGAGCCAGTACCGGGTGCGTAAGCGTGCCAGTCCGGGCGCCGTGTCGGGCCAGGCGTCGAGACGGTGCCACGCGCGATTGAGCTCGATCCGCGTGGCGTCATTGACAAGGTCGAGCCCGAAGTCCTTGAGCACCACGTCGAGATTGCGTCGGTGCAGGACGTCGAGCGTGGTAAACGGCAGGCGGCCGCTGCGCACCTCCTCCAGAGCCGGCTGGTAGTGCGCATGCCACGCGTCGGCGAACGCCGCCCAGTCGATGGCGACGCCAAGTGGGCCGAGTGCAACCCGCGCCTCCCGGATAATTGAGGTGCGCCAGTCAACCAAAGTACCGAAGACATCAAAAAGCAGGGCTTTGACCCGTTCCATAGGGCTTCTCCAGCGAGCAGTGCGCCATTGTTGCACCTCAAGGGCCGAGGGCGTACTATGACAAAGGCATATTTGGGCGGCGAGCCCGACCAAGCCATCCAGGGACACCCATTCCATGCGCCCGAACCTTGCCTCGTTGTTGTTGGCGCTCGACCTGGGCATGCTGGGGGCGCCGGTGGTGTTGGCCCAGTGTCCGCCGTCGGTACCGATCGAGGGAGCTGCGCCGACGGTTCCGCTCCCGCTTTTCCCGTCCGACAACTGGTGGAACCAGGACATTTCTTCAGCCCCGGTCGATGCGAATTCGGCCAACTTCATCGCGTTCATAAACAATGGCGGCAGACGCACATTGCATCCGGACTTCGGCGGAGAGGTCTCACCTGGCAGCGTGGCGATCTACGGTATGCCCTACGCCATCGTCGACGGATCGCAGCCGAAGCAGGCGGTCACTTTCGTTTACTGGGACGAGAGCGACGGCGTCAATTACGCGACGGGCCAAGGGCTTCCGTTCTACCCGATTCCTTCGCAGGCAACCACCCAGCCCCACTGGATCGAGGGCGGTGCACCGGGCGATGTCGACCAGCGCAGTGAGCAGGACCGCCACCTGCTGATCATCGACTGCAACAATAATTACCTCTACGAGCTCTATAACGTCTACTACGACCCGAGTCAGGGGCAGTGGTATGGTGGCTCGGGCGCGTTCTTCAACATGAATACGAACGATCGCCGGCCCGACGGCTGGACTTCTGCCGATGCGGCGGGCCTCGCGATTCTGCCGGGGCTCATCCGGTACGACGAAGCGTGGAACCCCGCGCTCACGGATATCGGCCACGCCTTCCGCGTTACCGTCCGCTCGACCAACGGCTACGTCTACCCCGCCTCGCACCAGGCAGGATCGACTGCGGGTGCGCTGCCAATGGGCGCCCGACTGCGCCTGAAGACGAATGTCGGTGGTGCCGATCCCGTGCTGCGAACGAGCGATCCCAATGTTCAGAAAATATTCCGCGCGATGCAGCGCTATGGCCTCATCGTCGCCGACAACGGCACGGACATGTACATCACCGGCACGTTTGACACCCGCTGGGACAATGGAATATTGAACCCGGCATTTGCGTTATTGGCCGCGAGCGACTTTGATGTCGTTCAGCTGGGATGGCAACCGGCGACAGGCGCACTCGCTACCGTCGGTGCCAGTCCGAATCCCGTAGTCGGCGGAAACCCGTCGACCGGCACGGTGACCCTTACCGCGGTTGCGCCAGTCGGCGGCGCGCTTGTAGCCCTGGCAAGCGCGAGCGGTGTCGCGCAGGTACCCGGGAGCGCGGCGGTGAGTGCGGGAGCGAATTCGGCGAGTTTCGCCATTACGACCACTGCGGTGGCCACCCAGACGTTGGCAACCCTCTCGGCGACCTACCAGGGGGTTACGAAGACCACCACGTTCACGGTCGATCCGGTCCCGCCGTCTGCGCCCGCTACGCTCACGGTCAAGCCGACGCCGGTGCGGGGGGGCACCTCCGCCACCGGGACGGTGACGCTCACGGCTGCCGCACCTGGCACCGGCGTGGGGGTTGCGCTAACCAGTTCCAATCCTGCCTTGGCCTCGGTCCCGGCGACCGTTCAGATCCAGGCCGGCCAGACATCCGCCACGTTCATCGTTGCGACCGTGCCGACCCAGAAGGGCGTGACGGTGACGACCATCTCGGCTTCCAGTGCGGGCGTGACGAAGACGGCCACGCTGACAGTGACCCGCACCCTCATTGGCTGGTAGCAAGCGCTTGGCATGGCAGGTTCTGCAATAGCGTAGTTTCACCTCCGGCGCAGGCAACGCCCCAGCGGCGCAGTCCGCCCACGGCGGCCAAGCGCAGCGGCGACCGCTCCCCTCCCGTTAGCGTCATCATCGGACCGCGGGCTCGAAGACCGCTCGTGCTGCGGCCGCAGCGCGCCAGGGAGTAGCATTGCGGCGATAAACGGAAGCGGCAGGCAGTCGCAGCCCAGTCCCTGGGCAGACCCTGGCCGCTGGAGGAGCCTATTCATGCGCGCAAGCTACGACGTCTTGATCATGGGTGCGTCCTATGGTTCGCTGCTGGCAACGAAGCTGCTGCTCGCCGGGCACTCGGTCTGCATGGTTTGCCTTCCTGCCGAGGCGGAGCTGATCAACCAGGAGGGCACACGCCTGCGGCTCCCGGTCAAGGGCAGAGAAGGACTCGTCGAGATCGATTCGCGGAAGCTACCCGGTACGCTGTCCGCCGCGGTGCCGGAGGCGGTCGACCCGGCCAGCTTTGCTCTGGTGGCGCTGGCCATGCAGGAACCCCAGTACCGCTCCCCGCGCGTGCGCGAGCTTCTCGACGCGGTGGCCGCGGCCCGAATTCCATGCATGTCGATCATGAACATGCCGCCGCTGCCCTATCTGGCACGTGTCCCGGGCGTCAACGTGAATGCCTGCAGGCGTTGCTACACTGATCCCACGGTCTGGGACAACCTCGACCCTGCGCTGATGACCCTGTGCAGCCCGGACCCGCAGGCTTTTCGCCCTCCGGAAGAAAAAATCAATGTGCTGCAGGTAAGCCTGCCGACTAACTTCAAAGTGGCGCGTTTTGAGTCTGACGAGCACACCGCCATGCTGCGTCGCTTGGAGGCTGATATCGAATCAATCCGATTTGATACTGGCAACGGGACCGTTGAGCTGCCTGTCAAACTCAAAGTGCATGACTCGGTTTTCGTGCCGTTGGCGAAGTGGAGCATGCTCATGACGGGCAACTATCGGTGCATCCAGAGCGACGCGATGCGCTCCATCAAGGAAGCGGTGTACAGCAACCTGGAGCAATCGCGGGCAATCTACAACTGGGTCGGTGCGCTGTGTCGAGCGCTGGGCGCGTCCGAGAGTGACCTGGTCCCCTTTGAAAAGTACGCTGCGGCGGCGCAAGGTCTTCTAAAGCCCTCGTCGGCCGCGCGGGCCCTGTTTGGCGGAGCGATGCACATCGAAAGGGTCGACTGCCTGATCGGCAGCATCGCCGCACAGAAGGGCATGCATTGCGCGGCGGTGGATGACGTGGTCGGCCTCGTCGAGGCGCGCTTGGCGGCGAACCGACGGGCATCCTGAAACCGCATCCGCCGGGCAGCAACGGCTGCCGATCGGTCAAGCGGGGCGCCGCGGCACGATGAGCTTCGCGGTCAACGTCTGGACGACCTCACCGCGCTGATTGACGGTCTGGCTGCGCACTGTGACCGTGCCACGGTTTGGACGCGAGCGCGATGGGGTCACGTCGAGCACTTCGCTCTCGACCTGAAGGATGTCGCCCGGTCGCGTCGGGCTGGGCCAGGCGAGTTCGCCGCCGGCACCAATGATGCCGCCGGCAATCGGCGCCCCGCCATCGACGAGCAAGCGCATGGTGATCGCGGCCGTATGCCAGCCGCTCGCGGCGAGGCCCGCAAACAAGGTCGGCGCCGCCGCGGCCTCGTCGCGGTGGAAGGGCTGCGGGTCGAACTCACGGGCAAAGGCTTTGATCTGTTGGGCATCGATGACATGCATGCCGCTGCGGAAACGCTGCCCAACGTGCAGGTCCTCGAGATAGAGTCCATGGTTGATGCGCTCCGGGTCCATGGGGAACCTGTTCAGTAGAGTGGTGCCGAGGTTTCGCGCCCAGGGCACCAACTCCGGAACGCGATAAGAGTCCGTACGTTCGTTATATTTTTTCGCCGAGCCAGAGTGGCGTTCATCCGGGATCTCCGCAAGCCTCAGCCAGCCATTGCCGAGCCGGCTAGCCAGACGCGGCCCCGCGCATACAGAGCCTGGACTTCCGGCCCTTTGAGCCCGGGCATGTCGCGCTTGACCACATAGCCGATTTTCGTCTGGGCGTAGCCGAGATGGCGGTAGCCCTCTGGGAATTGCGCCAGCAATGCCTGTTCAAGCTGCGGCGCTTGGCCCGGCACCAACGAGTCGATGCGATCCTTTTCGTAGATGGGCTGCCGCAGCACGATCGCCCAGCGGTCGCCGCGCCGTTCGAAGAAGTCGTAGAAGCGGCCCGTGCACACGATGTCGCAAGCCACGCCTTCGACTACTGCGCGCTGCGAGATGGTCATCTTGGTCTGGCCGATCGCACGATGCCCCGCCAGCTCGATCGAGGTACCGCCGAGGGAGTGCAGAATGCTGACGCCCCCGTCCCAGCCCTCCCTGCTGACGCGGATGAACTGCTCGGCCGGCCCCTGGAACCAGGTGGCCATCATGACGCCGCCGTCGTGCCAGACGCTGCGGAATCGCTCCCAGTCGCCAGCGTCCCTCCATACCACCCAGTTCTCGATAACCTCGCGGATGGCCAAACGCTCCTGCATGCTTCCGTCCATCGGTCCCCCCATGGCTAGCGTAATCGCTTCGCTATCCCCGACGCGACGCCGGCCATGGCTATCGCGAGGGCATTGCCGTGGGCGCCGCGCCCACGAAGCGATTGCGCCCTTCGGCCTTCGCGCGATAGAGCGCGGCGTCGGCGCGCTGGATCCAGGCCGCGACCGTCGTCGTCTCGCTGTCGGCCTCGGCGGCGCCGAGGCTGACCGTGCAGCGTAAATCCGGAGCGTTGTCGAATATCTGGGTATCCAAGCGCCGGCGGATGCGCCGGGCGGCGGTTTCGGCCCCGCGCACCTCCGTATCCGGAAAAACCAGCAGAAACTCGTCGCCGCCGTAACGGGCGGCCAGGTCCACGGCACGGCAGCACTCGCGCAAGGTCTCCGCCACGGCGCAAAGGACTTCGTCCCCGGCCGGGTGGCCATAGCGATCGTTGATGTCCTTGAAGTGGTCGATGTCCAAAATGACCAGGACCGCGGCCCGGCCGGTCCGTTGGTAGCGCGCCAGTTCCTTTGCTGCCTGGGCGAAGCCTTGACGACGATTGGCGAGGCCGGTCAGCCCGTCGGTGCGACCCAGCGCATCGAGCCGGCGATTCTGCTTGGCAAGCTTGCGTCCCATGGAATAGGTGACCATGCTGATCGCCAGCGGATACAACACCAGCAAGGGTATGCAGGCGACGATGACGGACATCGGCGTCGCGATATCGACTGGCGCGCCGAGCAGCGCCGCGGCTGCCAGGCACCCGGCAACCAGCAGCCCCAGGGCACGCAGCAACAGGGATGGGCCGCCCACGCTAACCTTGTCGACCGAGAGCATGGCCGCCAGCAACACGCTGGGTAGCAGGCAGAACTGCATGGCGGCGATCCATACGCCGCCAAGTGCGGAATCCAACATCAGATTCCACATCTCGGCACGCCGTGGATTGGCGCTGCGTCGCGCCAGCATCCACGCCGCATGCGGCCACAGGAAGGCGTTGGCAAACAGCGCTATCCACCAGCCCATGGATGCCTCATGAAGGCGCAGGGCGGACCCGACGCATAGGAATCCAAGGCCGAGACCCAGCGTGCGCAACCCGTGAATACGGCGAACGAACCTCAGGTCGCGCACCTGGTGCGCGACGATGGTCTGGGCGGCTGCTCCGTTGCCCTCAGTGGCCGCCAAGCGGTCGTGACGCTGCAGGTCACCGGCCGAGGCGTCGGAAGATGCTGGCAAAGACGTCGCATCCGCTTGGCCTTCATCGTGCTTATGGTCCATACACCACCGGCGGCCGCATGGTTCACTCCTACGATAATATTGCGCGCCCGGACCCGGTTCAGCAAATTCCTTGGCAACGGCAGACTCGACAGGGGTTTCCGACCCGGTAAGATCACACCACGAGCCAGCACGTGGACGCGATGGGCAAGGGCGATTTGGAGAACGGGTAGAGCGCGGCCTTTTGAGCCGGCGGTATCGGCGGACGCCATGGTGTCGATTCGCAGCCTGCGTCGCGCAGGCAGCGCAGCGGAGGTTGTGATGCTCAAGACAGTTGCAGGTATCGTGGCCGGGCTGATCATCTGGTTTGTCGTCGCGACCCTGGTCAACCTGCTGTTCCGCAGGCTCTGGCCGGGTTATAGCGGGGCCGAACTTGCCCTGAACCTCACGCTAGCCATGATGGTCGGCCGCCTGCTGCTGGGCGCATTGTCTTCGCTCTGCGCCGGATTCACGGTGGCGTGGATCGCGAAGGCAAACGGCGGGGCGGTGAAGGTATTCGGTCTCCTGCTCACCGTCGGGTTCATCCCGGTCCATTTCGGCTTATGGAACAAGTTTCCCCTTTGGTATCACCTGATATTTCTGGTGTCGCTTTTCCCGCTCGCACTGCTGGGCGCGCGCTTGTTCACGCCCCGCGCAGTTGACCGCCGGGGCGCCACGACCTAAAGTCCGGTCCGGGGTGGCACTCGTGCCGCCGCCGCGCGCCGACCCATTCCATCCGATGCCTGCCCGCCGACCATGACCTCGACGCCGATACCGCGGGTGGAGGTCGCTCCGCGCTGGACCTGGCTTCCGAAACTCGGCTCGTGGAAGTATTACGCGTTGCTCGGCGTCGTCGGCATCTTCGTCCTCGGCCCATTGGGTGGTCTCGCCGCGGCGTACATGAATTTCTCGCTCGGCTTCTTCGTGGGCGGACAAGTGCTCGCCGGCATACTCGGATCGACGGTGACGTTTGGCTACGGCGCGGCGGGACGGCACGGGGCAAATTACATCCAGACGACCGCGGCCTCCGTGGCGGGTATGAGCGCGATGGCGGTGGTGATTCAGGCAATGAACTGGCTGGGGCTGCCGCCGCCGCCGCTATGGCAACTCTTCTTGTATATGCTGTGCATTGGCATGTTCGGTGTGGGCGTGGGCATGCTCTACACGCCCATTCTTGTCGACCGATTGCAGCTCAAGTTTCCTTCGGGCCTGGCGGTTGCGAACATTCTGCGGGCCTTGACCGACCGCGAGCTGCTTCGCCGATCGGTCGCACGTCTGTTTGGCGGCATGGCGCTGGGAGTCGCCGGCACCATCGGCGCAGCCAAGACGGCGCTGCTTGGCGCAATCGATTTGTCCACGTCGACGTTCGGCGCGGGGATGATCGTCGGCGCACGCATCGGCATCGCTGCGCTCGTCGGTGGACTCGTCGGCTGGGCATTGATCCCTTACTTTATCTCCATCGGTTGGCTTCAGCCAGGCGATCCTTTCCGCAAGATCACGTTCCTGATTGCGCTGGGGATGATCATGGGTGCCGCCCTTATCGACGTGACCCTGATTCTCGCGCGTGCGTATCAGCGCGCGCGGCAGCGCGCCGCGCCGCCCGTCGAGCAGGAGGATTGGAAGCAAACCAACACGCGTCGGCTGGTTGCCTGGGTCGTATTCTGGGGCATCGGGATCGTGGTGGTGGGCTCGCAGGTGCTCCATCAGCCGGTTGGCTACCTGGTGTTTGCCGTGCTGCTCGTGTTCCTGTTCGCGCTGGTCAACGGCATTTCGGTCGGCATGGTCGACTCGAATCCGATTTCGTCGGCGTTTGTGGTCACGGTGATCTTGATGGCTGCCCTGGGACTCAAGGACCCGACTATCGGCCTGATGGCAGCGACGGTCCTGCTGGTTTCGACGAGCGAAGCATGCGACATGCAGCAGGACCGCTCCACGGGCTGGCGGCTCGGCACGAACCGGACGATCCAGTTTCGCTTTCAGGTTGCCGGGATCGTGATGGGTGCGATCATGGCGGTCGTGTTCGCCAAGTTGTTCATGACCGCGTATCCGGTACTGCAGCTCGATCAAACGACGATGCCGGCTGATCAGCAGCCCGCCAAGTGGGCCTCGGCGATGACCTACAAATTCGTCGGCGTATTGCGCAGCCTCACCGATGACAAACCCTATCAGCGCACCGCGATTTGGGTCGGCGTCGCGATCGGCTTTGCGACCGAGGTGCTGCGCAAAATCATCAAATCGCGGCAGGCGTACCAGAAATTCATTGCGGCGACCCGCGCCGGATTTGCCGCCGACTTCCTGCTCGATGCCGTGATACTGCCGTCACCCTACGCGTCGTCGTTCGGCGGCTTTCTCAATCTGCCGACCTCCGGGTGGTTCGCTGCCGGTGGCGTGGTGGCGAGCATCGCCAACAGCATGCCCAGGGGCAAGGACGAGGCTGCCCCACTCCCTGAAGACATGAGCACCGCTTCGCTCGTCGGCGGAGGGCTCATTGCCGGTGACGCCCTTGCCGCACTCGGGTTGGGGTTGGTCGGGCTGCTGGCGACCGTTCTTAGCTGACCTTAAGCCGAGATCGGGGCGCCGACCCCCAATCGGGCCTGGCGGGTTTCCCACGGGCGCCACCCGATACCGTCCACCATCAGTCGGGGCGGCCGGTTCGCGGTACGATGCGCATCGCCATGGCTCGTGCGCAAAACGATAAAGCCCTCGGTACCTACGCGAGCAAGCGGGCCTTCGACGTCACGCCCGAACCCGCACCGCTTGTTTCCAAACGCTCGGGACCGCTGCTGTTTGTCGTCCAGGAGCACGCCGCACGCCGCCTGCACTACGATTTCCGGTTGGAGTGGGACGGCGTGCTCAAGTCCTGGGCGATTCCCAAGGGCCTGCTGATCGAGCCCGGCGAGAAGCATCTGGCGGTGCACGTCGAGGATCATCCGCTCGACTACGGGCCGTTCGAGGGCGTAATCCCGGCAAAGCAATATGGTGCCGGCAAGGTGATCGTTTGGGACTGCGGGATTTATTCGCCTGACGAAGGTGGATCGCTCGCGTTTGATGACCGCGCCGCCGCCGAGGAGCGCATGCGCGCGGACATGGCCAAGGGCAAGATCAGCGTCACGCTCGCGGGCAGCAAATTGAAGGGTTCCTACGCCTTGGTGCGCACCGCAAAGGAGCCGAACTCCTGGTTGCTGATCAAGCATCGCGACCGCTGGCCGAAACGAGTGCTGCCCGCGGACGATCTGGCCCGCTCGGTGCTCACCGCGCACACCGTGCAATCCATCGGCCCTTCGCCGCCGCGCGTTCCGCTGGCTTTCCTAACCCCAAACGGGCCGCGAGAGAGCCTGCCGGCAAAGCTTGCGCCGATGCTGGCCAGCGACGCGGACGAACCGTCGACCCGGCCAGGATGGCTGCACGAGCCCAAGCTTGACGGCTATCGCGTGCTCGCCTCGGTCGCCGACGGGGAGGTCACCCTGCGCAGTCGCAATGGCCTCGACCTTACGGCGTCATTTCCGACTTTGGTCGCGGAGCTGGCGCAGCAGCCGGCGCAGCCGGTGATTTTCGATGGCGAAATCGTCGGCTTCGAGAACGGCAAACCCTCGTTCAATGCCATTCAAAGACGCGCGCAACTGTCCACGCAGCGCGAGATTGCCGAAGCCGAGCAAACCCTGCCGACCGTGTTCTATGCCTTTGACATCCTGCACCTGCTGGGTATGAACCTGCGTGGGGCACGCTACGTAGATCGGCACCGCTACCTCAATCAATGCCTGAACCCGCTGCCCCACGTCCAGTCGGTGCACACCGACACCAATGGGTATGCGCTCTACCAGGCCTCGATCGCGGCCGGTTTGGAAGGGATCGTGTCGAAGAAGGCGGATAGCATTTACGAACCCGGAAAGCGTTCGCCCCATTGGCTCAAAGTGAAGGCGGTGCAGACCGCGGAGTTCGTGATCGGCGGGTTTACTACCGGTGAGGGCCATCGCCGCACGGGCTTCGGTGCCCTGCTGCTGGGCTATTGGGACGAGCAGACGAAGTTTCGCTACGCGGGGCATGTGGGCAGCGGTTTCAACGATCGAACGCTAGCCGATATCCGCCAGTGCCTCGACGCGTTGAAAGTCCCGGAATGCCCGTTTTCCACCAAACCGGACCTGCATGCGCCGACCACCTGGGTGCGCCCAGCGCTGGTTGCGGAAGTGCAGTATCACGAATGGACGCCGAGCGGGACGCTGCGCGCTCCGGTGTTCCTCCGCCTGCGCGATGACGTCGATGTGAAGAGCGTTCGGCGCGGGCTCGCCGGCGAGATGGCCACGCGCAATGAATCGACGGACCTGGTGACGAGCGTGGTGCAGCAGCTCGCGACCAAGCAATCCTCGTTGGCGCTGACCGTGGGTGCGCACCGCGTGCATCTCTCCCAGCTCGACAAGATTCTGTGGCCCGCGCACAAGAAGTGGCGCGCCACCACGAAAGGTGACCTGCTGCGCTACCTGGCCGCGATGGCACCCTACATGCTGCCGCATCTTGCCAATCGGCCGCTTACCCTAATCCGCATGCCGGATGGCATTTACGGCGAAGCCTTCTTCCAAAAACATCTCACCCAGAAACTGCCGTCATTCGTTGAAACGGTGGAGGTGTACTCGAAGAGCAAGACGCAGAACCATGTCTACCCCCTGTGCAACAACTTGCCGACGCTATTGTGGCTTGGCCAGCTCGGCACCCTCGAGTTCCACGTGTGGCATTCCAGCCTTGCGGAATCCGGCCGCGATGCCGTCTACACGGGATCCCTGGCAAACCTCGAAGCCTCGGCGCTGAACTACCCTGACTACGTGGTCTTCGACATCGACCCCTACATCTATTCGGGAAAGGAAGCCGCCGGTGCGGAGCCCGAGTTCAACAAGAAGGCCTTCGTTGCGGGCAAGCAAGTCGCGTTCTGGCTCAAGGAGCTGCTTGACGCCCTGTCCCTGCGATCGTTCGTCAAGACCTCGGGCAAAACCGGGCTGCACATCTTCGTGCCCATTGCCCGCACCCTTACCTTCGTCGAGGCGCGCTCGGTGTGTGAACTAATCGGCCGCCACCTGATGGCGCAGCATCCGGACCTGATCACCATGGACTGGAGCGTGGATAAACGCCCGGGCAAGATCTTCTTTGACCACAACATGAATACCCGCGGAAAGACCCTCAATGTGGCGTATTCCCCGCGCGGCGTCCCGGGTGCCCCGGTGTCCATGCCGGTGACTTGGGAAGAGCTGCCCGACGTGCTGCCTCCGGACTTCCGCATGGCCAACGTGCCGAAGCTCATGGCCGCGCGGGGAGACGTCTGGCGCGACCTTCACAATACGCGCCAAAGCCTTGAGTCGGCACTGAAAATGTCACCCGCCTAGCTTGAGGCGGGGCCGATCCTGGTATACCCTTGCCGGTTCGAGAAAGCGCCTGGCGGTGCGTCTGGGACACACGGATGCGCAGGAAGCCACGCGTTGAGATCCAGATTCGAGCGAAGGAGGACCGATGGCTGCCCGCTCAATTGCTTCACTTTCGTTGACTTTCGGCCTGGTGTCGATCCCGGTGAAGGTCTTTCCCGCCACGGAAAGTTCGGGCGGCATCCGTTTCAACCTGCTTCATAAGGCCTGTGGCTCGCGCCTCAAGCAGCAGTACGTCTGCTTGAAAGAGAACGTGCCCGTGGAACGCGCGGACATGGTCAAAGGCTACGAATTCGAAAAAGACCGCTACGTGATGTTCACGCCGGAGGAGCTCGCCGCGCTCGAGGATAAGAGCGAACACACCATCAACATCGTTTCCTTCATTCCGACGAGCGCGATCGATCCCATCTACTACGACAAGGCCTATTACCTCGCACCCGACAAGCGCGGCGCCAAGCCCTATAACCTGCTCGTAGAGGCCATGCGCGAGACTGGCCGCTGTGCGCTCGCCACCTGGGTATGGCGCGGCAAACAGTATGTGGTCCAGGTACGCATCGGCGGCGAGGGCCTGGTGCTGCAGCAGCTTCTCTACGCCAGTGAAGTGCGCTCGATGAAGGACCTGGAGATCGAGAAGACCGAGGTTAAAAAGCCGGAGTTGACTCTGGCACTGCAACTGATCGACCAGATCTCGGAAGACAGCTACGACCCGACCGCCTACAAGGACGAGGAAAAGCAACGAATCGAGGCCGCCATCGACGAAAAGATAGCCGGCAAGCAAATCGCCGTTTCGGTGGAACCGGAGCCGGGCGGCGGACAAGTCATCGATCTCATGGATGCCTTGCGCGCGAGCCTTGAGAAGAAAAAAGCCGCCAAGGCACCGGCCGCAGTGACCGTGGCCGCCGAGGAACCGAAGGTGCGCAAGGCGGCGAAGCGCGCCGCCGAGGCAGACGCCGGAGCCTCGAAAGGACGCGAACGCGCGCGGAAGTGATTGCCGCAAGCATGACGACTTACACCCTGCGGGAGATCCAGGCGATGCTGGGTATCTCGCGGTCGGCAATAAGCAGTCTGATGGCAGCCGGGTTCGTGGCGCCGGGCCGCGGCCGGCGCCACGAATACCGCTTCACGTTCCAGGACGTGGTGATGCTGCGCACCGCGCACAGTCTGCGGGAAGCGAAAATCCCGGGGCGCAAGATCCTGCGCTCGCTGCGACGCCTGCGCGACACACTGCCCTCCGAGTTGCCGCTCAGCGGTCTGCGCATCACCGCAGCCGGCAAGGAACTCACGGTGCGTGCCGGTGATGCCCAGTGGCAGGTCGATTCCGGTCAGCTGCTGCTCGACTTCGAAGTCCGGCCGGCGGGCGCGAGCGTGAGCTTCTTGAGCCAGCCGCAGGCCGCGCCGCGCGCAGCCACCCTACCCCGGGCCGCCGGCCGGAACGACGCCGACCGTGCCGGTAAATCGGCCGGTGTAGCCGATCCGGCCTATTGGTTCGAGCGGGGCACCGAACTCGAAGCGAGCAATCGTGCCGCTGCCGAAGCGGCCTACCGGCAAGCGCTGGACTGCGCCCCGACCTTCGCCGACGCTTACCTCAATCTCGGCTGCCTGCTTTGCGATGCCGGGCGCTGCGTCGAAGCGATCGGACTTTATCGGAAGGCGCTGAAGCATTGCCCCGCTGAGCCGTTGCTCCATTTCAACCTGGCCATCGCGCTGGACGACCTGGGCCAACCGGCGGAGGCGTTGGCCTGTTACGAAAGGTGCCTTGAGTTGTCGCGGGACTTTTCGGATGCGCATTACAATGCGGCGCTGCTGTGCGAGAAGCTGGGCCACGCAAGCAAGGCGATCAAGCATTTCAGCGCCGTGCGGCGGCTGCAAAGGAGCTAGGGCACACCTTTGCACGGCGCCATACCGGCTGAGATCGTCGGGCCGTCGCTGTCGGTTATGGCGTCCGATTCAAGCTGAACGTGCGGTTTGTCTGGAGAAGGCGATGCTTCTGCTGGCCGGCACGAGCGGATATTCCTACAAGGAGTGGCTCGGGCACTTCTATCCGGAGCACCTTGCTGCCAGCGCGATGCTGCGCTACTACGCCGAGCATTTCCGGACCGTGGAAATCAACAATACCTTCTACCGCATGCCCGCCGAATCGATGCTCAGCCAATGGTCGGAACAGGTACCCGAACAGTTCGCCTTCACATTGAAGGCTCCGCGCCGCATCACTCACGACAAGCGCCTGCGCGAGGCCGAGTCGAATGTAGCCGAATTTTTGCGGCGCGCGGACGCACTCGGGAATAAGCTCGGCGTGCTCCTCTTCCAGCTGCCGCCTTATCTCAAAAAGGACCTTCCCCGGCTGCGGGATTTTCTTGACCTGCTGCCTTCGGGCAAGCGCGTCGCCTTTGAGTTTCGCCACGTGTCGTGGCAGGACGACGAGGTGTACGAGCTCCTGCGCACCCGCGCAGCCATGCTTTGCGTTACCGACACTGACGAGGGCGATACACCGTTCGTGGTCACCGCGGATTGCGGTTACGTCCGCTTGCGCCGGACCCACTACGACGACAACGAGCTTCGCGCCTGGGTCGTGCACATCACAGCCAAGGCCCTGCTCAGGACTTATGTCTATTTCATGCATGAAGACGAGGCGCTGGGCACGAAATTCGCGCGGCGGCTCAATGAGCTGTGGGCGACGCGCGAAGCGGCGTGATCTCCCCTATGGCGGCGCGGCCCGCGTAACGCGGGGTCATCGAGTTGAAAGCCCAGTCAATGGCCACTGAGTTGCTGTTTCGAGGCGACGCCTACCTGATCACTGCACAAGCGCGGGTCACCGCCGTGCATGAGCGCGGAATCGAGCTCGACCGCACGATTTTCTACCCGATGGGAGGTGGCCAGGCGGGTGACACCGGCGCACTGCTGCGGGCGAGCGGCGAGCAGATTGCCATTGCCGACACACGTAAAGGTGATGTGCTCGACAGCGTGTTGCACATCGCGGCGCCGGGGGCACCTTTGCCAGAACCCGGGGAAACCCTAACGCTCGGAGTCGACTGGCCGCGGCGCTATGCCTTGATGCGTCTGCACACCGCGCTGCACGTCATGTCTTGCGTCGTCGTCGCGCCGGTTACCGGCGGCAATATTGCGCCGGGGAAGGCCCGCCTCGATTTTGATATCGATATGAGCTTGCTCGACGCGGCCGCAATTGAGCGCGACACCAACGCACTTATCGCGCGCGGCGCGCAAACCGAGAGCGTCTGGATCACGGAGGCGGAGCTCGACGCGAGACCCGCGCTGGTCAAGACCATGAGCGTACAACCGCCCCGGGGCGCGGGTCGCGTCCGGCTGCTGCGAATTCCGGGCATCGACCTGCAACCTTGCGGCGGCACGCATGTCAGAAACATCGCCGAAATCGGCGCCATCCGGGTGCTCAAAATCCGCAGCGAGGGCAAGCACAACAAGCGCGTGGAAATCGCGCTGGCGCGCTGACAGCGTGGCGCGCGCCCGGAGGATGCCGTGACGGATCTGAACCCGCAGGTCAAGCAGATGGCCGACGAGTCGATGGTGCGCACGTTGGCTGCGCAAGCGCAGGCCATCTGGCCGCAGGAAGCCCCGTTGTTCCAGCGCTATTCGCTCCCCGCCGAACCACGAATCATCGATGCGGGCTGCGGGACTGGCGAGATCGCATCGCGGCTGGCTGAGCTCTTTCCCCAAGCCCGCGTGCTCGGTGTCGATATCCTCGACCAACACTTGGAGCGCGCGCGGGCACATTATGCAAAGCTCGCGCCGCGCCTCTCGTTCGAGCACCAGAGCGTGTTCGCTCTCGCCGCCGCCGATCAGAGTTTTGATCTGACGGTCTGTCGCCACGTCCTGCAAGCGATCCCGCACCCGGACCAGGTCATCGCCGAGCTGGCGCGGGTCACCCGCCCAGGTGGTTATCTCCATCTAATCGCTGAGGACTACGGCATGTTGCACTTCCAGCGCGGCGCAATCGATCCACGAGAGCTCTGGCATGTGGGGCCGCCAAGTTTCGAGGCCGCGACCGGGACCGATCTGTACATTGGTCGTAACGCCTTCGGTATTCTTGCGGCATTGAACCTGGAGCAGATAACGGTCGACTACGTCATCGTCGACACGCTACGCGTCGCGCGCGAGACGATTGCGGCAATCTTCGAGGCCTGGCGCGATGGATATGCGGAATCGATCGGCGAATTGACGCCTATCAGCCGCGAGTCGGCAGTGGCGTATTTCAACCAGATGATCGCCAACGTCCGCGACCCGCGCGGCTATGCCGTCTGGATGGTACCGGTTGTGAGCGCGCGGGTGGCCTCGCGAGCTTGAGTGACCGCAGCTAGCCTGCGGGCCGGCCTGTCGTGCCGGCGGCGGCCACTAGGTCTTCAGGCGATAGCCGGTCCTGAAGATCCAGGCAATGATCGCGAGCGATATGGCCATGAACGCCATGGTCATGCCCAGGCAGACGGCGAGGCTTACGTCGGCTATGCCGTAAAAACTCCAGCGGAAGCCGCTGATGAGGTACACAACGGGATTGAACAGTGTGACCGTTTGCCAGAATGTCGGCAGCATGTCGATGGAATAGAAACTCCCTCCGAGAAACGTCAGCGGGGTGACGATCAAGAGCGGCACGAGTTGCAGCTTCTCGAAGCCATCAGCCCAGATGCCGATGATGAAGCCGAAGAGACTGAATGTGACCGACGTAAGCACGAGGAAGAGAACCATCCAAGCGGGATGGACGACCTGCAGCGGTACGAACAGCGCCGCCGTGGCCAGAATGATCAGTCCAAGCACGATCGACTTGGTCGCGGCCGCCCCGACATAGCTCACGACAATCTCGAAGGAGGAGATCGGCGCTGACAGCAGTTCGTAGATGGTCCCGACGAACCGGGGAAAGTAGATGCCGAACGAGGCGTTGGAAATGCTCTGCGTCAACAGCGACAACATGATCAATCCGGGCACGATGAAAGCTCCGTAGCTGATCCCGCCTACGTGCGGGATGCGCGAGCCGATCGCTGCACCAAAGACGACAAAGTACAGCGAGGTCGAAATCACCGGCGAAATGATGCTCTGCATCAGCGTACGGCGGCTGCGGGCCATCTCAAAGGTATATATCGCTCGGACCGCGTGGAGATTCATTTCGCCTCCCGCAGCAGGCTGACGAAGATGTCTTCGAGCGAGCTTTGCGTCGTCTGCAGATCCTTGAAACTGACGCCCGCGCGATCGAGAGCCGCGAGCAGCGCGGCGATACGGGTTTGGTCACCCTTGGCGTCGTAGGTATAAACCAGTTCGGCGCCGTCACTCAATAGCTCGAGATGATAGGCGCTCAGTTCGGACGGGATCTGCTCCAGGCGTCCCTGAAGTTGCAGAATCAACTGCTTCTTTCCGAGCTTGCGCATCAGTTCGACCTTGTCTTCCACCAGAATAATCTCGCCCTTGCTGATGACGCCGATTCGGTCAGCCATCTCCTCGGCCTCGTCGATGTAATGCGTGGTCAGGATAATGGTCACGCCGCGGGCCTTCAGCGCGCGCACCAGATCCCACATGGCGCGCCTGAGCTCGACATCGACCCCTGCGGTCGGCTCGTCGAGAAACAGGATCTGCGGTTCGTGCGACAGCGCCTTGGCGATGAGCAGGCGCCGCTTCATGCCGCCCGAAAGGGTCATGACCTTGCTGTCCTTGCGATTCCACAGCGAAAGGTCTCTCAGCACTTGCTCGATGTGGGCGGGGTCCGGCGGTTTCCCAAACAGCCCGCGGCTGAACGAGACGGTTCCCCACACCGTTTCGAACGCGTCGGTGGTCAACTCCTGCGGCACCAGTCCAATAATGGAGCGGGCAGTCCGGTAGTCGGTAACGATGTCGTGGCCGTCGACGAGAACGGTGCCTTCCGAGCGATTGACAATGCCGCAGATAATGCTGATAAGCGTGGTCTTGCCGGCGCCATTGGGTCCCAGCAACGCGAAAATCTCGCCGCGGTGAATTGCCAAGTCGATATGCTTGAGAGCCTGCAGGCCCGTTGCGTATGTCTTGGACAGATTCGTTACGGATATGACGGTCTGCATGAACAGGAAGCTAACGGAGTCCAATAGCTCGAGCGTTGCGGGCCGGGATCGGCGCCGTATTCATTTTGTGGGCGCCCCGGCGCAGTGCAGCTCGCGACTGGCCGAGGGCTGCTTGCGCTACGGTGCCACTTCGAGCCAGGCGAGTCTCCTCAAGACGGTTTCTTGCGCTCAAGCAATGACTTGAGGCCGGCAAATGGCGCATGGGTCGCGCCGCGGTTGGCGCCGAGGGCGGTGCCGTCTGCACGGCCGACCTCCAACTGGCGCTGGTGTTCGTTGTCATGGCAATACAGGCACAGCAATTCCCAATTGCTGCCATCGGGTGGGTTGTTGCTGTGATTATGGTCCCGATGATGGACCGTCAGTTCGCGCAGGTTGGCGTGGCTGAACTCGCGGCCGCAGCGACCACAGATCCACGGGTAGATCTTGAGCGCTTGTTCGCGATAGCCCTGCTCGCGCTCTTTGGCATCGCGACGGGACTCGGCCAGAATGCGGTCAAGCTTGCCCCGGTCGTTGGCGGTCATAATGTTCCACCCGTCACGCCTATCCGCCCGCCAGCGCGCTGGTCTTCGCGGCCATGATGAAATCGTTCTCGTGCAAGCCCTTAATTTTCTTGGTTTGCCAGAAGACCCTGGCCCAACCCCAGCCGAAGCTGATGTCGGGATGGTGCCCCTCACTCTTGGCCAGAGCACCAATCTTGACCACAAAGTCCATCGCCTCGTCGAAGTTCTTGAAGCGGAAGCTACGCTCGATTCCGCGTCCCTCGTCCGTCAACGCCCAGCCAGGCACTTGCGCCAAATACCCTTCAGCCTCGGTCGGAGTAAGCGGAGGCAGCCCGCCGCGGCATGGCGTGCAAACCTTGGACCGAAGATCGTCGCTCATTGTAGGTGCTTGACCATGATGACCCGCACGCATCTGATGCCGGTTCAAGCCGCCGGCGGGACTTCGAGTGCACGTCGATCCCAACGGGCGAGGTTGGCCGCCGCTTCATAGGTGCTTTGCAGGAACGCGAGCAGCATGTCCTCGGGAACATCCGCCTGACTTACATCCGCATAGGGCAAGACGAATTCATGCAGGGAGGGATCATACCGAGCGCCGGCAGGTTGCAAGGGGGCTGCGCCGAAACCGTCGGGTTCCGGGTAGGCATAGCTGTAGAAGAGGGGGTACGGTGCCGGGGCGCCGCCCGGCCAGAACCCGCAGCTGCTTACCTCGTGCGAATAGGCATCGCGCGTCACTCGATCGGGGAGGTTGGGGACACCACCCGGATGCGGCGGCGCGGTGCGGCCGGAAAAGCGGGTGACCGCGAGGTCGAAGCTGCCCCAGAAGAAATGCACGGGACTGGCTTTGCCGTAGAAGCGCGAGCGGAACCGCCTGAACACGTCGGCGGTTGAACAGATGATCCGCCAGCAGCGCTGCGCATAATCCGCATCGTAGGCGCAGTGGATGGTGTCCGTCTCGAACGGTAGCTGGCTTTCTACTTCGGAGGGTTTGGGGTAAATCCGAACCGGCATGCCCACTGCCTCCAGCGCCCCCATGACGGCGCGATAGAAGTCTGCGACCGACTGTGGAGCCAGGGCGATGTTGCGACGCTCGCCGCGACTGGTCTGCACGATGAGTTGGTGGGCCAGGAAGTCAAAATCGATCTGGAGGTGTTCCCCGTCATACGGCATCGGCCCCGTACTTAGCCCGCGCGCCGAAGGGTACAACGTCACCTGCCAGCAATGGTTGAGCCATGGCATCCGGACGAGCCGCACCTTGCCGACGATCTGCATCCACATGTGCAGCGTTTCATAGGTGTCCTTCCAGGCGTCATAGGGCAACGCCGGCCACTCGGGGTGCCTCATGCCTGGCCTGTCGCTAGGCCTCTACCGGTACCGGGGCGACCCCGCCCGCGGCGGCTCGGCGTTGTTCGTGATGATCGGCGCCCAGCAGCATGTACACCGCCGGCACGACGAAAAGCGTGAACAGCGTGCCAATCGACAGGCCGGTAAAGATCACCAGTCCCATGGCATGGCGACCCGCTGCCCCCGCGCCGGCCGCGATCACCAGCGGCACGACACCAAACACCATGGCCGCAGTCGTCATCAGTATCGGCCGCAGCCGGACGCCGGCCGCCTGCTCGATGGCTTCGCGTTTGGACATGCCGGCCCGTTGCAGATCGTTCGCGAACTGCACGATCAGGATGCCGTGTTTGCTGACCAGCCCCATCAACGTGACCAGCCCCACCTGTGTGTAGATGTTGAGCGTTGCCGCGCCGAGATTGATGAATATCAGCGCTCCAAACAACGCCATGGGCACCGATACCAGGATCACGATCGGATCCCGGAAGCTCTCGTATTGCGCCGAGAGCGTAAGGAACACGATGATGATGGCGAACAGCAGGGTCACGACGAAGCCGCCCGACTCCTGGACAAACTGCCGCGACGGGCCCGAATAGTCAACCTGGTAACCGCTCGGGGCAACCTGGGCAATCGTCTGGCGCATGAAATCGAGCACCTGTTTTTCCGATACCGAGGGCGAGAACACGCCAAAAATCTGGGCGGAATTCAACTGCTGGAAATGGTTGATGCCTTCCGGGACCGTCTCCGTACTCTGCTTGGTCACGGTCGATACCGACAGCAGCGAACCGTCGGGCGCGCGTGCGTAGTAGTCGAGCACCTGCGACGGGTTGAGCCGGTCGACCTGCAGCACCTGCGGAATTACCTTGTACGACCGTCCGGCGATGGAGAAGTAGTTTACGTACCCACCGCCCAGTGCCGCAGTCAAGGAGGCACCGAGATCCTGCTGCGAGAGGCCCATAGTGGCAAGCATATCGCGGTCCACTGTGACGGTCGTCTGCGGCTTGTCGAACTTCAAGTCGGTGTCGACGTAGAAGAACATCCCGCTGGCGCGCGCTTTGTCGAGCACCGCCTGGGAAACTTCATTGAGCCGCTCGAACGGTTCAGTGGTCTTGATGACGACCTGCATCGGCAAGCCACTCGAGCCGGGGAGCGGCGGAAACTGGAACGCTGCGATGGTCGCTCCGGCGATCCCACCCCACTTCTGCTGCAGTTCCTGCTGCAGCTGGAGCGCGCTGCGCTTGCGCTCGTTCCAAGGCTTGAACAGTACACCGCCGAATCCTTGATTTTCCGTCGGCGTGCCAGTGATCTGGAAGATCTGGTCGTATTCCGGAATCGCCCGCGCAATGTCGAATATCTGCTTGGAATAAACGCTCATCTGCTGTGGGGTCGCGTTCGGAGGCCCGATGGCCTGGTAGAGCACGATCCCCTGGTCTTCGGCCGGCGCGAGTTCGGACTTCGACGTCATGAAGAGGTAGACCGTCGCCGCCGAGCAGCAGCACGCCCATCACGACGAATACGACCCAAGTGTCGAGCAGGCTGTGCAGCAGGCGCTCGTAGCCGTGATGCAGGCGCCCGAATTGGCGGTCGATGATCTGCACGAAACGGCTAGACTCCTGCTCCGAGCGGAAGAAGCGTGAGGTCATCATGGGAGACAACGTCAGCGCGACGATGCCTGACACGGTGACGGCACCGACGAGCGTGAATGCAAACTCCGTAAATAGTGCCCCGGTAAGGCCGCCCTGAAAGCCGATCGGGATGTATACCGCGACCAGCACGATCGTCATGGCGACGATCGGGCCACCGAGCTCGCGGGCGGCCAGCAGGGAGGCTTCCAGCGGCGCCTTGCCTTCCTCCTTCATGTGCCGGTCGACGTTCTCGACCACGATGATGGCATCGTCGACGACCAGTCCAATCGCGAGCACGAGTGCGAGCAACGTCAGCAGGTTGATCGAGTAGCCAAACATCAGCATGAAGAAAAACGCGCCGACCAAAGACAAGGGCATCGCGATCAAGGGAATGATTACCGCACGCGGGCTTCCCAGGAACAGGAAAATGACGACGCTGACGATTAACAGTGCTTCGACCAACGTCTTGACGACCTCGTCTATGGAGCTGGTAATGAACTGCGTCGAATCGTAGACGATCTCGCCGGTAAGTCCGTTGGGCATCTGCGTCTGAATATCCGGAAACACGGCGCGGACGCGCTTGACCACATCAAGCACATTGGCGTCAGGCGCAGACTTGATACCGATGAACACCGCGTTGCGTCCGCCGAAAGCGGTGGTGAAATCATAGTTCTCGGCGCCAAGCGTCACGTTGGCGACATCCTCGAGACGAACGATGGCGCCGTCCTTCTGCAAGACCACCAGTTTCCTGAACTCCTCGACCGTGTGCAGACTGGTGTCTGCCGTCAGGTCGAAACTGACCATCTGTCCCTTGGTCGTGCCCAGCGCGGCAAGGTAGTTGTTGCTAGCGAGCGCGGTGCGCACGTCGGTGGCGGTCACGCCGACCGCGGCCATCCGCTGTGGGTCGAGCCATGCGCGCAGCGCAAATTGACGAGCCCCGAGAATCTCCGCGGTCTGCACGCCTTCAACCGAGTCGAGCTTGGGCTTGACCACCCGCGCCAGGTAGTCCGTGACGTTGTTATTGGGGAGAACGTCGCTAAAGAACCCCATGTACATCGCGTCAATGGTCTGGCCGACCTGCACGCTCAATACGGGTTGCTGTGCTTCAGGCGGCAGCTGGTTGCGCACCGAGCTTACCTGGGTGGTGATTTCGGTGAGCGCCCGGTTTGCATCGTAGTTAAGCCGCAGCGTCGCGGTGATGATCGAGGCCCCCAACGTGCTGGTCGACGACATGTAGTCGATACCCTGCGCCTGCGCGATCGCGGCCTCGAGCGGCTGGGTGATGAACCCGGCGACGGTCTGCGCGTCGGCGCCGTAATACGCCGTGGAGATGGTGACCACCGCGTTCTGGGTCTTGGGATATTGGCGCACCGAGAGACTGGCCAGCGACCGGGCTCCCAGCACCAGGATGAGCAGACTGATCGTGGTCGCGAGGACAGGCTTGCGTATGAAGATGTCGGTGAAGTTCATCGCCAGCCTTTCATTTTTCCTGCGGAGTCGGGTTGGGGTTGTTCAATGGTTGAATGCTGTTGTTGATGACGAGTGGCGTTCCGTTCTTGAGCTTGCTCCCTCCGCTGCTCACGACCTCCGTACCCGCCTCGATGCCGGAGAGAATCGATACCTGATCACCGCGCGTGGGCCCTGTCGTGACGAACACCTGCTGCGCGACCAGCGCCGGCTGCGCTTTGCCATCCTTCTTCTCGTCCTTGCCTTCGGTGCGCTTGACGACGAAAACGGTGTCGCCGTAAGGGTTGTACGTTATGGCGGTTTGCGGCAGTGTCAGGTGACGCTGCTCCGATCCCGAGTTGACCTTCACGGTCGCGAACATGCCCGGAAGGAGCAGGCGCTTCGCGTTCGCGACGGTCGCTTCGACCTGGACGTTGCGCGTATTGGCATCGACCTTCGGGTTGATCACGCTAATCTTTCCGGCGAATACCGTGTCTCCGTAGGCATCGGCCGTGACTGCCACCTGCTGTCCGATCGCCAGTTGGGGGAGCTGCTGCTGCGGAAAATAAAAGTCGATAAGGATCGGGTCGATGGCTTGCAGGGTCACCAGCTTGTCGCCCGGGTTGAGGTACTGGCCCGGATTGACCGTACTGATGCCCAGCTTGCCGGAAAATGGGGCGCGAATGGTTTTCTTGTCCAGCGTTGCGGCCTGCTGCGCGACCTGCGCCCGCTTGCTCTTCAGGTCGGCTGCAGCGTTGTCGAGGTCAGCCTTGCTGAGCACCTCCGCCGCGAACTGGGCCTTGTCGCGTTCGTACACGGTCGCCGCCAAATCCGCCGACGCCTCCAGCGAGTGTAGCTGCGCCAGATCCGAGTCCGCGTTGAGCTCCGTGAGCACCTGGCCGGACTTGACCTCGTCCCCGGACTTGAAATTGATGGTGCGGACGAGTCCGGCGACCTCCGTAGTGACGTCGACGCCGCGCACCGCACGCAGCGTGCCGACCGCGGTAAGCTGGGGTTGCCACTCTTGGAAGTCGGCCTTCATGGTGCTGACCGTCGCCGGCGGCACCGGAGCGCTGGCCATGAACCTCTGGATCATGATGCCCTTGAAAATATTGAACCCGATCACGCCACCGACCAGCAGCACTACCGCTATGAGCATGATCGTCATGCGCTTTTTCATCGCTTCTCCGTTCGAGTGGTTACTGCGGGCGCCGCGCCCGATGACGACTAGTTGGTCTTGCCTTCGTGCGGTGCGACGGCCGCATCTTCGCGATGCCACCATCCGCCGCCCAGGGCCTGGAACAACGCGGCCGTGTCGGCGTAGCGTGTCCCCTGCGCCGCTGCCAGCGCAAGCCGTGTCTGCTGGTATTGCTGCTGGGCAATCAGCAGGGCAATCGAGCTCGACCCCCCAAGCTGATATTGGTGCTGTGTAAGATCGAGGTTTTCGCGCGCCGACAACTCCGCGTCCGACTGCGCTCTCAGCGCCCTGGCGTCGGCTTCGAGCGCGCGCAGCGCGTCGGCGACGTTCTGAAAGGCGACCAGCACGGTCTGGCGGTATTGCGCCTGGGCCTGGTCGTACGCGGCCAGCGCGGCGCGCCGCTGGGCTTCGAGCTGGCCACCATTGAACAGCGGCTGAGCAAGTCCCGCCGCAATGGTCCAGACGGGGGGGCCAAAAAAACTGCTCCATTGCGTCGTCACCTCGCCGAACGCTGCCCGTCAGATTCACCTTTGGATACAGATCGGCAGTAGCGACCCCGACCTGCGCGCTCGCCTGATGGAGCAGGGCTTCTGAAGCGCGTATGTCCGGACGCTGCCGCGCGAGCTGCGAGGGAAGGGTGAGGGGCAACTCCTCCGGCAATGCCAGGTGATCGAGATCAAAGTCCGGCAGCGCGGCTTCGCTGGGAAAACGCCCGGTGAGCACCGCGAGCTGGTGGCGGGTTTGCGCAAGATTACGTTCCAGCGGCGGTAGCGTCGCCAACGTCTGATCGAGCTGCGTGCGCAAGAGTACGACCGCTAGCCGCGCGACTCCACCGAGTTCATATTGCTTTTGGACGAGCTCAACCTGTTTCTCCTCCGCGGCAATGATCTCGTGCGTGGCATTGATCTGCGCACGCAGCGCGGCTTCGTTTACAGCAGTCGTGACGATGTTCGAGGTGAGCGCAAGGTAGGCGCCTTCGAGTTGATAGTTCTGGTAATCGACCAGTGACTGCAGCGCCTCGAGCTCGCGTCGGTTGCCGCCGAACAGATCGAGCATGTAGGAAACGTTGACCGTGGCGTTGTACAGATTGAAGATGCTGCTGCCCAAGCTTGGATCCCCGACCGCGGCCCCGGTGATCTTCTCCCGCGTCGCGCTAGCAGCGAGGTTCGCCTGAGGAAACAACAGCGCCCCGCGCTGCGCCGTGAGATTCTCCTGCGCCTGACGCAGGGTTGCCTCGGCGGCGGCGAGATTCGGACTGTCTTCAATCGCCTGCCGAATCAGCGTATCCAGCGCCTCCGAACGAAATAGCGTCCACCATTGCGCCGGAAGATCCTGTCCTGGGAGCAGGTGCTGGACCGCGCCGCCCAGCCCGGGAACGGCAACGGTCTCTTGCGGCATCGGTGTTTCCGTATAGCGGCTGGCGATGGGTGGGTCGGGTTGCCGAAAGTCGGGCCCGACCATGCAACCCGACGACAAGACACAGGCGACCACGCCCACCATGACGGGCCTGATGGAAGTCACGTTGTCACATCCTTCCCAAGTCCATCTGCGGCGCGGACTTTACCGACACGTTGGTCGTTCACGCTTTTTCCTTGGCACCGGGCGCGACGCGGGCCTTGCCGCAGCTCAGCTTCGCGCTGGTCAGTTTCTTGCGGAGCTCAATCCAGGTGCTCTTCAGCCCTCCAACATCACGCTTGATGTCCGCGAGAAGCTGTTCGGAGAATCGGCATTCTGCTCGAGTCATTTCGCTGTGATATTCCCGTTCCAGCGTAAATAGTCGCGGCAAGTTCATTGACTTACACAGCCGACCCTCCTTGCCATGGCTCTCGAGTGCTTTCTTGAGAAGGCTGACCCGGATCTCCAGTAACGCAGCTACCTCGTCGGGTGGGAGCGCCGGAATGAGCGAAAGCGCCGCTTCAAATTGGGGGAACTCCTTGACTGGATCACTTATCAGCTCCCGCATCCAATTGATCAGTTCTGTTTTGCCGATGGACGTGAGCTCGTAGACGGTCTTTTCCGGGCGCTTGCCCTCGCGCAGGGTTTCGCGAGGAAAGATGAACTGCTCACGCTGCAACTGCTCGATGACGGTGTACAGCGAGCCGTAGTTCAGCTTGATGCTTGCTTCCTTGTGCCGTTCTCGCAGCGTGCAGGCCATCTCATACGGGTGCATCGGGCGCTCATAGAGAAGCACCAAAACCGCAAGGGCGAGCGGGTTCGACAGGCGGCGCTTGTCTTCTATCATCCGGAGGCGACTATACGTAGAAATATACTTGGTGCCGAGTATATTGCACCGCGCCCGGTTTGGCAAGGCGGTCGATAGCGCGACGAGTGCGTCGCGCGGACCTAGCTCGGCGCGGCTATCGGTTCAGCGCGGCCGGCCGATCGAACCCGAAATCATGCATCAGGAAAGCCTCCAATGCCGCGTTGTCCTCAAGGCGAGCGGACAACGGAATATCACGGTCGTGCGAGCGCCAGACAAAGTCTTCCTTGGAGTGCTCGCGAATGATTGAGATCATTTTGCGCACGACGGCAATCTGCATGTCGCTGTTGTTGCCCCTGCGTACTTCGATGAGCTGTGGAGTCCGGCGACCCATATCCTTATTCCAGCCGAAGAACAGGAAACTGGCATCGTCGTAGTTCATGCTCTTAATCTCGAATATGCCACCACCCTTGCTCGGGTCGGGCGTGGCCACGCCAGTGGCCGCTGTCGGGAGATTGGCCGCCAGGCTCGCATTCGGTTCAGCCTTGGGCGTGTTGATGGCAGGTGCAGTCGATTCGCCTCGCTCGCGGCGGCGCGCCTGCATGTAAGACCACAGATCGCTCTCGACCGGCGGGGGCGGAGCGGGGATGGGCGGAGCCGGCTTGGCCGGCGCCGGGCCGGTGCGACCGGGCGTCGTCATGGCAAGGACGGGCGGCTCGCGGGGCGCCGGCGGCCTTGGCGCGCGCGCCGGTTTGGGCATCGCGACGATTTCTCGCGGCGGCTCTAGCGCGGGGGCTGGCGCTGGCATCGGGCTGGGCGGCGCGGTGAGGCGCACTTGCAACTGCTCACTCGTTTCCTTCGGTCCTTCGTCAAACGGCGCCAGGAGGCGCGTCTGCTCCAGCACCAAGGAGAGCGCAACGACGTGAACCAGTACCGACAGCGTGATCGTCACCCAGAGGGTGCGAACCTTCACGAATTCGTTCTGGTCACGCGGTTCGTCGAGCCAATAGCCCATCGGGGTGTCGATCCGGCGCACCGCCTGCACGGCCGGTGCAGCAACTACAGTTGCGACGTCGCGTTTGACCCGCGAAGCCTCCCGGAAATCCTGATCCATGCTCAATTTTCGCACAGGCGGGGATTGGTCTGCTTACCCGGCGGCAACCGGCGGATGCCCCGCGATGTAAGTGGACGGCCGCTGCAACAACCGGTTACATCGCACCCGGCTGCTCTGCAGGCGCGGGCGCCAGGCGACCTTTTGCTACGGCGGCAGTCGGTACGCTCGCCGTCAGGAGGAGTCGAGCTAAAGGTCGGTCAAAGCCGCGCAGTCGGATCGCCGCTTCTTCGCAGGTGGGCGGTGCTGTTGCAACACCGACCGGCGTTACTCAGCCATTTCATATCTGCTGGGCGCCGCTCCCAGCAGAGGTCTAATACTGGTAATGAGTACGTGGTTGGCGATGCCCTGCCTTGGATTCTTGGCATTGGTGCGGTTCGACATTGTCTCGGTCAGCGCACGATACTGTTCCATTTCTTCACGCGCCGACTCCGGCAACCCCGCCATGATCGTCGCCTGATCGCGTGCACTTCGGGCAAGTGGATAAAGGTCAGCACGGATCGGCGCCGGTTTGATCCGATCCAAAGCGATCCATAGCGAACGAGGATCCGTCGTCTGATTTAGCACGTACTGAACGTGCCGCTGTTCCGGATCGAGTTCTATCAATTTAAGCACCGCGACGTCGCGATCCTCGGGCTCGATATACGTGTGGCTAGCCAATTCCTGCAGGTGCCGCCAGGCATTGAGGTACTCGCTGTCAAGGCGTATCGCGATACGGTAGCTCTCCAATGCTTCCGCATACTTACCCTGCTCCTGACGCAGGTAGCCAAGCATATAGTGGACCTGGGGATTTTTTGGTGTCTTCTCCACCAAGGTTGTGAAGACTTGTTCAGCAATACTTCGGGCAGTCGGCTCTTCAAAAACGCTCTCGCATCCAAAGCAGTGGCTCTCAACCCTTCCGAAGCTCTGGGGCATCAATTCGTAAGCGCGTCGGTAGTGCGCCAGAGCCTGGCTGTTAAGCCCAACCTTGCTCATTTGCACAGCCAGCCGCGACTGGATGCAATAGGCATCGGCGAATTGCGCAAGCGCTTCGTCGTAGCGTTTGAGCGCACGCTGGTACAGTCCAAACTTATACAACTCGTCGCCCTGCTCGGAGAGACGTATGGCCTGTACCGCGCCTCGATAGACATTGGCCGTGGCGAGATCGCCCTTTCCTTCTAGAATGGACGCCAGGACAGCGTAGGCGCGCAGGCGATCCCCCGGGCCTTCTTTGCCGTCCGACGGGTCGATAGCAATGGCTGACTTCGCCGCAGCCTCTGCTTCCAGGACGTGTCCCGTCTTATTGAGCACCACGGCTTTCCAGATGAGCGGGCGCTCTTCGAAGCGATCGCGGGCATAACGCTGGTCGAGTTCCGCAACCGCGTCATTGCCCGCCAGCTCTACGAAGAGTTCGTATGCTGGGTCATACGCCGGCATACGATCGAGCAGCGCGCGCACAACGACGATCGCCTTGGCCTTGTCGCCGCGCGCGGTCAAGGCACGCGCCGCCGCCAAACCAAGCGGAGCGCCGAATGAATCCTTGGAGTCCAATGTTTCAACGAGATCAGACGCTCCCCAGCCGCTGGCGCCATCCAACAGTGTCAGCACGTCGCCGGGACGATGGGCCGTATCGTAGATCCCAGCCAACTCGGTTAACGCGGCCCGTTCGCCCGTAAATTGACCGCTGGCCAGTGCGGAGAACGCGCTGGCCTGTCCGTGGGCGCGCCGCAATTCCGCAACGACAACAGACTCGGCCTCGGAGGCTTTACCTTCCTTGCGCATTTCGGCGTAGATGCCGGTGATGATTTCCTCACGGTCGAGCTCGGTTGTACCTTCCAGGGAAAGGATCTTTACTGTGAATGCCAAGCCTTGCGCCGATAACTCGTTCCGGTCCAAAAGGCGTCCCAACGCAGCCGCCTGCAGCCCAAGGTTAGCTAGGCTAT
This sequence comes from uncultured beta proteobacterium, assembly GCA_963777455.1. Classification (GTDB taxonomy): domain Bacteria; phylum Pseudomonadota; class Gammaproteobacteria; order Burkholderiales; family Casimicrobiaceae; genus PALSA-1003. Next base: position 1,342,694 of record CAVZQQ010000004.1, read on the forward strand.
TGAGCGCCGGGTCGGAAGCGGACGGCGCGGCATCGAGCATCGCGCGCATTTGCTCGAGCGCCGGTTCTGTTTGGTCCGATGCCAACAGCGCAGCGATACGCCGGAAACGCAGGTCACGGGCGAGGTAGTCGGGAAGGTCTGGGCGTGTGATCAGGCCATCAATCAAATCCAGCGTTTCCTTGGAGTGGCCGGCGTATGCGGACTCCTGCAAGTAGATGTTCCATACCTTTAGCTGGGGCTGGTGCTGCAGTAGGTTGTGCAAGAACCGAAATAGTGCCTCGGTCTTGCCCGTCCGATGCAGCGTGGCAACCACCGGTTTGGGCAAATCCAATTCGACGGTGCGCGTAACCAGTTCAAGCTGCCGCTCAGCATCATTTTGTCGGCCGGCAACGATCAAGCCGATCAAGTACATGACGTCCGCACGTCGCTTGTCCGGGCTCTCGTTTGCTAGGGGATCGATCCGGGCGGATTCGAATCTGTTCTGCAATGCTTCATACAAGGGCAATGCTTCGGGTGTGTCGACCAGGCCCCACTGCGCCCGTGCCAAGCTTTGAACCTGTTGCAGAGCCAACCGATGCACCAGGGCGCGCGTTGCATCTCCGTCATTGCTGCGAAGGACGACGGGTAGCCGCAATACCTCGGTGAGCAAGGCGGCTGCCTGAGTCTCGCCAACCAGTCCGACCAGATCCGGTATGGCAATCGTTCTGTACACCGCTTGTGTGGGCTGTTGGGCACCTTCCTTGGCGCGCGCAACGAAACTTTTCGCGACTTCGTCACGGCTGCCGTAAAGGGTCGCAAGCCATCCGCGTTCGCTTGAGAGCTGATCGGCGACAAGGCTGCGCGCGTTCGCATCAAGATTAGCTGCGGCAACCTCGATTGCGTTCAAAGTGGCAGTCGCTGCCACCCTGTCCCGCGCCAATACTTCCATCATCAGCCGTACGGTCAGCGTCTGTGGATCATTGGGTCGCGCTTCCGCTCGCTTGCTCGCTTCTTCACGTAACGCCGGCCATGCTGCGGGCGGGGGTAAGGCAGCCAGCATTGACGCCACGCCGACTGGTCGCAAGGTGTCAGCGTCGTACGCGGCGAAGTCGGATAGTGCCGCAGCGCCACCGATATGGCCTGCCTCGTCGTAAAGCACGAACCACTGTGCGGCAGCTTCGCTCGGAGGTAGCTTTCCAGCTTGCAGTCGATAGTCGCGAATCCTTTGCAACAGCTGGCCCGTGGCGCTTTTTCCTTTCCCAGCGCTTGGGGATTGATCGACACGGCTCAGCACTTGCTCCGCACCAAGCAGATCGGCTGCTCGGATTCCGGGTGCAACGAGGAGCAGCGATAATGTTAGGCACACCGAGCACGTACGCGGCATCGTTGCGCTCCTAGGCTGGGTTAAGAAAAAGCGGAGAATTCAGAGCACCAACGTCACGACGGAATCACCAGTGTGACACCGCTGCACTTGGTCGCGTGGCAGCTAATCGCGCGTTACGCGCCGGCTTCCCTCCGGCGGGGCCCTTACACAGCGCCAATTGTGAACCGTTTAGGGGCTGTTGGCCAATAGGATCTGGCAAACCAACCTAGTCCTACGTGCGCGGGTAGCGTATCGTTAAATTTCGCGACCACTTCGGCTCATCCCTCGACTGCGCAGAGCGAGCAGCCCCGTCGCGGCAACGAAGAGAAACAGCACGAGCAGGCGCTGGCGCGGGAGCGTAGGGACGGGCAAGGGGGCCGTGGTCACAAACGCGACATCCGTTAGGTTGATGTCAACACAGAAGACTTCCGTGCCGCTTGGCAGCGCCATGTGCACTTGCGCTTCGTAGCTGCCGGGCAGGGGCGGCACCGGAAATCCGGACACCCCGTTGTACTTCAGGCTGAGCTGGGTCACAGCCGCCGGGATGCTCTGGCCCAGGTTGCCTTTCGATTGGATCGTGAACGCAGGGCCGCCGGTTCCTGGGCGGAACGTTTGGCTCGTACTGTACGGCCCCGCAGCAAGGGGAAAACTCGGACTGCTCACGCTCATCGGAATGGATGCCGGGAGCGGGACGAATCCCGAGCCCAAGCTCGTGCCCAAGCTACCGCTGTCGAGGACCCAATTGACCCCGTAGGCCAGGAGTACCCGCAAATTGGTGACCTGTCCGGTCCTCGGGTCGATGGTCGCGGTCCCGGCCAGCGGCGCCGCGATCGGCGGCGGCCACACGCTAGCATCCAAGCTCGTAAGGTGCAGGATATCGCCTGGCGCGCCGCAATTCTTGTACGGCACCGGCACTGCGCCGGCGGGCGCTACGAGAGCAGCCAGCAGAACGCCAACAAGCAGACAGGCGCCAGGGGAAAGGCACGTGCCGTAAAGACTTCGTGGCGCCAAAGCCGAGCCTTAGAAGGTTGCGTGTTTGGACACTGCAAACTTGGTGATTGTCGCAGTGCTAGCCGAATTTTGCTTTCATCCTATCGGATAACTTGGCAAGATTGACCACCATCCGTTCGTGCGTACCGACACCAATCTCCTCGGGGCCATCGGTCGCGCGGATCGAGAACTCGATGCGCCGTCCATCGACCTTGGTCACCTTGGCCTCGCCGGTGACACGCCGGCCGGCCGGCGTCGCCGTCAGATGGCGCACGTCGACACGCGTCCCCAGCGCGCTTTCGCCGGCGCCGAGGTAGGGCTTGATGGCGTTGAGCGCCGCGTTCTCCATCACCATGATCATGACCGGGGTCGCCAGAACCGGGGGCAATGTCGCGTCCTTGAAGCGGCTGGCAACATGTTCGGGCGTAACGATGAGGCTGAACGTGCCTGTGGTTCCGACCGGTATGGGTTGCATGAACCTTCCTCGATGTGGAGTTCACGGATGAGCTTAATGCCTGTTGATGCCAATGGATAGGTCCGCGGCGAGGGTAGCAAGGGCATCATTTGGGCCGTGGCTGTCCGACGCGGCGCCCGGTGCGCACTAGGCATGACGCAGCTTAATGCCTAGAATTGTCGCCGCCGCCGATATCGAGCACGTCCGCGGACCCGGGCCCACCAGCCGCAACCCACGAAAAAGCGCACAGGACATCCGAGCTTTGCCCCCCGCAGATCCCGTGGCCGCGCCTGCCCGACACGATGTCGGCGGCTTCCCTGCGATGAAGTGCACGTTGGTCGGGTCCCGTTTTTTCGGGGCCAAGGTATTCGAAGTGCTGCGCGCCGATGGCACCGAAATCGCGCGCGTGGTTGCGCCGGCAGCCGACGACCGGCTCGCGCTCGCGGCGCAGGCCGCGAACGTGCCGGTTCACCTGCTCGAGGATCCGAAGAATGTGCCCGCAGTGGCGATTGTCGACGGGACGGATTTGATCGTGGCCGCGCACACTCACGCCCGGGTTAGCCAGGAGGCGCTCGCGCGCTCGCGTCTGGGTGGTGTCGGCTACCATCCGTCGCTGCTGCCGCGGCATCGCGGCATCGCTGCAGTGGAATGGACGATTCTGGAAGGCGATCCCATCGCCGGGGGCTCCGTCTATCATCTCGCCGACACCATGGATGCGGGAGCCATTGCCGCGCAGGATTGGTGCTTCGTCCTCAAGGGGGAGACGGCGCGCGAGTTGTGGGAGCGCGCGCTGGCGCCGATGGGACTCGGTCTGCTCACCCGGGTCGTTCGCCATGCCCGGGAGCACGGTGCATTGCCCGCCCACCCGCAAGACGATCGCTTCGCGACCAAGGCGCCGATGATCCGCCGGACCGTGTCGTTGACCGAACAGGGAAAGGCGACAATCGCATCGCTCGTGGCAACGGTTACCGGTCCGGATCGTCCCGGGATCGTCAGTCTGCTGTCGGAGCGGGCCCAGGGTTTCGGCGCCAACTGGGCTGGCAGCCGGATTGCGACGCTGGCCGGCCAGTTCGCGGGCCTGGTGCATTTCGAGGTGCCACCAGAAAACGCTGCGTTGCTTGCCGCGGCGCTCGGGGGCTTACAGCGGTCCGGTGTACAGGTTGCTATCGCTCAACAGGAGCAAATACCGGTCCCGGCCGGACGCCGCGTGGTCAAGCTCGAATTGGCCGCCCACGATCGCCTGGGGATCGTGAGCGAACTATCGGGAAGTCTTGCCCGGCTCCGGATCAGCATCGAGGACCTTCACACCGAGATCGTCGAGGGCGCCGCACCGGCGGAACACCTGTTCAAGGTCAGAGCTCTGTTGGTTGTCCCTGAGACAGTGCCGAATGACGAGCTGCGGCGGGCGTTGGAACCTTTGACCAATGAGATGACGGTCGACATCGCGCTCGGAGATAATGCGTCCGGCCGCTGATCGCGCCGGTCCGGCGCCCGGCGCTGCGCAACGCCGCTAGCGCACGGAATTGCCGCGCACCTCGAATACGACCACCGACAGTGTCCTGCCGTCCGAGTCGACCAGTGCCAAGCTGTGCTTGCCTGCGGCCGGCGCCCAATCGGCCCGGCCCTGTGCGTCGGTGCTCGCCAGCGTAGCGCCGTCCAGTCGCCACTCTAGGCCGGCAATGGCCGGTGCGGCTTCGAATACGACGCGCTGCGCGAAGGCGGGGATATCCGGATCGAGCGCAATGATCGTGTCGGCAGCGGGATAGCGGATGCGCGGCGCTATCGCGGCCGCTCCGTCTGCACCATGCACGTTGCTCTGGATTACGTTCATTTCGGTCCCGCGCAGGAACCACTCCTTGCGTTCCGGTTCGACCGCAGGGTCGAACCAAACACTCACACGCGTGATCCCCCGCGTCGCTACGGGCGGCGTGGATGGCTCGCTCGCATGCAGCCGGTGCACCAGTTCGCGCCAGATCGGCGCCGCGCCGGTGACACCGGAGACATCGCGCATCGGTGCCCCGGAAAAGTTGCCCACCCATACTCCGACCGTGTAGCGCGAGGTGAAGCCGATGCACCAGTTGTCGCGCATGTCCTTGCTGGTGCCTGTTTTGGCGGCGCTCCATACGCGCGTGGCCAGCGGGTTCTCCAGCCCGAAAGAGAGGGCGCGGGCGCCGCGATCGGCAAGGATGTTAGCGATGATGTAGCTCGCGCCGATGCCAAACACGCGTCGCGGTTGTGTCTCGGCGTAGGTCGCTTGTGAGGCGGATACGAATCGGGCCGGCCCTGTTACGCCACCGTTTGCCAGCGCTCGATACGCGTTGGTCAGAGACAACAGCGTTACGTCGGCATCGCCCAAGGCTAGTGCGGCGCCATAGAACTCGTCATCGCGCGTTAGCGTATCCAGCCCAAGGCGCTTGAGCGCATCCTGAAAGCGGGCAAGCCCGACTAGCTCCAGCGTGCGCACTGCCGGCACATTGAGCGAGCTGGCAAGTGCGGTCCGCACGCTCACCAACCCATGAAAATCGCGATCATAATTCTGCGGCACGTACAGGCCGCGCGCGGTGGCGATTGCCACCGGGCTGTCGTCGACCAGCGAGGCCGCCGTCAGGAGTTTGGAATCCAGCGCCAACGCGTAGAGAAAGGGCTTCAATGTCGAGCCGGGCTGGCGCAGCGCCGTCGCACCGTCGACTTGCGGGGCGGAGGACAGTGGCCCGGCACTGCCGACGTACGCCAGTACCTCGCCGCTGGCGTTGTCGAGCACGACGAGTGCCCCGTCGCCCACGCCCCGCTCGGCCAACTCGGCGAGATGATCGCGCAGCGTCGCGGTAGCGAAGCGCTGCAGATCGGCGTCGAGCGTACTAGTCACGCGCTGACCCGGGCGTTTCAGGAGCTTGGCGGCGACGTGGGGCGCGTCGTTCCAACGCGGTGCCATGCGATACGGGCCGGCAAGGGTCACCATTGTTCGCGCGCGCACTTCTTCGCAGGCGATGGTATCCGGGGCGAGGGCCGCAATGGCACAAGCGCGCTGCGCGACCGTTGCCGCCGGCGCATTGGGGTTACGCAATAGCGCGACCAGGATCGCCGCTTCGCGGGCATCGATGCCACCGGGCGTCTTGCCGAAGAGGCCGCGTACCGCGGCGTCCAGGCCCGTAAGTTCGCCTCGGTACGACGCCAGGTTGAGATAGGCCTCGAGGACCTGCGCCTTAGTCCATGTGCGTTCGAGGGCCAGGGCCGCTTGCGCCTGGTCCCATTTTTGGGGGAACGTTCGCGTGCCGCCGGCCGGTGCCAACGCGGGATCCAGGAGGCCAGCGAGCTGCATTGCGATCGTCGAGCCGCCGCGCGGCCGCCGGCCGTCAAAGGTGCGCCAGAGACTGTCCCACGCCGCTCCGGCGAGCCCTGCCCAGTCCACTCCCGCATGGTCGTAAAAACGCTTGTCCTCGGCGGCGATCAGGGTCGCCGCCATCGCCGGCGAGACCTCGGCAAGTGGCACCCAGTCCAGGCGCCGAACTTTGGGGTCGACGCGCAGCTCGGACACGGGCTCGCCATGGCGGTCGAGCAGCAGCGCGTCGGAAGACGCATACGCAGCCCGGACGGCGGCGAAGGAGGGAGGTGGGGTGGCTGCATGCAGCGACAGCGCCCAGGCGGTGGCGGCGCATGCGAGGCAGGTTCGGATCCGCGTCACGGCAGAACCGTCCAGTCCGCGTTCGGCAGCTCGCCGAACATCTCGGGCGCATACATCGCCTCGACGCGCGTGGTTGGCAGATGAAATTCACCGGGATTGTTCAGTCGTACGGTGTACTCAAGCACGAACTTTCCCTTTGGCACATAGCGAAAATACGCGCGATACGCGGTGAACGTGCGTTCTTCATAGGCGGGCCACACCGTGCCCTGCTTGACCTCGCCCTGGGCCAGGACGAGCGAATCGCCGCCGAGCCCGCGACCGAGCGCCGTGCTGCCCGCGGGGATCGGATCATCGACCACGACCCAGGTCATGTCGGACTGCGCCTGGACTTCCAGATGCACCCGTGCGACGTCACCGCGGCTCCATTTGCCCTTGGTCTGCTGCTGCACCGGCGTTACTTCGCGCGAGATCTTGTAGCCCGTCGACAGTGCCTCCTTCAGGGGAATTGCCGCGATGCTCTGCAGGGATATCCATGGCTTACCACCGCCGTCATGCACGAGCGCCAGGTCCGCGCGCTGCGACGGCCAGGGCAGCTTTTTATCGAACGGCTTCACACCGTCATCGGCTGTCCAGACGTGGACGTCGCGCTCGGATGCGAGCGTGGCGCTCGTCGTGCCCGTGACCGGGTCCGTTTCGAACGCCGCCGAGAATTTCGCGATCGCCAGCACACCCCAGGCGTTGGCCACCGTAGTATTCCAGTGCCCCCGCTGCATGCGCCCGAGCGCGCCGCGTACCAGCCGTGGCATGTCTCCCTTCCAAGCCGGTGCCTCGAGCAGGGCCAGCACCAGGCGATTGGCGTTGGAATCCGCCGAAACCATCAGCCACCACAACGCGTCGCTTTTTTCGGTCGAAAACCCCATTGTTGTGCCCTGAAAGTTCAGGCGCGAGCGCAGAATCTGTTCTGCCGCCTTCATGCGCTCATCGCGCTGCGCGAGCTTCGGTGAGCGTTTGAGCACGAGATACCAGTCGATGACCGCCGAGGTTGGCCACAGGTTCGGCTCAAGGGCAATACTGTCGAGCCACTTGGCATCGATCGCTTCGCTGCGCCGCGACAGCGCCTCGAGCGCGGCCAGTTTGCGTATGGCCAGGTCGGCGGTGGGAAGGTCCGAGCCACGCACGATACGGCCTTCGAGGAAACCGACCAATGCGGCTTCCATGCGCCGGCGCGAATCGTCCGGGATCTCCCATCCCGCTTCGTCGGCAACCGACAACACGTAGGCGGTCAGCGCGTCGCTCCCGTCGCGGAGCAGCGGCCAGTACTTGAGCAATCCGTCGCGATCCAGATATTCGGGGATAGCGCTCATCAGCGTGTTCCAGGCGGGGCGGTTGCGCAGCCCAACCGCGACCGATGCCTGTTGCTCGAAACAAGAGTACGGATAGAAGGACAGATATTCCTCGACGCCAGGCAGATCGCCCGCGAGCCGCGCCTGCATGCGCACGTTGACCCCGCCGCGACCGGGGATCGCGTCGGTCGGGCGTTGCACGGAAATCGCCTGCGGGACCGCAAGCTGCAAGATGGTCGCCTGGTACGTCCGCTCGGGTACCGCAGGCAGAACCGATTGTGTGACCTTCAGCGCATCTCGTCCGGCAACGGTCCGTTCGGAAACATCTTGCGCACGCTCAACGGCCTCCACCCGCCAATCGAGCAATGCGACATCGATGGGCACGGTCACGTCCCATGCGATTTCGCGCGCCTCCCCCGGTGCGAGTTCGATCTGGCGCGGTTCGAGTGGCGGCATGGCTTTGCCGGTCGCGGCGATCCGTGCGCTCAGCTGTACCCGCATACGCCGTTCGGCAGCGTTGCGCAGGGTAAACGACGCGCTGAATCGATCGGACTCGCGCACGACCGGCGGCAGGCCGGAGAGCAGCATCAGATCCTGTGTCGAACGGATCGCCGCGTCGCCCGTGCCAAACAGGCCCGCCCCGCTCGACGCGATGGCAACGATCCGGAAGCTCGTCAGCGAATCGTTGAGGGGGATCTCGACCTTGGCATCGCCTGCCGCGTCGAGCGGAACCCGAGCCTGCCACAACAGCAGCGTATCGAAGAGCTCGCGCGCCGACGATCGCCCGCCGCCGCCGCCCGCGGCGATGCTTTCCGCCCAAAGTGGCGCTTGCCGATAACCTGCATTTGCGCGGTCGATGTTTCCACTTCCTCGCCACGGCGGGTCATCATGGCGTCGAGGAGTTTCCACGTGTCGTTGGGCAGCAACTCGAGCAGGCCCTCGTCGACCGCAGCCACTGCGACCTCGGTCTCCGCCGGTGGCGCGCTGCCGTCGGCTCGACGCACCGCGATCGCCACGCTCGCCCGGTCGCGCACTTTGTACACCGTCTGCGCGGGGGTGACTTTGACCGCGAGCTCGTGGTCTGTCCAGCCCACGCGAAGTTCGGCGAGGCCCATCTTGTAGGAAGGCTTGGCGAGATCGATAAGCGCGGTCGGCTCGACGCCGCCAATGCGGCCCCGAACGATGAACGCGCTCACAAAAACATTGGGCGCATAGCTGCCCTTGATCGGCACCTCCAACACGGGGTTGCTGCGCTTGATGGTGCGCACGAACGCGTCGAGCACGCCTTCGCGCTCAAGGGTGACCAGTACGCTCGCCTCCTTGAACGGCGTACGCAGCTGGAAGCGGGCGATGTCGCCCGGTTCATAGCGTTTCTTTTCCGGTAATAAATCAATTCGGTCGTTGTCGGAAGCAGCGAACCACCAATCATCTCCCGTAGCTACCCAAGCGTCGGCGCGCGTGATCGCGACGTTGCCTTCGCTGTCGGCCGCACGGGCGCGCAGAATCAGGTTGCCGGCGGCCGGCGATGGCACCTCGCAGATCAACAGACCGTGGGCATCGGTGATGCCCGCACAGAGGTCCATCACGCGCTTGGTCTCACTACCGTGTTCGTAGGCGTAGAAACCGCCGATCAGGCGGCGGCGATGTGAATAGGTGTCGCGCCGGAAAACGTCGGTCTGCACAGGTACGCCGGCGACCGGCTGGCCGGCGAGGTCGACCGCGACCACCGTGAACTTGATCCGCTCCTTGCTCGCGACCCAACTGTCGGGCTTGAGGCCGAGCACGATCCGTGATGGCCAAAGAGTGGCCCGCACCGACGAGGTCAGGGTCTCTCCATTGGGGTCCCGGTACTCCAATTCGGCGACGAGATCGCGCGGCGCGGAGTCTTTGCCGACGTCCTTCACCGTGGCGCGGCCGCCGCCTGCGGCATCGAGCGCCAGGTTCAGATCGGTCGTGCGCCGTCCGCGAACCGTGGGCTGCGCGTCCTCGTCATCGTTGACGTAGTCGGGATCGGCAAACGTATAGTCTTCGAAATGTGCGTACGAGTCGCCTTGCTCCTCGCGACCCTCGGTTACATCGCCGGCGGCAAAGCTGTAACCTTCGAAATCGGGGAACGCGACGGACTTGAGTTCGACTTGCGTACGCAGCTTGACCGGCAATCCGCCGGCACCACCGCCGGAAAGATACGAAACCTGCAGGTCGATCTGCACGCTCGTCGGATTGACCAGCGGGACCCCGACCGGCTGTAGGCGCGCGCGCATGAGGGGCACGCGGAACGCCTCGACGCGGAATTGACCCACGGGTCGCTCGTCGCGGCGGCTGCGCCTTGCGCCGAGTGAATCGTGCATGCCGATGCTGTACGTTCCGAGCGCAGCATCCTTGGGGATCGCGAAGGTCGCCTCGCCGTGATCGGTTCCGGTCCCGAGTTCGGTCCATTGCACCGGTACGTTGTATTTGCGCTCGGAACCCTGGTGCCGGATTGTCAGCGTGTCGTCGAGCGCGTCGCGCCGCACCAGCGAGAAGCCGGCACCGGTCTGTTGGCGAACGAAGAGCTTCATCGATACGGTCTCCCCGGCGCGGAAGAGTGACCGGTCAAGCACGGCGTGAGCGACGTACGGTCCGTTCCAGTTGCCAGTCGGGACGTCGAAGCGCCACGGCGCAATGCCCTCCCCCCAGCTCGAGAAGGCGAAGCTCAGGTCGTCGCCGACGCGCGCGGTCACGAAGAACTCCCGCTCGCCATGGGTACATTGCGGCAGCTGCTCGCGATCGGGCAGCGCTAGGTCGACACGTGCGATTCCCGACGCGTCGCTGGCCCCATCCCAATACGTGTGGCCACCGCAATCCCGCACCTCGATGCGTGCGTTATGCACCGGCCTGCCGTCGGCGAGCCGCGTCACCCAGACCAGCGAAGATTCGCGCCCGAGTTTGAAATGCACGCCGAGGTTGGTGACCAGCACCGTCGTGCGCGCGAAGTACGGCCGGGCGTCGCCGTTAAGAGCGGCGCCCAGCTTGGGGCTGGCCAGTTCGACGACGTAGAACCCCGGGTCGGGCAGCGGTATGCCGACAACCTCGAACGCCTTTTCGCCGTTGGGCTTGGGGACTTCGAGCCTGCGCAGGGAATCCGAAGCGCGGAACATCGATGTGCCGTGACCGTTATACCTGACGATCCAGTGCTCGGTTTTCTGGTCATAGTCGGCATCGACCTTCTGGGCGCGCTCGAAGCGCCGCAGCCAGTCGACAATGCGCATCTCGTCGCCACGCCCGACGCGCGCGACCCGCGCTGGAATCGGCGTGCTGGGCGCCGTCTTGTCGGCCGCCTTTGTGGGTCGGCCGGTCATGCCGATGGCGCCCTTGAGCGACGGCTCGACATTGCGCAGCGTGACCGGTAACAGCGGCGTCGACTGATCGGGCAGCACGCGCTCGAGAATGCCGAAATCCGCCGGGAACTTGGCCAGCGGTGGGTTTTCGTCCGTGCGTACCCTAAGCGGGAACGACGAGGCATTGGCAAGCGTGCGGCCGGCGTCGTCCTTCAGGCCCGCAGGCAGTTCGAGGCGGAACGATTCACTTTCCGGCAGGCTTGGGCCGAAGCTGACGCCGTTGATCGCGTCGTCCTCCTGCGTGAGCTGCGGCCTATAGATTTTGCCCGAGCTCGCAACCAGACGGATCCGCGCCGCGTCGCGCGCCGCCACCGGGGCGGTGAATGCCAGCCGCAACGGCAGGATCGGAATGCATTGCGCGTCCTTGTTCACGCGCTCGCAAGAAAATGCGGCGCGAAACGTCGGTCGTACACTGTAAGCCAAAGCCTGATCGGCGGAAGTCGGCACGCCAGACGACGAGGCGATGCCCTTGCCCCAGACAAGTTTTACCTCGGCATTGGGCGGCAATGTGCGCGCGCAGGCAACGGTGATGAGTGGGGAATCCGGCGCGTCACGCAAACGCAGGAATTTCTCGTCGTCGCTGCCGGTAGCGGGGAGCCGGAACAAGAAGCTGCCGCGTGTGCGTCCGGCATCGGGGTCAAGGAGAATGAAGCGCAGGTAGCTCGCCGCGAACGTTTTGCGGTTGTCGAGGATCGTCTTGCGCTCCTCGCCGGTTACCAGCCGCACCCCAATTTTCTCGTTGACCCCGGCCGCGATGCAGTACGCGTGCTCGCCAATCGTCCCCGACGTGACCGGGGCATCAAGGCCGAGGATGAACATCTGGTTCTCGTCGACGCGCGAACCTTCCGAAGGGAGACTGCGCACGATCGCGGGGCCGCCGGTACTAAACTCGAAGCGCTGCCCTGCGGTGAGCGGTGCACCGTCCAGCGCCGTGATCCCGGGCTTGACCGTGAAGCTGCAGCGCACGCCGGCCGGCAGGTCTCGGTCGAAGTCGTAGACCCAGTTCTTCATGTCTGCCCAGCGGCCTTTGCCTTTCTCGACGCAGTCGATGGCAAACGGGCCGACCTCGCGCGGCTCCCCGAACGGGACCATCGCTTGGGCGAAGCGCGCCGTGACCTGGCGCACCGCCTTGACCTCGCCCTGCGGAGAGAAAAACTCGACCTCCTGCGCCGACGCCACGAGGCACCACGCTGCGAACAAGGCGACAAGGACAGAACCGCGGTAGAGGGTCTTTCGGAAGAACGGCATGCGCATCCTTGGCGGAGACGGCATCGTCCGGGAATGGACTAACGCTCTGCAGCGGATTTAACCATGAGTTCGGTATCGCGGCGGTGTCGGCATTGCGACACGACGGGGGCCAATCGTGGCGGAGTGCGGGCAGAAGATGGGCGGTTCATCTTGGCGGATCAGCGGCAACTGGTAGCATCCACCCATGGCTGTTTCCGTCGACCCGGACATTACTGTCGCCTTCACGATCGATAGCGGGTTCTATCGGGACGAGGCCGCCTATATCCGGGGGCGCGAACGCATCTTTGCGCGCACGTGGCAATGGATCGGCGATCTCGCCGACGTCAGCGTGGCCGGCTCGCTCGCGCCGCGCGTACTCCTGGCCGGATTGCACGATGAGCCATTGCTGCTGGCGCGCGACCTGCACGGCACCCTGCGCTGCCTGTCGAACGTTTGCACCCACCGCGGCAACATCCTGGTGCACGAACCCTGTCACCGGGTCGACCAAATCCGCTGCGGCTACCATTCGAGGCGCTTCGATCTTTCCGGGCACATGACCTTCATGCCGGAATTCGCGCAAGCGAGGAACTTTCCGTCGTCCGCCGACGATCTGCCGCAGATTCCCTTCACCGCCTGGGCCAATCACGGCTTCGCGGCGCTCGACCCGGTCGCCCCGCTGGAGGCCTTTCTGGGCGATATGACTGCGCGCCTCGCGTGGCTGCCGCTCGCGCAATCCCAGTGCGATGCGACGCAGAGCCGTGACTACGTCATCAATGCGCACTGGGCACTGTATGTCGAGAACTATCTCGAGGCCTTGCACATTCCGTTCGTCCATCCGGAGCTGTCCAAGACCGTTGACTGCGAGAGCCACGCCCAGGAGCTGTACCGTTATTCGAGTCTGCAGCTCGCGCTCGCCAAGGAGGGAGAGCTCACCCTCGACATGCCGGATGCCGCCCCCGATCGCGGGCGACGCGTGGCCGCGTATTACTGGTGGATCTTTCCTAATCTGATGCTCAATTGCTATCCTTGGGGCCTGTCGCTCAACCGCGTGGTCCCTGAGGCGATCGACCGCACCCGCATCGAGTTCCGTTCGTACGTGTGGGACGAGGCGAAACTCGGCCAGGGCGCCGGCGGCGCGCTACATCGGGTAGAGCTGGAGGACGAGGCGATCGTTGAAGCCGTACAGCGTGGAGTGCGTTCATCGTTCTACCGGCGGGGGCGTTACTCGCCCACTCGCGAACGTGGTACGCACCATTTTCACCGGCTGCTGGGTGAATTCTTGAACGGATCCGAATAGAACTCCTGGCGCGCGTCGATCAAGACGGCGCATTCGACAGAGAGCCTCTTCTAGCGACGAGCAAGGAAGCCACGCAGGCGCTGCACCCCATCGAGCAGACGTTCGTGGCTGGAAGCGAAGCACCAGCGCACGAAGCCTTCACCCTCAGGTCCGAATGCACTGCCCGGCGCCAGACCCAGACGCGCTTCATGGACCAGGCGTTTGCAGAACGCCAGACTGTCAGTCACCCCGGCGACTCGGAAGAATACGTACATCGCACCCGGCGGCAGCGCGGCTTCGACGCCATCGATCGCGACCAGTTCGTCTACGAGCAGAGCACGCGCCGTGCGAAAACGCTCGAGGGTGTGCGCTACGGTCGGCTCGCCGTCGCGGATCGCGGCGAGACCAGCGCGTTGCACGAACACCGGCGAACAGGACGTGTTGTATTCGATGAGCTTGCCCAAGGCGGGCATCAAGCGTCGGGGGCGCGACAATCCAGCCCAGTCGCCAGCCGGTCATCAGCCATGCCTTCGAAAAGCTATTCGTACTCACCAGGCGATCGGAGGGTTCGGCGAGATCGAGAAAGGAGGGGGCACAACGCGCGTCGGCGTAGTACAGGCGCTCGTAAACATCGTCGGCAATGATCCAGATACCATGGCGGCGGCAATGCTCGAGGACGGCGTGCTGATCGTCAGGCGCCAGCGTCCATCCGGTCGGATTGTTCGGCGAGTTGATCATCAGCGCCCGCGTGCCTGGAGTCAGCGCATCGAGCAGGCGATCGACGTCGAGTCTCCAGCCGCCTGGGCCGAATTGCAGTGCGACGCGCACAACCTCGGCGCCGAGTATTTTCGGGATCTCGGTCAGGTTTGGCCATAGCGGCGTTACGCAAACGACGCGACTCACCCGGGTCGATCAGCGCTTCAATCGAAAGCATCAGTGCCGACATCCCTGATGCCGTGACCGCGACCTGCTCGACTGCAACCGGGCGGTGTAGCCGCGACACATACGCGGCGATCGCGGTGCGCAGTTCGGCAATGCCGAAATTCAGGGTATAGAAGGTCTCACCCGCCGCGAGCGACGCAACCGCGGCCTCGCGGATGTAAGCAGGTGTCACTTCATCGGGCTCGCCGAACCAGAACGGCAGGAGATCGGGTTCGCCCAAGCCCGCGTTGGCCACCTCACGAATCTGCGATGCGACCAAGGCCCGCACCGCGTCGCGCCCGGCGGTATCGAATCGCAGTGCGGGAGTGCGATCGTTCATTCCGGTAGCATAACAAATGCAGCCGCAGCGACTGTGGCTTGTGATTGGGGGCGGGGCGAAGCAACGACACACCGGCACACGTGCGCTGCACGCGCTGCGCCGCTGCTATACTGGCCTTGCTCTCTGTACGGCAGCTTGTCCCTGCGAAGCGGTGGCCAATTTCATCCTTCGGCTCCTCGCCATCACCGTGTGCGGCGGTGGGGGTGGATTTGTCGCCTGGTTGCTTGTCTCCTCGCTTGGCGGGAGCGGGGTCGGCGGCGGCATCGCCAGCGCCATGCTGGGCATGCTCCTGGCCGTATTGTTCTGGGCTGGCGGCGTCGCGCTCATCGGTACGCTGAAACGCGGCGGGTAGGTGAACTGAGCCGCCGACTGGGGAAGACTCGGCCGGTGCCGGCGGGCCGCGCTTTTGCGCGGCGCGTCAGATGCGCGCCCGGCCGACCGGTCCTCCCCGCTCGGCGGCGTTTGAATCAGGCCACGGCGAACACGGCCAGCCCCAGCAGCACGCTCGCGGCAAGTCCGATGGCGAAGCTCTGGATCGCCAGCAGGGCGAAGTCCCGCCAGACCCGCGGATTGAAGGTCAAGGCAGGGGCACGGTCAGCGGTGGGCATGGTCTATCTCCCGGGTAAGCAATGCCGTAAGGATTCGCGGTCGGCGAGGGCGATGCCGCGCGTCGATGGCGCACAGCAACGCGCTGCGGCGCGCCGCGCCTCGCGATCTGCCGCGTTGGCAGCGAAACCCGCGCACGCAGCTGGCAATACAATCGAGGTAAGCGCGGGTTGCGTTCTTCATGAAGTGGCTCCGATGCCGCCAGTTAAGCGCGACGACATGGCACTGGGCGGTATGGAAATATGGCTGGGCGGAGAAGAATGATGGCGAAAACATGGCTGGCGGCCCGCGGCCCCCGGGCGCCGGCCCGGGTGCGCTATAGTCAGTCGTCCCGCACTTGCACTGGACAGGTCATGAGCCGCCGCATCGCCATCGTCGAAGACGAACCCGCCATCCGCGGCAATTACGCCGACGTCCTGCGCAAGCAAGGTTACGAGGTTGCCGCCTACGGCAATCGCTCCGATGCGCTCGCCGCGTTCCGCACCCGCCTGCCCGAGCTCGCGATCATCGACATCGGGCTCGGCGACGACATCGACGGTGGATTCGCCCTGTGTCGAGAGCTTCGCGCGCTGTCGCCGACTGTGCCGATAATCTTCCTGTCCGCACGCGATTCTGATTTCGACATCGTGGCCGGTTTGCGCCTCGGCGCCGACGACTACCTGACCAAGGACGTGGGCCTACCGCACTTGAGCGCGCGCATCGCCGCACTGTTCAGGCGCAGCGATTTGCTCGCGGCGCCATCCGCATCGGAGGACATGCTCGAACGAGGCGCGCTGACGCTGGACCTGAGGCGGCTGACCGTGCACTGGTCAGGTGCGCGGGTCGAACTGACCTTGACCGAGTTCTGGATGGTGCATGC
Organism: uncultured beta proteobacterium; assembly: GCA_963777455.1. Taxonomy (GTDB): domain Bacteria; phylum Pseudomonadota; class Gammaproteobacteria; order Burkholderiales; family Casimicrobiaceae; genus PALSA-1003. Next base: position 1,359,051 of record CAVZQQ010000004.1, read on the forward strand.
CCTCGCTCGCTTTCCCGGCCATGTCAAAGATCGCGATAGCTTGATGCGCGATGCCAAGATCGTGGTCGACGACAGCACCATCACGTCGCACATCAAGCGCATCCGTAAGAAATTTCTCGCCATTGACCCGCAATTCGATTGCATCGCCACGGTCTACGGCATGGGTTATCGCTGGAACTCTGCGGCATAATCTGCAATGACTTGAATGATGAAGAAGCCGCGCATCGCGCTGGGCATCCGCGCGCAGCTGCTGCTGGTCCTGACGGTGTTTCTGGCGCTTCCCTGGCTGGGTTATGAATATGTGCGCGAGCTGGAGCGTTTCTTGCGCGACGCGCAGGAGCGCACGCTCGCTGGGACGGCGCAGGCTGTGGCTACGGCACTGCATGACCGGCCGGGGCTGTTCGCAACGCCCGCCGTGCCGCTGGAATCGCTGCGTTCGGGCCGCGAGAGCGATGAAGGCACGGTGTCGCTCGGTGCGCCGGCGGCGGTCGGTGCCCGAGTCGCCGGAGATCGAGCAGATCATTCGCGGCCTGTCGCGCACGACCGCGCGCATCTGGGTCGTCGATCGCGAGCAGAACGTGCTCGCACGCGCCGGCAGCCTCCGGCGCGCCGGAAGCGCCGGCCGGCGATGCCACCGCGGCGCCTGGGTTGCCCTTCGCGGGCCCAGGGCGATGGCTCGAACGCGAGATCTTGCAGCCGCTGTACGCGCGCGTGCTCCCGCAACCAACCGAGGATTTCAGCGACGAGCGCTCCGGCCGGGCGCTGGCCGCGGGCAAGGATGTCGAAGGGGCGCTCGCCGGCATCCTGACCGTGGGCCGTCGACCGACCTCCGACGGTAAGGCGGTGATCGTGTCCGCGGCACACCCGATCTGGGTCGGCGACGAAGTGAAGGGCGCGGTCATCGTCGAGGAGACAACCAACGCCGTCCTCGCGGAGCGCAATCGGGCGTTCGCACGCCTGTTCAACATCGTGCTCGCAGCCCTGCTCATCGGCTCGGTCGCGCTGACGCTGTATGCGTCGTGGCTGTCATCTCGCATCCGCCGGCTTCGCGATGAAGCGGAGGCGGCGATTGACGCACAAGGCCGCGTACGCGGTGTGGTCACCGGCTCCAACGCCGGCGACGAAATCGGCGATCTGGCGCGGAGTTTTCGCAGCGCGCTCGCACGCCTCGCGCAGTACGCGAACTATCAGGAGGCGATGGCAAGCCGCCTATCGCATGAGTTGCGCACGCCGATCGCCGTCGTGCGCTCGTCACTCGATGCGTTACGCATGCAGCTACTGCCCGACGGAGCACGCGTCTACATGGAGCGTGCGCAGCAGGGTCTCAACCGCCTCGCGCACATCTTGACGCGTATGACCGAAGCGACGCGGCTGGAGGAGAGCCTTGCCGATGCCGAGCGGGAGCGCTTCGACCTCGCGCCGGTGGTCGCCGGTTGCGTCGACGGCTATCGTGCTGCGTATCCGCAACAGGTCCTCGAGCTAAGCCTTCCTGGGGGAGAGGTTTTCTTCGATGGCGCACCCGAGCTGGTTGCGCAGATGCTCGATAAGCTTGTCGCCAATGCGGTTGAGTTCGCGGCACCCGGCACGCCCATCACCGTAGCACTGGAGTCGGACGGATTGCGCCTGCGACTCAGCGTGACCAATCAAGGGCCGTCTCTGCCGCTGACAATGCATGGCCGGCTGTTCGATTCGATGGTATCGGTGCGTAGCGAGCAGTCCCGCAACGAGCCGCATCTGGGGCTAGGTCTCTACATCGTGCGGTTGATCGCGGAGTTCCACGGCGGCCGCGCCACGGCGGTGAATCGTGCTGATGGCACGGGCGTGATCGTCAGCGTAGCCCTGCCTCTGGTGCGCGCTGTGCGGTGACCGGCGCCGTGCGTCCTGCGCCCCTCTCCAGAGGCGGCCGCCGCCGCAATCAGGGATAATAGTGGCCGCCCCTCGTTGCAACCCAAAGTGACCGTCGCGCCCCCCCAACCGCTCTACCCGGGCTTCGCCATGGCTTGCCCACTGTCGGACGCGAACCGCGCGTGCGGGAGAGCGGCCTTGCTCGCTGCGAGTTGGCGACCGCGCGTCGGTACGCGCTGGCGCGGGAGCGTTTCCGCGTGAGCGGCGTCCGCGCGCTTCTCAACGAGGCAGCGAGTCGCGCCGCCGCCGGCAAGATAGAGGACGCGCTCGCGTCGTATGCCGCGGCGCTCGCGCGCGCGCCGGATCTACCTGAAGCGCACTACAACGTTGCTGCGTTGCAGTTGGTCAAGGGGGATCTCGCTGGGGCCGAAGCGAGCCTTCACGACGCCGCCCGGCTCAAGCCCGACTGGGCGCAAGCCTATTTGGGCTTGGGACATCTTTATTTCCGCCAGAAGAGGTTCGAGGAGGCCGAGGCTGCATTCGATCACGCGGCGCAACTCGCGCCGACGTCGGTCGAAGCATTGTTTAATCAGGCCAGAACGCTCGACCGCCTGCGTGCCTGGGGTGAAGCGCTGCCGCTGCTGCGGCGGGCGCGCGCGCTTGCACCCGCGGACGAAGATATTTGGCTCGCGCTGCGCCGTCACCTGCTGCTCTTTCAGCTGCAGGAAGAAGCGTTTCAGGATTTTCGCGCCTTCGAGGCGCAGGCCAAGTTGTCCGTCCAGGTCGTGTCCGCGGGACTGCTGTCGGCGCGCATTGCGCCGGGCACCGACTACGAAGACAAGTATTTGCCGCTGGCGCTCGACTGGCCGTACGCCTCCGGCGAAGCTGGCTTTGTGGGCGTTGCTCTGGCGCAAGCGGAATATTTCGATGTGTCGCGGCCAGCGATCAAGCGCCTGCACGATACCTACAACCGTCTTCGCCAGGAGGAGCGAGCCAGCGTTCCCGATCTGGGTGCGCCGCGCAAGCGCTCGGCCGGGCGGCCGGGATTGGTCCGCATCGGCTATCTATCCGCGGACTTTCGCGATCACGTCATGGGGCGGTTGATGCTTGATGTGTTGCGCCGGCACGATCGCACGCGGGTATCGCTGTCCGCCTATTCGGTGGCGGTGCGCGAGCTAGAGGACGCCGTGACCGAGCAATTCCGTTCCTGCTGCGAGCGCTTCGTCCGGCTCGACGAACTGGACAATCGCGGCGCCGCGCAGGCGATCGCCGACGACCGGCTCGACGTGCTTGTCGATCTGATGGGGCATTCCCATTCGTCGCGACCCGGCATCCTGCTCTATAAGCCGGCGGCGGTTATCATCTCGCACTTGGGTTCGCATGGCGCCATCGGATTGCAGCAAGTTGATTTCAAGTTGAGCGACCGGTGCGTTAGCCTCCCCGACGCCGCGCAATATCAGATCGAGGAAACATGGCCAATCGATGGCTGCGTGTTGCCGTTGCGACGCATCGCTCCTGCGGCGGCGGCGATTACGCGGGCGGACCTCGGCATCAGCGCCGACGCGGTCGTGTTTGGAACGTTCGTAAGCCTGCTCAAGCTCTCGCCGCGCTGCCTATCCCTCTGGCGGACGATTCTGGAGCGCGTTCCTGGAAGTGTGCTCGCCTTTTCGCCGAACCGGGACGAGCGCGGCCTTTATCTGCGCCGGCTGGCGAGCTTCGGTATCGCGGAGGGTCGGGTAGCGTTCGTGCCGTGGACGAAGGATGAGGCGACCGACCGTGCGCGCTACCGGCTCATCGACATCGTCCTGGATACACTGCCCTACAGCGGCGGAGATACGACCGCCGCGGCACTCGACATGGGCGTGCCCGTTGTCACGCGCATCGGCGAGCGCGCGGCCGAACGCATGACCTGGAGCCTGCTCGCCCATCTCGAGGTTACCGCCACCGCCGCACGAACCGACGCCGAGTACATTGCTATCGCCTGTCGGCTGGCTGACGATGCCGCATGGCGGACAGGGATCGCGCAAGCGATCACCGCAAACCTGCCACAATCGGGGCTTGCCGACCTCGATCGCTACACCCGCGCGCTCGAGGTCGCCTACGAGCGTGCAGTGGCGCTCAAACGTGCAATCACAACCTGAAAACACACACCATGCATCTGCATATACTCGGCATCTGCGGTACCTTTATGGGAGGTCTCGCCCAGATCGCGCGAGCAGCCGGTCACACGGTAACCGGTTGCGATGCTGACGTGTATCCGCCGATGAGCACCCAGCTCGTCGCTTCGGGCATCGAATTGACTCAGGGCTACGCGGTCGCGCAACTCGACAATGTCGCTAAGGATGCGGATGTGTTCGTCATCGGCAACGCGCTGTCGCGCGGTAACCCGTTGCTGGAAGCGATCCTCGACAGCGGGCGTCCCTACACGTCCGGGCCGCAGTGGCTGGCCGACGCGGTGCTGCGCGACAAATGGGTCCTCGCCGTCGCGGGAACCCACGGCAAGACGACGACCACGGCGTTGGTGGCGTGGATCCTCGACCAGGCGGGCCTCGACCCCGGGTTTCTGATCGGCGGCGTCGCTACAGACTTTGGCGTTTCGGCACGTCTTTCTGATGGCCCGTTTTTTGTCATTGAAGCCGATGAATACGACACAGCGTTCTCTGACAAGCGAGCCAAGTTTGTTCACTATCGACCGCGTACTGCGATTCTCAACAATCTCGAATACGATCACGCCGACATTTTTCCAAACCTCGCTGCGATCGAAACGCAGTTTCATCATTTTGTGCGCACGATACCGCACAGCGGCCGACTCATCGTCAACGGCGCCGACGAGAATCTGCGGCGCGTGCTCGGACGCGGCTGCTGGAGCGAAACCGAACGCTTCCGCCCCGCGGATGCTCCGGGTAAGGGCTCCGATTGGACGATTGCAGGGGACGGTGTAATCACCTTCCGCGGCGCATCGCAAGGGGTGCTGTCGGCGTTCGCGCTTTTTGGGCAACACAACCGGTTGAATGCGCTAGCCGCGATCGCGGCGGCCCGCCATGTCAGTGTCCCGGTGTCGGAGAGCCTGGCAGCGCTGACGTCGTTCAGTGGCGTGAAGCGGCGCATGGAACAGCGCGGGACGGTCGGCGGCATTACGGTGTACGACGATTTCGCCCATCACCCCACCGCAATTGCGGCGTCGCTGGAAGGCCTGCGGCGGCGCGTGGATGGGGCACGAATTGTGGCCGTGTTCGAGCCACGGTCAGCGACCATGAAACGCGGCACGATGAAGGACGCCCTCGCGGGCAGTTTCGCCGCTGCCGACCTGGTGTTCTGCTACGCAGCTAACCTGAACTGGGATGCGGCTGCGTGGCTGAAGCCGCTCGGCGAGCGCGTGCACACCATCGCCGATCTCGGCGCGCTGGTCGACGCGATCGTCGCGGCTGCGAAACCCGGCGATCATGTCGTGATCATGAGCAATGGCGCGTTTGGCGGCATCCACGATCAGCTCCTGAGCCGCCTCAACCCGGCGCAATGATTCGGATCGCCTATTTGCACGGATTCAATAGCGGTCCGACCTCGGTCAAGGGACAGGCATTAGCGCGCGCGATCGCTGCGCTGCCAGCGGCGGTACGACCTGAGTATTTCCGGCCGCGCCTATCGCATTGGCCGGCCGAGGCGGTGCGCGCGGTAAGGCGTTGGGCCGAGAGCGTAGGCCGCGAAGGGTTGACCTTTGTGGGCAGCTCCCTGGGTGGTTTCTACGCGACGTACCTCGCCGAAACGTATGGCGCCAAAGCGATCCTGGTCAATCCCGCGCTCCATCCGGAGCGCACACTCGCGCCCTATCTGGGTCAGCAGCACAACCCCTACACAGGCGAGCGGTACGAACTCACGCCCACCCATCTCGACGAACTCTCGGCATTACAGGTCGAGCGCATCACGCATCCGCAGCGCTACCTCCTGCTGGCGCAATCCGGCGACGAGCTGCTTGACTGGCGGCAGGCCATTGCGTTCTACGCCGGTGCCTGGCAGTTCATTCAGGGCGGTGGCGACCACGCGTACGAAAACTTTGCCGAGCGGGCTCCGTTGGTCTTGCGTTTTGCCGGCACAGATCCGGTGCCAGCGGCGTAGCATTGCGGCCATGTCTCCCGACGCCTCGGCCGTCAGTACCTCCGGGGCGGATCAGCGCCGTTCCCTATGGCGCGCGACCGCCCCCCTCGCGCCCGCGACGACGGCCCTCGAAGGGCGCCTCGAAACCGACGTGCTCGTCGTCGGTGCCGGCTATACGGGACTCTGTTGCGCGCTAGCGCTTGCCGAGGCCGGCCGATCGGTCATTGTGCTCGAGTCCAGTGACATCGGTCACGGCGCATCGGGGCGCAATGGCGGACAGGTAATCCCGGGTCTGAAGCATGACCCCGACGATCTCGTGGCGCGGTTCGGTCGCGACCGCGGCGAAACGCTGATTCGGCTGGCCGGCGGCGCGGCCGATCGACTCTTCGCCCTGGTGGCGAAGCACCACATCGATTGCGCGGCAACGCAATGTGGCTGGATTCAACCCGCCCACTCGGCTGCGGCCGCGCGGGTGATCAACGCCCGCACCCGCCAATGGGCAGCGCGCGGGGCGCCAGTCGAGTTGCTCACGCGCGACCGCTTGGCACAGCTGCTGGGCACGGATGTCTACGCCACCGGTTGGTTTGATCACCGGGCCGGCGCATTGCATCCGCTGGCCTACGCCCGCGGGCTCGCCCGCGTGGCGATCGGCCATGGAGCGCGCGTTTATACCGGGTCTCCGGCCACGCAACTCGTGCGCGACGACGATGCGTGGGTCGTGACGACGCCTCGCGGCCACGCGCGGGCGCAACAGGTCGTTCTCGCCACCGATGCCTACGCGGGCGCGTTGTGGCCCGAACTCGCCACCAATCAATTGCTCGTCACCAGCGTGCAGATTGCAACCGACCCCCTGCCCGAGATCGACCGTCGCGCGATCCTTCCCGGTGGCACCGTGGCCTCCGACACGCGCGAGCTTCTGTACTATTTCCGCCTTGACCCGGATGGCCGCTTCATCATCGGCGGCCGTGGCTCGGTGGCGGAGAGCGTTCCGGAGAGAGTCTATGCAACGCTGCGGCGCGCTGCCTCCCGGATGTATCCGCGGCTGGCCGACGTGCAATGGCCCTATCGCTGGTATGGCCGGGTCGGCATCACGCGTGACTGGCTGCCGCATGTCGCCGAGGTCGCCCCGGGTGTATGGGCGGCGCTCGGGTATTGCGGCCGCGGCGTGGCGATGGCGACGACGATGGGGCTCGTGCTTGCCGATATACTCAACGGGGGTCACCGGCCGGCGTATCCGGTCGTGGCGCTCAAGCCGATTCCGCTGCACGCGCTGCGGCGCCCGCTGCTGCGGGCGGCGATCGCGTACTATCGAGTCCGGGACGCGATGTCGCAGACCCACCAAGGGAGACGAGCATGATCATGCACCGCACACTTCGCTTGCTTGGCCGCGCGCTGGCCGCCGCCATGCTGGTCGCGTACACCGCCCTTGGTTGCGCGCAGACGCCTACCTACAACGTTGGGTCGACGCCGACCGGCATCCCCTTCACGTTCCTTGACGTCAAGACCAACACCATCCAGGGCGCGATGGTTGACTTGATCACCGCGATCGGTGATGACGCGGGTTTCAAGGTCAACGTGCAGGCAACGCCCTTCTCCGCCCTGATCCCTTCGCTCACCAGCAACAAGATTGACATCATCGCTGCGGCGATGCTGATTTCCGGGCCGCGCAAGGAAGTGATCGATTTCAGCGATCCGGTATTTCCCTATCCCGAAGGCATGGTCGTGAACATCGATGACAACACGCCGTACAAGTCCATCGCCGATCTCAAGGGACAGGTCGTCGGCGCGCAGGTCGGCACGGTGTACATCGAATTCCTCCGGAGAAACGGCGATTTCGCAGAGGTCAAGGTTTACGACTCGCTGGCCGACATCCTGCGTGACGTGGGCCTCGGCCGCATCAAGGCCGGCTTCGGCGACGCGCCGATCCTCAAATACCAGCTGGCGCAGAACTCCGGTTTCAAGGCAAAACTAGTGCCCACCTACGAACCGAAGATGACCGGGAGCGTGGGCATCGGCGTGCGCAAGACCGATACCGAGTTGCTGAAGAAGATCAACTCGTCGCTTGCTAAGTTGAAGGCCAACGGCACGCTCGACAAGATCCTGGTGAAGTGGGATTTGAAATAACCAGCGGGTAGTCGCAGCGCGATCGCGCCGATGCCGCAGTTTCTCCGCGACGCGCAGGATTTCCTCCCCATTCTCTGGCAGGGCTGCGTCGTCACCATCGAGTTGACGCTCTGCGCACTGGTACTCTCCACTCTGCTCGGCTTCGTGTGGGCGTTGCTGCGCCTGTCGCCAGTACGCGTTATCTCGTGGTTGGCGATCGCAATGATCACGGTCATCCGCGGCATTCCGATCCTGGTGCAGCTGTTTTACATCTACTTCGTGTTGCCTGATCTCGGCATTCAACTCTCCGCATTCCAGGCCGGGTTCATCGGGCTCGGGATCGCCTATTCGGCCTATCAAGCCGAGAATTTCCGCGCCGGCATCCAGGCGGTCGATCCTGGCCAGATCGAGGCTGCGCAGTCGCTCGGCATGCGGCCGGCGCTGATCATGCGCCGCGTTATTCTGCCGCAGGCGATCCGCGTGTTCCTACCGCCCTATGGCAACACAATGATCATGATGCTCAAGGACTCCTCGATCGCCTCGGCGATCACCGTGGCTGAGCTCACGCGGGGCGGCCAGCTTATCGCCGCGTCGACCTTCAAGAACATGACCGTGTTCACGCTGGTCGCGTTGCTTTATCTCGCAATGAGCCTGCCACTCACCTATCTGGCGCATCGGCTGGAGCGCGCGTTCGGACGCAAATGATCTCCGTGCGCGACGTTGGCAAGGCATACGGCCCAAATCGCGTGCTCGACCACGTGAACCTCGAGGTCGCCAAGGGCGAGGTGGTGTGCGTTATCGGTCCATCGGGCTCCGGCAAGTCGACGCTACTCCGCTGCATCAACGGACTCGAGCACTACGACGAAGGCGCCATCGCGATCGACGGCGCCCCTGTGCGTCGCGAGCAACGTTCGATCCACGCGCTGCGCGGTGCAGTTGGCATGGTATTCCAGCGTTTCAATCTGTTCCCCCACCGCAGCGCGCTGGAGAACGTGATGGAGGGCCCTGTGTTCGTGAAAGGGGTGGCCCGTGCCGAGGCGAGGACGCTGGCGGTCGCGCTGCTGCACAAGGTGGGGCTGGCGGACAAGCTCGATGCGTATCCGGCACGACTCTCCGGCGGCCAGCAGCAGCGCGTCGCGATCGCCCGGGCGCTGGCGATGCAGCCGAAAGCGATCCTGTTCGATGAACCAACGTCGGCGCTCGATCCGGAGCTGGTCGGCGACGTGCTCAAGGTGATGCTCACGCTCGCGCGCGAGGGAATGACGATGGTCGTGGTCACGCACGAAATGGCGTTTGCCGCAGAGGTGGCCGATCGCGTGGTGTTTCTCGACCATGGCCGCGTGGTCGAAGAGGGCTCCGCGCGGCAGATGCTGGCTGCTCCGCAGGCACGAGCGGACGCGCGATTTTCTGCAGCGCGTGCTGCGGCCGGTTTGAAGCGCAAGAATTGTGCATCGCAGCGCGCGGACGGCGCGATCGAAGGTAAACTACGCAGCATGTCTTGGCGAAGTCGCTACCCGCTTTCATTCCTGATTCGTCCGCCCGGCGTCGAGCCGGGCCGCGCACGGCGGTCGCTCGCAATACCCGGCGCAGGCATCGAACGTGAGCCAGTCGCGCACTCAGCGACGCAATCGACGCCCGAATCGAGACGACTGCGCGAATCCCGCGCCAAAGGAGCCGTGTCATGAACCGCCCGAGTCCAATCCACCGAGCCGTGCCAGCGAGGGTCTTCTGGGTCCGCGCCGCGGCCGGCTATCCGAGTTGATCGAGACCGAGACACCAGTACGGCGCGCGCAACTACGAGCCGCTGCCGGTGGTCATGGCGCACGGCGAGGGCTGCTGGCTGTGGGACGAGCACGGACGCCGCTATCTCGACATGCTCTCCGCCTACTCGGCGGTCAGCCACGGTCACGCCCATCCGCGCATCGTGCAGGCGTTGATCGCGCAGGCGCAACGACTGGCGGTGACTTCGCGCGCGGTCTACACCGACCAGCCTGCCGCCGTTCCTCAAGCGCCTGGCCGAGTTGACCGGGCTCGACCGCGCGCTCCCGGTCAATACCGGCGTCGAAGCGGTCGAGACCGCGCTCAAGGCGGCGCGCAAGTGGGGCTATCGCGTCAAGGGGATTGCCGAGCGACAAGCGCCGAGATCATCGTCTGCGAGAATAATTTCCACGGCCGCTCGATAACCATCGTCGGGTTTTCGTCCGATCCGCAGTACGGCGACGGATTCGGCCCCTTCGCGCCCGGGTTCAAGCTCGATCCCGTTCGGCGACGCCGACGCGCTTGCGGCCGCGATCACGCCGCATACGGCGGCGTTTCTCGTCGAGCCGATCCAGGGCGAGGGCGGTATCGTCGTTCCGCCCGCGGGCTATCTCGCCGAATGCGCGCGCATCTGCCGCGAGCAGCGCGTGCTGCTGCTCGCCGATGAAATCCAGACCGGCATGGGACGCACGGGCAAGTTCCTGGCTTGCGAGCACGAGGGGGTGCGACCCGACGGCGTCATGCTCGGCAAGGCGCTGGGGGGAGGCGATGCTGCCGGTGTCGGCGTTTGTCGCGACGCACGAAGTGATGCAGGTGTTCCGGCCCGGCGACCACGGCAGCACGTTCGGCGGCAACCCGTTGGCGGCCGACGCGTCGCGCTGGAGGCGCTCGCGGTGCTCTGCGACGAGAAACTCATCGAGCGCTGCCGCGGAGATGGGGCGACCATCTGCTGGCCCAGCTGAAGACCGTCAAGAGCCCCCTGATTCGGGAGATTCGCGGCAAGGGGCTCTTCGTCGGCCTCGAGGTCGATGCCCGGCGCACCGACGCGCGCGCCATCGTCGATCGCCTGCTGCAGCGAGGATTGCTGTCGAAGGACACCCACGGCACGGTCGTGCGCTTCGCCCCCCCGCTGGTGATCACGCGCGCGGAGATCGACTGGGCGGTCGAGCAGGTGCGCGCAGTGTTCGACGAGCTCGGCAACGGCATGCGTCGGGCGGCGTAGAGGGCGCGACTTTTGCACCCGCGCCGGCTGCAGGCCCGCTGTCGCCCCAACAGGGACGTGCCGTGCTGCGCGGGGTTGCTGTGGAGGCGCACGAGGCGCCGGCGCCTGGGGCAGAGCGAGGCTTTCTGCGCGCCGCCATAGCCACGGCGCCGGCGCGGCGCTAGGATGGCGCATGCCCAAGCCGACGCTTGCCGACAAGCTGGTCGTCGCGATCTCGTCGCGAGCACTGTTCGACCTGTCGGAAAGCCACCGCATCTTCACCGAGCAGGGCGTCGAGGCCTATCAGCGCTACCAGATCGAGCACGAAGACGAGATTCTCGCGCCTGGGCCCGCGTTCACGCTGGTGAAGAAGATGCTGCGGCTCAATCGCCCCGACAAGCAATACGTCGAGGTGATCCTGCTGTCGCGTAACTCCGCCGACACCGGCCTGCGCGTATTCAATTCGATTAAGCACTACGGCCTCGACATCAGCCGCGCGGCATTCACCAAGGGCGAGCCGACGTCGCGCTACGTGCCGGCGTTCGGGTCGCATCTGTTTCTCTCCGCCGACACCGAGGACGTCAAGCGCGCGCTCGACGAAGGCTATGCCGCGGCGACGATCTTTCCCAGCGTCTACAAGAACGAAACCGACGAACTGCGCATTGCCTTCGATGGCGACGCGGTCATCTTCTCCGACGAAGCCGAGCGCGTGTACCAGTCCGGCGGGCTCGACGCCTTCGCCAGCACGGGAAACCGCGTCCGCGCGCGATCCGCTGCCCGGCGGGCCGTTTAAGAAGTTCCTGGCCGCGCTGCATCAGATCCAGTCGGACTACCCGGACGACAAGAGCCCGATCCGCACCGCGCTGGTAACTGCGCGCAGCGCACCGGCGCACGAACGCGTGATCCGGACGCTGCGCGCCTGGAACATCCGCATCGACGAGGCGCTGTTCCTCGGCGGCTTGGACAAAGGCGAGTTCCTGCGCGCGTTCGGCGCCGATTTTTTCTTCGACGATCAGCGCACGCACGTCGAGTCGGCGGCGAAGCACGTCGCAGCCGGGCACGTGCCGCATGGGATCGCCAACGAGTAGGGAGAGCTCGGTCGCTCCGGCCGGCGCAAGCCGCCTTCAGCCGACGAGCCGCCCGTAAAACGGGTATTGCGGATCGTTGTAGCCCGGCGTTGAGGGGTGTCCGGGAGTCACCAGCGAATCGATGAACGTCTCGTCCTCGGCGTCGAGCGTCTTGCCGATCGCGGACAGATAGTCGACCCATTGGTCAAAAGTGCGCGGCCCCGCAATCACGGAACTGACGATTCGGTTGTTGAGCACCCAGGCGAGCGCAAACTGGGTTGCGGTAAGGCCTTTCTTTTCGGCATACGCCTTGATCGTTTGCGCCATGGCGATCGATTCCGGGCGAAACTCGGTTTCCATCATGCGCTGGTCCTTGCGCGCGACACGCGACTCCGCGGGGGGAGCGGCACCCGGCGCGTATTTGCCGGTGAGCACGCCGCGCGCGAGAGGGCTATAAGGCACCACGCCGAGCCCATAGTAATCGCACGCGGGCAGAATTTCGACCTCAGGCGTGCGATTGAACGCGTTGTAGTACGGTTGGCAGACGACCGGTCGAGCCACATTGAGTTCGGCGCACAGCCCGACCACTTCGGCGAGCCGCCAGCCGCGGTAGTTCGACACCCCGAAATAGCGGATCTTGCCGGCGCGAATCAGCTCGCCAATGGCCTCGATCGTTTCCCCCAGCGGCGTCTCGGTGTCGTCGCGATGCAGATAGTAGATATCGATGTAGTCGGTTGCCAGGCGCCTCAGGCTGTCATCGCAAGCCTGCATCACCCAGCGCCGCGACAGGCCCCCGTCGTGCGGCTTCGCCGTCATCACGTTGCCGACTTTGGTCGCCAGAATCCAGCGGCGGCGGTTGGCGGCGAGGGCGGGTCCGACAATCGTTTCCGACGCACCCTTGGCGTAGACGTCGGCAGTATCGACGAAGTTGATGCCCGCATCGAACGCGGAGGCCACGATCCGCTGCGCAGCGGCGGCATCGGTCCGGTCGCCGAACATCATCGTGCCAAGGCAGATCACCGAGACTTCGAGGCCGGACTCGCCCAAGCGGCGGTATTCCATGGTCGTCCTGAACGGTTCGCGGGAAAAGCGCCATGCTGAAGCAATCGGCGCGTGCGCGCAATATCCACGCGGTTTCGAGCCCGGCGCTGCGGTATAATCCGGGCCCTCTTTCCGCGGTGCGCGCGGCTTCCAGCAGGCGGGCCGCGCGCCGAGATCCATGCACGTCTTTTTCGAGGACGACGGCGCGTTCAAGGCCGGCACCGTTCTCGCCGACAATGAACACGTCGCTGCAGGTCGAAGCCGCATCGGGCAAGCGGCTCAAGATCAAGGCGGCGAGCGTCCTGCTGCGCTTTGCCGAGCCCGTCGCCCTCGGCGCTGCTTGCCGATGCACATGCTCTTGCCGCCGGGCTCGATCCGAATTTCCTGTGGGAGGTAAGCGACGGTCGCGAGTTTGCATTCACCGACCTGGCCAACGAATACTACGGCCATGCGCCGACGACCGGCGGAGGCGGCGGCGCTGGCGATCTGCCTGCATGCCGCGCCGACGCATTTCTACAAGAAGGGCAAGGGCCGCTATCGTGCCGCCCCGGCCGACGCGCTCAAGGCCGCGCTGGCGGGGGCGGAGCGCAAGCGCCGCGAGGCGGAGACGATCGCCGCCTATGCGGAGGAACTCAAGGCGCATCGCCTGCCCGAGAGCCTTCGCGCGCAGTCCTGCCGATGCTGCTGTACAAGCCGGACAAGCTCGCGCTCGAGACGCGGGCCCTGAACGCAGCCTGCGCGGCGCTGCAGACCGAATCCGATCGGCACTGCTGATGGCCTGCGGCGCGATCCCGTCGACCACGACTTCCACTTCAACCGCTTCCTGTTCGAGGCGTTTCCGCACGGCACGGCGTTTCCCTCGCTACGGCACGCTAGCCGAGCGCGCGGAGCGGACCCCTGGCCGCTGACGCGCGCGGTTTCGATCGACGATGCGGCGACGACCGAGATCGACGACGCGTTCTCGGTGCGAGCCACTCGCCAACGGCCACTTCGAAATCGGAATCCATATCGCAGCGCCTGCCGCTGGCCATAGCGCGTGGCTCGCCACTGGATGCGGCTGGCCCGCGCGCCGCCTGTCCACCGTGTACATGCCCGGCCGGAAGATCACCATGCTGCCTGAGGCCGTGCTGGACAGCGTTCACTCTGGCTGCGGGCAGCGGCGCGGCCGGCGCTGTCGCTCTATGTCGAGGCGGCCGCCGACGGAACGCCGATCCGGCACGAGACGCGGCTCGAGCTGCGTGCCCGTCGCGGCAAACCTTCGGCTTGACGCGATCGGCGAGCGCTTTGCCGCGCTCGCCGCGCCGGGCGAACCGGAATGGACCGACGAACTGCGCACGCTGTGGCGAGTCGCGCAAAAGCTCGGAGCGACGCGCGGCAAGCGCGAGAGCGCCGCGCAGCGGAGTACGACTTTCGCGTCGATTGGTCCGCCGCCCCCGACGGCCGCGTGACGATCGTGCCGCGACCGCGCGGCTCGCCGCTCGACAGGCTGGTGGCCGAGTTGATGATCTCACGTCAACAGCACCTGGGGGAAGCTGCTCGCCGACGCCGAGGTGCCCGGGCTCTACCGCACGCAGCAGGCGGGCAAGGTAAGGATGAGCACCAAGCCCGAGCCGCATCAGGGGCTGGGCGTCGCGCAGTATCTCTGGGCCAGCTCGCCGCTGCGCCGCTACAGCGACCTGGTCAATCAGCGGCAATTGCTCGCGGTGGTCGCCGGCGACAAGCCGCCCTACGCGGAGGGCGACGCGGAACTGTTCGCGGCTGCCGCGGACTTCGAGGTCACCTATGCGCAATACGCCGAGTTCCAGAACCGCATGGAGCACTACTGGTGCCTGCGCTGGCTGTTGCAGGAGGGCGTGACGCAGACCACCGCCAGGGTGCTGCGCGAGAACCTGGTGCGCTTTGATGCGCTGCCACTGGTGACCCGCGTGGCCGACCTGCCGGCGCTGCCCGTCGACACCCGGGTCCGCCTGTCCATCGGGCGCATCGACCTGCTCGCCGCCACGCTCGAGACGCATTATGCCGGGGCTCGCCGCGGATTAGCGGGCGAGTCGAGGCAGCGGACCGGTCCCCCGGTCGGCAAGACAGGGAGGCTATACTTGGCGAGGACATGCCCGCCAAGCCTGCGCGCAAACGACCTGCACCGGTACCGCGCACCGCCGGCGCGCAAGGCCGCTCCGCGGCGCGCCGCCGCGTGCCGTGCCCGTGGCGCAGCCGCGCACGATGTCGTTGCCGTTTGTCGTCGTCGATACCGCGCGCAGCGACCAGCTGCTGACGGTGGCGATCGCCGGCTCGATCCTGCTGCACGCGCTCGTACTGGCACTCAGGTTCAGTCCGTTCGACCTCACCGCGCTGGATCGTGGCCCCCCGCTCGAGGTCGCGCTGGTCAACGCCAAGTCGAAGACAAAACCGACCAAGGCCGAGATCCTGGCGCAGGCCAATCTCGATGGTGGCGGCAATACCGACGCCAACCGGCGCGCCAAGACGCCCTTGCCCGTCCTGCCGCACGACAGCCCGCACCGCGAGCTTGCCGTGGCCACGCAGAAGGTCGAGCAGCTGGAAACGCAGGCGAAGGAGCTGATGACCCAGCTCAAGGCCGCGCCGGCGGTGGCTCCACCTGTCTCCAAGCCGACCGACGCGCCCGACCCGGCGGACCTCCCGAGCTCGACCGAGCTGATGCAGCGCACGCTCGAAGCGCTGCGACTGGAAGCGCAGATCGCCAAGGAGATGGACGCCTACGAGAAGCGGCCGAAGCGGCGCTTCATCGGCGCGCGCGCCGCGGAGTACCGCTTCGCGCGCTACGTCGAGGATTGGAGGCTCAAGGTCGAGCGCGTCGGCAATCTTAACTACCCGGAGGCGGCGCGCGCGCGGAAGCTCTATGGCAGCCTCCTGCTTACGGTCGGCATTCGCGCCGACGGCAGCCTCGAGAGCATCGCCGTCGATCGCTCGTCCGGGCAGAAGATCCTCGACCTAGCGGCGAAGAGGATCGTCGAGATGGCGTCGCCCTACGCGCCGTTCCCACCCGACATCAAACGCGACACCGACATTCTCTACATCACGCGCACCTGGACGTTCGCGCCGGGCGACTCGCTAACCTCCCAGTAAGGCCTGACTGCCATGGCTTACCTGGGGCGCTGGCTGCTGTGGTCGTTCGCGCTTGTGACGGCGGCGCTGGTGCTGTTGCAGGGCTGGTACGCAGTCCACATCTGGTGGTGGCGAGACCATCCGCCGCGGGAGACCGCGTTCATGGCGATGCGCCTGGCCGAGATCCGCGCCGAGCATCCGGAGGCGCGACTCGCCTACACCTGGATTCCGTATGAGCGTATTTCGGTCGAGCTCAAGCGAGCCATGATCGCCGCCGAGGACGCCAGGTTCATCGAGCACGAGGGCTTCGACTGGGACGGGATCCAGCAGGCGATCGACCGCAACGCCCGCCGCGGCCACATCGTCGCGGGCGGCTCGACGATCACGCAGCAGCTGGCGAAGAACCTCTTCCTCTCGTCGCAACGGAGTTATTGGCGCAAGACCGAGGAAGCGCTGATCACGCTGATGCTCGAGGCGATGCTCGACAAGCGGCGCATCCTCGAGCTCTATCTCAACGTAATCGAGTTCGGCGACGGCATTTTCGGGTGCGAGGCGGCGGCGCGGCATTACTTTGGGGTCGGCGCCGGGGCGCTGACCGCGGAGCAGGCGGCGCGCCTGGCGGCGATGGCGCCCAACCCGCGCTACTACGAGAAGCACCCCGGGGCCCGCGGGCTGGCGCGCAAGATCCCGATCATCCTCGCGCGCATGCCGGCGGCGGAGTTGCCGTAGTCCGGATTGTCGGGCACGATTGACGGCATGGCTGCCACCCACCGCGCGCTGCCGACGCTGCTGCGCATCTGCGCAGGCATCGATCAGCTGTTCATCGTCGAGGTCGGACCGTTCGGACAGCAGCTGGCCGAGGACGCGCGCACGGCGTGGCTCGCGACCGGCAACAAGATCCGGCCCGCTGACATCGAACAATACATCGCCTTGCTGGCTGCAGCATATCGAGGACCCCGAACGCCGTGAAGCGTTCGTCAACGATGCAATAGACTGCGTCAAACTGTAGGCCGCACCCGCCCCGGTTCGACCGCGCACGGATTCACAACGGAGACAGACATGTTCTTCAACCGCTCGATCACCACCCAGTTCGCCCTCGTGTTCGTGCTCGCGCTGCTGCTGGTCGTCGGCTCGTTCTATCTGGTCCTGGACAGCGTGTATCGCAACGAACTGAAGTCGCAGGCCGAGACCGTCGCCGACAACGTCGACGCCTTCGGCAGCTGGGTATCGCAGTACGGGCGGGTGTGGGTCCGCGACGACAACAAGAGCTATCTCGGGCAGGTAACGCTGGTCAGCGCCCCCGATTCGGCCGGCACGCCTTCCGACGTATGGCATTTCTACTCGAAGAATCCGGCGCTGGCGCAGCGCGAGTTCTCGGAGGTCGTGGAGAAATCCACGTCGCCGGCGAAGTTCCGCGTGACGTCGCACAACTTCATGAACCCGGTCAACAAGCCGGATGCCTTCGAAGCCAAGGCCCTGGAACAGATCCGCGCCAACCATCTGCCCGAGTACTCCGAGATGACGCCTGACAGCTTCCGCTTTGCGCGCACGCTGTACGTGAAGGCCTCATGTCTGAGCCTGCCACGCCAGCGCCGAGAGCGCTCCCGACCGACGTCAAGGTCCGCTACGGCACCGAGCATGGCTTCGGGTTCAAGGAAGGGGAGGTGGCCGGCATCATCAGCGTCCGGCTGCCCGTACGCTCGTTCTGGAAAGTGACGTCCGACGTGGTCGGGCCGTTGCAGATCGGCCTCCTGGTCAGCGCTTTCCTCGTCGCCGTTTTGTTCATCCAGTTCGCTGTGGTGCGGCCGATCAAGCGCGTGACCCGGGCGGCGGAGCGCATTTCCGTCGGCCAGCAGGCCGACCTGGGTGCGGCCGGCCTGAAGCGCACGAGCGGCAACGAAATCCATCAGCTGATCCTGGCGACGGAACGGCTGCGCGCCAGTCTGGCGCTCGCAATGCAGCGCCTGGTCAAGAAGCCCAATCCGCCGGCGTAGGCACGGGCATTTGCACGCGGCTCGCGCCGCTCCTTAGCCCTTCACCCCGGCGCGGCAGCCCTTCGTCGCACTGGTGCTTTACGGCGCGGCCGGGGGTGGGCGATCCTCAGCCGCATGACGATTGCCGCCATCCCGATGCCGGTCCTGGTGCATCTTGCCGCTGCCTTGTCAGCACTCGGGCTCGGCATCGTCATGCTCGCGCGGCGCAAGGGCACGGCTTCGCACAAGGTGCATCGGGCGCGTGTGGGTGGCGCTGATGCTGACTGTGGCGATCAGCTCGCTGTGGATTCCCAGCTTTCTGCACTTCACCTGGATTCACCTGTTTACATTGCTCACCCTGGTGTCGCTCCCACTCGCGATCTATCGGATCCGCACCGGGAACGTCAAAGGCCATGCAGCAGCCATGAAGGGATTGTTCCTCGGCGGCCTGGTCATCGCCGGTATCTTTACGCTCGTCCCGGGGCGGCTGCTGGGCAACCTGCTCTGGCACGCTACGTTGGGTTACTAATCAGAGCGTTACCGGTCCATGGGGTGTGCGCAGCATGGCCCCGAGGCGCGGCTGCGCAGCGTAGGTGACCTGCAGCGTGTCGGCGAGCGCCAGCGCGGCGAGCGCCGAGCGGACGACCCCGGGCTGAGGGTGCGCGCCGGCGAGCGCAGCCAATCGAATAGCGGTGTCAGGCAGGGTGTCAGTCGGGTGGCGCGCCGTCTCCCACTGAATGAGGGTCGGCAGCACGCCTCCCGCGGGCAGACTGCCGTCGGCCGGAACGGTGATCCGCCATTCGAATGGGCCGCGAGTCATCGCCAACACCGTCCCGGGATCAATGGCCATGGCGTGCCGCGCGGCCTCGATGTCGCCGGTGCGCGCAACCCAGTGAACCAGACGCGGGGCCTCACGCAGTGCTGCCTGGAGCGCGGCTGTGTCGAGCGCGAACCAACGCGGATGCGCTGGTGCTATTGCCCCTGGGTCGATGGCAATCACTTCGATGTAGCGCTGCGGGCCGACCTTGAGCAGGCTGTTGTGGGTGCCCATCGCGGGGTGCTTGCCGCCGCGCTGCGGGCGCGCGCCAAGCCGCCTCTCGAGGTAGGTCTCACCCTCCTCCAGCGTGGCCGCCGCGACGACCAAATGGTCGAAGACGGCGGTGTGTGGCATCAGGCCCGGTCGGATTCTTCCGCGTCGAAGTCGAGCTCGACGCGCGCGCCGTTTGGATCGAAAAAGAAGACCTGCCACACACCGGAGCCAACCTGGCGCCGACAGATGTATTCGACCTGATGAGCGGTAAGGTTCTGTAGTGTCGCCGCCAGTCCGCGGCCGGAGAAGGCGATGTGGTCGATCACGCCCGGCCGGAGCGCCTCCTGCGGGCGCCCGCCGACGATATGCAATATCGCCTGGCCTTGGGCGTAGAGCCACGCGCCGGGAAAATTCGAGATTCGGGCGCTCGCCCGGAACCAGCCCGAGCACGCTGCCGTAGAAACGCACCGTCTTGGGCACGTCGTCGGTGAGCACCGTGAAATGGTTCATGCCCTCGATGGTCATCGCAGTCTTCCTCCGGGCGATCGCCGGTCCCTAGCGCAATCGTTGGGCGAAGAACGCGCCGAGCAGCGCGGTCGCGTCCGGCGGTCGTGGGTCATTGTACGCAAAAGCGCCGTCGCCGCCGCTCCAGGCGTGGCCCAGTTCGCTCACCCGCACGAGCCGCGCGAAAAGCCGCCCGGCGAGGCGATAATCGTCGGTCGTCATCGTGCCACCCGCCGGGGAGCGTGCTCGTGGTGCTGGTGTCGGCCGGAAGGGATCCCGCACCAGCACCCAGCGAAGCTGGCGGAAAGCCGTTGAACACCAGAAACTGGCGCAACAAATCGTCCGCATTGCGGGTCGCCACGAAATTGTCGCGCTCGCCGTGAATGATGCACACCGGGAGCGGTAGCGCGCGCGGCGAGGTCTGCTGCCGCGCCTCGACCGCGATCGCGACGATGTCCGTGTCCGCGCCGGTGGCCAGCGTTTGGAGCGCCGTGGCGGGGCTCGATGCGGCACCGCAGGCCACGCCGGAGTGCAGCCCGACAGCGGCGAACAGTCTGGCAAAGCGCAGGCCGAGCACGGCCGCAAGACAGGCCCCGGAGGACATGCCGGCGACGAACAGGCGCCGTGGGTGGGCGCCGTAGACGGCGGCGCACCGCGCGCACCTGGGCGGCGACGATGGCAGCTTCTCCCTTGCCGGCCGCCGTGCGCTGATCGAACCAGTTCCAGCAGCCCCACGCATTGGCGTCTTTCGCCTGGCGCGGCAGCAGCACCAGCCAATCGCGTTCGTCCGCCAGCGCGCTGATGCGCGTCGCGGCCGCGATCTCCTCCGGCGTTTGCCGGCAGCCGTGGAGCAGCACGAGCAGCGGTCGGCGACGCCAGCGCGAGTGGCCACGCGGCACGTAGACCAGATAGCTGCGCGACGGCCAGACCCAGGGCGCGACGCTGATCCAGCCGTTCCAGGCAAACTTACTCCCCGCCTCGAAGCGCCCAGGCTCCTGCGGCGCGCGCCGGAACAAGCGGCCCAAAAAGCTGCCCAGGCGCGCGCCAGAGCGGGGCGCCGGGGTCAGATGAGGATGACGTCGTACTGCTCCTGCGTGTACAGCGTCTCGACCTGCAGCGAGATCGGCTTGCCGATGAAATCGCCGAGTTGCGCGAGGCTCTGCGACTCTTCGTCCAGGAACAAGATCGATCACCGACTGCGAGGCGAGGATGCGGAACTCGCGGGCGCTGAACTGCTTGGATTCGCGCACGACGTCGCGCAGGATCTCGTAGCAGACGGTCTGCGCGGTCTTGATTTCGCCGCGGCCGCCGCAGGTCATGCAGGCTTTCGCACAGCACGTGGGCGAGGCTCTCGCGCGTGCGCTTGCGCGTCATTTCGACCAGGCCGAGCTGGGTGAAGCCGTTGACCGTCAGCCGCGTGCGGTCGCGGTCGAGCGCCTTGTTGAACTCCTGCAGCACCGCCGCGCGGTGGTCGGCGTTCTCCATGTCGATGAAGTCGATGATGATGATGCCGCCGAGATTGCGCAGGCGCAGCTGGCGCGCGATCACTTGCGCGGCTTCGAGGTTGGTCTTGAAGATGGTGTCGTCGAAGCTGCGCCCGCCGACAAAGCCGCCGGTGTTGACGTCGATCGTGGTCATCGCCTCGGTCTGGTCGATGATCAGGTAGCCGCCGGACTTCAGATCGACGCGCCGCGCCAGCGCCTTTTGGATCTCGTCCTCGACGCCGTTCAGGTCGAACAGCGGGCGCTCGCCGTTGTAGTGATGGAGCCGCTCGACGATGGTCGGCGTGTACTGCTGCGCGAACTCCAGCATCTTCTGGAACGTCTCGCGCGAATCGACCAGGATGCGCACGGACTCCTCGGTGGCCATGTCGCGCAGCACGCGCTGCGCCAGGTTCAGGTCCTGATAGATCGAGCGAGGGCGCGGGAAGCGAGCCCGACTTGGCGGTCAGAGTCGTGCCAGAGCTTGCTGAGATACTCGATGTCGTTCTGCAGCTCGCGCTCGGTCGCGG
This sequence comes from uncultured beta proteobacterium, assembly GCA_963777455.1. Classification (GTDB taxonomy): domain Bacteria; phylum Pseudomonadota; class Gammaproteobacteria; order Burkholderiales; family Casimicrobiaceae; genus PALSA-1003. Next base: position 1,380,757 of record CAVZQQ010000004.1, read on the forward strand.
TCTCGGCCATGGTGCGGATGATGAAGCCGCCGGCGAGCCCTTCCGGGAAGCAGCTGCTGCAGCTTGTCGCGCAGGTTTTCGCGCTCGGCCTCGTCCTCGATGCGCTGCGAGATGCCGATATGCGAATCCTGCGGCAGGTAGACGAGCAGCCGGCCGGCGAGGCTGACCTGCGTGGACAGGCGCGCGCCCTTGGTGCCGATCGGGTCCTTGATCACCTGCACCAGCAGCGACTGGCCCTCGTGCAGAATGCGCTCGATGGGCTTGCTGTCGTGGCCGTGGCCGTTCTGGCGGTGCTCCCAGATGTCGGCGACGTGCAGGAACGCCGCGCGCTCGAGGCCGATCTCGACGAAGGCCGACTGCATGCCCGGGCAGCACGCGGGCGACCCGGCCGACGTAGATGTTGCCGACCAGGCCGCGCGCCGACGAGCGCTCGATGTGCAGTTCCTGCACGACGCCCTGCTCGAGCATGGCGACGCGGGTTTCCTGCGGCGTGACGTTGATGAGAATCTCGTGGCTCATGGTGCTGCGGTTATAGCACCGGGAAGCCGATGCGGGCCAGAATGCCGGCTGTTTCGTACAGCGGCAGGCCCATCACGCCCGAGTAGCTGCCCTCGAGGTGCTGCACGAATGCGGCGGCCTTGCCCTGGATCGCGTACCCGCCGGCTTTATCGAATGGCTCGCCGGTGGCGACGTAGCGGTCGATCTCATCGCGTGCGATCGCGCGAAACGTGACGCGCGACGTCGAGACCGCCGCCACGAGTTGCGTGTGCCAGCGTACCGCGACCGCGGTGAGCACGTCGTGCGTGCGCCCCGATAGCGAGGCGAGCATCGCCACCGCGCCGGCGGCATCCGCCGGCTTGCCGAGCGCCGCGCCGTCGAGCACGACTTCGGTATCGGCGCCGAGCACTGGTTTTTGCGGCAACCCGCGCCGCCCCATGCGATGCCACCCGACCGACGCCTTCAGGCGCGCAATCCGCTTGACGTATTCGAGCGCCGGCTCGCCCGTCCGCGACGCCTCGACGACGTCGCGGCGACGGCCCAGCGCCTCGCGCAGCAAGAGTTCGTTGAACTCGACGCCCAGTTGGCGCAGCAACTCCTGTCGGCGCGGGCTCTTCGACGCGAGATATATCGCTGGGCGCTCAGTGAGAACGAAGAGTTCGCTCATTCGCGGTGGTAGGGGTGACCCTTGAGGAGACTCGCCGCGCGGTAGATCTGCTCGACGAGCACGACCCGGGCCAAGCCGTGCGGCAATGTTAGCGTGGAAAGCGCCATTATGACATCGGCATCACGTTTGACGGTCGCGGCGAGTCCGTCCGCACTGCCGAACACGAAGGCAACCGGCCGCGCGGTGTCGCTCCAGGCACGCAATCGTGCCGCGAGCTGCGCGGTGCTCCAGGCCTCGCCGCGCTCGTCCAACGCAACAACCGTCCAGCCTCGGGTCGCCGCAGCGATGCGCTCCGCCTCTGTGGTTAGAATCTGCTCCACGCTCTTGTCCGCGGCTGCGCGCCTCCCGGTTTGAGCTCGATCAACTCGAGCGCAAACTCGCGGGGCAGGCGCCGCGCGTACTCGTCGAATCCAGCGGCGACCCATGCGGGCATCCGTTGGCCAAGTGCGACGATGCGGAGTTTCATCGACGAGCGCGGGGCCGATTCGCGTCCGCCTGCGACGTCAGGCGGGCACGGCAGCCTTGGATCGCCGTCGTGGCGCAGGCGGCGTCCACAACTCTTCGAGGTTGTAGTACGCCCGGGTTGCGGGCTGCATGATGTGCACGACGATATCACCCGCATCGACCAGCACCCACTCGCCGGTCTGCTCGCCTTCGAGGCCCACGATACCTGCTCCCGCCGCCTTCAGCGCGTCGCATACATGCTGCGCCAGCGCCTTCACTTGTCGGCTCGACTCAGCGGTGGCGATGATCAGGGTGTCGCAGAGACTGGTCAGCTTGCGGACATCGAGAACGGTGATGTTACGGGCTTTGATGTCTTCGAGGGCGGCGACGGCGGTCTTCTGGATCTTGGCGGTTCGGGCACGATGAGGCGCGGGGTGCGCGGGCACGATAGGAATTCCCATTAAGCCGCATCGGGGAGCGACCGATACAGTTGGTTGCGGTCAATATAGTCTAGCACCGCGGCCGGAACCAGACCGCGGACCTCCGCGCGACCCTGCGCACCGCGCGCTAGCGCCGTGCGAATGGCGGTGGCGGCGATCGGCTGCGGCGTAACCTGCACGCGCACGATCGATCCGGCAAGCGTGCGCTCGAGGCGCGCCGGGTCCGTGGTGAGCCGGCGCTGCCAGTGCACCTCAAGCGCTGGCGGCAGAGCAACTGCGGCAGGCGTGGCATCGGGTCGGTCGACGACCACAAAATGGGCGAGGGTAAACAGGCGCTCCCAGCGCCACCATTGCGTGAGTCCGGCGAACGAGTCCGCTCCAATCAACAGCGCGAGCGGCAGCGCGGGTTGCTCGGCGTGCAGCGCTTCGAGCGTTGCAACGGTGTAGCTGGGCCCCTCGCGCTCGACCTCGCGTCCGTCGGCGACCAGCCCTGCGAATTCAGCACAGCCGAGTGCGGTCATCGCCAGGCGATCGGCAGCCGAGGCGATCGGCGCCACCCGATGCGGGGGGCTGCCCGCTGGAATCAGGCGCACCTCAGGCAGCGACAGTGCCGCCTTGACGTCGGCGGCCAGGCGCAGGTGCCCGTAATGGATCGGATCGAAGGTGCCGCCGAGTAACGCCAACACCCGGATGGTACGGGTCATCGCATCAATCGGCTGAGACCGTGCAAGGGGGTCGGCAATGGAACCGGCAGCTGTTTGCTGGCAGCCCAGCGCGGGAGACCGCGTGCAGCAGCCCCCGTGTCTTCGATGTGCCCATCGGCCTATTGTAAACGCGGTTGCCGCAGCGCTCGCCGGGTGCTAGAACCTGGACCCGGGGGTGCCGAGGAAGGCGAACTCCTCAGGGGTCGACTCGCGGCCGAGGATCGCGTTGCGGTGGGGGAAGCGGCCGAACAACTGGATGACTTTCGCATGCCGCTGTGCCCACAGCAGCGGATCGGCAAGTCCGGTCGTGTCGCGCAGACGCTGGAACAGTTCGAGGGAGCGCTGCTGCGCGCGCACCGACTCGGCGTGCGCGAAGGGCAGGTACATGAACCAGCGCTCGACTGGAATCAGGGCGGCGTCAGCGCCGCGCCCGAGGGCTTCCTCGGCAAGCTTCACCGCCAGCGCGTCGCCCGCGAACGCGCGCGCCGTATCGCGGAAGCTGTTGCGGGTGAACTGATCGAGCAGCAGAATGCGCGCCAATGCGGGACGCGGTGCGGTCCAATCGGCGAATCCGTCCGCTAAGGCGGTCTCGATGGCGGCGCCGAAGCGCTCGCGAATCTCCGCATCGAAGGCGGCGACTTTCCTGAACCACCCGGGGCGCTCAGTGCCGTAGCCGGGAGTGCCCGGTCGGCCGAACCAGAATTCGAGAATCTCCTCCTGCATGCCCTTTGTCCCGCCCCAAGTTGTGCAGGACTGATATAGTGCATCGACTGCGATCGTGCAAGTCGTCCGTGCCTCTTAACCCCGGGGCCCGGCCGTGTCGATGCGAACATCGTACCGCGCCATTTTTCTGCTCGCCTGCTGTCAGGCGCTGCTGCTGGTTAATAACGCCGGCCTGATCGCGATGAATGGACTCGTGGGCTATGCCCTGGCCGGTTCGAAAGCGTTCGCCACCGCGGGTGTGACGTCCTACGTGCTCGGCTCGGCACTCTCCGCCATGCCGGCCGCATTGTGGATGGCGAAGGTTGGGCGGCGGCGTGGCTTCATGACGGCGGCACTGGTGGCGGTCGCTGGCACCGGGGTGTGTGCGCTGGCACTTGCGCTATCGAGTTTTGCTTTGTTCTGCCTCGGCACGGCGATGCTCGGGATTTATACGGCCTTCGGGATGCAATACCGCTTTGCCGCGGCCGAAGTCGCTGCCCCGGAGTTCAAGGCCAAGGCCATTTCGCTGGTGCTGGCGGGTGGCGTCGCGGGCGGCTTTCTCGGTCCGGAGGCGGGCCGCTGGGGCAGGGATCTCCTGCCCACACCATTTCTCGGCTCATTCCTGATCCTCGGGGCAACCGCTCTCGTCGCACTGGCCGTCCAGTCGCGACTGCGCGTCCCCGCGCCGGCGGCGGTCGCACGAGGCGGCGGCCGGCCGCTGGCGGAGATTGCCCGCCAGCCGGTTTTCATCGTCGCGGCGTTGGCGGCGGCGTTGGGCTACGGCATCATGAATCTGCTCATGAGTGCAACCCCGCTGGCGATGAGCTTCTGCGGCTATCCCTTTGCGGCCGCCGCATTCGTGATCGAATGGCACGTCGTGGGCATGTATGCCCCGGGCTTCGTTACGGGTGGCCTGATCCAGCGCTTCGGTCCGCTCAAAGTCATCGGTTGCGGCACGCTGCTGACCGCCGCCTGCGTCGGCGTGGCGATCTCCGACAACCAGATCGGGCATTTCTGGGCCGCGCTGGTGTTGCTCGGCATCGGCTGGAACTTCATGTATACGGGTGGCACGGCGCTGCTGACCGAGGCCTACGCGCCGGCCGAAAAGGCGAAGACGCAGGGGCTCAACGACCTGATCGTATTCGCGGTCATGGGGATTTCGTCGTTGGCCTCAGGGGTGCTGATCGACGTCGCGGGCTGGGAGCGCATGAACGCGGTTGCCCTGCCGTTCATCGCCGTGGTGACCCTCGCCGCGACCTGGCTCGCGCTGCTTCGGCAGAGGCAAGCCGCGGTCGCGGCCCGTACGCCGCGGGCGCTGTAGCGACCCGGGACCAAGCCATGGCATCGCTCGATAGCGGCACGCTGAGCTCCTGGGTTGGCCGCAGCGAAACGCGTGACGACACCATCGACGCGCGGCCGATCGCGCTGTTGTCAGCGACGCTAGACCGCGACGATCCGGCTCCCCGGCCCGGCGACGTTGTGCCGCCGCTCTGGCATTGGTTGTACTTTCTGCCGGTGTATCGCCAGTCCGACGTGGGCGCCGATGGGCATGCACTGCGCGGGGGCTTCCTGCCCCCGGTGCCGTTGCCGCGCCGGATGTGGGCGGGCAGTCGCATCGAATGGCATCGCGCACTGACGATCGGGACGATCGCGACACGACATTCGCGCATCGCGTCGGTGACGCCCAAGCGTGGCCGGAGCGGAGACTTGGTGTTCGTCGTGGTCCGGCACGAAATTTCAATCGCCGAGGGGCTCGCGCTGACCGAGGAGCACGATATCGTCTATCGCGATCTCCCATCGGGACCGGCCCAGGCGCCGACCCGCGCGGAGCGGCCGGCGCAGGCCGCTGCACGCTGGGTGCGACGCATCGTCCCCGACGCCGTCCTCCTGTTTCGCTACTCGGCGCTGACCTTCAACAGCCACCGCATCCATTACGATCGCCGTTACGTCACCGAGGTCGAGGGCTATCCCGGCCTGATCGTCCACGGCCCGTTGCTGGCGACGCTGCTGGTCGATCTGTGGCGCCGGCAGCAACCTACGGCTGCGCTGGCGCGCTTCGAGTTCCGCGCGCTGCAGCCGCTGTTTGACACGGCGCCATTCGACCTTTGCGGGCGACCCGAGGAGGACGGCTGCGTGGCGCTCTGGGTGCAGGGACCGGATGGCGCGACGGCGATGTCCGCGACGGTAACTTGCGCGCCGGCGGCGCCCCACGCCCGGGGCGCCGCCAACACGGGCCAGTGATCGTGCGCCCTTTGGACGGCATTCTGGTCGTTTCGCTCGAGCACGCGATTGCCGCGCCGTTCTGCACGCGGCAGCTTGCCGATCTCGGCGCGCGCGTGATCAAGATCGAGCGCCCGGGCGGCGGCGATTTTGCGCGCGTCTACGATCAACGCGTGCGCGGGATGGCCTCGCACTTCGTGTGGACCAATCGCTCCAAGCAGAGCCTGACACTGGATGTGAAGCAGGCCCCGGCACTGGAGGTACTGCGCAGGCTTATCGGCCGCGCTGACGTGCTGGTGCAGAACCTCGCGCCCGGGGCGGCGAAGCGGCTCGGGCTGGCCGCGCCCGCGCTGCAGCCGCGGCATCCGCGGCTCATCGTCTGCGATATCTCCGGCTACGGCGCGGACGGCCCCTATCGGGACAAGAAAGCCTACGATCTGCTTATCCAGAGCGAAGCGGGCTTTCTGTCGGTAACCGGCACACCCGGCGAACCGGCGAAGGCCGGCTGCTCGATCGCCGACATTGCCGCAGGCATGTACGCTTACAGCTCTGTCCTCGCCGCCCTGCTGCAGAGGCAAACTACCGGGCAGGGTTCGCACATTGAAGTGTCGATGCTCGAGGCGCTCACCGAATGGATGAGCTACCCGCTGTATTACGCCTTCGAGGGCGCGAGCGCGCCGGATCGCTCGGGAGCGGCGCACGCCACGATCTATCCCTACGGGCCATTTGCCGCCGGCGACGGTAAGACCGTGATGCTCGGACTGCAAAATGAGCGCGAGTGGGCCATCTTCTGCAGCAACGTTCTGCGACCGGCCGGTGCTCGCGACCGATCCGCGTTTCTCCACCAATGCGCTGCGCCACACGCACCGGTCTGCACTGCAGGCGATCATCCTCGAAACTTTCCGGACGCGGACCGCGGCCGAGGTCGTCGCCCTCCTCGATGCGGCGCAAATTGCCAATGCGCGCGTGAACACGATGGAGGAGCTTTGGGGGCATCCGCAACTCGCCGCGCGGGGGCGGTGGGCGAGCGTCGATTCGCCAGTGGGGCCGTTACCCGCGCTGCAGCCACCGGGCACGAACGACACCTTTGCCTATCGCATGGATGCGATACCCGACGTCGGCCAGCACACCGACGCCATTCTGGGCGAGCTGGGTTACTCCACCGCGGACATCGCCGCGTTGCGCACGGCCGGCGCGATCTGAGCCGCGGCCCGGGCGGCCGCTACGCGGCCGGTTCGACGGGCGGGAACTTCCAGTAGACCGCGTCGATCGTCTTGCCGTGCTCGGATCGGGCATGCGTCTTCAATGCCTGACCCAGTGCGTGCGACGCGGACTCGTGCCCTGCCCAATATCCGGGCTTGACGCGAACGAATACCACACTGCGGTTGGCGTCGAGCACGATCGAGCTGACTTCAGCCGCCACGCCGTGCACGGCCAGGAAAGCCACGGCGGCACGATCGAGCGCGAGATCGGTGCTGTCGATGAGCAACCGGCGGTTGAGCGCCGCTAGGAACAGTGCCATCGCCCCGAGCATCAGGCCCACCGCAATCGCCACGGCGGCGTCGAACGCCGGGTGCGGCCCTGCTATGGAGGACACGCCGGCGACCAGCAGCGTCAGCACAATTCCGACCAGCGCCACCGCGTCCTCGAGCACGACGGCGAGCACGGTCGTATTGGCGCGATTGGCGATCAGACCCGTCCAGCCGCCTATCTCGCGCAGGGCGACCACGAAGGTCACCGACTCCAATGCCAAGGCGAACACCAGCAAGCCGACCACCAGGGGAGTAAACGGCTCGACCGCCAGCGGCGCGATCAGCGCGTGCAGGCCGTGATAGACGTTGATCCCACAACCGATGAAGAACACGCTGACCGCAGATACCAGCGCCCAGAAAAACGTCTCCTGGCCGCGGCCGAACGGGTGCAGCCGGTTGGGCCCCCCCGACCGCGGACTTCGCCGACCTTGAGCAAGATCTGGTTCGCGACGTCGGCTACGGAGTGGATCGTTTCGGCGAACAGCGTCGGCGACCCGGTGACCAGCCACCCGAAGCCCTTCGACGCGGCGATCGCGGTATTGGTGGCGATGGAAAGCGAAACCGACGAAGACACGCGCTAGGTGCGGAGCTGACCCGCACCGAGCACGATCCACTTCTGGCTGGTGAGCCCCTCTAGGCCCACCGGCCCGCGCGCGTGCAGCTTGTTGGTCGAAATGCCGATCTCGGCGCCAAGGCCGTACTCGAAACCGTCCGCCAAGCGCGTCGACGCGTTGACCATTACCGAGCTGGAGTCGACCTCGCGCAGAAAGCGCATCGCATTCCCGTAGTCGGCGGTGACGATGGCGTCGGTGTGCTGCGATCCATATTTGGCGATATGGTCCATCGCGGCATCGAGTGACGGCACCACCCGCACCGCAAGGATGGGTGCCAGATACTCGGTATACCAATCGTCTTCCGTGGCAATTTTTATCTCTGGCACGATGGTGCGCGCGGCCGCGTCACCGCGTAGTTCGACGCCCTTGGTCTTGTAGATCTTCGCCAGCGGTGGCAGAACGCGCGCTGCGACATGCGCATGCGCGAGCAGGTTTCCATGGTATTGCACGGGCTGTAGCGTTGCGTCTTGGCATTGTCGGCGATGCGAATTGCCATCTCGACATCGGCGTGTTCGTCGATGTACACATGGCAAACCCCGTCGAGATGCTTGAGCACCGGCACGGTGGCTTCCTCGACTACGCGCTGAATGAGCCCCTTGCCGCCGCGCGGAACGATGACATCGACGTACTTGTCCAGCGTTACGAGCAAGCCGACGGCGGCGCGGTCGGTCGTGCCAAGCAGCTGCGCCGCGGGCTCGGGCAGGCCGGCGGCGCGCAGGCCCTCGTGCACGCAGGCGACAATCGCCTGGTTCGAGTACAGCGCTTCCGAGCCGCCGCGCAGAATGCAGGCGTTGCCAGCCTTGAGGCACAGGGCGGCGGCGTCCGCGGTCACGTTCGGGCGCGCTTCATAGATGATTCCGATAACACCCAGCGGCACGCGCATGCGGCCCACCTGGATGCCGTTGGGGCGATACTTGAGATCGCTGATTTCGCCGACCGGATCCGGCAGCGACGCGATCTGCCGCAGGCCGCTCGCCATGGCGACAATCGCGGGGGAATTCAGAGTCAGCCGGTCGACAAAGGCCGCGTCGTTGCCCGCGGCACGCGCGCCCGTCAGGTCGTGAGCGTTGGCGGCCAGCAGCCGGTCGCTATCGCGGAGGATGGCGGCGGCGATCGCCTCGAGCGCCGCGTTCTTCGCCTGGGTGCTGGCGCGGGCAAGAACGCGCGCGGCACGCGCGGGCGCGCTCCCCGACCTCGCGCAGGTACACGGGCAGGTCCAGCCCGGGAACGCTCAGGTTGGTCATCCGCGCATTGTAACGCCAAGCCCGCGCCGGGCCGGTAACCGCAACGTACTAGAACTTGTGCGCGTCGAGCGTGCGCACCCCGTCGTCGGTGCCCACCAGGATCACATCCGCGCCCCGGCGCGCGAACAGCCCGTTGGTGACGACCCCGGCGATGTTGTTGAGTTTCGCTTCCAGTTCGGCGGGGTTGAGGATGATCAGGTCCTGGACGTCAAGGATGATGTTGCCGTTGTCGGTGAAAAAATGTTCGCGCAGCTCCGGGTGGCCCCCGAGCCGGACCAGCTGCTGGGCGACGTGACTGCGCGCAATCGGGATCACCTCGACCGGCAGAGGAAAGTTACCCAGCACGCCGACGAGCTTCGACTGATCGACAATGCACACGAATTTCTGGGCGACTGCGGCTACGATCTTTTCCCGGGTAAGTGCGCCGCCTCCGCCTTTGATCATGGCCCCGTGCGCGGTCGTCTCGTCGGCACCGTCGATATAGACCGGCAGGTCGTCGACGCTGGTCAGTTCGACTTGCGACAATGCCGTGTTGCGTAAGCCTTTCGGCGGTTTTCACCGAGCTGGCGACGGCGCCCCTGATGCGGTTCTTGATCTTGGCGAGTTCGTCGATGAAGTAATTGGCAGTCGAGCCACTGCCGACGCCGATGTACGCGTCTTCGACGACGTACTTGATCGCCTCGCGGGCGACGAGCCGCTTCTGTTCGTCTTGGGTCATGATTTCTTTCGTGGCGGCGGGCAGGTCGGTGCACACGCCTTCGAATACCTCGGCCGCAAATCCGACCGATTCGGAGAGCGTCGGGTGCGGATGGATGGTCTTGCCGATGTCGACCGCGTCCGCGCCCATCTCGATCGCCAGCGCGATCTCGGCAGATCAGGTCGCCGGCGTGGGTTCCGACGATGCCGCCGCCGACGATGCGGTGCGTGGCCGCGTCGAACAGCAGCTTGGTGAAGCCTTCGTCGCGGCCGTTGGCGATCGCGCGGCCCGACGCAGCCCAGGGGAAAAGGCCCTTCTGGATCGCCACGCCTTGCGCCTTCGCCTCGTCCTCGGTAATGCCCGCCCAGGCGATTTCCGGATCGGTGTACGCGACCGAGGGGATGACGCGCGCATCGAAGAACGATTTCTCGCCCGCGGCCGCCTCGGCCGCCACGTGCGCCTCGTGCACCGCCTTGTGCGCAAGCATCGGCTGCCCGCGGATGTCGCCGATGGCGTGGATGTGCGCCACGTTGGTGCGCAGCTGACTGTCCGTCGGAATGAAGCCCCGATCGGTGACGGCGACGCCGGCCTTGTCGGCGCCGATCTTGCTTGCCGTTCGGGCTGCGACCCACCGCCAGCAGGACCATGTCGTAGGGCTGCGGTCCGGACGGGCGCCTGCTCGCCTTCGAAGGTCACGTAGATCGCATCCTTCCTTGCTTCGGCGGCGACGGTCTTGGTCTTGAGCATGATGCGGTCGAAGCGTGGCTTGTTCATCTTCTCCCAGACCTTGCACCAGGTCGCGGTCGGCGCCGAGCATCAAGCCGTCGAGCATTTCCACCACGTCGAGGCGGGCGCCGAGCGTCGAATAGACGGTGCCCATTTCGAGGCCGATGATGCCCGCCGCCGACGACCAGCAGGCGCTTGGGCACCGTCGCAAGCTCCAGTGCGCCGGTCGAATCGACCACGCGCGGGTCGTCGGGCATGAACGGCAGCCAGACCGACTGCGACCCCGCCGCGATGATCGCCTTCTGCAAAGCGCACGACCTTCTTGCCGCCGGTCTTGTCCCGGCCCGGCCGTCGGTCAACTCGACCTGGACGTGATGCGGGTCGAGGAACAGCGCCCACACCGCGCACCACTTCGACCTTGCGCGCCCGGGCCATGCCCGTCAGGCCTCCGGTCAGCTTGCCGACCACCTTGTTCTTCCAGCCGCGTAGACCGTCCAGATTGATCTGCGGCGGTCCGTAAGCAACGCCGTGCTCGGCCAGGGACTGGCCTCGTCCATGACGGCCGCGATATGCAGCAGCGCCTTCGACGGAATGCAACCGACATTCAGACACACGCCGCCGAGCGTCGCGATAGCGCTCGACGAGCACCGTTTTCATGCCCAGATCCGCGCTGCGAAACGCGGCGCTGTAACCACCCGGGCCCGCGCCGAGGACAAGCATCTCGCATTCGATGTCGGCCGCGCCGGCGTACGTCGCCGCGCCCTGCGCAGCGGCAACGTGTGGCGGTGCCGGTCGGGGCGTCGTCAGCGCGGCGGCGGGGACGGCGGCCGGGGCGACGGTAGCGGCCGGTAGCGCCGGCGCCGCGCGCGCCGCTGGCACCTCCGCGGCGGCCGATTCGAGCGTCAGGATCAGACTGCCTTCGCTGACCTTGTCGCCCACCTTGACCTTGAGTTCCTTGACCGTGCCCGCGGCCGGCGCAGGCACGTCCATGGTCGCCTTGTCCGATTCCAGCGTGACCAGCGAATCCTCCGCCTTCACCGCGTCGCCGGGCTTGACGAAGACCTCGATGACCGGCACGTCCTTGAAATCGCCGATGTCGGGAACCTTGACCTCGATTGTGCTCATGGGGACCTTAGGAAACGCTACCCGACATGCGACGCGAGCCGCGCCTCATAACAGCGATCGGCGCATGTCGGCTAGCATCCCCGCCAGGAAGCTGTTGAATCGCGCCGCCGCGGCGCCGTCGATCACGCGGTGATCGTAGGACAGCGACAGCGGCAGGATCAATCGGGGGGCGAATTGTTTGCCGTCCCACACCGGACGCATGGCCGAGCGGCAAACGCCGAGAATGGCCACCTCGGGCGCGTTGATGATCGGCGTGAAATACGTGCCGCCGATGCCGCCCAGGCTGGAGATCGAAAAGCAGCCGCCCTGCATGTCGGCCGGGCCGAGCTTGCCCTCGCGTGCCTTGGCGGACAGCTCGCCCATTTCCTTGGCGATCGCCAGCACGCCTTTCTGGTCGGCATGCTTGATCACCGGCACGACCAGGCCGTTAGGCGTGTCGGCGGCAAAGCCGACGTGGTAGTACTGCTTGTAGACGAGGTTGTCGCCGTCGAGCGACGCATTGAACTCCGGAAACTTCTTCAATCCCGCCACGCAGGCCTTGATGAGGAAGGCGAGCATCGTCACTTTGATTCCGGCCTTCTCGTTTTCCTTGTTGAGCTGCACGCGGAAGGCTTCGAGGTCGGTGATATCGGCGTCCTCGTGGTTCGTGACGTGCGGGATCATCACCCAGTTGCGATGCAGGTTGGCGCCAGAGATCTTCTTGATCCGCGACAGCGGCTTGCTCTCGACCGGGCCGAACTTGGTGAAATCGACCTGGGGCCAAGGCAGCAGGTTGAGCACGCCGCCGCCGGTGGGCGGCGCGGGCGCCGCTGCAGCGCCGCTGAGCGCCTGCTTGACGTAGCCCTGCACGTCCTCCTGCAGGATGCGCTCCTTCGGACCGCTGCCTTTGACCTTGGACAGGTCGACCCCGAGCGCGCGCGCGAAGGCGCGCACCGAAGGCGAGGCATGGGCGCGGCGAAACGCGGCATCGTCCACCGCCGCGGCCGGCGGCGCGGCGCAGGGCGCTGTTGCCGTCGGCAGAGCCGTCGCCGACACCGGTGCCGGCGGTGGCGGGAGCTTCCTGCGCCGGCGCGCCGGGTGCCGGCGCCACGGCGCCTGCCGCTTCGAGCAGCAGGATCACGCTGCCTTCGCTGACCTTGTCGCCGACTTTGACCTTGAGTTCCTTGACCACGCCCGCAGCCGGCGCCGGTACATCCATCGTCGCCTTGTCGGATTCGAGCGTAACCAGCGGATCTTCCGGCTTGACGCTGTCGCCGGGTCGAACGAAGACTTCGATCACCGGCACGTCCTTGAAGTCGCCGATATCGGGAACCTTGACGGCGAGCGGCCCGGTCGCTGGGGCGCTCGGCGCGGTGGCCCGTGGCGCCGGGGGCTCGTTCCGAGGGGGTGCCGCCGGAGTGGCCGCTGCGGCGACGCCTGACGTCGCGGCGGGGTTTGCTGCCGGCGCCGCGCGCGCCGCTGGCGCCTCCGCGGCGGCCGATTCGAGCGTCAGGATCAGCACTGCCTTCGCTGACCTTGTCGCCGACCTTGACCTTGAGTTCCTTGACCGTGCCCGCGGCCGGCGCAGGCACGTCCATGGTCGCCTTGTCCGACTCCAGCGTGACCAGCGAATCCTCCGCCTTCACCGCGTCGCCGGGCTTGACGAACACCTCGATGACCGGCACGTCCTTGAAATCGCCGATGTCGGGAACCTTGACCTCGATTGTGCTCATGGGGACCTTCTTGTTTTGCCGGGAGCCACCGAACCGCCTAGATCATTTCCCGGTGTTCGCAGCTGCCTTGGCGTCACGCCGCAAGCCGTCGACTCATACCGTCCACGGCGCCGGCTTTGCCACGTCGATGCCGTATTTCTTTATGGCCTCAGCGGTAGTCGCGGCCGGCAAGGCACCGTCGTCGGCGAGCGCTTTCAGCGCGGCGATCGTCACGTAATAACGATCGACCTCGAAGAAATGGCGCAACTTCTCGCGCGTGTCGGACCGGCCGAAGCCGTCGGTGCCGAGGACGACGTAGCGCGCGCGGAACATAAGGGCGGATCTGCTCCGCAAACGCGCGCATGTAGTCGGTCGCGGCGATGACCGGTCCCTGCGCTTCCTTCAACGACTCCTCGACGTGCGAGAACTTCGGCTTCGCCATCGGGTTGCAGCATGTTCCAGCGCGCGGTCGCATATCCGTCGCGAGCCAGCAGCGTGAAGCTCGGGCAGCTCCACAGATCCGCGTCGACGCCCCAGTCGCGCTGCAATAGATCCGCCGCGGCGATCACTTCGCGGAAGATCGTGCCGGAGCCCAGCAACTGCACGCGCGGCGCCTTGCTCTTGCGGTCACCCGCCTTGAACAGATACATGCCCTTGATGATGTGCGGCGGCGCACCTTCCGGCATCGCCGGGTGTGCGTAGTTCTCGTTCATCACCGTCAGGTAGTAATAGATGTCTTCCTGTTCGGCGTACATGCGACGCAGGCCATCCTGAATGATCACGGCGACTTCGTAGCCAAACGTCGGGTCGTACGGCACGCAGTTCGGAATCGTCGCCGCGAGCACGTGCGAGTGCCCGTCCTCGTGCTGCAGCCCTTCGCCGTTCAGCGTCGTGCGCCCGGCCGTTCCGCCGAGCAGGAAGCCGCGCGAACGCATGTCGCCCGGCCGCCCACGCCAGGTCACCGACGCGCTGGAAGCCGAACATCGAATAGAAGATGTAGAACGGAATCATCGGCACGCCGTGCGTCGAATACGACGTTGCCGCCGCGATCCAGTCGCACATCGCGCCGGGCTCGTTGATTCCTTCCTGCAGGATCTGACCGTCCTTGCTTTCCTTGTAGAACATCAATTGGTCGGCGTCCTGGGGCGTATAGAGCTGGCCGAGCTGGCTCCAGATCCCGAGCTGGCGGAACATGCCCTCCATGCCGAACGTGCGCGACTCGTCCGGCACGATCGGAACGATGCGCTTGCCGATGTTCTTGTCGCGAAGCAGCGTCTGCAGGATCTGCACGAACGCCATCGTAGTGGAGATTTCGCGGTCGTCAGTGCTCTTCAGGAAGCGCTCGAAGGCGGACAGCGGCGGCACGACCAGCGACTCGGCCTTGCCGCGGCGCGCGGGCAGGAAGCCGCCCAAGTCCATGCGCCGGGCCTGTCATGTACTCCGCCTCGCGCGAGCCCGCCGGCGAAGGTCATGTAGGGAACCTCCTCGATCTTGTCGTCCGGCACGGGGATCTGGAAGCGGTCGCGCATGGCGCGAATCGATTCGGTCGACATCTTTTTCTGCTGATGGGTGATGTTCTGCGCCTCGCCCGACTCGCCCATGCCGTAGCCCTTGATCGTCTTGGCCAGTATGACCGTGGGTTGGCCCTGGTGATTCGCTGCCGCGTGATAGCCCGCATAGACCTTGAACGGGTCGAGGCCACCGCGATTCAGGTGCCAAATGTCCTCGTCGGTCCAGTCGGCGACGAACTCCTTTAGCTCCGGGGTATTGAAGAAGTACTCGCGCACGTAGGCGCCATCCTTCGATTTGAACGTCTGGTATTCGCCATCGACGCACTCCATCATGCGCTGCATCAGGATGCCCTTGTGGTCGCGGGCGAGCAGGGAATCCCAATGGGTGCCCCAGATCACCTTGATGACGTTCCAGCCCGCGCCGCGGAAATCGCTTTCAAGCTCCTGGATGATCTTGCCGTTGCCGCGCACTGGTCCGTCGAGGCGCTGCAGGTTGCAATTGACCACGAAGATCAGGTTGTCGAGCCTCTCGCGTCCGGCCATGCCGATCGCGCCCATCGATTCGGGCTCGTCCATCTCGCCATCGCCGCAGAAGCACCAGACTTTGCGGCCATCTGTCTGCGCGAGACCACGGTCCTGCAGGTACTTCATGAACCGCGCCTGGTAGATCGCCATCAGCGGCCCCAGGCCCATCGAGACGGTCGGGAACTGCCAGAAATCAGGCATCAGCCACGGGTGCGGATACGACGAGATGCCCTTGCCGTCGACCTCCTGGCGGAAGTTGTCCATCTGTTCCACCGTGAAGCGGCCGAGCATGAAAGCGCGCGCGTAAATGCCGGGCGCTGAGTGGCCCTGCATGAATACCAGATCCCCGCCATGGGTGGCCGACGGCGCATGCCAGAAGTGGTTGAAGCCGACGTCGTAGAGCGTCGCCGCCGAAGCGTAGCTCGCGATGTGGCCGCCGACATTGGTGTGCTTGTTCGCACGCACGACCATGGCCATCGCGTTCCAGCGCGCGTAGTTGCGGATCTTCTCCTCGATCGCCTGGTCACCTGGCATGTGCGGCTGCCGCTCGACAGGAATTGTGTTGATGTAAGCGGTGTTCGCAGAGAACGGCACGTACGCGCCGCGCCGGCGCGACTTGTCGATTACCTGCTCGATTAGAAAATGGGCGCGCTCGGCGCCTTCGTGGTCGATGACGCCGTCGATCGCATCCTGCCATTCCCGCGTTTCTTCCGGGTCGACGTCGGACTTCATGTCCATGGAGAACTCCTCGCGATGGGTTGCGGCGTTGCGGGTATGCTTCGGTCGATGGTGTGCGTCGCGCCCGGAACGCTGTGCCCGGCGCAGGCCGCCTGCGAAGCGACGGCGGGATCATGCTACCACGCAGCGCAGGAGGCTTCTAGAAAGCGGCACACCGGCACGCGAGGCGTCCTGGAACGCAATCGGTATAGCGCCAGTGCTCGCCCGCGCCGGCCCGGCGGAAAGGCGGCGTTAGGGCCGCGGTTGCGGTTGGAGCGTGCGGCCGCTCGGTGACGATCGCGTCGACGGTCAAGTCGTGCGGCGCGGTGGGGACACGGTCGACAACCTGTAGCTCGAACGCACCGGAAACGCGACGCACGTCGCGGCGCAGCAGCGGCAGCAGCCGGTCATAATAACCGCCGCCGTAACCAATGCGATAGCCGTACGGGTCAAAGGCGACGCCCGGCACCAGCACCCAGTCGATCGCGGCCAGCGCGACCGGTGCGCAATGGGGCAGCGGCTCCGGGATGCCGCGAAACCCCGGGGCAAGATCGCGGTCGGGATCGAGTGACCCGGCACGCTTCGAGCATCCGGGTCGCGGCGTTAACGCGCGGCGCGGCGACGGTTTTCCCCGCGGCCAGCCCCGCGGCCAGGAGCGCGCGCGTGT
The DNA here is from genome assembly GCA_963777455.1 of uncultured beta proteobacterium. GTDB lineage: Bacteria > Pseudomonadota > Gammaproteobacteria > Burkholderiales > Casimicrobiaceae > PALSA-1003. Next base: position 1,397,481 of record CAVZQQ010000004.1, read on the forward strand.
CCCATTCGCTGCGAAAGGAAAGCGCGAGCAGAACCGTGCCGGCGGCGCGGAAGTCGCCGCGCGCGGCGATCGCTGCGGCGATGGCGGCCCCGGCCCGCAGCCGCTCCGCGAGCCGGCAACGCGTCGCGTGCCTGCAGGACGCGGTCGCGCAGCGCGCGCTTGGCCTCGCGCACGTTGGCGCCGGAAACGGCCCCTGAATCGAGCGACGGCGTGGTCATGAGCGCGATAGTAGCGCACCCGGGCACCGCATCGATTGACCGGCAACGCAGAACCAGCGGCACGGCAAAGATCGCCGAAGCAGCCTTATAATTGCCGCTTCTTTTGCCTGCACTGGCCATCTCCCAATGCACCACAGCCATCAGCAACAGCGCGACCGCCGCGCGCGACTTATCGCCGAAATGCGCGCGCAAAGCGGCGGCGGCATCGCTGCCATTCCCACCGCGCCGGAGGCGGTCCGCAACGCGGACACGCATTACCCGTATCGACCGGACAGCCATTGCTACTACCTCTCGGGCTTTCCGGAGCCCGAAGCGGCCGTGGTCCTTGTCGCCGGACCCGAGGCGGGCGATTCGCGGCAGATTCTGTTTTGTCGCGACAAGAATCCGGAACGCGAGATCTGGGACGGCTTTCGCTACGGCCCCGACGCGGCGCGCGAGATCTTCGCGTTTGACGAGGCGCTTCCGATCTCCGAACTCGCGGCCAAACTGGCCGACTGGACCTGCGACCGGCCGGCGCTGTATACGCCGCTGGGCCTGTATCCGGCGTGGGATCAGACTGATCACGGCGACGCTAAACGAGGTGCGCAATCGCGTGCGCACCGGCGTCGCTGCACCGGAAGCGGTGGTCGACGTGCGTGGCGTGATCGCCGCCATGCGCGTGCGTGAAGGACGGCGAGGAGCTCAAGCTCATGCGCCGTGCGGCGGAAATCTCCAGCGACGCACATCGCCGCGCGATGCAGCGCACCCGACCGGGCTGGTTTGAATACCAGGTCGAAGCCGAGCTCGCGCATGAGTTCCTGCGTTCCGGCGCCCAGGCTGTCGCCTATCCTTCGATCGTCGCGTCCGGCCCGAACGCCTGCGTCCTGCATTACCGGGAGAACAACCGCCAGGCCCAAGCGATCCGATCTGCTGCTCATCGATGCCGGTTGCGAGTTCCAAGGCTACGCGGCGGACATCACGCGCACGTTTCCGGTCAGCGGCAAGTTCAGCGGCGCCCAAAGGGCGGTTTACGAGCTGGTGCTCGCCGCGCAGCTCGCCTGCATCGATGCGGTCCGGCCGGGGCGCGCCTTCCACGATTATCATCAGGTTGCCGAACGCGTGCTCGCGCAGGGCTTGATCGACCTCAAGCTGTGCGAAGGCACGCTTGACGCGGTGCTCGAATCGGGGGCCTACAAGCAGTTCTATATGCATCGCGCCGGGCATTGGCTCGGCCTCGACGTCCACGATGTCGGCCTGTACCGGGTTGGCAGGTGAATCGCGCCTGCTCGAGCCGGGCATGGTGCTTACCGTCGAACCGGGCTGCTACATCCGGCCGGCGGACAACGTGCCCGAGGCATTCTGGGATATTGGCGTACGCATCGAAGACGACGTCCTGGTCACGGCCGCCGGCAATGAGAACCTGACAGCAGCCGCGCCAAAGACCATTGCCGATGTGGAGGCCGCGTGCGGCCGGTGATGGCCGCGTCCGATGCTCCATGACCTCATCATCGTCGGCGCCGGGCCGGTCGGGGCGACGCTTGCCTTGGCGCTCGTCGACGGCGACCTCGACGTGGTCGTGCTGGACGCGCGGGCGGAAGGCACGATCGGGCGCGGTGACCGATCGCTGGCACTGTCCCACGGCGCGCGTCTGATCCTGGAACGTGTCGGCGTCTGGACCGCAGTTGCCGCCGGCCCGGACGCGGTGACGCCGATTACCGCGATCGACATCTCGCAGCGCGGGGGCTTCGGCCGGGTGCGCCTCGACGCAATCGAGCAAGGGCTGCCCGCGCTGGGTTACGTCGTCAGCTATCGCGCGCTGCAGGCCGCGCTCGACGCTGCGCTGGCGCGCGCCGGCATCGCGGTGCGGCACGGGGCCACGGTGGGCGAGGTGCGCGCTACCCCGTCGTACGCGGTCGTCGCTGCCCTGCGCGGCAACTCCCGGACCGAGTTGACGTGCGCGTTTGGTCGCGCTCGCCGACGGCAGTGGCGACATCGCACGGGGGATACGGCGTCGACGCCACGACTATGGCCAAGTCGCCTTGGTGGGCAAGGTTTGGCCGCGTGAAGGGCATCACGGTGTCGCCTTCGAACGCTTTACGCCGCAGGGCCCGGTCGCGCTCCTGCCGGAAGGCAACCATTACGGCCTCGTGTGGACCACAACTCCAGAGCAGGCACAATCCCTGCTGACGCTCCCCGATGCGGAATTCCTGGCGGCCCTGGCGCACCGATTCGGGTCGCGCACGGGCGCGCGCTACGCGCCACCGGCGCTCGAACGCGTCGCCGAGCGCCGCACATTTCCGTTGCAGCTCGATTATGCGGAAAGCGTTATCTGCGAGCGCCTTACGCTGCTCGGCAACGCAGCGCAGGCACTCCATCCTGTTGCCGGGCAGGGATTTAACCTCGGTATGCGCGACGCGTACGAGCTGGCGCAGGAGTTGCTTGCGACGCCGCGCGACGCAATCGGCGCGCGCGATCGGCTCGCCGCGTACGCGCACCGCCGGCGCCGCGACCGCGGCGCCGGCATCGCATTTACGCACGGCCTGCTTGGAATCTTCGGTACCGACGCATCGCTGCTGCGTTGGCCACGGGGGTTGGCGCTTACTATGCTCGATGCATTGCCAGAGGTGAAGCGCGCGTTTGCGCGCGCGATGTCGTTCGGCATGCGCTGAGCGCACCCAGCCGACGCGCGTGGAAAATCTGCAACGGTCGGCGCGAACTTGCGCACTGCAAGGCAACACTCGCGTGCAAACTCGGTATAATGCTTTGCGTTTCGAAGCCATCCCCCGACCGACTTTTTCTCACCGGCTCTCCGCTGTGCGCATCGGCCCGTATTGCATTGACAACAACCTCGTCGTCGCGCCGATGGCGGGAGTTACCGATAGGCCGTTCCGGCAGCTGTGCAAACGGCTTGGCGCGGGGTTGGCTATTTCAGAGATGGTTGCGTCGAACCCGCAACTGCGCGGCACCGAAAAGTCCCAGCGGCGCACTGATCATCGTGGTGAAGTCGAACCTATCGTTGCGCAGATCGCTGGAGCAGACCCGGCGCTAATGGCCGACGCCGCGCGCTACAACGTCGAGCGCGGCGCCCAGATCATCGACATCAACATGGGCTGCCCCGCGAAGAAGGTCTGCAACGTTGCCGCGGGGTCGGCACTGCTGCAGAACGAGCCTCTGGTGGCTGCGATCATCGCTGCGGTTGTCAACTCCGTCGACGTGCCGGTGACGCTCAAGATCCGCACCGGCTGGAGCCGCGAGCACGTAATGCGGTACGCGTCGCCCGCATCGCCGAAGACGCCGGCATCGCCGCGCTGTCGATCCACGGGCGCACGCGGGAATGCGCCTTCGTTGGTCCGGTCGAATACGATACCATCCGCGCCGTCAAGCAAACGACCCGGATCCCAGTCATCGCCAACGGCGATGTCGACTCGCCGGCCAAGGCGCGCGAGGTCCTCAGCGTGCACTGGTGCCGATGCCATCATGATCGGCCGCGCTGCGCAGGGCCGGCCTTGGATTTTCCGCGAGATCCGGCATTACCTGGACCATGGCGAAGAGCTACCGCCGCCGCGGGTAGAGGAGATTCGCCAGGTCATTCTTGAGCATCTCGCCGATCATTACGCGTTTTACGGCGAAGTCTCCGGCGTGCGCATTGCCCGCAAGCATCTGGGCTGGTACGCCGCGAGCCTGATGGGCGGCGAGGCGTTTCGCCATGAAATCAATTGCGTCATAACCGCCGCGGCCCAGATCGCGGCGGTGAACGGGTTCTTTGATCGGCTCGCGGCGAACGCCGACCGGCTCGAGTGCACGCCGGCGGCGAAAACAGCCGCAGCTACGTGGGAAGAGGAGGCCCTCGCAGCGTGAAGAGAAGCCTACGCCTAAACGGCACCAACGAGATCGGCCGCAGCGTCGAGAAATCGCTTGAGGAATATTTCCGCAAGCTGGATGGGGAAGCGCCGCACGGCATCTACGACATGGTGATAACCAACGTCGAGCGGTCCTTGCTGGCGACGATCATGCATCGCGCCGGCGGCAATCAATCGCAGGCAGCCGGCATGCTGGGGCTGAATCGGAACACCTTGCGCTCGAAGCTTTCCAAGTACGGTATCCGGTAGGTGCTCGGCCGCCAGCTGATGGCGGGTTTGATTTGCGGCGTTGCGCGCGCGCTCGCGGACGGCTAGCATTGCCGGGCTGTGCGCCACGCCCTGCGGCGTGGGCGCTCCCGATCCTCGGACTGAGCCAAGCACCCGTTCCTCGTGTCTGCACCGATTACCCAGGCGCTGCTGTCGGTCTCGGACAAGGCCGGACTCATCGACTTCGCGCAGGGGTTGCATGCGCTGGGCGTACGCCTGCTCTCGACCGGAGGCACCGCGCGTGCCCTGGCCGACGCCGGTATCCCGGTAACCGAAATCGGTGCCTACACCGCTTTTCCGGAAATGCTCGACGGCCGGGTCAAGACCCTGCACCCGAAGGTGCACGCCGGCATTCTTGCCCGGCGCGACCTCGCGACGCATCAGACAGCCTTGTCCGAGCACGCGATCCCGCCGATCGACCTGGTTGTCGTCAATCTCTACCCGTTTCGCGAGACCATTGCCAAACCGGGCTGTAGGCTGGAGGATGCAATCGAGAACATCGACATCGGCGGCCCGGCCATGGCCCGCTCGGCGGCCAAGAATTACGCCCACGTCGGCGTCGTCGTCGACCCGGCCGATTACCCCGCGCTACTTGCCGAACTGCGCGCCAACCACACCATACTCTCGCCCGCGACGCGGTTTCGCCTCGCACAGAAGGCGTTCGCGCACACGGCGGCATACGACGGCGCGGTTAGCAGCTACCTGAGCGCGCGCGAGGCAAGCGGGGCCGCCGGGACATTCCCCGAGCGCTGGGCCTGGGAGGGCCCGAAAGTGGACGACCTGCGCTACGGCGAAAACCCGCATCAGCGCGCCGCGTTGTACCGCAGTGAACCGCAGGTCGCCGGCGCTATCGCTACCTATAAACAATTGCAGGGCAAGGCGCTCTCCTACAACAATATCGCGGACGCCGACGCGGCATGGGAGTGCGTCAAGACCTTCGGCGAAACGGCGTGCGTAATCGTCAAGCACGCGAACCCCTGCGGCGTTGCAATCGCCGCCAGCCCGCTCGACGCCTACCGCAACGCGTTTGCGACTGATCCGACATCGGCGTTCGGCGGAATCATAGCCGTCAATCGTGAGGTCGATGCGGCAACCGTCGAGGCGGTGAGTGCGCAGTTCGTCGAGGTGCTGGTCGCGCCGAGCTACGCGCCGGACGCGTTGCCGGTGATTGCACGAAAAGCCAACGTCCGTGTGCTGGAGATACCGGGCGTCGGTCCGAGGCGCACTGCCTGGGACATGAAAAGCGTCGGCGGAGGCCTGCTCGTGCAGACGCCGGACACGCGCAACCTAGCTCCCGAGGAGCTCAGGGTCGTCACGCGCAGGGCGCCCAGTACGGCGCAACTTGCCGACCTGCTGTTTGCCTGGCGCGTGGCCAAGTACGTGAAGTCAAACGCCATCGTCTATGCTGTGGCCGGGCGGACCCTGGGCATCGGCGCCGGACAAATGAGCCGGGTGGACTCGACGCGGCTGGCCGCGCTCAAGGCGGCGAACGCGGGCCTGTCGCTGGTCGGATCGGTGGCCGCGTCGGACGCGTTCTTTCCCTTCCGTGACGGCCTGGATGTCGTGGCCGACAACGGCGCGGTAGCGGTTATCCAGCCCGGTGGCAGCGTGCGTGATGCGGAGATCATTGCCGCTGCAGACGAGCGGGGCGTAGCTATGGTATTTACCGGTATCCGCCACTTCCGGCATTGACGCGCCAACCAACCGCAGGGGAGATAGGTCTTGAAACGATTCATGATTGCCGCCGTTGTGCTGGGCTTGTCCGGCAGCGCCCACGCCTTCGAATGCGCCGACCTCTGGTCGTGGGTCGAAGCAGGCTGCCGGCACGTCGCCGACACTTACCAAGACGGCGACAACGCCCTCCTGGTCTCCGGTTATTCCTGGCACACGCCATGGACCTGGACGTCCGAGCGCCGCGCCATGGAGAACTCGGACGCCTGGGGTGGCGGCTTGGCGCGTTCGCGGGAGATGCCCAACGGGGACACGGAGAACGTGTACTTCCTGGTGTTCGACGATTCCCACCGCCAGCCGCAATACAACGTGGGGTACAGCTGGTCAACCTACTGGCTGGATCGGGATGGGATTCAACCAGGGCTGGGCTTCACGGCGCTGATTCATTCAGCGGCCGGATATCGCCAGCGGCTGGCCGGTGCCGGTGGTGCTGCCGCTGTTCTCGTTGCGCTATCAGAAGGTCGAGGTGCTCTCGACCTATATCCCGAAGCTCAACGGCGGGATCAATCACGGCAGCCATTCTCTACGTCTTCGGCAAAATCGATCTCAAGTGAAGGCCGCGCGTTGAACGTCCTCGTCGTCGGCGGCGGCGGCCGCGAGCACGCCTTGGCCTGGAAGATCGCGCAGTCGCCGCGCGTGGCCAAGGTCTTCGTCGCGCCCGGTAACGCCGGCACGGCACTCGAACCCGAACTAACCAACGTGGCAGTCACGGCCATTCCGGAACTTCTCGACCTGGCGCGCTCCGAGCAAATCGACCTCACCGTCGTCGGACCAGAGACTCCGCTCGCAGCCGGCATCGTCGACGCGTTTCGCGCCGCGGGTCTGCGGATTTTCGGGCCCGACACGCGCCGCCGCCCAGCTCGAAAGCTCCAAAGATTTCGCCAAAGCGTTCATGCAGCGGCACGCGCATTCCGACCGCGGCCTATCAGTCGTTCACTGATGCGGCCGCGGCGCACGCCTACGTCGACGCACGCGGTGCGCCGATCGTGGTGAAGGCAGACGGCTTGGCCGCAGGCAAGGGGGTGGTCGTCGCGACGCGAACTCGCCATGGCCCACGCCGCCATCGATGCCATGCTCGGCGCCGGTCACCTCGGAATCCAGCACAATGAAGGCGGCGCGCGGGTCATCGTCGAGGACCTGCTCGTCGGCGAAGAAGCGAGCTTCATCGTCATGGTCGACGGCAGGCATGTGCTGCCGCTCGCCTCGTCCCAGGATCATAAGCGCCTCGAAGATGACGATTGCGGCCCGAACACCGGCGGCATGGGCGCCTATTCGCCGGCTCCGGTCGTGACCCCGGCCATTCACGCGCGCATCATGCGCGAGATCATCCTGCCGACGGTCAACGGCATGCTCGCCGACGGCATTCCGTATACGGGATTCCTCTACGCTGGCGTGATGATCGATGCCGCCGGCACACCGCGCACACTGGAATTCAACTGCCGACTCGGTGATCCCGAGACGCAACCGATGATGCTCCGGCTGAAGTCGGACTTAGTCGAACTCCTGGGGTACGGGATCGACGGCACGCTTGATGGCGCCGAAGCCGAATGGGATCGTCGCGCCGCGCTCGGGGTGGTTCTTGCGGCAACGGGTTATCCCGGCACGCCCCGCACGGGCGATGCGATCGCGGGTCTTGACGTGGTCGTTCCCGATTGCAAGCTGTTCCACGCCGGCACAGCGCTTACCGCCAACCGGCCGGTGACCGCTGGCGGGCGCGTGTTGTGTGTCACTGCGCTCGGCGAAACCGTGCGGCAGGCGCGCCGCACCGCCTACGCGGCCATCGCCCGGATCCACTTTGACGGCATGCAGTACCGCAAAGACATCGGCAGTCGCGCTCTGGGCGAGCGTCGCGCCTGAATCGAATAGCGGGGCGCAGCCTCATGGACATCGGCGCCGCGCGCGACTATTTCACCGATCTGCAGACGCGGATCGTGACGCGGCTGGAAGCGCTCGACGGCACGGGCTTCGCCCGCGACGAGTGGGTGCGCGAGGGGGGCGGCGGTGGAGTGAGCCGCGTCATCGAGCAGGGTACGGTGTTCGAGCGTGGCGGCGTCAATTTCTCCCACGTGCGCGGCGAGCGCCTGCCGCCCTCGGCCACGGCCACCCGTCCTCAGCTTGCCGGCCGCGCATTCGAGGTCATGGGGGTATCGGTGGTGCTGCATCCACGCAATCCCTACGTGCCGACGGTGCACCTGAACGTGCGCCTGTTCGCCGCCCACGAGGCCGAGGCCGAGCCCCTCTGGTGGTTCGGCGGAGGCATGGATCTGACACCCTACTATGGCTTCGCCGAAGACGCGATGCACTTCCACGGGTGCTGCCGTGACGCGCTTGCACCATTTGGGGCCCACTATCATCCGCGCTTCAAACGCTGGTGCGACGACTACTTCTTCCTGCGCCACCGCAGTGAGCCGCGCGGCATCGGCGGCATCTTTTTTGACGATCTGAGCGAGGGCGGATTTGAGCATTGCTTTGCGCTCACACGCAGCGTCGCCGAGCGTTTTCTGCCGGCATATGAACCGATCGTGCGGCGGCGCCAAGGCATGCCCTTCGGCGAGCGCGAGCGGGACTTTCAGGCGTATCGGCGTGGCCGCTACGTCGAGTTCAATCTCGTCTACGACCGCGGCACGTTGTTCGGTCTGCAGTCCAACGGCCGCACCGAGGCCATCCTGATGTCGCTGCCGCCCTTGGTGAAGTGGCGGTACGACTGGCGGCCCGAGCCCGGTTCGCCGGAGGCATGCCTATACACGGACTTTCTGGCGGCAAAGGACTGGCTGCAGACATGAGCAGCGCGGATCGCGGCTCGGACAGCGCGCACCTCGTCGAGACCCAGGTCGACGGCGAGGCGGTCTTCGACGGCAAGCTTCTGCACGTGCGTCGCGACACGGTGCGGCTTCCCGACGGGACGCTCGCCACGCGCGAGTACATCGTGCACCCCGGAGCCGTGCTGATCGTACCGGTTCTCCAAGACGGCAGGCTCATCATCGAACGCCAATACCGCTATCCGCTGGGCCGCGTCATGATCGAGTTCCCCGCCGGCAAGCTCGACCCTGGCGAGGCACCACTCGACACTGCCCGACGGGAGCTGCGCGAGGAGGTCGGGTACCTTGCTGCCACCTGGAGCTGGCTGGGCCGCGTGCACCCAATTGTGTCGTACTCGACCGAGACCATCGAGTTCTTCCTCGCCGAGGGCTTGACCCATGTCGGCGCGCAGCTGGATGCCGGCGAATTTCTCGACGTTGCGCTGATGTCCGTCGATGAAATGCTTGCGGCGATCGATCGCGAGGAAATTACCGACGCCAAGACGATCGCCGCGCTGCTGCTCTATGTGCGGCGCCGGGACGCCGCACTTGCCGGGACGCCATGATCGCCCGTCGGCTGACGATCAGCGGGCGCGTGCAGGGCGTCGGCTTCCGCTATGCGCTCGCCGACGAGGCGCGCGCGCGCAACCTCTCCGGCTGGGTCAGGAATCGCCGCGATGGCAGTGTCGAAGCGGTCGTCGCCGGGTCCGAGGGCGACGTCGAGGCGGTCATCGCTTGGGCGCATCGCGGGCCGCCGGCGGCCCGCGTGGACGCGGTCGCGGTTGAACCGGCGTCGGCACAGTCACCCGGATTCGACATCGTCACGACGCAGTGAGCGCCGCCGCGCTGCCGTAGATGTCCTTCCAGGCGGCGTAGTTGGCGCAGGCCAGCAGCGGAAAAACCGCGATCAGCCCAACCCCAAAGGCCATCAATCCGATCACGAGCAATGCCAGCGAAAGCAGGCCAAACAGCAGCAGCGGTCCTACGTTGAGCAGGAAAGCGTGCGCACTGCTCGCGAAGGCGCGGGCGAACGGGGTATTCTGTAGCAGCACCGCCAGGGGTACGAAAATAAAAGGCAGCGACGCGAAGGTACCTGCGCCGAAGACGACGAGCAGCGCCGCCGGCGTAAGGCGCATGTCGTTCAGGTCCACCAGCAGGTTGGCGCCGGTCGTCGCAAAGGCGACGAGTGTCTCGACGGCGAAGACGCACAGCGCCGACAGGACGATGGCTGCCAGACCCAGCGGCGGTGCCCGGAACGCGGCAAGGACATAGCGGATCTCCAGCGCGGCGCCGCGGTCGACTGCAGCCGCAGCCGAGCAGCATGCCGCACTCGATGACCGGAACGAGCACGTTGGCGGCGGCAATACCGATGCCGGGCACCAGGTCCAGCAGCAGCTCGCTGGCCAGCGTGATGCAGCCGAGCGATGCACCAGCGTACCGGGGCGCGCTTGAACATTCGCATTGCGGACTCGAACCAGGCAAACGCGTGCCTAAGCGGCACCGCGCGCGGGGCGAATGCGGCAGGCAGGCGACGCGGCGCGTCCATCGCGCGCGATCCTCGAGGCGCGGCGAGGTTAGGCTGCCTCGCCGAGATACGCCGCGCGCACCTTCGGGTCGGAAAGCAGCTGCTTGGCTTGCCCGTGCGAGCGTGATCTCGCCGCTTTCCATCACGTACCCGCGACTGCTGACCTCCAGCGCCAACTTGGCGTTCTGTTCGATCAGCAGAATGGTCACGCCCTCCTTGGAGATGGCGATCACCGTCTCGAAGACTTTCTGCACCATGAGGGGCGCGAGTCCCATCGACGGTTCATCAAGCAGCAGCAGCTTCGGCCGCGACATCATGGCCCGGCCCATGGCGAGCATCTGCTGCTCGCCGCCGGAGAGGGTTCCGGCAGTCTGCTTGCGCCGCTCCTTGAGTCGCGGGAAAAGGTCGAATACGCGTTCGACGTCGGCCTTGATCGCCGCCCGGTCGTTGCGGGCGTAGGCGCCCATCGCCAGGTTCTCCTCGATGGTGAGCGCACCGAACACGCCCCGGCCCTCGGGCACCATCGACAGCCCGCTGCGCACCAGCTGGAACGCGGGCTTGCCCGTGATGTCCGCGCCGGCATACAGGACCTTGCCGGACTTGACCGGCTGCAGGCCGGTGATGCCTTTGAGCGTGGTCGTCTTGCCGGCGCCATTGGCGCCGATAAGGCAAACGAGCTCGCCCGGCGCCGACCTGCAGGTCGATCCCCTTGACCGCCTGGATGCCACCGTAAGCGACCTTCAGACGCCTTAAGTTCAAGCAGCGGCGTGGTCACGTCAGGTGCCCTTCAGATTGAGACTCACCTCGCCACCCAGATAGGCGGCGATCACCTTCGGATCGTTCTGCACGACAGCGCAGGAGTCCTCGGCGATCTTCTTGCCGTAGTCGAGGACCAGCACGCGGGCGCAGACACTCATCACCAGCTTCATGTCGTGCTCGATCAGGAGGATGGTCATGCCGTCGCGGCGGATGTCTTCGAGCAGCCGCTTCAGCGCCTGGGTCTCGGTCGCGTTCATGCCGGCCGCCGGCTCGTCGAGCGCGAGCAGCTTTGGTTCGGTGGCAAGCGCCCGGGCGATCTCCAGGCGGCGCTGGTCGCCGTAGGCGAGATGCTTGGCCAAATCGTTGGCGCGCTTGGCAACGCCGACGTATTCGAGCAACTCGTAGGCGCGCTTTTCGATGGCCGCTTCTTCGGCCAGCGTGCGCTGGTCGCGCAGGATCGCGCCGAATACGCCCGCCTTCGTGCGCACATGGCGGCCGATCATCACGTTTTCCAGCGCCGACAGGTTCTGGAACAGCCGGATGTTCTGGAACGTCCGTGCGATGCCGCGCTCGGCGACCTCGTTGGGCTTCGCGCCATCGAGCGGCTCGCCGTCGAAGATGAACGAGCCGCCATCGGCTGCGTAAATGCCGGTCAGTACGTTGAAGAGCGAGGTCTTCCCGGCCCCGTTGGGTCCGATCAGGCCGTAGATCTCGCCGTGGTTGATGGTGAAGGACACGTCGGCGAGCGCCTGCACGCCGCCAAAGCGCTTGGAGATGTTCTTGGCGACGAGCAGGCTCAGCGGGTTCATTCGCTCGACAACCTTCGCTGCCTCGAGTTCGCGCTTGCGCACGGCGGATGGCCACAGCCCGGCGGGCCGATACAACATGATGGCGACCAGCGCGATGCCGAAGACGAGCAGTCGGACTGTTTCGGCGTCGAGCAGCACGCGACCGAACAAGGCGTTCTGCAGCGGCTCCATCGTGGAGCGCAGGACCTCCGGCAGCAGGGTCAGCAGGATCGCGCCGAGGATGACCCCGGGGATATTGCCCATGCCGCCGAGCACAACCATTGCCAGCACGATGATCGACTCGAACAGTCCAAAGCTCTCCGGGCTGACGAACTCCTGGGTCGCCGAGAAGATGCCGCCAGCGATGCCGCCGAACGACGCGCCCATGGCAAATGCCAGCAGCTTGACATTGCGCGTGTTGATGCCCATCGCCTTGGCCGCGACCTCGTCTTCGCGGATGGCCTCCCAGGCGCGGCCCAGGCGGGAGTTCTGCAGGCGCAGATTGATGACGATGACGCCGATGGTCAGCAGAAGCAGCACGTAGTAATACTTCTGCGGACCGGAAAACGGAATGCCGGCGATCTGCTCTGCCTGCGGCAAAGGAAAAGCTGCCGAAGCGAAACGGGTCGATCAGGTTGATGCCCTGCGGGCCGTTGGTGAGGTTCACCGGCGCGTTCAGGTTATTGAGAAAGATGCGCACGATCTCGCCGAAACCGAGCGTGACGATCGCCAGATAGTCGCCACGCAGCTTCAGCGTCGGCGCGCCGAGCAGCACGCCGAAGAGGCACGCCAGCCCGGCGCCCAGCGGCAGGATCACCCAGAAGGGCAGATGGATGCCGAAGTGGGGCGAGGCGAGCAGCGCGTACACGTAGGCGCCGACCGCGTAGAACGCGATATAGCCAAGGTCGAGCAGGCCCGCGAAGCCGACGACGATGTTGAGCCCCAGCGCCAGCATGATGTAGATCATCGCGAAGTTGAGGATGCGTACCCACGCCTGCCCGGCTAGCCCGGCGACGAACGGCAGCACCGCCAGCGCCACCGCGACCAGCGCCACGCCTGCCCAGGCCTTGGGCGGAATCGCGCTGCCTACGCCCGCGCGCTGCTCATGCGCGCTCGCTGACCCGCTCACCGAGCAAACCCGACGGCCGGAAAACGAGCACCGCAATGAGCACGAAGAAGGCGAACACGTCCTGATAGTTGCTGCCGAACAGGCTTACCTGCCCGTCGTTCGCCGCGCACTGCTGCTGCAGCGAATCGGAGAGGAACGGGAAGCCGCAGATGTTGGTCACATCGCCGATGTAGCCTGCGCCCAGCGCCTCGATGATGCCGAGCAGGATTCCGCCGAGCATCGCGCCGGCGAGGTTGCCGATGCCGCCCAGCACCGCCGCGGTGAATGCCTTGAGGCCAAGCAGGAAGCCCATGTAGTAGTGGGCAATGCCGTAATAGGTCATCACCATCAGGCCGGCGACGGCGGCCAGCGCGGCGCCGATCACGAAGGCCGCGGAGATGACGGTGTTGATGTCGATGCCCATCAACCCGGCGACTTGCGGGTTCTGCGCCGTCGCGCGCATCGCCATGCCGAGGCGCGTGCGTTGCACGACGAAAACCAGACCCGCCCATCAGCAGCCCGGCGAGCACGATGATCAGCACCTGCAGGTCGGTTATCGACGCGCCGACCGATGTTGTACGGCGTCGGCTGGATGATCGTCGGAAATGTGCGGTAGTTGCGTCCCCAGATGATCAGCGCCATGTTCTGCAGGATGATCGACATGCCAATGGCGGTGATGAGCGGCGCCAGGCGCGGCGCCTTGCGCAGCGGCCGGTAGGCGATCTTCTCCATCGCGTAGGCAATCGCCATGCAGACCAGCGATGGCGACAAAGAAGGCCGGCCAGGATCACGACCACCGGCGGCAGCGGCACGTGCGAGCCGAGCAGCGCCGTGATGACCGACAGCGACACCATCGCCCCGATCATGACCACCTCGCCATGGGCGAAGTTGATTAGGCCGATGATGCCGTACACCATCGTGTAGCCGAGGGCGACCAGCGCGTAGACGCTGCCCAGGGTCAAGCCGTTGATCAGCTGCTGCAGCAGGATGTCCACGCGGTTGCCCTTTCCGCCCTCGGCGCGCCAGTCGTTGTCGAGATTCTCTCACTGCGCGCGTCGCGCTCAGCAATCCCCATCGCGGCGCCGGCTCCGGACAGCCGACACAAAAACGGCGCCCCGCGGGGCGCCGTTTTCGTGGCCTTGCATCCGGCTATTGCTTCTTTTCGTCCTTCTTCATGTCGTCCTTCTTCATCTCGTCCTTCTTCATGCCGTCCTTCTTCATCTCGTCCTGTCTTCGGCCTTCGGCTCGCCGCTGGCGCCGGCCGCATCGCCGCTGCCGCGACCTTCTCGGTCTTGCCGCCGACGTTGACCGCCATCGGCACGAGCTTGCCGTCCTTCACCTGGTACAGGGTGATGGCGCCGTTCTTGGTGTCGCCATGCTCGTCGAACTCGATCTTGGCGGTGATCCCGTCATAGGAGATCTTCGCCAGCATCGGCAGGTACTTGGCCGGATCGACCGAGTTGGCCTCCTTCATCGCCTCGATCAGCGTGTTGGCCGCATCGTACGAGTACGGCGCGTATACCTGGATCGGGCCGTACTTGGCGGTGAAGCGGGTGACGAAGTCCTGGGCGTTGGCCATCTTGTCCGGGGGCAGGCCGGCCTGCGTGCAGTACTGGCCTTCGGCCGCGCCGCCGGCGAGCTTCGGCCATTCCGCCGAGCACACGCCGTCGCCGGCGATGAACTTCGCCTTGATGCCAAGCTCCTTCATCTGCTTGACCATCGGTCCGCCTTGCGCGTCCATGCCGCCGTACATGATCACGTCGGGCTTCTTGGACTTGATCTTGGTCAGGATCGCCTTGAAGTCGGTCGCCTTGTCGTTGGTGTACTCGCGGGCGACGACCGTCGCGCCGGCGGCCTTGGCGGCCTTCTCCGTCTCGTCGGCCAGGCCCGCGCCGTACGCGGTCTTGTCGTCGATGATCGCGATCTTCTTCGCGCCCAGCGAGGTGACCGCTTCCTTGCCGATGACGCTGCCTTGCTGCACGTCATTGGCCATCACGCGGAACACGTCCTTGAAGCCCTGCAGCGTGAGCTTCGGATTGGTTGCCGAGGGCGAGATCATCGGAATGCCGGCGTCGTTGTAGATCTTCGAGGCCGGGATCGAGGTGCCGGAGTTCAGGTGCCCGACCACGCCGGCGACTTTGTCGTCGACCAGCTTTTGCGCCACGATCGTGCCCTGCTTCGGATCGGCCTGATCGTCCTGCGCGTCGAGTTCGAACTTGACTTTCTTGCCGTCGATGACGATGCCCTTGGCATTGGCGTCGTCGATGGCCATGCGCGCGCCGTTTTCGTTGTCCTTGCCCAGGTGCGCCTGCGGGCCGGTGGTCGGGCCGACGTGGCCGATCTTGACCACCATTTCCGGCATGGCCGGCGCGGCGCCGTCGGCGGTGGCGGCGGGCGTCGCGGCCTGCTTCGGTTCTTCCTTGCCGCAGCCGTAGGCGGTCAGCAAGGCCGCGGCGACGAGCGAGAGCCCGAGCGAGCGGTTAAGTGTCATGAATTTCCTCCCAGAAAGGGTAAATGAAACGGTGACGAACGAATGAACGGAGGAAATAATGAGCAAGCTGAACCCTGAATTATTCTCTGGCAGGCGTAAGCTGTCAATTCGGGCCCGGCTCCGCCGACGTGCCCCGCGGAGGTCCTCGACGGCCCGTCGGCGAAGATTGCGGCTGCCGGCCCGCCGCGCGGCGTTTCGTCGCGTTCGAACTTGTCCGGGCGGCGGGGCGGGGCCTAAACTCGCGCACTTTTCGAATCCGGCGCGCCCGGTTCCCGGCATCCAAGCGGGGACGGGATAGCCGAGGGTCGTGCCGCCCCGGGTTTGCGACCGGCGAGGCCGGCGGTACGGGTCGGCACGACTCCAGGGAGAGGTTGGCTCATGGCAGGACGGTTCACCCGGCGGCGCACGCTTGGCGGTCTGGTCGCGCTGCTCGTTCTGACGCGCTGGCAGGCAGCGTGGCGCTGAGGGCCAGCAAGAGCGGGGCGGATGGCCGACGCCAACCGGCGCCGGTCGCGCTCGAGTTCGCCGCGACCGATCTGGCCCAAGTCGAGCCGCGGGCGCTCACCCGCTGGCTGCCGCTGTCGGGCACCCTGCAGCCGCTCAACCAGACCACGGTCACGGCCAAGGTCTGCCGGTGAGATCCGCCAGGTGCACGGTGCGCGAAGGGGAGGCGGTCAAGGCGGGCCAGGTCATCGTGCGCTTCGACACCGCCGATCTCGAAGCGCGGCTGACCGACCGCATGGGTGCCCTCGAGGCAAGCCGCGCCCAGCTCGCCCTGGCCGAGAAGACGCGGACGCAGAATCAGCTGCTGCTCAAGCAGAAGTTCATTTCCCAGAACGCCTACGACAGCGCGGAGAGCAACCTCTCGGTGAGCCCAGGGCACGCTCAAGTCCAACGAGGCGCAGGTGGAGCTGGCCCGGATCGCGCTGAACTACGCGGTGGTCGACCGCGCCGCTGTCCGGCGAGGTCGCCAAGCGCGACGTCCAGCCCGGGCAGAAGGTGAGCATCGACGCGCCGCTCGATACCATCGTCGATCTGGCGCAGATGGAGCTGCAGGCGATGGTGCCCGCCAACGACATTCCGGAGCTGGCCATCGGCATGAAGGTCGACGTGGTCGATCGACGGCTTCGGCGAGCGGCGCTTCACCGGGCACCATCGAGCGGATCAATCCGACCACCGAGCCGGGCACGCGCGCGATCCTGGTCTTCATCCACATCCCCAACCCGGATGCGGCGCTGCGCGGCGGCATGTTTGGAACCGGCAAGGTGACGCTCGCCGCCGGCGCCCCGGTCCCGACCCTGCCGGCGGTGGCGATCCGCACCGAGGCGGGCAGACCTTCGTCTGGACGATCGAGGAGCAGCAGGCTGGTCGCGGCGCATCGTGACGGTCGGCCGTCGCGACGAAAGCGCCGGCCGGGTGGAGATCAAGACCGCGCTCGACGCCGGCCTATCCCGATCCTGGCCGCGCCCTTCGACAACCTCAAGGTCGGGTATGCCGGCGCTGGTGCGTGCGGCAAACCCGCCCAAGCCGGTCGGCGAACGAGCTAGCGGCTGCGGCGCCGCGCATAAGGAGGGCACGGCGATGTGGGTCACGCGAGTCTCGATCAACAACCCGGTCTTCGCCACCATGGTCATGGTGGGCATCGTCGTGCTCGGCGTGTTCTCGTACGCGCGTCTGCGCGTCGAGCAGATGCCCGATGTCGACCCTGCCGTACGTCGCTGATCGTGACCGCCTATCCCGGCGCCTCGCCCGAGGTGATCGAGGCGGACGTCACCAAGCCGATCGAATACGCCGCCAACACCGTGTCCGGCGTCAAGCGGATCTTCTCCAACTCGCGCGAGGGGCAGAGCCAGGTATTCGTCGAGTTCCGCCTCGGCACCGACGCGACGCGCGCGATCCAGGACGTGCGCGACAAGATTGCCGCCGTGCGCCCGAGCTTTCCGCGCGACGTCAAGGAGTCGCTGATGGTCCGCGAGCAGATCGACGAGAGCCAGCCGACGGTGTCACTCGCCGTGTTGTCGCCGACCGTCGAGCCTGCGCGAACTTACCTCGCTCACCGACCAGACGATCGTCAAGGCGCTCGAGAACATTCCCGGCGTGGCGCGGGTCAACGTCAATGGTCGCGTGACGCGGCAGATTCTCATCCAGATCAAGCCCTCGGCGCTGACCGCGCTCGGCATCGGCATCGATCAGGTGATGACGCGCAATCCAGGATGCCAACCAGGACGTCGCCGCCGGCCGGGTGACGCGCGGACCAGAACGACGCGGTCGTGCGGGTCGAGGGCAAGATCAAGGATCCGCAGCAGTTCGGGCGCATCATCGTCGCGCAGCAGGGCGGCGGCCCGGTCTATCTCAGCCAGGTCGCCGACGTCATCGACGGCGAGAAGGAGCTCGACTCGATCTCGCGCATCAACGGCAGGCCGTCGATCACCATCGACATGCAGAAAGCGCAGGATGCCAACGTCATCGAGGTCGGGCGCAAGCGTGCGCGACGGCGCTGGAGGCGCTTGCAGGCCGCGCCTGCCGCCCGACGTCGAGGTGCGGGTGGTCTATTCCCAGGCCGATGAGGTGCAGCGCGAGCATCGACCAGGTCAAGAGCACGATCCTCGAGGGCGCGCTGCTGACGGTGCTGATCGTGTTCCTGTTCCTGCACTCGTGGCGGAGCACGATCATCACGGGGCTCACGTTGCCCATCGCGGTGATCGCGACGTTCATCGCGCTCTACGCGTTCGGGTTCACGCTCAACATGATGACGCTGATGGCGCTGTCGCTGTGCATCGGGCTGCTTGATCGATGACGCGATCGTCGTGCGCGAGAACATCGTGCGCCATTTGGGGATGGGCAAGACCCATCTCGCGGCGGCGCGCGAGGGGACCGACGAGATCGGGCTGGCGGTGATGGCGACGACTTTCGCCATCGTCGCGGTGTTCGTGCCGATCGCCTTCATGCGCGGAATCATCGGCCAGTTCTTCTTCCAGTTCGGCCTGACCGTCGCCGTCGCGGTGCTGGTGTCGCTGTTCGTCAGCTTCACCCTCGACCCGATGCTGTCCTCGGTCTGGCGCGACCCGCCGCGGTCGCGCTTCCGCCGTGTCCCTGGCTGGGTCGCTTCATGGACCGCTATCGAGCGAGTCATCGAGCGGCGTGCACACGAAGTCTACGGGCGGCATGCTCGCGCTGGGCCATTGCCGATGCCAAGCATCGGTTGCACATGCCAGTCGTCGGCGTCGCGACCGCGTGGCGAAGCGGGCGCTGGAGCGCGCTCAAGCCCGCCCTCGTGCCACTGCCTTGGCCGACGCTCACCAATCGCGGCATCGTCCTCTGGATGGCGGTGCTCATCTTTTTCGGCAGCTTCGCGCTGCTTCCGTTCATCGGCACGGAATTCATGCCGCAGGTCGACGAGAGCTTCATCTCGCTGCGGCTCAACACGCCGGTCGGCACGAGCCTCGAGTTCACCGATAGCAAGGTGCGCGAAGTCGAAGCGGTGCTCAAGCAGTTCCCCGAAATCGTTCTGGCGATAACGACGGTCGGCACCGAGGACGGCCGCAACTACGCGCGGGTCAACGTGCGACTGACCCCTCGCAGCGCGCGCGCGCGCACGCAGAAGGATCTCGAGAAGGCGATCCGCGCCGCCTTGCGACCCGATCCCGGGCATCGAACTCGCGCTGGGGTACGACCGGCCGATCTGGTGGAATCTGCTCGGGCCGGATCCGGACACGCTGAAGACCCTGATCGCCCAGTTCGCGCAGGAAGTCGCGAAGGTTCCCGGCATCGCGGACATGGAAACGTCGGAAAAGGCGGCCAATCCCGCGCTGTCGATCCGGCTCAACAACGACGCCGCCGCCGACCTGGGCATATCGGTGCAGCAGGTGGGGGCCACGGTGCGCCCGCTGTTGGCAGGACAAACGGTGAGCTACTGGCTCGGACCCGACGGGCAGAACTACGAGGTCAACGTACAGCTTCCCCGCGACGATCGCAGGCTGGCGTCCGATCTGGGCAATCTTTACCTGTCGTCCAACCAACGCGGGCCGGAGCGGCGAGCTGCGTATGGTCCCGTTGCGCCAGGTGGCCGACATCGTCGAGAGCACGAGTCCGCAGATCATCAAGCGGTTTGGATCTGCAACGGCGCGTCGCGCTCTATGCCAACACCGAGGGCCGCGCCTCCGGCAACGTCGGGGACGACGTCAAGAAGATTGCCGAGAAGATGCCCCTGCCGCCAGGATATCGTTTCGTCGTCGCCGGGCAGCAGGAAGACATTGCAGGAATCGACGGACGCGCTGTTCGCCTCGCTCGGTCTAGCCGTCATTTTCATCTATCTTGTGCTCGCCTCGCAGTTCGCGAGCTTCACCCAGCCGGTCGCGATCATGGCCTCGCTGCCGTTCACCCTGATCGGCGTGTTGCTCGCCCTGCTGCTGACCGGAACCACGCTCAACATGCTGTCGATGATCGGCTTCGTGATGCTCATGGGGCTGGTGACCAAGAACGCGATTCTTCTCGTCGACTTCGCCAACCGTGCGCGGCGCGGCGGCGCGTCGTTGCGCGATGCGCTCATGTCCGCCGGGCAGGTGCGCCTGCGGCCGATTCTGATGACGACGGCGGCGATGATCTTCGGCATGCTGCCGCTGGCGTTGGGACTCGGTGAAGCGAGGGAGACGCAGGCGCCGATGGGGCGAGCGATCATCGGCGGGGTGATCACCTCGACGCTGCTCACGCTCGTCGTGGTGCCGGTGATCTACACTTATCTTGATCGCCTCACCGAATGGCGCAAGGCGAGGCGCGCCGCACGCGTCGGCAACGTCCCTGCGGAGCCGGATGCGACGGCGGACGCTGCCGCGCCCGGCGATTGACGTGCGATAATGGGCACCGGCAGTCAGACCCGGATTGTTGACAGCAAGGGTGACGACGTGGACTTCGAACAGGCACGATTCAACATGGTCGAGCAGCAGGTGCGCACCTGGGACGTGCTCGACCAGGAAGTGCTCGATCTGCTGTTTGCGGTCAAGCGCGAGCATTTTGTTCCCCCCGCCTACCGGGCGCTGGCGTTCGCGGATCTCGAGATTCCCCTCGGCGACGGTGAGTACATGTGGACGCCGAAGATGGAGGCCCGGGTGGTGCAGGAACTCGAGCTCAAGCCGAGCGACACGACCCTGGAAATCGGTACCGGCAGCGGTTACCTGACCGCGCTGCTCGCGCGGCGCTCGGCAGACGTCACCAGCGTCGAGATCAATCCCCGTCTTCTGGCGGAAGCCTGGGGCCACCTCTCCGGCGCAGGGATCGGCAATGCGCGCCTGGAGAAGGGCGACGGCGCCCGCGGCTGGCGCGACGACACCTACGATGCGATCGTTCTGACCGGCTCGACGCCGGTGCTGCCCGATTCTTGGTTCAAGCAACTCAAGCCCGGCGGGCGGCTGTTCGCCGTCGTCGGCGATCCGCCGGCAATGACGGCGCGGCTGGTGCGCTGGAGCGCGCCGGGCGCGCATCATCCAGCAAGACCTGTTCGAGACGGTTGTCGCGCCGCTCAAGAACGCACCGCAACCGCCGCGCTTTGTCTTCTGAGCAATGCTGAGGCGCACGTTTGCGATCGCGCTCGGCGCCGCCATGGGCGTCGTCTTGCCCGCCGCGGCCGCGGAGGACCTGGTGCAGATCTATCACGATGCGGTCGCCAACGATCCGACCCTGGCCTCGGCGCGCGCCGACCTGGATGGCGACCCAGGAAAACGTGCCTCAGGCGCGCGCCAATCTGCTGCCGTCGGTGACGCTCGCGGCAAACGCGACCGAAACCGACTTCTACGAACGGCTGCACACCGACCCGTCGGTGGCGATTACGCAGCGCTTTCCGCAATACCAGTACACGGTGACGGCAAGTCAGCCGCTCTATCGCAAGCAGAACGTGGTTGCGCTCGACCAGGCCCGGCAGACCCTCGGCCAGAGCGACTACGTGCTCAGTGCGGCACAGCAGGATCTCATCATCCGCGTCGCCCAGGCGTACTTCGACGTGCTGCTCGCACGCTTCAGCATCGAGTTGACCGAGAGCCAGAAAGCGGCGGTCAGCGAAAACCTCGCCCAGGCCAAGCGCAACTTCGAGGTGGGGACGGCTACCATCACCGATACCAATGACGCGCAGGCCAAGTACGACCAAATCGTGGCGCAGGAGATCGCGGCGCACAACGATTACGACAACAAGGTGGCCGCACTGCGGGCGATCATCGGCCGGCAGCCCAAAGAGCTCCGGCGCTTCGAAGCCAAGTACGATCCCAAGCCACCGACGCCGAACGCGCTCGAGGCATGGATCGATGCTGCTCTGCACGACAATTCCCAGGTCCGGATCGCGCAGTCGAACTACGACATCGCGGTGCTCGAGGTCGACCGACAGCGCGCCGGCCATTACCCGACCCTCGACCTGGTCGCGAGCTTTAACCAGGGCTACTTTGGCGCTGCGGCGCAGGTGACAGTCAGTTCCTTTGTGGCGACCGACCAGCGGCAGGGGCAGATCGGCGTGCAGCTCAACGTGCCGCTCTATCTGGGCGGCTCGATCGATTCGAAGGTGCGGCAGGCGGTCGCCGGTCAGGAGAAGGCGCGCCAGGATCTTGAGGCGGCCCGCCGCGCCGCGGAACTTGCGGCGCAGACCGCCTTCACCGGCGTGACTAGCGGTGCGGCGCAGATCAATGCTTTCAAGCAGGCCCTCGTCTCGGCGCAGGTTTCCTACGACTCCACCAAACTCGGCCTCGAAGTGGGCGTGCGTACCAACCTCGACGTGCTCAACCAGCAGCAACAGGTCTACCAGACCCGCTTCAATCTGGCCCAGGCGTATTACAACTTCATCCTCAGCAGCCTGAAGCTCAAGCAGGCCGTAGGCACGCTTGCGGAGCCGGACGTCGAGGAGGTCAACCGCGCGTTCAGCAGCTGAGCGCGGCGGCGCGGCGGCAGCCGCGGGGCGAGCCACGCCCAGAGGCGATCGCTGGCGCCGCGATGCAAGCGGTGAAAGTTGCGCGCGGCCTCGCCCATCGCGCCCCGACGGACCGGATCATCAAGGAGCGCGGCGAGCGTCGCCAGCAGGTGGTCGGCGTCGGCTACGCGCAGCGCGGCGCCGGCTGCGATTGCGCCCTCCGCGGCATCGGCGAAATTGAACGTATGCGGGCCGACCACCACTGGTGTGCCGACCGCGAGCGCTTCGATCAGGTTCTGCCCACCGAGCGGCAACAGGCTGCCGCCGATGAAGGCGATATCCGCGGCGGCGTAATACGGCGGTCATCTCACCCATGGAATCGCCGAGCATGACGCCGACGTCGGCCGGGACCGGGGCATCGTCGCTGCGCCGGACGAACGCCATGCCACGGGCGCGCAGCAGGTCGGCGACCGCCGCGAAGCGCTGCGGGTGCCGCGGCACGAGCAGGAGCAGCGAGTTGCCCGGCAGCGATCCCCGGGCCAAGGCGTCGAGCAGCAGGGCTTCCTCGCCGTCGCGGGTGCTCGCCGCCAGCCAGATCGGGCGCGCTGCCCCGCAGCGTTGCCGCAGGCGTGCGGCCAGCTCGAGGGCTGTGGGCGGGACGCTGACATCGAACTTGAGATTGCCGGTGACAATCGCAGCGGCCGCGCCGAGGGCACCGAGCCGCGCCGCGTCCGCGGTGGTCTGCGCGGCTACGCCCGCGAGGTGTTCGAGCATCGGCCGGGTGAGCGCGGGAAAGTGCCGATAGAGTCGTGCCGAGCGCTCCGACAGCCGGGCATTGACCAGATACAGCGGCACGCCGCTGCGCATGCGCCTGCGCAATCAGGTTCGGCCACAATTCGGTCTCCAGCAAGAAGCCTGCCGCCGGGCGGTAATGGGCATAGAAGGCGCGCACGGCGAAGGGCACGTCGTAGGGCAGCCATGCCTGCAGGACGTCGTCGCCGAACAACGCCTGACCGGTGTCGCGACCGGCCGCGGTCATGTGGGTGAGAACGATTGTGGCGTCGGGGTAGGCGGCCTTAAGCCGTTGCACCAGAGGTGCCGCCGCGCGTGTCTCGCCGACCGACACGGCGTGGATCCAGAAGGTCGGTCCGCGCACCGCGTCGCGGTAACGTCCGAAGCGTTCGCCAATCCAGCGCCGATACCCGCGCTCGCGCCGCCCGCGCCACCACAGTCGCAGCGGCAGCACGGGCAACAGTGCGAAGCCGAGCAGCGTGTACGCCGTGCGCGCCGGTTCCATCAGTCGGCAACCCGCGCGCGCAGCAAGCGCCGGCCGCGGCGACTACCTGCGCCGGATCGGGCACGACGCCTGGGCCGCCCAGGTCGCGCGCCAGGGCGCTGGCCGGCTCGGCGCCGTTGAACCGCGGTTCGGTGGCAACGAACAGCGCCACCGTCGGCGTGCTGAGCGCCGCGGCGAGATGCGTCAGTCCCGTGTCGACGCCGACCACCAACTGCGCGCAGGCGAGCAACGCCGAGAGCTCCGGCAGCGCGCGTAACGGCGGCACCGTGATGCCCGGCACGCCGGCGGCAAGGCGCCCGCTGCGCGCCGCTTCGGTGGCGTTGCCCCAGGGCAGCACGACTGCCAAACCGGCATTGGCGAAGTGTTCCAGCAGCGCTCGCCAGTGCGCCTCCGGCCAGAGTTTTTCGTCCTGGCTGGTGCCGTGCAGGCACACGACGTACGGCGCATCCGGTGCCGCGTCGACCGGCGGCGGGGCGAGATCGAACCGCGGCGCGCCCCGCGGTTCGTAACCCAATACCGCCCCGGCGAGGCTGCCGGCAGCGCACGATCAAATGTTGCTGCGCGTCGATGCGGTGACCGTGCCGGTAGAACAGCGCGGCCAGCGCCTCGTGGGCGCTGGCGCGATCCGGACCGTGCACGGGACCGTGGGCAAGCCAGGCGATTAGGGCGCCTTTGACCTGCTCCTGCAGGTCGATGACCGCGTCGTAGCGCTCGTGCCGGAGCTCGCTCCGGAACGCCTTTGCCTCGCGCCAGGTAGCCCGCGCCGACAGCCGATGCCGCCAGCGCCGCAGGGCGACCGGAACGACGCGGCGCACACCGTGATTCAGGCGCACGAGCGCCGCAAACGGCTCTTCGGCGACCCAGTCGATTGCCAGGTCCGGGCAATGCGCGTGCATGTCATGCACGACCGGCAGGGCGTGCACGATGTCGCCCAGCGATGAGGAACGAATGATCAGAACCCGGTTCATGGTCGGCGCGTCAGGCCAGGCACGGGCAACGTGCGGCCGGTGGCTTACGAGCGGGTTTGGACGTAGAATGGGCGGCGCCTTCGGGAACTTGCGCGGTGCAAAAGCAAGAATCGTTGCCGCGCCATCCCGCGTCTGACGCGATGTCCGATCTGCTCCCCCCGCTTGCCTTGTCGCTCGTTGTGATCACGCGCGATGCGGGCGCACAGCTCGCGGATTGCCTCGCTTCTGCCGGTTTCGCCGCCGAAGCGCTGGTCGTCGATTGCGGCAGCCGCGATGATACCGTAGAAATCGCCCGACGCTCCGGCGCGCGCGTGGTCGCGCACGAGTGGTTGGGTTTCGGCCCACAGAAGAACTTCGCGGTTGCGCTGGCGGCGCACGATTGGGTCCTATGCCTGGACGCTGATGAGCAGGTGTCACCGGAACTCGCCCGCGCGATCCGGGCCGCGCTGGACCAACCGCAGCATCGGGCTTATGCGATGCCGCGGCGCAATCGCTTCCTCGGGCGCTGGCTGGCGCACGGCGAGGGCTATCCCGACTGGAACCTGCGGCTGTTCGACCGCCGCCATGCGCGATGGAGCGACGACGCCGTGCACGAGCGCGTACTGAGCGACACCGGTGTCGGCCGCCTCGATGGCGATCTGCTGCATGCGTCTGCGGAATCGCTCGATGCGTATCTGGCCAAGCAGAACCACTACACGACGCTGCAGGCGGCGGCGATGCACGCCCGCGGCGAGCGTTTTTCCGGCACGCGCCTCGTGTTCTCGCCGCTGCTGCGCTTCCTGCGCTTCTATTTCCTGCGCGCCGGTTTTCTCGATGGAACCGCCGGCCTGGTGCACATCGCCATCGGCAGCTTCAACAGTTTTTGCAAGTACGCCAAACTGCGCGCCCTGGAGCAGGCGGAGCGCGCGCGATGACCGCGGCGCCGCGTTTCGGGAAGGCGGGCGTGGTCGCGCATAGCGGGCGGCCGGCGTGAACGTCCTGGTTACCGGCGCGGCCGGCTTCATCGGCATGCACCTGGCGTTGCGCTTGCAGCGCGACGGCGCGACGGTAACGGGAGTCGACAATTTTGATCCGTACTACGACGTTGGCCTAAAGCGCGCCCGCGCCGACCAGCTCGCCGCCGCGGGCGTGCGCTGCGACACGGTCGACCTGGCCGTCCCCGCCGCCGCCGAGCGCCTGCTGGGTGACGGCCGGTTCACGCACGTGGTGCACCTTGCGGCGCAGCCGGGCGTGCGCTATTCGCTCGTCAATCCGGGCGCCTACCTGCGCAACAACGTCGACGCCTTCGGTGGGGTCCTCGAAGGCTGCCGGCACGCGGGCGTCGACCCACCTGGTCTACGCGTCGAGCTCGAGCGTGTACGGCGCCAATCACGTGCTGCCCTTTGCCGAGGAGCAGAACGTCGATCATCCGGTCAGCCTGTATGCGGCGACCAAGAAGGCGAACGAGCTGATGGCGCACAGCTACAGCCACCTGTACCGGCTGCCGACGACCGGGCTGCGCTTCTTCACTGTCTACGGGCCCTGGGGAAGGCCGGACATGGCGCCGATGCTGTTTACGCGCTCCATCCTCGCCGGTGAGCCGATCAAGGTATTCAACCACGGCGACATGCAGCGCGATTTCACTTACGTCGACGATATCGTCGAGGGCGTTGTGCGCGTGCTCGCGCGCCCGCCGCGCGCGTTCTCCGCGAGCGGTGCCCCGTATGCGATCTACAATATCGGCAACAATCAAGCGGTGCAGCTCGAAGCGTTCATCGGCGAGCTCGAACGGCTGCTGGGCCGAAGCGCGATCAAGCAGTACCTGCCGCTGCAGCAGGGCGACGTGCCGGCGACGTTTGCCTCCATCGCCCGGCTCAAGGCTGCCACCGGTTTTGCGCCGACCACGTCTCTGGCCGAGGGCCTGGCGCGATTTGTGGCCTGGTATCGCGAGTATTACGACGGCGGAACGACGAGCCGCGCATGTTAGAATTCGCGCCCCTTCGCTAGGCAACGCTTATGCTACTCGTGACCGGCGGCGCCGGCTTCATCGGCTCCAATTTCATCCTCGACTGGTGCGCAGCCAGCAGCGAGCCGGTGGTCAACCTCGACAAGCTGACCTACGCCGGCAATCTAGGCAACCTTGCCGCGCTCGCGCGCGATCCGCGCCACGTCTTCGTGCGTGGCGACATCGGTGATTGTGCGCAGGTCGAGGCGCTGCTCGCGCAGTATCGGCCGCGCGCCGTGCTTAATTTCGCGGCCGAAAGCCACGTCGACCGCTCGATCCATGGACCGACCGAGTTCGTCGCGACCAACCTCGTCGGGACGTTCGGGCTGCTGCAAGCGGTGCGCAGCTATTGGAGCGCGTTGCCGCCCGCTGAGAGCGCACGCTTCCGCCTGCTGCACGTCTCGACCGACGAGGTCTACGGCTCGCTGGACCCCACCGCGCCGGCGTTCCACGAAGCGACGCCGTATGCCCCGAACAGCCCCTACGCCGCGTCGAAGGCCGGAGCGGATCATCTGGTGCGCGCGTATTGCCATACCTACGGTCTGCCGACGCTGACGACCAATTGCTCGAACAACTACGGGCCACGGCAGTTTCCGGAAAAACTGGTTCCGCTGATGATTCACAACGCGCTTGCCGGCGAGCCGCTGCCGGTCTACGGCGACGGGCTCAACGTGCGCGACTGGCTGTACGTCGGCGATCATTGCGCGGCGATCCGCGCTGTGCTCGAGCGCGGGCGGCCCGGGGAAACCTACAACATCGGCGGCCACGCGGAAATGACCAACCTGGAAGTCGTGCGCACGCTGTGCGGCGTCCTGGCCGACCTGAGGCCCGGGCGCGACTATGCGGCGCAGATCTGCTTCGTCAAGGATCGCGCGGGCCACGACCGCCGCTATGCGATCGACGCCGGCAAGATCCGCGGCGAGCTGGGGTGGACGCCGACTGAAACCTTTGCCTCGGGACTCGCGCGCACGGTCGCGTGGTATCTCGCCAACGAGGCGTGGCTCGCTGCGGTGACGAGCCAGGAATACCGGCAGTGGATCTCGCTTAACTATGCCGCGGTCCCCACGGCTGCTTGACCGTGCGCAAAGGCATCATCCTCGCCGGCGGATCGGGAACACGGTTGTACCCGGTGACGCAGGTCATTTCGAAGCAGCTGTTGCCGGTGTACGACAAGCCGATGATCTACTATCCGCTGTCGACGCTGCTGCTCGCCGGCATCCGCGATATCCTGCTCATCTCGACCCCGCAGGATACGCCGCGGTTCGCGCAGCTGCTCGGCGACGGCGCGCGCTGGGGCATCAACCTTGCCTACGCGGTGCAACCCTCGCCGGACGGCCTCGCCCAGGCGTTCATCATCGGGCGCGGTTTCGTCGGTCGCGACTGCTCCGCGCTGGTGCTCGGCGACAACATCTTCTACGGACACGAGCTGCAACCGCTGCTGCAGCGGGCCAATCAGCGCGCTGCCGGCGGCACCGTCTTCGCCTATCCCGTCGCGGATCCGGAACGCTACGGCGTCGTCGAGTTCGACCCGCACGGCAAGGTGCTGAGCCTGGAGGAGAAGCCGCGGCGCCCGAAGTCGCGCTACGCGGTGACCGGCCTGTACTTCTACGACAACCAGGTGCTCGACATCGCCGCCTCGCTCAAGCCATCGCGCGCGCGGCGAGCTCGAGATCACCGACGTCAACCGAACGTATCTGGCGCAGGGCGAGCTGGCGGTCGAGGTGCTCGGACGCGGTATGGCCTGGCTCGACACCGGCACGCACGAGTCGCTGCTCGAGGCCGCTCAATACATCGAGACCATCGAGCGCCGTCAGGGGCTCAAGATCGCGTGTCCGGAGGAGATCGCCTACCGGCTCGGTTACATCGACGCCGCGGCGCTGGAGAAGCTCGGCGAGGCGATGGCGAAAAACGCATACGGCCGCTATCTGCTCGGCCTGCTGCGCGAGCCCCTGGTGCGCTAAGTCGCGTCCGTCCCCACCGATCCGGACCCTGGTACGACCGCATCGTGAAGGTCACGCCGACTGCACTGCCCGACGTGCTGCTCATCGAGCCCAGGGTGTTCGCCGATGAGCGCGGGTTCTTCTTCGAAAGCTGGAACCGGCGAGCGCTCGCGGCGGCGGGAGTGGACGCAGACTTCGTGCAGGACAACCACTCGCGCTCGGCAGCGCAACGTGTTGCGCGGCCTGCACTACCAGGTCGAGCACGCGCAGGGCAAGCTGGTGCGGGTGTGCAGCGGCGCGGTGTTCGACGTCGCAGTCGACCTCCGCAAGGCATCGCCGACCTTCGGCCGCTGGGTCGGCATGACTCTATCCGCCGCAGAGCAAGCAGATGCTCTGGATCCCGCCCGGGTTCGCGCACGGCTTTCTCGTGCTCTCCGAAGCGGCCGAGTTCCTCTACAAGACCACCGACTACTGGTATCCGGAGCACGAGCGGACGCTGCTTTGGAACGATCCGACGCTGCACATCGACTGGCCACTTGCCACCGCACCGACCGTGGCAGCGAAGGATGCGGCGGGGCGGCCGCTCGCGCTCGCCGATGTCTTTCCCTGATCGCGTGGCACGGCCGACGATTCTGATCACCGGCGCCAACGGGCAGCTCGGCTACGAACTGGCTCGGCTGCTGCCGGCACACGGCGCGGTCACGGCGCTCGACCGCGCGCAGCTTCGACCTCGCCGACCTCGACGCGATCCGGGCCACGGTCCGCGCGCTGCGGCCGCAGACTTCATCGTCAACGCCGCGGCGTACACGGCGGTCGACCAGGCCGAGCGCGAGCCGCAAGTCGCGCGAGGCGATCAATGCGCGCGCGCCCGCGGTCCTGGCCGAGGAGGCCAAGCGTCTCGAGGCCGTGCTGATCCACTTTTCGACCGACTATGTATTCGATGGCGCCGCATCGACCCCTTACGGCGAAGCCGGCACCGACCAATCCGCTCAACGTCTACGGACGCAGCAAGCTGCTCGGCGAGCAGGCCATCGCCGCGGCCGGCGCGGTCCGCCATCACGCTGCGCACGAGCTGGGTGTACGCCCGTCGCGGGCATAACTTCCTGCTGACCATGCGCCGGCTTGGCGCCGAGCGCGACGTCTTGCGCATCGTGGCCGATCAGATTCGGCGTGCCGAATTGGAGCCGTCGCGCTCGCCGAGGCGGTGACTGCGCGCTCGTCGGGCGTGGCCTGCCCGCGCTGGCCGCTCGCGCCGGGCTCTATCACCTGAGCGCGCAGGGCCAGGCGAGCTGGTTCGAGTTCGCGCAGGCAATCTTTGCCGATGCCGCGCGACCCAGGCTCGTGCCGATCACCACGGCCGAGTACCCGACGCCCGCCCGGCGTCCCGCCTACACCGTGCTGGCCACCGCCCAAGTTCGAGCAGGCGTTCGGTTTCGCGCTGCCGCATTGGCGCGACAGGCTGCAGCGCTGCCTGGCCGCGGCCGCTTGAGCCGGAAAGCATGGCCTGGGCGAAAAAAAGCGGCCACAAGCCCGCCCTGGCGTAGCCAGCGAGCGCAACGCGTCAGTGCAGCCCGGCCGCGTATTCGGCCACCGCGTGCATGTCCTGCTCGCTCAAGCGGGCGGCGATCTGGGTCATGATCTTGCCGTTGACGTCCTTGCCGTCCTTGTCCATGCCGCGCTGCGCCGGCCTTGAACGCCTGCAGTTGCGCGAACGTGTAATCCGCATACTGGCCGGAGAGGCGCGGGTAACCGCGCCGGAATGCCAACGCCATTGGGGGCGTGGCATGCGGCGCACGCGGGCGTTCCGTTGGCCGCGCTGCCGCCGCGATAGAGCTTCTGCCCCGCCAGCGCCAGTGCCCGATCCTTCGCCGCCAGTCCCTTCGGGCGTCTGGCTGGCGAAGTAGGCGCCGAGCGCCTGCATATCCTCTGGCGATCAGATTCGCGACCATGCCTGCCATGACGGCGTTGCTGCGAATGCCGCTCTTGAAGTGCTTCAACTGCAGGGTGATGTAGTCCGGCACGCTGTCCGGCAAGCGAGGGATTGGCGGGGCTGGCGCTGTTGCCGTCGGCGCCGTGACAGGCGGCGCAGACCGTACTGACGATCTGCTGCGCCTTGGCAAGATCGGGCTTGGCCGCCGCTCTCCTGCGCCGAAACGCGGCGCGAGGCCGCGCACGCGGCCAGCAGCACCCACGCTTGTTTCATTCCCAAACTCCCCTCGCGCCGCCTGATTTCCGCTCGACCGTGCACGACATCGGCGATGCTCGTGCCGGAACGGTTTGCGCGCCGCGTATTCTACCCAAAAGGCCCGCTGCGGCGAAATGCGCGTCGCGCACCGGCGGTCGGCCAATGGCACGCTCTTGAAGCATCCGTTCCACCACGCTGGCGTTTCTGACCACGGCGGCGAGCTGGCGCGAACTGCCGGCCGGCGATGCGCCGGAAGTCGCCTTCGCCGGCCGCTCGAATGCCGGCAAGTCCTCGGCCATCAACGCGCTCGCGCAACGGACGCGACTGGCCTACGTGAGCCGCACGCCGGGACGCACCCAGCACATCAATTTCTTCCGCGCGCCCTCGGGTGCCCTGCTCGCCGATTTGCCGGGCTATGGCTACGCCGCGGTGCCGGCGCCCGTGCGCCGGCACTGGGAGGCTTTTCGTCGCCCGATATCTCGGCGAGCGGGCGCCGTTGGTTGGTCTGGTACTGGTCATGGATGCGCGCCACCCGTTCACCAACGCTCGATCGGCAGCTGCTCGACTGGTTCCTGCCCAGCGGTCGACCGGTGCGCATCCTGCTCACCAAGGCCGACAAGCTGAGCGCCAGCGACCAGCGCGCCACCCTGCAGGATGCGCGCCGCGTGCATCGCGCGGGACTTCGGCGTCGGGTTGGATTGCGGTGCAGTTGTTTTCGGCGACCGAAGCATGTCGGCCTCGCCGAGGCCGAGGCGGCGCTCGGCGACTGGCTCGCGCCACCGGCGCTCGGGAGCGCAGAAAAAGAAAGGCCCCGGCATCAAGGGGAGTGACACGGGGCCGAAAACGCCCTGCGATCGGTGAATACTCACAATCGTAGGGCACCCGCTCAGGGAGGAAAGCGGGAGACGTTGCAACCGTCTGCAGTAATTGACCGCCGCGTCGGCGCCAGAGTTCCTTCGCCGCGCGTGCGCATTGGTCGAGATTGGCGCATGGTTAAAGAGAAACCCGCTGTGCGTCATGGTGAGCCGTGGTCTGGTTAGAGCGCCACGTCTGCGCTGCCCCGCGCATCGGCTTGCCCGGTACGGAGCGCGCGCGCTAGGATGCGGCGAGCCGGTCACGCGCCGGGCGCCGGTGCGCCCGCGTCCCGGCGCGGCACCGACCCTGACCGTGATGCAATTTGCTGGAAAGTTCCCGGAACGACGACCGCGCCGCATGCGGCGCGACGATTTCTCGCGCCGGCTGATGCGCGAACATCGGCTCGGACCCGACCACCTGATCTATCCGGTGTTCGTGCAGGAGGGCCAGGGGCGCGCCGACGCCGTACCCTCTTTGCCCGGCGTGGCGCGCAAGAGCATCGATCGGTTGCTCGCGCGACGCCGAACGCTGTGTCGAGCTGCAGCGTGCCGGCGCTGGCCCTGTTTCCGGTCATCGACCGCGACCTGAAATCGCTCGATGCGGCGGAAGCATGGAACCCGCAAGGGCTCGTGCCGCGCGCGGTGCGCGCCCTCAAGGAGCGGCTTCCCGACGCTCGGCGTGATCACCGACGTTGCGCTGGACCCCTACACCAGCCACGGTCAGGATGGGCTGGTCGACGCAAGCGGGTACGTGACCAACGATCCGACCGTTGCTGCATTGACCCGCCAGGCTCTGTGCCATGCCGAGGCGGGCGCGGATGTCGTCGCCCCCTCCGACATGATGGACGGGCGCGTCGGTGCGTTGCGCGCCGCCCTCGACCGGGCGGGGCTCGATCGGGCGCGCATCCTGGCTTATTCGGCCAAGTACGCGTCGAACTTCTACGGGCCGTTCCGGGATGCGGTAGGATCGGCGGCCAATCTCCAGGGCGGGGACAAATACACCTATCAAATGGACCCCGCTAACTCGGACGAGGCGCTGTGGGAGGTGTACCTCGATCTGCGCGAAGGCGCCGACATGGTGATGATCAAGCCGGGCCTTCCCTACCTCGACATCGTGCGCCGGGTCAAAGACACGTTCGGCGTTCCGACTGCCGTCTACCAGGTCAGCGGCGAATTCGCCATGCTCAAGGCCGCAGCCGAGCGCGGCTGGCTCGACGAGCGCGCCTGCGTGCTCGAGACGCTCACTGCTTTCCGGCGTGCCGGCGCCGACGCGATCCTGACCTACTTTGCCCTGGACGCCGCGGCCTGGCTGCGCACCGCGGATCGGGCTTAGGGGTCATCCCGGGCGTCGAGCAGGGCGCGCAGCTGGGCGAGGGTCAGGCGCTCCTCGACAGGCGCCGCCCGGTCACGCCGCGGTCGGTTGCGCCGCTGCTGCGGTGACAGGATCACCAGGCGCACCGTGGCCTGCGGCGACTCGAGGCGCAGTTGCGGGGCCTGCGGCTCCCGGCCTGGGCCGGCGACGGCCGCGTACGGCACGCCCGCGTTGATCAGCGACAGTTCGACCGCCTTCGGCATCCTCCGCCTCGAGTTCCAGCCGAACCTCGCTGTACTCGGTCGCCCAGCCCGCTGCCACGGCACCGGTGAGCAGCGGTTTCCATTGCGCCAGGCGCTCCATCCAGTCCAGGGCGTCGAGGCGCTGGGCGCGCAAGGATGCCTCGTGCGCCGTTTCCTTGAACAAAGTGTTGTAATTTCGCAACGCCTCCTCGACTTCTTCGTTGCCCGGCAGCGCCTCGTGGTCGGGCAGGCCGAGCTGGCGGCAGGCCTTGCGCTTGGCGAGCTGCCAGTCGTTCAAGCCATGCTCGGCGATGAGGCGCGCGGCGGCCTGGGCGATGCGCACGCGATTGCGGAGCGCGCGTGGGGAGTCCGGGCGAGGCACGGCGGCGGTGCTAGAAAAGCTGGTTGCGGATCTCGCCGGGGGTGCGCACGGTGCCCGGCGCGAGCAGGTCGTCGTGTTCCTTGGGCGGGAACTCGGCGTAGAAATATTCGGTGATGCCGCCGCGGTCATCGACCGCGCGCAGGCCGCTTTCCGGGTCGATGCGGGCCACCAGGATGCCCTCGGGGGGCACCAGGGGCTGTTCCGGAACGCCCTTGAGCACCTTGCCCATGAAATTCATCCACGTCGGCAGGGCGGCTACGGCGCCGGTCTCATTGGTGCCGAGCGTCTTGGGCTGATCGAATCCGATCCAAGCGATTGCGACCATGGAGGCGTTGAAGCCGCAGAACCAGGCGTCGACGTCGTCGTTGGTCGTGCCGGTCTTGCCGGCGAGATCCTGCCGTCCGAGCTGCATCGCCCGAGCGGCGGTGCCACCGCGGACCACGTCGCGCAGCATGGTGGTCATGATGAACGCGTTGCGCGGATCGATGGCCCGCTCGGCACCCTCCCCTGCCGTGCTACGCGGCGTTTGCGACAGGACAATGCCGTGGCTGTCGACGACGCGATCGATCACGTAGGGCGGCACTCGGTATCCGCCGTTGGCGAAAATGGCGTAGGCCCCGAGCATCTGCAGGGGGGTCGCTGCGCCCGCGCCCAGCGCCATGGGCAGGTAGGGCGGATGCAGCTTGGGGTCGAAACCGAAGCGCGCGATGTAATCCTGCGCATACTGCGGGCCGATGGCCTGCATGACGCGCACGGTGACGAGGTTCTTGGACTTCATCAGAGCGGTGCGCAGGCGCATCGGCCCTTCGAACTTGCCGTCGTAGTTCTTCGGCTCCCAGGGCTCGCTGCCGGTCTGGGTCGCGTCGAAATAGAGCGGGGCATCGTTGACCACGGTCGCCGGGCTGAAGCCTTTCTCCAGCGCCGCGGAATAGATGAATGGCTTGAATGCCGACCCCGGCTGGCGCTGGGCCTGGGCGACATGGTTGAACTTGTTGCGATCGAAATCGAAGCCGCCCACCAGCGCCAGGATGGCCCCGTCGGAGGGACGGGCGGAGACCAGGGCCGACTCGACCTGCGGCATCTGGACGATCTGCCAATGCCCCTTGTCGTCGTGGCTCACGCGAATGATCGCGCCACGGCGGATGCGGCTGCCGGCGGCGGCCTTGTCCGATCAGGGCTCGCGCCGCGAACTTCAGGCCGTCGCCGCTGATGGCGACGGTGTCGCCGTCGCTCCGGACCGCCTTGACTTCGGCGGGCGAGGCCGCGACGACGATCGCCGGCTTCGAGGTTGTCGCTGTCGCTCAAGTCCTGGAAGGCCGCGTCCAAGGCCTGCTCGAACTCCGCCGGATCTCCAGGCAGGCTGACATAGCCCTTCGGGGCCGCGATAGCCGTGGCGCCGGTCGTAATCGAGGACCCCTCGCCGCACCGCAGCATAAGCGGCCTCCTGATCGGCCTTGTGAATGGTCGTGTACACCGTCAGGCCACGGGTATAGGCGTCTTCGCCGTAGGTGTCGAACAGGGTCTGGCGCACCATTTCGGCGACGTATTCGGCGTGCGGGAGGTCGGATCGCGCATGGTTCTGGCGGACCACCAGCGGCGTGTCCTGCGCGTGCTGCAGTTGCGCGTCGGTGATGTAGTGCAGCTCGTGCATGCGCCGCAGCACGTAGAACTGGCGCGCCCGCGCCCGCTTCGGGTTGGCCACCGGGTTGTACGCCGAGGGCGCCTTCGGCAGCCCGGCCAGCATGGCCGCCTCGGCAACGTCGATCTGGGCCAGCGGCTTGCCGAAATAGATCTGCGCCGCCGCGGCAAAGCCATAGGCGCGCTGGCCGAGGAAGATCTGGTTGACGTAGAGCTCGAGGATCTGGTCCTTGGAAAGGTTGGCCTCGATCTTGTAGGCGAGCAGGACCTCGCGCAGCTTGCGGGTCAGCGTCCGTTCCCGGGTCAGGAAGAAATTGCGCGCCACCTGCATGGTGATCGTGCCCGGCGCCCTGCTGGCTGCCCCCGGCGGCGTTGCTGAGCGCGGCGCGCAGCACGGATATGTAGTCCACACCGCCATGCTGGTAGAAGCGCTCGTCCTCGGCGGCGAGGATCGCCTCGCGCATGATGTCGGGCACATCCTTGATCTTAACCAGCGCCCGCCGCTCCTCGCCGAACTCGCCCAAAAGCTCTCCTTCCGCGGAGACGATTCGTAGGGGGATCTTGGGTTGATAGTCGGTCAGGGCCTCCAGCGTGGGCAAAGTGGGATAAAGCAGGGCAAAGACAAAGGCAACCAGCAGCGTCCCGACGAGCGCCAAGCCAAAAAGCACGGACGCCAGGTAGATGAGCCACCGCTTTAGCATGGGTGAATGAAAGTTACTGGGGGAACGGACAGGAGCCGCGATTATATGCAGGGTTAGAAGCCAAGATAAACTTGAAAAAAAGAAATTGCCATGGTTTATACTTGCTGCTAGGATTTAATGTAGTTTATATGTAACGCGGCTAAGCATCCCATGCTGAAGGAAAAACTCGCCCCTGCTTTTTCGTTCTTGCAGACGACTTCGCCGCCTTTGATCGGCGTCGATATCAGCTCGTCTGCGCTCAAGCTGGTCGAATTGTCGGAAGCCGGCAAGGGCGCCTATCGTCTGGAGCGCTACGCCATCGAGCCGCTGCCCAAGGACGTGGTCACCGACGGCAACATCGCCAACCTCGACCAGGTCAGCGAGGCCCTGCGCCGGGCCCACAAGCGCCTGGGCTCGCGCAACAGCAACGTCGCGATGGCGCTGCCCACGGCGATGGTAATCACCAAGAAGATCATCGTCCCGGCCGGCCAGAGCGAGGAAGAGCTGGAGCTGCAGGTCGAGGCCGAGGCCAACCAGTACATTCCCTTCGCGCTGGACGAGGTCAACCTCGACTTCCAGATTCTCGGCCCGGCGCCGAACAACCCGGACGAGGTCGAGGTCCTGATCGCCGCCTCGCGCAAGGAGAAGGTCGAGGACCGGGTGGCGATCGCCGAAGCGGCCGGGCTGAAACCGCGGGTCATGGACGTCGAATCCTACGCCACCGAGGAAGCCTTCCAGATGATCGCGCCGTCGCTGCCGGCCAACGGCCGCGACCAGAACGTCGCCCTGGTCGACATCGGTGCGCATGTGATGCATTTCTACGTCGTGCGTAACGCGCAGATCCTCTTTTCGCGGGACCAGGCCTTCGGCGGTAACCAGCTCACCCACGAGATCCAGCGCGCCTT
Organism: uncultured beta proteobacterium; assembly: GCA_963777455.1. Classification (GTDB taxonomy): domain Bacteria; phylum Pseudomonadota; class Gammaproteobacteria; order Burkholderiales; family Casimicrobiaceae; genus PALSA-1003. The sequence continues at coordinate 1,434,275 of CAVZQQ010000004.1, forward strand.
CAACCTCTCTCCCGAGGAGGCCGAGTCGGCAAAGAAGAACGCCGGCCTGCCCGAGAACTATGACGCCGATGTGCTCCAGCCGTTCATGGAAACGCTGGCGCTCGAGGTGACGCGGGCGCTGCAATTCTTCTTCACCTCGACTTCCTACAGCCAGGTCGACCAGATCGTGCTCGCCGGCGGCTGCGCGCTCGTGCCCGGCCTGGACGAGCTGGTCGGCAAGCGGGCCGGCGTCAATACCATCATCGGCAACCCGTTCGCGAACATGGCGGTGTCGGACCGGATCCGGCCGCGGCAGCTGGCCGCCGATGCGCCGTTGCTGCTGATCGGCTGCGGCCTGGCCATGCGCGGGTTCGAGTGACATGATCCGCATCAATCTACTTCCCCACCGGGAGCAGAAAGCGCCAGGCGCGGCAGCGGCAGTTCGTCTCGCTGGCCGATCGGGCTGGCGATCCTGGCGATCGCGGTCGTAGGGCTGGTGCACATTATCATCGCCGCGCAAATCGACGATCAGAACAGCCGTAACAACCTGCTCAAGTCCGAGATCGCCAAGCTCGATGAGCAGATCAAGGAAATCGACCGACTGCGCGACCAGACGCAGGCGCTGCTGGCGCGCAAGCAGGTGGTCGAAACGCTGCAGGCGAACCGGACCGAGGCGGTGCATCTGCTCGATCAGCTCGTCCGCCAGCTGCCCGACGGGATCTACCTCAAGTCGGTGAAGCAAAACGGCGCAAAGGTCACGCTCGACGGCTATGCCCAATCCAACGCCCGGGTGTCGACCCTGATGCGCAACATCGAGGGCTCGCCCTGGCTGACGTCACCGGAGCTCATCGAAATCAAGGCAGTGGCCCTGGACAAGCAGAAAGTCAATGAATTCGCACTCGCGCTGCAGGTCAAGCGCACGCCGCCGGCCGTCGACCTCAAGTCGGGCGCGAAAGCCGGCCGCCGAAGGGGCCTCACGCATGACCCTCGACGACATCCGCCGCCTCAATATTCGCGACGCCGGCAATTGGCCGCTGCCGGCGAAGGTCGCCGCGCTCGCCCTCATTGTCGTGCTCATCCTGGTCGCCGGCGGTGTGCTCGACTGGCGCGATCAGCTCAGACGACCTCGATCAGGTGCGGGCCGAGGAGGGCACGTTGCGCGCCGAGTACGCCTCGAAGAAGGCCAAGGCGGTCAACCTCGAGCTCTACGTGCAGCAGCTGCGGGAGATCGAGCAATCCTTTGGCGCGCTGCTCAAGCAGCTGCCCAACAAGTCGGAGATGGATGCCCTGCTGACCGACATCAACCAGGCCGGCCTCGGCCGCGGCCTGCAGTTTGAGCTGTTCAAGCCGGCGACACAGGAAAAGATGGCCGACTTCTATGCCGAACTTCCGATCAACGTGCAAGGTCACCGGCAACTACCACGACATGGGCGCGTTCGCGAGCGACGTCGCCCAACTGCCGCGGATCGTGACGCTCAACGATATCAACATCTCAGCCGACAAGGGCACCCTGACCATGGATGCGGTGGCCAAGACCTTCCGCTACCTCGACGAAGACGAGGTGGCCAAGCAGCGCAAGGCCGCCAAGGATGCGAAGGGCCAAGAAATGAGGTTGCGTCTTGCGGCTTGCCTTGGCGTCGGCCTGCTCCTCGCCGGATGCGGGGGCGAGAGCCATCAGGAATTGCGGGCGTGGATGCAGGAGCAGGGCAAGGGGACCAAGGGCAAGCTCGATCCTTTGCCCCAGGTGAAGCCCTACGAACCGTTTACCTACAACGCCTTCGATCTCCCGGACCCGTTCAAGCCGCGCAAGATCGAACCGCTCAAAGGCGGCAGCAACCTGGCGCCGGATCTTACCCGGCGCAAGGAGCCGCTGGAAGCCTATCCGCTTGAATCGCTGCAGATGGTTGGCACGCTGCAGCGCGGGCAAGTCGACGTTTGCGCTGGTGCGCACCACCGAGAAGCGACATCTACCAGGTCAAGGTCGGCAACTACCTGGGCCAGAATTTCGGCGTGATTGTTGGCATCACCGACAGCGAGATTCGAGCTCAAGGAACTGGTCCAGGACGGCACGGGGGACTGGACCGAGCGATCGAGCACCCTGCAACTTGCGGAAGCGGATCAACGACAGGAGCGAAGACGATGAGCCCCTTGCCATCTACCGGATCCCCACGCCGGCCGCGCCTGGGCGAGATATTGGTCGCGCTGGCGCTGGCTGCTTTGGTTGCCGTCGCCGGCCGGCGCCCAGACGCCCAACAGCATCGATGCCATGAACGTGTCCAAGGCGAGCTCGGGGCGCACCGTGATCAAGTTCACGCTGAAGGCTCCCGCTGGCGAACCCGCCGGCGGGATTTCTCCATCTCCAACCCGCCGCGCATTGCGCTCGATTTTCCCGATACCGGCAACGGCCTGGGCCGCTCGGCGCAGGATATTGGCGACCCCACCTTGCGCAGCGTCAACGTCGTCCAGGCGGGCAACCGCACCCGCGTGGTGTTCAACCTCAACAAGCCGCAATCCTTCGAGACCCACGTCGAAGGCAACACCGTGCTGGTGACCCTGACCGATCAGGGCGGCAGCGGCCGCGGCAGCGCCGAAACGACGCGTGGTGTCGCGTTTCGCCGAAGCGCGGCCGGGCGAGGTCGCGCACACCCTGCGCGACGTCGATTTCCGCCGCGGCAAGAACGGCGAGGGCCGCATCATCGTCGACCTGTCGGACAGCACGACCGGCATCGATATCCGCCAGCAGGGGCGCACGCTGGTCGTCGATTTCCTGAAGACGGCGTTGCCGCGCAACCTGGAGCGCCGGCTTGACGTCGCCGACTTTGCCACGCCGGTGTCGACGATCGACACTTTCACGCAGGGCGGCAACACGCGCATGGTGATCGAGCCGCGCGGCCTGTGGGAGCACTCCGCCTACCAGACCGACAACCGATTCATCCTCGAGATCAAGCCGGTCCAGGAGGATCCGAACAAGCTCACCCAGGGCACGCGCCAGGGCTACAAGGGCGAGAAGCTGTCGCTGAACTTCCAGAACGTCGAGGTGCGCGCGGTGCTGCAGGTGATCGCCGACTTCACCGGACTTGAACATCATCACCAGCGATACGGTGACCGGCAGCCTGACGCTGCGGCTCAAGGACATTCCCTGGGACCAGGCGCTCGATATCATCATGCAGACCAAGGGCCTGGACATGCGCAAGAACGGCAACGTCGTTCTGATCGCGCCGCGCGAAGAGCTCGCGGTCAAGGAGAAGCAGGCGCTGGAGAGCCGGCAGCAGATCAGCGACCTGGAGCCGCTGCAGACCGAGATGTTCCAGCTCAACTACCAGAAGGCGCGCGACGTCAAGAACCTGCTTGATGGCGTGTCGACGAGCTCGGCGCAGGCGGTGCCGCGCCGGCGGCCGGAGGCGGGCGGCAGGCAGCGGTTCCTGTCGCCGCGCGGCAGTTCGGTGTTCGACGAGCGCACCAACGTGCTGTTCGTGCAGGACACCGCGTCCCGCCTCGAGGAGGTGCGCCGCGTGATTCGCCAGATCGACATCACGGTGCGGCAGGTGCTCATCGAAAGCCGCATCGTCATCGCCAGCGACACGTTCAGTCGCCAGCTTGGCGTGCGCCTCGGCGTGCAGACCGGCTTCACGCTGGGCAACCGGTACGCCGGCGGCATCGGCGGGAGCCTGGCGACGCAGCCGGTGGTGACCTGCACGTCGACGGGCACCGGCACCGCGCCAGACGTGCACCCGGACGACGAACACGCAGACGCCATTCGAATTGGCGTCGGGCATCGCCAGCGCCGGCTACTCGAATCCCGAGCAGCTTAACGTCAATCTGCCGGTGGCGAGTCCCGCCGGCCAGCTGGCGCTGACGCTGATCAACCTCGGCAGCGGCAACCTGGTGAACCTGGAACTGTCCGCGCTCGAAGCCGACACGCTGGGCAAGGTCGTCTCCAGGCCGCGGGTCGTAACGGCCGACAACCAGAAGGCGCATATCGAGCAGGGCACGGAGATTCCTTACATCATCGCCGGCACGAACAACACGGTGCCGACCGTGGAGTTCAAGAACGCCGTGCTTTCGCTCGACGTCACGCCGCAGATTACGCCGGACAACCACATCATCATGAAGGTCGAAGTCCGCGACGACACGGTAGGCCAGACCATCATCATCCAGGGTAGCGAATATCCAGCAATCGATACCAAGAGCGTCACGACGCAGATCGCGGTGAACAACGGCGACACGGCCGTCATCGGCGGCATTTACCAGGAGACCGTCAACAACAACGTGACCAAGGTGCCGTTGCTTGGCGACATTCCCGATTCTCGGCTATCTGTTCAAGCAGACTTCGAAGGATATCGAGAAGACCGAACTGCTGATCTTCCTCACCCCGCGCGTGGTCAAGGAATCGGTCACCGCGGAACGCTAGGCGGCGCGAACTCGCGCCTGCGGCGCGGCTAAACTACAATGCCCCGATGCAGCTGCATCGGGGCAATCTTTTTCTGGTCGGCATGCCGGGTTGCGGCAAGTCAACGCTCGGGCGCATGCTGGCCAAGCGTCTGCACAAGCCGTTCTACGATGCGGACGTCGAGCTGGAACGCCGCCTCGGGGTCACGATCCCGGTGATATTCGAACTGGAGGGCGAGCCGGGCTTCCGCGACCGCGAAGAGGCCGTGCTGGCCGAGTCTGGTGCTGCAAAGCAATGTGGTCGTCTCCACCGGCGGCGGCGTCGTGCTCCGGCCGTCGAACCGGGAGCGGCTCAAGCAGGGCGGTACGGTGCTCTATCTGCACGCCACACCGGCCACGCTGTGGGAGCGTACGCGTCACAGCAAGCATCGGCCGCTGCTGCAGGCTCCGGATCCGTTCGCGCGCGTGCAGGAGCTCTACACCATGCGCGATGCGCTCTACCGGGATGTCGCGGACGCGGTCGTCGAGGCGGATCGCGAGCAGCTGAGCCGCCTCGCCCATCGCCTCGAGCAACAGCTGCAGGCCGCCGCCGGGGCTTAGCGCCATGCCCGCGCTCACCGTTGCGCTCGGCGCGCGCAGCTATCCGATCCACGTCGGCGCCGGGCTTCTGGCGCGCAGCGGCGAGCTGCTCGTGGCGCTGCCCTCCGCCCACTTCGTGGTGGTCACCAATCCAACGGTCGCGCAGCATCACCTCGCGCCGCTGCAGCACGCACTGGCGGCCGCATCCCTGCGGCATGACGTCGTGGTCATTCCCGACGGTGAGCAGCACAAGGATTGGCCGACGCTTGCATCACATCCATACGCGCCTGCTCGAGCTCGGGGCCGAGCGCTCGAGCACGCTGCTCGCACTGGGCGGCGGGGTGATCGGGGATCTTGCCGGGTTTGCCGCGGCGACCTACCAGCGCGGGGTGCCCCTGGTGCAGGTCCCCACGACGCTGCTCGCGCAGGTTGACTCCTCCGTAGGGGGCAAGACCGCGATCAACCATCCGTTGGGCAAGAACATGATCGGCGCGTTCCATCAACCGCGGCTGGTGATCAGCGACACCGATACGCTGCGCACCTTGCCGCAGCGCGAGTACGTAGCCGGGATCGCGGAAATCATCAAGTGCGGCGGCCGTGCGCGATCGCGCACTGTTCGACTGGCTCGAGGCGAACATGGAAGGGCTATTGGCCCGCGACGCTACGGCCATCGCGCATGCGGTTATCGAGAGTTGCCGCATCAAGGCAGAAATCGTCGCCGCCGACGAGCGCGAGAGCGGCGTGCGCGCGCTGCTCAACTTTGGCCACACCTTCGCCCACGCCATCGAAGCGGGCACCGGCTACGGCGTCTGGCTGCACGGGGAGGCGGTCGCCGCTGGCATGATCATGGCGGCGCGACTGTCGCAACGGGTAGCCGGATTATCCTCGCCCGACCACGAGCGCCTGCAGGCCTTGATTGGGCGCGCGGGCTTGCCCGTGCGCCCGCCGTCGCTCCCGGCCGCGCGCTGGCTCGAACTCATGGCGCGCGACAAGAAAGTCGCGCACGGGTCGATACGCTTCGTGCTGCTTCGCGCCGTGGGGGAAGGTACCGTAGGCGCGGCCGTCGCGGAGCAGGACCTGCGCAGCGTGCTTACGCCCTAGCCGCAAGCCGCGCCGAGCCAGGTGGCCGCAGTGTTTTTCGGCCGTCGCGGCGGGTCAGAAATGGCAACGGCGCCGTGCCGCGGCGCCGTTGCCATGCTTCAGTCGCGCGCTGCCTACGGTAGAGCAGGTGATCGAGAACCCGAACGTCTGTTGCGGCGCGCTGGAGTCGGTCAGCAGGAAGTCGTAGACGGTGTTGGGGGGAGCCACGGGGCTCGTCATGCCGCTGATGAAGAAGTATCCCGGGGCGCTTAGCGATGGCGGCGAAACGATCACGCCGGGTGTGGCGGACGAGACGCCATAGGGCGGGGTGCCGCCGCTGACCAGCACGCTGATGGTCTTGCCACCGCAGCTGGAGACCGTCTGGCTCTTTGGCGCCACGTTCACTGGCGTCACCGGGGTCACGGGCGGTGTGCTGCCAACCACGTTGTTCAGCGTGGCGGTCGTCTGCAGGCCGGTCGCGTCACGGATAGTGAATACCAGCGGGTCGACGCAACCGCCGTTGGTGATCGCCGAAAACGGCAACCCGGGAGCCGCCACGGTGGTACTTGAGCAGGTCAACAAGTTCGGAAACGTCGCCTGCCACCGTGTACGGCGGCGTGCCGCCGTAGATGTAGAAATCGGTGCGGATGCCACTGCTGAACAGGTCGCGCTGTCGGGCCCGGTAATATTGACGGTAGACGGAACGACCGAAAGCACGGTCGAACCGTTGATCGTCTGCACGATCGTGAACTGGGCGGTCTGCTGCTCGCCGGTGGTCAGATCGGTGGCGCGCAGAAATGCCGGTTGTGTGGGCGCTTCGACGTTGGCCTGCAGGACCACGTGCGCGTTGCCAAACTGGTCGGTCACGACGGTAAGGGTTGACACCAGCGGGTTAGCCGGGTCGCTGCTCTGGATGGCGAACGCGCCGGTGACGACGTCGAAGCGCACTTGACGACCTGGGATCCCGGCGCCACCGGGTCCGGTGACCTGCACGTGCCGCGGTCGCGGTCTGGCCCGAGCAGACGTGTTCGCGCCACAGGCGGCCGATGCCGGCGTGATGGTCAGGGTGTTGAAGATCGGTGCCGGCTGGACCGTGGCGGTGGCCTGGGCCTGAGTGCTCGCCGTGTCGGTTACGGTGATCAACACTGCCGTGGCGGCCGGTACGTTAGCCGGGATCAACAGGATCGTGCCGGTGCTCGAGGACGAGCCGACCGGCAGGATCGCCGGATTGCTCGACACGACAAAATACGGTGGCACCCCACCGGTCACAGTCAGCGAGGCCGGCGTGTTGGAAAATACCGTAATCGTTGGCGGCAGGATTAAGCAGCGGCCCTGGCGCGACCGGCTTGGGCGCATAGGGATTGTTCGGCGCACCGCTTCCACCCCCGCAACCGCCGAGAGCCGCGAGCGCAGCAAGCGCCAACGTGGCGAGGGCGGCCCGCAGCCAGCGAGCATTTAAACGGTTTGGCGCCATGTTCGAATCCCTGATGATGTTGTCCTAAAGATTGACCGCCGGCCGGCGGTTTTGAACGTTGCTACAAGCATATAGGTCACTTTGTTCAGATTAAAGCGCAAGTCTCCAGGTGGGCGCAAGTGCTTTCGGCGGCTGGATACCGCCGTTTACCCCGCTAAAGCCGTTCGGTTGCCGCGTTGCAACAATGCCGCTAGTATGAAAGCAGCGGTTGCGCCCGGGTGGCGGTGCGGTCGCAAGCATGCCTTTTTGCGGCAGCGCCGCGACGGCGGGCCGACCCGTGCGCAGGCGGTGAGAACAACGTGAGCGAGACTTCCAGCGAATCGCGATCACCGACCGCGCGCAGGCAAGGCCTGTACGACCCGCGCTACGAGCACGATGCCTGCGGTTTGGGCTTCGTCGCCCACATCAAGGGGCGTAAGAGCCACGCCATCATCGCCCAGGCGCTGCAGGTCCTCAAGAATCTCACGCACCGCGGTGCGACCGGGGCCGATCCGCTGCAGGGTGACGGCGCCGGAATCCTCATCCAGCTGCCGGACGCTTTCCTGCGCCGGGTCTGCGGCCGCCAGGGCCTGACGCTGCCCGCCTTCGGGCAGTACGGCGTGGGCATGGTGTTCCTGCCCAAGGAGCCGGCGTCGCGCATGGCCTGCGAGCAGGAGATCGAGCGGGCGATCGCCAGCGAGGGGCAGCAGCTGCTCGGCTGGCGCGACGTGCCGACCGACAATTCGGGCCTGTCGGAGCGCACCAAGGAAGTCGAGCCGGTGATCCGGCAGGTGTTCATCGCCCGCGGCGCCAACGCGATGGACCCGGACGCGCTGGAGCGCAAGCTCTACATCATCCGCAAGAAATCCGGGCACGCGATCCAGGCGCTGCGGCTGCGCCACGGCAAGGAATTCTACGTGCCCTCGATGTCGACGCGCACCATCGTCTACAAGGGGATGCTGCTCGCGCACCAGGTGGGCGAGTATTACCGCGACCTGAAGGAGGAGAGCATGGTCTCGGCGCTGGCCATGGTGCACCAGCGCTTCTCGACCAATACCTTTCCGACCTGGGACCTCGCGCACCCGTTCCGGCTGGTCTGCCACAACGGCGAAATCAATACGCTGCGCGGCAACGTCAACTGGATCCGCGCCCGGCAGCAGGCGATCGCGAGCTCGGTGCTCGGCGCCGATCTGGACAAGGTGTGGCCGCTGATCTACGACGGCCAGTCCGATTCCGCGTCCTTCGACAACGCGCTCGAGCTGCTGCTCATGGGCGGGCTACCCGCTGGCGCACGCGATGATGCTGATGATTCCGGAGGCGTGGGCCGGCAATCCGCTGATGGACGAGGACCGGCGCGCGTTCTACGAATACCACGCCGCGCTGATGGAGCCCTGGGACGGGCCGGCGGCGATGGCGTTCACCGACGGCCGGCAGATCGGCGCCACCCTCGACCGCAACGGGCTGCGGCCGGCGCGCTACATCGTCACCGACGACGATTACGTGATCATGGCCTCGGAGGTGGGCGTGCTCGACATCCCCGAGCGCAAGGTCATCCGCAAGTGGCGCCTGCAGCCGGGCAAGATGTTGCTGGTCGACACCGAGCAGGGCCGCATCATCGACGACGAGGAACTCAAGCGCACGCTGGCGACCGCCAGGCCGTATCGCGCGTGGATCGATCGCTCCCGCGTCGCGCTGCGACACGCTGCCCGATCCGGCGCCGCCCCAGCAGTCGACCGTGTCGCTGCTCGACCGGCAGCAGGCCTTCGGCTACAGCCAGGAAGACCTCAAGCTCCTGCTCGCGCCGATGGCGCAGCAACGGCGAGGAGGCGTCGGCTCGATGGGCAACGACGCCGCCCTGCCCGTGCTGTCGAACCGGCCGAAGGTCGCTCTACAACTACTTCAAGCAGCTGTTCGCGCAGGTGACCAATCCGCCGATCGACCCGATCCGCGAGGAACTGGTCATGTCGCTGGTCACCTTCATCGGCCCGCGGCCGAACCTGCTCGCGGTCGACACCGGCGCCGACGGTGCCGATCCGCCGATGCGCCTGGAAGCCGAGAAGCCGATCCTCACCGCCGAGGGAATGGAGAAGATCCGCCACATCGCGCTGTTCACCGGCGAAGCGTTCCGCTCGCTGCGAGCTCGATATCTGCTACCCGGCGCGCCTGGGGCGCCGCCGGCATGGAAGCGCGCGCTGGCGAGCCTATGCGCGCACGCCGAGGACGCGACCCGGCTCGGCTACAACATCCTCATCGTCTCCGACCGCAGAGTCGTCGGCGGAGCTGTTGCCGATCCCGGCGCTGCTGGCGACTGCGGCGGTCCATCAGCACCTGGTGCGCAAGGGACTGCGCACCAGCACCGGGCTGGTCGTGGAAACCGGCTCGGCGCGCGAGGTGCACCAGTTCGCCTTGCTCGCCGGTTACGGCGCCGAGGCGATTCACCCCTACCTGGCGCTGGCGTCGCTGGCGCAACTGCACGAGTACCTGCCCGCCGTGGCGCCCGAGGAAGCGGCGAAGCGAACTACATCAAGGCGATCGGCAAGGGCCTGTACAAGGTCATGTCCAAGATGGGCATCTCGACCTACCAGTCCTACTGCGGCGCGCAGATCTTCGAGGCGGTGGGCCTGAGCTCGGCGTTCGTCGACAAGTATTTCACCGGCACCGCCAGCAACATCGAGGGCATCGGCCTGTTCGAGGTTGCGGAGGAAGCGTTCCGCCTGCACCAGCTCGCCTTCGGCGACGACCCGGTGCTGCGCGACGCACTCGACGCCGGCGGCGAGTATCACTACCGCGTGCGCGGCGAAGAGCACATGTGGACGCCCGACGCGATCGCCAAGCTGCAGCACGCGGCGCGCTCCAACAGCTACCGCGACCTACAGCGAATACGCGCGGCTGATCAACGACCAGGGCAAGCGCCATGATGACGCTGCGCGGCCTGTTCGAGTTCAAGTATCGCGCCCGAGCCGATGCCGCTGGAGGAAGTCGAGCCGGCGGCGGAGATCGTCAAGCGCTTCGCCACCGGCGCGATGAGCCTGGGCTCGATCTCCACCGAGGCGCACGCGACGCTGGCGGTGGCGATGAACCGCATCGGCGGCAAATCGAACACCGGCGAGGGCGGCGAGGACGCGCGCCGCTATCCGCGTCGTGCGCGCAAGGGAGAGACGCTGCAGCTCGCGCATCGACGCGGTCGGTGGTCGACATCGCGCTCAAGGAAGGCGATTCGCTGCGCTCGCAAGATCAAGCAGGTCGCCTCCGGCGCGCTTCGGCGTCACCGCCGAATATCTGGTCAACGCCGACCAGCTGCAGATCAAGATGGCGCAGGGCGCGAAGCCCGGCGAGGGCGGGCAGCTGCCCGGGCACAAGGTGTCGCAATACATCGCGCAGCTGCGCTATTCGGTGCCGGGCGTGGGCCTGATCTCGCCGCCGCCGCATCACGACATCTACTCGATCGAGGACCTGGCGCAGCTCATCCACGACCTGAAGAACGCCAATCCCGCAGGCCTCGATCAGCGTCAAGCTCGTCTCCGAGGTCGGCGTGGGCACCGTGGCCGCGGGCGTGGCCAAGGCCAAGTCCGATCACGTCACCATCGCCGGCCACGACGGCGGCACCGGCGCGTCGCCGGAGTCGTCGATCAAGCACGCCGGCACGCCGTGGGAGCTGGGGCTCGCCGAGACCCAGCAGACGCTGGTGCTGAACCGCCTGCGCGGCCGCATCGCGGTGCAGGTCGACGGGCAGATGAAGACCGGGCGCGACGTGGTGATCGGCGCGCTGCTCGGCGCCGACGAATTCGGCTTCGCCACCGCGCCGCTGGTCGTCGAAGGCTGCATCATGATGCGCAAGTGCCACCTCAACACCTGCCCGGTCGGCATCGCCACGCAGGACCCGGTGCTGCGCCGCAAATTCACCGGCGCGCCGGAGCACGTCGTCAACTACTTCTTCTTCGTCGCCGAAGAAGTGCGCGAGATCATGGCGCAAGCTCGGCATCCGCCGCTTCGACGAGCTGATCGGCCGCTGCGACCTGCTCGACATGCGCGCGGGCATCGAGCACTGGAAGGCGCGCGGGCTCGACTTTTCGCGCGTGTTCTACCAGCCCAGGCGTGCCGGCGACGGTGGCGCGCCACCACTGCGAAGCGCAGGACCACGGCCTGGAGCGGGCGCTCGACCACCGGCTGATCGCCGACGCCGCCGGCCGCGATCGAGCAGAAGCAGCCGGTGCGCCTCGAGTACCGCATCCGCAACGTCCACCGCTCGGTCGGCGCGATGCTCTCCGGCACGGTCGCCCGCCGCTACGGCCACGCGGGCCTGCCCGAGGACACGCTGCACGTCGCCTTCACCGGCACGGCCGGGCAGAGCTTCGGCGCCTTTCTGGCCCGCGGCATCACCTTCGAGCTGCAGGGCGCGACCAACGACTACGTCGGCAAGGGCCTCTCGGGCGGGCGCGTCGTCGTCTATCCCGACCCGGAATCGCCGGCGCGGCCGGAAGAGAACATCGTCATCGGCAACACGGTCATGTACGGCGCGATCGCCGGCGAGGCCTACTTCCGCGGCGTGGCCGGCGAGCGCTTCTGCGTGCGCAATTCCGGCGCCATCGCCGTCGTCGAAGGGCACCGGCGATCACGGCTGCGAATACATGACCGGCGGCACGGTCGTCGTGCTCGGCCGCACCGGGCGCAACTTCGCCGCCGGCATGAGCGGCGGCATCGCCTACGTCTACGACGCGGACGGCACGTTCGCGCAGCGCTGCAACAGCGCGATGGTGGCGCTGGAGCCGGTGCTCGCCGGAGGCGGCGCAGGCCGGCGTCGAGCTGGAGCTCGCGGCCGCCGGCAAGGGGCGCCTGCTCCATGGCGGGCCAGCCCGACGAAGCGCTGCTGCGCGAGCTTGATCGAGCGCCATCTGCGCTTCACCGGCAGCACGCGGGCGCTGTCGCTGCTCGACCATTGGGAATGCGGCGCGGGGCAAGTTCGTCAAGGTGTTCCCGCACGAATACCGGCGCGCGCTGGGCGAGCAGTACCTGGCCCAGGTCAAGGCCGACGAGGCGGTCGCAGAGCAGGCAAAAAGAGACCGCGTGATGGGCAAGATCACCGGCTTCATGGAGCTCGAGCGCGTCCAGGAGGTCGCGCTGCCGGTCGGGGAGCGGCTGCGCCACTACCGCGAGTTCATCCTCGACGCTCAAGGATGACGAGGCCGCCAATCAGGGTGCGCGCTGCATGGACTGCGGCATTCCGTTCTGCCAGTCCGGCTGCCCGGTCCACAACATCATCCCGGACTGGAACGACCTGGTGTACCGGCAGCAGTGGCGCGCAGGCGCTCGACGTGCTGCACTCGACCAACAACTTCCCCGAGTTCACCGGCCGGGTCTGCCCGGCGCCCTGCGAGGCGGCCTGCACGCTCAACATCAATGACGACCCGGTGGGCATCAAGTCGATCGAGCACTTCATCATCGACCGCGGCTGGGAAGAGGGCTGGGTCGTGCCGCAGCCGCCGCGCGCCCGGACCGGCAAGCGGGTGGCGGTGGTGGGCTCCGGCCCTGCGGGGATGGCCTGTGCCCAGCAGCTCGCGCGCGCCGGCCACGACGTCGTCGTGTTCGAGAAGAGCGACCGCGTCGGCGGCTTGCTGCGCTACGGCATCCCCGACTTCAAGATGGAGAAGTAGCACATCGACCGCCGCGTCGAGCAGATGCGCGCCGAAGGCGTCGAGTTCAGGGTCGGGTGACCCACGGTCGGCGGCGCGGGCGCGTCGGCGCTTGAGCTGGTCAACGGCAGTTCGACGCGCGTGGCGCTGACCGCCGGCGCGGAGCACCCGCGCGACCTTGCCGTTCCCGGCCGCGAGCTCGACGGCATTCACTTCGCGATGGATTTCCTGCCGCTGCAGAACCGGCGCGTCGCCGGCGACCCGGACGTGCCCCCGCTGACGCGCGCACGGCAAGCACGTGGTGGTCATCGGCGGCGGCGATACCGGCTCGGACTGCGTCGGCACGTCGAACCGCCAGGGCGCCGCGGCAATCGTGCAGTTCGAGCTGCTGGCCCAGCCGCCGGAGCACGAGAACAAGCCGCTGGTGTGGCCCTACTGGCCGATGAAGCTGCGCACCTCGACGCTCGCATGAGGAGGGCTGCCAGCGCGACTGGGCCGTGCAGACCAAGGCCTTCCAGGGCGAGCGGGGCGCGGTCAAGGCGCTATGCGCCTGCCGCGTCGAGTGGAAAGACGGCAAGCTGCAGGACGTGCCGGGGAGCGAATTCGAGCTCAAGGCCGACCTTGTCCTGCTCGCCATGGGGTACCTGCACCCGGTGCACGACGGGCTGCTCGAAGCAATTGGGTGTCAAGTACGATGCCCGCGGCAATGTCGCGGCCGACACCGAGAGCTACAGGACGTCGGTGCCCAAGGTGTTTGCCGCCGGCGACACCCGGCGCGGCCAATCGCTGATCGTCTGGGCGATTCGCGAAGGCCGGCAATGCGCGCGCGCGATCGACGCATTTCTCATGGGTCGTTCCGAGCTTCCCCGTTAGCGGCGCCACCGCGACTTCGACCCGCCGCACGCCGGATTCGCAGCCATGTTTCTGCCGCCCCCATTGTCGCCATGACTCGCGTCGTCGCGCTCGACCTCACGCGCTGGCAGGCCCCGGCAGACGCTGCGGCACAGCAGAACGCCGTGCAGGTTCTCGAGCAGGGGGGCGTGCTGTTGCTGCCGCGCCTGGCCTTCGAGTTGGCGCCGGAAGAGCACCGCTTTCTCTCGCCGGCGTGGTCGGACGCGCGCGCGAAGAACATCAGTCTCGAAGGCGGCATGCTCAAGGGGGCACGCGGCAAGGCGGAGGAACTGGCCGGGCTCGCACACATGGTCGAGCGGTTTGCCGCCAGCGCCGGGGCGCTGGTGGCGGGGCTTTTGCCGCGTTACGCGCCGTACGTCAAGCGCGCCCGCACCAGCTTTCGCCCGCAGCCCGCAGTCGGCAGAGCGCGGTCCTGGCGCCAGGACGACTCGCGGCTGCACATCGACGCGTTCCCGTCGCGACCGAATCACGGCGAGCGCATCCTGCGCGTCTTCTCCAACGTCAATCCCGCCGCGGACCGCGTGTGGCGCGTTGGGGACGAGTTTGCGCCGATGGCGCAGACGTTCCTGCCCCGGATTCGCCCGCAGTTGCCGGGTTCGCCCGAACTACTCGCGCTGCTGCATGTGACCAAGGGTGTGCGCAGCGAGTACGATCACCTGATGCTAGGGCTGCACGACTGCGCCAAGGCCGATGGCGAGTACCAGCAGCGCTGCCCGCAGCAGACCGTCCACTTTCCGCCGGGCTCGACCTGGCTGTGTTTTACCGACCAGGTCATGCACGCTGCCGTGTCGGGGCAGCACATGCTCGAACAGACCATTCATCTGCCGATTACCGCGCTCTACGATCCCGAGAGCTCCCCGCTCGCGATCCTGCAGCGACTCTGCGGGCGCCGCCTGCTGCCGGCGCATTGAATGGCGAGCGTCGCCGGCCGAACGGCCGCCCGCCCGCGGACGACCGTGCGCCTGAGGCGATGATGCGACCGCGCAACGACTCATTCCTCCGGGCGCTGCGACGCGAAGCCACCGATCACGTGCCCATCTGGCTGATGCGGCAGGCCGGGCGCTACCTGCCCGAATACAACGCCACGCGGGCGCGCGCCGGCAGTTTTCTCGCGCTGTGCAGCGACCCGGAGCTTGCAACCGAGGTGACACTGCAGCCGCTCGCCCGCTTTCCACTCGACGCCGCGATTCTGTTCTCCGACATCCTCACGGTGCCCGACGCGATGGGCCTGGGTCTGGCCTTCGCCGAAGGCGAGGGTCCGCGTTTCGAGCGTCCGCTGGCCGACGAGGCGGCGATCCGCCGCCTCGCCGTCCCCGACCTCGCGCGCCTGCGCTACGTGTTCGACGCGGTGGCTGCGATCAAGCGCGCGCTCGCCGGCACCGTGCCGTTGCTCGGGTTTGCCGGCAGTCCGTTCACGCTCGCCTGCTACATGATCGACGGCGAAGCCAGCAGCGACTTTGCCCGCACCCGGCGCCTGCTGTATGCGCGCCCCGATCTGTTGCAGCGGGTACTGGACATTAACGCCGACGCCGTCGCGGTCTACTTGGCCGAACAAGTCCGCCAGGGCGCCGATGCGGTGATGATCTTCGATACCTGGGGCGGGTTGCTCGGCGCGGACGCCTACGCGCGCTTCTCGCTTGCTTCCATCGCGCGGGTGCTCGCCCAGTTGCGCGCCGCCTGCGGCGATGAGCTGCCGACGATCGTGTTTACCAAGGGCGGCGGGCAGTGGCTGGAACCCATTGCCGGCTGCGGATGCGACGCGGTGGGCATCGACTGGACCACCGACATCAGTGCGGCGCGCACGCGCATCGGCGCGCGTGTTGCCGTGCAGGGCAACCTCGATCCGCAGATCCTGCTCACCAACCTCGAGGCCATTGAACGCGAAGCGCGCGCGGTTTTGCTTGCCGCAGGGCCGCAACCGGGCCATATTTTCAACCTCGGACACGGCGTTCTGCCGCAAACACCACCGGAGCACATCGCTGCCCTGGTCAGCTTCGTACACGCTGAATCACGCGCCCAACGCGCGCCCGGCGCGCCGGCCTCCTAGAGGGCAAATGCGCCGGGGGCCGCGCTGCGCTTGGCTCTCCGAGGGCTTGACAAAGGGCCGAAATCTGCGTTCCCCCAGGATACTTATGCACATTGGCCGGCATTCCGGCGCCGCCGCCGCGTCCGCACCGCGGTGTCCGGGAAGGCGTCCCGCAACTCAATGAACGATATACGCAATTTACTTGCTTCCCGAGGTCGATTCGGCACCCGGGACACCGCCCTGCACCGAACCCGTGCAGTCGTGTTTCGCTTATGCACAAACTTATCCACATCCGAGCGGGGTTTGTTTGCGGAAGCCCACAAAAAGAATGACTTGGCCGGCGAACTTGTTGTCTGCTGTCAGCATTCAGAACACTACAACTGCGCGTTGCCGTTGCCTTCGGCGCTGTCTGAAGGCGAGGCGAGCGCTGTCGTGGCCATCGTTCGCGTGGCGTTGCCGGTCGCAACCGACCAACTGTTCGACTATTGGTTGCCGGCCGGCCTTGTGATCGAGCCAGGAAGCATCCTGCGCGTGTCGCTCGCGCAGCGCCGCCTGCTCGGCGATCGCCATCGAACTGGTCGACGCGACCGCGATTGCGCCCGAACGGCTCGCGCCGATCGACGAAATCGTCACGGCCTTGCCGCCTTTGCCCGAAGATTTGCGTTTGCTGGGCCGTTTCGTGAGCGACTACTACCAGCAGCCCATCGGGCAGTGCCTGGCGCAGATGCTCCCGCCGCTTGGCGCCGGCAAGCGGCGTGCGCGAGCCGCTTGCCGCGCGCTATCGGTTAAGCCCGGAAGGGCGCCTCGCCCGCGCCGGGCTCGAGGCGAAGCCGGGCTCGCGCATGCGGCAACTGCGCGACGCGTTCGAGCACCCCGGATGGCGTGGCGACGGCCGAGCTGCGCAGCTGGGGCGAGCTGGCCTGGCGGACCTTCGCCGCCTGGCGCCGGTCGCGCCTCGTCGAGGCGGTCGTCTCACCGCCGGCGAAAATTACCATCCGGAGCGCTGCGCTCAACGCTGACCAACAGGCAGCCCTTGACGCCGCGCTCCCGGAACCTTGGGCGTTTGCCCCCGCGCTGCTGCAAGGCGTTACCGGCAGCGGCAAGACCGAAATCTATTTCGCGGCCGCGGCGCGCACGATCGCGGCCGGACGCCAGGCCTTGGTGCTGGTGCCGGAAATCAACCTCACGCCACAGCTCGAAGCACGCTTCGCGGCCGCACTGCCAGGGGTCGCCATGGCGGTGCTGCACAGCGCGCTTCCGGCGGCGGAACGGCTCGCCCGCTGGCTCGCCGCGGCGCGCGGCGAGGCCCAGTTGATCGTGGGCACGCGGCTCGCCGTGTTCGCGCCGCTGCCCCGGCTCGGTCTCATCGTGGTCGACGAGGAGCACGATGCATCCTTCAAGCAGCAGGACGGCGTGCGCTACCACGCGCGCGACGTTGCCGTGTATCGGGCGCGGCTGCGGGACGTGCCGGTGCTTCTCGGCAGCGCCACTCCGTCGCTGGAAAGCTACACCAGCGCCCGCCGCGGCCGCTATCGCTGGCTCAACCTGCCCCGTCGCGCCATCCCCGGATCGACTCTGCCCGCAGTGCACCTGGTGTCGAACCGCACTCCCGCAACCCGCGACGGCCTTGGTCCGGCACTGTGCGAGGCGATCGCCGGGCGTCTGGCGCGGCACGAGCAGACGCTTTTGTTCATCAACCGCCGTGGGTTCGCGCCGTCGCTGCTGTGTGTGGCGTGTGCCTGGAAGGCCATGTGCCCGCGTTGTACGGCGCGGCTGGTGGTGCACCGCGAGTCCGGGGTGCTGCGCTGCCACCATTGCGGGCACGCCGAGGCCATTCCGGTGGCCTGCCCGGCGTGCGGCAACCAAGACCTCTTGCCGCTCGGCTTCGGCACCCAGCGGCTCGAGCGCGCGCTCGCTGAACTCTATCCTGCGGCGCGGGTGCTGCGCGTCGACCGCGACAGCACGCGACGCCGAGGCTCGTTCGTGGCCATGCAGCGCGCCATCACGGACGGCGCGGTCGATATCCTGGTGGGGACCCAGATGCTGGCGAAGGGGCACGACTTTCCGCGCCTGACGCTCGTTGGCGTACTCGGCGCAGACAACGCACTCTACAGCGCCGACTTTCGCGCGACCGAGCGGCTGTTCGCTTTGCTCGAGCAGGTTGCCGGTCGTGCCGGCCGGGGCCAGTTGCCCGGCGAAGTCATCGTGCAAACGGACTTTGCCGATCATCCGCTCTACGCGGCACTCGTCGACCACGACTTCGACCGGTTCGCCACGGCGCTGCTCGCCGAACGCGAGCTGCTCGATCTTCCGCCGTTCACGCACTTGGCGTTGCTCACGGCCGAGGCGCCGCAGCGTGCCGCGGTCAGCGCGTTCCTCGAAGAAGCGGCCGAAAAAGGCCGCACTCTGCTCGCCGCGAGCCGCTCTGCGCTGCGAAGTATATTCACCGGTGGCGGCGGGCTTGGCGCGGCGCGCGGGACTGGAGCGCGGGCAAGTGCTGGTGCAGAGCGCAGAACGCTCGGCGCTGCACGAGTTTCTGCCGCGCTGGCGCACTGAGCTCGAACACTTGCGCCAGCGACGCGTGCGTTGGGAGGTCGACGTCGACCCGCTCGCGTTTGCCTGACGTTACTCCTGGGGATGAGGCGAGTCCCCACGCTATAATCCACAACTTTGCCGCCCGCCACGGCTTCGCGGCGTTGCCTTGATCGATCCCCGCACCCTGCTTGCTAACAGCCTGCGCGCCGCCATTACCCGCGTCGCGCCCGGGGCCGGGCCGCCCACGCCGACACTCGAGCGGTCCAAACAGCCCCAGCACGGCGACTACGCGAGCAACATCGCGCTGCAGCTTGCCAAGGTACTCAAGCGCAATCCGCGCGACCTCGCCGCCGCGATCGCCGCGGCTATCGAGCCTCGCCTCTTGGCTCGACCGGGTCGACGTCGCCGGCGCGGGGTTCATCAACGTCTTTCTTTCGCCCGCCGCGAGGCAGACGGTGGTCCGCCGCGTACTCGAGGAAGGCGACCATTATGGCCGCGCGCCGAGCGTCCTGTCCGCGCGGGCGCTGGTCGAGTTTGTGTCTGCGAACCCGACCGGCCCGCTGCACGTGGGGCACGGGCGTGGCGCGGCCGTTGGCGACGCGATCGCGACGCTGCTCGCGTGGCAGGGCGCCGACGTCTATCGCGAGTTCTACTACAACGATGCCGGGACCCAGATTGCCAATCTGGTGGCCTCGGTGCAGGCACGGGTACGGCAGCGGTCCGACGCAACGGTGCCGTTTCCCGACGACGGCTACCGGGGCGACTACATCTGTCGACATCGCGACCGCATATTGTGCGGCGCATCCAAACGATCGCATGGGCCGACGACGGCGAGGCGATCCGGCGCTTCGCGGTCGCCGCCCTGCGCCGGGAACAGGATGCGGACCTGGCGGCCTTCGGCGTTCGCTTCGACCAGTATTACCTCGAGTCCGTCGCTGTACTCGGATGGCCGCGTGCAGGCGGTCGTCGACCGCTTGGTCGCCAACGGCAAGACCTATGAAAAGGATGGAGCCCTGTGGCTGAGGACCACCGCCTACGGCGATGACAAGGATCGCGTCATGCGGCGCTCCGACGGCAGCTTCACCTACTTCGTCCCCGATATCGCCTATCACGTCACGAAGTGGGAGCGCGGCTTCGAGCGGGTCGTCAACGAGCAGGGCGCCGACCATCACAGCACGATCGTGCGCGTGCGCGCGGGACTGCAGGCGCTCGAGATGGGTATTCCCGAGGGCTATCCCGATTACGTCCTGCATCAGATGGTCACGGTGATGAAGGGCGGCGACGAGATGAAGATCAGCAAGCGCGCTGGGGATTATGTTACGGTGCGCGATCTGCTCGACGAGGTCGGTCGCGACGCGGTCCGCTTCTTCTTTCTACTGCGCAAAGCCGATTCGCAGCTTACCTTCGACATCGATCTGGCGCGTTCGCAGACTGAGGAGAACCCGGTCTACTACGTACAGTACGCGCATGCCCGCGTGTGCAGCGTGCTGGACAAGGCCGGCATCGCGCGGGCCACGGCGGCCGAGGCACTGGGCAGGCGTGGACCTGTCGGCATTGACCAACCCGTACGAAGAGGCATTGCTGCGGCGGCTAGCTGATTTTCCCGACGAACTTGCTGCCGCGGCACGCGACCTTGCACCGCATCTGGTCCCGTTCTATTTGAAGGAATTGGCGGCACAATTTCACAGCTACTATAATGCGGAGCAATTTCTAGTCGCCGATCCTCGGCTGCGGCAGGCGCGCCTGGCGTTGGTCGTTGCCGTGGGGCAGGTCGTGCGCAACGGTCTGCGTGCGCTCGGCGTGAGCGCACCGGAAAAAATGTAAGCACAGGACGAATGAACTCCCGATCCGCGCCGCGCCGCCGTGCCACAACCGTATCCCGCAACGCCGGTCGCGGTGGCACGCTGTTGGGCATCTTTATCGGCCTCGTTCTGGGCCTGTCGATTGCCGCCGCGCTCGCTTTCTTCCTTGGCCGCAGCGGGTCTCACCACGCCGCTGCCCGCGCCCGGCGCGAGCAAGGACGCGGCGAAGAGCACCAAGTCCGACCTCGGCGCACCGGCGAACGCCCGATAAGCCGCGGTTCGACTTCTACAAGATCCTTCCGGGCACCGATGAATCCAAACCGAGCCCGGAGCGACGCGCACCCGACAAAGTCCAGGAGCACGCCGCCCGAGAAGGCGCCGGAAACGGCCAAGTCCGCCCAACCGGCGCCGGCGACCGGCGACCGCTTCTGGTTGCAGGCCGGTGCCTTCGCCAGCGCCTCGGATGCGGAGAACATGAAAGCACGGCTCGCGATGTCCGGCTGGGAGGCCGCGGTGCAGACCGTCTCGCTGCCCGACAAGACGCAGCGCTACCGCGTCCGCCTGGGCCCGTACGATAATACCGATGAACTCAATCGCATTAAGACGGAGCTAGGCAATCGCGGTTTCGACGTTGCGGTGATCAAGAACCAATAGCCGCCCGAGCGAGGCAATTGAACTTTGGCGGAGGGCAAGGGCCTAATGTCCCTTTTGATAGCACGGTTTTTGGGGAGTAGCGATGATGCGTCTGACTATGCAGTTCCTTGGAGTGCTCGCCTGGTTCGCCGCGACGGCGGCCTGGCCGGCCGATCTCGTCGAGGGCAAGGACTACGTGCGGCTAAAGAATCCGCAGCCGGTGGAGACCGGCAAGAAGATCGAGGTCATCGAGTTCTTCTCCTACGGTTGCCCGCACTGCAACGATCTCGAGCCGATCCTGCAGAACTGGATGCGAACGCTTCCTCCGGACGTGCAGTTTCGCCGCGTGCCGGTAATGTTCCAGCAACGCTGGGAGTCTCTGGCGCGGATTTACTACACGCTCGACGCGATGGGCGAGGAGACGCGTCTTTCGCCCGAGGTGTTCAAGGCCATACACGTCAGCGGCCTGCCGATGTACGAGGACAAGGTATTCTTCGACTGGGCGGCCAGGCCACGGGCTCGATCGGGCCCGCGTGGTGGAGGTGTACAACTCGTTCGGCGTGAGCAGCAAGTTCAACCGTGCCAAGGCGCTTGCGCAGGCCTATAACATCCAATCGGTGCCAACCGTGATCGTCGACGGCAGGTATCGTGACCTCCTCCGACCGGGTCGGCAGGCACGAATTGTTGCCCCCGGTAATTGACGCACTGATCGCGAAGGCTCGCGCCGAACGCCAGAAGGGCTGAGAACGCCGCGGCGAGCATGCCCGGCGGACGGCGCGGCGCAGCGGGTGAACGTCTTTATAACGGGCGCCTCGTCGGGCATCGGCGCCGCGCTGGCGCGACGCTACGCAGCGCAAGGCGCCCAACTCGGGCTGTTCGCACGCCGCGCCGATGAACTGGCGGCGATCGCGGCGTCGCTCGCTCCCTCTGCGCCCGTCGTCTTCGTCGGCGATGTGCGCGATGCCGGCGCGTTGCGCGCGGCCGCGGCCGATTTCACCGCCCGCCACGGCGCGGCCGACGTGGTCATCGCCAACGCCGGAATCTCCCGCGGCACCCTGACCGAGTACAGTCGAGGACAATGAGGTGTTTCGCGCCACCTTCGACTGCAACGTGCTCGGCATGCTGTACACGCTTTCAGGCGTTTCTGCCGGCGATGCGCGCCGCGCGCCGAGGGCAAGCTCGTCGGCATAGCGAGCGTGGCCGGCTTTCGCGGCCTGCCGGGTGCCGGAGCCTATTCGGCGTCGAAGGCCGCCGCGATCAACTACCTGGAGAGCTTGCGGGTCGAGCTCGTCGGCAGCGGCGTCAAGGTGATCACCATCTGTCCCGGGCTACGTGGCGACCCCGATGACCGCGGGGAACCCGTATCGCATGCCGTTTCTGATCTCCGCCGAACAGCGCGGCGACGCTGATCGTGCGCGCGATCGCTGCCGGCCGGCGCTTCTATGTGCTGCCATGGCAGATGCGATGGGCCGGGCGCGTGTTTTCGCATCCTGCCGCGGCCGATCTTCGACCGCGTGCTCGCCAAGGCGCGCAAGCGCAAGCCGCGCGGCGCAACCGGGTACGCCCTCGCGGCGTGGGTCGCTAGAGCGGCGCGCGGATGCCGACGGTGATCGCCTGGTAGTTGCCGTCGCCGCTGACCGGCGGTGGCGTTAACGGCGATGAAGCCGGTGACATTGCTGTGGCCCAGCTCGCCGCTTAAGCCGACGTTGAACAAGGCGTAGCTGCTGTCCATCTTGAATACCGGCAACGCGAAAGTGCCCGGCATCGAGACCAGGCCTGCCCGCACGGTCCGATCGTCGTTGTTGTAATCCTTCTCCCAGGTCACGCGCGCCCCAGGGCCGCGCCCAGCCGAGATTGCCATCCGCCTGCCAGCCCAGGCTCGAGGCCAACGAATTGCGCTCCTGCTGGCCGAAGGTCATCGCGGTGCTGCTTGTGCCGGTCTCCGCCCAGGCGTCGACCGTGGCCTGCTGGTAGGTCACGCGCAGGAACGGACCGTGAATCCAGCTCTCGTAGTTGAACCAGTATCCGCCGAGCAGCGCGCGCCATGAAGTGCGAGCCGTTGGTCGCCCCGGTTTCGGTCCGGGTGCTCGGCGCCGAGCGTGATGTTGCGGTCGATGTCGCGATAATCGAGGCCGCCGCCGCCCAGAGTGCCCCGACGTACCACGGGCCGTCGCCATAGCCTGCATACGCGGTCAAGGTCGCCTCTTCCAGCTTGAAACTGCCCGCGTTACTGCCCAGCGACGATTTGTCGTCCGTGTAGCCGAACGCGAGGCCAACGAGCATCCGGTCGGAGACCTTCATATCGCCGCCAAGCAGGACGGTATTGGTGTAGCTTCTGCCGCCGCCCGCGTCGCCGCTACGATCGTAATTGCCATAGTCGTAGATAGCGTAGGTGTCGAACTTGTTCTGCGCCCGCGGCGCGCCGACGCCAGAGAGCATGCGCGAATCGAGGGCGCGGAAATTCGCTTGTTCGACCTGCAGCGGCGCTTCGGCGAGCAGACCGATCTGCTGCGGGGCTTCAATTTCCGCGATGGCATACTCGGCGATGATCTGATGCCCGGCGGGTGTCGGATGCACGTCGTCGGCGAACAAGTAGGTCTGCGCCGCATTCGGCGCGACCAGCGTCGCCGGGGTACAGGTGATCGAGCTGGCGGTCGTGCACGCCGGCGTGGTGACGTTGGTGAAGCCGAATGCCGCCGGGGTTGGCGATCACCTCATTCAACAGGCCGTTGACATTGACCGGGATGATATCGACGTGCAGCGACCCGAGTCCGGCCTCCAGCGTCGAATTGAACAGGCTCGAGAGCGCGGAAAACGGCGCGGTTGGTGACGCAAGCCCCAGCGGTACCTTGCCGATGTCCGGCAGGTTGAACACCATGATTGTTTTCGCGCCGGCGTCGCGCAAGCGTGCGATCTGCTGCAGCGTCTGGGCCGCCGCAGTGACGACATTCGTTTGCACTTGCGCCGGCGTGATCTGGCCGGCAGCCGCCTCGCCGACATTGACAAGAATGTCGTTGGCGCCGATCCAGACCGCTGTAGAGCGCGTGCGGGTTGAGGTTGGGTGTGGCCTGCAGCAGCTCGTCGATCTGCGTCGACAGCGGCCGGTCCGGCGCGCCCGGGGGGCACCAGCGGCGAGGGCAGAGTGACCCGCTCGCCGCCTTGCGCAAAGTCGGTCCCGCCCTGGTTTACCGGCGTGACAGTGACGCCGAAGCGCGCACCCAGATCCTGCGCCCAGACCTGGCCCGGATTGACCGTGAAGCGGGAGCCGTAGAAACCGGCGTCGGTGAGGCTATCGCCAAAAAAGAAAAAACTGTTGAACTGCGCCGCGGCCTCGCCCTGCGCCAATCCCAGACCCGCGGCGAGCGCCAGCCGCGAGCAGGGTCTTTTTCATCCTGCGCATGATCGATCTCCTCCTCGTCCGAGCCTTAACGTCTTATGACGGCATTGTAGGTCAAAATGCAGCGGCCGCCGGCCGCTTGCATTGAGGTGTCGCGCCCAGAACGGACGCTGAGGGAGCCTGGCGCGACCGGCCCGAGCGTGCGCGATGCGCGGGGCCGATTACCCGCCGCAGGG
The DNA here is from genome assembly GCA_963777455.1 of uncultured beta proteobacterium. Lineage (GTDB taxonomy): Bacteria > Pseudomonadota > Gammaproteobacteria > Burkholderiales > Casimicrobiaceae > PALSA-1003. Next base: position 1,458,866 of record CAVZQQ010000004.1, read on the forward strand.
CAGCGAAGCGGATGCCTAGTTGGCGATCAGGGCGAGACGCTTGCCATCGACGATCTTGACCCGATCGCCTTGCTTGAACGCCGGCTGCGAGCCGGAGGTGATCGATTTGTGCGCTCCGTCGTCCAGGCGCACACCGACCACCCAGTAGCTCTTTTTCTTGGCGTTCTTTTCGATCTGATTGCCGGCGTACGCGCCGGCCCCGGCGCCCAGAATCGTCGCGGCCGTGTTGCCGCGGCCCGAACCGATCTGATTGCCGAGCACGCCGCCGACGACGCCGCCGGCGACCAGGCCCACGCCGGAACCCTGGCCCTGTTTCTCGACATAGCGGACCGAGTCGACGACCCCGCAGGTGTCGCAAGGCGCGCTGCCGGGCAGCGGCGCGGCTGCCGGGGCGGCGGCGTCTGGGCCGCCGCGGTGCCGGCGGCCACGAGCGCGAGCGCGGCCAGCATCAGCAGGTGTTTCATCGACGACCTCCGAATCGATGCGCCGAGAGAATTCACCGTAACAGGCGCAATATAGCAAACCGACACCGACCGCGGGTGCGCGACGCTAGCCCGCGTCAACGCGATGCCGCGCGTAGCTGCCAGGCGCCGGCTCGATGGCCCGCAGCCGGCCGCGGCCGCCTTTGCCCACCTCGCGCGCGCTCACCTGCGCACCGAGCTGCGGCCCAAGCCATGCCAGCCAGTCGTCCCACCACGATCCCGCATGCTGCTGCGCGCCCTTGAACCACTCGTCGGCGGTTGCCGGCAGCTTGGCGTTGGTCCAGTAGCCGTACTTGTTGGCGGCCGGCGGATTGATCATGCCGGCGATGTGGCCCGATCCGGACAGCACGAACCGCGCCTTGCCGCCCAGCAGGTGCGGACCGGCGTAGGTCGTCTTCCACGGCGCGATGTGGTCCTCGATCGCCGAGACGAAGTAGGCCGGAACGTTCACTTTCGACACGTCGATCGGCGTGCCCGCCAGCGAGATGCCGCCCGGCTCGGCGCAGCTTGTTGTTCACGTACATGTTGCGCAGGTAGAAGCTGTGCATCTTGGCCGGCATTCGCGTCGAATCCTGGTTCCAATGCAGCAGGTCGAAGGGAAACGGATCGCGGCCGAGGAGGTAGTTGTTGATCACGAACGACCAGATGAGGTCGTTGCTGCGCAGCATGTTGAAGGTGTTCGCCATGTGCGCGCCCTCCAGATAGCCGCGCTCGTTCATCTTGCGCTCGAGCGAAGCCACCTGCTCCTCGTCGATGAACACCTCCAGCTCACCGGCGCCGGTGAAGTTGATGAGCGAGGCCATGAAGCTGGCGCTGGCGATGCGCTTCTCACCGCGGGCCGCGAGGTAGGCCAGGGTCGAGGCCAGCAACGTGCCGCCCAGGCAATAGCCCAGGACGTTGGCGTCTTTTTCGCCGGTTGCCTTCTCGATGGCATCGAGCGCCGCCAGCGGGCCCTCGAGCATGTAATCCGCGAAATCCTTCGCCGGCATGGCGCTCGTCGGGGTTGACCCAGGAGATGACGAAAACCGTCAGCCCCTGCGCGACGCACCACTTGACCAGCGAGTTTTTCTCGCGCAGGTCGAGGATGTAGTACTTGTTGATCCATGGCGGGATGATCAGCAACGGCCGCTTCGCGACCTTCGCCGTCGTCGGCTCGTACTGGATCAGCTGCATCAGGTCATTCTGGAACACCACCTGACCTGGCGTGGTCGCGATGTTGACGCCGAGCTCGAAGGCCTTGCTGTCGGTCATCGATATCTTGAGCTGGCCGTTGCCGCGCTCGATGTCGTCGAGCAGGTTATTGAGGCCCCTGACCAGGTTCTGTCCACCCGAGGCGATCGTCTCCCGGAACACCTCGGGATTGGTGAGCGCGAAGTTTGACGGCGCCAGCGCGTCGATGTACTGCCGCGTGAAGAAATCGACCTTCTTGCGCGTGTGCTCGTCGAGCCCTTCGACGTTGGCCACGGCATCGTGTAGCCAGCGCGCGGTGATCAGATAGGACTGCTTGACGTAATCGAACAGAAAGTGCTCTTGCCAGTCCTCATGCCGGAAGCGCTTGTCGCTTTTCGCCGGCTCGGCTACCGGCGCGGACGCATGACCGAGCAGCTTCAGCATCGACGACTGCCACAATGCCGAATACTCCCACCACAGATTCATCTGCGTCTCGGCGAGACGGTAGGGATTCGACAGCATTTTCGCCGTCAGCTCGAAAAACGCCTTGGTCAGGCCGAACTCGTCGCTGACCAGAGACTGGCCGCCGGCCGCTTGCCGGCTGACGAAGTCGCCCAGCACCTTGGCGCTCTTGTCGGCGGCGCTGGCAAACGATTCGGCGAGTGCAATCGGGTCGTATTGCGACGGCGGCACGTCCGGGCTGGCAGTCTGAGGGCGGGTATCCGCGGCGGTCATCTTTATCTCCAGGCAGCTATTGTAGTCGGCTCTGGTCAGCGACCAAACCGCAACTGGCCATCTTGCATAGCACGGTGCACGCGTCGCGCATGCCAGAGATGGTTTAGGTGTGCGATGGCCTCACCCATCGCGAAGAAGCGCTGTTGCCCATCGAGTGGCCGCCGAAACAGAACCGGCAGGGCTTCAGCCGCCGTCAGCGGCTGCTCCGCAGCCGCCTCGAGTTCCGCGAGCCGCGCGACATGGTGGGCGCGCAACTGCGCGACCCGGGTGTCAATCCCGATGAAGGGCAGCCCGTGCGAGGGCAGCACGAGAGTGTCCGGCGGCAGTCCGGCGAAGAGCTCGAGCGACGCCAGAAAGCGGGCCAGGGGGTCGCCGTCGGGCTCGACCGGCCAGACGCTGACGTTGGTGCTGATCTTGGGTAGCAGCATGTCACCGGAAATGAGCACGCCCAAGCGCGCGCAATACAGGGCGGCATGCTCCGGCGAATGACCGTGACCCGGAATGACCCGCCAGCGCTCGGTCCCGACGCTGATGTCGTCGCCAGCGAGCAGACGTTGGTAGGTGAGTGGGAGTTCGGGTACGCCACCCGATAGCCGTTGCCGCGCGCCTCGAGCGCGGCGATCTGTTCTTCGGCCAGACCATGCAGGCGAAACAGGGCCGAGGTCGGGCCGACACCGTAGCCGGCGCGCTCGTCGGCGACGGCATGCGCGGTGAAGTATTCCGCCTGCGGCATGGCGACCGCACACGCCCAGCGCGCGGCAAGCCACGCGGCATTGCCCAGGTGATCGGGATGGTAATGTGTCGCGATCACGTGGCCGATCGGCTTGCCTGCCAGCGTCTGCCTGAAATGCCGTTCCCAAAGCGCGCGGGTGGCCGCATCGCCGTAGCCGCAATCGATCGCGGTCCAGCCGTCGTGCGCGGCGAGCAACCAGAGATTGATATGGTCGAGTGCGAACGGCAACGGCATGCGCAGCCATTTCACGCCCGCGGCGACGTCGCGCGGCGCTACCCGACGGCGGGTCGGTTCAAGCCAGCGCAGGTGCAGCTGCTTTTGTAGAGGAGGCGGCGACGGAGGTGTTCATGACGCGGGGCGACTGCGCGCCCCGTGCAAGCAGAAGGCAACGATGGTGCGACGCAGCATCGTCATCGATCCTTGCCACGGTGTCAAGTCAGGACGCGCGGACCTTTATGGTATCTTGGACCGATCCGCCGCAACGTGTGGCGCCTGTGCCGCAATGTCCTCCCGCGCCGATTCCGTAACGTTTAGCATCTCCGACCTCGCCCGCGAATTCGCGTTGACCACGCGCGCGATCCGCTTCTACGAGGACGAGGGGCTGCTCGCTCCGCGCCGCAGCGGCCGCAGCCGCGTCTACGGCGAGCGCGAGCGGGTGCGCATCAAGCTCATCCTGCGCGGCAAGCGACTGGGCCTGACGCTGTCGGAAATTCGCGAATTGCTCGACCTGTACGCGGCCACGCGCAGCGAGCGGCCGCAGCTGGTCAAGTTCCTGCAGGTGCTCTCCGAGCGCCGCGCCATGCTCAAGCAGCAGCGGGAGGACATCGCGATCGTGCTCGAAGAAATCGACGCGCTCGAGCGGCAATGCCGCAAGCGGCTGCGCCGGGCGCCAACGGCGGCAGCGGCTAGCCTCGCCCGGGCTCGCCCTCGAGCGCGAGTTGACGTTTACGTAAACGTCATTCACAATCCTGCCCGCCGCCCGCCGCGCCTTGCCTGACGCATGTCCCGACCCGCCGCCCCCGTTGCCGCCTGACTCGACGCCGCTTGCCGCGAACGTCGAGGCGCGGGTGCGCGCGAGCTTCGAGCGCCAGGGGGCCATGCGTCTCATTGGCGCGCGGCTGTGCGCGTTGCGGCCGGGGTATTGCGCCATCGAACTGCCGTTTCGCGACGACCTGACCCAGCAACATGGCTACGTCCATGCCGGCGTCGTCAGCGCCATCGCCGACTCCGCCGGCGGCTACGCCGGCTTCACGCTGTTTCCCGACGATGCGAGCGTCCTGACAGTCGAATACAAGCTCAACCTGCTCGCCCCGGCGGCCGGGGAGCGCCTCGTCGCCGAGGCCGAGGTGGTCAAGCCGGGACGCACGCTGGCCATCACCCGTGGCGAGGTCTACGGGGAAACGGCCGGCAAACGTACGCTGTGCGCGATCATGCAGCAAACGCTCATCGTCATGGCCGGCACGGCCGGATCGTTGACCATGGCGGACTTTCCCGCGCTCGATTTTCACCTCGGCGAGACCATCGCCATGCTGCGCGCGACGGTGCAGCAGTTCGCCGCCGCCGAAATCGCGCCGCGGGCTGCCGAGATCGACCGCAGCAACCAGTTCCCGCTCGGACCTGTGGCGCAAGATGGGCGATCTGGGCCTGCTCGGTATCACCGTGGAAGAGGAGTACGGCGGCACACACATGGGTTATCTCGCGCACATCGTGGCGATGGAGGAGATCAGCCGCGCCTCGGGTTCGGTCGGCCTGTCCTACGGCGCGCATTCGAACCTGTGCGTCAATCAGATCCGCCGCAATGGCACACGCCGCGCAGAAGGCAAGATACCTGCCCAAGCTCGTTTCCGGCGAACACGTCGGCGCGCTGGCGATGAGCGAAGCCGGGCGCCGGTTCCGACGTCGTGTCGATGCGCTTGCGCGCGGACCGAAAGGGCGACCGGTACGTCCTCAACGGCAGCAAGATGTGGATCACCAACGGTCCGGACGCCGACACCCTGGTGGTCTATGCCAAGACCGAGCCGCAGGCGGGGCCGCGTGGCATCACCGCGTTCATCGTCGAGAAGGGCATGAAGGGCTTTTCGACGGCGCAGAAGCTCGACAAGCTCGGCATGCGCGGTTCAAACACCTGTGAACTGGTGTTCGAAGATTGCGAGTTGCCCGCGGAGAACGTACTCTCCGCCGAAGGGCAGGGCGTCAAGGTGCTGATGAGCGGCCTGGACTACGAGCGGGCGGTCCTCGCCGGCGGACCGTTGGGCATCATGACGGCCTGCCTGGATATCGTCTTGCCTTACGTGCACGAGCGGCAGCAATTCGGAACGCCGATCGGCGAGTTTCAGCTCATGCAGGGCAAGATTGCCGACATGTACACGACGCTCAATGCCTGCAAGGCCTACGTCTACGCCGTAGGCCAGGCCTGCGACCGCGGCGCGACCACCCGCAAGGATGCAGCCGGCGCCATACTCTACGCGGCGGAGAAGGCAACGTGGATGGCCGGCGAGGCGATCCAGGCGCTCGGCGGTAACGGGTACATTAACGACTACGCGACCGGCCGCCTCTGGCGCGACGCCAAGTTGTATGAGATCGGCGCTGGCACGTCGGAAATCAGGCGAATGCTGATCGGGCGGGAATTGTTCAACGACACGAAGTGACGGGGATAAGCATGGCTCTGGAAATGCGGGAACGCTGCGAGCGCTGCGCGTGGCCCTTGGCTCCCGACGACGACACCGCCTACATCTGCAGCTATGAATGCACGTTCTGCGCGACCTGTGCGAACGCGCTCAACGGCGTATGCCGCAATTGCGGCGGCGAGCTGGTGCGCCGCCCGCGTCGCGTGCGCAAACCTGGCGGCGGAGCGCCTCAGTCGGAGGCCTAGCGCCGCGCACGGCAGCGGTAGCGACTGCTACGCGTGCGGGGCGAAGGCGAGACGGACGGAAGCGAGATGCACAACGACCCAATCGTGATCGTCGGCGCCGCGCGGACGCCGATCGGCGGCTTGCAGGGCGATTTCGCGTCCTTGTCCGCCAGCGATCTCGGCAGCGTCGCGATCAAGGCAGCGCTCGAGCGCGCCGGCGTTGCGGCGACCGGCGGTCGACGCGGTCATCATGGGCTGCGTCCTGCCGGCCGGGCAGGGCCAGGCGCCCGGCGCGCCAGGCCGCGCTCAAGGCCGGCCTGCCGCTCGCCACCGGCTGCACGACGGTCAACAAGATGTGCGGCTCGGCAATGCAGGCGGCCATGCTCGCGCACGACGCTTTGATTGCCGGCAGCGCCGATGTCATCGTCGCCGGCGGCATGGAGAGCATGAGCAACGCACCGTACCTTCTGCCCAAGGCGCGCGGCGGCATGCGCATGGGACACGGCACGGTGTACGACCACATGTTTCTCGACGGCCTCGAGGATGCCTACGACAAGGGCCGGCTGATGGGGACCTTTGCGGAAGCATGCGCCGACAAGTATCAGTTTACGCGGCAACAGCAGGACGAGTTCGCCCTGCGCTCGCTCGCGCGCGCCCGCGCCGCGACCGAGGAGGGCACGTTCCGCTGGGAGATCGCCCCGGTGACGGTTGCCGGTCGGCAGGGCGAGGTCGTGATCGAGCATCGACGAGCAGCCGGCCAAGGCCAAACCCGGAGAAGATTCCGACGCTCAAACCGGCCTTCCGCAATGACGGCACCGTGACGGCGGCGAACTCAAGCTCGATCTCCGACGGCGCCGCGGCGCTGGTCCTGATGCGCCGCTCTACCGCCGAGCGCATGGGACTGCGCCCGCTGGCCGCTGATTCTCGACCATGCGACTCACGCGCAGGAGCCCGGATGGTTCACCACCGCGCCGATCGGCGCGATGCAGAAGCTTCTGGCGAAAGTCGGCTGGAAACCGGGCGAGGTCGACCTGTACGAAATCAACGAGGCGTTCGCGGTCGTGCCCATGGCGGCGATGCAGGAGCTCGGGCTCGCGCCCGAAAGGGTTAATGTGCACGGCGGCGCCTGCGCTCTCGGCCACCCCATCGGCGCGTCGGGCGCGCGCATCGTCGTTACTTTGATCGGAGCGCTGCGCAAGTCGGGCAAGCGGCGCGGCGTCGCGAGCCTGTGCATCGGCGGGGGCGAAGCGACGGCGATGGCAATCGAACTCGCCTGAATCGGCGTGATGGCCAGCAAGCTCGTCTTCGAGTCGCCCCGGTTCGTGCTACCGAACGAGCCGGGGCCGCGCGCGGCCTCCAACCGCCTCGCGGCCGAGTCCGCGGCGATGCCGAGGCGCCCGCTGCCGGTTATCGTCGGCTGCCCCCGCTCAGGTACCTCGCTGCTGGCCGTGATGCTCGATAGCCATCCGGAGCTCGCCGTTCCGCCGGAGACCTCGTTCTTGGGCGCGGTGGCCCTGCTCCAGGGTAGCTCGCCGGAAACCCGGCGCGAATTCTTTGAGCTCGTGACCGCCGATCGGATTCCGATCTCCAACTGGTCGGATTTCGGGCTCGACCGCGCGACACTCCGGCGCCGCCTCGAAGACATCGAGCCGTTTACCGTGCCCGCCGGGTTGCGTGCCTTCTACGCCCTGTACGCCGAGGGCCAGGGCAAGCCGCGTTACGGGGAAAAAACACCGGGCTACGTGTTTCTCCTGCCGCAGATCGCGGCACTGTTGCCGGAAGCGCATTTCATCCACGTCATTCGTGATCCCGGCGACACGGCTCTGTCGTGGCGCAAGACCTGGTTCGCACCGAGCCTGGACCTGTGCGTGCTCGGCGAGCAGTGGCGCAAGCACGTCGAGGCGGGGCGGCGTGCCCAGGCGCTGGTACCTCATTACGTCGAGCTGCGCTTCGAGGATCTGGTGCGCGACCCGGAGCGCGAGCTCAAGCGGCTCTGCGGGTATTTGGCGCTGGCGTGGGATCCGCTCATGCTCGATTATCGCGCCCAGGGTGCGGCCCGCCTCTCGCGGCTGCAGGGTCGCCTGCATGCGCGCGGTGCGATGATTGCGCGCGAGGAACGCACGCGCATCCATGCCAACCTCACCCGCCCGCCGGACGCCGACCGCCTGGACGTGTGGCGCCGGGAGATGACGGCCGCCGAACGCCGGCTGCTCGAGGAGGCCGCGGGCCCGCTGGTCGGCGCCCTCGGCTACGCGGCCTGAGGGCGCCGCGAGCGCCCACGCCCCGGGTCCCGCACCGCCCATGCCGCCGAACCGACGCAATGTGCTGATTACCGGAGCCAGTCGTGGCCTGGGCTTGGAATTCGCGCGCCAGTATGCCGGCGACGGGTGGGATGTCATCGCCTGTTGTCGGGACCCCAAGGCGGCGCGGTCGCTGGCCGCACTCGGGGTGGAAGTGGTCAAACTCGACGTCACCGACGCCCGCGCCGTCACGGCGCTGTCCAAACATCTCGCGGCGAGCGCCATCGACCGGTTCATCTGCAATGCGGGTATCGCCGGCGCGCGCAACCCTGTGCTCACGGGGACGACGCAGGCCGACTTCGACGCGGTCATGCGCACCAATGTACTCGGACCCATGTGGCTTTCGGCCGCGCTCGCCGACCGCATCTCGGCCGGCGGCCAGGGCCAGCGGCGGCAAGATCGCCTACCTGTCGAGTCGCATGGGAAGCATCGCGGCAATGACCAACGCCGGCAGTGCCCTTTATCGCGCCAGCAAGGCCGCGCTCAACGCGGTGGTCAAGGCCGTCGCACTGGAGCTCGCGCCGCGCGGCGTGGTGGCGATCGCTCTGCATCCGGGCTGGGTGCGTACCGACATGGGCGGCGCAGGTGCGGACCTCGAACCCGAGGCGAGCGTCACCGGCATGCGCGCGGTCATCGAACAAGTGCAGTCGCGCGACAGCGGACGGTTTTTCGATTACAGCGGCAAGGATGTGCCGTGGTGACGGCAGCGCGGGTTTGCCGCGGCCCGGTGCGCGAGGGGCTGCGATGCTGCTGAACGAGTCGCAGCGGATGATTCGCGACACCATGCGTAGCTTTCGCGCGCGAACGCCTCGCGCCGTTCGCCGCGGAGTGGGATCGCAACCGCGTCTTCCCACGCCAAGCGCTCGCCGAGCTCGGCCGCCTGGGCGCGTACGGTATCGCGATTCCCGAGCAGTACGGCGGAGCGGGTCTGGATTACGTGTCGCTGGCCGTCGTCGCTCGAGGAGATCGCCGCCGGCGACGGCGCGACATCAACCATCCTGAGCGTGCAGAACTCGGTTGTCTGCGGCCCGCTCCTCGCCTTCGGCAGCGAGACCCAGAAGGAGCGCTACCTGAAGCCGCTGGCCGGCGGCGCCAAGCTCGGCTGCTTCTGCCTTACCGAGCCGCACGCCGGCTCGGACGCGGCGGCGATCGCGATGCGCGCGCAGCACGAAGGCGACGGCTACGTGCTCAACGGTGTCAAGCAGTTCATCACCTCAGGCAAGACACGCGGATCTCGCGCTGGTCTTCGCCATCACCGACAAGAACGCCGGCAAGAAGGGCATCTCCGCCTTCATCGTCCCCACTGATGCACCGGGATACCGCGTCGCCCGCGTCGAGGATAAACTCGGGCAGCACGCATCGGACACCGCGCAGATCGTGTTCGAAAACTGTCGCGTGCCTGACGCCAACCGGCTCGGCGACGAAGGCGAGGGTTATCGCATCGCGCTGGCGAATCTCGAAGCGGGCCGCATCGGCATCGCCGCGCAAAGCGTGGGCATGGCGCGTTCTGCATTCGAAGCCGCGCTCGCCTATGCGGGCGAACGCAAGGCGTTCGGCAAGCCGCTCGTCGAGCACCAGGCGATCAGCTTCCGGCTGGCCGACATGGCCACCGAAATCGAGGTCGCGCGGCAGATGGTCTGGCACGCCGCGGTGCTGCGCGACGCAGGGGAGCCCTGTCTGAAGGAGGCATCGATGGCAAAGCTGTTTGCCTCCGAGATGGCCGAGCGCGTGTGCTCGGCGGCAATCCAGATCCATGGCGGCTACGGCTACGTCACCGATTTTCCGGTCGAACGCATCTATCGCGATGTGCGCGTGTGCCAGATCTATGAGGGCACCAGCGACATTCAGCGGTTGGTGATCGGCCGAGCGTTGGCGGCGTGACCGCGGTGAGCACGGACATGCCATCGCCGCTCGACTTGGCCAGCGTCTATCCGGCGATCCAGACTGCCATCCGCCAGACAAACGACCGGGCCATCGCCGCCGGCGTGGTCGGCTTGCCGTTCAGCGTGATCGACGACGCCGAGCCGTTCGGGCGTGTCGACCGCCTGGACGTGCTCGAGCGCTGGCTGACGACAGGCGGGCGGTGACATGGCTGCTGCGGGCAGATTCACCCTCTATTGTTTCGCGCAGTCGGGCAATTGCTACAAGCCCGCACTGGCGCTGCAGCTCGCCGGCGCGGACTGGACGCCGCGCTTCGTCGACTACTTCGGTGGCGAGACGCGTACGCCGGCGTACCGTGCCATCAATCCGATGGGCGAGGCACCGGTGTTGGAGCACGCGGGCGTTCGCTGGCCCAGTCCGGCGTGATCCTCGATTATCTGGCCGAGACCCTCGGATCAATTCGGGGCGCGCATGATGCCGACCGAGCGGCGCGAGATACTGCGCTGGTTGCTGTGGGACAACCATAAGCTGACCAGTTACACGGCGACCTATCGCTTCCTGCGCACGTTCACCCCGGCGGCTGATGCCGGCGTGCTGAAATTTTTGCGCGGCCGGGCGGAACTTGCCTGGAACGTGCTCGACACGCATCTGAGCTCACGACGCTATGTGGTTGCCGACCGCCTGACCATCGCCGACCTGTCGCTGTGCGGGTACTTGTTCTGGCCCGAGGAGATCGGCGTCGATTGGTCCGCATATCCGGCGTTGCGCGACTGGCTGGAGCGCATCCGCGCCGCGCCGCGCTGGGTCCATCCCTACGAGCTGATGCCGGGCCATCCGATGCCCAGCCCGGCCTGAAGGCTTGCATGCCGCTCATTGAAACGCAGCTCGACCCCGCGACGCGACCTTCGCGAAGAATCGCGCTGCGCTCGCCGCGCTCGTCGCCGACCTCAAGACACGGGTCGCTGCGATCGAGCTGGGTGGCGACGAGCAGGCGCGCGCGCGGCACGCCGGACGCGGCAAGCTGTTGCCGCGCGAGCGCGTGCGCATGCTGCTCGATCCCGGCGCGCCGTTTCTCGAATTGTCGCAGTTCGCCGCCTACGGGATGTACGACGATACCATCGCCGCGGCCGGTATCATCACCGGCGTCGGCCGCGTCTGCGGCCGCGAATGCGTCATCATCTGCAACGATGCAACCGTCAAGGGCGGCACGTATTATCCGATGACGGTCAAGAAGCACCTGCGCGCGCAGGACATCGCCCGGGACAACCACTTGCCGTGCATCTATCTGGTCGATTCGGGCGGCGCGAACCTGCCCAATCAGACCGAGGTCTTTCCCGACCGTGACCATTTCGGCCGCATCTTCTACAACCAGGCCACGCTCTCGGCCGAAGGCGTCGCCCAGATCGCGGTGGTCATGGGGTCGTGCACTGCGGGCGGAGCCTACGTGCCGGCAATGGCGGACGAATCGATCATCGTCAAGGACCAGGGAACGATCTTTCTCGCCGGGCCACCGCTGGTGAAAGCGGCGACCGGCGAAATCGTCAGCGCCGAAGAACTCGGTGGCGCGGACGTGCATACCCGCGTCTCCGGAGTGGCCGATCATTACGCGCTCAACGATCACCATGCGCTCGCCATCGCGCGGCGCATCGTCGGCCACCTCAACCGTCCGAAGCGGGTCGAGCTCGAATTGGCCGAACCGCGCGAGCCGCTGTATCCGGCCGAGGAACTCTACGGGGTCATTCCGGCGGACATCCGCAAGCCCTACGATGTGCGCGAGGTGATCGCGCGCATCGTTGACGGCAGCGAGCTCGACGAATTCAAGGCGCGCTACGGCGCGACGCTGGTGACGGGGTTCGCGCACCTCTTTGGCTACCCGATCGGCTTGGTCGCCAACAACGGGGTCCTGTATTCCGAATCGGCGCAGAAGGCCGCGCACTTCATCGAACTGTGCGCTCAGCGCGGGTTGCCGCTGGTCTTCCTGCAGAACATCACCGGCTTCATGGTCGGACAGAAATACGAGGCCGGCGGCATCGCCAAGGATGGTGCGAAGATGGTTACCGCAGTGTCCTGCGCGCAGGTACCGAAGTTCACCGTCATCATCGGCGGATCGTACGGCGCCGGCAACTATGGCATGTGCGGGCGTGCTTTTGGCCCGCGCTTCCTGTGGATGTGGCCCAACGCGCGCATCTCGGTCATGGGCGGCGAACAGGCGGCCACGGTGCTGGCAACCATCCGCCGCGATGCGATCGAGGGCAAGGGCGGCACGTGGAGTGCCGACGAGGAAAACGCGTTCAAGGCGCCGCTGCGCGCGCAATACGAACGCGAAGGCCATCCCTATTATGCGAGTGCGCGGCTATGGGACGACGGGGTGATCGATCCGGTCGATACGCGTCGGGTGCTCGGCCTGGCCATTTCCGCGGCGCTGAACAAGCCGGTCGAGGCAACGCGTTTCGGCGTCTTCCGCATGTAGCGCGAGCCATGGCAAGACGCACAGGCACTGGCGCGCCCAAGCGCCCCACCCGCGGCACGGTGGCAACACCAGTGGTCCACACCACCCTCGCGCTCACGGTCGACAACGCCGTGGCGAGTGTTGTTCTCAACCGGCCCGAGGTGCACAACGCGTTCAACGCGACTTTGATCGCCGAGCTCACCGCCTTGCTGCGCGCGCTCGACGCAGATCCGCAGGTGCGTGCGGTGGTGCTCGCGGGCGCGGGAAAAAGCTTCTGCGCCGGCGCTGATCTGCATTGGATGCAGCAGATGGCCGGCTTCAGCCCGCGGCAGAATCGCGCCGACGCGGGTACGTTGGCCGCCATGCTGGCCGTGCTCGACGGCCTGTCGAAGCCGACGCTGGCGCGCGTCCATGGCGCGGCTTTCGGCGGTGGGGCCGGCCTGGTGGCGTGTTGCGATGTCGCCATCGGCACGGCCGATGCCACGTTCGCATTCTCCGAAGCGCGGCTCGGATTGATCCCGGCCGCGATCAGTCCGTACGTGGTGGCGGCGATCGGCGCGCGCGCGGCGCGCCGCTACTTCCTCTCCGCCGAGCGCTTTTCCGCCGCGGAAGCGTACCGCCTGGGTCTGCTGCACGAGCTGGTGCCGGCGGAGGAACTCGACGCCCGGATCGGCGCGCTGCTCGGCGCGTTGCTCAGTGCCGGCCCACGCGCCCAGGCGGAGTGCAAGCTGCTCCTGCGCGCGATAGTCAACCGCCCCGTCGATGCGCGGATCGTGGCTGACACCGCCCGCCGTATCGCGCGCGTCCGGGCCTCGCCCGAAGGCCGGGAGGGTGTCGCCGCATTCCTGGGCAAACGCAAGGCTGCCTGGGTGCCGCGCGGCGACTAGGCGCAGCGCCACGCCATGGAAAAACTCGATACCCTGCAACTGATCGCGCTGGCCGCCGCGCTGGGCTGGGCGAGCGGGATGCGCCTGTACGCGGTGCTGTTCATCGTCGGCGCGCTCGGCTACCTCGGCTGGTTCGAACTGCCCGCCCATCTGACGGTGCTGTCGCACCCGGTCGTTCTGGCCGCGTCCGGTTTCATGGTCTTCGTCGAATTCTTCGCCGACAAGATCCCCGGCGTCGACACGTTGTGGGATCTCGCGCATACCCTGGTGCGCATCCCCGCCGGCGCCGCACTGGCGGCGAGCGTGTTCGGCGATTCGCCGCCGGCGTGGACGCTCGCTGCCGGGATCGTCGGCGGAACGCTCGCCGCCGGCAGCCATTTCACCAAAGCGAGCGCGCGCATGGCGATCAATACCTCGCCGGAACCGTTTTCCAACTGGGCGGCATCGTTTGGCGAGGATCTGCTCGTCGGCGTGCTCCTCTATCTCGCCCTGGCGCATCCGGTGGCGTTGCTGGTCCTGCTGGCGGCGCTCGTCGCGCTGTCACTCTGGCTGCTGCCGAAGTTATGGCGGTTCCTGCGCGATTTTTGGCGGCGGATCGCGCGCTGGTTCGATCGCGCCCCGGCGCACGCCGCGCCGGAATCGCATTCGGGCGAGTGATGTTCGACAAGATCCTGATCGCCAATCGCGGTGAGATCGCCTGCCGCATCGCGCGTACCGCGCGGCGCATGGCGATCCGCACGGTCGCGGTGTACTCGGATGCCGATGCGGCCGCGTTGCACGTTGCCGCCTGTGACGAGGCCTACCGACTCGGTCCCGCGCCGTCAAGCGAGAGCTATCTCAACGCGGCCAAGATCGTCGCCATCGCCAAGGCAGCCGGCGCGCAGGCCGTCCATCCCGGCTACGGCTTCCTGTCCGAGAACCAAGCCTTCGCGGCGGCGGTCGGCATTGCCGGGCTCACGTTCGTCGGTCCGCCCCCGGCCGCCATCCGCGCCATGGGCTCAAAAGCGGAAGCCAAGGCGCTCATGGAGAAGGCAGGGGTGCCCATCGTGCCGGGGTATCACGGCGCCGTCCAGGACGACGCCGAGTTGCTCGCGCAAGCCGAGGCGATCGGCTACCCGGTGCTCATCAAGGCCTCCGCCGGCGGCGGCGGCAAGGGCATGCGCATCGTCGACGAGCGCGCCGCGTGGGCGGCCGCATTGGCCTCCGCGCGGCGTGAAGCGCAGGCCGGTTTCGGCGACGCGCGCGTGATCCTGGAAAAATATCTGCCCCAGGCGCGGCACATCGAAATCCAGGTATTTGCCGACGCGCTCGGGCAATGTGTACACCTGTTCGAGCGCGACTGCTCGGTGCAGCGCCGCCATCAGAAAGTCCTCGAGGAAGCGCCGGCGCCGGGCATGACGACGCAGCGCCGCGAGCGCATGGGAGCGGCGGCAGTGGCCGCGGCCAAGGCCATCGGTTACACCGGCGCCGGCACGGTGGAATTCATCGTTCCCGTCGCGGCCGATGCGGACGCGCCGTTCTACTTCATGGAGATGAACACCCGGCTGCAGGTTGAGCACCCGGTGACCGAGATGATCACCGGACTCGACCTGGTCGAATGGCAACTGCGCGTCGCCGCGGGCGAAGGCCTGCCGCTGGGCCAGCAACAAATCGAGCTGCTCGGCCATGCGATCGAGGCGCGCATCTACGCCGAGGACCCTGATCGCGATTTCCTGCCGTCGATCGGCCGTCTGACTTATCTGCGCACGCCGGAAACCTCGGTGACCGTGCGCGTCGATACGGGAGTACGCGAGAGCGACGCCATCAGCCGCTATTACGATCCGATGATCGCCAAGCTGATTGCCTGGGGCGAAGACCGGCCTACCGCATTGCGCCGCCTCAAGGCCGCGCTCGCCGAGTACCGGGTCGCCGGCGTGAGCACCAATATTGCGTTTCTGCAGCGCGTGCTGGCGCACGAGGGCTTCGCCAACGGGCACTTCGACACCGGGCTTATCGCCCGCCACCACGCGGCGCTCTTGCCACCTCCACCCGCTCCCACTGAGCAGTTGCTCGCGGCGGCCGCGCTGGGCGAGCTCTCGAGGCTGCGCCAGGCCGCCGTGGCGCGCGCCCGCGCCTCCGGGGACCCGGCCTCGCCGTGGCACCACATCGCGACCTGGTGGCTTAACAGCGACCAGCACGCCATTGACCTGACCTTCGAAGCCGGGGGTACCGCGTATCCGGTGCGCATGCGCGTCGCCGGCGATGCGATTACGCTCCGGCCATCCGGCCGCGACCTTGCGGCGCAGGTCGTCTCCGACGGTGGCGCGTTGCGCGTGCAGCTCGACGGGCGCGAATTCGAAGCCGGCTACGTGGCCGACGGCGAGCACCGCTATGTGTTTTGCGACGGTCAAATGCAGCGCCTGCGCCTGCTCGATCCACTGGCGCACGCCGGCGTGGAAGAACCCCATGCCGGACGGCTCACCGCGCCGATGTCCGGCACGGTCGTCGCCGTGTTGGTGCAGTCGGGCGAGACGGTAGCCAAGGGTGCGCCGCTGCTGGTTCTGGAGGCGATGAAAATGGAACATACGATCACCGCGCCGGCCGCCGGCCGGGTCGGCGCGGTCCATTACCGTCCCGGCGAGCAGGTCGCCGAGGGCGCCGATCTGATTGACTTGGACGACGCTTCGACAACGCCGGCGGCGTGAGGCTGCTCTTCTATAGCGCCGGCGACAACTCGGCGGCCTGGGTCGCCGCGCTCCAGGATGCGCTACCCGGCGCCCACGTCGCGATCTGGCCGACAGCCAAGGTGGCCGACTACGCGCTGGTTTGGAAACCCCCGCCGCGGCTGTTGGGCGACCTGCGGGATGTCAAGGCGATCTTCAACCTGGGCGCGGGCGTCGAAGCCGTTGCGCCCGCGATGCCGCGCGGCGCACGTCTGGTGCGCCTCGAAGATGCCGGCATGGCGCGGCAGATGGCGGAGTATGTCTGCCATGCGGTGTTGCGCCGCTATCGCGAATTCGACGTCTACGCCGAGCAGCAGCGCGCCGGCCTGTGGCGCGCCCGGTCGCCGGTGCGCCCGCACGAGTTTGGCGTGGGCATTCTCGGCCTTGGCGTGCTCGGCAGGACCGTGGCGAGCGCTCTGCTGCCGTTCGGCTTTGCGCTGCACGGCTGGAGCCGTACCGCCAAGCAGATGGCCGGCGTGGCGACGTTTGCCGGCGCCGGCGAGCTCGACGGTTTGCTGGCCCGCGCACAGGTCCTGGTGTGCCTGCTGCCGTTGACGCCTGCTACGCGGGGTCTGCTCGATCGGCGCACGCTCGCGCGCCTGCCGCGTGGCGCGGGCGTGGTCAACGTCTCGCGCGGCGCGCTCATCGTCGACGACGACCTGCTGGCCTTGCTCGACAGCGGTCACCTCGCTGGTGCGATGCTCGACGTCTTTCACGACGAGCCCCTGCCGCCGGAGCATCGTTTCTGGCATCATCCCCGGGTCGCACTGACTCCGCATATTGCAGCGACCACGCTTGTCGAGGAGGCGGTCGCGCAGATCGCCGACAAGATCCGGCGGCTCGAGGCAGGGCTCCCCATCACCGGGGTCGTCACTCGCGACCACGGCTACTGAACACCGACCCGATGAACGATTTCGTCCCCTCAGGAGCCCGCGCATGAAGCTGCCGCCGCGCGTGCGCATGGTCGAGGTGGGCCCGCGCGACGGCCTGCAAAACGAGCAGGCGATCGTGCCGACCGCGGTCAAGGTGGGCCTGATCGATCGGCTCACCGACGCGGGGCTGCCGGCAATCGAGGCGACGAGCTTTGTGTCGGCCAAGTGGGTGCCGCAGATGGCGGACAACGCGCAGGTAATGGCGGCGATCCGACGCAAGCCCGGCGTCCGCTATCCGGTGCTCACCCCCAACCGGCAGGGTTTCGACGCCGCACTGGCCGCCGGCTGCGACGAGGTCGCGGTATTCGTCGCCGCGTCGGAGACTTTTTCGCGCAAGAACACCAACTGCTCCATTGCCGAAGGTATCGCGCGGGCGCAGGCGGTGGCTGACGCGGCCCGCGCGCATCGCGTTCGGGTGCGCGGCTATATTTCCTGCGTCCTCGGCTGTCCGTACGAGGGCGAGGTCGACCCCGAGCGCGTGCGCGATGTCGCCGGCGCGCTGCGGGCGATGGGGTGCTACGAGATTTCGCTCGGCGACACGATCGGCACGGGTACGGCGGGCAAGACGCAGAAGCTCATCACAACGGTGGCAGCCGCGGTGCCGATCGCCGAGCAGGCGGGGCACTTTCACGACACCTACGGCCAGGCGCTGGCCAACATCTACGCGGCATTGCAGCTCGGCGTCGCGACTTTCGATAGCTCCGTCGCCGGCTTAGGGGGATGCCCGTACGCGAAGGGCGCGACCGGCAATGTCGCCAGCGAAGACGTGCTCTACCTGCTGTCGGGGCTCGGCATCGAAAGCGGCGTCGACATGACGCGGCTGCGCGTGGCCGGTAGCTATATTTCCGCCTACCTCGGCCGACCGCCGGTATCGCGCGTCGCTTGCGCACTCGAAGCCAGGGAGCCGCTGTCGGGGCTTGCTGCCTGAAGCGCACCCGTGCGCGAACCCGCCGACGTGGCATCTCCCTGTGTGAGCCTGTGCGTCATCGACACACCGACCGGCCTGTGCGCGGGCTGTTATCGGACGCTGGCTGAAATCGCCGGCTGGATCGATCTATCCGCTGCCGAGCGCCACGCGGTTATCGCTCAGGCCGCCCGGCGCCGTGCGCTGCATGCAACCGCTATCGCGTCGCGGCTGGTCACCGATGGCGAGCGCTGACTGGTACTTTGATTTTGTGTCGCCGTTCTCGTACCTGCAGTGCGAGCAGTTGCCACGGCTGGAGCAGGCGATCCGCGTGCGTTACCGCCCGGTGCTGTTCGCAGCCCTGCTCGACGCGCACGGCAGCCGGGGGCCGGCCGAGATCCCCGCCAAGCGTCGCTTTACTTACCGATTCGTTGTCTGGCAAGCGCAACAGCTGGGCATTGCACTCAAGTTTCCGGCAGAACACCCGTTCAATCCGCTGCCGCTGCTGCGCCTGGCGCTCGCGGCCGATTGCGCGCCAGAGGCCATCCGGTGCATCTTCCGTTTCGTCTGGCGCGACGGACGACTCGGCGACCTGCCCATCGAATGGGCCGAGCTTACCGCCGAACTCGGGCTCCCCGACGCCACGGCGCGCATTGCCAGCGCGGAGGTCAAGGCGGCGCTACGCCAGAATAGCGAAGAGGCCATCGCGCGCGGTGTTTTCGGTGTCCCCACGCTGGCGATCGGCGATGAGCTCTTCTGGGGCGTCGATGCGACGGCCATGGCGGCGGACTATATCGCGCAGGGCTGCCGCTACACCGATCCGGAAATGACCCGCGTGGCGAGTCTTCCGGTGGGTGCGCAACGCACTCGGGCGCCGCGCAAATAACGCGTGGCGAACCTATTTCGCGCGTGGCGGGAGCGTTACCGCACGGATGGTCGCCGTCTGCCGGGTGCGGAACTCGGTGAGTTTCCGGGCAAGCTTGGGATCGGTGAGCGCGAGCATCGCGACGGCGAAAAGTCCGGCGTTGGCCGCCCCGGCCTCACCGATCGCAAACGTCGCCACCGGCACGCCCTTGGGCATTTGCACGGTCGACAGCAGGGAATCTTCGCCGCGGAGGTATTTCGACGGCATCGGCACGCCCAGTACGGGCAGCGTCGTCTTGGCCGCGAGCACGCCGGCCAGGTGCGCCGCGCCGCCGGCGCCGGCGATGATGCAGGCGAAGCCGTTGGCCAGCGCGTTCTCGGCATAGGCAATGGCGTCGTCGGGTGTGCGGTGCGCCGACAGAACGCGCGCCTCATGCGGCACGCCGAACGCCTCCAGTTGCGCCACCGCCTCGCGCATGACTTCCCAGTCGCTGGCGCTGCCCATCACTACCCCTACTTTGGGGGTGCTGTTGCGTCGAGCCATGATTTCCCCTGTCGATGCGCCGCGCGCCAGCAGCCCCCCGGCGGCGCGTGCCCGTGGCGATTTTACCATCGGCGTTGCGGCGCCATGCGCGGCGCGGGCGGGCAAGACTTGTCGCGCGGGGAGCGGTCGCTGACAATGCTACCGATGTCTTCGTCATCACTGCATTTTTCCGCATGGCCGCGGGTTGTGGCCGCAGCGGCCATCGCCTGCAGTTGTGCGGCAGTGTGGGCGCAGCCGACCGATGCCGATTTTGCCGCGGCGCGCGACGCCTATCGGGCCGGCGACGCGGCCCGTCTGGAGCGCATCGCACCCCGGCTTGCGGGCTACCTGCTTGAACCGTACGTCACCTATTGGCGCTTGCGTCTGAGGCTCGATGATGATGATCCGGCAGCGGTGCGGGCATTTCTCGACCGCTACGCGGACAGCCCCCTGGCCGACCGTCTGCGCCGCGAGTGGCTCAAAGCGCTCGGCAAGCGCGGCGCATGGACGCTGTTCGCGGCCGAGTATCCCAAGCACGGCGCCGAGGACGCTGAGCTCGCCTGCTATGCGGCGCAGTGGCGGGCCCAGCAGAAGGACCCGGCGCCGGCCGACGACGCGGCGCCGGACGTCCGGCATTTGTGGTTCACCGGGCAAGAGCAACCCGAATCGTGCCAGCCGGTCTTCGCCGCGCTACTGGCGCAAGGTGCCCTGACGCCGCAGGACGTTTGGGCACGCTTCCGGCTTGCCCATGAAGCGGGCAACTTCCATCTGGCGGCCAAGATTGCTGCCGAGCTGCCGTCGACCGAGCGGCCCACGGCGCGCGAAATCGAGCACATCGACCGGGGCGCCCGCGCCGCACTGGATAAAGGCAATTTTCGCCTGACCTCGCCCACCGGCCGCGAGCTTGCGCTCTACGCACTGGACCGCGTGGCGCAAAACGACGCGCTCGCAGCCCACGACGCGTGGCTCGGGTGGCGAATACGGTTCCCCGCTGCGGAGCGGCTCTACGGCAACCTGCTCGTCGCCTACAACGGTGCCCACCAGCTGCTGCCCGATGCCTACGCGTGGTATCACGATGCCGAGGGCGCAACGCTTACCGAAAACCAGCGCGCCTGGCGGGTCCGAGCCGCGTTGCGCGCGGGCGCGTGGACCGACGTGCGCAGGGCCATTGACGCGATGCCGTCCGACCAGGCCGAGGAACCGGCCTGGCGCTACTGGAAGGCGCGCGCGCTGGCCGCGGCCGGCGTGACCGACGACGCGACCCGGCTCTTCGCCGGCCTTGCCACCGGGCACGATTTCTATGCCTTTCTTGCCGCCGAAGCGCTCGGGGCGAGCGTTATCCCGGTAAGCGAACCACTGGCGCCCGATCCCGCCGCGCTCGCCGCCTTCGGGGCGCGCGAGGCCGTCCAACGCGTGGTCAGGCTCACGGCGCTGGACCTGCGCCCCGAGGCGCAACGGGAGTGGGTCGCCGTGGTACACGGGCTCGACGACGAGGGGCTGCTGCTGGCCGCGTCCTTCGCCCAAGCCCAGCACCTTTACGATCGCGCGATCAACACCGCCGAGCTGCACGCAACGGCGCCATGATTTCCGCTTGCGTTACCCGACGCCTTACCAGGCCGAGGTCGTCGACGCGGCGCGGGAGAACGGACTGGATACCGCCTTCGTCTACGGCCTGATGCGCCAGGAGAGCCGTTTCGTCGCCGACATCGTTTCGGCAGCCGGCGCGGTCGGGCTGATGCAACTGATGCCGCCGACCGCGCGTTGGGTCGCGCACCGGACCGGGCGCGCGAGCGTGCGCGCGCCGCAACTCGAGGACCCGGAACTCAATATCCAGCTCGGCGCCTTCTACCTGCGCTACGTGCTCGATAAGCTCGACAGCCAGTCGGCGCTCGGGGCCGCCGCGTATAATGCCGGTCCGGGACGGGCTCAGGCCTGGCGGGCATCGGTGCCGCTCGAAGGCGCGGTCTACGTCGAGACGATTCCGTTCAACGAAACCCGGGAGTACACGAAAAAAGTGCTGGCGAACGCGATGTTCTACCAGGCACAGCTCGGCTCGCGCTACGTCGCGCTCAAGGATCGTCTGGGCGTGATCGCACCGCGCGGCAGCCCCGGCGAGGGCGCCGGCGCGCTCCCCGAGGCTCCCGCGCCCGCCGAGGACCAGCGATGAGCGTCGGAAGAATCCTGGTGCTGGGCGGCAGCGGTTTCGTCGGCCGCCACCTGGTGAACCGACTCGTGGTCGCAGGCTGGCAGGTGGTGGTGCCGACCCGGCGGCGGGAGCGTGCCAAGCACCTGATCCTGTTGCCCACGGTCGACGTGCTCGAGGCGGATGTCCACGATCCGGTCATGCTCGCGAGACTGGTCACCGGTGTGGATGCGGCGGTCAATCTGGTCGGCATTCTCAATGAGTCACGGCGTGGCGACTTCGAGCGCGTGCACGTCGAGCTCCCGCGCCAGCTCATCGCCGCCTGCGGCGCCGCGCACGTGCCGCGCCTGCTGCACATGAGCGCGCTCCATGCCGATCCCGCGGGCCCGAGCCGCTACTTGCGCAGCAAGGGCGAGGCCGAGGCGCTGGTGGCGCAGGCCAGCCTCGCCTGGACGATCTTCCGTCCGTCGGTGATCTTCGGCCGCGAGGACTCCTTTCTCAACCTGTTTGCGAAGCTCGAGCGCGTGCTGCCGGTGATCGCGCTCGCCGGTGCAGAGAGCCGTTTCCAGCCGGTCAGCGTCGGCGACGTGGGCCACGCGTTCGTGCGCGCGCTGGGCGACGACCGCACGCACCGGCAGCGCTACTCGCTGTGCGGGCCTAAGGTGTATACGCTGCGTGAACTGGTGGCCTACGTGGGTGAGCTCACCGGTCACCGCCGCCCCATCGTGCCGCTCGGCGCGACGCTGGCGGCGCTGCAGGCGCGCGTTCTGGAATGGCTGCCCGGCAAGCTCATGAGCCGCGACAACCTGGCGTCGATGCAGATCGATAGCGTCTGCGACGGGGGTTTTCCGGCACTGTTCGGGACGCAGCCCACCGCGCTCGAAGCCATTGCGCCGGAGTACCTGGCGCCCACGGCGCTGCGCGATCGTTTTTCGGGCCTGCGCGCGCAGGGCGGACGCTGAAGGTCTACCGCGTCGGCGGTTCGGTGCGTGACGAGCTGCTCGGACAAGAGCTCGCCGACCGCGATTTCGTCGTCGTCGGCGCGACCCCGGAACAGATGCTCGAGCGCGGATTTCGCGCCGTCGGCCGCGATTTCCCGGTGTTCCTGCATCCCGAAACGCACGAGGAATATGCGCTGGCGCGCACCGAGCGCAAGACCGGGCGCGGGCACCAGGGCTTCAGCTTCCACGCCGCGCCGGACGTCACCTTGGAGCAAGACCTCGCGCGGCGCGACCTGACGATTAACGCCATGGCCCGCGCTGCAGACGGGACGCTGATCGACCCGTTCGGGGGTGCGCAGGATCTGCGCGACGGAATACTGCGCCACGTCGGCCCGGCGTTTGCCGAAGATCCGCTGCGGGTGCTCCGGTTGGCGCGCTTCGCGGCGCGCTTCGGCTTCGCGCTCGCGCCCGAAACCGAGGCGCTGATGCGCGTGCTCGCCGCCAGCGGAGAGCTCGCGACATTGCCGGCCGAACGCATCTGGCAGGAACTCGCGCGCGCCCTGATGACGGGCAAGCCCTCGCGGTTCTTCGCGGTATTGCGCGGTTGCGGCGCGCTCGCTGAGCTCTTTCCCGAAGTGGATGCCCTGTTCGGCCACGTGCGGCGCGGCGACCGGGAGGCGGCGCTCGATGCCGGCGTCGAAGGCATGCGCGCGCTCGACCGCGCCGCGGCGACCGGGGAGACTCTGGCCATCCGCTACGCCGTGCTCGCCGCGGGTTTGGGCTCGGCCGCACGGGCGGCCGCGTTGGGCAGGCGGCTCAAGGTACCGGCAGCGTGCGGCGATCTGGCCCGGTTGAGCGCGCGCTATGTGGCGACGATGCGGCGCGCCGCGGAGCTCACGCCGGCGGCGCTGCTCGATTTGCTCCTCGCTACCGACGCCCTGCGCCGCCCGGAGCGGCTGCAGGGTTTGCTGCGCGCCAGCGCCGCGCTCGGTGTGTCCGATGCGATGGCCACGGGCGCCCGGTTGGCCGCCGCACTGGCGGTGGTACGCGGGGTCAATGCGGGCGCACTGGCCTTGCGCCGGCGGCGGCCGGATGATCTCGCACAGCGCATCCGGGCAGCACGCCTGCGCGCCCTGCGCGAATGGATGCGTGCGCCCGGCCCGCGGCGCGGCGCGCGCCCGCCCGGCCGCGCCTGAAACCGCCGGCAGCCACGCCTCAGAAGAAGTGCGCCATGCCAAACACGATCCCGGGCAATCGCGCGCCCGGAGCCGTATCGTACGGGTTGATGTTGAACGTGTAGCCGGCGTTGGCGCGATTGTTGATCTGCACGTATCCGGCGTAGACAATCGTGCGCAGCGACAACGGATAGCTGTACGAAAGCTCCCATTGTTCGGCCGACGAGTTGGGGCCCCGGGTCAAGCCACCAACCTGGGTTCCGTCCTCGGCCCCGCCCGTGCCGTTCCCGGCCCGGCCGAAGAAGCCATAGACGGTGCCGCCGCCGACGGCAACGGTTGCCGAAACGCCCCAGAACTGGCGCTTCAGATCGCCCGTGAACGTCGCGTATTTGACCTGCTCGTAGACGGCCCCGAGCCGCAACCCCGCGGTGTCGGCCAGGGTGCCGAAGTCGTATCCGCCGGCAATCGACAAGGCGTAGTCGTGGGCGGTGGCGTAGCGGACCTTGTCGTTCGCCTCGTAGGCGATGCCGAGGTCGAGCGGCCCCTTGTTGTAGAACATGCCCATGCTTACGACATTGGCGTGGCGCAGCGCCGATGCCTGGTCGCCGCTGTTGGCAGCGATCGCCGGGTCATCGCTGCCCGAATCATCGCGGACCGCGTACTGGATCTCGGCGCTGAAGCCGTCGAGCGGCGGTGTTTCGTAGCGGATGGAATTGCCCAGCCGGGCATCAAAGCCGCCCTGGAGTTTGGACAGCGGCCCTTGGGCCCACACCGCGGCGGTCGAGAGGATCGAGGTCGTCAGGGTTGGCGTATTGCCGAAGATGGGCAGGATGTCGTCGTAGGGCGTGAGAAAGTTACCCGCCTTCACCGTGCCCCAATCGCCCTGCAGGCCGACAAAGGTCTCGCGGCTGGCCAGCGCGCTGCCACCGGAGTTCGCTTGAACCGACGATTCGAGCTGGAAGATCGCCACCTGACCGGCGCCGAGATACTCGCTGCCTTGCATGCCGAAGCGCGAGGAATTGCTGCCGACGCGGGCGACGGTCGGATTCGTGCCGTCGGGCTGTTTGCCGGCGACGAACTCGAGGTCGAGATTCAGGTCACCGTATAAGGTGACGTTGGTGAACTGGGCCCGTGCCGCGGGAGACAGAACGGCGGCCCAGGCGACGAGAAGGGCAATGAGGGATCTCTTCATCCGCTGGTCACGGCGACGGCGCATCCAACCTCCGGCCGCAATCATTGTCCCACGTCGCGCCGCGCTAGAGCCTATACGCAGCGAAGGTCATCACGCGCGCGGCGCCGCGCATGAGCAAACGCAGGGGCCAGGGCAGCTCGACCGCGCCGGCATCGCGCGCCGCGACACCATGCCGCACTTCATCGTCGCGCATTGCCGCGACGATGGCCTGGCTCTTCCGATCCCCGGGCGGCAGGCGATCCATGTGTCCGGTCAGATGCGCTTCGACCTGCCGCTCGGTCTCAACCACAAACCCAAGATTGACGCGATCGTCGGCTATGCCGGCCGCCAAGCCGATGGCGAACGACCCGGCGTACCACAGCGGATTGGCCACGCTCGGGCGAGCGCCGAGCTCGGTGAGCCGCTGCTGAGTCCAGGCAAGATGTTCTTCTTCCTCGCGCGCTGCCTGCACAAGGCGGTCACGGATGCCGGGGGCGCGGGCGGTCAGCGCCTGCGCCTGATAGAGCGCCTGGGCGCAGACCTCGCCAGTATGGTTGACCCGCATGAGCCCCGCCGCGTGCCGGCGCTCGGTTGGCGTCAGGGCGGATTCCGGCAGGCCATGCGCGGGATTGAGCCGGCCGCTCACGGCAATGCCGGAGAGCGTGCGCAGCGCGCGGTCAAACCCGAGGATCAGATGGTCGATCATGCCCTTCCAGTCGCTGCGCCAAGTAGCTCGGCCCCGGTGGCGCCCCCCCGGCTCCAGCAGATGCTGGCAGTTTCGCCGCAACGTCGCTGGCAAAAAAAAACGGGCGCCCATCGGACGCCCGCATGATCACTTCAAACCCAGCTGAAACTGGGAACTGCGGTGTGCAACCGATTAGAAGAAGTGCACCATCCCGAACACCACGCCCGTCGGCTGGCCAGCGTTGCAATCCGAGTTGTACTCGCAGGTCTGGATCGCGTACGGGTTGATGTTGAACGTGGTCGGGTTGTACGCCTTGTTGGCGAGCTTCACGAAGCCGGTATACAGCATGGTCCGCGGCGACAGGCTGTAGCTGTAGCTGATTTCCCACTGCTGCGTGCTGGTGTTGGCACCGTGTACCACATAGCCCACGGTCGTGCCGTCCGGCGCGCTGCCCTTGCCGTTGCCGGCCTTGCCCCAGAACAGGTAAGCCGTACCGCCACCGATCGGAATGGTTCCCGAGACACCGTAGAAGTCGCGCTCCAGGTTGGCCGTCGACGCGTCGAGGTTCTGCACCTGGTAGTTGGTGTGCTCATAGACCAGGCCGACCCGCAGCCCGAAGGACTTCATGATGGTACCGAAGTCGTACGCGCCGGTAAGGGTGTAGTCGTAGTCGTTGGCGTTGAAGACGCAGGGATCCGCCGCGGAGCAACCGGATGCGACCGTGTTGGCGTATTGCCGGACCTTCTGGTTGAACTCGCCCGACGCGGCCAGTTGCAACGGGCCGTTGGTGTAAATCCCGTTGATGCCAATGACGCTGGCGTGACGCGTGCCTTGCGCCTGGCTGCCGTTGCTGCCTGACCATCCCGGCGTCAGACCGTTGGGCGCCTGGTTAACGACCGTGGCGCTGGCGTCGTTGAAGCCGCCGGTCGCGCTTTGCGTCGAATACTGCACCGCCATGGTGAAGCCGTTCAGGTTCGGGCTGTCATAACGGACGTTGTTGCCGGTCCGTGCATCCCAGCCACCGGCGGCCTTGCTGAGGTTCCCCTGCGCCCAGACGTCGGCGGTTGACAGGATCGAGGTCAACAGCGTCGGGACGTTACCGAACACCGCGTGCACGTCGTCCTGCGGCATCAGGAACTTGCCCATCTTAACGCTACCCCAACTGCCTTGCAGGCCGACGAAACTTTCGCGGCTGGCCAAGCCCGACCCCGAGCTATTACCGGTGTCCCAGCTTACGTTCGATTCGAGCTGGAAGATCGCGATCAGACCGCCACCCAAGCTTTCCTGGCCACGCAGCCCGAAGCGCGAAGTGTTGCTGCTGACGCGAACAACGGTAGGATTGTCTCCGCCTGGAATGCCGTTGTCGGCGCTGGCAGCTTGCGCGCCCCGGACGAACTCAAGATCCACGTTCGCGCGCCCGTAGAGCGTCACATTCGCGGTTTGCGCTTGCGCGGCCAGCGGGAGCGCAAATGCGCTGGCGACGGCAAGGGCGACGAGCTTTTTATTCATGGAGTTTCTCCTCTAACGGAAAGAATAGGCAAGTAACCTGAGTTTGCGCCTGCCATCGGAACCTTCTCAATTGGATTGAGCGAGAAGTTGAGGCCATTGTGCCAAAGCGGCGAATCCATTGGCAAGCTAAAACCGGCGACCCCAAAACACCATGGGAAGCCTGTTGTTTAATTGCAACAAGAGGCCGCTTCCGGACGCCTGTGTGCCGACGGGCGCCCAGCGTATAATTGCCCCTTCCGATCGCCTCTGTGGCGCGCAGCCGCCAAGGGCGACAAAATGGTCGCAAACAACAGCTTGCGGAGCACGCGCCGGTTTCCCAATGCGACCTTGCGCGGCGCGGGAAGGCAATGACGGCCTTGGCGGCAATAATCGCCGCCGCAATCAGTTGGGCGGTGCTGCGCGCGTTGCGGTGGCGCGCCGGCTGGCTGCCCCTGGACGAACCCAACGCGCGGTCCCTGCATGTGCACCCGGTACCGCGCGGCGCCGGGGTCGCGATCTGGGTCGGGTGGTTCAGCGCAATCGTCTGGCTGCCTGGTGCGAAGCCCTGGTTAGGGCCCTTGGTGGGGGTCATCGCCATCTCGCTGCTCGACGACCGGCGCGGGGTGCCCCCCGCGATCCGCCTGGTGGTACAGGCCACGGCCGCAGCGGCCTGGGTGTGGCTCGCCGGGCCGCCGCTCAATGCCGTCTTCGCCGTACTCGTTATCGTCTGGATGGCCAACCTTTACAATTTCATGGATGGCAGCGACGGCCTGGCCGGCACCATGGGGGTGGTCGGATTCAGCGCCTACGCCGGCGCCGCCTGGCTCGCGGGCGGCGCCGGCGCCACGATCTTCCTCGCCTTGGTAGCCGCGACGCTCCCGTTCCTCGCCGCCAACCTGCCGCCCGCCCGGGTCCTGCTGGGCGATGTGGGCGCGGTGCCGCTGGGATTTCTGGCGGCGATCTTCGGCTTGGCAGGTTGGCAGGCCGGGTGGTGGCCGGCATGGTTCCCGGTGCTGGTCTTTCTGCCCTTTATTGCCGATGCAACACTGACGCTGGGCTTGCGCGTGCTGCGCGGGGCGCGCATCTGGGACGCCCACCGCGAGCACTACTATCAACACCTGGTGCAGATCGGCTACGGCCACGGCCGCACGCTCGCGCTCTACGCGACGCTGATGGTTGGCGCCGCCGGTTCGGGCCTCGCGGTGCTCACCTGGGCGCCGGCGGCGGGAGTCATCCTGACCTTGGCCTGGGGGGTGATCCTGGCGCTGCTGTTCGGCGCGATCGAGTATCATTGGCGACGGCGAGGAGTGCGTTGTAATGAGAGTAAGGGCTAACTGGCGGATCGGGCTCGCGTTCCTGCACGACGTTTGCGCCGCAGCGCTGGCCTGGGCCGGGCTGTATTGGCTGCGCTCCAATACCGACCTGCACGAGCCGCAGCTGTCCGACATGCTGCACACGCTCGCCTGGATCCTGCCCCTGCAGGCCAGCATCTTCCTGGCCTTCGGCCTCTATCGCGGCCTGTGGCGGTTCGCGAGCCTGCCGGACCTGCAGCGCATCGTCCTCGCCGCCGGCGTCGGCGCGGTCGCCATTCCCCTCATTCTGGTGATGCTGCAGCTCACTTCCGTGGTGCCGCGCAGCGTGCTGATCCTCTACCCGCTGGTGCTGATCTTCCTCATGTCGGGTAGCCGCTTCACCTATCGCATCTGGAAGGAGCACCGCCTGTACAGTCCCTTGGCGGCGCTGGGCGAGCCGGTGCTCATCCTCGGGGCCGGCGAGGCCGGCGCGCGGCTGACCAAGGAGCTCGCGCAGAGTCGGCAGTGGCGCGTGGTGGGACTGCTCGACGACGATCGCGCCAAGCAGGACCGACTGCTGCGCAACATCCGGGTGCTCGGGCCCATCGCGGAGTTGCCCGAGTGGGCACGCCGCTATGGCGTGCGCACCGTGATCATCGCCCTGCCGTCCGCCGCGCACGGGGTGCGCCGACGCGTAGCCGAACTGTGCGCCGCGGCCGGGGTCGAGGCGTTGACCGTGCCTTCGTATGAAGACCTGATCAGCGGCCGCTCGCAATTGACGACGATCCGCCACGTCGAACTCGACGACCTGCTCGGCCGCGACCCGGTGGTGCTCGACAGCGCCGGCCTGCGCGAGTGGCTCGGCGATCGGGTGATCCTGGTCACCGGTGCCGGTGGCTCGATCGGTGCCGAGCTGTGCCGCCAGATCGCGCGCTATCGACCCACGCGGCTGGTGCTGCTCGAGCTTTCTGAATATGCGCTCTACCAGGTGCAGCAGGGACTGCTCGACGACTTCCCCGACCTGCAGGTGGTCACCATCGTCGGCGACGCCAAGCACGCGACGCTGGTCGAACAGGTGCTCGCGCGCGAGCGCCCGTCGGTGATCTTTCACGCCGCGGCGTACAAGCATGTGCCGCTGATGGAAGAAACCAACGCCTGGCAGGCTGTCCGCAACAACGCCTATGGCACCTGGGTTCTGGCGCGCGCGGCGCTGGCCGCGAAGGTGGAGAAGTTCGTGCTCGTGTCCACCGACAAGGCGGTCAATCCGACCAACGTGATGGGCGCCTCCAAGCGCCTGGCCGAGATGATCTGCCAGAGCCTCCAGAACGGTGGCACGCAGTTCGTCATCGTGCGCTTCGGCAATGTTTTCGGCAGCGCGGGCAGTGTCATCCCGCGCTTTCGCGACCAGATCGCACGCGGCGGGCCCGGTTACGGTGACCCACCCTGAAATCAAGCGCTACTTCATGTCGCTGTCGGAAGCCACGCAGTTGCTGCTGCAGGCGGGAATGATGGGCCGCGGCGGCGAGGTGCTGGTGCTCGACATGGGTGAACCGGTGCGCATCGTCGATCTGGCGCGCGACATGATCCGCCTCTCCGGCGCCGACCCGGACGCGATCCGCATCGTGTTCACCGGTCTGCGCCCCGGCGAAAAGCTCTACGAGGAACCCCTCGCCTCCGAGGAAACGCCGCTGGCTACACCGCACCCGAAGCTCTACATCGCCCAGGCGCGCGCGAACGGCGCCGACGCGATCGATCAGATGATCGCCTGGCTCGAACGCGACCGCGCCGCGAGCGATGCCGAAGTGCGCTCATGGCTCAAGGCGTGGATCCCCGAATATGTGCCGCCCGGCGAGGCGCCGCGCGCGGCGCCGGAGGCAGGCCGCGTCGCCGCCCGGCGCGCCCGCTGACCCCGCGCCCGCCCGCTAGTCCAGGTCGATACCGAGCGCTGCAATCGCCGCGGTCACCGCGGCGACGCTGATCGCGTCCAGGCAACGCGGGTGCGGGCACTCGGCCGGCGAGCGTTCGCAGCGCCGCACCCAGGCGATCTCGCGCTTGAAGAGCGTGCGTTGATCACGACAGGGGAAAGGCTCGACGCTGACCGCGCGATAGGGCACCTCCCGCCAGAAGGCGCCGGCGCCGGTGATGGTCGCCGATCCCGGGCCGAATAGCGCCACCGTAGGCGTGGCGACGATGCGTCCGAGATGGGCGATGCCCGTATCGGGGCTCACCAGAAGCGCCGCGCCGGCGAGCAGTTGCCAGATTTGCGGCAGGGTCAGCACCCCGGCGAACGAGCGATGCCGCGCCTCGGGATCGCAGGCGCGCACGATCGCCGTTTCACCCGCTCCGGCCGACCATACCGGCTCGATGCCCCCGGCGGTCAAGCGTTGCGCCAGCGTCGCCCAGCACGCCCGATCCCATTGCTTGAGGGGCGTGCTGGCGCCGACGTGGAGCACCGCGTACGGCCGGGAAGGCAGGGGCTCGGCCGGGGTGGCCGGGGGGGCCAGCCAGGCGTCGGGGCGGTAAGCGGCCGGCGGCGGACCGGCGATGAGACCGGCCACCATGTCGCCCCAGGCGGCCGGCTGGTTCGGGTAATCCCACTGCTCGTCGACCGGCCAGCTTTTGCTCGGCGGACGGTCGCCGGCGAAGGCCACGATCCAGCGCGCGCCCAGCGCCAGGGCGAGCCAGCTCATGCGGTTATCGGCGGGGATGAGCGCGAGGTCGAAACCGCGTTCCCGCCACAGCGGCGAATGGCGGGGTCGCCGCGGGTCCCAGCCGATGGCGCGCAGCCCGTAGGGCGCGCCCGCGTACAGCGGCGCGTACGCCTCCGGCACGGCCATGACGAGGTCGGCGGCCGGATGGCGCTCGCGCAGCTTGGCCACGAGCGGCGTGAGCATCAGCGTGTCGCCGAGCAGCAGATGGTGCGCGATGAGGATGCGCTGCGGATCGATCGGTCGCGCGCGCCGGGCGCCGCTGGCCACGCGCCACAGCAGGGCGCGCGCGACCACCTGCGCGCGTCCGCCCAGCCGACCACGCCTTTCAGCGGTAACGGTTGCCATCGGCCGCGCGGCGAAAAACCGCTTCCATCGCATCGAGCATCGCCGCGATGCCGAATTTGCTCTGCGCGCGCTCGCGCGCTGACCAGGTGAGCCTTGCTCTCAGCGCGGCCGCGTCGAGCAGGCGATCGATGCCCGCGGCGAGCGCGACGGCATTCTGCTTGGCGACCACCAGCGCGGTGGTCTCGTCAATCGCGATCTCGCCGATCGCTCCGGCGTTGGTCGTCACGCAGGGTATGCCGACCGCCATGGCCTGCACGAGCGCCTGCGGCACACCCTCGAAGGCGTAGGAGGGAAACGCAAAAACGTCGAGGGCCCGCAGCCACGGCGCCACGTCCTGTTGCTCGCCAACCAGGTGCACCCGGGTCGCCAGCCCCAGGGCGCCGACCTGCGCCAGCAAGGCGTCGCGCTGCGGGCCGTCGCCGACGATCAGCAACTGCGCCTCGGGCCGGGCCAGCAGCGTCATGGCCTCGACGCAGGTAGCGATGGCCTTTCGCGCTGCGCAGCGGCGCGACGATGCCCACCAGCGGCACGCGCTCCGGCAGGCGCAGCGCTTGGCGTGCCGCCAGCCGGTCGCCGGGCGCGAAGCGCTCGAAGTCGACGCCGGTGGGGATCGATGCCACGCGCGCCGGCGATACCCCGGCGGCGCGGATGAGTTGCTCGCGAATCGCCTCGCCGGTGGTGACGATCTCCGCCATCGCCCGGGCATACAGCCAGCGCGTGGCCGCGCCGCGGGGCAGCGGCGAAGAACAGTGGCGGGTGTGCACCAGCGCCGGCGGCCGCTGCTTGCCCAGCCAGCCGGCACGGCAGGCAAGCGCCGCGAGCCAGCTATCCGACGCACGGTGACTGTTGACGATGTCGATGCGCTCGCTGGCCAGCGCGCGGCGCAACGCGACTACGCCCACGGCGCCCGCGCGCCGCATCGGCAGGGCGAGCACCGGGATCGAAAAGCGTTCCGCGGCCGCGAAGATCGGCGCATGACGCGAGCTGGCGATACGCACGTCGTGCCCACGGCGGCGCAATCCGGCAGCTTCGGTGAGAATGCGGAGTTCCGGTCCGCCCCATTCGAGCGAGGACTCCGTGTGCAGAATGCGCACCGCGTTGCGGGGCCTGTTAGACAGCGGCGGGTGGGAGGGCGCGGATTATAGCGCAGCCCCCGCCGCCGGGGCGGTTAGCGGCGCGGCGACGCCGGGGTCGCGGCGTGCGCGGCGGCGAGCAGATCGCGGTAGAGCAGCACCAGCTGCAGCGTCATCGCGGCCGGTGTCAACGGCAGCACTGCCTCACGGGCGCGCGCACCGAGCGTGGCGCGCGCGCCCGCGTCGGTGAGCGTCATCATGTGCCAGGCCAGCGAATCGACGTCGCGCGCCGGGCAGGCGAACCCGGCGTCATGTTCGACGACGAGCTCGGCCGCGCCACACTTGGTGCTCGTCACAACGGGCAAGCCACACGCCATCGCCTCGAGCGCTGCATTCGGGCAGGGATCGTAGAGCGTGGGCAGCACGAACGCGTCCGCGGCGCCGTAGAACGGCCGCGGATCCTCTTGCGGCCCCAGCAGCGCGACGCGGTGCGCGACGCCCAGCTCCCGCGCCAGATTCTTGTAGCGGCGACGGGACTTGTCGCGCCCAACCACGAACAGGTACGTGTCGCCGGGCAAGCGCGCCAGCGCGGCGATCGCGCGCGCCACGCCTTTGCGCGCGTAACCGGAGCCGACGAGCAGGAACACAGTCGCGTTTTCGGGCACGCCAAGCTTCTCGCGCACCGGCGCGCGATGGGTGCGCAGGTGCGGCGAGAACACGTCGGTGTCGACCGCGTTGTAGATGACCGACAGCCGCGCGTCGGGCAGACCGAAGCGCTCGATGATTTCGTCCTTTACCATCTTTGAATTGCATATCACCGCGCGCAGCGCGGGACTGGCGAAGAGCTGCCGCTCCATATCCAGGACGTAACGGTGGTACGGGCTTAAGCCAGCTACGCGCCGCACCAGCGCCGAGGCGTCGCGCAGGCGCTCTTCCAGCCAGACTTGGTGCACGCCGTCGCCCGCGCGATAGACGTCGCAGCACAACAGCCGCTCGTGCGATTGCACCAGTTCCGGCGGATGGCGGGCAATCGTGCCGCATACCGCGCGCGCGAAGCTCCAGTCGCGCCAGAGGCGGCCCAGGTAGGGTGGGTTGCAGAGCACGGGCTCGATTAACTGCAGCCGGGTCTGCGGCCAGCGCCGCGTATAGAGCGTGATGGCGATACCGCGCTCGAGCAGGGCTTCGAGCGCGGCCTCGACGAAGCGCTCGGCGCCGCCGTAGGGCGTGTAGCGCTGGCGGATGATCGCCAGCCTCATCGCGGCCGCTCCTCGGTCTCGGCGAGCACTTCGAGTACCGCGGCGCGGACCTGGGCGACTGGCAGCGTCGTGAGGCACTCCGAGACCTTGCCGCCACCGCAGCCGTCGTTGCCGCAAGGCCGGCACGGATGGGTCGTCGAAGCCACCACGCGGTGGGCGACCTGCCACGGTCCCCATTCGATCGCGCCACTGGGCCCGAACAGGGCCACCACCGGCGTGCCCATGGCGGCGGCAATGTGCATCGGCGCCGAGTCGACGCCGACGAACAGGCGCGCCTGTTGTGTCAGCGCTGCCAATTCGCCCAGGCTGAGCGCCCCGGCCAGATTGACGACTTGTTCGCGCCATCGACACCGGGAGCAGGTCAAACACGGCGCCCACCAGCCGCTGTTCGTGGGCATCTGGCGCCCCGGTGACGACGAGGCGCCAGCCGTCGCCGACGAGGCCCGCGAGTAACGCTGCATAGCCTTGGGTAGTCCAGGTCTTGAACTGCCAGCGCGAGCCCGGATGCAGTTGGATGAAGCGCCCCGTGTCGAGCCCGTGGTGGGCGCGCAATTGCTGCACGCGCGCCGCGTCGGCTGCGCTCGGTACCAGCACCAGGCGGCGCTGCGCCGGGTCGGGCTGCAGTCCCAGGCGGCGCAGCGCGTCGAGATTGCACTCGACCATGTGCCGTGGCCGTGCCCGGGGCAGACGATAGTAGTGGGTAAAGCTCGTGCGCCACAGCCAGTGCGCGCGCGGCAACTCGCGTCCGACCGCGTAGCGCGGGCGCAGCAGCCGACACAACCACGCCCCCCGCGGATGTTCGGTCAGGTGCACGATGAGGTCGTAGCGGCGCTCGCGCAACGCGCCGAGCAGCGTCGTTTCGGCCCGCCATTGCGCGCGCCAGCCCCGGCGCTTCCAGTTGCGGTCGATGGTGTGCAAGCGCGAGACTGCCGGATGTCCTTCGAGCAGTGGCGCGGTTTCGCGATACACGAGGGCGTCGATCTCGGCACCCGGCAGCGCACTGTGCAACACGGTGAATACGGGCGAGGCGAGCAGCACATCGCCGTGATGGCGCAGTTTGGTAACCAACGCGCGGCGCACGAGACTCGTGTCGATGGCATCCGGCGGCGCGTCTAGCATGGGCGCAAGATACCAAAGGGCTTTGTCGGTTACAAACGCGTTCCCCCTTGCGCCAGTCAGGGCTTACTTGTCGACCGAGCGGCGCGGTTACTTTGTTTGCGTGCGATCGGGTAGAATCCACGCCAGCCGAGCCAACCGCCGCGACCCCTGCCGCCATGCCCCTCGAGGCCGCCTCCGCGCTCAAGGCTCAGATCCTGGCCGAGGCGTTGCCGTATATCCAGCGCTTTCATAACAAGGCCATCGTCATCAAGTACGGCGGCAACGCGATGACCGAGTCCGTGCTCAAGGCGGGATTCGCGCGCGACGTCGTGATGCTCAAGCTGGTGGGCATGAATCCGGTCATCGTGCACGGCGGCGGGCCGCAGATCGGCGACCTGCTGCAAGACCATGGGTATTCCGAGCGAGTTTCGACAGGGCATGCGCGTCACCGACGAAAGGGTCATGAATGTCGTCGAGATGGTCTTGGGGGAGCTCAATCAGGAGATCGTCGGCCTGATCAACCAGCACGGTGGCCGCGCGGTCGGCCTGACCGGCCAGGACGGCGCGTTCATCCATGCCCGTAAGATGCTGCTCAAGAGCGAGGCGGACGCGGGCGAGTTCGTCGACATCGGGCTGGTCGGCGAAATCGAGCGCATCGACCCGGAGCTCATCCAGTTGCTCGATTCGCGCGATTTCGTGCCGGTTATCGCGCCGATCGGCGTCGGCCGGGAAGGCGAGGCCTACAACATCAATGCCGATCTGGTCGCCGGCAAGCTCGCCGAGACGCTCAAGGCCGAAAAGCTGGTGCTGATGACCAATACCGTTGGCGTGCTCGACAAGAACGGCGCGCTGCTCACCGGCCTGAGCGCCAGCGAAATCGAGCGCCTGTTCGCCGACGGCACGATCCACGGCGGTATGCTGCCCAAAATCGGGTCGGCACTCGAAGCGGTCAAGAACGGCGTGCGCAGCTCGCACATCATCGACGGGCGCGTCGAACATGCGTTGCTGCTCGAGGTGCTGACCAACGAGGGCGTTGGCACCATGATCATGGCGGGTTGACGCAGCGCGAAGGAGCATCTCGATGGCGACCAAACCTGGCGAACGCCGGCTGCAGATCCTGCAGACGCTGGCCGCCATGCTCGAAAGTCCGCGCGGCGAGAAGATCACCACCGCCGCGCTCGCCGCGCGCCTCGAGGTCTCCGAGGCGGCCCTGTACCGTCATTTCGCCAGCAAGGCGCAGATGTTTGAAGGGCTCATCGAGTTCATCGAGTCGACGCTGTTCTCGCTGGTCAACCGCATTACCAGCGACACCACCGACGGGGTCGCACAAGCCGCGCAGATCGTGTCGGTACTGCTCGGCTTCGCCGAAAAGAACCCGGGCATGACGCGGGTCCTGATCGGCGATGCGCTGGTCAACGAGGACGAGCGCCTGCAGGTGCGCATGAACCAGCTCTACGAGCGGGTCGAGGCGTCGCTGCGCCAGGCGTTGAAGATCGCGCAGGCGGGTGGCGGATGGAGCGGGGATCCGGTCGCCGAAGCCAATGCCCTGCTCGCCTTCGTGCTCGGGCGTTGGGCGCTGTTTGCCAAGTCGGGCTTCAGGCGTCTGCCGCAGGAGTACTGGGAGACGCAACGCAAGTATCTGTTCGGCTAGGCGGCCTGCACGGTCGAGGGCGCGAGCCGGCAGCTGCTGATGCACCAACCCCCAGGCAGCTTCTCCAGCGTGTAGAGCGCGACCTGCACGGTGTTGTCGCGCGCAATCAGCCGGAGTGGTTGCATGATGAGCCCGTCGATGACCGCACCCTCGAGGAACTCGGTGTAACGGGCGTCGAGCAGCGCCGCATAGGCGGCGCGCACCATGACCAGGAACGTCTGCGCGTCGCCGAACTGGGCGCGGATGCCGGGACTCGCGTAGCCGAAGGCGCGCTCCGCGTCGCCACCGCGCAGCGCGGCGCGCTGCTGCGTGATCACCTTGCGGATCGGCCGCCAGTCGGGCTGGACGAGGCGGGACTGCGCCGCGGCGCCCGACACGGTTGCGCCGACGACGCGCGGCGCCAAGCGCGCGCAACACGAAAACGCGGCGCGCCGCGCGGCACGCCTTGGTCATCGCCGTGCCGCCGGCCCGCACACCGGGCAGTTCGGATCCCGCGCGACACGAACTTCGCGCCATTGCATCGTCAAGGCATCGAGCAGCAACAGCCGCCCGGCGAGCGTCTGCCCGGCCGGGGCAACCAGCTTGAGCGCCTCGGCGGCCTGGGTCGCGCCGATGATGCCGACCAGCGGGGCGAATACGCCCATCGTGGCGCAGCGCGTTTCCTCGAACTCGTCTCCCTCACCGAACAGGCAGTGGTAGCAGGGGTTGGCCGGATCGCGGGTGTCGAACACGGCGACCTGCCCGTCGAAACGGATCGCGGCGCCCGAGACCAGCGGGCGGCCGGCGGCAACGCATGCGCGATTGACCGCATGGCGCGTCGCGAAGTTGTCCGAGCAGTCGACGACGACGTCAGCGGCCGTCGCCAGCGGTGCCAACTCGGCCAGGCCAACCCGCTCGGCGCGCGCGATCACACATACCTCGGGGTTTACCGCCGCCAGGCGGGCGCGCGCGGCGTCGACCTTGGCCCGGCCAACGGCCTGCGTGTCGAACAAGGTCTGTCGCTGCAGATTGGTCAGATCCACGCGATCGGCATCAACCAAGGTCAGCGTTCCCACCCCGGCGGCGGCAAGAAACTGCGCCACCGGGTTGCCCAAGCCGCCGATGCCGACAATCAGAGCATGCGCCCGGCTGAAGCGTTGCTGCGCGTCGACACCGAGCTCGGCGAGCAGGATGTGCCGACTGTAGCGCAGCAGTTGCGTGTCATCCATCGCCGTGGCCGGATCGGGCATGGGCGCGGCACCGCCGGGAGCCCAAGGCAAAAACGCCCGGACCAGCCGGGCGTTTGCGGGCCGAAGGCGGCGACGCCTCTATTGCGGTTTCGCCTGCGCCGCTACCGCCTTGTTCGAGGCGAGTACCGGCTGGCCCTTCAGTTGGTTGAGCGCCTGTTTGAGTTGGAAGTCGTCGCCCGCGCCGAATTCGAAGCGCGGCGGCAGCACGTCGGGCACCACCTTGGCGACCGGCTTGACGTCGTTCTTCGGCGCCGGCTGCGCGGCTGCGGCGCTCTTGCCCTTCATGTTGAGCGCATCGCCCGGCACGACCCCCGGCGTTTCGAGATGATGGTCGAGATTGGCCTCGCGCAGGCGGTTGGGCGAATCGCGACCGTCGTCAACGATGACATCCGGCTCGATACCCTTGGCCTGGATCGAGCGCCCGTTGGGGGTGTAATAACGTGCCGTTGTCAGCTTCAGGCCGGTGTTGTGGCCCAGCGGCACGATGGTCTGCACCGAACCCTTGCCGAAGGTCTGCGTGCCCATCACGATCGCGCGCTTGTGATCCTGCAGCGCGCCGGCGACGATTTCGGACGCGGAAGCCGTTCCGCCATCGACCAGAACGACCATCGGCACCGTCTTGATAGCCGGCGGCAGATCGCGCAGGTAGTCGTCGCCGCGGGTGCGCAGATAGTTTTCCTTGTTCGCGCTTAGGCGCATGCGCGCGTCGGGCGTGCGGCCGTCGGTGTAGACGACCAGCGCATCCTGCGGCAGGAATGCGGCGGACACGCCGACCGCGGTCGGCAGCAGGCCGCCCGGATCGGTGCGCACGTCGAGCACCAGCCCGGAGAGGTTGCCCTGCTTGTAGAGCTCCTTGATCGCATGGGCCAGGTCTTCACCCGTGCGCTCCTGGAATTGCGCGACCCGGATGTAGCCATAACCGGGCTCGATCATCTTGTACTTGACGCTCTTGACGACGATTTCCTCGCGCGTCAGGGTAAAGGTCAGGGCGGCGTCGATGTCCTTGCGCGCGACCGTGAGCACGATCTGCGTTCCCGGGCCGGCCGCGCATTTTCTGCACCGCCTCGCTGAGCGCCATGCCGCGGGTCGCAATGTCATCGATCTTGACGATCAGGTCACCGGCTTTCACGCCGGCACGATAGGCGGGTGTATCCTCGATCGGCGAGATTACCTTGATGATGCCGTCTTCGACGCCCACTTCGATACCCAGGCCACCGAACTTGCCCTGCGTGGACACCTGGAGCTCGCGGAACGCATCTTCGTCGAGAAAATCGGAATGCGGGTCCAGATCATGGACCATGCCGTTGATGGCCCCGCGGATGAGCTTTTCGTCGGGCACCGCTTCGACATAGTCGCTCTTGATCCGGCCGAAAACGGCCGAGAAGAGTTGCAGGTCGTCATAGGGGATCGGCAACCTGGCTTCTTTCTCCGCCATCGCCGAAAAGTTGAGGCTCAGCAGCAGCCCGAGCACCGCTCCAAGGCCAACTAAACCCGCTTTCTTCCAGCCATCTCGCATCGCAAACCTCGTTTCCTAGAAGCAATCCGCGAGCGCGGATTGCAAGGCTCTTCTCCGCACCCGAGTATACGCTCGTTTTGCGCCGCGCAATGCGCGCGACGCCGGTACACGGCGAAGTTAGTGCGACCCAAAGGGCATCGGCGCGCGCCTTCACGCGCGCCCACGCAGCCACTGCGCCGCGAATCCAGAATGCCAAGCCAAGATACGGCCGGGTCGACGCCGCCATGCGTCGGCAACGACCCGACGGGCGGCGGCGAAGCACGACGATTATTAGGGAAAGCGTGCACGCGGCTTGCGCCGACCCGGCGCGTGCACTTCACTTGGGCGCGCCGTCGCGGGCGACGCAGACCTTACCTCCAGATCGCAGCACACCTAGGCCGCGCTGCCCTTCCGCCATGGACCTCGGTCGCCGGCGTTGGTTCCGCTGGCTTGCGACCGGAGCATCGCCGCCACTGCGTTATCATTTCGCCTGCCACGCTTTTCGCCCCACCCCGCTGACCCATGAACCTGCAATTCTTCGCCGACAATTACAACTGGGTGCCGCTGCTGGCCCTGATCCTGTCCGGCGCGCTCTGGCTGTGGTTGACCGTTCGCCAGCGCTGGTCGCCGGTGCGCGAGATCGGCGCGCTGGAGGCCACGCAGCTGATCAACCGCCGCGACGCGCTGATGCTCGATCTGCGCGAGCCCAAGGACTATGCCGGCGGCCGGGTGCCGAACTCGATGCATCTGCCGGAATCGCAGCTAGCAAGCCGTGCCCACGAGCTCGAGAAGCTGACCGCCCGGCCGGTTATCGCCTATTGCGAACGCGGCCAGCGCAGCCGGACGGCCGCCGTTGCGCTGACCCGACTCGGCTTCGCCGAGGTCTATACGCTGCGCGGCGGCTTGCGCGCCTGGAGCGAAGCCGGCTTGCCGGTGGAAAAGGGAGCCTAAGGTGGACGCGGCGCAACAGCCCGAGCCGACGCTGACAGGCATCATCATGTATACGACCGCGGTGTGTCCCTATTGCGTTCGCGCCGAACGGCTGCTCCGCGCCAGGGGCGTGACCGACATCGCCAAGGTGCGCGTCGACCTCGAGCCGGCACGACGCGAGGAAATGGTGCAGAAAACCGGGCGCCGCACCGTTCCGCAAATCTATATCGGGGCGCTCCACGTCGGCGGGTACGACGACCTGGTCGCGCTCGATCGGGAGGGCAAGCTCGCGCCCCTCTTGGGCACTGCGTCGGCCTGAGGTACGGCCCCGCCGGCAGTCTGGCGCTACAGTATAATGGGCGGTTTCGCCCTTCAACCGCCCCATAGGAAGATCGCATGGCCGAGCCGCAGCAACCTATCGCACCGACGCTCAAGATCGAAAAGATCTACGTCAAGGACCTGTCGCTCGAGAACCCGGGCGCGCCGCAGTCCTTTGCTACGCAGCAGCAGGCGCCGCAGATTGAGGTGAGCCTGCGCAGCCGCGGCGAGCAGCTCGACGAAGTGCGCTTCGAATGCGTGCTGACAGTCACGCTGACGGCCAAGTCCGGCGAGATGACGCTGTTCCTGGTCGAGGCGGCGCAGGCCGGAGTGTTCCGCATCGAAGGGGTGCCGCTGTCCGATATCCAGCCGATTCTGGGCATCCATTGTCCCAACCTGCTGTTCCCCTATCTGCGCGAGACGATCGCGGACGCCGTGACGCGTGCGGGCTTCCCCGCCGTGCACCTCGACCCGATCAATTTCGAGGCCCTTTATCAGCAGCAGATGGCCAACATGCAGCAGCCGCAGGTGGCGGCGCAGGCGTAGCGGCGCATGGCGCGGCGCGCTCTTCGCCGGCTGCTCGCGCTTCTCCTGCTGGTGGCCGGCGCCGCCGGCGCGGCGGAATACCGGTCGACGGCCGACGTGGCCGTGCTCTACGACGCGCCCTCGCTGAAGTCGAAGCCCTTGTACGCGCTCGGTCGCGACTACCCTCTCGAAGTCATCGTCAACGTCGAAGGCTGGCTCAAGGTTCGCGACGTCGGCGGAACGGTCGCCTGGATCGAGAAGAAAGCGGTGGCCGACAAGCGCATCCTCGTCGTGCGCGGCGCAGTGGCCGACATCCTGGCCAGCCCCGAGGCCGGGGCCCCGCTGGTGTTCCGGGCCGAGCCGAACGTGCTGCTCGAGCTGGTCGATCCCAACTACATCGCCGCGACGCCCGGCTGGGCCAAGGTCAGACACCGCGACGGTCAGGTCGGCTTCGTGCGCATTCAGCTAGTCTGGGGCCTTTAGCCGCGCGCTGCGGGCGGGACGACACGATGGATACCATCGCGATCCTGGGCGCGGGCGCGTGGGGTACTGCGCTTGCGATCCATCTCGCCCGGGCGCGACCGGCGCCGGCGCTGCGGTTGTGGGCGCGCGACCCGGCCGAAGCGCTGGCGCTGACCGCCGCACGGGAAAACCGCCGCTACCTGCCCGGCGTCTTGTTGCCCGCAACGATCGTGGTCGGCACCGCGCTGGCCGAACTGCTGGCCGATGCCGCGCTCATTCTGGTGGCCACGCCCATTGGCGCGCTGCCCGCGGTCGCCGCCGCGGCGCGGCGCAGCACCACGGCGCCGCTGTTCTGGCTGGGCAAAGGCTTCGTGACAACCGATCAGGCGCCCGGCGTGGCCCTCGCGCATCGCGTCATCGCCCCTACTTGGCCCGCGCCGGTGGGCGTCATCTCGGGGCCGAGCTTTGCCGCAGAAGTCGCCCGCGGCCTGCCCACCGCGGTGACCGTAGCGGCCACCGATGCGCGCGTCGCGGAGACGGTGGCAGCGCGGCTGCGGGGCGAAACCTTCCGCGCCTACGTGAGCGACGACCTGACCGGGGTCGAAGTCGGAGGCGCTGTAAAAAACGTGTTGGCAATCGCCGCGGGGACCAGCGACGGCCTGGGTTTCGGGGATAACGCCCGCGCGGCGTTGATCACGCGCGGACTGGCCGAGACCGGGCGACTGTCGGCCGCGCTCGGGGGCAAGCGCGAAACGCTCATGGGCCTGGCCGGGCTGGGCGATCTGGTGTTGACCTGCACCGGCGACCTGTCGCGCAATCGCCGCGTCGGGCTGGGGCTCGCCCAGGGACGGCCGCTCACCCGCATCCTAGAGGAGCTCGGACACGTTGCCGAAGGTGTCGCGGCGGCCCGCGATGTGCGCGTCCTGGCGCACGCGCTCGGCGTTGACATGCCGATCTGCGAGGCCGTATTTCGGGTGCTCCACGAGGACCTGGAGCCGCGGCGGGCGGTCGAGACGCTGCTCGCCCGTGAGCACGGCCCCGAGTTCCATTGAGGCGGGAGGCCGCACCAGGGAATGGCGCCAGCGCCGGGTGCGCCGTCGGGTCCGCGGTGCCCTGATCATGGCGAGCCCGAAGCACGCGCGCAGCCGGCGAACCCCGCCTGTCGCCACGCCTCGAACACGGTGACCGCGACCGCATTGGACAGATTGAGACTGCGCACATCCGGTCGCATCGGCAGGCGCAGCCGCGTCGGCGGCGGGAAATCAGCGAGGATCGCGGCGGGAAGTCCCGCGGTCTCGCAGCCGAAGACGAACACGTCGTCGCGACCCAGCGCGCAGTCGAACAGCGAGCGTACGCC
Source organism: uncultured beta proteobacterium (assembly GCA_963777455.1). Classification (GTDB taxonomy): domain Bacteria; phylum Pseudomonadota; class Gammaproteobacteria; order Burkholderiales; family Casimicrobiaceae; genus PALSA-1003. The sequence continues at coordinate 1,501,624 of CAVZQQ010000004.1, forward strand.
GCGCGTTGTCATGGCATACCAGCGGCGCTGGCGCGGCCCATCGATCGCGTCGCGGCACGCGGCCCAGTCGCGGTGCGCGGCGACGCGGGCGTATTCATGGTAGTCAAGACCGGCCCGCCGGAGCTCGCGGTCGTCGAGGCGGAATCCCAGGGGCTCGACCAGGTGCAGCTCGGCGCCAGTGTTGGCCGCGAGCCGGATCACGTTGCCGGTGTTGGGCGGGATCTCCGGATGGACCAGAACGACGGCGACCATGAGCACTCCGGCAGAGGGCGGCGCGGCGACCCCGGGGCCGCGCGCCGGACATTGTTAAGTGCGCGGTCGCGCGAATTTGACAACCCGGCCACCTGCCCCGACACTGCCCGGCATTCTAACCACAGCGCTTGTGACCATGCCGTCCCCGCATTGCGCCGCGGCCGCCGTTGCGGCGCCGGCGCCCGTTGCCCGCTGGAGCGTGGCGCAGGTCGCTGACCTGTTCGCGTTGGCGTTCAACGATCTGCTCGCGCGCGCGCACCAGACGCATCGCGCGCACCACCAAGCCAATGCGCTGCAGCTGTCGAGCCTGCTGTCGATCAAGAGCGGAGGCTGCCCCGAGGATTGCGCCTACTGCCCACAGGCGGCGCGCTATCACACCGGGGTTAGCAACGAGGCGCTGCTGCCACTGGCCACGGTCACCGCGGCGGCCGCCGCCGCCAAGGCGGCCGGCGCCACCCGCTTCTGCATGGGCGCGGCATGGCGCGGCCCGCGGCCGCGCGAGCTCGAGCCGGTCCTGGCCATGGTGCGCGAGGTCAAGGCACTGGGTCTGGAAACCTGTGCGACGCTGGGCATGCTCCGCCCGGGGCAGGCCGAGGCATTGAAGGCGGCGGGGCTCGACTACTACAACCATAACCTCGATACCGCGCCCGAGTTCTATGGCGAGATCATCACCACGCGCATCTACGCGGATCGCCTCGACACGCTCGCGCGCGTGCGCGCCGCGGGCATGCACGTCTGTTGCGGCGGCATCGTGGGCATGGGGGAATCGCGCGCGGGGCGCGCGGGCTTGATCGCGCAACTCGCCAATCTCGATCCGTATCCGGAGTCGGTGCCCATCAACAATCTGGTGCAGGTCGAAGGCACGCCGCTATACGGCACCGAGCCGATCGATCCGCTCGAGTTCGTACGTACCGTCGCCGTCGCGCGCATCACCATGCCGCGGGCGATGGTGCGCCTCTCCGCCGGCCGCCGGGAACTCGGCGACGGTATCCAGGCGCTGTGTTTTTTTGCCGGCGCGAACTCGGTTTTCTACGGCGACAAGCTGCTCACCACCGGCAATCCCGACATTGCCGAGGATCGCGCGCTGTTCGCCCGCCTCGGGCTGACCGTGCAGGGCGCCGGCGATCCCGCCGGCGCTTGACTACGCGCACGCTGGAACAGCTGGCGGCAGGCCTCGCCGCGCGCGAAGCCGCCGGCCTCGGCCGCCGCCGGCGTATCGTGGCCGCACGCCAGGGCGCACGGCTGTATGTCGACGGCCAGCACGTGCTGCACTTCGGTGGCAATGATTACTTGGACCTCGCCGGCGATCCACGGGTGATCGCGGCGGCGCAGGACGGCGCGGCGCGCCATGGCGTTGGCGCCGGCGCCTCGCATCTCATCTCCGGGCACTTTGCCGTGCACGAGGCGCTGGAACGAGAATTGGCCGCCTGGGTTGCGCCCTGCGCCGAGGCGCGCGCGTTGCTCCTCTCGTCCGGCTACCTGGCGAACCTCGCCGTCGTGACCACGCTCTGTGGTCGCGGCGATGCGGTGTTTGGCGATCGGCTCAACCACGCCTGCCTCAACGACGCGGCGCTCCTGTCGCGGGCCGGCTTCATCCGCTATCGCCATCGCGATCTCGACGGACTGCAACGCGGCCTTGCCGGCAGTCGCGCGCGGCGCAAGTTGATCTGCACCGACGCCGTGTTCAGCATGGACGGCAGCATCGCCCCGTTGCCGGAGCTGCTCGAACTTGCCGAGCGCCATGACGCATGGCTGCTGGTCGACGACGCGCATGGCTTCGGGGTGCTGGGCGAGGGCCGGGGGACACTGGCGCACTTCGGGCTCGCCTCGCCGCGCATCGTCTACATGGGCACGCTGGGCAAGGCCGCCGGCGTCGGCGGCGCGTTCGTCACGGCGCATCACACGGTCATCGAGACCTTGCTGCAGACGGCCCGGACCTACGTGTTCACCACCGCTGCGCCACCCCTGCTCGCCTGCGCGTTGCAGGCGAGCCTCGCGCTGATCCGCGCTGAGCCGCAGCGCCGCGCCCGGCTGCAGGGGCTGATCACGCACTTCCGCGCCGGGGTCGCGGACCTCGGCTGGCCGCTGCTGCCGTCCGCCACCGCGATTCAAGCGCTGCTGCTCGGCAGCAACGCGGCGGCGCTGCGCGCGAGTGAGCGCCTGTGGCAGCTCGGAGTCTGGGTGCCGGCGATCCGCCCGCCCACGGTGCCGCGGGGCACCGCACGCCTGCGCATCACGCTCTCTGCCGCGCACGCGCCCGCGGACGTGGCGCAACTGCTGGCCGCACTCACTGCGGTCGCGGCGCAGGCGTGAGCCGCATTTGCATCGATTCGAGCGGCCGCGGGCCGCCGCTCGTGCTGCTGCACGGCTGGGCGATGCATTCGGGGCTGTTCGCGCCGCTGCTGCCGCACCTTACCTCGCGGTTTCGCGTGCATCGGGTCGATCTGCCCGGGCACGGCGGCAGCGTGAGCGTCGCGCCCTACGCGCTGGACACGATCATCGCGGTGGTCGCCGACGCGGTTGCGCGGGCGACCGGCACTGGCGCCACGCCGCTGACGCTGCTCGGCTGGTCGCTTGGCGGCGCGGTGGCGCTGCGCTGGGCACTTGCCGAGCCGGCGCGCATTGCCCGGCTCATCCTGACCGGCACCACCCCCTGCTTCGTGACCCGGCCGGATTGGCCGCACGCCATGGCGGCGGCGACGTTGCGCCGCTTTGGCGACGAGCTCGCGGTCTCCTACCGGCTGACGCTGCAGCGCTTCGTCGCATTGCAGGTTCACGGCAGCGAGCATGCACGCGCCGTGCGCGCCCAGTTGCGCGGCGAGCTCTTCGCGCGCGGCGAACCGTCGGCCGCGACGCTGCACGCCGCGCTCGACTTGCTCGCCGGCACTGATTTGCGCGGCGAGGTCGGCGCGATCCGGCAGAGCACGATCGTCATCGCCGGCGCACGCGACACGATCGCGCCGCCGGCGGCTGGCGAGTGGCTGGCGCGGGCCCTGCCGCGGGGTGCATTCCGGCTCATCCCCGGCGCTGCCCACGCCGCGTTTCTTTCACATCCCGAGGCCTTCGTCTCGGCGCTTGCCGATGGCTGCTAGCGATGATCTCGGTCGGCTCGATCCGCGCCGCACCCGGCGCGCCTTCGAGCGTGCCGCCACAACCTATGACGCGGCCGCCGTACTGCAGCGCGAAGTCGGCCAGCGCATGGCCGAACGCCTGGCCCTGGTGAGACTCCAACCGGCGACGATCCTGGACGCCGGCTGCGGCACCGGCGATGCACTGAGCGAGCTCGCGTCGCGTTACCCGCAGGCATTCGTCGTCGGCCTCGATAACGCCTACGGCATGCTCGAGACCGCGCGGCGACGTACTGGCGTCGCGCGCGCTTCCGGGCGCTCGCTGTTCGCGCGCTGGTTCGGGGCGCGCGCGCACCCCGGCGGGGAGCCGGCGCTGGTCTGCGCCGACGCCGGCCGCTTGCCGGTGGCCGCCGGCCGCATCGACCTGCTGTGGAGCAACCTCGCGCTGCAGTGGATCAACGAGGTAAGCACCGCGTTTGCCGAGTTCCACCGGGTACTGCGCCCGGACGGATTGCTGCTGTTCACCACGCTCGGTCCTGACACGCTGAAGGAACTGCGCACCGCGTTCGCCGGCGTCGATCGGGCGACCCACGTGAGCCGGTTCATCGACATGCATGATCTGGGCGATATGCTGGTGCACGCCGGGTTCGCCGACCCGGTGATGGACATGGAGACGATCACGCTGACTTACGACGACGCGATTACAATGATGCGCGAACTCAAGGCGATCGGCGCGCGCAATGCGACGCTCGGCCGGCCGCGCGGACTCATCGGCCGCGCCCGGTGGCGGCGCGTGCTGACCGCGCTGGAGACGTTTCGCCGCGACGGGCGTCTGCCGGCAACCTACGAGGTCATCTACGGCCACGCCTGGAAGCCGGAGCCGCGCGTGGCGGCGGACGGACGCGCCATCGTGCACTTCCAAACCCGTCCGCGTGGCTGACGCTGCGTCCATGGCGCTGCCTGGCCTCTCCACGGGCCTCTTCGTCACCGGCACCGATACCGGCGTGGGCAAGACGGTGGTGGCGTGCGCGCTGCTGCGACGCTGGGTCGAGCGGGGAGGGCGGTGCGTGGGCATGAAGCCGGTAGCCGCCGGCGGCGAGGACGATGTCGCGGCGCTGGCCGCGGCGGGCAACGTCGAGGCGCCGCGGGCGGCGCGCAATCCGTTTGCGTTCGCCCCGGCGATCGCGCCGCACCTTGCGGCGGCCGAGGCGGGCCTGGCCATCGACCTGGAGCGCATCCGCGCGGCCTACACTGTGCTCGTCGCGCGCGCCGACCGCGTCGTCGTCGAGGGCGCCGGCGGGGTATGGGTGCCGCTGGATGCGACCTGCGACATGCTCGACATCGCGCGCGCCCTGTCGTTGCCGGTGCTACTCGTCGTCGGCGTGCGCCTGGGCTGTCTCAACCACGCGCTGCTTGCCGCGCACGCGATCCACGCCCGCGGGCTCGCGTGCGCCGGCTGGGTCGCGAACCTGGTCGATCCGCAGATGGAACGGATCGAAGCCAACGTGCACACGCTTGCCACGCGCCTGCCCGCGCCGCGCGTGGCCACTCTGGCTTGGGGACGACCGGATGCGCCGCAGTGGGGACCCGGCGCGGCGGCGCTCGGTCTTGCGTGAAGGGCGCGCTTACGCCGCCGCCATTTTGCGGCGCAGCTATCCATGTTAAGATTTCCAAGTTGTGCGACGTCGTTGTCGAGTCGCGCGCGAAAGGTCTGCATGCCGGGCGCCGAGATCCCACCGCTTGCCACCGCGCCGGAGTTCTGTGTGGTCTCGCGGCGCAACGATTCGCTCGGCACGCGCTGGCGCTGGGGATTGTTCGCGGCGCTGTGCTTCGGGTCGTTCAGCCTCGGGCTCGCGTTCGCCGCGGTGGGCGCGTGGCTGGTATTGCCGTATTGCGCCCTGGAAATGGCCGTGCTGTACCTGGCATTCCGCTGGATCGAGCGGCGCGCCGGCGACTGGGAGCGGGTGAGCGTGTGCGGAGACCGCGTCATCGTCGAGCGGCAGCGCGCCAACGTGCGGGTGCAGCAGGAGTTCAACCGCTATTGGGCGCGGGTCGAGGTCGAGGCCGGCGGATTCAACCGGCCGCCGCGGCTCAAGCTGCGCTTCGCCGGGCGCGAGGTGCTGTTCGGTGAGGACCTGCCGGTGGCGCAGCGCACCCGGGTTGCACGCGACCTGCATCGCGTGTTGGCGGTGCGCTGACGACCAGGGCGGGCGGCGCTAGGATCATCGACTTGTTCGGGGAACGCATGGAGCGCAAGGGAGCGAAGGCAAGGGGAGCAGCGAGCGCCGCCGGGTTTGCGGCGGCGCTCGCGGCCACGCTGGCGCAGGCAGCCAAGGAGTACAACCTGCAACCGCCGGTGACCCCGGTGGCGGCGCAGATCTTCGACTTGCACGTCTACATCATGGCGATCTGCGCCGTGATCTTCGTGGGCGTGTTCTCGGTGATGTTCTATTCGATTTTCGCGCACCGCAAGTCGAAAGGGCATCAGGCCGCGCAGTTCCACGAAAACACCGTGGTCGAGGTGGTGTGGACGATCATTCCTTTCCTCATCCTGCTGCTCATGGCCGTCCCCGCGACGGAAACCGTGCTGGCGATGAAGGACACCTCCGCGCCCGACTTGACCGTCAAGATCACCGGCTCGCAATGGAAATGGAACTACAACTATCTTGACCAGGGCTTCGACTATTACAGCAACCTCAAGACACCGATTGCCCAGATCGAAGGTAGGCAACCGATGGGCGAGCACTACCTGCTCGAAGTCGACAAGCCGATGGTCCTGCCGGTGGGCAAGAAGGTGCGCCTGCTCATTACCTCGAGCGACGTCATCCATGCCTGGTTCCTGCCCGCGGCGGGGGTGCAGCAGGACGCGATTCCGGGCTTCGTCCGCGACGATTGGCTCAAGTTCAACCAGACCGGCACCTTCCGCGGCCAGTGCGCCAAGATCTGCGGCAAGGAGCACGGCTTCATGCCGATCGTGGTCGAGGTGAAGAGCGCCGACGATTATGCGCAGTGGGTCGCACAGCACAAGCAGGCCGCCGCCGCCGCCGGCGACAATCCGAACAAGACCTGGGACCTGCAGGAGCTCATCGCTCGCGGTGCAACGGTGTTCGGCGCGAATTGCGCGGCTTGCCACCAAGCCAATGGCAAGGGCGTGCCGGGGGCGTTTCCCGCCCTCGACGGCTCGAAAGTCGTTACCGGTCCGAAGGACGGCCAGATCAAGACGGTCTTGAACGGGGTCGTCAAGAACGGCCAGCCGACGGCGATGGTCGCATGGAAAAACACCCTGTCGGATACCGACATTGCGGCCGTGATCACCTACACGCGCAACAGCTGGGGCAACCACACCGGCGAGGCGGTCCAGCCCGCCGAGGTCAAGGCCGACCGGTCCTAGAGTGCGCCCCCTTCGCGCCCATCCACCGCGATGCCCAACCGCTTAGTGCCTCAGTTCAGGAGCAGCCGATGAGCAGCATCCCGCACGATCACGCCGCCGGCCAACCGGTCGGTCACGGCCACGACGAGCATGCGGCCCATCCGACCGGCATCATGCGCTGGATCATGACCACCAACCACAAGGACATCGGCACACTCTACCTGTGGTTCTCGATGATCATGTTCCTGACCGGCGGGGTGATGGCGCTGACCATCCGCGCGGACCTGTTTCATCCCGGCATGCAGTTAGTCGAGCCCGAGTTCTTCAACCAGCTCAATACGCTGCACGGCCTGATCATGATTTTCGGCGCGATCATGCCGGCGGCGGTGGGCTTCGCCAACTGGCAGGTGCCGCTGATGATCGGCGCACCGGACATGGCGTTCGCGCGGATGAACAACTGGAGCTTCTGGCTGTTGCCGTTCGCCGCAGTGCTACTGCTCTCCTCGTTCCTCGTTCCGGGCGGAGCGGCCAGCGCCGGCTGGACGCTGTATCCGCCGCTGTCGATTCAGGCCGGCATGGGCATGGACATGACGATCTTCGCCATCCACATCATGGGCGCGTCGTCGATCATGGGGTCGATCAACATCATCACCACCATCCTCAACATGCGCGCGCCGGGCATGACGCTTATGAAGATGCCGATGTTCGTGTGGACGTGGCTGATCACCGCCTACCTGCTGATCGCAGTGATGCCGGTGCTGGCCGGCTCGGTGACGATGCTGCTGACCGATCGGCATTTCGGTACCAGCTTCTTTAACGCTGCCGGCGGCGGGGACCCGGTGCTGTTCCAGCACGTATTCTGGTTCTTCGGGCACCCCGAGGTCTACATCATGATCCTGCCGGCGTTCGGGATCGTGTCGACCATCCTGCCGACGTTCAGCCGCAAGCCGCTGTTCGGCTATGCGTCGATGGTGTATGCCACGGCCTCGATCGCGATCCTGTCGTTCCTGGTCTGGGCGCACCACATGTTCACGGTCGGCATGCCCGCGGCCGGGCAGTTATTCTTCATGTACATGACCATGCTCATCGCCGTGCCCACCGGGGTCAAGGTGTTCAACTGGCTGGCGACGATGTGGCGTGGCTCGATGACCTTCGAGACCCCGATGCTGTTCGCCATCGGCTTCATCTTCCTGTTCACCATGGGCGGCTTCACGGGTCTCGTGCTCGCGCTCGTGCCGGTCGACATCGTGCTGCACGACACTTACTACGTGGTTGCGCATTTCCACTACGTGCTGGTCGCCGGATCGCTGTTCGCGTTCTTCGGCGGCATCTACTACTGGCTGCCGAAGTGGTCCGGCCACATGTACGACGAACGGCTGGGCAAGATTCACTTCTGGGCGTCGATGATCACCTTCAACGTGACCTTTTTCCCGATGCATTTCCTCGGCCTGGCCGGGATGCCGCGCCGGGTGCCCGATTACGCGCCGCAGTTCACCGACTGGAACGCCGTCGCCTCGGTCGGTGCCTTCGGCTTCGGGCTGTCGCAGGTGCTGTTCCTGTACATCGTGCTGAAGTGCATCCGCTTCGGGGCGCCGGCGCCGGCCAAGCCGTGGGAAGGGGCCGACACGCTGGAATGGACGCTGCCCTCGCCGCTGCCGTACCACACGTTCGAGACTCCGCCGCAGGTCAACTGATGAACGCGCCGCTGCTTCGCCCGGATCAGGCGACCGAACCGCGGCGCGCGAATCGGCGCACGGCGCTGATTCTGGCATCGATCGCGCTGGTCTTCTTCGGCGGCATCATCGCCGCGCAGTACACCGGCGCTACGACGCTGGGGATCGGCGTGGTGGGCTTCGGCATCATCGGTTTCCTGCTGGTCGTCATCGAGCGCGGCGGGCGCGAGTAAGCCAGCCCACGAGGCCAGATGAGCGATAACGGAGGAGATGATCGGCGGCGCTCCAACCGGCGGATGTTGGTCCGGCTCGCCGTCGTCACGGGCGTGATGTTCGGCTTCGGTTTCGCGCTGGTGCCGTTCTACGACCAGATCTGCAAGGCGACGGGCCTGCGCGACATCGATCGCGCCGATGCGCCGCAGAACACCCAGGTCGACGCCACGCGCAACATTCGCCTCGAGCTCGACGCCAATACCAGCAAGCTGCCGTGGCGCTTCCGGGCCCTGACCCCGATCGTGACCGTGCATCCAGGTGAGGTCACGCAGGTCCTCTACGAAGTGGAGAACCTCGCGCCGCGGGCGGTGACCGGGCAGGCCGTGCCGAGCTACGGGCCGCCGCTGGCGGCGCTGTATTTCCGCAAGCTCGACTGCTTCTGCTTCACCCAGCAGGCGTTCGCGGCGCACGAGAAGCGGCAGATGCCGGTGGTTTTCGTCGTCGATCCGAAGCTGCCGAAGGACGTCACCACGATCAGCCTGTCGTACACCTTCTTCGAAGTCGAGGGAAACCGCTCATGAACGCACCGTCGAACGGCGCCACCGCGCGCTACTTCGTCCCGCAGCCGTCGTATTGGCCGATCATGGGCTCCTGCGCCCTCCTGTGCATGGGGCTGGGCGCCGCGCTGTGGTTCAACGCCTACCCGCCCGGCCCGTGGGTGGTGCTGGTCGGCTTCTGCATCCTGCTCACCATGCTGTTCGGCTGGTTCGGGCGCGTGATCGACGAATCCGAGCACCGCCTCTACAACAAACAGGTCGACGTGTCCTTCCGCTGGGGGATGAGCTGGTTCATCTTCTCGGAGGTGATGTTCTTCGCGGCCTTCTTTGGCGCGCTGTTCTACGTGCGCAACTTGTCGGTACCCGAACTCGGCGGCCCGGAGCAGAAGCTGCTCTGGCCCAATTTCACCGCGATGTGGCCGACCAACGGGCCGTATCTGCGCGATCCGTTCACGCCCATGGCGGCGATCGGCATCCCATTGCTCAACACCATCATCCTGGTGTCGTCGGGCGGCACGCTCACCGTGGCCCACCACGCACTCAAGACCGGCAACCGCACCGCGCTCAAGATCTGGCTGGCCATCACCATCGTGCTCGGCTTCACCTTCCTCGCGCTACAGGCCCACGAGTACTCGCACGCCTACAGCGAACTGAACCTGAAGCTATCCACCGGCGTCTACGGCTCGACCTTCTTCATGCTGACCGGCTTTCACGGATTTCACGTGACCATCGGCGCGATCATGCTTTCGGTGATGCTGGTCCGGGCGTTCCGGGGGCACTTCGACGCGCAGCATCATTTCGCCTTCGAGGCCGCGGCGTGGTACTGGCACTTCGTCGACGTCGTATGGCTGCTGCTGTTCGTTCTCGTCTATTGGCTGTAGCGCACGTCCGGACGCCTTGACGGCCGCGCCGACGAGCGCGCGGCCCCATCGGCCGTGGTTTGCGCTCTAGCGCAAACCGCTCGCGCCGATCCAACCGAGCTCGTAGCTCACGACCAGGAAGATGATGAGGCCCGCCGACAACGCGACGCGGATCGCCAGCGCCGTGACCATGCGCATGCTGTTCCCGCGATCGTGGTAAAGATAATAGAGCGCCGTGGCCAGCGTGGCGACGATCACGATCAGGGCAGCGATGACGATATAGCGCATGGCTGGTTGCGCCGAGCCCACGCCCGGGCCGCGGCGAGAAGGCGCAACGAGTCTAGCCCAACCCCATGAGACTGCCAAATCGCTTCGCCACGTTCCTCGCTACGCGGCGCTTCCAACCGCGCTGGCTGCCGACACTGGGCATGCTCGCACTCGTTGCCCTCACCATCGCGCTGGGGAACTGGCAGCGGCACCGCGCGGCGGACAAGGACGCGCTCGCCGCGCAGTTCGCGGCCGCGGCGAGCGCCCCGCCGGTCGACCTGGGTGCCGGTGCGGTCGATGTCACGCGGCTGCGCTTTCGCACGGTACGGGCGCGCGGCGAGTACGACGCTACGCGGCAGCTTCTCATCGACAACAAGGTCCACGCCGGCCGCGCGGGTTATCACGTCGTGACCCCGCTCAAGCTCGCCGGGAGCGAGCGTTTCGTGCTCGTCGATCGCGGCTGGATCGACCAGGGGGCGCGGCGCGCGCAGCTGCCGGCGGCGCCGCCTCCGGCAGGTACCCAGACGGTAATCGGACGCGCGAACCTGCCGCCGCAGCGCTATCTCGAATTCGGGCGCGCGCAAACGAGCGGCCCGCTTTGGGAGAACCTCGATCTCGGTCGCATTGCCGCCGCCACCGGCCTGGAGCTCCTGCCGCTCATCGTCGAGCAGAACGATCCGGTGACGCCCGCCGACGGCCTGGTGCGTGACTGGCCCGCACCGGATCTGGGCGCCGATCAGAACCGCTCCTACATGTTGCAGTGGTATTCGTTCGCGGCGCTGGCGATCGTGCTCTGGCTCACACTTAACTGGCGCGCACGCGACAACGATGGCGACGCCTGACGTGCACGCGCGCCGGCGCGCTCGGCGCACGCTTACGCTGCTCGCGCTCGTTTGCATCGCGCCGGTCGTGGCGTCATACGTGGCCTACTACTGGCTGCGCCCGACCGCGCAGGTCAACTATGGCGAGTTGCTCGGCGCGCAACCGGCGCCGGAGATTGCCGGTGTGAGCCTCGCGGGCAACCCGTTGCGCCTGGCCGACCTGCGCGGTACCTGGGTGTTGCTCTCCGCCGATGCCGCGGCTTGTGCCGCGCCCTGCGAGGGCAAGCTCTATGCGACCCGCCAGGCGCGAACCTTGCAGGGCCCGGAGCGCGAGCGGGTCGTCCGCCTCTGGCTGCGACCGGCTGAGGCGCCGGCGCCCACGGCGGCCGTGCTCGCCCAGCATCCGGGCATCATCGTCCTGCGCGGCGACCCGCGTCAGTGGGATCGGCTGCCCGGACCGGGCGGCGCGACGGAGAACATCTACCTGCTCGACCCGTTGGGCAACCTGGTGCTGCGCTATCCGGCAAACCCCGACATCAAGCGCCTGGCCAAGGACCTCGAGCGACTGTTGCGCGCCTCGCGCATCGGCTGACCCCGCGGCAATGCTAAAATCGCCTCCTTTTCGTCCCGCCGCCATGACCGCTCTCGCGCTCGCGCACGGCCCGCTGTACCGCCTGCACTGCTTCCTGGCCCTGACCAAGCCGCGCGTGGTGTCGCTGATTGTGTTCACCGCCATGATCGGCATGGTCCTCGCCGCGCCCGGATTGCCGCCGCTCAACGCCGTGCTGTTCGGCACGCTTGGTATCGCGCTGGTCGCCGGCGCTGCCGCCGCGATCAATTGCCTGGTCGAGCAGAAGATCGACGCGCTCATGCTGCGCACCCGCGGCCGGCCCCTGCCGCGCGGCGAACTCTCGTCCCTGCAGACCTTGCTGTTCGCCACCGGCGTCGGCTTGGCCGGGCTCGGCATACTCTACGTGGGGGTCAATGCGCTGACCATGTGGCTGACGCTCGCCACCTTCGTCGGCTACGCGATCGTCTATACCGTGCTACTCAAGCCCGCGACCCCACAGAACATCGTGATCGGTGGCGCGGCGGGGGCGATGCCGCCAGTGCTCGGGTGGGCCGCGGTCACCAACAACGTGGCACCGCAGGCGCTGCTCCTGTTCCTGATCATCTTCGTATGGACGCCGCCGCATTTCTGGTCGCTGGCCCTGTACCGCACCAAGGACTACGCGACGGCAGGCCTGCCCATGCTGCCGGTGACCCACGGCTCCGAATACACCCGGCTGATGATCGTGCTCTACACCGCGGCGCTATTCGCCGCCAGCCTGCTGCCCTACGCCGTGCGCATGAGCGGCGGGTGGTATCTGGCCGCGGCGGTGGTGCTCGGCGCGTTGTTCCTCGCCCATGCGATCCGGCTCTACCGGCGCTACAGCGATGCGCTGGCGCGGCGCACGTTCCGCTTCTCGATCCTGTATCTTGCCGCGCTGTTTACCGCCTTGCTCCTCGACCACTTCTGGCATTGATGCGCTTCCCTTTCGCGCCGGTTGCGGTCCTGCTCGCGTTCGGCTTGGCCGCATGCGCACCGGCGACACCGCAGTTCCGCGGCTCCGACGTCACCGGAGCGAGCTATGCGCACGACTTCCACCTAACCGACCATACGGGGCGCCCGCGAACGCTCGCCGATTTCCGCGGCAAAGTCGTCGTGCTCTTCTTCGGTTATACGCAGTGCCCCGATTTTTGCCCGACGACCTTGTCCGAACTCGCCAGCACCCTGAACCGCCTCGGTCCTGACGCGGCGCGCGTACAAGTCCTGTTCGTGACCGTCGATCCCGAGCGCGATACTCCGCAGGTCTTGGCGCAATACGTGCCGGCGTTCAATCCGAGCTTTCTCGGGCTCTACGGCGACGCGGCGGCGACGGCGGCAACGGCCAAGGAATTCAAGGTCATCTACCAGAAGCAACCCGGCCCGACGCCCGGCACGTACAGCATGGACCATTCCGCGGGCACGTACCTGTTCGATCCCCAGGGTCGACTGCGGGTGTACGAAAGCTACGGCCAGGGTCCGGACGCCTTCGCCCACGACATCGGCGAGCTGCTCAAGACCCCGGCTTGACGCGCGGCCAGCGGACGGCCGAGCGCAAGCCGCGGTCTGCGACCCATGGAACTGACCGTTCAGGAGGCCTTCGCGCTGGCCGCGCACCATGAAGCGGCCGGTCGCGGCGGCGAAGCGCGCGCCATCTATGAACAGGTTCTCGCCTCGCTTCCGGAGCACCCGGGGGCGCTGCTCAAGCTCGCGCAGCAGGACTTCGCGGCCGGCGGGCACACCGCCGCGTTTGACCGGCTGACGCGGGCGCTAGCCGCGGCGCGGGCGCAAGCGCTGCCACAGCAGGAAATCTGGCTGGCGCTCGCGCGGGTCGCGCTCGCCCGTGGTGAGCGTGACCAGGCGCAGGCGGCACTCACCCAGGTACACGGCATCGCCGCGAAGCTCAAGGCGGCCGGCGCTGCCCCTGCCGGCCGCGAACTGCTCGAGCAGGCGGTCGCGCTTGCCCCGGACGCCGCGTCGCTGCGCGTCAGCTTGGGCGCCATGTTGCTTGACGAAGGGCGAGCGCAGGCGGCGCGCACGCATTTGCAACAGGCGCAGGTGCTCGGTGCCAGTGGCGCGGAGCTCTGGGACAACCTCGGACTGGCGCAGCGCCGGCTGGGCGAAGACGAGCAGGCGCTGCTGGCCTTCGAGCGCGCCGTTGCCGCCGCGCCAGCTCTGACGCCTGCGCTCGCCAACCTCGTCTATGCGCGCTACACGCTATGCGAGTGGGACGGACTGGAAGGGTACGAACAGCAGCTCGTCGCGACGCTGGCGGATGCGCAAGGCGACCCGCGCTGGTCGCCGTGGATTGCGCTGGCGATGCCGACCACGTCGGCGCAGCAGCTCGCCGTGGCGCGGCGTTGGGCAGGCGCGACGCTGCCACCGGTGGCGGCGCGCCGCGGCGCATCGCCGCGCGGCGCGCGGTTGCGCGTCGGTTACCTGTCGGGCAACCTGCGCGACCATCCGACCGGGCGCTTGATGGCCGGCCTGTTCGAGCAGCACGACCGCGCCGGCTTCGAGCTCTACGCCTACAGCTACGGACCGCAGGGGCGCGGTGCCGTGACCACGCGCATCCGCGCGGCGTTCGACTACTGGCGCGACGTGAGCGGGGTCAGCGACGTGCAGGCGGCGCGCCTGATCCGCGACGACGGCATCGACATCCTCATTGACCGGCACGGCTACACGCAGGGCGGACGGCTGGCGATCCTCGCTTCTCGGCCGGCTCCGGTGCAGCTGCACTACATGAGCTTTCCCGGCACGCTCGGCTACGACGCGATCGATGGCATCATCGCCGACGCGCAAGTGATCACGCCTGCCGACGAAGTGTCTTTCCACGAGCGTGTCTGGCGCCTGCCCCGCTGCTACTACGTCAACGACAGCCGCCGCGGGTTGCCGGCGCCGAGCGCGCGTTCTGCGCACGGCCTTGCCGAGGAGGCGCTCGTGCTCGCCTGCCTCAACCAAAGCTACAAGTTGCGCCGGCCGCTGTTCAGCGCGTGGCTTACGGCACTCGCTGCGCGCGAGGACGCAGTGCTGTGGCTGCTCGCCGGCCATCCCCGCATGCAGCGCAATCTACGCTCCGAGGCCGAGCGCGCGGGTGTTGACCCGGCGCGCCTGATCTTCGCGCCGACGCTGCCGCAGGAGGCTCACATGGCGCGCCTGGCTTGCGCGGACCTCGCGCTCGACACGCTGCCCTACGGCGCGCACACGACCGGTTGCGATGCGCTGTGGGCAGGTGTGCCGATGCTGACCTGCCGAGGCCCGACGTTTGCCGGGCGCGTCGGCGCGAGTCTATTGGGGGCGAGCGGGCTGCCCGACCTGATCGCGGATTCACCGGACGACTATCAGGCGCGGCTGCTCGACCTGGTGGCGCAACCGCAGCGCCTGCGCGCCTATCGTGCCCGACTCGAAGCCACGCGCGAGCAAAACCCGCTGTTCGATACGGCCGGATTCACCCGCGACTGGGAGGCGCTGCTGCTGCGGATCTACGACGCGCAACGCTAGCGAGCACAACGCCATGCGGCCGGCGCAACGGCAGGCGCGCGGCGAGGCTGGCAGTCGTTCCTTACGCTTTGCGTTCGATCAACTCGATCTTGTAGCCGTCGGGATCCTCGACAAAGGCAATCACCGTCGTCCCGCCTTTGACGGGTCCCGCCTCGCGTGACACGTTGCCACCTTTGCTGCGCACGGCGGCGCACGCCGCGGCAGCGTCGCGCACCTCGATTGCGACATGACCGTACGCGCTGCCCAGATCGTAATGGCTCACACCGTAGTTGTAGGTGAGCTCCAGCGCCGGCTGCTCCGCTTCATCGCCATAACCGACGAACGCCAGCGTGTATTTCTGATCCGGGCGGTCGGTGGTGCGCAGCAACTGCATGCCGAGCACCTCGGTGTAGAAACGCAGCGATCGCTGGAGATCGCCGACGCGCAACATGGTGTGCAGGATGCGCATCAGAATTCGACCAGCTCGTAATCTTCTTTGCGGGCACCGCAATCCGGACAGGTCCAGTTCGGCGGCACATCTTCCCACTTGGTGCCCGGCGCGACGCCGGTGTCAGGATCGCCCAGCGCCTCGTCGTAGATGTGACCGCAGATCAGGCACATGTATTTCTTCATCGGTACCGAGTTGATTGGAGTAAAATCGGATTCTACCAAGTTCACCCGCGCCGGGGCTGCTCCTGCAGGCTCGTGCCGGTCATGCATGCGGTGTCCCTGCCCGCTTTGCGCCCTTCGCCGCGCGTCACGAATTGTTCATGCAACCACCCGCCGAGCAAGCCACCGAATTCCCGCCGATCGTGCTGGCCTTTGCCGCCTCCGATCCGAGTGGCGGCGCGGGCATGCAAGCCGATATCCTGACCCTGGCCAGCATGGGTTGTCACCCGCTGTCGGTGCTCACTGCGATCACGGTGCAGGACACACTGGGGGTCGAGGGAGTGCAGCCGCTCGACGCGGAATGGGTCGCGGATCAGGCCCGCTGCCTGCTCGAAGACATGCCGGTCGACGTCTTCAAGATCGGGGTGCTGGGCAGCGTAGAAAACATCGCCGCCATCGCCGAGATTCTGGCCGACTATCCGGATGTGCCGCTGGTGCTCGACCCGGTGCTCGCCTCGGGTCGCGGCGACGAGCTCGCCAGCGACAACATGCTGCACGCATTGCGCGAGTTGCTGCTGCCGCGCACGACGCTGCTGACGCCCAACAGCACCGAGGCACGGCGTCTGGCCGACGCCGACGACGACGAGGAGCCGACGCTGGCGGTGTGCGCGCAGCGCATGATCGAGACCGGCTGCGAGCACGTGCTCATCACCGGCACCCACGAGCCGACGGCGCAGGTGATCAATACGTTATATGGGAAGGGCGGGGTCGTGCGCAGCGACAGCTGGGAGCGTCTGCCCGGCAGCTATCACGGTTCGGGCTGCACCCTCGCGGCGGCGATCGCAGCGATGCTCGCCAATGGGCTCGACCTGGCCGAAGCGGTGCGCGAAGCGCAGGACTTCACCTGGCATGCGCTGGCCAAGGCGTATCGCCCGGGCATGGGCCAGCTGCTGCCCGACCGGTTGTTCTGGGCGCGCGACGACGCTGCCGAGACGCCGGTCGATGACCAACCGGCGCCGCGCACGCCCAACCTGCACCGCCATTGATGAGCGCGTCCCCTCCGACCGCCGTGCGCGCGCGCATCGCCGGCCTGTATGCGCTGACGCCGGAGCTCGCGGACACCGACCTGCTGGTGGCGCGCGTCGCGGCCGCGATCGCGGGTGGCGCGGCCGTAGTGCAGTACCGCCACAAGCTCGGGAACGCCACGCTGCGGCGCGCGCAGGCGCGTAGCCTGCGCGCGCTCTGCGCCGCGCGCGGGGCGACCTTCATCGTCAACGACGACGTCGAACTGGCCCGGGACGTGGCCGCGGACGGCGTGCATCTGGGCCGCAGCGACGCCGCCGTCGCCGCGGCCCGGCGGCGCCTGGGAGACGGTGCGATCGTCGGCGCCTCCTGCTATGACTCGCTCGAGCGCGCGCAGGCGGCCCTTGCCGGCGGGGCTGACTACGTCGCCTTCGGCAGCTTCTTCCCTTCCCCCGTCAAGCCGGACGCCGTGCGTGCCCATCCCTCTCTGCTCACTACCGCGAAGTCGCGGTGGGGCGTTCCGGTCGTAGCTATCGGTGGCATCACGGCGGCGAATGCGCCGGCGCTGGTTGCCGCTGGCGCCGACGCGCTGGCGGTCATCACCGCGCTCTTCGACGCACCCGACATTGCCGCGGCGGCGACGGCGCTTTGCAACGCATGGGCGCGGCTGCCCGCCGCGTCTGCCGGGCGCCAGCGGCCCATCAGCAACCCCCCGCACGCATGAGCCGCAACGAGGAACTGTTCGCGCGCGCCCAGCGCAGCATCCCCGCGGGCGTGAATTCGCCCGTGCGCGCGTTTCGCTCGGTCGGCGGCACACCGCGTTTTTTCACTCGCGGTGAGGGCGCCTACCTGTGGGATGCCGACGGCAAGCGCTATATCGATTACGTGGGTTCCTGGGGACCGGCGATCCTCGGGCACGCGCATGCCGACACGGTGCGTGCGGTCCAGGATGCGGCGCGCCTGGGCCTGTCGTTCGGCGCGCCGACCGAGGCCGAGATCGAGTTAGCCGAGACCTTGTGCCACCTGTTGCCCGCGCTCGACCTGGTGCGACTGGTGAGCTCCGGCACCGAGGCGACGATGAGCGCCCTGCGCCTTGCGCGCGGCCATACCGGCCGCTCGAAGATCGTGAAGTTCGACGGCTGCTATCACGGGCACGGCGACAGTCTGCTCGTCAAGGCGGGCTCCGGCGCCTTGACCTTCGGCCAGCCATCCTCCGCCGGCGTTCCGCCGGCAATTGCTGGCGAAACCCTCGTGCTCGCCTACAACGACCTCGACGGGGTGGCCGCCGCCTTCGCCGCGCATCCGGACCAGATCGCCTGCATCATCGTCGAACCCGTGGCCGGCAACATGAACCTCATCCTGCCCGCGCCGGGATTCCTCGTCGGCCTGCGGGAGTTGTGTGATCGCCACGGGACGGTGCTGATTTTCGACGAGGTGATGACCGGCTTCCGCGTGCATCTTGGCGGAGCGCAGGGCCTCTATGGCGTGATCCCCGATCTGACCACGCTGGGCAAGGTAATCGGCGGCGGCATGCCGGTGGGCGCGTTCGGGGGCAGGCGCGAGATCATGGAAAAAATCGCGCCGCTGGGGCCGGTCTACCAGGCAGGAACGCTGTCTGGCAATCCGGTCGCCGTCGCGGCCGGATTGGCGACCCTCAAGGCCATCCAGGCGCCCGGGTTCTACGCCGAGCTCTCGGCGCGGACCCTCAGCCTCACCGACGGGCTCGCTGCGGCGGCGCAAAGTGCCGGCATTGCGTTCTGCGCCCGCTCGCTGGGCGGAATGTTCGGCATCTATTTCACCGCCGCGGTTCCGGACTCGTTGTCCGCGGTCATGGCCTGCGACCGGGAACGCTTCAACCGTTTCTTCCATTGCCTGCTCGACGCCGGCGTGTACCTTGCGCCGTCGGCGTTCGAAGCCGGATTCGTGTCGGCCGCGCACAGCGCGGCTGACATTCAGACCACGGTGCAGCTTGCGGCGAACGCCTTTCGACAGGTCGCCTGAAGGCGTGCGTCGCTGTGCCTCACTTTAGTGCTGTTGCGGGCTCTTGCCGACCCTGACCGGAAAACCCGATACACGGCGTGCCTCTGGCGGGCGCTCGCCGGGCCCATGGTCCGGCGTTCCCGTGTCGGCCAGCCGGTGCACGGGAACGGCACAACGGTTTCGGTCATCATGCCCGCCTCCAATCACGAGCAAATTTGTGTCCGGGCACTCGATTGCGCAAAACTACCGCGCCGTGGACCACGTTCGCGGATCGCGGGCCGTCGACGCGGCTCGAAATCGAGCAGCTCCTGTCGCGATTCTTCCGAGATATCGGCCGCCACCCGCTGCTGCAGGATAGGGCCAAGCGTGAGCACTTCCTCAGCTAGGTACGCGACTGTGGGCTGGACCGCTTCCTTCCCGTGTGTAAGCGATTCCGAGCCGCCTGGCAATCGCTTCGATTGCGTGCCTTGCCGGCGGCGGCGGGCAAGCGAGTTAGGCGCTTAGCGCCAGGCGCGTTGCCTCGAGATAGCCGTGTCCGTAGTGCGCGTCGGGCTCCAGGTAGCAGCCCTCGCCCCATTCATTCCAGGCGTTGATGAAGACCAGGCGCTCGTCGGGCGGGCGCGTGCGGCGCGTCTCGCCGACGACCGCGGCGAGCCAGCGCCGATAGTTGTCCGGGTGGCTGTTGACGAAGATCTGGCCGTTGTTCTGCAGCCGCGGCGTATTGTCCCAGCCGACCATCACGCCGCGCAACGTGGTCGGCGAGGGCGGCCGCGCAAGCGCGCTCTGCGCCGCGGACACGTAGTCCCACACCTCACCGGCAAAGTCGGGGTTGGTTTTCTCCACTTCCGTGGTGAGTGTCCGGGCCTGGAACCCGTGCGGCGGAAATTCGATCGCGGCGTCGAAGCCGTACGTGGCGGGGCTCGCTGACCCGGGATGCTCTATGAAGCACAGATACGGATCAGCCACGCCGGCGGCGCGCACGCCGCTGCGGAAGATGGCGGCGGTGCGCGGCGGATCCGGTAGCAGGTTCGCCCGATAGACGAGCAGCAGCGGCCGGTCGCCAACGCGGATATAGCGCCGGTCGGCGAACAGCGGCAGCAGTTCGGCGATGAAGCGCCGATCGTTGTCGGCGCTGTAGGTCTGTGCGATCAACAGCTCGTCACTGCCGCCGTCCCAGCGACGCGACCAGTTCTCGTTGGCCCAGCACACACAAAACGGGAAATCCGGCGCGCCACTGGCGAGCACCGCGTCGAGCGGCTGATGCAGCAGCCGCCGGCCGCCGAACCAGTAGTAGTAGTAGCAGAAGCCGTGAATGCCGTGGGCGCGGGCCAACTCGGCCTGCGCGGCGCGCGTCTCCGGCGCGCGCAGGTCGTAATAGCCGAGATCGGCCGGCACGTGTGGCTGCTCGTGGCCGACAAAGTTCGGGCGCGCCCGCCGCACGTTGCTCCAGTCGGTGAAGCCCACGCCCCACCAGGCATCGTTCTCGGGGATGGGATGGAACTGCGGCAGGTAGAAGGCGATCGGCTTGACGTCGGACACGACAGGCGCAGCCCCAGGCGGCGTGCGGCATTATGGCGGAAAGCTGAACTGTACGGCAGCGCGGGCGTCCAAGTCGTCGCGGCGCATTTGCCTCGCATGTTAGAATTTCGTATTTCTCACGGGCACTTACGATCACTTTGGATACGTCGGTACGGAAGCGGATCGGGGAGATTCTGATCGAGCGCGGCAAGCTCGATGCCGCCGGTCTGGACCGGGCGCTGCGCCTGCAGCAGGAAACCCACGAGAAGCTGGGTGGCCTGCTGGTGACGCTGGGCTTGGTGGCGCAGCGCGACGTGGCCGAAGCGCTCGCCCAGCAGCTCGGCATCCCGCTGGTCGAAGCCGCTGGCTACCCGGAGCTCCCCATCCTCGAGGAGCGCGTCTCGGCGCGCTTCCTGCGCGAGGCGCGCGCCCTGCCGCTCGCCGAGGACGAGCACGAGCTGGCCCTGGCCATGTCCGATCCGACCGACCTGTACACGATGGGCGCCTTCGAGATGGTTACCGGGCGCACAGTCCGGCCCCGGGTGGCGATCCCGAACGAGCTCGAGGCGGCGCTCGAAAGGCTCTACGGCGCCGGCAAGTCGGTGCTGGGGCAGCTTGTGGGCGACGTCGAGCAGCGCGACGAGCTCGCCTTTGACGCCGACGTCCAGCAACTCAAGGACCTCGCGTCCGAAGCGCCGGTCATCCGGCTGGTCTCGCTGCTCATCACCAACGCGCTCGAAACGCGTGCCTCGGACATCCATATCGAGCCGTTCGAGAACCGCCTCATCGTGCGCTACCGCATCGACGGCGTGCTGCACGAGGTCGAATCGCCGCCGCGCCGCCTCTCGGCCGCGGTGATCTCGCGCATCAAGATCATGGCCAACCTCGACATCGCCGAGCGGCGGCTGCCGCAGGACGGTCGCATCCGCTTGCGCGTGCAGGGCAAGGACATCGACCTGCGCATCTCGACCGTGCCCACGATGCACGGAGAATCGGTGGTGATGCGGATTCTCGACAAGGGTGGCGTCGCGCTCGACTTCAACCGGCTGGGCTTCGAAGAAGGCACGCTCAAGGTCTTCCTCGACGTGCTGCTCGAGCCGCACGGCATCCTGCTTGTCACCGGACCGACCGGTAGCGGCAAGACGACCACGCTCTACACCGCGCTCGATCGCCTGAACAAGCCCGACGTCAAGATCCTCACCGTCGAGGACCCGGTCGAATATCAGATGCCGGGGATCAACCAGATCCAGGTCAAGCCGCAGATCGACCTGACGTTCGCCAACGCGCTGCGCTCGATCGTGCGCCAGGACCCCGATGTGATCATGATCGGCGAGATCCGCGACCTGGAGACTGCGCAGATCGCCGTGCAGTCGGCGCTGACCGGTCACCTTGTGCTCTCGACGGTGCACACCAACGACGCGCCGTCGACAGTGAACCGGCTGCTCGACATGGGGGTCGAGGACTACCTGCTGACCTCGACGGTGATCGGGATCCTCGCCCAGCGGCTGGTGCGCACGCTCTGCCAGCATTGCAAGGAACCCTACGTCGCGCTGCCCGAGCTGGTCGAGGAAATGGACCTGCGCAAGTTTGCCCGCAACGGCGAGATCAAGCTCTATCACGCCAAGGGCTGCAGCGAATGCGCGAACACCGGCTACATCGGCCGCATCAGCATCATGGAGATGCTGCCGATGACCGATCCGTTGCGCAGCCTGATCATGCGCCACGCTAGTTCGACCGACCTGCGTGCCGAGGCGCTCAAAGGTGGCATGGTGAGCATGTACGAGGACGGCGTGCGCAAGGCGGTCGCGGGGACCACCACCTTCGAGGAAGTGCTTCGCGTCACCCGCGAAGACTGATTCGCCTCGGGGCATGCCAGTCTTTCGCTACAGGGCGGTCAACTCGGCCGGCGATGTCGCCGCGGGCGAGCTCGATGCCGCGACCGAGGCGGAGATCGTCGATCGGCTGCGCGATCAGGGCCTCATGCCGATGCAGGTCGTCGCCGCCGCCGGCGATCGGGCGCAGACCGCGAAGGGCGCGCGGCGGTCATGGTTCGCGCCGCGGCGGGTCAGCCGCGAACACGTGCTTGCCATCACGCGTGAACTCGCGACGCTACTGCGCGCCGGCCTGCCCCTCGACCGGGCGCTGGAAATCCTCATCGGGCTGGCCGCTGCGGCCCCGGTGGCGGTGTTGCTGCAGGGGCTGCGCGACAGCGTGCGCGGCGGCAAGTCGCTGTCGCAGGCGCTCGACATGCATCGCCACCTGTTCTCCCGCTTCTACATCAACGTCGTGCGCGCGGGCGAGGCCGGCGGAGCGCTGGGCACAGTGCTCAACCGCCTGGCCGAGACCATGGAGCGCAACAAGGAATTGCGCGAAAGCGTGAAGTCGGCCCTCATCTATCCGACGATCCTGGTCCTGGTTGCGGTCGCCTCGGTGATGGTGCTGCTGGTGTGGGTGGTGCCGCAGTTTCAGCAGACTTTCGCGCAAGCGGGCCGCGCATTGCCCGTACCGACGCAGGTGGTGATCGTCGTGGGCACGGGCTTGCGCCGCTATTGGTGGCTGATGGTGCTCAGCGTCGCGGCCGGCGTCTGGTTGTTCCGACGCCGGTTGGCGCGCCCCGAGGTGCGCTACCGCTGGGATGGGCGCCTGTTGCGCGCGCCGTTGCTCGGCGACTTGCTGGCCAAGGTCGAAGTGGCGCGTCTCGCGCGCACGTTGGCGACGCTGCTCGGCAACGGCGTGACGCTGCTCGCCGGGCTGTCGATCGTCAAGGAGACGATGACCAATAGCGTGCTCGCCAACGCGCTCGACGGCGTGGTCACGCGCCTGCGCGAAGGCAAGGGCTTCGGCCGCCCGCTGGTGGAGACCGGTCTCTACCCGCGGCTGGCCACGCAGATGATCCTGGTTGGCGAAGAATCGGGACGTCTGGAGGAGATGCTCCAGCGCGTGGCCGACGTCTATGACCGCGAAGTGGCCGCGGCGATCAAGCGCTTTCTGGCGGTGCTCGAACCGGTGCTGATCCTGAGCCTCGCGGTGTTGATCGGCGGCATCGTGCTATCTATCCTCGTGGGCGTGATGGCCATGAGCGAACTCGTCGTATGAGCAGGCGCCCCGTGGCGGCTGCGGGCAGCGGCGACCGAGGAGGTAATTGATGATATCCAACGCAATGCGGCGATGTGCGGCGCCCCCATTCCCTCCGCGCAGCGGCGGCATGACCCTGATCGAGATCCTGGTCGTTCTGGTATTGATCGGCATCGTCATGGGCATCGTCGGCGGCAACTTCATCGGCCAGGGTGAAACGGCCAAGCGCAAGGCGGCCAAGATCCAGATCGGGCAGATCAGTCAGACGCTCGATCTGTTCAAGCTGGAGATCGGTCGTTATCCGACGTCGCAGGAAGGCCTGCAGGCGCTTGTCACCGCGCCGGCCGGGTTGACCAACTGGAACGGGCCGTATTGGAAGCAGCCCAACGTGCCCAAGGATCCGTGGGGCAACGACTATCAGTACGTTTTTCCCGGTCAGCATGGAGCCTACGACCTGATCTCGCTCGGCCCCACCGGGCAAGAAGGTGGTGAAGGTGCCAACCGGGCCATCAACAGCTGGGATCCGTAAGCTTGCGCGGCGACGGCCCGGTCGCGGCGTGAGGCGCGCTGGCGGCGCGGCGCGGCGCGGCTCCGGCGTCACGCTGATCGAGCTGTTGATCGTGCTCGTCCTGATGGGGTTGATGGCTGCCCTGACCGTGCCGGTTTTCAGCGGCGGCGTCTCCACCACTCAGCTCAAGACCGCGGCGCGCGAAGTCGCCGCCGGCCTGCGCCTGGCGCGGAGCCAGGCCATCGCGCAGCGCACCGAAGCGGTCCTTGAGCTCGACGTGACAGGGCGGGCTTTTCGGGTGCTGCCCGACCCGCGCATCCATGGGCTGCCCGCCGGCATCGACATCAAGCTGTTCACCGCCCAGAGCGATCTGGTCAACGACCGGCTCGGCGTGATCCGCTTCTATCCCGATGGCGGCTCGAACGGCGGGCGGGTCACGCTGGCGGCGGGCGAGCGCAAGTTCGAAGTCGACGTCGATTGGCTGACCGGCCGCGTCGCGATTCTGGAATAGCGATGAAGCGCCGGGTCGGCCGCCTTGCCGCAACGCGCGCACGCGGATTTTCGCTGCTCGAAGTCCTGGTCGCTTTCGTCGTCCTGGCGCTGGTCGGGACGGTGCTGTTCCGGCTCTTCGGCGCCTCGCTCAACAACGCCGGCGCCGCCGACGAGTACAGCCGGGCGGCAGTTCTAGCGGAGAGCCGTCTCGCGGCGGCGGAAGCGGTATTGCCGCTGCAAGCGGCCAACGATCAGGGCGTCTCGGCGGATGGGCGCTATGCCTGGGCCACCACCGTCGAGCCTTACGTGGCCCCCGATTCCACCCCCGATCAGCTGCGTCTGGGGGACGCGGCCGCGGTGCGCCTGTGGCGCGTGACCGCGGTGGTTTCCTGGCCCGGCACGCTGGGCAACCAGCGCTCGGTGGCATTGACGACCTTGCGTCTGGCGAGCAAACAGCCGGGGCTCGGAACGCAATGATGTGCCGCGACCACCCCCTTGCCGAGCAACGCGGCTTCACCTTGATCGAGCTGTCGGTCGCGCTCCTGCTGATGGCGCTCATCGCCTCGGTGCTCTACGGGTCGCTGTCGCTCGCGGGCAGCAGCTGGAACCGCGGCGAGGCGAAGGCGCAGCAAACCAGCGAGATGCGCCTGACCGAGGGTTTCCTGCGCCGGACCCTTACTGCCCAGCATCCGCTGCGGTTGCACAAGGCCGTCGCGCAACCGCTGTATTTTCTCGGCACCCCCGAGACGCTCGCCTACGCGGCCGCGTTGACCGGACGCGCCGGCGCAGGCATGTACTACTTTCGCGTCGCCGTCACGCCGAATGGCGACACGTCGCGCCTTACGCTGTCGCGCGTCATACCCGACTATACCGCGACGCAATTGCCGGATTTTGGCAACGACTTTTCGGTGCTCGCCGATGGCATCAGCGAAGTGCACTTTGCTTATTTGGGGCGCGATGCCGCGGCCTCGAGTCTCGTCACCCCCACGTGGCGCGATCACTGGGACGACACCCAGCGACTGCCCGACCTGATCAGCATCGACGTGATCGCGGCGAACGGTGTGCCATGGCCGACGCTGATCATCGAGCCACGCCTGTCACCCGAAGTCGGATGCCCGACCTGGAACGCGGTCGCGCAGCGCTGCACCTGATGGTTACCACGCCCGGACCCGAGCTCGCCGCATACCACGGGGGCGGCGCGTGAGTGTGCCGCAACCCATGGCCGCCAGGGTCATCGACCCGCAACGGGAGGCGGTAGCGAACCCCCCGCCGCAGGCGACGGCCCTCTGGTTCGTACCGGCGTTGACGATGCTGCCGCTTTCCACCCGGCGCTGCCTGGTGCGCAACCCGCTCAATGGCGCGGCGGTGGAATTGTCCTCCGGTGAGTACGCAGTTCTTGCGGCGTGCGAGGGCTGCCTGCCGCTGGCGGCGCACGAAGCGCGCGCCGCGGCCAGCCTCGCCGCGCCGGCCGAACACCGGCCGGCTATTCGCGAGGTGCTGGAACGCTGCGCGCGGCACGGCGTGCTGATGGGCCTGGCGGACCTGGTAGGGCGGTTCGGCAACGCGCCCGCACTCGCGCCGCCGCCCGCACCGGAGATCGTCATTCGCACCGCGGATCGGCCGCAGCTGCTGCTGCGGCTGCTGCAAGGTGGCGTCGCGTTGCAGGCCCATGTCGGCTGCGCCTATCGCTGGCACGTCATCGACGATTCGCGCCGCGAAGAAAGCCGGCGCGCCAATGGCGCTGCTATCGCCCGCTGTGCCACGCTCGGCGTGGTCCATCACGATCTGGCGGGCACAGAGTCGCTCGAGGCCGATCTCTGCCGCGAGTTGCCCGGGCTCAGCGCCGAAGTGCGCCTGCTGCTGGCGGCCGCGCGCGGCGATGAAGCAACCTATGGTCGGCCGATCAACTACCTGCTCCTGCGCTTTGCCGGGCGCCGCGTGCTGCTGCTCGATGACGACGTGCTGATCGATCCGCGCCGTCCCGCAATGGGACGGAGCGGGGTCGAAGTTTCGCTGGCGCCCGAAGAGGCGTGTTGGTACGAGAGTGCCGACGCGGCCTTGAGCGCCTGTCCGGCGCTCGAGCTCGATCCGTTTGCCGCCCATGCTCGCTGGCTGGGGGTCTCGCTGGCGCAGGCCTGGACCCAGGCGGGGCGCGAACCGGGTGGCCTGCGCGCGGGCGACCTGCCGCCGCCGTGCGGCGCATCGTTCGCTGCCGATGCGCGCATCCTGTTCACGCGTAATCACGTGCTGGGCGACCCCGGATGGGCAAGGTTCGCAAGCCCGCTGCTGGTGCTCGCGCCGGCAACGCGCCATTGGCTTGCCGCCCATCCGGAGGCTGCGCGCTACGCGTTCGCGAGCCCGGCGCACTGGCGCGGTCGGCTCGCCTTGCGCGTGGCGCCCCACCAGACCTTGAGTACGACCACGCTTACCGGATTCGACAATACCGTGCTGCTGCCGCCGACCGAGCGCTGCACACGGGAGGCCGATGTGCTGCTTGGGGAAGCAGCCCGATGCGTGTATCCGGCCGGCTGGCAGGCCGAGCTGCCGTTTGCGCTGCCACACCTGCGCGATGCCGCAAGGCAATGGCTGCAACCGGACGAGGTGCTCGTCCTCGGGCCGAGCCTGTTGCTGATCACCCATGCGCGTGCCCTGATGCCGTCGATTCGCGCTGCCACGGCCGCAGACCGGATGCGCGCGCTTAGCGCCTGCCTGCTCGATCTCGCCGCCGCCCCTGACCGCACGCTGTGTGGCCTGCTCGAGGAGCAGGCCATCGCCTACGCAGGCAGGATTCGCTTTAGCGTCGAGGAACAGTTGGCCGATGCGTCCCTACCCAGCGCCTGGCATGAGTTGTTGCAGCGCTGGCTGCAAGCGCCGGCGTTCGCGCTCGATCGGGCCGCGCTGCGGGCCTGCGTGGTTGCACCGGAGCTGGTGCGCGCCGAGGCGCAGCACTATGGCCGCACGTTGGCGGCGTGGCCGCAAATCTGGGGCCATTGCCGGGAGCGCTTCGCGTGAAGGCGAACGCGCCCGCAGCCATGCCGTGGCTCGCACCGGCACTGCACACCTGGCCGCTCGCCGCGCAGCGCTGCGTGGCGCGCAACCCGCTCAACGGCGCGACGATGGAGCTCTCCGCGGGGGAATTCGCGGTCGTCTCGGCCTGCGAGGGGTGCCAGCCGCTCGCCGCGCACGAAGCGCGCGCCGCGCTGGAACTGTCCGCGCCGGCCGAGCACCGGCCGGCGTTTCGTGATCTGCTCGAGCGGTGCGCCCGCGACGGCTTGTTCGTTTCCCTGCCCGAGTTGGTGGGACGCTTCGGAGCAGCCGCTTCAGCCGCGCCGGCACCCCTTGGGGGCATCGCCATCCGCACCGCCGACCGGCCGGAACTCCTGGCGCGGCTGCTCGCGAGCGCCGAGACACTCGAGGCTCGTGGGACCGCGCGGCGCAGCTGGGTCGTCCTGGACGACTCGCGCGATCCGGCCAACGAACAGGCCAACCGCGCCGCCGTCGAGCGCTGCCGCGCTCTGGACGTGGCGCTGCACGGGCGCGAAGAGGCGGCAGCGCTCGAGCGCGAATTGCGCGCCGCGTTTCCGCATGCGACGCGCGAGATCGCGTGGTTGCTCGGTGCGGGCTCCGCCAGCGAGGCAACTTACGGACGCCCTCTTAACCACGCGCTGCTGCGTTTCGCCGGCAGCGCCTTCCTGAGTGTCGACGATGATGTGGTTCTCGAGGCGCGCCGACCCGCGCTTCGGGAGCCGGGTTTCGCGGTCACCGACGAGGTCGACGAACTGCTCTGGTACGACTCGGAGCAGGCCCTGTGGGACGATTGCCCCCCCTTGTCGCTCGACCCAATCGCCACGCACGCGAGCTGGCTCGGCATGCCGCTCGCCGCGGCCTGGGCGCGCGCCGAGCAGGAGGCCGGGCCGCTGGCGGATATCCGCTTTCCGGCCGTGCACGGCGCACGTTTCGCAGCGGAGGCGCGCGTCCTCTTCACGCACAATCACGCCTGCGGCGATCCCGGGTCGTCGGTATTGCCAGTGCAGTTGCTGGCGTTGCCGCGGCGGTCGCGGCAGTGGCTCGCCGCGCATCCCCGCGCCGCCGCGTCAGCCTTCACACAGCGCATCAACTGGCGCGGGCAGACGCGGCTGCGGCTCGCGCCGCGGCGCGTGCTGACTCTGACGACGCTGGCCGGCATCGACAATTCGCAGCTCATGCCGCCGGCAGTGCGTACCCATCGCAGCGAAGACGTGCTGCTCGGCATCGTGGCCCAATTCATGTACCCGCACGGCTGGCTCGTCGACCTGCCATTCGGATTGCCGCATCTGCGCGTGCCGGCCAAACGTTGGCTGCCGCCCGGCGTCTCCTTCAGGCAGGAGCCGTTGCACGTGCTCTACGCGCTGCTCGACGAGCACGCCGCGCAGGTCGTGGCCGAAGCACCGGAACGCCGGTTGGCGGCGGCCGCGGCACTGTTGCAAGATGTGGCGACGGTGAGCGCCGCGATGTTGTCCGAGCTGCTGTTGCACCACGCCAGCGACGCAGGCAGCCGAACGCTGTTCGCAATCGCCGAGCAACTGGACGACGCGGACACGCCGGCACAATGGAAGGCGTTGCTCGTTCCGTGGCTGCGCTCACCGGCGCTGGCGGTCGACGCCGACTCGGTGCGGGGCCGCGTGCTCGAGCCGGAGACGGTGCGCACGCTCGCCGACGGCTACAGTCGAGCGATGCAGGCATGGCCACAGCTATGGGCATTCTGCCGCGAGCGCTTCCGGTGAACCGGCGACCCTCGCCCCGCCACCAGGCCGGCATTGCGCTCGTCCTCGTGCTCTGGCTCACGATCCTGCTTACCGTGATCGCCTCAGGGTTCGCCTACAGCATGCGCACCGAAGCGCTCGCGGCGCGCAATGCCATCGCGCTGGCGCAGGCCCGCGCCGTCGCCGACGGGGCGATCGCCCGCATGGCCTTCGAGTTGATGCGGCCGCGACTGCCGGTGGGCGAGACCTGGGCTCCCGACGGCGCCGTCCACTACTGGAACGATGGCGGCACCAGTATCGCGGCCAATGTAGTGGATGAGTCTGGTAAAATTGACCTCAACGCCGGGTCCGACGCGCTGCTGAAAGGACTCTTGCAAAGTGCGGGCGGCGTGGATCCCGATACCGCGGCGCACCTGGTCGACGCGATCGACGACTGGAAGACCGCCGGGGACGTGAAGCGCCCCAATGGAGCGAAGGCTCCCGATTACAAGGCGGCGGGATTGTCGTACGGACCGGCGAACGCGCCGTTCGAGACGGTTGCCGATCTGCAGCGGGTGTTAGGGATGACGCCCGCGCTCTACGCCGCTGTTGCCGACAGCCTGACTGTATACAGCCGCCAGGCCGGCGTGAATCCCGCTTATGCATCGCGCACGGTCCTGCTGGCGTTGCCGAATGCGACGCCCGACGTGGTCGATGCTTATATCGCGCAGCGGAACGACGCGCTGAACAATCGGCAACCGGTCCCGCCGTTTGCGCTGGCCAGTACAGGCGCCGCGCCGGCCAACGTATGGAGGATGCGCGCCGAGGCGACGACCCCTGATGACGCGACGTTTGTCCGTGACGCCGTGATTCGACAGGGTGGCGATGCGCTGCACCCGGTGACGGTATTGCTTTGGCAGGAGGGCGATCGACGTCTGTTTGCGCCGCCGCCACCACAATGAGGCGCTTCGCGTGGGCTCGAAGCGTGGCCTGAACAGGGCCGCAGCGGTGCACGCGAGCGAACCATTGTCGTGCCGGGCTGTCCTGAGCCTGTCGGTTGCGGGGTTGGCCTCGCGGCGCCCCACAGCCGGCAGCACGAGCGTGATGCGGCGCAACAGGCACGAAAAACTATGATGGCGAACCAATGAAACTGGACGTGAATCGCTGGCGGCAACGATTGCGCGACGCGGCCAACCGCACCGGACTGCTGCGCTTCTGGCGCTGGTGGACGGGCGAGCTTGCGCTGCTGATGCCGGGCACGTGGCGCGCCGCGTTGCAGCGCCGATTCACGCGGCCGGTCATCGAATTCGCTGACGGTGAAGCAATATTTTGGCGTCCCGAGTTCAGCGACAACGTGCCGCAGCTCACGGTTGTCGAGCGTGTGTCGCTGATTGGCGACGCCGCGGCTGTGCTCGCGGCCGGTCGCGCGGCGGTGGCAAGGCTTGCGGCGAAGGCATCCGGCGGCATCGCCATGCCCCGGGTTGCCGTCGCCCTGGGTCCGCGGCAGGTGTTGCGCAAGGAACTCGCGCTCCCGGCAGCAGTCGAGGACAATCTCGCGCAGACGCTGGCGTACGATCTCGACCGGCACACGCCGTTTCGGCCCGAGCAACTGTATTTCGATGCGGCCGTCATTGGCCGCGACGGCGCAAAAAAAATGCTTCGCGTCGACTGGGTCGCGGCGCTGAAGACGGTGGTCGATGATGCGTGCCGGCAGGTGGGCGAGTGGGGTGCGGTGGCGGTTTCGGTCATTCCCGGTCCGCCGACGGCGAACGGGACGCGGCTCAACGTTCTCCCCGGCACGGCCCGCACGCGACCGCTGCATTGGCGGCGCTGGCAGGTGTTGGTGCCACTCGCGGTGGTGGCCACCGTTGCCCTTGCGGCGGTCGTCGTGCCGCTGGTGCAGAAGCGGCAGTACGCGATTGCGCTGCTCGCGGCCAACGCCGAGGCCGCGCGCCAGGCCGAGGGGGCCGATGCAGTGCGACAACAGCTCGACGGCATGCAGAACGAATACAACTACATCTTGGCCAGGAAGTACGCCTATCCGAGCAACGTGCGCGTGCTCGACGAGGTGACACGGGTGTTGCCGGACGACACCTGGCTCACGCAGTTCGAATTGAAGACCAGCGGGCACGGCAAGGACACGCAGCGCGATATGTACTTGCGCGGCGAGACGGCTGATGCCGGTAAGTTGATCGCTCTGCTCGAGGATTCGAAGGTCGTCGAACAGGCTGCGCCGCGCTCGCCGACGACCAAGATCCAGGGGGCGAGCGGCGAGGTTTTCGATCTGAGCGCACGCCTGCGTACGCTCGCGCCTCCGGAGCGGGTGGCGGTGACGCCTGCCGAGGCGCCGGCGGCGGTGCCGGCGGCCCGTGGGCCGGCCAATCCGCCGCCGGAGCGAGCGGCGGCTGCGGCTGAGTCGGGGCTGGCCGCCGCGCCGCCCGCGGTGCCGCCGCGTGAACCGAACCGCGGCCCGCGCCAGGCGGTGGCGGCGCCCGCGCCGGGGCGCGAGGCGCCCGCCGGGCCGCAGGCCGCCGGGTTTGGCCCGGCGCCCAATGCCTACGCCGGCCCCGGGGGGGCGCAGCGGCAGCGCGCGGTCCCGTCGCCCGCCGCACCGCCGGCCTCGTCGCAGCCTGCCGCAGCGCCTGCCTCGCCAGCGGTCGCACCGGCAGCCTCGCCGCCACCCGCCGCGACCGCTCCAGCCTTCGACCCGGAGCCGCCTGCACCGCCCGCCGCGACCGGCGGGAACACCGCACCGGCTCCGCCCACACCGGACGCAGGGACCTGATGGCCACGCTCGCGCTCCCGCTTGCGCCGCGGCAAAGCCGCATCTTGGCCGTCGGGCTGCTGCTCTGCGCCGTCGCGCTTGGGCTCGCGCTCCTGCTCGCGCCGTTCCTGCTGTTGCATCGGCATTACGACGTCGCCATTGAAGCGACGCAGGACAAGCTGCAACGCTATCGCCGCATCGCCGCGCAGATGCCAGAGCTCAAGAAAGCGCTCGACGCGGTGCGCACCCAGGACGGTCGCCGCTTCTTCCTGCACAACACCGCGCCGAATCTGGCGGGTGCCGAGCTGCAGGATCTGGTGCGGGCAGCAATCGAGAACAACGCCGGGCGCATCACCACCATCCAGGGCGAGCAACCGCGTGACGACGGGCGGTTCCGGCAGATCGGCATCAGCGTGCAGCTGTTCGCGACCACCCCGAACCTGCAGAAGATCCTCTACAAGCTCGAAACGCAGACGCCCTACGTCCTGATCGAAAACGTCACCATCCGCCCGCTCAATGCGTTCCGGGGGTTCAAGCCGGCGCCAGGCGCCGATCCCGAGCTCTCGGTAACGCTCGAGGCCTCCGCCTTCACCCTCATCGACGGAGCGAAGAAATGAGCACGCTGCCGGCGGTGCTCAAGTCCGGCCGCGCCCGCGCCTGGGCGTGGTGGCTCGTACCGGCGCTCACCTTCGGTGCGCTCGTCGGCTGGGAGATTGACTGGGGCCGCGAGGTCGTGCGCGTGCCGGCCGCTTCGGCGCCGCCCGAGCCCAGGCCGGTCACGCCGGCACTACTCCCCGACTACGCGATCGAGGGGGGCCTGGCCGCCAACAGCGAAACGGTGAGCCGGACACTGTTTAACGCCACCCGCCGCCCCGCGCCGGTGCTCGCCGGCGAGGGCGGCCCGCGCACGCTCAAGGCAGGGCAGTTTCTGCTCGTAGGGACCACGATCAGCGGCGAGCACACCATCGCCTTCCTCAAGGAGGTCGCCGGGGGCAAGTCGCGCATGGTGCACCAAGGGGACAAGATCAACGGCATGCTGGTTGCCTCGGTTACCGCCGAACGCGTCAAGCTCACCCTCGGCGATGACGCGGAGGAACTCGTCCTCAAGGTCGCGCCGGGGCCGAAAACTACGCTCGCCGCGGCACCGCCGCCACCGACCACCGGCGTGCCAGGGGCTGCCCGGGTCGCCGGGGCCGCGGCTGCGGGCCAGCCCGCTGCGGCCAACCCCGCCCGACCAGTGGGTGGGCCGGCGCCCAAGGCGCAACAGCAGATCGAAGCCGCTCGGGATGCGCGCCGCGCCGCCCGGGCCGCGCAACAGCAGCAACAGCAGCAACGGACCGGGCAAAGCAGGTGAGTGCCCGCTGCCAGCAGCGCGGGCGACCTGAAGCCGCCGACGGGCGCCGTCGACAACAACACGGAAAAACGATGACCGAACGTCACGCCACACGAATGCTTGCCTTGACCGTCGCACTGCTGCTCGGCGCCTGCGCGACCAGCCACGGCCCGCGGCCGGCCGCACCCCAGGCGCCGGTCGACACCGCGGGGGCCGATGCCAGCACCGCCATCACTGTGCCGCCGGAGACGCGCGCCGAACCGAAGATCTACAAGGGCTCCGGCATTCTTGTCGAAGGGCAGGTTGAGGGCGGCGATGTACCTCCGGCACCGCGGCCAGCGCCACCAGCCTCCCCGCCCGTGACACTCAACTTCGAGGGCGCCGATATCCGCGACGTGGTGCGCAACATCATCGGCGACATCATGGGCGAGTCGTACACGATCGATCCCAACGTTGGCGGCACCGTCACCATCCGCACCACGTCGGGCATCCCTCGCGCAGGCCCTGCCGGCGACGATGGAGATGCTGTTGCGCATGAATGGCGCGACGATGACCAAGGAGGCCGGGGTGTGGAAGATTCTGCCTGCCGCCGCTGCCGTGCGGGGCAACGTTACGCCGCAACTCGGCGGCTCGACCCGCCCGCTGCCGCAGGGCTACTCGGTGCAGATCGTGCCGCTGCACTTCGTCGGCGTGCGCCAGATGGCGGCGCTGCTCGAGCCCTTCGTCAAGGATGCCGACGACGGTGCGCGTCGATGACATGCGCAACCTGCTGATCCTCTCCGGCACGGAGCTCGAACTCAAGCATCTGCTCGATACCATCGACATGTTCGACATCAACTGGATGACGGGCATGTCGGCCGGCGTGTTCGTGCTCGAGAGTGCCGACGTCAAGAGCGTGATGACGGAACTGGAAAAGGCGTTCGGGCCGCCGGACAAGAGCCCGCTGACCGGCGTACTGCGCATCATCCCGCTCGAGCGCATGAACGCGCTGCTGATCATCACGCCGACCCCGGAGTATCTCGAGGAAGCGAAGAAGTGGATCGAGCGACTGGACAAGAGCAGCAACGACGCCACCGGCATCCGCTTCTACATCTACCGCGTGCAGAATGGCCGCGCGGAACGCATCGCGCCGCTGCTGCAGCAGGCGTTTACCGGACGAGTGACCCAGCCGGCGCAGGGTCCCAGCGGGCCCCAACTCGCGCCCAGCACCCCGGCCGGAACGATCGTCTCGGCACCGAGCTTCCAGCCGGGCGGCAATCCGCTCGCCGCACGACGGGGCAATACACGCCGCCGACCCAGACGCTCTCCCAGACGACCGCCATTCCACGAGGCCGGGAACGGGGCCGGGCGGCGCTCCCGGGGCCGGGAGTCGGCGTCGATCCGCAACGTGCAGGTCGTCGCCGACAAGGACAACAACATGGTCCTCATCGTCGCCACGCCGGCCGAGTACGCGGTGATCGAAGCCGCGCTCAAGAAGCTCGACGTCCCGCAGCGGCAGGTGTCCATCGAAGTGACCATTGCCGAGGTCACTCTGACCGACGAGCTTGCAGACCGGCGTCGAATGGCTGTTCCGGGGCGGCGCGCCGTCCGGCCGCGGCAGCGGAGGGCAGTTCAACAACTCGACGCCGTTCAATCCGGCAGTCGCGACCGCTGCGGGCGCAACCGGCGGCCCGGTCGGGCTGGCGGTGGCCGCGGGGTTCAACTACCTCATCAACAACGCCAACTTCCCCGGCGGCGTCCAGGCGGCGCTGCACCTACTCGACACCTACGGCAGCACCAAGGTGATCTCTAATCCGTATCTGTCGGCGCTCGACAACCAGAAGGCGACCATCAAGGTCGGCGACAGCATACCGATCGCCTCGAACAGCACAGTGGGAGGAACGACCAACGTCATCACCACCACCTCTCAGTACATCGATACCGGCGTGCTCCTGCAGGTCACCCCGCACATCAACGCCGGGGGCCTGGTGACCATGGAAGTCGACGCGGAGGTGAGCACGCCCGGCACGGCTTCGAACGCAAGCCTGGCCCCACCCATCAATACGCGCTCGGTACAGACGCTGCTCGCCGTGCCCAGCGGAGAGACCATGGTCATGGGCGGTCTCATCATCGAGAGCAAACAGAACAATTCCAGCGGCCTGCCGCTGATCTCGCGCATCCCGGTGCTGGGCGGGCTGTTCGGCAACCAAACGCTGGAAAACGATCGCACCGAGCTGGTTCTGTTCATCACCCCGCGGGTCGTGGCCAACGAGACGGATGCCAACGCGCGTGATTGACGACTTGCGCCGCAAGATGGAACGGCTGGAGGAGGTCTTTCCACCCCAGAAAACTGCTCCGGAAGCCGGTCCAACGCCATAAACCGTCGCCAAATGGCGACGCCAACAATGTTGCGGGAATGCAACACACTGGAGTGAGAGGGAAAATTGAGGATGAGCCGATTGACGATGCAATACCGTTTGGATACGCTTTGCAGCGAATGCCTGAGGGTGGAGCACGAGAAAACGATGGTGCGACACGCTCTTGCAGCCGGGCTAAGACGTAGCTTAGGGCTCGCGGTGGTGGTGGCGGGGCTGGCAGTTGCAGGGTGCGCCTCGCTGAACGCGGACTCGGCGCCGGAAGCGAAGCAAAAGGTGGTGACGGAGCGGGCTGAAGCGCGGTGGCATGCGCTGATGAAGGGCGATGTGGACGCGGCGTATGCGTACCTGAGCCCGGCGTCGAAGAAGGCGACCCCGCTGATGGCTTATGCCGGCACCATCAAGCCTGCGATTAAGTGGCGGGAGGTCAAGGTGGACAAGGTGGACTGTGCCGCAGAGGTTTGCAAGGTCCAGCTGTCATTGACCTACGACGCGAAGATGATGAAGGGGATAACGACCCCGCTGTGGGAGTCCTGGATCATCGAAGACGGCACGGCGTGGTACGTTTATCGCTAGAAAAGAGAGTGGTAGGCGTTGCAAATATCAGACAGACGGCCTCGGGGCCGGGTTGAGCTGATGTATCATTCGTTTGTCAACACGGGCAAGGTGTAATAAACTCGACGCGCTGTCGATCTAAAGTGATCACTTTAAATCCGAAACAGAGGAGTCATCAAAAACCATGAACTCGTTCCAAAGAAAATCGCTGTACGCGGCTCTAGCCGGCGTAGGCGCGTTGGGCGTGACGGGAGCCGCGGATGCGGTGAACGTCAATCCGAACAGCCTGGGCCAGGTCCTCATTTATCCGTACTACACCGTCAACGTCGACGGGCGAGGCAACGCGTTCAACTCGCTGCTTTCGGTGGTCAACTCAACCGGGTCGGCGAAAGCGGTCAAGGTGCGCTTCCTCGAAGGCAAGGACAGCCGAGAAGTACTCGACTTCAACTTGTTCCTGTCGAAGTTCGACGTGTGGACCGCGGCCATCATCCCCAGCCCGGCTACGGCGGGCGGACGCGTGATGACGAACGATCAGTCCTGCACGATCCCCTCGAATTCGCTGCTGCAGGCCGGTGTTGACTTCGTCAACTTCGCCTACACGGGCAGCGCCGACGACGGTGGCGGCGATGGTCTAGATCGGACCAAGGAAGGCTACATCGAGATGATCGAGATGGCCACCTTCCCGACCTTCACCTGTACCTACCAGGACATCACGCACGTCAACGGTGTGCCGAAAGATTGCGCCGGTATCAGCGACACCCAAGCGGGCCTCGATTCAGCGAGCGCGACGGGCGGGCTGTTCGGTGGCATTTCCATGATCAACGTCGACAGTGGCGGCGACTACAGCGCCGACGCGGTGGCGTTGGAGCGGTTCAACTTCGGCCCGATCTACTCGCAGGCGAACAGCGTTCGTCCGAACCTGGAAGACGCTTCTCCGCTCCAGAGCATCGTGTTCGACGCTTCGATCCACAACTTCAAGACCGATCTCAACATTTACGTCTCGAACTGGCCGCAGCCGCAGTACTTCCTGGCGGACGCGGTGAGCGCGGTGCTGATGCATGACTCGGTCCTGAATGAATTCGTTCTCGACACAGTTACCAAGTCGGGTACCGACTGGGTGGTGACATTCCCGACCAAGCGGTTCTACCTCAACCCCGGCACGGGCTCTGCGCTGAAGCTG
This sequence comes from uncultured beta proteobacterium, assembly GCA_963777455.1. Classification (GTDB taxonomy): domain Bacteria; phylum Pseudomonadota; class Gammaproteobacteria; order Burkholderiales; family Casimicrobiaceae; genus PALSA-1003. The sequence continues at coordinate 1,538,883 of CAVZQQ010000004.1, forward strand.
TTCCAGCGCAACTTCAACAACATGGTTGGAGCCTGCGACGACGTAACGCTCAATATCTACAACCGCGAGGAACAGACGACGTCGACGCCGGTATCGTTCTCGCCGCCGCCGCCGACCGAAACCAACTCGATCTGCTGGGAAGCGAACATCATCACGTTCAACGACAGCAACGTGTTGGGTTCGTTGAATTCCGCCAACATCAACACCAGCTTCCAGAACGGTTGGCTGAACCTGGGCTTCGCTCCGCCGAAGTCGCCGGCGACGTACCACACGCTGGGCAACTCGACCAATACGACCCACATCTACGGGACGGTGGCTGGGACGGTTGGCGAAACCAAGACCTACCTTGGTCTGCCGGTGGTTGGTTTTGCGGTGCAGTCGTTCACCAACGGTGTACTGGTGGTCGATGGCGCGTCCGTGCTGGCCAACTACGGCGGCAAGTTCGTTCAGAAGGGCACGACAACCATCACCAATTAATTGGTTGTGTATCTGCAAAAAGGGCGGAACTTCGGTTCCGCCCTTTTTTCTTTGTGCTGTTGGCCACAACACCAAGTAAGATGGCGCAGTTGACAATGGGCGTCATGGCGGGAAGTGACCCGCTGCGGCACGCAACGCCAACCGCTCCATTGCTTCTTATGCTGTTGGCATATGCCAAGCGGCGGTAAGGTACTGACGGACGGGGTCTTATCCGGTTGTAGGACGTTCGCGAAGTGTTATATAATTAATTGTTTTCATTGAAAGTTGCTGGCGCGAAAGTTGCAGTGCCAGTAAGAGTCGCCGAACCGGCGCTTGCCTGGGAGTCAATGATGAACCGACTGTTTGCCCGATGGGCCGCGCTTGTAGGTATGGCCGCGACCCTCGCACTGACCTCCGCCGGTGCATTCGCACAGGCGACTATCACTCTCTCCGACAGTAACTGCCTGTCCTTCACGCTAACAGGAACCCCACCGAACCAGATGTTGGCCTGCGTGCAGTCGAGTACGCCGCTATGCACCATCAACGGTCCAGCGACCGCAACTATCGGCACACCGATTACCGTGAACACGGTCTGCGTCCCGGCGGCAACCAGTTATCTGTGGGCCGGCGGCAACTGTGCCGGACAGACAACCCAGAACTGTAGCGACCCTGGCACCACCTACGCCAGCCCGACGATAGTCAATTACACGTTGACGGGCACCAATGTGGCAGGACCGGGTCCGGTGAGCAACACGGTACAGACCACGTGGAGCACCACACCCGTCACGAAACCGTCGAATTGCAGCATCATCGGCGCGCCTTCGGGCACCCAACAGGCTGGCGTCCAGGTCACTCTCACGATCAATTGTGCATCTGGCAGCGCGGCGACGGCTTGGGCCTGGTCGGGCGGCGGGGCAGATGGAATGGTCACGCAAACGACCACGGCCATCACGGTTAGCACGACGACGACCTTTAGCGCGACCGCGAGCAACGCCGGCGGTACGTCGGCGCCGGCCTCGGCGACGGTTACGATCGGCAGCGGCACTATCAGCTGTTCGGGCATGCCCTCGACGTTGGTCGAAAATCTGGCGTGGGATACTGCCGGATCGCCGTACACGGTCGCTTACACCTATAACACCGGTGGGTTCGCTGGTAACGGCGCTCTGGTCGTCGTGTTCACGACACCGTCGGTCACGACCCCGCCCACCTCGGGCAAGGGCAATATCGGTACGGTTGAATTCTCCGGCCCGCCGGCAGAGCGTAAAGGTGCGCTGTCGACGACGGCCTGTGACTTCACCACCGGCATCGTGCAGACCAACGTACCTTCCACGGTCTTCGACACCGACGAGCCGACGATCTACTTCACCCTTGGCTACTCGAAGCCCGGCTACCTCCAGTTGCAGCCGAACACAACCTACTACTGGAACGAGAAAACAGCCAGTTGTACGCCGGGACCCACCTGCGACGTGAAGATCACGCTCACCAAGCAACCGGGTACGTAGCCTGGCGACACGAACCAGCACTTGACGCAGGAAGCCCCGCTCCGGCGGGGCTTTTTGCTTGGCTGCGCCGTAACTTCCCGGCCGCGATGGACGCGCGCCGCGCCGCGGCGCGATAATCCGCCTCTTTCTCCAAACAAACCACCACGAGGTTCCATGCAGCGCTTTGCTTCAACCATGCTCATCGCCGTATTGCTCATCGCCACCGACTGCATCGCGCAGACGCCGGGCGACCCGAATGAGGTTCTTGCCGAGAACCAGTGGGTCAAGCTGACCCGGGCCGACTACGAACTGGAACTCCTGCGCGTGCCGGAAGAAATGCGCTCCGAGTTCGCCGCCAGCCCGCGACGTCTTACGACACTCCTCAACCAGGCCCTGGTTAACAAGACCCTGGCCAAGCAGGCGCGCGACGCCGGCCTCGATCGCGATCCCGAGCTCACCGCCCGCCTCGCCCACGAGATAGACCGCTTCTGGGCGCAGGCCGAGGTGCTCAAGATCGAACAGGATGCGGGCGCGGATTTCGACGCACATGCGAGCGACTATCTGCCGAAGGCGCACGAGATGTATCTGCTCAACAAGGACAAGTATCGGCGCCCGGAGGAGATCAGCGCCTCGCACATTCTATTCTCGACGCCCAAGCACAGCGACGCCGCCGCGTACCAGCTGGCGAAGGAAACGCGCGCCAAGCTGGCCGCGGGCGCGGATTTCGCCACGCTCGCGCGGCAGCTGTCGGACGATCCCAGCGCCGAAGCCAACGGCGGAGCGCTCGGGTGGTTCCCGGCGACGAAGATGGATCCGGCTTTCAGCAAGGCCGCCTTCGGGCTGAAGAACGTTGGGGATCTCTCCGAACCGGTGCAGAGCAAGTTCGGCTACCACGTCATCCGGCTGGACGGCAAGCGTCCCGGCGAAGACCGGCCGTTCGATCAGGTGTCCAACCAGATCATGGCGGAGCTGCGGGAACGTTACGTTTCGGAAACCCGCGATGCGCGCCTCGAAGCCATCCGCACCGACCCGGGCACGAAGGTTAACCAGGCTGCGATCGACGCCCTTGTCGTCAAGCTGCCCGATGTGCCGAGGCACGTGCCGGCCCCTCAGTAGGCGCGCAGCCCATGCGCCTCATCGGCGTGACGATGGTGCGCAACGAGGCCGATGTCATCGAGGCCTTCGTGCGGCACAACCTCGGCGCGCTCGACGCGCTGGTCATCGTCGACCACGATTCGGTCGATGGCACGTCCGGGGTCCTTGCCAAGCTGCAGGCGGAAGGCCTGCCGTTGCGGGTCTGGCCGGAGCGGGATCCGGCGTACCGGCAATCGGCGACCATGACCCGGCTCGTGCGCGAGGCGCTGGCGCAGGAAGCCGCCGACTTCGTGTTCGCACTCGACGCCGACGAGTTCCTGAAGCTCGAGTCGCGCGCGAGCCTGGAGCGCGCGCTCGCCCAGGTACCCGGCGATGCGCACGCGGTCATGCATTGGCTGACCTACGTTCCCGACGCGTTTGACGGCGACCCGGGCGCGTTCGGCCCGGGACACTTGTGGTGGCGCCTCAAGACCGAACGGCATGGACTGTTCAAGGTCGTAGTCGGCCGGGCGCTCCTCGAGCGGCCGGAAGACGTCGTCGTCATGGGCAACCACGGCGTGCAGAACCCCAGCGAACAGGGCGCGCGACCCCACGCACGGCTGCGCCAGAACATCGTCGCGCTGGCGCACTGTCCAGTACGCAGCCAGTCCCAGTTCGAAGCCAAGGTCATCGTCGGCAACCTGGCCCGGCTTGCCGCGCAGCCCCGGGATCGCCGCCTGGGGCGTCACTGGCAGGAGCTGTATGCCGACCTGCGCGCCGGCGCGTCGCTGCCCGAGGAGCGCCTGCGCGAGATCGCCTGCAATTACGGCCTGCCCACGAACCTGTGGCAGTCGCCTGCCGCGATCGAGTTGGTCGAGGACCCGGTGCGGCTCGCCATCGAACAGCGCTATCGGGTCGAGGTCGTACCCGGTCCGCTGGCCTTGCTCATGCGCTTCACCGAAGCGCTCATCGGGACGGACCAGCAACCCTCGAGCGCTGCGCCGCACTATTACACACTGTGAACGCTCTCGACAGGCACGCTACCTAAATCCGCCCGCGTCGCCCGTCTTCGCTTCGCCACGGCACTATGCAACGATACGCTCGAGCGCCTCGGCCAGAGCCGCCACCGGCTCGCCGCAATCGAACAGTCGCGGCAGCCCGGCCTCGATCCGTTCCGAAAGCGCAGACCGGACCGCGGGATCTCGGCCCACCCGTAGCGCCTCCTCGACGTAGCGCTGCGCGCTATCCACCACCAGTTCCGGCACACCGACCATGCGCAGCATCGCCGCGCTCTGCCGACCACGCATGAAGCCTCCTTCCTCGGCAATGATCGGCAGGCCAACCGCAAGGGCGTCAAGCGCCGAGCTGCCCGCGGAGAAATCGGGCGTGTCCAGCATGACGTCCGCCACCGCGAGCGCGCTGCGGAACTCCGCGTGCGAGAGCAGGGGCAGGAACTTGGTTTGCTGGCGAGGCACGATGCCGCGGGCCCGCATGCCGCCCAGGAGCCGTTCGATAAAGGCTTCCCGCTGTCCCGGTCCGACGGCGTCAAAGAAGACGAGCACGGCCCGCGGATCCTGCGCCAGGATGTCCAGCAGCGTTGGGTCCCGATCCGGCAGAAATTTTTGCAGGCGATTGGGACAGATATAGAGGTGCGCGGCTTCGGGAAGCGCGAAGTGAGCGCGCGTTCGCACCGCCGGTGGCGCGGGTCGCGCATAGCTAACGCCAAGCCCCGGGAGCAGCACCAGCTGCTCCCGATAATGCCTTGCGCCGCCGGCAGGCTCCATGGCCGCGCACGAGAAGTACCAATCGATGTAACGACTGCCGGTCGTCACCGGGTGTCCCCACGCCGCACATTGAATCGGCGCGAGCCGCAAGTTGGCGAGCAGGGAACTGGGTGTGGTGACGCCGATGTCCGGAAAGATCAACACGTCTGGAGGGTCATGGCGCACGTGCGCCGCAACCACGGCGACCGCGCTGCCGAGCGCTTCGAAACGATCGCACCCCGCGGCAAATCGGGCGGTCAGTTCGTCGGGCAGATGACCGGTAAAGTAACAGCGGACCTCGAAGCGGTCTCGCGGCAAGCCGAGGATCCAGCTCGAGAAGTAATCGCCAATGGTGCAGGCGCGAAGCTCCGAGGAAAGAAAGCCCACGCGAATCCGTCGGCCGCGCGGTGTCGCGGGTGCGACCGGGCTCTGCAGGTGGGGCACCGCCTGCGCGAGCAGGTTTGCGACCAGGTCGGCATAGGATTCCTGCAGCACCCGATCGTCGCGACCCTGATAGGCGAGCGAGAAATTTTCCCATTCCAGGCTAAGAATCTGCTTCGCCCAGCCGGGATGCAGGTGTCGTTGCGCATGCAACCGCAGGAGCTCCGCTTCGAAACGCGAACGCCACCGCGTGAGGTCGGCCGTGTCGCGGTAGATCGAAGGCAGCAGCAAGGCCTCGCCAATCGCCGCGTGCAGATTCTCCGGTTCCGCCTGGCGGGCCTGCGCATAGGCGGCGAGCGCGCCGTCCAGTGTCATTCTGCTCGCGCAACACATGCCCCAGCAGAATCTGCCATTGCGCCGCCGCGGGCGCGATCGCGCCCGCCCGGCGCAGCGCGTCCCGCGCTGCCTCGTAGCGCCGTAACGAGAGCAACACCTTGCCCAGCCGGGCCCAATGCACCGGGTTATGCGGTTCGAGCTCGGCGGCTCGGGCAAAGCAGCCCGGCGCGGCTGGGGTCTGCCTTGCCTCGATAAAGGCTTGCCCCAATCGGCTCCAGGCCTCCGCGCTGCCGGGCTGCAGGCGCGTCATGCGCAGCGCTGCGGACGTGGCGTCGACTTCGCGCATGAAGAGGCGTCGGTTGGGATCGGGTTTCGGGGGACAGCCACCGGGGCGCGAACGGGCGACCACCGGTACACCGTTTCCACACAGCATACAACGGTGGGCACGCGACTCGCGAATCAGCGCGGCGGATGCCCGCCCAATCGCGGTGCCACGTTGTCCCGGTCTGCGCCCGACCCCCAACGCTGTTATCCTGCCCGGCATGTCGTCTGTGCGGCACCCGGGAACACCTAGCGGTGTGGCTCGTTACGCAGCGCCCCGTGGCGTGCGTTATCGCGCACTGTTCAGCAACTTCTTCCGCCGCGAGCTCTTTACCCGCTATCTCGGCAGCGTGAGCGGCATGGCCTGGGCATTCCTGAACCCGCTCGCGTTGCTCGCCGTCTATCATTTCGTGTTCACGACCGTCTTCCGCGCCGGCACGCTGGACGGCAAGAGCTTCTTGGTTTTTGTGGCGGTCGCGCTCTGGCCATGGCTCGCCGCCCAGGAAGCGCTGCTACGCGGGACGGTGTCGATCGGCGGCTATTCGGGGCTCATCCGCAAGGTTGCCTTTCCGCACGAGCTGGTTGTCTACGCCTCGGTCGCGGCTACGCTCGTGCTGCAATTCGTCGGCTACCTGGTCGTGCTCGTCGTGCTCGCGCTCTTCGGCGAGCCCATCCGCTTCGAGGGTCTCCTGCTCGCCGTCCCGCTGTGGCTCATCCTCGCCATAGGGATCACGGGCTTAGCCCTCGGGCTGGCTGCGCTGCAGGTGTTCATCAAGGACATCGAACACATCCTGGTGCCGGTGCTGATGATCCTGATGTACCTGACGCCGATCCTGTATCCGCTGTCGCTCGTCCCCGAAGGCATGCGGCGCTGGGTCGCGGCGAATCCGTTCGGCTACCTCGTCGACCGCCTGCGCGATGCGCTGCTCGAGGGGCGACTGGCCGTGCGCTGGGGCGACGCGCTCGCGCTCGTCGTCGCCCTCGCGCTCTTCGCCGGCGGCCGATGGATCTTTCTGCGCCTGTCGCCGTACTTCGAGGATTTCGTGTGACCGCAACACCCCTGCTGCATCTCGAAGGCGTGGGCAAGGATTACGCGAAGCTCGACACCGATGCGGCGCGGATCAAGCTCGTGTTCGATCTGCTGCGCGGCCGCGGCGCCGCGCGTGCCTTTCGCGCCCTCGACGAGGTGTCTTTCGACCTGGCGGCCGGCGAGTCGCTCGGCATCATCGGCGAGAACGGTGCGGGGAAGTCGACGCTGCTCAAGATCGTCGCCGGCGTGATCACGCCCACGCGCGGCCGCGTCGAGGTGGGCGGCCGCGTCAGCGCCCTGCTGGAACTGGGCTCGGGCTTCCATTCGGAGTATTCGGGCCTGGCCAACATCGACCTCGCCGCGGCGCTGCTCGGTCTCATGCCCGACGAGATTGCCGCCAAGCGCGACGAGATCGTCGCCTTCGCCGACATCGGCGAACACATCCACGACCCGATCAAGCATTACTCCTCGGGCATGGTGGTGCGCCTGGGCTTCGCCGTGGCCACGGCGCTGCGCCCCGACATCCTGATCACCGACGAGGTGCTCGCGGTCGGCGACGAGTCATTTCAGAAGAAATGCATCGCCTGGATGGAAAACTACCTGGCCGGCGGCGGCACGCTGCTGCTCTGCTCGCACAGCATGTATCACATCCAGAAGCTCTGCCGCGCCGCGCTCTGGCTCAAGGATGGGCGCATGGTGCGCCACGGCCCCGCCACCGAAGTCGCCCAGGCCTATCTCGCCTACCACGAAGAGAAGAGCGCCGGCACCGGACAGCCGATGGCGCCTCCCCTGGCGCGCGATGCGGGCTACTACGCCATCCAGTCGCTCACCCTCGACCCGCCCGAGCGCCTGGCCGCGGGCGGGACGCTGGTGGTGGCCGGCGAAGTCTATTCGCCCGACGATCGCGCGCCGGTGGTCTTAGTCGGGCTGGTGCGCGCGGACGGCACGCCCATCTATGGCGTGGCCACGGATATGGACGGCGTCGCGCCGGAGCGCCTCGGGGCGCAGCGGTTCGCGTTCTCGCTCACCTTTCCGCAGCTGCCACTCCTGCCCGGCAAGTACATCGTGCGCGCCCATGCGCTCGATCCGGAGGGCGTGCGGCTGTTCGACAACGTCGAGCGTACCTTCGTGGTCGAGGGCGCCTCCCGGGAGCTGGGTTTTGTGCGCATCGGCCACGGCTGGAATGGCGACGATGCGCAGTGACCGGTGAGATATGCCTCCAGAAGGAGCCGGACCGCCTAGGGGATCGCTCGCCCCGGCGGGATCCGCTCCGGGCGAGGCGGCGACGCGCGCGACCCGGCTCGGGTAAAATAGCCAACTTTTCGCGCCGCAGCGCTTCGCCGGGCCATGCGCAGTCGGCGCCGGTACGCCGCATGTCCGCCTCAGATCCCGCCCCTCCGCCTGCCGCCAGCGCTTTTACCGGCGAGCGCTTTCTGCCCAGCTGCAGCGGCGAAATCGCCTACGAGCACTGGCATCGCTACGCCTTCGCCCGGCGCCTGGTGCACGGCAAGCGCGTGCTCGACGCCGCCTGCGGCGAGGGCTACGGCACCGCGCTCTTGGGCGCGGTAGCCAAGAGCGTCGTGGGCATCGACGTCGACCTCGCGACTATCAACCACGCCAGCGCTACCTACGGCGAGGGCGCGCGCGTGCAGTTTATTCCCACGTCCTGCACCGGCCTGCCGCTGCCCAGCGCCTCGTTCGACGTCATCGTGTCGTTCGAAACCATCGAACACCTGGAACCGGAAGAACAGCCGGCCATGCTCGCCGAGTTTGCGCGCGTGCTCACCCCCGACGGGCTGCTGGTCATCTCCTCGCCCAACCGCCGCCTGTACAGCGACGCACGCGCCTACGTGAACAAGTATCACCTCCGGGAGCTGTATCGCGACGAACTCGCGCGCCTGTTGAGCCGGCGTTTCCCGGCGCAGCAGTGGTATCACCAGCGCCTGGCCTGCTGGTCGGGCATCTGGCCGGAGCCCACCACAGCGCAGGCTGACGCGACCGCGCCGGCTGCGTCCGCACTCGAGGCGTGGGTTGGCGATGCGGCAAGCATCACGCCCTATCCGACGCCGGAGGGAATGTACTTCATCGTCGTCGCGGCGCGCGCTGCGCAAGCCCTGCCCGCCGACCAAGCCAGCGTGTCGCTGTTCACCGACAGCGACGAGAGCGAGCTCAAGCGTGCCGATGCCAATGCCCGCGAGGTACTACGGCTCGACGCCCTGCTGCGCGCGAGCGATGCTGCGGTCACGCGCCACACCCACCACATCCGCCACCTCGAAAAACTGGTCATTGAACGCGAACAACTGATCAACCAGCGTGACGCGACACTCACCCGCGCCACGGCCAGCCTGCGTCAGCTCGAAACGCAGCTTGGCGCACGCGATGCGACCATCGGCGAGCGCGACCGGCAGCTCGAGGAAGCCGGCGCGGCACGCGCCGAGCGCGACGCCGAGCTCGCCCGCCGGGCCGAGACCATCGCCGGCCTGGGCAAGCGCTCGGCTGCGCTGGAGACGGAGAAGGCGCGGCTCGAGGCCGCGCTGGGGGCGCAGGCGCCGCGGCTGGCTTACCTGGAGAGCTGGCACGGCTGGCTGGGCTGGCCAGGGCGGCGGCTGCGCCAGTGGCTCGGCCGCTAGGTTCTGCGGCGCCGGGCATGCCCATCGACGTCGTCGTTCCCGTCTACAACGCGGTCGGCGATCTCGCGCGCTGCGTCGACAGCGTGCTCGCCCACTCGCGCGGCGACTGGCGGCTGTTGCTCATCGACGACGCCTCGCCGGAGATCGCGGTGCGCACCTACTTCTCCGGGTTGCGGGCGCGCCGCCTGCCGCAGGTAAGCCTGTATCGCAACGACGGCAACCTCGGTTTTACCCTGACCGCAAATCGCGGCCTGCGCGAAGCGCGCGCCGATGCCGACGTGATACTGCTCAATTCGGACACCGCCGTGACCCGGGACTGGCTCGGCAAGCTCGCGCGCTGCGCCGCATCCGACCCATGCATCGGGACCATCACGCCGTTCTCGAACAACGCCGAGATCTGCTCGTGGCCACGCTTCTGCAGCAACAATCCCTGGCCTGCGGGACAGGACCTCGAGCCGCTGGTGCGCGCGCTCGAACTCGCGGCCGTGCCTACCTACCCGGACCTGCCAACCGGCGTGGGCTTCTGTTTCTACATTCGCCGCGCACTGCTCGCGGCGATCGGCGCCTTCGATCCGGCCTTCGGACTGGGCTACGGGGAGGAGAACGATTTCTGTCTGCGCGCCGCGGCGGCGGGTTACCGCAACGTGTTGTGCGAGGACACCTTCGTGCTGCATCAGGGCGGCAGCTCGTTTGGCGACCGGCGCGCCGACCTGGCGCGGCGCAACACGGCCCTGCTGCTCGAGCGCCATCCCCGGTATCTCGAGCTCGTTCACGACTACATCGCCGCCGATCCGCTGCGTCCGCTGCGCGAGCTCGCGCGCAGCCAGCACCGTGTCCTCACCGGCGCGCGGCACGGCATCCTGCATGTGCTGCACGGCCATGGTGGCGGGACCGAGTACCACGTGCGCGCGCTGATCGCCGCCTCGTCGGGCGCGTTCCGCCACTACCTGCTGATCGCGGTCGGCGACGAGTGGCGCCTCGAGGAGTATGTCGACGGCGATGTCACCGGCTACGACTTTCGCCGCGCCGCGGAAGAAGACTGGCGCGATTTCCTCAGCGGCCTGGTCACGCGCTTTGGCGTTGACCTCATCCATCTGCACAACATCTCGAGTGCGCGGCGGGCGATGCTGACCGCGCTCGCGGCACTGCACGTTGCCTACGGCTATACCGTCCACGACCTGAACTTTGCCTGCCCGACGATCACCTTTCTCGGCCCGGACGGCCGCTACTGCCATGGGGTGACGGACGTGGCGACCTGTGGCACCTGCCTGGGCGCACAACCCGAGTTCGGCGGCGTGGACATCAGCGCCTGGCGCACCGGGCACCGCGCGCTGCTCGAGGGCGCGGCATTCCTGATCGCGCCGTCGCAATGGGCGGCGGACATGCTGCGGCGCTACTTCCCCGAGCGGGCGGTGACCGTCGTCGCGCATGGCAGCGGCGAGGGCACGGCGCGCGACGACGCCGTTTACACCCGACTGCCTCTGCCGGCCGACGGCATCCCCACGGTGGCGGTCATCGGCGCGATCGGCGCCGACAAGGGTTCGAGTCGCCTCGAACGGCTGGTCGAGCTGACGCGGCAGCGCGGCGCGCACCTGCGTTGGGTGTTGATCGGCTATGACGATCGTGGCCGCGAGCCGATGCAGAGCGCGGACGCGGTATTCACGCGGCACGGCCCGTTCGATTCGCGCGAAATCGGGGATCTCCTCGACCACTATCAGGCACGCCTGGTTGCCTATCCGTCGGCCGGCCCGGAGACGTTCAGCTTCACGCTGTCCGAAGCCTGGGCCGCCGGCCGACCGGCGCTGGTTCCCCCCATCGGCGCGCTGGCCGAGCGCGTGGCCGCGACCGGCGGCGGCTGGGTGCTCGACGCGGAGGAGTGGCAGGACGAGGGGCGCATGCTGGAGCGCATCGCGGCCCTGCTTGCGCCGGCCAATGCCCTCGCCTGGAGCGCAGCCGCAGCGCGCGCCCGCGCGGCGCCCCAGCCGACGCTCACCGCGATGGCGCAGGCGACGATGGACATTTGGCATGCGGCGCTGGCGCGCACCCCGGCACGTGCACCCCAGCCACCGATCACCGCCGCGCGCTGCCTTGCCGCGCTGCATTACGCACCGTGGCAGCCGCCGCAGCCGGTGGCGGAGCCGGCGACCGCCCCGGCTAAGCCGAACGGCGCGCTGCGCGTGGTGGCGCGCGCCGCCCTGGCGCTGCGCCATACACCTCCCGGCCGGTTGTTGCATCGCCTGGCTCCGCGCGCGCTGCGCGCCGCGCTCAAAGAGCGGCTCTGATCCCGGGCTAAAGCGCATGCAGGAAGATTACGGGCAGTGGTTCGCGCGCGGCCGGGCGCACCAGAAAGCCGGGCGGCCGATCGACGCAATCGTCTGCTATCGGCGCGCCTTGCGCTCGAACCGGCATGCCGTCCAGACGCAGTATCGGCTCGGCGAGGCGCTGCGCGACATCGGCCGCGAGGACGAGGCCCGGCGCGTGTGGCACGCCGGGCTGGCGCTGGCGCCCGCGCACGGCGGCATGTTGCGCTGTGCCGCCGACGTCGCGCGACGGTCTGGTGCCTACGATGAGGCGCACGACGCCTACGGCCGCATCCTCGCCGCGCGCCCCGGTGATCCGGAGGCGCTGGTCGGGGACGCATTGTCGCGCATCGGCCTGGGCGACGAGGCAGCCTTTGCGGAGCTCGAGCGCATCCTCGCCAGCGGCGCATCCCAACCGCGCTGGGACGATCTGGGCCGCCTGCTTGTCGGCACGCCGCCTTCCGCGGCGCGCAACGCCTTGCTGCTGCGCCTGGCGACAACGCGGGTCGCCGAGCTGCCGCCGCGACTGATCGCCTTCGTCGCCGAAGCGCTGCTCGCCGCCGGCGCGCTCGACCAGGCGCGCGCCGCGCTGGCGCAGGCCGAGCGCCTGTTGCCGAGCGTCGACGACCCGGAGGTCGTGCGCCGCCTCGCGCTCGCCGCGGGAAGGCTCGGCACGGCCAGCGCGTGGGCCGAGTGCTACGCCGTCTACTGCCGGGCGCTCTTCGCCTCCGCGGCACCGGTGCGCTGGCCGCGGCGCACGGCCGGCGCGGCGCTGCGCGTGGCCTACCTGATCGCCCCGGAGGCGCGCATCGACATCGGAGCGCTTAGCATCGATGCCGAGCGTTATCTGCGCACGGTCATTGCAAGCCATCCATCCGAGCGCCTGGCGGTCGGGGTGTACGTCGTGGGCAATGCGTTGCCGGACGGACTGCGGGCGCTCCTGCCGTCGCACATCGCGCTCGCTGCCATCGGCGCGACACCCGTCCCGGAGACGGCGCGGCTCCTGGGCGAAAGCGACGCCGATGCCGTGATCGATCTGGTGGGCATGCAGGCCGCGCTGGGCGCGCTGCTCGCGCAAGCGCCGGCGCGCAGCGCCTGGACCTACCCGGCCCTGCGCGCCGCGAACGTCGCGCCGCTCATTACCCAGAGCCTGCCGGCACCCACCGGCGGTGACGAGCCGGCACTCGCCTTCCACCGCCTCGCGCTCGAAGCCGCCCTGCTTGATCACTGCCGCGCCCAGCCGTGGTTCGCCGACCTCGCCAGTCACTCGGCTGTCGAGCTCGCTGCCCAGTGGCGCAAGGTCATCGCGGCGCACCAGGTGGGCGACGCCGAGGTCGCGATCGCCGGCTATCGGGAACTGCTCGTCGAACAGCCGGGCTACGCCCCAGCCCAGCAGCTGCTCGGGGTATTGCTGCGCGAGCGCGGCCAGCGCCGCGACGCCGCCGCCGCGTTCGCCGCGGCGCTGGCGGCCGCCCCCGCGTACACCGAACCGCGGACGGCGCTCGCCAACCTGGAGCGCGAAGACGGCTTTGCCGCGCGCGCGGTCCGGCTGTGCGAGGAGGGCCTCGCGCTCGTGCCCAACGACGTCGCGCTGTGGCGGGCACTGGGCATGGCGCGGCTTGCGCAATACCAGGGCGGCGCGGCCCGCAAGGCGTTCAAGCGGGCGCTCGAACTCGATCCTGGCGACGCGACGACGCACTACAACGAAGGCGTGGCGCTGCAGATGCTGCATCGCCGAGACCCGGCGCTGCGCGCCTATCAACGCGCCCTGGCGCTCAATCCCGAGCTTTTTGCCGCCGACTTCAATATCGGCGTCATCTTTCGCGAACAGGGCGCCGCGGGCGCCGCCATCAAGGCCTTCAACGCGGTGCTCGAGCGCGACCCGCGTCACGTCCTGGCGCACAAGGCGCTGGCCGAAACACTGCTCGGCGCGCGCCGCCTCGCGGCCTGGTTCCAGGCGTTCGATCGCTTCGAGGCGGCGTGTCCGGATACCCTGCCGCTGGCCGTCCAGGCGCTGGAAGTCTGCCAGTACCGCGCCGACTTCGCCGCGCTGGACCGCTATCTTGAGGGGTTGCGGCAGGACCGCTTCAAGGCGGGCAGCGAGACCGAACTCGCCGACTGCCTCGAAGAGCTCCTGCACCTGTTGCTTTTCTTCGACGTGGAGCGCGAGCTGCAGTTCAGCCTGTACCAGGCCTATGACACCGTCGCGGCGCGCGTCTACGGCACGCCGCTGCCGCTGCCCGAAGCGCGCCGCCCCGGGCGCATCCGCATCGGCTACCTCTCGGCGGACCTGCGCAACCACGTGATGGGCAAGATGATGTGGGCCGCGCTTGAGCATCATGACCGCGCCCGTTTCGAGCTCTTCTTCTATTCGCTCTCGACGACCAGCGATGCGTGGACCGAGCGTTTCCGCGCGCTCGCCGATCATTTCGAGGTGATCGCGGAGCACTCGGAGCGTGAGGCGGCACTGCGCATCGCCCAGGACGAACTCGATATCCTGGTCGACCTTGCCACCAATACCTTCGGTGCCAAGCCGGGCATCCTCGCGCTCAAGCCCGCGCGGGTGCAGATCACGCACGTCGCCAACGCCGGTGTGGTGGGCTTGTCGACGATCGACTTCAAGCTCACCGACGCGTTCGCCGACGTCCCGGAAAGCCAGGCGTTCCAACTGGAAACGCTGTTGCCGATGGCCGGCTGCGTTTACCCGTACCGGCATATACCGCCCGCCGCCGAGCACCCGTTTCAGCGCGCCACGCTGGGCATTGCGCCGGAGCAGACTGTGATCGGGGCGTTCGTCAATCCGCTCAAGCTGTCCCGGCGCTGCCTCGCCCTGTGGCGCGAAGTGCTGGAGCGCATTCCCAACGCCGTGCTCGCATTGTCTCCGGCTTCACCGGAGCGGCGCGAGGTCTACGGGCGGCTGCTGGCCGCCGCCGGCATCGCGCTGGAGCGCGTCCGCGTGCTGCCGCAGGGGCGCGACGACGCGGAGAACCAGGCACGCTACGGGCTGATCGATGTCGTGCTCGACCCGATGCCCTTCGGCGGGGTCAACGGCACCCTCGAGGCGCTCGACATGAACGTCCCGGTGGTCACTCTCGTTGGCCGCAAACACAGCGAGCGCTGCGGATACAGCATCCTGTCCAACCTCGGCGTGCCGCAGACCATCGCGGCGAGCGGCAGCGAGTACGTCGCCATCGCGGTGCGGCTCGCAACCGACCCGGCATTCAAGGCCGAGGTCAAAGACGCGATTCGTGCCGGACTCGAGCGCTCGCCCCTGACCGAGATGCGGGCCCACACGCGGCATCTCGAGCAGGCCTATCTGCAGGCCCTGGAGCGGCGCTACCCGACAGCATTGGCCGGCGCGCGCGATGGCTGACATGGCGGCGTGGCCCGAGCGCGTGGCACAGGCGCGCCGGCAGCTTGCCGCCGGCGATCTGGTTGGCGCGCGCGCCGAGGCCCAGGCGGTCATCGCCGGCAGCGCCGACGACGCTGAGCGGGGCATGGCGCATCTGGTGCTCGCCGCCTGCTGCCAGAAGGGTGGCGACGGCGCGACGGCGCTCACGCACGCGGCGCGCGCCGTCGGCTACGCCCCACGCGATCCGCTCGTGCACTACGCGCACGCGGAATTGCAGGAAGCGGCGGCCAACGTTCCCGGCGCGCTAGCGAGCCTGCGTCGCGCCCTCGCGTTCGAGCCCGGGTTCGCGAAGGCCCAGCGCTATCTGGGCATTCTGCTCGGCGAGAGCGGCGACAGCGAGGGCGCGGCGGCGGCGTTCGAGGCGGCACTGCGCATCGAGCCCGAGCACGCGCTCACCTGGAATAATCTGGGCAACGCGCAGCGCACGCGGGGGCTGCTGCCCGAGGCCCAGCAATCGTTCACCCGCGCGCTCGCGCTGCGCCCCGACTATCCTCTGGCCGCCGCCAACCTGGGACAGGTGCAGCGCGACCAGGGCGACGTCGTGGGCGCTGAAGCGACGCTGCGGGCGGCACTGGCGCGACAGCCCGGCAGTGCGCCGTTTCGTCCCCTGGTCGTCCTGCTCGCGGGACTGCTGCGCGAGCGCGGCGCGCTCGACGAGGCCGTGCCGCTCTATCGGCAGGCGATCGAACTCGCGCCGCATGACTCCGGCAGCCAGTGGTTCAACCTGGGCTGGGTGCACGGCCAGCGGGGCGAGGTCGCCGCGGCGCACGCTGCCTATGTCCAGGGTTGGGCGGCCGATAGCGGCGATTTGCGCAACCTTTTCGCCATGCATCTGGCGCTGCCGATGATTTATGCCGACCGCGCGGCGCTGCGCGCGACGCGCACCGGCTTCGCGACCGGATTGGACGCCCTGGCCGACGCGTTGCCGGAGGCGGCGCGCAGGCTCTCCGCCGAACAGCTGCTCGACGGCCTGCGCTGGACGAATTTCTTTCTCGCCTACCAGGGCGAGGACGATCGCACGCTCCAGGCGGCCTACGCGGCGCTCGCCGCGCGTACGCTCGAGCGCGCGGCAGCGCAGTGGCGCGCCCCGATGCCCGCGCGGCCCTCGGCCGGCCGGCGGCTGCGCGTCGGCTTCGCGTCGGCATTCTTCCATGTCGGCACCTGCGGCCGGTACTTCCGCAGCTGGCTCACCGATCTCGACCGCGACCGCTTCGAGGTGTTCGTCTACCACCTCTTTCCGGGCATGGATGAGGTGGCCCAGGCGATTCACGCGCGCGCCGATTGCTTTCGCACCTTCGCCGGCAGCCGGGCGCGGCCCTCGATCGTGGCACCAGCCATTCGTGCCGACGCGCTCGACGTGCTCGTCTATCCCGAGCTCGGCATGGACGCATGCTCCTTCGGCCTGGCCGCACTCCGCCTCGCGCCGCGGCAGTATGCCGGCTGGGGTCATCCGGTGACCACCGGCCACACCACCATTGACGCGTTCATCAGTTGCGCCACGATGGAGCCGGCCGAAGCTGCCGCCCATTACACCGAGCGCCTGATCCGGCTGCCGGGCATCGGCACGCGCTACCAGCGGCTCGTGCTCCCGACCGACGCCGCGCGGGCGACGTTTGGTTTTCCCGCGGAGCAGGTGTTGCTGCTGTGCCCCCAGTCCCTGTGGAAGATCCACCCCGACAACGACGCGCTGTTCGCCGAGGTCCTGGTGGCCAATCGCGAGGCGTTGTTGCTGTTTTTCGGCGGCCAGCATCCGGGTGTCACCGACCAGTTCATGCGGCGCCTGGAACGCACCTTCGGGCAACACGGGCTGTCGGTCCGGGAACGCGTGCGCGTGCTGCCACCGGTGGCGCACGACGATTATCTGCGCGTCAACCTGGTCTGCGACGCGATGCTCGACACATTGCACTGGTCGGGCGGCAACACCAGCCTCGACGCGCTCGCCTGCGCTCTGCCCATCGTCACGCTCCCGGGCGCGTTCATGCGCGGCCGGCAGAGCATGGGCATGCTCGAGCTGCTCGGTGTGCCGGAACTGATCGCGCGCGACCGCGCCGATTATCTGGCCATCGCGGCGCGCTTGTGCGGCGATGCGGCCTGGCGGCGCGACTGTGCCGCGCGCATCCGCGCCGGGCAGCCTCTGCTGTTCGACGTGCCCGCCGCGATCGACTCGCTACAGACCTTCCTTCAGACCGACGCCCCGCCGGCGTGAGCGGCCCAGATCTGGGTCATGGCGGTCGCGAAGTCGCGGGCGTAGCGGTCCATGTCGAACAGGGGATGGGTGTGGCGGTTGGCGGCGAGGCGGTTGCGGTAACCATGCAGCAGGGCGGGGTCGCGGGCCAGGGTGCGGGCGAGCGTTTCGTAGTCGGCGAGGTGGGTGGTGATGAGTTCGGGCAGGCCGATGGCGGCGAGCTGGCTGCCGGCGATGCGGCTGACCAGGGTCTCGCCGGCACAGGTGACCAGCGGCAGGCCGGCGAGCAGGGCATCGTTGGCGGTGGTGTGCGCGCCGTAGGGATAGGTGTCGAGGAACAGATCGGCGGCGGCATGGCGCGCCACGTGCGCACCCACGCTCACCCGCGGGGCGAAGATGAGCCGCTCCGGCGCGATCCCCGCCGTCTGCGCTTCGTGCCGCAGATTGGCGGTGGCTTCGGCGGTGGTCTCGAGCAGCCACAGCACGCTGCCCGGCAGCGCCGCGAGCAGGCGCATCCATAGGGCGAACACTTCGGGCAGGATCTTGTAGGCGTTGTTGAAGCAGCAGAACACGAAACCGGATGCGGGCAGGCCGCAGGCGGCACGGCTCGGCGGCGGTCCCGGCGGCAGGCGGGTGGTGTCGCTGGGAAAGGCCATGTGCGGCATGTACAGCGGCCGCTCGCTGTAGAACGGCTGCAACGACTCGGGCAGGCTGAAGCGGTCGGTGAAGATGTAGTCGTACCAGGGCGCGCCCAGCGTTCCGGGATAACCGATGCAGTTGATCTGCAGCGGCGCCGGACGCAAGGCGAAGATCCCTTCGCGCGCATGCTGGGTATAGCCGTTGCGATCGATGACAATGGCGATCCGGTCGTCGCGGATGCGCTGCGCGATCTCGCCCACCGTCAGGCCGTCGACGTCGACGAAGTGCTCGAAGGCCGCCTGCGCGCGCCGCCGGCAGGCATCCGGGGCGGCGCTGTCCAGGCTGTAGGCAAACATCTCCAGCCGCGTGCGATCGATCTTCTCCCAGAACTCCAGCGACAGGTGCACCGTCGGGTGCTCGCGAAAGTTCGCCGATACAAATGCCACCCGCAGCCGCTCACCAGGCGCCATCGATAACACCGGCGGCGTCGGTGCCGCGGTCAGCGCGCGGGCCCAACGCTGCGCGGCGTGGAGCTGGCAGCTAGGCGAAAGCGGCAGGGCGAGCACATAGAACGGCGCGATGGGATATTCGGTCGGCGTGGCCTCGGCCGCGAGCATGGCGCGGATCTGCTCGATCATCGGCTGGAGGCCGGTCCACACACACCGTTGCTGGTGGGCGTGCACCCGCAGCGACAGGGCGTAGGGATTGCCAGGATCGAGCTCGAGCGCGCGCTGCAGCGCAGCTTCCGCATCGGCAAAGCGCCCGTGGCGGACATAGAAGCTGCTGAGGTCAATGGCCACCTGCAGACTGTCCGGGGCGCGCCGCTGCGCCTCCAGGAAGCTCTGCTCGGCACCTCGCGCGTCGTCGCTGCGGTCCTGCGCGATGGCACGGCGCATCCACATCGGCGCGGGCAGATCGGAGCGCAACGCGACCAACTGCTCGAACACGGCGACCGTTTCCTCGATTGCTTCGCGCGCGAACAGGATGTTGGCCAGGTTGGCCAGCGCGTCGGCATGTTGCGGCTCGCGGGCCAGGACCTCGCGATAGCAGTTCTCGGCGCGATCGGCCTGCCCGGTGGCCTCCAGGGCGAGCCCCAGATTGTTGAGCACCCCCGAGTGCCCGGGGGCCCCGCGCAGGGCGCGCTCGTAGTGGATGATCGCGGCATCGTATTCGCCCTGTTCGCGATTGTGATTGCCCAGGTGAAACGACGCCTCGGCATTGTCGGGGTCGAGGCTCAGTGCTTGCCACCACGCCGCGCCCGCGCCGGGGGTGTCGATGGAATTGAGGATCTCGCCCAGCAGGTTCCACCCCGCGACATCCGCCGGGGCGCGAGCGAGCGCCGCGCGGCACGTGGTGGCGGCGGCCGGGTCGCCCAAGGTCCATTCGATGCGCGCCCGCTCGCGCAACAGGTCGGCCCGCTCGGGCGCAAGCGCAAGCGCGCGCCCGAGCAAGCGCTGGGCGGGGACGAACTCGCCCGCGGCGCGTGCCTGCTCGGCCTGGGCGAGCAACGTATCGGCGGTCACGACCGGGGCATCGAGCACACCATGACAATCCTTGTAGCGCTGGCCGCTGCCGCAGGGGCAGGGCGCGTTGCGCGACGCGGGCGGAGCAACGCGGGCCGCGGTCACGGCTGGGCCTCATGCGCGGCCCAGATCTGGGTCATGGCGGTCGCGAAGTCGCGGGCGTAGCGGTCCATGTCGAACAGGGGATGGGTGTGGCGGTTGGCGGCGAGGCGGTTGCGGTAACCATGCAGCAGGGCGGGGTCGCGGGCCAGGGTGCGGGCGAGCGTTTCGTAGTCGGCGAGGTGGGTGGTGATGAGTTCGGGCAGGCCGATGGCGGCGAGCTGGCTGCCGGCGATGCGGCTGACCAGGGTCTCGCCGGCACAGGTGACCAGCGGCAGGCCGGCGAGCAGGGCATCGTTGGCGGTGGTGTGCGCGCCGTAGGGATAGGTGTCGAGGAACAGATCGGCGGCGGCATGGCGCGCCACGTGCGCACCCACGCTCACCCGCGGGGCGAAGATGAGCCGCTCCGGCGCGATCCCCGCCGTCTGCGCTTCGTGCCGCAGATTGGCGGTGGCTTCGGCGGTGGTCTCGAGCAGCCACAGCACGCTGCCCGGCAGCGCCGCGAGCAGGCGCATCCATAGGGCGAACACTTCGGGCAGGATCTTGTAGGCGTTGTTGAAGCAGCAGAACACGAAACCGGATGCGGGCAGGCCGCAGGCGGCACGGCTCGGCGGCGGTCCCGGCGGCAGGCGGGTGGTGTCGCTGGGAAAGGCCATGTGCGGCATGTACAGCGGCCGCTCGCTGTAGAACGGCTGCAACGACTCGGGCAGACTGAAGCGGTCGGTGAAGATGTAGTCGTACCAGGGCGCGCCCAGCGTTCCGGGATAACCGATGCAGTTGATCTGCAGCGGCGCCGGACGCAAGGCGAAGATCCCTTCGCGCGCATGCTGGGTATAGCCGTTGCGATCGATGACAATGGCGATCCGGTCGTCGCGGATGCGCTGCGCGATCTCGCCCACCGTCAGGCCGTCGACGTCGACGAAGTGCTCGAAGGCCGCCTGCGCGCGCCGCCGGCAGGCATCCGGGGCGGCGCTGCCCAGGCTGTAGGCAAACATCTCCAGCCGCGTGCGATCGATCTTCTCCCAGAACTCCAGCGACAGGTGCACCGTCGGGTGCTCGCGAAAGTTCGCCGATACAAATGCCACCCGCAGCCGCTCACCAGGCGCCATCGATAACACCGGCGGCACGGCCGGGCGGGCCGGCGCAAACTTCCGCGCCCAGCGTTGCGCCACGTGCAGCAGCGAGCGCGGCGAGAGCGGCATCGAAAGCGCCGAGAACGCATCGACCGGCACGGGGCCTTCCGCCCCCTCGCCGGCGAGCAGCGTTTCCAGGCGCGCGAACAGCGACCCGAGCTGCTGCCAAGCGCATTGCTGCTGGCGCGCGTGGGCGAGCATCGACAACGCATAGGCACTCTGCGGCGCGAGGGCGAGACTGCGAGCAAGTACGGTTTCGGCCTCGGCATAGCGGTGACTGCGCACCAGCAGCGTGCCGAGGTAGGCCTGCAGCGTCGCGTCCTCGGGCCAACGCGCCGCCGCGCTGCGCAGGCTTGCTTCGGCCGCCGCCGTATCGCCCAGGCGTTCCTGCGCTAGCGCCTGCAGCAGGCGGGTCGAGGGCGGAGCATCCTGCCGCAGCGCGAGCAGGCGCTCGATGGTGGCCTGAGCCTCGCGGTACTCCTCGCGCTGAAACAGCGCGTTGGCCAGGTTGACCAGCGCGTCGGCATGCTGCGGCTGGGCCGCGAGCGCGGCCCGATAGCAGGCCTCGGCGCGGTCAGCCGCGCCGATCGCCTTGTAGGCGAGTCCCAGGTTGTTGAGCAGCCCCGCGTGCTCCGGTGCGGCGCGCAGGGCGCGCTCGTAGTGGATGATCGCCGCGCCGTGCTCGCCCTGTTCGCGATTGTGATTGCCCAGGTTAAACGACGCCTCGGCGTTGTCCGGGTCGAGGCTTAGCGCCTGCCACCAGGCCGCACTGGCGGCGGTCCGATCGCTTGCCCACAGCACCTCGCCCAAGAGATTCCAGGCGGCAACCCGACCGGGTGCGACTTCAAGTAGCTCGCGCAGCAGCGCGGCGGCGGCTTCGTTGCGGCCGGCCTCGAAGGCAAGTTGTGCCTGCTGCAACCGGCTATCGGTGCCAGGTGCGGGCGAGGCGGGCGCGTCGAGTGCGCCATGGCAATCCTTGAAGCGCTTGCCGCTGCCGCAGGGACAGGGGGCGGTACGCGGGGGCGACGGCAGCATCGGGGCAGTCAGGTGCGAGGGGAGGGGCGATTTTCCCACGCGGCGAGCAGCAGGTCATCGAGGGCACGGGCGAAGCGGGCCATGTCGAACAGCGGGTGGGTGTGGCGGTTGGCGGCCAGCCGTGCGCGCAGGCGCTGCAGTTGCGCCGGTTCGCGGGCGAGGGTCAGGGCGAGCGCTTCGTAGGCGTCCAGGCTGGCGGTGATGAGCTCGGGCAGGCCGAGGGCGCAGAGCTGGCTGCCGGCGACGCGGCTGGCCATGGTGTCGCCGGCACAGGTGAGCACCGGCACGCCCATGAACAGCGCGTCATTGGCGGTGGCGCCGGCATTGTAGGGCGTGGTGTCGAGGAACAGGTCGGCGTGCCCATGGCGCGCCAGGTGCTCGGCCAGGCTCACCCGCGGGGCGAAGATGAGCCGCGCCGGATCCACGCCGCGCGCGCTCGCCTCGCGGCGCAGATTGGCGCACGCCCTCGCCTGTCCCGGGGCGAGCCAGAGCACGCTGTCCGGCAGCGCTGCGAGCAGCCGCATCCACACCGCAAACACTGCCGGCAGGATCTTGTAGGTGTTGTTGAAACAGCAGAACACGAAACCGCTTGCCGGCAGGCCGCAGGCCGTGCGCGCGCCCACTGCGCTGGCGACCGGCCGCCGGGTGTCGCTCGGGCAATAGCAGTCGGGCAGATAGAGCAGGCGCTCGGTGAAGAACGCCTGCTGCGCCGGCGGCGTGGCGAAGCGATCGGTGAGCACATAGTCGTACCAGGGGGCGCCGAGCGTGCCCAGGTAGCCCAGCCAGCTCACCTGCACCGGCGCCGGACGCAGCGCGAACAGCTCACTGCGCGCATGCGTCGTATACCCGTTCAGATCCACCAGCACATCGATGCCGTCGGCGCGTATCCGCTGCGCTACCGGCGCTGGCGGCGCGCTGCTTACATCGACGAAATGTTCAAACGCGCGCGCGACACGCTGTCCAAATGCGCCGGGATCTTCCGGCGCCAGGCTGTAGGCGAAGGTCTCGATGCGCGTGCGATCGGTGCGCTCCCAGCACTCGACGAGCAGGCGCGCCACGGGGTGCTCGCGCAAGTCGGACGAGACGTAGCCGACGCGCAAGCGTCCTGCCGCCCGGGGCGTGCGCGTTGCGGGCGGCAGGAGTTCGGCCGCGCCGCTTGCCGCGATCCGTTGCGCCCAGCGGCGCGCGGCGGCGAGCTCGACCCACGGCCCCAAGGGCATTGCGAGCAGCGGAAACGGCGCCACTGCATACGCCGCCGGTGTCGCCTCGTCCGCGACGCATCGGCGCACGGTGGCGAACAGCGCCTCCAGGCCGTCCCAGGCGCAGCTCTGCAGGCGACTGAATGCGAGCAGAGTCGCGACGTAGGCATGGCCTGGAGCGAGTTCGGCGGCGCGGGCCAGCGCCACCTCCGCCGCCTCGAATTTGCTCTGGCCCATGCACGTATAGGCGAGGTCCACCTGGATCTGCACGCGGTCGGGAGCCAGGCGGGCGGCCTCGCGAAAGCTCGCCTCCGCCTCGGCCAGCGCGCCCACCTCGCCCTGGCTGATCCCGCACGCATTCCAGAAGTCGGCGGAAAAATCACGCCGCATCGAGAGCGCCTGCTCGAACACGGGCACCGCTTCGCGGTAGCGCTGCTGCCGCTGCAGCAGCGCGGCGAGATTGGCGAGTGCGTCCGCGTGCGTGGGCTGCGCGAGGAGCGCCTCCCGATAGCGTGCTTCCGCGCGCTCGTGCTCGCCGCGTGCCGCCCAGGCGAGGCCGAGGTTGTTGAGCATGCCGGCATGACCCGGCGTGCGCCCGAGCGCGCGCTCGTAATGGCCGATCGCCGTGTCGAGCTCGCCGCGCTCGCGCGCTCGGTTGCCCAGATGGAACAGCGCTTCGGGATCGTCCGGGTGCAGGCGCACCGCCTCGTGCCAGGCGCGCTCGGCGGCGGGGGCATCGCTCGCCTGGAGGATCTCGCCGAGCAGGTTCCAGGCCGCGCCGTCGCCAGGGGCGCGCGCGAGCGCCGCACGGCAGGTGGCGACGGCAGCGGTGAGGTCGCCGCGCCGCCACTCGACCCGCGCGCGCTCGCGCAGCAAATCGGCGCGCTCCGGCGAGAGCGCGATGGCCGCAGCCAGCAGCTCACCGGCAGCGCTCCATTGCCCGGCGGCCGCCGCCACGCCCGCGCGCCGCAGCAGTTCGTCGGGGGCGAGCGGCTCCCCGGTCCGCGCGACCATGCCATGGCAGTCTTTGTAGCGCTTGCCGCTGCCGCACGGGCACGGCGCATTGCGCGCGACCGCGGCGCTGTTCATGCGCCGCCGGCGGACGAGACGGCGCCGCGCGCCCCCGCCATGCGCTCGACGGCGGCCTCGAACGCGCGTGTATACGCCGCCATGTCGAACAAAGCAGAGCCGCGCCCGGCGCTGGCCAGCCGTTCGCGCAGCGCGCGCAGTCGGCCGCGATCGTTGGCCAGCGCGCGCGCGATCGCCTCGTACTGGTCGTAGGATGAGGCGACCAGTTCCGGCAGCCCGACCGCGACCACCTGCGCGGCCGACGCGCGTGCCGCCATGCTGCGTCCGACCAGCGTCAGCACCGGCAGGCCCGCGAACAACGCGTCGTTCACGCTGGTGTGCGAGCCAAACGGATAGGTGTCCAGATACAGGTCGGCCAGCGCATAGCGGGCGAGGTAGCGCGGCGCGGCATCCAGCGGCGCGAACACCAGCCGCTCAGGATCGATGCCGCGCCGGGCTGCCTCGGCGCGCAGGTTGACCGCCGCGGGCGCGGCGACCGGCCGCAGCCACAGTAGCGCATCGGGGATGCTCGCCAGCAGGCGCATCCACAGCGCGAACAGCGGCGGCAGGATCTTGTACGCGGCGGCCTGCGTGACCAACACGAAGGCCGAGTCCGGTAGCCCGTAGTCGCTGCGCACCGGCGGCGGCGTGACCGGCGTGCGCGCACCATCGCCGGGCAGGTAACACGCGCCCAGATAGCAGCATTGCTCGCTGAAGTGGACTTGTTCGCCGGGGGGCGTGGTGTAGACGTCGGTGAGCACGTAGTCCCAGTAGCGCGCACCGAGCGTGCCGGCATAAGCGAGGTAGTTGACCTGCAGCGGCGCCGCCCGCGCGGCGAATAGATCGGGACGGGCCTGCCCGGTATGGCCGGTCAAATCGAACAGCACGTCGATGCCGTCGGCGCGGATGCGCGCGACCGCGTCAGCGGTCGCCCGATGTTCGAGTTCGACGAACACGTCCACGCTGCGCTCGATGCGCTGGCGCAGCGCGTCGTTCGGTCCGCGGCCCAGGGCATAGGCGTAGACGCGATAGCGCGTGCGATCGAGCCGCTCGAGCAGATCGACCACCAGGCGCGGCACCGGGTGGTCGTGAAACGCCGACGACACAAAGCCGAGCCGCCGCGGCGCCGCGTTCTCGCGCGGTGCCGGCGCCACGCCGGCGTTCGCGTCGCTCTCGGGCCACGCCCAGCGGCGCGCCGCGGCCAGCTGCAGCGCCGGGTCGTCGCACGCGGCAAGCAGCAGGTACGGCGGCACCGTCTGTCCCGGGTGTTGCGCCAGCGTGGCCACGCTGGCCACGAGCTCGTCACGACGCCGCTCGAAGTTCTTCCAGTCGGCAAACTGCAGATCGATGTGGAACAACTGCGCGGCGACGAGCGCACGTCGCGGATCGAGCGCCAGGGCGCGCTCGAGGGCAGCCCTGGCCGCCTCGAGATCGTTCGCGTCATAGAGCAGCAAGCCGAGGTTGGCGGCGATTGCGGCGGATTCGGGCTCGAGCGCCAGCGCGCGGCGGAAGCTCTGCTCGGCGGCGCCGCGCTCGCCCAGTTGCTGCTGGCAGACGCCGCGATTGTTCCAGACCTCGGCGCCGGCCGCCGGCATCACCGCCAGCAGGCGATCGTAGTGCGCCAGCGCCGCCGCGAAGGCCGCACGCCGGAAGAGCGCGTGCGCGAGATTGCCGAGTGCGCCGACGTGTGCAGGCTCGCGGCGCAGGACTGCGTCGAAGCACTGCTCGGCGCGCGCGGCCTCGCCCGCCTGGCCGAGCGTGATGCCCAGATTGACGCGCAACTCCGCGTGTTCGGGGGCGCTGTGCAGAGCGCTCTCGTAGGCCGCGATCGCGGCCGCAGTCTCGCCCTGAACGGCGAGCAGGTTGCCCAGGTGGAATGCCGGCTCGGCATCGGCCGGGTCGAGTGCCACTGCCTGCTGCAGCAGCTTGATCGCGTCGCGCGCGCCGCCGCGTGCGAGCGCCGCTTGCGCGCGGCGCAACAATTCGGCGACGCCTGGGTCACGGGCGCGCGGGGGCGACGGCAGCATCGGGGCAGTCAGGTGCGAGGGGAGGGGCGATTTTCCCACGCGGCGAGCAGCAGGTCATCGAGGGCACGGGCGAAGCGGGCCATGTCGAACAGCGGGTGGGTGTGGCGGTTGGCGGCCAGCCGTGCGCGCAGGCGCTGCAGTTGCGCCGGTTCGCGGGCGAGGGTCAGGGCGAGCGCTTCGTAGGCGTCCAGGCTGGCGGTGATGAGCTCGGGCAGGCCGAGGGCGCAGAGCTGGCTGCCGGCGACGCGGCTGGCCATGGTGTCGCCGGCACAGGTGAGCACCGGCACGCCCATGAACAGCGCGTCATTGGCGGTGGCGCCGGCATTGTAGGGCGTGGTGTCGAGGAACAGGTCGGCGTGCCCATGGCGCGCCAGGTGCTCGGCCAGGCTCACCCGCGGGGCGAAGATGAGCCGCGCCGGATCCACGCCGCGCGCGCTCGCCTCGCGGCGCAGATTGGCGCACGCCCTCGCCTGTCCCGGGGCGAGCCAGAGCACGCTGTCCGGCAGCGCTGCGAGCAGCCGCATCCACACCGCAAACACTGCCGGCAGGATCTTGTAGGTGTTGTTGAAACAGCAGAACACGAAACCGCTTGCCGGCAGGCCGCAGGCCGTGCGCGCGCCCACTGCGCTGGCGACCGGCCGCCGGGTGTCGCTCGGGCAATAGCAGTCGGGCAGATAGAGCAGGCGCTCGGTGAAGAACGCCTGCTGCGCCGGCGGCGTGGCGAAGCGATCGGTGAGCACATAGTCGTACCAGGGGGCGCCGAGCGTGCCCAGGTAGCCCAGCCAGCTCACCTGCACCGGCGCCGGACGCAGCGCGAACAGCTCACTGCGCGCATGCGTCGTATACCCGTTCAGATCCACCAGCACATCGATGCCGTCGGCGCGTATCCGCTGCGCTACCGGCGCTGGCGGCGCGCTGCTTACATCGACGAAATGTTCAAACGCGCGCGCGACACGCTGTCCAAATGCGCCGGGATCTTCCGGCGCCAGGCTGTAGGCGAAGGTCTCGATGCGCGTGCGATCGGTGCGCTCCCAGCACTCGACGAGCAGGCGCGCCACGGGGTGCTCGCGCAAGTCGGACGAGACGTAGCCGACGCGCAAGCGGACGCCCGGCCGCGTGGCGATGGCCGCCGGTGGCGCTGGCGATAGTGGCTCGAGGTCGCGGGCCCAGCGCTGCGCCACGCGCAACTGGAGATGCGCCGGGAGGGGAATCGAGAGCGCCGCGAAGGCGTTGACCGGTTCTTCGCTGCCCGCCTCAAGCGCGTGCCGGAGGGCCTCGTGGCGCGCGTCGAGCCCCAGCCAGTGGCCAAGCTCCGCCTGGCAATAGGCGAGCAGCGACGAGGCGTACAGCGCACCGGGCGCGAGTGCTGTGGCCTGCGCCAGCACCGTCTGCGCGCGCTCGAAATCGCCGCGTTCGACCAGCACCGAGCCTAGGTTCGCCAGGAGTGGCGTATCGTCCGGCGCCAGGCTGCACGCCCGCTCGAAGCTCGCCTGCGCCGTAGCAGGGTCGCCCAGGTGCTGCGCGCAAATGCCGCGATCGGACCAGACGACGGCATCGGCATCGGCAAAGCGGCGCAGGTAGTCGTCGCCAAGGCGTGCGGCCTCGGCATAGTGGCCGCGTCGGCACAACAGGTGCGCGAGGTTGCCCAATGCTTGCCGCTGGCCCGGCTCTGCGGTCAGCGCGGCGCGGTACGCTGCCAAGGCGTGGTCGGGATCAGCGGCGCCTTCGAGGGCGAGTCCGAGATTGTTGAGCAGGCTGGGCGACGCCGGGGCGAGCGCGCTCGCCGCCTGGTACGCCGCCACGGCTGCCGTGAACTGCCGCTGCTCGCGCTGCAGATTGCCCAGATGAAACCAGGTGTCGGGATTGCGCGGCGCGCGCTCCGCTGCGCGGGTGAGCGCGGTGTAGGCGGCGGCGGGGTCGCGCCGGCGCAGGATCACGCCCAGCAGCAGCAGCGCCGCGGCGGCGTCGGCGTCCAAGGCGAGCGCGGCGCGGCAGCGGGTCTCGGCCAGCGTCGCGTCGGCGCGCTCCCAGGCGGCCGTCGCCTCGCGCAGCAGCGCGTCAACGGCCGCATTCGGACCGGGCCCGGTCATGGCGCACGCGTCGTCCCGTGCCGCGCAAGCTCGCCCTGCAGCGCCGCAGCGACGCGTTGCACGACCGCGGCCCAGTCGCCCGGCCGCGACTGGCGGAACAGGCGCAGCGTCGGATACCACGGGCTGTCGTCGCGGCCAAGCTGCCAGCGCCAGTCGGGCGCGAACGGCAACAACAGCCACGTCGGCCGCGCCAGCGCGCCGGCCAGATGCGCGATGACGGTGTCGACACTGATGATGAGGTCGAGCTCAGCGATGCGTGCGGCGGTGTCAACGAGCGCCGTTCCCTCCGGTAGTGGAATGATCTGTTGTGCGGCCGCAGTGGTCGCAAGTTGTCCCGCGGCATCGCCCGCCTGCAGCGAGAACCAGCTGCTTCCGGGTAACGCCAGAAGCGGGGCGAGCGCGGACAGCGGCAGCGAGCGCTTGCGATCGTTGCGGTTCCCCGGATTGCCCGCCCAGCACAGGCCGATGCGGCGCGTGCAGCCGGATTGCGCGAGCACCGTGCGCGCCGCAGTGCGCCCGGCCGCGGCAATCGCGAGGTAGGGTACGCTCGCCGGGATGGTGTCCGGGGTGGTGCCGAACACCCCCGGCAACGACAGCAGCGGCAAATAGGCAGCGCAGGGAGGCGGTGGCGCGCCCTCCACGCTGACCTCGGCGACACCGGGAATGCTCGCCAGTAACGGCGCGAGGGCTTTCGGACAACGCAGTACGCAGCGCGCGCCGGCGCGCTCCAGCAGCTGCGCATAACGGGCGAACTGCACCGCGTCCCCCAGGCCCTGCTCGGTGGCCACGAGCAGCGTCTTGCCAGCGGGCTCGCGGCCATCCCAGCGCACACCCGGCAGGGGCGGCTGCCTGCCGCCGAGCTCCGGCAGCGCGAGCCGGACCTCGTATTCGCGCCAGCCCTCCGCGAACTGGCCGTCGAGCAGGAGCGCCAGCGCGAGGTTCCAGCGCGCCTGCGCAAAAGCGGGCTGGAGCGCGAGCGCCCGGCGGAAGGCATCGATGGCCGCGCCAACGTCGTTGTGCAACTGATGGGCGAGACCGAGATTGTTCCAGGCGACGGCGTGCTCGGGCTTGAGCGCCAGCGCGGCGCGGTAGTGGGCAATCGCCTCTGCTTCGCGATCGAGGGCGACGAGCGTGAGCCCCAGGTTGTTGTGGAACTCGGGCTCTTCGGGCTGCCGCATGACGGAGTGCTCGAGCAGCGGCAGCGCTGCGGCTGGGTCGCCGCGCTGATAGTAGATCACGCCGACGAAATGCTGCGCCGTAGGATGGTCCGGCTGCTGCGCGAGTATCGCCTGGTAGATGCGCAGCGCGCCCTCGGTGTCGCCGCGTTCATGCCGGCGCAGCGCCTCCTGCATGGTCCCGACCACGCCGGGCGCGGCCGTCGCCCCATGACAATGCTTGTAGCGCTTGCCGCTGCCGCACGGGCACGGCTCGTTGCGGCCGGCCGGCGGCGCGGCGACGATGCCGGCCGCGGCGCGCGCGAGGCTCGCCTGCGCCTCGGGGTGGTCGGGCGTGTGCTCAAGGATGCAGCGGAAGATCGCCGCGGCTGGTTGCCACTGCCCGAGCGCCAGGCAGTTGCGGCCGAGCTGCAGGAGCTGCGGCGAGCGTGCGATCGCCGGCGTGAACGAACCGGTGAGCTCGACGAGCTCGGAGGGTGCCACGACGCGGCAGAAGTTGTACAGGCCGTGAAAGCCGAACGGCTTGCCGAGCGGATAGGCGGCCTCGAACGCAAACGCGTCGGCCAGTGGCTCGGAGCCGAACACGATGCCGTGCTCGCGCTCGAGTAGCGGCCGAAAGCGGCGACAGATGGTCTCGTCCTCGGCGCCGGCGAGTTCGATGCGCGCATCCTGCAGCGCTCGGAGCAGCCGCCGCGAGCGCAGCGAAAAGCCGCCGTTACCCACCCGCGTGGCCGGGTCGCCCCAGAACCACTTCGCCCCGAGGTAGTCGCAGGCGAGAAAATCGTCGCGCCACGCCGCCGGGTTGATGACGTAGCCATCCCACTGAATCAACAGCACGTGCTCGGTCTCGATGTGCTCGACGAGCCTCTTGAGCACGAACGCGGAGTACGCCTCGCGCGAGGCGAGCGGCGCAATCCCGCGCACCTCGATGTCCGCCGCGGCGGACATCGGGTCGGTGAGCAACAACGCGTGCGCGAAGCGGATGTCCGAAATCGAGCGACGCAAGGCGCGCAGCGCGAGCGCAGGATGGACGGTATCGACGCAACAGAGGGTGACGCTGGGAAGATCAAGCATCGGCGGCAGCGAGGGCAGGTTTCTCCGTCGCGGCGGGCACCGACGCCGGCCGCGGCAAGAACAGCTCCCGCCAGAGCAGGACGCACAGGCACACGAGCAGCGGCGCGAGGTGCAACGTGGCCCGGTTGACGGTGGTGAAATCGGCCACCCATGCGGCGACATTGGTGAACGTGAACACCATAGCGAGGAACGCCAAGCCGGCGGCAACGACGCAGGCAAGTGGCGCGAGCGGCCGCCGGGCGAGGTGCGGCGCGCCGATGACCGCCAGCACCACGACCGCGTACCACAACAGATGCCAGTTGTTGAACAGGAAATACGCTTCCGACAGCGAGCGCCACGGCGGGTCGAAATCCAGGTGCAGACGATGGCCCATGATCTGCGGTGAGGACTGGGCGAGAAAGAGCAGCGTCAACGCGCCGACGCCGCAGGCCAGCGCGACCAGCCGCGGGCCGCGGCGCGGCAGCAGCGCGACGATGGCGCCGGGCAGCAGCGTCAGCGCCCAGATCACGCCCGGGATCTTGATCAGCGGGCAGGCGAGCGCCAACAGCAGCGCCAGAGCGGCGTCCCGCGGCGCGCGGCCGCGTGCCCAGCGGTAGAAGGCGAGTGCCGCCAGCGTGTAGACGGCCGCCATCATGAGATCGGCGTAGCCGGCGAGCGCGACATGCACGTCGACAAAGGGCAGCGAGGCGACCAGGTAGGCGCCGATGAGCGCAGCGAAGGGCGACAGGCCGGCATCGCGCAACGCGCCATAAACGGCGAGGGTCAGCGCGATGAGCATCAGCAGCCACGGCCAGTTCATCGCCGAATCGTCCCAGCGGCCGAGCGCGACACAGCTCCAGACCTGCAGCAGGGGAACCGTGGCCGGGTAATTGGGCGAGGCGTCAAAATAGGCGCCCGGCGCGCCGGCAAGCCAGACGTCGGCATGGACAAACGGAACGATATGCCCGAGCTCGTACCACACGCGCGCCTTGGTTGCCCACTGCACCCACGCGTCCCACGGGTAAAGCGGTCGCCAGGCGACCTCGCCGGCGAGCAAGGCAAAGCGCAGGGCGAGCCACGCGAGCAGCAGCAGCCCGACCACGCGTTGCCAGCGCGCCAGAGGCGGGCGC
The DNA here is from genome assembly GCA_963777455.1 of uncultured beta proteobacterium. Lineage (GTDB taxonomy): Bacteria > Pseudomonadota > Gammaproteobacteria > Burkholderiales > Casimicrobiaceae > PALSA-1003. The sequence goes on from CAVZQQ010000004.1 coordinate 1,570,423, forward strand.
AGCAGCCATCGCGGCAGGTCGCGCAGCGCCTCCAGCCCAAGGCGCTGGCGACGGCTGGCCCAAGCCCCCAGCGCCGCGGTGACTGCGAGCAACGGCAGCCCGATCGACAGCCGGCCAAAGCTGACGCCGGCTAAGGACAGCGCGCGCATCCACAGCGTGAGCAGCAGCAAGCCGACAAAGTAGCCGTAGCCCAGGCGCAGGGCCTTACCGCCGGCGACGCGGTCGCCAGCCGCTGCGGCGGCCGGCCGCGGCCAGTCGAGCGCAGCGAGCAGCGCCACGCCGAGCAGCCACGGCAGGGCCAAACCGCAGGCCAGTGCGGCGTAGTCCATTCAGAGAACCCGGAACAGAGCGCCGCCGCCGTCGAGCAGCACGAGTTCGGCCTTGATTGGGGGCGAGTCGTCCCAGCGCAGGCTTTGCAGCGCAGCGTTGTATTGCACGCCGCGCCGCTCATAGACGACGACGTAGTCGCCCGGGTGCACTGCCGTCGATGGCGCGATCGTGTTGCGCCAGGGATCGAAGTAGACGTTGTACGGATACAGGTGGTAGGCACCGCGATCGCGGAAGTAATGCGCCTCGGCAATCATGAACACGCGCACTGGCGGCGCAGGCAGCTTGGCGCGCACTTTCTCGATGAAGGCGAACAGCGGACCGTCCTCGGCGGCGAGGTGGCGCTCGCGCCAGGATTTGCCGGCATACTGGTGGAAGGTCCGGTCCACCTGGCGCAGCAGGTTCCACTGCCAGCGGGCGTCGAGCAGGAACCATGCGCCGAGAAAGAAGGCGGCGATGACGGGGCCCGGCGCGTGACCGAAGGCCTCTGGCTTCCAGCGCGCGAGCGCGGCAAAGGCCAGCGCAGCGATGACGACCACCGCGGCAAGCAACACCGGCAGCGGCAGATCCTGCGCCTCGGCACCGCCGGTCAGGGTGTTGATCGACGTGCCGTTCCACGGTTCGAAGGCGAACCATTCGCTGATCCGGTCGCCGAGCACCTGCGCGACGGTCATCGGCCGCGCGGCGACGCCGCGCACTTTGATCGGCTCGGTGAACGGACCGTGCAGCACCAGCGCCAGGCCGCCGATGTGGCCGAGCCAGCTGCGCTCCGAGGCAACCAGGGCCGGCGCAATGCGCCCGGCCTCGACGGTCAGCTTGCGCGAAAACACGCGCGAGGGCTGGTAGTCGTTGTACCAGAGCAGTGCCGCCTCGACGCCCTCGGGGATCCCGGCAACCTCCCAGGTGATCACCGGGTAGTCCCGGGCGCGCAGGGAGGTGGTCAACGACACCACGACCGTGCCGCTCGCATCCGGCGCGGTCAGCGCCAGCGCCTCGCGCGTGAGCCCTCCCGAGCCGCGCGCGAGCGTCAGGTCGTCCGGGGTCCATTGCAACTGCCGCGCCCCGCCAAACCACGCCCCCGGCACCGCCAGCACCAGATAGCCGACCACACAGACGACGATGCCCAGGGCGAGCGCACCGCCGACGGCCAGGCGCAGCGCCCAAGGCGAGTTCGTCGCGGGCGCGGGGGCCGGCGACGCGGACGAAACAGGCACGGGGAAACCTAAAGGGTGCTCGATGGCGTACCGCGCCTATTGTATCCGCTTGGCCAGGGCACCGGCGGCGGGCGACGACGGCGCGGCGGTCACGCGTTCGACGAACGCACGCAGCGCCTGGCGAAAGTGCTGCGGCGCGAAACGCGCCGCATTGCTCCGGCACGCTGGCGCCTCGATGCGCGGACCGAGCGCCTCGAAGCGTTCGATCGCCGCCACGATCGCCGCACTGGATTGCGCCTCAAAGAGCACGCCGGTGGGCGCCGGGGTGTCGAGCCCGCGCACGATCTCGGCTGCTCCGCCGCCGGCGAAGGCGATCACCGGCGTTCCCGCAGCCTGGGCTTCGACCAGCGCAATACCGAAGTCCTCCTCGGCGGCGTGCACGAAGGCACGCGCGCGCTGCACCAGCGGCACCAGCTCTACCGTCTCGACGTGCCCTCTAAACTCGACGTTGGGCGGAGCGGCGCGCGCCAGCGCGGCCGCTTGCGGCCCTTCGCCGACGACCACCAGGCGCCGTTGCGGCAGCGCGCGAAACGCAGCGAGGAGCAGGTCGACGCGCTTGTAGGGGACGAGCCGCGACACCGCCAGGTAGTAGTCCTCGCGCGCGCCGTCGTGTGCCGCCGCGCCCGCGGCAAACCGCGCGCAGTCGACCGGCGGATAGATGACCGTTGCCCCGCGTCCATAGCAGCGCGCGATGCGCCGCGCAATGTGTTCCGAGTTGGCGATGAAATAATTGACGCGCACCGCGCTATCCCGGTCCCAGTCGCGCAAGCGATCAAGCAGGCGGCGCACGATCGCGGCGCGCAGGCCGCGCGGCGCGACATAGCGCTCGCGCTGCTCCCAGGCGTAGCGTGCCGGCGTGTGGCAATAGCAGACATGGACCTGGCCCGGGGCGGTACGCACGCCCTTGGCCACCGCGTGCGAGCTCGACAGCACCAGATCGTAGGGCGTGAAATCGAAGCGCTCGATCGCGGCCGGCATCAGCGGCAGGCAGTAGCGAAACCAGGCGCGGGCACCGGGCAGGTGCTGCAGCCATGAGGTGCGCGCGCGCTTGCCCCCGAGGCGATAGCGCGACGCGGCGGGCATGACGTCGATCAGGGTATGCAGATCGGCGTCCGGGAACAGCCGCAGCAATTCGACGAGCACGTTCTCGGCGCCGCCCCAGCTATCGAGCCAGTCGTGCACGAGCGCGACCCGCAGCGGCCCTCGCATCGGCTGGCCCGCTAGCCGGGGGCTCCGCCGGCGCGCGCGCAGAGGGCGAGCACGGCATCAAGCGCGGCTTGCGGCGTGATCCGCTGCATGCACACGTTGTCGGCGCAGGCGGCGAAATCGCGTCCGTCGTAACACGGGGAGCAGGGCAGGTCGCGTCCTGGCCAGAGCACCACCGTTGCCGTGCGCTCCCCTACGAAGGCGGCCGGGTCGGTCGGCCCGAACAGCGCCACGCGCGGCGCTCCGGCGAGCCGCGCCACATGCAGGGGCCCCGAGTCGTGCGTCACCACCGCGGCGCAGGCCCGGAACAGCGCGAGCAACTCCGGCAGCGTGGTGCGACCGATCAAGTCGGTGGTGGGGAAAGCGGCAAATGCGGCGCGCGTCCAGGCGTCCTCCGGCGTGCCGGTGAGCACGACCTTAAAGCCGTGCGCATCGAGCAAGCCCGCGAGGGCGCCGTAGCTCCCGAGCGGCCAGCGGCGCAGCGGAGTGTCGCGGGCCGCGTTGCGCGCCCCGCCCGGGGCAAGCGCGACCAGCGGCCGCGCGCGGGGGTTGCCGACGGTAAGCAGCGTACGCAGCTCCGCCGACAGCGCGGCTTCGAGGGGCGGTGGCGCAAACGCCTGCGCGCGGTAGTCGTCGCGCCCGGTAACCAGGCGCACGTACTCGTCCCCGTGGTAGCGGCCCGGGACGATGCCGCGCTGCGCCCCCGCGGCCAGCGTGCGCCGCCGCGCAGCCCGCACCGGCAGCGTTAGGCGGCGGTATCGCGGGTCGGTGTGCGCAGTCAGGACCAGGTCGAAACGCCTTCCGGCGAGCTGTTTCCAGACCGCGAGCGTGGCGCCGATGCGTTCGCGCGACGAGCCCGCCAGGAGCGCGCGCTCGTCGGCGATGATCAGTTCGTCGATGGCCGTGACGCACCCGAGCAGCGGACCGGCGCTGGTGCCGCACAGCCACGCGATGTGGCAGCCCGGATGCTGCGCGCGCAGGGCGCTCACCATGGGCAGGGCCATCGCCACGTCGCCGATCGCGGCGAGCTTGACGATGAGCGCGTGGAGGGACGCCGGGGATGAAATCGCAGCCATCGTGCGGGACTTTGCGCGGCGCAACCGCGGCTTAGAGCGGCCGCGCTCGCTGCGCTCGCGCTGCCGCTTGCCGGCGCGAGCATGCGAGGCGGCATTCTAGCAGCGCCGCCCTGCGCGCCGCGCCCGCCATCCACGCGCCGGAAGCGCAAGGGGCTGTTGACCCGACCGCGTTATAGGGTATAATCGCGCCTCTTCGCGTCTAGATTTTCCGGGCGCCGCTCTTTAACAAAACGAACAACCGATAGGTGTGGGTGCTTGGGGTGAGGTCGCCCGGGTAACCGGGTGCTCGAAACTTCGTTGTACTCACACTGAAGGAAGCGGGTCTGACGGCTGTCACGGCGGTCGGGCCCGCGGCCAAGACATTGAACCTTTAGCGTGTCCCGGGCAACCGGGGGGCGCAAAAGGGGTAAGGTGGATTGGTCAACGTCAGTATGAGTTCTTGCAGAGATTAAACTGAAGAGTTTGATCCTGGCTCAGATTGAACGCTGGCGGCATGCTTTACACATGCAAGTCGAGCGGCAGCGCGGGGGCAACCCTGGCGGCGAGCGGCGAACGGGTGAGTAATACATCGGAACGTGTCCCGTAGTGGGGGATAGCTCGGCGAAAGCCGGATTAATACCGCATATGCTCTACGGAGGAAAGCGGGGGATCCGCAAGGACCTCGCGCTATGGGAGCGGCCGATGTCCGATTAGCTTGTTGGTGGGGTAACGGCCTACCAAGGCGACGATCGGTAGCTGGTCTGAGAGGATGATCAGCCACACTGGGACTGAGACACGGCCCAGACTCCTACGGGAGGCAGCAGTGGGGAATTTTGGACAATGGGGGAAACCCTGATCCAGCCATGCCGCGTGAGTGAAGAAGGCCTTCGGGTTGTAAAGCTCTTTTGGTCGGAAAGAAAAGGCTACGGATAACACCTGTGGTCCTTGACGGTACCGGCAGAATAAGCACCGGCTAACTACGTGCCAGCAGCCGCGGTAATACGTAGGGTGCGAGCGTTAATCGGAATTACTGGGCGTAAAGCGTGCGTAGGCGGTCCCGCAAGTCCGTTGTGAAAGCCCCGGGCTTAACCTGGGAATGGCAGTGGAAACTAGGGGACTTGAATCTGGCAGAGGGGGGTGGAATGCCACGTGTAGCAGTGAAATGCGTAGAGATGTGGCGGAACACCGATGGCGAAGGCAGCCCCCTGGGCTGAGATTGACGCTCAGGCACGAAAGCGTGGGGAGCAAACAGGATTAGATACCCTGGTAGTCCACGCCCTAAACGATGATCACTAGGTGTTGGGGAAGCGATTTCTCAGTACCGCAGCTAACGCGTGAAGTGATCCGCCTGGGGAGTACGGTCGCAAGATTAAAACTCAAAGGAATTGACGGGGACCCGCACAAGCGGTGGATGATGTGGATTAATTCGATGCAACGCGAATAACCTTACCTACCCTTGACATGTACGGAAGCCTAGCGAGAGCTAGGTGTGCCCGAAAGGGAGCCGTAACACAGGTGCTGCATGGCTGTCGTCAGCTCGTGTCGTGAGATGTTGGGTTAAGTCCCGCAACGAGCGCAACCCTTGTCCCTAGTTGCTACGCAAGGGCACTCTAGGGAGACTGCCGGTGACAAACCGGAGGAAGGTGGGGATGACGTCAAGTCCTCATGGCCCTTATGGGTAGGGCTTCACACGTCATACAATGGCCGGTACAGAGGGTTGCCAAGCCGCGAGGCGGAGCCAATCCCAGAAAGCCGGTCGTAGTCCGGATTGCAGTCTGCAACTCGACTGCATGAAGTCGGAATCGCTAGTAATCGCGGATCAGCATGTCGCGGTGAATACGTTCCCGGGTCTTGTACACACCGCCCGTCACACCATGGGAGTGGGGTGCACCAGAAGTAGGTAGGCTAACCGCAAGGGGGCCGCTTACCACGGTACGCTTCATGACTGGGGTGAAGTCGTAACAAGGTAGCCGTATCGGAAGGTGCGGCTGGATCACCTCCTTTCTCGGAAGCAGAAGACAACGGCCTAGGCCGAAGGACAGCGTAAAACTGTCCGGAGGTTCGCCGCAGTTGCTCTTCCAGCCTCTTCCAAGTGCCCACGCTTATCGGTTGTTGCCGCCAGAGAAAAGTTTGTGGCGGCGATAGGATGCCGGACGCGGGCCTGTAGCTCAGTTGGTTAGAGCACCGTCTTGATAAGGCGGGGGTCGATGGTTCGAATCCATCCAGACCCACCAGCGATTCGCGACGCGGGCGGGCCCGGCGAAGGTGCGGGCGCAGCACGGCGTTTGGGGCTGTAGCTCAGTTGGGAGAGCGCCTGCTTTGCAAGCAGGAGGTCATCGGTTCGATCCCGTTCAGCTCCACCAAATGAGGAGGGGCATCCTGGAAACGTGGTGCAGCACAAAGAGCACAGGTAAGCCGCAGGCTTACCTCTGATCTTTGATCGGACCGAGAGCATTCGGTTGTTCTTTAACAAAACGGAAGAAGTAAAGGGCACACGACGGAACATTGTCGTGTGCTGGGTTAGATTGTATCGACCCGCCCCTCTCGAGTTCAGAGGGAACGGGTATCGCAAACACCCGTGATGCGAAGGCAGCAATGCTCAGCGTTATGGGATCAAGCGACTAAGTGCATGTGGTGGATGCCTTGGCGATCACAGGCGATGAAGGACGTGGCAGCCTGCGTTAAGCCCCGGGGAGCTGGCAAACGAGCTTTGATCCGGGGATGTCCGAATGGGGAAACCCGGCCCGCAAGGGTCACCGCCACCTGAATTCATAGGGTGGCCGGAGCGAACGCGGAGAACTGAAACATCTCAGTACCCGCAGGAACAGAAATCAACCGAGATTCCCAGAGTAGTGGCGAGCGAAATGGGAGCAGCCGGTACCTTTTAGCTTTTGACCTAACGGAATGCTCTGGAAAGGGCAGCCATAGCGGGTGACAGCCCCGTACGTGAAACGTCGGAAGTGGAACTAAGGGTACGACAAGTAGGGCGGGACACGTGTAATCCTGTCTGAAGATGGGGGGACCATCCTCCAAGGCTAAATACTCGTGATCGACCGATAGTGCACCAGTACCGTGAGGGAAAGGCGAAAAGAACCCCGGAAGGGGAGTGAAATAGATCCTGAAACCGCATGCATACAAACAGTCGGAGTCCCGCAAGGGATGACGGCGTACCTTTTGTATAATGGGTCAGCGACTTACGTTGTGTGGCGAGCTTAACCGAATAGGGGAGGCGTAGCGAAAGCGAGTCCGAACAGGGCGCCTCAGTCGCATAGCGTAGACCCGAAACCGGATGATCTAGCCATGGCCAGGCTGAAGCGGGGGTAACACCTCGTGGAGGGCCGCACCCACTACCGTTGAAAAGGTAGGGGATGAGCTGTGGCTAGGGGTGAAAGGCTAATCAAATCCGGAGATAGCTGGTTCTCTCCGAAAACTATTTAGGTAGTGCCTCACGTATCACTCGCGGGGGTAGAGCACTGTTATGGCTAGGGGGGCATGGCGCCTTACCAAACCATGGCAAACTCCGAATACCGCAAAGTGCGAGCGTGGGAGACAGACCCCGGGTGCTAAGGTCCGGGGTCAAAAGGGAAACAGCCCAGACCCTCAGCTAAGGTCCCCAAGCACAGTTAAGTGGAAAACGAGGTGGGAAGGCTCAGACAGCCAGGATGTTGGCTTAGAAGCAGCCATCATTTAAAGAAAGCGTAATAGCTCACTGGTCGAGTCGTCCTGCGCGGAAGATGTAACGGGGCTCAAACTGTGCACCGAAGCTAGGGATTGACGCGCTCTTCGGAGCGCGCCAATGGTAGGAGAGCGTTCCGTAGGCCTGTGAAGGTGGCTCGTGAGGGCTGCTGGAGGTATCGGAAGTGCGAATGCTGACATGAGTAGCGATAAAGCGGGTGAAAGGCCCGCTCGCCGAAAGCCCAAGGTTTCCTGCGCCACGTTCATCGGCGCAGGGTGAGTCGGCCCCTAAGACGAGGGCGAGAGCCGTAGTCGATGGGAAGCGGGTTAATATTCCCGCACCGATTTGGCATGCGATGGGGTGACGGAGAAGGTTAAGCAGGCCGGGTGATGGACGTCCCGGTTTAAGCGTGTAGGCGTGGCCCTTTGGCAAATCCGGGGGTCTTAGCTGAGGCGTGACGACGAAGGCGGGCTTGCTCGCCAGAAGCTGCTGATACCCTGCTTCCAAGAAAAGCCTCTAAGCTTCAGTGCCAAGTTGACCGTACCGCAAACCGACACAGGTGGGCAGGATGAGTATTCTAAGGCGCTTGAGAGAACTCGGGTGAAGGAACTCGGCAAATTTGCACCGTAACTTCGGGATAAGGTGCGCCCCTGGTAGGTGAACGCGTACAGCGGGAGCCGATAGGGGTCGCAGTGAAAAGGTGGCTGCGACTGTTTAACAAAAACACAGCACTCTGCAAACACGAAAGTGGACGTATAGGGTGTGACGCCTGCCCGGTGCCGGAAGGTTAAATGATGGGGTGCAAGCTCTTGATTGAAGCCCCGGTAAACGGCGGCCGTAACTATAGAATCGGACCACTGTAGTTGTAAAATCTGGCCATATGCTGGAATCCCCGGTTGAGACGAGGGTACTCGTCGCTAGACCTGTCTCAGGTCGAACAAGGCGGCAGTGAAAATCCTTCGTGGACGGGCAATCAGCAGGAAAGGCTCGAATGCTGAATGTAAAGGGTATTCCGCCGGAGATCGGCTGCTACTTGGCCGGCTTCACGGACGGGGAAGGAAGCTTCAACCTAAGTTTCCGACCTCGGCAAGACTATCCTCTGCCATGGAAAGTATCGCTCTGCTTTAACATCTCGCAGCGTGATCCTGTCATTCTGTCGCAATTCAAGCGGTATTTGGAATGCGGGACGATGCGCCAGCGCCAGGACGGGGTCTGGTATTACGAGGTGAACAATCTCCAGTCCATTCTGGACAATGTGATTCCGTTTTTTCGCCGATTTCATTTTCTGTCGGCAAAGAAGAAGCGTGATTTCGCGAAGTTCGTCGCATTGGCTGAACTGTTCAAAGCAGGGAAGCATTTGTGCCGCGAAGGAATCGAGGAAATTCTTCGGATCCGGCGCGACATGAATGATGGCGGAAACAGACGGTATACGGACGAGGACATCCTCGGCCGGTTCGAGCATCCTCAGAGACTGTACGCCAGACCGCTCGAAAAAGAGCGGATGATACAGTCCGGCCTGCATGGCAACATGCAGAGCGCGGCAGAAATGCCCGCGCCCGACGAGTCGAAAGCAAGTGACTCGGCGAGTAACAATCACGAACGGTCCTAAGGTTAACAAACGCTAGCCTTAGTAAAACTTGGCTAAATGCTGGAAACTCTGGCGCATCCGCCGGTACGCGAATAGCGTGACAATCCGTGCGGTGCAGACAATCAGCAGGAAAGGCTTGGACGCAACATCCAAGAATCCTCAGAGACTACACGCCAAGCGTCTCGATTTGAGATGAAGATATAGTCCGAGCTGCATGGCGACATGCAGAGGTTGGCAGAAATGACCAGCCCGTCGATTTCGACGTAACAACTACTGAGCGAAATTCCTTGTCGGGTAAGTTCCGACCTGCACGAATGGCGTAACGATGGCCACACTGTCTCCACCCGAGACTCAGCGAAGTTGAAGTGTTTGTGAAGATGCAATCTCCCCGCGGCTAGACGGAAAGACCCCGTGCACCTTTACTGTAGCTTTGCATTGGACTGTGATGAGGTTTGTGTAGGATAGCTGGGAGGCTTTGAAGCGAGGGCGCTAGCTCTCGTGGAGCCAACGTTGAAATACCAGCCTGACGTCATTGCGGTTCTAACCCAGGACCATTATCTGGTTCGGGGACCGTGCATGGTAGGCAGTTTGACTGGGGCGGTCTCCTCCCAAAGAGTAACGGAGGAGCTCGAAGGTACGCTAGGTACGGTCGGCTATCGTACTAATAGTGCAATGGCACAAGCGTGCTTGACTGCGAGCCTGACAAGGCGAGCAGGTGCGAAAGCAGGACATAGTGATCCGGTGGTTCTGTATGGAAGGGCCATCGCTCAACGGATAAAAGGTACGCCGGGGATAACAGGCTGATACCGCCCAAGAGTTCATATCGACGGCGGTGTTTGGCACCTCGATGTCGGCTCATCACATCCTGGGGCTGAAGCCGGTCCCAAGGGTATGGCTGTTCGCCATTTAAAGTGGTACGTGAGCTGGGTTCAAAACGTCGTGAGACAGTTTGGTCCCTATCTGCCGTGGGCGCTGGAGATTTGACGGGGGCTGCTCCTAGTACGAGAGGACCGGAGTGGACGTACCGCTGGTGTACCGGTTGTGACGCCAGTCGCATTGCCGGGTAGCTATGTACGGAAGCGATAACCGCTGAAAGCATCTAAGCGGGAAACGTGCCTGAAGATGAGATCTCCCGGAGGGTTAACCTCCCTGAAGGGTCGTGGCAGACCACCACGTTGATAGGTCGGGTGTGGAAGGGCAGTAATGCCTTAAGCTAACCGATACTAATAGCCCGTGCGGCTTGATCCCATAACCGTGGGCATTGCAGCAAGCGGTTACGGTGTTTGCGCCAATCTAATCCAACCTTTACTTCTTCCTCCGTCGGCCGGTGTACTAGGCAGAAACTGCAGTGCACCGACTGCTGATCAATGCCTGACGACCACAGCCCGCTGGAACCACGCCTTCCCATCCCGAACAGGACCGTGAAACGGTGGCGCGCCGATGATAGTACGGATTACCCGTGCGAAAGTAGGTCATCGTCAGGCACCCTCTGCATACAAAACGCCCCGGCTTTTCGCCGGGGCGTTTTGCTTTCTCCGGCAACGGAGCACTAACCCACGCCAAAGTCGGATCGCTGAACCGTGGGTCTCAAGGCACGCTGCGACTGCGCAGCGGCTTCCCGACCGTTGCGTGATTACGGACGCGGTGGCCGACCCTATAATGTCGGCGCCCCGCCACCTGACCTGCCCCGATGTCCGACGTCAGACTGATCGCCTTCTACTTTCCGCAGCGGCATTCGACCCCCGGAAACGGTGCTTGGCGCAACGACGGGTTCGCTGAGTGGAGCGAGGTAACGCAGGCGCGGGCCAACTTCGTCGGGCACTACCAGCCACATCTGCCCGGCGAGCTCGGCTGCTACGATCTGCGCCGGGGCGAAACGCGCGCGGCCCAGGCGGACTTGGCGCGGGCGCATGGAATCTACGGCTTCTGCTATTACTACTACTGGTCCAACCGCACGCGACCGCCACAATCCCCACTCGACGAAGTCGCGCAATCCGGGGTGCCTGAGTTTCCGTTCTGCGTGTGCTGGGCCAACCCGGGCTCGACCGGCGACTCGAATGCAGGCAACGGCGTCGGATCGGTCGCCTCTACCGACGGGGCAGACAACGAACGAGGCTTCATCGAGGGGTTGCTGCCGCTGTTTGCGGATCGTCGCTACATTCGCGTTCGCAACCGGCCCCTTCTGCTCGTCGATCGCCCCGAGTTGCTGGCCGATACGGCGCGTGCCACGGCCGCCTACCGCGACGTGGCGCGCCACGCCGGTGTCGGCGACCTTTATCTTGCCTGTGTCCAGTATCCGGGGATGACGACCCCGGACGCTTTGGGTTTCGATGCTGCGGTCGAGAAACCGCCCAACGGGATCCGTGCCCAAACGTTGACCGAGCAGGTGCAGCGGACCAACCCCGTGTTTGCCGGCACGGTTCTGGACTACATCTCCGCGGCGCAGGACGCGTTGGCGCAGCCGCAGCCGACCTATCGTTGGTTTCGGGGGGCCATGACGGCGTGGGATAACACGGCGAAGGCGCAGAACGACGGTCAGATCTTCGTCAACAGCCATCCCCGCAACTATGAGCGCTGGCTCGCCGCCATCGTGGCGCAGGCGCGACGCGCGCCGGACCCCGAGGACCGGATTGTTTTTATCAACGCCTGGAACGGTTGGGGTGAAGGCTGCCACCTTGAACCCGATGTGCGGTTTGGGCGCGGCTATCTCGAGGCGACGCGTGCCGCGCTCGGCAGACTCGAGGGCGCCGTGGTCGCCTCGGAAAAGAGCGACCGCAACGCGCCGGCCACGCCCGCCAAGGCAACGAATTCTCTGGACAATGAGCTCTTCGTCGACACGCTCACCCGTGCGGCATTGGGCGAAGGCCTAGTCACCCGGAAGCAGGCGGCCCGGGTCAGACCCCGCGGCGCCAAGCCCATGATCGTTGTCGCGGGCGCGCCCAAATCCGGCACGACTTTTCTTTGCGGTTCGCTCATTGATCTCACGGGCCTGCAGTCGTTTCGCCTTTGCGCAGCCCGTTCCACCAACGAGCACGACCTGTACCTGCCCGCGCTATGCCTGATGAGTGCCCAGGGGTGCGTGTCGCAATTGCACATGAAAGGCACGTTCCACAACGCCAAGCTCATGGAGCACTTCGGGATCAGGCCCATCCTGCTTGTCCGGCGCATCGAGGACATCGTGGTCAGCCTGCAGCACGACCTGCGGCAGAAGGCACTGTTGCCTGCCTCGGCCACCGGCGCGGAGGGCTATTCGTTTGTATGGCAGGATCAATTCGCAAAGGACCTGAGCGAGGAGCGGCGGCTGGACATGATCATCGACCTCGCCGTCCCCTGGTTCGTCAACTTCTATGTCTCTTGGTACCGGCTGTGCGAACAGGGCGCGGTCGACGCCCTGTGGATAACCTACGAACAGATGATGGCTGACAAGGAAGGTACCCTGCGCCAAGTCCTGCGGTTCCTGCGCTTTCGCGATCCCGGCCCCATCCATCCTGAGATTCTGACGCGCAAGTACGGCACGTTCAGGGATGGCCGCGTCGGCCAGAGCGATGCGACCTTAAGCGAGGCACAGCGAGCCCGAATCCGCGCGCTCTTTGCCTACTATCCGAGCGTCGATTTCGCCCGCTACGGGATCACGGGATCGGGCTGAGATTCGGGCAACGCGGACCGATTAGCTGCCGGCTTCGGGCTTGCCGTAGGTCGCGAACTTCGCCAGCACGACCTCCATCTCGGCGTCGGAAAGCAGATTCGGCGACCCGATCTGCAGCGCGCGCCAGTATTGCTCGGCCAGCGCCTCGACTTCGACCGCCAGCGCGAGGGCGTCACGCAACGACGGGCCGGCGGCGATCATGCCGTGATTGGCGAGCAGGCACGCCTTGCGGCCCTGTAGTGCGGCCAGCGCTTGATCGGCAAGCTCCTGGGTACCGAAAGTTGCATACGCCGCGCAACGGATGCTGTTGCCCCCGGCCACGCCGATCATGTAATGGAACGCCGGGATATCGCGGCCGAGACAGGCGAGCGTGGTGGCAAACGGCGAATGCACGTGCACCACTGCGGCGGCCTCGGTGCGTGCCGCGTAGATGTCGCGATGAAAGCGCCATTCCGACGACGGCAACAGGGCGCCGTGCGCTGCGCCGTCGAGCGTCATCGCCACGATGTCCTGGGGGCGGATTGCCGCGTACGCCACGCCGCTGGGGGTGACCAGAAACCCGTCGCCGCAGCGGGCGCTGACGTTGCCGGACTTGCCGCGATTGAGCCCGCAGGCATTCATCTCCAGCGCGGTCGCGATGATCTGCGCGCGCAGCGCGAACTCAGTCACCGGCAAACTCCGGAAACAGCGTGGCCAGTCCGGCGCTCGACGCCGCGCAGATGCCGCGCTCGGTGATGAGGCCCGCCAGAAGATGGCCTGGGGTGATGTCGAAGGCCGGATTGAAGACCGGGGTTTCCTGTGGCGCGATCGCATCGCCGCCGCCCGGACCGAGCACTTCCCCCGCGTCGCGCTCCTCGATGGGAATGTCGGCGCCGCTGTCCAGGCCCCAGTCGATCGTCGGCGAGGGGACGGCGGCGTACATGGGCACGGCGTTGGCGTGGGCTGCCAGCGCCTTTTCATAGGTGCCGATCTTGTTGCAGACCTCGCCCGTGCGGGTCACCCGATCGGCGCCGACGAGCACGAGATCGACACGGCCACGCTGCATCAGCGCCGCGCCGGCGGCGTCGACGATCAGCGTATGCGGAACGCCGAACATACCGAGCTCCCACGCGGTAAGCTTCGCCCCCTGCAGGCGCGGGCGCGTCTCGCTCACCCAGACGTGCAGCGGCAGGCCGGCCGCGTGCGCGAGGTAGATCGGCGCGGTCGCGGTACCCCAGCCCAACGTTGCCAGGGCACCTGCATTGCAGTGGGTGAGTATCTGCAGCGGCGTGGCGCGCCCGGCCGCCAGCCGCTCGATGACCCGCAGGCCATGCTCGCCAAGGGCGCGGTTGATGGCGATATCGTCGGCGGCAATCGCCTCGGCTTCTGCCCAGGCGGCGGGGCCGCGCTGGGATGCAGGCAGTGGCGCGATCTTCTGCCGGACACGATCCAGCGCCCAGCGCAGGTTTACCGCCGTCGGACGCGCGGCCAGCAGCAGGGCATGCGCCGCGGCAAGATTGGCGTCGGACGAGTCGGCCCGCAGCGCCAGGGCGAGACCATAGGCCGCGGTCGCGCCGATCAGCGGCGCTCCGCGCACCTGCATCGCACGAATCGCGTGCGCGGCATCGGCGGCCGTGGCGAGCCACACGGTTTCGCGGACATGCGGCAGCCGCGTCTGATCGAGGATCTCAACGCGATCGCGCCCGGGCGCGGAACGCAGCGTTTGCAGGTCGGGATTGTGCATGCGGTGGGATCGGCTGCTCGGGTGCAAAGGGTCGCGGCTGCCGATCCCTGTCCGCATTCTTCAGCACCTGGACACCGTACCTGGTTACAGAGTCCCGCGGCCGTTCGACGAATTGCTGCTGCGAGTCGCACAACGCTCGCATTTTACCTGTATTGCGCCGCCTATTTGAGGCGGGCATACTGCGCTGCAATGTTCGCCCGCGGTTTCGTCTGGACGCATCGCCCTGGGAGCGTGGCAGCGGCGGTGCTCATCACCGTGGCGCTGGGCATCGCGGGCACGTTGGCCTGGCAGCAACGGCATGCTCCAATTCCGGCCGCCAGCCCGGCGATCACCCCGCAAGCCGCCTCGACACCGATTGGCGCCGTCGACGCACCAACCGCCGAGTTGATTGTCGGCACGGAAGTGCGGGTATCCGGGTGGACGCTCGACCCCGGCGGGATTCGCGGCGTGGAAATCCGAGTCGATGGTAAGCCTTATGCCGCCCAATACGGGATAGCCCGCCCCGACGTCGCCCGCGTCAAGGCGGGCTACCCGGACTCCGCAGCGTCCGGCTTCGCCTTCGCGGGGGATTTCGCGCCACTCTCTCCGCAACGCCACGAGCTCGCGATCGTCGCTATCAATCGCGCCGGCAACGAGACGGTGCTTGCGCGCAAGGGGCTGGTGCCCCCTGCGGCGCTCGAAGAGTGGCGAGCACTCTATCAACAACGCGCGCCCCAGGCCCCCCCTTTTTATATCATTCCCGCCCTGTCCGGGATTGGCCTGGGTGGGGCTAACGAACTCGATACGGCTTATACCGGATATCTGTCCCCGACGTTTAAGGTCGGCATGCGCGTGCCCATCCTCTACCTGCGCACGACCCTGGGCAGCGCGCACGATTGGAAGTTCGACCCGGACTGGGACATCGAGCGGCGCTGCGGCACGAAACGCATCGCCGAGGACTCATTGTCCACGACGATCGACTACGCCATCGCGCATAAGCTGCCCACACTGTTCACTTTGAACGGCGGCGTCTGGGCCAGTGCGGTATGCGACGCGCCCGATTGGGACGTCAGCGATCACCTTGAGCAAGACGTCGCAAACTGTCAGTGGAATAGCGACAATCAGGTGATGCCCCACGATTATTTCAAGCAACTGTCAGGATCTGCCGACGCGCCCGACCTTGCACGTACGCTGACCTTCAACGTCTACGCTGCGCAGAATCGCCATTACAAACGGCGCAATCTTCAGGCGGCAGCGCGAATGGTGATGCGTTTCGCGCGCGCCCATCCCGAGCTATTCATCGGCATTACACTCGATGCGGACACATACACCAATCCGTTCTTCGACGGAAAACAGTGGTACGACTACAACCCTGGAACCATCAGGCAGTTCCGTGACTGGCTCAGGGGAACCGGTCCTTACGCCGAGAAGTCCGCGCCCGGCGTGCCCGATCTGTCGCCTTATCGCCGCAAGCATTCTCTGACGCTCGCCGACGTGCGCAAGCTATCGGGCAGGCCATGGCGTGCGTGGGACGACGTGGATCCTCCGCGCAGCTTCCCCCGCGAGGGCAAGCCGTTCTGGGAGGACCCGTGGACGCACGAGTGGGAGGTCTTCCGCCGGCAGTTGGTGCAACTGCATTACGAAGACTTGGCCCGGTGGCTTGTCGAAGTCGGTGTCCCGAAGTCGCGAATCTATGCATCGCAAGGGTTCATTGCCCCCGATCCGACGGCCTTCCCGTTCGCATTGCACATTGCAAGCGCGTCGAAGAACTACGATACGGGCGGTATGTCGGTCGAGGGTGCGATTCCGCACGATGGTCATCTGGCCGCGATCATCTACGGCCAGGGTGCGGTCAATAACATGCGCGTCGAGGGCGATGCCAATCTGTTTGCTACCTTTCATCAGATGGACCCTGGGTGGGCGGTTGGAGAGTTCAATACCGCCGATTTCCGCACGCCAAAGGAGCTGCCATCTTACGCAATGGGCTACCGCGCGCTGCGCGAGATGTTCAACTACGGTGCGCGCTTTGCATCGCCGATGGCATGGAACGGGTCCAACGGGGTCAATGCCGCGCAACCCGGCTACGTGTCATTCACCGCTTGGCGAAATACGCCGCTTGAGGACGCAATGCGCGACTTCGCCGTTGCGCACGCGTTTGTGCCAGTCGGCGCGCGCTTGTGGACGTTCGGCTCCGCGCACTATGCCGACTCTGATGGCTGGAGCGTGGCAGCCGGAGGCAGGTTGACTGCCGGCCCGGGCTATATCGACGTTTTGCCGGAGAATGGAGAGCTCTTGCTTGTTTCACCCGCACCCCTGGCGCTCGCCCGCGGCGAGACCGATCTGTTGGTTCTCGGCTTGGAGCCGACTGCCGTGGGCGCCGTGAAGGTCGAGGCGCACACTCCCGATGGCGCATGGGTAACGCTGGCTGGGCCGCGCGTCGCTGAACTTCGGTCGACGAGCGCGGGCCTCGCGGTCCCGCTGCAGTGGCCCCGGTCGCTCGCGGCCGCCGATCAGATTCGCATCGCGCTGCGATTTCAAGCTCAGGCGACGGCGACGCGCGTCCGGCATATCGCCCTTTATCCCTCCTTAGCGCAAGGAGCGCGCTAGCGAAAGCGTGCCTTAAGCGCAAGCACCGGTTTCTCCACACCGTGCCAGGACAACATCGCGCCAAGGAGCACAACCGGCATGGTCGCGGCGAAGAGCGTCCACGGCAGCCAACCCGCGCTCCTTTCGATCAGCGTCTGCTGAATCGGGAAGGCGAAGACGTAAATCCCGTACGAATAATCGCCAACGCGATTGAACGCCGCCCACTGCATCTGCGGATGGTACGCAAGAGTAAGCACGGCGTACGTGAACAAAGGACCAAATAGAACGCCGCGACCGATGCCGGCTGGGTTGGCGAGCAGCACGACTACAGCCGCCAGTGCGAGTACAAGGGAAACGGGAAGCCAGTCCCGGATGACACAGGCGAGTGCGCCGAGCATGAAGAGCAGGACCACCCGACGAATTGCCTCGGGGTCCGGCAACAGTGGCAGCCAGTGCGGCCAGAGGAGCGTGGCGACGATCGCGCCGGCTACCGCGGCCACAAACAGCCAGCGTCGCGAGAAGAGTCCCAGGACGCCCGCGAACGCGACACCGAGGTACAGGCGCAACTCGAGCGGCAGCGACCACAGCGACCCGTTGACAGAGCCGGGGAAGGGATTGGTTGCAAACGCGCCGGGTAGCTTGTCGCGCAATTCCCACCCCAACGCCGTGTGCCAGACGAAATCAAGCGTCTGCGGATCCCCAAGGAAAGCGGACCAGGCGAGGGGGCTGGACAGGCCGGCAAGCACCACGGTGAACGCGGTCGCGAGGATCAGCCCCGGATAGATGCGCAGGATACGCGCCGCCAGGAACGGCACAAGGCGGCCGCGTTGCTGCCAGCTCTGCGTTACTAGAAAACCGCTGATGACAAAGAAAATCTGGACGCCAAGCGCGCCGAAGTTCCAGTCGCGAGTTATGCGCCAAAGGGGTTCCTCGGTCCAGTGGTCTGTCAGCGCAAAGCAGTGAAAAAAAACCACCATGCTCGCGGCAAGGAACCGCAGTAACTGAAAATTGTTTGCGCGCCCGTGAGCGAGTGCGCCCAGAACGTGCGGGCGAGTAGTGATCAAGGTCGTCGACTCGAGGAAATCGAGGGCGATCGCGGAGTGCATCCGTTACTGCAGCGCAGGTCCGGATGTCGCGCAGGTCCGTGCGCTACTTGGTTCATCGCGTGCAGCAGCAAAAGTTTGATTCGAACTCGCTTTGTGAGGCTCAGTCCTCGCCGGCAAAGACCTTCAGGGTTTGTATGACGTTGTTGAAATCGTCCGTCCACAAGCGCCAGCCGGGGCGTGGTGTGATCGCCTCAGCTACCTCGCTGATCGGTCCCCTGGCCAGCGCCTCCGCGCTGTCGGACACCAGCACCCAATCGCTGCGACTAGCCAAGGCGTCGTCGCCATCGTCGGCGACGAGCACCGCCTGCATCCCCGCCGCCGTCGCCAGTTGCTCTACCACCGGCACAAGGTCGAGATATCGATTGGTCACGTGGAAGGCAATGATGCCACCCGGCTTCATGTGCCTGCGGTAGACCGCGAGTGCCTCGATGGTAATCAGGTGCACCGGTATCGCGTCGCTCGAGAAGGCATCGATCGCCAGCACGTCGAAGCCCTGCGGCGCTTCGCGCTCCATGCTCAGACGCGCGTCGCCGAGCGCGATCTGGATAGTCGCATCGCTCTTGGCGAGGTAGGTGAAACGGTGCGTGGCGATGCCGATGACGGCCGGATTGATGTCGTAGAAGCGATAGATGTCGCCAGTGCTGCCATAGGTTGCGATAGTGCCCGTGCCCAGCCCGATGATGCCGACTTTAAGCGGCGTCAACGACGGGTGCAGCGACTCGATTGCCCGGCCGATGCCCGAGGTCTGCGTGTAGTAGGTCGTCGGATGCCGTTCCAGCTCCGGACTCGGATATTGCGTTCCGTGCAGGATGGTCCCGTGAATGAGCGAGCGGTGGTAGTCGGCCGTGCCCGCGCCCCATTCCTGCACCCGCAGGACACCGTAGAAGTTGCGCGTCGCGGTGACCGTGTTCTCGTAGAAACCGTGAATGCTCCAGCCGGCCGCACCGATCGCGAGCAGCAACGCCATGCCGGCCAGCGCGGGGAAGACCTTGTGCAGGTGCCGCGTCTGATAGACGAGCAACGCCGCACAGAAGACCAGTCCGAACGCCAACTCGAAATATGCAGGCAGCACCACCGGCGCGACCAGACCGACCAGCGCGGAGCCGATGGCCCCGCCGAGCGCGACCATGAGATAAAAACGGGTCAGGTAACGCGGCGCGGGCTTTAGGCGCGCGAGTTCACCGTGGCAGAACATGCAGGCGAGGAACAGACCCACGCAAAACACGCTGATCTGCAGCGGCAGCTGCTGGGTAAGATCCTGATCGGCGAGGGTCCAGGCCATGACGCCCAGTGCGGCGACAAGCAGCGCCAAGAAGAGTTGCCGCCGATACCAGCGCGTGCCGTCGAAGCAAAGAATGAAGGTGAGCAGGTAGATCGAAAGCGGCACGATCCAGAGCAGCGGAATCGAGGCGATGTTCTGGCAGATATGGTTCGATACCGCGAGCAGCAGATAAGAACCGGTCGCAGCCAGCGCGGCCCAGAGCAGCTGCCGACCGAACGTCGGCGGCGCCTCGTGCGGCCCGGCGGGCGAGCCAGCGACTGGCGTCAGGACTGGAGTGGCGCGCAGTCCCTGCCACGCCGACGCCGCGCTAAGCAACGCGAACCCGCCATACGCGACCGACCAGCCGTACGACTGCAGACGCGTTGCCACCCAGGGCTCGAGCGCGAACGGATAGCCCAGCAACGCCAGCATCGACGCCAGGTTCGACAAGGCGAAGAGACGGTACGGGCTGCGCCCGGGAAAGCTGCGCGCAAACCACGCCTGTAGCAGAGGGCTTGTCGTCGCCAGCAGAAAATAAGGCAAGCCGACTGTCGCCGCGAGCAGGCCAAGGATGAGCAACGACGGGTTCTCGGTGCCCAGCGGCTTCCACTGCGCGCCCGGAATGATCGGCAACAGGGCGCAGCTCAGCAACAGCAGCGCCACGTGCAGCCCGGCCTGTGCCTTCGGCGACAGGCGCCGGGTCACCGCGTCCGCATACGCGTAGCCCACCAGCAGCGTCGTCTGGAAGAAGACCAGGCAGGTGGTCCATACCGCCGCCGAGCCACCGAACCAGGGCAGGATCTGCTTGGCGGTGATGGGTTGCAGCAGGAACAGCAGAAACGCGCTGACAAAAATCGTTAGTGCGTAGAGCGGCATGAGCGGGGATCGGCGGGCGCCGGCGCCCAAGCGCGCAGGCAGCGCGCATTGTACGCGGATTCCGTCGTGGCCACGCACGGCGCCGCGCCATGCGTGGGTCGGAAGCGTCGGCCGAACCAGCGCGCGGCTGTGCCCAGTCCATCTTCTTCTGGCGGAAGTAGTCGCCGCGGTCGATGGACTGGACCTTGACCTCGTGCACCGCGTCGTCCTGCAAAATGCGCCGCGGAATCTCGCTGCCCGCGGCGCCGCGGCCCCAGACCTTGCGCTAGAACTCGGCCTGCGTATGCACCGCCTCGCCGCCGACACCTAGGATGATGTCGCCGACCTGCAACCCGGCCTCCTCCGCCGGCTGTCGGGCGAGATGCGGGTTACCAGCAGGCACCCCTGGACTTCGTCGGCGGCTACACCGAGCCGGGGCCGCTCCGGCCCCGGGCGGTGACCCGACTGCACCAGGTCCGGCCGGATGGGCTTGAGCAGCTCGATGGGCACACGCATGTTCCCCGGCAGATGCGGCTCCGCGTCCGTGGCGTCGCGGAGAATGAGCGAACCGACGCCAAGCAGCGAGCCGTCCCACGCCCAACGCGGCGGCGCTCCAGTTGAGCGCCGGCGACGAAGTGAAAATATCCCGGTCAAGCAGGTATTCCCAGTTGCCGGTAAACGGCCGCCCCGAGCCTACGTAGGCCGGTGTCACATCGCTGCGCCCCGCGTAGTACCAGCACCGGAGGGCTTGGCCAGGGTTCCGCCGCTATAATGCGCGCAAAGCCTCGCACCCGAGGAGACTCCCCGTGTATACCTGTGCGGTAACCGCGCCCGATCTGGCGCGCTCGGTGATTGCCGTGCCACCGCTCGCGCGCACGGCGGACCTCAACCCCGCGGCGAACCGGGCGTTGATTCGCCACCTCGAGGCCGGCGGCGTGACGACGGTGCCGGAGACAAGGGCCGCATGAGCATACGCAAGAAACCCGAGGAACTGCGCTCGCACCGCTGGTTCGGCTCGAACGACCTGCGCCAGTTCGGGCATCATTCGCGCGCCGCCCAGATGGGTTATTCGCGCCGCGACTATCTCGGCAAGCCGATCATCGCCATCATCAACACCTGGAGCGACATCAACGCCTGTCACGCGCATTTCCGGCAGCGGGTGGAGGAAATCAAGCGCGGGGTGCTGCAGGCCGGCGGCTTTCCGCTGGAGATGCCGGCGATCGCGTTGGCCGAAGTGTTCCAGAAGCCGACCACAATGCTCTACCGCAACCTGCTCGCGCTCGAGACCGAGGAGCTGTTGCGCTCGTACCCGGTGGACGGCGCCGTGCTGATGGGCGGTTGCGACAAAACGACACCGGCCTTGCTGATGGGCGCGATCAGCATGAATCTGCCGGCGATCTTCATGCCGGCCGGCCCGATGCTGCGCGGCAACTGGCGCGACCAGCCCCTCGGCAGCGGTTCCGACGTGTGGAAGTATTGGGCGGAAAAACGCGCTGGCCGTGTCAGCGACGCGCAATGGGCTGAGCTCGAGGATGGCATCGCACGCTCTCCGGGCCACTGCATGACCATGGGCACGGCCGCGACAATGACCTCCGCGGCCGAGGCGTTGGGCTTCACGCTGCCCGGCGCCGTGTCGATTCCGGCCGCCGATTCGCGTCACGCAAGGATGGCGACCGATACCGGCCGGCGCAGCGTCGACCTGGTCTGGGAGGATTTCAAGCCACGCGATTTCCTCACCACGGCGGCCGTCGACAACGCCATCACCACCGTTCTCGCGCTCGGCGGCTCGACCAACGCGGTGGTGCACCTGGTCGCCGTGGCACGGCGTGCCGGCATCGCCTTGTCGATCGATCGCTTCGACGAGCTCTCGCGCCGGACGCCGCTTATCGCCAACATCCGTCCCGCCGGCAAGTATCTGATGGAAGATTTCTATTACGCTGGTGGCCTGCGCGCGCTGCTGCGGGAGATTGCCGACTTGCTGGCCCTCGATGCCCGCACCGTCAGCGGCAAGACCCTGGGCGAGAACATTGACGGCGCCGAAGTCTTTAACCGCGATGTCATTCTGCCGCGCGACCGGGCGCTGGTCGCCAGCGGCAGCCTCGCGGTCCTGCGCGGCAACCTGGCGCCGGACGGCGCGGTGATCAAGCCCGCTGCCGCCGAGCCGCACCTGCTAACCCATACCGGGCCGGCGGTGGTCTTTACCGACTACAACGACATGGCCGCACGCATCGACGATCCAGCGTTGCCAGTGACCGCGGACTCGGTCCTGGTGCTGCAGAAGGCGGGACCGCTGGGTGCGCCGGGCATGCCGGAGTGGGGCCAGCTGCCGATTCCCCAGAAGCTGCTGATGCAAGGCGTGCGCGACATGGTGCGCATCTCCGATGCGCGCATGAGCGGGACGAGCTATGGGGCTTGCGTGCTGCACGTGGCACCGGAGTCCTTTGTCGGTGGCCCGCTCGCCCTGGTGCGCACCGGCGACCTGATCGAACTCGACGTGCCCCAGCGCCGGCTGGAGCTCAAAGTCGATGCGGCCGAGCTCGATCGCCGGCGGGCGGCCTGGCAGCCACCCGCGCCGCACTACGAGCGCGGTTACGGTGCGCTCTACCAGCGGCACATCACGCAGGCGGACGAGGGCTGTGACTTCGATTTCCTCGAGGGCACGGCCCCCACGCCTGAACCGGAGATTCACTGACGTGCGCAGCGTTGCGGCACCCCGGCTCGTGGAGCTGGTCACCGCCATCATGCGCGCGGCCGGCAGCGATCCGGCGGAAGCGGCCACAATCGCCCTGCGTCTGGTCGACTCCAACTTGGTCGGCCACGATTCGCACGGCGTAATACGCGTAAGCCGGTACCTCGAATGGCTGCGCAAGGGTTGGGTCAAGGCCAATCAGGCGCCGACGGTCGCCTTCGCGAGCGACGCCATTGCCATCATCGACGGCAACCGCGGCTTCGGGCAGGTGGTCGGCGAGTTTGCCGGCAAACTCGGCACGACCAAGGCGGCCAGCATGGGCATCGCCCTGGTCGGCCTGCGCAATTGCGGTCACCTTGGGCGCGTCGGCGACTGGGCCGAACTCGCCGCCGCCGCGGGCCAGGTGTCCCTGCACTTTCTGAATACGTCGAGCGGGCTGCGGGTTGCGCCCTTTGGCGGCAGCGACCGCCGGCTGTCGACCAACCCGATCACCATCGGCATCCCGGTCGCGGGCGGCGATCCGGTCATCATGGACATGACCACCTCGATGGTCGCCGAAGGCAAGCTCATGGTCGCGCTCAATCGCGATGAGCCAGTTCCGGAAGGCTGGATCATCGACCAGCAGGGGCGACCGACCACCGATCCGAAGGCCTTCTACGCCGGGGGGGCGCTGCTGACCGTCGGTGGCCACAAGGGCTCCGGACTGTCGATCGTCACCGACTTGCTCGCCGGAGCGATCTCGACGGGCAAGAGTTCGGACCCAGCCGATGAGGTCCTGCGCAACAACATGCTTTCCATCTACATCGCCCCGGCAGTCTATGACGCGGAGGGCAGCGTCGCGGCCGAAGTGGCGCGGTTCCTCGCCTGGGTGAAGGCTTCGCCGCCACTGCAGACCGGCGCGCCGGTGTTGCTGCCCGGTGAGATCGAACGCCGGACCCGCGCCGAGCGCACCGCGCAGGGAATTCCCGTCGACGAGAAGACGTGGTCCGATCTGATCGCCGCTGCCGCCTCGGTGGGCATCGCGCCGGACCGGGCCGCCGCGCTGACCGGGTGAGGGACGAGCGCGGCGAGTCACTGCAACCGGCCGGCGATGCCTAACCTGTTTCCCGATTTTGAGCCGCGGCGGATCCGTACCTCCGGCACTGAAATCAATCTCGTCGTGGGAGGCGACGGGCCGCCGTTGCTGCTCCTGCACGGCTACCCGCAGACCCACGCCATGTGGCATCGGATCGCGCCGCGTCTCGCCCGGGATTTCACGGTCGTTTGCGCTGACTTGCGCGGTTACGGCGACTCCGGCAAGCCGGTGAGCGACCCGGAGCATCGGACCTACTCGAAGCGCGCCATGGCGCAGGACCAGGTGGAGGTCATGCGGGCGCTCGGCTTCGCGCGCTTTGCCCTGGCCGGGCACGATCGCGGCGGGCGCGTGGCCCACCGCATGGCGCGCGATTACCCGCAATGCATTGAGCGGCTCGCCGTGCTCGACATCTCGCCAACGGCGATCATGTACGGTCAGACCAACCAGGCATTCGCCACCGCCTACTACCACTGGTTTTTTCTCATCCAGCCTTACGACCTGCCGGAGCGGCTAATCGGGGCCGACCCCGACTACTACCTGCACAAGAAAATCGGCGGCTGGGGCGGCTCAGGGGTTGGCTTGTTCGACGCGGCGGCGCGCGCGGAATACGAACGCTGCTTCCGCGATCCGGCGACGATCCATGCCACCTGCGAGGATTACCGCGCGGCGGCGAGCGTCGATCTCGAGCACGATGCGGCCGACGCGCAACGCAAGATCGACTGCCCACTCCTGGTCTTGTGGGGCGAGAAGGGTGTCGTGCATCGCCTGTTCGATCCGGTCTCCGATTGGCAGAGCGTCGCCAGCGACGTGCGCGGCAAGGCGCTGGCGTCGGGCCATTACCTGGCCGAGGAAGTGCCTGATGCGACCTGCGCCGAGTTGCTGGCTTTCTTTGCCCCGCCGGGCGCTCTCGCTCCCCCAAGCAGGCGCGAGTAGCTAGAATACCCGCCACTGTCATGTTGCAGGCCCAACAACTCGACGCTGTCGCTGCCGGTGCCAAGGCAACCGCCCGGAGGGCCGCCTGCGCGGTCATCTGTCGCTCCGGTCGGCGCCGCTCCTCGCGCTCGCCCACAGTGCGCCTAGCATGCTGAGGCCAGCAGCCAGTACGGCCGAGGACGAAGATAACCCGCTGCTCTCGGCGTGGACGGGTCCTCGCGGAGGCGTGCCGCGCTTCGACCGGATGGCAGTCGAAGCCTTTAGGCCCGCCATTCAGAGAGGCATGGAATTGAACCGGCTCGAGATCGCCGCGATCGCCAGCGACCGCGCGGCGCCGAGCTTCGACAACACGTTGGCGGCACTCGAGGACTCGGGCCGTCCCTTGAAGCGTGCGACCCAGATTTTTCAGATTTATGCCTCGACCCTGAACGACAAGAACACGCAGGCGGTCGAGACCGAGCTGGCACCGATGCTGTCCGCGTTTCGCGACGAAATCGTGCAAAACGAAGCCTTGTTCGCACGCCTGAAAGCCGTCTACACCGCGCGCAGCGACGCAAACCTCTCGCCGGAACAACAGCGACTCGCGGAGGTGGTGTACGTGAGCTTTGCCCGCCAGGGCGCGGCGCTTGGCAAAACGGAAAAGGCGCTGCTGAAACAGATCAATCAGCGCCTGGCCAGCCTGTTCACGACTTTCCGCCAAAACGAACTGGCCGACGAAGAAAACGACACCCTGGTCATCGACCGAGAAGCCGATCTGGAGGGGTTGCCCGCTGCCCTTTGCACCGCGGCCGCCAGAGCCGCCGAAGCGCAGGGTCGGAAAGGCAAGTGGGTCTTCAGCAATACGCGCTCGTCGATCGAGCCGTTCATAACCTACTCCTCGCGCCGCGATCTGCGGGAGAAGGGCTGGCGCATGTGGATCATGCGCGGCGACAACCCCGGCGAGCACGACAACAAACCGGTGATTACCGAGATCCTGCAGCTGCGCGCCGAACGCGCCCGGCTCCTGGGTTTTCCCAGCCACGCGCACTGGGTCTTGGACAACAACATGGCCAAGACGCCCGCGGCAGCCATGGCATTGCTGCTCAAAGTCTGGCAAGCCGCTGTCGCCCGTGCGGGCGAAGAGATCGCCGACATGCAGGCACTTGCCGACCGCGAAGGCGCCGGGATTACGCTCGAGGCGTGGGACTATCGCTATTACGCGCACAGGGTACGCAAGGCTAAGTACGATATCGATCAAACCGAAATCAGCCAGTACCTGCAGCTCGACAAGATGCGTGCGGCGCTGTTCTGGACCGCCGGCGAGCTCTACGGATTGCGCTTCGTCAAGGTCGACGATGTACCGGTCTACCATCCCGATGTAAGCGTCTACGAAGTTCAGCGTGACGGCCAGCGCGTCGGGCTGTGCTACTTCGATCCCTATGCGCGCTCAGGTAAGAGCTCCGGTGCCTGGATGAACGCCTATCGCAGCCAGGAGAAGTTCAGGACCGAGATCACCCCGGTCGTGTCCAACAACACGAACTTCGTTAAAGGCGAAGCGGGCCAGCCGGTACTTATTTCGTGGGACGACGCGGTCACCATGTTCCACGAGTTCGGCCACGCTCTGCATGGCCTCAATTCGCAGGTCAGCTATCCGACGCTCGCCGGCACTTCGGTCAAACGCGACTTCGTGGAATTCCCCAGCCAGTTGAACGAGCAATGGCTGTTTACGCCGGAGGTTCTCAACCAGTTTGCGCTGCATCATCAGACGGGCAAACCCATCCCGGCAGACCTGGTCGCCAAGATCGAGAGGGCGAGGAACTTCAACCAGGGATTCTCGACCGTCGAATACCTGGCTGCGGCAATTTACGACCTGAAAATCCACCTCGCCGCTACGCCGGAGCAAAGGATCGATCCGGAAGCGTTCGAGAAGCAGACCATGGCCGAAATCGGCTGTCCCAGCGCCATCGTCATGCGCCACCGACCGACCCATTTCGGGCATATCTTTGCCAGCGACGGCTATTCGGCGGGCTACTACGTCTACATCTGGGCCGATACCCTGACCGCCGATGTCTTCGAGGCGTTCAAGGAGGGCAAAGGCGCTTACGACGCGGCCGTCGCGAGGCGCTATTTCGAGACCATCCTGAGCGTCGGCAATTCGGTACCGCCTGACGAAGCCTATCGTCGTTTCCGTGGGCGCGATGTCGACACCGACGCCTTGATGCGCGAACGCGGTTTTGCGCCAGCGAAGACCTAGCGTGCGAAAAGCGCGCTAGCGCAGCGGTACGTGGTTGTGCAGTTCAATGTTGAGCATTACAGGCGGGTCGAGAAGCGCCTGCCGTAACGCTCGCCGACCGGCATCGAGCGGGCAGTCCGGCAGCCATCGATCGTTGGCACGAGTTGTGCATTAGCCTGCCGGAGCCGCATCGCGGCGGGTTGATCGCACATGGGTACTGCGGACTTTGTCGCGCGCGTTGGTATCGGCCAGGCCGGACGTCCCCGCAACGGGACGGCGGTGGACAGGCTTTGGCACCCGTTGTCGAGTCCAGACCCGATCGAGGCGCAGAACCTGACGTGCGCAGCGATTGACAGGCTTCTAGCAGATAACCAGCCCAGCGCCAGGCAGTTTGAAGCCTTACTCACGCTAGATCGGGATACCGAACCATTGAGCCATCGGTTGCTCAACCTGTATGTCGAAGGCGGTACTGGGATAAGCCCGTTCGAACGAAGCTTCTGGATTGCCGGCCTGCGTCTGAGCCAGTCCTTTTTTCTGGCTTACGAACGCTTTCTGCGACACGCAAGAAATAGCGCCGATGCCTTCTGGTTGACGCACGCGCACACCGTTGTCGTGCAGTTGTTTCAGCATCGACAGGCCGAGCTCATACTGCGCTTCATTCGCTTCAAGAAGCGGATCCCCGGACAGTGGAAGGAGCTCCACGAGGCCTACCGGTTTGCAAGAACGCGTGGCGTAGCCATGCATAGCATTGCCGCAAGCCAAGCCGACGACCCGCAGGACGTGCCAATGACGCCGGAACAGCAGTTCATTCGGCTGCTGCTGCTCGAGGCGCTCAATGACGGGCAGTTCTCGCCGCGCGAGGCGTTATGGGCGGATCGCCGGTTCAAGCGCTGGTGCAAGCTGGTGCACCTCCAATCACCCGAGGTCATGGGCCGAAGTCGCTTGGAGCAGAAAGCTTTCGTCGTCGATCTGGACGCCACCGATGGCTTGCAATGGGCATCGACCGCGACGGTGGGCAATCCCCTCTTTTTGGATCCGTCGCCATTGGTGACGATGATCGACAAAGAACTGCAGTCGCTGCGGGATTCGGGCACGCCCCATGGAGCGGTAGCGTCGGCCGACAGCGCGGGCCAGGCTGCGTTGCTGGGCAAGCTTAAGGCTGTTTTCGATCCGAGTTCCAGTCGCATCGCACGGCTGGAGGAGCGCACTCCGGTTGATCTAGCCGTTCAGACGATCTTAAGCGCCGCCTCCATCATCAAAGTCCTCCACGACGAAGCTGTTGCGCGGACGAAGGATATGACATTGCAGGACCCGCACCTGGAACGGGTCGCCAGCTCGCCGCTTGGGGCGGGAATGTACTCACCACCCAACGCAATGGGCGCCGGCCGAGCATCCATGGCGACCGCGGACAGCCCGAGCGTGGTTCCGGAAGTGTGGCAGCTAAGAGACCGCAGCGATTCCGGGTCTCGGCTGCGCGGCCAGATCGATGACTTGAACCGCATCATTCCGGGCTCGCTACTGGCATTTCGCGAGACCGACGATGCCCCGTGGACCGTGTCGGTGGTGCGCCGATTCAGGCGACTTATGGTCGACCATGTCGAGATCGGCGTGGAACATGTTGGTCGCAGCCCGCGCTTCGTCAAGTTGGTAACCGAATCACGTGGTGACGGATCTCCGGACTCGTCTCAACGCTGCTTCGCAGCACTGTATTTGCCACCAAGCGAACAGCGGCCGACCATGCCCATAAGCACCTTGCTTCTGCCGGCCTGCAATCTCCAGATCGATAGCACGGTGACCCTGCTGTCTTCTGATGCGACTTACACGTTGCGGTTGAACGCGCCGATCCAACAACAATTCGAGTACCTTTGGACCTCGTTTACGGTGGTGGACAAGGCTGAGGTGGCAACCGCCACGGAGTGAGTCAGGCGACGGGGCCATCCCTCGCGGGGAAAGGAGTTAGACGTCAGCGGCGGGTCCGACCTGCTTGACTAAGACTCGTCCACGCGCTGCCCCTGGGCCTCGGTAGTGCTGTCCTTTGCGGCCTCAGGGCTTGCGCGCGACCAGGTCGATGAGCGCCGACATTCCGTTGTGCGCGTGGCCTTCCTGAATCGTGGCGTCGTAGTCCTTGAGCAGCAGGATGTCCCACCCGGCGAACATTGTCTCCAGCCATGGGCGGGTGTACATGTGCTCCCTGCGCGGCGGACCGCCCGTACCGTAATCCACCTGCTCGGGACGATAACCCTCGAGCAAAAACAGACCACCCGGCACGACGGCGGACATCATTCCCGCAAACACGCCGTCTCGGGAAGCCGGCGGCAGAAACTGGATGAACACCACGACGAGCGCGTCGTAGCGTTGGGCCGTCCACGGCCAGGTGTATACGTCGCCCAACTGGTGGGCGACGCTGATGTTACGGCGCTGCGCCAGGCGCCGGGCCTTGGCCACGGCGTTGGGTGCAAAATCGAACGCACTGACCTTCATACCCTGTTCGGCAAGCCAGACGCTGTTCCGGCCTTCGCCGTCGGCGACGCACAGCACCGAGTCGCCGGATCGTAGCCAGTGCGACTGCGTACGCACGAACACGTTCGGCTCTTCGCCGAAAAGGTACTCGTCACGAGCGAAGCGCGCGTTCCATGTCTCGAGCGGGTTGTTGAATCCGGCCATGCCTAGGCTCCTTCGAACACCGCAAAAAAGCTGTCGATAAGTTACAATATGCGGCCTTCACCAGGGCAATTATTTCCTTCCGGACGTTGGTGAAGAATGGCCAAGTAGCTCAGTTGGTAGAGCAGCGGACTGAAAATCCGTGTGTCGGTGGTTCAATTCCGCCCTTGGCCACCAGTTTTTTGCTGTGGAAACAACATCATTCGGCCGTCTCGTCGGACGGCTTTTTGTTGTCGTTTCCCGGTGTTGCCCAAAACGTGCCCAAATTTTCGGCCATACGCTCCGCATGCGGCGCTAGATGCTCGCCGCTGAGATGCGCATAACGTCGCACCATGCGCTCGGTTTCCCACCCGGCCAACTCCTGCAGCGCGAACAACGGCGTACCCGATTGCACATGCCAGCTTGCCCAAACGTGTCTTAAATCGTGATAGCGGAAGTGCTTTAACCCGACGCGTTTGATGGCTCGGTACCATGCGCTGGTGCTGCCCCGCTCGATCGGCTTGCCGTCGTAGGTGAAGACCCTCTCCGGGTGTTTGCCGATTTGTTTCATTACCACCGCCAAGGCCGCACTGTTGAGTGGAACCGGGATAGCCCTTCGTGCTTTCGCTTGGTCCGGATAGATCCATGCGAACCGCCGCTCCAGATCGACTTGCGGCCAGGTGATGCGGGCTGCATTGGCCGATCGCAGTCCGGTCGAAAGCGAGAAGATCGTAAGGTCCGCCAAATGTTCGGGCAAGGCCGCGATCAGCTGCTGAGCCTGGTCTTTGGTGAGTAAGCGAATGCGCCGGGGTGCTTCGGGCAACATCCGCAACGCGGGCGCCTTATCGAGCCATTCCCATTCGCGCACACACTTCCGCAGGATCGCCCTTACCAAAGCCAAGTGCCGGTTGACCGTCGCGTTGCTGCGGCCCTCCGCCAGCTTTGCTTGAGTGATCTTGTCGATCAGCTCTCGATTGATAGCATCGAGTTGCCGGCCGCCAAGATAGGGATCGAGCCATCGAAGCTTCGCCTTATCGTCGTCGTGCGTCGCCTTATGCTGCTGTTCCTTAATCCACCTTACCGCTGCTTCATTCCAACTTCGGCGCGGCCGATCACCCAGTTTCCGCAGCCGCCAAGTTTCCGACTTCAGCTGGTCGTGGTACTCCTGCGCTTCGGCCTTGCTTTTAGTCCCAGTAGTTCGGCGTATTCGCTCTCCGTTCGGAGTGTGGAAATCGACCCACCAGGTACCGCTGTAATGTTTGCGTAGCGACATGGTTCAACTCCTTTCTCGTCAGCCGCTCGCAAAGCTTGCCGAGGAGAAGCATACCGCGATCGGATGTAACCCGCGAGGTCGTCGTCGATGAACACCCAGCGGCGGCCCGTTTTGGCGCCGGGGATGAGGCCACGTTTGGCGCGCATACGCACTTCCTCCTGGTGCATGTGCAGGAAAGCAGCAGCTTCGAGAAGGTCGAGTGTTTTCAAGGTTCAGAGTCAGGACACATGGTGCAAGGCCCTCTTTGCTAAATAATCGGACACGAGTAGATATTGGTAAGCGGAGGCGAAATCGGCCTTACCCAACGCTCCGTCCGCAGCGCTTGCCCAACTTGCAACGACGTTGCGACCCTCGAAGCGCACTTTGTCGTCGCGCGCACTGTTCAATTACGGCGAGCGTCCCCGATTGGCCTTGCGAAATCCACGGTCGCGCGCGATGAAGGTCTCCAGCATGAAGCGGAATCAGTGTGGCCACGTCGATTGGCTGGCCCCAAGTCTTGCGCGTGGAGTTCGGCATAACGATCGAGGTCGGCCTTGAGCGCCGCCTGTAGCGTGATCGTCAGTTTGACCGTGTCGGTCTTCGGGATCGGTCCCGAGCCGCAGCTTCGCAGTCATCGTGCCGATCTCTCAAAAAACAGTGGCTGATACGGCCGCAGCACCAGGTCCTTGTTCACGATCACGCGCACTGGAAATCCCGGGCGGATCGTCAGCGTGGGCTGCACATTGAGATTACGCCGAGTGAGCTCTTGTCCGACCTGATTGACGGTGTCCCCTACGCTCTGACGCGTGGCGACGATCACCTGGCCCTGACCGGTGCTGAATTGGGGCGCAGCAAGCTCCGCGGCAACACCAATCAACGTCGAAAGGGCGGCGCCTGCGAGAAGCTGCTGCCAATGCCAGTCGACGTCGTCGCTAAGGCCCGCGTTGCCGGCGGGATCGGTGCCTTGCAGGCGATCGAGCACAATCGACGATGCATCGGGGAACATCAGCCGATTCCAGACGAGCAACACGCGTCGCTGTCCGAAGGCTACCTGGCTGTCGTATTGACCGAGGAGCCTCGACCCCTGGGGTATCAACAAGTGTCGGCCGGTCGCCGTGTCGTATACGGGTTCGGTGACCGTGGCGAGTACCTGCCCAGGGAGATCGGAATTAATGCCGGTGATCAGCGCTGCCGGGATGACGGATCCGGCCATCACCTGGTACGGAGAAACCGCCGTTTGGAGCGCATGCGTGCTGAGGATCGCGGTGTCCGACGCACGCTCGAGGAAACTCTTCTTCTGGTCCTGCATGTTCTGTGCAGCCGCCGGATTCGTAGCTGACGGCTGAGAGGCGGACGTGGGCTGCGCTTCACCGTTCGCGGGAGTCGCTGTGCCAGCCAGCGGCGCAGCCGCAGCGGTCGGCGCCGCCTCCTTGCGACTGCTGCCGCGAAAAAAGATCGGCGCCTTCGCCGCTTCCTCCGCTTCGCGCTGTCGGTTGATCCGCTCGACGCGCGCTGCATCGGCAGTGGGATCGGCGCGAAGCGAGACGGGTGCTTCGGACGTCGAGGACGACATCGCCGCTTGCTGGTCCGCGCGCAGCAGCGCGCCGCCGAGGTCCCCGGGGAGCGGGCTGCCGAGCACCGGTGGCGCAGGTGTAGTTGCTGGTGGCGTCGTGTGCGCGAGCTTCGAGTAGTCCGGTGGCAATTGCTCGAGCCCGTCGGCGTGCGCGATCCGCTCGGTGTTGTGCAGCTCCACGGGCGCGTCGCGGCTCGTCTTTGTGCTGCGATTGAAGCGACCAGATGGTCGCGCCAAGCACGGCGGCCGCCAACGCCCCGATCACGACCGCGAGCGTCCGGCGATTGAGCCGTGTGACCGGTCGCGGGCGGAGCCCGCAGCGTGAGGGTCTCGGGACTGACCTTGGGTTCGGTCATAGAGCGCTGCCCGGGTGCTTGGTACCGTCGGTGCGGCTGATACGCACCACTTGTGCCTTGTCGCCACCCAGCCGCAGCTCGGCGGCCCCGAACAACCGATCGACGATGTAGTACGGCGCGCGATAGCGATAGTTCACGAGTTGCGCATCGCCGACCGCGCCGATCACGAAGATCGGCGGCAGCTCGCCCTGGGCGATACCTGGCGGAAATTGGATATAGACCCGTTCGCCGTCATCGAATGCGCGCAGCGGCCGCCACGGCGGCGTGTCGCCGGTGATCTCGTAGCGAAAGGCAAGCCGCTCCAGCGCGATGCCCTCGGCAAGCGGCGCCGCCGCCTCGGCGCGCTGCGCCTGGTTCTTGAGCGCTGTCATGCGGTCGCGCGGATAGTCCCACGAGACCGAGGCCATCCAGGTTTGCTCGGTGGCCGTGAGTTCGAGCAGATAGATGCGCCGGTTGGTGGTGATGACGAGATTGGTCTTGAGATTGGCGCGGACGGGTTTGACGAGAACGTGCGTGCGTTGCGCCGCACCGCTGGCGCTGGTCGTATCGCCGACGATCCAGCGCACGGTGTCGCCGGCGGAGACCGTGACCAGCTCCTCGCCTTCCTGCAGCATGATGTCGGTGACGCGGCCGGGGCTGGCGTAGAGCTGATACAGCGCACCCTCGCTGTAGGGCCACACCTGGATCGCGTTGAGGTAGCCCTCGCGCGTGGGCGCGACGCGCGCCTCCTGGTTCGCCTGCGCGACGCGCTCGCGTGGATCGGCTGTCTCGGGTGCCGAGGCTGGCGGTGCATCGAGCGGCTTCAGCTGCCCGGGCAGCGGCAGAGGCTGCGGGACCGCAACGACGTTGACCGGCTTCGGTGGCTCGGGGAGCGCCTGCGCGGCGATCGGTTCGTCGAGCGTGATCTCCGGCGGCGGCTTGGCTGTCGTTGCGCAGCCGCTCGCCAGGATAGCGAGCGCGCAAATCAAAGCGGAAGTTTTCATGGGGCTTTGCCTTCGGTAGAGGGCCCAAGCTCCCTGGACCAGGAGAGGCCGTTGACGTAGATACCCAGCGGGTTGCGGCGCAGCCGCTCCTCGGTGCGCGGCGGCTGGATGACGATCGAAAGAATCGCGGTCCAGCGCTCGGTGCCGGCAAGCGATCCATGTGCGTAGTTCCTCTCGATCCAGCGCACCTGAAACGATTGCTCGCTGGCCCGCACGACGCTGGTGACCTCCACGGAGATGGACGTCTGCCCGATGCGCGCGAAGGGATCGTTCGCGCGCGCATATTCGTTGAGCGTGGCCGCGCCCTGGTCGGTGGTGTAGTCGTAGGCCTCCAGCCAGCTCTGGCGCACGATCACCGGGTCGATCGCGAGCGAGCGCACGTTGGTGATGAAGTGCGCCAGGTGGAAGGCGATCTGGGCGTCGGTCGGGCGATACGGTGTGGCGGCTTCGCCGACCGCACGGATCTGGCCCGCGGTGTCGACCTCGACCACGTAGGGCGTGACGATCGACTGGCTCGCGCGCCAGACGAGCGCGCCCGACATCACAAGTGCTAGCCCCAGGCAGCCGAACGCCATCAGGCGCCAGTTCCGGGCCTGCACGCGCGCCGTGCCGATGCGCTCGTCCCAGGCTTGCGCGGCCGCCTGATAGGGCGTGACGGGGATCGGCGTATCGGAGTAGCGGAGCTGCGGGCGACGGAAGAGCATGGTCAACTCCTTCGTCTTCGCCGAGACGGGGGCTGGCGCCGCTGCCGCCGTGATCGCGGAGCGCAGCACGTGCGCGGCGGTCGAGGCGCCCTGCGCTAGTTGCTGGCGGCGATGCAGACGCTCGGCCCAGGCTGGCGGGCGTCCGGCGACGCTGGCATCGCCTGGGGAGTCGGTGACCCCGCGGTGCCAGCACCAGGCGCCAGAGACGCGCCGGTGGCGGAGCTTCCTTCAGCCTCCGTCCGCGCGCCAACCCGCCGCGCGACTGCGTCAGCGCCGCTGCGCGCGACGTTGGCAAGCCCTGCGCCCGCTGCGCGCACGCCGGTCGCGCCGGAGGCGGCCATGCCTTCGGCATAGGCTCGCGCGCCCCGGCGGTAAGCGTGGCGCCGAAGAGAACGCGGCACCGGCACCGCGGCGTGCAAGACGCGCGCCCCCGGCGACCGCCGCGCCGCCGGCCACGGCCAATCCGGCCGCGCCCAGCGCCGTGCCGGCCGCGGCACCGGCGCCGAGCTGCGGTGCACCGGAGACCAGACCGGTGGCGATGCCGGGGCCAAAGATGCCGAGACCGAAGAGCGCGAGCGAGGCGAGCATGATGGCGAGCGCCGTGTTGAGCGAGGGCTCCGTGCCGGGCGGGCGGGTGAATTGCCCGAAGAGTCCGGTGCCGATGCCGACGATGACGGCGAGCACCAGAACCTTGATGCCGGAGGAGACGACGTTGCCCAGCACGCGCTCGGCGAGGAACGCGGTCCTGTTCCACAGCGCAAACGGCACCAGCACGAAGCCCGCCAGCGTGGTCAGCTTGAACTCGAGCAGCGTGACGAAAAGCTGCACAGCGAGGACGAAGAAACTGACGATGACGACGAGCCAGGCGAGGAGCAGCACGACGATCTGTCGAGATTCACGAAGACGTCGGGAAACCCGGCAAGGTCGCCGATCTGGGTCAGGATGGGCTGGCCGGCCTTGACGCCCACGGCGCGAGCGGCCGGGCTGCAGGAACTGGGTTCGGGGAGCCCCGAACCCGTGGCCTCGAGCCCCAGGCCGGCGAACGAGCGGAAGATGATCTTCGCGAGGCTATTGAAGTTGTTGAGGATGAAGGCGAAGGCGCCGATATAGAGGACTTCTTGCTGAGCCTCGCGATGATGTCCTCCTCGCCTCCCATCGCCCAGAAGAGACCGGCGAGGGCCACGTCGATGCCGATGAGGGTCTTGGTGAGGAATCCGACCTCGGGTCCCAGCAGGCCGAAGCCGCTGTCGATGTACTGGCTGAAGACCGTTGTAAACTGGTCGATGACCGAAGATCGTTCACGGCTTCCTCGGAGTTGGCGGTCAGCGTCAGATTGGTCGGGAAGGGATCGACGTCCGCGGCTGTGGGAACGGTCCCGGTGCCGAAGAACTGGCGATTGCGCGCCACTTGGGACGCATACTCGCGCGTCTTCGGCAAGGGCTCGGCTGGCAAGTTTGAGCGCGATCGGCCAGGCCTTCGGGTGATCCTGCACGAGCGCCTCGTCATCCTTCTCGTTTTGCGCTATCGCAGCACGGGGGGCAGGTCATGACCGTCAGGGCCAGACCGAGTCCAGGCGGAGCGCCCGAGACCAGGATTGCCGAGTCTTCGATCTGTTCATTGGAATACCTGACGGGCTGCGGCGTGTACTGGGCGCCGGTTCCGAGAAAGTTGCTGCAGTTTGCGGGCGGCTTCCTGCGGTTGCGTTGCGTGCGAGCTCCAGATCCTCGGCGCGCTCGTGGGCGGCGAGCTGCTCGCCTGATCGGCTGCTGCGACTGCAAGGCGACGATCTGGTTGGTCGCCTGGGTTGCTTGCAGGATGCCGACCGCGCCCTGGCACTGCTGTGACGGCCTGTGCACGCGTTCTGGTCGTTGGCGATGTCTGCGCGGCTCTGCGTCTGGACCGATGGTTTGAACGCCTGGACCGAGTTCATCCAGCGCGTCTGCGCATCCTGATAGAGGTGGCGGAACGTGGCGCTGTATGCTGCGGGTAGGATTGCTGGAACTGAAGTTCGGTGCTGGGTGATGTCGAAGACGATCCCCTGCGCCTGGCTCATCAATTCTCGATATTGAAGAGACCGTGTATTGAGGGCATTGAGGTTGGAGAAGCTCTGAGGTTCCTGGCCTGGTTCTCCAGCATTCACGGTCTGCTGGATCTGGATGATCTGATTGTTGACCGTCTGGAGCGTGCGCGCCGCCGTCATGAGTTCTGGGCGAGGTTTGAGGCGTCGATGACGGCCATCTGCGCTCGGACGGCGAAGCCGTGACGAGGAGCAAGACCACGGCCAGGGAAGCTGCGATGCGTTCATGCGGCTCCTCCGGGAGAGACGGTTTGGCGGTGCGATGAGATCGGCGGCCCAATCGAGTCCTCGTCGCGCAGCCAGGATCTCGGCGAACCGTCGACCGGTTCGTCGCGAGGACGCGATCGATGGCGCGCTGATCCTCCGGCGTCGAGGCGCCCGCGAAGGCGAGCGCGACCGGGCCCAGGCCGAGATCGAACAGGCGATTGCCGAGGCGCGATTGGTAGTAGTAGTCGCGCTTGGGCTGCGCGCGCGCGATGAGCTCGATCTGCCGGTCATTGAGGCCGAAGCCCTCGTAGATGCCGCGCAATTGCGGCTCGATCGCCTGCGGGTTCGGCAGGAAGATGCGGCTCGGGCAGCTCTCGATGAGCGCCGGCGCGATCGTGGAGCGCTGAATATCGGCGAGGGACTGGGTGGCGAAGACCACCGAGACGTTCTTCTTGCGCAGCGTCTTCAGCCACTCGCGGATGCGGCGCGGCGAACAGCGGGTCGTCGAGAAACACCCACGCCTCGTCGAGGATGAGCAGGGTCGGGCGGCCGTCGAACGCTGCCTCCAGGCGATGAAAGAGGTAGGTCAGGACCGGCAGCACCGCCGTCCGGCCGTGCATCAGCTCTTCCATCTCGAAGCCCTGCATCGTGCCTCGCCCAACCGGTCGTCATCGGCATCGAGCAGCCGCCCGTAGGGGCCGCCGAGAATGTAGGGCTGCAGCGCCTGGCGCAGAGGCGTTCGACTGCAGCAGCACGGAGAGGCCGGTCAGCGTGCGCTGCTCGAGCGGGGCGCAGGCCAGGCTCGCGAGCGCCGACCAGACGGTTTCCTTCACCTCCGGCGTGATCTCGAGCTTCTCGTGCATGAGAAGGCCCCCGATCCACTCCGCCGCCCAGGCGCGCATCGCCGGTCGTCGATGCGCGCAGCGGCTGGAACGCGATCGCGCCATCGCGCCCGAGATCGTAGTGCTCGCCGCCAAGCCCAAGATCGTGGCACGCGCCGATCGGCCCTTGTCGAAGAAGAAGACTGCGAGCTTCGGGTAGCGGCGAAACTGCAGCGCCATGAGGGCGAGCAGGACCGATTTGCCCGCGCCGGTCGGTCCGACGATCAGCGTGTGGCCGACATCGCCGACATGGGTGACCAGCCGAAACGGCGTGGCGCCGTCGGTGCGCGTAACCATCAGCGGCGGGCCGTCCAGATGCGCGTTGCGCTCCGGCCCCGCCCAGACCGCCGAGAGCGGCATCAGGTGCGCGAGGTTCAGCGTCGAGACGATGGCTGCCGGACGTTGGCGTAGACGTGGCCGGGAAGCGACGAGAGCCAGGCTTCCACCGCGTTGAAGGTTTCATGGATGGTGACGAAGCCCCGGCCCTGAGATCGCGCGCTCGACCGCGCGCGCTTCTCCTCCGCCGCGGTCGGATCGGGATCGCATGACGACGACGGTCGCGGTGACATAGCCGAAGGCGACCTCATCGCTGCCCAGCTCCTGCAGCGCCGCATCGGCATCGGCCGCCTTGTTGTCCGCATCGGAATCGACCAGCGGGGTTTCCTGCTGAAAGATCGTCTCGCGCAGGAGCGCCACGATGCTCTTGCGCTTGGCAAACCACTGGCGGCGGAGCTGCGTGAGCTCCCGCTCGGCGTCGCGCTTGTCAGGAACAGGAACCGCGTCATCCAGCGATAGGCGAAGCCGAGCCGGTTGAGATCATCGAGCAGTCCCGGCCAGGTCGAGGTCGGGAAAGCCGCGGACCGTGAGACCCGCAGGTGATGAGTCGCCGAGCATCGGCGCGAGACCGCCGGTCAAGGGCTCATCGGCGAGAAGCGCATCGAGGTAGAACGGCACGTCTCGGGCACTGCCACCGGTGTGACCGCCGGTCGAGACCGTCGAATGCAGATAGGTCAGCGTCTCGCGTCGTCGAGCCAGGCGATCTCCGGCATGACGCCCTCGAGCAGCGAGAACGATCGGTCTCGCTCGATGAACGCGTCGAGCTTCTCGCGCCAATCGACCCGTCGCTGCGGCCGTCGGTCTCGAGCAGCATGAGCTCGGCTTGCGCGCGCCTTGGCTTCCGGCGGCGGCAGATACAGGAGCGTCAGGCGGTAGACGCTCTCGAAGTGGCTGCCCGCTGCCTCGAAGGCGGCGCGCCGCTCCTCGTCGACGAGCCAGGACAGCGGCCTCGGGAAAGCGACGAGCGCGGATAGTCGGCCGCCGCGACCGCGCTCCGCCTCGACGAACAGCGCCCAGCCGGAGCCGAAACGCCGCAGCGCGTTGTTGAGCCGCGCCGAGGTGGCGACGAGCTCGTTCTCGGTGGCGCTCTCCAAATCCGGGCCCCGGAACCGCGCGGTGCGTTAAAGCGAGCCGTCCTTGTTGAGCACGACGCCGGGCGCGACAAGTCCCGCCCAGGGCAGATAGTCGGCAAGCACGGCCGGGCGCTGGCGGTATTCGGCGAGGTTCAACATGGCGCCTACGCGTCCAGGAACGACGCGTGTTTCACGTGCCGCCGAACACCTCCATGAACTGCGGATCGACGCGCGCGCCCCAGACCGCGAGCGAATGACCGACGATCCACAGCGCGAGACCAGGAGCCAGAGCTGAAGGCCCAAGCCCAACGGCCGCGGCGAGCGTGCCGTTCACGATGGCGACCGAGCGCGGCGCGCCGCCCAGGAGGATCGGCTCGGTGAGCGAGCGGTGCAGCGGAACCTCAAAGCCGTGCGATGTCGATGCTCATGCAGACGAGCGCGCCGCCGGCGAAGGTGAAGAAAGTCAGGAAGAACGACGAGGCGGCGAAGGCGATCGAGAGACCGAAGACGATCTGGATGAGCTGCCGAAAGCCGCCGCTGGTGTCGCCGAAGGCGAGCGTCAGGCCGGTGACGATGATGATGATCACCGCGATGATCTTGGCGACCGGCCCTTGGATGGAATCCAGGATCGACTGCAGGGGCGCTTCCCACGGCATGTTGGAGCCGGCGGCGTGCGCCGTCGCGCAAAGCAAGCCGCAAGCGACCAAAACCACGGATGCGTACAGGCGCGAAGGCGGAGATACGGAAAGGCGGATTCGGTGCATTGACGCTTCTCCTTGCTGGTTCTGTGAAAACGCTTCCAAGCGATAGCCGTTCGCGTCAAGCCCGTCACACGAACGATGTTCTTCGACGGCGCGCGCGCCGCGCCCGCGATGAACACATGACGTCGATGGCCTCGGCGATCAGCGCCCGCGGGACGGTGACCACGGCTTCCTGGATCAGTTGCTCGAGGCGGCATGAGCGCGCCTCGCGCGGACCCCGCGTGAAGGGTGGCGATGCCGCCGGGATGGCCGGTGCCCCAGGCCTTCAGCAGATCGAGCGCCTCGGCGCCGCGCACTTCGCCGACGATGATGCGGTCGGGCCGCAGGCGCAGGGTCGAGCGCACGAGTCCGCCATGGACACGACGCCGGCTTGGTGCGCAGCGGCACGTGATCGTCCGCAGCGCATTGAAGCTCGACGGTGTCCTCGAGAACGATCACGCGGTCGTCGGTGCAGCGCGATCTCGGAAGGAGCGCGTTGGCGAGCGTGGTCTTGCCGGTGCTGGTGCCGCCGGCGATCAGGATGTTGCGGCGCTCCCGCACCGCTTGCCGCAGGCACGCCGCCTGGGCCTCGGTGAGGATGCCGTCCGCGACGTAGGCGCGAGAGTCCGATGACTCGAGCTCGCGCGCTTGCGAATGGCGAAGGCCGGCGCGCGCACGACCGGCGGCAAGATGCCCTCGAAGCGCTCGCCCGTCTCCGGGAGCTCCGCCGAGACGATCGGGCGCGCCGGCATGCACCTCGACCCGCACATGGGCGGCGACCAGGCGGATGATCCGCTCGGCGTCGGCGGCGGAGAGCGTGAGCCCGGTCGGCTCGCGCCCTCGCCCAACCGATCGAGCCAGAGGGACCCGTCGGGATTGACCATGATCTCGACGACCTCCGGATCCTCCAGCGCCTCGGCGATGGCCGGCCCATCGCGGTGCGCAGCATCCGCGTGCCGATCGCCGGCATTGCGACGGGGTTGTCTGCGGGAAGCCGGCGTCGCTCATGATGGCTGCTTCGGCGCTTCGTCGTTCGAAGCCTCCGCGTGGCCGAAGAACTGACTCTCGTCGGGCAAGACTTCCTCGTGGACTTCTTGACAGGCTCTTGCCCCGCTGCAGGTGGCGGCCCAACTGCTCAATGAATTGCTCGAAGCGCGCCTGGCCTTGCGCCCGCGCCGCCTCCTGGTGGGCCTCCGGGATCGGGAGGCAGACCGAGAGGTAATCCCGAACGAAGAGCGCAAGGGTCTCGATCAGGATCGTCTGGTCGCGCTCGAATCGCTCGAACTGGCGCGTGAGCTGGTCGAGCCGACGGGCGATCGCGGCTTCGCGCTCGTCCCCGCCTCGGGCGAGAGAAACGAGGCCAGCGCCGCCGCCACGATGCCGATTTCGAGAGCCCCTTCATTGGCCGCGAGCTCGTCGAGCCGCTTCGCGTGCTCCGCTCCAGGAAGACATTGAGGCGCGCGCGGCTCATAGCGCGATCCCGTCGCTGGGATCGAGCGCCGCGAGCCGGGCTGCGCGCTGCAGGCGCGGATCGGGACGTCGGTTCGGAACACGACGGGGCACGGTCTCGCTCGAAGTCATCGCCTCATCGAGGACGGCCAGGTCGTCTGCCGCTGGCTGCGGCTCCGCGACGAGTGCGGTCGGGGTCCAGCTCAGGCGCCGCTGCAAGGCCACCGTCGTCCCCTGCCGACGGGCGATTCGCGTGGTGGCGAGGTCGGCTGGCTCTGCCGCTTGAGCCAGTGGCCGAAGCGCTCCAATCATCGGCTCGCCGTGGCGGCGATCCGCGATAGCCGTCGTCGGCGAGTCGGGCGGCGGCAGGACGCGCGCCGTGAAATTGTGGTCCTCGTAGTAGCGGAGCTTCTTGGCCCGGATCGGCGGCATGGCCCGAGACCAAGACGATCTCGTCATCCGGCGGAAGTTGCATGACCTCGCCGGGCGTCAGCAGCGGCCGCGCGGTCTCCTGCCGGGTGACCATCACATGGCCGAGCCAGGGCGCGAGCCGATGACCGGCGTAGTTGCGCTGCGCCCGCAGTTCGGTCGCCGTGCCCAGCGCGTCGGAAATGCGCTTGGCGGTGCGCTCGTCGTTGGTCGCGAACGCGATCCGGACGTGGCAGTTGTCGAGAATGGAGTTATTCGCGCCGTAGGCCTTGTCGATCTGGTTGAGCGATTGCGCGATCAGGAAGGCGCGCATGCCATAGCCCGCCATGAAGGCGAGCGCGGTCTCGAAGAAGTCGAGCCGTCCGAGCGCCGGAAACTCATCGAGCATCATGAGCAGCCGCTGGCGCCGCGCGTTGCCGTCGGAACCTTCGAGCGATTCGGTGAGGCGCCGGCCGATCTGGTTGAGCAGCAGCCGGACCAGCGGCTTCGTGCGGGAGATGTCCGAGGGCGGAACGACCAGGTAGAGCGAGACCGGATGCGCACAGTCGACGAGATCGGCGATGCGCCAGTCGCAAGGCGAGGTCACCGCGGCGACCGTCGGATCGCGATAGAGCCCGAGGAACCACATCGCGGTCGAAAGGACGCCGGAGCGCTCGTTCTCGCTCTTGTTCAGCACTTCGCGCGCGGCCGAGGCGACGACCGGATGCGGACGATCGCCCGAGGTGCGTGGTCAGCATCATGCGCTGCAGCGTCCGCTCGAAGGCGTGAGCGGGATCGGAGAGGAAGTTCGCGACACCCGCGCAGCGTCTTGTCCTCTTCCGCGTAGAGCACATGCAGGATGGCGCCGACCAGGAGCGCGTGGCTGGTCTTCTCCCAGTGGTTGCGCCGTTCGAGCGCGCCTTCGGGATCGACCAGGATGTCGGCGATGTTCTGCACGTCGCGCACCTCGTGCGGCCCGCGCCGCACTTCGAGCGAGCGGGTTGTAGGCGGCCGAGCGCGCGTCGGTCGGGTTGAACAGCAGGCAATGCGAGAACCGCGCGCGCCAGCCGGCGGTGAGCTGCCAGTTCTCGCCCTTGATATCGTGGATGACGGCGGAGCCCGGCCAGGTCAGCAGGGTCGGAATGACGAGCCCCACGCCCTTGCCCGACCGCGTCGGCGCAAAGGCCATGACATGCTCGGGCCCGTCGTGCCGGAGGTAAGCCTGGCCGTGGCTTCCGAGAAACACGCCGGCGGGCTTCAGCAGCCCGGCGCCTTCGATCTCATCTTTGGTAGCCCAGCGCGCGGACCCGTAGGTCGTGATCAACTTCGATTGTCTGGAGCGCCAGACCGATGCAACGACCGCGGCGCCCGCGCTCGCGATACCGCTGCAGGCGGCAATGGCGCCGCCGCGCAGAAAGATGCCCGGAGCGTACGCGTTGTAGAAGTACCACCACTGGAACAGGCGCCAGGGGTAGTACATCGGTGTACCGAAGACCAAAAACCAGGGGGCGCCCAGCCGGACCTGGTAGCCGAGAGCTGCGGCGGTCCACTGCGTTGCGATCGACACGCCCAGCGCGGCGATCGCGAAAACAAGCACAATCTGACCCGCCAGTACCCCAGTCGACACCCGGCGCCTCCATGCTTTGTTGGCTCGTTCGCGTGAAGCGGTCCGTGACTCCGGGGCGAGATGGCTGGTCGCCCGATCAGAATCACGAACCGTTCACGGTCGGCTCACGACACACGCAGTCTGCCGTGGTCGGCATTGCCGGAAAACCGACTGGGGAGTACAGCAGCGCACTACAGCGCAGAGTGGCGAACGAAGCGTGGCCGAAGGAGGGTACTAACTTGCGTGGTGGCGAGTTGCCCCTGCGCGAATCTATACTTGGAGGCAGCACGATTAGCCGGACACGCTGGCCAGGCTTCGCGCTTTATGCGAATCTTGAAGCTGCACCATGCTGACCAAATCCGACCTCCAGTCGCTCTTGCAGTGCCCCCGAAAGCTCTGGCTTGACCAGCATCGGCCGGACCTCATTCCACGGGATGATCCCGCGATGTATCGGCGTGCCAACGACGGCAACATCGTCGGAGCGAAGGCGCGCGAGCAGCTGGGCAGCGATTTGATTTGGCCGCCGACGATGAACGACAAGGCAAGAGCGGCGGCGAACGCCCAAGGCCTGCTGGCCGCAGCGCCCGACAAGCCCGCAGCGGAGGTGCCGCTCGTGCGCGAGGGGCTCTATGCGCGCGCCGACGCACTGCTACCCGACGCCACCGGGTACATCCTGCGCGAAACAAAGGCGTCGACCTTCCCTCTTAAGGAGGACAAGGTGACGCCGGCGGCGCCGAAAGACCACCATCTCGATGACGTCGCGATTCAGGCGTGGGTGCTCGAGACGAGCGGCCTCACGCTCGCTCGCGCCGAGCTGAATCTGCTCAACAACCAGTGGCGCTATCCCGGCGGTGGAGATTACTCGGGACTCTTCCGGCAGCTCGATGTGACGGCGGAAGTCGACCGCCGCAAACCGAATGTTCCCATCTGGCTCGCGCGGGCCCAGGCCGTGGTGGCTGGGCCGATGCCGGCGGCGGTGACGGGCAAGCAGTGCAGCGACCCGTACGCGTGCCCGTTCACGACCTTCTGTGAGCCGCTGGACCCGCCTCGTCCGGCGCACCCCATTGAGCTGTTGCCCGATACGGCCGGCAAGAAGCTCGCCAAGCAACTCCGCGACGCGAATGGCTACGAATCCCTCCTC
Source organism: uncultured beta proteobacterium (assembly GCA_963777455.1). GTDB lineage: Bacteria > Pseudomonadota > Gammaproteobacteria > Burkholderiales > Casimicrobiaceae > PALSA-1003. The sequence goes on from CAVZQQ010000004.1 coordinate 1,614,980, forward strand.
GAGCCTAAGGCCGACGAGCTGACCGGCAAGGAAGCCGACCTCTACCGGCGGATGCAGCGGGCGCACCGCAGCGGTGAAGCAGTCATCGAGCCGGGCTGCGCCGAAATCCTGGCGGCCTACCCATACCCGCGCTACTACTTCGATTTCGAGGGCATCGACTTGCCAGTCCCCCACTGGGTTGGCGTACGGCCCTACGAACAGATTCCCTTCCAGTGGTCGTGCCACATCGAACGCGCGCCCGGCGTGTTCGAGCACGCCGAGTTCCTCGATTTGAGTGGCAACGACCCATCGCTCCCCTGCATCGAAAAGATGCGAGAGGTTATCGACCCCGACGATGACGGCCCCCTCTTCGTGTACTACGCGACCTACGAGCGCACTCGCCTGGAGGAGCTGGCGGAGCGGCATCCTGAACATGCCGGTTTGCTGCAGACGTACATCGACCGCATTGTGGACTTGCACCCTCTCGTCAAGGCGCACTACTACCACCCGCAGATGCGCGGCTCGTTCTCCATGAAGAAAGTGCTGCGGGTGATTGCACCGGACCTGGATTACGAAGAGCTCGACGAGGTGCAGGAAGGTACCGGCGCCCAGGTCGCCTACCTGTACGCGGTCTTCGACCCTGCCACCACTCCCGAGCGCAAAGCCGACCTCGAGAACAAGCTGCGGAAGTACTGCCAGCACGACACCTGGGCAATGGTGGAGGTCGCGTATTTTCTGGCGCGACAGCCGCGCCCGGTCAGGCCGGCCTGCGCATGAGCCTTTGCTGCTCCGGGCGCTCGTCGATACATTTCCCGGCGCGTGAAATCGAGGCGTCGAGAAAGCACCTCCTGCCAGCGAAACGTCTGAAGGGATGTGAGCGTCCGCTACGAATCGTAAAACTCGAGGCGCAAGAACGGCGGCAACCCGAAGCGTTCATGCATGGTACATAAAGCGCAGGTGCCCGTTATTGAAAGGCATTGGTGTACCGGTGGCCGATCAATCCGCCATAGTTAGATAGGACGGTCCGACCGTTGACCACCAGCGTGCCATTCGAGTACGACTCGGCAGCAAATCCGATCACCGGTAGTCCATAGTACGTCGCCCGTGGTTGAGTCTCGACGGAGCCATCAGGCTTAAACAGCGTGGTCGCACCGCCAACGAGAAAATGCGTAAATTGCGGGCCCAAACCAGCAAAATGTAAAGGAACGATCATCCATCCGTCTTGGAACGGCGCTTGGACGGGAAAGGGCGAGGCATTCGCAGCTGTGTACGGGAATGCGGTAAGAGCATATGAATTCTTTGAACCAAATAGCGTCTGCGGCTGGCTGTGTGGAAAGAGAAAAAAAATTAACCACGGTCGCGGCCCAGCAAAGTGCGTCTTGTGGCGTGGGGGGGGCTCCGTATGCTTATTCCCTAAAGGATGAATTCGATTCTCGATCGAACAGCAGAGCCGCAGCGTACGCGGATTCAACAATTTCACACGCCCCGTTGGACGCTAGCGGGCTTTGAAACAATCGTGACGGCACCAAATTGGCGTTGACATAGAAATATTTCGTCGGCATGGCAATGACCCAGTCGGTAATCGACCCGGTCACAGAGTCGAGCACGAATTCATTGCTGAGTGATTCGTGCATCAACACGGCGCTCGTCGCATCGATTGGCGCGGTCCACTGGGTCCGGATGGTCCCCAAATCGAAATAGTGAACAACGCTAATCGGCGGATTGACGTCTGCCAGCGAAGGTCCAGGCGTGTTGGAAGCCGCCCAGAGCGATTGGATTGTGTTGAAGTTGGCCAGGGCCGTCGCCGAATAGCTGAACTCGGTCCCGTCATCAACGTTGATCAGGATGGCACGCCCGAACAGCCCGCCAGTGCCCGCTTGCGATTCCGTGCCGATATCATTCACAGCGCGACTGCAATCGAGCGGTACGCCGCTACGGCGATCTGTTGCACGCCCTCGGCAACAGAGCCGACTGGGGCGGCGCTCGCCAGCCCGTAGTCGCCCATCTCGATGATCTCAACGAATCCTTCTCGGGTGCGATCAAGCGACGCGGTGAGGGGATCGCCGATGTACGCCTGATTCGAGAAGGGTAGCGGCGCCAACGGCACAATACACGACCGATCGACGGTGAGGAGTGTGGCCCCGCCGCCCGCATCCGGAATCACTGCGGCAGTCCACATGTCGTGCGCACTCAAGTACAAATTGAGGTCAGCAACCGGGGCGCCAACCGCTCCCTCACGAAAACGCACTCGTACTGCCTTCACGTGGTCGGTGGTGTTGCCGACGGTAAGCAAGGTGTTGAGGGCGTTACCGGAGCTAGAATCGCGCACCGTGTAATAGGGATACAACAGCACCTGCCCAATTCCATCCGGATTGACCTCGACCGCGCCACCGGGTGTCGTTACGGCAAGACATCCGGCTGCAGCCAGTGAAGCAAAGAGCTTGTGTCGTGACATCAAATTACCCACATATCGGCGGGCAGCGACTGTAACCTGGGTTTGCCATTGCTCGTCTGTTGGTTGCCACACACACGACAACGTCTGCTTCTGGGCCGCGACCTGCCTGTCGATCTAGCAAACCAACTCGCTCAATTGCAGACCTTCAGCCAGGGCACTCCAAATGCGTAATCCACAATCGGTCAACCGAGCAGGAGTTTCCGCACCTCGGTCCCGGTCTTGCCCACCAGCTTCCGCTTGTTAATGGCGGTCAGTTTCTTGATCGCCGCCTCCATCCGGCAAGCTTCCGATTGGTTCAGGCACGCAAACTTGACGAGCAACCGGCGTGGTGGATTGGCACGGGTGTAGCGCGCCCCGGTGCCGGCAACGTGCTGTGTGTAGCGCACGCTCACATTCCGGGCGATGCCGGTGTAGACCCCTCCGCTGCGGCAGAGAATAAGATAGACGTACCAGCGCTTCGCCGGCTGAGTGCTTGTGTGCCGGCCGCGTGCGGGGCAATGGGTCAGACATGGGCCCCATTTTACGGCGACGCCAATGCCGTGATCTTCTAATATGCCGGGCGCCGCAGGGAGACTTTCGTGGATTTAGGCCATGCCAGAGTCGGTTTCTCCGTTCATATGTCAACATCACTTACCCGAACTCCCGGAGGCGCGCATATCGATTAGCTTGACCTGTTCATATGATAGAAGCCGAGACAACGGAAGACCTCAAGCGAGTCCTCGCAGCAATCGACGTTACCGTGCCTCTACGCTCCGAGGGACGGACAAAGGAACATGTGGAGCGCTACGCGGCCGTTGGCCTTTATTGCGACCATCGCTCCTGGTCGCTGCGAGTTCCCATTGCGACTAACTCACCGGAACCCGCCGGAGGATCGCCCAGATTTCTTGTTGGAAATGAGAGCGCGCTCCATCGGAATTGAACACACAGAATCTGTTCCACAAAACGAGGCGCACACTTCGTTACTACAAGAGCAAGGTAACGGCCCAGATACCTTCTTTATTTCGCATGCGCTGCCCGGCGAACCGCGCAAGTCAAGCACCAACTCCTCGAAGAGATCGCATCGGATGATCCTGGAGATGGTTGGGCGGGCAACATCAGGGGAACGGGAATCGGCGGGCACGATGGCCCTATGGATATCCGCGAAGCTCATGGGGCTAATCAAGCCGGGATTTCAACTGTTCCGAGAAAACTGGCTCTTGATTTATGACAATTGGCCACTTCCACACGTCGATCCCGACACGCTGCAGAAATTCTATTTGCAACACTTCAGCAGGGGGTCACGTTGAACTCGTTCGACTGCATTTTTGTCGTCAACGACCACAACCTCTGGGAGTTTTCGCGGAGTGGACGGACGCTCCAGACACTGCGACAATCTAGACGGCGCGTTCGTCATCCAGGGGCCCGAAACGGCGTGTCAAAAGGGGACGGCTAAGTCATAAGGCGGGGCTATGTTTGAGAACTTGTTCAAACCAAAGCACAGTGCGGGTAAGGTGGCGGAAAAAGCTGCCCGAGAAACATGAGGGGCTTCCCGATTCGACGCTTCCACAAGGGCTGTGCCCTCGCTGTCAGAAGCAATCGACTTTGACGTAATTGGATCGCAGGCCGTCACCTTCGACCCGGACTCTCAAATCGCCGAACGTGATGGCTCGCGAACACCTGTGGTGCTCGACAGTATTCCGTCTGCTGTGCCGCAATTGCCGACAGGGCGGTGCGTGGTCGTGGAAGAACGATGTACAGCTGATAGCTCATGAGCGTGAACACAAGATTCAAGGCGGTGTCATCACGTGGCGTGGTGTTCACTGGTGGCCGGGTGCCGACGCGCACATTTCGGTCGAAGCGCTGTCCTGCTGATATCGCAGATGTGTTTCAGGAGGCGGTCAGGGCTTTTCATGCTCAGTGTTATCGGTCGGCCACCGTAATGGCGAGACGAACGCTTGAAGCTGTCACTGTTGATGAGGCAGAGGCCCAAGCGGAAGCCTGTCTGATCGATTAAAGGCGTTCGCGACCAAAGGTGTGCTACAGCCCACACTAGCGGATTGGGCGAAAGAAGTGCGCCTGGTTGGCAATGCCGGGGCACATGTTGTCGAATGAAAAAAGTGTCGAAGGACAACGCCGGGTCGCCAGCTTATTTCCTTCGTGCACGAATGTTGAGATACCTGTACGAGCTTCCAGCGGAACTTGCGCGACGAAGGGGGCCGTGCAGCGCAATGTCTCAACGACTTCCTTGCGGAGTGCCCTGCCCATGCGCTCCTACACCGACTCCCTTCGCGGGTACGCGTCCAAAATTCTCGCGCGCGACGGCTACCGCTGCCGCTACTGTGGCCTCGACGGTACGGCGTCCTTTTCCGACTGGCTCGCCCCTCTCCGAAGACCATCTGTTGCCCAAGGGCCATCCGAATCGCAACAAGGAAGAGTTCCGTGTAGCCAGTTGCCAGTTCTGCAATGCGACGGACAACCGCTACTTGGAGAGGGCGTGGTACGGGGCGACAGCTTCGAAGGGCTCACGCCCGAAGCGTTGGTCGCGCTGCGAATGGTGGTAGTGCAGAAGACGCGAGACGAGTATCGGAGATATTGGGAGCAGAACATAGCGCCGAGGAGCAAGGAAGTGTTCAGTCTCCCGTTGACCTGTGACGGACTACGAACCGCCAACCGGTTGATCGCACCAGCCGGAACGATTGAACGCGCCTTGCCAATCTGGCTGAACAGCGCCGCCGGCAACCTGACCGTGGCTACCGAACGGATGGTCGAGCTCCCGACAAGCATACGGTCAGCAACCGAAATTAGCGGGTGTCCAAGCAAACGCCAGGTGATCGGACCGATACGTCAGATGGCTCCTACAGATACGCATCAAATGCGTAATTACTGAAATCAGACTCGGCAACAATCCTGTCGGAACGCGGCTTTCCGCAGTGCCGATAGCCGCTTTTCGTACCGCGCCAGTACCCGGCTTGTCTATGCCTGACAACATAGTGAGCTTAACGCCAAGGGCGGAAATTCTGGACGTCAGTTTATGCAACCAACAGACTGCGCCCTCGCCCCAATCCCCAAGTGACGTGTTCGCCGCGGACAACGGCGCTAACCGTTTGGCCGAGGCGCCGTTCGATCACCGGACGCCAGGGAACCAGGCTGAAGCCGAGCCCGTCGTCGAGCATCGCGAAGCGGCCACTTGCGAGCAGGACGGAGCGGCGGTAGACGCCCGACGCAGCGTTACCGTCGGAGAGCGGGCGGTAGGTGAGGCCGGTTTCGGCGGCGATCGTGCTCGCTGCGGCTTCCATGTCGCGGTCGCGGAGCTTCGCGAGCAGATTGCGTGCGAGGATGACGCGCTGACCCCGACGCTCGGCGAGGCCCTGCTCAACTAGAAATTCCTCGCGCGAGATGAGCGCGTTACGTACCGCCGTCGCAAAACCCCGATCTGAAAAGCTGTCCACGCCGCCGACCAGTTGGCGGTCGAGCCAGGTAGCGCCGATGGCGCTTACCTGCTTCTCGACCGGCAGGTGCGACAGTAGCATAACCGGGGTAGCCGCAGACGCTGACGATCATAGTGTCGGCCACGTTGCACAAGGTCGTCGGGGACGCGCCAAACCCCGTCAGCCAGCCGTTCAACAATACCGACACGGCGCAGTGCTTCCAGCCGTCGCACGTGCGCGGTAACGATCTCTTCGGGGTCGCGCTCCAGCGTGGCACCTGGCGCGCGGATACGTGCCAGGTGGCGGTCGACGCGATAGAGCCCGTTTCGGCAAGCCGGCTGATGTTTCGGTCCGCGGCATGCTCGGTTACTGCGCCTGTGGCAACGATGCTGCCGACCGGTATGTCTGCCAAATCGAAGCCTGGCGCCAACGCAACGTAATGGGCACGCCCATCGACGCCATCGATGACGACGTAAGCCCGATCGTTGAGCTCATCGGCGAGGCCTTTGGAGGCAACACGACCGACGACCGGCGCGGCCTCTGTCGCGGGATCATGGATCGCAAAGTCGCGTCGCACAGCGGTGAATGCGCGCTGCATAGTCCGCACGATATCGTGGCGGTCTTCCAAAGCCCGCAGGACGCTGCTCGGCGTTGCCGGGGAGCTGCCAACAGCCCGACTCGCGTTCGCGCGCGACGCCCAGTTCCTGCAAGCGCTGCAGGCGGCCGATTAGCAACGTCCGCCGCTGGAGGGATGCAATATTATCCGGCTTGTCGCGCAGATCGATGACGCCTTCGCGCGACCGCGCTATAAGGTCGCGGTCAAGGCCGGTCCACCCTTCCCGCTCCACGTCGCGGCCGATGGCGGCACGGATCTCAGATTCCGTCCTCTCGCCCAGCCATGCGGTAGCCAACTCACACGCACGGAGGCGCATGCCATGAGTGATGTAGCTGCGGGCGATGATCAGATCGTGACCACCCTGGTCTTTGCCGCGAACCACGACGTGGGTGTGCGGATTGTCGGTATCCCAGTGGTCGACTGCGACCCACTCCAGGCGCGTTCCCAGATCCCGCTCGACCCGCGCAACGAGCGTGCGCGTAAAGCTCCGTAGGTCCTCGAGCTGCACGCCATCTTCGGGCGCAACGATGAAGCGAAACTGGTGCCGATCACCGCTTCCCGTGGCCGCGAAGGATTGCAGATCGACTTGGTCCTGCTGTGCGTTATAGGCGTGTCCTGGCTCTCCCTTTCGGGTGATGCCATCCCGGGCAAGGTAACGCAGATGCCTGGCGAGCGTCGCGGGCGATAAAGCGTTCAGTCTGACCAGCCGTGACTTGATGATCACCCGGCGGGAACGCGGTCCCAGCGAGGCACCGGAGAAACTGGCTGCAGCATGTCCGCGGCCGATCCTGGCGAGCGTCGGGCGTCGTCGTTTGCTCGACCCGATGTTCAAACTTCCGCCGCCTCGGGCTACCTCTTTCAGCACACGCGCGATGAGCCGTTGGCTGTGGCCGCCACCGCGGGTTCGCGGTGGCTTCGGCTGCGGTCGGAATCGCTCGTCGTTACGTTTGGTCATGCGGGTCCTTCCCTCGTAGGTAAGCGAACGTGGGCGAACACAGCTCGCATAAACTGAAGACTTCCGAGACACTTGCGCCACCGAGTAGTGCTCACGAATACCCGTCCGTGCCGTCCCTACCCATGTGCAGACCACCTTCCTCCGCGGCGGGGGTGCCGCGGAGCTCTATCTCGCCCTCAGCCGTTGCCCCCATTCCTGGTCCTGCGCTCCGGTGTGTCGCTGGCAACGGTCTGCACATGCGCCCGCGCAAGTTGCTCGCTAGCCGTGCAGCAGAAGTATCACGGGAATGTACACAGGCCTGCATGATCACTGACCGTCCGACGTCGCGAGCGGGATTGCGCGACCGCGCACAAACGATGCATCGAGGGGACCAAAGTAGCGGCTGTCGAACGACGCTTGGTTGTGGGGGTTAAGCAGAAACAGTTCGTCGCTGAGCAGCTGTCGGCAGTGTGCCCAGGCAGTCAACGGACGCTCCTTGGCGTCGGTGTCGAGTGTCCGGCCGACCGCGTTGCCGCCGATGTAAACGACGGTGTCCTGAATGCAGACGTGCTGTCCGCCGACCGCAGCGATCTGCTTCAGGATCGGTACGGAGCGAGGCAGATAGCCGCGCGCCGCAGCGAGGCTGGCCGTGTCACTTGGCAGCAGTGCGACGACATAGTCGCCTGGGTGGGCGCGAGTCATCGGAACTACGACGTACCAGCCACGCGGTGCGCTGTCAGTTGGGTTGTAGACGAGGCGGATACAGGGCTTTAGAAAGGCCGCTGCAAAGAGCGCAGTGACGCCCAGGAGCATGCCAACAATCGGTCCGCGAATGGTCATCGCAATGGCTGTTGCAGGAGATGCGCGGTGTGCCGGTCTAGGGTGTAGGGCGAGACCTCCACGCGTGCCGCAAGCCGGTTGTGGACCATTCGCCAGTACCTCGGTGCGACATCCGCAGGGTCGATGTGCTGCGCTTCAATCGCATCGATAAGGCGCAGCACGGGCTGTACTTTCCGGGCGCCATGGACCTGCAACAGGAGCGTCGCGCCGGGAACCACGCCGGCGACGCGCTGAAAGCTCTCTCCTCGAGCCGCAGCCTGCAGGATCGAAAGCTGCCAGAGCGTGGTGCCGTATTCATTCCCCTGCCAGCGAATGCGACAGAAGACTGCTTCAGGACCGAACTCAGCCACGCGGCGGCGGTCATCAATGATCTGCTCGTGCGCTGGACGACCGAAGCGCAGGTAGACGTTCATCCGCTGCGGAATGAAAACGAGCGCCACACGGGTAAGCGATCCACTCATGCGTCGCCTCCGTTGTCAGGAAACTCGCGCTCCAACAGCGCACGCACCATATCGGCGACGGTCACGTCCTGGCGAAATGCTGCGACCTTGATGCGCCCCCGCAACGCCCGGGTTACGTCGATGGTAAGACGCGCGGTATGCACGTTCTCCCGGGTTGCCCCGTCGGGTTGACTCGCGCCGTCGCCTTGTCGCACCCAGGTCTCCGCACCCGGATCGGCGACCGGACGATTGCCGATGGAAATACGTTTGCCTGTCATAGGAAGAGGCCTTTGACTTCCAACGCCAGCGCTGTGACCTCACGTGCGGCCGCTCCGTCAGGATCGAGCTCGGCCGCGAGCCGACCGGCCGCTACGCTATCGGCAAAGACGATGCGCTGGTGGATCTCGGCGTGGAGCGCCGGGATGCGGTGATCCGCAAGCGCAGTACGCGCTTCGCGGCCGATGACCGTACCGGCGACACGGCGGTTGACGACAAAGGCGGCGTGCAACGTAGGCCGGAAGACGCGCGCCTCACTTACAAGCGCGACCATCTCCATGCTTGCCCACACGTCGTAGGCACTGGGCTGCACTGGGATGAGGACAACATCGGCGGCAAGCAGCGCGGAACGCGCGAGCGCGGTCACGCGTGGCGGCCCGTCGATGACGACGTGATCGACGGTGCGGGCGATCTCTGGGGCTTCGAGGTGCAGGGTCTCTCTTGCCAAACCCACCACGCCAAAGAGCCTCGGATACGTTCCCTCTTTGCGCCGTTGCGACCAATCCAGGGCGGAGCCCTGCGGGTCTGCGTCAATGAGTACAACCGTCAGGCCGGCGCGTGCATATTCGCCAGCGAGGTGCGTGGCGAGGGTTGTCTTGCCGACCCCGCCTTTTTGGTTTAGGACGGCGATGATCATGGCGTTTCCTGCCTGCAGAGAAATTTATCCACAGGTGGCGGTTCCGGTTTTAAGTTAGATAGGAATTCAAAGAATTCCTCGTTAGATCCGTTACGGTTGCCGCAACGCATTGCGCGGGAAGACTTTTGCGGCAACGCGTGCGCCTGATAGCACGACACCCGTGCGCCTGATAGCACGATAGTCGGTGCGCCTGATAGCACGAGGCAATTCACGATTTGTCCCCAGGTTTATGCACCGCTAACTGAACGTGCGGATGGCGACGTCGGTGCTGACGGCGGCAAAGCGCGGAAGAGTAGCGACTCGGTCGCGACGTTCGAGCGCACGAGTGAAAGCCGATAGCCTGGTAACGACTGCCGCCCGACGATGCGGCGTATGTCCACCGCGAAATCCGAGAAGCGCGCGAGGCTCCCCGACTTGCGATAGAGATGGCGGAAATCGAAGCGCCAGCCGCCAGCTTGCTTTCCGGCATGCTTGCGGACCAGGCGATAGAGCCAGCGCTCGATGCCTCCGCTCAAGTCGAAGTAGGCGCTGTCAATGGTGAGAACCAACGCCGCGTCGACGACGCTCGCGTAGAACCAGTCCGGGAGAATGATCTCCAGTCCAAGTGGACGGCCGTGTCCATCTGCGCACTCTTTCCACTCGTTGATCCACGAGAATCGATGCAATCGCCTGGCGGTGGCCTGCCTGATCGAGGTTGCGATGCTGGTCGACTGCAAACGATCGAGCGCCGCCTTGAGCCGCACGTAGTCGCGACTGGACGTGCCCCGACGAATGAAACTGAGGATCTCGTAGGGCGTGGTCACCATCCGACGCGAAGTGCGGATGCCGGCGTCTCCCGCTTCGACGATCTGGCTCGTTGCCCAGATCAGCACGTCAGCGTCCCAGATCGTTGCCAGGCCATGCTCGGCGGTCGCTTCGACCTGGACGGTGACGTCCCCGGTCCGGAAGTCGATCGGGATCACGCGCTTCGACTTGGCGAGCGAGAAGAACGGATAGCTCATGAGATCTTGGGCATCGCGTGCGGCCATGTCGCCGGGAAGCGCCCGAAACACCTCGAGCTGCGGGTACGGCCCATCGCGCGAATTCGGACTTGACACCGTTGGCGCACTAGGTTCGACGTCAGCGCGCGTAGCCAGGGTCGGAAGTCATCTCGAAGCAGCGGGCATTGGCCCAGGCCTCGAGGTCGTCGATCGCATAGAGGACCTTCCGCCCGAACTTGCGAAAGCGGGGGCCGCCACCATACACGCGATGTTTTGACAGGGTGCGCGGAGACAGCCGCAGGAACGCGGCCGCTTCCTGCGGGGTGAGGAACCGTGCTTGGGCGCGGCCAATCAGGTGGTCGCTCATTGGGGAGTACTCCGGTGTTTTGGGTCATGCCCGGGCGAAGGCCTGGCTTGTAGGGAGTCTCGTCGGGCCCGTTCATGCGCGGAAGGGAGATTCGGCACCTGTCCGGTGGTCTCCCTCCGGCGCGAGGCTAAGCATGCGTCGGTAGTCGCGCCGCATGAAGCCATGGGCGCGATGAATGTAGTGGCGTGTCTGGGCCCGCAATGCGCTGTCGGAATGCCAGGCCTCCGAGACCCGTCGCACGCCAAAGATGGCTTGAGCGACTTCCCGGTGCGAGGCTCTTGCGAGGGTGGCGTCGAGCGCCTGTAGCGAGCGCATATGCGGGATCGCGGCACGCGTGGGGCGTGCTGCCGCGACGCCGGCCGTGTCCTGAGATGCGCCTTCGAAGAGCGAGTGCAGGCTTCGCGCTGCCTGCCATTGCAGCGCGGCATGCGGTCCCGCCGCGATGACGTAGGCAAACGCCATGTCTTCGCTCAGGTCGGACCCGAGGTCGACGTGCGCGATGCGGCCGCCGATGTGCAGCGTAAGCCGCAGGCCGCGCCGATCGTGGAAGAGGGTCTTACGCCCTGGGAGCCCCCAGAGGCTAAAGCGCGCCGCGTTCGCCGACCCATGCTCCGCCGCCGTCAAGCGCACCACACCTTGTGGCGGTGGCTGCCAAGGCGGTTGCGCCAGGCGCGCGTCGAGGTAAGGGTTTTCCAGCGCGGCCAGGCACCAGCGCTGTGCGTCGGCGCCATCTCTGCCCTCAGCGTGCCATGCGCGCCGGTAATCGGGATTGCGCCGAAGGTACTCCCAGGCGAGCGACGGACCATCCAACAGCAATACGTAGAGATAGGCCGCGCTTGCGCGCCACGCATCGTTCGTGACAACCATCAACAGCCCGCCTCCGAGTATGACGATTGATCTGCGCCGCGTGGCCTCGTTCCTCGAGACCTCCGCGCCGCCGCGATGTCACCGCGTTGCACGACATCGCGCTTAGGCGAGTTCTATTGCGGATGCGGGGCGACCCGCAACGCGCCTTTTATGCAAACCATCTAAAGCCGCAATTACGCTTTTGCACAAAGACGTGGAGGATGAAACAAGTCATTGCAGAAAGCTGCAGGTACGGAAACCAACGTAGACAGCCCACGTCTCTCGAGAAATTCGCTCGTTTCAGCGTGCGAGAGCACTCTGAAGGGCATGGAAGACCCGCAAAACATGCAGGAAGTGACAGTGTTAAAAAGGCGGGCACCCTTGTTAGAATCGGTTCAAGGCGATACCGTGTTGTCGACGGTGATCACCTGAGAGCTGCCACGCTGCGCCAGGGTTTTAGGCCATGCTTCAACCTCTATGTTTGGGTCCACTACAGGACACCACGGCCTCGCAGTTCGTGCCGCCGATCGTGCAACCGCTTATCCGGGCGGCACAGCGTCGGGAAGATGTTGCAGCCCATCGTTCTCGGGATCGCCCAAGGATTCGGCTTTAGACGGGTTTCTCTATGGCACGAGCTTGAGTCTGCATCCGAGTCAGGAAACGCGCCAATTCGTCTACAGCACGTGGCCCGAGGAGCTTATCCGCCTCTACGACGAACGTGCGTACATCGAAGTGGATCCGCGCATCCAGGATGTTCTAGCGAGTGTTCTCCCATTGGTATGGGATCAGTCGACTTACCGCGGTCGTTCCGCGGCGGTCGACAGCTTCCTCGACGTGATCCAGGCGTACGGTGTTTCGAGCGGGGTGATGTGTTCGCTGCGCGACAATCGCGGCCGGGTAGGAGCGCTGTCGTTGAGCTGCAACTTACCGATACTCGATGAGGTACGCAGGCTGATGATCGGGCAGCACATGGGGGACATTTTGATGTTCGAGCGCTACTTCCACGAGCTCTTCGTGAGCGGCGTGCTTAACGCGCTTGTACCGCCGCATCTGGAAGGCGCGCGCCTCAGCAGCCGCGAACGTGAGTGTTTGACCATGGCCGCGCGTGGTCTCACCGGCGAAGACATCGCCTTCAAACTGTCGATCAGCTCACGTACGGTGCAGCATCATTTTGACTCGATCCGCAGCAAGCTCGGCGCCGCGAATCGGCAGGAGGCTATTGCCCGGGGGCTGCAGGTAGGAATCATCGGACCCTGAAGTCGGGTTTGCACAAATCTCCCATGCCGGACCGCGACATCGCATCCCGCCATTGAGCCCCGCTGGCGGGAAAGCGGTTGCGAAAGAGGCGCTTGCCGGCACGAAGGCCTCACGTAATGCCTCGCGTGTCTGCACAAATCTCCAATATGCAGACGCCCTGGCTATGAGTACTCTCCGATCGAGGTGTTCTTCGAGGGTCAAGCGACGCGGCGGGCAGAGCGGATCCGGCTGCTGCGCGTTCACCAACACCATGTTGCAGAGTCTTGCGCCCGGCGGGGTCGTGCTCGAGGGCGCGCGCTTCTTACCCCAGATCCTCTCGCCATTGATCGGCGCCGCCGAACGGGCTGAACCGCTGGAGCCCATTGTCTCGGCCATCGTGCGTATGTTTGGCTTCGACACCTTCCTGTACGGCGCAAGCTTGAGTGTGCGTCCGGGTCAGGAAGCGCTTAGCTACGTCTTTACCACGTCACCGCGGGACTGGGTGGCCCATTATGACCAGCGTGCGTATATCGAGGTCGATCCCCGCGTTTTAAACAGTTTCGAAAGCGCCATGCCCTATATCTGGGACCAGGGGAGCGAACGCGGCAAGTCGGCGGCGATCGACGCCTTCCTGGACGATGCCGCCGCCAATGGGGTCGCCAGTGGCGTGGCCTTCGCCATCTACGCCACACCACAGGGGCAAGTGTTGATCGCGTTCAACTCCGCCCAAGCCGAGCTTAGCGAGCTGCGGCGCGTTGAGATCGCGCGGAACCTGGGCGACATGTACTTGTTCGGCATCTATTTCCATGAGGTGTTCATGAAGACGGTCGTCGCGCGCGGTCTTCCGTCGCGAATTCAAGGCGCGCCGTTGAGCCCTCAGGAGAAGCGGTGTCTGCTCTACTCCGCCCATGGCTACACGAGCCGGTACATCGCGGCGGCGCTTGGGATCAGTGAGCGCACGGTGGAGCTGCACTTTTCGCATGTGCGCTCCAAACTCGACGTCGCCAACCGCCAGGAGGCAGTCGCCAAGGCGATTGACGAAGGCATCATCCGCCGCGGACAGGTGCCTGGTGAACCGAGCGCCGAGGCTCCACGCCGTGAGGGGTTGACAAGGCAGCGGCCAGGCAACAGGCACACGCACTAGGGCAAGCGGTGGGTAGCACCCGTGCGACTTTGTGCCTGCCCCAGGCACGATCGAGGCAATGGGCCGCGGCGGGACGCCGCGGCCGGCACACCGCGTTAGGCTCGAATTGCACCGGCGGTCTGAGCGTCACGGGCGTAGGCACTGATCGAACGATCGGCGACGAAGTACCGATCGCGCTCGACGGTCAGGCCGAACTGGCCGCGCAGCGCTTCGATTTCGGACACCTGGACGTACCCGAGCTCCGGGCAGCCGAGTCCGAGGTCGCATAGACCGAAGGCGTGGTCGGGCTCGACGGGATCCAACTCGGTGAGGAGCCACGTCGCGTTGGCGTCGGGGGTGAAGAGCTTCACGACCGGACGCGGATCGCGCCCTTCGCCGCGAGCGGCGGCAGCGCCATTTTCGAGGAGCTTCGCGCGCTGTTCGTTGGTGATGAGCTTCATGGTCGCCTTCCTTGGGTGATCGCTCCACAGCGGAGCAAAGGCGACCCAGGACGGACGCGTGGAAGCGCAGCAGTCACACCCCAACACGGACCGGTTCGGGCCGGGGTTGACGGCAAGCAGCGTCCGCCAAACTCGCCTTGACGTCCGCTGGGGCGATCAGGGAAGGCGACCAGGCATAATCACGATGTAGCGTCGCGACTCCAGGCGCGGCCTGCCCGCGCAATGAACGCGTGTACGATAAGTAAAAGCGTAGAGACGCGAAGCGGAAAGACGCCATTCCGTCAAGTAGCAACAGCGCAGATACGGAAGTACGCGCTCCCGGAACGGCGGGAACGGGCGAGCGCGGCTGCGCACCTCTTGCGACAAAAACGCCCCGCCGATTGAGCGGGGCGTCGGGAGCGCAACAGCTACTCGTCGCTGCGGCGCGACCAGTAGAGGTTCACGCTGCCGTCTTCGCCATCAACGAGGCGGGCATTCACCGGCGCCGCGAACGACGGGTCGTCGAGCTTGACCGACAGGTAGGGCTTGTTTGCCTTCGACTGGCGTTTCCACGCCGCGCCGATCTCCATCGCGCCGGCAAGGACGCGATAGTCCGGGCCCTGGTCCTTGTTCTTCGTGATCGGGACGATCTTGACCTTGACGTTGAAGGCCAGGGTGTGAAGCGTGCCGTTGAAGCCGTCTTTTACGTTCCGAGCCGGGCGCACATCGGTGAGTGGCGACCCTTGAACGGCGGTTTGTGCCCGACGGGAAGGAAGCGGGAACCAATCGCGAGGAACTCAGCCCTCGTGTGCCGCATGGGCCATGGTGGGAATTACATCTCATTCCACTACAGCCCAGTCCATTGTGCGTTGGTGGGGTGAGTAAGGGACCTGAACAGTATCAAGCTTCCGAACGGTTTGTGTGTAGCGGTCAAAACGCGCCAGGGAAATCAAATGGATTCGGCTCGGATGCGACTCGCGTTCGTTGCAGGTTGCGTTAACTCCGCCAGGTTGAGGGCCGGGGCCCGCGGGCGAGTCTGCTAGCGAACGTGACAAAATCGTGCGCGTCTCGGCGTGCGTTGGTGCCCTCCCGCGCTATCATCGCTTCATTTTGCTGTGGTTCCGACGCAGCGCGGTACGTTCTTGGAACATGAGCGGAGGCGTTGTGCCTACAGCGTTGCAGCGTCGGATGCTCTACACTCCGATTTTTCACATCGACACGAATCTCATCAATGACTAAGATCCGCAATGGAAATGCCGTAACACCACGGAAGAAACCGTGAATATAAGCCTTACCGCCGCATGCTGTTTGATAATTGCTTCCCTGCTATTCGGAGGTTGCGATTCTTTAGTGTCTAATGTTTCGGTACTTCATGAATTGGCTCCGGGGGCAACCTATAGCTTTGCATTTGTCCCCTTTAGGGACCAAGATGGAAGTCCGGAATTCGAGAAGTGTGCTTCGCTAGTCCGGGCACAGCTAACCGACATCGGTTACAGAGAAGTGCGCGTAGACGCGGCTCAAGTGCTCGTCTTCTTCAACTACTGGATCGGCGTGAACCTTCGTATCAGACATAGCTACCCAATCCTTGCGCGAACTGGAACATCCGCTCTAGCGACAACAGAAACCGAGACTGCTTCCGATAACACGAACATGATCCCTGCGGATGTCACGCCGACGCCTGTTTACAGCATGGCCGGGCCCCAGATGACGACAGAGACCCCGTTTGAGTGTGTGCTCGTCATGGAAATTGTAGACCGACAAGCGTCGATTGCTAATGGAAAAGTGCTGAAGCTCTATGAGGGCACAGTCAGGAGCGCTGGTGCAGGTGGAAGCCTCTACGTCGTAATGCCCGCGATGGTCGCGGCATTGTTTAGCGATTTTCCAGGAAAGAGCGGTTCGACTTTTTCCGTCACTGCAACGCTTCCGTAGCAATACCAGCCGCGTCGCACAGGCATTACGGCATTTGCCTCCGTAACCCTATAAGTAGCAGATTGCTTGGCCATCGGAAAAGTGCGACGCTTGACACCTTGAAATCGAAACTCTCTCGGTTGCTTGTGAGTTTCGTCAGTACATTTCTCGACAACAGATTCAAGTTGGATTCGTCGGCAAAAAACTCCATGCCGATATGACGCAGTACCCAGCGGAAGGTTCGGTCAGGCAGCCAGTGCACGAGCGGCAATAACGTGTGGAACTCCACCGGGAACCAGCGATTCGGTGTAGTCAGGAATACGGCCCTCCGTGCCACCCGGATACATTCACGCACGTATGTCGCCTGATTCGAAGTTGCACCCACGTGTTCGATAACAGCCGATGAATGAACCACGTCAAACGATTGATCCGAAAATGGCAGACTTAATCCGTTCGCAAAGACGAACTTGACGCCGGGGGATTATTCAAGAAAAGAGGCGTCGTCGATGCCTGCGGCGGTGATTTGCGCCTTATTAGGGTGCCAAGCTTCTAGATAGTTGGATGATACATAGCTGCGATCCGATGTTACCCCCAGGTCGAGGATCGAATCGCTGCTTGTTATCTTGCAATCTTCAACGAAGCGCCCGTACATGTTCCGTCGCTGCCATGTTGCAATGAGCACCGCCAAGCTATCCGGCGCGGCGACGTTATACTGGCGATTAGGCGTAGTGTGTGCCATCCGCAATCCGCTGACGAATGCTCGTCCGAAGCCGACTGTCGAGTCCGGCGCGCTTTGGAGCCATAAGTGATCGAGTACCGGTCACCGTGGCACAGAGCCGGCGCGCAGTTACGCAGACGCCGACTCGCCGTCCAGGTTCCACATGAGAAAGGCGAGCACGAACGAAGATAGAACGACTCGATGCCGATGACCGAGAGCGTCAGCCGACGGAATGGGATACGCATGATGTCCCGCGGTTCGAGATCGGAGAAATCGCTCGAGATCCAGATCCAAAGCGGATAGCCCGCCAGAACGAACCCAGCGAGGGCGACTCCAGCGCCGAGGACGATGCCTCGTTCGAGGCTGAAACGCGAGACGAAGGCCCAGAAGTTGCTTCCCGATGGCAACACGCCGTGCGCAGCCGCGGCCGTCTTCACGAACACAGAAAAGATCACCATCTGCAGGCCGATGATCATCGCACCGCCGGCGAAGAGCATCGTGTGGATGTCTAGCACGACGCGACCCAGTGCCAGTGGACCTGCGAATATCACGCCCTGCGCAACAAGCCCAATGCCAAACAAAATTGCCCCCGGATAGAAGAAAAGCCAGCGCGGGCTCAGCATCAGCAGGAACTTTAGATGGCGCCATCCGTCGCGCCACGTTTGCAGGTGTGGTCGCCGCGAGCGACCATCTGGGGAAAGCGTGGTCGGAACCTCAGTGATCGCGAGCTCGCTCAATGCGGCACGAACGACCATTTCGCTCGCGAATTCCATCCCTCCGCCCGCAACCCCAACGCCAGCATGCGGTCACGCCGGAAACCCCTCAAGCCGCAATGAAAGTCTCCGACCGGGATCTTAAAGAACAGACGGCCAAGGAAGCTCGAGACCGGGTTGCCGAGGTACTTGTGCAGAAGGGCATTGCCCCACGCTCAATGCCGCCGAGGAACCGATTGCCCATTACCAGGTCATAACCGGCCCGAAGGCGGTCGACGTATGGTTCGAGTCTAGCGAAGTCGTAGCTATTATCCGAATCGCCTATGATCACGTACGTGCCGCGTGCGGCGTGGATGCCGTGCATTAGCGCGGCTCCGTATCCCTTGACCGGAACGTGCACTACGCGCGCGTTGTGTTGCTCGGCAACGGCAATCGACCCGTCGGTGCTTCCGTTGTCGGCGACCAGAACTTCGCCCTCGATGTTGCCTCTCTTGAGGAACCCGCGCGCCTCATCGATGCAATCGGCGAGCGTCTCCACCTCGTTGAGACAAGGCATGAGGATCGTCAGCTCAACGCTCCTATGCGCCTGCTCACGCGCTCCTTGATACTCTCTGGGCGGTTCCATCGCTCTCAGACGCGTCTGAATACCCATCGCGCAGTCATGCCATAGTTGATCCCGGCCGCGACCACCGACGCGACCGCGAGGGAGATCAGTATGCCCCAACCAAACCAGCCAATCAAAAGCCAGTATATTGCGAGATTTGCGCCGTTGCCCACCCCGTTGGCGAGTGCAAAACGTAGCCACTCCCGGGCTGACGGCCTAACCTCGCGCGCCCTCGTAAACGTGAAATGCCGGTGCAGCCACCAGGTCGTTGTGATCGCGATCAAAAGCGACGGGATCCGTCCCCAGACCGGTGATGCGCCGAGTCCGTGGGTGAGCAGCAACAAGACAGTTGCATCGACGACGAAGCCAACGGCGCCGACCAGAAGGAACCGCAGAATCTGTAGCGCGTGGCTGGAGAGCCGTGCCAGAGTCATCCCGCCGTGTCGGCCATACGCCCGTGAGGCTTCTGTCCCCTCGGGGCGCGTCGGGAGTATTCGGCCACGTCCGTTTCGGTTGCTCACGTCAGCGTGCTCCATCCCAGGGGAACGGTGAGGCTCCAATAGTATCGCTATACTGCTCTAAATCGGTCTCCACACATGCGCTGGCGATACCTTTACCGGCTTCATTGGCTTCCGGCGATTGCCGCGCTGGTGACGTTCGTTCTAATCGTCGTCCGTGCAATCCGTACCGTCGACCCCTATTGGGATACGTTGGCGTACCACTGGCCATTCGCTGCGCGTCTCGGTGGGCTCTGCGATCGCGATTGTTACTCGTTTGCGCCGAGCATAGAGGCGCGTTACGACGGCTTTCCGCTCTTGCTTCACGCGGTGCAGGGCCTACTCTGGCGAGTGACCGGAACTCCTGGCGTCGCCGATCTGATCAACATTGCCATGGTGGTCGCGTTGGCGGCCTACCTCAAGTATCGCTTCGCCGTGCCGCTCGCATGGGCATGGCTTGCGTTCCTCGCCGTTCCAGAGGTGCAGATTGAGCTGACATCGAGCTACATCGATCTGCCCCTGAATGCGGCCGTAACGCTGGCGCTGATGGTCGTACTCCGAATTCTTGTTCATCCCGACAAAGACCAGCGCGCCGACATTGCCATTGCACTCGCCGCGCTTGCCGTTGCTGCCGGTAGCAAGTTTCAAATGGTACCGATCGCTCTGGCAACGTGGTTGGCAATTGTCGTGCTCGCAACAGGGAAGCCTTCGATGATCGGACTTCAACGATCCACCACCGCATTTGTCGCGCTTGCCTTTGCAGGGGCTCTCGTTCTCCTACCCAAGCTGGTCATCAATACGATCAGCTTCGGGAACCCGTTCTATCCGATCGAAGTGAACTTCGGACCAATTCACCTCCCTGGCGTGGAGAGCATGATGTCCCTCAATTCAATCTCCGATGCATGGATCAATGCACCCCGTTCTGTGCGTTGGCTCGCCTCGGTCATGGAGCTCGACGCCTTCCGCGGGCGCCCGTTGCCCTGGACCGTGGGTCAAGGCGATGTCCAGCAGAGCAGCCCGTCGTTTCGCATGGGTGGGTATTTCGTCGCTTATGTCTTGGGAGCAGTGGGTTTGTTGTCGTGGAGCGCTCGATCAAGCCTGCGTGGGAAATTGCCAGCCGCGCTCGTAATCATATTAACCTTGATCTGCGCATCGCTGCCGAACTCGCACGAGCTTCGCTATTACATGTTCTGGATGCTGACACTGGTTTCCGCCGTACTCGTTACTGCTCACTCCCCCGCGTTCACGAGCCCGCAACAAGCGGTGTTCCGAAACTTCACGCACGGTCTCGTCGGCATAGCTGGCTTGAGCGTCGTGATGATGACCGGGGGTGGGTACCTACGGTTCTGGGGGCCCAGTTTGCCAACTCTTGGCGAACTGATTGGGGCAACGGATGAGACTGTCGCCGAAGTTCCCAACGGTGGGACGCTTTGCATCCTGAACCGTCACCCCTATGGCTTTCTTTATGCATCGGTTTTTCACCCACCAGGTCACTATCACACGCAATCTCTCTGGGCCGACGAACAGGCAAACTGCACAATCCGGCTCGACATTGACCGCAAGACGGTGATTCGCTGATCGTGAGCGAGTCTCACCAGCAGGCAGGCCTCATTCGGCGCGACAGATTCCGATCTGATGCGTCAGCCCAAGTCTGGGCCTATCGGAACCGTGCGGTTAGGGAGCGAGCGGGGGATGGATCGCATCGCCCAGGATTTTGGATTGTCCCCAGCTTGATGCGACCGGTTCAGTGCCCTAACGGTGCGCCATGTGTGACCGGTTTTGTGCCAGGTAAGGCAGCTTTGGCCACTTCCGGCGTCGTCCTGCCCCAGGAGATTCAAGAACTTAACTCACTAGGCAATCTTCTTGTTTGGACTCTTAACACTGCTGGTCGTCGAACCGCTTGCGGTGATAGGCGCGGTATTCTGCCTTCGTTGTCGCCGGCTACCTTTTACTATTGATAACATATTTTATCAATAGCATCATGCAGTTAGCGGTGCTATTTGCCAGACAAATCCTGAGGTATGGATGCCGTCTTGACGTCGCTGCCGCAGGAATTGTTTATTGCCGACAGTCGCAACCACGGCCACCACAACGCCTTCGTTACCCCAGTCACCAAGGATAAATGTGGCAGCGATCGCTAAGGAACTACGTATTGCTCGAGAAGCTTTAGGAAAACGCATCATCGGCGTGATCCAGCCCTTGTAATGGGACGATCACTGCCAACACCGAAGCCTTGAGGTCATGGCTCTTCGGTCATTATGATTTCATCCTCGTCGAGATGGAGAGAAGTGATCTTCTCGACGGCTGACCTGTCAGCGACGAAGCGAAGCTTGGCTGTTCCTGATATCGTTGTGGTGTCAGATACGCGTTCTCTTCGTCGCTCACGTGGCTCTGGTTGATATTCGCGATCCGGTCCGTGACGAAAATAGCGTTCTGGCTCAGTCCACGTCAATCTGGCGGTATATTCGATGTCGGCGTTGAATGCGACGGTGCAGTCATGGTCGCCTAAGGCTACGATGCGGATATCGGATAGGCGGACATGGTCGATATGTTCTATCTCCAGGTCTTCGTCATATTGACTGTCATTATGGTAGATCGGTAGGTCGGCGACAGTCTCATGGACAGCATCGGTCAATGTGTCATCAAATTTGTCAACGAGGTCGCGGAGTTCGTCGATCTTCTTGTCATCCGAGAGGAGTAGCTCAAGTAAAACGGGGAGCGATGGGAAATACATCAGGTATGTGAATCGTTCGCAGGCGGCTTTGAAATCGCCGTCTGCTGATACGACCGCGATGTACTGCTTTGTTTGAGCGGCGTGAGCTGCCAATGCAGCTATCGCTAGGGCGTCAGGAAATTCCTTACGCTTCTTGCCTTGATTGAATGGAGCTGCAGCGGAGTCATACCAGTCCATCACCATGGGCAAATCGATGGCTTTGTAGTCGAGGTCGACTACGGTGAATTGCTTTTGAAATTCTTGCCATTCCTTCGACGCTATCCGTTGCACCTCCCATTCGCCGACGCGGCCTTCCTTAAATTTCGGGAAGTGGGTCCATTTAGCCAGGAATGGCGCTGCGCGTTTTGCTTGTTCTAACGCGCGTATGGCATCGAGCGAGCGTTGACGAATGTGGCGCTGAACTTCACGCTTGGTAGGATCAGGTAGGATGAGCTGGAGGTTCTTGGTCTTCGCGAGGTTGGCAAACGAGACGAACGTCGCCGAATTGAAGTTGTAGTTCTGCCCATCAAGGATGCTCGTATCCAAGAAGACGGCTGTAGGAATGTACACGCGAACTTTCGCGGTGACTTCAATTTAGAGTGGATGGGCAACGTGGGTTAGTCTAGCGAGTTTTGCGCTTGCGGGGGCATCCTAATGATGTGATGCTCTTCAGCCCAGGTGCGCCAATTGACCTCTTCTGTATTCACAACTGCGAGCTCGTTATTATCGAGACCATGGTTGTCCATGAATAGCATCAAATTCTCACACTCCCACCGAGCGGATGGCGCAAGGAGCCCATCGCATTCAAGAAACGCAACAGCGGCGCCGATCTCTTGCGTACGCGTGTAGTTCACCTCGCCGTAATGCTGCCAATCGATCCCGAGCGTTTCGAGATTCCCTCGCAAGAGCCGCAAGGTCTTCTTGGTGGTAACACGGAGCTCGTGCAGTGCCGCGGGCTTGGTTGGCAGTGGTGTGAACTGTGACCAGTGGAAGCAAATCTCTGCCAAGGCCCCTTCCCTCTGGCAGCTTGTGTAGAGCACCGAAACGCCGTCCTTGGGCGCCCACCGGCCACCGCTTGTCGATGGTGCGAGCGCCTCTAAGCTTTTTCGTGTTGCGCGAAAGACGTTATTATCAAATTGAATGTGATCAAAAGCGCTGAGCTGATCAAGCAAGACCGGATCATGGATCAATCCTCATCTCCCCTCCCCGTTAAACAAATACACCATCGCGCAATTGATTGATGATGGCAATAACCGATTCAGTACGGCCCTTTTGAATCAACTCGGCTGGCGTGGCGCCGCCCAGAAGTTTTTGGCGTGAAAACACCCACATCCTTGCGTCTTTCGGTTCGTAGAAATCGGAGAGCTGATCAACAATATATTCGAGTTCGAGGAGCAACTTCTCTGTCTCTGGCCGCGGAAACGCCTTGCCCTTGTTCCAACGGGAAACGGTCTCCGGTCGCGTTCCGAGAAGGTTAGCGACGTCTACCGATCGCATCGCGCCTTTCTGTTCGATCACCTGTAGCTTTCTGGAGATCGCGTTCAAAGTCATGACATCCTCTCTCTGGTATGGCGCGCTCTAGCGCATTTCCCGCGTTACATCGCGCGAGGCCCGCGTCTTCGGCAAAAACGCGAACGACTGCGGCGGCATCTTGCTCGCCTGGTGCCCTAGGGCAACCCGCAGCGCATCGAGGTGTTTGCGCTTCGCCTGTAATTTCTTGGCCATTGCTTCGTTTTCCCAACGTATGTTGGCTGCTGCCAACGCACGATCAGTAGCTGGTCGCAAGTGTTGCTCCAAGAATAGTTGTGGGCGAAGTTGGTCAGGAACCTGGCTTAGTCCAGACACCTCTTGGATGCGCCTATATAGGAAGTGATGTCCAGGTCTTCCGATCATGTCCTGAATGCCACGTGGGCAGCAGTGGGTATCGTTGCAACCGAACGTCGCCCGGGTACGCTGGGATTGTTGCAATAGCAACTTCGCCTCAGCGGGCTTCAGCAATAGATCGAGTTGCGGAACATATATGCGCTGATGCATCCCGAACCCATCCGCGCTGGGTGGTCGCCGCCAGTTGCCGCTATGAAAACGTTCGCCGAGCGTCACCCCATGCGCCAAGCCGCCTGCAGCACCGAAACTCAGCAATGACAGCCCGACGAGGCCGCCGACATGATCCGCAATAATCGGGATACCCAATTTATGAAATTCGGCCGCGGCCTCGATATACGTCCGAACTGCGGTCGGAGTGCTGTCTGAGCCAAAGCCATCGATCTTGAGCCACAGTGCACTTGCTGGGATGCTACCGCGCAACGCATTGATAACTTCGTGCCGTTGTTCCGGATCACGGAGCATCGCGTAGGTCATTGCGAGCGAATAAATAATCGGGACTCCCGCCCCACCCTTTTTATCGAGATGATTGCGCAGGCGCCGGATGGTATCGAGGTCGGTTTCCAACCATTCATCCTGCGCCGAACGCAGTAGATGCGTCGGCGCGAGCACCTGCGTAAACCCATGTTCAAGCACGAAGTCACCGAGCGCCGCAATTAGCCGCCGGCCGGCAGTGTCCACGAAATCGGCCGGCATATGCGGTCTCCCAGCACCCCAAGGCAGTTTCCCCATCGCCTCGTTAAATCCGCCGGCGGTTGCCGCTGGCTGCGTTTTCGGATCGAGGATGGCATCCAGACGGTGCTTTAGCACCTGGTCTCGGACTTCCTGATGCCGTTTCATCAGAGTCGGATCGAAAACCGCCCCGAAACAGGCCGCATCCCCCGTCGTCATGAGGTTCAGAAATTCTGGATGGTCGTTGCGGCCTAATCGGACATAAAGCCCCAATGGATCTGGTGCCGCGCGCACCGACCTCGGAAAGTGCGCAATCGCATTTGCCATGACATACTCCTTGACCATTTGATTGAGTATATCATTGACTTTTGTCTTGCGCAATCCCCTTTTCTGCCCATCGCGTTGGCGGGCGGCGGTCGTTGCAGTTGGTGCCATGAGCCCTCCAGGTTTCGGCCGCTCACTAACCCATCCGGACGCGGAACAGGCTAAGGGCTCCGCCGTAGCGCCGCGCAAGGGTAAAGAAGCTACGCCGCCTGGCGGGTGTTCCAATTTACACAGACTGCAAAGCGTCCCGGCCTAGGCGGGGCCATCTTACGGTCGGGCCGCCGGCTTTACGTTATGTCCACCGTGGTCGACTGATGCACGCTTTCGCTCTTGGCTTGACTGACCAGACGGATAGGGACCGCGAATGGCGCAGCACCGCGAGGCCTTCCGGGTCGCGACGGATCATTCTCCCCCGAGACGCGTTTGTGACGAACCCAGCTTGAGTGTGCCCAAAATCAGCCTGAACGAGGCTGGAATTGGCGAAACGGGGGAAATGGCAAGCTTCGCAAGCTATTGATTGATAGATGAAACTACTAACGTAACTTCACCTGCTAACAGACTGAAAATCCGTGTGTCGGTGGTTCAATTCCGCCCTTGGCCACCAAATTTAACAAAGGGTTAGCTTAGCTACTAGCCCTAGCCTATCGTGCGCTGTATACCAAAACGTAGCAAAAAATCCGCTGCTCGTGTTCCCCTCGATCGGCTCGTCGCGTTGAATATTCAAACGATTGCGTGCGTCTTGTCCATGTGCGCCTTCACGCACTGTAGACAACCGTAGCAATTAATCCGCTGGTCGATAAGGTCTACAGGGCATCGTTAAGCTCGACCGGATACCCAGCGACGGCCCATGCGTCGAGGCCGCCAAGCAGGGGCGCACGCGCATGAGCCCGGCGTCAAGCCCATCTTGGCGATCTGCGTGTGAACGATCACGCAAAATTGGGCGGTTGCGATCGCTTATGGCGGACCTGGTCTCGGCTCGGTGAAACGGTATGGTCAGAATTTCAGCGAATGCTAAGACCTCGTTCGGCCGAAATCGACGCCATTGCTGCCAACGGCAGCAATGCGAAGCGATAGCGGCCGTTCCGTCGTGGGTTGCCCACTGGTGCTTTCGGGCCAACAGCGGCCCGTCCGTGCCGCCGATCAAATTGCTCCGAAGCGGTCATCCGCATGCAACATCTTTGCAAGAATCTCGGGTCTGAGTAGAATCGTTGGGCTGTAGCAAACAAGGGCGCGTATTGCCTTGGAAGGTCTTCTGGGTTCGGAATCCCATCTCTGAAAGGGTCACACAAATGAATCGCACGGTAAGTCTGGCTTCGATGTTAATTGCTGCCGCACTTTGCCTGGTCGCCGGGTCGGCGCTTGCGCAGAACCGGCCCAACATCGTCATGCTTATGACCGACGACACCGGCTGGAATGACTTTGGGGCTTATGGTGGTGGCGCGAACCTCGGACATCCGACGCCGAACGTTGATCGTATTGCCAGCGAAGGCGCGGTGTTCACGAGTTGGTATGGTCAGGCGAGTTGCACCGCCGGCCGAGCCTCGTTC
Organism: uncultured beta proteobacterium; assembly: GCA_963777455.1. Lineage (GTDB taxonomy): Bacteria > Pseudomonadota > Gammaproteobacteria > Burkholderiales > Casimicrobiaceae > PALSA-1003. The sequence continues at coordinate 1,641,133 of CAVZQQ010000004.1, forward strand.
ATGACTGGGCGCATCCCCATCCGTTCGGCCCTCTCGGTGGTTGTTGTACCTGGCGATGAGAACGGCCTGACGAAGTCCACGCCGACGATTGCCGAGTTCTTCCAAAAGAACGGCTATAGCACGTACTTCTCGGGCAAGTGGCATCTGGGCGATCAACCCAAGTTCTACCCGATTGAACATGGCTTCGATGAAATGAAGGAGTTTGCCGCCTATTATCCGGGCGTCTATACATATGACGATACGGATTGGTTCGCCCATCCCTGGTTTCCGAAATTCAACGCCGCCTATTGGGACGAGTATCAAAAGATCGTCAATTTGTACGAGTGGGAGGGCACCGCCGGCAAACCCGCGATCAAGGTCGCCCGCATCGACTACGAGTATCTGCACGAGTTCGATGTTCGACAGGCCGATTCGGCGGTTGCTTACATTAAGCAGCATGCCAAGGACGCCAAGCCGTTCTTCATGGATGTGAATTTCATGAAGATGCACAATCCAAACATTCCGGCCAGGGCGTTTCTTGGAAAATCACACCTCGGCAATTACTCCGATGCGATGCTGGAACTGGATTCCAATATCGGCAAGGTTATGGACGCCATTCGGGCTGAGGCTCCCAACACCATTGTAATCATCACCGCCGACAATGGCGCGTGGCAAGATGCGTGGCCGGACGGCGGTACCGTTCCGTTCCGCGGTGAGAAGGGGTCGCCGTTCGAGGGCGGTTTCCGTGTGCCCGGCATCATGTGGGCACCTGGCAAGATTCCAGCCGGAGCCCACTATGGTGAAATGATGTCGCACATTGACCTCTGGGCGACGCTGGCGACAATGGTCGGCCTCACCCCTCCACCCCACGGTGCGTGGAGGGACAACGACGGCAAGCCGATCTATTTCGACAGCATTGACAACAGCGCCTACATCATGGGCAAGGCGCGGCATTCGGCGCGCGCTTCGTGGATCTATATAGACGGCGAGACCTTTGCCGGTGCTCGCGCCGACATCGGTGATGATCCCAATAACCCCGATGTCCGTATCGCGTGGAAATACCTTTATACCGCCAAGGACACCTGGCTCGGCCCAACGCAGAATCTTGGTGCCATCGGTTCGGCCTACAACCTCACGATGGACCCGTTCGAGAAATACGACATGACGTTTAACGGTGCAGTGAGTACGCGCATGCCTACTACGTCGCCGGGCCGCTATGCCGGCTATGACAATGGTTGGGTTCTTTCGTTGATTACGGTACCAATCATGGAGTTCGACAAATCCCTCGTGGATTTCCCGAACATCAAGCGCCAACCCGGTGGAGCATCGAACGACATGAACCCGAATCTTCAGGATCCAGCTAACCCCGTGCCTTTGATGGATATAAGGAAAGTCGTGAGGACTATCGGCCTTGGCGATTAGCCGCTCAGTCCGACTTTGAAACACGCGGGCCGTCTCTCAATGGGGCGGCCCGTTTCTTTCTTCCGCGGCCTATGCGAATGGCCGCTTCCATCTGAAACTATGACCGCTTTGGAGCAGCCGATTTGTCGGCTTCGGGTCGTTCACGCCCATCCGAATGGAGGCGCCGGCCGGCGGCTCTACGGCCTGAAGCGGTCATGGCCGAGTGATGGGCCCCTGCTGGTCGATCTCAAAATGAAGCTGTAGACGAAAACGTAGCAGCGCCGTTTTGCGAGCCCCTGTGTTGCGCTGCATTCGACTGCGATGGCGAAGGTGCGCGGACGCCGTAAGCGGAAGTCCTTGATGCCGTCGCGCTTGGGCGCGTTGCGCCACGAGGTTGTGTTCAGCCGCGCGAGAGGTCGGCCCTTGTAGGTGAACACACACTCGGGGTTGCTTGCCCTTTTCTTCGCTCAGCACCGCCATCGCCTCCTCGTTCAGCGGGACACCGATCGCTTCGCGACCTTTGGCTTCGTTGGCATGAACCCACGTCGTGCAACGCTCGAAATCGACATCCACCCGCTTTAGCCGCAGCACGTTGGCGTGCCTCAAACCGGTCGCGAGTGCGAAGCGCGCAGGCTGTCTCTGATGCGGTGGCAACGCGTTCAAGAGCCTCGAAGCCTCTAGCCGGCGCTCTTGGCCCCAGGTGGTGGCTGGTCCAAGTTGCTGGCTCTAGTCAATTGGGCTCGGCGCTCTGATTCATGACGCTCTATGGCCACACAATAATCTTGCTATAATCGTGCAAGATAATCTTGCTATGGCCAGACATAATAATCTTGTGTAGATGGAGCATAAAACTCTGTTTCTCGTCTGCCACTAATATCTTGCTGACGTCCAGCACCAACCTTTTGCCGCGCTAACGGGAGACCCCATGGCTCGCACAACCCCAGCTCAGCGCCGCCTTGTCACCGCGTTACAGGCGCTAAAGGCACTCCAGGAGCGCGACCGATCGGTTTTTCGCGCGGCCGAGCTTTCGCGCCCACACCGCGAGGCGCTCGAGCGGGCCGGGTTCCTTCGGCGCATCGTGAAGGGTTGGTACATGTCGACCGGGCCCGGCGAGGACGCTGGACAAAGCACGCAGTGGTACGCAGCGATGACGGAATTCACTCGGCTCTACTGCGATCAACGATTTGGATCCGAATGGCACGTATCTGCCGACTATTCGCTGTTGTTGCATGCGGGCTGCACCGTCCTACCCAAGCAGATCATTGTGCACGCACCTAAGGCGAAGAACGGGAAGCTGGCCCTGCCAGAGGGCTGCTCGCTTTTTGACTATAAGGCGAAGGACTATGCGACGGCTAGATCAGCCATCGAGGAGATTCGAGGTCTGCGTGCGCTCAACATTGCGGCCGCGCTTGTCCGAGTGTCGGAGGCGTTCTTTCGTACCTATGCGCAAGATGCGCAGGTCGTGCTGCTGCAACTCGCTGATGTTTCCGATCTCAATCGAGCTCTATTGGCCGGCAGCCACAGCGTAGTCGGAGGACGCTTGGCCGGCGCGCTCCGCGCAGTGGGTCGCATCCAATTAGCGGCCGATGTGCTGGCCACGTTGCGTGCAGCCGGTTACGCCGTGCAGGAGACCAATCCATTTACCAGTCCGGTCGCCCAATTGTCGCTGTTGCGCGTACGATCGCCGTACGTGCTCCGGCTGCGGCTGATGTGGTCGACCATGCGCGACGCGGTAGCGTCTGCCTTCCCACCTGTACCTGGCCCGACGCCCGACGCCGACGCCTACCTCGCGAACGTCGAGAACATTTATCGCACCGATGCTTACCACTCGCTCTCCATTGAAGGATACCGAGTTACCGCGGAGCTGATTGAACGGGTAGCCCGCGGCGACTGGAATCCGGAGGCGCACAAAGCCGACAGGGACGCGAAGGATGCCATGGCAGCTCACGGGTATTGGCTTGCGCACAACGCCGTGAAGGATTCGATCCGCGACATTCTGCGCGGCGAACCCCCTGGGAACGTATACCGACGCGACAATGGCGCGTGGTATCGCGCGCTGTTTCAGCCCAGCGTCGACGCTGGAATCCTCGCGGCTGCGGACTTGGCTGGATATCGAGCACACCCCGTCTATATTCGCAATGCTCGGCACGTGCCGCCTCCGCGCGAAGCCGTGCGAGAAATGATGCCGGTCTTGATGGACCTCCTGGAAAACGAAGAAAGCGCGGCCGTGCGCGCGGTGCTTGGGCACTTTATCTTCGTCTACATCCATCCGTACATGGATGGGAATGGGCGCCTTGGCCGTTTCCTGATGAACGCGATGCTCGCGTCGGGCGGCTACCCATGGACGATCATTCGGGTCGAGGAGCGATCCGGTTACCTGGCAGCGCTCGACGCCGCGAGCGCTGGTGGCGACATTGCACCCTTTGCCAGATTTGTCGCGCACGAAATGGAGACGGGCGTGGAGGTTGAGCGGCATCGCCGTGCGCCACCCGCGAAGAAATCGCGATAGAAACAAATGCTAACGTTGCAGTCTCCGAGACGCGTTTGTGACGAACTGAGATTGGCTGTGCCCAAAATCAGCCTGAATGAGGCTGGAATTGGCGAAAACGGAGAAGTGGCAAGCTTCGCAAGCTATTGATTAATTGAAAAACTGAACAACTTTACTTGACCCGTTATCAGACTGAAAATCCGTGTGTCGGTGGTTCAATTCCGCCCTTGGCCACCAAATTTAACAAAGGGTTAGCTTAGCTACTAGCCCTAGCCTATCGTGCGCTGTATACCAAAACGTAGCAAAAAATCCGCTGCTCGTGTTCCCCTCGATCGGCTCGTCGCGTTGAATATTCAAACGATTGCGTGCGTCTTGTCCATGTGCGCCTTCACGCACTGTAGACAACCGTAGCAATTAATCCGCTGGTCGATAAGGTCTACAGGGCATCGTTAAGCTCGACCGGATACCCAGCGACGGCCCATGCGTCGAGGCCGCCAAGCAGGGGCGCACGCGCATGAGCCCGGCGTCAAGCCCATCTTGGCGATCTGCGTGTGAACGATCACGCAAAATTGGGCGGTTGCGATCGCTTACGGCGGACCTGGTCTCGGCTCGGTGAAACGGTATGGTCAGAATTTCAGCGAATGCTAAGACCTCGTTCGGCCGAAATCGACGCCATTGCTGCCAACGGCAGCAATGCGAAGCGATAGCGGCCGTTCCGTCGTGGGTTGCCCACTGGTGCTTTCGGCCAGGACCGGCCAGTCGAGTATTTCCCCCAAAGCAGACCTTCGCGCTAGTATTTCATCCCTCGGATCGGGTGCGTCCGGCAAACCGCCCAGGAGATCGAACAGATGAATCCAGCGAACCACTCGCTCAACCCTGATTCCTCGTCGGCGACGCTGCTCGCGACCCGTGAGTGGCTCACCGTCGGCTTGTTTGCGGCAATACTGCTTATCACAATGTTTGCTTCAAATATCTACCTAATGGGATTCGTAGCGCGATTCGACAAGACATCGGGGGCTGGACTCGGCCAAATGATCCGGGACTACATGTTCGCGGCCGCTTTAGCAGCCGGACCATTCGGCGTCGCCTTCGGTCTTATCGCAACGCTACGCACCACAATTTTAGCGATTCTTGCTGCTTTGCCGCCTACTGTAGCGACTGTTGCACTCAACATTTGGACGACCGGCGTATCGGTTTCGTTTTGGTGGCTGCCGCAGTTGAGGAATGCAGCATTTTTGCTCGTGTTCGTGGCCACAGCTTCACTTGTGGATCATTTCGTAACCGGAATGGCGCCAAAGAAGCGAGTCACTATCGGTGTTGTACTGTTTGCAGGCCTTTCCGTAGCTTCATTAATCGCGATGGTGATCATTGTTCTGCTGGGCCTCGCATTCGGTGCCGTCTCTGCCCTATTTCTTTGGCTATGTTTTATCGCCAGCGTAGTCGCTGCCGTGTTTGCATTTGCGATTTGGCGCGAAACGCGCAAAGGAAGGGGTACTTAAAAAAGTACACCGGTTGGAGCAATTAGAGGCCGCATAAGGAATCAATAAGCTCCGCTTAAGCTGATGGCGCATTGCGGCCAATGGCGAGAACTCGAATGGCGGCTTTGTAGCGAAGCGTATCAACGCTCAGGGTCGAAACGCGACCGTCGCTGACCGGCCAGGGGACTAAACCGCTCGCGCGGTAAGACTCGAGCTTCGTCCCGGCCGTGAGGTTAGCCGGGATCGTGAATCTGCTTATGTTGTGGCACGAGGCAGTCCGCCTCGCATCACGACAGGAGCAGAACCATGGTCCCATCGACTCAAGCCGTCACGCCGCTGCGTCAACGCATGATCGACGACATGCGCATGCGCAAGCTCTGCGACCAGACGCAGGCCGGCTACATCCGTGCCGTGCGGCAGCTGGCCGCCTTCCTCGAACGCTCTCCCGACACCGCCACGGTCGAGGATCTGCGGCGATTTCAGCTGCACCTGGTCGATCACGGTGCCTCGCCGATCACGCTCAACGCCACGATCACCGGCTTGAAGTTCTTCTTTGACGTTACGCTCGCCCGCGGCGAGTTGATGGCGAAGATGCAGCCGGTGCGCGTCCCGCGCACTTTGCCGGTGGTGTTGAACCGCGAAGAGGTCGCGCGCCTGATTGCGGCCGCACCAAACCTGAAGTGTCAGACAGCACTGTCGATCGCCTACGGCGCGGGTCTTCGCGCCAGCGAGGTCAGCGCGCTGAAGGTCGGCGACATCGACAGCCAGCGCATGACGCTGCGCATCGAGCAGGGCAAGGGTCGCAAGGATCGCTACGCCATGCTCTCGCCGGTGCTGCTGGAGCGGCTGCGGGTGTGGTGGCGAGTGGCCCGCGCCCAAGGCAAGATGCTCGACGGTGGCTGGCTGTTTCCCGGTCTCAACCCGATTGACCGGTTGAGTACCCGGCAACTGAACCGGGCCATCCATGCCGCGGCCGAGGCCGCGAAGATCGACAAGCGGGTGTCGATGCACACACTGCGGCACAGCTTCGCCACCCACCTGCTGGAGCAGAAGGTCGACATCCGGGTCATTCAGGTGCTGCTCGGGCACCAGAAGTTGGAGACCACGGCCCTGTATGCGCAGGTGGCCACCGACCTGCTGCGCGAAGTGACCAGTCCCCTGGAGCGCTTGCCCACCGCGTAGCGCCTACGCATGGGGCGCCCCGCCCTGGAGGTCGCGGACATCTTCCGCGCCCACGGGCACGCTTGGCGGCAAGCGCAGCACGGCCACTTGAGCCTCGGTCAGCTCAAGGTGATGTCCGCCATCGAACAGTGCCGCAGCGCGGCGCTGGGGGGACACGTACTGCGCTGCGACGCCTGCGCGCAGGTGCAGATCGCCTACAACTCCTGTCGCAACCGGCATTGCCCGAAGTGCCAGAGCGGCGCGGCCAAGCGCTGGCTCGAGGCGCGGCAGGCCGATCTGCTGCCGGTGGAGTATTACCACGTCGTGTTCACGCTGCCGGCGCCGATTGCCGCCATCGCCTACACCAACAAGACGGTGATCTACGACCTGTTGTTCGAGCTCGCCGCAGAGACGTTGCGCACCATCGCCGCCGATCCCAAGCATCTCGGCGCGCAGGTCGGCGTGACCCTGGTCCTGCATACCTGGGGGTCGGCGCTGACGCACCATCCGCATGTGCACGGCATCGTGCCAGGCGGGGGCCTTGCCGCCGACGGTGAGCGCTGGGTCCGGTGCCGCCCGGGCTTCTTCCTGCCGGTGCGGGTGCTGTCGCGGTTGTTCCGCCGTCGCTTCCTCGAGGAACTGGCCACGGCGCATCACACCGGCCGGCTGCAGTTCTTCGGCGAGTTCGCGGGACTGACCGACGCGCGGGCGTTCGCCGCCTGGCTCGCACCGCTGCGCGAAGTGGAATGGGTCGTTTATGCCAAGCGCCCCTTCGCCGGGCCGGCAGCGGTGCTCGCCTATCTGTCCCGCTACACGCACCGGGTGGCAATCTCGAATCGGCGGCTGCTCGCCCTCGACGAGCGCGGCGTCACCTTCCGTTGGAAGGATTACCGCGCCACGGGCAGGACGCGCCACAAGACCATGACCCTCGGTGCCGATGAGTTCATGCGCCGCTTCCTGTTGCACGTCCTGCCAGGCGGCTTTCATCGCATCCGCCACTACGGGTTGCTCGCCAATGCCGCACGCCGAGAGCATCTCGCCCGAGCGCGCGAATTGCTGCACGTCGTCCCCACCGCGGCCGAACTGCGCCCGCCTGATGTATCCGTAGGCATCGGTCAGCCCACGTTTGTCTGCCCGCACTGCGGCGCGGCGATGATCATCGTCGAGACCTTCGCCCGCGGGAAACCGATCCGCGCCCCGCCCAGCGTGCGAGTTGCAGCATGATCACCGGCCTCGGTTGCTTCAACGGTACGTCCGCTCTTCGGCGGATGCCACCGATAGCGGACGCTATTGCCTTACGCTGCCGTAACCTCGTCTCTGGTCAGCTGCGTCATTCCAGAATCCAACCTCCCACCGTCGCCAACCACCATCCGCGCGATGTCACGCGCCGGTCTGGCGACCCGATCACCGCTTCCAGCCGCACTGCGAACCATCGAATCCCCATAGCGGCTTAGCTTCTCCAAACCGCATCGGGGCGTGCCGCGGTTTCCTCCCTTGAGGCTTGTGCGACGCCTGCCCGCGTGGCGTCATCACGTCTGCACACCCACCTGCGCATCAGGGCAGACATCGCACAACCCTTAACAGAAGCAGACCGTCGCGAAGTTTCCCGAAAGCGGACGGTCGAGCCTAGAATATCTGGGATCGATCCTAAGCGTCAGAGAAATCTTAGGGAGTGGTTTGTGAAAGCGTCGCCATTCGGTCAACGTAGCGCGATTGTCATGTTCCTGGTCGGCGGCGGGCTTCTTATTCCCATGGTATTGATCGCGGCATTCGTGCCGTTCCTTGGTCGCGCCGCGATACCCACCGCGGCTGGTGTGCTCGCGATTGGCGTCGGATTCATAGTTACCGGGAGGTGGATCTCGTCGCGGCCTGATTTACCCGAACCGCTCGCTCAGTCGCGGATGCGCTGTGTGGCCGGCGCGCTCTTTGGTTTGGGCTTAGTCTAGTCGGGTGCGCAGCGTGTATCGCGCTCGCCGCAATTCCGTACCGCGGATGAACCGAAACCTCGTCAACTTGATACAAGCTGCGGTGTTCGTAACGGTGTGCGCGCTGGTTGGTCTTGCCCTATCGCGTGCGCCCGGTGCTGAGACCGTCCCTGCGTGGATCCCCACCAGCATAAGGGCCTTGATTGGGCTCGCGGCCATGGGCCTAATGATGGTATTCGGTCGCGAGTCTACGGCTGCCGAACGTGAGATGGATCCTCGCGACAAACTCGCTTTCACGCTTGGTCTTGCGAATCTCACTCACTTCGCGAAAATGCACTGGCGCTCGTTCGCGCCCATGTGGATCTTTCCGGTCGTTTTCTTGTACGGAGGTGAGACTTCCTATGCCCAAAGGCATTTTAATATCTTCTTCTGGCTTGTGGCGCTTCCTGTTTTCTTCTGGAGCTTTTCTCGAGCTACGACGCTATGGCGTGAGGGGCGAAGTAACTACCCGCAAGTCGCATTTTGGGCTGGCATTGTGCCGTTCCTTATTTGGGTCATGGCCGTCTATTCTAGGTTATTCATATTGCGCGTTTCATAGCCTCGAATGTCCGGTCTTTGCGGTGCTCGATGGCTGCTTCGTGTCGCGAACGGTCATCGAACGACGAGCGGCTCGCGGCCGGAAGCGGAAATTCGAGAATTTTCCGCTAAGCGGACCGTCGCGCTAGAATTTCATACCTCAGACCGGATGCGTCCGGCTAATCACTGTCAGCGCCACGATGGTTTGCTCGTTCTTTCACCACAGGTTCGCGAACTTTGTGCAGTGGTGGCGCGCTCCTGTTACACGACGAGATCGAGTTCTTGGTGCAATAGTCGGCGGTGTCGGGTGTTTCTGGATCGGAGTGCTCGATAGGCTCATGCTCGGTCATACGCCGGTCCCGGTAACAATTCTTGGGTGGTGGGCTTTCGGTTCCGTTGCGAGTGGAATCACACTCGGAGTCCTTTTCCCAAAGGTTACAACGTGCGTCTGCTTTCCCTTTTCAACATTCGGGGTTGGCGGTGGCGTCTAGCCCATCACTCAACCCGGCCGCCTCGCCGGCGCTGATTCGTTTTGCGCCGAATGCTTTTGCCCCGTGCGCAACATGAGCTCAGACACGGCAAGCGCGCTTTTTGACGTAGCCACGTCCATGCTCGATGTCTCGGGTTTCTCCATGATCGGTTATATCGCCCTCATGGTTGCCCTACGCATCGCTATACGGGTCAAGAGTCCAGGATTTGGCGAGGTGTTTGCCTCTCCGATCTGGGGCGACATAACGACGCGGTACCCTTGGCAGATAAATGCGAAATACCTCTTGCCCTGGGTGCGGTCGCCGGCGACGGTTGCATCGCGTGGGCTGCTCGTCCGAACGTTGTTCACGGCAGCCAGGATTGCGGGTGCGGGAGTGGCGATTGGAATGATCGGGTTCTTAACAACGATGGGCTACATGGGTGTCCGTGCCGCTTAGCCGAACGTCGCCGGCAGCACCGCGCAAGAGCCGCTGGCCAGTGACTGACCTTAGAGCGCGAGCGTCCGGTTTTCGTAGGGCTCGATGACCGCCTCGGGTCGACATGCGACGGTCGCTGATCGGCCAACATGAGCGGCCCCTCGCGAGTTTTCCGCAAAGCGGACCGTCGCGACTAGAATTGTGTGGCTCGGACCGGGTCGGTCCGCCTAATCACTGCTTGGCAATGCCTTACCAACTACCAACTCCCAACATTGCTTTGAAGGCCGGTCCCTCTATCCTGCGCTGGGCGCTTTGATTCTATCAATTCACTGATCCGTCGCTTTCCTCTTGAGACGTGCGTCGCCGGTACCTACGATTGGCGCTACGAACTCACCGAAAGGGAAGCGCCCAATGAAGCACTACGAATCCTCAGTTCCGCGCGTCGCTTGTGGCATTGCCGCGATCGTCATGACCACAGTGACAGTCGGCCTCTTTGTTGTGCTGCCTTCGATCATGGAGCCTGAGGGCCAGGCGTTTTCCACCGCACAGGCGACAACGACGCCCACAATGGCCGAGCGGCATACTGCTAACGGGTCGGTATAGGCTGCTCCGAAGGCCCTCTGGGCGGCGGCGCCGTAGATCGTTCGCGAGGGGCCCGCGAAGCAGCAGGGCAGACATGGAACCGGAGGCTCACGAGGAGAGTGACGAGTCGGCGCCTATCACCTATTCGTCGTAGCCGACGCTCATCCATGGCTCAAATTGACGGATCCATCGGCCGCAAGCTTGCGGTTTTCGCGCAGGCATGGAGAATGGAGTGATTATCAGACTCGAGGGTCCAGATGCACGAAATCGGCTCTGGTCGATTCGCCAACGGCGATTTTGGCTATTGGGTCAGAGTCCCCCGCGCCTTCGACCGTCGCCGTATCGGCGCTGTGGTTCTCGTGACCCTCTTGCTGTCGGTAGGCCCGCTGTTCAACGCCGACCTGTTCAGTTTCTTCTCGCCTGTCGAGGTCGTGCTGGAGTGGGTACGCCATTTCACTGAGCTGGCAGTCATTGCTGGAACACTGACGATCGGCTACACGTTGCTCGATGAACGACTCCCGAGACGAGTTCCGCTGCGCTTGCTAATCCTCTGTGCAGCGCTGCTGGTGATGGCGACGATATCAACCGTGCTGCTCTATGGGTACTATGCCCAGGGGTTCGAGCACCTCCCGCCCCCACGGCGTTTACTCGCGGACTCATTGCGGCTCGGGCTGCCGGCGGTCTTCCTCGCCTTGGTTGCGGACGCTCATCGGCGCGCGCTGCGTGCCGATTCCGCGGCCTGCGCTGCGGAAGCTACACGTAGGCTTCTAGGAGACGACGAGAGCGAGCAGCAGCTCGGGCTGTTGCAGGCTCAGATTGAGCCGCATTTCCTGTTCAATGTGCTCGGAAATGTCCGCCGCCTTTATCGCGTCAAGCCACGGGACGGGTCCGATATGATTGCCAGCCTGATGCGCTACCTTCTTGCGGCACTGCCACAGCTTCGCAGCCGCAGCGGTACTCTCTGGGACGAACTCGACCTCGCGCGAGCCTACCTCGAGCTTTGTCGGGTCCGCATGGGAGACCGGATGACGTTCGCTGTCGACGCCGACACAGACCTGCGCGACATCTCATTTCCGCCCATGTTGCTCATCACGCTCGTGGAGAACGCGATTAAGCACGGCTTGGAGCCTGTTGGCGGCGGCCATGTCGTCGTGCGTGCGCAGCGGGCCGGTCGGACGCTCAGAATCGACGTGGTCGACGACGGTGCCGGTTTTGGTACAACGGCAAGCAGCGGCACGGGCGTCGGCCTGGCCAACGTTCAGCGCCAGCTTACCGTGCGTTACGCCGGCGGGGCGCGGCTGACTTTGAAAGCAAGTGAGCCACATGGCGCAATCGCGACGCTGTCGATCCCGTTACCGGCCGAGGCTATTGAAGGCCAACGTGAGCTGCACGTCGCCTGAGGTCGCCGTGTCTGCCGACACGCCAGCGCTTGCCCGCAGCTGGGGACCAGTTGAAGGCAGCGCGACTGGTCTGGTTCACTGGCTTCGAAGCCATCGCAGCACGATTGTTGTCGCTGTACTGCTGTCTTTTGCCGGGCCCGCGACGTTTTTTGTCGGCGACCTGAGTGTAATGACGGAGCCGACGATACGGGCGGTCGCGACGAGCGCCCTCTGGTTCGTGCTGTACGGAGGGCTGCTCTGGTGCTTGCTAGTCGTCTCCGGGTATGCGCTGCTTCGGTTCGATCCGCAATCCCGATTTGCGCGTGGCGCCTTGACACTGATCCTCGCAGGCGTTGCCGTGCTAGTTGCGGACATGTCGACCGCGGGCCGCGTCCAGTTCGAACTTAAGCAGGGCGTCGTCGCCAGCCAGTTGACGATGCAGCTCTATTCGTCGACCTTCGCGCTGACGATGTCACTGCTGTTCTTTGCCCACCTTTGGAGCAGCCGCAAGCACGAGGCTGCAGCGGCGAGGCTGGCTGCTGCGCAGGCGGAGCTGCTCGAGTCACGGCGTCGCGCCGCGCAGATGCGGCTGCAGGCAGTGCAGGCTCGTGTTGACCCGCAATTGCTGTTCGATATGCTCGAAGCCGTTCAGCGATGCTACGAGCACGACGCCCCGCGCGCCGAGCGCCTGCTCGACGAGCTGATTGCTTTTCTGCGTGCCTCGCTGCCCCGCCTGCGCGACGCGTCGTCAAGCGTCGCTCGCGAAGTCGAGCTGGCGCGTGCCTATGCTCAACTGCGGGCGCTGGCCGGGGCCGCCGACACGAGCATGACGCTGCAGATTTCCCCTGAAGTGATGCCTGCGCGCTTTCCTCCTGGTGTCCTGTTGCCGTTACTTGACGACGCTCTGCGAAGACGAACCGCACCATGCCGGCTCGCTGCCACGCGCACCGGCAGCGAAACTCGAATTGCGTTGTCGCTATCCGCGCGCCCCTCAGACGCGGCAGTGGATCGTGTCCGCGCGTTGCTCTTGGATTTACACGGCGTCAGGGCGAGTCTCGCAGTAGAAGCGTCACCCGAAGCCGCAAACACAACGATCACGGTGCCTTATGAACCCGCGTGAGACGTCGAGGCAAGGCCCAAGGGCCCTCCTAGCCGAGGATGAACCATTGCTTGCCGACGAACTAGCCGATCTCCTCGGCGCAGTATGGCCTGAGCTGCAGATCGTGGTGCGCGCGAACGACGGGGTATCCGCGCTCAATATGTTCGAGATGCATGCGCCCGACCTGGCGTTCCTCGACATCCGCATGCCGCTGCTCGATGGCATCGAAGTCGCCCGGCGCATTGCAGGGCGCTGCCACGTCGTGTTTATCACTTCCTACGATCAGCACGCGATAGAAGCGTTCGAGGCCGGGGCGATCGATTATGTACTGAAGCCCCCGACCGCAGCGCGACTCGTGACGACGGTGCAGCGTCTGAAGCTTCGGCTGCAGCAACGACCGAGCGATCTGCCGAGCATGCTCAAGGGCTTTGGCGCTACCCCGGCGGCGCCGCGCCACCTGCAGTGGGTGAATGCATCGCGCGGAGCTGCGGTGCGCCTGATCACCGTAGAGGAGATTCTGTACTTCAAGTCCGATCAGAAATATACGATGGTGGTTACGCCTGATTCCGAGTCATTGATCAAAAAGACCATCAAGGAACTCGCCGACGAGCTCGACCCCACCGTGTTCTGGCAGGTGCATCGTTCGGCGATAGTCAATGTCCATGCAATCGACAGCGTGATTCGCGACGAGCGTGGCAACCTGACGCTGCGGCTTAAGCAGCGTCGCGAGACGCTGCCCGTCAGCGATGCGTATCATCACTTGTTCCGACAGATGTAGGTCAACCTTCAAAGAGGGTCAATCATGACCAATCGCGATGGAGTTTCCGGTTATTCACTGACGCGACGCCAGGCGCTGGCGGTGCTGGCCGCCCTCGGTGTCACGCGCGAGGTGCTCGCCGCAGACGCTGTGAGAGCCGCAGACGCTGTAACAGCGGATCCGCGGTCCTACCGCGTGGTGCTCGAAAATGACCGTGTGCGTGTCCTCGAATACACGAGTCGTCCGGGCCTGGGCGTATGCGGACAAGGGATGCACTATCACCCGGCACACGTAACGGTCTCGCTGACCGGTGCCAAGCTCAAGGAGACAACTTCGGACGGCAAGGTCAACTTCGTCGATGTTCCGGCGGGCGCAGTGTTCTTCAGCGAAGCTGTAACGCATTCGACGGAGATCATCGGCGGCAAGGGCACGCTCTCGTACATTATCGAGTTGAAGGGCAAGGATTGGAAACCGAGCACTGGCTGATCATCTCTGCCCAGCGGCAACCATTCCGCGATTTGGCTCGTTCATCAAGGACGCCCTTTACAGGGCCGCGGCGGCGCCTATGCTGCAGCAAGCACTGGAACGAGTCCGAGGGAGACTGTCATGATCAGCACGTTCGTGAGTCTGCACTTGATGAATCACTGTGATGGTGACGAAAACTCAAGGAGGATGGCATGAATATATTGAGCAGAATTGTCCTTGCCATTGCACTGGCCACGTCCAGTTCCGCCGCATGGACCGACGTCGTTACCGACTGGAATCAGACGGCGCTCAAGGCGACCGAAGTTGCGGGCATGGCTCCGCCCGTTCAGGCCCGCGCGATGGCGATCGTGCACGCGTCTACCTATGACGCAGTCAACGCATTGGACAAGCGCCACGCACCCTATGCCGTCACCGTTGCCGCACCCTCCGGAGCATCGGTCGATAGTGCGGCTGCCGCCGCCGCGCACGGCGCTCTGGTGCGCCTTTTTCCGCTGCAACAGGCCATGATCGACGCGGCGCTGACAGCGTCGCTTGGGCAGATCCCTGAAAGCCAAGCGAAGGCGGATGGAGTGCAGACGGGCCGCGAGGTGGCCGAAAAATTGTTTGCGCTGCGTCAGTCCGACGGCTGGGACAGGAAAGTCAGCTACGCGTTCAGCAGTGGTCCGGGCGTGTATCAGGCCACGCCACCGATGAACGCTCCGCCGATCGTACCGCAATGGGGCAGCGTGAAGCCCTTCATGCTCAAGAGCGCAACCCAGTTCGCATTTGCGGGACCACCCAATCCAAGGAGCGTCGCGTTCGCGAAGGACTTCAACGAGATAAAAAGCCTCGGCGCCAAGGCGAGTTCTCAGCGGACGAACGAGCAGACGGCTATCGCCATTCACTGGGCTGGCTCGGAGATTCCGCCGATGAACGCCGTGGCCCGTGCCGCTTCGACTGCGCGCGGCCTTGACGTCGCAGACAACGCACGGCTGTTCGCTTATCTCAATATGGCGATGGCCGACGCGTTGATTGTTGTCTTCGAGGCGAAGTATAAGTTCAACTCGTGGCGGCCGGTGACAGCGATCCGCAACGCGGCGATCGCGGGCAACGCGGGCATACAGGCCGACGAGGCGTGGGAGCCCCTGCTGGTGACACCGCCGCACCCGGAGTATCCAGCCGCTCATTGCATCACCGCGGGAACTGCCGAGGTTGTGCTCCAGCAGTTTTTCGGGGACAAGGTGAATGCCGGTTATGTCTATCCGCCGCTCGGCGTGCTGCGCAGGTGGGAGAGTCTTGCGCAGATTTCAAAGGAGGTCGAAGACGCCCGGGTGTGGGGCGGCATCCATTTCCGCACCTCCGTCGAAGAGGCCACCCAAGTGGGTCGGAAGATTGGCCAGTACGCATTGAAGGAGTACATGCAACCGGTCAGCAGGTGAACCCTGCCCGAGGGACCTCCAACCGAACGCCGTCATTCCGGTCATTCAATTACAGCGAGCTACTGCGAAGATTCCCCGAGGATAAAATTTCGCTTACTGGGCAGCAATATCATGTAGAGGCCACGATGACCCGCCGCTGGAACCCTCTCACAAGAACCCGGCCAGCCTGAACCGACGGTTGGATGAGCGCGGCGCACCATACTTTCTTGAACTCGCCAGGAACTCGGCCGCGAGGCCTCATTGATTTCGACCAAAGGAGGTCATAATGCGCGCGATTCGATGCGTTTTGATGCTTCTGCTGTTGGGTGCGATGCCAGCGTGGGCCACGACTTACAGGGTTGGGATAGGTGACGATTGCCCCAGCGGAGTCAATGTTTGTTTTTCACCCACTCCCCTGACGATAAGCGTCGGCGACTCCGTGAGTTTCTATGACTACGCCGACACGCACTTTACGGGGCCCCACAACGTCGTTGCAGACGACGGTTCTTTTCGATGCGCAAACGGGTGTGATGACGATGGTGGCAATGGGGCGCCAGTTAGTGACAGCACTTGTATGAACGGAGTGTGCGTCCATTGCTGCGAATGGACAGCAATCCGCACGTTCACCGTACCCGGTGTCGTTCCGTATCACGACGAGGTGAGTAGAGCCACCGGCGTCATCATCGTGCAAGGCGCAACCGGAATCGTACCAGGGTTCACAATCGATCTCGATCAAAATGGACTCACCGGGTCGTGGTATGACCCGCAGACCAGCGGTCAGGGCTTTGAGGTGGAGGTGTATCCCGACCTGTTGTCGCCCGGAACCGGTCTCGCCTTCGTCGCCTGGTTCACGTATGACAGCGTGGTCGGTGGCGCGAGCCAGCGTTGGTACACGCTGAGCGGCCCGGTAGTGAGCGGGCAGCCGAATGCTTCGCTGACGATCTACCAGAACACTGGCGGCAACTTCAATGCGCCGCCAATCACCAAATCGGTTCCGGTGGGGACGGCGACATTGAGCTTCGATTCGTGCATCAGCGGTCAGCTTTCGTATACCTTCACAGACGGATCCGGCCGGTCGGGAACCATACCGTTACAGCGCTTGATGCAGAACGTGAGCTGCTCGCCCCTTGGCGTGGCTGGCGAAAATTTTGACTTCATTCTCTCCGGGAGCTGGTACGACCCCGCAACGGCAGGGCAAGGGATCACCGTGGAGGTTAACCGACGTTTCGAACGTGCTCTTCTTTGCCTGGGAGACGTATGCGCCCAACGGAGCCAACGCCGGCCCCGCCGGTCAACGCTGGTACACGGGGCAAGGACCGTATGCGCAAGACAACCCCCTATTGATCACCGTGCCGCTCTACGAGTCCACCGGGGGAATGTTCAACGCGCTGCCGCCCATTCCGAGCACCGTGGCAGTTGGAAGCGCAACGCTAGAGTTCCAGAGCTGCACCGACGCGACGTTGAGCTACAGTTTTACCGGGGGAAGCAACAGCGGCGCGTCAGGAACGATCCAGTTGGTCCGCGCCTTCGTTCCATATGGCGTCGCGATCTGCTCTTACGTTTTTTTCACCCCCGATTAACTGATTCGGCCCTCCGCGTCGCTGTCTGGATTGCCGCGCATCGCGCTCGCGGCGCGTCATTTGGCGCCGAACACCTTCAGTCGCTGAGTGGATGATCATGTAGCCGGCCTCCTCACTGCGTGCAGGCGCGGCCACCGCTTCTGAGCTTGATCGTTGAGGCGCCGAGCGTCGGCTATCACCGTGTTTGACTGGCCGCTGTTGGGAGAGGGGAATGTCGCAAACGGGTCGGTAGGCGACTGTCGCCGATCCGGGCTGCTGACCGCAAGCAGCCTGTGGGTGTGCTAGGCGTTTTGGCGAAGAAGACATGGATAATGAAATCTACCTGCAACTCGTCCAGATCAAGTGGTTGTTGATGATTTGTTGGTGTCGCTCTGCTTCGCGTCGGATTCGCAATATGGTGGGATGTGAAGTCACGCGGTGGGATTGTAGCTGTCTTTCAGCCAAGGGATTTCTCTACACACGCCCGCATTCTTCTTGAGCAAGATAAAAACGAGGAATGTTTGCAATTGGCCCAAAGCCGGATCATACAATTCCCCGGAGATGCTCTTGCCTTCTGGTTTAAGGCGCACGCCACCTATCGGCTTGGAAAGCATGCAGAAGCGCTTGCCTCAATCAGAAAGATTGAAGATCTTCAGCCCGATTGGGTGAGCACGCATGTGCGACCATTCATCGACCATCTTGAGTCGCAAGGTCCACGGCGACCCGTATCGGAACTCCACGTCGTTACTCCAAGCACGCCCCCAAACCCGATCCAGTAATGGCCCGCGCCGCTCAGAACCGCAGCAGTTCGGTACTAGTGTTGAGATCCACCCAGAAATTAATGCCGTTGCTGCACGCTCCTTGCGGGTTGCTGGAAAGCCCCGTCGCCGCGGCCTGAATTAAGCTCAAATCTGCCGCCTTGAACACGGAAACCATGCCATTGTTGTAGTTTGTTACCAGGATTCGCTCTCCGTCAAAAGCTGCCACAAAGGGCTCACTTAGCATGTTTGTCGCGTCGCCGGTGATTGTGGCCACCACGTTACCGGTGCTGGCTTGGACCACGGTAATCGAATTGCTGCCGTAGTTCGGCACCCAGATGTTGGATCCATCGAACGCTGGTGTTGAGGGATTTGCGCCGACGATCACCGTCTGCAGGATCGCACCCGACGCATTGAGCCTAAGCAGCTTGCCCGCGGAGTAGTCAGTCACCCAGATGTTCGCGCCGTCGTAGAGAATCCCCCACGCGCTGGTCAGCCCGGTAGTCACCGTAGTCGGGGTATAGGGTGAGACCGGCGGGATGATCGAGACGCCCGCGCCAGTGCCGAGATTGGCCGTCCAAATGTTCGTGCCGTCGAAGGCAATGCCTACTGGGTAGTTCCCGAGGGTGCTCGCCGCGGTCGTGATCGCGCCCGGGGGTTGTGTCGGATCGATCACGTACAGGCTGCCGGGGGCCGTGCCACCCGCCACGAAGACCTTGCCGGCGGCCACCACCACACCCTCGCTGCTCGCGGCGCCCGTCCAGGTTCCCAGGACCTTGCCGGTGCTGGCCTGGATCTCGACGACCTCCGCAAAGGTGGTCGTCCAAATATTTTCACCGTCTGAAATGCAGAACTGCGGTATCCCGCCGACTGTTATCGTCTGCATTGCGTTGGTGTTCTCCGGCGCCCACCACTGATTGAGCGCAACCCGCCGGCTTGCGCGCACGAGTCCTTGATCGAGTGAGCGCTGCAGAAAGGTTGTCATCTGCACACGGGTAACGTCCGCGTTCGGATCGAAGGTGGTGGGCGAGACGCCCTTGGAGACACCGGTGATATAGGCTTCCATGATGCCCGGACAGAACGGGGCCAAGACACTGGCGACATCCGTGTATGGAAAGGGATAGCTAGCGCCCCCACACATCTGCTGCGCCTGAACGGGCGCAATGCTGATGCCGCATACGATCCCGAATCCCAACGCAAGCAACCAACGACCCAAACTGCTGATGCTGCGTTCCATGACGCTCCCCCTGGGGTGAGTTACGGCCATGAAGACCCGTGCTGCCGGCTGTTGCACACCAGCGTAGTACGGCCCTCGAGGGAGGTCAACTTGTGAGAGCTGCTGCGCGGACCAACGTCCGCTTCGTCGCTATCGAGCGACGGCTTTCCGGAAGATTGACCGTCAGTTCAGGGTCGTTCACGCCCATTGGAACCGAGGCGCCCGCTGCCGGCTCTGTTGCTCATAGCCGCCCTTCACTCCTCGATGCCCGCTGGGGGCTATGCAGCAGGCCCTCGGTTGCACCGCAATGCGCGATGGCGTCCCGGCTTCCTGTGCAAGCGAGCGAGCGCCATGAGCGCTTGCACTAACAGGGCTAGCTATAATAGTGATCTCCAAAACAACAAGAAGCCACGATGACGACTAGGGCGAGTGCTGCCACCCGGCAGCGTCGAAAAGCACACCGCTGTATCGTCATCGCCGGACCGAACGGGGCAGGGAAGACGACCTTCGCTCGTCAATTTCTTCCAACTGAGGCCAAGGTGATCCACTTTGTGAACGCAGATTTGATCGCCGGGGGCCTCGCTCCACTGCGCCCCGAAATGGCAGCGCTGGCCGCGGGACGAATCTTTCTTAGGGAACTGGACCGCCTCGCAGCCGAGCGGGTAGATTTTGCGTTTGAGAGTACACTCAGTGGCGTTGCATACGTGTCGCGGTTAAAAGGCTGGAAGGCGGCCGGCTATAGAGTGGAGATCGTTTACTTGAAGCTACCGTCCCCACGGCTCGCCCTGCGAAGGATTGCCGAGCGCGTCAAGCAAGGGGGACATGATGTTCCCGAGGTCGACGTACGGCGTCGATTTCAGCGAAGCTGGGATAATTTTTGGGCCATTTATCGGCCCATGGCAGACGTCTGGACCGTCTACGATAATGCGGGAGACAAACCAAAGCTGATCGAGCGAGGTCCATGATAAAACGTGCGACATCCAAAGAAAACGAACGCTTCTTCGCGGCTGTGGCCAGGGCAATTCAAAGAGCGGCACGCCAAGCGAGGAAGACTGCGCGCGTGCACGGCACGCGCATCTACGTTTGGCAGAACGGGAAGGTCGTCGGCAAGCGGCCATAGGCTGCGTGACGCAGTCGGTTGAGCATTGTATGGCGCTTGGAACCTTGCGGCCGAGTAGTGTGGGTACCGACGCGCTCACCGAGGGGCGCGCCACGAAGGCTCGAGATTTCTCGCCCGTTCCTTTACGCCGTCGGTTTCTAGCTGTATAGTTCAACTCAGCGAGTTGCATGCAAAGCCTCTCGTTGCCATCCCCGGTCGGGGGCACTGGCGGGACACTCCCCTCACGAGTTGTCCCCCCGCGCCTCAAAACACGCAGTTCTTAGATCAGCGCGCACCGGCAGCCACAAGTTGTGGCGGGTGCTTGCGCGACTGACCTGGTTTCTGTTTCGGAGACCGGATCCTTCCATGGATATAAGGACCGCTGCGATGGCAACGATCGAAAACCGTAGTACCGAGAATGGCAAAAGTACGTTTCGTGTGCGAATTCGACTGAAGGGCGCCCGTGTTGCGACGGCGAGCTTCCGACGGCGCACTGACGCCGTTAGATGGGCGCAATCGACTGAATCGGCGATCCGCGAGGGCGGTATTTCAAGACGTCGGCGTCCAAGCGTTACTTGCTGAGCGATGCAATCGACCGTTACGAGCGCGAAATACTTCCGCGCAAACCGCGCGGCGCTAAATTGCAGAAACGCCAACTCACGTGGTGGCGCGAGCGCCTGGAGCATCTGTTTCTCGCCGACGTGACGGCGAGTGTGATCGGCGAAGCGCGCGCGAATCTCCTCGCTGAGCCCGGGGTCAGAAATCGCCGGCGTGGACCGGCGACGGCGAATCGCTATATGGCTGTGCTGTCCCAACTTTTGACAATTGCTGTACTATTCGGTATTTCCAACATGCTATAATTGTCAAACCTTAATCATGGACTTCGGGTTAGACTTGCCTGGAGCCCGGGTCCGGCTGACGATGCCGTTGATTCAAGCTGTTCGTAAGTGCCTATGGAGCAGGGATGAAAACGCCAGCTGCAGTCAAAGCATTGGCCGCGCTCGCTCAGGGCACACGGCTTGCAATTTACCGGCTATTGGTCGAGCAGGGACCAGAGGGTCTGGCCGCGGGCACGATAGCGGAACGTTTGGACCTGCCCGCCGCAACGCTTTCATTCCACTTGAAGGAGCTCGCGAACGCCGGCATGGTGGAATCCCGCCAGGATGGTCGATTCGTTTTCTACTCCGCCAATTACGATCAGATGAATGCCTTGCTGGGGTACCTGACCGAGAACTGCTGTCAGGGGCAGAACTGCATGACCGAATCCGCACCACAGCCACAACTCAAGCGCAAACGCGCTTAGCGCTTCATTTTTCTTTCCCGATGCTGGCTTTCCTATGCCGTAGGGGGCAGGGAAAAGTGCACGCCCATTTTGACGGTCTGGAGGGATTGCCTCATGGCTAGCGACAAAGTGTTTAACGTCCTCTTCCTATGCACGAGCAACTCGGCGCGCAGCATCATGGCCGAGGTCATCATTAACTATGTTGGCAAAGGAAAATTCAAGGGATTCTCGGCCGGTAGCCACCCTGGGGTGGGGCCGAATCCTTTTGCCATGGAGATATTGCGGCGCCAACATTTTCCGACCGACGGTCTATACAGCAAAGACTGGGATGAATTTGCAAAACCCGGGGCCCCGGTGATGGATTTCGTCCTCACCGTTTGCGATAAGGCGGCCGGCGAAGTCTGCCCGGTCTGGCCTGGTCAGCCGATCAGTGCCCATTGGGGCGTCGAGGATCCCGCGGCCTTTGTGGGCACTGATGCGGAAAAGCGACGTGAGTTCGGGCGGGTCGCCAACATACTTAGGCGCCGGATTGAGCTCTTTACCAGCCTGCCGCTGGAGAAACTCGACCGTCTCAAGCTAGAAAAGACGGTCCGGGACATCGGCAAGCAATGACCCTTTCGCGCCGCCTCGCCGCCGAAGCAATGGGCACGGCGTCCCTGCTCGTGGTCATCGTCGGCTCAGGCATCATGGGCGAGCGCTTGGCGGGTGGAAATGTCGCCGTCGCGTTGCTGGCCAATAGCATCGCCACCGGTTGTGGCTTGTTCCAGCTAATAACGCTTTTCGGACCCGTCTCGGGTGCCCATTTCAACCCTGTCGTGACCGTTGCTCTCGCCACGACTGGGCATTTTTCATGGCGCGACGTGCTGCCCTACGTGCTGACACAGATCGTCTTCGCTTACGTGGGCGTCGCCGCTGCGCACCTTATGTTCGGGCTGCCGCTGTTCACGGCGTCAGAGCACGCGCGAGACGGACCTGGCCAAGGGTTGAGTGAGGTCGTTGCCACGGCGGGGCTGCTTCTCACAATCCTGCTCGGATTGCGCGTGTGCCGAGCGTGGGTCGGTGGTCTGGTCGCGGTGTATATCACCGGCGCCTACTGGTTCACGGCGTCGACATCGTTTGCCAATCCAGCGGTCACGCTGGCCCGGGCTGCTACGAATACATTTGCCGGAATCCGGCCCGCGGATGTTCCCGGTTTCATACTCGCCGAGTTGATTGGTGCCGTCGTAGCGACTCTATTCGTACGTTGGCTATGGCGAGCGCCTGCCCACCCTTAAGCAGCGGGCGGTTCATCCAGCGCTTGGCGAAGGGCGCGCGCCGAAGCGGTAAGCCCGAGGCGGCGCAGACGCTCCCACAGGTTCTTGCGGCTGATGCCGATGGCGCTGGCTGTTCTGTTCATTTGCCACTCGTGCTTGGTCAGCTCCTGCAGAAGATACTGTCGTTCGCATTCTTCGAGGCAATTTTCCAGTGTCGGCTGGGCCACACCAATGCAGTTACCTCCGACACCACAGTCGGTACAGGCTTGATCTCCATCGAACAGCACTTGAGGATCGAGTGTATTCCCAGGCGTTAGCACATAAGCGCGTTCGATACAGTGGCGCAACTCGCGCACGTTGCCGGGCCATAGGTGATTGAGTAGAGCCTTCTCGGCTCCAGGCGACAAGACCTTCTGCAACCCGCCATTCTGTTGCGCGACCTCGCGCAGGAATCGGCGCGCGTACCAGAGAACGTCCTCCGGTCGCTCGCGCAGGGGTGGTATACGCAGATGGACAACGTTGACACGGTAGAACAAATCTTCGCGGAACCCTCCCTGCGCGACCAGCTTGCGCAGGTCGCGATGCGTAGCACAAATTAGACGGAAATTGACGGGGATGCTCTTTTCCCCGCCGAGCCGCGTCACGGTTCGCTCCTGCAGAACACGGAGCAACTTGATCTGCATCGCGAGGGGCATGTCGCCAATCTCGTCGAGGAACAACGTGCCCTCACTCGCTTGTTCAAGGAGCCCGCGCTTCAGCCGAAGTGCTCCGGTGAATGCCCCGCGTTCGTAGCCGAAAAGCTCGGCCTCGAGAAGGCTCTCCGGAATGCCCCCACAATTCACGGCTACAAACGGCTTGTCGCAACGAAGCGCGTCCAGGAGATGAATCTTGCGTGCGACGACCTCTTTCCCAACACCGGATAGTCCGGTGATGAGGATCGTCGTCGACTGGAGAGCAAGCCGCGGTAACATCTCCTCGACGCGCTGCATGCCTGGAGAGAGCCCCAGGGTCGGCAAGCGCTCGTTGTGTGGGGCGTTTGGCACATATGCAAGCAGTTTGGCGACAAGTTTGTCCAAGTCAAATGGTTTGGTTACGTAGTCAGCGGCCCCGAGTTTCATGAGCGCAATCGCGCGCTCGATCGTTCCGTAGCCGGTGATGAAGATCCACGGCGGTACATACAATTGATCCGCCTGTAGCTCTTCGAACAATTCGTCACCGTTACGGTCCGGAAGACGGATGTCGCTTACGACGACGTCGTACCGCTTCTCTCTTAGACCCACCGACGCGCTTTGCGCCGATTTGTGCCAATCGCAGCTGAACCCCTCGAGCGCGAAGCGGTCGGCTAGCGATTCCCCCATGATGTCGTCGTCTTCGACAAGACAAACCTGCACCGAGTGTAAGGAGCTCATGATGCGAGCGGTAACGTGACGGTGAAAACCGTTCGACCGGGCTGGCTCTGCGCGTCGATCCGGCCTCGCAACTGCGTGGCGAGTTGGTAGGTCATCCATAAACCCAACCCTTTTCCCTTGCGCGATTCCACAAACGGCTCGAACAAATGCTGCAGCTGATGGTCGTTCAAGCTCGCACCATCGTTCTCGACGCGAACCATGAGCTCGGTTTCCGACGGCGTGATGGCCGAGCTGACCCTCCCGTTCGCGTCCACTGCATCAACGGCGTTCAGAAGCAGATTTAGCAGAATTTGGCGCACTTCCGTCGAAGGCAACGGGAGTGGCTCGGTAAGGCTGTTTTGCCAGTCAAGCCGAACGCGCTTGCCGTCAACATTGGGTAGCAGCAACGTGCGCACGTCGTCGATGTCATGAGGCGTCAGCGCGTGGCTCTCCAGTCGCGCCTCGATCAAGAGCGCACCGACGGTCTCGCGAATCTGCGTGAGTCCGCGCTCGAGCAGCGACATCGTGCGATCGACAAATGCCGGTTTACCGCCACGTTGGCGCTTGTAGTTGCTGATGACGTTGAGCATGCCTCCAAGCGGGTTGTTAATCTCGTGTGCGATACCCGCGGTGAGCCGGCCGATCGCGGCCAGACGTTCGGACGCAAGGACTTCCTCCTTAAGCGCCTCCTTTTCCTTGAGGCCTTCGACCATGTGATTGAAGGTGGCCCCCAGCTCGGCGATTTCGTCCTTACCAGCAGGTGCCTTGAACGCAACCGTCGCTGGGGGTGCTTGTGTAACCTGGCGAATTGCTGCAGACAACCTAAGCAACGGGCCGGCAATCTGCTTGCCCCAGAGCCAGCCCAACGGCACCAGAATCAGTAGCGTGATGGCGGCCGACACCCCAACCTTGCGAATCGTCTCCAAGAAGCGCTGCTGATAAATATCGCGCGAATACTCGAGGATTACCGTGCCTAGCTGCGTCCGATCGTTGGAAAGCACAGGCACGGTCATGATTGTCAGCTTCGGGTCGAGGCCCTCCAGGACCAACGGCGCTTCGCTCTGACGTGTAATCGTGGCCGCCAATTTTGCCGCCAGCGGCCCCATGTCGGCCAGTCGCTGCAACGGAGGGAACCGTTTGGGGTCACTCGCCACGTAAATGGCTCCTTGCGTATCCAACACCACGATCGTCGGTTGCCCCATCCGTTGCTGCTGAGGTTGATCGAAGGGCGTCGTGACGATTTCATATGCCTGCCACATGTCATCGTGCAACAGGGCTGGTTGCAGCGTGCGGGAAAGTGTCTTGCCGAGCGAAAGTGCGTGATCGACGAGGTCTTGCTTGGTCGCCTCGTTGGTACTGGAGAGCAACGGGAGGGCTACCGCCAGTGCCGTGATGACGATGACCAGGCTCAGGCTCGCCGGAATTTTGTAGCGATAGCTGACGTTGCTAAGCATGGTCTATCCGAGATGAAGCATGCGCATGTTCTCACCAATGCCAGCAAAAACGCTCTCGGGAGCAACCTGGAATCCGTCAAGGTTGAGCTTGGCTAACAGGCTCTTGCCGGCCGAGTTGTCTTTCATCGCAACCAAGACCTCTTGCAGCTGCTTGAAATCGACGGCAGGCAGAAGGGAGCGTGTCACGAAGGGTGGAAAGCCATACTTCACCGAGCGATATGCTACCCGGGTCTGCTGGGTGACCTCGGGGTGATGAATCTTCAGCGTTTCCCAGACGTAGCCATCGACAGAACCGCCCTGTGCCAGCCCAACCGCGACCGCATCAACCACTCGGCGGTGACCCCAGGTGTAGAAGGTCTTACGAAAGAATGTCGCCGGATCCTTGCCGAGTCGGAACAGCAGGGAGTTCGGCACGAGCCACCCCGAATTTGAGTCCGGGTCGGAGAAGGCGTAGATCTTGCCGCCGAGGTCCGCAATCGAGTTCGTCTGATGATCGCTGCTGGGCACAATTACATAAGAGCGGTACAGCGGCTCCCCCTCGTACGTTGGGACCGCGAGCAAGCGCATGCGATCGCGGTAGCGCACATACGGGTAGCCGCAGATCCACGCCGAGTCGAGCTTCTCTGCCAGCAACAATTCGCTGACTTCGCGATAGCTGCGGCGCTGCACGAATACGACGGGCCGGGCAAGTTCTCGTTGCAGATACGTCTGCCAATCGCGCAGGAACGCGACGTCGTCGTCCAGGAAAACGGGTGTTGTTCCGATCGAGAGCGCTGGCGCGCCATCGCTCCGCGCAGGCCATGGGGTCATCGCGGTGCAGCCCGCGGCAATGCCGTAGCCAAGGAATCGCCGGCGGTTCATTACATCTCTCTGTCGTGAGCGAGTAGATGCAATCGCCACCAGGGGAGAATACGCGCGGCTAGCGTGTGAAACCTCAGCATCGATCCTCCTCGCTCCGGTAGAGCCAGTTGCATGGACCGGCAACGACCAGGCGACGTTTAGGTTACCAAAATTCCCGCCTAAACCACGGGTCGCCAGGCTCTGGGGCCATTGCGCGTTACCAAATGGTAACGGCGGTTTAGCCCCAGTCCTAGCCGCCGGTTACCTGATCACCACGACGGCGGCGGTTGCGTGCCCACTGGTCCACATAAGGCTTTGTTTTTACTGCGCTGAGATAGGCCGGCATTGTTCTTGCACGCCACCACGAGAATACGCCCGACGATGTGGCGTTTTGGCTGGTAATCACAGATAGGGGGAGTTTGATGGGCAACCTCGTTTCGCGTCGCGAATTCTTGAAATTCACGGGTGGCGTTGCCGCTGGTGCGGCAGCTGTGCCGAGTAGCGCAGTGGCCGCGGAGGCTGCCGCCAGCGCGGGTGATGCCGTGCTGCCGTACAAGGCGAAGGTCGTCGGAAAGGCGACCGCGCTTGGTGTAAGCCAACCGGTCGCATTCACCTTCCCCGATGCATCCTCGCCCTGCGCGCTCTTGAAGATGGGCACGCCGGTAGCCGGAGGTGTCGGTCCCAACCAAGACCTCGTCGCTTACAGCGTTATGTGCACCCACATGGGGTGTCCGGTGAGCTATGACAGCGCGCAACGGGTATTCCGGTGTCCCTGCCATTTCAGCATCTTCGATGCGGAGAAGGCGGGCGAGATGGTGTGCGGCCAAGCCACAGAGAACCTGCCGCGCATCGTGCTCAACTACAACGACAAGGACGACAGCGTTACAGCAGTCGGAGTGGTCGGCCTGCTGTACGGCCGGCAGTCGAACATCCTATAAGCGCAGGAGGACCCTTACATGAGCACGACCCAGGACCGCGTGGCCCTGCCGCCAGTCAACGCGCAGCGCACAAATCTCACGTGTCACTTCTGCATCGTCGGCTGCGGCTATCACGTTTACAAATGGGCTGCCGACGCGGAAGGCGGCCGGGCCCCCCACCAGAACGCACTCGGCCTCGATTTCCGCAAGCAGCTTCCTCCTCTATCCCTGATCATGACTCCAGCGATGACCAACGTGATCAAGGGCAAGGATGGCCGCCGGTACAACATCATGATTGTTCCGGACAAAGGCTGCTCGGTGAATAAGGGATTGTCATCGACGCGCGGCGGGCAGCTTGCCAAGGTCATGTACACCGGCGACGGGGTTGGCAAGGAGCGGTTGCGGAATCCGCGCGTGTACGCTGGCGACACGTGGTTCGATACGGACTGGGACGACGCCCTGGCCCTCTATTGTGGCGTCACCAAGAAAATTCTCGACACGGATGGTCCGAGTGGATTGGTCTTCGATTGCTTCGACCATGGCGGAGCCGGCGGCGGATTCGAAAACACGTGGGGGACCGGCAAGCTGATGTTCACGGCGCTCAAGACGCCCATGGTTCGCATCCACAACCGACCGGCGTACAACTCCGAATGCCATGCGACACGCGAGATGGGCATCGGCGAGCTTAATAACAGCTACGAGGACGCAGAGCTCGCTGACGTGATTATGGCGATCGGTTGCAACTCCTATGAGACGCAGACCAATTACTTCCTGGCGCACTGGGTCCCTAACTTGCAGGGCGGCACCGCCGACAAGAAAAAGAAATGGTTTCCGGGAGAGGCTGCGCCCGAAACGCGGATCATCTTCGTCGATCCGCGCCGCACGCCAACCATTGCCGTCGCCGAGCAAGTTGCGGGGAAGGGCAGGGTTTTGCACCTCGACATCGAGCCGGGTACCGATATTGCGTTGTTCAACGGGCTCTTCACGTACGTCCTTGATCAGGGCTGGCAGGACAAGGACTTCATTGCCCAGTACACGCGCGATTTCGACGTGGCGGTCAAGGCGAACAAGCTTTCGCTCGATGAAGCGAGCCGGATCACGGGGGTTCCCGTCGCGAAGCTCAGGCAAGCAGCTGAGTGGGCGTATAAACCTAAAGCGGCCGGTCAGCGGACGCGAACGATGCATGCCTATGAAAAGGGCATCATCTGGGGTAACGACAACTATTTGATTCAATCTGCGCTTGTGGACGTGGTGCTTGCGACGCACAACGTAGGGCGGCGCGGAACGGGCGTGGTCCGCATGGGTGGCCACCAGGAGGGCTACACGCGCCCGCCCTATCCTGGTGACAAGAAAATCTACATCGACCAAGAGATCATTCAAGGGCGCGGCCTGATGTACACGGCATGGGCCGCCAATCCATTCCAGACAACGCTCAACGCCGAGCAGCATCGCGGAGTAATCCTGCATCGTTCAGGCATAGTGAGGGAAGCGATCAGCAAAGCCCGCGGCGCGTCGACCAAGGACAAGGTCGACATTATCTATGACGCCGTGAAGAACAAGGGAGGCCTGTTTGTCGCGAATATTAATCTCTATCCGACCGCGCTAGCCCAGGCAGCGCACGTGATGCTCCCAGGTGCACATCCGGGCGAGATCAACCTGACGTCGATGAATGGCGAGCGTCGTTGTCGCCTGTCCGAAAAGTTTATGGACGCACCGGGCGTCGCCAAGGCAGACTGTCTCATCGCTGCCGATATAGCCAACACTCTGAAAGCCATGTACGCGGCAGAAGGGAAAGTTGACATGGCTGCACGGTTCGGAGGATTCGACTGGAAGACCGAGGAAGACGCCTTTAACGACGGGTTTCGCGTCGCCGGAACGTCAGGTGCCCCCCCCATCGACAGCCAGGGCGGTGGTACCGGTTACATTGCCACCTACCAGCGTTTACGTGCGGCCGGCAACAACGGAGTTCAATTGCCGATAAAGGAGTACAAGGACGGGAAGCTCGTCGGCACAGAGATGCTGTATACCGACAACAAGTTCGACACCAAAGACGGCAAAGCAATCTTCAAGCCTTCGACATGGCCCGGATTGCCGCAGGTGGTTGCGGATCAGAAGGCCAAGCATCATTTCTGGATCAACAACGGTCGTGTCAACGAGGTCTGGCAGACGGGTTACCACGACATGTACAACGAGTTTGTGCGCAACCGGTGGCCGATGGCGTTCGTCGAGATCAATCCGGACGACGCACAGTCGCTCGGCGTTTCCTCGGGCGACGTAATCGAGCTCTTCAACGACTACGGATCGACGTACGCGATGGCCTACCTCGAACCATCGACCAAGAAGAGCCAGACGTTCATGCAGTTCGGGTACTGGAATGGCATTGCCGGCGATGTGGTCACGCCTTGGACCGATCGCAATATCATCCCGTACTACAAAGGAACCTGGGCAAGTATCCGCCGCGTCGGCACGGTCGCAGACTTCAAGGAGACCGTGTCGTTTAAGGACCGACGCTGGACATGAAAGGCTTCTGACTCAAGAAGTAGCACCACGCGTTGTCCTCCTCCGTTTAAATGCCCGGTTTCCGGGCATTTTTTTAGATTGGGACCTCGCTACATGAACCAAGTGCCGCTGGAACTTTGGGTCGGCCACGCGCCCTTGCTGACGCGGTGACATGGAGGTCATTCGAAAGCACTTCTGGACGGTGGTCTCGCTGATCTGCGCAGCCATTCCACTTGTCGGCCTGATGATCTACACGAGGCTGGCCCAAACGCGCTCCGCCGCTGATCTAGCTGTGGCAGATCGCTGCATGGATGGGTCCCATGAAAGTCAATACATGCAACTGGCCGATGGTCCTGAAATCGCGGCGAGATGTAACCTATATTTCCGCGTTCGGTGGACTGAAAATGTTGGCGAGGATATAAGGCGATTGGAACGTCGCGCCGCTCAGGACACGAACAGCTCTTCACCCACCGATTGATCATCATTCAGGTGAAACAGCGCCTCCCGTCGCAGAGCTCTTTTGTTCCGTGAGCATGTCGTAGCAAGCGCGCGCACAGCTGGTGGTCGAGACTGGATCGACCGAGCTAGCGCTTCTGTGCGCGCGACAGATGGCCACTCGATCTTCGTCATTCCTGGCGGTGGCGCGGGTGCAATTGAGCGCCCGTTTGGTGCGTGGTTTCAATCGTCGCTGCTGCAACAAGCGGTCCCCTTCGCCGTGGCCTGTGGCTCAGCCTTCGGAACGCAACAACCGGCTGGTGCGGCGCCGCCTTGAGTGGCAGGAGCGACTTGGTGCTCGTCCCCATAGAGCGGCACGGAACCAAGCGAACGAAAGCTTTCCCAGGCGATTCCCTGGGGATCCGTGACCCAATACTTGTCGGACTTCGCGTAACAGCACTGCGCACCCTTCTCTGGAAGCACCGGCGTATCCGCCTTTTGCAGATTCGCGTGGATGGTTTCGAGTTCAGCGTCGTCCTCTGCCTGCAGTCCAAGATGATTGACGCCCGGTGCATGTCCTCGATTAGAAATAGCGAAGTTGATGCGTGGGTCTTCTAGCATCCATTTGGCGTAATCCGCCTTCACCACGTTGGGCTGTTCGCCAAATATTGCAGAATAGAAGGCGATGCTCTTGCTTAGGTCGCTTACTGCAACGTGCACATGAAAGCGCTTCATGGAAACTCCCGGAATTGTTCATTGCGACAGCAACGGGGACGCAGCAGATATGCGTCCTGGTTGCACCCGTCAAATACCCGTGCCAATACGTTTCGAATCCCAAGCATTGGCATTTTCCATAGTCCAGACCGGTTCGGCCCTCGCCTTGATCAACAGAGTCATTGCGCCACCCGCGGTCGTGTCGCTTCTACACTTCCAATATACTCGAATTAATTGGGCTGTCAACCCCCAGCCGCGGCGGCACGACTGAGTGGACTATTGGCGCACTCCAGAGACCGTCATGCAGCGAGTCGGGCAGAACTCCTACGACATTGCTGCGACGCTAGCTTTCTGTGGTTTTGCGCGCCAAGCGACCGATGATAATCAGCGATACCAGCGCGACGGCGAGCATTCCTGATGTCACGGTGAGCGATCCAACTCCAAGACGATCCATCAGTAGCCCGAACACCAGCGGCGATGCGGCCTGCGCGGCGCGCGAGGGCGCGCCAAGAAGTCCCTGGCGCAGTCCGTAACCCACGGGGCCGAACAAGGCGAGCGGCAACGTGCCGACGGCGATGGTCAACAGACCATTGCCGGCGCCGTGTAGCACCGCGAACACGGCGGCAGGCGCTCCAAATACACCAAACAGCAAAGCGCCCAGGGGATGGAGAGTGACAGCGAATCGAGCCGAAGTCAGCGGATGCGTGCGCTGCAGAAAGCTAAACTCGATCAGTCTAGCCACGACTTGCGCCGGGCCAATGAGAGCGCCGGCAATGATCGCGGTCCTAAGCGATGCGCCGCCCTCCTGCAGCAGTCGTGGAAGGTGTGCCGCCATAGCGGTGGACACAAACCATCCCGCAGCAAAAACGTAACCGAGAAGCCCGAGCATCAAAGGTGAGACGTTCCCTTTGCCCTGGGGTGCGCTCGCCTTTACAGGTCGATGTCCGGCGGGCAACGGCACGAGCCACCGGTGCAGCGGAATACCCAGTAGCAGATGCGCGCCAGCCCATACAAAACAAGCCTCCCGCCAACCCAGCTGCGTATTCAGCAGGCTGGTAAGCGGCCAGCCAATCGTGCTGGCAAAGCCCGCCATTAACGTTATGCCCGTAATCGGGCCACGCGCGCCCCCGCCGAATAGCCCCGCGAGCGTGCCGAACGCAGCATCGTAGAGGCCCGTTGCCATGCCAGCGCCGATCACGAGCCAAGCTAGGATAAGACCGAGGGGTCCGTTCGCCAGGCCCAATCCCACAAGCCCAATCGCGAATACCACGTTGGACAGCACGAGCACATTGCGACCACCTCGGGAATCGATGACGCGGCCGGCGATGGGTCCGAGCAGGGCGGAAACCAGAAGCGCGCAGGAGAATGCACCAAACACCCAGGAACTCGCCACTCTAAGATCACGGCCGATCGGTGCAGCGAGAATCGCAGGCAGATAATAACTTGATGCCCACGCGAGCGTTTGCGCGGAGCCGACTGCCACAGTGATGACCGTCCTGTTCCCATTGGCCGGGCCTTCCATCGAAGTCATCGAGCAGCTTGGTTACCCGGTCTTCCACCCTAAATGCGCGTGATTTCCGGCTCGGTCCGAAGTTTCCTTTGCCACGACGAACATCGTGCCAAGCTCGAACTTATCCCGGGTGCGCCGCGTCGGCAGCAACCTTTGCCGGCCACCGCTCCGAGAATTATCGTTTAGACGTTTCCAACATGCTAGAGCTTAAGAGAATTGTCAACTTGAAGCCGGAGGAGTTCGATGCGACCGGTTTGATCCCCTATCTGTGCGTGGTGTGACCGGTTTTGTGCCGGGTTAGGCCGTTTCCTTCCCGGCCCAAAGTGATAGCGCTGCCGCAAGTAGAGAACCTTGGAGACGGGGTGGCCCGTGGGGATCCGATGCGGGGTGCGCGGCCGGTCACACAACCCCGGCTCGCCGTGAGCTTCGTATCGAGCCTTCCACTTATAGAACGCTTGGCGTGATAGCCCGAAATGACGGCAGGTCTGGGCCACGTTCCGGGGCGCAGCGCTAGCCCCTCGCAGTACCTTCAGCCGCCAACTAGTATTCGGTTCTGTTCGGTCTTAGTCATCGGCTCTCTACTCCTGGGGTTGAGCGTGAGCCATAATGTCACCTTGGTCTTGGGACTTCACACTGGACCGAGAAGATCGCGCGCAAGATGCAGCCCTCCAGCGAGGTCTGGGGCAAGATTCTCGGCTCGATCGACACCCGAGAAAAATTCGTCGACAAGCGTCTTGAGCTCGCTCAGCACGAATGGGCGCGCTTCAAGGCGAACGATTCGCTCGAATGCCGCAACTGGCACGACTACGAGTACATGGACCTGACGCGCCAAAGCGTGCGCCGCGCAGAATCGGCACTCGAGTTATCTGCTGAACCACGAACGGACCTGCATCGACTGCCACAAGGGCATCGCCCACCGGCTGCCGAACATGGCAGGCGTCATGTCGGTTGCTCGCGCCGTGTCAGCGGCGTCGCGGTCATCGGAAGTCATGAGACCAGTTCGATCTCGGTCGGCTGCAGCCCGGCGATCGGGAGAAGCCCATTACTTCCGGCGCCACTCGCGCTATTATCGGCCCATGCTGCTGTCGAGCCGATGATGCGCCGTCCGCTCCGCAACGGTTCGCCCCGTTAGGCAGCGCCACGGATAAGAGCAATGCCGCTACAAGAGCACGTGGAAGTCATGGAAGGCATTCGCCGAATCCGTCTCTCCGGTGAATGCTCTCTGGTTGAAGCGGTTGACCACATTTCGAGGGGAATCGCATATTGCCGGGATCAGAGGACAGATAAGCTGCTCATCGATGCCACAGATGTGGTGGGGGTCTCGATCCCGTCGCTAGTCGACCGCTTTTTGATGGTTGAAGAGTGGGCACAGAAAGCGAAAGGCATGGTTGTCGTAGTGCTGGTTGTCCGCGCCGAATACATTCACCCCGAGAAGTTTGGCGTGAAGGTCGCCGCGGAATTTGGCCTGACAGCAGACATTCATACTTCCCAGCCTGAGGCGATGAAGTGGCTACATGGGCGTGAATGAATGTCCGCCCGCGACAAGGCTAGGTGGGGATCGTTAAGCTCGACCGGATACCCCGTGACGGTCCACGCGCCGAGACCGCAAAACAGGGCCGCACGCGCACTCCGTCGCTCGCGAAACATTTGCGTTTAGGGCCACCTTGGCCCCGCGTCAACGCCTGGTTACCTCAGCGTCCGTCGGCCCGGGTAAGCCAAGACGCGCTGCGCCACTTCCGGCGGCGCAGCGCGCGTCGCAAACCGCGGGACGGCGGGGGAATTCCGCTCTGGAGTCGCGCTCCGCTGATCGGCCCTAGCGGTCGTCCCGATGCGCGGACCGTGTAGATCATCCATCGGTGCCGCCCCGCCGCGAAAGGTGTCGGCGCCACGACGCGAGCAGCGTTCCCTTGCGCCGGCGGTCAAGCAAGTCGTCGGCGAAGCGCGAGTAGCGGATCGACGGGCGCGGCCGTTCGGGGTCGCGCTCGAGATAGCCGAAGCTCAGGAGCTCGGGCTTCGCGATCTCGACGACTTCCTGCAGCGCCCGCGCCGGCGCGCGCCGGTACTTGCCGACCGACGTCAGCCGGACGAGTGGGGCGACACGCGATATGGCCCCCCCCGGATCTGGGGCGCCGGCGAAGCGCAGCACCTGCTCGGCGGTCGCGGCGAAGTCCGCGCACAGGTCCTCGTAGCGGACTTCCAGGTAGCGCTCGCCAAGCATCGATCCGTGCGCGCGTCCCACGCGGACGGCATTGCTCCAGTGCACGGCGTTGAAGAGATGGCTGCGCCGCCGGTACGATGGCCCTGTAAGGCGCAGGCCGCGCCAGGTCGCGATCCGGTCGGTGTCGAAGTAGATCTTGCGCCAGAACGGATCGTCGGGCGCGCGGTGGTCGCAGAACGCGACGTCCCGCCCGTCGCGCACCAGGTGCACGACGCGCAAACGCCGGAAGAGGCGCGCGAGGATCGGCAGCGCGTACCCGCTCTCGCAAAGCTTCCAGCCCCAGGGCGCCGTCGACGTCTGGTCGAAGCCCTCGAGATGCGCATCGAAGCATTCGCGCGCGCGCCGGCCCACGTCGAGGGTGGCGCGCCCGGCCGAGCCTAGCCTTGCGTAGTCCGGGTAGTAGCATCGCACCAGATGCTCGACGAGCGCGAGCACGTCAAGCGAGTCCTCCGACTCGTTGCGGTGTGCGCCCATGAAGATCCCGGCCTCGATGAGGAGGAGCGCGAGCAGGCGGCTTCCCGAGTGCGACTTGTTATAGACGACCACGGGCCCGTTCAGCCCGGCGTACGCAGCGCTAACGGCATCCAGCGTCGTCTCGTCGTTCCCAATCATGGCTAGATCGAATGGCCGGTCGCGCCCCCCGAGGGACGGCGTTAGAATGAGTCATGCAGGATTCCGCTTCCCCAACAGACTATCATGCGCCCGCCGGCCTGCTCGCGCGGCGGTGCCGCGGAGCCGGCAAGGCGGCCGCGGCAGCCTTCGCCATCCAGCGCTTCGGGTTCGGTGGGCGGTGCGCGAAGATGTCCGTGTGGTTCCACGGCGCGAGCGACGCGCAGTTCGATGCGGCGGCTAGCCTTGTCCGCGACATCATGGGCGGCCGCGGCGACCTTGCGCTGGTCGTGACGGCGCCCGACGCCGCCGCGGTGGAGGCGCTGCGGCGAAGGTTTCCCGACGATCTCGCGCTCGCTGCACCCTGTGCCAAGGCGGGTAGCATCGGGCGGTTTCTCGCCCGCGTGCGCCCATGCGCGCTTGTTCTTCTCGACAATGGCCGCGGCCTCGATCCGGCGACGCTCGCGCGGCTGCGCGCGTCGTCGCTGCCCATCGTCGCGATGGGTGACTGCGCAGGCGCCGCAGCGGCGCTCGGCGCGCTGTCGGCAGCGCTGCGCGCTCTTCCTCCTCCCATGCCAGCGGGCGCGCTGGTGGGACCAGCGTGGCAGGTGCCGACGCTGCGCGACCGGGTGGGGCAGAGCTGGCCGTGGAAGGCCGTGGCGCCGCTCCTTATGCTTCGCCGCATCGACGGCTGGGAGCGCCTTCGCGAGCGCCTCTCGCGCCCGCGCTGCGTGCTCTGCCTGGGCAACGGCCCGTCGTCGGAGGATCCGCGGTTGGCGGCGGTCGGGCACGACTGCCTCATCCGGGTGAACTGGCGCTGGCGCGAGCGGGGATTTTTAGACCGACCGGACGTCGTCTTCGTCGGCGATGCGGCGACGATCCACAAGGCGCCACCGTGCATCTTCGGCTTGTGGAGTGTCAAACTCGAGCACGCGATGCTGCTGCGGCATCTGATCACTCACGGCCCCATCGCGATGGAGTATTTTACTGTCGAGCGCCTTTCGGAGCAGCGCTGGCCGGTGCGGCCAAGCAACGGCGCGCTCGCGATCGTCACGGCCGCGGCGCTCGCACCGGAGCGCCTGATCATCGGTGGCATGGACCTCTTCCTGCATCCCGACGGCCGCTATCCGGGCGAAGGCCAGTCGCGCAACGAATACGCCACGGCGCACAAACTCAAGATCGAGCTTGCCATCATCGATCGCGCGCTTCGCGATTTCTCCGGCGAAGTCGTCATCCTCAGCGGAATCCTGCGCGACCATCTTGAACGTTACCGCGAGAGCACGCGTCGTGTTGGCTGACAGCATCTTCCGGGACGCTCCGCCGCGCAGGATACTCGCCGTTAAGCTGAGTTCGTTCGGCGACATCGTGCAGACGACGGCGAGCCTGCGGGCGCTGCGGCGTGCGTTTCCTGCCGCCGACATCCGCGTTGCCGTCGAGCGGCGCTGGGCACCGCTGCTCGCGTCCTGCCCCGACGTGAACGGCGTCCTCGAAGCGTCGTCCCGCCAGCGGCTCACGCCGGGCCACGTCTGGGAGGTGCGGCGCCTGCTCGCCGAGGCTTGTCGCAGACTGGGACCTTTCGAGCTCGCCCTGGACTTGCAGGGAACGCGACGAAGCGCCGCGTGGGTCTACCTCAGCGGCGCGCGCGTCAAGGCCGGCCGGGGGACGCCGCGCCCCGGCTGGCGCGCGGCCATCGCAACGGACCGCAGGCGCCACGCCGTGCGCGGGTACGCCGACGTCTGCGAGTGCATCGGGATCGGGGCCAGCGACCTCGATCCGGCACTGCACACGTCGCCCGACGACGAAGCGCGGATCGAGGCGATTCTCGACAGCGCGCGGCTTCCGCGCAGCGGATTCGTGTTGCTCAACCCGTTCAGCGTGTGGCCTTCGAAGAGCTGGGACGAGCGTCGCGCTGCGGAACTCGCATCGCACGTGGCGAGCTTGACGTGCGGGGCCGTCGTCGTGACCGGCGGGGACGACGAGAGCGCCTGCGCCGCCGACGTCGTCCGCCTTGCCCGGCACGCGAGCGTGTCGTCGCTCGCGGGCCGGCTCTCTCTCGGCGAGGCACTGTGCCTGTTCCGGCGCGCCCGCCTCATGATCTCCTGCGACTCGGGTCCGATGCATGCGGCGGCCGCGCTGGGAACCCCGGTCGTCGCGCTCTTCGGCCCGACGCTCCCCGAGCACTCGGGGCCGTGGGGACCGGGGCACAGGGTCGTGCAGGCATTGCGGCCGCGCGATCATCTTGCGTATCGGTGGGACCACGCGCGGCAGCACATGGGGGCGCTTGGCGTGCAGGCGGTTGCTGACGCGGTACAGGGGGCCCTGCGCGCGACGGCCGCGCCCGCGGTAACGCGGCGATGATCCGCCGCATCGCGGTCTTCCTGCCGAACTGGGTCGGCGACGCCGCGATGGCGACGCCGACACTGCGCGCATTGCGGAACCGCTTCGGTGCGAACGTCGAGATGATCGGCATCATGCGCCCGCTCATCGAAGAGGTCCTTTTCGGAACGCGGTGGATCGACACCGTGTGGCACTACGACCCTGAGGGCGCGGACCGGCGACTGCGCTGGCCCGCGCTCGTCCGCCGGTTCCGCGGCGCGGCGGTCGATCTTTCGATCCACCTCACCAACGATTTCGAATCCGCCCTCGCGGCGCGGCTTGGCGGCGCGCGCCAGCGTGCGGGCTACGCGCGCAACGGGCGTGCCTGGCTGCTAACGACACGGCTCGATCCCCCCCGACGGGGGCGCCAGCTGCTGCCCGTGCCGGCACTCGACTATTACCTCGAGCTTGCTTACGCGCTCGGGTGCACCAAGGAGTCGCCGCAGCTCGAGCTCGCCACCACGGCGCGCGATGACGAAGCGGCGGACCGCGCGTGGGCCGCGATCGGCATCGCCCCGGGCGAGGCGCCGGTCATCATCAATTCGAGCGGAGTCTTCGGCTCAGCCAAGCTCTGGCCGGAACGCCATTGCTCTGCGCTTGCTGCGCGCATCGCCCGCGAGCTCGGGCTCCCCGTCGTCATTCTTTGCGGCCCCACCGAGCGCGAGCGCGCCGCGCGGGTCGCGGTCGCTGCCGGCCACGCACGGGTGGCGAGCCTTGCCGGGATGCCGCTCTCGGTCGGGCTCAGCAAGGCCTGCGTGCGCCGCGCGCGCTGCCTCGTGAGCACAGACAGCGGCCCGCGGCACTTCGGCGCGGCCTTCGGCGTCCCCGTCGTCGCGCTCTTCGGACCGACGGACCCGGCGTGGACCGACACGCGCTACCCTGGTGAGGTTCGCCTCGCCAACCCGGTCCCCTGCGGACCCTGCGCGCAGCGCGAGTGCGCGCTCAGTCACCACGCGTGCATGGAGCAGCTGTCCGTCGACGCGGTGTACCGCGAGGTCGCGCGCGCCGTTGCTGGCGGCGGCCCGCGACACGCGACGCTGCGTGCGACGGTACGCGGAGCTGCGTCGTGAAGGTCGCACTCGTCTGCGATCGCTTCGATCCCGCCGGCGGCGGCCTCGAGCAGTGGCTCTGCCAGGTCGCGCCGCGGCTCGAGCGGCGCGGCCACGAGGTGCACGTCATTTCCTTTTGCGTTGCCGCAGATGCTGGACGCGAGCGGATGCACACGCTCGCGCGGAGCACGGACCGCCTCGATCGTGCCGCTGCCGTCGAGCGCGCTGTCGCCGCCCTCGCACCGGACGTCACCCACGACACCGGGGTCGGGTGGAGCTACGACGTCCTCCATCCGCAGGCGGGCTCGATGCTCGCGAACCACCGGCGCGACCTCGCGAGCCTGTCGCCCGGCGCGCGCATGCGGCGGCAGGTGAGTCCTGCGTGGCATCGTTGGCGACGTGAAGCGCGCGAGCTGGAGCGGCGCCAGTACGTCCGCGCGAAAGGCCTCGTGATCGCCGTCTCGGGCATGGTCGCACGCGAGCTCCAGTCGCGCTTCGGGGTTGGGGTCGAGCGCCTACGCGTCGTCCCGAACGGGGTCGACACCGACCGCTATGCGCCCGCGCGGTGCGCCGCCGTGCGCGCCATGGCGCGCGCGCGCATCGGTGCCGACGCGACGACAGCGGTCTTTCTCTTCGCGGCCCGCAACCCGAGGCTCAAGGGGTTTTTGCCGCTTCTTCGGGCCACGGCGATCCTGCGCGCGAGCGGGGCGCCCATCCGGGTCGTCGCGATCGGAAGCGAGCCGGACGCGCTGTTCCGTCGGGAGGCCGTGCGCCTTCGCGTCGACGACGTCGTGATGTTCGCGGGCATCGTCGACGATCCGGCGCCCCACTACGCAGCGGCGGACGCGTTCGTACTGCCGACCTACTACGACGCCTGCAGCCTCACCGCCCTCGAGGCATGCGCGTGCGGCCTGCCCGTCATCACCTCCCGCCGCAACGGCGCCGCCGAGCTCATGACGCACGATCGCGACGGCTTTGTGCTGGACGAGCCCGACGACGTGCGCAGCCTTGCGGCGCTCATGGCTCGGGCCACCGACGCGGGAGTGCGGCAGCGGGTTTCGCTTGCGGCGCGCGAGCTCGCGCTTCGCAATACGCTGGACCGCAATGTCGACGCCATCGAGAATGTCTACTTCGAAGCCATCGCCCGCCGGGCCGCGGCGTCGTGCGTCGCCAGGTGATCGCCGTCCGGACGCTTTCGCGCATGCTGACATGCTGAAGACCGCGCGACGAATATTGGTCACCGGAGCCGGCGGGTTCATCGGCTCGCACCTCGTCGAGTCACTCGTCGAGCGGGGCTGTCGGGTGCGTGCCATGGTCCGGTACACGTCCGGCGGCGGGCGGGGCTGGCTCGACGACGTACCCGCCGCGCCCGATGTCGAGTTCGCGGCCGGCGACGTGCGCGATCACGACACGGTGCTGGCGGCGATGACCGGGTGCGACGTCGTGTTTCACCTGGCTGCGCTGGTCGGGATTCCCTACTCCTACGTCTCGCCGCTCGCCTACGTGCGGACGAACGTGGATGGCATGCTCAACGTGCTCGAAGCAGCCCGGGCGCGCGGAGTCGCCCGGGTCGTCGTGACCTCGACGAGCGAAGTCTATGGGACTGCGCAGTACTGCCCCATGGACGAAGCACATCCGGTGCATTGCCAGTCGCCGTACGCGGCGACCAAGGCGGGCGCCGACGACCTGGCCATCAGCTATCACTGCTCGTTCGGCCTGCCGGTCGCCGTCGCCCGTCCGTTCAACGTCTACGGACCGCGCCAGTCGGACCGGGCGCTGATCCCGACGATCGCGACGCAACTCCTGGCGGGTGGCCCTGTCCGCCTGGGCAACGTCAGTACGACCCGCGACTTCACCTACGTCGCGGACACCGTTCGCGCCCTTGCCGCGGTTGCAGACGCCGAGCGCCTCATCGGCGAGGCTGCGAACATCGGCAGCGGCCAGGAGATATCCATCGGCTTGCTGACGGAACTGGTCGGCCGCGTTGCCGGCCGCGAGGTGACGGTCGCAAGGGATGACGACCGCGCGCGTCCGGCTACCAGCGAGGTCGAGCGCCTTTGCTGCGATAGCACGAAGCTGCGCTCGCTAACGGGATGGCGCCCCGCGATCCCGTTGGAGGACGGGCTGCGTCGGACACTCGAGTGGATCGAGCCGCGCCTCGCGCGCTTCCGGATCGGTGAATACCGCGTGTGAGGAGCGCATGAAGGCAGTCATCCTCGCGGGCGGCGAAGGACGCCGGCTCCATCCCTACACGCTCACGATCCCGAAGCCGATGATGCCGATCGGCGACCGGCCGATGCTCGAGGTCCTGGTCGGGCAGCTGCGCCGATGCGGAATCACCGACCTCATCCTGGCAACCGGCCACCTCGACGAGATCATCCGCAGCCACTTCGGCGACGGCCGCGGCTTTGGCGTGTCGATCCGGTATTCGAAGGAGGAGACCGCGCTCGGCACGGCCGGGCCGCTCGGCCTCGTGCGGATGGCGCTCGACCGGACGTTCTTAGTGCTCAATGGAGACATTTTCGCCGATCTCGATCTTGGGGCGATCATCACGGATCATCGACGCAGGGCAAGCGACGCAACCGTGGTCCTCGCGCGCCACGCCGAGAGGTTCGAGTTCGGCGTCGTTGGCCTGGACGAGAGCGGCGACGTCACTTCGTGGGACGAAAAGCCGGTCGTCGAGCGCCTCGTGAGCGCCGGCGCCTACGTTATGGAACCCGCGACGCTCGCGTACCTCGAGCCGTCTGCGTATGCCAACCTCCCGGACCTCGTCATGGCGCTCGTCCGCGCGCGACTGCGTGTTCGCGGACACCTGCACCCGGGGTATTGGTACGACATCGGCAGGCCCGCCGACTACGAGCGCGCGTGCGCGGCCGCACGCGTTGCGCAACAATGAGCGAGGCGCTGCGCGTGCTCGTCGCGGGCGGCAGCGGCTTCATCGGGGCCCCAATCGCGCGACGGCTGCGCGCGGAAGGCGCCGAGGTCGCGATCGCGAGCCTCGCGGGCGGCGTCGATCTCGCCCGTTGGGACGTCGTCGCGGGCCTGGGCCGCTTCGCCGTGATCGTGCATGCAGCGGGGCGCGCCTCGGTGCAGGATTCGTTCACGTCGCCGCGGCCGTACTATCGCGACCATCTTCTTATCACGCTCAACCTGCTCGAGCTGGCACGGCTGTCCCGTGCCCGCCTCGTGCTTGCGAGCACGTACGTCTACGGCACGACGCCGCGCGTGCCCGCAGCGGAGGAGCATGACGCCGAGGCGCACTCGCCCTACACGGCGAGCAAGCTGCTGGCGGAGGGCCTCTGCCGTGAGTACCACCGCGACTTCGCTGTTCCCGTCGACGTCCTTCGCGTCTTCAACGCCTACGGTCCCGGTCAGCCGGACAGGTTTCTCGTTCCAAGAATCGTCGCCGGCGCCGTCGCCGGCCGCATCGAGCTTGCTGACCCGGCGCCGCGGCGCGATTTTGTTCATGTCGACGACGTCGCGCGCGCTTTCGCGCTCGCTGCGCGGCGCGCTGCAGGCGGCTTCGAGATCTTCAACATCGGCTCGGGCGAGAGCCGCTCCGCCGACGCGGTCGCCAGGACCGTGGCAAGACTAGCCGGCGGCGCAGTCGAGATCGTCTACTCCGGCGCGATTCGCGCAGTCGAAATCGGCGATGCGCGCGCGGATGTCGCCAAGGCCGCGCAGCAACTCGCGTGGCGGGCGACGATCGATTTCGAGGCGGGCCTCGCGATGCTGGTCGCGGCAGCGAAGGGTGCGCAGTCGTGACGCCCCGCCGCCTCATCGCCTACACCCACGCGCGCGACGACCCGGCCGCGCGCTTCCGGATCGGGCAGTTCATTCCCCGCTTCGAGCGCGCGGGCTGGAGCGTGTCGCACCGGACGAATCACCCGGAGCGCCCGTGGCAGAGTCCCTTCTCCGCGCCACCCGCACGCTGGGCGCACCAGCATGCGGGCGTCGCCGTTCGCCGGCTCTGGCGGCGATGGGATATCCGCGCGGCCGCTGCGTTCGACGTCGCCTTCGTCAACCGCGACCTGTTGGAAGGTCACCTTGCCTACGAAGCCGCGCTCCTGCGGCGCAACGCCCGGGTTGTCTTCGACTTCGACGATGCGATCCACCTCGGGGGGAAGGAGGCGCACGTCGCCTGGACGTGCACGCGCGCGGCATGGGTCACCGCCGGCAACGAGCTGCTCGCCCACGTCGCCCGCCGCTATACGGACCGAGTGAGCGTGGTACCGACCGTCGTCGACAGCGACACATATCCGGCGCCCGGCGATCCGCGCGAGGACGGGCCGCTGCGTGTCGGCTGGCTCGGCTCGGACCTTTCGATCCGCGAGACGCTCTTGCCGTTCCTGCCGACGCTCGCGACGCTGCAGCAGGCGATCGGCTTCGAATTCGTCGTGGTATCGAAGCCGCGCCCGAACCTGCCGAGCGGCCTGCTGCGCTGGCGGTTCGCCGAGTGGAGCCCCGAGGTCGAGACCCGGATCGCCGGGCTCTTCGATGTCGGCATCATGCCGCTGCAGGACAACGCATTCCAGCGCGGCAAGTGCGGCTGCAAGCTGCTGCAGTACATGGCGGCCGGCCTCCCCGCCGTTGCGTCGCCCGTCGGCGTCAACGCACGATTCCTCGACGATGGACGGGGCTTCCTCGCGAGCGATCGCGACGCATGGGGCGCGGCGCTGACGCAACTGCGCGACGCCGCGCTGCGTCGCGAACAGGGCGCCGCCGCGCGCCGGTTCGTCGAACGCGAATACTCGGTCAACGCTTGGTTCCCGCATCTGCTCGACATCGTTGAGAGCGTGCGGGTGGGTCGGCGCCCCGACGGGACGGGCGTCCGGGCGTCCGATAATGGCACCTGAACTCGGCCTGGGTATGAACCGGTCGCGCCGCGAGCACAGATCGATTGCAGCGTGCAGTCGCTTAAGGGCAAGCTTTCCCGCCCGCTGGCCGAGTGGCCGGTCGATCCTGTCGCGCAGTGCGACGACCCACGCCGCCGGGGGTGTCGGCGTTCAACACGAACGAGGCCCGGCCACGTCCATCTCGGTGATTGTCTGCACCCGCGATCGGGGGGCGGATTTCGCAACCACGGTCGATTCCGTTCTGTCCGGCGACCTCCGGCCGTCCGAAGTGGTCGTCGTCGACCAGAGTTCGGACGACCGTGCCCTGCGCGCAAGCCACCGGTTCGACGATGCGCCTGGCTTTCGCTACTGCCGTGTCGCTTCCGTAGGCCTTTCGCGAGCGCGGAACGCGGGGCTGAAGCTCGTGCGCGGCGACATCGCTGCCTTCACCGACGACGACTGCGAAGTGTCGTGCGACTGGCTCCTCGGCATCGCCG
Organism: uncultured beta proteobacterium; assembly: GCA_963777455.1. Taxonomy (GTDB): domain Bacteria; phylum Pseudomonadota; class Gammaproteobacteria; order Burkholderiales; family Casimicrobiaceae; genus PALSA-1003. Next base: position 1,685,254 of record CAVZQQ010000004.1, read on the forward strand.
CGGCATTCGAACTCGACGCGCGCATCGGCGTCGTCCACGGCAACGTACGTGCGGCACCCCACGACCGCCGTGTCGGCTTCACCACTGCCTATGTCAGGGACGTGCCACTGCTCGCCGCGTCGATGGGTGATAAGCACCTCGCCGAGGGCATCGGTGCGAACATGGCGCTGCGACGCGCTGCCTGGGAGGCGGTCGGCGGCTTCGACGAGTTGCTCGGTGCCGGGGGGCTCTTCCGCTCGGCGGAGGACATGGACTTCTCGATGCGGGCGCTGCAGCACGGCTTCGCGGTGTACGAAACCACGCAGGGCCATGTCGTTCACTCCGGGTTTCGCACCTGGGCTGACGGCGACAGGCTCGTGTACGACTATCTGTACGGAATAGGGGCGACCTACGCGAAGCACCTCAAGTGCAGGCAATTGGGCGTTTTGTTGCCGATGGGACGGCTCGCCTGGAGGTGGGCGGCCGGGATGCCGGTCGTGGACTTGGGACGAACGCCACCGCGCCTTCTTCGCATGCGCGGCTTCGCGGCGGGCTTCCTCGTGGCCGCAGGCCGGCGTGTCGATCCGCGGTCAACCCGGTTCATCACCGATGCCTGCGGCCGCTGAGACGCAGGTGCAGGCGAACGCAGGGGCCTCGCGGGCGCAACGCGAGTGCCGGTCGGCACGGCGGTGCGGTTGAGGCGTGAGGATGCACCCTCGCGTCTTCGCCGAGTTCGACCGCATCTGTCGCGAGCGCGGGGCCGGCGGCGATGTGCTGGAGATCGGCGCGGTCGCGCCGCCCGACGCGTTGCTTTGCCTGCCCGCGCTCGCGCAGGCGCGCAGTCGCATCGGGGTGAACCTGACCGGCGACGGCTGCTTCGAGGGCTGGCGGATCGTCGGCGCCAACGCCAATGACATCGGCTGCTTCGCCGACGCGTCGTTCGACACCGTGCTGGCGAACTCGGTCTTCGAGCATGATCCGTTCTTCTGGCGCTCGCTGCGGGAGATGCACCGCGTCGCGCGCCCGGGCGCCGTGATCGTCGTCGGCGTCCCAGGCTACGCGACGGACGCCCCCGGGAGATTGCTGAAGCGGCTCGCGCACCTGCCGGGGCTCGGTGCCGCGGTGCGCCGCTGCGCTGCCTCGCGCCTCGCGTCGACCGCGACGCTGGGCATCCACAACTTCCCTGGAGACTACTACCGTTTCAGCCCGCAGGCCGTGCGCGAAGTGCTGCTCGACGGTCTCGTCGACCGCGACGTTCGTCGCATCCTCTCGCCGCCGCGTCTGGTAGGCTCGGGGATAGTCCCGGCGCGCCCGGCGTGATCGGCGTTCCCCCGGTGCGCGGCCCATGTTGGTGGCTGTTGCCGGGCTTGCGCGCAACGCGGCGGCGGGCTACATTCGCGCCGCCTTCTGCGCGTCTATGAACACTGCCGCAACGACGCTCGCCGCCGGGGTCAGGATTCTCGAGATCGGCGAGTTCTCGCTGTTCAAGCGCAACCTTCCCGGGCAGACGACCCTGGTCTTCACCGGCGACAATCCGGATAGGCTGGGCGGGCTCGACCACCGCCGGTTTGGCCCCGCGATGCTGCCGGGCCTGCTGCGGTCGCTGCGTCGGGGTGACTGGGATGTCGTGTTCTGTTACCCGCCCGCCCGTCCGATCTGGGATCGCAGGCTGGGCGCGCCACGCGCTACCGCCGAGATGCTGCACCGGTTCGCGCGGTTTCACACCCTCGGCGTCTACGTCCTCAAGGCGCGGCCCGGCTATCGGCTCGCAGTCCTCGACTACGAAGACGAGACGACGATTCCGGCGGCGGCGTTGCCCCTGCTCGACCCTTGCGTCGCCTACTTCAAGCGCGAGCTTCCGGTCGACTTCGCCAAGGCGTTCCGGAGTTCGCCGCGATACCGGACGCCCGGAGACGTCGTGGCCGACCCGTTCTTTCGACGCAATGCCGGCAAGTTGCGGCCGCTGTCGGCGAGTGTCGCGGAAGACACGGCCCGGCTCGCGCTCGAAACCCGCGCGGCCAAGACCACCGACGTGTTCTTCGCCGGCTCGGAGTCGCACTCCTCAGTGCGCGTGCAGGGTTTTGCCGAGTTGGCCGCGCTCGCGGCGCAGGGGTACGCAATCGACGTCAACCCCGGCGGGCTGTCGAAGACCGAGTACCTCGCGCGCTGCGCACGCGCCTGGCTTACTTGGTCGCCGGAAGGCTACGGCTGGGAGTGCTACCGGCACTACGAGGCGAGCCTGTGCCGGTCGGTTCCGCTCCTGAGCCAGCCGACCATCTTCCGCTATCGACCGCTGCTGGACGGGGTGCACGCCCTGTGCTATCAGCCGGAAGCGGGACGCCTGCGCGACGCGATCGTCGCCGCGCTGGCCGACAAGGCTGCGCTCGCGGCGATGGCGGACGCGGCGCGCGCGCATGCGCTGCGGTTCCACACCCACCTGCGCGCCTGCGAGTACATCCTGGGGACGGTGCTGGGCCAAGCGGCGGCATCGCCACGGGCCTGAATCAGCACGGCGCCGGCGGGCACGCCGCAGCCTCCCGCAGCGACGGTGCAGCGGCGCGACGTTTCTTTCGGCGACGACGCTGGGCGGCGGCCGCGCTCACGACCCGCTGAGGTGCCGGCGGTGCAGGTCGTACAGCGCCGCGTAACGGCCGTTCATGCGCGTCAACTCGGCATGCGTACCGCTCTCGACGAGCCGCCCGGCATCGAGGACGAGGATGCGGTCGGCCATGCGCACCGTGGAGAAGCGGTGGGAAATAAGCAGGATTGTGCGTCCCTCGGCCAGCGCACGGTAGCGCTGGAACAATCGGTATTCCGTCTCGATGTCCAGGTTTGCGGTAGGTTCGTCGAGGATGACGATGCGGGCGCCACGGGCGACGGTCCGGGCGACGGCGAGTTGCTGCCACTGGCCGCCCGACGGCTCGTACTGGCCGAACGCCCGGCCGAGCATGGTCCGGTAGCCCTGCGGCATGGCGCTGATCATGTCGTGGACGCCGGCGGCACGGGCCACGGCCTCGATAGCTGCTTCGTCGCCCACCAGGCGCTCCCAGTCGCCGAACGCGACGTTGTCGGCGGCGCTCGCGGCGTAGCGGCCGAAATCCTGGGTGAGGCAGGTCACCTGCCGGCGCAGGTGGCCCGGGTCGAATTCGCGCGCATCGATGCCGTCGAAGAGCACGGTCCCCGAGCACGGATCGTGAAGGCGCGCGATGAGCTTCGCGATCGTCGATTTGCCAGCGCCGTTGTCGCCAACCAGGGCCACGACCTCGCCAGGCGCGATCGCGAACGAGAGATTCGCGAGCGTCGGCCGGGTGGCCGCTGGATAGGTGAAGCTGACGTCGCGCAGCGCGACCGCTCCGGCGAGCGGCGTGGTCGATGCGCCGACCGGGCACGGCGCCTGCGGCGCGAGCGCGAAGAAGGCGCGCACGTTGCCGACGTGCAGCAGGTCCCAGCGCAGGCGCACGACGAGCGCGATGCTGCCCTCGACCAGCGAGCGCAGCTGTGCGGCCGCGCTGCCGTAGATGGCGAGGTCACCGATGGTGAGGCGGCCGTCGACGATCGCGAAGGCGGCGCGCGTCATCGCCAGATAGACCGCGACGACCGATAGCAGCGCGAAGGCCAGATTGCCGAGGAACTCGAAGCGCTGGTAGCTCGCGCGCAAGTCGCGGAACTCTGACATCAGCTGGCGGCAGCGCTCGATCAACAGCGGTGCGAGGCCGAGCAGCTTGATCTCGGCCGCATTCTCCGCGCCGATCAGCACGCCGGTGTAGTAGTCGATCCGGCGCTTCTTCTCGACGCGGGCGTCAATCTCCGCGAATTGCCGGCGCGTGAGCCGCCATTGGAACGCCAGGTAGGGGACGCCGAGGGGGACCAGCAGCAGGAAGAGGATGGGCTCGATGACAAACAAGATCGCCATCAGCGAGAGAATCTGGAGCGCCTTGCTGGCGAGATCGAGCGTCGAGGCGAGACAGCGCGAGACGTGGACCTCGGGGTTCTCCCGGGCGCGGCGAAGGGCGTCGTGGAACGCCGGGTCCTCGAAGCGCGCGAAGTCCAGCCCTTCGCTGTGCTTCAGGATGTCGAGGTTGAGGCGGTAGTGGAGATCGACTTCGAGGCGCCGCCGGAGGTAGACGATGGCCGAGCCAGTGACCACGGTGCCTACCGTAGCCGCGAAGCCCAGCAGCAGCCACAGGTAAACGGCCGCCGGCCGGAACGCCGCGGGGTTCGCGAGGCCCTCGTTCACCGTGTTGACCAAGCCGCGGACCGCAAGCGCGGCGCCGGCGGGAAAGGCGGTGCCGACAAGCGCGGTAAGCCAGAGCGCGGCGAACGACAGCGGGCTCGTCGTCCGGCAGACGCCGAACGTCCAGTGAATGTGACGCAGCATTTCGCGCAGTCCTGCGTCGGAGCGCAGCGGTTTATTCATCGGGAAGGGTTGGCATCGGTGACCTCAGGCGCATTGAGCCACGGCTGTCACGCCATCCGAGTCAGGGGCACGCTTCTTGGAGACCGGGTCCAAATCTGGAATTCGAGCTCAGCATGCGGAACGATTGCGTTTCATATTGGGCTGACTGAATGCGGCGACAGCCAGGCCTCCACCGTCATTCACTCGAGGGTTCCCGAAAGGGAACATGAGCGGCCTGGGTTAGCGGCAATTATGCGGGAAACAACCAAAGTGGCGCACCGAGCACATCGCATTCGGTTCTTCGTCCGTCGCACTTAGAACTTCGTTCCAAGCGGTGCCAGCGTCTCTGGGTCGCCCGCTCCCAGAGTATGATTCTTCCCCCTCTGCAGTTTATCTTCAGGAGCCGACCATGTCTTTGCAACCCCGCCTTATCGAGCCAACAATTGCTGGAGGCTCAGGTTTCTTCGTCGTCGGCCTCCTATTCGCACTTGCAAGCTGCTCGACGGTGCCGACCGAGGAGTCACGCATTGCTGCGCAGCGTAGCCAGTATGTCATCGATAGCCCGATTCGGACAGACCAGGATCGTCACATAGACGCTGAGCGACATCCGGCTGAGTTTCTTCCGTTCACGAAGGTAAAGCCTGGCATGCAAGTGCTCGACGTTTCAGCAGGCGCGGGCTACACGTCCCAGTTGCTGGCGCTCGCCGTGGGCCCAACTGGGACAGTATGGGCGCAGCGGGAACAGCCCGGCGCGGCGCTCACCAAGCGACTCAGCGACCATCCACAGGCCAATCTCGTGGTGGTGATACGGCCGTTCGAGGATCCGGTGCCCGATCAGGCGCCGAAACTCGATCTGATCACCCTCATCCTCAACTACCACGACATTACCTACCTTCCGGTGGACCGCACCAAGATGAACCAGCGGTTGTTCGCTGCCCTGAAGCCCGGCGGGCATTTCGTTGTAATAGACCATTCGGCCAAAACCGGCGCTGACATTGCAGTCGGGAAAACTCTGCATCGCATCGACGAAGCGATCGTCCTCGCGGAGGTGCGGGAGGCGGGCTTCATGCTCGAAGCCGAAAGCGATTTCCTGCGCGACCCCGCCGATACGCGCGAGCAGTCATCCGTGGATGCGAAGATTCCCACCGACAAGTTCGCTCTGCGGTTCGTCAAGCCGTAGTATTCTTTCTGCTGGCGATTTCAATCGGCTGAGATTATTGGGCTCGGTCGCCCAACGTGATCCGCCGCACGGACTAAGGGTTTGGATCGCATGGCGCTCCACGACTACCCTGGGGCATTCGTCGGTTCATTTGAGAGGCTGCCATGACCAGCGGAAGCGCGATCGCCTTTGGCTTTGCTGCGGCACACGATGCGCCCATTCCGTACATGCAGCGGATCCGCGAGTATTACCAAGCGCTCGGCTATGGCACGCCATACGAATGGGCCCACTACGCTGAGGTGCCGTTTCAGCCGCTGAATCTGCCGTTGGCCAATTGCCGAGTCGTGCTCATCACGACGGCGGCTCCATTTCAACCGGACAAAGGCGATCAGGGCCCGGGAGCACCATACAACGCGAAGGCGAAGTTTTACACCGTTTATTCCGGGGATACGGCGCAGGACCATGACCTGCGCATCTCCCACATCGCCATCGACCGCAAGCATACGTGGGCCGACGACTCCGGCGCCTACTTCCCGCTGACCGAACTTCGGCAGAGGGCCGTTGCCGGCCGCATTCGCTCTGTCGCCCCGCGTTTTCATGGGGCGCCGACCAATCGCAGCCATCGTGTAACACTTGGGATCGATGGCCCGGAGATCGTCGCCCGCTGTAAGGTCGACAAGGCAGATGCAGCGATCCTGGTTCCGAACTGCCCCGTCTGCCACCAGACCGTCAGTCTGGTCGCGCGCATGCTGGAGGAGAACGGGATTTCCACTATCGTTGCGGGTTGCGCGAAGGATATCGTCGAATACGTCGGCGTGCCGCGCTTTCTGTTCACGGATTTTCCGCTTGGCAACGCTGCAGGCCGGCCGAATGACCCCGGGTCGCAGGCGTACACCCTCGATCTCGCGCTGCGCGTTCTCGAAGTGGCGCCGGCCCCGCGGACGACGGTGCAGTCCGCGCTCACTTGGAGTGCAAGCCCCGACTGGAAACTCGATTACTGCAACATTGAACGTCTCACGCCCGAAGACGTCGCGCGCAGGCGTGCCGAGTTCGACGAAGGAAAGACACGGGCCAAGCGTGTTCGCGAGCAGGCTGGTCTGAGCCGCCCCCATGCGGAGGATGAGATCGCATGAGGGATCGTTGACTGGCCAAGAATGAACGCCACTCGCCGTCTGCCATCGGGCGATGTGGAGATCGCGTCAGGTGGTTCTCAGCCCTGGCGAATGTCTCAACTATTGACCTTCGAAGTCCTCAAGGACAATAGCCGGCCGGACGCCGGGGCAGTCTACGAAGCACTTGCCATGCCATTTGCGGTCCTCGTCGGCCAAATCGCCAAGGTTTACGGCAAATAAGAGCAGCGCGCGAAGCGGTTTCGGCGGCGAGTGCAAATAGGTCACGCCGCGTTGCCAGATACACGCAACCCATAAGAAGAGACTAGTTCTATTTGCTGATACGGAACAGCTCCGCCTTAGGTCGCTCGCTGTCGACGACACTGGAACCGCGTCGCTGCTCCTGCCGGCATGGCACGGCGAACGCAATAGCGAAGGGACGGCCGCCGGCCTACTTGGCGATCTGTCCAAATGCTTCACTAGTCCGGTCGCAATCCGGCGATCGGGTACAATCGGCAGCCCGCTCCAGCTGATAACGTTCCTTCTCGATGCCGCTGGTTCCGATCATTCTCTCCGGCGGCGCCGGCGCGCGACTTTGGCCCCTGTCGCGCGAAGCCGCCCCGAAGCCTTTCCTGCCGCTGCGTGCCGACGGGACGGCAGGCAACACGCTGCTCGCGCGCACGTTCCTGCGCGCCGCCGCGCTGCCCGATGTCGCGGGATTGGTGACCGTTACCAATCGCGACTACTATTTCCAGACTCGCGACGCGTACGCCGGCGTCGGGGCCGGGTCCGGACCGCGGGTCGCGTATCTGTTGGAGCCATTTGCGCGCAATACCGCGCCGGCGGTCGCGCTAGCTACGCTCTACGTCGAAGCGCTATTTGGTCGCCACGCGACGTTGCTCGTGCTACCCGCCGACCACCTCATCGATGACCTAGCGGAGTTTGCGCGCGCGGTCGCCTGCGCGGCCACGCTCGCGCGGGACGGCTGGCTTACTACGTTCGGGGTGACGCCGATCCGCGCCGAGATCGGCTACGGATACTTGGAGCTGGGCGAAGCGTTGATGCAATCCGGCACGTACCGCGCCCTCCGCTTCATCGAGAAACCACCGCTCGCCGATGCGACGCGCTACGCTGCCGACGGCCGCCACCTATGGAATACCGGCATCTTCTGCTGCACGGCAGAAGCCGCCCTCGCGGCGTTCGACCGACACGCCCCACATCTGTTGGCGGCGACGCGTGGCGTCTGGCAGGCGCTCCACGCGCATCGCGCCGAGAGCATGCTCGAAATCGACCCAGCGCTGTTCAGCGTGGCACCCGACGTGTCCTTCGACGTCGCCGTGATGGAGCAGGCAAAAAAGGTGGCGGTCGTTCGCGCTGGCTTCGACTGGAGCGACGTCGGTTCGTGGCGCGCCCTGTCGAATCTTGCGGCATCTGATGCGAGCGGCAATCGTGGTGCGGGCGAGCGCGTGGCGATTGCCACCAGCGACACCTATGTGCATGCCGAAGACCGGATCATCGCGACTGTCGGTGTCGACGGGCTGTTCATCATCGACACGCCCGACGCCGTGCTCGTCGCCCACCGCGACCACCTGCAACGGGTGAAGGAGGTCGTCGCCGAGTTGAAGGCCCGAGGGCACGATGCCTATCGCTTCCACCGGACGGTGATGCGGCCTTGGGGCGCGTTCACCGTGCTCCAGCAGGGCCCCGGCTTCAAGATCAAGCGCATTGAAGTCAGGCCCGGGGCGGCGCTCTCCCTGCAAACGCACGCGCAGCGCAGCGAGCACTGGATTGTGGTCGCCGGGGAGGGCTGCGTCACCAACGGTGACCGGGTATACACGGTACGCGCCAACGAGTCGACTTTTATCCCGCCAGCCGTGCCGCATCGCCTCGAAAATCCGGGCTCCATGCCATTGCTGGTGATCGAGGTGCAGTGCGGAGACTACCTCGGCGAGGACGACATCGTGCGTATCGACGAACGCTACGGTCGAAACACTCCGACCTGATCGTGCGATGGCTCCCGTTGCGCCGGGAGGCGTCCGCGGCGAATGGACCCAGAGCGGGAATAAAGGCTTGCTGCGGCCGGTAGGACAGGAGCAGGCAATCCCGCCTTTGCGCCAAAGGAGCCTCACATGAGCACGAACGACCCGGCTGGCCCCGGTCACAATCCTGCCCGCCGCCAAGCCTTGAGCTGTCTGGCTGCCTGGACAGGCGCCGCTGTCGTCTGGACGGTTACCGGCGGCATCCCGCGCGCACTCGGCGCGACGAATGCCGGCGCCCCGGCCGCGGGTGAAGCGAATGCGCTGACCTTCGTGCAAATCAGCGATACCCATATCGGCTTTAAGAAGGAAGCAAATCCCGACGTCGTTGGCAGCTTGCGTCGCGCAATCGCCGACATCAACGCGCTATCGCCGGCGCCAGCCTTCGTCGTGCATACCGGCGACGTGAGCCACCTATCAAAGCCCGAAGAATTCGGGAAGGCACGCGAGGTACTGCAGGAACTCCACGTCGATCGGGTGCACACCATTCCTGGTGAGCACGACGCGATCGATGATGGCGTGAACGGGTACCTCAAGTTTTTCGACCACGATGGCAAGGGCAAGGCCTGGTACAGCTTTGATCAGGGCGGTGTGCACTTCATCGGGCTGAATAACGTGCTCAATTTCAAGATGGGCACGATGGCGTCTCTCGGCGACGAACAACTTGCCTGGATGAAAACCGACCTCTCGCGCGTCTCCGACTCAACGCCGATCGTCGTGCTCGGGCATATTCCGCTGTGGACGATTTGGGAGCCCTGGGGCTGGGGCACAGCTGATTCTGCGCAGGCGATGACGCTGTTACGTCCGTTCGGCTCGGTCACCGTGCTCAATGGACATATCCACCAAGTGCTGCAGAAGGTCGAGGGCCATGTTTCGCTGCACACTGCTATGTCGCTCGCCTACCCGCTGCCCACGCCCGGTCAGGCCGGCATCGGCGAACCCGGCCCAGTCACGGTGCCGGCGGGCCAATTAGGCAAGCTGCTCGGAACGCGCCAGCTTAGCGTTGTGCGCGGACGGCAGGAACTGGCCCTGATCGACAAGCCGCTCGACAGCTGATTCGCCCACCAGGATTGGTAGAACCCATCCTGAGTTTCCTGCGGTGTGCCGCTGCATCAAGCGCATAAGCACAAGACGCAGGGCGAATCGCGCCGCGTCACCCAGGATCGCTAATTTGTCGCAACGTCAAGGAGAGCCCCTTGCCCCATCCCTTTTATCGCAGTACCGCGCGGGCGCCGCGCCTTTACGCCGGGCTCACGCTGGTCCTGTGTACAGCGCTCGCCATGCCGGTGCTCTTCGCGGCGCCAACTCAGGGCACACCGACCGTCGAGATAGATATCGCAAAGTTCGCCTACGCGCCGAAAGAAATCACGGTGGCACCCGGCACCAAGATCGTCTGGACGAATCGTGATCAAACACCGCATACCGTGACCAGTACCGACAAGAGCTTTGCTTCGAAGGGTTTGGATACCGACGACAAGTTCGAGCATACCTTTGCGACCGAGGGCGACTTTAGCTACATCTGCACTGTGCATCCGTTCATGACGGGCGTCGTGCACGTGCGCAAGCATTAGCCTGAGTCAGGGCGGTGCGGATAAGTATCCCGCTCAAGGGCACTCGATCGATGGCGCAGCGGCGTTGGCGGCCGCCCAACCTGTGACCGCCGCGTAAGAACAAGGCAGCGCACGACGGCTGGAACCCGGCGTCGGCAGAAAGAAACCGGCGCGCCCTGACGATTGCGTCGCGGACCGCGCCGGCTGCTATTTTTTTCCAGAGCCGCGTTTCGGCGCCGGCTAGGTGGGCCACCTGGGTAAGTGTGAAAGCCCCTAAACCAAAACCGGCTGCTTCGTCCGGTGTGGGCGTCAACCCCGCATTCAATCCTCGTTGCACTCCGGCGTTAAATACCGTCCCCGAATCGGGCGGCAGCAACATGCGCTGGGCTACCATCTTCTCGATCGCATTCTTGAGCCTGTAGTAATACGCCGAGAAGTTGCCACAGCGCTCCTGAACCGGCGGCCGTGGGTCGCTGGCGGCGATGCGCGCGGCCGCGGTCTGCGGGAAGCGTATATATTGCCCCATAACAGATAGCGCGTCGTCGCCAACCCGGTGACCGTAACGCCGGGCAGTCGCGACACGATTCAAAACGGACCAAGTGCGACGACACGCGCCATGCGCGCGCGCTGTTCCGCTTCGGACAAATCCGTGCGTTGCCAGCAAACCATGACGTAAGGATGCTCGGTTCTGCGCAAGCCGACCCGTTGGTCGACGCGCTCCGCCCGGGTATCACCGACATAGCCCCAAATCGCGGCGGCGTGACGCAATCGCGCAAAGGCGGTAGCCATGAGGTGTTCCGCGATGCCGCCGCTACTGCGGATTGCTGCGCGGTGGGGAGCCGGCAGGCGGCGGTAGAGCCGATCGTCGATCAGCAGGCCGCCGCACAAGTAGCTATCTTCAAACTCGGTAAAGTGCACGTAGCCGATCACCCTGACATCATCCGGGGCGGCGCGGTAAAAGGATACGAAATGCGTCGGAAAGGCGGGGGGCGGAGCGTGAAATTTCCGCCGGAAGAGCTCGCCGGCGAAGAATTCGGCGTCGGTCACCTGCTCTACGCGCAGTAGGTCGTGCAGCGCGGTGCCCTGCGTCGGGCGCGCCGCGCCGCTCGGGGTCGATTGGGGTGGAACGGCGGCAACCGCCGGGGATCCGCGCCGCAGCCGCGCGCGCCATAACGGCCAGAACTTAATCACGGGACCACCTCCGCTGAGCCCTGGTTTGGCGGTGGCTGCAGGCAATGCACAAGCCACGCAGGCGCCGCATCTGGTTACTCGCCGAGCAGGGCGGCCAGACCCTCCGGTGAGGTCCAATCCCTGCCACAGCTGTGGCGCGGTAACGTCCACCGGTTGCTCTCGGGCGTGATCGTGCCAGGCGTGCCCGTGAACGCCGCAACCGTGCCGTGGCTTGCATGCGTGTCCGGAAGATAGTCACCGACAAGGAATTCGCTGTAATCGCCATAGGGAAAGGCGAGCAATGCGCTGCCCGGATTCGGAGCGACCTGCTCGATGTACTCTCGGGCGCGCCGAATCTGCAGTTCAGCGGCCGCGAGGTTATCGATGAATTGAGAGGAGGCGCGCCGCTGTCCTTCAGCGAGGTCGTGTCGAACGGACGGGCTGACGTGATCCCAGGTGTGGTTGGCAATGTGAAATAGGCCGCTCTGGACGGCTTCGCGCCACCACGAATCGTTGATCCACTGATAGCCAAGCATTTCGTTGTCGGCAATTTGTGTCCTCGCCTCCGGGCTTGCGATTACGAAGGACGTGGCATGGACAGGCAACTGAAATTCACTGGCGAATTCGCGCATGATCCCGGCCACGGAGGGTTGCCGCCCGTACAAGGGATGGACCAGCTCGACGAAGTCGAAGTCCAGGCCATCATCAAAGGTAATGGATACGACGTGCTCCGGAAGACGACTGGACCAGCGTTCAATGAGCGCATCCGTGAGCGTTCGCAGGGGAATGATGGTTAGTCCAAGGCGCCTGAGGATGCTTAGATCTTCGCGAAAGGCGACCAGGTTGTTGGTCGCATAATCGTTGCCGGTTATGTTGCCGGAGTGATAGGTAAGTACATGCGCGATGCGCATAGGGCGAGATGCCATGCGGCTTCTGAATACGCCGGAGGATAGCAAATTGCAGTGCCAGGAAGCCCGAGGGTCGCTCAGAGCGCCGCCGCTGGCCTAGCCCACACGGGGTGAACGCAGCGACATGCCCAGCTTGAGCTGCCGCGCCGCTAGCGCGTATCCGCCCGCCGCACCGTCGACAAAGTGGACGTGGTTGCTCTCGGAAATGGATGGCACGATGCAGGTCATGATGGCGGCTGGCTGGCGATGCAGTCCGAAGCGCACAATGTTTGCCGCGCGGGCTGCGTCCAGGCGCTGCTCGATTCGGTCCGCCAGCCCGCTCGTGCAGTCGAGCGTCATGCGCAGATTGTCGTCGAACTTGCGGAAATCCGAATTGTCGACGACTTCGCGGCGATAGCGAACTGGATCAAAATCACCCAGGCGAATGCCGAACTTCATCACGACGTAGGCCAGGAGGGTGCCCGTGAGCACCTTCAGCCGGCGCAGGAAGAAGGGCTCGTCGACCCGTCGCGACGCGTGCGCTTCCAGGTCCACCCCCGGTGGCGGCCAGCTCATGCCGGGAGCCTGGTCGGGCACCGGGCGCGCCACCTCGGAACTGGTCTCGAGATCGGTCAGCAACTCCTGCACCAGGAGACGAAAGGCCGGATCGCCGTGGGCCACCGGCGCCACGACGAGCGACAGGATCAGGCCGTGCACGGCGGGGATGTCGTCCCAGCGGCAGGACAAGCCGCTTAAGTCAGGACGCGTTCCCGCGGCGGCCGGCGCGACGGCGAACTGACCATCCTTCATCGCAGCTTCGGCCCACGCCAGCCCGCCCCCGGAAAACATCGCGAACGAAACATGCTTCGACGGCCCGAAACGGGCCACCCGCACGTCAAGCGCGTGGCCCCTGACGACTGATACCGGAACCAGGGCCGCGCGCAGCTCCAGACCCAGATCATCGCGGGTCCAGGCCGCCGTGGCTGAGAGCGCGGCGCGGGCGAGCGCCTCGTCGCGGCCGGCAATGGCAAAGCTCGCACCGTCGCCCCCGAAGACGAACGGAAACTTGCGGCCTTCGAGGGCATTCGAGGTCGCAGCGATGACCGCTGCTCCGGCCGTGTTCACCGCCTTGTAGCGGCCCGCGGCAATCGCCTGAGTCGAACTCACAACGTCGGTCAGCGCGATCAGCCAATCCTCGGGCAGCGGCCGATACTGCGCCGGATCCATGATGCTCGCAAAGCCCTCGAAGATAGGCAGGCGATCGTAAAAGTCGGCGTGGTTCGGCATCGATGCGGCCTCGTGGCGGGGTCAGCTGAGCGTCACGCCGACCAGCCGTCCGACGCCGTAGGTGATCGCGGCGGCGGTGAAGCCGAGCAGGAGCGAGCGCAGGCTGGTAACGACGATGGCGCGACCGGTGAACAACGATGTTCCCGCGCCGATGAGCGCGAGGGCGCAGCCGGAAAGCGCGACGCTGGCGAGCAGGGCGGTGTTGCCGTGCCACCAGAAAAACGGCGCGACCGGAACGATCGCACCCACGGCGAACAGCAGGAAAGAGGCGGCGGCGGCCGCCCACGGGGAGCCACCGAGCTCCTCGGGATCGATCCCGAGCTCTTCGCGCGCCAGAGTGTCCAAGGCGGCGTCCTTGTCAGTCATCAGCCGTTCGGCGAGCACGCGGGCCTGGGTTTCATCGAGACCCTTGGCTTGGTAGATCAGCATCAGCTCCTGCTTTTCCTCATCGGGGGCACGCTTGAGTTCATTGGCCTCGACGTCGATCTGCTGCTGGTTCATCTCCCGCGAACTGGTCACCGATAGCCACTCACCGATGGCCATCGAGCAGGCACCGGCAACGAGTCCGGCGAGACCGACGAGCAGTACGGTCATGCCGGAGTTGACGGCGCCGGCGGTACCCATGACCAGGCTTAAGTTTGACACGAGCCCGTCATTGGCCCCGAGCACGGCGGCGCGTAGCGCGTTGCCGCCTTGGCGATGGCGCCCTTCGAGGCGTGCCAGCGCGCTGCCCGACAAGCCGCCGGGGATCGATGCGGCGATCTGTTGCACGATGCGGTTGTGGGAGCGCTCGGCGCCGGGCAGGCCATCGGCGACAGCATCCGCCTGGTCTTCGTATTGTCCACTGTCGCGCTGTTCGAGGCTGCTTAGGGTTGGCAGCACGAATTGCGGCCCAAAGCGGCGCGCCAGCCAGGTCAGCGCGCGCGTGCGCCAGCCCAGCTGCAGCGGGCCGGTCAGGGTCCCGGTGTTTGCCAGCTGCCGACGCCAAAACTCGGCGTGCGCCTCTTCGACGGCCGCCAGACGGCGGTAGACCTCGCGCAGATGGGCGTCGGGCTCAGTTTCCGAAAGCGCGTGATAGAGGCCCGCGCTGTTGACTTCACCTTGCAGGTTGCTGCGATAGCGGTCGATCGATTGATGGTCCGTCATGGTGGCGTAATACAGGATCCCAGACCTTCCCCGACGGGCAGCCGGCAACGGCCAGGCGGACGGGCGGGTTGCCATCCTACGCCCCGCAACGGGACTGCGCACGCGCCGGCCGACCTGGTGTTTCCTGGGGGCGAAGCTTGCTTTTGCCGCAGCACAGCAATCGCTTAGCGACTGACACAATCTTCTGGTAGTCTGTAGGCTACCTGGATAAAAGCGGCAGCGAAAACGTTCCATGGCGCGTACGCGACCACCGAACCCTCGCAGCGCGATCGAAAGCCCCACGATCGTGTGCCGTCTGGCGACGTGCTTGAAGTGGAGGGACCGTTGCCGCTGGGCGCTGCGCGGGCGCTGCCTTGTTGCCGGCCCGCGCCTCGCCACTGAACCGGCGATGCGCCCCGGCGCCTGACCTCGGCCCGGATGCTGGACATGCCTGTTCTTGTCCCGACGCCTGTTCTTGCCCCGAGCGCGCAAGCGGAAGCCGAGGTCCAGCGACGGACGAACCTGGCACGGGTCGAGAGCGTCCACGAGGGGTCCCGCGCTCTTGCCAGGGCGCTTATCGCCGGCTATCGCGCCCATGGTTATCGCCTGGCGTCGCTCGATCCCCTCCAAACCGGCCCGAAGGATTTCTCTTCCATTGCCGAACTCGATCCGCAGGCCTACGGCAATGTCGACGATGCATCGGCGCGGTATGTGGTTGACTTGGCCGGTGTCTCGCAAACCCTTACCTTCGGCGAGCTGCTTGGGGAGCTGCACTCGAGCTACTGCGGCGCTATTGCCATCGATTGTGCCCACCTTAGGGCTGCCGACCAGCGGCGCTGGCTGTACCTGCAGTTCGAGCAACGGCTTGCGGCAGCCCCGCTGGTTGAGGGCGAAGCACTGCGCATTCTCGAGCAGCTCGTGGCGGCTGAAACGTTCGAACACTATCAGCGTGCGCAGTATCCGAAGCACAAGCAATTCAGCCTGGAAGGAAGCGAATCCATCGTTACGTTGTTGGCGGCGGTCGTCGACGAGGCGGCCCGTCTGGGCGTCGAAGATGCCGTCGTGGGCATGCCGCATCGCGGCCGCTTGAACATGCTCAAGAATGTCTTTCGCTTGCCCGCCCGGCAGCTTTTCTCGCTTTTTGCCGGTTTGCCCCATCCGACGCTGGCTGCGTGGGACCTGAAGGACCACCTCGGGTATTCGACGCGACGAGAAACCGCTTACGGCGGCATCAATCTGACGTTGGCGCACAATCCATCGCACCTGGAGAGCGTATCGCCGGTCATCTGCGGCATGGCGCGCGCCTTGCAGGATCGGAAGGCGGGTGGGTTCGGCAAGAAGGTAATGCCGATTCTCATCCACGGTGACGCCTCGTTTTCCGGACAAGGCGTCGTCACCGAGACGCTCAACCTGTCCCAGACACGCGGCTACGGCGTGGGTGGAACCGTGCATCTGATACTCAACAACCAAATTGGCTCGACGATTTCGCATCCTCGAGACTCGCGCTCGACACTGTATTGCGGGGACTTCGCGCGTGCCATTGACGCTCCCATTGTGCACGTCAACGCCGATGATCCGGAGGCGGTGGTGTTTGCCGCTAGGGTGGCGGCGGGTTATCGGCTGAAGTTCGCCGCGGACATCGTCGTCGATCACGTCGGCTATCGACGCCATGGCCATTTTGGGGGCGATGATCCGACCATGACGCAGCCGGCGATGCAACGGCGCATTCGCAACCGGCCGACCCTGGTCAGCCTCTACGCCGGCAAGCTGGTGCAGCGCGGGCTGGTGCGAAACGATGATGTGGAGCGGCTGAGGGCGGCGGCGCTGGCCGAACTCGCCGCGACCGGCGATGGCGAGGCGACGGCGACCGCGCCGACAAGCCCGGTAGCGGCGAGCGGTGTGCTGGCAGTCGCCGGCGGCCGGCCGGTGGTCACGGCGATTCCGCTCGAGCAGTTGCGCGCGCTGCTGCAAAAGCTCACCACCGTACCGCCCGGCTTTGCACTTCACGCCGGTATCCAGAAACTGCTGGACCGCTGGCGGGCCATCGCCGGCGACGACGAGCCGGGCGTCGACTGGTGCCTCGCCGAAAACCTCGCCTATGGCACGTTGCTGGCTAACGGCTTCAATATCCGCCTATCCGGGTTGGACGTCGGTCGAGGCAGCTTCTTTCATCGATACCACGTCTGGCACGATCAGGCTGCCGAAGCGGACTGGCAGAATCTGCACGTCCCGCTACGCCATGTCGCTGCGGCGGAAGGGTTTTTCTCGATCTTCGAATCGCCCCTCTCGGAAGAAGCGGTCGTGGGCTTCGAATATGGCTACACGCTTCGCTGCGGCCGCGATCTGGTCATCTGGGAGGCGCAATTCGGCGATTTCGTAAACAACGCCCAGGTAATCATCGACCAGTATCTCGCGTCGGGCGAGCGCAAGTGGGGCTACCAGAGCGGGCTGGTGGTCCTGCTGCCGCACGGACACGAAGGGCACGGCCCTGAGCACTCCAGCGGTTACCTCGGCCGCTTCCTCCAGCTGTGTGCCGAGGACAACATGCAGGTCGTCATGCCGTCGACCGCAGCGCAGTGCTATCACATGCTGCGCCGGCAGGCGCTGACCGCTGAGCGCAAGCCGCTGATCGTGATGACGCCGAAGACGCTGCTCTATGGCACCGCGGGATCTTACGCGTGCCTGCGCGATCTGGCGGAGGGCGAGTTCCGGCCGTTGCTCGGGGAACATGCCGCGATCGATCCGGCCGCGGTCGACCGGGTGGTTGTCACCAGCGGCAAGCTCTACTATGACCTCGTGCAGGGGCGCACCCAGGCGCAACGGTCTGACGTGCCGATCCTGCGCCTGGAGCAGCTTTATCCGTTTCCGGCCGCAGCGCTGACCGCCGAACTGCGGCGCTATCCGCGCTTACGCGAGGTGGTGTGGGCCCAGGAAGAGGCGCGCAACCACGGGGCCTGGCAACTGCTTCGCGAAGCGCTCGAAGCGGCCCTGCCGCCGGCGGTCGCGCTGCGCTATGCTGGCCGCCCCGCCATGGCGGCCACGGCAGGGTGCAATGCCGCGCAGCACGCGGCCGAGCAGAGCGCCGTCGTCGCCAGTGCGTTCGGGCCGTTCGCCTGATCGCGACCGGCGTGCCGGCGCGGCCAAGGGCACTTCCCGATTAGCCGATTTTCTCGGCTTCTTCCTGCGGCGGACGCGACAATAGGTAGGTGTGCGCCGCAGTCGCGAAGGACAGGAACGCGGCGGGCTCCATGGGCCGTGCAAACAGAAAGCCTTGCAGGGCGTCGCAGCCCTGCTGCACCAGGTAATCGGCCTGGGCGCGGGTTTCCACACCTTCCGCGACCGTTCGCAGATGCAGCCCCTTACCCAGCCCGATGGTCGCCCGGACAATCGATGCCGTCGCTTCGCTGGTAGTCACCTCGGCGATGAAACTGCGGTCGATCTTCAGGGTGTCCAGCTGGAATCCCTTGAGATAGCTCAACGACGAATAGCCCATGCCGAAATCGTCGAGCGCGATCGTCACGCCCAACGCCTTGAGCTCGCTGAGAATCGCCTTGCTGTCGTCGATGTTGTCCATCAGCACGGATTCGGTTAGCTCGAGTTCGAGAAGCTTCGGGTCGAACCCGGTGCCGTCGAGCACGGACTTGACCATCTTGGCGAGGCTTCCATGGCGAAACTGTCGGCCGGAGACGTTGACCGAGATCGCGATGCGCGGCAGGCCGCGGCGGTACCAGCGCTCCATCTGTTGGCAGGCGTTGCGCAGCGCCCATTCACCGAACGATTCGATCAGCCCGGTCTCCTCGGCGATGGGGATGAATTGGCCGGGCGACACCAGCCCGAAATCCGGATGCTGCCAGCGTAGCAGGGCCTCAACACCCGCCAGGCGGCCGGTGCGGGCCGAGATGAAGGGTTGGTAGTGCAGCAATAGTTCGTCGCGCTCGAGGGCGTGGAACAGCGCATTTTCCATCGATAGCCGGCTGCGTGCTCCAGCACTCATATCGGCGCTGTACATGACGAAGCAGTCCCCGCCTCGGGCCTTGGCCTTGTACATCGCGGTGTCCGCATTCTTGAGCAGCGTCTCGGCTTCCGCGCTCGCGTCCGCTGACACGGCGATGCCGATCGAGGCGGTAAGGTGCAAGCTGTTTCCGTCGATTAGGAAGGGTTCCTTGAGCGCGGTCAGACAGCGCTGGGCGACGGTAACACTGGTGGCGTAGTCCTGGAGCGCCGGCAGCAGCAGGACGAACTCATCGCCTCCCCAGCGCGCCAGCGTATCGCAATCCCGGATACACGACTTAAGGCGCGCTCCGGCAACCTTGAGCAGTGCGTCCCCCATGCCGTGACCGAGCGTGTCGTTGATGTTCTTGAAACGGTCGATATCGATCATCAACATGGCGAGCGCCGAGCCCTCGCGGCGGGCCTGGACGAGTCCGCCCGCAAAGCGCTCGTCGAGGAGGAACCGATTCGGAAGCGTGGTCAGATGGTCGGTTCGAGCCAGATCATGCAGTCGCTGTTCCATCCGTTTCCGGTCGCTGATGTCGCGCGAAATGCACAGCACCATCATGGTCTGTTCGCCATCGGCACCCTTCATTTCCCGCAGCGTCGTCTCGAACCAGACGTAATGTTGATCCGCGTGCCGCGTCCGATAGATGACCGTCGGCAGGGTCTTGGCCTGCATGGCTTCGGAGAATGCCGCGCGCACGGTCTCACAATCTTCCGGGTGCACGTATTCGAACAGGGAATGGCCGACCAATTCGGTGTGGGACACGCCCAGGACGCTGGTCGCCACCGGGGAAGCATAGGTGATGATCCCGTCGGGCGTGTGCTTGGTGATCAGGTCGGTGGAATTCTCGGTGATGAGCTGGTAACGATGCATCGAGTCTACCAGCGCTTCCTCCCGCTCCTTCACGCGCGCGGTGAGGCGGTTAAACGCCGTGGTCAAGGCGCGGATTTCGCCGCTCCCCTTGTCGCCGACCAACGGCGCGATTTCCTCGGTGCCCGTGTAGTCCGCAAGATGTCGGGTCAGCGACACCAGCGGCCGCATCGTGAAGCGCGTCAGAACCCAGATGGCACCGACCACGAGCACGCACGCAACCAGCAGGAACTCGATAAAGTGGAGAATGAGGCCATTGACCGCGAAGAACGCCTCGTCCTTGGGGTAGACGGCGGCCACGATCCAATTCGACGAGGGAATGCGCTTGTAGGAAACCCACGCCGGGCGCCCGTTCGCGTCCACCGTCTCCTCGGTGCCTTCGAAACCGTCGAGAGCGCGGTCGAAGAGCGCGTTGGTTTGCGGCGCGAAGGCGGCATGGGACAGGCGCATCCGATCCGGATGCATGATGAGCTTGCCGTCACTTGTAACTATAAAGAGATATCCGGTTTTGCCGACGACCGTCTTGGCGATATTGCCGAGCATGCCCGGATGGGTGAGGCCGAGGCTGCCGGTCAGGATGCCGATCATCCGTCCATCCCTGCCGAATACGGGCATGGTCATGACCAGCACCATATTCGCGTCGCCGACGTTGGTCTGGAACGGCTCGGAGATGATCGGTTGCTGGGTACGTATGGTGTCCCGGATGTACGGTCGCCAGGAGGCGTCCTCGCCCCGCCGGCCCGTGCGGAACGGGCGCTCGGCGAGCAGGATTCCTTGCTGGGAGAACAGGAAGACCGAGCGATCGATAGAGGCGTAGAGGCCGCTGTTACGGTCCAGGTAGCGCTGGGCGGCGTCGGACGATGCAACATCGTCCTCGGTGATTTCGCTCGCACTCAATAGTAGGATCCGCTGCAGCGCGAGCAGCTTCTGGTCCACGTTATCGGCAATGCGTTCGACCAGCGTATTCTGCTCTGTGAACATCACGTTCATCAGCTGCGTGCGAAACGAATGCATCGATGCCATGCCAACCGCCAGAATGGCGGTCAGAAATAGCACCGAGATCGCGCTGGCCGTACGCGTGGCGAGCGAGGGTCGGAGCAGCCGTTGTAACAAGGTGCGCATTCGTTGTGTAGCGTACAATCGACGCGGTATCGAACGCTTCTCTCCCGATGCAGGTCCGCAACCTTCTGCAAAAGGCGTGCCGCGCAGTCCTGGGGGACCTTCGAAGGGCGTCAGGGCTGTGCCCCTGCCGCACGGTCCGGCCCGCGCTCAGCCCACGGCACCGGCAAATCGCTGGGCTTGCGGGTCGTCCCGCATGGGCGCCGCTTGCCCCACGGGGCCGATCCTGGGCGAGAATGGGCGACGGTCGGGATCGATCGCGACCGGCCACAAGCTGCCGCTGGCCGACACATCCTGCGCCTATCGCGCCGGCCACCGGTCTACAGAGGCAAGCGCGAGTTCGGGGTCCCTCGGCGCCGGCCCGACGGCGCACTTGTTGCCTAGGAGAGTTCGATGCCCGCCGCCTGCACGCACCTCAGTCAGATCAAGGTCACGCAAACGGACAAGACCTACTGCGAAGATTGCATCAAGACCGGCGACGCCTGGCTGCATTTGCGCATGTGCCTGATCTGTGGCCATGCGGCCTGCTGCGATTCGTCTCCCAACCGGCACGCAACCAAGCACTTCCGGCACACCAACCACCCCCTGATGCGCTCGATCGAGCCGGGGGAAGGGTGGGTCTGGTGCTTCGTCGACGAGATCGTGTCGGGCGAGTTGCCCCCGCTACGCTAGGCGCGCTGGTGGACCCTACGCCCGGCCACGTAAGTCGCGCGGACGGCCCGATCATCGCGGTTCGCCGTGGTAGTCGCGGGCCGGTCGCGCTTCATCGGGTTGGTCATCGGCCGAGCAGAGCCTGACGCGATCCCTGCGGCACCGACTGCGGCGCCGGCGTCGGCACCCGGCCCGCAGCCGAAATCATCGGCGGCTGCCGACGGGGTCAGCAGCCAGCGGCCGGCGCCGCGCCGCGCGGCGCACGCTCTTCCACCGCCGGTGCACCCAATACCATTGCTCGGGATGGCGGAGGATGAGCCGCTCCAACGCGGCGTTGTAGGCCCGGGTGTTGCGCCGGATCTCCGCGCCGGCATCGGCGCCAGGCAGCGGAGCGAGCGGCTCTTCGAAGCGCAAGACGTGCCGCCCGTCGGGCTTGCGCCAGCTCGCGGCCGGCAACACCTGGGCATCCGAGGCGAGGGCGAGCAGCGCAAGGCTTTTGAACGTCCAGGCCGGATAACCGAAGAAGTCGACCTCGATACCGTCGGGGGGCCCGGCGTGCTGGTCGAATGGAAAGACAATGGCATCTCCCGCCGCGAGTGCGTCAAGGATCGCGTCGAGCGAGCCACGCTTCGGCAACACCCCGAATCCCGCACGCTGGAAGCGCCAGGTCACGAACCGGTCGAGCCAGCGCGGCTTGATCTGTCGGCGCACGAAGTGGATGCGGCCGCGCAGCTGCGGGAAACAGCTCAGGCCGGCGACGGTCGCGACCTCCCAGTTGCCGAAATGTCCAGTGAGCACGAGGATGCCCTTGCCGCGCTGCAGTGCGCGCCGGAATACGTCGACGTTCTCAACATCGACCAAGGCGCGCTTGGCTTCCGTGCTGCGCCAGCGGAAGGTGAGGAACTCACCCGCAAGTCGCCACAGGTGTGCGTAATGCGCCTGCGCCAGCCGCTCGATTTCTTCCTCCGACACCGCCTCACCAAACACGCGACGCAGATTGTCGAGGACGACGCGGCGCCGAAAAGGCAGGAGCCGAAACACCAGGCGGCCGGCGCGCGGAGCCGCCGCCGCTTCCGGGAGCGCGAGCGCGACCGCAGTGGCGCTAATGCTGTTATGCGTCAGGGACACGGCGATGCTTCGGATGCGGTTCTTGGCCAGGACGGTGGCGGCCTGGGAGTTGCAGACCAGGCGCGGCGCGCCGTAGGCATCGCGCACGACCGAAAAGTCCGCAGGCTCGATGGCGCCCAGAGCGGCTTCGCGTGGAAACAGCTTGACGCAGGCTTCCTTGGCGGCGAAGCGCGCGGCAAGGCTCGCCGCGCGGCCGGCACCGGCGCCACTGTCATCGAGCTCCTGCCGGGTAAACAGACGTTGCAAGTCGGCGGACGCCGTCGCCGCAAGCAGGCGCTCGACGCGCGCGATTTCAACGGTGTCGATGCCACAGCGCGTTGCGGCCTCGAGACTCGCCACGGAGGCTTGGAGCATGCCGCGGGTCAGGGCGCGGCGCGCAGCAGAAGCGCCGCGTTGGTTCCGGCGAAGCCGCGGCACAGGATGAGCGCCACGGCGCTGCGCGGCGACTGGGGCTTGGTACTGACGGGCACGCCCGCGCAGCCGGGGTCGGCGATCGCGTAGGTGGCAATGCCCGGAACAACCCGCTCGCGCAGGCTCGCCAGCGCCAGCACTGCCTCGATAATGCCGGCGGCAGCGATCAGATGCCCGAACGCCCACTTCAAGGCGGTCGCCGGTGGCGCACGCGTGCCAAAAATACGCCGGATGGCGGCCGCTTCCGACGCATCCGACTGCGGCGTGCCGTTGCCGTGCGTGGCAATCATGCCGACGTCGTCCGGTTGAAGCCCCGCGTCGGCGAGGGCGGATTCGATCGCACGGGCGAGCGCGTCGCCGTCGTCGCGAATGGCGAGCAGGCCCTGCGCGTCGGTCGCCGAGCCGCCGCCGAGCACTTCCCCGAGGACCGCTGCGCCGCGCTTCCGTGCCGAAGCTTCGGTCTCGAGCACCAGCGCCGCCGCCCCTTCGCCGAACAAACTGCCATCGCGGCGGGCGTCGAACGGCCGGATCGTGTCCTTCGCCAGCAGGCCGACGTCGTGATAGTAGAGCACCATCTGCGGCTCGATCGGGGCGTCGTGGCCGACCGCGAGCGCGCGCTCGGCCTCGCCGGTGCGTACGGCCTCCATGGCCTCGATGACTGCCAGCGTGCCGCCGATGCTGTGATTGGTAATGCAGGCATTGGCTCCTTTGAAGCCGTGGCGAATCCCAATGTGACCGAGCACGTTGTTGGGTAGCGTGCGCAACAGCCACATGGGATTGACCGTGCTGGACAGCTCTCGCCCGAACTCCGGCAGCTTTTCGTCGGCTACGGTCAGCAACGGAAAATAGTCGTACTGACTCTCGTAGTTGCCACCGCCCGAGCCGACATAGACTCCGGTGCGGTCGCTGTAGCTTGCGGCGGCGCCGGCATCGAGTGAGGCCCGATGCGCGGCCAGCCCGGAGGCCTCGATGGCGCGGTCAGCGACGTACAGACCGAACAGATCGGTGCGGCGAATGAGCTTGTGCAGCTTCCGGTCATCGACCAGCTCGCGCGGATTGAGGTCGGCGATCTCGCCGGCCAGCTGCGTCGGCCAGCGCGACGTATCCCACTGCCGGATCGGCGCGATCGCCGAGCGGGCGTTGCGCACCGCATCGAGGATCGCAGCCGCATCGCGGCCCGCGGCGCAAACCGCGCCGGTTCCGGTGATGACGACCCTGGGCGCGCTCACGCTGCGCTCTCCGGCGCGACCTGGCTCACGCCCGGAAGCCTGCGCCGTCGACCGCCGCGGGCGAGCGCAGCACAACGCAGCTATTGGAGCCGCCGAAACCGAACGAATTGGACATCGCTACTCGTACCGGGCGCTGTTCGGGACACGTCGCGTACCAGAGTCAGATTGCACTCTGGATCCGGCTCGCGCAGGTTGGCGTTGATGGGCAGTTCTTCGTGATGGATCGCCAGCGCGCAGACGGCGACCTCCACCGCGCCCGCGGCCGCGATGAGATGACCCATCGAACTCTTCGTCGAGCTCACCGGGATGTTCTTGATGCGCGCTCCGAACACGGCGTGCAGGGCCGCGCTTTCGCTGCGATCGTTCATGAACGTCGAGGTGCCGTGCGCGTTGACGTAATCAACCTCCTCCATCGATGCGCTGGCGTCGGCCAGTCCCTGGCGCATCGACTGGATCGGCCCGTCGCCATCAGGCGGGGAATCGGTGATCCGGTAGCTCGACAGGGAGTTGCCGTCGCCGGCGAGTTCGGCATAAATGCGTGCGCCGCGCCGCCGCGCCGATTCCCATTCCTCGAGCACGAGAAATCCCGCACCTTCGCCAAGCAGAAAGCCGTTGCGGGTGACGTCGAACGGCCGGCTCGCGCGCTCTGGCGTCTCGTTGTCTGCCGACAGTGCGGACAACAGGCAGAAACCGGCGATACCGACCGGACTGATCATCGAATCGAAGCCGCCGGCGAGCGCCCAATCGACAGCACCGCGGCGGATGAGTTTGAGCGCGGTGCCGATCGCCTGACCGCCCGAAGCGCAGGCGGTATGGACGGACGTCGCATAGCCGCGAATGCCGTGGCGCCGCGTGAGCAACGACAGGCCGGTGGTCGACTGACTGCGGCAGAACACCAGCGGGTTGTTCGCAGAGGCGTCGGAGAGCAGCTCCGTCGCGTCAAGCTCCCCGCTGGCGGCGCTGTGGCCGTGCACGGCGACCAGCTCCGCAAAATCAACGCCCATCATGCCGGTACCTACGGCGCAGCCCCAGCGCTCCGCCGTAGCCGCTGTGGGCCGGATGCCGGCGTCGGCAAACGCCTGCTCGGCGGCCGCCAGCGCGAAGCGATGCGAGCGGTTGGCAAACTTGAGCAGTTTGCGATCGTCGAGCAGGGCGGCGGCATCGAAATCCTTGACCTCGGCGGCGATGCGCACCGGAAAACCGGAGGCGTCGAACAGGGTGATCGCAGCACCACCGCTGCGACCAGCCAGCAGCGCCGCCCACGTCGAGGCCACATCGTTGCCGACCGGCGTGACCAAGCCCAGACCCGTGATCGCAACGCGGCGCCTTGCTGCCATCTAGTCTGCTCCGGCCGCGACATCAAGGCGCGCGGTCGCCACCAGGCGGCCGTCGCTCACGGCGGACAGGCGGAAGGTGCGCGCAACGCCCTCGGCGCCGGCTAGCTCGACGGCCAACTCCACCGTCTGGCCGGGTGCGATGAACGAGCGCATCTTGACGTGGGTCATGCGGCGCGGCGTGGGGGGCGCCGCGATGGCGCCACCGATCGCGACACGGGCCAGGTCCATGGCCAGCCGGATCTGGGTGTCCAACAGCAGCGTGGCCGGAAAAACGGGTCGCCGTGGAAAATGATCGGCAAAAAAAGGCGCGGATTCGGGCACCTGCAGCAGCGCGCGCGCCGATTTGCCCGCGACGCCGGAGAGCTCGACGAGCTCGGGCACCGCGACCCCCCCAAAGCGGCCGCCGGACGCGCCCGCGCCACACAATAACGCAAAGCGCTCGCGCAGCGCCTCAGGGGCATCGAATTCCGGTACCGGCAGCATCGGACCCAGGCAATGCCGGAGTGCGATCACTGACGCGCCGTTGACCTTGGCGAATCCGCTGTAGGCGACCACGTCGTCATCGCAGCTTTCGATATCGACGTTAAGCTCGAGCTGCGCGCCGGGCGCGACCGCGCCATGAAACACCGTCTCGGTGGCCAGTGCCGCGACCGGTCTTCCGCGGAAATCGATCTGGTCCATCGCGATCCATGCCGCCAGCTGACCGACCGCCTCGGCGACCAGACAGGCCGGAAAAGCGGTCACATGCGCAGGCACGGTGAACAGGGCGCGCGCGCGCACGCCACGCTCGAGTGCGGTAATCCGATCGACGAAAGAGAACGCGGCGAAGTGATCGCTCATGCGCGGTTGCTTCTCCACGAGTCAGGCGGCCGCCTGCGCTTCCCGTTGGGCGTGGATGACGAGCTTGCAGAACGTCTCCGGTGTGAACAAGCGCGGGATGTCGGCCACTTTCATCGGGTTGCCGAAACGCTCGGCGGGAATCTCCGACAGGTATTGCCGCAGTTGCGCCAATCCGGCCTCGGTCAGCACGCCTTTCTGCTCAAACTCTGCTTCGGGCATATCACCGCGTGCGTTCTCGATGATCTTGCCGCGAGGGATCTTGATCTTGAACGCCCGCTCCAGGCGGAAGACCATGTCCAGAAAATCGATCGATTCGGCGTCGAGGCCCTCGATCAGCGACACGTCGAGCTTGACCTCCTCGACGTCGCAGCCGAGGGCGTCCGCCATCGTCTCCGCGACCTTGGGAAAGACCGCCAGGATTTCTGCCTTGCTTATATCCGTGTTCGCCATTGGGTTCACTCCATTTTAAAGCCGCCATCGACGTTGAAGACCTGACCCGTCACGTAGTCCGCGTACGGCGAGGCGAAAAACCACACCGCATAGGCGACCTCTTCGGGTTTGCCATAACGCTTGAGCAGGATCCGCGACTTGACCTCGTCACCCGCCATTGCCCGCACCGCCTCCGACATCTCGGTCTCGATGACGCCCGGTGCAACGCAGTTGACAGTGATCCGGCGCGGTGCGAGCTCAACGGCGAGCGCGCGCGTAAAGGCATTGATCGCGCCCTTGCTCGCCGCGTAGTTGGTCTGGCCGCGCCCGCCCTTGTCGCCGGCCACCGAGCTGACGTTGATAATCTTGCCCGCGCGCTGCATGATCATGTGCGGCACCACCGCGCGGGCCACATTGAAGGCCCCGGCGACGTTGGTATCGAGCACCGCCTGCACGTCGTCGTCGCTGAACGCCGCGAGCTGGTTGTCCCGGATGATACCGGCGTTGTTGACCAGGATGTCGATGCGGCCGCCGCGTTCGGCGATGCGGTCGACCGCCGCTGCGCACGCCGCGGAGTCGCGAATATCAACCTGCTCGGCGGCGATCCGCCGCCCCGCCGCCTTGCCGGCGCCGACGACTTCGGCGGCAGCCGCGGCATTGTCGCGGTAGAAGAAAGTCACATCGGCGCCCTCGGCGGCGAAAAGCTCGACGATGGCGCGGCCAATGCCGCGGCTACCGCCGGTGACGATCGCCACTTTGTCGCCCAGTCGCGCATCCATGGCTAGCCGGAAATGCAGAACCCGCCGTCCACCACCAGGGTGTGGCCGGTAATCATGGCCGCCTCGGGCAGGCAGAGCAGGTAGACGGCGCCGGCGACATCCTGCGGCGTGAGCACAGGGCCGGCCGGTGTGCGGCGCGCGAAGTTCGCCAGCAATTCTTCCCGATTCGGAAAGTAACGCAGGGCGTCGGTGTCCACGACCCCGGCGCTGACCGCGTTGACCCGGATCTGCCGCGGGCCAAGCTCCTGGGCGAGGGTGCGCACCAGCGACTCGAGCGCCGCCTTCGAGGCGCCGATGAAGCCATAATCGGGCATCGCCCGCGATGCGCCGAGACTGGAGATGGCAATGATGCTCCCGCCCGGCGCCATGCCCGGCACGGCCTGCTGGGCCAGCAGATTCAACGCCAGCGCATTGGTCTCGAGACACCAACGCCAATGCTTGAGCGTCATCTCCAACGCCGGTTTGAGTACGCCGCTGGCAGCGTTGCTGACGACAATGTCGAGATGATCAAAATGCCGGGAGAACTCGACAAACAGCTCCGCGACGCTGTCCGGAATACCCACGCTGGCCTGAATCGCGCACGCGCGCCGGCCCATGCCGCGCAGCTCCTCGCAGAGCGCTTCAGCCTCGGCTTCGCTGTTGTAGTAATTGGCCGCGATATCGCAACCGGCTGCCGCCAGCTTGTGCGCGATGGCGCGGCCGATACCGCGGGAGGCGCCGGTGACGAGCGCAACTTTGCCGGCGAGGGCGAGGGGCGTGATGGCGTTCATGTGCTGTCAGGCCCGCGGGCCGCGTGGGGCGAGCAAGGCGCCCTCGTGAAACCCGACATTATCCTACGACCGGGCATCTCTCGGCAAACGGTCCCCGGAGCGGGTAGCGGGTCCGTCTGAAACGAGGCAAGTTACGAATTCAGCCAAGAAAAATAAACGCTACTGCGCCGAGCATGCACAGCGCTGCGGCGAGGTAGTTCCACCGCAGCTGTTCACCAAGGAAGGTCATTGAGAATACCGCGAATACGACCAGCGTGATTACCTCTTGGACGATCTTTAATTGCGCCGTGGAAAGCGCACTACTGCCGATACGATTAGCGGGCACCTGCAGGCAGTACTCGAAGAAGGCAATGCCCCATGAGATAAGTACGGCGAACATCAGCGGCGAGCTTTTGTAACGCAAGTGCCCATACCAAGCGAAGGTCATAAACACATTGGAGCCGATTAGTAACAGGATAGACGCTAGAGCCGGTGGGATTGGGACGAGAAAGGCGGGCATGGATGTTTCTTTCCTTTGTGGTTCTTGGGACTTTGGCTCACTTCAATTGTTCGTATCGGCCATCAGGGCGACTTCTTCCATAGGCCAAACGTGATCGTCCAGGCGCGCCTCCATCGCTTGTGACGCGGCGTCTTGCCGCGCGGAGGCTAGCGCTCGGTCTACGCATCCTGCGCCGCGGCGTCACCCAAAAGACGGAGGTGCCGAAGAAATTCCGTCGTCACACCATCGACGAGCTCGCCGCTTACGTCCGCGCGGCGGAATGAAACGCCGAGGTGCATGGCACCATCGAACGTTGTGATCGCGAAAACGATCGGCGCGAGCGGTCCGGTCGGGACCGCCCGCAGGTAGCCGAGCACCGCCTCGCCAGCGTGGGGCGCGTGCCACAGCGCATCGACATCAAGTCCGGTGACCCCCGCCCAGAGCGGGTAGTGCTTGGCGAGAAAGCAGGGGCGCCGATCGGCGCGCAGAAGGCGCCAGGCGAATCCCACCCCACCCAACGCGAGGAGGGTCTGCAAGTACAGCTTCTCGGTCCTGATGCGCGCGGTTTCAGCATGGATCGCCTGCGCGAGTTCGCGTAGTGCGATACCCGGCGGGACCGGATGCGAGACGCGAAGCGAAGCGAGGAATTGACCGAAAGTATCGACGGCATCCGCCTCGAACTCGGCGCGCACGTTCACGATCGCCGCCACGGCGAGTTCCCGGCGCCGGTCCGCGTGGCTGCGCGCCGGACCCGCCGCCGCGATTGCGAGCAGCAGCATGGCGAGGAAGAGATCGTTGCGGGTAACGCCCCAGTCGCGCGCCGTGCGCACCAGCGCCGCAACCTCCGCCACGTCGATGCGATGCGCGACAAACGCATTGCGCGCATCGCAGCCGGCGTGGCACGGCACCCGGCGCGACCGGCGGCAGCTCGCGGCCAGCGCCGGGAGCCGCCGCAGCCCGCGGATCGCGGCGCCCGCGTGGCGCAGAAACAGGCTCGTGTAGGTGCGCGGATACAGCCGTGGCGTCCACGGCAGCGGGGCAACGGAGCGATAGCTGGTGACCAGCTTGCCGAGCAACACCGCGATGGAGTCGCCGCCAGCGATGAAATGGTCGTAGGCAAGCCCTAGATGAAACGTGTCCCCGGCGTCGACGGCGAAGAACCGGAAGGGGAGGAACGCTCCGTTCCCCGCAAAGGGCAGGTTGAGCTGCCGTTCGATTTCCTGCTCCACCACGTGCAGCGCGTCGTCTCCGCCGGCGAGAATCGCGACCGCGATCTTGGCCGCGCCCCCGCGGTAGGTGAAGCGTCCCCGCCGCGCGAGGATGAGGCCCGTCAGGCCGGCCGACTCGAGCAGACTGGCGATCCTCGCTTCGAGGCGGCCAGGGTCCAGCGGCTGTCCCACCGCCACGACATGGACGGCGTTATAAGGATGCAACTCCCGCCAACGCAACATCGTGGCCTGAAACAGATTGAGCTTGCCGCGCATTGCCGCCTATTGTAGCGGCCCATCCTGCCCTCGCCGGCTGCGGATCAGTTGCTGCGCTTCGAGGCACCAATGCTTTTTGACGCTGTACCAGATGTCCGCGGCGTGCAGCAGGTTGGCCAGGTCGACGCGGGTGTCGGTCGGCAGCACGGGCGGGGCGGGGCCGGGAGCATAGCCGTCGATCCATGCACGCGTGACCGGATCGAGCGCCAGATCTTTAGCCAGCGGCAGCGTGAGATGGCTCGCCGCCGCCGGCAGCGTTACGTTGCGCACTTGCGCCGAGCCGGTCGCCCGATAGGTGTCGGCGCTGCCGAAATTGCCGGCGATTGGATCCCACTCGAGCGAGAAGCCGGTGAATTCGGCGACCGTATCGGGAATCTCGCGTAACCGCCCCAGCATGGACCACTGTCCGAGCAGGAGCCGCGGCAGTTTGCCCGTGGCCAATACCGCGACATAGGGCACCTGCAGACCGAGCACCGCGCGCTGCTCGCCGCTGAGCGGGTCGACGATCGTGCTGCGGTCCTCGGCCGCCCCACGCTGCGGGTTCCAGACCGGCAGCGAGTCGGCGAAGGCGCCGGCGAGTTCGTAGAGCACCCGGATTGCGATCATTCCGCCCTGGCTGTGACCGATGAGCATCGGCATCATGCCCTCGCGCTCGTAGTACCACGCGAGCGTGCCGGCAAGCTGGCCCGCATCGACATAACTGCTGTAGGTAAGCGAGCCGTCCTGCGGATTGCGCAGCTGTTCCCGGGGATAGCCCATGGCGGCAAGAAATTCCGCGAACGGCGCCATCGTGACCACGGGTACGCTGCCCTGGAGATTGATAATCCGCGGCGCCGGCGCCAGCGACAAGACTTCCCGCACCTCGCGCTCCGAGATGCGCTCCGGGTCAAGGGCCAGGATTCGCGTTTCGGTTGCCGCATCGAGCGCGACCCCGCGCGCCACCGCCGCCTCGGGCGTGGCGTGGGCGAGGGCGGCCAAAGTGGTGGCAACCAGCGCCACGAAGGCTGCACAGCGTGGCGCCGTGACCCGGGCCATCCCCGGCGACACCGGCGTCAAGACACTCCACACAGGCCAGCGCACGGGAGGGCTAGCGAAGGTTGGGAAAGAACCGGCCCGTGCGCGCCAGGTAGCGCCGATACACTTCCCCATGCACACGCAGCAGGTGCCGCTCTTCGTGGCGCGCCTTGAAATACATGAGGAGGAGGTGGGCGGTCGCAACGACTAGCATCGGCACGGTCCGCACCACCAGCACAGTGCAGATCATCAGCAGCATCGACAACGCATAGATCGGATGGCGAACATGCTGAAACGGGCCATCGGTGATGAGCTCCTGCTCGCCCTTGAGCGACACGTCCATGCGCCAATGCCGGCCCATGCGGGACCAGCAGACGCTGGTTAGCAGGAGGCAGACGACCGCGCACAGCGCTGCAATCCAACGCAGCGCGGTGTAGCTGGCCGCCCGCGTGAACTGCGGCACTGTCCCGGCCAGCCCCTGATTGCGCACCAGCGCGAGGTAGGGCAGCACGAGCCACAAAGCCACCAGTGGCAGCCAGAGGATCCACAGGAATTGCTCCACCGGTTGCTCCGGGACGAGCCCGGCGAGGCGGTGGGTTTCGCGGCGCGCGCGCAAGATCATCAGGCCCACGCCGAGCCAATAGGCCCAGATCGTTGCGGTCAGCACGATGCCCGGAAGGTCCTTCATGGCCGCTGCCGCGCCGCGGCGCGGCGCGGCGTCCAATCCTTTGCCCATCGGCGGACGAACGCGTGCCGGATTTGTAAACGCAAGCGATTACTCCTAGAATGCCCGCCTCGGCTGCGGCTGTCCTCGATGCAAGTCCCGATTCTACCGGCCAGCCTTCGCCACATCACCGACGACCCGCCAGCGCTACGCGCGCTAAACGTTGCGATTGGCGTACTGATGGCGGTACTGCCGCTGGGCCACGTCACCGCGCTGCGCAATAGCCTGGTTGGCGTGATCGCGCTATTCGCGTTACTGCAATTTCGCCTCGCGGCGTCGAGAAACACTCCTGGTCTGGTGGCGTGGCTGGTCTGGCTCGCCTTCGCTGCGGCCTCGATCGGCTGGTCCGCGCTGCCGGACGCATCGTTCCAAAGCTTTCGTCGCGATCAATTCTATCCGTTCGTACTCTTCCTGGTGAGTTTCCAGGTGGCGCAGTTTTACTGGGGGCGGCTGGCGGTGGCGTGGGGTACGGCCGCTGGCACGCTGCTTTGCCTGGCGACGATGTTCGCCGCCACGTGGCTCGGCGTGGACCCGGAAGCGGCGGCGCCTGCCAGCGGTTTTCTGGGATGGCTGGCGTGGCGGGCGGGCGACACCACTGATGCAAGCACGTACGTCGCTTACGTCGCGGTGCCCCTGTTCCTGATCCTCTTGACCTCGCGCCATGCGTGGCGCCGGTGGGCGGCCGCCGTGTGGTTGGTCGTATTCGCCGCGATCGGGTTTCTCAGTGAGAGCCGCACGTTGGTCGCTGCGCTGTTCGTATCCTTCGTCGGGTTCCTCATCGCGCTCGGTGTGTTGCGCGGTCGGCTGCGCTGGAAGTCGGTCTTCGTCGTGGTCGCCGTCGGGCTGGTCATTTCGGCCGCTTGCCTGGAGATCATCTCGCGCGTGCGTCTGCCGGGACCGCAACCGAGCGACCGCAGTGCCGCGGTGGAGATGATCATGGCCGACACCCGGCCGGCGATCTGGGGAGTCTATCTCGAGCTGGCGCGCAAGCACCCGTGGTTCGGTGTGGGCCTGGGGCGCAACGTTCCTTCCCGGGCCTACGATCTCGAGGACGATGCCGAGCTGCGGCACATCGATCCCCAGGCGCCGTCGCACGCGCACAACGTGCTGCTCGACCTGGTGCTTCAGGTTGGAGTGGTCGGACTTGCCATCTGGCTGGGTTTGCACCTGGAGATCATGCGGCGGGCGGTGCAACGGGCGCGCGGCGGAGGCGACCGTGAGAAGGCGTGGGCCGCCGCCGTCCTGGCGCTGGTGCTGGCGATGCTGGTGAAAAATTCGACCAATGACCTGGTCGTCTACGGCAATGCCCTGCTGTTCTGGGTGCTGCTGGGAACCATGCTCGGCCTCATTTGGCGCGGCGCGCCGGCGAGTGCCGACAAAAAAGCCGGGTTCTAGCCCGGCTTCCTTGTTGTCGCGTTGTCGTAGCGACGACGCTTCACACGGTCTGGATGTTCGACGCCTGCTTCCCCTTCGGGCCCTGCGTGACTTCGAAGCTCACCTTCTGCCCTTCCTTCAGCGACTTAAATCCCGGCATGTTGATCGCCGAGAAGTGGGCGAACAGATCTTCGCCACCGCCGTCGGGGGTGATGAAGCCGAAGCCCTTCGCGTCGTTGAACCACTTAACCGTTCCAGTTGGCATTTTTCCAATCCTAATAATCAAGAAAAAAATCGGGTCATACCCGGCCGATGTTTCGATCTCAAGGACAGGAAAGTACGGCGCTTCGGCAACTGCCAACGAGCCGGACGGGTCGTGCTTTAGTACTTGAAATAAAACACAAAGCGGAATATACGCGGGGCCGGGCCGGAGGTCAAACCGCTGCCGCGGGCGGGTTTTGCCCGGTAAATTCCCGCCGCGCCAGCAGGGCGCCGGCGCCCAGCGCCATGAGCTTGGCGCGGGCAACCTCCCGCGGCAACGGGACCATGCCGCAGTTGGTACACGCATAGACCCTCTCCGCGGGCACGAATGCGAGCGCGCCGCGAATGGTCGCGGCGACCTCCTCGGCGCTTTCCACCCGCTCGGTCGCCACGTCGATCGCGCCGACGAGCACATCCTTGCCGTGCAGCAAACCAAGCAGCTCGAGAGGCACGTGCGAGTTGGCGCATTCGAGCGAAACTTGCTTGATCTTCGACTGTGCGAGCAGCGGAAAGGTGCGCTCGTACTGGCGCCATTGGGCGCCTAATGACTTCTTCCACTCGATGTTGGCCTTGATGCCGTAGCCATAACAGATGTGCACTGCGGTGCTGCAGTGCAGGCCCTCCGCCGCGCGCTCCAGCGCGGCGATACCCCAGTCGCGGACCTCGTCGAAATAGACGTTGAATGCCGGTTCGTCGAACTGCAGCACGTCGACGCCGGCGGCCTCGATCGCCCGCGCTTCGTCATTCAAGATCTCGGCGAAGGCCCACGCCAGCTTTTCACGGCTGCCATAGTGCGCGTCGTAGAGCGTGTCGACCATCGTCATCGGGCCGGGTAGGGTGTACTTGATGCGGCGCTGCGTGGCGCTGCGCAGGAAGCGCGCATCGTCGACAAACACCGGCCGCCGGCGCGCGACGGGGCCCACGACCACCGGCACGTCGGCATCGTAGCGTTCACGGATGCGCACGGTCTTCCGGCGCTCGAAGTCGACCCCCTCAAGACTCTCCACGAGCGTGGTGACGAAATGGCGGCGCGTTTGTTCGCCGTCGCTGACGATGTCAATGCCGGCGCGCTCTTGATCGCCCAGCGCCAGACGCACCGCGTCGCGCTTGCCGGCGGCCAGGCGCTCGCCGTCGAGCAGCCAGGGCGCCCACAGCTGCCCGGGCGGGGCGAGCCATTCCGGTTTGGGCAGACTGCCGGCGATCGTGGTCGGAAACAGGGTAGGCATCAGGGCGGGGCTTGGCAACGCAGTCGCCGGCGATTATATCCGCCGCGGCCCGACGCTGCGGCAGCAATGCTTGACCGCGCCAGGTCGGCAACGTACCTTGGCGCGCCGGTGCCCGCGCACCGCCCTCTGCCAGGCCGCCGTCGATGCCCCGCGTGCTGTTAGCCGATTACGAGTTTTCGGACCTTGACCCGGAGCGTGCGCTCTACGCGCAGGCGCACATCGAGCTCGCCGCGGCGCAATGCCGGACCGAAGACCAGCTCGTTGCGGCGGCCTCCGGCTGCGTCGGCATTCTGCTGCAAGCTGCACCCATCACCGAGAAGGTCGTCGCTGCCCTGCCCCAGCTGGGCATCGTCAGTCGCATCGGGGCCGGCGTCGATACCGTCGACACCGCAGCCTGCGCGCGCCACGGCGTTTGGGTCGCCAACGTGCCCGATTACGGCATCGGCGAGGTCGCCACGCACGCGCTCGCACTCGCCCTGGCGCTCATCCGCAACGTCGTGGCCTACCACCGCGATATTGGCGCGGGCCGCTGGCACTACCAGTCTTCGGGGCCGCTGCGCCGCGCCGCCGACATGACGCTGGGTATCGTTGGGCTCGGCCGCATCGGCAAGCGCATGGCGCACGTCTCGCGCAACGTATTCCGCCGCGTGCTCGCATGCGATCCCTATCTTATCGACGGCGATTTTCCCGCGTATGTCGAGCGCGCGCCCGACCTCGCCACGCTGTTCGCCGCCAGCGACGTGGTCAGCGTGCACGTGCCGCTCACTGCGGAAACCCGGGGCCTCGTGGACGCAAGCGTGCTCTCCCGGATGCGCGCCGGATCCTATCTCGTCAATACCGCGCGGGGCGCGATCGTCGACCTCGATGATTTGCTTGCCGCACTCGATAGTGGAATACTTGCCGGGGCCGGTCTGGACGTATTGCCAGTGGAGCCGGTCCCCGCCGCAAGCCCGCTGCTTGGCCATGCGAAGGTAATCCTGACGCCGCATGCCGCATTCTTCAGCGTGCAGTCGGAGGTCGAACTGCGGCGTAAGGCGGCGCAGAATATCATTACCTGGCTGGCGACCGGGCGGCCCGACTACGTGGTCGTGCAGGGCACTCGACGCCCAGGTTAGCTGTCCGCCAACGCGACCGATGCGTGTCGCGCCGCGGTGCGGTGAAGGAGGCAGTTTGGCAGCGGTAGGCATCAGAGCAGTCCACAAGCACTTCGGCTCGACCCACGTGATTCGCGGCGTCGACTTCGACATCGCCGAGGCCGAGTTTTGCGTCCTGGTCGGCCCGTCTGGCTGCGGCAAGTCGACCCTGTTGCGGATGATCGCGGGGCTGGAAGAGATCAGCGAAGGCGAGATCGCCATCGGCGGCACGGTGGTAAACCGCATGCCACCCAAGGAGCGCGACATCGCCATGGTGTTCCAGAATTACGCGCTCTATCCGCACATGACCGTGCGCGACAACATGTCGTTCGCGCTCATGCTGGCCAAGCAGTCCAAGAGCGAAATCCAAGCGCAGGTAAAAAAAGCGGCCGATATCCTCGGCCTGGCCAGCCTGCTCGACCGCTACCCGCGCCAGCTCTCGGGCGGCCAGCGGCAACGCGTGGCGATGGGCCGCGCGATCGTGCGCGACCCGCAGGTCTTCCTGTTCGACGAGCCGCTGTCGAACCTCGACGCCAAGCTGCGGGTGCAGATGCGCACCGAGATCAAGGAGCTGCACCAGCGATTGCAGACGACCTCCATCTACGTTACGCACGACCAGATCGAGGCGATGACCATGGCCGACAAAATCGTCGTGATGCGCGACGGTACGGTCGAGCAAATCGGCGACCCCCTGACCTTGTACGATCGCCCGAACAACACCTTCGTCGCCGGTTTCATCGGCTCGCCGGCGATGAACCTGGTCCCCGGGACCGCGCGCATGAACGGCGGCGGCGCACGGGTCGAGTTCGACGGCGGTGTCGCGCTGCCTCTGCCGCTGGGCGCGCGTGCCGCGGATGGTCAGGCCGTCGTCTACGGCATCCGCCCCGAGCACTGTCTGCTGGCCGAGGCCACGGGGCTCCCGGTCGAGGTCGTCGTCGTCGAACCGACCGGCGCCGACACCCAGCTGTATTGCCGTTTCAACCGGCAGGAAATCACGTCGTTGATACGCGATCGCGTAACCTGCCGCGCCGGCGATCGGATCAGCCTCAAACCCGATCTGGCGCGGGCGCACCTGTTCGACTCGACGAGCGGCAAGCGGCTCGTCGCCTAGGCGGCATCGTTTCGAGCTTGTCCATCATTGCCCAGTAGACGTCACCGAGGAGGAATCCATGAGCAATTTTAAGCGTCGCGATTTTCTCAAAGTCACCGCCGGCGTTACTGCCGGGCAGGCGCTCGGCGCCGGATCGGCGTTGCTCGCCGCAGACGGCGCCCATGCGCAAGCGTACAAGGCCGCGCCGGAGAAGGGCGCGAAACTGCGCTTGTTGCGCTGGAAGCGCTTCGTCCAGGCCGACGAGGACGTGTGGGCGGAAAACACGAAGAAGTTCACCAAGGCAACCGGCATCGACGTGCGCATCGACGCCGAGGGTTGGGAGGACGTGCGGCCGAAGGCGGCCGTTGCGGCCAACATCGGCAGCGGGCCGGACATCATCATCGGCACTTTCGAGGATGCGCACCAGTACCCGGACAAGCTCGTTGACGTGACCGATCTGGCCGCCTACCTGGGAGGCAAGTACGGCGGCTGGTATGACGTGGCCAAAGCGTATTGCACGAGCAAGGGGCGCTGGATCGCGATTCCGATGGGTTGCGCCGGCGCCTGCATGAATTATCGCGAGACCGCGATGCATGCGGCGGGGTTCGAGACCTTTCCCAAAGACCTGCCCGGTTTCCTCAAGCTCTGCCAGGGAATGAAGGCGCAAGGCTTGCCGCCCGGCTTCGCGCTCGGCAACGCCACTGGCGATGCCAACACCTGGTGCCATTGGGTCGTCTGGGCGCACGGCGGCAAGATGGTCGACACCCACAACAACGTGGTCATCAACAGCCCGGAGACGATTGCCGCCCTGGAATACAGCAAGCAGCTGTACCAGACCTTTGTTCCCGGCACGCTGTCGTGGCTCGACCCGAGCAACAACAAGGCCTTTCTCGACGGCCAGATCGGCCTGACCAACAATGGCATCTCGATCTACTACGCGGCGAAGACTTCGCCGGATCCGAAGCTGCAGGCGATTGCCAAGGACATGAACCATGCCAACTTTCCGATCGGGCCGGTCGGGAAGCCCACCGAGTTGCAGCTGATCTTCCCGATGATGATCTTCAAGTACTCGAAGTACCCGAACGCGGCCAAGGAATACCTGCGCTTCATGATGGAGAAGGAGCAGTACGAGCCCTGGCAGCAGGCGTCGATCGGCTATGTCACGCAGCCCCTCGTGGCCTACGAATCCAATCCGATCTGGACTTCCGACCCGAAGCACACGCCGTATCGCGACGTGATGAAGCGGATGCTGCCCAACGGCTACGCTGGCGACATGGGCTACGCATCGGCGGCGACGATGGCGGACTTCATTCTGGTGAACATGGTCGCCGAGGCGGCGTCGGGCTCAAAGCCCGCCAAAGAGGCGGCGGAGCGGGCCCAGAAACGCGCCGAGCGCTACTACAAAGTCTGAGCGAGAGCCGGCGCGCATGGCGCCCGGCGGGGCGCTGTCCGACCCCGTCGGGCCGACCCGCACGCGGGGGCGTGCGGCCGGCGACCGGCCGGCCGCCGCGCCACGCGCTGCCCCACTCCTGGCGCGCCACCCGGCTAACTGTGCATGCCCTCATCCGCTAGCGCGTTTTCCCGCGCCCTCGACAATCGCAACCTGCTCGGGGCGCTGTTCATGCTGCCCGCGGCGGCGTTGCTGCTGCTGTTCCTGACCTACCCGCTCGCCCTGGGCACCTGGCTCGGCTTCACCGACGCCAAGATCGGCCGCGCCGGCGAGTGGATCGGGCTCGACAACTACATCTTCCTCTGGGGCGATAGCGTTACCCGGCTGGCGCTGTTCAACACGATCTTCTACACAACGGTGGCCAGCGTAATCAAGTTTGGCCTTGGCCTCTGGCTGGCGCTGCTGCTCAACCGGCGGCTGCCGTTCAAGGCGTTCTTCCGCGCCGTCGTGCTGCTGCCGTTCATCGTACCCACCGCACTGTCGGCGCTCGCGTTCTGGTGGATCTACGATTCCCAGTTCTCCATCATCAGCTGGGTACTGGTGAAGATGGGCCTCATCCACCAATACATCGATTTTCTCGGCGATCCGTGGAACGCGCGCTTCGCCACCATCGCGGCCAACGTCTGGCGCGGCGTCCCGTTCGTCGCAATCACGCTGCTCGCCGGGCTGCAGACGATCTCGCCGTCGTTCTATGAGGCAGCCAGCCTCGACGGGGCGACACCCTGGCAGCAATTCCGCCATGTGACGCTGCCGCTGCTGACACCGATCATCGCCGTGGTGATGACCTTCTCGGTGCTGTTCACGTTCACCGACTTTCAGCTGATCTACGTGCTGACGCGCGGGGGCCCGCTCAACGCCACCCACCTCATGGCGACGCTGTCGTTCCAGAGGGCCATTCCCGGGGGCAATCTCGGTGAGGGGGCGGCGATCGCGACGGCCATGGTGCCGTTCCTGCTGGCAGCGATCCTGATCAGCTATTACGGCCTGCAGCGGCGGGCCTGGCAGCAAGGCAGCACCGACAAATGAGCACCGCCGAAGCGACCGGGCAACCCATCGACTCCCAGGGCATGAACTACCTGGTGTCCCTGCCGCGACGCGTGGTCACGCTCTATGTGCCGCTCGCCGTGTTTCTGTTCGTGCTGCTGTTCCCGTTCTACTGGATGGCCATGACGGCGTTCAAGCCGGATGCGGAATTGCTCTCGCACGAAGGCAATCCGTTCTGGGTCGACGCGCCGACGCTGGAGCACGTCAAGAAGCTGCTGTTCGAGACTCAATACCCCGAATGGCTGTGGAATACCGTGCTGGTGTCGGTCGTGGCGACCGCGCTGTCGCTGTTCTGCAGCGTGCTGGCCGCCTATGCCATCGAGCGGTTGCGCTTTCGCGGCTCGCGCTACATTGGGGTGAGCATCTTTCTAGCCTATCTGGTGCCGCCATCGATCCTGTTCATTCCGCTGGCAACCATGGTCTATCAGCTGCACCTGTTCGACACCCGGTTTGCGCTGATCCTGACCTACCCGACGTTTCTGATCCCGTTTTGCACCTGGCTGCTGATGGGCTATTTCAAGACCATTCCGTTTGAGCTCGAGGAGTGTGCCCTGATCGACGGCGCGAGCCGGCTGCAGATTCTGATCAAGATCGTCCTGCCGCTGGCCGTGCCGGGACTCATCTCGGCGGGCATATTCGCCTTCACGCTGTCCTGGAACGAATTCATCTACGCGCTGACCTTCATATCGTCATCGGAGGTGAAGACCGTTCCGGTGGGTGTGGTTACCGAGTTGGTCGAAGGTGACATCTATCATTGGGGCTCGCTGATGGCGGGTGCGCTGTTCGGCTCGCTGCCAGTGGCGGCGCTGTATTCATTCTTTGTGGAGTATTACGTCTCCGGGCTCACCGGGGCGATCAAGGAATAGCTGGCCAGAGGTCTTGAAACTGTACGCTGCGGCGCCATCTGCGTTACAATTCTTAGCAAATCCGGCGTCTGAAAGGTGCAACCATGAGCGTTCAAGATACCATCCGCGAGCAGGTCACCACGCATCCGGTCGTGCTCTACATGAAGGGCACGGCCCAGTTTCCGCAATGCGGCTTCTCAAGCGCCGCGGTGCAGATGCTGCAGGCTTGCGGCGTCGACAACTTGTTCACGGTCAACGTTCTGGCCGACCCCGCCATCCGGCAGGGAATAAAGGATTACGCCAGCTGGCCGACGATCCCGCAGCTCTACGTCAACGGCGAATTTGTCGGCGGCTCCGATATCATGCGTGAGATGTACGAATCGGGCGAACTCCAGCAGCTGCTCGCCAGGCAGGCGGCCTAAAGCGCGGGCTCGCGGCAAACCGAACGACGGCGGGCGAGTCCCGCCGTTGTTATTGGTACCGGCCGCGCTCAGGTGCGGGCGCGGTGAACGCGCTTGACCTCGGGAATGCGCCGCAGGGCGCGCATGACGTGGGCCAGGTGCCTGCGGTCGCGTACCTGAACACTGAAGAACATGTTGACCACGCGGTCGCCGTCGGGACGCTCCATCGACACGTACTCAATGTTGGCGCCGGCATCGGCGATCTCGGTCGCCAGCCGGGCCAGCAGGCCGCGCTGGTCGTCAACCAGCGTGCGAATGCCCGCCTCGAACACGCCTTCCACTTGCGGCGCCCATTCGACATCGACGACCTGGTCGCTGTCGACGCGGGCCTTGCGCAGTGTCTGGCAGTCGCGGGTGTGCACCAGCAGACCCTGGCCGCGACGAAACTGGCCGACAATCGCGTCCCCGGGAATCGGC
This sequence comes from uncultured beta proteobacterium, assembly GCA_963777455.1. Classification (GTDB taxonomy): domain Bacteria; phylum Pseudomonadota; class Gammaproteobacteria; order Burkholderiales; family Casimicrobiaceae; genus PALSA-1003. The sequence continues at coordinate 1,726,513 of CAVZQQ010000004.1, forward strand.
CGGCAGCACTTGCCGTATTGAATCGCGACCCCTTCGACGCCGCGCAGCTGCAGTGCCGCATGCCGCGGCGGGCCTTGCGGCGCGACCTCGGGCACGTTGCTGTTCGCCCGCGTGAGCGCCTGCGCGACCACGAAAGACAGCCGCTTGCCGGTGCCGATGTCGGCCAGGATCTCGAGGTGGCTCTTGGCCCCGTATTCGCGGGTGAGCGCGTCCCAGCGGTCCCAGTTGATCGTCTCCGCCGGCGCCTTGAGCGAGGCAAGCGCCTGTTCGAGCAGCCGTTCGCCGAGCGCGGCGGACTCCTTCTGTTGCAGCGTTTTCAGGAAATGCCGGATGCGCGAGCGCGCCTTGCCGGTGGCGACGAAACTAAGCCACGAAGGATTCGGCCGCGCCGTCGCCGCGGTCATGATCTCGACCTGGTCGCCGCTCTTCAACTCCGTGCGCAACGGCATGAGCTCGTAGTTGATCCTCGCGGCGGTGCAATGGTGACCGATGTCGGTGTGCACCGCGTAGGCAAAGTCGACCGCGGTCGCGCCGCGCGGCAGTGCCATGATCTTGCCCTTGGGGGTGAAGACATAGATCTCGTCGGGAAACAGGTCGCCCTTGATGTGCTCGAGGAACTCCTTGGAATCGCGCGATTCCGACTGGATCTCGAGCAGACTCTGCAGCCAGCGATGCGTCTGCTGCTGCGCTTCGGCAATGTCGAGTTGGCCGCCAGCCTTGTACAGCCAGTGCGCAGCGACGCCGGCCTCGGCAATGCGATGCATGTCGTGGGTGCGGATCTGCGCCTCTAGCGGCGTGCCGAACGGACCGAACAGCGTCGTGTGCAGCGACTGGTAGCCGTTGGCCTTCGGGATGGCAACGTAATCCTTGAACTTGCCCGGGATCGGCTTGTACATGCGGTGCAGCACCCCCAGCGCCGCATAACAGGTCGTCGTGTCCTTGACGAGCACGCGCACGCCGTAGATGTCGAAGACCTGGGAAAAGCTGTAATGCTTCTGGCGCATTTTCTTGTACACGCTGTAAACGGTCTTCTCGCGACCGGTTACCGTCGCCGCCATGCCTTCGACCTTCAGCGCGTCGCGGATCGACTGCAGGATGCGGTTCATCACCTCGCGCCGGTTGCCGCGCGCCGCCTTGATCGACTTGGCCAGTACGCGAAAGCGAACCGGATGGAGGTGCTTGAAGGACAGGTCCTGTAACTCCTGATACAGCGCGTTCAGACCCAGGCGGTTGGCGATCGGCGCATAGATGTCCAGCGTTTCCCGAGCGATGCGCTCGCGGTGCGCGGGCGCCATGGCGTCGAGGGTGCGCATGTTGTGCAGCCGATCGGCGAGCTTGATCAGGATGACGCGCACGTCCTGCGCCATCGCCAGCAGCATCTTGCGGAAGCTCTCCGCCTGCAGGTCCTCGCGCGACTGGAACTCGATCTGGTCGAGCTTGGAGACGCCGTCGACCATATCGGCCACCGGCTTGCCGAACGAGCTCTCGATCTCGATCTTGGTTACGGCGGTGTCCTCCATGACGTCGTGGAGGAGCGCGGCGGCGAGTCCCTGGGCGTCGAGCCGCCATTGCGACAGGATGCTGGCTACGGCCAGCGGATGGGTGATGTAGGGCTCGCCGGACTTGCGGAATTGCCCCTGATGCGCGTTCTCAGAAAACGCGAATGCGCGCTCGACCAGCGCGACATCGGGAGCCGGCAGGTAGTGACCGAGATGCCGGGTGAACTCCGCAATTTCCGACATACTTAGTCACCTTGAGGCGACCCGGGCGCGATTCAACTTTGTGGCTTCAGGAGCATCTCGATCCCGACCTTGCCCGCGGCGATTTCGCGTAGCGCAATGACCGTGGGTTTGTCGCGATCGGCGTCCAGGAGCGGCTGCGAGCCGGCGCTGATCTGCCGGGCACGATTGGTTGCCGCCAGCGTAAGCTCGAAGCGGTTGGGTATTTTGGCGAGTGCGTCTTCGATCGTGATGCGAGCCATCGGCGTTCCAGTCAAGTCAGTTGGGTGAGCAGCGCCCGATGCCGGATGCGCTGCGGTTCGCTGCGCAGCCGCGCTGCCCGCACGATGGCGGCGAGATCGTCGACTGCAGAAGCAAAGTCCTGATTAATAATAACATAGTCGAATTCGTCGCAGTGCCGCATTTCCTCCCGCGCCGCCCTGACGCGACGCGCAATGGTGTCCCCGTCGTCCTGGCCGCGCCGCACCAGACGCTCCTCGAGCGAGGCGAGCGACGGGGGCAGGACGAAGATGTGCACCGACTCGGGCACAAGCTTGCGCACCTGGCGCGCGCCCTGCCAGTCGATTTCCAGCAGCACATCCTGGCCCGCGTCGACTTGCTCCCTGAGCCACGTGGCGCCGGTGGCATACCAGTTGCCGTGCACCCGCGCGTGCTCGAGAAAGGCGCCGCTGTCCTGGAGCGCGCGGAAGCGTTCCGGCGTGACGAAGTGGTAGTCGGCGCCCTCGCGTTCGCCCGGGCGCGGCGGCCGCGTGGTGTACGACACCGAAAGCCGAATGCCCGTTTCGCGCTCGAGCAGCGCCCGGGTGAGGCTCGTCTTGCCGGCTCCCGAAGGCGCCGCAACCACGAACAGATTGCCAGGCGTGGTCATTCGATGTTCTGGACCTGCTCGCGCATCTGCTCGATGAGCACCTTGAGCTCGAGCGCGGCCTGCGACAGCTCGGCATCGACCGACTTCGAGCCGAGCGTGTTCGCCTCGCGGTTGAGTTCCTGCATGAGGAAGTCCAGCCGCTTGCCGCTGCTGCCCCCAGTGGCGAGCACGCGCCGTACCTCGACCACGTGCATGCTCAGGCGCGACAGCTCCTCGGCGACATCGATCTTGGTCGCGAACAGCGCGAGCTCCTGCTTGAGCCGCTCCGTGTCCGGATCGAGGCCCGCTTCCTTCAGGCGCGCGCCGAGCTTGGCTACATACGCGTCGTGCAGCGCCGGAATGCGCGGCTTGACGCGCGCGAGCTGGGTCTCGATGCCGACACAGCACGCTTCGAGCACCGCCTTGAGCTTGTCGCCTTCGCGGGCGCGCGACGCGGCCAGTTCGGAGAGCGCCTGGCGCACGAGCGCCACCGCGCGCTCGGCGAGCGCCGCGGCCGGCAGCGACGGCTCGGTAAGCACGCCCGGCCAGCGCAGAATGTCGGCGACCGAAAGCGGCGCACTATCGGACGCATGTCGCAACACTTCGACGGCGGCAAGGCGCAGCTGCGCCACGCGTGCGGCGTTCACGGCCAGCGACGCCGTCCCCGGCACGGCATGGCTGAGGGCAATCCGGCAATCGACCTTGCCCCGCTTGAGCTCGCCCGTAAGCAGTTCGCGCAATGGCGCATCGAGCCCGCGCAACTCGTCGGGCAGACGCAACTGCAGATCCAGGTAGCGATGGTTGACCGCGCGCAACTCGACGGTCAGCGAACACCCGGGCAGCTCGGCGGCCGCCGCCGCGAACCCGGTCATGCTGAGGATCATCGCCTCCCGCTCCGCGGTCGCTGCGCCGGCCAATTCCAAGGGAAAGTCAATGAAATCTTTACTTTATGCGCGGGGTTGCCGAGAATGTAGAGGTTATCAATCCCTCGCGCAAGTAGAGGCAGGGCGCGTTGCCGCGCCGCCAGACCCATGGGCGTCACCAACCAAGCCCTTCCCTCCGGCTATCAGCTGCTCAACTACCGCATCGATCGCCAGATTAGCCGCGGTGGGTTTTCGATCGTCTATCGCGCTTTCGACGAAAGCGGCGCGCCGGTCGCCATCAAGGAATACCTGCCCTCGTCGCTGGTGCTGCGCACGGAAGGGGACATCGTGCGCGCCAGCACGGCGGAAAATCTCACGTCGTTTCGCTACGGGATGAAGTGCTTTTTCGAGGAAGGCCGCGCGCTCGCCAAGATCAATCACCCTAACGTGGTGCGCGTGCTCAACTTCTTCCGTGCCAACGAGACGGTGTACATGGTGATGCGCTACGAGCGCGGGCGCACGCTGCAGCAGCAGATCCAGATGCGGCAGGATCAGGTGTCAGAGCGGCTGGTGCGCCACGTGTTCATGCACCTGCTCAACGGCTTGCGCGAAGTCCACACCCACAAGCTGCTGCATCTGGATATCAAACCGGCCAATGTCTATCTGCGCACCGACGGCTCGCCCGTGCTGCTCGACTTCGGGGCGGCGCGGCAGACGCTGACCAACACCCGACCCAAGCTCGCGCCCATGTATACGCCCGGATTCGCCGCGCCCGAGCAGTATCGCGACCCGGATCGACTCGGGCCGTGGACCGACGTGTATGGCATCGGGGCGAGCATGTTCGCCTGCCTGGCGGCGTTCGCGCCGCAGGCCGCCGACGCGCGGCTGTCGGAAGACCATCTCGTGTCGGCAAAAAAAATCTGGGCGGGGGGCTACTCCGATAACCTTCTCGAGGTCATCGACTGGTGCCTGCGGCTTGACCCGCTCGAACGCCCGCAAAGCGTGTTCGCGCTGCAGAAGACGATCCGGGACATTCCGCCGCGCAAACGCAAGCTGACGTTCCTCGACACGCTGAAGAAGAAACTGTTCAGCGAAGTCATGTAGGGGACAGCCATCCCGTGCGCTTCACGATCTTCCAGGAAAGTCGTAGGGGGCAGCGCAAGGTTAATCAGGACCGGCTCGCCTACACCTATAGCCGCGAGACGCTGCTGCTGGTGATGGCCGACGGCATGGGGGGGCACGCCGGGGGGGAGATCGCCGCCCAGATCGCGGTGCGACTTTTCATCGAGCGCTTTCAGCAGGAGGCCAAGCCCACGCTCAAAAACCCGCTCAAGTTTCTCCAGGACTCGATGCTGCGCGGGCACCAGGCGCTGGGTTCCTACGCCAACCAGTTCTCGATGCTGGAGACGCCGCGCACGACCTGCGTGGCCTGCGTGATCCAGTCCAACTATGCCTATTGGGCGCACGTCGGCGATTCACGCCTGTACCTGTTTCGCCAGGGCGGCCTCATCGGACAGACGAAGGACCATTCCAAAGTGCAATACCTGGTCGACCAAGGTATCATCGGCGCCGACGAGATCGTCGATCACCCCGACCGCAACAAGATCTTCAGCTGCCTGGGTGGGCTGGTTGATCCGGTCATCGACCTGTCGCGCCGGACACCCCTGCGCAACGGCGATTTGATTGTGCTGTGCACGGACGGTCTGTGGAGCGTCTATCCGCAGGAAGAGATCGCGCAGGCGCTGACCGGCACGCCGATTCTCAAGTCCTCGCCGACCCTGATGCGCCAGGCTGAGTTGCGCGGTGGCTCCGAAGGCGACAACCTGTCGATGATCGTGGTGCGCTGGGGGCCCGAGACGCTAGCCGACGAGCCGACTACGACCATTACCGAGACGCTGGGCCTGGGCGAGTTCCAGACCGAGATCGATCGCACGCTCACCTTGACCGACCGCAAGGGCGCGCAGCGCGATCTGACTGACGACGAGATCGAGCGCGCCATCGCGGAGATCCAGGCCACCATCAAACGTTACCGCCGGTAAAAAATGCGCTGCATCATCCTTGACACTGAAACCACGGGACTCGATCCGAAGCAGGGGCATCGCGTGATCGAAATCGCCGCCGTCGAGGTCGTCGATCGCCGACTGACCGGCAGGAACGTCCACTTCCACGTCAATCCGGAGCGGGAGATCGACGCCGGTGCGACCGACGTGCATGGGCTGACCTGGGAGATGCTGCGCGACAAGCCGCGATTCGGCGACGTGGCCCGCGAGTTCATCGATTTTGCCGCCGGTGCGCGCTGGGTCATTCACAACGCGCCGTTCGACCTGGCGTTCCTCGACGAGGAGCTGCGGCGGCTGGAGTTGCCCTCGACCGCGGCCGTCTGCGCCGAAATCATCGATACGCTGGCCCTGGCCCGCGAGCAGTTTCCGGGCAAGAAGAACAGTCTCGATGCCCTGTGTGAACGCTTCGGCGTTGCTGACGCGCAGCGTATCGTGCACGGCGCGCTGCTCGACGCCCGGTTGCTGGCGGAGGTCTACCTGGCGATGACCCGCGGGCAGGAGACGCTGACGATCGATATTGCCACCCGCGGGCCAGCGCCCAGCACCGACCTCGGCGCCGCGCTGCTGCCCCCGCTGCGCGTGCTCGAGCCGTCTGCCGCCGAGCTCGCCGCGCACCGTGCCTATCTTGCCGAGGTGGAGCGCGAGGCCGGCGGGCAGTGCATCTGGCTCGCCCGCGAACGCCTCCCGCGGCCGGCGCCGGTCGCCGAACCGGCCCCGGTGACGTAACGACCCTGTCATGCCTGACTCCGATACTGTGGCGGCTTCGCCGCCCGCCACCCCTCTGACGGCTACCTTGACCGCGCACAGCCCAGGGCCGGCGGCCGCGCCCGGCAAGGAGTCGGGCGCGCCGCCGCTCAATCGCGAGCTATCGGCCCTCGCCTTCAACCGCCGGGTGCTCGCCCTCGCTCAGGACCCTGCGACGCCGCTGCTCGAGCGGTTGCGTTTCTTGTGCATCGTCAGCAGCAATCTGGACGAGTTCTTCGAGATCCGCGTTGCGGGCTTGCGCGAGCAGTTGCGCCTCAAGGCCCCGCTCGTCGGCATGACGCTGCAGGAGCTCAAGGTCAACCTGGGCGAGATCAGCCTGGGCGCGCAAGGGTTGGTGGCCGAGATGTACGCGACGCTGAACCGGGAAATCCTGCCGGCACTCGCCGCGGCGGGCATCCTCATCCTGCGCCACGCCGACCGCAATGCCGCGCAGCGCGCCTGGATCGCCGATTATTTCCAGCGCGAGATCAGGCCGCTGCTGACCCCAATCGGCCTCGACCCCGCGCACCCGTTCCCGCAGGTGGTCAACAAGAGCCTGAACTTCATCGTGGAACTCTCCGGCCAGGATGCCTTCGGCCGCGAAACCCACGTGGCGATCGTCAAGGCGCCGCGCTTGGTCCCGCGAGTGATCAAGGTGCCACCTGAAATCGCGGGGGCCGACAACACGTTCGTCTTGCTGTCGTCGATCATGCACGCCCATCTGCACGAGCTCTTCGCCGGCCGCCAGGTGGTCAATTATTCACAGTTTCGCGTTACCCGCGACGCCGACCTGTGGATCGACGAGGAAGAAGTCAAGAACCTGCGCCAGGCGCTTGAGGGTGAACTGCCGCAACGCCAGTTCGGGCTGGCAGTGCGCCTCGAGGTCGCGGCCAATTGCCCGGCCCATCTCGCCTCGTTCCTGCTGCAGCAGTTCGAGCTGCAGGACAGCGACCTGTACCGGTGCGAGGGACCGGTGAATCTGGCGCGCATGTCGGCGCTCATCGATCAGGTCGAGCTGCACGAGCTCGAATATGCGGCGTTCCTGCCCGGTCTGCCCGATCGCCTGCGCGATCAAACCGACCTGTTCGCATCGCTGCGCCAGCACGACATCCTGTTACATCACCCGTTCCAGTCCTTCGAGCCGGTGGTCGAGTTCATCCGCAAAGCCGCCGACGACCCGGACGTGGTCGCGATCAAGCAGACCGTCTATCGCACGGGCGTTAACTCGGTGCTGATGGAGGCGCTGATCGAGGCCGCGCGCCGCGGCAAGGAAGTCACCGTGGTCGTCGAGCTCATGGCGCGGTTCGACGAGGAAGCCAATATCAACTGGGCGGAGCGCCTCGAGCACGTGGGCGCGCAGGTCGTCTACGGCGTATTCGGACTGAAGACGCACGGCAAGCTTGCCTTGCTGCTGCGACGCGAGAAGGACCCGGCTGGGCAGACGCGACTGCAGCGCTACGCGCACCTGGGCACCGGCAACTACCATCCGCGCACCGCGCGCCTGTACACCGATTTCGGTTTGCTGACCGCGAACCCCGATATCTGCTCGGACGTTGACGAGGTATTCCTGCACATCACCAGCCTCGCCAAGGCCAACAAGCTCAAGCACCTGTGGCTCGCCCCGTTCACCATGCAGCGGCATGTGCTCGATGCGATCCGGCGCGAGACGCGCCACGCCAAGGAGGGCAAGCCGGCGCGCATCGTCGCCAAGATGAACGCCCTGGTCGAGGATGCGGTCATCAAGGCCCTGTACGCGGCGTCGCAGGCTGGGGTCAAGATCGAGCTGATCGTACGCGGCGCGTGCGCGCTCAGGCCGGGGGTCAAGGACGTCTCGGACAACATTCGCGTGCGCTCGATCATCGGCCGCTTCCTCGAGCACAGCCGCATCTGGTTGTTCGAAAATGATGGCGCCCAGGACGTCTATCTTTCCAGCGCCGACTGGATGGGCCGCAACCTGTTCCGACGCATCGAGGTGGCGTTCCCGGTGCTCGATCCGGCGCTCAAGCAGCGGGTCATCGATGAGGGCCTCACCCCCTATCTGGCCGACAGCCTCGATGCCTGGGAGCTTGCCGCCGATGGGACCTACACCCGGGCGAAGGCGAAAGGCCGCACTGCCCCGATGTCGGCGCAGGCGGAGCTGCTGCAGCAGATGGCGGACAAGACCGCCGCCGGCTTCTAACCGTATGGACCTGATCCTCTGGCGCCATGCCGAGGCCGAAGCGGGCGAGCCCGATCTCGGACGGCGGCTGACGGCCAAGGGCATCAAGCAAGCCGAGCGGGTCGCGGCCTGGCTCGACAGCCACCTGCCCGATACGACGCGGGTGTTGGTCAGCCCGGCCGATCGCGCGCAGCAGACCGCGCTCGCGCTCAAGCGCAAGTTCAAGGTCGTGGCCGAACTCGCGCCGGGCGCGGCGCCGGCCACGGTGCTCACCGCCGCGGGCTGGCCGGACAGCCGTGAACCGGTACTGGTGGTCGGCCATCAGCCGACGCTGGGGGAGGTTTCCGCCTTGCTGCTCGCCGGCGATGCGCTGGCCTGGAGTATGCGCAAGGGGGCGGTGTGGTGGCTGTCCAATCGGGTGCGCGATGGCAACGCCGCGGTCGTGCTCAAGGTGGCCATCGGCCCGGATTTCGTCTGACGCCTGGCGGGCGGCGCGGCCGCCCGGTCGCGCCGCCGGTCAGGCCGCGACGGGACTGGCGACCGGGCGCAACTGCTCGAGAAACTGGCGCGTCGCCGTCGCCCACGAGTACTGCTGGGCGTAATCGCGCACGGCGCCGCGATCGAGCGTCATGGCGACCAGAGCGGCAGCGCGCAGGTCCTCGCTCAGGGTGCCGACCGCCGGATCGCGGATCACGTCGATCGGCCCGGTGACGGGGTAGGCGGCCACCGGGGTGCCACAGGCCATGGCCTCGACGAGCACCAGGCCGAAGGTGTCGGTGCGGCTCGGAAAGACGAACGCATCGGCCTGCTGGTAGAAATACGCGAGCTCGTGGCCATACTTCATGCCGTAGAAGATGGTCTTGGGGAAGCGTGCCTCGAGTGCGGCCCGGGCCGGCCCATCGCCGACGACCCACTTAGTCCCCGGCAGGTCGAGGCGCAGGAAATCCTCGAGGCTCTTCTCAATAGCGACCCGCCCCGCGTAGAGAAAGATCGGCCGTTCCTGGGTGCGCGCCTCTTGCGCGGCCGGCGCGAACACCGACAGATCGACGCCGCGCGACCAGTAAGCGAGGTTGGTGAAGCCGCGCGCGGTGAGCCGGCGGTGAATGGCCGGGGTCGGCACGAGCACGGCTTCGGCCGGACCGTGGAACCAGCGCAGCCAGCTGTAGCTGATCGCCAGCGGCAACCGGCAGCGCGCGTACACGTATTCCGGAAACTGGGTGTGATAGGCGGTGGTGAACGGCCGGCCGCTGCCCAGGCAATGGCGGCGGGCCGCAATCCCCAGCGGTGCCTCGGTCTCCAGGTGCACCGCATCGGGCTCGAATTCCTCGATCATGCGTGCCACGCGCGCTCCCGGGGCGAGCGCAAGACGGATCTCCGGATAGGTCGGGCAGGGCAGCGTGGTAAAGCCTTGCGGCGTAATCAGGCCGACCGTGTGCCCGAGCGCTTCGAGTTCACGTACGGTGTTTTTCACCGTCGTGACGACGCCGTTAACCTGCGGGGACCAGGCGTCGGTGACGATCAGGATGCGCATGGGCTTCGTCCTCTTCCTCGGGTGCGGGATGCTCGGATAACACGTCGTGCCAGTGCAGGATGGAAAGATCGCCTTCGGCGGTCTCGACGAGCGCGGTCAGGCTCTCGACCCAGTCGCCGTCGTTGCAGTACAGGACCCCGCCGATGTCGCGGATCTCGGCCTGGTGAATGTGGCCGCAGACGACGCCGTCGAGCTGCCGCGACCGCGCCTCAGCGGCCAGCGCCTCCTCGAAGGCGGAGATGTAGCTGACCGCATTCTTGACCTTGTGCTTGAGGAACTGGGCGAGCGACCAATAGCGCAGGCCCAACCGCGCGCGCAATGCGTTCAACCAACGATTCAAATGCAGCGACAGGGTGTACAGACGATCGCCGAGGTAGGCGAGCCAGCGCGCGTATTGCACCACGCCGTCGAACAGGTCGCCGTGGATAACCAGCAAGCGCAGGCCGCGCGCCGTGGTGTGGATCGCTTCGTCGCGGATGGCGATGCCGCCGAAGGCGACGCCGAGGAAATGGCGCACGGCTTCGTCATGATTGCCCGGGATATAGACGACCTCGGTGCCCTTGCGCGCCTTGCGCAGTATCTTCTGCACGACGTCGTTGTGCGACTGGTGCCAGTACCAGCGGCGCTTGAGCTGCCAGCCGTCGATGATGTCGCCAACCAGATAGAGGTGCTCCGACTCGGTACGGCGGAGAAAGTCGAGCAACCGCCCCGCCTGGCAACCGGCAGTACCGAGATGCGTGTCGGAAATCCAGATGGTACGAAAGCGCAGCGGCGCGGTGCTCGTTGGGCTCATCGCGGCGCGTACGCCGCGGTGACGGCCCGGCCGCTAGACAGCGGCGTGCTCGACACGGATAAGCCGCGCGCAAGCCGCTGTTGCGGTTGCGCGCGGCTGCAATGGAGTGCGTTCGACGCCGCTGCGGCCTAAGTCGGCCGGAACCCCCTGCACTGGCGGCGCGGCCGCCGCCCACCGCCGGTCAAGGCGGCTCGCGTTGGCGGCGCAAAGCGGGAGCTTTCGTGGCATCGCGGCCCGATTCCTGTGCGGATTGAGTCGCGAGGCACAGTAGCGACCGCATGCGACGCCCTTATGACGGAACCGTGGCGCCCAGATGACAGGCCGGCTGCGCCAGCCGCTGCGTCGCTGCGCGCGGTATCAACCGCGGGCGGCTTTCCATGGATAGCCGAGCGCACCCCACTGGGCGCGCTCCTTTTCCAGCAGATGCGTCGTCAACGGATGAGCGGCAAGCCAGCGCGGCGATATGGTGAGGGCGATGCGTCTGGAGATCTTGAGCGGGATGCGCGGCAGGGCGATCGCCGTGCGCGCGTGGTGGAACAGCACCGCCAGGCGCAACGCGAGCAACTGGGCCCGCACGTTGGGGTCGCCCAGCGCCGCCTGCACCTTGGCCAGACCGCCGCGGCTGCCGAACACCAGCAGGGCAATGCGGCTTTGCTCCCCGGCCGAAAATCCCGGCATGTCCGCGTGCTGCAGGATGTACGCGCCATGCTTGTGAAAACCGAGATGGGCCACCGACATGCCGATCTCGTGCAGGGTGGCGGCCCATTGCAGCAGTGCCACATCACCGGCCGCGGCGCGCGGCCACGCGCGGCGGTACAGGCTCGCGGCCAACGTGGCCACGCGCCCGGCGTGGGCACGGTCGATCGCGTAGCGCTCGACGAAGCGCTCGACGGTGACGCCGCGGATATCCGCATCGATCGTCCGGCCGAGCAGATCGTAGAGCACGCCCAGGCGCAGGGCGCCGCCCACCGGATCGATGCGCTCGATCTTGAGCTCCGCCACGGCCGCGGTCATGATCGCCAGCCCTCCGGCGAGGACCGGGGCGCGCTCCAGTTTGAGCGCGTGCAGCGACAGGCGCGCGACGTGGCGCGCGGCAAGCAGGCGTTGCTTGAGCCGGGCCAGGCCCACTGCCGTGATGCCGCCGCCCGAGAAGCCGTTCTGCTCGAGGATTTCGGCCAGTGCGGCGGCGGTGCCGGACGAGGCGTAGGCTTCGCGCCAGTGGGCCGGACCGAACTCGCGCGCAATCGCCTCGATTTCGACCCGTGCCGCCGTTTCGGCGCCGGCGAAGGCCTCGGCCGTTACTAGACCTTCGGGGAAAAAGCGCTGCGTGAAGCCGACGCAGCCGATCTTGAGCGATTCCAGCCGCTCGGGCTCGAGACCACGGCCGATGATGAACTCGGTCGAGCCGCCGCCGATGTCGACGACCAGGCGCGGGTCAGGCGAGCGCGGCAGCTCGTGTGCCACCCCGAGATAGATCAGGCGTGCTTCCTCGTGCCCGCCAATGACATCGATCGGGAAACCCAGCGCGCGTTCCGCCTGGGGCAGGAACTCGCGCGCATTCTTGGCCACGCGGAAGGTGTTGGTCGCCACGGCGCGCACCGCCGACGGATGCAGGCCGGCGAGGCGCTCGCGGAAGCGGGCGAGGCATTGCAGCGCGGCCTTCATGGCCGAGGAGCGGATGCGCCCCTGCGGATCGAGGCCGGCGCCGAAGCGCAGGGTCTCCCGCCAGGTATCGAGCCGGTAGATCTGGTCGCCTTCGACGCGGCCGATTTCCAGGCGGAAACTGTTCGAGCCCAGGTCGACGACGGCGAGCAGGGTGGCGGGCGCGATGGACACGAGCGTCGTGCGACTGAGCCTGACGAAGGATGGCCAAGGCTAACAGAAAAGGCGCCCCGCGACGCCTTTGGCGGGCGCGGTGATTCTGCTACCCTCGATGTCCCTGCGTTCCCCGTTGCGATGCCGATGCCGGTCGACTATCTGCAGAAGATCCTGACCGCCCGCGTCTACGACGTCGCCGTCGAGTCGCCGCTCGAGCTCGCCCCGACGCTTTCGACCCGGCTGGGCAATCGCGTGCTGTTGAAGCGCGAGGACCAGCAGCCGGTGTTCTCGTTCAAGTTGCGCGGCGCGTACAACAAGATGGCGCATCTGTCCGCGGCACAGCGCGCGCGGGGCGTCGTCGCCGCTTCGGCAGGCAACCATGCGCAGGGGGTGGCGCTGGCGGCGCAACGGCTCGGCTGCCGGGCAACGATCGTCATGCCGGTCACCACGCCTTCGATCAAGATTCACGCGGTCGAAGCGCGCGGCGCGAAAGTGGTGCTGCATGGGGACGCTTACCACGACGCATATGCGCGCGCGCTAACACTCGCTCGCGTCAGCGGCGCGGTGTTGGTGCACCCGTACGATGACCCCGAGGTGATCGCCGGCCAGGGCACGATTGGCATGGAGATCCTGCGCCAGCATCAGGGCCCGATCGACGCAATCTTCGTGGCTGTTGGTGGCGGCGGCCTCATCGCCGGCATCGCCTCGTATGTGAAGCGCGTACGGCCCGAGGTGCGCATCATTGGGGTCGAACCGGTCGACTCCGCGGCAATGACGCAATCGCTCGCCGCCGGACGGCGGGTGAAACTCGACCACGTCGGGCTGTTCGCTGACGGCGTGGCCGTCAAGCAGGTCGGCAAGGAAACCTTCCGCATCTGTCGCGCTCTCGTCGACGAGATGGTGAGCGTCGACACCGACGCGATTTGCGCCGCTATCAAGGACGCATTCGAGGATACGCGTTCGATTCTGGAGCCCGCCGGCGCCTTGTCTATCGCCGGGGTCAAGGCCTACTGCGAGCGCCATCGCACCCGCGCCAGGACCTATGTCGCGATTGCCTGCGGCGCCAACATGAACTTCGACCGGCTGCGCTTTGTCGCCGAGCGTGCCGAGCTCGGGGAGGCGCGGGAGGCGATCCTGGCGGTGACCATTCCCGAACGCCCGGGGAGCTTTCGGGCGTTCTGCGCGTTGCTCGGCAAGCGCAGCATCACCGAGTTCAACTACCGCTACGCCGACGCCCGCATCGCCCACCTCTTTGTCGGCATCGAAGTCGCCAACCGCCGTGAAACCGCGGGGCTGTTGCGCGCCATGCACCAGCGTCGCATCGAGGCCTATGACCTGTCCGACAACGAGATGGCCAAGCTGCACGTACGCCACCTCGTCGGCGGCCACGCGCCGGCAGCCGAGCACGAGGCGCTGTTTCGTTTCGAGTTTCCGGAACGCCCGGGCGCGCTGATGCAGTTTCTGAACAGCATGAGCCGGGGCTGGAATATCAGCCTGTTCCACTACCGCAACCACGGGGCCGACTACGGGCGCGTTCTGGTCGGGATGCAAGTCCCGCCGTCCGACCAGAAGCAGTTCCGGCGCTTTCTCCAGCGCGTGGGCTACCGGTTTGTCGACGAGTCCGCCAACCCGGCCTATCGCATGTTTCTTGGCGGCTGACACTCCCTGGCCTGCCGAAAAACGGCAGTCTAGGCGAGGGTTTCGACGAAGTCGGTGTTGCAAATCCCTCAGAAGCCTAGGATTTGCCGGTTCTGGCAAGGATTATGCTCTAGGCATTTGGTTGTATCCGTGGCAAACTTTCGCGAGGCCAATATGGAATCGAGCGCGGCAAGCGCCGTATTGCCAGGACATGCCAGGAGCCAGGAATTGCCTGAACCAAGCGCGCTGAACGGCGTGAAAGTCATGGTGATCGACGATAGCAACACTATTCGTCGCAGCGCCGAGATCTTTCTGCTGCAGGCCGGCTGCACGGTAATTCTTGCTGACGACGGCTTCGATGCCCTGGCCAAAATTGCGGACCACCTGCCGGACCTCATCTTTGTGGATATCATGATGCCGCGGCTGGATGGCTATCAGACCTGCGCGTTGATCAAGAAAAACGTCAAATTTCACCAGACGCCCGTGGTGATGCTCTCGTCCAAGGACGGGCTGTTCGACCGTGCGCGCGGGCGGATGGTTGGTTCGGATCAGTACCTTACCAAGCCGTTCACCAAGGAGAGCCTGCTAAAGGCGGTCGCGACGCACGTGAAGAGCGCAGCGTAGTGCGCAGCGGGGATAAACCCGCGCCGCTCCGCGGCGCGGGCATTGGGGGCATGGAAGGGCGGGATGCGATGGCGATCAAGCGAATTCTCATCGTCGACGATTCGCCGACGGAGCGGCATGTGCTCAACGACATGCTCACCAAGGCGGGCTACGAGGTCGTCGCCAGCGACAACGGGGAGGACGCGATCCTCAAGGCACGAACGGTCAAGCCCGACTTGATCCTGATGGACGTGGTGATGCCGGGGCTCAACGGCTTCCAGGCGACGCGGGCGATCAGCCGAGACCCGAACACGCGCACCGTGCCCATCATCCTGTGCACGTCGAAAAGCCAGGAGACCGACAAGATCTGGGGCTTGCGTCAGGGCGCGCGTGATTACATCGTCAAACCGGTCAAGCGAGACGAGTTGCTCGCCAAGATCACGGCCTTTGGCTGACGGTTCGGAGCGCGATGGCCCGTGCTGCCAAACTCGATCTGCGCGCCTTCCAGCAGGAACTGGCGACGCGGCTTGCTGCCAAGACCGCGGCCCAGGTCGAGCAGTCGCGCTTGGGACTCGCCTGTGGCGGCGAACAATGGCTGATCCGGCTCGCCGACGCGGGGGAAGTGATCGCGGTGCCGACCATGGCCTCGGTGCCTCTGACCAAGCCCTGGTATCTGGGCGTGGCCAACATCCGCGGCAACCTCTACGGCGTGATCGATTTCGCCGGCTTTCTCGGGCGCCCCTTGGAACCGGTGGCGCCCGGCACGAGCCTGACCCGGCTGGTGCTGTTCGGGCCGCGGGTGGGCGAGTTGCACGCCGGCCTGATCGTGCATCGCGTGCTGGGCCTGCGCAACTTGGCCGAGCTGGCAAGAAGCGAAGCGCCGGCCGGCGCGCCCGAGTGGTACGGGGCGCGCTGGTCGGAGGCCAACGGGGACGTGTGGCAGGAAATCGACCTGGCGCGGCTGGCGCAGGACCCTGCCTTTCTGCAGGTGGGCCTGTGAGCGGGATGCGACGATGGGGAGCGACCCTTCAGGGCGGGAGAGAACATGGCGCTTAGTCTGAAAAGCATGCTCGGCTCGAAACCGGCGCGGGGGAAAGCCGGGAAAGGTGCCGAGCTCGAAATGCCGACCACCACGCAGGTCAAGATGAACGCGCCGCCACCGGGGTACGACCCGCTCGCGTCGGTGTCGATCATGGAGCAGCTGCGCACAGCGGCCTCCGAGTCCCGGCAGCCTAGCCGGCTGTGGTTCATCGGCCACCTGCCGGTTGCCAAGCAGGAGCAGGTGCTCGGCGGACTCACCCTGCTATTCCTGCTGCTGGGCGGCATCTTGCTCTATCTCTACATCTCGCTGGCCGAGAAAAACGCGACCAGCGCGGGCATCGCGACCGAAATGCAGATGCTCTCGCAGCGGCTCGCCCGCGCCACTTCGCTCGCGGTGCAGGGCAATGCCACGGCCTTCGAGGGCGTGCGCGATTCCCGGGATCGTTTTCGCACCGACCTGGATGCGCTGAGCAAGGGGGGCAGCGTCCGGGGCATCCGCATCGACACCGTCAGCGCCGAATCGCAGCAGGCGCTGCTCACCGACATCAGCGGCAGGTGGGAGCGGGTCGAAAAGGCCGCCACCGCCGTGGTCGACAATCAGCCGAGCCTGGTGTCGCTGTCGAAAGGCCTGGCGGGGATCAACGACGCCAATACCGGCCTGCTGGAACTCGCCGAGCAGGCGGCGGCGCAAGTGGCCGCCGGCGGGGGCACCGTGCGCGAGGTCGATTTCACCAATCAGCTGGCGATGCTCTCCCAGCGCATTGCCAAGAATGCCAACTCGCTTGTCTCGTCGGACGAGATCGATCCGGAAGTCGCCTTCCTGCTGGGCAAGGACGGCGGGACGTTTCGCGACATCGTGAACGGCTTGCTCAAGGGCAGCGATGCGTTGCGCCTGTCCGGCGTGCGCAGCGACGAGGCGCGGACCACCCTCGCGGAGCTGCAGAAACGCTTCACCGGTTTCGATGCCGGTATCAACGCCATCCTGCAGAACATGCAGCGCCTGGTGGTCGCCAAGGAAGCCGCGCGCTCCATCAACCTGGAGTCCGAGCCGCTGCTCGCGGACGCGACCGGCCTGGCCAACGGCTTCGAGACGCACAGTACCGCCCGCGTGCTCAGCTTGACCGCCGCCATTGCCTTCCTCATCCTGGCCCTGCTGCTGGCCGGGTTCTTCGCCAAGGTGCTCTATGACGAGCAGCGGGTAACCGCGATGGGGAGCGAACAGGAGAACAAGCGCAACCAGGAAGCCATTCTGCGCCTGCTCAACGAGATGGGAAATCTCGCCGACGGCGACCTCACGGTGCAGGCCTCGGTGACGGAGGACGTGACCGGCGCGATTGCGGATTCGATCAATTTCACGATTGAGGAATTGCGCACGCTGGTCAAGGGGATCAACAACGCCACCGACCAGGTGGCCAAGGCGACCACCGACGCCCAGTCGATCTCGAACCGGCTGTTCGAAGCCTCGCAGCGGCAGAACCGCGAGATCCAACAGGCGTCCGCGTCGGTGCTGCAGATGGCCCAGTCGATCAATGAAGTCTCACAAAGTGCCGCCCAGTCCGCTCGCGTGGCCCAGCAATCGCTGGCCGCCGCCGAAAAAGGCGGGCAAGCGGTGCAAAACCAGATCGCGGGCATGAACGAGATCCGCACCCAGATTCAGGACACCGCCAAGCGGATCAAGCGCCTGGGAGAATCCTCGCTGGAGATCGGCGAGATCGTGGAACTGATTTCCGACATTACCGAACAGACCAACGTGCTCGCGCTCAACGCCGCGATCCAGGCCGCCTCGGCCGGCGAGGCAGGCCGCGGTTTCACGGTGGTGGCCGAAGAAGTCCAACGCCTGGCCGAACGCTCCGGCGAGGCCACCAAGCAGATCGACGCCATCGTCAAGACCATTCAGGCCGACACCCAGGACGCGGTGGCGGCGATGGAAAAGAGCACCGTCGGCGTGGTGGAAGGCACCAAGCTATCTGACGCGGCGGGGCAGGCGCTGGACGAAATCCGGCGGGTGTCGCGCGAACTCGCCGAGCTCATCGGCGGCATTTCGGCGCAAACACAGCGCCAATCGGCCTCGGTGTCGGAAGTCACGCGCGGCATGCAGGGTATCCTCAAGATCACCGAAGAGACCACCGAGGGCACCAAGCAGACGAACGTGTCCATCGGACAATTGACCAAACTGGCCGCCGAATTGCGGAGTTCGGTGGCGGGGTTCAAGGTATGAAGCCGCGCGCTGGCGCGGAGCAATTCCGGCTCCCTCCCGGGGGTGTCCGCGTGTAGTGCACAGGCGCGGCGCGTTTCTTGCTAACCGCTTGGGAGTTGCGCGCCTCCACACATCATGGTCACCGACACCGCTCCCGAATTCGATCTTGGCCCGCTCTCCTGGGTCCAAGGTGAGATCGACCAGGCACTGAGCCGCGGCGTCGAGGGGCTGGCGGCGTTCAAGGCTGGCCCGCAGGATACGACCGGGCTCAAGCAGGCGCGCACGCATATCCACCAGGCGGCCGGCGCGATCCAGATGGTCGGGCTCGACGCCATCACCGCCTACACCGACGAAATCGAGCGCCAGCTAAGCCGGCTGGAGGAACTACCGCCGGCCGAAGCACAGGCGAGCTGTGACCTGCTTGACCGGGCCTGCCGCAAGCTCAAGATCTTCCTCGACGAGGTGGTCGGCGGTGCCAATCCGGTCCCGCTCAAGCTGTTTCCCGAATACGAGCAGATGCAACAGGCGCGGGGCATCAAAGCGGCCGCGCCGACGGACCTGTTCTATCCCGATCTTTCGCCGCGAGCCCCCAAGATCACCAGCGCGAAGACGGTCACGCCGCAGAAACTGCCCTCCTACCTGGTCAAGCAGCGGCGCCTGTTTCAGCGCGGCCTGCTCGCGTGGCTGCGCGGGGACGAAGAAGGGGCGCGCGTTATGCGCGACGCGGTGCAAGGCATCGAGGACGTGCAGACCCACTCCGCACAGCGCTCGTTCTGGTGGGCGGTTGGCGCTTTGCTCGAAGGCATCGTCGAAAAGGGAGTCGAGAGCGGCTTTGGCGTCAAGCAGCTCTGCGGCCGCGTCGACCTGCAGATCCGGCGCTTTGTCGAGGGATCGGCCAAAGTCGCCGACCGCATGCGCCGCGAGGTTCTCTACTTCGTGGCCATCAGTGCGCCGGTGGGGCCGCAGGTGCAGGCCGTGCAGCGCGCCTATCGCCTGCAGGGCCTGATCCCGACGGCGGAGGTGCTTTCTGCCGACGTCGTGCGCGTACAGCCGCGCATACGCGAAGCGCGTGACCTGCTGGCAACGGCGAAAGATCTCTGGCTCAAACTGACGGGTGGTCGGGCGGAGAGTCTACCCAAGCTCAAGCAGACGCTCTCCACCCTGCGCGACAAGACCGCGGCCATCGGTGAGCCGTCGCTGTCGAAACTCGCCGCCGCCCTGGCCGCTCGCCTGGACAAGCTGCCCAGCAGTCCCATTCCCGAAGCCCTGGCGATGGAATACGCGACCGGCCTGTTGCTTGCCGAGTCCCTGATCGACAACTTCGCCAACCTCTCGCCGGAAGTGCCGGGACAGGTCAATGCGATGATCGCCCGGCTTGACCCGAGCCATCCGACCCATACCGCCGCACCCCTGCTCGACGAGATGGCGCGGCGCGCGCAGGAACGCCTGTTGCTCGCCCAGGTCGCGCGCGAAATCCAGGCCAACCTGCGGCACATGGAACAGGTGCTTGACGCTTTCTTCCGCGATCACGACAAACGCGCCGATCTGGCCACGCTCGCGCATGACAGCAGGCAGATCATGGGCGCGCTGAAGATGCTCGGCCTCGACCACGCCGAGCAGCTGCTCACGCTATGCCAGGAACAGATCGACGAATACGCGAAGCCCGACACCCCGGTCGCCAACGAAGCTCTCGAATTGCTCGCCGAATCGTTGTCCGGACTCGGTTTTTACATCGAAGCGGTCGAGCAGCAGCGGCCGGATCGCGAGCGGCTGATCGAGCCCCTGCTGGCGCAACGCCTGGGAGTGCCGGCGCAACCGCAGGCTGACGGAGGCGATACGGTCGAGGCAGCGGTGGCCGACGTCAAGGCCGCGCTGCCAGCAACGCTGGCCGCGTTCCAGCGCTCGCCGGGCGAGGCGAGCGTCCGCGAGCGGCTCGCTGCGGAACTGTCCACGTTGAAGAATGACGCGGAGCTGATCGGCGACGCGCAGCTGCAGACCGACGCCGAAGCGGCGCTTGATCTGCTCGCCAGCGCTGGCACGGGCGACACCGCCGCGTTGCAGGACGCCATCGCCGGGATCGCCGGCGGGGAGGTCGCGGCACCGGCTCCGCCGTCGGAAGAAACGATGCGCCTGCTCGAGACCGACGCCTCGCAACTCGACGCGGAACTGCTCGATATCTACCTCACCGAAGCCGATGAAGTGATCGACAGCGTGGCTGCCAACCTGGCCGCGCTCAAGGCCCAACCCGACGACCGCGAGGCGTTGACCACAGTGCGGCGCGGATTCCATACGCTCAAAGGCAGCGGCCGCATGGTGGGATTGACCGAACTGGGCGAGATCGCCTACGCGGTCGAAAAGGTGCACAACCGCCTGCTCGAGGAGGATCTGCCGGTAACCCCGGCGGTGCTCTCGCTGATCGATACCGCGCAGACGAGCTTCCGGGTGTGGGTCGATACGTTGCGCCGCAAGCGCCGGGTTACGCCGGACGCGGCTATGTTGCGCGCAGCCATCGCCAAGGTGGAAGCCGAATACCCGACCCCGTCCACGACGACCACCAGTGCGCAGGAGGCCCTAACGCCAGCTCCCGTCGCAACGTCGGGGCCGCCCGCCGCGCGCACGGCCGACGTGGTGGCGCCGGCACCGCAGACGGCGCCGCAAGCGTGGGCGCCGGGCGCCCAAATCGAGGTGATCGAGCTCGACGAGACCCCATCGCCTGGACCCTGGGCCGACGCCGAGACGCAGCCGCCGAGCGCCGTCGCCGACATCATCGAATTCACCCCGCGGGCGGCGCCGGTTATCGCGGCCGCGCGGGCCTCGACCGAGTCGGAGGCCGAAGCGGAAGAAGTGACCATCGGCGAGGTGACCTTGTCGATGGCGTTGTACCGGATCCTCTGCGACGAAGCACAGCAGCATCTGGCGACGCTGGACGCTGAGTTGCAGACGCTGGAATTCAACCCCATAGCAACGCCCTCCCAAACGATGGTGCGCGCCGCCCACACGCTGTGCGGCATCCATCGCACGGGCGGATTCCCACTGGTGGCTGCAGCCGCCAAGGCGCTCGAACAATGCCTGCTGGGCCTTGAGGAGCGCGGTGCGCCCTTGCCCTCCGCGGCCCAGCCGGTGCTCGCGCGCGCGGTCGCCGGTCTGCGCACGCTGACCGAACGAGTCCGTTCGCGCACCGGCTTTAACGCTGCCGACGACGCCGAAGCGGGCGAGATCGTCGCCGAACTCGACGCGTTGCGCCAGGAGACCACGCCAGCGACAACCGCGGATGACAGCGAGAGTCTCGCCGCGCGCGCCGCTGCGGAAGAGGAAGCTCAGGCAGCGCCGCCTCCGCCCCCGGTGGCCGAGCTGCGCCCTGTCGTCCCGGCACCGGTGTCTCCGGAGGTGCCCTTCGTCCCCGTCGCGGACAGCGCCAAGCAGGGACGCGCGAAGGCACCCCCACCGGTGGCCGCGCTTGAGACCAAGAGCGCATTGCCCGCGGCCACAGCGCCAGCGGGCGACGAGTCGCTGGCCAACGTGCACGACGAAGTTGACGAACAAGTATTGCCGATCTTCCTTGAAGAAGCCGCCGAGCTTTTTCCGCAGGCAGGAGAGCAGCTGCGCGCCTGGCGGCGCACGCCGGTCAACCACGAACTGGCGCAGGCGCTGCGCCGCACGCTGCACACCTTCAAGGGGAGTGCGCGGATGGCCGGCGCGATGCGTCTGGGCGAGCTCACCCACTGGATGGAGAGCCGGCTGCTCGTCGGCGATGTCCTTGCCCCGACCACGCCCGAGCTGTTCGATACGCTCGATTCGGATCTCGATCGCCTGGCCTTCGTGCTCGATCGCCTGCAGAAGCGCGAGTTCAACACGCCCTTGCCGTGGGTCGTTCTGGAACCGGCATCCGCACCGGAGGCGCCGGCCGGGGCACCGGTCGCACCGGCGCCGCTGGCCGTCGTGCCGAGCACCGGACAGCCCACGCCGCGGCCGGCCGCCACACCCCCCGTGGCCGCTCCAGCCGTGCCCGAGGCAGAAGTCGCGCAGCGCGCGATGCTGCGGGTGCGTGCCGATCTCATCGACCGGCTGGTCAACGAGGCCGGCGAAGTCGCGATCGCCCGCGCCCGGGTCGAGGGCGAACTGCGTTCGCTCAAGGGGAACCTGCTCGAACTGACCAACAGCGTCATCCGGCTGCGCTCGCAAGTGCGCGAGATCGAGATCCAGGGCGAGTCGCAGATTCAATCGCGGGCCGCGCTCGTCAAACCCGGTGAGGTCGACTTCGATCCGTTGGAATTCGACCGCTTCACGCGTTTTCAGGAACTCACCCGCAGCCTTGCCGAGGGCGTCAACGACGTCTCGACCGTACAGCAGTCGCTGCTGCGCAATATCGACGACGCCGACGCCGCGCTGCTGGCGCAGGCGCGTTTGTCACGCGATGTCCAGCAGCAGCTGTTCTCGATTCGTACCGTGCCTTTCGGCAGCGTGTCCGAGCGGCTCTATCGGATCATGCGGCAGACGGCGAAGGAGCTCGACAAGCGCGCCAATCTGGAGATCCGCGGCACCCAGGTCGAGCTCGACCGCTCGGTGCTCGAGAAGCTGGTTGGTCCGCTCGAGCACCTGCTGCGCAACGCGCTCGATCACGGCATCGAGAGCCGCGAGGAGCGGCTGCGCCAGGGCAAGGCCGAAACCGGAGAGATCTCGCTCACCGTGCGCCAGCAGGGCAACGAGATCGCGATCGAGATCGCCGACGATGGCGCCGGCCTGGATTTCAACCGCATTCGCGACAAGGCCCGCGAGCTCGGCCTCATCCCCGGGGATAGCGAGCCCACCGAGGCGCGCCTCACGGAATGCATTTTTGCGCCCGGATTTTCGACCGCCGCCAAGGTCACGCAGATCTCCGGCCGCGGCGTCGGCGCCGATGTCGTCCGCTCTGACGTGGCCGCGCTGGGCGGCCGGGTCGACGTCACCACGGTGCCCGGCAAGGGAACGACGTTTTCACTCTACCTTCCGCTCACGCTGGCGGTCGCGCAGACCGTTCTGGTGCGGGCCGGGGGTCGCCTGTGGGCGCTGCCGGCGCCGATGGTCGAGCAGGTGCAGCAGATCAAGGACAAGGATCTGATCAACCTGTACCTCACGCGCGAGGTGTTGTGGCAGAACAAGTCGTACCCGTTCTTCTACCTGCCGCGTCTGCTCGGCAACGCCGGCTACAACCCGGAAACGTTGCGCTACAACTCCGTGTTGCTGTTGAAAAGCGGCCAGCATACGACCGCGGTGCACGTCGACGAAATGATCGGCAATCAGGAAGTCGTCGTAAAGAACATTGGCCCGCAACTCGCCCGCGTTTCGGGCATCGCGGGGGCGACCGTGCTCGGCACCGGCGAAGTCGTCCTGATCATCAATCCGGTGCAACTGGCGCAGCGCATCGACACCGAAGCCGAAGCCCCGATGGTTGTGCGCACGGCGCAGGAAGGCCGCGCTGCGGCCGCGACCGCGGCGGCAGCCGGTCCGCCCCTGGTGCTCATCGTCGATGACTCGTTGACGGTGCGCAAGATCACGAGCAGGCTGCTCACACGTGAAGGCTTCGAGGTACTTACCGCGAAGGATGGCCTCGACGCGCTGCAGGTATTGAGCGAACGGACACCCGACGCGATTCTGCTTGACATCGAGATGCCGCGGATGGATGGCTTCGAGTTCACCAAGACGATGAAATCTGATGCCCGGACCTCCCACATACCAATCATCATGATCACGTCGCGCACCGCCGAGAAGCACCGCAATCACGCGCGGGAACTGGGCGTTGAGGTATACCTCGGCAAGCCGTTCCAGGAAGATGAGTTGCTGCGCCACCTGCGAGAAATGCTGGCCTTGCACACCGCATAGGCCCGCGCTGCGCTGCAGCAGCCGGAGGGCCCTCCTAGCGGCGCGGTGATCCCGCGCCGCTTCGCTTTGGTCGGCCCGCCGCCGGTAGCCGCTCCCCCGCACGCGGTCTCGTTTAGAATAAAGGACACCGGTCGAATTCCCAGGAACCAGGAGAAGGCATGGCGCAGTACGCCACCGAGAACATTCGCACTGTCGCGCTGGTCGGGCACGGGGCCTCCGGCAAGACGACGCTTGCCGAAGCATTGCTGTTCCGCGCCAAGGCCATCCCGGTACCGGGCAGCGTGGAACGGGGCACGACCGTCAGCGACTTCGACGCGCTGGAGAAAATCTGGCTGCACTCGCTGCGTTCGTCGGTGCTGCACCTCGACGTGGACGGCACGCGCGTGCACCTGCTCGACACGCCCGGCTTTCCTGACTTCATCGGGCAAGCGATCGGGGCGCTTGATGCGGTCGAGACCGCTGCCATCGTGGTCAACGCGCAGTCGGGGATCGAGATGATTACCTCGCGCATGATGGACTGGGCAGCGCAACGCCGGCTTTGCCGCCTGATCATTGTCAACAAGATCGACGCGGAGAACGCGGATGCGGAACAGGTGCTGGCGGCGATCCAGACCACGTTCGGCAAAGAGTGCCTGCCGATCAATCTACCCGCCGACGGCGGCAAGCGCGTCGTCGACTGTTTCTTCAACCCCGCCGGCGAGGCAGACTTCTCGTCGGTGGCCGCGGCGCATGGCGCCCTGGTCGACCAGGTCGTCGAAGTGGACGAAGCGTTGATGTCCCTGTATCTCGAGCAGGGCGAGATCGCGCCTGACCAGTTGCATGCGCCGTTCGAAAAGGCGCTGCGCGACGGGCATCTCGTGCCGGTCTGCTTCGTTTCCGCGCGCACCGGCGCAGGGGTCGCCGAGCTGCTCGATATCCTGGTCAAGCTTGCGCCCAATCCGACCGAGGGCAACCCGCCGCTGTTTACCAGGGGTGAGGGCGCAACGGCAGGCGAATTTGCCGCCGTGCCGGATCCGAAGAAGCACGTGCTCGCGCACGTATTCAAGGTGGTCATCGATCCGTTCATCGGCAAGCTGGGCATCTTTCGCGTCCACCAAGGCACGATCACCCGCGACACCCAGCTTTTCGTCGGTGACGGGCGCAAACCGTTCAAGGTCAGCCACCTCTTGATGCTGCAGGGCTCCCGGCAGATCGAGGTCGACCGCGCGGTGCCCGGCGATATCGCCGCCGTCGCGAAGGTCGACGAGATCGAGTTCGACTGCGTGTTGCACGACTCGCACGACGAGGACCAGATTCATATGCGGCCCCTGGTGTTCCCGACACCGATGCACGGCTTCGCCATTACGCCGAAGAAACGCGGTGACGAGCAACGTATCTCCGACGTCCTGCACAAGATGATTGCCGAGGACCCGACGCTCACCCTCGAGCATGATGCCAATCTGAACGAGACGGTGCTACGCGGGTTAGGCGATCTGCACCTGCGGTCGGTGTTCGAGCGCATGGGCTCGCAATTCAAGCTCGAAATCGATACCCGCCCGCCACGGATTCCGTATCGCGAAACGGTCACCGCGAAGGCCGAAGGTCACCATCGCCACAAGAAGCAGACCGGAGGTGCCGGGCAGTTTGGCGAGGTGTTCCTCCGCGTCGAACCGTTGCCGCGGGGCTCAGGCTTCGAGTTTGTCGATCAGGTCAAGGGGGGAACGATCCCGAACCAGTTCATCCCCGCGGTGCAAAAGGGGGTCGAGCAGGTGCTCGTGGCGGGGCCGATCGCCGGATTCCCGCTGCAGGATGTGCGGGTGATCGTCTACGACGGCAAACACCATGCGGTCGACTCCAAGGAAATCGCCTTCGTCACTGCCGGCCGCAAGGCCTTCCTCGACGCCATTGAAAAGGCGCGACCGATCGTGCTCGAACCGATTGTGAGCCTCGAGGTGCTCTGTCCCGAGGCGAGCATGGGCGACATTGCGGGCGATCTATCCGGTCGCCGCGGCCAGGTGACCGGCACCCGCTCGCTGCAGGCGGGGACGCTCACCGTCAACGGTCTGGCGCCGCTGTCGGAGCTCGACGGCTACGCCGCGCGGCTCAAGGCGATGACCGCGGGCCACGCAGGGTGGACGATGGCGCTGTCGCACTATGATCCCGCGCCCCCGAATCTCCAGCAACAACTTGCTGCCGAGTACGCCAAGCACCGCCGGCACGAAGAGGAATAGCAGCTGTCGTGGCGGCGCCGCGTCATGCGAAGTAGGCGTCGGGAAAAACCGATCGAAAAGCGGCACCCGCGGTGCCGCCAGAAACAACGCCCGGAGCGAGGCGCTGGGTTTGGACAGCAGGTACTGGCACGCCGCTGCGCAAGACCGCGACTTGACCGCGCGGGATGCCATTTGTGCCCGGGCGGGGCGGAGTTTACAATTGGCCCTTATGGGCGATTCCCGGGTCAGCCTGACCCATCATTTCCTCATCGCCATGCCCAGCATGGCCGATCCGCACTTTGCCCATACGCTAATCTACATCTGCGAGCACAACGACCAGGGGGCGCTCGGCATTGTCGTCAACAAGCCGATCGACATGACGCTCTCGGCGCTGTTCGAGCAGATCAACATCCCCCTCGGCGATTCCGAGCTACGCGCGGCGAAAGTGCACTACGGGGGCCCAGTGCAGATCGATCGCGGCTTCGTCCTGCACCGACCGCTGGGGAGTTGGCAATCCACTCTCGCTATCAGCGACGAGCTTGGCCTGACCACTTCCAAGGACATTCTCGAAGCGGTTGGCCACGGCAATGGTCCGGCCAACGTGCTCGTGACGCTGGGCTACGCAGGCTGGTCGGCCGACCAACTCGAGCAGGAAATCGCGCAGAATGCTTGGCTTACCGTCGCCGCGGATCCGGAAGTGCTCTTTGCTGAGCCGGCCGAGCTGCGGCTGCCGGCGGCGATGAAGCTGCTCGGCATCGACTTCTCCCGGCTGTCCGACGCCGTCGGACACGCATAATGCGTGGTGAACAATGATCTCGTCCGCGACTCCAGCGGGGACTGTTCTCGCCTTCGACTTCGGGACCCGTCGCATCGGGGTCGCCATCGGCGAGACCGGCACCGGCATCGCGCATCCGCTGTCCACGATCACCGCACGGGCCGCCGCCCAGCGCTTCGAGGCAGTCGCGGCCCTGGTCGAGACCTGGCACCCGGTGCTGCTGGTCGTCGGACTGCCGACCCACGCCGACGGCGCAGCCCACGCGATGACGGCGCAGGCGCGACGCTTTGCGCGGCAGCTCGAGGGCCGCTTCGGCCTGCCGGTGGCCTTCAGCGACGAACGTTTCACGACGCAAGCCGCCGCCCGCGAGCTACATGCCGCCGGGGCGCGGGGCCGCGACCGCAAGGCGGCCCGCGATCAGGTCGCGGCGCAACTGATCTTGCAGGCATATCTTGACCAAATCGGCTCTTCCTGACGCCGAGATCACACTCGGCTTGCTCGCCGACAAGATGCGCGGCGCGATAGCCCACGACGCCTGCTTGATCGGCATCTACTCCGGCGGTGCGTGGCTCGCCGAACGCCTGGTCCCGATGCTTGACGGCGAGCACCCGGTCGGCTACATCGACGTGTCGTTCTATCGCGACGATTACGCGCAGAAAGGGCTGCGCGCGAAGCCCGAGACGACCACACTGCCGTTCGAGGTCGCCGGCGGCCGCATTGTGCTCGTCGATGACGTTCTCTACACGGGTCGTTCGGTGCGTGCGGCGATCAACGAGCTGTTCGACTACGGGCGGCCTGCGTCGATCGAGCTCGCGGTACTGATCGACCGCGGCGGCCGGGAGCTGCCGATTGAAGCGACCTACGTCGGCGCGCGACTCGCGGTGGCACGCGACCTGTCCATCGTGCTGCAGCGCCATCCCGACGCCAGCCTCGAGCTTTCCGTCGAGGCGACCGGGGGCGCCCCCGATGCGTAATCCGCAACTCAGCGCCACGGGGGAGCTGCAGCATCTGCTCACGCTCGAAGAACTGCCGACCGAGATCATCGACCGCATCCTCGACACGGCTGTGCCGTTTGTCTCGATCGCGGAGCGCGATGTCAAGAAGGTGCCGCTGCTTGCGCGGCAAGACGGTATTCAACCTCTTCTTTGAAAACAGCACCCGTACCCGGACAACGTTCGAGATTGCCGCCAAACGCCTTTCCGCCGACGTGGTCAATCTGAACATCGGCGTGTCCTCGACCACGAAGGGTGAAACGCTACTCGACACCGTCGATAACCTGGTGGCGATGAACGCCGACATGTTCATCGTCCGGCACGGACAGAGCGGCGCGCCACACCTCATCGCGCAGCATCTGTGCGCCACCGACCGCGCGCACATTCACGTCATCAACGCCGGCGACGGGCGGCACGGGCATCCGACCCAGGGCCTGCTCGATCTGTTCACGATCCGCCACTACAAGCAGGACTTCCGGCGACTGACGGTCGCGATCGTCGGCGACATTCTGCATTCGCGCGTGGCGCGCTCGTTGATCCACGGGCTGACCACGCTCGGCACGCCTGAGGTGCGCGTGATCGGGCCGCAGACGCTGATGCCGACCGCGGTGGAGTCACTCGGCGTGCACGTGTACCACGACATGCGCCATGGATTGGCTGGCTGCGACGTGATCGTCATGCTGCGCCTGCAAAGCGAGCGCATGAAGGGATCGCTGCTGCCCTCCGCGGGGGAGTTCTTCAAGCATTACGGCCTGACGGTCGAAAAGCTCAAGCTCGCCAAGCCCGACGCCATCGTCATGCATCCGGGTCCGATGAATCGCGGCGTCGAGATCGATTCCGCGGTGGCCGACGGCCAGCATTCGGTGATTCTGCCGCAGGTGACATTCGGCATCGCGGTGCGCATGGCGGTGATGAGCATTCTGGCGGGAAATTAGCGTGAAGATCGAGATCAGCAACGGCCGCGTGATCGATCCCGAGCAGGGGATCGATCGCAAGACGTCGCTGTATGTGGCCGCGGGCAAGATCGCCGCGGTGGGCGCGCCGCCGCGCCGGCTGGCAGCCCGACCGCGTGCATCGACGCGGCCGGGCTCATCGTCTGTCCCGGACCTGATCGACGCCTCGGCGCGCCTGCGCGAGCCCGGATTCGAATACAAGGCGACGCTCGAATCGGAAGTGGCGGCGGCGGTCGCCGGCGGCGTTACCCGCCTGGCCTGTCCGCCCGACACCGACCCGCCGCTCGACGAGCCCGGGCTCGTCGAGATGCTCAAGCATCGCGCGCGCGCGCTCAATCTGGCGCACGTCTACCCGATCGGCGCGCTGACCGTCGGGCTCGAAGGGCGACACGATAACCGAAATGGGCGAGCTCACCGACGCCGGCTGTATCGCGTTCTCGCACGCCGATGCCGCGCTCGCCGACACCCAAGTCATGCTGCGCGCGCTGCAATACGCGGCGACCTTCGGCTACCGTGTGTGGCTGCGGCCGCAGGATGTCCATCTCGGCCGCGGCGGCGTCGCGCACGACGGCGAGGTTGCGACGCGGCTGGGCTTGCCGGCGATTCCGGGTTTCGCCGAAACGATCGCGCTCGAGACGATCTTCGAGCTGGTGCGCGCGACCGGCGTGCACGTGCATCTGGCGCGGCTGTCGACCCATGACGGCGTTGCGCGCGTCCGCGCGGCGAAGCAAGGCCGGCTTGCCGGTCACCTGCGACGTCGCCATCCACCACGTGCACCTGTGCGATGTCGACATCGGCTGGTTCAATGCGCATTGTCACCTGGTGCCACCGCTGCGCGGGCGTGCGCGACCGCGCTGCCCTGCGCGCGGGACTGGCCGACGGCACGATCGATCTGATCTGCTCGGACCATACGCCGGTCGACGACGACGCCAAGCAATTGCCGTTTGCCGAGAGCGAACCCGGCGCCACGGGCCTGGAGCTGCTGCTGCCGCTTGACGCTCAAGTGGGCCCACGAGGACAGGCTGCCGCTGTCCGCGGCGCTCGCCCGCATTACCGCCGAGCCGGCACGCGTGCTCGGGCTCGATGCGGGTCACCTGGGCGTCGGCGCCGACGCCGACGTCTGTGTGTTCGATCCCGACTCGCGCTGGGTGGTCGAGCCTGCTGCGCTTCGAAGAGCCAGGGCAAGAACACGCCCTTCCTCGGCGTTCGAACTTGGCGGCAAGGGCTCGCTATACCTTGGTCGGCGGACAAATCGTGCACGAGGGCTGAGCGCGCAAGAGCGCCACCGCGGCCCGGTCAGGCCAACTGCCAAGGCCTTTCTGGACGGCGCCGACCATC
The DNA here is from genome assembly GCA_963777455.1 of uncultured beta proteobacterium. Taxonomy (GTDB): domain Bacteria; phylum Pseudomonadota; class Gammaproteobacteria; order Burkholderiales; family Casimicrobiaceae; genus PALSA-1003. The sequence goes on from CAVZQQ010000004.1 coordinate 1,756,651, forward strand.
GCCTCAGTCCCAGGCGGCGTTGGGCAGGCTCAGGAAGGCGGCGGTACGTAGCCGGACGCGACGTCCGCGCCCGCGCCGAAGAAGTGGCGCTCCATCTGCTCGGCCAGATACTTGCGCGCCCGAGGGTCCGCGAGGCTCAGCCGATTCTCGTTGACGAGCATCGTCTGATGTTTCAACCACTGCTGCCACGCCTCCTTGGAGACGTTCTCATAGATGCGCTTGCCGAGTTCGCCCGGATAGGGCGGAAAATCGAGACCTTCCGCTTCCTGGCCGAGCTTGATGCAATGAACCATCCGTGCCATCGGCGATACTCCTGCAGCAGAGGTAAGACAGGCGCCAATTATCGCATGTCCTGCTAGGCCAGCGATTTCTCGTACACCAGCGATCGGCGTTGCCAGTTGTACAGGTCGCGCTTCTGCTTCGGCAAACGTGACGGTTCGCTCTCGACAAAGTCGCGCTCGAGGAACCACCCGGACGTGCGCGTGGTCAGCACGAACAGACGCGACAACTTGAGCTTCTTAGCACGCTGCTCGATCTCGTGCAGCAACGCCTCGCCGTAGCCCTCGCGGCGGAAATCCGGGTGCACCGCGAGGGCGGCCAGTTCGCCGGTACGCTCCTTGGGAAACGCGTAGAGTGCGGCGCAGCCCACGATGGCGCCGTCGTGCTCGGCAACGACGAAGCGCTCGATTTCCATCTCGAGTCGTTCGCGCGAACGGCGCACCAGCACTCCTACTTCTTCCAGCGGCTCGATGATCGAAAGGATCCCGCCCACGTCGTCGATGGTCGCGCTACGCAGATGCGCCAGCGGAGCGGCGGCGATCATCGTCCCGACACCGTCGCGGGTGAACAACTCGAGCAGCAGCGCTCCGTCGAGATGGCGGCTGATCAGGTGTGCGCGCTTGACGCCGTTGTCGCAGGCGCGAATCGCGCACGGCAGATAGTGCAGGACGTCCGGTGGAAGCTTGCCGTTGCGCGCCAGCAGCGGCCTCGGCCTCGCGCGTGGACAACTCGGTCAGCAGCTGCCGGCGCCCGTTGCGCACGCCCTCCGTCTCCATCAGGAACATCAGCTTATGCGCGGACAACCGCACCGCGACCTGCGTGGCCACCTCTTCGAGCGCGAGATTGAATATCTCTCCGGTCGGCGAGTAGCCGAGCGGTGACACCAGAACAAGGTCGCCGTCGTCGAGACGCTGGCGGATGCCCTCGATGTCGACGCGGCGAACTTCGCCGGTCAACCCCATGTCGATGCCGTCGAGGATGCCGATCGGCTTGGCGGTAATGAAGTTGCCGCCGACAACGCGGATGCGTGCTCCAGCCATCGGTGAATTGGCCTGCCCGAGCGAGAGCAGCGCTTCGATGCGGCTGCGCGCGTGGCCCATTCCCTCGAGCACGCAGTCCATCGTCTCCACGTCACTGACGCGCAGCCCCTTGTGATAGCGATTGGGAATGTTCTGCTGCTTCAGTATCGCCTCGATCTGCGGGCGCGCGCCGTGCACCACCACCAGCCGCGTGCCGAGGCTGTGCAACAGGTTCAAGTCGTGCACGATGCCGAGGAAGGTCTCGTCGGCGACGACTTCGCCGCCGAAGGCAATGACGATCGTCCGGCCGCGCAGCGCGTGGATGTAGGGCGCCGCGGCGCGGATCCACGGCACGAAAGACTGCGGATCGAAGCGCATCGCCACGCTAGGTATGGTGTGGGTCGACGCTGCGGTCGTTACGCAGCGAGGAGGTACCGACGATGGTCATGGTTTGTGTCACCGGCGCAGAGTCTATTGAATTCTCGCGCGATACTCAATGCGGCATCGATTCGCCTATATAATAGCGGTGCGTCGCTTTACCCAGCATGCCTTCGCCGCTTCTCGCCAATCTCAATCCGGAACAGCTCGCCGCGGTCACCCTGCCGCACGGGTCGGCGCTGATTCTCGCCGGCGCCGGCAGCGGCAAGACGCGCGTGCTCACGACGCGGATCGCCTGGCTGCTCGGCGACCGGCCAGGCAAGCCCGCTGTCGGTGCTCGCGGTCACGTTTACCAACAAGGCCGCTCGGGAAATGCTGCTGCGGCTGTCGGCGTTGACCCCGGTGCACACGCGCGGCATGTGGATCGGTACCTTTCACGGCCTGTGCAATCGCCTGCTGCGCACACACTACCGCGATGCGGAGCTGCCGCAACTGTTCCAGATCATGGACATGCAGGACCAGCTGGCGCTCATCAAGCGGCTGTACAAGGCGCACGGCATCGACGACGAGCGTTTCCCGGCGCGGCAGCTGCAGGCGTTCATCAACTCCGCCAAGGAGGAAGGCTCGCGGCCGAATCAGGTCGAAGCCGCCGACGAGTTCACGCGCCGTCAGGTCGAACACTTCGCGCTCTACGAACAGGCTTGCCGGCGCGAGGGCGTCGTCGATTTCCCCGAACTCCTCTTGCGCAGTCCTTCGAGCTGCTGTCCAGCCACGACGCTCTGCGCGAGCACTATCGGCGCCGATTTTCGCACCTCCTCGTCGACGAATTCCAGGACACGAACGCGCTTCAATACCGCTGGCTGAGGCTGCTCGCCGGGCCGCATGCGGCGCTGTTCGCAGTCGGCGACGATGACCAGTCGATCTACGCCTTTCGCGGTGCCAACGTGGCCAACATGCAGCACTTCGAGCGCGATTTCGCGACGCCCGAGACTCCGGTCAAGCTGATCAAGCTCGAGCAGAACTACCGCTCGCACGGACATATTCTCGACGCGGCGAACAACCTCATCCGGCACAACCAGGCGAGGCTGGGCAAGAACCTGTGGACTGCGGACGGTCAAGGCGAGCCGGTGCGCGCGTATGCCGCGCCGTCGGACATCGACGAGGCGGCGTTCGTCGTCGACGTGGTCAAGGGACTCGTCGACGAGGGTGTATCGCCCGCGGAGATCGCCGTGCTGTATCGCTCCAATGCACAGTCGCGCGTGCTCGAGCATGCGCTGTTCAACGCCGGCATGCCGTATCGGGTCTACGGCGGCATGCGCTTCTTCGAGCGCACCGAGGTCAAGCATGCGCTCGCGTATTTGCGCCTCATCGCCGCCCCCGACGACGATGGGGCGTTTCTGCGCGTGGTCAATTTCCCTCCCGCGTGGCATCGGCGCGCGAACCGTTGAAGCGCTGCAGGACCGGGCCCGGGACACCGGCGCCAGCCTGTGGCAGGCGGGGTGCGCAACCAAGCTCGGCGGCCGGGCCGGCGCCGGTGTCGCGGCATTCGTCAAGCAGATCGAAGCGATGCGCGCGGAGACCGCAGGTCGACCGCTGCCGGCGACCGTGGAGCACGCCCTGCACGCCAGTGGCCTGGTCGCCCATTACACGGCCGAGAAAGACGGCCAGGACCGGATCGAGAACCTGCAGGAACTGGTCAATGCGGCGGAGAGCTTCATGCGCGAGGCCGAGGTAAACGGCGCCGTCGGGGCCGAACTGGAAACCGGGGGCGCGCTGACCGCCTTCCTCGCGCACGCGGCGCTCGAGGCGGGCGACACTCAGGCCGCCGAGGGGCGCCCGGCGTTGCAATTGATGACCGCCCATGCCGCGAAGGGCCTCGAGTTTCATACGGTCTTCGTAACCGGTCTCGAGGAAGGGCTCTTCCCGCACGAGAACAGCTTGTCGGAATTCGACGGTGTCGAGGAGGAACGGCGCCTGGCCTACGTTGCGATCACCCGCGCGCGGCGGCGGCTTTACCTGACTCACGCGCAGAGCCGCGTCCTGCACGGCCAGCTGCGCTATAACATTGCCTCGCGTTTCCTGGACGAACTGCCGGAAGGGCTTGGTGCGCTGGCTGTCGCCGCCGCGCGCCGACGTCGCACCGGCATGGGCTGACGACCAGGCCACCGAGGCGAAGCCGCGCGAGGGGCTGGCGGAACGGGGTGGGTTGCGCATCGGGCAAAGCGTGCAGCACGCCAAGTTCGGGCTGGGCATCATCATCGATGCCGAGGGCCGCGGTAGCGATGCGCGCGTGCAGGTGAACTTCCGCGAGGCCGGCGTCAAATGGCTGGCGTTGGAATACGCCAAGCTTCAGCCGGCCTGATCGCCGTCTGCCGGCATCGGCTCGTCGGCATGAAAGACGTCGCGATAGGCGACGTAGTCGGCGATCTGGAACGTGGCCAGGAAGATGAGTGCATAGGGCAGCAACAGGCCGAGCCCGAGCACCGTGCTCGGCGTTGTATCCAGGAGGCGCACGAGCGCGCTGCCTAGCGCCGGCACTACGCCACCGTAGAACATGAACGCGAGCCCGAAAATCGTCACCGGCCGCCAGTTGGCGAGTGCGGCGCGCAGGCTGGTGCCCAATGCCGTCAGCGGGCCGGCGTCGTGAAACACGACCAGCGCCGGCGCGAACCAGAGCGCGAGCAGCGTCGGCAGAGCGCAGGCGATGCCGAACAGCAGGGCAAGCTGCGGTCGGCCGCTGGCGAGCATCTCCGCGCTCGGCTCCTCCCGCCAGAACCCCACGCGATTAGCGCCCCGCCGTCGATCACGGCGGTCGCGCGCAACCGCCACCGTCATGCCGACGAAAAGGACCAGGCCCAGAGGTAGCAACGCCCGGAGGTTGCTGCGAAAGCCGCGAAACAGATCGACGAATGCCGGCTTGCCGCCGCGCTCCTGTCCCCACGCGGCGGCGAGAAAGCCGACGGCGAATACCGGTTTCAGCATCGCCGCCGCGAGCTTGCCGAGCGCCGGCCACGGTCCCAGCTCGGCAGTTACCACGAGTGCGTAGTAGGCGATGATCAACAGCAGCCAGCGCAACGGTGCCGCGCGGAACATCGCATAGGCGTGGCGCAGCCAGAACAGGCCGTGCTGCGCATCGCGGCGCGCGAAGGGGATGGCCGTTGCAGGCGCTGGCGTCTGCATCAGAAGTCGGGGAACCGGGGCTCGCGGGCGACGCGATGGCGCAGGATCTGCTCGAATACCGCGGGGTCGTGCGCGTGCGTGAGCTCACCTTGCCGGGGAAGATGCAGGTCGTAGAAGCGCGACAGCCAGAAGCGCAGCGCCGCGGCGCGCAGCAACGGCCCCCAAAGCGCACGCTCCTCGAAGGTCAGCGGCCGCACGGTCGCGTAGGCACCGATGAGCGCGCGCACGCTCGCCGGCATCAAGCGCGCCGCGGCTTCGCGCCATCGTGCGCAGCGCACCAGTCATTGACCGTGATCGCCAGGTCGTAGGCCAGCGCATCGGTCGCCGCAAAACCAAAGTCGATGATGCCGGTGACGCGCCCATCGACGAACAGGACGTTGTCGCAAAACAGGTCACCGTGAATCGCCCCGCGCGGCAGTTTCGTTTTCGCGAATCCGCCCTGGTACTTAAGCTCGCTTGCCACCAGCGCGTTTTGCTCCGCCGTCAGCAGCGGGCGTACCGCGCGCGCTGCCTGCCGCCACCATCCGGGTCCGCGGCGATTGGTCAGGCGCCCCCGGTACTGCCTGGCGGCGAGGTGCAGCTCGGCCAGCGCGGTGCCGACGGCAGCGCAGTGCGCGGCGTCGCCTGTTCCACCGGCACTCCGTCCAGGCGGGCCACCAGACCAGCCGGCTTGCCGTTGAGAAAACTCCACAGCGCGCCGGTAGCGGTCCGGCTCCGGTGCCGGCGCCATCACGCCTGAGCGGGCAAGATGCGCCATGAGGTTGAGATAAAAAGGCAGCTCTTCCGGTGGCAGGCGCTCGTAGAGCGTGAGCACGTACCGACCCTTGGCGGCAGTGAGAAAGTAGTTAGTGTTTTCGATGCCAGCCGCGATCGGCTCAAAGGCATGCACCGTCGCCGAGCGCATAGCGCGTCAACCAGGCGGCAAGCTCATCGGCGCTGACGGGAGTATAGACAGACATCGGTCCGGCGCGGCCGCCTCGCAACGGCCGCGAACGTTCGCTGCGGGTCGGGTTAGCTCAGAACGAGTACAGCAGCCACAGCGGAACCTTGAGCCCCGAATCGAGGCTGTCATAGCGCATGAAGGCACCGGTCTTGGCGTTGGCGATCAGGTAATACGGGCGACCATGGCGCGGCGTCACCTTGACCATGTTGAGCTTGCCGTTGACCCGATATTCTTCGACGGTTTCGTTCTCGCGCTCAATCTTCGTGACCTGCGGCTTAAGTTCCGGATCGGCAGCGACTGCAGGGGGCGCCGGCGGCGCCTCGGGCAGCGGCTCGAGCTTTGGCGGCGGCGGTGGCGCCATCTGCTGCGCCGCCGCCGTCAGCGTTAGGCTGACAGCGAGTGCGGCGACCATCGAGGCAAGAATTTGGCGCATAGGTGCGAACCCACCGGGACCGAGCAGATTTTAACAGGAGACAACGGTCGGAGGCGTCGCCACGGCTGCATGGCGGTTAGAGGTTTAGCATCTTGTCGCGTTCCGTCCGCGTCGGCTGGAACCCGCGTGTCTCGTAGTAGTCAAATATAGCTTCGACGATCGCCTCGGGTTCCTCGATAATCTGCATGAGATCGAGATCCGCGGCCGCGATCATGCCTTCGCCGACGAGCTTGTCGCGCATCCAATCGATGAGCCCGGCCCAGAACTCGCCGCCGACCAGGATGATCGGGATCTTGCGGCTCTTGCCCGTTTGCACTAGGGTAAGGCACTCGGTGAGTTCGTCGATCGTGCCGAAGCCTCCGGGCATGACGACGTACGCCGACGCGAATCGAACGAACATCATCTTGCGCGCAAAAAAGTAACGGAAATTGATGCCGACGTCCTGATACGGGTTGCCCGTCTGTTCATGCGGCAGCAGGATGTTGAGACCGACGGCAGCAGAGCGCCCGGCGTAGGCGCCCCGCGATTGGCAGCTTCCATCGTTCCTGGGCCGCCGCCGGAGATCACGGCGAACCCGGCGTCGGATAACAACCGCGCAATCCGCTCCGCCTTCTGGTAGTACGGATGATCGGGTTTGATGCGTGCGCTGCCGAACATGCTGACGGCCGGGCGTATGCCACGTCAGGCGCTCGGTCGCGACGGCGAATTCTGCCATAATGCCCAGCACCCGCCACGCTTCCTGCCCGTTGGTCGAGTACATCGCCTGAGGGTCGATCAACTCAGGAATCTTGCTAGTCAAAGTCATGTCGAAACAGGTTCTCGTTGACGGCTCGTCGTATCTGTACCGGGCGTTTCACGCGCTGCCGGATCTGCGCACGTCGCGCGGCGAGCCGACCGGCGCGATTCGCGGTGTCATCGCCATGTTGCGCCGTTTGTTCGAGGACGGCAACCCGGAATACTTCGCCGTCGTCTTCGACGCGCCGGGCGAGACTTTTCGCGACGACTGGTATCCGCAGTACAAGGCGAACCGTCCGGCTATGCCGCCCGACCTGGCACTGCAGATCGCACCGCTGCATGAGTTGATTCGCGCTCAAGGCTGGCCGCTGCTGATGGTCGACGGCGTGGAAGCGGATGACGTCATCGGAACGCTGGTACGGCGCGGCGAAGCGAGTGGCATCGATGCGCTTATTTCCACCGGCGACAAGGATCTCGCCCAGCTGGTTACGCCGCGGGTCACGCTGGTCAACACGATGAGCAATGAGACTCTGGATGAAGCGGGTGTGCTCGCCAAATTCGGTGTGCGCCCCGATCAGCTGCTCGATCTGCTGACGCTCACGGGCGACGCGGTCGACAATGTGCCGGGAGTGGCCAAGGTAGGACCGAAAACCGCCGCGAAATGGCTCGTGCAATACGGCACGCTGGAAAACGTCATGGCGCACGCGCCGGAGATCGGCGGCGTCGTCGGCGAGAACCTGCGGGCAGCGCTGGAATGGCTGCCGCAAGGCAGGAAGCTGCTCACCGTCAAGACCGACTGCGCATTGCCCTTCGAGCCGGTCGAGCTCGTCATTCGTGCCGCCGATGCCGCGACGCTCAGGAAGCTCTACGAGCGTTTCGAGTTCAAGAGTTGGCTCAAGGACGTGGAGGTTGCGCCGGGGGGCGCGGGCGGGAGCGCGGCCAAGCCAGCGATCGAGGCGGCGGGGGCGGCGGCGACTGAGGTGCCGGCGCAGCGCGCGCCGGTGGCGCGCCACTACGAAACCGTGCTCGATGAAGCGACGTTCGATCGCTGGCTTGCGGCGATCGAGGGTGCCGACCTGGTTGCCTTCGATACCGCGACGACGAGCCTCGATCCGATGCAGGCGCGCATTGTGGGGCTCTCCTTCGCCATTGAACCGGGCCGCGCGGCCTATGTGCCGCTGGGCCATCGCTACACGGGCGCGCCATCGCAATTGTCGCTCGACAGCGTGCTCGCGCGGCTCAAGCCCTGGCTGGAGAATTCACGCCCGACCAAGCTCGGGCAGAACATCAAGTACGATCAACACGTCCTCGCCAACCACGGCATCGCGCTCTCCGGCGTGGCGCACGACACGATGTTGCAGTCCTACGTGCTGGAGTCGCATCGTCCGCACGACATGGATAGCCTCGCGTGGCGCCATCTCGACGTGAAGACGATCACCTATCCGGAGGTAACCGGCAAGGGCTCGACCCAGATCAGCTTCGAGCAGGTGGCGGTCGAACGCGCGACCGAATACTCCGCCGAGGAACCCGATCTAACCCTGCAACTGCAGGAGCTTCTGTATCCGCGGGTCACGGCGGACGCGGAGTTGCTCCATGTCTACCAGGACATCGAATTGCCGACCCGCGAAGTGCTGTTCCGCATGGAGCGCAATGGCGTGCTGCTCGACCCGCAGCCGCTTGCGGCACAGAGCAAGCAGATCGGCACCCGGGTTTTGGAACTCGAACAGCAGGCGTTTCAGCTCGCGGGTGGCCCGTTCAACCTCGGCTCTCCGCGACAGCTGGGCGAGATTCTGTTCGACCGGATGCAGCTACCGGTGGTGAAGAAGACGGCGACCGGACAGCCGTCGACCGACGAGGAAGTGCTGCAGGAGCTTGCCGCCGACTATCCGCTGCCGAAGCTGCTGCTCGAGCACCGGGCATTGTCGAAGCTCAAATCAACCTACACCGACAAGCTGCCGCAGATGATCAACGCCGCTACCGGTCGCGTGCACACCCATTTTGCCCAGGCGACCGCGGTGACCGGGCGGCTGGCCAGCACCGATCCGAATCTGCAGAACATTCCCGTGCGCACGGCGGAGGGCCGGCGGATCCGGGAAGCCTTCATCGCCCCGCCTGGCCATCTGCTCGTGTCGGCCGACTATTCGCAGATCGAATTGCGCATCATGGCGCACCTGTCCGGTGATCCTTCGCTGCTCGCGGCGTTTGCCGAAGGCGCGGACATACACCGGGCGACGGCCGCGGACATCTTTGCGGTGCCGATAGACCAGGTCAGCGCCGAGCAACGCCGGTACATCAAGGCGGTCAACTTCGGGCTGATCTACGGCATGAGCGCTTTCGGGCTTGCCGCGCAGCTCAATATCGAACGCGGCGCCGCGCAGCAATTCATCGACAAGTATTTCGCGCGCTATCCGGGCGTTGCTAAGTACATGCGGCAGACGCGGGAGCTGGCGCGGGCACAGGGATACGTGCGCACGGTTTTTGGCCGGCGCCTATGGTTGCCGGACATCAACGCCGGTGGTGGGCCGCGACGTCAGGCGGCCGAGCGCGCCGCGATCAACGCGCCGATGCAGGGCACTGCTGCCGACCTGATCAAGCTGGCGATGGTCGCAGTTCAGGCGTGGCTCGACCGCGAGCGCCTCGCCGCGCGCCTGATTCTGCAGGTGCACGACGAGCTGGTGCTCGAGGTACCCCACGCCGAGGCCGAGCGCGTCACCGGCGAGCTACCTGCATTGATGGCCGGCGTGGCGAACCTGCGCGCGCCGCTGGTCGTCGACGTGGGCAGCGGGCCCAACTGGGACCGGGCTCACTAGCGAGACGGCACTGCAGTTGTTGTGCACAAAATGCATCGACCGCTCGTGGCCCAGCGCATGCCGTTCGTAAGTCTGGCGCCACCGGTGGGCAATGACCACGTTAACGTAGGCCGTTGACGTTACTCGGCGCTCGGCGCCGCACTCCCGTGCTTGCTCCGGCTCATGTCGGGCACTTAGCGATGCTCCGTACCCTCATCCGCGAGGCGGCGGCCGAGGGCAGCTTCGACCGCGGGCTGGCGGCCGATACGCCGGCGGCGGTGGAGTTCTTCGCCCGGCTCAAGCGCGCGCTCGTCAGCGGCTATTTCGTCGAAGAAGACCCGAAGACCGGGCGCATCGAAGCCGTCGCGGTCCCCGGTTATGTGTTCTGGCCGGACGATCGCAACACCGGCATGCCGCCGGTTGGCTTCGGCCTGTTTCGCGCGCTCGAAAACGGCTACGAGCTCTGGCTCGCGGGTCTTGAATTCGGGCGCCGTGGCGGAGGCCAGGGGCGCGCGCTGCTGACCGCGCTTTTTGCCACGCCGCCGGGCAAGAAGACGTGGGTGGTGCGCATTCCGCGCGGCTCGCGTTACGGGGCCACGGTGCAACACCTCCTGAAGACCTATGGGTTTGATCATGCCGGCGACACCACGCACTTGCGCTGGTTCGTCCGGCGCAACGCGCCGGCCTCAATCGCGGTGCGCATTCGCGGCGCCGTGGGCGCGCAGCCCCCCTTGAACTGAAACGCCCTGCCCGGGCGGGCGCCGCCGCGCCCGCCTAGGCGCCGCCTTGGTCCTCGAAGATGTCGCAGTACGATGCGTAGATGGTCGCCGTCATGACCGGGAGCAGCACCAGCCAGCCCAGGCCAAACGGTATCGACGCCACGATGGCTAGGCCAAGGCCGATCACCCCGTAGAGCAGGAATGGCACGACATTGCGCAGGCAGGCGCGGAATGACGCGGCCATCGCGGCGCCCGGGCTCAGTCCCCCCAGCATGACCAACGCCGGCGCGAACCACACGGCCATCACCAGCGGCAGCAGCAGCAGCAAGAGAAACAGTACGCCCAGGAGCACCGCGACCACCGCGCTGTCCAGGGCGATGCCGGTCTGCGCCGGATCGACCGAACCGGTCAGCATGCCAAAGATCGTGACACCGAAAAGCGCGACCATGACCCCGGCGACGAGCAGCACCAGGAGCAGCGCCGCGCCGGTATAGAGCAATCCAACGACCACCAGCGGTCCAGTGCGCTGGCTAAAGCCGGCGAAGAGGTGGCCAACGGTAAGCGTGTTGCCGCGATCGAGTGCGCGGCAGCCAAGCATCAAGCCGCCGGCAAAAACGGGGTTGAGGACCTGCATCGCGAGGCTGCCCACGACCGGGATGACGCTGGCAACCACGTGCAGCACGATGAGGATGATCAGAACGAGCAGCCATACACCCACGGCGGGCGTGAACAGGCGCCACCCTTCCCCCCACCAGGTCGCGCCGTGGGCCGCCGGTACCGCGCGCGGCTCAGCCATGGCCAGCGCCGACGGTGGCCGGTGCGGGTGAGGTCCATGCGTTCGCCATCGTGCGTCTCCCGTCTCCCGTGAGCCCGGCCCTTCCGGATGAACGGCAACCTTAGCATACCGCTGAGTCCCGCTCTCGAATCGAGGCCCCGCAGTGCGCCGGGCCGCTACCGCGCCGTGCCCATCGTTCCATGACAACGTCATAGGGAGTGCGGCCCACCGGGACGCTAGAGCGCCGACCCAGCGGCAAAATTGCGCCAGCGACTTGATTTTGCCGCCGGTCTCCCTTATTATTAGCACTCGTTGGCGGCGAGTGCTAACAATCGCTTCCCTCGCCGTTACCGTCCCCTCGTGGGGCGTTCGACTTTCGCAACTTTCTTTAATGGAGTGAGCACTAACATGAAGATTCGTCCCCTACACGATCGTGTGATCGTCAAGCGGCTCGAGGAGGAACGCAAGTCCGCCGGTGGCATCGTCATACCCGATACCGCGGCCGAAAAGCCGTCGCAGGGTGAAATCGTGTTCGCCGGGCCGGGCAAGACTGATGACAACGGCAAACTGATTCCCATGGGTGTCAAAGTCGGCGACAAGATTCTCTTCGGTAAGTACTCCGGCCAAGAATTCAAGATGGACGGACAAGATTACCTCCACATGCGCGAAGACGACGTCATCGGCATCGTCGCGTGACCGTAGCGCGATCACATACAAGTATTTAGGAGCAGCGAAAATGGCAGCCAAAGACGTACGCTTCGGTGAGAACGTGCGCAACAAGATGATGAACGGTGTGAACATACTGTCCAACGCCGTCAAGGTGACGCTGGGTCCGAAGGGGCGCAACGTCGTGCTCGAACGCAGTTTCGGTGCGCCGACGATCACCAAGGACGGCGTGTCCGTAGCGAAGGAAATCGAGCTCAAGGACAAGTTCGAGAACATGGGCGCACAGATGGTCAAGGAGGTCGCGTCCAAGACCTCCGATGTCGCCGGTGACGGCACCACGACCGCGACGGTACTGGCCCAGGCGATCTGCGCCGAGGGCTTCAAGTACGTCGCCGCCGGCATGAATCCGATGGACCTCAAACGCGGCATCGACAAGGCGGTTCTGGCCGTGGTCGAGGAGCTCAAGAAGATCAGCAAGCCGTGCACGACCAGCAAGGAAATTGCCCAGGTCGGCGCGATCTCCGCCAACGCCGACGAGTCGATTGGCAAGACCATTGCGGACGCGATGGACAAGGTCGGTAAGGAAGGCGTGATCACGGTCGAGGACGGCAAGGGCCTGGAGAACGAGCTTGAACTCGTCGAGGGCATGCAGTTCGATCGCGGCTACATCTCTCCATACTTCATCAACAACCCCGACAAGCAGGTGGCGATACTCGAGGATCCGTATATCCTCCTGCACGACAAGAAGATTTCGAACATCCGCGATATGCTGCCGCTGCTTGAGCAGGTGGCCAAAGCCGGCAAGCCGCTGCTCATCGTCGCCGAAGACGTCGACGGCGAGGCGCTCGCGACGCTGGTCGTCAACAACATCCGCGGCATTCTCAAGACCGTTGCCGTCAAGGCGCCTGGTTTCGGGGATCGGCGCAAGGCCATGCTGGAAGACATCGCGATCCTCACTGGCGGGACGGTGATCGCCGAGGAGCTGGGCCTTAAGCTCGAGAACGCGACGCTGAAGGATCTCGGCCGCGCGAAAAAGGTCGAGGTCGCAAAGGAAGACACAACCATCATCGATGGCGCGGGTGAAAAATCGGCCATCGAGGCGCGGGTAAAGAATATCCGTGTGCAGATCGAGGAAGCAACCTCCGACTACGACAAGGAAAAGCTGCAGGAACGCGTGGCGAAGCTTGCCGGCGGTGTGGCCGTCATCAAGGTCGGTGCCGCCACCGAGGTCGAGATGAAGGAGAAGAAGGCGCGTGTCGAAGACGCCCTGCATGCCACGCGCGCGGCGGTCGAGGAGGGTATCGTCGCCGGTGGTGGCGTAGCCTACCTGCGGGCTCGCGCCAACCTCAAGGGCCTGAAGGGCAGCAATGCCGATCAGGAAGCGGGCATCAAGATCGTGTTGCGCGCGCTCGAGGAACCCCTGCGCCAGATCGTCGGCAACGCCGGTGATGAAGCGTCGGTCGTGGTTAACAAGATCGTCGAAAAGAACGGCAACTTCGGGTTCAATGCCCAGACCGGGGAGTATGGAGACCTGGTCGAAATGGGTGTCGTCGACCCCACCAAGGTGACGCGCTTCGCGCTGCAGAATGCGGCGTCGGTTGCGTCCCTGTTGCTTACCACCGAGGCCATGGTTGCCGAACTGCCGAAGGACGAAAAGGCGATGGGCGGCGGCGGCGGCATGGGCGGTATGGGTGGCATGGGCGATATGGATATGTGACCTGCTTCGGCGGGCACCTAGCCGCAATGCACAAAGCCCCGCTACGGCGGGGCTTTGTTTTTTACTGCGAGCGGCGGCGCTTGGCGGCCGCCGACCGGCGGCCTAACGCAGCGCAATACGCAGCACGACACCCAGATAGGTGAGGCCGGGGTTCGGTTCCTTGATGCTCGCATTCGACTCGTGTTGGACGTAGACGCCCAGCTCGTAGCGGTGATTCTCGCCGAAGGCAATGCCTCCCCCGGCGTTTTCGCCGAACTGGAACGCCGTGCTCAGGTCACGATTGTTGTTGATACGCGTGTGCGACAGTAGGTGCACGCCGACGCCGGCTTCGAGAAACGGTTGCACGGTCGTGCAGCACGGTGGCAGCCAGCGCAGCATCGGGGTGAGGCCGGCGTCCCAAAGCGAGCCATTGTCGGTGGGGTGCACCTGCGCATGCCAGTACGAAATCTGCGCCACCAGGCGCGTGTCGAAGTCATGATCCTTCAGATCCACGCACTCGCACAGCGAGTTCCAATGCAGCGCGGCGCCGGAGACAAACACGCTGTGACCCTGGCCGAAGGTTAGATCCACCCCATCGGGTGAGAGCGATGCGGCGTGGGTAAGGGGCACGAAGGCGGCGCATGCGATCACCCGCGCCGCGCCATGGAGGAAGCGGATAAGCAGGGGCGCATGCGGAGCGCGGTGGCTTCGTGGCTTCATCAGCGGGGACGGGCGATTCTAAACAGGCGCTGCCATGCCCGCAAGTCGCTATATCGGGCCAGTACATATTGCACTGTTGGACCGATCGAGGAATGGCGCCGGGGAGAGCTGGGGCTCGGTATTGCGCCCTGGAATGGCGGCGACGACGTTGTTCGGCGACCGCCGGTCACGTGCGCAGCCCCAACCCCCGCCCCGGTGCAGAGGGGGAGCCCCCGCGCCCATGCAAAATGCATTAGACTAGCCTCGATGCGGCGCATCGAAGCGGCATCGATGCGCCCCGATAAACGCCGACCGAAGGCGGAGCGCCGGGCGCGCCCGACCCAGATACTCAGGAACCCCTTGCATGAACTTCGGGATGCTCGTCTTGGCGCTGGGGGTTGGCGCGTTGGTCGTCTTCGTGATCGTCGGCCTGGTGCGGCGCAGCCAGAGTTTGAATCGAGGGCGGCCGGGGCCCGACGCGCAGAATACGGTCGCGCAGTGGACCGAGGGGGAAACGACGCGCCTGCTGTCGAGCGCCGAGGTCCCCGGGCTCTATCTACTGCGTCCGCGCTTTCTGTCGAAGGCGGAGAACGTCGTCTACCTCCTGCTCAAGGCGGCCTTTCCACGGCATGAAATCTTCGCCCGTATCCGCCTGGCGGATGTGCTGCAGGTCAAGATCGGCCCGCAAGGCATGGAGCGCCTGCGCGCCTTCCGCAAGATCGCCAACCAGCACGTTGGTTTTGTCGTGTGCGACCGCGACATGACCATCGTCGCCATCGTCGACGCCAAAGAGCCCGAACAGGTGCAGAACCCCAGGGATCAAAAGCTCGAGATCATCAAGCAGCGCTGCCTGCAGGCCGCGCAGGTCAAGTACATCTGTGTTTACCCGCCGACGCTGCCGCGCTATCGCGAGTTGCGTGCCCAGGTGCTCGGTCCCGCGGCCGAGCTGGTCTGACTGCGCCGCGCCAGCGGCTGACGGCTAGCCCCTAGGCAGATCCCCGATCGGAGGTCGGCAAGGCCCTTGGTTGCGCGGGCCTGCCGCGCACGGTGATCCAGGTGCCAGCGAGAATAAGAGCGCAGCCGCACAGGGTATTGGCCGTAACCGGCTCGCCGAGGAATACCCAGCCCCAGAGCACGCCAAAGACCGGAATCAGGAAGGTAACCGTCAACGCCCGCGCCGGTCCAAGCGTCTCGATCAGCCTAAAATAGAGCAGGTAGGCGAAGGCCGTCGATGCCAGCGCGAGGGCCAGCGTATTGCCGAGGACCACCGGCGTGAGCACTCCGGGGCGAGCCACGAAGGGTAGTGCCGGGGCGAGCACGATGGCGGCCGCGAGCTGGCTGTAAAGGGCTACTGCGAAGCTCGGCACGGCGGCCATCCTGCGTTTGACGTAACCGCTCGCGACGCCGTAGCACAGGGCTGCGCCCAGGCAAGCGAGCGTGGCAGGCAACACGCTCACACCGGTCTGCGCGGACCAACCGACGAGAACGACCACGCCGCCAAGTCCGAGCGCCATGCCGCCAAGCTTGCGCAACGGCAATGCCTCCTTGAGCCACAAGGCGGCGACGGCGGCTGCAAAAAAAGGACTGGTCGCATTGAGAATAGCCGCCATCGCGGCCCCAACATATTGCTCGGCGAAGCAGAAAAGCGCGAAGGGCAACGCCGAATTCGCCGCGCCGATAACCAGGTAGTCGCGCCAATGCGCAAGCAGCGGCGGCACGGCGCGGCGCGAGAGCGCCAGCGCGAACAGTGCCAGGAAGGCGAGCGCCACCCGCGAGAAGGCGAGCCAAACCGGGCCGACGACCGGCACGGCAACGCGGATGAAGGCGAACGAACCACCCCAGAGCCCGGCCAGAAGCAGCAGCCGGGCGAGGTCCCGCGGCGGCATTCGCTTAGGCGGCGGCGGTGGCGATCGCCGCGTGTGGCGCCACGTCGAGCGTGAGCTGGCCGCGCGCGTCGGCATGCACCCGTTCGTGCTCCAGCAACCACTGCTTGCGCCACAAGCCGCCACCGTACCCGGTCAGCGCGCCATCGGCACCGATGACACGATGGCAGGGCACGACGATGCACAGACGATTGTCGCCGTTGGCGCGACCCACCGCGCGCACCGCAGCTGCGCGGCCGATCGCCGTGGCAATCTGGGCGTACGAGCGCGTTGTGCCCGCGGGAATGGTCAGCAGCTCGTTCCACACGGCATGCTGGAACGGCGATCCGGAGAGCGCCAGCGGCGTGGCGAAGGTCAACGTGCGGCCGGCAAAATAGCCGCCGAGCTCGTCCCCAATCTGGGCCAGCAACCGATGCTCGCCAGGCAGGATGCGGCGCTTGAGCTTGCGTTGGATAAGTTCGAGTTCGCCCTCAAGCCCGCGGCGATCGACGAACTCGAGCAGTGCGAGCCCGGCGTCATCGGCGAGCGCGAGCACCGCGCCAAGCGGCGTTTCGAACCACTGTGCGTACAGGCAGTCGGCGTCCCGCGCGCGACTGGGCGCGGCGCCCACGTGGCGATTGAAGGCGGCGCGAAAACCACTGCCGGATTCGAAGCCGTGATCGAGTTGCAGGTCAAGCATGGATTTCCCCTGGCGCACGCCGGCCAGGGCCAGGCCCATGCGGCGCGCGCGATGATAAGCGTGGAAGGTCATGCCGCAATAGCGCTTGAATGTGCGGCGTGCGGTTGAAGGGTCGATGCCGCGGCGCGCGAGATCGACGTCGCGCAAGCGGCCCGTCGGCTCCTGCTCGACCGCGGCCAGCAGTTCGCCTACCAGCGACGGTGCGTTGAACCCGCGATCGAGCGGTCGGCAGCGACGACATGGGCGGTAGCCGGCGTGCAGCGCGTCGCTCGGTGACCCAAAAAACTCGACGTTTTCGCGCTTGGGTGTGCGCACCCGGCAGGTGGGCCGGCAGAAGATGCCGGTGGTCGCCACGCCGACGAAGAAAATCCCTTCGAAGGTCGGGTCGTGATCGACCACGGCCCGGTACATGACTTCAGCAGAAGGAAGGTTGGGCATGCCTGAATTATAGGCACGCCCGGCGCCGCGCCGGCGTCGAAATTCGGGCGGGAAATTCGGCCCGATTCGTCCCCGCTCAGCGATGACCGACTGCGGCGGAGACGCCTCTGGTCAGCTGAGGAAGTTCAGATAGGCCCAAAGCAGGATCACTGCCCCGAGGATCGACAGGATCCAACCGGCGGGGTGAAATTTGCCGTCGGGACTCCTAAAGATCAGACTGCTGATGACCCCGCCGACGACCGATCCGCCAATCCCGAGCGCAACGGTCATCAGGAAGCTGAGGTGCCCCGCTCCCGGGTAGAAGGTTTTCGCGAGAAAGCCTACGATGAAGCCGACGATGATCGTGCCAATAATGGACATGATTCCCATGGGGCCTCCTCTGGTGATGTTGAAATGGCGGAGACGGTGCAGGACCAAGACGTCCCACGACGCGCGGCAACGGGTGCATGCTAGCATACCAACGGTAGGTCCCTGGTAAGGACTGCGGTGTTCCGCTCGACCAAGGGCATCAGCATCGACGACGAGGGCCCGATGAGCACGACTTGGACCTGGAAGCTCGGCATACTTGCCGCGGCCGCGCTCTTGGCCGGACCGGCACTGGGTAGCGTGGCCTGCCGCGCGGCCAGCCCGGAATACACGATCGGACTGTTCGAACTGTATACCTCGGAAGGTTGCGACAGCTGCCCGCCGGCCGACCGCTGGTTCTCCGCGCTTAACCTCGGTGCGGACAAGCCCCGCGCCGCCGCGCTCGCCTTCCATGTCGACTACTGGGACCACCTCGGTTGGCATGATCGCTTCGACAGCGCGGCGTTCACGCGGCGGCAGTACCTACAAATGCAGCGCCACGACAGCGCATTTGTCTACACTCCCCAGGTGCTGTTGCAGGGCAGCGATTTTACCTGGCGCAGCGCGGGCCAGCCGACGCGAGCTCTCGCCACTATCAACGCACGGTCGCCGCGGGCCAGCATCGAGCTGGCTGCGAGTCCGACTGGACATGCCTCGGTTTCCGTCGATGTGCACGTGCGCGTGCCCGAGTTGATCGATCGCGGTCATGCCGTCGTGGCCGTGGCGTTGGTGCAAAACGGCGTTGTCAGCGACGTGAAGGCCGGCGAGAACAATGGCAAGCATTTGGTCCACGACCACGTGGTGCGTGCGTGGCGCCCCGGGCTTGCGGTGCCTGCCACGGGCGAGTTGCACCAGCAGGTCGAACTGCCGCTGCCCAGCGAGCCGGGATCCTTGGCATTGGTCGCCTGGGCAGAAGACAACACCAGCGGCGACGTGCTGCAGGCAGTTACCCTCGCGCTCTGCGGCAACTAGCTCGGTCAGCAGCCGTACTCGCGCAAGGAATTTTGCGCCCGAACCGCTCGCTTCTAGCGGTTGGTCAAGGGCGGTGGGCGGCCGTTGCGCGGCTTAGAATTGCCGTAAGGTCCGCTGGCAGTTGACACACAAAAAGGGCCGCGGCGCGAGTCGCACCGCAGGCGGCGCGCGGGGCCAGACCCTGACGCGAAGGGGATCGCAGCACAAACCAGGAGGAACCATGAGTTCGACAGCCCGAAGGGGAGCGGCTCACGTACAGCTGAGCTCTAAGACCGAGGAGCGCCGAGTCATCTGTTGATCCTCCTGGTTTTCTCCGTCTACATCCGGTTGCACCGGGGCCTTTTCTTTCAGGCGCATTGGCCCGGTTCGAACTCCTATTAGCTAATTCGCTACCGTGGCGCACGCGCAGGTGGGCCGGTTTCTGCAAGTCCTGGCGCTGGTGGCCGTCTGGATGGCCACGGGTTTCTACTTTCGCCTCGACGCAAACGCCTATTTGCTTCTCGGCATGCCCTTGACCGTCGTATTTCAACTGGCGGTGGCGAAGCGCCCTCTTTCCGTATTGTGGGTTCGCGGTGCCGCCACCGGCCTGCACCGCCGGGGATGGTTGCTTGCCTCGGCGCTGGCCGTGTTGCCGATTGCTGTACTGGTCCGCGCGGGAACCGAGGCCGCGCCTACTGAGCAGGCTTGGTTGCTATGCGCGACCGCTGGTTCCGCGCTCGCGGCCCTTGCACTATGCTCCCAGCGTCGTCAGGCGTTTCGGCACGCCGTTCCTTCCACCGCTGCCGCCGTGACAATTGGCGTGGCTATCATGAGCGCCGCTGCCGTCACGACGGGCCACGCGGTTAGCATACATTCCGAACAGGCGCTGAACTTCCTCCGGGAGTTCTGCGTTGCGGACCTTACCCGGACTTCTGTTGGTACATGCGGCGATAGGCATTCCGCTATCGCTGTCCTGGCGCCGTGGGGGTACGCTAGTCCTGCCATCTTTGGCGCATGCCATCATTGACGCCTACCGCAATGTGGTCATGCAGTAGAGATGGCTACAGGTCAGTCGCAGCGGCGCAATAAATTTGCATTTCGAGACCGGCTCTGCTAGCAGGCGCTCTGGTGGCGCTCGATGCAGGTGGCGAGTACTTCGTCCGGGTCGCGCTGCCACCAGTTGCGCGCCGAAAGAATCTCGACTTCGTGGGGACCGCGATAACCCGCAGCCTCCATCCAGGACCGGATCAGGGGCAGATTGATCACGCCGTCGCCCATCATGCCCCGATCGAACAGTAGATCGGTGGTCGGCACCAGCCAGTCACAGAGGTGAAACGCCAGCAACCGGCCCGAGTGCGCCCCGGCACGCTCGATCTCGCGCTCGAGGTTCGGGTCCCACCAGACGTGGTAGACATCGACCGCGATACCCAGCCCTGAGTTGCTGCCCGGCGCAAGCTCGTCACAGAGGTCGTTCGCCTGGGCGACGGTGTTCACGCATGCGCGATCAGCGGCGTACATCGGGTGCAGCGGCTCTATGGCCAGTGGCATCGACGCCGGACGGGCGTATTCGAGCAGCTCGCCAATGCCATCGCGTACCATTTCCCTGGCGCCGAGCAGGTCCTTCGACGCGATGCGCCCCTCGCTATCCTTGGGCAGACCACCGACGACCAGAACCAGGCAGGGCGCGCCCAACACCAGCGCCTCGTCGACGGCGCGCTTGTTGTCGTCGAGTGCCGCTTGGCGTGCGGCCCGATCGAGTGCGGAGAACATTCCGCCACGGCAATAACCCGACAAGTTGATACCGGCATCGCGCAGGCGCTGCGCGGCCTGCGCCAAGCCCGTCGCCGCGACCTGATCGCGCCAAGGCGCAATCATGCGAATACCGCGGCGCGCGCAGCCGGCGATTATTTCCGGAAGCGACCATTGCTTGCGCACCGTCGCGGTGTTGATCGCTAACAACTCCGGGCGCGGCGCGGCCATGGCTCGCTTTAGGTCGCAATGCCGTTTACGGCGAGGAGAACTCCCGTGCGTCTGCAGACGAGCTCAGGTTCGCGCCAGAGTGCCGCCCTGTCCGCAGGGCGCAACGCCTCGGTGAAGTCCAGGACCGAGCGCGCGCTTTGCTGGTGATCGCGCGCGGCATGCGAGCAGGTTAACATCGGGTTAGATGGGGGCAACGGTAGCGCGCGAGCTTGCGCTAGCTGTGCTCTCCCACGCGTACGATCTTGAGCGCGTTCGTGCCGCCGGACTTGCCCATCGGTTCGCCGATGGTGAGGACGATGAGATCGGTAGGTTGCACCTGGCCCTTCTCTAGAAGCAAGTCTTCGGCGGCGCGCAGAACCGCGTCGCGATCGGCGCTCTGCTCCAGAAACAGCGGCCGCACGTTGCGGAAAAGGGCCATCTTGCGCTGCGACGACACCTCGGGCGTCAGGGCAAAGATCGGACAGCCGCAGTTGTGACGCGACATCCACAGCGCAGTCGATCCGGACTGCGTCAGCGCGGCGATTGCCTTGACTCGGAGGTGATGCGCGGTAAAGAGGGCCGCCATCGCGACCGATTGGTCGATGCGGGTGAAGGTGCGGTCGAGAAAGTCGCGCTCGAGCTCGACCACATTAGTCTTCTCAGCCTCGATGCAGATCTGGCTCATCGCCTCCACGGTCTCGACTGGATAGCGCCCCGCGGCGGTCTCCGCCGAGAGCATCACCGCGTCGGTGCCGTCGAGCACCGCGTTGGCGACGTCGGATACTTCAGCACGTGTCGGTACGGGGTTGACGATCATCGATTCCATCATCTGAGTGGCCGTGATCGTCAGCTTGTTGCGCTCTCGGGCGAGGCGGATCATTCGCTTCTGCAGCCCCGGCACCGAAGCGTTGCCGACCTCGATCGCCAGATCGCCGCGGGCGACCATGATGGCATCGGAGGCGTCGATGATTTCTTCGAGTGCCGTGATCGCCTCGGCGCGCTCGATCTTGGCCACGAGCAGCGCCCGGCCGCCGGCCGCGCGCAGGAGCTGCCGCGCCATGTACATGTCTTCCCTGTTCTTGGGAAACGATACCGCGATGTAATCGGCGTCGATGGCCACAGCCGTTTTCATGTCCTCCATGTCCTTGGCCGTAAGCGCCGGCGCGGTCAGGCCGCCGCCCTGACGGTTGATGCCCTTGTTGTTGGACAGCACGCCGCCGACCTCGACCCGGGTTGTGATCTCGTTGCCACGCACCGATTCGACGCGCAGCCGGATCAAGCCGTCGTCAAGCAGCAGGACCGCTCCCGGGGCAACGTCGCGTGGCAGTTCCTTGTAATCGAGCCCGACGCGCTCCTCGTTGCCGAGCTCGCAATCGGCGTCAAGGATGAACGGCTGCCCGGCGCGCAGGGTAACCTTGCCGTTGGCGAGCTTACCGATGCGAATCTTGGGACCCTGCAAGTCGGCCATGATGGCCACTTCCTGGCCGAGGGACTGCGCCACGCTGCGCACGAGCTTCGCCCGTTGCTCGTGATCGGCGGCAGTGCCGTGGGAGAAGTTAAGGCGTACGACGTCAACGCCCGCCGCAAGCATCCGGGTCAGCACGTCCTGCGTGCTGCTCGCGGGTCCGATTGTGGCGACGATCTTGGTGGCGCGCTGCATGGGCTCTCCTAGCGCCTCAGGGCGCGTTCGACCAGACGGTCGTCATCGGTGTTGATTTCCTGCGGATTGCCGTCCGGGTGGCCACGTGCGCCGACACAACCGCCGCGGTGACCGGGCGTCCGAGTCGCGGCGGGCTTCATGGCGGCGACGCACGCTGCTCCAGTACGGCGACCGCAGGCAGCGTCTTGCCTTCGAGAAACTCGAGAAAAGCTCCACCTGCGGTCGAGATGTAGCCGATGCGGTCCGCAACGCCGAAGCGGTTGATGGCGGCGATCGTGTCGCCGCCCCCGGCAATCGAAAAGGCGGCCGACTCGGCAATGGCCAGCGCGAGCGCCCGGGTGCCCGCGGCGAAGGCGTCCCATTCGAACACCCCGACCGGGCCGTTCCAGACGATCGTCCCGGCGTCCGCGATGAGCGCGCGCAGGGCCAGTACACTGTGCGGTCCGATGTCGAGAATCCGGTCACCGGCACCGACAGCGCCGATGGCTTTCAATGTCGGCATCGCCGTTGCGGCCAGCTCCCGCGCGGTGACCACATCCAGCGGCAGGGCTACCCTGCCTGGGTAGGCGTCGAGGATGGCTCTGGCTTCGCCCACAAGGGCGGGCTCCGCGAGCGAAGCGCCGATGTTGCTGCCGGCTGCGAGAAGAAACGTGTTGGCGATGCCGCCGCCTACAACCAGCGAGTCGACTTTACCCGCGAGCGCGGTCAAGACCGTAAGCTTGGTCGACACCTTGGCGCCGCCGACGACCGCGAGCAGCGGGCGCCGCGGTCGCGCCAGGGCCTGGCCCAGTGCATCGAGCTCTGCGGCGAGCAGCGGCCCGGCGCAGGCGACGGGAGCAAACCGGGCAATGCCGTGCGTGGTCGCCTCGGCGCGATGAGCGGTCGCGAAGGCGTCGTTGACGTAGACGTCGCACAGCCGCGCCATCTTTTCGGCCAGCGCCTCGTCATCCTCTTTCTCGCCCTTGTTGAAGCGGCAGTTCTCGAGCAGCACCAGGTCGCCCGGACGCAGGTTCGCGTGCCAGGCTCCGCCGTCGACCCAGTTACCGATGAGGGGAACTGGGCGGGAAAGCATATCCCCGAGGCGCGCGGCGATCGGCGCGAGCGATTCGCGGGAGCTGAAGCGCCCTTCTGCGGGGCGACCAAGGTGCGACGTCACCATCACCGCGGCGCCGCGCGCCACCGTCTCGCGAATCGCCGGCACCGAGGCCCGGATACGCGTGTCATCGGTGATTGCGCCCTGATCGTCCTGCGGCACGTTAAGGTCGGCGCGGATGAACACGCGCTTGTCGGCCACGTCTACATCGGCGAGGCGCACGAATGCCGGCATCTTGTCGCGCCCGCGCTCAGGTGCGCGGCGCGCGCTGGGCGGTGCGATCGCGCATGACATTGAGCTCTTCGAGCATGCGGCTCGCCGTCGTGATGAACAGGAACGGCAACAGCGCGTGGATCGCCGCCGCAATACCGCCCAGCGTCATGCGCGCGCCGAACGACAGCGCAAAACGCAGGTGCTGGCCGTAGGTCTCGCCCACGCTCGCAGGATGGGCGGTGAAAAGATTGGCCATGGCCTATTTCGCCGCCATCAGCGCCATCGTCGTGTCGAGCATACGGTTGGAGAAACCCCATTCGTTGTCGTACCAGGATGACACCTTCACGAGGCGGCCCACAACCTTGGTCAGCGTGGCGTCGAACACCGACGAGCGCGGGTCGTGGTTGAAGTCAACGGACACCAGCGGACCCGTGCTGTAGCCAAGCAACCCGGCAAGCGGCCCGGATTCGGACGCGGCCTTCAGGATCGCGTTCACCTCGTCGACGGTTGTGTCGCGCGCCGCGATGAACGACAGGTCGACGATCGAGACGTTGATCGTCGGCACGCGGATGGCATAGCCGTCAAGCTTGCCATTGAGCTCGGGCAGGACCAGTCCGACCGCCGCCGCGGCTCCGGTCTTGGTCGGGATCATGCTCATCGTTGCCGAACGCGAGCGTCGCAGGTCCTCGTGGTAGACATCGGTCAGCACCTGATCGTTGGTATAGGAATGAACGGTCGTCATCAGGCCGCTGACGACGCCGATTGCGTCATGTAGCGGCTTGACCAGCGGCGCGAGGCAATTGGTCGTGCACGAAGCGTTCGAAATAACCGTGTGCGCGGCCCTGAGCGTCTGGTGATTGACGCCGTAGACGATCGTTGCGTCGACATCCTTGCCGCCGGGCGCAGAGATGATGACCTTCTTCGCGCCGCCCTTCAGGTGCGCCAACGCCTTTTCCTTGGTTGTGAACAATCCGGTGCTCTCGAGGACCACGTCAACGCCGAGAGCGGACCAGGGCAACTCGGCCGGGTTCTTCTGCGCCAGCACGCGAATGCGGTCGCCGTTGACCACCATTGCATCGCCGTCGACCTCGACCTTGCCGGGGAATTTGCCGTGCACGGTGTCATGTCGGGTCAGGTAGGCGTTGGTGTCCGGACTGCCGAGGTCGTTGATAGCGACGATCGCCAGATCGTGCTTTTTGCCGCCCTCGTAATGTGCCCGCAGGACATTGCGGCCGATGCGGCCATAGCCGTTGATCGCGACTTTGATGGTCATGGTCTCTTCCTGAAGAAAGCGCGGTTCAGGCCCAGGGGGCCAGAGGTCGTTGCCACGCCGGGTGTAACCCCGCCTTCCGGGTGCCCAGGCGTCTTCGAGTCCGGCTGCCGAAAGCACTGCAACCCCGCCGTGGGCAACGCATAGCCGGTCAAATCGAGCAGCACATACGGCAACATCGAGCCGCGGCCGCTGGACAGCACGAAGCGATCGCGGTCCGGCCAGTGCGGATTGGCCGGGTCGTGCCGCAGAAGCCGGTTCCACAGCGCCACGGCAATCTCCACCACGCCGATGGGCATGGCCGGATGGCCGGAGTTCGCCGGCTGCGCCGTATCCATGGCGAGCGCACGGATGACGTTGGCGAGCAAGCCCCTCTCGGGCGGCCGCTTCGCGGCGGGCACAGACGCGGGGGTGGGCGCGGTCAACGGTGCGGTCATGGGCGAGGGAACGACGCGATCGGGGACGCGGTTACACCGTGCGGGCCCCGAATGTTTGCTGCACAGCGATAAAATTATCGCCCAGGCACCGAATTTGGGCAATAATATCGAGTTTCACTAAACTGTAATCAGGCACTGTTACGCCGGGGAGAACAACAATGGACGGGATCCATCTGCTCGGAGAATGGTATGGCTGCCCGGCCCAACTGCCGGAGATGGTGCTTGCGGAGCCGTTGCGCTCGCTATGCCTGCGTTTGGCCGGGGCGTCCGGCATGACCGTCGTCGGGGACCGCTTTTTTCAGTTCGAGCCGCAGGGGGTGACCGGCACTGTGCTGCTGGCCGAATCGCATCTTGCGATCCATACCTGGCCGGAGCACGGGTTCGTGACGATCGACGTGTACGTCTGCAACTACACGACCGACAACTCGGCCAAGGCCGAGCGGCTGTTCCGCACGATGCAAGACGCGCTTGCGCCGCAGCATACGCGCTACCAGGCAATCCATCGCGGAGCACGTGATGCCTGACAGCAAGTCCGCCGGCGACGTACAGCCGGGGCTGCTCACTGAGTACCTGACCGAGGACACCGGTTTTTTTGTCCGCTCCACGCGTGAGTTCGAGCGCTTTCAGTCGCCCTTCCAGCTAGTCGAGGTCCACGACACCGGTGCCTTCGGCAAGCTGTTCCGGCTCGATGGTCACTTCATGACCTCGGAAAAGGACGAGTTCTTCTATCACGAGAACCTCGTTCACGTGGCGGCGATCGCGCATCCTGCCCCGGAGAAGGCGCTGGTCATCGGCGGCGGCGATGGAGGTTCGGCGGAGGAGCTGCTGAAATACGCGTCGATGAAATCGGTGACGCTAGTCGAGATCGATCTTGCCGTCATCGACATCGCCCGCAAGTACTTCGACGGGGTGCACCGCGGGGCGCTCAGCGACCCGCGGCTCAACCTCAAGATCGAGGACGGGCTGGCTTTCGTGCGCAGCGTGACCGAGACCTTCGACCTGATCGTGCTCGATCTTACCGACCCCGGCGGTCCGTCGGAGCCGCTCTACACCGCCGATTTCTATCGCGCCTGTGCCGCGAGGCTCAATCCGACCGGGGCGCTGACGCTGCACATCGCCTCTCCGGTGGCCCATCCCGACCGCATTCGCGCGGGACTGGCCAATCTGCGCGCCGCGTTCGCCATCGTCACGCCGTACCTGGTTTCGGTGCCCTTGTACGGCGGCATGTGGATGATGGCCAGCGCGTCGGCGACGCTCAATCCGGCATACCTGACGCCCCTGGATGTGGATCGGCGCGTCGCCCAGCGCCAGATTCGCGACCTGCGCTACTACAACGGCAACATGCACCGCGCCGGGTTTGCGCTCCCCAATTTCGTCCGCGAGTTGGTGAGCGCACCCTAGGCGGTCCGCGGCGGCGGACACGCCGGGGCGGGCTTGAACCTCGGGGCGACCAGCCGCATCTATGTCGCGACGGCACCCCATTCGGGGTCGGCGGCGGCGGACAAAGCGATGATGGCGGGCTCGATACCGTTGGCGGAAGCGATGCAGGGCGCGGACTTCGTGCAGGTCGATGGGATCATTTTCGAGACCGGATACGTGCGCATACCCGATGAGCTGACGGTTGCCGACGATGTCGTCATGGAGCTCAAGCTAGGCGAAACCGAAGTCACGTTCGTGCGTGAGGACTTCGATGACGCCGAGTACGTCGGCGATGGGGCCTACCGGCTGAAATCCGGCGCCCTGCTGCGCTTCCTCGCCAACGCGACCGTCCACTGACCGCTCGCGAGGGGCAGGCGGTCTGCGCCGACCCGGCTGCGGACACGGTTGGTGCAATCGTCTATGATGGCGCGCCAGCGACCTTAGTCGAAGCGCATGCCCATTCCCCCGCGCAAATCCTCCCGCCAGGTCACGCTCGTGCTGCTGGGGGCGGCCGCGTTGGTCGCCTGCGGTCAGGATGATCGAATGCTGCGCCGCGACGTCTACGCCAGCAAGGACGACTGCGTCGCCGATTGGGGCGACGAGGTCAAGTGCGAACCATCGACAGTGATCCCACACAGCGGCTTTCACGGACTCTACTGGTACGGGCCGGCGTATCGTTCCGGCCAGTTCGGATCAACTAACGCGCCACCCGGCGCCGACGATGCCGCCCGACCGGGAAGCCACGCCGTCTTCACCAGCCATGTCAGTCGCGGCGGATTCGGTGCGACCGGGGCCGCGCACGGCTTCGGCAGCAGCTGATGCAGCGCCTTGACGTCGCGCCACGCGTGCATTGGCGTGAGAACTGCACGGACGTGGGTTTTACGTTTCATTCCACCGGTGGGGTCTACTGGGACGAGGCGCACTGCTATCGCTTCACGGCGGACGAAATCGACACGCTCGAGACGGCCACGAGGGAGCTCCATGCGCTGGCGCTGCAAGCGGTCGAGGCCATGATCGCCCAGGACCGTTTTGAGCAACTCGCGATCCCACCAGCCTTCGCCGATTACATCAGGGCATCGTGGAACGCCCGCGAGCCGGCGCTGGCCGGTCGATTCGACCTCGCCTTCGATGGCGTGAACCCGCCCAAGCTCCTCGAGTACAACGCCGATACGCCCACCGCATTGCTCGAAGCCTCGGTCGTGCAATGGCGCTGGTTTCAGGACACCGTCCTCCCCCAGGACCCGGCTGCGGACCAGTTCAATTCATTGCACGAGAAGCTCATTGCCGGCTGGCGCGCGCTTGGCCTTAGCGTGTCGGGCAACACACCGATTCATTTTGCCTGCGTGCGCGACAACGACGAGGATTTCGGCACGATTGCCTACCAACGCGATGTTGCCACGCAAGCCGGATTGCAAACCCGCTTCGTGTACATCGACGACATCGGGTGGGCCGAAGACGCCCGCCGGTTCGTCGATGCCGAGGGTGACGCGATCTCGGCGCTGTGCAAGCTCTACCCCTGGGAGTGGTTGCTGCGCGATGCCTTCGCTCCCCACCTCCTCGACACCAGCCTGCGGGCGATCGAGCCGGCGTGGAAGCTGCTTATGTCGACCAAGGGGCTGCTGCCGGTCTTGTGGGAGATGAATCCGGGGCATCCGAACCTGCTGCCGGCCGCATTCGAGAGGTTCCGAATCTCCGGCGATTTCGTGCAAAAGCCGCTGTATTCGCGTGAGGGAGCCAATGTCACCGTATACCGCGGCGGCGAGGTACTTCGCGCCGAAGGCAGCTACGGCCAGGAAGGATGGATCTATCAGGCGTATACGCCCATCCCGTGTTTCGGGGGCAGCTACGTCACCATCGGATCCTGGGTTGTGGGCGACGAACCTGCCGGCATCGGCATTCGGGAGGACGCGACGCCGATTACCTGCAATACCAGCCACTTCATCCCGCACTATTTCGTCTGATCGACGCGGACCACGGGAGCACGACCATGAACAATCTTTGGCAATCGCTCAGCGGGTTTCCCTATTTCGCACTGTACTTCGGGCTGGGGCTGATCCTGCTGGCCGTATTCATCGCCGTTTATCTTTGGCTCATGCCCTATCGCGAGATCCAGTTGATCCGCGAGGGCAACGTCGCCGCCGCGATTTCCCTGTCGGGAGCGGTGCTTGGCTTTGTGCTGCCGCTCGCCAGTGCCGTTGCGCACAGCATCAATCCGGTCGATATGGTCGTGTGGGCGGCCATTGCTTTCGTGGCCCAGATCGTCGTCTACCTCGCCACGAGCCGATTGGTGCCGCATTTCGGCGAGGCGATCAGCGCCGGAAGGGTCGCCCCGGCAACGCTATTGGCGGCGCTGGCGGTCGCCGTGGGCTTGCTCAACGCCGCTTGCCTTACCTATTAGCGCTGGCATAGACGCGGACGGCGGGGGCGGGCGCGGCTTGTTAGAATGAGCCGCAAGGAATGGAGAGTCGCAATGGATCGACGGCGGAGAAAGTGGATGCAGTCGGGCGGTGGTGCCACGCTGCTCGGCTTGCTCGCGGCTGCCGGGTGGCTCAAACCCGCCGCCGTGCGCGCACAGACCTGGAACTCGACCGCCTTCGATACGCACAGTGTGGCCGACGCGCTCAAGGGGCTGGGAGTCGGCGAACCGACGCGCAGCAAGGACATCGTGTTCTTTCAGACGCCGGAGATCGCCGAGAACGGCGCGGTCGTTCCCGTCGGTGTCACCAGCAACATTACCAAGACCGAGTCGATCGCGATCCTCGTCGAAAAGAACCCGAACGTGCTCGCCGCGGTGTTCAACATTCCCGTCGGCACCTTGCCGACGATCGTGACCCGCGTCAAGATGGCGCAGAGTGCGAACCTCTACGCGCTCGTGCGCGCCGACGGCAGGTATTACTTCGCCACCAAGGAGGTTAAGGTGACGCTGGGCGGCTGCGGAGGTTGAGATGGCCGATCCGATGAAGATCCGCGCCACCCTCGTCGGCGATTCGACCGAGGTCAAAGTGCTCATGGCCCACGAGATGGAATCGGGCCAGCGCAAGGACGCGCAAGGCCAGGTCATTCCCGCCTGGTTCATCCAGAACGTCACCGTCACCTGGAACGGCAAGACCGTGCTCGCCGCGCAATGGGGCACGGCAATTTCGAAGAACCCGTTCCTTTCGTTCAAGTTCAAGGGCGGTGCGAAGGGCGACCGGATCACCGTCACCTGGACCGATAACCGGGGCGACAAGCGCACCGACGAGGCGGCCATCGCGTGAAGGGGGCCGGTACCCTGGTCGCGCTCGTCGCGCTGGCCGTGACGCCGGCGGCGCTGGCACAGGACTCGACCGCCGACGCGATTGCGGCCTATCGCGCCGCGCTGCAGGATGGCAATCCGGCCGAGCTGTGGGAGATGCGCGGCGCCGACTTGTGGCGGCAGAAGCGCGGGCCGAAGCAGGTATCCCTGGAAGCCTGCGACCTGGGCCTTGGCGCGGGCGTCGTCAAGGGCGCCTACGCACGGCTGCCGCGCTATTTCCCCGATGCCGATCGCGTGCTGGATCTCGAGGCACGCTTGCTGTGGTGCATGGTTCGGCTGCAGGGCTACACCGAGGCCGACGCGAAACGCAACCCGTTCGGGGACGGCAGTGCGCACAAGTCCGATCTCGAGGCGTTGACGGCCTACGTGACCTCCGAATCGCGGGGCGTGACCATGGATGTTGCGCTGAGCCACCCGAAGGAGGCCGAGGCCTACCGCGCGGGCGAAGCGCTGTTTTTCTACCGCGCCGGAACGCACGATTTCGCCTGTGCGACTTGCCATGGCGAGCAGGGCAAGCGCATCCGCCTGCAGGACCTGCCCGACCTCGCGACGGTGGAGGGTGCGCGCAAGGCGTACACGACCTGGCCGGCCTATCGCGTGTCGCAGGGCGAGCTGCGCACCTTCGAATGGCGACTCTACGATTGCTTTCGGCAGCAGCGCTTTCCCCAGCTTGTACTCGCCTCCGACGCGGCCATCGCGCTCACGATGTATCTGGCACGCAATGCCAACGGGGCGCCCTTTGACGCGCCGGCAATCAAGCGCTGATGAGGCCGCCATGCGCCGGGCGGTGAGGGTCATTTACCTTGGCGGCTGCGCGCTCCTGGCAGCCGGTTGCGCCACCACGGCTGCCGACGGAGACCTGGCGGCGATGCTGCAGCGCTCCTTCACCCCGGCCGGCCAGGCGGGGCTCGATCGTCTGAGCCAGGATGCCACGCAACGGGCCTGCAGCGCGGCGCGCGGCAGGCCGCTGCCGCCGGAGGTTGCGGCGCGCATCGAGCAGGACAACCTCGCCACGATCCGCTATCCCGCCGACGGCCGCATCGTGGGCGACTGGAGGGCCGGCGAGCGCATCGCCCAAGAGGGACGCGGCAAGCAATTTTCCGATGACCCCAGAGAGCCTGCCGGTGCCAACTGCTACGCCTGCCATCGCCTGGCGCCAAGCGAGTTGTCATTCGGCACGCTCGGGCCAAGCCTCTATCACTACGGCAAGCTTCGTGGCAACAGTGCCGAAGTGCAGCGCTACACGTTTGGCAAGATCTATAACGCAGAGGCGTTCACGGCCTGCTCCAGCATGCCGCGCTTCGGCCACAAGGGAATCCTCACCGAACAGCAGATCAGGGACGTCACGGCGCTGCTGCTCGATCCGGGGTCTCCGGTCAACCAGTAAGCGAGGCGGCAGCCGCGCGCCGCGATGCTATAGTCGCACGGTGAACCGCCGCGAGTTCCTGCACGTCCTCGGCGCCGCGTCGGCCGCCGGACTCGCTGTCGAAACGCGCGCTGCGCACGGCGGGGAGTCCTTTTACGCGCTGCCGCGCTTCGGCAACGTGCACCTGCTGCACTTTACCGACTGCCACGCGCAGCTGTTGCCGAACTATTTTCGCGAGCCGGACGTCAACCTTGGCGTGGGCCGCGGCGCCGGGCAACCCCCGCATCTGGTCGGGGAGGCGCTGCTGCAACGCTTCGGTGTGCAACCCGGAAGCCGGGACGCCTATGCGCTAACCTGCGTCGACTACGCGCACGCGGCCCACCTCTACGGCGCGGTTGGCGGGTTTGCGCATCTGGCCACGCTCATCCGGCAGCTGAAGGCCGATCGCCCGGGCGCGCTGCTGCTCGACGGCGGCGATACCTGGCAGGGCTCGGCGCTGTCGCTGTGGAGTCGGGGGCAGGACATGGTCGAGGCGACCCGGCTGCTCGGCGTCGACGTCATGACTGCGCACTGGGAATTTACCTACGGCGCAGAGCGGGTGCGGGAAGTCGTCGAAAACGACCTGGCCGGCCGGATCGACTTCGTCGCACAGAACGTGCGCACCGCCGATTTTGGCGACCCGGTATTTCCCGCCTATTCGCTGCGCGAGGTAAACGGCGTCCTGGTCGCGATCATCGGTCAGGCATTTCCTTACACGCCGATCGCGCATCCGCGGGCGTTCGTCCCCGACTGGACCTTTGGCATCCGCGAAGAGGACCTGCAAGCAGTGGTCGAAGAGGTGCGGCACAAAGGCGCGCGCATTGTCGTGCTGCTGTCGCACAACGGCATGGACGTGGATCTGAAGCTCGCGGCACGCATAAGCGGCATCGACATCATCCTCGGCGGCCACACCCACGATGGCGTGCCGCAGCCGCTGACGGTCGCCAACCGCAACGGCAAGACCCTGGTTACCAATGCCGGTTGCAACGGCAAGTTCCTGGCAGTGGTCGACTTCGATTGCCGCGCGGGCGCTCTCTCCGGGATTCGCTACAAGCTACTGCCGGTGTTTGCCAACCTTCTACCGGCCGACGCCGCCATGGCGGCGCTGATCGCCAGACTGCGGGCACCGCATGAGTCCCGGCTGGCCGAACCGCTTGCCATCACCGAGGGCCTGCTCTATCGCCGCGGTAACTTCAACGGCACGTTTGATCAGCTGCTCGTCGAGGCGCTGATGGCGGAGAAGGACGCCGAGATCGCTTTCTCGCCGGGGTTCCGCTGGGGCACGACGCTGCTTCCCGGGCAGGCGATCACCTACGAGCACCTGCTGGAGCAGACGGCAATCACCTATCCGTCGGTCACCGTGAATGCCTTGAGCGGCGAGACCATCAAGGCGATTCTCGAAGACGTTGCCGACAATCTGTTTAACCCCGACCCGTATTACCAGCAGGGCGGGGACATGGTGCGCGTGGGTGGCTTGCAGTACACGTGTTCTCCCGGGGCAAGCATGGGCGCGCGCATCGGCGACATGCGGGTCCGGGGCCGGCCGGTCGAAGCGGGCAAACAGTACCGGGTAGCGGGCTGGGCGTCGGTGGCCGACGACGCGCTGGCGCGTGGCGGCGAGCCGGTTTGGGAGCTGGTGGCGCGCTACCTGAAGGCGCAAAAAACGATCGCGCCGCGAACGCCCGATCGCCCACGACTGGTCGGTGTTGCGGGCAACCCCGGGATCATGTAGCCGGGCTACGCCACCGTTACCCGCGCGAACTTCCGCTTTCCGGCCTGGACGACAACCGTCGCCCCCGGCTTCACCACGAGCGCTTTATCCGTGACCACGTCACCGTCGAGCTTGAGGCCACGCTGGACGATCAGGCGCAGTGCCTCGGAGGTCGAATCGACGATGCCCGCCTGCTTGGCCAGCTGGGCGATGGGCAAGCCAGCGCCGTTGGTGCGCAGCGTGATTTCCGGCATCGATTCAGGCAGCGCCCCCTGTTTAAAGCGCGCGTCGAACTCGGACAGCGCGTGTTCCGCGGCCGGCCGACCATGAAAGCGCGTGACGATCTCCTGCGCCAGCAGCACCTTGGCCTCGCGCGGATTGCGCCCGTCTGCACAAGCGCGCTTGAGCGCCGCGATCTCGTCCTGCGGGCGAAACGACAGCAGCTCATAGTACCGCCACATCAGTTCGTCGGAAATCGACATCAGCTTGCCGAACATTTCCGTCGGCGGCTCGGTGATGCCGACGTAATTGTCGAGCGACTTGGACATCTTGTTGACGCCGTCGAGCCCTTCAAGCAGCGGCAGGGTGAGGATGATCTGGGGCTCCTGACCATAGTGCCGCTGCAGCTCGCGACCGACTAGCAGGTTGAATTTCTGATCCGTGCCGCCGAGCTCGACGTCCGCCTTCAGGGCCACCGAGTCGTAGCCCTGCGCCAGCGGATACAGGAATTCGTGCACGGCGATTGGCTGACCCTCGCGGTAGCGCTTGGCAAAATCGTCGCGTTCGAGCATGCGCGCGACGGTGTACTTGGCCGCCAGCCGGATCATGCCGTCGGCGCCGAGCGCCGTGAGCCAATTCGAGTTGAACGCGACCTCGGTCCGATCGCGGTCCAGGATCAGGAACGCCTGGTCGGTGTAGGTCTTGGCGTTGGCCGCGAGCTCATCCGCGGTAAGCGGCGGCCGCGTCAGGTTGCGACCGGTTGGGTCGCCGATCATGCCGGTGAAATCGCCAACCAGGAAGATGACGTGATGACCGAGGTCCTGGAGCTGCCGTAACTTGTTGAACTGGACGGTGTGCCCGAGGTGGAGGTCCGGACGCGTCGGGTCGAAGCCTTCCTTGATGCGCAGCGGCTTGCCGCGCGCCAGCTTCGCGACGAGCTCCGCTTCGACGATCAGTTCCTCGGCGCCGCGCTGGAACACGGCAAGCTGATAGGCGAGGTCGGGATTCATCGGAGTCATTTCTGTTACAATCCGCCCCGCTCGAGGTGCCAACGGAGCAGATCGGCCGGAGCCGAATTGAGCAAACTCGTCGCAATTCTAGCGCAAAGCGTTGCCGTGCTCGTCGCGCGCGTCGGCGCCGTTCGCCTCGGGGTCGCGGTCGTGGTTACCGCATTGACCGCGGTTGCCGCTTTTGGTCTCGCGCCAGGGACGACGCTGGAGACCATTCCGACGGAGCGCATCGTGCGCGATCTGCCCCGGCCCGAGGTGGCAGCGCTAGCGGCGGACGACACCTATTGGCACGAAGAGCGCGTCCGCCGCGGGGACACACTGGGCAGCATGCTGGCCCGGCTCGGAGTCGACGACGCTGCGGCGCAGAGCTTCCTGCGCACCGACGCGCGAGCCCACGCGTTGTATCAGCTTCGCCCGGGCAAGTCGCTGCGCGTCCAGACCAATGCCGACGGGCACATGCTGAGCCTGCGCTATGCGGCGCAGAATGGCGAGCTGCTGACGATCAATCGGGCCAGCGACGGATTCTTCGTGCAGTCCGCGCCCGCCGAAGGCACCGCTGGCTTCGAGTTGCGCGCCAACGAAGTGCGCAGTTCCCTTTTCGCGGCCGCCGACGCGGTCGGATTGCCCGATGCGGTGACGATGCAGCTCGCCGACATTTTCTCAGGCGACGTCGATTTTCTGCACGATTTGCGCCGTGGCGACCGGTTCAGCGTCCTGTACGAAGTGCGACGCATTGACGGCGAGCCGATCGGCGCCGGGCGAATCATCGCCGCCGAATTCGTCAACAAGGGTACCGCTTATCGGGCGTTCCTGTGGCGGTCGCCCGACGGCACCGAAAGCTACTACGGCGAAGACGGCAGAAGTCTGAAGACGGCCTTTCTCCGCTCGCCGGTCGCGTTCACGCGCATCACGTCGGGCTTCTCGCTGGCACGACTCCATCCCTTCCTGAAGACCTGGCGCGCGCACAAGGGGGTGGATTTCGCCGCACCGACCGGCACGCCGGTACACGCCGCGGCCTCAGGCAAAGTGACCGTCGCCGGGTGGCAGGGTGGCTACGGCAACGTGGTCATGCTGCAGCACGCGGGCCCCTATTCGACCGTTTACGGACACTTGTCGCGATTCGCCCCAGGGGTGAAGCCCGGCTCGCACGTCAGCCAGGGCGACGTGATTGGATATGTCGGCATGACCGGCTGGGCTACCGGCCCCCATCTGCATTACGAATTTCGCGTCGACAATGTGCAGAAGAATCCGATGACCATTGCGCTGCCCAACGCGGAGCCTGTGCCGGCCGCACAAAAGACGGCGTATCTGGCGCAGGTGCAGGCGCTGGGTGAAGCGCTCGCGCTGGGCCATGGTGTGGTGCTCGCCGGCGGCGAGTGATCGCGGTTTGGCCGAGCACTATATCGGCTTGATGTCGGGAACGAGCGTCGACGGTGTCGACGCAGTCCTGGTCGATTTCGGCGCGGCACCGCTGCGCGCTCTCGCCCTGGCACACGTCGCGCTGCCCGCATCGCTGCGCGCCGAGCTGCAGGCGCTGCAGCGATCCGGTGCCGACGAGATTCATCGCGCCGCCCTCGCGGGCAACGCACTGATGGACACCAGCGCGCTGGCCGTTGGCGAGGTGCTCGCCCAAGCCGGGCTCGTGCCCGCCGCGATCGTGGCGATCGGCTTGCACGGCCAGACGGTGCGCCATCGCCCCGATTTGGGCTACACCACGCAACTGGGCAATCCCGCGCGGCTGGCCGAGATCACGGGCATCACCGTTGTCGCTGACTTTCGCAGCCGCGACGTGGCGGCTGGCGGACAGGGCGCACCGCTGGTACCGGCCCTGCACGCCGCAGTGTTCACCGCCCCGAACCGCCATCGCGCAATCGTTAATCTCGGCGGGATCGCCAACCTCACCGACCTGCCACCGGGCGGCCCGGTGCGCGGCTTCGATACCGGGCCCGGCAACACGCTGCTCGATGCCTGGTGTGAACGCCACACGGGTGCCCCTTTCGATCGTGACGGGGCTTGGGGCCTGCAGGGCCGCGTGCTTGCGCCGCTGCTGGCTGCCTTCAAGGCCGACGCGTACTTTGCGCTCGCGCCGCCGAAGAGCACCGGGCGCGACCGGTTTCACATCGGGTGGCTCGACCGACACGTCGCGCTGCTCCAGGCGCCACCGCGTGCCGTGGACGTGCAACACACGTTGCTGGCGTTGACAGCGGAGACCGTCGCCGATGCGGTCACGGCGTATTGTGGCGAGGCGACCGAGGTCTTCGCTTGCGGCGGAGGTGCGAACAACGCGGGCTTGATGCGGGCGCTTGAGGCCGTGCTGCGGCCGCGGCGGCTGGCCAGTACGACCACGCTGGGCGTGCCGGTGCACGCGGTGGAAGGCCTGGCCTTTGCCTGGCTCGCCCGCGAAGCGCTGGCCGGGCGCGCGGCTGGGCTGCCCGCGGTGACCGGTGCGCGGGGTCCGCGCCTCCTGGGGGCGATCTACCGGGCCTAGGTTGCGGCGCGGTGGCAGCGCCCAAAATGCACAACGGGGGCATCGGCCCCCGTTGGAATCAATATCGGGACCCGGTCTCTAGACCGAGAAGGACGAACCGCAACCGCAGGTGTTGGTTGCGTTCGGATTCTTGATCACGAACTGCGCGCCTTCCAGCCCTTCCTGGTAGTCGATCTCCGCGCCAACGAGATACTGATAGCTCATCGCGTCGATCAGCAGCGTCACCCCATTCTTTTCCATGCGGGTATCGTCTTCCGCGGCCGCCTCGTCAAATGTGAAGCCATATTGGAAGCCGGAGCAGCCGCCACCGGTGACGAACACCCGCAGCTTGAGCTCGGGGTTGCCTTCCTCTTCGATCAGCGATTTCACTTTCATAGCCGCCGCGTCGGTAAAGACCAACGGGGCAGGCATCTCGGTTATTGCATTCATTGCCAACTCCTCGGTTACTTCGCACAACTTTACAGACCGCCGGTGGCGTGGTCAACGCCGCGTCCGAGCCTCATTCGCCAGTGGCGCGCTTGAGCTCGACCACCGCTGCCGATTCCTGCTCCGCGTGCATCAGCTTGCCCTGGACGATCGCGCCTACGTGCATTTCGAGCGTGCGGTAGACCACATCACCGTTGACCCGGGCTTTCGCCTGCAGTTCCAAATAGTCGTTCGCCGTCACCGGGCCATTGATGACGCCGTTGACCACCATATGTGAAACCCGGACTTCACCCTCGATCTTGGCCTGCTCGCTCAGGACCAGCGTCGCCGGCTGGCCGTCGATGGTTACAACCTTGCCGTGAACCGCGCCGTCGATGCGCAGCCCACCCGCGAAAGTCACATCGCCGTCGACAACGGTGCCGGCACCGATCAAGCTGTCGATGCGCTTGGGCTGGGGCGGCTTCTTGCGTTCGAACATGGGGCTCTCCTACATGAGATTCAAGTTTCGTGTCGCCTTGGGCAATGACTGACCCGGCTCGACCACGCGCGCCTGAAGGCTGCGCAGCTGGCCGCCCGGAGGGACGCGGAAGGTTCCTTCAACTCGCTGATAGTACTTGAATTTGAGGGTCAGCGCCGTGGCGGTATCCGGCTGGTCGTCGGGCAGCGTCAAAGTCGAGCTGTGACCGCCCGCGGCGACGTTCGCGAGCAGCGTCAGCTGTCCGGAGAATTCGTCGCTGGGGTTGCCGCCGCGCACGACCAGCATACTGAAACGATAGACGTCGTCGCGATCCTTTTCCGGCTCGCAGGCGCTGAATCGTGACCGTGCCCGGCTTGCCCGAATCGCTGAACAGCTTGTGCAGGAAGGCGAGATCCTCCTGCATCTGGGTGTTTTCGCTCTGCAGGTCAAGCACCTGCCGCGACAGCGTCGTCTGCGCACCGCGGGTCACGTTGAGCTCGCTTTCGAGCGCGGCAACCTGGCCGCGCAGACGGATGTTCTCGGCCCTTAGGGTGGTGGTATCGGCCTCCAGCTGGGCTTGCTTTTCGGCCACCGCGCCGCGGTTGAAACCACCCAGAAACTGGCCGAAGTCGAATCCCCACCACCACATGCCCACGATGAGCCCGAGCAAGCCGAGCAACGCCGGCAGGCGCCAGCGCCAAGACAGGTGGGTGCGCACCGCAACGCGCGGCGCGCTGATGCCAAAGGTCTGGCGTATTCGCCGGCCGAGGCCGCGAAGGGTCGGCATCAGGGAAGCACCGGTGCGGAAAGCAGACCCATGGCCTCGGGCAGGCCGAACATGAGGTTCATGCTCTGTACCGCCTGGCCCGCCGCCCCTTTGACCAGGTTGTCGATGACTGCGAGGATGACCGCTGTGTCGCCGCCCTGCGGCCGATGCACTGCGATCCGACAGATGATTCGACGCACGCACCGACCGCGTCTCGGGATGGCTTTCCGGGGGCATCACGTCGACGAACGCCTCGCCAGCAAAGCGTGTCGCATAGAGCTGCTGCAGGTCGACGCCAGGTTGTGTCAAGCGTGCATACAGCGTGGCGTGAATGCCGCGAATCATCGGCGTAAGGTGCGGCGTGAACAACAGGGTCACCGGCTGCTTACTTACCCCGTTTAGCCCTTGCACGATCTCCGGATGATGGCGGTGACCGCCGACGTTGTAGGCTTTGAAGTTGTCGGCCGCCTCGCTGAAAGTGAGCCCGAGCTCCGCCTTGCGTCCGGCTCCGGAAACGCCCGATTTGGCGTCGGCGATCAGATGCGCCACATCGACGACACCCGCTTCCACCAGTGGCAGGAAGCCCAATTGAATCGCGGTCGGATAGCAGCCGGGGTTGCCCACTACGCGCGCGGCTTTGATGGCTTCGCGATGCATTTCCGGCAATCCGTACACCGACTCGGCGAGCAGCTCCGGGCAGGCATGCGGCATTTTGTACCAGCGCTCGAACTCGACCGGGTCCTTGAGGCGGAAATCGGCGGCGAGGTCGACGATCTTGACGCCCGCGGCGGTCAAGGCGCGCGCCTGCGCCATCGCCACGCCATGGGGTGTGGCGAAAAAGACCAGGTCGCACCCCTTCAGGTCGGCCTGCGCCGAGTCGCTGTAGCGTAGGTCACGGCACGAGTCGACGCCGCGCAGGCTCGGGAACATCTGCGCCACCAGCATCCCGGCTTCCTGGCGCGAGGTGATGGTCCGCACCTGCGCCTGGGGATGCTGGGCGAGCAGGCGCAGTAGTTCGACCCCGGTATAGCCCGTTCCGCCGACGATCCCGACCTTGATCATGTGCCCTCGTGTCGTGTCCGGATTCTAACATCCGGGCCGTCCGGCTATGACAATGGAATAAAACCGGGCCGCGGACAGTCCCTCCGCCGTGTGCCTAGAAAGCCAAGGGCCGCCTCGCGGCGGCCCAGAGGTCCGAACGGCGCGCGTTGCCCTAGCGTTTCGAGAACTGCTTGCGCCGTCGAGCCTTGTGCAGCCCGACCTTCTTGCGCTCGACTTCGCGGGCGTCGCGGGTCACCAGGCCGGCCTTCGACAATGTCGGCTTGAGCTGGCCGTCGTAGTCGATGAGCGCCCGGGTGATCCCGTGGCGCACGGCGCCAGCCTGGCCCGACTCG
This sequence comes from uncultured beta proteobacterium, assembly GCA_963777455.1. Taxonomy (GTDB): domain Bacteria; phylum Pseudomonadota; class Gammaproteobacteria; order Burkholderiales; family Casimicrobiaceae; genus PALSA-1003. The sequence continues at coordinate 1,796,480 of CAVZQQ010000004.1, forward strand.
CCGCCGCCATGCACGTTGACCATGATGTCGAAAGTGGCCTCGTGGTTGACTAGCTTGAGTGGCTGGCGGACAACCATGCGCCCGGTCTCGCGAGTAAAGAACTCGTCGACCGGTTTCTCGTTCACCGTAAACTTGCCCGACCCCTGCCGAATAAACACCCGCGCCACCGCGCTTTTGCGGCGCCCGGTTCCGTAGTAGTAGTTGCCGATCATCGATAAGCCTTACAGTTCAAGGGTTTTCGGCTGCTGCGGCGCGTGCGGATGCGTCGCGCCAGCATAGCATTTGAGCTTCTTGAGCATGGCATAACCCAGCGGCCCCTTCGGCAACATGCCCTTGACCGCGTGCTCGAGCGCGCGTCCGGGAAAGCGCTTCTGCATCTTGCCGAAGCTAGTCGTCCGGATCCCGCCGGGGTAACCGCTGTGACGGTGGTAGAGCTTGTCCTCCGCCTTGTTGCCGGTCACCCGGATCTTGTCGACATTGGTGACCACGATGAAATCGCCGGTATCGATATGCGGCGTATAGATCGGCTTGTGCTTGCCCCGCAAGCGATGCGCAATCGCGCTGGCGAGCCGTCCCAACACCTTGTCGCTCGCGTCAACGACGTACCAGTCCCGCTGCACATCCTGCGGTTTGGCGGAATAGGTTCTCATGCCAAAAGCTCCGAAAAGTCCGGAAAAGCCGGACCCCGCTCAAAAGAGGTCCTCCGGGTTTAATTTTGCAAGGTCTTGGATCATAATACGGCCCGGCGTGGGGTGTCAAACCGGCGCCCGTTCTCGCGCTTTTGCGCCGCATTGCAAAAAAACGCGGCCGGTCGGCCGCGTAAGCATTCCACCATAGGAGGAGAACGGAGGAATGACCTGCAACCGGGGCAGAAATGCCCGGCTTGCAAGGGTAAAATGATCGTCGCATATTGCGGCGCACAATGCAAGCATGGGGTACCTCGCGGGCGGCTGCCCGAGGGGGCAGGCACCGGCCCGATTGGCGCGCGGCGCGGGCCGTACCGAGGAGTCGGGGTGAAAGCACGTATTAAATGGGTCGAGGGCGTGAGCTTTGTCGCCGAAACGGGCAGCGGCCACGCGCTGGTCGTCGACGGCGCGCCTGAGGCGGGCGGACGCAACCTAGGCCCGCGGCCGATGGAACTCGTCCTTGCCGGCACGGCGGCCTGCACTGCGTTCGACGTGGTGTGGATTCTGAAGAAGGCGCGCCAGCCCGTGTCCGGCTGTGTCGTCGAAGCCGAGGCGCAGCGCGCCGCGCGCGAGCCCAAGGTATTCACGCATATCCATTTGACCTATCGCGTGGCCGGCAAAGGCCTCAATCGGGCCCAAGTCGAGCGCGCAGTCAAGCTATCGAAGGAAAAGTATTGCTCGGCGACGTTGATGCTGGCCAAGACTGCCGAGATCAGCTTCGCGATCGTGCTCGACGACGCCGTCTCCTAGCCAGGCCGACTCGGGGACGGCCGGCACCACCGCGATGGGCGTGTCGGGCGGCGCGCGGCTGCGTCGTAGACCTCCTGAGGGGCAGCGCCGGCCCGCGCGCGCGGCTTACGCGTCGCGCAGCAGGCGGATCAGGCTCGAGGTGTCCCAGCGTCCTCCGCCGCGCGCCTGGACGCGCGCGTAGAACTGATCGACCAGGGCCGTGACCGGTAGGGCCGCGCCGTTGGCCCGGGCCTCGGCGATCGCCATCGACAGGTCCTTACGCATCCAGTCGACGGCAAAGCCGAAATCGAATTTGTCGGCCGCCATGGTCTTGCCGCGGTTGTCCATTTGCCATGACTGCGCCGCGCCCTTGCCGATGACGTCGAGGACACGCTCGATGTCGAGTCCGGCACGCGTGCCGAAATGAATCCCCTCGGAGAGCGCCTGCACCAGGCCGGCGATGCAGATCTGGTTGACCATTTTCGTCAGCTGCCCGGACCCGGGGCCGCCCATCAGGGCGACCGCGCGCGCGTAGCAGGCGAGGACCGGTTCGGTGCGCGCGAATGCCTCGGCCTCGCCACCGACCATGATCGTGAGCTTGCCGTTTTCCGCGCCGGCCTGGCCGCCGGATACCGGCGCGTCGAGAAAGCCCACGCCGCGCGCCTTCGCCGCCGCATGGAGTTCGCGCGCGACGATCGCCGAGGCAGTCGTGTGGTCGACCAGCACCGTGCCTGCCTGCATCCCCGACAGCGCACCGTCCTTGCCCAGCGCCACGGCGCGCACGTCGTCGTCGTTGCCCACACACAGCATGACGAACTCGGCCTCGGCAGCGGCGGCCGCCGGCGTTGGCGCGCAGCGGCCGCCATGCTTTTGGGTCCATTCGGCGGCTTTCGCCGGGCTGCGGTTGTAGACGGTGACGTCGTGGCCGGCGCGGGCCAGGTGTCCCGCCATCGGGAACCCCATGACGCCCAAGCCGATAAAGGCAGTCTTCTTCGCAGTGCCGGACATTGGACCTACTCCTGGCTGGTTAGCGGGCGTTGCCGCGACGGGTCATGGACCGGTGGCGCGTCGAGCGCCGCGCGCGCCGCCTGCGCCGCCGCGCGCACCCGCCCGGGAGCAGTGCCGCCCGGATGGTCGCGACTGGCCACCGAACCTTCGAGGGTGAGCAGCGGAAAAACGTCCTCCCCGACGAGCGGGGCGAACTGGCGCAATTCGGCGAGCGTGAGCGCGGAGAGTTCGCGGCCCTTGGCCTCGGCGTGACGCACGACGCGGGCGACGGCTTCGTGCGCGTCGCGGAACGGCACGCCTTTGCGCACCAGATAATCCGCGAAGTCCGTAGCCGTGGCGTACCCCTCCCGCGCGGCAGCGCGCATGCGCTCCGCGACCGGTTCGAGCCCGGTGGCCACGAGGTCGGTCATGATCGCGAGACTGTCCGCCACCGTGTCGACGGCGTCGAACAGGCGTTCCTTGTCTTCCTGGTTGTCCTTGTTATATGCCAGCGGCTGTGCCTTCATCAGCACCAACAGAGCCGTGACGTCGCCAATCGTGCGTGCGCTCTTGCCGCGGATCAGTTCGGCGACGTCGGGATTCTTCTTCTGGGGCATCATCGAGCTGCCGCTGCAAAACCGGTCGGCGATGGTCACGAATCCAAATCTCGGGTTCGACCAGACAATGAGCTCTTCGGCAAAGCGCGAAAGATGCACCATGGTCAGGGCCGCGGCGGCGGCGAATTCGACCGCGAAATCGCGGTCCGAGACGGCGTCGAGCGAGTTGCTGCAGAGTCCCTCGAAGCCAAGCTCCTTGGCTACGCGCTGGCGGTCGATCGGATAACTCGTGCCGGCCAGCGCGGCGCTGCCAAGCGGCAGCTGATTGACCCGATGCCGACAGTCGGCAAGCCGCCCGGCGTCGCGGGCCAGCATGGCCTCGTAGGCAAGCAGGTGATGGCCGAAGGTCACCGGCTGTGCGACCTGCAGATGGGTAAAGCCGGGCATGATCGTGGCCGCGTGCTTCTCGGCAAGGTCAATGAACGCGCTGCGAAGCGCGCGCAATTGGACGATCAGGGCATCGATCGCACCGCGCAGCCACAGCCGCATGTCGGTGGCGACCTGGTCGTTGCGCGAACGCGCGGTATGCAGCCGCTTGCCTGCATCGCCCACGAGCGCGGTCAGCCGCATCTCGATGTTCATGTGCACGTCCTCGAGCGCCGGTGCCCAGACGAATTCGCCGCGCTCGATTTCGCCTCCGATCTGGTGGAGGCCGCGCTCGATGGCTGCCAGATCGGCAGCGGACAGGATGCCAGTCGCCGCGAGCATGCGTGCATGCGCGAGCGATGCGGCGATGTCGACCTCGGCCAGGCGTCGGTCGAAAGCGACCGAAGCATTGAAGCGTTGCATGCGCGCGGACATCGGTTCGCTGAAGCGACCCGACCAGCCACGTTCGGGCGGCGCATCAGCATCGGGCTTGTCGTGGGACGGTTCTCTGGACATGGCTTGCCTCGCAGCAGGCTCTTCCCCACAATAGCCAGACGGCGAAGCTCCGTGCCTGCCGCCGGCGGGAGGTTTTGCCTGAGGATTGCAGCGCCGGGCCGACAGCAGCAAACGATGCGCGCGATTATAAATCAAAAGCCGTTTCCGCCCCGGCTCCCCGAGCTGCGCAATCTTGGCACGGTGCTGCGCATTTTGCTTGCCGTCAATGGCTTTGCTCTCGTCGCAGCCCTGGTACGCGAGCCGCGCTGGGAGGCCTTCTCTGCGGCCTGGCTCGACACGACGGGGATCGTTGAGCCGCACCTGCTGGCCAATCTGCTCCTGCTGTATGCGCTGGCGCCATGGCTCGAGCGCATGCCGTACCGCACGGGCGTGATCATGATTCTCGCGCTCACCTTGGGAACGACGATCGCGCTTGATGCCCTGCTCGGTATGGTGCACGCGGGTGCCGGCTCGACCGGCGTGCTCAGGCACGCCGTATTCTCACTGCTGGCCGCGGGCGTGTTGCTTGGATACTTTCAGCTGCGCACCAAGGCGCTGTCGCCGGCCATTACCGAGGCGCGGCTGCAGGCGTTGCAGGCGCGCATCCGCCCCCACTTCTTGTTCAACAGCATCAACGCCGTGTTGTCCCTCGTGCGCGCGGAGCCGCGGCGCGCGGAGACGGCGCTGGAGGACCTGGCCGACTTGTTTCGGGTGCTGATGCGCGACAACCGGCAGCTCGCGCCGCTGGCCGACGAGATCGAACTGTGCCGGCAGTATCTCAATCTGGAAAAGCTGCGCCTGGGCGAGCGGCTGAAGGTGGAATGGCATCTCGAAAACATGCCTGGCGATGCACTGGTGCCGCCGCTGGTGCTGCAACCGCTGCTGGAGAACGCGGTGTATCACGGCATCGAGCCCTCTGGCGCGCCCGGCGCCATCGCGATCAACATCTTCTTGCGCCGCGGCGAGATTCACGCGATTCTGCGTAACCCATACCAGTTCTCCGGCAACCACCACGCGGGCAACAAGATGGCGATGGACAACATTCGCGAACGGCTCGCGCTGCACTTCGATGCCGAGGCTAGCCTCGAGACGCGCGCGGGCAGGGACAACTACGAGGTCCATATCCGGATGCCCTACCGGCCTCCGGCACGCGTGGAGGGCGTCCATGCCTGATGCACCGCTGAAGATCCTCGTCGTCGACGACGAGGCGCCGGCGCGGCGCCGGCTGCGCGAGCTTCTCGAAGACTGTGCCAGTGCGCTACCTCTCGTGGTCATGGGCGAAGCAGACAGTGGGCGCCAAGCGCTGGATCTGCTCGGCGGCGCCTCGGCTGACCTGGTGTTGAGCGACATTCGCATGCCCGACATGGACGGCATCGAGCTGGCGCGGCACCTGCTTAAGCTGCCGGCACCGCCGGTGCTGATCTTTACCACGGCGTACCACGAGCATGCGATCGCCGCCTTCGAGGTCCATGCGATCGATTACCTGATGAAGCCGGTACGCGTGCAACGCCTGCTCGCGGCATTGCACAAGGTGCCGCGCCTTCGGCCGCTGTCGGACGCGCGGCTCGACCGCCTGCCTGCGGCAGCGCGTCGGTTCTTGTCGGTGACCGAGCGGTCGCGCGTCGTGCTCGTGCCCATCGAGGAGGTGATCTATCTCAAGGCCGAGCTCAAGTACATCACGATCCGCACCGTGGAGCGGGAGTTCCTGCTGGAAGAATCGCTGACCAAACTGGAAGACGAGTTCGGTGCGCGCTTCGTGCGGGTACATCGCAATTGTCTGGTTGCACGCGAGGCGATCCGCGGCTTCGAACGTCATGTGAGCGCCGAGGGAGACGCGCATTGGGAGGTTCTGCTGCGCGACGTGGCCGAGGCGCTCCCGGTATCGCGGCGCCAGCAGTTCATCGTTCGCGAGATCGGCCGCGAAAACGACGCGTGAAGACAGTGTCCGCGCCCCGCACCCTAGTCTGCGGTTCGCTTGCGCTGGACACGATCATGGTGTTTCCCGATCGTTTCGCCCGGCATATCCTGCCCGACAAGGTGCATGTGCTCTCCGTTTCGTTTCAAATCGGGGAGATGCGGCGCGAGTGGGGCGGCTGCGCCGGCAACATCGCCTACAATCTCAAGGCCCTTGGGGGCGAGCCAGTGGTGATGGCGACCGTTGGCGACGACGGCGGCGCCTACGTCGAGCGACTGAAGGCGCAGGCAGTGGGCGCGGACGGGGTACGTGTGATTCCGGGAACCTACACCGCGCAGGCGTTCATCATTACCGACCTCGACGATAACCAGATCACCGCTTTTCATCCCGGGGCGATGAATGAGTCGCACCGCAACCGAGTCGGCGACGTTGCCGATATTGCGCTCGGCATCGTGGCGCCCGACGGTCGCGAAGGCATGCGCGCGCATGTGCTTGAGTTCGCGGCCGCCAAGATTCCATTCGTGTTCGATCCCGGGCAGGGGCTACCCCTGTTCTCGGGCGCCGAGCTCGTCGAGATGATCGACTGCGCCGATTATCTTGCTGTCAACGACTACGAAGGCAGATTGCTCGCCGAACGCACCGGGCTCTCGCTCGAAGCGATGGCAGGCCGCGTCGAGGCGTTAATCGTCACGCTCGGCGGCGAGGGTTCGCGCATCTATGCCGAGGGTAGCGTAATCGAGATTCCGCCGGTCAAACCCACTGAGGTCGTCGACCCGACCGGCTGCGGCGACGCCTACCGCGCCGGTCTGCTCTACGGCATCGGGCAGCACTGGGACTGGGAGCGCACGGGCCGTCTCGCCTCGCTCCTCGGGTCGCTCAAAATTGCATCGCGTGGCGGCCAGAACCATGCATTCAGCCGGGAGGCGATCGCGGGCCGCTATGTGGAGCATTTCGGCCAGCCGCTGTTCTGAACGCGGCCTCGGCGTTGCGGTCACGTAGGCCGGTGAAGGCGCTACTTCATTCGAACGGTTTGGGCGCGATCGCCGAGCGGCTGGGTACTTGGAACAGGCGTCCATCGTCGAGCCTGACGGCGGACAGAGTTCCACCCCACAGACAGCCGGAATCGAGCATCATCACGTTCGGCGCGAACAGCAGATCGAGCGTCGACCAGTGTCCGCAGAGGACGGTGGCTCCAGCCGATTTGCGCTCCGGGTGCGCAAACCAGGGCGCAAAACCGGACGGCACATGCTCCGGGCCCCGTTTTTCCTTGAGTTGCATCGTGTCGTCGGCGGAGCAGTAGCGTAGGCGGGTGCAGGCATTGACGATGACGCGCAGGCGCTCGTGACCGGCGAGCCGGTCGTCCCAGCGCGCCGGCTCATCGCCATAGAGCTGGCGCAGAAAATCGTCGTACGCGGGTGAGGTCATAACCGCTTCGACCTCGCGTGAAAGCGCCACGGCATCGGCCGGCGTCCACGACGGCAACAGCCCGGCGTGAACGAGCAGCAACTTCCCTTCGCGCACCACCAGCGGGCGGCGCCTGAGCCAGTCGAGTAGCTCGTCACGGTCGGCTGCCTCGAGAATCGCGGAGAGCGTGTCATGGGGATGCGCGGCGCGATGCCCTGCGGCCACAATCAGCAGATGCAGGTCGTGATTGCCGAGTACCGTCGTCGCCGCAGCACCGAGGGATTTCACGCGGCGCAGCACCGCCAGCGAGTCGGGTCCGCGATTGACCAAGTCGCCGACCAGCCACAAGCGATCGCGCGCGGGATCGAAGGCTAGCAGGTCGAGCAGCTGCGCGAATTCGGCGTAGCAGCCCTGGATATCACCGACGACGTAGTGGCTCATGGTGCGACGGAAGCCCCGGCGGCTCGCGGGCCGCTGCACCCGGGCCGCGCCGGCGCTCCGCCAACCCCTTACTGCACGACAGGCGTCATTTCTTGAGGGTCAGGATCCAACTCACCAGCGCCTGGATATCGGCGTCGGGCACTTGCGTGTTGGGCGGCATGGGAATCTGACCCCATACTCCGGAGCCACCGGCTTTGACTTTTTGGGTGAGCCTGGCCAGAGCTGAGGCGTCGCCCTTGTATTTGGCGGCGACATCCTGGTACGCGGGACCCACCACCTTCTTGTCGACGGCGTGACACGCGGCGCAGCCATCCTTCTGCATCATCGCCTGTCCCGACTGGAGGTTGAGCGGCGCCGCCGGCTTGGCGGGCGCTGCCGGTGTGCTCGGAGCTGTGGCGGCCGCGCTAGCCGCGACGGGCGCTGCGGCGGCGGCCGGCGGCGTTGCAGGCGATGTCGCCACGGCCGGCGCCGTAGCCGTTGTGGCCGCCGCCGGCGCGGCCGGCTCTTTGAAGGCGGCGCCGGAGCGGTTGGCCATGTACACCACGCCGCGCGCGACCTCGACGTCGGCGAGATTCTGGTCGCCTCCCTTGGGCGGCATCCCCTTGGCGGTGCCCTTGAGGGCATGGGCGACAAGCGCGTCGAGCCCTTCCTTGATGCGCGGCGCCCAGGCGGCCTTGTCGCCGGCTTTCGGGGCACCGACCAAGCCGGCCTCATGACAGGTCTTGCATACCGTTTGGTATACCTGCTCGCCGCTCATGCTGCCCTGTGGCGCACTGGCGTCGGCGAGCGTGAGCGCGCCGACCGGTTTGATGCGAGCGAGCACGCCGCTCTCCGACTCCGTGCTCCCCGCCGGGCGCACGCCGGTGACAAGTTGCGACAGCAGTCCGAACAACGCGATGGGTACGGCAAAGGCCAGCAGGACCACAATGAGCAGCTGCCGCGGTGTTTTTATGAAGGATGTATGTTCTTCGCTCATCGCAGTTTCCGGGGGTGCGCCCGCGGCTCAAGGAGTACGCACTGCACGCTCGCCGCGAACAAAACAGAAAGTATAGCGCGCCGGCGCGCGCCCGGAGAAGCCTGGTTAGCGGGGCCCTGCCGGTGCGGTGCGCTGCGCGCTCGGTGTCAAAATTCGATGACGCATCCGGTCGGGAGCCGTTGGCCACGCGGCGCGTGATTGGACGCTGTTTTGCATTGCGCGGTAGAATCCCCGCCCGTGCGCCCGTAGCTCAGTTGGATAGAGTGTTGGTTTCCGAAGCCAAAGGTCACAGGTTCGACTCCTGTCGGGCGCGCCACTTCGACAAGAAAAGGCACGTCCAAGCTGCGGTTCGACGCTTGAGACGGCCCGCGCGTGTGCTAAACCGGCGCTAATCGTTGCACCGCGTATAGCAGTTCCCATACGCGCCTGGTGCCAGGGCGCGCAGTCTTACCCAAGCGCAATGCAACCGGCGTGGCCATCCTGTGCCAGGCACCGGCAATGCTGTTGGCATAAAGCGCCGCGCATAACCGGCCTTCCAGACCGTTACGTGGGCGCGCAACGCCAAAACACGGCCGGTTTCTTCTCCAATCTACGGTTTTACTTTCAATATTCGCTGTAAACCATTATTTATTCATGCAATTTGTGATTTATGCAACACTGCCGCTAAGTCTTTGTTCGGAAACCGTAATTTTGTTGACCCCCAGCGTTCCATCCCCTATAGTGGCACCCGGTGGGAAAAAGTGGGTTAAAGTGGGCACTCACCGCACCGTGCTGTGGATGGAGGAGGGGCAGTGTTTCGTGGTGTTACCCATCTTGCGCTCGATAGCAAGGGCCGGTTGGCGATCCCGGCGCGGCATCGCGAGGCGCTTGCCCGCCAGGCGGACGGGCGCTTGGTGCTCACTGCGGATCCCAGTCACTGCCTGCTGCTCTACCCGCTCCTGGCTTGGGAGCCGATCCAGCAGCGGCTGATGGGCCTGTCCAGCTTCAACGAAAAAACCCGCGCGCTGCAGCGCCTGCTCGTCGGCCACGCCGACGACGTCGTGCTTGACGGCGCCGGTCGCATCCTCGTGCCGCCGGCCCTGCGCCAGTACGCGACGCTCGACAAGCGCGTGGTGCTCGTCGGTCAGGGCAACAAATTCGAGCTCTGGGATGACGCCAAATGGCTCGAGCACACCGAGCACGCGGTTGCATTTCCCGCCGGCGGGCTACCGCCCGAGCTGGACGGTTTTTCGCTTTGACCGCAGATGGCGGCCATCTCCCGGTCCTGCTCGAAGAAGCCGTGGCCGCGCTGGCGATCAAGCCCAAAGGCGTGTACGTCGACGCAACGTTCGGTCGCGGCGGGCACAGCCAGCGCATCCTCGCTCGCCTCGGTCCCCGCGCGCGCCTGGTGGCACTCGACCGCGACCCGACGGCCGAGGCCGTCGCGCGCACGTGGGCGGACGCTCGCTTTCGCTTCCACCGCGCCTGGTTCTCGGAGCTTCCGCAGGTACTCGATGCCGACGGCATTGCCGCAATCGATGGCCTGCTGCTCGATCTTGGCGTCTCCTCACCCCAGCTTGACGACCCGAACCGCGGCTTTGCGTTGCGCGCGGACGGACCGCTCGACATGCGCATGGACCCAACCCGGGGCGAGAGCGCCGCACAGTGGCTCGCGCAGGTCGCGGAAGGCGAACTCAAGAAGGTGATCGCGGACTATGGTGAAGAACGGTTTGCTCAACAGATTGCAAGAGCGATTATTGCGGCTCGCGCGCACGAGCCCATCGTACGCACGAGGCAACTGGCCGCGATCGTGGCAAAAGCCGTCGGCGCGGGCCGGGGGCGTGATCGGAGTCAGGATCCGGCCACGCGGACGTTCCAGGCTGTACGGATTCACGTCAATCAGGAGCTCGCGGAATTGTCGCTAGCCCTCGACCGCGCACTGCCGCGCCTCGCCCCCGGCGCTCGGCTTGCAGTGATTAGCTTTCATTCGCTCGAGGACCGGCTCGTCAAGCAGTTCTTTCGCCGCCACAGTCAGCCTTACGGCGGCGATGCACGCCTGGCGCGGCTGCCCATTGCCGAGAGCGCGCGGCCGGTGCCGCCGCTGCGTCTGGTGGGGCGAGCGATGCGCCCGGCGCCGGCTGAAGTGGCAGCCAATCCGCGCTCGCGCAGCGCCTATCTGCGGGTGGCCGAGAGGGCCAGCGGAGCGCTCGGACCATGGTAAGAATCAACCTGGTGTTCCTCGCCGCGCTGGTTGCCTGCGCACTGTCGCTGGTTACGTCGCGACATCAGGCGCGTCAGTTGTTCGTCGAACTCGAGCGTGAGCAGGCGGAGGCGCGCGGCTACGAGGTCGAATACGGTCAGTTGCAGCTTGAGCAAAGCACTTGGGCCACGCCGGCGCGAGTCGAGAAGATCGCCCGGGAGCAGCTTAAGATGCAGCTGCCCGCCCCCAGCCGCGTTCGCGTACTCGACGGGAGCCAGCGGTGAGAACGGCGACCGTGGCCGATCCGGCAACGTTGCCGCGGACGCCGTGGCTGCGCGCGCCGATTCTGTTCAGCGTGCTGCTCGCCCTTCTGGCCCTGTTGGCGGTGCGCGCGCTGTACCTGCAATGGATCGACAACGAATTCCTGCAGGAACAGGGCTCGTCGCGCTACAGCCGGGACCTCGAGGTGCCCGCGCATCGCGGACGCATCCTGGACCGGTTCGGCGAACCGCTGGCCATAAGCACACCCGTCAAGGCGATTTGGGCGTGGCCCGACCAACTCAGCGCGACGCCTGCCCAGCTGCAATCCCTCGCCAGCGTCCTCGAGCTCTCGCCCGACGTGCTCGCGGCGCGGCTCCATGCGGGTGAGGATTTCGTCTACCTCAAGCGCGGCGTCGCACCGGAAGTCGCCGCCCGCGTCACGGCGCTGGGCATCAAGGGCGTGCACGACGATGACGAGTATCGCCGCTACTATCCCGACGGCGAAGCGATGAGCCACGTTCTGGGATTCACCGGCGACCACGACGTCGGCCAGGAGGGCCTCGAGCTGGCGCAGCAACCGTGGCTGGGCGGGACACCCGGCAGCCGCCGCGTGATCATCAATCGCCGCGGCGAGGTCGTCGAGGATGTTGCCAACATCCGCTCGCCGCGCGAAGGGCGCGATCTCGTCCTGTCAATAGACAGCCGCCTGCAATATCTCGCCTATCGCGAGCTCAAGGCCGCGATTGAGGTAAACAAGGCCAAGGCCGGTGGCCTGGTCATTCTCGACACGCGCACTGGCGAAATCCTCGCGCTCGCCAACTGGCCGTCGTACAACCCGAACAACCGCAATCACGTCGCGCGCGAGCGCATGCGCAACCGGGCGCTGACCGATGTCTTTGAACCGGGATCGACGCTCAAACCATTCACGATTGCGGCCGCTCTCGAAGTTGGCCGGGTCGAGCCCTCGACGGTCATCGACACGGCGCCGGGAACCCTGACGATCGGCCCTGCGACCATCCATGACGCGCACCGCGAAGGTGCGCTCACGGTCGAGCAGGTCATCCAGAAATCCTCCAACGTGGGCGCGGCCAAGATTGCGTTGTCGCTGCCCGCCGAGACCATGTGGGAAACGCTTTCCGGCGCGGGATTTGGCACGCCGCCCAAGTCGGGTTTCCCCGGCGAAGTTTCCGGCCGCCTGCGGCCAGCAAAAAGCTGGCGGCCCATCGAACAGGCGACCATCGCGTTCGGGCACGGCATCTCCGTCAATCTGGTGCAGCTCGCCCGTGCGTACACGATATTTGCGACCGATGGAGAGCTCAAGCCGGTAACGCTGTTCAAGGAAGCCGGTCCGGTCGCTGGGGCACCGGTCATCAAGCCGGCGACCGCGCGCGCGGTCAGGCACATGCTCGAGATGGTGACCCTGCCCGGCGGAACGGCGCCGAAGGCCCAGGTTCCGGGGTACCGCGTCGCCGGAAAGACGGGCACCGCGCACAAGCTCGAAGGCGGCGTCTACGTGAACAAATACGTGGCCTCCTTCGTCGGCTTCGCCCCGGCGTCGAATCCGCGCTTGGTCATCGCCGTGATGATCGACGAGCCCTCCGGCAGCCAGTACTACGGCGGCAGCGTCGCCGCGCCGGTGTTCAGCAGCGTCATGGGGGCGGCGCTGCGACTGCTTAGCGTACCGACCGATGCGCCGAACAACCGGCTCCTTCTGCCGCCGGAAGGCGGCGAAATACGGGAGGAGACGTGAACAGCGCGGCGCAGAATCCCACCGCACGCGATGTCGAGATCGCGGCTCTGCTGGCCAAGCTCGCGGTTCCGATCACCCGCATCACCTCCGACAGCCGGCTCGTGCGCCCGGGCGATGCCTTTGCCGCCTATCGCGGCGGCCACGAGGATGGTCGCAACTTCATCGCCGACGCCATCAGCCGCGGCGCCGGTGCGATTCTCTGGGACGTGCAGGGCTTCAATTGGAACCGGGAATGGAAGGTACCCCATCTCCCGGTGGACAACCTGAAGACCCGCCTCGGCAGCATCGCCGACGTGGTGTACGGCCACCCCTCGCACGAGTTGTGGATGGTCGGCGTGACCGGCACCAACGGCAAAACCTCCTGCGCCCATTGGATTACCGCCGGCCTCGACGCTGCCGGGCGCCGCACCGCAGTGCTCGGCACGTTGGGCAACGGCTTGTGGGGCGCGCTTGACGCCGCCACGCATACGACGCCCGACGCGGCGGAGCTGCACGAACTGCTGCGCGGGTTCCGGGGCAAGGGCGCGGTTGCCGTGGCAATGGAAGTATCCTCGCACGGCCTCGATCAGGGCCGCGTCAACGGCGTGGCCTTCGACATCGCGCTGTTCACCAATCTTTCGCGCGATCATCTCGACTACCACGAAACCATGGCGGCGTATGGTGCCGCGAAGGCAAGGCTGTTTGCGTGGCCCGGGCTGCGGGTCGGCGTGGTGAACGCCGACGATGCGTTCGGGCAGAGCCTGATCGACAGCGCCCGCGTCAAGGGCCGCAAAATTCTTACCTATGGCTTCGGCGCCGCAGACATCGTCGGCGCGCGTTTGACCGCGACCACCTCGGGACTCGCTTTCGCCGTCGAAACGCCGTGGGGCAAGGGCGAGATCTACACCCAGCTGGCCGGCGCATTCAATGCCGCGAACCTGCTCGGCGTGCTCGGCACGCTGCTGGTCAGCGGCGTCGCGCTGGAAGCCGCCCTGGGCGTGCTCGCCCGCGTCGAAGCTCCGCCCGGGGCGCATGCAGCGCCTGGGCGGCAACGGCGCACCGCTGGTCGTCATCGACTATGCGCACACGCCGGACGCGCTCGACAAGGTGCTCACCTCGTTACGGCCTGCGGTCGGCGCGGGCGGCGAGCTCGTGTGCGTGTTCGGCTGCGGCGGCGACCGCGACCGCGGCAAACGGCCGGAAATGGGACGCGTGGCCGCGCGCCTTGCCAATCGCATGATCGTGACCAGCGACAACCCACGCGGCGAGGATCCCGGCGCCATTGTCAGCGACATCGTCCACGGCATCCGCGACACCGGCAACCGGCGCTATGCGGTCGAACTCGATCGCGCCGCGGCGATCGCCGCGGCCATCGCCGAGGCGGGGCGCGACGACGTCGTGCTGGTGGCGGGCAAGGGGCACGAGACCTACCAGGAGAGCGCCGGCGTACGCCTCCCGTTTCATGACGCCGAGCACGCCGCGCGGGCGCTGGCCTCGCGGAGCGAACGATGATGGACACCGCAACCGCCGCGCGGGCGATGGCGGGCACGCTTTCCGGTCCTAACGTCGCCTTCACCCGGGTGACGACCGACTCGCGCGCCCTGCAGGCCGGCGATCTGTTCGTCGCGCTGAAGGGCGAGCGCTTCGACGGCCACGATTTCGTGGCCCAGGCGCTCCAGGCCGGCGCGGTCGCCGCGGTGGTCACAGGCGAGCACGCAGCATCGTTGGCCGGCCGCGCGGGCGGCACTTTGCTCGCGGTCGCCGATCCGTTGGCCGCGCTCGGCGGCCTGGCCGCATTCTGGCGCCGGCGCTTTTTGCTGCCCGTCGTCGCGGTCGTCGGCAGCAACGGCAAGACGACGGTGAAGGAGATGATCGCCGCGATCCTGCGCGCCGAATTCGGCGCGGAAACGGTGCTTTCCACGATCGGCAACTTGAACAATCAAATCGGCCTGCCGCTGATGGTGCTGGGATTGCGCGCCGCGCATCGCGTCGGCGGTGTTTGAAATCGGCATGAACCATCCGGGCGAGACGGCGGCGCTGGCCGGCATCGCCCAGCCGACCATCGCCCTGATCAACAACGCGCAGCGCGAGCACCAGGAGTTCATGAACAGCGTTGCCGACGTCGCCGCGGAACACGCTGCCGTGCTCAACGCGTTGCCCAACGACGGCGTGGCCACCTTCAATGCGGACGATGACTACGCGCCGTTTTGGAACGGGGTCGTCGCCCGGCGCAACGCGGAAGGCGCCGGGATCACGGTGCGTGATTTCGGTTTGCTGGCGCCGGCGGCTGTATCCGCACGCTGTCGTGCGGAGCCCTGGGGCAGCGTGGTTGAGGTCGAGACACCGGACGGCGCGACCAGTTTCCAGTTGCATGCGCCCGGGACGACACAACGTCGCCAACGCCCTCGCGGCGATCGCCGCCGCGACGGGCGGCCGGCGCCAGTCTGCAGGCGGCGCAGCGTGCGCTGTCCGCCTTCCGGCCGCTTGCCGGCCGGCTCGAGGCCAAGACGGCTGCCGAGGGCGCCGCGGTCATTGACGACACCTACAATGCGAACCCGGATTCGGTGCGCGCCGCCATCGCCGTGCTCGCGCGCGTCCGCGGCGCGCGCTGGCTGGTGCTCGGCGATATGGGTGAGGTCGGCAACCAGGGCATCGCCTTCCATCGGGAGATCGGCGAGTACGCGCGCGCGGCCGGCATCGATCGGCTGCTCACGACGGGCGAGGCTCGCCGCGCACGCGGTCGCCTCCTTCGGGCCGGGCGGCGAGCATTTCGACGACATCGACGCGCTGATCGCGGCGACCGACGCCAAGCTGCGGGCCAACGGCGCAACCAGCATCACACTGCTCGTCAAGGGCTCGCGTTTCATGCGCATGGAGCGCGTCGTTGCCGCGCTGACCGATGTCCGCCGGCGGGAAATCACTGATGCTGCTCGCACTCGCCAACTGGATCGCAAGCGACGTGCGCACGTTCAACGTCTTCAGCTACCAAACGCTGCGGGCGGTGCTGGCGACGATGACCGCACTGATCATTTCGTTCATCGTCGGCCCGGGGATGATCCGCAAGCTCGCCGAATACAAGATCGGGCAGGCGATCCGCAACGATGGCCCGCAGTCCCACCTCATCAAGGCGGGCACGCCGACGATGGGCGGGGCGCTCATCCTGGTGTCGATTGCGATCACGACGCTTCTGTGGGCCGACCTGCGCAACCGCTTCGTCTGGGTGGTGCTGCTCGTGACCATGGGCTTCGGCGCGATCGGCTGGATCGACGATTACCGCAAGGTCGTGTACCGCAACCCCAAGGGCTTGTCGGCGCGCGCCAAGCTGGTGGCGCAATCGGTGATCGGTCTGGTTGCCGCGATCTATCTGGCGTTCGCGGTGTCCACGCCGTCGAATCCGCAGTTCCTCCAGCTGTTTCTCGCCTGGCTGTTCAGCGGTTTCAGCCTCGACCTGCCGGCGAAAGCCGATCTGATCGTGCCGTTCTTCAAGACCGTGTCCTATCCGCTGGGCGTGTGGGGCTTCATCGTGCTGTCGTACTGCGTGATCGTCGGCGCGAGCAATGCGGTCAACCTGACCGACGGCCTCGATGGCCTCGCCATCGGCCCCACGGTGCTGATCGCGTTTGCACTCGGAATTTTCGCCTACGTGACCGGTCGCGCCGACTTTTCGACGTACCTGCTGGTCCCGCACATACCGGGTGCCGGCGAGCTGACGGTGATTTGCGCCGCTATTGTCGGCGCTGGGCTGGGGTTTCTGTGGTTCAACGCCTATCCCGCCGAGGTGTTCATGGGCGACGTCGGAGCGCTGGCCCTGGGCGCTGCCTTGGGGGCGATCGCGATCATCGTCCGCCAGGAAATCGTGCTGGCGATCATGGGCGGGGTGTTCGTGGTGGAGACCCTCTCGGTGGTGATCCAGGTGGCGTCGTTCAAGCTTACCGGCAAGCGCGTGTTCCGCATGGCGCCGATCCACCACCACTACGAGCTTAAGGGCTGGAAAGAGAATCAGGTTGTCGTGCGCTTCTGGATTATCACAATGCTGCTGGTGCTCTTCGGACTGTCCACGCTGAAGTTGCGCTGACCATGACGCTCAAGGACCGCCGTGTGGTCGTGCTGGGGCTTGGAATAACCGGCTTGTCGGCGGCGCGCTGGGCCGTGCGTCACGGCGCGCGCGTGACGGTTGCAGACACCCGGGTCGATCCGCCGCACGCGGCACAGCTACGCGCGGAGTTGCCGCAGATTCAGCTCACCACCGGACCGATCGGCGAGGCGACGCTCGCCGGAGCACAGACGATTGTCATCAGCCCGGGTCTCGCCAAGGACCAGCCGGCGATTCAGGTCGCCGTCGAACGCGGGGCCGAACTGGTTGGCGACGTGGAACTTTTCGCCCGTGCGCTGCCGCCGAGCCAGAAGATCCTCGCGGTTACCGGTTCCAACGGCAAAACGACCGTCACCACACTGACCGCGGCGCTGTTGCGCACGGCCGGACTCGTGGTCAGCGCCATAGGCAACATCGGCGAGCCGGTGCTCGACGCGCTTGCCGCTCATGAGCAGGAAGGGCGCTGGCCCGATGTGTTCGTGCTTGAACTGTCGAGCTTCCAGCTCGAGACGACGACCAGTCTGACGCCCGTTGCGGCAACCGTCCTCAACGTCACCGACAACCATCTGGATCGCTACCACGGCGTGGCCGATTATGCTGCCACCAAGGCGCGCATCTTTCGGAACGGCGGCGAGCAGATCCTCAATCGTGACGACGCGCGCTCGCTGGCGATGGCGCAGCCGGGTCGCCCGGTGCAGACCTTCGGCGCCGGCGTTCCGGCGGGCGAGCATGAATGGGGGCTTGTCGAGCGCAAGGGGGCGACCTGGCTCGCCCGTGGCGGCGCGCTCCTCATCTCGGCCGATGAGCTAACGCTGGTGGGCAGGCATAACGCGTTGAACGCGCTCGCCGCCCTTGCGCTGGTGTCAACGGTGGCCAAGATCGACGCCAGCGTGCTCACGGCACTGGCCGCGTTCCACGGCTTGCCGCACCGGATGGAGCGCGTCGCCGAGGTCGCCGAGGTGCTGTTCGTCAACGACTCAAAGGGCACGACGGTGGCGGCCACGCTGGCAGCGCTCGAGGGCATCGGGCGCCCAGTCGTGCTCATCGCCGGTGGGGACGGCAAGGGACAGGACTTCGCGCCGTTGACGGCGGCCGTCGAGGCGCATTGTCGCGCGGTCGTGCTGCTCGGGCGCGATGCCCCAGTGCTCGCCGCGGCGCTGTCCGGCGCAACCCCGGCGGTCGAGTTTGCACCGGCGCTCGAAGCCGCAGTCGCCCGTGCGATCGCGCGTGCCCGTCCCGGAGACGCGGTCCTGCTGTCGCCGGCCTGCGCGAGCCTCGATATGTTTCGCGACTACGTCGAGCGGGGCGAGCGCTTCAAGACCGTCGTTGCCGCGCATGCGAGGGAGGCCGCGCATGCCTAGAGATGGACGGCTCGCGACGTTGCCGCGCTTGTCGGCGCCGACCGTCGTTCCGCACCCCAATCGCGCCATGCTGAGCTACGACCCCACGCTGGCCTGGACCGCGCTGTTGCTGCTCGCCCTTGGCCTGGTAATGGTCTACTCGGCCTCGATTGCGACAGCGGAGGCATCCGCATACACCGGCTATCGACCCTGGTACTTCCTCGCGCGGCATGCGGTGTTCGTCGGCGCCGGCCTCGCCGCCGGCCTGGTCGCATTCCAGATCCCGATCAGGGTCTGGCGCACCTTCGCGCCGTATCTGTTCATCGTCGGTGCGGTGCTGCTGGCCGCGGTCCTGGTGCCGGGCATCGGTCGGACCATCAACGGCAGCAAGCGCTGGCTGTCGCTGGGCATCGTCAATCTGCAACCCTCTGAGTTCATGAAGCTGTTCGTGGTGCTCTACGCGTCGAGCTATGCGGTGCGACGGGCAGCGTTCCTGCACGCTGAGCAACCGCTGAAGCAGACCTTGGTGCGCGGGTTTCTGCCACTGCTTGCGGTTATGGTTGCCATCGGCGTGCTGCTGCTGCACGAGCCCGACTTCGGTGCCTGCGTCGTCATCGTCGCGATCGCGTTTAGCATCCTGTTCCTCGGTGGCCTCGATTGGCGGCTGCTGATCGGCTTGGGTTTCCTGTTGCCGATCACGTTGTGGGTGCTGATCCAGATCGCGCCCTACCGGCTGCAGCGTTTCACCGGTTTCCTCGATCCCTGGGCAGACGCTTACGGCAAGGGCTACCAGCTGTCGCACTCGCTCATCGCTTTCGGGCGCGGCGAATGGTTCGGGGTGGGGCTCGGCGCGAGCGTGGAAAAGCTGCTCTACCTGCCCGAGGCGCATACCGATTTCCTGCTCGCGGTGATCGCTGAAGAACTTGGCTTCGTGGGCGTGCTCGCGGTGATCGCGCTGTTCGCGTGGCTGCTCCTTCGCGCCTATGCGATCGGCAGGCAGGCAGCGCGGCTGGGGCGCCCCTTCGCGGCGCTGACCGCGCATGGTATCGGCGTCTGGCTCGGCACCCAGGTGATCATCAATATGGGCGTCAACATGGGCGTGCTCCCCACCAAGGGCCTGACCTTGCCGCTGCTTTCGTTCGGCGGCAGCGGCATTGTCGCGAACTGTCTCGCGATTGCGATTCTGCTGCGCGTCGATTACGAGAATCGACGCCTGCTGCGCGGGTTCACCGTATGAGCGGCACGGTCATGATTACCACCGGTGGCACCGGCGGCCATGTTTTTCCCGGGCTCGCGGTTGCCGCGCGACTGATCGCGCGCGGCTGGCGGGTGTTCTGGCTGGGGACCCGCGAAGGCCTCGAGGCGAAACTCGTGCCGCAACACGGGGTGGAGTTCGAGGGCATTCGCTTCGCGGGCGTGCGCGGCAAGGGCGTGCGCCGCTTGCTGCTCGGCCCGTTCGCACTGGTCAGCGCCTTTCGCCAGAGTCTGGCGATCATCCGCCGTCGGGGACCCGACGTGGTTCTGGGCTTCGGCGGCTTCGCATCCTTTCCGGGGGCGCTGATGGGCGTGGCTTGCGGCAAGCCGCTGGTGATCCACGATGCGAACGCCGTGGCGGGGCTCGCCAATCGGATTCTTGCCTACGGCGCCGATCGCATCCTGCAGGGCTTTCCGGGCGCGTTCTCAGGTCGCCACGCCGCCAAGGCCGAATGGGTGGGAAACCCCGTGCGCGACGACATCGCCGCCGTGCTACCCCCAGAAAAGCGCTATCGCGACCGCAGCGGGCCGCTGCAGCTGCTCGTGTTGGGCGGCAGCCTGGGCGCCGCCGCGCTGAACACGCGGGTGCCGGCCGCGCTCGCGCTGCTCGCCCCGGAGTCGCGGCCGACGGTTGTCCATCAGGCAGGGGCACGTCACCTCGAGGCGCTCAACGCCGCGTACGCTGCCGCCGGGGTAGCGGCCGAGTGCGTGCCCTTCATTGCCAACATGGCGCGGCGCTACGCACTGGCCGACCTGGTGATCTCCCGCTCCGGCGGACTCACCGTGGCCGAACTGGCGGTGGTCGGCATCGCGGCGGTGCTGGTACCGCTGCCCGGAGCTATCGCCGACGAACAGACGCACAACGCGCGTTTCCTGGTCGACGCGGGGGGCGCCGTGCTCATGCCGCAAGCCGAACTCCAGCCGGAACGCCTCGCCGAATTCCTCCGCGGCTGCTCGCGCGCGCACCTACTGGAAATGGCGGTCGCGGCGCGAAAGGTCGGGCGCAGGGATGCGGCCGAACGCGTTGCGGAAGTGTGCGTTGCGGAAGCTACCCGGCCATGAAGCACAAGGTCAAACACGTGCACTTCGTCGGTATCGGCGGGGCTGGAATGAGCGGCATCGCCGAAGTGCTGCTGACGCAGGGGTATCGCGTGACCGGCTCGGATCTGGTGCACGGCGCGGTGGTTCGGCGCCTCACCGAACTTGGCGCACGCGTTTATCTGGGGCACGCTGCGGCAAACGCCGCCGCGGCGGACGTCGTCGTCGTATCCACCGCGGTGACGCCGGACAATCCCGAGCTCGTTGCGGCCCGGGAACACGGCATTCCGGTGGTGCCGCGGGCGCTCATGCTCGGCGAACTGATGCGGTTGAAACAGGGCATCGCCGTAGCCGGCACGCACGGCAAGACGACGACGACCAGCCTCATCGCCAGCGTGCTCGCCGAGGGTGGCCTCGATCCGACCTTCGTGATCGGTGGCCGCCTGCTCGCCGCGGACACCCATGCGCGACTCGGTAGCGGCGAGTTTCTGGTCGCTGAGGCGGACGAGTCGGACGCGTCGTTCCTCGTCTTGCAGCCGGTGCTGGCGGTGATCACCAACATTGACGCCGACCACATGGAAACCTACGGCCATGATTTCGCCCGCCTTAAGGAGGCTTTCCTGCAGTTCGCCCAACGGCTGCCGTTCTACGGCGTCGCGGTCCTGTGCTGCGACGACTCCAATGTGCGCGACATTCTGTCCGCGGTCACCAAACCAATCGTCACTTACGGTTTCGCCGCCGATGCGCAGGTGCGCGCCGAGGGAGTCGAGCATGCTTCAGGGCGAATGCGCTTTGTTGCGCGCAGCGAGGGCCGCAACGATCTCGAGGTCCTGCTCAACCTCGCCGGCAAGCACAACGTGCAGAACGCGCTCGCGGCGATCGTGGTGGGGCGCGAGACGGGCGTCGCCGACGACGCGATCGGCAAAGCGCTGGCCGAATTCAAGGGTGTCGGACGCCGGTTTCAGCGGTACGGCGAGGTCGGTCTATCGCGTGGCGGCCGCTACACGCTCATTGACGACTACGGGCATCACCCAGCGGAAATGGCCGCAACGATCGAGGCCGCGCGCAGCGCCTTTCCCGGGCGACGCCTGGTACTTGCATTCCAGCCGCATCGTTACACGCGGACGCGCGATTTGTTCGAAGATTTCGTCAAGGTCCTGGCGACGGTCGACGCGCTCATCCTGACCGATGTCTACGCGGCAGGCGAACCGCCGCTCGTCGCCGCTGACGGGCGCGCGCTCGCGCGCGCATTGCGCGTCGCCGGCAAGATCGAGCCGGTGTTCGTGGAGAACGTGGCGGACGTGGCCGAGGCAATCCGTGTAGTCGCGCGCGATGGCGACATTGTGCTGACGATGGGCGCCGGTTCGATCGGCAGCGTCGCACCACAACTTAGCCTAGAAACCGCATGAACATGGTCGAACCGCGCCACTTCGCAGGCCTTCGCGGCAACCTTGCCCTCGACGCACCGCTGGCCCGTTACACGAGCTGGCGGGCCGGCGGCGGTGCCGACGTTGTGTACGTTCCCGCCGACCGCGATGACCTCGCCCTGTTCCTGCGCCAGTTGCCGATCTTCGAATCGGTGACCGTCCTCGGCCTTGGCAGCAATGTCCTGGTGCGCGACGGCGGCGTGCGCGGCGCAGTGATCCTGCTTCACAACCCCGGCGGCGTGTTGGCGGTTGCCGACGGATTCATTTACGCCGAGGCAGGCCTGGCCTGCCCGAAAGTTGCGCGGTTCGCGGCGCGGCACGGCTGTGCGGGCGCCGAGTTTCTCGCCGGCGTGCCGGGTACCGTGGGCGGGGCATTGGCGATGAACGCGGGCTGCTACGGGGGCGAGACCTGGCCGCATGTCGCCAAGGTCGAGCTGCTCCTGCGCGACGGTAGCTTCGTGGTCCGCACGCCGGCCGATTACGCGATTGGCTATCGCAGCGTCAAGCGCGCGGACGGGCGCCCAGCCGAAGGCATCTTCACCGCGGCGTGGTTTCGCTTTCCTCCCGGCGATGGCGATGCGTCGCGCGCGCGCATCCGCGAGCTGCTGGCGCGACGCATCGCCACCCAACCGCTCAATCTGCCCAACGCCGGCAGCGTGTTTCGCAATCCGCCAGGCGATTACGCGGCTCGCCTCATCGAAGAGGCTGGGCTCAAGGGATTTGCCGTGGGCGGAGCGCGCGTGTCAGAGAAGCACGCGAATTTCATCGTCAACGCGCAACGCCTGGCGACGGCAGCGGATATCGAGGCACTCATCGAGCACGTGCGAGCGGTGGTCGCCGCCCGGACCGGGGTGATCCTGGAGCTCGAGATCCAAATCATCGGGGAAGCCGCGTGAGCGAGTTTGGCAAAGTCGCCGTGCTGATGGGCGGCCCGTCCGCCGAGCGGGAAATTTCGCTCCTTTCCGGCGACGCCGTCGTGGGCGCGCTGCGCAGCAAGGGCGTCGATGCGCATGCATTCGATCCGGCACAACGCTCACTGTATGAACTCCAAGGCGCCGGTTTCAGCCGCGCCTTCATTGCGCTGCACGGCCGCTTCGGCGAGGACGGCACGGTGCAGGGTGCCCTCGAGGTACTGGGCGTCCCCTACACCGGCAGCGGTGTAATGGCCTCGGCGCTGGCGATGGACAAGTGGCGGACGAAGCTCGTGTGGATTGGCAGCGGCATTCCCACACCACGCTACCGCGTCGTTGACGCCGCAACGGATTGGTGGTCGATTGTCGCCGAGCTCGGGCTGCCGTTGATCGTGAAGCCGGCGCGGGAAGGCTCGACTATCGGTCTTTCCAAAGTGACCTCGGTCGACCACGGCGAACTCGCGCTGGCCTATGCCGCGGCGGCCAAGCACGACGACCTCGTGCTGGTGGAGGAATTCGTCGCTGGCGTCGAGTTGACGACGTCGATCCTCAACGACCGCGCGCTGCCACTTATCCGCATCGAGGCGCCTCAAGGCAACTACGACTATCACCACAAGTATTTCTCCAGCGAGACGCGCTACTACTGCCCGTGCGGACTGGCCGAGGACGCGGAAGCTGCGATCCGCGCGCAGTCGGTCGAGGCATTCGTTCTCCTCGGCGCCTCGGGCTGGGGCCGCGTTGATCTGATCCTCCTGCCCAGCGGCGCGTGGCATTTCCTCGAGGTCAATACCTCGCCGGGCATGACCGCGCACAGCCTGGTGCCAATGGCGGCCAAAGCCGCCGGCATGAGCTTCCCCGATCTTTGCGTCGAGATCCTGCGAGGCGCCCATGTGGGATAGCCCGCGCGAGCTCAACATCCTCGCCTGGTCGGTGACGCTGGTGGCTGCAGCACTGCTCACCTGGGGCGTGGTCGCCTGGGCCGTGCGCCAACCGGTGTTCGCGCTGCGCCAGGTGGTCGTCGACGGCAGGCTTGCGCGCACCAGCCGTGCGCATCTCGAAACGGTGATCCGCGAGGAACTCAAGGGAACGTTCTTTACGCTCAACCTAGCCGATGCGCGCGCCTCGCTGCAACGCGTGCCTTGGGTCAAGAGCATCGCCCTGCGCCGGCAATGGCCGGCTCGACTCGAGATCACGGTTGTCGAGCACGAGCCACTGGCGCGCTGGAATGACACCGCGCTGGTCGATACTGAGGGCGAGGAATTCAGCGCCGAGTTCGACGGCGAGTTGCCGCAGTTCACCGGACCCGACGACAGTGCGGCGGAGCTCGCGCAGCAGTTCCGCGAGTTCGGTACCGTTCTCGCGCCGTGTGCGCTCGCCATTGCTGAGCTGCGGCTGTCGCCGCGCGGCGGCTGGCGGCTGCGGACCACCGGCAGCACTCCGCTCACGATCGAACTCGGGCGCGACGCACCCGGCGAGCGGTTAGCGCGCTTCGCCGCGTATCACGCACGAACGGTCGGCGCCCTCGCGCGGGCTGGCACGCCGGTCGACTACGTCGACTTGCGCTACCGCAACGGCTTTGCGGTGCGCGCGCCGGATGCCTCGGGAAAGCCGCCGCAGAAAACGAGCTAGGGACGCGAACATGGTGAAAGACAGCAAGAACCTGATCGTCGGCCTCGATATCGGCACGTCGAAGATCGTCGCCATCGTTGCCGAGCTGACCTCCGAGAAGCGACTCAACATCGTGGGCCTCGGGGCGCAGCCGTCGCGCGGTCTTAAGAAAGGTGTGGTGGTCAACATCGAGGCAACGATGGCCTCGATTCAGCGCGTGCTCGAGGAAGCCGAGCTCATGGCGGACTGCGCGATCACCGAGGTGTACACGGGTATCGGCGGTGGGCACATCCGCAGCCTCAATTCCAGCGGCATGGTCGCGATCAAGGAGAAGGAAGTCACGCAGGCCGACATCGATCGGGTGGTTGAGACAGCGAAAGCCATCGCGATCCCGAACGACCAGCAGATCCTGCACATCCTGCCGCAGGAATTCATCATCGACGGACAGGAGGACGTGCGCGAGCCGCTGGGCATGAGCGGGGTGCGCCTGGAAGTGAAGGTTCATATCGTCACCGGCGCAGTCTCTGCACTCGAGAACATCACCAAGTGTGTGCGGCGATGCGGGCTGAAAGTCCAGGACGTGATGCTCCAACCGCTGGCCTCGGCATTGGCCGTGCTCAACGACGACGAGAAGGAGCTGGGCGTCTGCCTGATGGACGTCGGTGGTGGCACGACCGATCTGGCGGTGTTCACCGGTGGCGCGATTCGGCACACCGCTGTCATCCCCATCGCGGGCGATCAGGTTACCAACGACATCGCAATGACTCTGCGCACGCCCACCAAGGACGCCGAGGAGCTAAAGCTGCGCCACGGCTGCGCGCTGCGCCAGCTCGCCGATCCCAACGACATCATTGAAGTCCCCGGCGTTGGTGAGAGAGGCCCGCGCAAGCTCTCCCGGCAAACGCTGGCCGAAGTAATCGAGCCGCGGATCGAGGAACTCTACACCCTTGCCCAGGCGGAGCTCCGCCGCAGCGGGTTCGAGGAGCTCTTGTCCTCCGGCATCGTGCTGACCGGGGGCTCGGCGCTGCTGGCTGGCATGGTGGAGTTGGGCGAGGAAGTCTTTCACCTGCCGGTGCGCATCGGGGTGCCGGCTTACGTTGGCGGGCTCTCGGACGTGGTGCGCAGCCCGCGCTACGCCACCGCAGTCGGGTTGCTGCTCGACGGGCGCGAGCATTTCCTGCGCGCGGAGCAGTCCCGCGCCCAGAGCGGCGGGCTCACCAACATGGCGGGGCGAATGAAGCAATGGTTCAAGGCAAATTTCTGAAGGCGGCGTACGGGACTTGACGGCAAGCAACAATCAACACCAGACAGGAAAGGAGTACATATGTTTGAGATCATCGATCAGAGTCCGCAGGATGCAGTGATCAAAGTCATCGGCGTGGGCGGTTGCGGAGGCAACGCGGTGGAGCACATGATTGGCAAAGGTGTCGCGGGCGTGGAATTCATCGCGGCCAACACCGACGCCCAGGCGCTCAAGCGATCCACGGCGCGAACCCAGCTGCAACTCGGTACCAATCTGACGCGCGGACTGGGCGCCGGAGCAAGGCCCGAGGTCGGTCGCGACGCGGCGATGGAGGACCGCGACCGCATCATCGAATCCATCGGTGGTGCGGACATGCTGTTCATTACCGCGGGCATGGGCGGCGGTACTGGTACCGGCGCGGCGCCCGTTGTCGCTCAGGTAGCCAAGGAGAACGGCATCCTCACCGTGGCGGTTGTGACGCGACCGTTCAAATTCGAGGGTAAGCGCCAGAAGGTGGCACAGGCCGGGATCGACGAGCTCGCCAAGATCGTCGATTCGCTGATCATCATCCCGAACGACAAGCTGATTCAAGTGCTCGGCGAGGAGGTGTCGGTCCTGGACGCCTATGCCGCGGCCAACGAAGTGCTGTACAGCGCCGTTGCCGGCATTGCCGAGGTGATCAACAACCCGGGGCTTGTCAATGTCGACTTTGCCGATGTGCGCACGGTCATGTCGGAGATCGGCATGGCGATGATGGGCTCCGCAACCGCCGCCGGCGCCGACCGCGCGCACGAAGCGGCCGAGCGCGCCGTGGCGAGCCCCCTGCTCGAAGAAGTCAATCTCGCCGGCGCGCGCGGGGTGCTGGTCAACATCACCGCTTCGGCGGGCCTCAAGATGAAGGAATACCACGAGGTGATGAATACGATAAAAGCCTTCACCGCCGAGGACGCGATGGTGATTGTCGGCACTGTGATCGACGAAGAAATGGAGGATCGGCTGCGCGTGACCATGGTCGCAACCGGCCTGGGCAGCGCGACCGCGAAGGCGCGTGCGCCGCGGCTGGAGGTTGTCGAGCCGATGCTGGAACGGACCGGCACGGACGGCCTGGGCTCGAGCGTCGAGCCGGTCGACTATGACCGTCTCGAACGGACCCCCGCGGTGATCCGCCGCGGCCGCACAGCTGCCCCGAGCGGGGCCCCCGCGCCGGCGTTCGATGCTTCCGATATTCCGGCCTTCTTGAGGAAGCAGGCCGACTAGGAGGCGCGAGCGTCTTCGAGAGGGCCTGTGCTAAAATAATGGCCCTGCACGCGGCGCGTAACGCTGGCGCTGCGCCCTTCGAGGTCGGCTGCGAACCGGACAATGCTCAATCAACGAACGCTCAAGAGCGCGATCAAGACGACCGGCGTTGGGCTGCACACCGGAGCCCGCGTCGATTTGACACTGCGTCCGGCGCCCCCCGACTCCGGCATCATTTTCCACCGGGTCGATCTGCCGGAGTCCGTTGCGATTCCGGCGCACGCGAGCTATGTCGGTGACACGCGCCTATCCTCATCGCTGGAAAAGGACGGCGTGAAGATCTCAACGGTCGAGCACCTGATGTCGGCACTCGCCGGCCTCGGTGTCGACAACCTGCACGTCGATGTGGCCGGGCCCGAGCTCCCGATCATGGACGGCAGCGCCGGCCCCTTCGTGTTTTTGCTGCAGTCGGCCGGAATCGAAGAGCAGTCGGCAAGCAAGCGCTACCTGCGAATCAAGGAACTCGTCGAAGTTCGCAGCGAGGACAAGTGGGCGCGCTTCGAGCCGCATCATGGTTTCAAGCTCGATTTCACGATCGATTTTCCCCATCCGGTGTTCGGTACTGAGAACCGGCACGTCGCTATCGATTTTGCGGAGCACTCGTACACCAAGGAAGTCAGCCGCGCCCGCACGTTCGGGTTCATGGCGGACCTCGAGGGTATGCGAGCCGCCGGGCTTGCCCTCGGGGGCAGCCTGCAGAACGCGATCGTGCTCGACGAAACGCGGGTACTGAACAGCGAAGGCTTGCGCTACGACAACGAATTCGTCAAACACAAGGTGCTCGACGCGATCGGCGACATCTATCTGCTGGGCCATCCGCTGATCGGCATCTACGCCGCGTTCAAGTCCGGGCATGCGCTTAACAATGCCCTGGCGCGCGAGCTGCTCGCCCGCCCCCAGGCTTGGGAGTTGGTGACCTTCGCCGCTCAGGACGAAGTGCCGCGGGCGTTTCTCGCCTGGCAGCTGCAACCGGCCTGAGAGGGCGCGACCCGCACGCCCCGATGCGGGTTGAAAGCAAGCGGGCTTCCCCGCTCATCCCCGTCGGCAGGAGGGACTCTTGGCCCTGGTACGGCTGTTACTGGTCCTTGCCCTCGCCGTCGTGGCGGTTGCAGGGGGGCTATTTCTGCTCACACGAGACCGCCGTTATCTGCGCTTCATCGGCCAGGTGGTCAAGTACAGCGTCATCCTGTTACTCGCGGTGCTGCTGTTTGTTGCCTTTGAGCGGCTTATCGGCCGCGGCTGAAGTCGGCGCGCCGGCGCGGTCGGCCAAGCGCCGCAGGGCACGAGCAAGCTCCGGATCGGCAAGCCCTTCGGCGCGCGCGCGCAGCGCCGCGGCCGATGCACTATCCAGCTGTTTTGCAATGATTTTATTCGAGGTATTCCATTGTGAACGGGCTTGCACGCGGACCTGTATTCCAGTAAATTCCCACCCCGCACGCTGGAGTAATTGGAGTAGAGCCGGGGCGCGCTGTCGGAGCAGACCGGCAGCGGCGCCGGTCGCAGTGACGAGCGCAAGATCAGGTGGGCGGGCATCAACGACGCCAACCTGCGCGGCAAGGGCCGGCGGCAAGCTGTCGCGGACCCGCTGGAGAACCGCGACTTCGCGCTGGCGACGATCCAGAAAACCGGCAAGGGCCGATTCGGCCGATAGTATTTGTCGCAGCAGGCGCATGCCCCTAGTAGTCTAGCGCGTTTGGGACGGGCCGCCTTGGGCGTAACCCGCACCTGGACGGAGGAAGGGTCACTTTGGACATAATCGTCGTTTCCGGCGCCATGGGCCGGGCTCGAACGCTCACCCTGGACTGGCGACATTGGACGATCGGGAGCGTCGGCCTGCTGGTGCTGTTTCTGTCTTTCACGCTGCTGTTCAACTATGTGACGCTGCGCTACGCCGCGGCAATCAACCATCCCCTGCTGCAAGCGATCCTTCTCAACGACCAACGGCAGGAAGCGCGCCGCTCCCAGGAAGTCGTACAGGGTCATCTCAATGCGATGGCCGTGAGGCTCGGCGAGCTGCAGGCGCAGCTGCTTCAACTTAACGGCTTGGGCGACCGCCTGGCGCAAATGGCCGGCCTCAAGCCGAAAGACTTGCCGCCGACTGAACCGGGCAAGGCACCCGGTCAAGGCGGGCCAGCCCCGAGCTTGGCCCGCGACCTGACGGTCGACGAGTTCAGCACGCTGCTCGGCCAATTATCACAGGGGGTTGACGAGCGTTCCGACCAGCTCGGCGTGCTCGAAGCGCTGCTTGTCAGCAGCTCGGCCAACAAGAAATTCCTGCCGACGCTCGTGCCTGTCGAAGGGGGGTGGCTCTCGTCGAGCTATGGTTGGCGCATCGATCCGTTCACGGGACAGAAAAGCTTCCACGAGGGCCTGGATTTTCCGGCCGAGGCGGGGACCCCGATCGTCGCGGCCGCGAGCGGCAAGGTCATCTTCGCGGACATGCAGGCGCAGTATGGTAAACTCGTCGAAGTCGACCACGGTAATGGTCTTATCACCCGCTACGCGCATTGTTCGATGCTGTTCGTCAAAGTGGGCGACCTGGTGGTGCGGGGCCAAAGGATCGCCGCGGTGGGTTCGACCGGACGTGCCACTGGACCGCATCTGCATTTCGAGGTGCGTCTGAACGGGGTGCCGCAGAACCCGGCGCGGTTCCTGCAGTTGGCCGGCTGACCCGCAACGACGCGTCGACCTAGGGCAGGGGTGAGGGATTCCTCACCCCTTGCTTTTTCGGGTCGGCGCCGTCAGCTAGCAAGCAATGATTCCCAATATCCTTACCAAGATCTTCGGCAGCCGCAACGACCGCCTGCTCAAGCAGTACGGTCATGCGGTGCGCGCCATCAATGCCCTAGAGCCGGCGATCGCGGCGCTTTCCGATGCTGAGCTGCGGGCCAAGACCGGCGCTCTGCGCGAGCGCGTGGGCAACGGCGAAGCGCTCGACGCGGTGCTGCCGGAGGCGTTTGCCATCGTGCGCGAGGCAGGCAAACGAACGCTGCAAATGCGGCACTTCGACGTGCAGCTGGTCGGCGGCATGGCGCTGCATTACGGCAAGATCGCCGAAATGCGCACCGGTGAGGGTAAGACGCTGGTGGCCACTCTGCCTACCTATCTCAACGCGCTGGCGGGGCGCGGCGTACACATTGTCACGGTCAACGATTACCTCGCCCAGCGCGACGCCGACTGGATGGGTCGGATCTACCGTTTCCTGGGACTGACCGTCGGCGTCAATTTGTCGCAGATGAGCCATGCCGAAAAGCAGGTGGCCTATGCGGCGGATATCACGTACGGCACGAACAACGAATTCGGCTTCGACTACCTACGCGACAACATGGTGTTCCAGGCCTCCGAGCGCGTTCAGCGCGGCCTGAACTACGCGATTGTCGACGAAGTCGACTCGATTCTGATCGACGAAGCGAGAACGCCGCTCATCATCTCCGGGCAGGCCGACGACAACGTCGAGCTCTACTATCGCCTCAACGAGCTAGCGCCAAAGCTGCAGCGGCAGGCCGAGGAACAGGGAGAAGGCGACTACTGGGTCGACGAAAAGGCCCACCAAGTGCTGCTCTCGGAAGCTGGGCACGAGCGCGCCGAAAACATTCTGACCGACGCCGGATTGCTGACCGCGGGCAGTAGCCTCTACAACGCGCACAATATTTCATTAGTGCATCACCTTTATGCGGCGCTGCGTGCGCACGCGCTGTTCCATCGCGACCAGCACTATGTCGTGCAGAACGGCGAAGTGATCATCGTCGACGAGTTCACCGGGCGCTTGATGGCCGGCCGACGCTGGTCGGATGGCCTGCACCAGGCCGTCGAGGCGAAGGAGGGCGTCCCGATCCAGCGCGAGAACCAGACGCTGGCGTCGATCACGTTCCAGAACTACTTCCGGATGTACGAACGTCTGGCCGGCATGACCGGCACCGCCGACACCGAAGCGTTCGAGTTCCAGCAGATCTACCATCTCGAAACGGTCGTGATTCCGACGCACCTACAGATGGTCCGCAAGGACGAAAACGATCTCGTCTTCCGCACGCTGCAGGAGAAGATCGACTCCATCATTGACGACATCAAGGACTGCTACCAAACCGGCCAGCCGGTGTTGGTCGGCACGACCTCGATCGAGAACTCGGAGCTGCTCTCCGGCTATCTGGAGAAGCAGAAGTTGCCGCATCAGGTGCTCAACGCCAAGCAGCATGAGCGCGAGGCGGAGATTGTCGCGCAAGCGGGCCGGCCGAAGATGATCACCATCGCGACCAACATGGCCGGGCGCGGCACGGACATCGTGCTCGGCGGAGCCGTCGAGCCCCAGATCCTGGCGATTCGCGAAGACGAGGCGTTGTCGCAAACCGATAGAGACCTGCAAATCGGTAAGCTGCGCTCGGAATGGCAGATCCGCCACGATGCCGTCATTGCGGCGGGCGGTCTGCACATCGTGGGCACCGAGCGGCACGAGTCGCGGCGCATCGATAACCAGTTGCGGGGCCGCGCTGGGCGCCAGGGTGACCCGGGTTCATCGCGCTTCTACCTGTCGCTGGAAGACCCCCTTCTGCGTATCTTCGGTGGCGAAAGGCTGTCGGGCATCATGCAGCGGCTGAAGATGCCGGAGGGCGAGCCTATCGAGCACCCGATCGTCAATCGCTCGATCGCGAAAGCGCAAAATCGCGTCGAATCGCGCAACTTCGACCTGCGCAAGCAGCTGCTCGAATACGACGACGTTGCCAATGACCAGCGGCGTGTCATCTATCAGCAGCGCAACGAGTTGCTCGAAACCGAAGACGTTTCCGACACCATCCGCAACATGATCGCTGGGCGGATGGATGATACGGCGCACCTGTACGTCCCACCGGAGTCGGTCGAGGAGCAATGGGACGTTGCTGGACTGGAGGGCGCGCTGGCCGCGCAGTACGAGATCAAGGAGGACCTGGCCGAGTGGATCAAGTCTGAACCCGAGCTCTCCGACGACACGCTGCGCGAACGCGTACGTGGCATCGCCCTCCAGCAATACGAAAAGAAAGTCTCGCAGATCGGGCCGGAGCTGTTTCATCCGTTCGAGCGCAACCTGATGCTGCAAATGGTAGATCAGCACTGGCGCGAGCACCTGGCAGCGCTTGATCACCTGCGGCAGGGCATCCATTTGCGCGGGTATGCGCAGAAGAATCCGAAGCAGGAGTACAAGCGCGAGGCGTTCGAGCTGTTTTCCGACATGCTCGACCGCATCAAGGAAGACGTCGTGAAGTACGTCCTTACCGTGCAGGTGCGCTCGCCGCAGGATGTCCAGGCGGTTGAGGAAGCCCCCGCGGTTTCCAACGTGCGCTACCAGCACGCGGACTATGAGGAAGCGCTGGCGGCGGCCAGCGATGCGGCGCCGGCCGCGGTCGCCGCGGCGCCGTTCACGCGCGTTGGCCAGAAGGTCGGTCGCAACGACCCCTGCCCCTGCGGGTCGGGGAAAAAGTACAAGCACTGCCACGGCAGGATCTAAGCCGCCCGCGTCGGGCTGCTGGGCGGTCGTCTGCATTAGAATCGGCTTCCCAGCTGTGCCACGTGCCGATGCCAGTCAATTACCCGCCCCTGACACCCGAGCAGCTGCTGCCGGTTTCCGGCGTCACGCTCGGAACCGCGCCGGCGCGGGTCAAGAACTGGTCGCGACCTGACCTGTTGCTCGTGAGCCTGGCGCCCGGAAGCCAGGCAGCCGGCGTTTTCACGCAGAACCGCTTCTGCGCGGCACCAGTGATTGTCTGCCGCGAGCACCTCGCGCGTTCCGCGTCCGTGCGCGCCCTGGTGGTGAACGCCGGCAATGCCAATGCCGGGACGGGGGCCCAGGGGCTCGCCGCCGCACGCGCGACCTGTACGGCCGTCGCGGAGTTGCTCGACTGTGAGGCCTCCGCGGTGCTGCCGTTCTCGACGGGGGTCATCATGGAGCCGCTGCCGGTCGAGCGCATCGTTGCCGCGCTGCCGGCCTGCCGGGACGCACTCACCGCCGACGGCTGGTTTGCCGGCGTGCGCGCGATCATGACCACGGACACCGTGCCCAAGGGCGCGTCGCGCCAAGTCCAGCTTCAAGGCCAGCCCATCACCGTGACCGGCATCGCCAAAGGCGCCGGCATGATCGCTCCGAACATGGCGACCATGCTCAGTTTCATCGCGACTGACGCCCCACTCTCCCGCCCGCTGCTCGCGGAGCTTGTCGGCGAGATTGCCGCGGTTTCCTTCAACCGCATCACCATCGATGGCGATACGTCGACCAACGATAGCCTCGTGCTGGTCGCGACGCAGCGCGCGCCGGTGCCGCCGCTCGTACGCCGGGATGACCTGCGCCTGGCCGCGGTAAAGACGGCCATCTCGGCGGTAGCCGTCGAGCTCGCCCAAGCGCTCGTGCGCGATGGGGAAGGCGCGACCAAGTTCATCGCGATCGTCGTGGAGGGCGGGCGTGATGCCAACGAGTGCGACCGGGTTGCCCGCGCGATCGCGCAATCACCACTGGTCAAGACCGCGTTTTTCGCCTCCGATCCGAACCTCGGCCGGATCGTCTGCGCCATCGGCAACGCGACGATTCCCGACCTCGAACCCGGGCGCGTGTCATTCTGGCTCGATGATGTGCTGGTCGTAGCCGACGGCGCCCGGGCGAATTCGTACCGTGAAGAAGACGGCAAGCGCGTCATGGCCGGCTCGGAGATTCTCGTCCGTGTCGCACTCGGTCGTGGCCCGGCGCGAGCGACACTCTGGACCTGCGATCTTTCGCACGATTACGTGCGCATTAACGCGGACTACCGCAGTTGATGGCGCGCAAACCTGCCGCGGAGCCGCTGGCGCGCGTGGTCGAACGCGCCGAAGGCGTGCTCGCCCGCGTCGAAGCGCTGTTGCCGGCGCCACCGCCGGCAACAGACTGGGCGGCACGGGCGTTCCGCTGGCGCAAGCGCGGGACTCACGGCTTCCTGCAGGCGGTGAAGCACCCCCAGGCGATTCGGCTCGACGATCTGGTTGCCATCGAGGACCAGAAGCGTGCCATCGACGGCAATACGCGCCAGTTCATCACCGGCCTGCCGGCGAACAATGTCCTGCTCACCGGCTCGCGCGGCACGGGCAAGTCATCGCTGGTCAAGGCGATGCTGGTCAAGTACGCGAGCAAGGGACTGCGCCTGATCGAGGTCGACAAGAGCGACCTGGTCGATCTGCCCGATATCGTCGATAGGATCGATGGGCGCACAGAGCGTTTCATCGTGTTCTGCGACGACCTTTCCTTCGACGCCAACGAGCCGGGCTACAAGGCGCTCAAGGTGATGCTCGACGGCAGCATCGCGGCGCCGTCGGTCAACGTGCTGATCTACGCAACGTCGAATCGGCGCCATCTGCTGCCTGAGTACTTCAGCGAAAATCTAGAGACGCGACACGCAGGAGAGGAAGTCCACGCCAGCGAGTCCGTGGAGGAGAAGATCTCGCTCTCCGAGCGCTTCGGGCTTTGGATTTCGTTCTATCCGTTCAGCCAGGATGATTATCTCGCTGCGGTCGAGCAGTGGCTGCGCTGGCACGAAGTGCCGGTGCCCCGCGACGCGGGCGCGGCCGAAGCTTTGCATCGCGAGGCCATCCAGTTCGCGCTCCAACGTGGATCGCGCAGCGGCCGGGTCGCCTGGCAATTTGCCCGCGCGCACGCCGGCCAACGCGCGTTGAAAGCAGCCAGACCGCGTTGAGCGGCACATCCGCACCGGTGCGCGTGGCAGTCGGGATTCTGCTGCGGCCCGATGGCCAGGTGCTGCTCGCGCAGCGGCTCGCCGGGACCCCGTATCCGGGCTACTGGGAGTTTCCCGGGGGAAAGCTCGAGCCCGGCGAGTCGGCGCACGCAGCCTTGGTGCGCGAACTCGACGAGGAGCTGGGCGTCATCATCACGCGCGCGGCCCCGTGGCTAGTGCAGCGTTACGCGTATGCCCACGCGCACGTCGAACTCAATTTTTTCCGCGTTTTCGCTTGGCGTGGAGAACCGCATGGCCGCGACGGGCAGGCGATCGCTTGGCAGGTGCCCGGCGCATTCGACGTGGCACCGCTGCTGCCCGCTAACGCCCCAATCCTCAACGCGCTCCAGTTGCCGCTGATCTATGGTATCTCCATGGCCGAAGAGCTCGGGGAAGAGGCCTTCCTGCAGCGCGCCCGGATGGCGCTTGGCTCAGGCCTGCGTATGATCGAGCTACGCGAGAAATCCTGGCCCCTTGAGCGCCTCCAGCGCTTGGCGGAGCGGTTGTTGACGCTGACGCAGGCAGCCGACGCGCAAGTCCTGCTCAACGGCGATGCCGCCTTGGCGCGCCGGCTCGGTTGTGCGGGAGTCCACTGGACCTCCGCGGTGCTGCACGAGGCAACCTCCCGGGTCGACGGAATGCTCTGTGCGGCCTCGTGCCACGACCACGCGGAGCTCGCACGCGCCGCCGATCTCGCTCTGGACTTCGCCGTGCTTGGGCCGGTCGCCGCAACGCCGTCGCACCCAGCGGCCGTGCCGCTTGGTTGGCCGCGTGTCGCAGCGCTACTGAGCGCGACGCCGCTGCCCGTCTACGCATTGGGCGGTCATCGACCATCTCGATCTGGATAAGGCGATTGCGCATGGGGCGCATGGCGTTGCGCTGCGCCGCGCGGCATGGTCGACCCAACCCGTCTCCAATCATCCCCGCTAGCCATCCTCGCCGCTCTGTCGTGTCGTTCGTGAGCAAGAGTCTGGCCTCATCGGCCCAGCTGCTGCAGCATCTGCTCAAACTGCGCTTGTATTTTGAACACGCAGCGGTTCTTGTGTTCGAGTGGTCCCCCGATCGTTTCTGGATGGACCAGCATCATTGGGTTGGCTTCAAAAACCAATATCCGTTTGTCTTCCATGACTGAGAAATCGATTCCGGAATAGTCCAGATCGATCCTTGCCGCAATGGCCTCGATGGCGCGCATGCCTGCAGGTCCCAGAGCTGCTTCGGGATCTTGCAGAAACACCTTCTCCTCCGCCAACTTCCACGGGTTGGATTCCATCGCAGCCGTTGCATAGTGCACCAGCCAGTTCGGCGATATCGCCAGGTGATAGGGGTATGGTAGGCGATCGACGAAGATCATCCGATACTTGCGGAACCAGGAATCGGCGGATGCGAAGTCAACGAAGCGGCAGACAAAGACGGGGCCGGACTGCGACGCCCTGCACCGCGCAAGTTCGGCCGGGGTTCTTGCCAGTTCCAGACCCGCGCCACCATGGGATTCGACCGGCCGAATCAAGAGCGGAAGTTGGTCCACGACAGACTCGTCCCAATCGGTGCGGTTGGCAAACCTCCAGACGGCCGGAACCACGATGTTGTCTATGCCATGGAGCAAAGCGGGTAGATTGTGGCGCGCCGTTCGCGTGACCTTATCGGGATGGTTGAGTAAGGGCCTTGTGCAAGCCGCTGCAAATCGGCTGACTGGGCCGAATGAATCTCCGATCACGTCCGGATCACCCATTGCGTTGAACACCAAATCATAGTCCGGCAATCTGTCGGTTTGATCATCGTCAGCAGATTCAATCACCCAGTTGACGCGAGTATTGATGGTTGCGGGCAGGAGCAATTCAATCG
This sequence comes from uncultured beta proteobacterium, assembly GCA_963777455.1. GTDB lineage: Bacteria > Pseudomonadota > Gammaproteobacteria > Burkholderiales > Casimicrobiaceae > PALSA-1003. The sequence continues at coordinate 1,833,038 of CAVZQQ010000004.1, forward strand.
TTGGAATATTTCCCGTCTTCTTGGTCCAGAGCAGAAGAACCGTTCGCGTCGGCTTGACCGCGTATTCGATGTACACGGTTTGTCTTGCCGAGGCGCGATCAAGGTGGCGTTGGGCTTCGTCGCCACGCCCCATGCCCAGCAGAATCAACGCCATATTTTGATTGGCTCCTACTTGGCTCGGTTCGATTGCAAGGGCCGCGTTATTCCACGTCATGGCTTGCTCAACGTCCTTGTTGATGAGGCATGCTGTACCGAGATTGGTCATGGCTTTGGCAAAGTCCGGCTTGACGGAGATCGCCTGAAGATAGCTGGCGACGGCCGGCTCGATTTGCCCCTGCCTCATAAGGGCCGTGCCTAAGTAATTATGGACATCGGCGTTGTGGGGCTCGAGTGCCAGAACCCGCTTGAAGCTCTCGACTGCATCGTCCAGTCTCCCCAGAGCCATGAGCGTCAGTCCCAATTTGGCTTGGGGCACCGCCCGGTCCGGGGCCGCCTCGACTGCGCGGCGACGGGATGCCTCCGTTTCAGACAGGCGTTTGATCTCCTTGAGAACGAGGTCCAGGTTGCTCTGGGCAGCCTCATAGCCGGGTCTTAGAGTCGTCGCGCGTCGGAAGGCGACTTCCGCCTGCAACGGGCGATCGGTTTGAGCCAGCAGGACGCCGAGGTTGTTGTGAGCGTCGGCGAATTGGGGTTGCAATTGGAGCGCACTTCGGTACGCCGCTTCGGCTTCGCGCGGGCGAAGGGTTGCGGCAAGGACGAGGCCCAGGTCGTTGTGGGCCTCAGCCCAGACAGGGCGCAATTGAAGTGCGTTCCGGTACGCCGCTTCGGCTTCCCAGGGCCGGTTGGCGGCAGCCAGGACGCCGCCCAGGCGGTGGTGGGTTTCGGCATCATCTGCCTGGAGGCTGATGGCGCGCCGAAACGCGGTTTCAGCTTCAGCCAGTCGCTTGCGCTCCTTGAGAAGCACGCCCAGCTTGTTGTGCACGGCGGCGGCATCGGGTGTTATGACGAGTTCACGCCGGCAGTCTGCTTCGGCATCGGTAAGATGCTTCGCTTCCGCAAGCACGATGGCCAGGTTTTTCCGGGCATCAGTGAAATCCGGCTTCGACTCCAGTGCACTGCGGAAAGCCGCTTCCGCTTCGGCCAGACGCCCGGAGTTCTTGAGGACGACCCCGAGGTTGTTGTGCGCCTCGGCGAAGTTAGGCAATAGGTTGAGCGCATTTCGGTAGGCCGTTTCGGCTCCCCACGGGCGATTGGTTTCTGCAAGGACGCCCGCCAGGTTGTACAGGGCCAGGGCGTTGTCTCCCTTGAGGGCGATCGAGCGGCGGAAGGCCGTCTCTGCTTCGGCGGGGCGCTTCGAATTCTTGAGAATTACGCCCAGGTTGTTGTGCGCCTCGGCAAGATTAGGCAGCAATTCGAGCGTCCGGCGGCACGCGGCCTCTGCTTCCGAGAATGCCGGCGCGGCGCGGCGCGAGCTCGCAGCCCGCCCTTCTTGCGCCCGATGCTTTGTGGATGGGGTTGCCCGGAACAGTTGCTTCAATATGCCGAACAACATCACGGGACCTTACGGCAGAAGGCTGATTGGAAACAAGTCAACAGAGCGCGAGAGAGCTAACGCACGGATGCCACGAGTGCAAGCAACGACCATGCCCGAGCGCCCTCGAGCTAGTGGTCTGGGCCAAGCCCTTAAGGGTAGATCGCTCGTCCCGCGTGCGTGAGGGGCGTGCCGACGGGAGTGCAGGCACCGCGGCGGCGCTACCGTCCCCCAAACAAGCACAAGGGGCCTCCTAAGGGCCAAACTCATCGGCCGCCCTGGGGGCTCGCATAGCAGGGTTAGCGAAGATTGTCATTTAACGAGAGTAGACTTGCTGGACTCAGCCGCGCCTGCGCGGAGGATTGGACTGGATGCCGCCCCGACCACGCAGATAGCGTGGCGGGGTGCGAGCGGGCGGGTCACCCGGACCAGCCCCCGCAACGGTTCTGTCTTCAGACCCTTTGGCAACCTGCGCGTCTTAGACCCAGGCCGCTTCCGCGACCGACTCTCACTCGATGGTAACGAACCCACGGAAATATCGGGCTGATCCATCGTCGTCGCACTCAGACTCGTGGCTATCGCCCAACACCTCGATAGGACAAATTTCAACCCACTCCATAGACACCAACGGCCCAATCAGAACCGCAGAACACTGCCCTTGGTCTCGAGGAGTATCCAAAAGTTGATCCCGTCGCTGCACGCACCGGTTGGAGCGGAGGGGGTTCCCGTCGCTACGTTGGCGATGAAGCTCAAGTCTGCCGCCTTGAACACGATCGCGCTATTGCCCCCTTCGTTCGCCACCAGCATGCGTTCGCCATCGAAGCTTACGGCGGAAGGGCCATTCAGCAGGTTGCTCGCATCCGCGGCGATCGTGGCCACGACGTTGCCGGTGCTCGCCTGAACCACGGTGATCGAGTTGCTGTTGGTGTTTGGCACCCAGATGTTAGCGCCGTCGAACCCCGGAGTTTGGGGAACCGCGCCCACCGGGACGGTCTGAATGACGTTGCCGCTCGCATCAAGCTTTAATAGTGTGCCGGCACCGACATCAGTGACCCAGATGTTCGCGCCGTCGTAAAGAATGCCATAGGGCTCGTTGAATCCCGTGGTGACCGTGGTAACCGGATACGGGGTCGACGCTTGCGGCGTGATGATCGATACGGAGCCGGGAGGGCCCAGGTTTGTCGTCCACAGGTGAGTGCCGTCGAAGGCGATGCCAAAGGCGTCATTCCCAAGGTTGCTCGCGGCTATGGTGACCGCTCCTGGTGGCTGCGTGGGGTCGATCACATAGAGATTGCCAGGCGAGGTAAGGCCAGCCGCGTAGATCTTGCCGGCTGCGGCCAAAACGCCCTCGCTAATGGTAGCCCCCGTCCAGGTGCCCAGCACCCTGCCGGTGCTCGCCCGCAACTCGACCAATTGGCCCTCATTGGAAATCCAAACATATTCGCCGTCCGCGGTACAGAAGACCGGCGAGCCGGTGACGTTGATCGTCTGCATCGCATTGGTGTTCTGCGGGACCGCCCACTGGTTACCCGCCGCCCGCCGGCTGGTGCGTGCGAGCTCTTGATCGAGCGACCGCTGCAGGAAGGTCGTCATCTGCACCCGGGTAACGGTGTTGTTCGGACTGAACGTAGTCGGCGTCGTGCCCTTGGACACGCCGGTGACATACGCCTCCATGATGCCGGGGCAGAACGCGGCCCCGACGCCCGCCACGTCGGTGTACGGAAATGGGTACTCTACGCCGCCGCAGGGGTTAGTCGCGGGTGATCCGCCAATGAAGTTACCAGGGGACTCTGGACTCATCCCCACCGGAACGGTCGCGACCACGGTGTTGGTGGCGATGTCGATCACCGAGACGCTATTTCCGGCAACGTTCGCCACATAGGCGAAAGTGCCTGCTGGGTTGATCGCGACGCCGAACGGGCTAAACCCCACCGGCACCGTCGCCACAACGCTGTTGGTGCCGGTGTCGATCACCGAGACTGTGTCGCTGACAGCGTTCGATACATAGACGAACGTGCCCGCCGGATTGATCGCGACGCCAACCGGGTCCGAGCCTACCGGTATGGTCGCGGCCACGGTGTTGGTCGCGGTATCGATCACCGAGACGATGGCGCTGGCAACTCTCGTCACATAGACGAAAGTTGCCGCCGGATTGACCGCGACACCGAGCGGGGTTGCTCCCACTGCCACGGTCGCGACCACGGTGTTGGTGGCCGTATCGATAACCGAGACGTTGTTGCTGCTTTCATTCGCCACATAGGCGACGGTCCCCGACGGGTTGAGCGCGATGCCGAACGAGCCCGCTCCCACCGGCACCGTGGCAACCACGGTGTTGGTGGCGGTATCGATCACCGAGACGTTGTTGCTGCTTTGATTCGCCACATAGACGAGGGTGCCCGCGGGATTGACCGCGACGCCACGCGGATTTGTTCCCACCGGCACGGTTGCAGCCACGGTGTTGGTGGCGGTATCGATCACCGAGACGGTGCTGTCGTTTTGATTCGCCACATAAGCGAAGGCGCCCACCGGGTTGACCGCGACGCCGAGCGGGGCTGATCCCACCGGCACGGTTGCGATCACGGTGTTGGTTGCGGTATCGATCACCGAGACGCTGTTACTGGTGTAGTTTGAGATATAGGCGAACGGGGCGGCGCAGGCGGCTGCCGACCCGAACAATGCGCCAAGCATGAGCAGGTGAGGGAAGCAACTCGCGAGGCGGAATTGGCGCATTGTATGTCCTTGATTGAGTCATCCGTTGGATGAGGCGAGGCCGGGTCCTCAGTTGCATTTGAGCCAGTGCTGGTGTGGACCTGTGTCTGGACAATAACGGGTGCGCGAGTGGCGGTCGGTCGTAGACTGCCAAAGACAACGTCAAAGATTACAGAACATAAGGTCGAACTCGACGTCACCTTCGTAGACCGAGCCGCGGTCCATGCCCGCTACCCCTACGAAGCGGATGTTAAGCGCGTACTTGTTGGCGCTGATCTCGGGGACACAGGGCAGATGCCTTCGCCAGCGACAAGCGCAGCAGCTGCGCGACTTTGGCCGTCGTGAGCATCAGCTGGAAGACTCCATGATAGGCCGTGTGGCGGCTGGTCTTGCCGTTGTCGCGCAGCAGCTTCAGGATGATTGATAGGCCCGAGTGGATCGGCAGCAGCGGCTCGAGCCAGGCTTGGAGATCATGTTGCCGCGCGGGAGGCTCGAGATTCAACCAGTGGTGGTACGCTGGCAGATCGAATTCGCACGCGCCACCCGGGATGCCGGTACGCTGCTTGATCGCCATCAGCCACTCGTTGTCGCGAATTTGTTGCCCGACCTTCCCGGTCTGGGCGAGTAATTTGCCGGCGGCAGCATCGATCTCGGACAGCAGGGCGTTGAGCGCGTGGCCTCGATAGCCGGGTTGTGCCTGAGTGGTGCAAGCAATTGGCGTTGCCGTTCCAGTTCCTGCAGGATGTCGGCCTTGAGATCGGCCCGGGCGGCAACGTCGACGACCTCGAATAGCGCGGTCAATGCCGCATGATGATCCGCAGGCGTGGTCTCGCCGGTGAAGAACAGGGCCCGGCGGTACAAATCCTCGAGTCGCATCAATGTGCGGATGCGCTCATTGAGCGGGTGTTCGTAACGGATCACGTCGTTGGGCCGGCCCAAGCGGTGGCGACATTGTGCACCATCTGTACTGTGCGGGGCAGCCGGCTAGAGCCCCTGAGACGTCAGTCGGCACCGCCGCGGCTGCGCCGCCAGTTCGCGGTAGCGACGATCGAGCGCCTCGACCTGCGGCGCGATGCGCGTCGGGCGGTCCGGTATTGTGGAGAACATCGTCGGCGGCGGCGAGCCGGTGCTCCCGATCAATCTGCGCAGCCATGATGGCGCGGACCTCCGCCGGCGACAGCCCGTTGCGTGCGACGACGCGCCGAATCTGCTCCGCCTCGGAACAGTCGACAACGAGAATCCGATTGGCGAGGGAACGCAGGCCGATCGCGCTCGAGCAGCAGCGGCACGACAATGACCCCATAGGGGCCACGCCAGCCTTCGACCTGGCGCGCGACCTCGGCGGCGATCAGCGGGTGCAGGATGGCCTCCAGCCGTGCGCGCGCCGCGGCATCGGCGAAAACCAGCCGCCGCAGCGCCGCACGATCGAGCTCGCCGTCGGGCTGCAGCATGCCGTTGCCAAACGCGGCCAGGATCGCCGCGAAGCCGGGTTGTCCGGCGGCAGACAGCCGGTGCGCAAGCACGTCCGTATCGATGACCTCGACGCCTAGCGCGGCGAAGGCATCGGCCACCGGCGTCTTGCCACTGCCGATGCCACCGGTCAGCCCGACGACGTAGCTCAAGATGAGCCTGGCAGATAGAGGGCGATCAGCGATCTTGCCAAAGAACAGTGCTATCGCGCCCGCGATGGCGAGATAGGGTCCGAATGCCAGCGGAATCTGGTGGTCGCGGCCCTTGAAGGCGACCAGGCCCAGGCCGATGGCGGCGCCGACCACCGACGAGAGCAGGACGATCAGCGGCAGCATCTGCCAGCCGAGCCAGGCGCCGAGGGCCGCGAGCAGCTTGAAATCCCCGTACCCCATGCCCTCCTTGCCGCGGATCAGCTTGAACAGCCAGTAGATGGTCCACAGCGCAAGGTAGCCGGCGATGGCACCGATGACCGCGTCGCGCAGGCTGACACCGGGTACGAAGCCCCGCGAGGTTGGCGAGCAGTCCCGCCCACAGCAGGGGCAGGGTAATGTTGTCCGGCAGCAGCTGGGTATCGAAGTCGATGAACGTCAGCGCAATGAGCGACCACAGGAGACACAGGCCGCCGACGGCGGCCGGCGTCGGTCCGAAGTGGACCAATGCCGCCACGGTCAGGGCGCCGGTGAGCAGCTCGACGATCGGGATAGCGCTGCGAGATCGGCGCCTGGCAGGCGGAGCAGCGCCCGCGCAGGAAAAGGTAGCTCACGACCGGGTATATTTTCATAGGCCGCGATGCGATGGCCGCAGGCCGGGCACTGCGAACGCGGGGTGAGCAGGTTGTACGTCGGAGCCTCGGGGCAGGCTGTCCTGAGAGCTCGGCGCATTGTGCCCGCCAACCGCGATCGAGCATCTTCGGCAGGCGGTGGATGACGACGTTGAGAAAACTGCCGACGCACAGGCCGACCAGGCCGAAGACAACCGCTGCCGCCAGCGGATCGGTCGGTAACGCCGGCATGCGCGGTTGCGCGCGAACGTTAGATGACTGCGCCCAACTTGAAGATCGGGAGGTACATGGCGACCACCAAGCCACCGATCACGACGCCCAGGAACACGATGATGATCGGCTCCAGCAGGCTGGTCAGGGCACCTACCGCGTCATCGACTTCGCGTTCGTAGAATTCGGCGACCTTGGACAGCATCGCCGTCGAGCGCCCCGGATTCTTCGCCGATCTGCGTCATCTGCAGCACCATGGTCGGAAACATGCCCGTGTTATGCATCGCGTTCGTCAGGCTGGTGCCGGTGCTAACCTCGTTCTGAATTTTGCGCGTGCCATCGATGAACACCGCGTTCCCGGATGCGCCGGCAACCGCGTCGAGCGATTCAACCAGAGGTACGCCGGCGGCGAACATCGTCGCCAGGGTCCGCGTCCAGCGCGCGATCGTGGCTTTCTCGACGATGGGTCCGACGAATAGGAAGCCGTAAGCTTGATGCGGTCGATCGCGTAGCGGAAGGCTTCCGACCGCCGCAACAGGAAAAAGAAATGCGAAGATGGCGCCGATGACGACCGAAGTCATCAGCCACCAATACGAAACAAAAAAATCCGAGATGGCAATGACGATCAGCGTCGGCGCCGGAAGGTTGGCGCCGAAGTTGGCGAACACCTTCTTGAACGACGGGAATGACGAAGATCATGATCACGAAAGTGACGATGATCGCAACCGTGACCACCGAAATGGGATAGAACATGCGCGGACTTGATCTTGCTCTTCAAGGCGAGGATTTTTTCCTTGTACGTTGCCAGGCGGTCGAGGATCGCCGTCGAGCATACCGGAGGTCTCGCCTGCGCCGACGAGGTTGCAATAGAGCGCGTCGAAGTGCGCCGGATGATCGCGGAAAGCCTGCGACAGGCTGGAGCCCGACTCGATGCGACCCTTGATGTCCATCATCAACCGAGCCATGCGGGCGTTGCTGTGACCGCGGGCGACGATCTCGAAGGCCTGAAGCAGCGGCACGCCCGCCTTCAGCATGGTCGCGAGCTGGCGGGTGAAGAACGTGATGTCCTTCTCCTTGATTGAACGGCCGCCGCGGAACGATTGCCGCTTGAGCTTGGTGATCGGATGCCCTGGCGGCGCAGAAGGGACCTGACGACGGTCTCGGACGCGGATTTCGTCTCACCGCGCACATTGCGGTTATTGCGGTCGATGCCCTCCCAGAGATAGGTATATTCCTTGACCCCGGTGGGTCGGCGCTGCGTGATCGCGACTGCCATGATGGCGATATCCGGTTGGTTATTCGTTGGTGACCGCCTCGATTTCCTCGAGGGAGGTCACGCCTTGTTTGACTTTCACCAGGCCGGATAGGCGCAGGTTCTTGACGCCTTCCTTTTGCGCCTGCGAGGCAGATCTCGAGCGCGTTGGCGCTGCGCATGATGAGCTGGCGCATCTCGTCGGAGATCGGCAACACCTCATAGATGCCCAGCCGGCCCTTGTAGCCGGTGCCCTTGCAGTGATCGCAACCGACCGGCCCGAACGCCTGCCATGAGCCGTCGAGGTCCTCTTCGGTGAACCCGGCCTGGATCAGCGCCTCCGGCGGAATATCCTCCGCCTGCTTGCATTGCGTGCAAAGCTTGCGCGCCAGCCTCTGCGCAGTGATGAGCATGACCGAGGACGCGATGTTGAAAGGCGCGACACCCATATTGAGCAGGCGCATCAGCGTTGCGGGCGCGTCGTTGGTATGCAGCGTCGACAGCACGAGGTGCCCGGTCTGCGCAGCCTTGACCGCAATGTCCGCCGTTTCGAGGTCGCGGATTTCGCCGACCATGATGATGTCCGGATCCTGGCGCAGGAAGGCGCGCAGTGCGGTGGCAAAGGTAAGCCCGGCCTTCTCGTTCACGTTGACCTGATTAACGCCGGCAAGCTGAATTTCGGCGGGGTCTTCGGCCGTCGAGATGTTGATCCCTGGCTGATTGAGAATATTCAGGCAGGTGTAGAGCGATACCGTTTTGCCGCTGCCGGTCGGTCCGGTCACGAGGATCATGCCGTAGGGGCGCTTGATGGCGCTCAGCAGGAGCTGTTGCTGTTCGGGCTCGTAGCCCAGCGCCTCGATACCCAGCTTGACGCCGGCCGCGTCTAGAATCCGTAGCACCAGCTTTTCGCCGTACAGTGTCGGCAGGGTGCTCACGCGGAAATCGATGGCGCGGTTTTTCGACAGCACCAGTTTCATCCGGCCATCCTGCGGCACGCGCTTCTCGGAGATGTCGAGCTTGGAAATTACCTTGATCCGCGACGCCATCTTGTCCTTGATGGCCAGCGGCGGCTGGGCAACTTCCATCAGTTGGCCATCGAGTCGATAGCGGATGCGGTAGAACCGCTCGTATGGCTCGAAGTGGATATCGGACACACCGGCACTGATCGCGTCGACCAAAATTTTCTGCAGGTACCGGACCACCGGCGCGTCGTCGACGTCGGGATTGGCCTCATCCTCCGATATTTTGGTGGTTTGCTCAACATCGATGTCGAGGTCGTCGTCGCTGACCATATCCGACAACTTCTGTCCGGTCGTTTCGACAACCTTGGCGATCGCCTGGCCGAGCTTGTCGTCTTCGACGACCACCGGGTCGATGACGAGGTTAGTCTTGAACCGGACTTCGTCGAGCGCCTGCATATTGGCCGGATCGGATACCGCGACGAACAGGCGGTTGCCGCGTTTGCAAAGCGGCAGCACGCGGCGGCTGGCTGCCTGTTTCGCGTCGACGAGATCCTTGTTGATCTGATCCAGGTCGAAGCCGTTCAAATCCATGATCGGCGTACCGAACGCGCGCGATGCAAACATCGCGATTTGCGTTGCGGTCATGCGCTTCGACAGCACCATCTGTTCGACAAAGCCGATCTTGGCCGCTTGGGCCTGGCTCTGAAAAAGCTCAGCGTCGTATTCGGACAACAGGCCCTGTTGCACCATGGCCCGGCCGAGCCCGCTGACGGTTCGTGATGCGGCGTGCGTTGCCATAAGGGTCAGTTATCGGTCGATGCGCGGTCCGAACCGTCGCGGCACCGCAAAAGCGTCGTCGGCGGTTTATTCCAGACGCATAAAACTTAACTGAACGATGATGCCTGCTCCCCACTGGTTTGTAAAGCTGGCGGGGCGTTGCGCCCGACCGGCGGCAGCAGCCTGACAACCTTCACCGCGCGGTCCTGGACCTGCAGGACCTCCATCGCCTGGCCGGCCAGGCGAAAATTCGCGCCGGCGTCGGGAATCTCGCCGAGATGCCCGACAATCAGGCCGTTGAGCGTCTTCGGGCCGTCAAGCGGAAAGGCCGTGCCGAGCTTGCGGTTGAGAATGCGCAGGGAGGCCATTGCGTCGACTACAACACTGTCGTCCGCCTCGTGCTGGAACATCTCGGTGCCCCCCGGTGCCTGGGTCGTGAACTCGCCGACAATTTCCTCGAGAATGTCCTCAAGGGACACCAGACCCAGTAGCTCGCCGTATTCGTCGACGACGAGCCCGAGCCGCTGTCGCGCTGCCTGAAATTGCTGCAACTGCGCGAGCAGCGGTGTCCCCGCGGGAATGAAGTACGGCGGCCGCAGAATGGTCCGCAACTGTTCAGCGTCGAACGGGTCGGATTGCTGCAGCCGCAATACCTGCTTGACGTGAATGATGCCGACCATGTTGTCGAGCTCGTCTTCATACGCCGGCAACCGTGTGTGATAGCAATTGGCGAGCTGTTGCCAGAGCAGCGCCGGCTTGGCGTTGAGGTCGATTGCCTCGATCTGGCTGCGTGGCGTCATGACGTCGTCGACGCTCACGGCGTCGAGGTCAAATAGATTGGCCAGCATCGCGCGGTGCTTGCCGCGGAAGTATTGCCCCTCCAGCACGAGCGAGCGCAATTCTTCCTGCGTGAGTGGCGCATGACCCTCCCCACCGGGACGGATGGCCAGCAGCTTCAACAGGCCGCGCACGAACAGGTTGACGAACCATACGACCGGCGTCGCGATCTTGAGCATCGGCGCCAGGACGTAGCTGACCAAGGGCGCGAGACGATCCGCGTGCGCCGCACCGATCACTTTGGGCGTGATTTCCGAAAAAACCAGCAACACGAACGATATGGCGAGGGTGCCCGCCGCCAAAGCCACTTCCCCGTCCCCGTAGAGGCGCTTGGTGATGACCGCGGTCAGGGTCGCCGCCGCCGCCGCGACCAGCGTATTGCCCAGCAGGATAACGCCCAGCAGCGTGTCGGTCTTGGCCAGCAGCCCCAGCGCGAGCTTCGCCCCACTGGCCCCTTGCTTGGCGCGATGCCGCAACCGATAGCGATTAACCGCCATCATCGCGGTTTCGGCGATGGAGAAAAATCCGGAGGCCACGAGCAGCGCCGCCAGGGCGGCGAACAGGCTGCTCAGGGAAGTTTCGTTCAAGCCGAGCGACGGTTACCGATTGGGGCCAGTATTTGGCCGCAGGGCGCCCCTGTCAAGGCGACAGCGACGCCGTCACCGACCGAGAATAACTTCCAGGACGAACTTGCTACCCACATAGGCGAGCAACAGCAATCCGGTGCCCGCAAGGATCCAGTGCAGCGCGGTGCGACCGCGCAGGCCGTAGCGCCAGCGGCCGAAAAGTAATCCGCTGAAAACCAACCATGCCAGCACCGAGAACACGATCTTGTGCTGGAAGCGCAGGGGTTTGCCGAACAGTTCCTCGGAGAATACCGCGCCGGTAACCAGCGTCAGTGTCAGCAGGGCGTAGCCGATGCCGACCAGCCGGAACAGGAAGCGTTCCAGGGTGAGCAACGGGGGCAGCGCGACGGCGCTGCGATCCGGCTGCGCGCGGTGCAGCCGCCGCTCGAATCCCAGCAGCAGCAACGCCTGCAGGGCGGCGACGATCAGCAGCGCGTAGGCGGCAAGCGCAATGGCAATGTGCAGCGCGGCCCAGGGTTCATCGACCAGTGAAAAGCGGTGCGGGTTCGGAAACAGGGCCGGCAAAGGCGCCGCCAACGCCGCGACCGGCAGCGCGACTACGGTGACTCCGGGCAACGCGAGTGCGAGGTTGCCGCCCCACGCGAACAGGGCCGTGAGTCCGGCCACGGCGGAGAGCGCGTTGGCGAGGCTCACGTCGAGGCCATCGCGCGTGAAGACCGCGCCGATGACGAGTGTCGCGTGTCCCGCAAAGGCGGCGGCCGCCAGCAATGCGGCGATCGTACGCGTATGCGCTGAGGCGCCCCCCATCGGCATCGCGAGCCGCCGCCATTCGAGCGTCGCGGCGGCGAGGTAGGCCGCCGGGACCAGCAGGTAGAGTAGAATCGTCACGGGCCGGCGCCTTGCCCGCTCGAGTTTACACCAACGGAACGGCATGCCCGCCGGCCGCCCAAGCAAACCAGGAACGCTCTCCGATGCTCGACAATCTGACCGAGCGACTTGAACGGGTCGTGAAGGCGTTGCGCGGTGAGGCACGCCTTACCGAAGACAACATCGAGGCAACGTTGCGCGAGGTCCGTCTCGCGCTACTCGAAGCCGATGTGGCGTTGCCGGTGGTGAAGCAATTCATCGCCGCGATCCGCGACAAGGCGCTCGGGCAGGACGTGCTGACGTCGCTGACGCCCGGCCAGGCGTTGATCGGCGTTGTGCAGCGCGAGCTTACCGCGCTGATGGGCGGCGCTGCGATCCCGCTTGACCTCGCTACCACGCCGCCGGCGGTGATCCTGCTCGCCGGATTGCAGGGCGCGGGCAAGACGACCACCGCGGCCAAGCTCGCGCGCCTGCTGCGCAACGACTCGCGCAAGAATGTGCTCCTGGCCAGCTGCGACGTCTACCGCCCGGCTGCGATGGAACAGCTCGCAACGTTGGCCCGACAGCCCGGCATCGCCTGCTTCGCCGCCGCGCCTGCAGCAGCGCCGGTGCAGATCGCGCACGACGCGCTTGACTGGGCGCGCAAGCACTACCACGATGTGCTGATTGTCGACACGGCGGGAAGACTCGCGATCGACGCGGCGATGATGGACGAAATCGCCGCGCTGCACATGGCGCTGCGCCCGATCGAAACGTTGTTCGTCGTCGATGCGATGCAAGGGCAGGACGCGGTCAACACGGCCAAGGCCTTTGCGGCGGCCATCCCGCTCACCGGCTTGGTATTGACCAAGCTCGACGGCGACGCGCGTGGCGGCGCAGCACTCTCGGTGCGCATGGTTACCGGGGTCCCAATCAAGTTCGTGGGGGTTGCCGAAAAGCTCGACGGACTCGAAGTCTTCCATCCCGAGCGCATGGCCGCACGCATACTCGGCATGGGTGATGTGCTCACGCTCATCGAGGATGCGCACCGGCAGGTCGATCGCGACCAGGCCGCCAAACTGGCCCGGAAGGTTCGCTCCGGCAAGGGGTTCGACCTCGACGATTTCAAGGCGCAGCTCGACCAGATGCGCAAGATGGGTGGGATGGAGGGTCTGCTCGACAAGCTGCCTGGCGAGCTCGCGCGCGCCGCCCACGCGGCACAGGCTGATGAACGGACGATCCGCCGCCTCGAAGGCATGATCAACTCCATGACGCCGGCGGAGCGCATGCGCCCCGAACTGCTGAAGGCGTCGCGCAAACGGCGCATCGCGGCCGGCGCCGGCGCAACCGTCCAGGAGGTCAATCGCCTTCTTGCGCAGTTCGAGCAGGCGCAAAAGATGATGAAGATGATGGCCAAGGGAGGCATGCAGAAGATGTTGCGCGGTCTCCCCCGCGGCTTTCCCGGCTTGCGCTAGCGGGGCGCGCAGCAGAGGGTGGCAGCCCGGCTTGCCACCAGGCCTGATTTCGCCATATAATCAACGTCTTTTTTCCGACATCGGCAGGGACTCGCAATGGTGGTGATCAGACTCGCTCGGGGCGGTGCCAAGAAGCGGCCCTTTTACAACATCGTCGTGGCCGACTCGCGCCACCGTCGCGACGGCCGGTTCATCGAGAGGGTCGGTTTCTACAACCCGATTGCCGGCGACCGGGAGGAGGCACTGCGCCTTTCGCTCGACCGCATCGAGCACTGGCGGCACCGCGGTGCCAAGCTGTCCGATACGGTAGCGGGGCTCGTCAAGCGCGCCGCCGGGACGGCGCCAGCCGCCGCAGGAGCGCCGGCGACCGCTGGCTAAGGAACTAGCCAAGCGCGAGGCGACGGACTTGGTCGTCATGGGGCGCGTTACCGCACCCTACGGCGTCCAAGGCTGGATTAAGGTGCGCGCCTACACCGCCCAGCGTGAAGGTTTGCTGGCGTACCGTGCGTGGTGGTTGGCGACGAAGGATGATGGGCCGTGGCGGGAATTTGGGGTGCTCGAAGCGCGTGTCCACGGGGCTGCCCTGGTGGCTCAGCTCGACGGGCTGAAGCAGCGCGAGGACGCGGCGTTGTGGCGGGGTGCGGCCATCGGCATACCCAAGGCCCTGCTGCCGGCGCTTGCGGCGGGCGAGGTTTATTGGGCCGACTTGGTCGGCTTGGCGGTCGTCAATCGCTCCGGGTTGATGCTAGGGCGCGTGGCCGCGGTGCTCGAGACCGCTGCCCACCCGGTACTGCGGGTCGCCCCGGAGGAGGACGCGGCACGTGGGGAGCGGCTGATCCCGCTGGTGCCGGCGTATGTCGACGCGCTCGATGTAGCTGGGTCGCGGATCGTCGTCGACTGGCAGCCGGAATATTGACCGGCCGCGCTCCCGACCGGCGGATGCCAGGTGAAAGCAGCGGGAACGCGAAGGCGATGCGTATCGAGGTCGTGACGCTGTTTCCGGAGCTGGTGGCCGGCGCTGCGGGCTATGGCGTGACTGGCCGGGCCCGGGAGCGGGGGCAGTGGGCGCTCGGAATGATCAATCCGCGCGATTTCGCCACCGATCGTCATCGCAGCGTCGACGATCGGCCGTATGGAGGCGGCCCCGGCATGGTGATGCTGGCCGAGCCTCTGGAGCGGGCGATCGCTACGGCGCGTTTGCGGCTGGTGCAAGGCGGTATCCCGGCGCCGCGGGTGATCTATATGTCGCCGCAGGGGGAGCCGCTGCGGCATCGGCGGGTCGTCGAACTGGCCGCGGAGCCGGGCCTGGTCGTCGTGGCCGGTCGCTATGAGGGTGTCGACGAAAGGCTGCTCCAGCGCGCGGTCGACCTGGAGCTTTCGGTCGGGGATTTTGTGGTCTCCGGCGGCGAATTGCCGACGCTGTTGTTAATCGATGCGGTGGTGCGGCAGTTGCCGGGGGTGCTGAACGATGCGCAGTCGAGCGTCGAAGAGTCCTTCGTCGAGGGCCTCCTCGACTGCCCGCATTACACGCGTCCGGACCTCTACGAGGGATGCGCGGTGCCGGCGGTTCTGCTGTCGGGAGATCACGCGGCCGTCGCGCGCTGGCGGCTGAAGCAGGCGCTGGGGCGCACCTGGCTGCGGCGCCCGGAACTGCTTGCCGCGCGCGGGCTGAGCGCGGACGAAGCGCGCTTGCTCGACGAGTTCAGGCTGGAGTGGGATGGCGACAAGCCGGCGCGCTGACTGGCAGCCGACGTACATTGGAACAGTAACGGGCCTGGCCAGGGCGGGCGCGGCTGGATCGATCCGGACTAATGTGGAGAAGAGCGGACATGAACATCATCGAGCAACTGGAAGGCGAAGAGATTGCACGGCTGGGCAAGACCATTCCCGAATTTGCACCGGGCGATACGGTCGTCGTCAACGTCAACGTGGTCGAGGGCGAGCGCAAGCGGGTGCAGGCCTACGAGGGCGTGGTGATCGCCAAGCGCAATCGTGGGCTCAATTCGTCGTTCGTGGTGCGCAAGATGTCGAGCGGAGAGGGCGTGGAGCGGACGTTCCAGACCTATTCCCCTCTCATCGCCAGCATCGAGGTCAAGCGCCAGGGCGACGTGCGCCGTGCCAAGCTCTACTACCTGCGTGGTCGCTCTGGCAAATCGGCCCGCATTCGGGAGAAGCTCGCGCAGCGCGACAGCAAGCATCGGGAATAGGGCAGCTGCCAGGCGAGCCCGGGGTTATCCCGGAACCAGGGAAGGCGGCCAGATGGCCGCCTTTTTGTCGTTGGCGTGACGTACAGCGGCAGCGTCTGCCGCGCAGCGGTAGCTTCCCGGCGTGCTGGTCGCCGCACCGCGCCATGTAGCTTGCAAAGGCGGGCCAATTACCTGAATATTCCAACGTCAAATTTCTTTGTATTTTGCCCGCGCTCGCGGCCATGAAAGCGACGCTTTACGAAGCCCTCGGAATTCCGCAAGGCGCCTCTGACGAAGAGGTGCGGGCCGCGTTGCGTCGCTTGATCCGCAAGTATTATGCGAAAACGCGCGATGGCCAGGGCAATGTCGAAGAGGCACTGCGTTTCATCAATCATGCCAGTCGCATACTGAGTGATACCGAGCATCGCCAGCGCTACGACCAGGAACTTGCGGTCACGACGGAAGCGAACACCGAGCAACGCATCGCGCATTTCGTCTCCAATGTAGCCGCTGAAGTGGGTACGGGAACCGCGACCCAGGCCGGCGACGACGCGATCGACATCGCCGAGGAGCGAATTCTCACCGGCCCCGGCATCCGGCCGGAGAAGATGCTGCATCACCCGGGATTGACCGAGCGTGTGGTCGCGTCCTTCGGGCGGTCGATCGCCGGACGAGTCGCTCTTTGCCTCATGTTCGGCGCCTTCATCGCGGGTGCGATCGTGCTGGTAACCCCCACCGATGCCGTGCTCGTCGCCAAGCAGGTGCTGGTGTGGTTGACGCTCACCCTGCTCGTCCTAGCCGTTGTCTACGGCATCGTCCACGGGATCGCCTTCCTGCGCCGCCGCCGTGCCGTGCCGCTGCCTGCACTGGTGCCTCAGACGGACATCGCGATCCTCAACTGGCGCCGTGAAAAGAGTGTCTTCCTTGGCACCGACGCGCCGCAGGAGGACGCGAGCTGGATTTTCCAGCTACGCATGGCGGAGCTCGAGCGCGCGAAGGCGGGCCGGACCAGCGAGCCGCGGCCCTGGAACCGCCTGGCGGCGCGCCTGTTCGATTACGCCATCTGGGGCCTGATGCTGGCGCTGCTCCTATCCGAGCTCCACGGCGCCGGGCTGATCGGCGACCAGGCAGCGTTTTGGGTGGGCCATCCGCTGATTGCGCCCATGCTTATCACCGCGAGCTGGGTGCCGCTCGAGGCGCTCCTGATCGCGGCGCTGCAGCAGACACCGGGCAAGTGGCTGTTCGGCGTGTACCTGCAATTCTCGATCAGCGACGCATATGCGCGGCGCGACGTGCGCGCCCAGCTCAGACGCGCGCTGCGTCGCGCCTTTCGGGTCTGGTGGGAAGGCATCGCTTGTGGTTTTCCGCTGCTGGCTCCGATCCTGATTGCGGTGGCCTACGAGTCGGTCGCCCAGAACGGCGAGACCGACTGGGATTTCTCCGAAGACTGCCTGGTCACCCACAGCCCGCCGGGCGTGCTCAACATCGTTACTGGGGTGGTCGGTCTGGCCGCCATGCTTTGGCTATACGGCGTGGCCTGGCACGAACCGATGGCCGAGTCGATCACGCTGGCCAAGGCGGCGGTCACCTCGTGGGTCCCCGCGCCGCCAGAGCTGCTGCCGCACGGTTTGCAGGCCGAAGTGGGCAAGCTCGGATTGATCGACCGCAGCCGTACGGCCCTGGCACCGACCGCCTCAGGACCGATTACGAGCGGTCTTGCCGTGGACGATACCGACACAGCCACCCTGTTTGCTGAGCGGCAGGCGCGCATCGCGCTCTTGCGCGGCGAAGGTCCGCGCATGCTCAACGCGGGTAACTGGCATCGTGCCGCCGAACTGTGCGGCGCCTGGTCCAACCTCGAGTTCTGGAGTCCCGAACCCTGGCGCTGCCTGGGTTACGCGTTGCAGGCGCAGGGTTACCACCAGGACGCGATCTATGCTTTCCGCAAGGCGGCGCAATACGATCCGACTGATCGCAGCCTCGACGGCGCGATCGAGAAGAGCGAGAAAGGGATCGTCCTCGACTTCTTAAACCGTTATCGTCGTTAACCGGCGGCGCGGTCGTGCCGTGGGATCCGGTGGCCACGCTCCGGGGTCGGCAAGCCTGCCCGGGCCGGCTACTTCCGCTTGAGGAGGAACGTAAACACGCCGTCGAGCTCGGCGTGCTGCAGCAGCTCGTGGCCGGTCTGCTTGGCGAAGGCCTGGAAGTCGCGCACCGACGCAGGATCGGTGGCAAGAATGCGCAGCACTTGGCCACTGGTCATGTCATTGAGCGCTTTCTTCGTGCGCAGGACGGGCAGCGGGCAGTTGAGCCCGCGTGCATCGACTTCGCGATCGGCCTGCAACGCCTGGTCCATCGCGCCTAGACCGTAACCTCAAGACGCCGCGCCGCCCCCGCCCTGCGCGACGCGACGCGCAGCAGCCGCGCGGCACGATCGAGCCGCACGAGCGAACCGGCGAGGGGGAGCGCTTGCAGCATTGGGGGGCCTTGGCTCGAATCGGGTGGTACTTCAAGTATAGCAGTGCCTTCGCGCACCGCCGGGCCGCTAATTGCGGATACGCGCCAGCAATGCCGAGGTGGAGCGGCCGCTCAAAACCGGGATCGCTTCGAAGCGCCCGCCCCAGGCAATGACCTCGGCAGCCCCGACCGTGGTCTCGACTGAGTAGTCGCCGCCCTTGACGATTATGTCTGGATGACAGGCGAGGACCAGCGCCAGCGGCGTGTCCGCATCGAACGCAACCACCAGGCTGACCGACTCCAGCGCGGCGAGAACAGCGAGCCGGTCGGCAAGGGGGTTGATCGGGCGATCGGCACCCTTGCCAAGGCGGCGTACCGACACGTCGGTGTTGACGCCGACGATGAGCGAGCCGCCGAGATTGCGGGCACGATCGAGGTAGGTCACGTGGCCGCGATGCAAGATGTCGAACACGCCATTGGTAAATACGCGCGGTCTGGACAGCACTGCCAGACGCGCGCCAAGCGACTCCGGCGTTGCGATCTTGGCCGCGAACCGTGGTTCCGACCCGACACCTGTGCGCGTCGTCATTCCGGACTGTACTCGAAGACCCGGACCACGCGGCGCGCACCACTGGTGGTCCGCGCGACCTCGGTGGCTGCGTCGGCCTCGCCGTGGCGCACATGTCCCAGCAGATATACGACGCCGCGCTCGGTCACGACCTTGACGGCGTTGACCTGGAACCGGTTCGCCTCGACGAATCCCGCCTTGACCCTTGATGTGATCACCGCGTCATCGCTGCGCGAAGCCGGATCGCTGACCGCGCCGATGACAAGTTCGTTCTGCACGGCACGCACCTTGGGAGTCACGCGCGCAATCTCGCCAATGTCGGCCTTTGCGCCTTCGGCCGGAACCTCGCCGGTGAGCAGCACGACCCCGTCATAGCTGGTCGCGTTGACATGGCAAGCACCCGCGCAATGCTGGCTGACCTCGGCTAGAACCTGGCTTTCAATGAGTTCGTCATCGGCTTGGTTTGCAGTCTTGCGCGGATCGGGCACGACCGGTGTGACGGCACCAGCGGCACTGACAGCCAATGGCACGCCGCCAAGAAGGCACACGGCGGGTACGGTGAACAGAAGCGCAGCGAAGCGACTGCGCGCACGCTTGCTCACGCTTCGTCTCCGAGCAGGCTGGCGTCGATCGCGTCGCACAGGCAGTGGATGGTAAGCAGGTGGACTTCTTGGATGCGCGCGGTGACCGCGTGCGGGACGCAAAGATGCACATCGTCGGCCATAACGAGCTCGCCCAGGCGCCCGCCGCCCTTGCCGGTGAGCGCCACCACCCGCATGCCGCGCTCGTGCGCGACATCCACCGCCGCGACTACGTTACCGGAATTGCCCGAGGTCGAAATCGCCAGCAGCACGTCGCCCGCGTCGCCCAGCGCCCGCACCTGTTTGGCAAAGACCTGCGCGAAATCGTAGTCGTTGGCGAGCGCGGTCAGGATCGAGGTGTCGGTGGCGAGCGAGATCGCAGGTAGCTCGGGCCGCTCGCGCTCGAAGCGGCCCACCATTTCGGCGGCGAAGTGCTGCGCATCGGATGCAGAGCCGCCATTGCCGCAGGCCAGGATCTTGCCGCTGGCCAGCAGGCAGTCGGTCATCAACGCGGCGGCACGGGCGATGTGCGGCGCCAGCTCGTCGGCAGCCGCCAGCTTGAGCTGCGCACTTTCGGCAAAGTGCGCACGGATGCGGCGGGTCGTGTCCATCGGGTTGGGGCCGGAAATCTAGCGGCGCGCTAGCCCGCAGGCGCAGGATTGTAGCAATATTGACCTGGCCGGCGACTCTGGCGGGCGCCCACCGCGCTGTCATTCATTGAGGTGCGGCGTAAAGCGTGGGCACGCCGTCGTGGATCACCATCAGCCTGCCTTCGCGGGAGAACGCCCGCGTTGGTCCGAGCGAGAGGTGGCCGGTGGCGCCATCGAGCTCGACGCGATCCGGCGGAATTGGGCTGGCGAGCAACTCGGCAATCGCGAAGGCGTCAAGGCCCAACGCATACAGACGCTCGAGCACCGGGTCTCCCAGATCCGCGTGCGGGAGGCGGGCGAGAGCTGGGTTGGACGGGTCCGCGAGCCAGGGAATCTCGACGTACCGGACCCCTTCGAGGTCGCGCAGCATCGGCAGCGGCAGGTCGTCGGCGATCTGGCTGCTCGCATAAACCGGCCCGGGCGGCAGAAACGACTTGGCCAAGCCCGCGTCGCTCGCGTTGACGGCAAGTATCGTGGCGTCGGCTGGGTGCGCGGCGAGTTCACGGCGCAGTTCGCGCAGCACTTCGGGGTTCGGGTCGAAGCGGTAATCGCGGGAGGGGGCGCCGCCGGCACGCTCCCAGGCCGCCGAGAAGGCTGTTTTGAAGCGCCGTTGCAGGGGCGCATCGCTGGCCACGGTCACGACGGCGCGCGCACCGTCCTCGCGCACCTGCCGGGCGACGAACGCCGCATCGCTGTCGATGGACAGCGTCAGTGCATACGTGTCATGGGGCAGCATCGATCCGTCTTCCGCCTGGTTCAAGACCAGCATCCGCGGCCGGGTCAATGCCATGGCGAGGACGGTTCTCACGTCGTCGCGGGTGAGCGGCCCGACGATAAGCGCCGCGCCGGACTCGGCCGCCGCGGCGAAGGCCGGAAGCACCCCGTCATCGCCATGTCCGATGACGCGAACACGAGCTTGGCTTCCCGCCGCATCGGCGGCGGCAAGAAACCCGGCCTTGACTGCCGCTGCCGCCCGGCCGTAGGTCGACGATTCGAGCGGCAGAACCAGGCAGATCGTATCCCTTGCTGGGGGCGTCTCCGATGGTGGCGCGGCCGGCGCCGCACCGGTAGCCGCCGCCGACTCGCGCAGCGGATAGGTGATGGCCGGCACGGGAGCCGGCGCAGGCGCCGGAGTGACTGCGGGCGCCGGGGTTGGCGGCGGCGGAGGCGCTTTGGTTGCGGTGCCTGCGCGCGAACCGGACAATGGCGCCGGTACGGCACACGCGCCGAGCAACAGCGTCGCCGCGAGGACCAGCGCCAGAGCGGCGTGTGTCGGCGCTGTATTTCTTGGATTGAGCGTCATCTGGGGGTGTCGCCGTGACGACGGAGGAGGCATTGCCGGCGATCGCACAGGCATTATATGTGGTCGCCACGCCGCTCGGAAACCTGAGCGACATCAGCCTGCGCGCGCTTGACGTCCTCGCCCGGGTCGACCGTGATCGCCGCCGAGGATACCCGCGTGACCGCAAAGTTGCTCGCGCGCCACGAAATCACTACGCGCCAACTCTCCTTGCATGCGCACAACGAACGCCGGCGCTCGGCGGAAGTGGTCGCGCTGCTCGTGGCGGGCAAGAGCGTCGCCCTGGTAAGCGATGCCGGAACGCCGGGGGTAAGCGATCCCGGCGCCGTGGTGGTTGCGCGCGGTCGCGGCTGCGGGTTTTGCGGTCATCCCGATCCCCGGCCCCAGTGCGGTGATCACCGCGCTCTCCGCGGCGGGCTTGGCCGTATCGCAGTGGCTTTTTTGCGGCTTTCTCCCATCTGCCGCGGCGGCCCGCCGCAGCGCGATCGCGCGGCTCAAGGACCTGCCCTTCGCGCTGGTTTTCTACGAAGCGCCGCACCGAATCGCCGCTACGCTCGAGGCACTCGCCACCGCGCTCGGACCGGAGCGCCGACTGGTCGTGGCGCGCGAACTGACCAAGCACTTCGAGTCCATCTATCGCGGCACCCTGGGCGAGGCCGGGGCATGGCTCGGCGCCGACCCAAACCGGACTCGTGGCGAATTCGTCGTGGTGGTCGATGCCCCCGTCACGCTGCGCCAGACGAGCGGTGCCGCGGATGCCGAGGAGCGCACGCTCACAGCCCTGCTCGCCGAGTTGCCGTTGGCGCAGGCGGTGCGGCTGGCCGCAACCATCACGGGCGCCCCGCGCAAGCGCTTGTACGCGCGCGCCCTGGCACTGGCGCAGGAGACGCAGCGCTAAAGCGCGCGGGTTGCCTTGGGCCCGACCCGGCGATGATCATCGCGCACCAAATTCGCGCGTGCCGTGCCGTCGCGGTGCGCCGGGCGATGACCGCCAACGCGTTACACTGCACCCATGAACGATGCGGCCGGACCTGCGATTGTCGACGCCGCGCGTACGGGTTGGCGTGGCGAATTGTCGCTGGCTTACGGGCGCCATGGCGATCGCACCGTGCTCATGCGGCGCGCGCATCGTGGACCGCTAGTCGTGCAGAAACCGCTCTACCCCGAAGGCGACGCGATCTGTCAGAGCATCGTCGTGCATCCGCCGGCGGGCGTTGCCGGCGGCGACCAGCTTGCGCTCGATGTCAGCGTCGGCGCCGGAGCGTGGGCTCAGCTGACGACGCCGGGCGCCGCGAAATGGTATCGCTCGGCGGGCGCGCCCGCACGCCAGAGTCTCGCCTTCTCGATCGCACCGGGGGCGACGCTGGAATGGTTGCCACAGGAAAGCATCATCTTCGACGGCGCACTGGCCACACTCGACACGCGCGTGGTGTTGCATCAGGACGCGCGGTTCCTGGGCTGGGAGATCGCTTGCCTGGGGCGCCGCCTCTCTGGCGAAACGTTTCGCCACGGTGGCCTGCGCCAGGAAGTGGTTATCGTGCGCGACGGGCGACGCCAGTGGACAGAGCGCGCGCTGCTTTCGGGCGCTGCGCCACTGTTGCGCGCCCCGGTCGGGCTACGCGGTGCGACGGTGTTTGGCACATTCTTTGCGGCTGCCCCACGGGTGCCTGATGATCTGGTCCTCGCCTGCCGCGAGGTCACCTGCGACAATGGCGAGAGCGGCGTGACGCGTTTGCCCGGACTCCTGCTTGCCCGGTATTGCGGGGCATCGGCGGAATCCGCGCGGCAGTATTTTGCCGCGCTCTGGGCGCGCGCCCGACCCCTGCTAACCGACCGCGCGGCGATGCCCCCGCGCATCTGGAGCACGTGACCTTCGGATCCGTCGACGATGGAATTAACTCCCCGCGAAAAGGATAAGTTGCTGATTTTCACCGCCGCGCTGCTTGCCGAGCGGCGACTGGCGCGCGGCCTAAAGCTCAATTATCCCGAAGCGGTTGCCTACGTCACCGCGGCGATCCTGGAAGGCGCGCGCGACGGACGCACCGTCGCCGAGCTCATGAGTTTCGGCACCGCGGTGTTGAGCCGCGCCCAGGTACAGGACGGCGTCCCCGAGCTGATTCCCGAGATCCAGGTCGAGGCCACGTTTCCCGACGGCACCAAGCTCGTTACTGTGCATCACCCGATCCCATGATTCCCGGCGAGATCCTGCCCGCGCGCGGTGACATCGAGATCAATGCCGGGCGCGCTACCTTCAAGCTCGTGGTGGCCAATACCGGCGATCGCCCGATCCAGGTCGGCTCGCACTATCACTTTGCCGAGACCAACGCCGCGCTGCAATTCGATCGCGCCGCAGCGCGCGGTTATCGGCTCAATATTTCCGCCGGCACGGCGGTGCGCTTCGAACCTGGACAGCAACGGACCATCGAGCTTGTGGCGCTGGCTGGGGCGCGCATCGTGATCGGTTTCTCGGGGGCGGTGATGGGGCCGCTAGACCCGGCAGTGGCGCGTGCGCCACGAGGCAAGACCCTGGGAAAAAAGGCGGCGACGAAGCGGGGGCGGCGATGAAACTGGACCGGCGCGCCTACGCCGAGCAGTTCGGCCCCACCGTCGGCGATCGCGTTCGCCTGGCGGATACGGATCTGATCATCGAGGTCGAGCGCGACCTGACCATCTACGGCGAGGAGGTCAAGTTCGGCGGCGGCAAGGTGATCCGCGACGGCATGGGCCAGAGCCAGCGCAGCGCGAAGGACAGCGCGGACACGGTGATCACCAATGCGCTGGTCGTCGACTGGTGGGGCATCGTGAAATGCGATATCGCAATCAAGAACGGCACGATCGCGAAACTGGGCAAGGCGGGCAATCCCGACATCCAGCCCGGCGTGGACATCGTCATTGGCGCCGGCACGGAGATCATTGCGGGCGAGGGGATGATCGTCACCGCGGGTGGAATCGACTCGCACATTCATTTCATCTGCCCGCAGCAGATCGAAGAGGCGCTGGTGGCGGGGGTGACCACCATGATCGGTGGCGGCACAGGACCGGCGACCGGGACGTTCGCGACGACCTGCACGCCGGGACCATGGCATATGC
This sequence comes from uncultured beta proteobacterium, assembly GCA_963777455.1. Classification (GTDB taxonomy): domain Bacteria; phylum Pseudomonadota; class Gammaproteobacteria; order Burkholderiales; family Casimicrobiaceae; genus PALSA-1003. Next base: position 1,857,307 of record CAVZQQ010000004.1, read on the forward strand.
ATCGCATGCTCGAAGCAGCTGAGGCCTTTCCCATGAATCTCGGTTTCCTCGGCAAGGGTAACGCGAGCCGCGCGACACCGCTCACCGAGCAGGTCGAAGCCGGAGCGATCGGCCTGAAGCTGCATGAAGATTGGGGTACGACGCCGGCGGCGATCGATGCCGCCCTGAAGGTCGCCGACGCGATGGACGTGCAGGTGGCCATCCACACCGATACGCTCAACGAGTCGGGATTCGTCGAAACAACCATACGGGCGATCGCCGGCCGAACGATCCACACCTATCACACCGAGGGCGCCGGCGGCGGCCATGCACCGGACATCATCAAGATCTGCGGCGAGGCGAACGTGCTGCCCTCGTCGACCAACCCGACTCGCCCCTACACGGTCAATACCATCGATGAGCACCTCGACATGCTCATGGTGTGCCATCACCTGGACCCCGGCATTGCTGAAGACATCGCTTTCGCTGAGTCGCGCATCCGGCGCGAGACGATCGCCGCCGAGGACATCCTGCACGACCTCGGAGCGTTTTCGATGCTGTCGTCGGACTCGCAGGCCATGGGTCGAGTAGGTGAAGTGATCATCCGCACCTGGCAAACAGCGCACAAAATGAAAACCCAGCGCGGCAAGCTGGCGCCCGATCCGGCCGCGCATGATAACTTTCGCGTCAAGCGCTATATCGCCAAGTACACGATCAACCCGGCAATCGCCCATGGCATCAGCCACGTGGTGGGTTCCGTCGAACCGGGTCGCCTGGCCGACCTGGTGTTGTGGAAGCCGGCCTTCTTCGGCGTTAAACCGGCGCTGATCCTCAAGGGCGGCATGATCGCGGCGGCGGCCATGGGTGATCCCAACGCGTCGATCCCCACGCCGCAGCCGGTGCATTACCGGCCCATGTTCGGCGCCTTCGGCAAGGCGCTGGCCACCTCGGTGACCTTCGTGTCCAAGGCGGCGCTGAAGAATCGCGCGGTGGCGAAGCTCAAACTCGGCAAGCCGCTCGTCGCAGTCGAGAACACCCGTCGCATCGGCAAGGCTGACTTGAAGCTCAACGACGCGCTCCCGAAAATCGAGGTCGATGCGGAGACCTATGCGGTTCGCGCCGATGGGGAACTCCTGACCTGCGAACCGGCGACCGAACTGCCCCTCGCCCAACGTTACTTTCTATTCTGACCCATGCTCATCGTGCGCCAGCGGATCACCGCTCGTGACCGGGTCGATGAGGAGCTGGTGCTGCCCTTCGAGCAGCGGCAGAAGAGTCGCCTGCGGACCCGCCTGCGATCGGGCGAAGAGGTCGGTGTGTTCCTCGACCGCGGTGCTTTGCTGCGTGGCGGCGACTGCTTGGCCGCCGATGACGGTCGCATCGTGCGCGTTGTCGCGGCGCCGGAGGACCTGATGGAGGTGCGCTGTACGGATCCGGGTGCGCTCGCCCGCGCCGCTTACCACCTCGGCAATCGCCATTGCCCGGTCGCCTTCGGTGCCGGCTGGCTGCGCTTTGCCGCCGATCATGTGCTCGCCGAGATGCTGCGCGGGATGGGCCTGGAGACAACCTCCGTGTCGGCGCCGTTCGAGCCCGAGGCCGGCGCCTACGCAGCGGGCCACCACCCGCACTCAAGCGCGGCGAGGCACGCCGGCATCATCCACGACTTCGCGCACCGCGCAGGCTAGACGCAGTGACCCGACCGCCGCCACTCGACCCGATGCTGGCGCTGGTGCGCCTGTTGCAACTGGCAAGTCCCGCGCTACCAATCGGCGCGTACAGTTATTCGCAGGGGCTCGAGTGGGCGGTCGCCGCCGGCACGGTGGGCGACGCCGCGAGCGCCCACGCGTGGATCGGCAGTGCACTAGAGCTTGTGGTCGCACCCGGCGAGGCCGCCGTCGCCTGGCGCCTGCTGGCCGCCGCGCAAGCCGAGGATTGGGCGGCCGTCGCCGAATGGAACGACTGGTTCCGCACATCGCGCGAGACCGCGGAACTGCGCGCGGAGACTGAGCAAATGGGTCAATCGCTGGTCAAGCTCGCCTCCGCCCTCGGGCTCCTCGATGCGCCGGCTCGCGCCGCCGCCACCGCGCTCTCCCCCGTTACGCTTCCCGCCGCGTATGCGCTCATCGCACGCGGCTTCGGCGTCCTGGCCGAGGCCGCGCTGGCCGCCTATATCTGGTCCTGGCTGGAGAATCAGGTGCTCGCCGCGCTCAAGACGATCCCCCTTGGACAGGTCGCCGGGCAACGGCTGCTCGCCGATCTGGGGGCGCGGATTCCAGCGGCGGTCGCCACCGCCCGGGCGCTCCCGGCCGACGACGTGAGTTCCTTTGCGCCCGGTCTCGCGCTGGCCTCGTCGCGCCACGAGACCCAGTACTCGCGCCTGTTCCGCTCGTAGTCATGGAAGGCCCCGTCGCGCAACCCCTGCGAATCGGCATCGGGGGTCCGGTCGGCTCCGGCAAGACCGCGCTCACGCTTCTGCTGTGTCGAGCCTTGCGCGATCGCTACGAGCTCGCGGTGGTCACCAACGACATCTATACCGAAGAGGACGCGCAATTCCTCGTGCGCAACGAGGCCCTTCCCCCGGAGCGGATTATCGGTGTGGAAACCGGCGGCTGTCCGCACACCGCTATCCGGGAGGACGCGTCGATCAATCTGGAAGCAGTCGACCGGCTGGCGCAGCGCTTCGGCGACCTCGACATCGTGTTCGTCGAAAGCGGGGGCGACAACCTCGCCGCGACCTTCTCGCCGGAGCTCTCCGATCTGACTTTGTACGTGATCGACGTCGCGGCCGGCGACAAGATCCCGCGCAAGGGCGGTCCGGGCATCACCAAATCCGACCTGCTGGTGATCAACAAGATCGATCTGGCACCCTTGGTCGGCGCCTCGCTGGAAGTCATGGAGCACGATACGCGCCGGATGCGGGGCGAGCGCCCGTTCGTGTTTACCAACCTCAAGACCGGCCAAGGGCTCGACACGGTCGTGCGCTTCATCGAAGAGCACGGCATGCTGGCGGTCGCGGCGGCGGCTTCGGCCCGCGGCGCAAGCGCGTAGCCAGCCGTCCGCGCGTCAGCGCGGACACGACGTCGGGGGCCGTGAAAGCGCGATTTCTCCTGGCGCATCCGAGCCGCTCGCTGCAAGTTCCAAATCAGTGCGCCGCCTGCCCGTACGCACCGGGGTGGGGCTGTCCGCACCCGCCTTGATCCGCGTCGTGTCCGGCGCCATGGCGTATGGGTGCCCGGCAGTGAAAGCAAAATCAGCGCGTTAGAGTACACGCCGGGCCCATGGCATGGATCGTGCGATACATAGCGGTGCGGGGCCGTTTGCCGCACCAATGCTGCGCGATGCGCTTTCGCTCAGCGCACACCCAGGGTAGCGTTTCTCAACCAATCGAAACGGGGTAACTCCATGCTACGTAGAAAGTTTCTCAAACGACTGGCGCTGGCCACCGCGTTGGCCACGGGTGGCCTCGCGGTCGCTCCGGCAGCGCTCGCGGCCGACACGATCAAGGTCGGCGTCCTGCATTCGCTGTCCGGGACGATGGCGATCAGCGAAACCGTGCTCAAGGACGTGACCCTGATGGCGATCGACGAAATCAACGCCAAAGGCGGGGTGCATGGGCAAGAAGCTCGAGCCGGTCGTTGTCGACCCGGCCTCGAACTGGCCCCTGTTTGCGGAAAAGGCCCGCCAACTGCTGACCCAGGACAAGGTCGCGGTCGTCTTCGGCTGCTGGACCTCGGTCTCGCGCAAATCGGTGCTGCCGGTGTTCGAGGAGCTCAACGGCCTGCTCTTCTACCCGGTGCAATACGAAGGGGAGGAGTTGTCGAAGAACGTTTTCTACACCGGCGCGGCACCGAACCAGCAAGCCATCCCGGCCGTTGAGTACCTGATGAGCAAGGAGGGCGGCGGCGCCAAGCGCTGGGTGCTGCTCGGCACCGACTACGTCTATCCGCGTACGACCAACAAGATCCTGCGCGCGTTCCTTCATTCGAAGGGCGTCAACGACAAGGACATCATGGAGACGTACACGCCGTTCGGGCACAGCGACTACCAGACGATCGTCGCCGACATCAAGAAGTTCGCGTCCGGCGGCAAGACCGCCGTGGTGTCGACCATCAACGGCGACTCGAACGTGCCGTTCTATAAGGAGCTCGGCAACTCCGGCCTGAAGGCGACCGAAGTGCCGGTGGTGGCGTTCTCGGTCGGGGAAGAGGAGCTGCGCGGCGTCGACACCAAGCCGCTGGTCGGACAGCTGGCGGCGTGGAACTACTTCATGTCGCTGAAGAACCCGGCCAACGACGAGTTCAAGAAGAAGTGGGCGGCGTATGCCAAGAAGATGAATCTGCCCAACGCCGACAAGCCGTTGACCAACGATCCGATGGAAGCAGCCTACATCGGTATCAACATGTGGAAGCAGGCCGTCGAGAAGGCGAAGTCGACGGATGTCGACAAGGTGATCGTGGCAATGGCCGGCCAGACGTTCAAGGCGCCGGACGGGTTCACCATCAAGATGGACGAGAAGAACCACCATCTGTGGAAGCCGGTGTTCATCGGCGAGGTTCAGGCGAACGGTCAGTTCAACGTCGTGTGGAAGACTCCGGGCCCGATCAGGGCGACGCCGTGGAGCCCGTACATTCCGGAAGACAAGGGCAAGAAGGACGAGCCCGAGAAGAAATAGCGCGGGCGTGTTCCAAGGCACAGCGACGGCGGCGGCCAGTGATCACCCGCCGCCGCTCGCTGTGTTATCCGCAGTTCCCCTCAGGAGGCAAGGAGTCGCGATGACCGGTTTCATCGCCGCAATGCTGCGCGCGTGGGTGGCCGGCATGGCCGTCGCGCTGGCGGCATCGGCGTCGGCCGCGATTGCGCCGCAGACGATTCGCGACCTGGCCTTCGGCGAGAGCGATGCGAAGATCGCGGCGATCGGGACGCTGACGACCGGCGGCGACCCGCAGGCGTTGCCGCTGCTGCAGGCACTGCTCGACGGCGAGGTGCAGACCGTCGGCGAGGATCAGGTGCTCTTGGTCAAAGGTGACACGGCCACCGATCTGCTGACCGGCAGGACGGTGAGTCCACTGCCGGCGAACCTGGACGATATCGTCGTCAACAACCGTGTGCGCCGGGAGCTGGGCACGGCGATCGCCGCGCTCAAGCTCGCTTCCCCGGATCGGTCGACACGCCTGGCTGCCGCCACCGCGCTGCAGGACACGCCGACGAGGACACGCTGCCACTGATTTCGCAGGCACTGGCCCGCGAAACCGATGCCGAGATCAAGGAACTGCTGGCGCTGACGCGGGCTTCCATCCAGCTCTCGAGCAAGGACCGGGCAACGCGCATCGCGCGCCATTCGCGCCCTGGCCGAAAGCAGCAATCCTGCCACCAAGACGCTGCTGCTCGGCGTGCTCGAGCAGAAAGGCGGGCAGCTACGTCGAACCCGACGCCGAAGTCCGTGCGGAGGCGGACAAGTCGCTGCGCGCGGTCGAGAGCAAGCTCGCCACCGGGGAAATGATCGGGCGCATCTTCAGTGGCATAAGCCTGGGCAGCATCCTGCTGCTCGCCGCGCTGGGGCTGGCGATCACCTACGGCCTGATGGGCGTCATCAACATGGCGCACGGCGAGCTGATCATGGTCGGCGCGTATGCGACCTATGTCGTGCAGGACCTTTTCCGCCGTTACGCGCCGGGCGCCTTTGACGCCTACCTGGTCTGCGCCGTGCCGGTCGCGTTCGCCGCATCCGGGCTCGTCGGCATGGCGCTCGAGCGCAGCGTGATCCGGTTCCTGTATGGCCGGCCGCTGGAAACGCTGCTGGCTACCTGGGGCATCAGTCTGATCCTGATGCAGACCGTGCGCACGATCTTCGGCGCGCAGAACGTGCAGGTGGAAAATCCGTCCTGGATGTCCGGCGGCTTTGTGGCGATGACCGGCATCGTGTTGCCCTGGAGCCGGATCGTGATCATCGGCTTTGCCGCGCTGGTGCTGCTGCTCATGTGGCTGTTGCTGACGCGGACGCGGCTGGGCCTGTTCATCCGCGCGGTGACGCAGAACCGGGCGATGGCGAGCTGTACCGGCGTGCCGACCAAACGCGTCGATACGCTCGCCTTCGGGCTTGGGTCGGGCCTCGCCGGGCTGGCCGGCTGTGCGCTGTCGCAGATCGGCAACGTGGGCCCCGACCTGGGCCAGAGCTACATCGTCGACTCGTTCATGGTCGTCGTGCTCGGCGGCGTCGGTCAGCTCGCCGGCACGGTCTACGCGGCGCTGGGGCTGGGTATCGTCAACAAGATTCTCGAGGCCTGGTCGGGAGCCGTGCTCGCCAAGATCGCGGTCCTGGTGTTCATCATCTTTTTCATCCAGAAGCGGCCGCAGGGCTTGTTCGCGCTCAAGGGGCGCGTCGCGGAGTGCGGATGATGGGGACCGCATTCGCACCGGTTGCGGCGACTGGAGGCGCCACGCGTCGTCGGCCTGTTGAGCGCAGGCGGCTGGTCGCTCTATGCCATCGCCGCGGTGGTCCTGTTCGTCGTGTTTCCCGCTGCTCCATCTGGCGGTGCCTCCCGACAGCGCGCTGCACCTCTCGGATATCTGGGTGACGCTGATCGGCAAGATCATGTGCTACGCCATCGTCGCGCTCGCCATGGATCTGATCTGGGGCTACACGGGGATCCTGTCGCTGGGCCACGGATTGTTCTTCGCGCTCGGCGGCTACGCGATGGGGATGTATCTGATGCGCTCGATCGGGCACGAAGGCGTCTATCAGAGCGACCTGCCCGACTTCATGGTGTTTCTCGACTGGAAGAAGTACCCATGGTACTGGAGCTTCACTGACCACTTCTGGTACGCCGCGATGCTCGTCGTGCTCGTTCCCGGGCTGGTCGCGCTGATTTTCGGCTTCTTCGCGTTCCGTTCGCGCATCAAGGGTGTGTACTTCTCGATCATCACCCAGGCCCTGACGTACGCCTCGATGCTGCTGTTCTTTCGCAACGATACCGGATTCGGTGGCAACAACGGCTTCACCGACTTCAAGCGCATCCTGGGCTTCCCCATTACCGCACCGACAAACGCGCATGGCGTTGTTCGCGATCACCGGGGCGGCGCTGCTCGGCTTCCTGTTGCTCGGTCGCTGGATAGTCACCTCCAAGCTCGGCCGAGTGCTGACCGCGATTCGCGACGCCGAAACCCGGGTCATGTTTTCCGGCTACAACCCGGTGTACTTCAAGTTATTCATCTGGACGCTTTCGGCGGTGATCTGCGGCATTGCCGGGGCGCTCTACGTGCCTCAGGTGGGGATCATCAACCCGAGCGAGATGTCGCCGGGCAATTCGATCGAAATCGCCATCTGGACCGCGGTGGGCGGCCGCGGCACGTTGATCGGGCCGGTGCTGGGTGCGGCGGTGGTCAATCTCGGCAAGAGTTGGTTCACCGAGGCGCTTCCAGAATACTGGCTGTTTGCGCTGGGCCTGCTGTTCATCCTGGTGACGCTGTTCCTGCCGCACGGCTTGGCGGGCCTTGCACTGAAGCGCAAGAGGAGGCCGTGAACGAAATCGAGCACTGGGACGATCCGGTGGCATCCGGCGCGCGGATGCTCACCGAAGGCGTCGACACCACGCATGGGGGAATTCTGTACCTTGACGGCATCAGCGTGAGCTTCGACGGCTTCAAGGCGCTCAACAACCTGTCGCTGGTGGTCGACGCCGGCGAGTTGCGTTGCGTCATCGGACCCAATGGCGCCGGCAAGACGACAATGATGGACGTAATCACCGGCAAGACACGACCGGACCTGGGCAGCGCGTTCTTCGGTCAGACCATCGATCTCACCCGATTCACGGAGGCGGAAATCGCGGGCGCCGGGATCGGGCGCAAGTTTCAAAAGCCAACGGTGTTCGAGCAGCATTCGGTGTTCGAGAATCTTGAGCTGGCGATGAAGGCCGACAAACGCGTCGCGCCGACGCTGCCTCGCGCGCCTTGACGCGACGGCACGGGAACGCATCGCGGCCACGCTGGAGACGATCAAGCTGCTGCCGCAGGCCGGGCGCCCGGCTGGGTTGCTCTCGCACGGGCAGAAGCAGTGGCTGGAAATCGGCATGTTGCTCATGCAGGAGCCCCAGCTGTTGCTGCTCGATGAGCCGGTCGCCGGGATGACCGACGACGAGACGCTGCGCAGCGCCGAGCTGTTCGTCTCGCTCGCGGGCAGGTACACGCTGATCGTGGTCGAGCACGACATGGATTTCGTCGCGCGGATCGCGCAACGCGTTACGGTGTTGCACGAGGGTAGCGTGCTCGCCGAAGGTTCGATGGAACAGATCCAGCAGAACGAGCAGGTCATCGAGGTCTTCCTTGGCCGCTGAAACCATGCTTTCAGTCGCGAGGCTGAATCAGTACTACGGCGGCAGCCACATCCTGCGTGACGTCGCTTTCGAGGTACCGCCCAACGCCTGCACCACGCTGCTCGGCCGCAACGGGGTCGGCAAGACGACGTTGCTGAAGTGCCTGATGGGCCTGCTGCCGATCCGTTCCGGCGAGGTCACGCTCGATGGCGAGAGCATCAACGCGCTGCCGCCCTACGCGCGCGCTGCACTGGGCATTGGCTACGTGCCGCAGGGACGCGAAATCTTTCCACGCCTGACGGTCGAGGAGAATCTGCAAATGGGGTTGGCCACTCAGGAGCGCGGGGCCAAGGTCCCGGATTTCGTCTTCGAAATGTTTCCCGTGTTGAAGACCATGTTATACCGCCGCGGGGGCGACCTGTCGGGCGGGCAGCAGCAGCAGCTCGCCATCGGTCGCGCACTGGCCATGCGGCCACGGCTGCTCATCCTCGATGAGCCGACCGAGGGCATCCAGCCGTCGATCATCAAGGATATCGAGCGCGCCATACGCAAGCTGATCGCGGCCGGCGGCATGGCGATTCTGCTCGTCGAACAATACTATGACTTCGCCAAATCGCTCGCCGACAACTATGTCGTGCTGTCGCGCGGCGAAGTTGTCGCCAAGGGGAAGGGCTCCACGATGGACCAGGACAACGTGCGCGCGCACCTGTCGGTGTAACGAGATCGCGGCGGTGCACTACAATCTGCGCAGGCACGTCGCTCAAGCGCGGTCGCGTACGGGATGGTCCCGGTGCGGAGACGGCGCGAAGGGCGAGGAGTGAACCAGGGAAGCGCCGTCCCGCCCGGGTAGGCAATGAACAGCAAGGGCTGTGCCAGTGTGTCGCGGGGGCTACGCAATGCGGGCCAACGCGCTGTGCGGCAGGAAAGAAGCCCGGCGCGCGCCGCCGCGCGTCACTTCGCGACAGATTCGGGCTTGTGCCCGCGCGGCCTAGGCGAAAATCACTCCGGGAGCGGGTCGACGAGCTCCGGCGCGTCGTTGCCGGGACGGTTAACCTGCATGCTTACTGGATAGGCCCGCATGAATTCCGGCGGATACGGCCGCAGCAGCGCCAGCGCCTGGGCGGGCGTGCCGGTCAGCCAGGTTTCGTAGTCCGCCGGCGCGATGATTACCGGCATGCGATTGTGGAATTTCGCGGCCAGCTCGTTGGGCTCGCAGGTGATGATGCAGCACGAATCGACGGCCTCGCCCTGCGGATCATGCCAACGCTCCCAGAGCCCGGCGAAGGCGAACAGCTCCCCGCTCACGAGCATGAGCCGGTAAGGCTGCTTGCCACGCGCTGTTTGCAGCCATTCATAAAAACCATCCGCAGGAATCAGGCAGCGCCGCTGTCTGAACGCCGCACGAAAGGCCGGCTTGGTGTCGATACTTTCGCTGCGCGCATTGATAAGGCGCGCGCCCATCGCGGCGTCCTTGGCCCAGTACGGGATGAGTCCCCAGCGCATCGCCCGCGCCTCGCGCTGCATGTCGCGCGTCGGAATCACGACGATGCGCTGCGTGGGCGCGACGTTGAAGCGAGGTGTATAGAACTCCGGCTCGGCCGGGGCAAAATTGTCGAGCCCGAACTGCGCCGCGATGCGCGCGGGCTGAGTGAGCGTGAAGCGTCCGCACATGGCGCCATTCTAGCGTTGCGGAAGGGTCGGTCGGGAAGCCGGCCACGGGCCAGGACGCTTGGCCGCCAAGGCGGGTACGGCGCGCCACCCCGGGCGGCCGGTATGGGCAGGCGACGAACCTGCCTATAATCGCGCTTGCGAGAGCGCCGCGCGGCGCTCGGCTGGCATCGCGTCCGCACACCGAGGTGAAGCAGTACTGCCATGGCGCTCGAGGATTTCGCCGCACTCTCCCGTCACGAACGCCGTGCGCCTCGCGCTGCTGGTCATCGCTTTGCTGGTCGCAACGGTCTGGGTGTCAGCGCAATTCCTGAAACCCGGGGCGCCGCGGCACATCGTGCTGGCCTCGGGCCCCGAAAGCGGGATCTACCATAAGTACGCGCTCCGCTACAAGGAAATCCTCGGTCGCGAAGGCGTGAAAGTCGACGTGCGCAGGACCCGGGGCGCGAGCGAAAACCTCGGCTTGCTGCTCGACCCGAAATCCGGCGTCGACGTCGCCTTCATGCAAGGCGGTGTCGCCACCTTTCCCGCAGCCGACGGCGTGCAGATGCTGGCGAGCCTGTACTACGAGCCGCTATGGATCTTTTATCGCAATCCGGAGCCTCTTACGAGGATGAACGAATTGCACGGCAAGCGCATCGCCATCGGCCCCTTGGGCAGCGGCACGCGCGCGCTGGTAGTGGAGTTGTTCGCGGCCAACGGCTTGGCCGACGCCGGGGGCGTTGGGCGTGACAACACCGACATCGTGGCACTCGGCGGCGACGAGGCGCTGCACGCCTTGCAGGCGGGAAAGATCGATGCCGCCCTGCTGGTCGGCGGCGCGGACACGCCAAGCATCCAACAGGCACTGCGCGATCCGATGATCAAGCTCATGAGCCTTAAGCGCGCCGACGCCTATGCGCGGCGCTTTCCGTTCTTGACCAAGCTCACATTGCCATCCGGGACCATCGATCTGGCGATCAATGTCCCGGATCAGGACGTCGCGATGGTGGGAACCAAGGCGATGCTGGTTGCGCGCGACAGCCTGCATCCCGCACTCGTCGACCTGTTCGTCGATGCCGCCCGCGAGATTCATGGCCATCAGGGATACTTCGAGGCCGCAGGCGAGTTCCCGGGGGCGGCGCCGGTCGACATTCCGGTCTCGCCCGATGCCGAGGAGCACAGGCGCTTCGGGCCGAGCTACCTGCACCGCTACCTGCCGTTCTGGCTGGCCACGTTCGTCGAGCGGGCGGTGATCCTGATCGTGCCGCTGATCGTAATCCTGGTCCCGCTGATGAACTTCCTGCCGCAATTCCTGCGCTGGCGCGTGCGCTCGCGCATCTATCGCTGGTACGGCGAACTCGCGCTGCTGGAGCGCGACGTGGCATCGCGCCAGGGCGCGTTGCCGGTCGAGCAGTGGTTGCAGGATCTCGATCGGATCGAGCAGGCCGCTGAGCACATCCACACGCCAGCGAGCTTCGCCAGCGAAGCGTACACGCTGCGCGAGCATATTGCCCTCGTTCGCCGCGCCGTGCTGGCGAAGGCGGGTGCCGCGGCAGCGCCAGGCCAGTGACGGTCCGAGGCTCTTGGTTCAGGCGATGCGTTTGGGGTAATCGCCCGACCCCACAAAGCGCGACGAAGGCGTGCTCGCACCCAATGCGACGGGCAAGACGAATCCGAATCGATGCAGCGTGTTCAAGGTTTCGCAGAACTCCTCCGGGTGACACCTCAAATTCGTCTATCCAATCCGCAAGGCTAAATTCGTCCCTCGCGCCATTAGCCGAGCCCCGCCAGGAACCGCTCAAGCCATGGATGGCTCGGCACACCTATATGGGAAGAGACCTTCCCTTCGGCTATCAACATATATTGGTTGCCCTGTTCGCCGCCGACCCGGGTCATAACGATGGCTCCGGGTGGCAAGCCGACTCCGTCTTTCAGGTTCCAGACCACTGGGCCCACAGGCTCAGCAGACATCGCCGCCTCGAAGGCTGCCCATTCGCTCGGCTGGATTACCGGCAGCGGGGGAGCGTTGTTGTTGGCAGCACGGGCCGTCGCCTCCGCATTGCGGCATTGCCGCTCAAAAATCGCAATCGCGGCGCAATCCAGGAAGCGCTTGGCATCCGGGATATGACCTGGGGCGCGCCTCGTGATCCGGTACATCAGTTCCTCAATGCGCGCACCGTCGAAAAGGAAGTCGGGGCTGTCAAGATATTGTTCGCGGAATGCGGGGATGATTCGCGCCGCCATTCCATGCACGATGAGATCCACCGAACGCGTGTCATCGGTTTCGAAGAAGCCCACCTTTGGCCGCTTCAAATCATAAGCCGCCATGCGACGCCGCATTACAGTACGCACAATCTCCTTGTTCCAGAACAACGATTCATGCAACGCCTCCGGAATCGACGCAAGCAGCTCGACGAGGTGGTGATCGAGAAAGGGGACGCGCCCCTCCATGCTATGCCAGGAACTGGTCCGGTCCTCGTGCCACAGATTGTGGTGCTGGAGCGACCGCGTCATCAGACGCATCATCCCGTGGTACGGCGCCAAGCGGCGCGTGCCGGAAGTGGCCTCGGGCCGTAGCAGCTGGGCGACCTCGACCGTAATGCCTTTGTCCGACGCCTGCGCGCGCAGGAGATTCTGGGCGACGTCCCGTTCAAGGTATTCTGCCCAGTTCGAGAATACCCGGTCTGCACGGCGCGAATATCCACCGCTGAATTCATCCGCACCCTGACCCGAGAGCAGCACCTTAAGACCGGGGTGGCTCGCGCGCACAAATCCATCCAATGCACTCTTTAGAAGCCACTCAAGATCGAAACGAGGCGCGTCCATCATCCAGACTGAGCGCTCGAGCAGCCCCAGGTCGAAGGCCATGTCATCGAGCAGCGAACGATAGTCAAACCGGACCGGATACCAGGGCAGACCAAGGTGCTCAGCCACCGCGCGTGCCGCTTGCAGGTCACCGGCGCGGTAGGTGGTCCGTTTGACGACGGTAAAGCATGGGATGTCGGTCCGTTTTCGCGCAATGATGGCGGCGAGCAACGACGAATCGAGGCCGCCGCTCAGATGGAGGCCGACCTGAACGTCGCTTTGCAGATGGTCGATGGTCGTTTGTTCGAGAAGTTCCTGGTAGTGGGTCTGATAGGCGTCCATGTCGCGACCATGCGGCGCTGTGCCCAGATGGTCGTCGAGAGTCCAATAGCGGCCGCCGGTGAACGACCCGTCCGCCGCAACGCGGAGATATTCTCCGCCGGGCAGGAGCTCGACGCCCTGAACGTAGGTTGACGAGGGATGCTGGACGGCAAGGGTGCGTCCTAGCACGCTCCAGTCGAGCTCGCGCGGGCAGCGGGGGTGCACCAACAGAGCCTTGAGCTCGGACGCGAAGAGGAAGCCCTCGGCGATCCGGCAGATGTATAGCGGTTTGATCCCGAGACGATCTCGGGCAAGAAATAGTTGCTTCTTCTCGCGATCCCAGATCGCCATCGCGAACATGCCGCGCAGGCGCTCGAGTGTGGCGCGCCCCCACTCGTTGTAACCGTGCAGCGCCACCTCGCAGTCGCAATGCGTTGCGAACCGGTGCCGGGGTTCAAGCTCCTTGCGCAACTGGACGTGGTTATATATCTCGCCGTTGACAACTCCGACCAAGCTTTGCGGTTCGTTGAAAAAGGGCTGTTCGCCGCCGCTCACATCGATGATCGCTAAGCGGCGGAACACGAGCCCCAGGGATCCATCGTCGAAGTATCGAACACCGTCGGGCCCCCGGTGGCCGATGGCCTGCCCCATCGCAACGAGCATCTCGTGTCTGCCCTCCAGCGCGTGCGGCGAAGGGGTGAAGCTAAGAAATCCGGCAAATCCGCACATGGTTGTCTACTCGGGTTCCTCCCACGCCGTGCGGAATGCACGGGGCGCGAGTTGGCAGGTCACAAACGCAACGAGTGTGCCAAGGAGGTTCGACCGCTCGGGCGGCGCTTGAAAAATGATCGGTAACATATTAATACCAATGCAAAAATATGGATAGCATGCGAGCCGCGACGCATCCGAAGGGCGATCGGGCCCCGGTTTGGGAGCGCTAATTCGCGCCGTTCCATTCCGGTCCTGGCGGCGTACGCCTGGCGCCTAGCCAGAGCGCCGCGCAGCCGCTGGGTTGGGCATCGTATTTCCGCCTGCTCCGATAGCCAGAGCCGCTGCTGTCGCTCTGGAACCGTCGCCAACTCGCTAGGGGCACGCGAGTGGATCGGGTGATTGCGTTTCACTAAGACTGAGGCTCTTGCAGGAATTGTGGGGACGACGATCCGGTGCGCGCGCTGTGCTATGACGGCGACTCTTCCGATCACCCGGTTGCGCACGAGTACAGGGGCAACCAGGTTTCTGTCAGGTCGGCTTCAGGTGACGTCTCTATACTGAAATGAGATGCTCTCTCGACCCGCGCATGGTACGCGAATTTGGATGCACCTCGCGCCTTCGGCCTCGCCTTGGCAGCCACTACGCTACGTGCCGGCGGAGGGCCGCTTGGAATCGACCACCGAATTGGCTATGACAACGGCGCCATTTGGAACCATAACGTTGAAGAGCCTACATCTGCTTGAACAGATGATTGAAGGTGCGGCTCACTTCGAGTTTCTGCTCGCTGCCCCTCACGTGCACAACCTGACGGCCGCGCAAGTTGCGGCTGACCTGCTCGATCGCGTCGACGCGGACCACCGTGGCGCGATGGATTTGCCAGAACTCGGTCGGGTCCAGTTCATCGATCAACTCTTTGATTGGCTTGCGGATGAGGGCTTCGAAACGGTCGGTCTGCACGCGCGTGTATTTGTCCTCGGCACGGAAGAACAGGATGTCGCTGGTCGGGATCATGCGAATATTGGCGCCCACGCTAGCCTGCACCCACCGCCTGTATTCGCGTGACTTCAGGCCCCCAGCGGCGAGCCGTTGCGACAGTTGCGCGAGCAGGTCATTCATCGGATCGGGCTGCTGCCGGAGCCGCGCCCGCAGGCGCTCGCAGGTCAGCGCCACCCGCTCAGGCTCCGCCGGCTTCAGCAAGTAATCGACCGCACCTTGCTCGAATGCGCTGATGGCATATTGGTCGTGGGCGGTGATGAAGACCACATGCGCCTGGCCAGCCAGCGCTTGGGCCGCCTGGATGCCATCCATCCCGGGCATGCTGATATCGAGAAAGACGATATCGGGTTCCAAGCTGCGCACCATGGCTACCGCCTCGCGGCCATCCCTGGCCTCGCCGACAATCGAGAGTTCGGGCCAGGCCTCCTTCAGGCGAGCAAGGATCTGCTCGCGCATCAGGCGCTCGTCGTCGGCGATGACGGCGGTCGGGGCGGGCACGGGCTGCATGCGGGCACGCGTCGAATCAGGCTGAGGCAGAGGCAACTTCGTAAGGCACTTTGATCGTCGCACAGGTGCCTCCAGCGGCGGGCACGCCAATGATCAGCTCAGCACGGCCGTTGTACAAGGCCTTCAGCCGCTGTCTGACGTTGGCTAGCCCCACGCCACCTTCGCCTTTCGGCATGAAGCCGACACCGGTGTCGAGCACATGGACGGCCAGCTGGCCATCGACGATCTCGGCACCGATCTCCAGGCGGCCGCCTTCGGGCTTGGGTTCCAGACCGTGCTTGATGGCGTTTTCCACGAGCGTCTGCAGCATCATCGATGGGAAGACCGCGGATTTCAAGCCTTCCGGAACGGTCACGATCGGCTGCAGGCGTCCCTCCATGCGCACGGCCATGATTTCGAGGAAGGCGCTGCAAAGGTCGACCTGCTGCCCCAGGGAGGGACGCTTGCCGTCGCGCAGTTGCGGCATGGCCGAGCGCAAATAGCGGATCAAGCTCTGTTGCATCCTGGATGCGCGCGGCGGGTCGGTTTGGATAAGCTGGTCGATGCTGGCCAAGGTATTGAACAGAAAATGCGGTTCGATCTGCGCTTGCAGTGCTTCCAAGCGTGCTTCCAACACTGTGCGCTCGAGCTGTTCGGTTTCGGCCCGCTTGGTGGCCTCATTGGCTGTCAGCTCGGCTCTACGTTTACCGCCCGCCACCACCTTGATGATGAACGCGGCGAGGATGAGCACGAAGACCGGGTCGGGGTGCTTGAATATGGCGCCCACCAGTATTAGGGCCAGCAATGAAACGAGGAGCAGCGTCTTCCACGACACCACGGCCAGCCAGTCGAAGAAGCGCCACCAGGACGCCACGATGGCAGAGCCGAGGTCACGCAGGGATTGCCGAGTTCCGGGCGGGCTCGAGGCGGGGCCGCCCTTCCCGCGTTCGGCGCCGCTGTCGGTGTCTGGCCTGCGTTGTTCAGTACTCATCCTGTTGCCTTCTTGTCGCCTAGCTTTGATCGGGCAAGAGTACGGGGCCACGCCAGAAGGCTCCAGCACGGCAAGACACAATGCGCGCCCGTAGGGTTGAAATGCACTAATCGGGTCTGTTCGGCAGACTGTCGCGCGAGACCATCCTCGCGTGCATCAACGAGGACTCCGCGCGGGCCGGCCTCCTCGCTCGGCCGACGGGGCAGGATGCCCCGGGTGCGCAGACCCGCACGCGCCACCGGTGAGCCATTGCAGCCCTGCCGCCGGGGACAGAAAACGTCAAATGTAGCCGAGAATCGTCACGCCAATACAAAGCCCCGGACAGCACGGGGGAGCTGCCCGGGGCTAGGGTCCGGCTAGGAGGAGAAAAGGGCCGGATGCGACTTCTGCAGCAAGGCATGTGCCAGATCGACAACCCTTAGGCGCCAGCGGGGGCTCGAACTCCAGCGTTGCAAGGCGCAAATCATGTGCCCTTCCTGAGAGAAGGGTAACACTTCATTCCGGCGGAATAAAACGTTACCCATGTGTCCGGAATGAACCCATGGAAAACGGGTGGGCCCGGCTGGACTCGAACCAGCGACCAAAGGATTATGAGTCGGCCAAAGCGAGAAAACAAGAACACTCGACAACACACATAAGCAACACGATCAGTGGCTTAGTTGTTGTCGGTGCTTTCAACTCTTCCGCGTTCGTGCATGTCAGTGTGCCAAGAGTGTGCCAAGCGTCCGATCTCTGGGACCCACCCCAGGACCGACGGACAGGGGCCGATTTGCAGGCGAGTCCCCGTCGGAACTGCGGCGCACCGCCTACCCTTTGTTGGACGCGCGCTGACACTTTGGGTCGGATCGCTCACCGGAGACCTGACGACTGCTGGAGAGTGGGTATTAAAGTGCGTTAGCCACGAGGACGGAACCTGGCTAATCTCACGTGCCGTTGCCTAGCTGGCCAAAGTTGTTGTTGCCCCAGCAGTATGCGGGGCCGGGACTGTCGGTAACCACGCATGTGTGGCCACCGCCAGCACTCAGTGAGTAGTACCCCGGGAGTGCGCCCGCAACGGCTACAGGTTGTGCCCGATTGGTGGTTGTTCCGTCACCGAGCTGACCGAAGCTATTGCCTCCCCAGCAGTACGCGACCTTGCCGAAACTAATGCCGCATATATGCATTGTGCCAGCGGTCAAACTGAAACTGTTGAATTGAAGCCCCCCGGCGACAGCAACGGGTATCGCGCTATTCGTCATCGTGCCGTTCCCAAGCTGCCCGACGCTGTTGTTCCCCCAACAGAAGGTACCGCCGTCAAAGTTCACGGCACCTTAGCGAGGGTCGCACCAGCGGTCATGCTATAAACGCTGTTACCGACCATTGGCGCAATCGGCAAGCTGCTGTTTGTCGTTGTGCCATTGCCGAGCTGGCCTGAACTGTTATCGCCCCAGCAATACATTTGTCCTATATCGAGCATACTCAGAACGAAATCGGTGCAAGTGTGGTCACTCCCTGCACTGATTTGGGAATATTCGCCAGAAACGGCCACTGGCACGGCGCTATTCGTCGTTGTGCCGTTCCCGAGTTGACCGAAGCTGTTATTGCCCCAGCAGTACGCCGCTGACGCGAATGTAACACCGCATGTGTAGCCGTTACCCGCACTCAAGATGTTGAATTGAAGTCCGCCCAAGACGGCCACGGGCGCAGTTCAAGTCTTGATTGTGCTGTTGCCGAGCTGGCCGAAGCTGTTATCGCCCCAGCAGTACGCGGCACCATCGTAACCAATGCCGCAGGTATGGTTGCCGCCCGCGCTGACCGCTCCAACATTGAATCCGCCCGAGACAGGAACCGGTGTCGCGCTGTCGGTCGTGGTGCCGTTGCCGAGTTGGCCGAGCTGTTATCTCCCCAAATAGGAGGAAGCATAGGGGACGCCATAAGGGGACACACCGCACGTGTGGCTTCCACCGGCGCTCACCTGCGCAAGCACGATGCCTGTCACGATGGTGATCGCGGCTGTACCACTCTGCATTTCGCTTGTCGCGGTGATCGTCGCCTGGCCCACCGAAAGCGCCATCACCAAACCCGTCGAGGTTACGGTGGCGACTGCCGTATTACTGCTCGCCCAAATCACCGCACGCCCGGGGAGAGGATTCCCCATTGAGTCTTCGGGGGTTGCCACGAGCGGCACACCCTGATTGATGCCGAATTCCGAGTTGGACGGCTGCGCACTTACACTGATGACAGGAGGCTGCGCGCTCGACCCCCCTCCGCCTCCACCCCCGCAGCCCGTTAGCAGCAACATGCAGAGGCAACAAAGCAGACGACCAGTATGTTTCATTTCCAGGCCCCACTCGAAAACTGAGACCAGCCTACTCCTTCATTAGAGAAGGCAACAGTGTCGTTGGATGACAACACTGGGCGACCGCTATTGGCTCATCCGCCGACGCTTGGAGTGCCGCTGCCGCCGAGAACTCCGGCACCGAGGGGGGCGGTGCCGGACGGAGGGTCTAATTGCGGGTGAGCCGCCTGCCGGAACTGCTGCTCACCCCCACCCCTTGACGGACGCGCGCGACACTCTGGGTCGCATCACTGAAGACGCGGCGGCTTTACTGAGGCCCAGCCACGTTGACCGGCACTGAACTGCTCGTGGTCGAAAGGTTGCCGAGCTGGCCGTAGGTGTTGTCACCCCAGCAGTACACTCCACCGCCCGCGGTCGGACCCTGTGGGTTGCTACTGGTGACCCCGCAAGTGTGCTGACCACCGGCACTTACGACCGCGAAATTGAGGCCGCCCGCAACAGCGATAGGCGTTGCACTGTTTGTTACCGTGCCGTTGCCGAGTTTCCCGGAACTGTTGTTCCCCCAGCAATACACTGGCTGCGGTACGCCGGCTACAACGGCGCAAGCGTGGTCGGACCCTGCGCTCACTCCAGAAATGGCGTTTATTCCTGTCGGAAAGGTGACTGTCACCGGCACCAAGCTGCTGGTCGTTGTACCGTTACCGAGCTGACCATAGGTGTTATTTCCTGAACACGCTGTGTTGTTAGACGTAGCTGTGACGCAGATGTAGAGCGTGCCCACGCCGGCTAAGGTGCCATATGGTGCTTCGCCCACAGGCACCGGTATGTTGCTGCCGGTTGTCGTGCCGTTGCCAAACTGGCCTGCGCTATTGTCTCCCCAGCAGTATGCGAAGCCATCGATGATGGGGGCTGCGTTGGTATCGAAGTTGGCACACGTATTGCGGCTTCCGGCACTGATCTGGTTCCAACCACCACCAGTGATCACCACAGTCACGGGCACAGGCACCGTGCTGTTCGTCGTTGTACCGTTACCGAGCTGACCGAAGGTATTATCACCCCAGCAGTACAAGGCGCCTTCTGAGGTCACGCCGCAGGTGTGATGGGCGCCTGCGCTCACCGCCACAAAACTGAGTCCACCGGAGACGGGCACGGGTATCGTGCTGGTGGTTGTCGTGCCGTTCCCGAGTTCACCTGAGCTGTTATCGCCCCAACAGAATGCGGCACCACCAGCTTGTTGGATGGCGCAGGTATGGTCACCGCCCGCGCTGATCGAAGAATAGAAAGGAAGACCCTCAACCTTAGTAGAGCTGGTCAAGCATACGGGCGCCGACTGATTGATCCCTGTGCCATCGCCCAATTGCCCGGAGCTGTTGTCGCCCCAACAGCACGCGGTGCCGGGAAGGCCGCCATTGGCGATCAAGGCGCAGGTGTGGTTGTTACCCGCACTCACGGTCGCAACCAAGAACACGTCTTGAAGGATGCTTATATACGCCACCGCACTCTGACCTTCGCTGGTAGCGGTGATGCTCACTACACCACTTGTAGTAGCCATCACCAACCCCGCCGAGTTCACGGTGGCTACAGCCGCGTTACCGCTTACCCATGTCACTGGTGCTGTGACCGTGGTCCCCGCCCCGTCCGTGACTGTCGCAGTAAGTTGTACTTGTTGACCGGGCGTCACATATGCCGCCGGCGGCGTTACCGTCACCGTGGCAACCTGAGGCGGAGCGCTTGATCCGCCTCCACCCCCGCACGCCGCGAGCAGCAACACGCAGACGCAACAGACCGTCAGGCGGATGTGGTTCATTCAGGATTCCTCTATTACGGCGAAAGCCACGCGCAGTTAGACCAGAGTACTCCTGCTTTCGAGGAACCAACAGTGTCGTCGGAGGGCGACAATCGAATGCAAAACATCCATCGAACGACCGCGATGAAGCAGAAAACTCCACCGTCTGCAAGTTGCCCGCAAGCAGCCCATACGATGCGCCCCGACCGTTGCAGCCGTGGCGGTCTTGTCTCAACGCCTTCCCCGCCGTCTTAGTGCAATGGATGAACGTAGCTTCTCGATCCGACGCTGTCGCGTCCGGTCTGGACGCAGAAAACTCGGTTCCATTCCCTGTGTAGCGGTCGATTATCGTCACCGACCAGCCTGTTTCATAGTCCTGCCGGACCTCGATCTCCCTCTCCGTGATGGTCACGTTCGGCGGCTTGGTGAGATGTAGGTAATTGTCCGGACTGGTAACCGTGCTGGTGCGCAGATTCACGTCGAAAGCCATCGGCGGTGCTTTTGGGTCCTTGACGCGATAGCACAGCAGGGAGAAACGTTCATCGTTAGCTGGCGCCGCCTTAGTTGTATTCTGCTGCGCCGGCAGGGCAGTGGAGTTTGATTTCTTCGTGACCTGATAGGCAACGCGCTTGTCTGGGCGTTCGACGATATCCTTGCAGGACCACAAATATTTCGCGGCAAGAAGCGAGAAATTCTTCGAGTCACCCTTTAATTCGCGTTGCATCGTATCGAAATCAAGTTGCACTCGCGCACCGGCAATCGCGTCATTGCTCATCGCTACGGATAATTTGATCGCGTTCTCCCCTGACTGCTTTGCTCCGGCGATGCCCTTGTCGCGGTCGGCTGACGTATCGCTAGCTTTCAACATGGCCGCGGTAAGAGCTGGCTCGGCAAAATGAGACTGGCGTTTAAGTGAAAGACCTGCTCTCATCGGCGAGGATATCGCCGGCAAAGGAGCAGTGCAATGAGAAGGCCGAGACGGAACCATACGGCGGCGTTCAAGGCGAAGGTGGCCTTGGCGGCGCTGAAGGGTGACAAGACGCTGGCGGAGCTGGCGGCGAAGTACGACGTGCACGGCAACCAGATCACGCAGTGGAAGACGCAGTTGTTGGAGGGGGCGATCGGCGTGTTCATGTCGCCGGCTGAGAAGCGCGGGGCGGAACAGGGCCCCAGCGCGAAGGAGATGCAGGCGAAGATCGGACAGCTGGCGTTGGAAGTCGATTTTTTGGAAGTCGCGCTCGGTCGCGTGGGCGATGCGAGCGCAAAGCGATGATCATCAAGACACATCGGCTGCCGGTGAAGCGGCAGGCGGAGTTGCTGGAGATCTCGCGGTCGAACGTGTATTACCTGCCGGCACCGACCCCGGAGCGGGACCTGGCGTTGATGCGCGCCATCGACGAGTTGCACCTGGAGCACCCATTTCTCGGGGCGCGGCAGCTGTCCCGGATTCTCGCCCGCGAAGGGCATCCTCACGCCGGCCGCCTGCACGTGGGTACGCTCATGGCGAAGATGGGCATCACGGCGTTGTACCGCCGGGCCAATACCAGCAAGCGCCATCCGGGTCACAAGATCTACCCGTACCTGCTGCGCCACCTCGCCATCGAGCGCGCAGATCACGTGTGGGCGATGGATATCACGTATTTGCCCATGCAACGCGGCTTCATCTACCTCGCGGCGGTCATGGATTGGGCGACGCGGCGGGTGCTGGCGTGGCGGGTATCGAACACGCTCACGGCCGACTTCTGTGTCGAAGCCGTCGAGGAAGCCATTGCCCGTTACGGCAAGCCGGAGATCTTCAACACCGACCAGGGCACGCAATTCACCAGCGACGCCTTCACCACGATGCTGCATGGTCACGGGGTGGCGATCAGCATGGACGGGCGGGGTTGCTGGCGTGACAACATCTTCGTGGAACGGCTGTGGAAGACGATCAAGTACGAAGAGGTCTACCTGCATGCCTACCCCAGCGTCAGCGCGGCCAAAGCCGGCGTCGGTCGATACCTCGATTTCTACAACGGTCGGCGCCCGCACACTGCACTCGGCAACCGAACCCCGGACGAGGCATACTTCGCCCAACAGACCGTCAAGAACGCAGCTTGAAAGAGATCCACCACCGCAGGGAATTCACTTACGAAACGCCAAAATCTGTCTCAACTAACCGAGCCACCTCTGTCCTCTGCCGCCATTTGCTCTCTAGACTTACCGCAACCACTAATTGCAATCGCAATAAGTGCTAGCCCAACGCAACAGAGCTTCGCGTGTGGGTACCCGGAACGCGCAATGTCCATCTTCTCCCCTTTTTGCCTTGAGCCGCACGAGCCGTGCCCTCTAAGCCGGCGTACTGACAGTTTGAGCATTTCACGGTAGCGACGCCGCCTAATAGCAAAGGCCGCCAGTAGAGACCTCCCAGCGCCTCCCCCGTTGATCCTTCCCCGATTGACCGATGGCGGAAAGATACGGGAGGTCCAGCTCGATGACGCTCGCCTCATGCTGCTCCCAGAAGATCACCACATATTTGGAGAACGGGGCGTAGTCGAAGCTGCTCGTTGCCTGATTTAGCTCGCTACCCGTTGTCACCGTTGCTTGAACTTGATACCCCTTCGACCAACCGGTCTCAGTCTCATACTTGGCACAGACCGCTATCCGATCTGACGCGTGTGCAATGCCGAGGAATAAGCAGAGCGTAAGAAGGCCCAGTAAACGACGGACTGTTATCTCCACTTTCGGCCTCCGAAATGTCGGTATATCTACCCTGAGAACTCCAGCGCCACGTACCTGACGCTGGACGGCAGGGCGTGCCGCCGCTGGGCGTCTAAATCCGACAGCCCCACGGCTAAGCACCCGTTTGCCTACGTCAGGTGGAAGGTAAGCGATTCCCATGCCATAGCGGCACGGCCCGGGCGGTGTTCCAGCTAGGCGGCAGTACGGTTGAGTTCCAAGGCGCCCCGGCAGGCATCTTGCTTAGGAAGTCTGGGTTCGGTCGGTGTTGCTGACCAACCCACAGGGAGAAAACATGAAAAGCAAGCGAATGGCACTCGTAACCGCGCTGCTCGCCAGCGGCCTGTTTACCGGTAGCGCCTCGGCGGTGCTACCTGACAGCGGGTGGTACTGGAACCCCGCCGAGTCAGGAAGGGGCTTCAACATCGAGATTCAGGACAACGTCCTCTTCATCGCGGGCTTTATCTACGACACCTCGGGCAACCCAATCTGGGTCTTCTCCGGTGGGCCTATGAGCGACGACCACACATATTCGGGAGCGGCATTCCAGACCGCAAATGGACAGCCCCTCGGAGGGGCTTACCGCGCGGAGACGACCGTCCCGTTCGGGAACGCGACTGTCACGTGGACGGACACCGTCGACGCGATTATCACGATCAACGGATACAGTTTCAGCGAGACCCGGCAGATATTCGGCTTCGACTTCACCAGCACCACGCAGCCCATGCTGGGCGAGTTCGCGCTCGTCACCGGCGACGAGTCGCTTCCTGTTTACTTTGGTGAGCGCATCAGCTTCACGAGTACGCAGACGGCCAATGGCGCGGTGTACGCCGTCGGGAACCGCTCAGGCGATACCGGGCCCGACAACACTGCAATCGCTGCCTACCAGCCCAGTTTGGGGATGTGGACAATCTTGCTCGATAGCTCTACCGACTATTACGACTTCTACACCTTCATCTTCGACGGGGTAAACCTAGTCGAGGGCCAGTCCTCGGTGTACCTAAAGACCAGTTCACCCGACGGCAGCCTGAACATGGTCGGCAGCCGCGTCAAGAGCGCTCAGGCAGTCGCGGGGGAAGACGCTCCGGGGGTCTCAAACGAGGCAAAGCGACCCGTGGACCAAACCGATGCTGCCTCGGCGGCAAGGGCTGCGGCACAGGTTGCGCGTACCTTCGATCCGACGACGATGGAGCTACTCCATGGGATGGAGGCGGCGCTGCAGGCTGCCAATCGATAGGCGGCGAGGCTGGATCATCGCCCTAACCCGGTGGGGTAGTAACTATTCACAGGACAATCATGGATGATGGGATCAACTGTCCCGCCACGCTTGGTCAGCTTTGTTCTCAGTCGTCTGCTCGCGGTGTGGCCGGCCTTCTATAGTCAAAGGAGTTGGCTATGTCCATTGGATTGGCTCTTGGCCTGATCGCGCTGCTCTTGTCACTTTGGGCCATCAACTGGGCCAGCCGCGCGGCAAATGCGGCGGAACGGGCCGCAGCCGCCGCAGAGAAGAGTGCCTTGGCCTCTGAACGCAATGCACTGGCCGCCCAGCGCCGCACAGACGCGGCCGTAACGACGTCGCGGGCTCCGAACCCTGCTGGACCCAAGCAGGAACCAAATTTTGACGCTTCAATGCGCACGCGGACTACACATCTCGACGCGTTGGTGAAAGAATTAATGGCCGCTTGGCCCAAGGAAAAAAGTGCATGGCCCTTCATCGAACGTAATCCGCTCCTTACAGATGATGAAGTTGAGGATGTGATCGAGAAGACTTTATATTTGATGGGCCACACGGATGACGAAGCAAAGCAACACGCGGTGGCGGTCCTGAACCTGCGGCACGACAACAAGAATCTCTAACTCCTCAACAATCTGATCGCCCCAACTGACACCGCTCGTCACAAGGGGCGCGACGGGTGTATTAGCCGTACCTTGCTAGGCTGGATGTGATGTCGCACAACGTAGATGGGTGATCTGAACTTGCCCGAACGAAGCGATTCAGCTTCGCACAAGGCCCGTTGAGAAGGAAAGGCGATGCCCGAAAAGAAGCGAAAGACCAACTGGCTTTGGCCGAAAATAGTTGATATTGAGACTAGCCGCTCCGCGGCGAATGTCGGGTTCTGGGCCGCGATTTTCGTTTGTATATCTACAACCATCGTCACGACTGTCGCTTTAGGCGCGAAGGAAATCAACGAAATCTTGCACCTAGACGCGTGGGCATATCTCGACGCGGCGCTATTCGGCGTAATCGCGTGGCGAGTCAAGCGATTCTCAAGAGCATTCGCAGTTCTTGGGGTTGCGCTTTATGTGCTCGAAATCACTTACACCCTAAACCAAGGAGCAAAAATCGGTTGGATGACGATTCCCATTTTGTTAATGTTTATCAGCGGTGCACGAGGTGTCTTTGGTTACCACCGTTTCGTGGCCGCGCTTGATCAGAACACGCGAGAACCAAACGATCCAGCCGGTCCAGTGGTTTCAGCCATGCAAATGAATCCTGCGCCAGCCGGGTCCACTTCGGCCGATCAGCGGCTCATCGGCCCTCAATCCCCCGCCGCCGCTGCAAGTGCGACGCCACGATCCCCATCTACGACATCCGGCAGCATGAGTGAAAAGGTGATTTACGCCAAGATTGCTGACGAACTTGATTCCGGCAATCTTGATAGATCAACGTGGACGATGGCGTTCGCCGAGGCGGACGGAGACACATCGAAGGCACGTGCGAGGTACATACGCTACCGAGTCGCGGAGCTGCAACAATCACGGGAGATGACGTCAAGCACTCAAGAACAATCCGAACAAGGCGAGACCACAGCATTCGAGAACGCAGAGTCTCCGACGCACCAAACCACTCAGACGCCACAGTCTGCTGCGACGACACAGACGCCGACAGAGTGGGCGCAAAGCACACACGACCTTGGCTTTGGAGGTGCAGCGTCGCCATCCCAAAGCGTGCCCGCACGAGGCAGTCCCGGTGTCGAGAAAGTCGCAGAGTCCGCCGTTGCAGCTCCCACCGGACTTCTAGTCGTTGTCGCCTTTGTAGTCGTGGCGTTTGCGGGCGGTCTCCTGCTCCTTGCAAATGGGGCGAACCATGACAAACAGGTAACGACGAAGATCCCGAACACAAGTGCAGAAAGCGCTTCAACGCGCCAGCCGGCGAGCACTGCAGCGGCCCCTCAGGCCGAACAGGCGTTCGTCGACGCCGACAGAGGCGATGCCACAGCCCAGATCAACCTTGCGCACATGTATTACAAGGGCGACGGCGTGCCACAGGACTACACCAAGGCGGTGAGGTGGTACCGCAAAGCCGCTGACCAAGGCAACGCCGACGCCGAGAACACCCTCGGATCTATGTACTTCAGGGGCACTGGCGTAGCACTGGACTACACTGAGGCACTGAAGTGGTATCTCAATGCCGCCAGCCGAGGCAACGCGACAGCCCAGCGCAACCTAGGGCTCATGTACGCCAGCGGCACAGGCGTAGCGCAGGATTATGCCGAGGCAGTGAAGTGGTACCGCAGGGCGGCCGAGCAAGGCGACGCTGGTGCCGAGAACAGCCTTGGGTTCATGTACGACAACGGTCAGGGAGTAGTGCAGGACTATGCGGAGGCGTTGAACTGGTACCGCAAGGCCGCGGATCAAGGTAACGCTACCGCCCAGAACAATCTCGGGATCGCGTACGTCAGGGGCGAAGGCGTGCAGCAGGGCTCCGAGGAGGCGATGAAGTGGTTTCGCAAAGGCGCTGACCAAGGCGATGCCGAGGCTCAGGCCAATCTTGGGGCCGTGTACGCCAACGGTCAGGGCGTAGCACAAGACTATGCTGAGGCGCTGAAGTGGTACCGCAAGGCGGCTGACCAAGGCAACGCCAGAGCCCAGAATAGCCTCGCGGAAAGGTTTCGTAACGGTCAGGGGGTGGCGCGGGACTACGCCGCGGCAATGCAGTGGTACCGCAAGGCCGCCGACCAAGGCTACCCCGTCGCCCAGTTCAACATCGGAGAGATGTATATGAATGGGCAGGGGGTGGCTCAGGATTACGTCCGAGCGTACGCCCTCTTCAACGTAGCTGCGGGGCACTTACCCGCTCCTGACTTAAAGGCCGAGGCTGTCAAGAATCGTGACAACGTCGCCACGAAAATGACTACTACGCAGATAGCCGAGGCGGAGAGGCTTGCTGGCCAGTGGAAGCAGAAATGACAGCAGTTGGGAGTAGATCGTTATGACTACTGAGCGATTCAACGTCGTCCTGCGCGGATGAGCTTTCGCCACGGCTACGACGGAACCTGCGAAACTCGTCAAGCTAAGGCTGCCCCAACGATTTATGATGAAAACGCGGGTGGCACAGCTGTTTGCAATCGTCGCCATCGGGGCCTTGACTCTTTTCGCGTCCCAAGTCTCGCGTCAGCGTGAGATACTCCAACGTAAGTTCTGATTCGCCTCTTACGATGATTTGTTCATAGGCGTCTGCGACACAGAGCGGTATTTTAAGGTTTGATTTACCCTTGGTGAACTCCTCGCAGGCGTCTGCGACACGGAGCGTTAATTCGCGGACCGGCATAGTAGGCCTATTTCCCAACTCCGAGCCGAGCGGCCAGCTTCTCGCCGGTCGCCACGATGTGCTCATCGGAAAGGTGCGAGTATCGCGCCACCATCTGTAGCGTTCTCTGTCCCAGCACCTTGGCGATTTCGACCAGAGAAACACCGCTCATGGCAAGGTATGACGCGGCCGTGTGGCGCAGATCGTGCCAGTGGAAGTCGGTGATGCTGGTGGCAGCTAGTGCAGCTTCCCAAGGAGCGCGAAGGTCGATGTACTCGGCTTTCTTTGCGCTCGCTGACGGCGGAAACACACGGTCATCGGTGAGTCGTCGCACCTTCGAGCGGGCCTGCAACAGTGTGAACGCCTCGCCAACCAGCGGCAGCGCCCGTCGGTCGCCGTTCTTGGTGTTGTGCAATGTGATTACCTGCCTAATGAAATCGACTTGTGTCCAGCGCAGCGACATGATTTCCGCTTGACGCCCTCCCGTGGTCAGTGACAGAACTACCGCCAGATAGAGGTCTGGGTGCGGCCGGCACGCATTGAGCAATCTCTCACGCTCATCGTCGGACAGGAAACGCACCCGGCCTTGGTTCTCCTTTGGCTTCTTGACCAACTCGCACGGGTTCTTTTCCAGCCAACGAAGTTCCTTGACCCCGTGGGCCATGCAGACAGAGAGGGCCGCGATGAAGCGATTGACAGTCGGGCCGCTCCGCTTCGCCTTCGGGCGGTTGGCATCGGCCTCCTTGTCGCCGGTCGGGGGCGTCGCAAAACGTGGCGTTTCTTCGGCCAGCAACTTGTCCCGCTGTTTTGCGATACGGTCTGGTGTGACGTCGGCGAGGAGGTCTGGACCGAACACGCTGCGCCAATAGGCGAGCCGCACCTTGTCTTTGGCGTGCGGCGCGTACTCGTCTGCGAGTTCGGCGAACGTGTGGCGCTTGCTCTGGCCGAAATGCCGACCTTTCTTCATGTCGGCTTCGATTCCCTTTGCCCATTCCCGCGCGTCGGTCAGGCGCTCAAAGGTTGCGGTCTCAGGCGGGAACCCGCGCAGCCGGACCTTGGCGCGGTATGTGGTGCCCTTGTCGGTCGTGCGCTTTTCAATGGGCGGCATGGCGTTAGCTGGTCTATGGGAGATGACAGAAACAGCATAGAACAAGCCAGAGAACAGCACAACGTAGGATTGACAATCGTACGCTTCACGACGATCACGCCATAGGGATAGGCCCTTGCTCAAGTCTACCCCGGGACACTGACGGGACACTGGGATCAAACTTTTCCGACTTATCCACAAGGGGTCGGCGCCAACCCTCGAATGAGGTTTGCAGGTTGCGCGGGATATTTCGAGCCGGTGGAACCCATGGCGACACCGGCGGCATCTCTCTGGCGGCGTGTCCCGCCAGTGTCCCGCTAATGGCGGGGCGAACTGGTGTTATGTGTCTAAGTTATTGATGTATTGGGTGGGCCCGGCTGGACTCGAACCAGCGACCAAAGGATTATGAGTCCTCTGCTCTAACCGACTGAGCTACAGGCCCGCGCGATCATCCGCGAACAACTCCCTCGGCGGACGCGGTCGTCGCTGACCGCGGTGCCGCGCCGCCCTATTCGCCCTCGAGGAAACTGCGCAACTTCTCGGAGCGCGATGGGTGGCGGAGTTTGCGTAGCGCCTTGGCTTCGATCTGGCGGATGCGCTCGCGCGTCACGTCGAACTGCTTGCCTACTTCCTCGAGCGTATGGTCGGTGTTCATTTCGATACCGAAGCGCATGCGCAATACCTTTGCTTCGCGCGGGGTAAGAGTGTCCAGCACGTCCTTGCAGACATCGCGCAGGCTCGCGTTGACCGCGGCATCGACGGGCGCGACCGTGCTCGCGTCCTCGATGAAATCGCCGAGATGCGAATCGTCGTCATCACCGATCGGCGTCTCCATCGAGATCGGCTCCTTGGAGATCTTGAGGATCTTGCGAATCTTCTCCTCGGGCATCTCCATCTTGTCAGCGAGCAGC
Organism: uncultured beta proteobacterium; assembly: GCA_963777455.1. Classification (GTDB taxonomy): domain Bacteria; phylum Pseudomonadota; class Gammaproteobacteria; order Burkholderiales; family Casimicrobiaceae; genus PALSA-1003. Next base: position 1,886,866 of record CAVZQQ010000004.1, read on the forward strand.
GCCGGATCGGGTTCTTGGCCGGTCTCCTGCAGGATCTGGCGCGAGATGCGATTCATCTTGTTGATGGTCTCGATCATGTGCACGGGGATGCGGATCGTGCGCGCCTGGTCGGCGATCGAACGCGTGATCGCCTGCCGGATCCACCATGTGGCATAGGTCGAGAACTTGTAGCCGCGACGATATTCGAACTTGTCGACCGCCTTCATCAACCCGATGTTGCCCTCCTGGATCAGGTCGAGGAACTGCAGGCCGCGGTTGGTGTACTTCTTGGCGATCGAGATCACCAGACGCAGGTTCGCTTCCGTCATCTCGCGCTTGGCCTTGCGCGCCTTCGCCTCGCCCGTCGACATCTGCTTGTTGATCTCCTTCAAGTCCTTCAAGGGGATCATCACGCGCTTCTGCAGATCGAGCAGCTTCTGCTGCTGCTCGACGATGGCTTGCCGGTACTTGGCGAGGGTCTCGCCGAACGGGTGATGCGCGGCGATCTCGCGATCGATCCAGCGCAGGGAGGTCTCGTGTTCCGGGAACTTCTTGATGAAATCCGGACGCGGCATCCCGCCCTTGTTGACCACGAGGTCCTGAATCTTGCGCTCGATCTGGCGGATGTTATCGACTTCGCAGCGCACGCTGTCACAAAGCCGCTCCACCTGCCGCGCCGCGAAGCGGATTTGCATGAGCTCGGCGGAGATCTTCTTCTGCAAATCGAGATACTTCTTCGCCTTGTGGCCGTCCTTCTGCAGCACCACGAGCATGCGCGTGTACAGCCGGCGGATGGCGCCAAAGCGCTGCAGCGCCGCAACTTTCAGCCGCTCGAGGTTTTCGGCGGCGATGGCGCCACTGTCAGCTTCTTCCTCGTCGAGTTCCTCTAGCGCGTCCTCATCGTCCATCGCCTCGAGCTGCTCGTTGAAGTCCATCAAGCCGTCGACGACGTCATCGATCTTGAGCTCATCCTTTTCGATCTTGGCGGCGAGTTCGAGGATCTGGGCGACCGTCATCGGGCACGCCGAGATCGCCATGATCATGTGCTTCAGGCCTTCCTCGATCCGCTTGGCGATCTCGATTTCGCCCTCGCGCGTGAGCAGCTCGACCGAACCCATCTCGCGCATGTACATGCGCACCGGGTCGGTTGTGCGGCCGAATTCGGAATCGAGCGTCGATGCGGCCGCTTCGGCGGCTTCCTCGTCAACGTCGTCGGCGGCCGTGGTCGGCGCTGCCTCCGACATCAGCAACGTCTCGGCGTCCGGCGCCTCGTCGTAGACCTGGATCCCCATGTCGTTGATCATGGAGATAATTCCCTCGATCTGCTCCGCGTCGAGAATGTCGTCGGGTAGGTGATCGTTGATCTCGGCATAGGTGAGGTAGCTCCTCTCCTTGCCCAGCACGATGAGGTTCTTGAGCCGCGTCTTGCGTGCCTCGGCCTCCGCAGGCGTCAGCTCAACCTTGCGCAGCTCGACGCCGCCGTTCTTGCCGCTACGGGCTTTGCCTTCGGCGAGCGCCTTTTCGGTCCGTTTGGCCGACAGGCGCGCCGCAATTTCGCCTGGACTCGGCTTCCCTGGCGTGGCGGCAACACCGGGCTTGCCGGGTACCGGTTGCACCTTCGCAGCTGTCTTGGCGATCGGCTTGCCCGGCTTCGGTGTCGGCTTCGCGACGACTTTGGGCAGGGCCTTCGGCGGGACCTTAGGCGTCGCCTTGCGGCTGGCCAGCTTCGCCTTGTCGCGCGCCTGCGCGCCGACCTTGCCCTTCACGACCTTCCGACCCGTAGTCCGCGGCGAAGGCCGCTTCGGAGCGCGCACCGAGCCCCGTGAAACGGGCTTGGCCGGGCTCCGCTTCTTCGTCGCGCGTTTGCCACGCGCGGTGCGCGCGGCCTGCGTCGAGCGGCGCGCAGGGCGCCGAGCCGAGCGGGATGCCGTCGGCCGGGCTTTACCCCGATTCCGGGCGGCGGATTTCTTGGTGGGCTTGGAGGGTTTCTTGGCCATGTGTGTCCTGCTGCTGGTTGGGCGCCTCGCGGGCGTCGCTGTCCGATTCTCCCGAAGTGGGGGCGTTCGGGAAAACCTCAAATCATAACATACCGTTAGGCTGGCGCGCCCCCTCAATAGCCGCGCCCCAGGCGCTCCTGCACGAGCTTGCGCTGCCGGGCGCGCTCGGCCTCTTCGGGCGATAGCTCGACCGACTTTGCCGCCTGCGCACCGACGCGTTTCTGGCGTAACGTCCAGTAGCGTTTGACACCTTCGGCGAGCTGGATTTCCAAAGATTCGGCGCTCAGGCCCTCGCTTTCGCCCGCCGTCAGGGCGGCAAGCAATACGGCATCGTGCGCGCTGTCAGCGAAGTGCTGGATCACCCCGGCGGTCGTCAGCGGTCCGGTGCTCGCCAGGCAGAACGCCACCAAGGCAGCAAGGGTAGCGCCGTCGGCGCCGGCATCAGCCGGTGTCGGAACGTCGATGCGGCGCGCCAGGCCGGGCTCGAGCAAGACACATTTGATCAGGTCGCGCAGCAAGGAGGGCGCGCTGCGCGCCCCCGCTGGGGCCGGTGCCGGACTCCTCGGGCCCGGCACAGGCGGCAGCAGGGCGGCAAGTTCGGCTTCCGGCAGACCGGCGATGGCGGCCAGCCGCCGACGCAGCAGCGCGGCCAGCACCGGCGCATTGAGCTGCGCCAGCAACGGCTTGGCGGCGCTGACCAGCGCCGCGCGACCCTCGGCTGAAGTCGGGGGCGAGCGCTGGGCGAGCTCCGCAAGCAGGAAGTCCGACAGCGGCGTTGCCGCTTCGATGAGTGCTTCCAGGGCTGGCTTGCCGCGGTGGCGCACCGCGTCATCGGGATCCTCCCCGTCGGGTAGAAAGAGAAACCGGGCCTGCTTGTCGTCGGAGAGCATCGGCAGCGCGTGCTCGAGCGCGCGCCAGGCCGCCCGTCGGCCAGCCTCGTCGCCATCGAAGCAGAAAACCACACAGTCGGTGGCGCGGAATAGCTTCTGCACGTGCGTGGGCGTGGTCGCGGTGCCCAGGGTCGCGACGGCGTATTCGATGCCGTGCTGAGCCAGGGCGACGACGTCCATGTAGCCTTCGACGACTAGAACCTTGCCTGCGCTGCGGATGGCTGGCCGAGCCTGGAACAGGCCGTAAAGCTCGCGCCCTTTCGCGAACACCGGTGTCTCCGGGGAGTTGAGATACTTCGGTTCCCCGTCATCGAGAACACGACCGCCAAAGCCGACCACCCGGCCACTGGCGTCGTGAATCGGAAACATGATGCGGTGGCGAAAGCGGTCGTAGCGCTTGCCCGCGTCCCCGGCGATGACCAGCCCGGCCGTCTCCAATGTCTTGTCCGCATAGTTGGGAAAGGCCCCGCCCAACGGCTGCCAATCGTCGGGCGCGTAGCCAATGCCGAAGCGCACCGCGATCGCGCCAGTCAGGCCGCGGCTGCGCAGGTACTCGATGGCGTCGGGCGCGTCTTTCAGGGCCGCCCGATAGAACCTGGCCGCGCGCAGCAGGATCTCGAACAAATCCTGCGACTGTTCACGCCGCGCCTCCTGGTTCGGACCGGTGACCCGGGGCACCTCGAGGCCCGCCATCTGGGCCAGTTCGTCGATCGCTTCCGGAAACGACTTGCCGCTGAACTCCATCAGAAAGCCAATCGCGGTACCGTGCGCCCCGCAGCCAAAGCAGTGGTAAAACTGCTTGGACGGGCTTACCGTGAACGAGGGCGTCTTCTCGCTGTGAAACGGACAGCAGGCCGTGAAGTTAGCGCCCGCTTTTCTCAGCGGAACATGCTGGTCGACGAGTTCGACAATGTCGACCCGGGCCAGCAGCGTCTGAATAAAATTGCTTGGAATCATGGGCTTAAAATCGACTCACCACGAACCTGAGCGAATGCGATCGCAGGGCCCATAACCCAATTATAGGCGAGGATTTCGGTGCCGCGAGAGGGGTTTAGCCCGCGAGTCGGGCTTTCACCGCGGCCGCGACCCGGGTCATGTCGGCCCGGCCGGCAAGCTGCGGTCGGAGTGCGGTCATAACCTTCCCCATGGCCGCCGGACCAGGGGCGCCGGCGCTCGCCAGCGCAGCCTCAATCAAGGCGGCGATCTCGTCGTCGGATAGCGGCTGAGGCATGTACGCCTGCAAGACGTCGATTTCGGCGCGCTCGACGGCGGAGAGCTCCGGCCGACCGCCGGCGTCAAAGGCGGCAATCGATTCCCGGCGTTGCTTGATCATCCGCTCGACGATGCCGACGATGTCGGCATCCGATAGCTCGATGCGCTCGTCAACTTCCCGCTGCTTGATCGCGGCGAGCAGCAGCCGGATGGTGGACAGGCGTGCGCGCTCACCGGCGCGCAACGCCGCTTTCATCTCTTCGGTAATGCGGGTTCTCAGCGACATGGTGTCGGGGCCAACGAAAAGGGGCGAATCGCTTCGCCCCTCGCTGCACGGACCGCGGTACTCCGCTCCGCGCTAATACAGCTTCGGGGGCAGCTGCTGGCTGCGCAGCCGCTTGTAATGCCGCTTCACCGCCGCGGCGAGCTTGCGCTTGCGCTCCGCAGTCGGCTTTTCGTAGAACTCGCGAGCGCGAAGCTCGGTCAACAGACCGGTCTTCTCGATGGTGCGCTTGAAGCGACGCAGGGCCACTTCAAAGGGCTCATTCTCGCGAACGCGTACACTGGGCATGGGCAAGCAATCCTTTTCGCTGCGGCGGTGTCTTCCGACACGCCGATTAACGTAACTCATAAGTCTAGCAGCCGATGGTGCGGTGCGCAAGGGAGTGTATCGGGCCAGTACATATTGCACTGGTCGGACAGGTGGAGGAATTGTACCGGGGAGAGCAGGCGTTTGGTTTTGCGGCCTGGGATGGGGGTGGTGAGGCTGAAGTGTGGACGTTGTGATGACGTAGCGGCGATCGCCGTGCTGCTGCAGCTCGATGCTAGCCAGGGCTACGCAATGGCCGGCGCGTTGGGCGTGGCAAGGCTTGGGTTTGCGCAAGCGGGGGCGGCGTGGCGGTGCGGTCTGGCCGTGGGCGATGAGGCGTTGGGGCCGGGTGCGCATTTTGTCGGGGGCATCGGCGAGCAGGCGGCCGATGGTTCGGGCGCTCGGACAGGGCAGGTGGTGGGCGGTGGCGAAGGGAGCGAGCAGCAGGTGCAGTTTCTCCTTGGCCAGATTGGGGTAGCGCGTGCGCAAGCGGCGAATCTCGCCGAGCAACGCCGTCGGCCACTGTCGCTGGCGGCGGCGCTTAGGCGCGGTCGAACCGGGCACGAGGGCGGCCAGATTACCGCCTTCGGCGCGCAGCTTGGCTCGCCACGGATAGAGCGTGCGGCGGCTGACGTGGAAGGCTTCGCTGGTGGCTGCCGCGCCGTGGCGTTGCCAGAACTGCAGAATCTCCCATCGGCGCTGGGCATCGGGGCAATCATGTCCCAGCGTAGAGCGTAATCGGCTAAGCGGTAGAACCCCTTAAGCCGATGCCCGAAGTGTTGAACTTGCATTGCACTCCTCTGCACGCAGGGAGTGCAATATGTTTCTGGCCTTAGTCAGGGAGCTATACTCGCGCCATTGACGGATGTGGATTGGCCAATCGTGAGGGTGCTGGGCATCGAAACCTCCTGCGACGAGACCGGGCTCGCCATCTACGATACGGGCCAGGGATTGCTCGCCCACGAGCTGCACTCCCAGGTGGCGATGCATGAAGCCTACGGCGGCGTGGTCCCGGAACTCGCCTCGCGCGATCATATCCGCCGGGTCGTGGCGTTGATCGAACGCGTGGTCGCGGCAGCGCGGTGCCAGTTAACCGACCTCGACGGCATCGCCTACACGCAGGGCCCGGGCCTGGCTGGCGCGCTACTCGTCGGGGCGAGCGTCGCCAACGGCCTGGGCTTTGCCTTGGACAAGCCGGTCATCGGCGTGCATCACCTGGAAGGGCATCTGCTCTCGCCGCTATTGGCGGAGCCGCGGCCTTCGTTCCCCTTTGTGGCACTGCTCGTCTCGGGCGGTCACAGCCAGCTGTACGCAGTCCGCGCCGTGGGCAAGTACACGCTGCTCGGCGAGACTCTCGACGACGCTGCCGGCGAGGCCTTCGACAAGACAGCGAAGCTTCTGGGTCTGCCGTATCCCGGCGGCCCCGCGCTGGAGAAGCTGGCGGCCCGCGGCCGACCAGGGGCGGTGACGCTGCCACGACCGATGCGCGAAAGCGGTGACCTCAACATGAGCTTCAGCGGTCTCAAGACCGCCGTGCTGCTGCAGGTGCGCCGGCAAGCGCTGCCGGACGAGCGCCGAGCAGACATCGCGCGCGCGTTCCAGGACGCCATCATCGATGTGCTGGTGGCCAAGGCGCTCGCCGCGCTCGACGCGACCGGATTCGCCCGACTGGTCGTGGCCGGCGGCGTCGGCGCCAACCAGATGTTGCGCGAACGCATGAGCGCCGCAACCACGGAACGCGGCGCCACAGTGTTCTTCCCCGAGCTGCAGTTCTGCACCGACAACGGGGCGATGATCGCGCTCGTCGGCGCGCTTCATCTGCAACACGGGGCGGGAGAAGACTACCGCTTTACGGTACGGCCGCGATGGGAGCTTGCATCGGTCCCTGCAGCAGGACTGGCGTTGGCGACTGCGTAGCGCGCCTGCGCTGCGTTACCTGCCGATCCGGTGCTCCTGCCCGGCGAGAATCTTGCGAATGTTCCCGCGATGACGCCAGACAAGCAGCAGGGCGATCGGAAACAGCGCCCAGGCTTCCGGCCAGTTGCCGATGAAATACACGGCGAGCGGCGGGGCGGCGACGGCAGCGGCCAGCGACGCGAGCGAGGCCATGCGGAAGAGCAGAGCCACCGCTAGCCAGATACCGGCCAAGGCGAGGCCCAGTTGCCACGCCAGCGCCAGGGCAACACCGGCGGCCGTCGCGACGCCCTTGCCGCCGGCAAAGCGATGGAATATCGGGTAGACGTGACCGAGAAATACGGCGAGCGCCGCACCGGCCGTCGCAAGCGAGGCGTCGCCCCAGCTCGCGCCCAGGTGATGCGCGAGCCATACCGCAAGCCAGCCTTTGACACCGTCTCCGGCGAGAGTCAGCGCAGCCGCCGCCTTGTTGCCGGTGCGCAACACGTTGGTCGCGCCCGGGTTGCCGGAGCCGTAGCTGTGCGGATCGGGAAGGCGGAAGAGCTTGCTTACCACGACGGCGAAGGATATCGATCCGAGCAGATAGGCGCCGATGATGACTGCAAGCGTGGCCAGTGTCGGATTCATCTACAATGCGCGCTCAACGGCGGATCAGGCCGGGGATTCTAGCAAACCGACGCCGTCGATTACCCGTCGATGAACACAATCTTCGTCCACGAATTGCGCGTCGACACGCGTATCGGCGTCTACGCTTGGGAGCAGCACCTCAGTCAGCCGCTGCTCATCGACCTGGAACTCGCACTGCCCTCTGCGAAGCCCTTCACCAGCGACGATTTCGCCGACGCGCTCGACTACGCCGCGGTCGTCAAGCGCATCCAGGCCTTTGCCGCCGATCACCCGCACAAACTCCTCGAGCGTTTTGCGGAGGCGCTGGCCGAGGTGCTGCGTACCGAATTCGGTTCGCCGTGGGTCCGCATCCGCCTCGCCAAGCTAGCGCCCGTCAAAGGCGTCAAGCGGCTGGGCGTGGTCATCGAACGCGGCGAGCGCGCCTAGCCCAATAGCTGACCTTTCCGGTGGTCACCCGCGTGGGTGGTGCCGCGCGTGCAGCTGCTTCAGGCGCTCCCGGGCGACGTGGGTGTAGATCGTCGTGGTGGTGATGTCGGCGTGGCCTAGGAGCATCTGCACGACGCGCAGATCCGCGCCGTGATTGAGCAGATGGGTCGCGAATGCGTGGCGCAGCGTATGCGGCGACAGGCTCGCTGCCGCGATGCCCGCGTTCAGCGCATGGCGCTTGATGAGCTGCCAGAAAGCCTGCCGCGTCAGCGGCCCGTGGCGCGCGGTGAGGAAAACCGCATCGGACCTGCCGGTGCCCGCGAGCGAGACCCGCGCGGTGGCGAGGTAGCGCGCGAGCCAGGCGAGGGCTTCCTCGCCCAGCGGCACCAGCCGTTCCTTGTTGCCTTTGCCGAGTACCCGCACCACGCCCGCGTCAAAGCTGACCTGTCCGAGCTTAAGGCCCACCAGTTCCGAGACGCGCACCCCGGTGGCGTAGAGCGTTTCGAGCATCGCGCGGTCGCGCAACCCAAGTGTGGTCTCCGGGTCCGGTGCGTCGAGCAGCGCTTCAACCTGCTTCTCCGACAGGCTCTTCGGCAAGCGGCGTGGCAGCTTGGGTGCGCGCACGCGCAGCGTCGGATCGGCGCCGATCGTTCCTTGGGCGGCGTGCAGCCGATAGAAGCGGCGCAACGAAGACAGCCGGCGGCCAATCGAGGTCGCCTTCGCCCGCGCCCGGAATTGCATCGCCAGGAAGCTCTCGACGTCGACGCGCTCGGCGGCGAGCAGGCGCTTGCGCTGGTAGCGCTCGAGCCAGTCAGACCAGGCGACGAGGTCGCGCCGATAGCTCGCCAGGCTCGATTGGGCAAGGCCATCCTGCAACCAGACCTGGTCGCAGAAAGCGTCGATGAGCGCGGAGTCGTTACGCGCCGAAACGGTAACCCTCATGGGCAAGCAGCCAACGCTTGATCGTGATCGGATCGCCCTCGGTCACACCCATGAAGCCCCCGAGCGAGCCGCGCACGGCGACGACGCGGTGGCAGGGGATCACCAGCGCGATCGGGTTCGCGCCGCAGGCCCCGCCAATGGCTCGCGGCGCCGAGTGCAGCAGGCGCGCGAGCTCCCCATAGGTACGCGATTCGCCGATCGGGATCTGCGAGATCGCCTCCCAGACCCGCTGGCGGAAAGCGGTCCCACTCGGGGCGAGCGGCAACGTGAAGCGGAACAGCGGGTCGGCGAGATAGCGCTCGAGCTCGCGGCAGGCGCGCTCAGCGAGTCGATCGCAAGGTGCCAATACCCGTTGCTCCAGGGGCAGGTATTCGATCCCGGTGACGCCCGCGGGGGCGGTGCGAATGCCCAGCACCGCAAACGGCGCGCGCATTCTCGCGCTGTAGACTGGCGCTCTATCCCTGGCCGGCGCGTGTTGCTTTCGGCGCGACCCGCGGGGTGTATTGCGGACCCGGTCGAAGACCTGCGCCCGGGAGAATGCCTCCTTCATGCCCTCGCTCCTTCACCGACGTGCCGCATTTTCGTCTGCCGCGCGAGGAAAGTCACGACCAGCGTCCAGGGCACCTGCGAACCGCCGAAGCCCCGCGCTGCCCCGCTATAATGCGTACGCGTGCGGTGCACGCGTGCACGCATTGGTTGTGTCCGTTCCGTCTTCCCAGAGATCATGACAGACTCGTCGCCGGGCCGCTGGCAATTCTGGATCGACCGCGGGGGGACCTTCACCGATATTGTCGCGCGCCGCGCCGACGGGACGCTGACCACGCGCAAGCTGCTGTCCGAGAATCCCGAGCGTTACCGGGACGCGGCAGTTCATGGCATCCGTGAGCTGCTTGGCCTCGCTCCCGACGCGCCGATCCCGGCCAGCGCAGTGGACGCCGTCAAGATGGGCACCACGGTTGCCACCAACGCCTTGCTCGAGCGCAAGGGCGAACGCACCGTGCTCGCGATCACGCGTGGCTTCGGCGACGCGCTGCGGATCGCCTATCAGAATCGGCCCAAGCTGTTCGTACGCCATATCGTCCTGCCAGAAGCGGTCTACGAGCGCGTGGTGGAGATCGACGAGCGTATCAGCGCACAGGGCGAACTGGTGCGCGCGATCGACCTTGCCGGCGCGGAACGCGCTCTGGCCGCGGCCTATGCAGATGGCATCCGCGCCTGCGCCATCGTGCTACTGCACGGCTATCGCTACCCGAATCATGAACGCCGGCTCGCCGCGTTGGCGCGCGCCATCGGCTTCCCGCAGGTATCGGTTAGCCACGAGGTGAGCCCATTAATGAAGCTCGTGTCGCGCGGCGATACGACGGTCGTCGACGCGTACTTGTCGCCGATCCTGCGGCGTTATGTGGACAGCGTCCAGGCACAGCTTCCCGATGTGCGCCTGCAATTCATGCAGTCTTCCGGCGGGCTTACCGACGCGCATCGGCTCCAGGGCAAGGACGCCATTCTTTCCGGTCCCGCCGGCGGCATCGTGGGCGCGGTGCAGGTGTCGAAGCTCGCCGGCTTCGACAAGATAATCGGCTTCGACATGGGAGGCACGTCGACCGACGTGACCCACTTCGCGGGAGAGTACGAGCGCGCCTTCGTCACCGAAGTTGCCGGGGTGCGGTTGCGCGCGCCGATGATGCTAATCCACACCGTCGCGGCGGGCGGCGGCTCGATTTGCAGCTTTGACGGCGCGCGCTTGCGCGTTGGCCCGGCATCGGCCGGCGCAAATCCTGGTCCCGCGTCGTACCGCCGCGGGGGGCCGCTGACGGTCACCGATTGCAACGTCCTGGTGGGCAAGATCGATCCGGAGCAGTTTCCGAAGGTGTTCGGGCCGCGGGGCGACCTGCCCCTCGACAGTGATCTTGTGCGCACCCGGTTCGCCTCGCTTGCGGCCGAGCTCGCGGCACAGACCGGGCACGTGCGCACGAGCGAACAGATTGCCGACGGCTTTCTGCACATTGCCGTGGCCAACATGGCCCATGCGATCAAGCACATCTCCGTGGAGCGCGGCTACGATGTGACCGAATACACGCTGTGCTGTTTCGGCGGCGCCGGTGGCCAGCACGCATGCGCGGTCGCCGATGCGCTGGGCATGACCCGGGTGTTCATCCATCCGCTCGCGGGCGTGTTGTCGGCGTACGGCATGGGGCTGGCCGACGTCCGGACGCTGCGCCAGAAGGCGGTGGAAGCCGAGCTCACGAGCGCCAATTTGGACGCTTGCACCCCCGTCTTTGATGAGCTGGCGCGCGTCGCGAGCGCCGAGATTGAAGCGCAGGGCCTCAAGCCGGAGCAAATTGCGCTCAAGCGGACTTTGCATCTGAAATACGACGGCACCGATACCACCCTGGAGATAGCGCTGGCTGCGGACGTACCCGACGATGCGACCAGGTCGGTACCGGTGCTGGTCGCGGCATTCGAGCACCGGTACCAGGCGCAGTATGGTTTTCTGATGCCCGACCGGGCACTGCTGATCGAGGCAGTGGCGGTGGAGGCGATCGGCGCGAGCGCGCGTGCTGACGAAGCAACGCCGGTGTTCGGGCCGCGTCGGGGCGCCCTTGCTCCGACCCGAACCCAGCGCGTGTACACTGGTGGCGGCTGGCACGATGCGCCGGTATATGCACGCGACGACCTGCGTCCGGACGACCGCATCGCTGGCCCGGCGGTGATCGGCGAAAGGAACGCCACCACCGTCATCGAACCCGGCTGGCAGGCGCAGCTTACCGGGCGCAATCACCTGTTGCTCGAACGCGTCGTTGCGATTCGCCGCGACCATGCGCTGGGCACGACCGCCGACCCGGTGCTGCTGGAAGTCTTCAACAATCTGTTCATGGCGATCGCCGAGCAGATGGGCGTGACCCTGGCTAATACCGCGTATTCGGTCAATATCAAGGAGCGGCTGGACTTCTCTTGCGCGCTGTTCGACGCCGAGGGCAACCTGATCGCCAACGCGCCGCATATGCCCGTCCACCTGGGCTCGATGGGCGAGAGCGTGAAGACGATTATCGACCGGCGTCGGGGCGGCATGCGCGCGCGCGACGTTTTCGTGCTCAACGCGCCGTATAACGGCGGCACCCACCTGCCGGACGTGACCGTTATCGCACCGGTGTTCCTGGCCGATGCTGAGCACCCCGAGTTCTACGTCGCATCGCGCGGCCACCATGCCGACATCGGCGGGGTTACGCCGGGTTCGATGCCGCCGAACTCGACGCATGTCGATGAGGAGGGCGTGCTGCTCGACAACGTCCAGCTGGTCGCCCAGGGGCGCTTTCTCGAAGCCGAAATGCGCACCATCCTCGGCTCGGGACGATTTCCCGCGCGCAACATTGAGCAGAATCTGGCCGATCTGCGGGCGCAGGTTGCCGCGTGTGCCAAGGGCATTCTCGAGCTCGAGAAGATGGTCGGGCATTTCGGCCTGGAGATCGTGCGCGCCTATATGAAGCATGTGCAGGACAACGCCGAGGAGGCGGTGCGGCGCGTTCTGGGCGCGCTCAAGGACGGGCACTTCGAGTACGAGATGGACAGCGGCGCGCGCATCGCGGTCACGATCGCGGTCGACCAGCGCCGACGTTGCGCGACCATCGACTTCACCGGCACCAGTCCCCAGCAGCCAACCAATTTCAATGCACCTTCCGCGGTATGCAAGGCGGCTGTCCTGTACGTGTTCCGGACCCTGGTTGACGCCGAGATTCCCATGAATGCGGGTTGTCTAAAACCGCTCGACATCATCATTCCCGAGGGTTCGATGCTTAACCCGCGGTACCCGGCTGCGGTGGTTGCGGGTAACGTCGAGACCTCGCAGGCGGTCACCGACACGCTCTATGGTGCACTGGGCGTACTCGCGGCCTCGCAAGGGACCATGAACAATTTCACGTTCGGTGATGAGGCCTACCAGTACTACGAGACCATCTCGGGGGGTGCCGGTGCGGGGCCGGATTTTGATGGCGCGAGCGTTGTGCAGACGCATATGACCAACTCGCGCTTGACCGATCCCGAAGTGCTGGAGTGGCGCTTTCCGGTACGCCTCGAAGCCTACCGGATCCGCCCAGGCAGCGGCGGCGCGGGTCGCCACCGCGGCGGCGATGGCGGCGAACGCCGGGTGCTTTTTCTCAAGCCGATGACCGCCGCAATGCTGGCCAATCGCCGGCGCGTGCCGCCGTTCGGCGTTGATGGCGGATGGCCGGGGGCGCTGGGGCGCAACTGGGTCGAGCGTGCCGATGGCACGCGCGAGGAGTTCGGCGCCACCTTCGAAGTGCCGATGCGCGCCGGCGACGTTTTCGTCGTCCAGACGCCGGGCGGTGGCGGCTTCGGTACGCCCTGAGGCGCTCTTTGGCAACGCCGGGCAGCGGGCGGATAATCGAGCGCAATGCAACGGGAGCCATTATGAGCGCACCGCTTTACGACATCGCCGTGAACGACATTCACGGTCAACGCAAGAAGCTCGACCAGTACGCGGGCAAGGTGCTGCTGATCGTCAACGTGGCCAGCGAGTGCGGCTTCACGCCGCAGTACAAGGGACTGGAGGCGCTCTATGAAAGACTGCACCCGCGCGGTTTCGAGATACTCGGCTTTCCCTGCAATCAGTTCGGCGCCCAGGAGCCGGGCGATGAGCAGCAGATTGCGCAATTCTGCGAGCTAAATTACGGCGTGACCTTTCCGTTGTTCGCCAAGATCGAGGTCAACGGCGCGGAAGCAGCCCCGCTCTACCAGTATCTTAAGAAAGCCAAGCCGGGGCTGCTCGGTTCCGAGGCGATCAAGTGGAACTTCACTAAGTTCCTCGTCGATCGCGAAGGGACGGTTGTCGAACGCTACGCGCCCAACGCGGAGCCCGAGACGATCGCCGGCGACATCGAGAAGCTGCTGTGATGGCGGCGCGGTACGGTCGCGTCGCGCTCGTCGCGCTCGCACTGGCGACGTTAGCCGCCGCAGCGCCGGCGGCGGACCTTAACAAGACGCTGCGGGTTGCCTTTCCCGTCGCGGAAACCGGCTTCGATCCGGCGCCAGTCGGTGATATCTACTCGCAGTACGTCAATCGCGCCATCTTCGACCCGCTCTACAAGTACGACTACCTCGCTCGACCCTATCGGATCGTGCCCAACACCGCGGTGGGCATGCCGGAGATATCCGCCGACGGCAAGACCTGGACGATGCACATCCGGCCGGGAATCTATTTCGCCGACGATCCGGCGTTCAAAGGCAGGCGGCGCGAACTCACCGCGGCCGACTACGTCTACTCGTGGAAGCGCGTCCTCGATCCGAAGATGCGCTCGAATAACCTGCAGGTCTTCGACGGCAAAATCCTGGGTGCCGATAAGGTCGTTGCCGCGGCGACGGCGACGGGCAAGTTCGATTACGACGCGCCCATGGAGGGCCTGCAGGCGATCGATCGCTACACGATCCGCTTGCAGCTCAATTTCCCGGCCTACGACCTGCTTGCGGACCTGACCACAACGCCGACGGCCGCCGTCGCGCGCGAGGTCATCGAAGCCTACGGTGACGACAACGGTTGGACCATGGCCAACCCGGTCGGCACCGGCCCTTATCGGCTGAAGGAGTGGCGCCGGGGGCAGCGGATCGTGCTCGAGGCCAATCCGGGCTTTCGCGACGAGACCTTTCCCGAGAGCCCGGCGCCGGAAGACCGGGCCCTGATGGCGAAGATGCGCGGCAAGAAGCTGCCGATCATTGGGCGCATCGAGATCAACATCATCGAGGAATCCAATCCGCGTCTGCTCGCGTTCCAGGACCGCGAACTCGACTACGTGACCGTGCCTTCCGACTTGGTCGGCAACGTGCTGGAGCCGAACAACCAGCTCAAGCCGGAGTTTGCCAAACAGGGCATCGTGCTCGCCCGCGGCATACAGCCCGCGATCACCTACACCTACTTCAACATGGATGACCCGGTCGTGGGCGGTTACACCAAGGATAAGATTGCCCTGCGCCGGGCGATCACCATGGCGTACAACGTGGACGAGGAAATTCGGGTCTTGCGCCAGGGGCAGGCCGAACCGGCGACGCAGCCGATCCCGCCGAACGTGGCGGGCTACGATCCGCAGATCAAGGGCCACGCCAAGTACGACCCGGCTGGCGCCAAGGCGCTGCTCGACAAGTTCGGTTACGTTGATCGCGATGGCGACGGCTGGCGCGACCTGCCCGATGGCAAGCCGCTGACGCTAATGATCGGTTCCGATCCCTCGGGACTCATTCGGCAATACGACGAGCTATGGCAACGCAGCATGAGCGCGGTCGGCATCAAGGTTGAATTTGTGAAGCAGAAGTGGCCCGATCTGCTGAAGATGGCACGCTACGGCAAGCTGCAGATGTGGTCCTTGGGGAACATCAACACCACGCCCGAGGGTTTCGGGTTCATGTCGCTGCTCTACGGCCCGCATGCGGGCTTCGCCAACTTGTCGCGCTTCAATCTGCCCGAATTCAACCAGCTCTATGAGAAGGCACGGCAGCTCCCTGACGGGGCCGAGCGCACCCAGCTTTTTGGGAAGATGTCCGAACTGGTCAACGCCTACGCGCCGTGGGTCCTCGAGGCCTATCGCTACGAGAACGTACTGGTGCAGCCTTGGGTGCTCGGCTTCAAGCACACGGTGTACGACTGGCATCCCTGGAAATACTACGATATTGATCTCGACCGGCGAAACCGCGCCGGCAAGTAGCGCATGAATCGAAGCCCGCAGGTGCTGAGCCGCACCCTCCGCGCGGCCCTTGTCGCCGCCATTATCCTGAGCGGCCTCTCGCTGCCGGCGGCCGCCGCGGACATGAGCAAGACGCTGCGCATCGCGATCATCGCGCCGGAGACCGGCTTCGATCCGGCGGCCACG
The DNA here is from genome assembly GCA_963777455.1 of uncultured beta proteobacterium. Lineage (GTDB taxonomy): Bacteria > Pseudomonadota > Gammaproteobacteria > Burkholderiales > Casimicrobiaceae > PALSA-1003. The sequence goes on from CAVZQQ010000004.1 coordinate 1,902,314, forward strand.
AGCGACCTGTACTCCGACACCGTCGCGCGCGCGATCTTCGACACGCTCTACGGCTTCGAGTACCTGACGCGCCCCTATCGCCGGGCGCCGCAGACGGCGACGGCAATGCCGGCGATCACCGACGACGGCCGGACCTGGACGATGCGCGTGCGACCAGGCATCTATTTCGCCGATGATCCGGCGTTCAAGGGTAAGAAGCGCGAGCTCGTCGCCGCCGACTATGTGTACTCCTGGAAGCGCTTGCTCGACCCGCGCGTGCGTTCGCCCTTCGCCTGGTATCTGCAGGACAAGGTCGTCGGTGCCGACCCGGTGATCGAGGCGGCGCAGAAGACTGGCCATTTCGACTACGATGCGCCGATCGAGGGCCTGCAGGCGCTCGACCGTTACACGCTGCGCCTCAAACTCAAGGAACCGGACTACATCATGCTCGGTTACTTCACGCAGAGGCCGATGGCCGCGGTGGCGCGGGAGGTGATCGAAGCCTACGGCGATGCCAATGGCTGGGCCATGGCCAACCCGGTCGGTACCGGTCCCTACCGGCTCAAGTCGTGGCGACGCGGCACGCAGATCGTCCTCGAGGCGAACCCGAACTATCGCGACGAAACCTTTCCGGCCAGCAATGACCCGGCGGATCGCGATCTGGTGGCAAAGATGCGAGGCAAGAAACTGCCGATCATCGGCCGCATCGAGATCTCGATCATCGAGGAATCGAATCCACGGTTGCTGGCCTTTACCAGCGGCGCGCTGGATTACGTCAACGTTCCCAGTGATCTCACGGACCACGTGCTCGACGCCACCAACCACCTGCGCCCGGAGTACGCGAAGCGGGGCATCGTCCTATGGCGAATAACGCAGCCGGCCCTGCAGTACGCGTATTTCAACATGGAGGATCCGGTCGTTGGCGGTTACACCAAGGACAAGATCGGGCTGCGGCGGGCGATCGCGCTCGGCTTCAATACCCCGGACCTGATTCAGGTGATCTATCAGGGACAGGCGATCCCCGCGACGCAACCGATACCGCCCGGCCTGCCGGGGCATGACGACGCTTGGAGCGTTGGCGTCAAATACGATCCCCTAGCGGCGAATGCGCTGCTCGACCGCTTCGGGTACACGGCGCGCGATGCCGAGGGTTATCGCAAGCTGCCCGACGGCAAGCCGCTGACCCTGGTTATGGCCTCGGCGACGTCGGGCCGTGAGCGCGACCTCGACGAGTTGTGGCAGAGGAGTATGCAGGCTATCGGCATCCGCATGGAGTTCATGAAACAGAAGTGGCCGGATCTTCTCAAGATGGGCAAGGCCGGCCAACTGCAGCTGTGGCGTATCGGTTGGATCACCCAGTACGGCGAAGGCGACGCCTTTGCGCAATTGCTCTACGGCAAGAACATCGGTCAGACCAACTATGCGCGCTTCGCGCTGCCGGAATACGATGAGCTGTACCGCGAGTCGCGGCGGCTGCCCGACGGGCCGGAGCGCAACCGCGTCTACCGCAAGATGTCGGAGCTCGTTGCCGTGTACGATCCGTGGTGGCTCGGCGTCTACACCATCGAAAACACCCTGCTGCAACCTTGGGTGCTTGGTTATAAGAAGAACGCCTACTGGGAACATCCGTGGATGTATCTTGACGTCGACACCGCAGCCCAGCAGAGGAGGTAGTTCCTTCCATTCGTTGCGGCGATGCGACAAACGGGGGTCTGCGGCGCGCCGACGGCGATGGTGCGCATTGCGCAACCGCCGCACTTTCGCGTACACTGCTGCCACTTGTAACACTGTTTGAGGAATCCTTCCCATGACCAGAACGCCGACGCATTCCGTCACCGCAATCGCGGCGCGCGCGCGCGCATGGGACTTTCCTGCTCGCGTGCGCCTCTCCGACCTTCCGTCGGGGGCCTCGCTGCTGTTGCGTTAGCTGCCCGCGCGGGTTCCCGCCGGGTGTGGCGGGAACCGAAGTCCGGGCGCAGACCCCGAGCCTCGCTTTCCCGCCGGTGCCGGCGACCGGCGGCCGCCCGCTTTGCGTTGCGGCCGGAGGAAACTGCGATGCCTATGATCGATCGACTCAGAACACACCTTCGCCGCCGATTCCGCGGCCTCTGGCTTTCGCGCGACTTCCGGAGGCTGTGGACGTCGCTGACCATCACTTCGTTCGGTGCCCAGATAACGAACCTGGCGCTGCCGCTGACCGCCGCGTTATTGCTGCACGCCTCGCCGATGCAGATGGGTGTTCTGGTAGCGCTGGAAACACTGCCCTTTGCGGTGTTCAGCCTGCACGCGGGAGTGCTGCTCGACCGCGTGCGCAAGCGGCCGGTGGCCATTGCCACCGACCTCGGGCGCGGGCTGGCGCTGGCGGCCATTCCCGTCGCCGCCTGGTTCAACGCGTTGTCCATGGAACTGCTCTTCGCCGTCGGTTTTCTGTGCGGGGTGCAGAACGTCGTGGGCGGCGCCGCCTACCAAGTGCTGCTCGCGCAGATGGCCGGGCGCAAGCGACTCGTCGAGGTGAACGCCAAGATTTCCTTGGGGGAGACATCGGCGGCGCTGGTGGGACCCGGCCTCGCCGGGGGCCTCATTCAGGCGCTGACCGCACCGTTCGCCATCGTCTTCGACGCGTTCGCGTTTCTCGTCTCGGCGCTGATGTTGCGGCGTGTCGAAGCCAAGAACGACATTGCACACGTGCGCGGCACGGCGAGCATCTGGCGCGACATCGGCGAGGGCCTCAAGCTCGTCTGGGGCAACCGTACGCTGTGGGGCCTGGCCTGGCTGGCGGGGCTATGGCAGTTTCTGAATCACATGCAGATCGCGGTGCTGATTTTGTTCGCAACGCGCGACCTTGCGCTGTCCGCCGGGGCCATCGGCATCGCTTATGCATTCGGGGGCGTGGGCTGCGTTCTGGCCTCGGCCTTCGCCGAACGCCTGTCCACTCGCCTGGGCATCGGACCGGTGATCGTGCACGGGTTAATCATCACCGCGATCGGCTGGCAGGCTTTCGGACTGCTCGGCGGCTCCGGGTGGCCGGCCACACTCGCGCTGGGAGTGGCGATGCTGGTCTTCGATTTCGGCGCAATCCTGTACGGCATCAACTACCTGGCGCTGCGCCAGGCGATCACACCGGATCGGCTGCTCGGGCGCATGACGGCCACGATGCGCTTTCTTACGGTCGCATCGGCGCCACTCGGTTCGCTGGTTGGCGGTGCGTTGGCGACCGGCATCGGCTTGCGCGGGACGCTGCTTACGGTCGGTGCGCTCGGACTCGCCCTGGCCGGGGCGGCGGTATTCTGGTCGCCGGTGCGCCAGCATCGCGAGTTGCCCGTCTCGGTTGGCGACTGAAGCGGATTCCCCAGAAAACCGGTTAGAATCCGCGTCGCACGCACCGCGTTCGGGCCGGTGCGCCCGCTCGGTGCCCTGTCATGCCGCCGTCGATCCTCTTCATCACCCTGGATTCGTGTCGCTACGACGCTTTTGTCGAGGCGCGCGCCCCCAACTTGAAGTCGCTCGCGCCGCTGCACCGCGCCCAGGCGCCGTCGCACTTTACCTACGGGTCACACGCAGCCTTCTTCATGGGCTTCACTCCCGGCGACGCGACGCGCAACGAGCCTTACGTCAATCCCAAGTACGGCAAGATATTTCGCATGCGCGGCGGCGGGCATGCGGGTGCCGCACCGGCGTACCTGACGCTCGACGGGCACAGCGTCATTGACGGTCTCAAGCAGAGTGGCTACCGGGCCATTGGCACCGGGGCGGTCAACTGGTTCAATCCCGAGCGCCCGACGGGACGGGTGCTGAGTGCCGATTTCGACAGCTTTGCCTACTCCGCTGGCCCCTCGCTCAAGGCGCAGGTCGGATGGATCGAGTCGATGCTAGCCCAGGTAGAGCCGGGTCGGCCCGCCTTTGTGTTTCTCAACCTCGCCGAAACCCACGTGCCGTATTTCCACGCCGGGGCACCGTGGGATTCGGGATATAACCCGGCGATGCCCTTTGGCGACAAGAACGACGCGGCCGAGTGCCGGCGCCGCCAGGTCGCCTGTGTCGAGTGGTGTGATCAGGCCCTCGAGCCGCTGCTCGCGCGGTTTGCCCGGGACACAGTAATCGTCTGCGCCGACCACGGCGACTGCTGGGGCGAAGACGGCCTCTGGGAGCACGGCGTGTCGCACCCAAAAACGCTCGACGTGCCGCTGCTGTTCCGTCTCGCCCCAACCGGGTAATGCCCCTTGAGCCGGTGGGTCGCCGGTCGGGCGACCGCGCGAGTGTACACTTTCGACCGTGCGGCAAGGCATCGGTGCCGTAACCTTCGGCGCCGCGCCGCAGGTCCTCTCGAATGCTCGACTTCTTCTTTCGCAGGCGCCCGACGGTGGACGCCGCCGCGGGCCCTGAACAACCGGCGGAGCTCTTGCGTCGCGGGCAGGAATTCGGAGCCAAGGGCCTGACACAGGAGGCGCTGACCGTGTTCGATCGCGGGCTCACGCTCGCGCCGAAGGATCCCGACCTGCATTTGAATCGCGGCAACGCGCTGCACGCACTCGGCAGGGCGCAGGAAGCGCTCGCCGCGTACGATCGGGTGCTCGAGCTCGCACCGGATTACGCGGGCGCCGCGTACAACCAGGGCGCCGTGCTGCGAAGCCTCGGTCGCCACGACGATGCCGTCGCTGCGCTCGACGTCGCGCTTGCCATCCGCCCGGATTTCCCCGACGCCCTCAACATGCGTGCGGTCGCGCTGACGGAGAAGGGCCGATACGCAGACGCCCTGTCGGCTTTCGAGCGGCTAGCGTCGCTCGCGCCTGCGTATCCGGACGTGCTCGGCAACATCGCGTACACGGCTGCACAGATCGGCGATTGGAGCGCGCGCGAGAGGATACTGCCGTCCATCGAAGCGGCGGTGGAGCGCGGCACGCCGGTGGTCGCGCCCTTCGTGCTCCTCGGCATCACCGCCGACGCGGGCGCGCAACTCGCCAACGCGCGGTCCTTCGTGGACGCGAGGCACCCGGCACAAGCCGCGGGCTGGGAAGGCGAACACTACGGGCACGACAGGATCCGCGTGGCCTATCTTTCGGCGGATTTCCACGACCATGCCATGTCCTACCTCATGGCAGGCGTGCTCGAGCGGCACGACCACCAGCGCTTCGAGATTGCCGGCATCTCGTGGGGCGCGCCCGACGCGGGTCCGATGCGCGCACGGCTCGCCTGCGCCTTCGACCACTTCGTCGACGTTCGCTCGCGCACCGATGCCGAGGTCGCGCGCTCGCTTCGCGAGGCCGAGGTGGACATCGCCGTCGACCTCATGGGACACACTGGCGGCTCGCGCCCGGGGATCTTCGCGCTGCGGCCGGCGCCGGTGCAGGTCGGCTACCTTGGATACCCCGGCACGACAGGCGCCTCCTACGTGGACTACATCCTCGCCGACCGCTTCGTGATTCCGGAAGCGCAGCGCCGCTATTATTCGGAGAGCGTTGTCTACCTGCCGGATTCGTTCCAGGCCAACGATGATAGGCGGCCGGTTGCGCCGTCCGCTCCAACGCGCGCCGAAGCGCGCGTTCCGCCAGACGCCTTCGTGTATTGCTCGTTCAACAACGGCTACAAGATCAACCGTACGATGTTCGATATATGGATGCGCATCCTGCGTGCCGTCGACAACAGCGTGCTGTGGCTCTACGCCAGCAACGAGGCGTTGGCCGACAACCTGCGAAGGGCGGCGCGCGATCGCCATGTCGACCCGGCACGCCTCATCTTCGCGGACAAGGTGGGCTACGCCGAGCACATCGCCCGACTTTCGCTCGCCGATCTGTTCCTCGACACGCTGCCGTTCAACGGCGGAACGACGGCGAGTGACGCGCTTTGGTCGGGCGTGCCGGTGTTGACGTGCGCCGGCAATGCCTTCGCCGCGAGAATGGCGGGCAGCCTGCTCACCGCGTGCGGGCTGCCTGAGCTCGTTACGCACACGTTGACGGACTACGAAGACCTTGCGATCGCCCTCGGCCGCGACGCCGCATCCGTGGCGGCGAAGAGGCAGAGGCTCGGCAGCGTGCGAACGTCGGCGCCCTTGTTCGACACCGACCGCTTCCGGCGGCATCTCGAAGCGGCGTATGCGACGATGATCGAGCGCGCGCAGCGCGGTGAAGCGCCCTGCGACTTCGTCGTCGACCCGATCCAGGCGAACCCGTGAGCGAGGAGCCGGTCGCAGCGCTTGCTGCAAGCGGCGAGATCGTTGCACAGAACGGGCGGTCTTGCAGGCGAGGCGGGCTACGAATCGGTGCTGCCGCGCAAGCCTTCTGCCAACGAGTGATGCCCTCAAAACCCGATCACAGGCCGTTCAGGTTTGAAACGGGTAGACGTTGGGCAGGCCCAGGAGCTGCGACAGTTCGTCGAGCGCGCGGCGGGACTCGGTAAGCAGCGCCGGGTCGGCCAGGTCGGCGGGCTGCCAGCCGGTCACGATAGTGCCGCTCCACCCAGGCGGTAAGTGCGGCGAACAGGGCGTCGTCGAGCCAGATCCGCGCGCCGATTGCCGCGCGCTCTTCGGGCGTAAGAACGACACGCAGGCGCAGGCACGCCGGTCCCCCGCCGTTCTGCATGCTCTGCCGCAAGTCGAATGTCAGGACCTCGCCGATCGGTCCGTCGTCGCTGGTAAGGCGCTCGAGCAAGGCGCGCACGCTCGCGTCCTCCTGGCATTCGGCCGGCGCGACCAACAGCAGGCTGCCGTCGCTGCGGGCAAGCAACTGGCTGTTGAAGAGATATGTGCTCACGGCGCGCTCGAGGGGCAGCTCGCGTTCCGACACCACGATGGCCGTGACCCCGGCGCGCTCGCGGAGCGCGCCGAGCAGGGCATCCTGCCCTACATAGGCGCGCTCGTGGCAAAAGAGCACGCTACCGCTGCCGACGGCGACCACGTCGTTGTGGAACACGCCAGCATCGATGGCATCGGGGAGCTGCTGGGCGAAGAGCGTTCGCTTCGGCGCGAGTCCGTGGCGGCGCGCGACGCTTTCACAGGCCTCGCGCGTCTGCCGCGCCGCAAACCGGCGAGGTGCCAGCGCATCGGTGGTAAAGCCGTCGCGCCCGTAGACGAAGAGCTCGACACCGGAACCCTCCGCTGCAGAGACGAAACGCGTATGGTTGGCCGCGCCCTCATCGCCCAACTGCGGCGCAGCAGGCAGTGGGTCGTGCACGACAAAGTGCCGCGCATCGGCGAAGATCGTGCGCAACACGCGCGTGGTCGTAGGCGCCTCGAGCGAACGGTGAAAATGGGAGACGAGATTGGCCGGTGTGAGGTGCACTCGGCCGTCGTGGGTGTCGGCGGAGGGGCTGACGGTCGCGGCGTTGGCGACCCACATCGCCGCGGCCGATGAGCACGCGGCAAGCAGATGCGGAGCTTCGCGCGCCGCTGCCCTGAGCAGCGCGGCGTCGTCGCCGGCGAAGCCGAGCATGCGCAAGGTCGCTACGTCCGGGCGCTCGTGCGGAGGCAGCACCGCCTGAGCGTAGCCGCGGTCGGCGAGGACCTTCATCTTGGCGAGCCCCTCCAGGGCTGCCCGGCGCGGGTTGGCGATCAGGCTCTTGTTGCGTTCGGAGGCGAGGTTCCCGGTCGCCAGACCGCTGTAGTTGTGCGTCGGCCCCGGCAGACCGTCGAAATTGGCCTCGACCGCCGGCAGCGTTTTCACACCGGAGTCTCGCGGCAACAGCGGCACCGCGCGCACGGTCTCGCCGTCGCCGACGCCCAGTGCCGCGGCGGCGTGTGGCAAGAGCGGAAACCAAGCTATACGCGCCGGCGCCGTAGCGAGGACGGCGCGAAAGCCCTCGAAACGCCGATTGGCGACCAGCCAGAGCACGTCCTCGGTCTGGCTGTCCGGAGTGGGCGCGCGGTCGCCGATCTTGACCGGCAAGCTCTCGCTCTGGCGCACGGCACGGATGTTGTCGCGAAAGCACTCCAGCGTCGGCCCGGCGTCGAAGATGTCGACATAGCCTTCATAACGAAAGCCCTCTGCTTCGAGCATGGCGCGCGCGGGCTGCGAATCGGCATGGACCTCGCCGATGACTGCGCGGGCGTCAGGCGGCAACAGCGTGGCGTACACCGGGTGGCGCGGCATCAGCTGGGCAATGAACGCCTTCTGGCCGATGCCGGTCAGGTAGTCCGCGCGCGTGTACTCCATGACGAAGAAGTGCCTGCCGAGGCCCTCCCAGAACGGGCTCTTGCCGGCGGCATCGAGTTCGCCGCGTAGCTCCGCAATGACCTTCGGTGCGAACAGCTCGGCGAACTCGGCAATGAACAGGAGCCGCGCCTTGGAGAGCAGCGGCCCGTTCTTGGCGCGGCGATGGCGTACATCGAGAAACAGCGAGCACAACTCGCTATGGCCGGTATGATCATTGGTCAAGAAAAGCGTCGGCGAGGCGGTGTAAACGTTGAGCTCGCGCGCAGCGTGCACTTGCGTGCCGACATGATAGTTGTACCACGGCTCCGACAGACCCACGGCGGCCTCGATGGCGCTGATACCGACCACGCCGCCGCTGTCGCTGTCGACGAGCACGAAAACGTAGCAGGCGTCCGCCTTGGCTGCGGTGCGGGCAAACGAAGCAAGCGAACGCTCAATGCGCTGGGCCAGCCGCTCGGCGTTGGCCGGCAGCGTGGTCAGCCCGGAACCGGTGCGCTCGGACAGCGCGAGCAGTTCGGGCAGGTCCTCCCGCGCGATCGGCCGGACGTAGAACATCGGCCCGCGGGTGGGCTTTAGATCAGCGCCTTGGCCAGCGCCGTCTCCAGCCGCGCCAGACCTTCCAGGATCTCGTCCAGACTGATGACGAGTGACGGCGCGATGCGCACGACGTCCGGGCCGGCCACGAGCACCAGCAACCCTGCGTCGCCTGCGGCGCGCATGACGTCCATGCCTTTGCCCTGCCAGCGCTCGGCGAGCTCGCAGCCGAGCCATACGCCCTCGCCGCGAATGTCGCTGAATACCTCCTGCCGAGCGTTGATCGTGCGCAGGCCCTCCATGAACAACGCGTGCCGCGCCTTCACGCCGTCGAGCACCTCGGTGGTATTGATCACGTCGAACACCGCGCTCGCGACCGCACAGGCAAGCGGGTTGCCGCCGAAGGTCGTGCCGTGGACCCCCACCGAGAACGCGCTCGCGATCTCGGTGGTCGTGAGCATCGCGCCGACTGGGAAGCCGCCGCCGAGCCCCTTGGCACTGGTCAGGATGTCAGGCACGACGCCCTTCTGCATATACGAGAAAAGAGCGCCGGTGCGACCCATGCCACTCTGGATCTCGTCGAAGATGAGCAAAGCATCGCGCTCATCACACAATCGCCGCGCCGCGGCGAGAAATTCAGGCGTCCCCGGGATCATGCCGCCCTCGCCCTGCATCGGTTCCAGGATCACTGCGCAGACGTCGTCGCCCCCTTCCTCGGCAAAGGCGGCTTCGAGGCCGCCGATGTCGTTGTAGCGAATATGCGTAAAGCCGGTCGGCGGTGGACCGAACCCGCTGGAGTACTTCGCCTGTCCTCCTGCCGACACCGTGAACAGGGTCCGTCCATGAAAAGCATTGAGCGTGGAAATAACGCGGAATTTTGCCGGGCCGCAGTGATCGTGCGCGTACCGCCGTGCGAGTTTGAGCGCGGCTTCGTTCGCTTCGGCGCCCGAGTTGCAGAGGAACACGCGCTCCGCGAAGGTCGCGTCGACGAACTTCTTGGCCAGCCGCAGGGCGGGTTCGTTGGTCATCCAGTTCGACACGTGCCAGAGCGTGTGCGCCTGTTCGGTCAGCGCCTTGACCAGCGCCGGATGGCAGTGGCCGAGCGCCGTGACCGCGACGCCGCCGGCGAAGTCGATGTACATCCGCCCCTGCTGGTCCCAGACACGCGACCCGAGGCCGCGCACCGGGATAAATTCCGCCGGTGCATAGCATGGCACCATCAGCTGGTCGAACAGGTCGCGGGTGACCGGCAACGCCGCGGGAATCGGCGCGGGGGTGCGCGGGAGGCGCTCGGCGGACAGTGCCGTGGCGGGTGGGGCGGACATGGTGCGCTCCGGAGAAGGAGCGTTATTGTAGACGAACCCCGGCTGCCAAGGCGGCGCTACCCGCGCCCGCCGCTAGGAAAGAGCCCTGCCGCCTGGCGCTTACCGACGCTGCGCGCCGCCGCGCGGCGGACGATCAATCAACCTTCGCGCCCGAGCTTTTGACGACCTTCGCCCACTTCTCGGTCTCGGCCTGGATAAAGGCGGCGAATTGCTCAGGTGAACCGCCGCCGGCAGCCGCCCCCTGCGCCAGCAGTTTTTCCTTGGCGTCGGGACTCTGCAGCCATTCGTTCAGGTCCGCATTGATACGCGCGACAATTGCTGGCGGCGTGCCAGCCGGAGCGACGACCCCGAACCATGACGTCGCCTCGAAGCCGGGCAGGCCGCTCTCCGCGATCGTCGGCACGTTCGGCAGCGCCGGCGCGCGCTGCGCGGAGGTCACCGCAATCGCCCTCAGCTTGCCTGCCTTGATCTGCGGTAGCGACGAGGGGAGGTTGTCGAACATCACCTGCACCTGGCCGGCGATAAGGTCGGTGAGCGCCGGCGCGCTGCCCCTGTAGGGCACGTGCGTCATGTCAACGCCGGCCATCGTCTTGAACAGTTCGCCCGAAAGGTGGATCGACGTGCCGCTGCCCGACGAGGCAAAGTTGATCTGGCCCGGCTTGTCCTTGGCGAGTTTGATCAGATCGGCCACCGAGTTGACCGGCAAGGTCGGGGTCACCTCGAGCACATTGGGAACACTGGCGACCAGGATCACCGGGGCGAAGTCCGCGACGTGGTCGTAGGGCAGCTTGGCGTAGAGGTTGGGATTAATGGCGTGGGTACTGACCGTGCACATGAGCAGCGTGTAACCGTCCGGCGCGCTCTTGGCGACAAGCTCCGTGCCGATATTGCCAGCAGCTCCTGGGCGATTGTCGATCACGACCGGTTGTCCGAGCGATGCGGAGAGCCGCTGCCCGACTTCGCGCGCGAGAATGTCAGTGGTGCCTCCGGCCGGGAACGGCACGACCAGCCGGATGGGCTTGGTTGGATAGGTCTGCGCCGCCGCCCCAGCCGCAGCCAGTATCAGCGCGACGACCAGCCCCGTGCACTGCACGATACGCCTCATGCTTGCCTCCGTTGCCGGATCACTGCGGCTGCCGACGATCAATCCACCTTGGCGCCGGAATCCTTGACGATCTTCGCGTACTTGGGAATTTCACTCTTGATCAGCGCCGCGAATTGTTCAGGGGTCGTAGGTGCCGGCTCGGCGCCCTCCTGGGCGAAGAAGGCTCGCATCTCCGGCGTGCCCAAAATACGCTTCACCTCCGCGTTCCACTTGGCAATGATGCCTTGGGGGCGTTCCGGCCGGTGCCAGGAAGCCCCACCAGGTATAGATGTCGAATCCCGGCAACCCGCTCTCGGCGAGCGTCGGCAGTTCCGGGGCAAGGGCGGATCGCCTGGCGGTGGTGACCGCGAGCGCTTTCAATTTGCCCGCCTTCAGTTGCGGCATCGAGTTGGCAAGGTTGTCGAACATGAGCTGCGTGTCGCCGGCGAGCAGTGCCTGCAGCGCCGGCGCCGCGCCTTTGTAGGGCACGTGCACCATGTCGATACCGGCCTCGGCCTTGAACAGTTCTCCAGCCAGGTGACCCGCGCTGCCGTTGCTGCCCGAACCGAACGACAGTGCACCGGGGTGCGCCTTGGCATAGGCGATGAGCTCGGGCACGGAATTGACCGGGAAGGCCCGGTTGAGAACGAGCACGTTGGGCGTTATCGCGACCAGGGTGATCGGGGCGAAATCCTTGATCGGGTCGTAGGGGAGCTTGCGGTACAGGCTCACGTTGACCGCGTGGGTGGACAGCGCGCCCTCCAGGATCGTATAGCCGTCCGCGGCACTCTTAGCAACGAGGTCGGCACCGATGTTGCCACCGGCGCCGGGCCGATTGTCGATGACGACCGGCTGCCCCCAAGCTGCGCCGAGCTTCTGTCCAATCGCCCGCGCTACGACATCCAGCGACCCGCCGGGCGGAAACGGCACGACCAAGCGAATCGGCCGGGTGGGATAGGCCTGGGCGTGGCCGCAAGCCGGCAACAGGCCCACGAGCGCCGCGAGCGTGCCGGCGCACAGCGCCTGGGAGATCTGGCGCACCCGATGTCGGTTCAAAGCTCGCTCCGCAGGAGAGGAACGTGCCAATTCTAGCAGCCGCGCGGCGGCCGTCGGGGCGCAGCGGGCAGACCGGTTGGACCGACCCACGCAGCCGATAGTGGCCTGCGCGAAGCGGACGCGCGGGCGGGCGCGCTTTGCAATAGAATCGTCACCCGGCAAGTCCAAGATTACGCGTTCGTCAAAGGAGGAGTAACGCCATGCATCGCCGTATCCTAGGCGTGGCCCGCGGGGCCATGGTTGCCGCTCTGTTCGGTCTCGCCACGCAGGCACAGGCCGTCACCGAGATTCAGTGGTGGCATTCGATGACCGGCAAGCTTAACGACAAGGTCAACGAGCTGGCCGAGAAGTTCAATTCAAGCCAGAAGGATTATCACGTTACCGCGGTCTACAAAGGGCAGTACGATGAGTCGATGACCGCGGCGATCGCGGCCTATCGTGCGGGGAACCCACCGCAGATCGTCCAGGTATTCGAGGTCGGCACGGCCACCATGATGGCGGCGAAGGGCGCGGTGAAGCCGGTCTATGAGCTCATGGCGGAAGCCGGCGAGAAGTTTGACCCGAAATCATTTCTCGGTGCCGTCTCGTCGTACTACTCCGATACCCAAGGCCATCTGATCTCGATGCCCTTCAACAGTTCAACTCAGGTGCTCTACTTCAACCGGGACGCGTTCAAGAAGGCGGGGCTTGATCCGGCGCGGCCACCGAAGACCTGGCCGGAGGTCGGTGTGGCGGCTGAGAAGCTTAAAGCCTCCGGCATGGCCTGTGGCTTCACCACCGGCTGGCAGTCGTGGGTGCAGCTGGAGAGCTTTAGCGCTTGGCACAATGTGCCGTTCAGCACGAAGGAAAATGGCCTTGGTGGGGCCGACACGCGCCTCGAATTCAACGGCCCGCTGCAGGTCAGGCACATCGGCACGCTCGGCGAGTGGGCGAAGAAGGGAACGTTCACCTACGCCGGCCGCAAGGACGAGCCGCTGGCCCGGTTCACCAGCGGCGACTGCGGCATGATTACCACTTCCAGCGGCTCGTACGCGAACATCAAAGGCAGCGCTAAATTCGACTGGGCGGTCGCCACGCTGCCCTATTGGTCCGACGTAGCCGGAGCGCCGCAGAATACGATCATCGGCGGTGCCACGCTGTGGGTGCTCAACCAGAAGGACCCGAGCGTGTACAAGGGGGTTGCCCGGTTCTTCACGTTCCTGTCCTCGCCCGAGGTGCAGGCCGATTGGCATCAAACGACCGGCTACGTGCCGATTACGCTGGCGGCGTATGATCTGACCAGAAAGCAGGGGTTCTACGAGAAGAATCCGGGAACCGACATCGCCATCAAGGAACTGACCAACAAGCCGCCGACGGCGAACTCGAAGGGTCTGCGTCTGGGCAACTTCGTGCAGATCCGCAACATTATCGACGAGGAGCTCGAGTCGGTTTGGAGCGGGCAGAAGACCGCCCAGGCGGCGCTAGACGACGCGGTCAAGCGCGGCAACGAACAGATCGACCGTTTCCGCAAAGCCAATCCGTGAGGTAGCGTGGGCAATGGCGTCGCGGCCTCGTGGCGGTCGCGCGCTGCGCCGAGGCTGTGTCGCTGCCGCCGGGTTGCGGCGGCGGGCAGGCGTTCGAGGGAGCAATGGAGAAACGGGTCGTCTTCAGGTCGCCGTGGCTGCCCTATGCGCTGGTTGGCCCGCAGATCCTGATCACCCTCGTCTTTTTCTTCTGGCCGGCCTCGCAGGCGATTTGGCAGTCGTTGTTCGTGCAGGACGCGTTTGCCGCCTCGAAGCAGTTTGTCTGGTTCGACAATTTTCGCGACCTGTTCAACGACTCGCTCTACCTAGCGTCGTTCCGAATCACCGCGGTGTTCTCGGTATTGGTCACGGCGCTGGGCCTCTCGCTGTCCTTGCTGCTGGCCGTCTTCGCCGACCGCGTGGTGCGCGGCGCGATGCTCTACAAGACGTTGCTGATCTGTCCCTACGCCGTCGCGGCGGCGGTCGCGGCCGTGCTGTGGGTATTTCTGCTCAACCCAACCCTGGGTATCCTCACCCATCTGCTCCGTGTGCTCGGCGTCGATTGGGACTACCTGCTTAATCCCACGCATGCGCTGATCCTGATCGTCGTCGCTGCCGTCTGGAAGCAGATCAGCTACAACTTTCTTTTTTTCCTGGCCGGGCTCCAGGCGGTGCCCCGGTCACTGATCGAAGCCGCCGCCATCGACGGTGCGGGCCCGGGGCGGCGCTTCTGGACCATTATCTTTCCACTGCTCTCGCCAACCGCGTTTTTCCTGCTCGTGGTTAACCTGGTCTACGCCTTCTTCGACACCTTTGCCATCGTCGATGCCTCGACCCACGGCGGCCCGGTACAGGCGACCATGATCCTCGTGCTCAAGGTCTACCAGGACGGGCAGCAAGCGCTCGACCTGGGTAGCTCCGCGGCGCAGTCGGTCGTGCTGATGGCAATCGTCATCATGCTTACGTTGTTCCAGTTCCGCTTCGTCGAACGCAAGGTCCAATACTGACGCCATGGTCGAACATCGCCCGTTGCTGATCGTCGGCAGCCATCTGATACTCATTGCCGGCGTCGCCGTTGTCGCGCTGCCGCTGTACGTTGCGTTCGTGGCCTCGACCCTGTCGTTTGACCAAGTAACTACGGTGCCGATGCCGATACTTCCCGGCAGCCACCTACTGGAGAACTACACCCAGGTGCTGAGCCACGGCAGCACCATCGGCTCGACCGCGCCAGTGGCGCCAATGATGTGGAACAGTCTGGTCATGGCTCTCACGATTGCCGTCGGCAAGATCGCGATTTCCATGCTCTCTGCGTTCGCGATCGTGTACTTCCGCTTTCCGCTGCGCAAGACATGCTTCTGGCTCATCTTTTTAACCCTGATGCTGCCCGTCGAGGTACGCATCTTCCCGACCTACGCAGTGGTCGCGCAACTACATCTGATCGATACGTATGCCGGCTTGACGCTGCCGCTGATCGCCTCGGCCACCGCGACCTTCCTGTTTCGCCAGTTCTTCCTCACGATTCCGGACGAACTCGCGGAGGCGGCCCGCATCGACGGCGCCGGGCCATTGCGCTTCTTTAAGGACGTTGTCGTGCCGCTCTCACATACCAATATCGCGGCACTGTTCGTGATCATGTTCATCTACGGTTGGAACCAGTATCTATGGCCGCTGCTTGTTACCACGCAGGAGAGCATGTACACGGTCGTGATCGGCATCAAGCGCATGATGGCCGGTGGCGATGCGGCAACCGAATGGCAGTTGGTGATGGCCACGGCGGTGCTCGCGCTGGTGCCGCCCGTCACAGTGGTGGTGCTGATGCAGAGATGGTTCGTGAAGGGTCTTGTGGACGCGGAAAAATGACGCGCCGCGGGCGGTAGGATCTAGCGAGAGACCATGGCGAAAGTACAACTGCGTGATGTGCGCAAAAGTTATGGCAATACCGAGGTGATTCACGGCGTGTCCGTCGACGTGGCTGACGGCGAATTCATCGTCATCGTCGGCCCGTCGGGCTGCGGCAAATCAACGCTGCTGCGGATGGTCGCCGGGCTGGAACCGATCACGGCCGGCGAGATCTCGATTGGCGAGCGCGTGGTCAATCGACTCGAACCGAAGGACCGCGACGTCGCAATGGTGTTCCAAAATTACGCCCTCTACCCGCACATGAGCGTTTTCGACAATATGGCGTATGGCCTGCGTATTCGCGGGCTCACCCGCAGCGAGGTCGATGCCAGGGTCAAGCGCGCCGCAGAGATACTGGAACTGGGCCCGGTGCTCGCGCGCCGCCCCCGCGAGCTATCAGGAGGGCAACGCCAGCGTGTGGCCATGGGGCGGGCGATCGTACGCGAGCCAGCCGCGTTCCTGTTCGACGAGCCGTTGTCCAACCTCGATGCCAAACTCCGCGTCCAGATGCGCTTCGAAATCCAGAAGCTGCATCGCCGCCTGGGGGCGACCAGCCTGTACGTGACGCACGACCAAGTAGAGGCGATGACGCTGGCACAGCGGATGATCGTGATGCACGCGGGGCGCGCCGAACAGGTCGGTACCCCGATGGAAGTCTACGAGAGCCCGGCGAGCGTGTTCGTGGCCGGCTTCATCGGCTCGCCGGCGATGAATTTTCTTGCCGGGACGGTCGAACCAGGCGGTCGCATTGCGCTTGAAGGCGGCGGCGCGGTACCCCGGAGGAGCGAAGCTCGGCGCTGGCCGCAAGGTCACGGTCGGCGTGCGCCCGGAGCATTTGACACCGTGCCTGCCGAGCGCGGCCAATCTGGTCGGCAGCGTGGAGATGATCGAAGCCCTTGGCGCCGACACACTGATCCACGTTGCCGTGGCCGGAACGTCAATCATCGCCCGCCTGCCGCCTGGCACGCCAGCGACGGTTGGCGAGCCCATCGCGCTAGCCGCGGCGCCCGGTCGCGTCTATTTGTTCGATGCGGACAGCGGGGCCCGCATCGCATGAAAGCCTGGCCTTACCCGCGCTATGCCGCGCATCGCGGCGCCGGCAAGCTCGCGCCGGAGAACACGCTGGCGGCGATGCGCGAGGGTTACCGGCACGGCTATCGCATGGTCGAATTTGACGTCAAGCTATCCGCCGACGGGGTGCCATTCTTGCTTCACGACGATACGCTGGACCGTACTACGGACGGTGCCGGCCGCGCCGACGCGCTGACCTGGAGCCAATTGGCCCAGCTCGATGCCGGCAGTTGGCATTCCGCGACCTATGCTGGTGAACCGCTGCCGACTTTGCGCGCCGTCGCGCTCTGGGCGATTGCCAACGCCGTTGTTTGCAATGTCGAAATCAAGCCCATGCCTGGACGTGAGCGCGAAACCGGCACCGTGGTGGCGCGCGAGGTGCGCGCACTGTGGCGTGCTGCACCGGTGCAGCCACTGCTGTCGTCGTTCGCAACAGACGCGCTCGCTGCCGCGCGCGCCGCCATGCCGGAATTGCCACGGGCGCTGCTCGTCGAGGAGGTGCCTCCCGATTGGCAAGCGCGGCTTGCGCAGCTGGCTTGCGTGGCCCTGAATGCGGACTGGCGCACGCTTGATGCGGACAAGATCGCTGCCGGGCACGGGTCCGGTTACTGGGTGCTGACGTATACGGTGAACGATGCGCAGCAGGTGGAGCAGCTCGCGACATGGGGCGTAGACGCGATCATCACCGACGCAATCGATGTCGTGTCGCCTGAGTGAGCCGAGCCTTTGTCCGCGGGGTAGGCCGGTGCCGCCGACGGCGCTCGGTTGATTTCGCGCTCGTAAATGGGTAGGTTGATCAAGCCCGCCACGACAGCAAGCGCAATCGAGAGGTTCCGGACGAAATCGTGGCTTCCGACGCAGGGCCCCACGCTGCGCCGCTTAGCTAGACTCTGCGGGCAGTTCCAACAGCGCCCGTTGCGCGAGCGTCGGGCTTGCCTTAAACGCATACGCGCGCACCTCGAAGACCTCCGCGGCGACCGACACGAAAACGTCACCGAAGCCCGCCTGTTTGAGGATGCCGTGCAGAGACCGCGCAGTAAATCCTGTCTTGTGGGCAAAGTAATCCTGGCCTGATTGCGCGATCTGCTTCTCGAAACCGTAAATGACGTCCCGGACTGTGATCGGGCCCGCCCCCGATTGGTAGAGCGGTTCCTCAATATCGAGATCCAGGTCAATGACTTTTTGCATCAGCGACTTGAGATCAGGGACGCGAAGTTCGGCGAACCCGTCGCTTCTTAGCACGTGCATAAAACCCCGCAGGACCTTGCTCCCGTCATGCGGGTAGTAATGTTCAAAATTATGTGAACAGTAGACCGCGTCGAACTGGGCACCGGGCAGCTGCGTGAGCTGTCGCGCGTCGCACACGATATCGGGGCGCACGCCGGCGTCGATGTCCAAGAATAAATGCTGCCAGCCATCGTAGTGAGCAGGCATCGGAATACGCCGATCATTGGCGCCGACGTTGAGGACCCGCGGGCCGGGATGAGGTACCCCGCCGCGTTTGCCGCCGCCAAGCAGGGAGCGGACGAAGCGGATCATCCGGAGACGGCCCTTTGGTGCCTCAGGTCCGGGCTCCCCGATTCCGCCCTGAACGAAGGAGGAACGCTCGGCGTCATGCGCGTTCGCAGGCCTCGTGCTGGGAGCCGCACCAGGTACGCCACATCCCGCGATAGGCGGATTCCAGGTCGGCGACGAAGGTCGCCGCATCCATCAGCGGCGAGGCTGCAAGGTCGTTTCGAAGCGTCATCCGCAGCCGATCGCGCCAGCTTCGATCGCGGCCGAGGCGCACATTGATGGCAACGTACTCCGCTGGGCTGCTGGCGATGAGCTCCGGAAGATTCAGCGACTGGAGGATGCTGTAGCCACCGCGCGCTATGCCACGATCGCCGCGCAGCGCGACTATCGGTACGCCCATCCACAGAGTGTCGAGTGTCGTCGTGGCGCCGTTATACGGATACGTATCGAGCGCAATGTCGACGCTCGCAATGGCAGTGAAGTACTCGAGAATCCCCAACCGGTCGCGCACATCAACCCGGGCGGGATCGACATTCCGACGAGCGATGCGGTGACGAAACGCGTCCTGGGCACTTCCGCCGGGAACTCCGAGCGCGAGCAGCCTCGCCTCGGGCATCGCGGCGAGGATCTGGCACCAGAGGTCCAGACTGGAGTCGCTGATCTTCATGTACTGGTTGAACGATCCGAGGATGAGCGCATCGCTGCGGCGGTCTTGCGAGACCAGCGGCACGTCGTAGTAGGGGGCATAGCACCATTGGCTGTGTGGCATCCGGTGCAGACGCTCGGTGTGCAGCAGTTCCGGCGCGCCTTCGGGGTCGGTGTGCCAATCGCAAATCCGGTAGTCCATTGTTGCAAGCCCGGTGGTGTTGAGGTAGCCAAGCCATGCAACCTGAACCGGGGCGGGGTGCGCGGCAAAGACCGCGAGTCGGTTGCGGTCCGTGTGACCCGAAAGATCGACCAGGATGTCGATCGCGTCGCGACGGATCTGGTCCGCTACAGCGCGGTCGGTGTCGGCGGCAATATCGTGCCAATGCTCAACCGACCGCTGCAGCACGCGCGTCATGTCGTCAACCGTACGGTGGTTTGAGTAGCAATGGACCTCGTGGCGGGCACGATCGTGCCGCTCGAGGATCGGGCGCAGGAGCAGGCCAATCGGGTGTCTCCGGAAGTCGCCGGAAACATAACCGATCTTGACCTTTCGTTCGGGGTCCGGACGATTCGTCCAGGAGACAAAACCAGGGTCGACTGAGCGAACGATGGCCTCGCCGATGCGCGCATGTTCGCGATAGATGCTGGCAGGGTCGGACTCGGCGATCAGATTGAGGGAGAAGAGCAACGGGCTTTGGGCGCCGTGCAGGCTTGGGTCGCGGTCCAGTGCCTGCCGCAATGCGCGGCGGGCGTCGGTCACGCGGCCGGTCCGCAGATAGAGCGTACCGAGGGCCGACGCGATCGTTGCCAGGGCGGGATCCATGGCCCTCGCCTGATCAAGCATGGCCTCAGCCTCGTCCATCTTATTGTTGTCCATGTAGAGCAGGCCGAGGTTGAGCGCCGCACCGGCATAATCCGGGCGAAGGCGCAGCGCGCGCTGGAGCTCGGTCTCCGCTTCGCCAGCGCGCCCGGTCGAGGCGAGCACTTCGGCCAGCAGCACCGCCGCTTCGGCCACCTCAGGCTGCAGGCGCAAGACGACACGCAACTCGCTTTCGGCTGCGACCAAGTCGCCTGCGGCCACCAGTAGCGCTGCGAGGTTGAAACGCGCCGGAGCGTAATCCGGCGCGCAACGCGACGCTTCGCGTTGCGCGGCAATGGCTTCGTCCAGTCGTCCCAGTCGCTGCAGCGCATTGCCGATGTTCATGTGCGCCCGGGGGTAACCCGGGGCCGCGTGCAGCGCTTCCTGGTAGCAACGTAACGCGGCCTCGAAATCCCCGCTATCCTCGAGCGTGTTGCCTTGGGCGATCAGGCGATCGGCCGATTCGGGCGTGGTGATCGAGTGCGCCACGGCACTATGCCTTCGGGGGCGCGGTTAGGCTGCGCGGGGTGGCGCCGGAGCCCGCCCAGGCAAGCGAGCGCGCGACCGCCTTTTCCCAACCGGCGGTCAGGGTGGCTGCCTGGTCGCGCGACATGGCCGGCTCGAAGCGGCGCTCGACCTGCCACTTGGCGACGAGATCGGCCGTGTCGCGCCAGAAACCGACGCCGAGGCCGGCTAGGTACGCTGCGCCAAGGGCAGTCGTCTCGGTAATTTTCGGCCGCACGACCGGGACACCCAGGAGGTCGGCCTGGAACTGCATCAACAGCGCATTGGCCGTGGCACCGCCATCGACTCGCAACTCGCTCAACTGCGCGCCCGCGTCGGCTTCCATCGCGCGCAGGACCTCCGCGCTCTGGTAGGCGATCGCTTCCAGTGCCGCGCGGGCGAGGTGGCCGCCGGTCGCTCCCCGAGTCAGGCCGAAAATGGCGCCGCGCGCGTGGGGGTCCCAATACGGCGCACCCAACCCTGCAAATGCCGGGACGAGATACACCCCGCCGTTGTCGGCCACGCTGGCGGCAAGTGCTTCGACCTCCGCCGCCGAGCGAATGATTTTGAGCCCGTCGCGCAGCCACTGCACGACCGCCCCGGCAATAAAGACGCTGCCCTCGAGGGCATAATCGGTCACATCGCCACGTCGCCACGCCACCGTCGATAGCAAATGGTTGTTCGAGGTGACCGCGCGCCGGCCGGTATTGAGCAACATGAAGCAACCGGTACCATAGGTATTCTTGGCAAGCCCGGGTTCGAGGCAGGCCTGTCCGAACAGGGCAGCTTGCTGGTCGCCAGCGATGCCGGCCACGGGTACGGTCACGCCCTGTACGAGGGCATCGGCGCAGACGCCTGAAGACGGCACGAGCCGCGGCAATACTGCGCGCGGAACGTTGAGTAGCGCGAGCAGCTCGTCGTCCCAGTCGCCTCGGTGAATGTCAAATAGCAGCGTCCGGCTCGCGTTGGACGGGTCCGTCACATGGGCGGCCCCCCCGGAAAGGTTCCAGATGAGCCATGAATCGACCGTGCCGAAGGCGAGTTCTCCGCGCTCGGCGCGCGCGCGTGCGCCGGGAGTGTGGTCAAGCAGCCATTTGAGCTTGGTACCGCTGAAGTACGCGTCGAGGACGAGGCCCGTTTTGCGGGTGAAGAGGGCTTCATGCCCTGCCTCGCGCAGCGCATCGCACAGCGGTGCGGTTCGCCGGTCCTGCCACACGATGGCGTTGGCAACCGCGCGGCCATTACTGCGGTCCCACAGCAGCGTGGTTTCGCGCTGATTGGTGATGCCGATAGCGGCCAATGCAGTGGGTGCGATCGCCGCTTTTGCCAAGACTTCGTCCAGCACGCCTGCCTGCGTCGCCCAGATCTCGGCCGGGTCGTGCTCGACCCACCCGGGCTGGGGGTAAATCTGCGTGAATTCGCGTTGGGCGACGGCACGCATCGCACCGTCGTGGTCGAAGATGATCGCGCGTGAACTGGTGGTCCCCTGATCCAGGGCGAGCACGAAAGGAATGCTGTCGCGGGAGCGATTCTGCACGGTTTGTCTGATACTGCGTCGCCGCGTAAAATGGCGCGGTTTGCGGGTATTCTAGCCGCTCCAGCGGGCTGGGGACCGCAAGCGAAATCGCCCGCGCGACCCTATTCCCATGCCGCTCCCGAGACTGTCGCTGACCCGGACCCGCCTGCATACGCGACGCGTGACCTACGAATGCTTCCAGCGCTCTGACGGGTTGTTCGACCTCGAGGGCCATCTGACCGATGTCAAGGATCAGGACTACGCGCTGCTTACGGGCATCCGCCATGCCGGCGACCCGGTGCATGACATGTGGGCGCGCGTCACGCTCGGCGTCGACTACCTCATTCGCGGCATCGAAGTGCAAACCGACGGCATGCCATACCTGGGTGCCTGCGACCGCATCGAGCCGGCCTACAGCAAGCTCGTCGGCGCCAGTGTCTTGCATGGGTTCCGCAGGACACTGCGTGACACGATGGGCGGCGTCCGTGGCTGCAGCCACGTTACCGAACTACTGACGCATCTACCGTCCGCGGCAATCCAGATGTTCGCAGGGCTGCGCCGCGAAATCGAGGAGGGCGAGGGCAAACCCTTTCAGCTCGATCGCTGCCATGCCCTCGAGACGACGACCGACACGGTGCGGCAATACTATCCACAATGGTATCGCGGCGTCGGCTGACGTTCGCGAAGGGGAGCACGCGGTGAAGATTCACGAGTACCAGGGCAAAGAAATCCTGCGCCGTTTCGGTGTGCCGACGCCACGCGGCATCCCGGCGTTTTCGGTCGACGAGGCGGTGAAGGCGGCCGCCGCGCTCGGCGGCGGCGTGTGCGTCGTCAAGGCGCAGATCCACGCCGGTGGGCGGGGCAAGGGGGGTGGAGTGAAGGTCGCCCGGTCAAGCGCCGAAGTGCGCAGTCTGGCGGCCAGCATCCTCGGCATGCAGTTGGTAACCCACCAGACCGGACCGCAGGGGCAAAAAGTGCGGCGGCTTCTGATCGAGGAGGGGGCCGACATCCGCACCGAACTCTATGTCGGCATGGTCGTCGACCGCTCGACGCAGCGCGTAGCCCTGATGGCAAGCTCCGAGGGCGGAATGGACATCGAGGAAGTCGCGGCAAAGACGCCCGAAAAAATCCATCGTGTGGTCATCGACCCCATGCGCGGTCTTACCGCCGCGGAAGCCGACGACATGGCGCGCCAGATCGGCATTACCGAGGCGAGCCGCGGCGAAGCGCGCGACGTACTGCTGGGGCTGTACCGGGCATTCGACGAGACCGATGCCTCGCTCGCCGAGATCAATCCGCTGGTCGTCACTGGCGATGGCCGAGTCATTGCGCTCGATGCCAAGCTCAACTTTGACGATAACGCGCTGTTTCGCCATCCGGAAATCGTCGAAATGCGCGACCTCGACGAAGAGGATCCGGCCGAGATCGAGGCATCGAAATACGATCTGTCATATATATCGCTCGACGGCGACATCGGCTGTCTGGTCAACGGCGCCGGGCTCGCGATGGCAACGATGGACGTGATCAAGCTCTACGATGGCAAACCGGCGAATTTCCTCGATGTCGGTGGCGGCGCGACCGCTGAAAAGGTGACCGAGGCGTTCAAAATCATGTTGCGCAACCCGAGCCTGAAGGCGATCCTGGTCAACATCTTCGGTGGCATTATGAAGTGCGACACGATCGCTACCGGCGTGGTTGCGGCCGCGCGCGAAGTCAAGCTTCAAGTGCCGCTGGTCGTACGCATGAAAGGCACGAACGAAGATCTGGGCAAGCAGATCCTTGCCCAGTCGGGGCTGCCGATCATTACCGCCACCGACATGGCCGCTGCGGCGCAGAAGGTCGTTACCGCCGCGCGAGGACAGTGACATGGCAATTCTCGTCGACCGGAACACGCGGGTCATCACCCAGGGCATCACGGGCAAGACCGGACAGTTCCACACGCGTATGTGCCGCGACTATGCCAACGGCCGGGATTGCTTCGTTGCCGGAGTGAACCCGAAGAAAGCCGGCGAGGACTTCGAGGGCATTCCCATTTACGCCACAGTCAAGGCGGCCAAGGAGGCGACCGGCGCGACGGTTTCGGTAATCTATGTACCTCCGCCGTTTGCGGCGGCGGCGATCGATGAAGCGGTCGACGCCGGGCTCGATCTGGTGATCTGCATCACCGAGGGAATCCCGGTGCGGGACATGATCCGCACCAAGTACCGCATGCAGGGCAAGAAGACCCGGCTGCTTGGTCCCAACTGCCCCGGCGTGATCACGCCAGACCAGATCAAGATCGGCATCATGCCGGGCCACATCCATCGCCAGGGGCGGGTCGGCGTGATCTCCCGCTCGGGCACGCTGACCTACGAGGCGGTCGCCCAGCTCACCGAGCTGGGACTCGGCCAATCCTCGGCGGTCGGCATCGGCGGGGACCCGGTCAACGGGCTCAAGCACCTCGACGTGCTGAAGCTTTTCAATGACGATCCGGAAACCGATGCGGTCATCATGATCGGCGAGATCGGCGGCAGCGACGAAGAAACCGCTGCCGAGTGGGTCAAGGGCAACATGAAAAAGCCCGTTGTGGGTTTCATCGCCGGCGTCACCGCGCCGCCGGGCAAACGCATGGGTCACGCCGGCGCGATCGTCTCCGGCGGCAAAGGCACGGCGCAGGAGAAACTCGCGGTCATGGCGGCATGCGGCATCAAGGTTACGCGCAACCCTGCCGAAATGGGCAAGCTGCTGCAATCGGTTCTTTAGCGCTCGCCGCGGTGCAACTGGACAGTGATGGCCGAGTTCGCGACGCTGCCTTTCTGGGGCGCGGTCGTCGCGATCGTCTTTGTCAACATCCTGCTGTCGGGCGACAACGCGGTCGTGATCGCCCTTGCCTGCCGCAACCTGTCAGCGCGCGAACGTCGCTACGGCATCTTTTGGGGCGTACTCGGCGCGATCGTGCTGCGGATTGTGCTGACATTCTTCGTGATGAGTCTGCTCGCCGATCCTTGGCTCAAGTTACTGGGCGCGGCCTTGCTCTTCTGGATCGGCATCCGGCTCGTCGCCGAAGACTCGAGCGCCCAAGGCCCGGTCAGGGCGAGCGATCGGCTGCTCAGTGCCGTGGGGACGATCCTGGTCGCGGACCTGGTGATGAGTCTCGACAACGTCATGGCGGTCGCGGCGGCGGCCAAGGGCAACGTTTGGCTCATCGTGCTCGGGCTCGCCCTCAGCATTCCGATCGTGGTCGTCGGCAGTCGCATCATCCAGCCGATCATCGAACGCTTCCCGGTGCTTGTATTCGCCGGCGGCGGCCTTCTGGGATATATCGGTGGCGAGATGGCGGTCGAGGATCCGGTCGTTGCCCCTTGGATCGCGGCCAACGCCAGCGGCCTGGTGCCGCTCATGCCGGTAGTGGGGCTTGCCGCCGTCGTGGCCGCGGGCATGTTGCTCACACGACGACGCAGACGGGCGGGCCCGAATTGACCTCGACCCTCGCCTTGCTGCCGCCTGCAGCGTACACTCGCCGCCGATGGGCGGCTCTAATGGACTGGCTATGAACCCACAATCGGGCGCCGACGGGCGCATGCTCCGGTGAGCGATCGCGTTCCTCTCGATATCGCCAGCTTGTCGCACCCGGGCATGGTGCGCACGCACAACGAGGACTCGGTGTTCGTTGACGGCGATGCCGGGCTGGCAGTGCTCGCCGACGGCATGGGCGGCTATAGCGCGGGCGAAGTCGCGAGCGGTATCGCCGTCAACGTCATCAGCAAGGGGATGCTGCAGGAACTCAATTCAGGCCGCGAATTGTCGAAGGTCGACATTGCCAGCGGCCTCACGCACGCGGCGCTGCTGCTGCAGCAGCAGATCGCGCTCGCCAACAAGGGCATCTACGAGGCCGCGCAGGCAAGGCCCGAGTGCGCTGGCATGGGAACGACGCTGGTCGCGATGGTATTCTTTCAGAACCGGGTGAGCATTGGACATATCGGTGACTCGCGCTGCTATCGCTTGCGCGCGGACAAATTCGAGCAGCTCACCCATGACCACTCCCTCCTGCAGGAGCAGATCGACAGCGGCATGCTGACGCCGGAGCAAGCCAAGTACTCGCTGAACAAGAACCTGGTCACGCGTGCGCTCGGTATCGAAGCGGTGGTGCCGGCCGATATCGCCGAGTATCGGGTCGAGGCCGAGGATTTGTATGTGCTTTGCTCTGACGGCCTGACCGACATGGTCGACGCGGAGGTGGTGCGCGAGATCGTAGCCACCAAGCGCAGCGACCTGGCTGAGGCCGCCGCTGAGTTGATTGATGTGGCCAACCAGAACGGCGGCCGCGACAACGTGTCGGTGATCCTGGTGCGGGTGCCAGCACAATTTCTTCCCACTGGCGGCTGGTTGCAGCGCTGGATGATCAAGAAGCCCGGCTGAGCGGGCGCGGCCTGGACGGTGAGCAAACTCGTCTTGTTCATGCCCGATGGCACGACGCTCGATGTGCCGCTCGCCCGTGAGCGCACGACGATCGGTCGGCGCGCCGATAACGATATCTGCCTCCCCGACCTGGCGGTTAGCGGCGAGCATTCGGTCGTGGTGACGATCCTCGCCGACTCCTTCCTCGAGGACCTCGGCAGCACCAACGGTACGCTGGTCAATGGCAGGGCCATCGCGAAACACTTTCTACGCGATCGCGACCAGGTCGAAATTGGCCGCCACAAGCTCATCTACTGCGCCGATGACGCCGCGGTGATCGAAGGCGAAGTCATCCGGACGATGGCGGCCCGCGCGGTGGCGCGCGATCTCGGGGAAGTGGTCGACTCCGCGCGGCCCTTCGTCCGCGCCAACCGTGAGCGGCTGCCCACGGTAAGCGTACCCGAAGGCGCCCGCGCCACGCCACAGGGCGTGCGCCAGCGCGCACGCCGCTGATGCCACCGCGGCTCCCAGCGCGGAACCTCGGCCAGCCGCGCCCCGGCCCCAATCGGTAGCGCCGCCGTGGTCGCATCAATCAAGGTGCTGACTGGAATCAACGCGGGCGTCTCGGTGCCGCTAACCAAGGGAGAAACGACCATCGGCCGCCCGGGCCTCCAAGTCGCGGCGATCATTCAGGCCGGCGAGTTTTTTCTGCTAAAGCGGATCGAAGGCAGGGGCCCTTTGCTCGTCAACGACCAGCCGGTGGTGGGCGACGCGACGGCGTTGGCCCCGGGGGACGTCATCGCCATCGCGGGCACGCGCATCGAGTTCGTCGTGCCGGCAGCGGCACCCACAGAACGCGTCTGAGACGGTTGCTTGTCGCACGGCGTCGCCGAGCGACGACGGTGGTTCCCTGTTTCCGTCAGCATGTGACGCGCAGCGTCACTCCTGCCGAGGGGGCGCCGCCACTGCTGCAACCGTTGTGGGCGCACCGGGGCGGAGAACGAAGATCTTGTTTCCCGACGCGCTTGCCCGAGCCGGCCCCGGGGATAAGGTCTGTTCCCGAAGGCCGTGCGGGCGACGGCCGCAGCTTGGCATAGCCCTTGCTGCTTAGTCTCTCGCGTTGGGTGCGAAGGGTTTGGGAGTTTGTACTCACTTCACGGAGATTATAATGAAACGGTTACAGCAGGGTTTTACGCTGATTGAACTGATGATCGTGGTGGCGATCGTCGGTATTCTGGCGGCCATCGCGCTGCCAGCGTATCAGGATTACATCATTCGCTCGAAGCTGAGCGAGGCGGAGGCTGCCCTTGCAGCGTGCAAGACGTCGGTAGCGGAATACACGTCATCGCACGCTGGGGCAACGCCAGGGACATCTAGATGATCGGGCTGTTCGTCGACACGGCGACCCAGTACGTGAACGGACTGGCTATGGTAGGCGGCGGCGGACCCAACGTACCGGTCAGTATCGTGGTGACCACACAGGCCACTGGTGCGACTCCTGGCCGGTAATCCGTCAGCTTGCATTCTGACGCTGACCAGCGCTCAGGCCGGGACGTTTCGAAATTACGTCATGGGCTCCGACGTTCAGCGGTTGTGACGCCAAGTTCGTGCCGTCCTCGTTCCGTTAAATCAGCACGTTCTCGCTAAGAGCTGGTGGGTCACGCCACCAGCTCTTTTTCTTGCGCTTGTCCGTGACCATGATTGGACGCGAATTGCACGGCGAATCGTAAGATCGTTGCCCGGCAACGTTCGCATTGCCCGCTATCGTCGCGCGAACGGCTTGTGCGCCGCCGGCCCGCGGGATCGGCTCGAAACTGAGTCATTGCCACCGCCAAAAGGAGCGGCATTGAAACTGGCGGCGCTACTGTCGAGAAAGACGGCCCACAGCAGGCGCGAGGAAACTGCTGAGCCAGCGCCGACAACGCCCGATCAGGGCACGCCAGGAGCAGAGTCGGCGGAGAATCGGACCCTGAGATGCCCTGCTCGCGCGAGGTCTACGCGCTGTCCACCACCGGACGTTACGGCGAAGCCCTGGGGCTCGTTACCGGCGCGCTAGCGCAGCATCCCGCTGAGCGCGAATTGCTCTTCGCGCGAGCCTCCATCCTGTTCGACTCGGGGCGCATGCGCGAGGCGCGCGAAGGCTTCCTGCGGGCCGAAGCCAACGGCTTGTCGCGTACGGCGCTCTACCTCAATTTGGCATGGTCCTGCCACCTGCTTTATCTGAGCGAGGAGGCGGAGCGCCATGCACGCAAGGCGGTCGAGCTCGATCCTTCCGCCATAGCCGGCCATTTCGGTCTCGGCACCATCCTGCAGCGCCTGAAGCGCTATCCGGCGGCGATCGAGAGCTATGAGCGCGCGCTGGAACTCGCGCCGGATTATGCCGACGCCGCAGTGGGCGTGGCCTACTGCAAGCTCGAGCAGCATGAATACGTCGAAGCGGAAAACTGGATGCGCCGGGCCATTGCGCTCGCCGCGGATAAGCCGCAATACTGGACCAACTTGGGCGTCGCGCTTGCCAATCAGGAGCGCTACCCGGAAGCCTATCGCGGCGCTGCGACGCGCCGGGGAGCTCGAGTCCGCACTAGGCGCACCGCTCGAGAGCATGGTTGACTTGGGTTTCGCCCTCATCTTGACGGGAGACGACGATGCCGCGGCCGGACTGTACCGGCGCTACCTGCCGGATGTGCCGGACCCAAGGGCACATGGCCATTATGCGCTCGCCCTGCTGGTGCTCGGCCAGTTTCGCGAGGGGTGGGCCCAGTACGAATTCCGCTGGATGCAGGAGCCGCATCTGTCGCATCGGCCCAATTTCGTCCAGCCCGTTTGGGCAGGACAGGATCTGGCCAGCAAGACGATCTTGCTGCGCTCCGAACAAGGTGCCGGCGACATCATCCAGTTTGCTCGCTTTACAGTGCCATTGAAGGCGCTCGGTGCGACCGTCGTGTTGCAGGTGCGGCCCGAGCTTACCGAACTCGCGCGCGGCTTTGCCGGTGCCGATCAGGTGTTCGCGCCCCCGCGGCACCTCCGCCGTTTGACTATTACGTGCACCTGATGAGCTTGCCGCATGCGCTCGGCACCGAGCTTGCAACCATCCCCGCCGCCGTTCCCTATCTGCACGTCGATCCGGTCCGCTTGCAACATTGGGCGCCACGCTTCGCCGATCGCGGGTTGAAGGTCGGCGTCACCTGGGCAGGGAATCCAGCCCATCCGCGCGATCTGCAGCGATCAATACCGTTCAAGTGTCTTAAGGGACTTGTGGCAACTGCAGGGCGTGCGTTACTTCTCCTTACAGAAGATCCTCAGGCCCGGTGAAATCGAGCAATTTCCCGCGCCAACCACGCTGGCTAACCTCGGTCCGGAGCTGGAGGATTTCGCCGACGCTGCGGCGGTGATCGCGCAATTGGATCTGGTCATCTGTGTTGATACCGCGATCGCCCACCTTGCCGGTGCACTCGGCAAGCCGGTATGGCTGATGCTGCCCGCGATCGGAGATTTCCGCTGGTTGAAGGGCCGCGACGACACGCCCTGGTACCCAACGATGCGCCTGTTTCGCCAGCGGCAAATGGGACAGTGGGACGAAGTCGTTGCCCGCGTTGTCGCCAGTTTGCAGGAGATGCGAGAGGGCGCGACAGCCGGGCCGCCACTGTTACCGTGCTCCCCCGCTGAGTCCGGTACGACCGCAAGCCAGGCGAGCACGTCGGCTGCGCCACCGAAGACCATTGCGCGGGTCTGCGAAACGCGCTACGGCCTCATGCAATACTTGCCGGAGGCGGACTGGGCGGCGCGTTCTATCGCCTGGTACGGCGAATTTCTGCAACCGCAACTAGACCTCCTTTTGCGCCTGCTTCCCCATGGAGCACACGTGGTCGAGGCCGGCAGCGGCATCGGCGTCCACGCCCTGGCGCTCACTCGATGGGTGGGCGCTGCCGGACACCTGTTTCTCTACGAGACGCGCCCCGTCGTGCAGCGGATCCTGCTTCGGAATCTCCAGGTCAATGGGGTTGCCCAGGGCGTAACGCTGATGCGGCGCGATCTCGCCGGGCCCCGCGGGTCTCCGCTCGAAAGCGTACAAGCCGCGGCGATGGGCAGCGCACGGGCTGCCTCACCCGACGCGGGGTCTGCGACGGAAACCCTCGATGAACTGCTTCTCGAGCGACTCGATCTGCTTAAGATCCAATCGGGGGACGCTGCCGCGGTCATCGAGGGGGCGAGTGCGACGCTTTGGCGCCTGCGCCCGATGTTGTTCGTCGCCGCCGAAAACTCCACCACGCTGACCAGCCTGGCCGCCCAAGTGGAAGCCTACGGGTACCGTTGCTGGAAGATGGAGACGCCACTTTTCAATCTGCAGAATTTCAATCGCCGCGACGCGGACATCTTTGCTGGCGGGGAAGCCTTGGCGCTGCTCGCCATTCCGGAGGAAGTCGGCGTTACCGTGGTGCTTAACGGCTGCGTGGAGTTCAACAAGCGACCCGATACCGCTACGGAGTGGCGGCCGGAGCCGGGTCGCGGGGTTGCCGACGATTCGCTGTCGACGGCCGAGCCCGGGCTGCGGCGCTTGCTCCGCAAGCTGTTGCCCTGAATGGCCATGGGCTACTTGCCAACCTGGGGCAGGCCGTTGATGGTCGACGAAAAAGCGCCAAACCTCCGGCGATCCGACGGCGGGTTCATGCTTTTTCAACCATACCGCGGAAGCGACCGGCGCATGGTGAGCCGGACGACAACCCACCAATCTGATAGCGACGCTTCTTCGTCGGTTGAGCAGGAGGCATCGTTCTTTTCAGCACGGCCCTGTCCGACGGGGGCTTGGCGCGCAACCAGCGCTTACGCTGGTGGTACGCTTCGCCGCGCAATGGCCATATCAGTCTCTTCTCGCACCGCAGCGTTGGCGACACTCGAGCCGAACCTGCACGCGTACTGGCGCAAGGTCCCACCGTGGGCCGCCGCCCTTGGCAAGCCGGTTTGACGTTGCATGTCGCCATGGCACACCGCGCGGGTGCGTCGAGTTATGATACGAAGCGATCTCGGTCAGCCAGGAGTCTTTGGCCGGAGATCCATCCAGTTTAAGGGAGCAGAGCTACGTATGGCCTTCTTGAGGTTCTTCGATACCCGTGAACTCGAAGAGTTCGCCGGGGGACTGGCGGCCGACCTCGCGCGGCGGTTTCCTCCAGCTTCGGAGCAGCGCACGGATACCGGCGCGGCACACCAGATCAAGGTGATTCTCGAGGGATTGGCGGCGCGGGCAGTTCGTTATCACAGGCAGCACAAACTTGGTGTGTACAAGAAGGCAAAGCTGGCAAACGTCTTTCGCTGGAAGCTGAAGGAGCTTGGCTACAGCCGAGAGTTTGTCGAGCGCGCTACCAAGGAGATCGTGACCCAACTCGCCGTCAAGAAGTGATGCGCGTCGCCTAACCTTGCCTGCCGACCCTGGCCTTGGATCACGTTGAGACTGGCATGCAATTCGGCGCCCTCAAGCTCAAGTGTTGCAAGTATGGTTGGATGTTGTTTTCCGGACCGTTCATCGGCAGGTGTTTCGATCTTTACGGGCAATACAGCGAGGCAGAGGTCGCGATGATGCGCGCGTTCTTGCGCGAAGGAAGCACCGTGGTCGATGTCGGCGCGAACATCGGGGACTTGACCGTTCCCTTGGCACGAACCGTTGGCGACTCCGGCCGGGTGTACGCGATCGAATCGCATCCGGACAACTTCAACATTCTATGTGCCAATCTTGCTCTCAACGCGATCCGCAATACGAAACCGCTGAACGTTTTTGTAGCGAGCGGCGAGGCCGCCGATACCGGCAGCAAAGGTTGGGGCGAGTTCGCCTACGTCAGCCGGACGTGGAAGCCGCAATTCCTGGCGCTGGACGCCCTCGATCTGGAAGCTTGCGACTTGATCAAGGTTGACGTCGACGGGAAGGAACTCGACGTGTTGCAAAGTGGGGAAATGCAGATCGAGAGGCACCGTCCGATCCTATACTTTGAAAACGACGTGCGCGAGGTATCCGCGGAACTGCTGTCCTACGCCAAGGATAAACTCGGATACGATCTGTACTGGCATCCCGCTCCAATCTTCGACGACAACAACTTCTTCGGTAATCCGGTCAATCACTGGGCTCCGCAACGCATCGTGTCGCTCATGGTTCTAGGTGTCCCGGCGGAGCACAAGAAGGCCATTTCTGGACTCAGGCCGATCCACGACAAGAACGATTGGTGGGAGTCCGCATAGCCGAGTCCGTTCGCGCGCATGCTTTCGGCAGTCTAGCGGATTGCGGCAAGGAAGGACTTCGTCACGAGGTGGATATGGCAGCCGTTCAAGATGGTCGCTCGCAGGGACTCCAGGCCGCAAAAACGAGCCCGGTAGACCGATCTATGTGACTCAGCCGTTTCTGCCGCCACTGGCGGAATTCATCCCCTACCTGGAAAAGATCTGGGAAACGAAGAAACTAACCAACGGTGGACCGTTTCATCAGCAACTCGAAAGGGCGCTGTGCGAGTACCTTGGCGTCGAACATGTTGCGCTGTTTACGAACGGCACCATAGCACTGGTAACAGCCCTGCAGGCTTTGCGTATCACTGGTGAGGTTATAACAACACCCTATTCGTTTGTCGCCACCGCCCACTCCCTGCTCTGGAACGGCATCAAACCGGTTTTTGCCGACATCGATCCAGATACGCTTAACCTTGACCCGGGCCGGATCGAAGCAGCCATCACCCCGCAGACAACCGCGATCCTGCCGGTGCATTGCTATGGCCGACCCTGCGATGTGAACGCGATTCAACAGATTGCCGACAACTACAATCTACGGGTGATCTACGATGCGGCGCACGCCTTCGGCGTGCGCTATCCGTCGGGAAGCGTGCTCAGGCACGGCGATCTATCGGTACTGAACTTCCATGCCACCAAGGTTTTCACCACCTTTGAGGGCGGTGCGATCGTGTGTCCCGATGCGAAGACCAAACAGCGCATCGACCACCTTAAGAACTTCGGGTTTGTGGATGAGGTTACCGTTGTCGCTCCTGGCATCAACGGCAAGATGAGCGAGGTGAACGCCGCCCTGGGCCTTTTGCAACTCGAATATATCGATGAGTCGATCGCCCGACGAAAGGAGCTTGAGCGATCTACCGGGACGAGTTGCGCGATATGCGTGGCATTCGTTGCCTACCGGAAGTGGACAGGTGTCTGTCGAACCACGCGTACTTCCCGATCCTCGTCGGAATTGGTTACCCGGTTAGCCGCGATGTGCTCTATCAGGATCTCAAGCAGCACAATATTCATCCCCGGCGCTACTTCTATCCGTTGATTTCCGACTTTCCTATGTACCGGGGTCTAGCGTCGGCGCAGCGGGAGAATCTGCCGGTAGCAAGCCGCATCGCTCAACAGGTCCTCTGTCTTCCGATGTACCCTTCACTCAGTCGGGCCGATGTCGACAGGGTAGTTAAGGTAATCGCTAAGCGCCGTTCCGCTGCCGCACCATAGATAGTCCAGAGAACCCGCATTCGCAACGGACCGGCATTGCCAGCGAAAGGTGTCGGCACACCTTTACCGTCCCAAAAACCCGACCCGGCGTAAGCACTTTGTAAACGTTGAATACCTCGAGAAAATCGCCGTATCCGCGCTTGAAGAGAATCAAATTCGTGTCGTGTACGACTGTATTCTTAACTGCAATTGCTGGACGGAAACGGGAGTCAAAACTCAGATTCATGTGATATAACTGTGATCCCCGCGCCTTGGCACGCATGATTCAGTCGTAGACAATAAATTGACCAGGATTTTTATTCTGTTGCGGAATGGACCCGCCGAGCGCGTAGTTTGAAATTCCACCTTCGTCGGTAACGACTGTAATTCCGCACACAGCCCCGTCTCTCGTTCTTGCAATCGCCACTTCGCCCTTGTTCATTTGGCACATTAATAGTGGGGGCAGGAACATACTGTGGGACATTCCATCTCCGTATTTCTGGATCAACTTCTGGTGACAGTGCGTGAGAATCTGATGCACGCGGTCGATTGCCGGCGTGGTCAGTTGATCGCCCGTCAGGTACTCCATCAAAAGGTTGCTTCGTCCCCAGTTCACATGAGACTTGTAGCTATTTCTGATTTTCGCGAAAATTTCCTCTTCGCCTTGCGCAAGCTGCACTACGGGACGGTCCCAAACTTCGGCGCTAAAAGTGGCGGCGGGTCCAGGCGCCTTATACAGCAACATGCTGTCCTGAAAAGGCTCTCGAATGACAACCTGCCTTGCGCCAAAGGCTTGGAGCAGGTGGTCTAGATGGCGCAATATCAGATTGAGAATCTTGCCCGGATTAGCCGTGGTCCCGTCAAAATGGATGGTAATCGGGATGCCCACCTGCGGCGAGGGTAAGGCGCCACCCAACTGATCACGTCGTCCCTTTGAATGATGCACGGAACAACGGCCAATCTCTGACGTTGATCGCAGATGGCAAACGAAACGTTGTCGACCACAGGATCGGGCGGGAGCAACAGTCGCCCATTCACCCCCTTCAGCCCATTGAATTCGGCACCAGGGTGATGAAAGTTATTGCTAATCGAGCTGGATGCGAGAAGGCCCTCGAATGCTGCCGGATCCTGCTGAAACGATACGACCCTGAGTCCGTGCTCATTCACTTGGTCTGGCCTGTCCGCCGCCAGACACCCGGCAATTCTTTCGATCGACTAAGCCTACTTCACCAACCGTCATGCGTCTCGCCATGCGTAAGGCCGCGAGTTCCTCCAGCGGCCTGCCGTTTTCCCTACAGATGGTCGCAATGTTCAGGAGCGTTGCAAGACGCTCAGACCAACCCGTCTGCCCCGAAAACGGCCGTCGCATCGGTTGCGACCATGCGACACCGTTCGCCTCGATGTCTTCAAGGTTTACGGTGGTCGCAGATCTCCGGCTTGCCCCGTCCTGCTTGGAGGCTCGTTTTCGCAACACGCCGCACGAGCGCCTGGCGCGCCGCGGCGATGAGTCGTTGCGCGCCTTCGCGCAACACCGTGCTCAACAAATCTTATCCCTCTGGTTGGCGCAGCGGAACTACCATACCCTTCCTCGGGGTGGCGTACCCTTTGCGGATGCTGAAATCGATCTCGACAATCGAATCCAAGCAGGTCATACCGCCTTCTTCAATTCATCGCCGTACACCGGAATCGCTTATACCTCGCTTTCCCCGCCCCGGCAAGTTGGTCTCGACCATCCGTGCAGTGCGTCACGCAGGCAGTATTGATCTTAGGTGTTCCGCAATGCCGTCAACGCAATGACGGCTTCATGAAGGCAGCCATCATGCAGCCCTATTTTTTCCCGTACATAGGGTATTTCCAGCTTATCGCGGCAAGCAACGTTTTCGTTCTACACGACGACGTGCAATACATAGTGGGCGGCCGGGTCAACCGCAACAGGATTCTGCTGAATGGGGAAGCTCGGATGATCACGTTTCCCGTCCAAAAGGCCGCATCCGTTCTCCCCATAAAGGCGAGGAGCTACGTGAGCGGCAACCAAGGGCTTAGGCACATTATCAACCAGGTCAAGCAGGCCTACGTAAAGGCCCCCGGCTATCGCCAAGTATTTCCTTTGATTGAAGAGCTGTTGATGTTCGCAGACAGAAATGTAGCGCGTTTCAATGAAAACCTCATCCGACATATCTGCGATTTCATCGGTATAAAAACCAGTATCATAACGTCGTCAGGCTTGGACAAAGACGACGGCTTGAGCGGGCAAGAGCGAGTTCTGGACATATGCCAGCGCGTGGGTGCGACGGAGTATACCAATCCGATCGGGGGCGCAAGGCTATATCAGCAGGAAGCATTTCAATCGTGTGGCATCACCTTGCATTTTCTCGCGGCACAAGACGAACGCTATAGGCAGCACGGCGACAGGTGGGTCCCTTTCTTGTCGATCATCGACGTGTTGATGTTCAACTCCGTGCAAGAGGTGCAACGTTTGCTGAGCAAGTATCGATTGCTGGCCCAGCCCGAAATCGATGTCTAGCATTGAGCATTGCACTCGCAGAGTTTCATCCAGTTGGTTCGCCGAAACGACTGGTAACCTGGGCGCCCATGAAACCGACAGAAATACGACGAATAACAGCGCGCCAGCCTTTTTATTGACCCATTGGAATTCTTAGTTCCAAATCTTGGCCCAAAAGCGCAACATCGACGAGCTGGCGATTTTCGGGGGAGGCCGAATTTTCTCGAGCCCGAAACCAACCTCGAATCTGGCTCGTCCGGATTTCGAGCGGTTTCTCGAACACTCGAAGATATTTTTTGCTCGGCATCAGTACACGAATAGCATCGCGGCGACGCAACTGGAGCAGCGGTTGGCCGTCTTTCACGAAACCGAGTTCTGCATCGCATTCTGCAGCGGTTTCTGGGCGCTGGCTCTTGCCATTCGGGCGCTGGCTCGCCCCGGCAAGAGCGAGATTGGCGTACCGTCTTTCACCTATCGTCGTATGGCCGATATCGCCGCCTGGATGCAGTTGAAGCCGCACTTCTGCGACGTCAACGACAAGACGCTGGCCTGCGATGCCACTACGGTGCGGCCGTGCATCAACGGGAATACGTCGCTAATAGTGGCTGTACATCCTATTGTCGACCTGTGCGACATCGCCGGCTTGGTCGATCTGGCAAAAGATACGAATGTCCCGCTCATATTCGATTCAGTGGAATCGGTTTACGAATCCTTCGAGGGGCGCAGGATCGGTTGCTTTGGCGCGGCGGAAATATTCTCGCTGGGAGCGAGCAAGCTGCTCAATGGATTCGAAGGCGGGTACGTCACGACCAATGACGCGAAGCTTGCAGAACACTTGAGCGTAATGCGCGACTTCGGCGGCGAGCAATCGGGTAGTATCGTGGCAACTGGGTTGAATGCCAGGCTCAGCGAGATCCATGCGGCGATGGCCTTGGCGGCGCTGGATGAACTCGAAGAGCAAGTCGCACGCAACCGCGAACGCTATCTCACCTACAAACGACTGCTTGCCGGCGTCAATGGAATGCGCCTGTTGGAGTTCGATGAAAGGTATCGACCAGGCTATAAGAACATTGTGATCGAGGTCCTCGCTGGCTGGCCAATATCTCGCGATGCCACAGTGCGAATCCTTAACGCCGGAAATGATTCTTGCTCGCGCCTATTACACGCCGCCGCTGCATCGGAAGGCAATGGCCTATCCGCACTGGCCCGCCGACCTGCCGGTTACGTACCGACTTGCGGAGCGCTTTATCCTTTTTCCCTGCGGCCACTTGGTCAGCAACGTGGATATATCCCTGGATCATTGATCTGATGAAGTTCATGTCAGCGAATGCCTCAAGCATCGAGGCTCGCTGGCGAGAAACAAGGCATTAGCAAAAGTGAATGCCCTCGAGTTCGCGCTGTTCGGCGCGCCCCCGGCGTTCGCTGAACCAGTTTTGGTGGGGCCTCGCCACTTCCGATCATGGGATCGATACCGGCACGCCTTTCGGGGGATTTTCGAGCGCCAAGCACCACACGGAGTATGGACCCCTTAACGAGCAGCTCGAACAGAAGCTCCAGCAATTTCTTGGCGTCAAACATGCGATCTGCGTGACCAACGAGACCGTGGGCCTGATGATGGCCGCCGATTCCATGGGGCTGACGGGCGGAGTGATCTTGCCGCGATATGCGCCCGCCTCGTCGACGCATTCACTGGTGTGGGCAGGTCTCGAACCGGTGTACTGTGACGTCGATTCGGACACATCTCAGATAAACATCGACCAGGTCGCCTCCCTGATCGACGAAAACGTAAGCGCGATTATGGGCGTGCACCTGTGGGGCGGGGCATGCGATCCGCAAGCGCTCGCGCAAATAACTGCCCTTCACGGAATTCAACTGTATTTCGACGCGGCCCATGCCTTTGGCTGCATCGTGAACGGCGTGCACATTGGCAATTTCGGTCGGTGCGAAGTGTTATCGTTTCATCAAGCAAACATCCTAAACGCCACGGAGGGGGGCTGTGTCTGCACCAATGATGATGAACTCGCCGCCCGCCTGCGTACCATGCGTAGTAGCAGCGGCGCGGGCGAGCCCGTCTCGGTGATCAAGACGGTGAATGGACGGATGTCCGAGGCGCAAGCGGCGATCGCGCTGATGAACCTTGACGATTTTCCGGCGAATAGGGACAACAACGAAACCCTATACCATACCTATGAGGTTGGGCTGGAGTCCATCCGAGGACTGCAATTGATCAAGCCAACCGGTGTCAGTCTTTCGAATTTTCAATGCGTCGTATGCCGAATCAACGAACTCGACTACGGTCTGTCGTCTAAGGTGCTCATAGCGTTGCTCAACGCGGAGAACGTGTGCGCAAGACCACGGCCGAAATATTCGCGACGTTTGCCGGACGCCGAAAGCGTGAGCGACCCCTGCATTCAGCTGCCGATCGGAGCAGGCATGACGGTTCAGCATGTCGAGCGTATCTGTGCCATCCTGACCAAGGCGTATGGTGCAGCACCAGCTATTCGTGCGAGACTTCCGTTAAGCTGAGGCACATGCCACCATACTTGCAGATGTTGGGGTTCATGAGAAGTCGTCACGCTGCGCGGCTCGAATCAGTACCAGATTGTCCTGTATAGCATTGATATCGATATTGTTTGCCGCCATCTCCTCTATTACTTTGTTATCAGTTATCAATTTCGGATGCTCATGTGTCGCGAGCAACAAGCAGTTGAACCCCCTGAGAGAAAAGACAAACTTAAAGTGTTCCAGTAATACTTCTGCAAACTGCTTGTGAAGATGGCGTTGCGTATTTACTGAAAACACGCCGTTTGTATTTGTAATATTCTTTGCACAATCCGAAGAATCCACCGGCAGCCCCGTCAAGCAAAAAGGTCGGAACTTCTAGA
Organism: uncultured beta proteobacterium; assembly: GCA_963777455.1. Lineage (GTDB taxonomy): Bacteria > Pseudomonadota > Gammaproteobacteria > Burkholderiales > Casimicrobiaceae > PALSA-1003. The sequence goes on from CAVZQQ010000004.1 coordinate 1,941,170, forward strand.
CCGTGCGCCCACACATCGCAACAAATATAGTCGTATTTCTTATTGACTGTCTTGACAAAGGGAAAGGCATCTTCAGGAAATAGACTTACGTTATCTGCATAGATCTGAAAGAAGAAATCATGGGATACCTCGATCAACTCGGCGTTGATCTCCACTATGTCAACGTGAGCCCGACGGAAACATGTCCCGAACCGCTTGTATGACGACTCCGGCTCCCAGTCCGAGGAAGAGTGCAGCTTTAAGGTCACCTGGAACGCAAAGCGCACCGTACGTCAGGTTTCGCGTGAACTCTGGCACATGAAACCTGGGCCGATCTGTCTTGATAGCTCCCTGGACGTTGCGAAACGGTGGCCCAAGAAAAAGCTGCCGCTGCACGTCGCCATCGTCATCCACGCGTTCGACTACTTGAATAGTCTCAGATTGGTACACTGTTTGCATGAGTAGTTGCAGTCAATACGCGATGCGGAATGAATTGCGATCTCCGCTAATTTGATCCCAAGCAGGTGCGGTTGGGAAGCAGATCCCCAATTTAAACCAAAACAGGCAACCGTATCGTAACGATGGAGCTAGTATAGTGTTCCGTATGTAACTTTACACGTCGAGGATGGTCCAAGTTGTATTCTTGGGCCAGGGAGTGCTCGACGATGAAGAGTGGAAGAGCAAAGGAACTGGTTGTGGCTGCAGAAGATCGGGAGCAACTCGAATCGATCGCGCGTTCGCAAAGTCTGCCTGCGGGGCTGGTGCGCCGGGCGCAGATGATCTTGCACATGGCCGATGGCGAGTCCAGTAGCGCGGTGGCGCGACGGTTTCGAGTCAGCCGCCCCACGGTGAGCACATGGCGCACGCGCTATCGGGAGGGCGGAATTGCGGGTCTGCATAACGAACTCAAGCCTGGCCGACCCCGCAGCACCGGCGAAGAGCAGATCGCCAACCTCATCAACACGGCGCTGAAGTCGCGGCCCAAGAGCAAGACCCATTGGTCGCGGCGCAGCTTGGCGGAAGCGACCGGCCTGTCGTCGACCACGGTGCATCGCTACCTGACGCTGTTTGGAGTGCAACCGCACCGCAGCCGCAGCTTCAAGCTGTCGACCGATCCGTTCTTCATCGAGAAGGTACGCGATGTGGTAGGGCTTTATCTCAACCCGCCCGAGCACGCGTTGGTGCTGTGCGTCGACGAGAAGAGCCAAGTCCAGGCCCTCGAGCGTACGCAGCCCCTGCTGCCCATGGGCTTGGGTTATGTGGAGGGAGTCACCCACGACTACGTGCGCCACGGTACGACGACTCTGTTTGCCGCTCTCGACATCGCCAATGGCAGCGTCTTCACCCAATGCAAGCCGCGTCACCGGCATCAGGAGTTCCTGTCGTTTCTGCGCCATATCGAGGCGAGCGTGCCAGCCACGCTCGAGGTGCATCTGATCTGTGACAACTATGCCACCCATAAGCACCCCCGGGTACGGTCGTGGCTGGCGCGCCGGCCGCGCTTTCATCTGCACTTCACGCCGACCTATAGCTCTTGGCTCAACCAGGTCGAACGCTGGTTCGCGCTGATCACCAACCAGGCGATCCGCCGCGGCTCGTTTCAATCGGTGACCGACCTGAAGCGCCAGATCACCGCCTTCGTCGACCACTACAACCAACATCCAAAGCCCTTCATGTGGTCTGCTACCGCTGAGTCAATTCTTGCTAAGCTCGAACGACTCTGCAAAGTTATTAACGGAACGCAACACTAGAGCGTACTTGCGAGCTTCGCGAGCTGATCGATCCGGGTGACAAAATTTCTGAAGTGAAACGTGTTGTGATACCGATGAGCGAACTCCTGTGCTAACTCGAGATGCCCATCAGGGTCGCGTAGTACGGCCGCGCATTTTTCAGAAAATTCATTCGGGCGGAAGACTAAAAAATAGCGAATTGAATCGTCCAATATCGGCGAAGCTGTCTTCGAGGTTCGCACTCGATAGAAAGCCACACCCGTTGGCCATCGCGCGGCGCGTCCGGTCGTGCAGCCCTTCTAGAGGGGCTGACGTCGACCAGGCCGAAGCGCGTGTAATACAGTTCCTGGCTGTCCGCCATATTCCGCCCAGGCTCGAAACACATGACGTCGGCGCACGTCCGACAATCCGGTCCCAGCCGCGTCCGAAGATATGCACTGGAAACTCCCGAACCCACTCACGACGCTAACGCTCTTGTGGCTGCGCAAGTAGAGATCAATTTCCCTGTGATATTGGTGTACGGGCCATATTGCTATCCGGAGCAAGGTCCATTCCAGCCTTGCTCAACGATTAACTCGTCGAGCACATCGTGGATCGCGACTAAGGGCCATGCGAACAAGGGACTTCAGTGTTTCCGCCGCGCTCATGTACGCGTCGACCACCGGTTTTGGTAGTGCTGCCGCCAGCACATTTCCGTAGCGGCCGGATCGTTGATGTTTTTGATGAACACGAAGTAGTCACCCTCCCGCCGCCCCAGAGACGACTCCCGATGCAACTGGGGAATATCGATTACGCTCGGCGCTGCGCGCACGCCGGAAATGACGGTTCGAACAGCGCGCGGCGTCGGCATTCGCGTACAGGTGAAAGCAGTACCGGCTCTCCAGCTCGTGATTCAACGGTCATGTGGGATGGGTGGTCGCCGTGAATACAGATCAGCGGAATCCGGAGATGGTCCCAGAGGCTTGGCCCGCCTTCGCCGACCGTGGCCCTGGAGCCCAGCCCTTGCCAGGTGAACACAAATTCAACGCCCGCCGTTGCGAGTTGAGTGAGGCGGTCCCAATCACTCGTAATCTCGAGCACTTCGACGTTCTTGCCGCAAGCATACAGATGCTGGCGAATGGTGGCGTTGACGACCGTGAAGGGCGTTTTCTGCCGCCTTCCAGTTGAGAATCACGGCCTTCAGGCCGGATCCTCCTCGGGCTGAGTAGGGCTACCGGCTGGAGCTTGCGCCAGCTGCTTGCGGTCTTCGCGCACGGGTCCCGGTAGGCATTGTGGGCGCCCTGCGCAGAAAGACTGACGCGAGATCGCCGAGCACCTGCTTTATTATGCTCATAGTGAGGCTAAGAGGCAAACAAGCATTCTATGTGGCCGTAGTGGCGTAGAGAACGGTCTCTTCGTGATGGATGCTGTAATGATCGAGGAAGAAGCGGTATCCGCAATCGAGCGAGCGCAGCCAGAGCGGTATGGAAAACAGATCTTCCGGTCGATGGTAAAGGGAAATTGCCAGCCTCGGACGCCAGCGCCGCAGCGCGTTCTCACCGCCGCGCAGCGCGCCGAGTTCACTCCCCTCGACGTCCAGCTTGATCAGGTCAATACGTTTGATCTCGTTCGAGCTCACCAGGCCGTCGATGGTGCGTGTCGGCAATCCGGCTTCGATCCGCGCGCCCGGATTAATGGGCTGGGTCGTGGAATGCGATGCATCCCGCGCGCTGTCTGCGCGCGCCAAACCGACGTCGAAGAGTTGATGCGCGCGGCCAGCTGGGGGTTCATCTGGAAAACCTCCCGCATTATCTCGCAGTGCTTCAGCATCGGATCGAAGGTGTAGACCCAGCCTTCGCGCCGACATCTTGCGCGAACGCCAGGGCGGTGTCACCGAAACAGCCGCCGCCATCGATCACGTGGTCGCCGGGCTGGGGTGCGATCCGGACGCCGCCCCGGTCGAAGTAGTATTGCCCGCTCAGGAACGTGGCGGCAACATTGGACGCCCCGCCTTTATCCAGATTTCCGCGCCCTTATAGGGAACCGAGAAAATGGAAGGGCGGCCCGAACATGCCGATGTCTCCCGTCTCATCGATCTTCCACTCGCTGGGAAACGCTGCGCCGGAGCTTCATCTGCGGGTTGTTGAACGGCAGTCTGACGTGCAAGTGGCCAAGGAGCCGGAACAGGATCAATCGATCGAACAGGTCGCGTGAGGCCGGATCTTCAAGCGAGTTTCGCGCCGCGTGAAATGCATCGGCGTTGTCGACCAAGAAGCTCATGTACCGCGCGTGCAGGTCAAAAAAGAAATGGTCCGGTGCGCTTCCGGATATCGGAAGTCGTCGAAATTGTCCTGTTCCTGGTTATGCATCGAGCGAAACATTTCCTGAAATATCGATGCAAGCCAGGTTTTCGGTGAACCGAAATTTTCTCCAGCCATGACTATCCCTCACCCGGGCGACCCGCGACTGCCTTCTCGCCGTGTGCGCCGTACCGGTCATTGTCCCGTACTCCCAAATCCACCCTCGCCCCGGAGCGAGGAATCGAACGCATCCGTTTCCCGAAATCGAACCCCAACGATCGGTACAAACACAATCTGCGCCAACCTGTCCATGGGGTTAATCGTGAACGGCTGGCCGCCGCGATTCCAGCAGCTCACCATCAGCGGGCCCTGGTAATCGGAATCGATCAGGCCGACCAGGTTTCCAAGTACGATGCCATGCTTGTGGCCCAACCCGACCGCGGAAGAATCAATGCGGCCAAGCCCGGGTCGCCGATGTGAATCGCCAGCCCGGTCAGGGATGAGCTCGGTCTCCGTCGGGGGCAGCGTGAGCGGCTGGTCGATGCAGGCACGCAGGTCCATCCCGGCCGAGCCCGGCGTCGCGTACGCGGGCAGGTAGGGGCGAATGCGCTCGTCGAGGACCTGGAGCGCGACGATTGCATCACTCATGGAGTGTCGGCGAGCAATCTCGTCGCGCGCTGTGGTGAACCCAGATCGCAATGGCATTCACCTTGGGCATCGGGTCTGCGCAGGAGGGCGCCGCTACCGCGGCAACCGCGCAGCGATTTCGGCCACGATCCTGCGTGCCAGAGCGAGTTTGTCCATCCGTGGCAACGGGTGCGCGCCGCGCGCGTCGACCAGCGTGACCTCATTGTCGTCGCTGCCCAAGGCCTCTTGTGCGCGATTGGCGATAAGCAGCGAGACCTTCTTGCCGCGCCGCTTGGCTTTGGCGTTCGTAGGATGTTGTTGGTTTCGGCGGCGAAGCCGACGCAGAACGGCGGCTGCGGACGCGCCGCGACCCGGGCGAGGATGTCGAACGGTCGGTTTCAACGTCAGCGTTAGCGGCCGTGCGCGCTTCTTCAGTTTCGTCGTCTGGACATCAGCGGGAGTGTAGTCGGCGACGGCGGCGACAGCGATGAAGATTTCGGCGCGCGCAACCCGTGTGTCGACCGCGTCGGCCATCTCGGCAGCGCTGCGTACGTCAACGCGCGATACGCGTGCCGGCGACTCCAGAGAGGTTGGTCCAGACACCAGCGTCACCGCCGCCCCGGCTTCGGCGCAGGCCTGCGCCAGCGCGAAGCCCATTTTTCCCGAACTGAGGTTGGTGATTCCGCGCACCGGATCGATCGCTTCGAACGTAGGACCCGCCGTCAGCAGAACGCGCTTGCCCGCGAGCAGCTTAGGCTGCGCCCAGGCAAACAGCGCGGCGACGATCTCTTCCGGTTCGATCATGCGGCCGTCTCCGACCTCGCCGCAAGCCTGGCCGCCGTTGCCGGGCCCGAGGATTTCGATGCCGTCGGCGCGCAGCTGCGCCACGTTGCGTTGCGTAGCGGGATTGTTCCACATCTGCACGTTCATCGTCGGTGCTACCAGCAGCGGGCAGGTTCGCGCGAGGCAGAGCGTCGACAACAGATCGTCCGCATGGCCGGAGGCGACCTTGGCGATGAAGTCCGCCGATGCCGGGGCGACCAGGATTGCATCGGCGGTCCGCGAGAGGTCTATATGTGCCATCGCGTTGGCAGCTCCCGATTCCCAGAGATCGGTCGCCACGGGTTTTCCGGACAGCGCCTGCAGGGTCATCGGGGCAATGAAGCGTGTCGCCGCCGAGGTCATCACCACGTCGACTGCGATGCCTTGCTTGATCAGCAGACGGGTCAATTCGGCGGATTTGTAGGCCGCGATGCCTCCCGTGATTCCGAGCACGATGCGGTCCAGGACGCGGGCGGTGGCAACCATGGGCAGGCGTTGACCCTTCATTACCCTGAGGAAGCGAGGGCGTCGCGCAGTTTAATATGGGCTGGCATCAGGGTATAGGGGCGATGCGGCCACGGTGCGGTCCGGAGCATCCGATCGGCGCGACGCTCAGGTTCGGGGTGGCAGGCGCATGGAGCGGGCCGCGCTTCCGGAGTCGGCGTCCCGAGCGCGCTCGATAGGGAACGGCTTTCGTGCTCGAACCGGCGCCACGCCAGCGAACAGCACATGCCGCGCGCTGCCGATGCGTTTGCGCACTGCTGCGCGGGCGCGGCGTCCGGGCACGACCTGACAGCCCGATCGACGTACTCGGCGTCCGTACGGGCGGGAGAATGCGAACCCGGCGTCGCGAAGTCGACGTGCGATCATCGACGTAGATGTGGTCATGTTTGGCGCGTACTTGTTCCGCGTTCTGGCGCGAGGCACAGGGATCTTCGCTGCGGTATCCCACAGCGTCGCGTCGCCAACTCGGACGCGACTTCGAAGGGGTGGTAGCGGCAGCGCAGTTTGAATAGGGCTGCGAGCCATTCCTGGTCTTGTTGCTGGGCGTCGTCCGCTTCGAACGCTGCTGCAGAGAGAAGGCAACCGAACGTGGGCAAGCCGGTGCCAAGCGCTTGAATCACCGATCGTTTTCGGCTAAAATCACCCTCTTTCTGACGGCTTGACGTTTGCCGGCCCGGCAAGCGTCCCAAGATGGGAGCGGGCGATGGCTCGAGTTTGCGAAGTAACCGGCAAGACCCCGATGGTGGGCAACAATGTTTCGCATGCCCACAACAAAACCAAGCGCCGGTTTTTGCCGAACCTGCAGCGGCGGCGGTTCTGGGTGGAAAGTGAGAACCGCTGGGTGAGCCTGAGGCTTACCAATGCGGCACTGCGCACAATTGACAAGAAGGGCATCGAGGTCGTCCTCGCGGAAATGCGCTCCCGCGGGCAGACCGCCTAGAGTCCAAAGCAAAGGAGTTCGACATGCGCGACAAGATCAAGCTGGAATCCTCGGCCGGGACCGGCCACTTCTACACGACGACCAAAAACAAGAAAACGACGCCGGAGAAGATGGAGATCAAGAAGTTCGATCCGGTGGCACGGAAGCACGTGCTGTACAAGGAAACCAAGCTCAAGTGATGCGCCCGTCCGGGAGCTGGCACGTCCGTGTCCGCTCTTGGAGACGGCCCTCAAGGAGAAGCCTTGCGCTGCCGGTGATGGCACCGGCAGGCTTGAGCCGGCCTGTCGCCACAAGGCCTCCGGACGCAGTTCCGCTACGCGATTCCCGTCGCCAGTCGACGACTCGACGCGCGCGCTTGGGGGCAACACGCCGCGCACCCTTGGCAAACGCGGTCGGCACACCCCGGTACCACTCCAGCCAGCCGGAAACCTCGCCCGAGGCCTTGAGTTGGGCTTGCTTGCACCCATCCGGCTAGGCGGACGCGCTCCGGGCGTTACGGCGGACAGCCGGGGCAATCGCCTTGAGCACGGGGCCTTGCGTCTGCTTGACGCAGGGACGCCCAGCGAGCGCAAGGGACGTATCGACGAGGCGCTGTGGCGGGACGGACAGGCGAGGGGGAGGGCCCCGACATGACACCCACTACTCTAATAACCGGAGGTGCCGGTTTCATCGGCTCCCACCTTTGCGAGAGTCTGGTGGACGCCGGCGAAGAGGTGCTTTGCCTGGATAACTTCTTTACGGGTTCCAAGGACAACATCAGACATTTGCTGCACCGGCCCAATTTCGAGCTGATCCGCCATGACATCTGGCTACCCATTTATGTCGAGGTGGATCGAATCTACAACCTGGCCTGCCCAGCCAGCCCGGTGCATTACCAGACCAACCCGATCTCTACGACCAAGACTTCGGTGCTCGGCGCGATCAACATGCTGGGGTTGGCCAAGCGCCGCGGGGCCCGCATTCTGCAAGCGTCGACCAGCGAGGTCTATGGGGACCCCCAGGTGCACCCGCAGCTGGAGAGCTATTGGGGGCACGTTAACCCGATCGGCCCTCGGGCCTGCTACGATGAGGGAAAGCGTTGCGCCGAAACCCTATGTTTCGATTACCACAGGCAGGGCGGCGTGGATATCCGTGTGGCGCGCATCTTCAACACCTACGGGCCGCGCATGCATCCGCACGATGGCCGCGTGGTAAGCAACTTCATCGTTCAAGCGCTCAGCGGCGAACCCATCACGCTCTATGGCGACGGCAGCCAGACCCGATCTTTTTGCTACGTGGATGACCTGGTGGCGGGCCTGCTCGCCATGATGACCCAGACCGCCGAAATCGGTCCTCTGAACCTTGGTAATCCGGTCGAGTTTTCCATCCGCGAGTTGGCCGAAACCGTGTTGCGGCTGACCGGATCGAAGAGCGAGGTCGTGCACCGCCCGCTGCCCACCGATGACCCGGTGCAGCGGCAACCCGACATTACCAAGGCCAGGGGTACGCTTGACTGGGAGCCCAAGGTTGGCCTCGAAGATGGTCTCAGGGAGACCATCGCCTACTTCCGCCAGACGCTAGGTTCGTGACCGTTCAGGACGAACTCGCGTGCGTGACGGATCGATTTCCTGGGCGACGAGCATCCCTACCGCGAGCTGGGTGGATGGTGACCTGGTCGAGCCCGGCCGCGTCGATCGGATCCTGAAAAACCAAGAGGCCACCTGGGTGGCCTCTTGGCTTAGCATCGAAACGCGCCCGGCCGGCCGGGACGGCCCTCAGCGGTAGCTCTTCAGTTCCCGAGAGAAGTCGCGCAAAGGAATGATGTCGCTCGCCTCGGCGCGGTGGCACCAGTCCTGCAGGCGCGCCAAGAGCTGTTCGCGCGAGTCGTTGGAGCGTTCCCACAAAGCGGTCAGATCCTGCCGCATCGCATAAATCGTCTGCAGTGCCTTGCTGCTTTCCAGCGCCGACGCAAGCCGCGCCCGATCGCCGGGCGGCAGGTCGCGCCCATCGCATTGGAACCAGTGGCGCAGGCGACGCAGGCTGGAGATGTCTACCGTGAGCTCACCGCGCCGGGCGCGCTCGCGCAGGGCGGCAACTTCGCTTCCAAACGCCTGCTTGAGTGAGCGGGCGTAGCTCGTCAGGACGGCGTAGCGATGGGTGATCACCGATTGCAGCGTCTCCAGATCGGCGTGCAGTTTGTCGCGATCGAAGCGAATCCGTGGTGCCACTTTGCGCACGCTGGCGAGCCCCAGCATTTCCAGACCGCGAATATACGCCCAGCCTAGGTCGAATTCGTACCAGCGCGACGAGAGCTTGGCAGAGCTGCCGTAGGCGTGGTGATTGTTGTGCAGTTCCTCGCCGCCGATCAAGATTCCCCATGGGACGATGTTGTGGCTGGCATCCTCACAGGAAAAGTTGCGATAGCCCCAGTAGTGGCCGATGCCGTTGACGATCCCGGCCGCGGTCACGGGGATCCAGGCCATCTGCACTGCCCAAATCGTCAGGCCGACCGGACCGAATAGGACCACATCGACCATCAGCATCAGGCCGACGCCTTCCCAAGTGTAGCGACTGTACACATTGCGCTCGAGCCAGTCATCCGGGGTACCGGCGCCGTATTTCTCGAGTGTCTGTTCATTCTTCGATTCCACGCGGTATAACTCGGCGCCCTGTAGCAAGACCGTCCGGATACCGCGCGTCTGCGGGCTATGCGGATCATCGTCGGTCTCGACCCGGGCGTGATGCTTGCGATGAATGGCGACCCATTCCTTGGTGACCATGCCGGTCGTCATCCAAAGCCAGAAGCGGAAGCAATGGCTGACCAGCGGATGCAGGTCCAGACCGCGATGGGCTTGGGACCGATGCAGGAAGATGGTGACAGCCGCGATCGTTCCGTGGGTGAGCGCCAGCGTCAGCACGACATAGCCCCACCACGGCAACTGCAGCAGACCATGGGAGAGAAAGGTTAGAAGATCAGAATTCATAGTTCGGGGCTCGGCGCAGGGGGACGGACACGCGGCTCCTGCAGAAGAGAATAGAGAATAGAAAAGCATTGTACACACATCGAGACTACCACACGTCTGCCAATCGATGTGAGCACTAACATCGTCGCGAGCACTTACTTCAGCGGCGGCTCTTGCGCGTTCCCGGGGATAAGTCGGACTTCCCGTTGCGGATAGGGAATCTTGATGCCGCGCGTCCGAAAGGCACGCCAGATCTGCAGGTACAAAGCCGAGCGCAGGTTGTTCTGGCCGTTTTCTGGATCCTCAATCCAGACTGCAAGCTCTAGCTCGATGCCGCTTTCGGCGAAGCGCAGGATGAGCACGCCGGGCGGGTTCGGTTGGCGCAGCACGCGCGGGTCGGCGAGCGCGGCTTGGGTCATGAGTTGCATGGCCAGCTCGAGATCACTGTCGTAGCTGATCTGTACCGGAACGCCCAGCCGAATGTCACGGCTCGTATACGAGTGGTTGAGCACCGTCGTCGTGACCATCGTTTCATTGGGAACGATCGCTTCGACGCCGTCCAGGCTGCGCAGGACCACGTAGCGCGCGGTTGCCTTGGTGACGATCCCGAACCGGTTGTCAACGGTGATCATGTCTCCGATGCGCACGGAACGGTCGAGCAGGATCGTGAATCCGGCAATGTAGTTGCTCGCGAGCTTCTGCAAGCCCAGTCCGATGCCCACCCCCAACGCGCCGCCGAAGACCGATAGCACCGTGAGGTCGATGCCCACCATCGACAGCGCGATCATGATGCCGACCAGCAGCAGCACCGCGCGCACGAGTTTCGCCAGGACGGCGCGCGCGTTCGTCTCGCCGGTGGCACGGCGCAGGAGCTGCTGCTCGAATATTCCTGAGATCCACAGCGAGGCCACGATCGCCAGAATCAGGACAAGGGCATCGCGGCCCAGATCGAGCACGCTGAACTCCGACTTGCCCAGCGGGAGCTTGGTGTCGGCGAGCGCGTTGCCAATTTCCGGCAGGACACCGAAGTAGTAGAGCAGGAGCGCGCCGAAGATCGTGAAGCTGATCGCGCGCTCCGAGATTGGCAGCCAGCGGCTCGGTCCGAACAGGCTATGCATGCCGTACAAACACAGGCGAATGAGCGCCAGCGCAATCACCAGCGGGATGGCGATAGAGAAGAACAGTGGCGCATGCCAGGGGCGCAGGACGGCGCGGGTGATGAGCAGCAGCAGCAGCGCCGTCAAGGGGAAGATCATGCGGTTGACGCTGCCTGCGCCGAGACGGGCGAAGCGCGATTCCGCCCCTTCGCCCAGCCGCACCCTTCGATCGACCCACCAGGCGAGACCGAAACATCCGCAGACCGCGATCAGGTCGACCAGACCGGCGGGCGTGCCGAGCGCTTCCCGGATGCGATCGAGTTCCAGCGGGGCCAGCATGGCGGCAAGTTTAGCAGGCGCTCCGGAGGCTGCCGCCGCGACCAGCGTTAGCGCGCGCGCTCCAGGACCGCCGCGAAGAAACCGTCGCAGCCGTGGTGCTGCGGAGACAGCCGCAGCATGCGTCCGACATCGAGTGCAATCCCGGCACGCGCGAGCTCCGTGGTCGCGTCACCTAGGGCAAACTCCGGGTGCGCATCGAGAAACGCCGCCACGATCGCCTCGTTTTCCGCGGGCAGCACGCTGCACGTCGCATACACCAGGCGTCCGCCGGGTTTGAGGAGCGGTGCCGCCGCGGCGAGCAGCCGGGCTTGCTTCGCCGCGAGCTCCGCAACCGCCGTTGGCGTTTGCCGCCACTTGAGGTCCGGATTGCGTCGGAGGGTGCCGAAGCCCGTGCACGGTGCGTCGACCAGCACCCGATCGATTTTGCCGGCAAGACGCCGAATGTGCACGTCGCGCTCGTCGGTGATGCGCAGCGGATGCACGTTGGACAATCCCGAGCGCGCCAGCCGCGGCTTCAGATTGGCAAGCCGGCGCGGCGAAATATCAAACGCGTAGAGACGCCCCTGCGAGCGCATCAACGCGCCCAGGAGCAACGTCTTGCCACCGGCACCGGCACAGAAGTCGACGACCATCTCTGAACGCTTCGGGGCTACCAGGAAACAAAGCAACTGGCTGCCCTCGTCCTGAATCTCGATTGCACCGCTGGTAAACAGGGGGTGGCGTTGCACCACCGGCTTGCCGGCCGCCCGCAGGCCCACCGGCGAGTACGGCGTCGCGGCGGCGCCGATGCCATCGGCGGCGAGCGCCGTCAGGGCAGCCTCGCGGGTGGTCTTGAGGGGATTGATGCGCAGATCCAGCGGTGCCGGTCCGAGCCACGCGCGCGCCAGGGCAGCGCGCTCCGTGGGTAGCGCGGCGCCGAGCTCCGCCCACAGCCAGTCGGGCAGATCCGCCGCCTCCGCCGGGCTCAGCTCCGGCTTGCGCGACTTGAAATCGCGCGCCCACGCTTGCTCGTCGACCGCGAGGGCCGACTCGAGCTCGCGCAAACTGACACCGAGCTCCCGCAGGCAGGCCGCGATGGCCAGCACACGCGGCGCACTGCTCGCCGCGTGCACCGAGAGCGAGCGCCGTCGCCGCATGACCGCGAATACCCCGTCGGCGATAAATGCGCGGTCGCGCGCCCCGAGCTGGCGGTGGCGGCGGAAAAAATCGCGCAACGCGACATCGGCTGGAGCCGTCAGCGGTGACACCGCCGCAATGGCCTCGGCGAGCGCCGCGAGCTGGCCCGCACGCACAGTCATTGCTGCGCGACGGTTTCGTCGACTCGGATGCTGTCGAGCAGGGCCTCGCCAGTGACCCGGCCGTTGGACATGCGCAGCTTGACCATCACGTTGTGCAGCGACGGCGCGAGCCAGACCCGGGCGGTTACTGTGCCGTCGCCGCCGCTGCGCTCCCACACCTGTGCCTCGACGTCGCCGAAGCTGAGCTTGACCGTCTCGGTCCCGACGCGGTGGAAGCGGTTGCGATACACGCGACGCGTGGTGGCCACGTCAAACTCGGTGTCGTCCTGCGCCGGCGGCGCGAAATAAAACTGCCATAGGACGGTTAGCGGATCGAAGGTCGGCACCTCCAACCCGGCCGTCTTGCTGTCGTTCAGCTCGACGACGCCGCTTTCCCAATCGAAGGTCGCTGCTTCCTTGTGCCCATCGCTGGTGCGCTCGGCCGTGTACCGATTCGGTTGCAGGCCCTCGCGCGTGATCGTTCCGGTGCTGGTAAGCCGCCCTTGGCCGTGCAAGAAGAGGGCAGCCAGCCCGCGTGCCTCGCCGACGGTGGTGATCCGGTACTGATTGGCCGCGTGCTCGAGACGATACACGGCGTCGCCGACAAAAAATCCCTGCGTACCGAGAAAGCCGCGGTAGACGAGTTCAATGCGTGGCGGCAAAGGTCGCGGCGAGGCGGGATCCGGCGCGGCAGCCGGGAGCGTTTCCTCCGTCGGCGCGGCCGGGAGCGGGACTTCGACTGCGGGCTCGAGCGCGGCGAGCACGACCGCGCTGTCGATCTTTGAAGTTTCGGGCAAAGCCGCGAGCACGGTCACCGCTGCCGCCCTGGGCCGGGGTTTCGCGCTCACGGGCTTGACCACCGGTGTCGGGGGAGGCGGCATGGTGGTGATGGTCGCCCTCAGCAGCACCACCGGCGGGGCGGCGGGCGAGGGCGGCTCCGTCAAGCTCGCGATAAGCAGGTGGGCGAGCAGCGATGCGAATAGTGCGCCAAAGAGCACCTGCCGCGGACGCGAGGGCCGCCATGCCCGCGCTGCAGCCGGGCTTACGCGCAGTTCGGAAGCATCAATCGCGGAGTTCTCCACGGCCGCCAACTAGGGTGCCGCCGGCACGAGCAGCGCTTCGGCGCAAGGGGCCTCGTTGCTGACATGCACGCGCGCGCCCTCGATGGCCAACCGATCCTCGCAGAACCAGCGCACGGCGGCGACCAGGATGCGGTGCTCAGCGCCGAGCACGCGCGCGGCCAGGCTCGCCGCGTCGTCGTCGTCGCGCACCGCGACCGCCGCCTGGGACACGATCGGCCCATGGTCGACTCGAGGCGTCACGAAATGCACGGTGCAACCATGGACCTTGACCCCGTCGGCGAGCGCGCGCTGGTGCGTATGCAGGCCGGGATAGGCGGGCAGCAGCGAGGGATGGATATTGAGCATTCGTCCGGCGTAACGGCCCACGAGTTCCGCGCTGAGGATGCGCATGAAGCCGGCCAGCACGACCAGGTCGGGCGCAAGCGCGTCGATCGAGGCAGCCAGCGCCTGCTCGAAGGCCGGCACGCCTTGGCCTTGGAAATGCCGTTGCTCTACTACCGTAGTCGGCACGCCGCGCGCGGCGGCCAGCACCAGGCCCGCGGCATCCGCGCGATTGCTGATCACGCTGACGACGTGACCGGCGATCGCACCGGCGCGTTCGGCATCGAGGATCGCCGCCATGTTCGATCCACGGCCGGAGATGAGGATGACGATGCGCTTCAGCACGCGCGCTCCCGGCGGCCGTCGTTCACGCGACCACACTCGCCGGCGCGCCCGGTCGCCCGCGCTCGACGCGTCCGATCACATACGCGGTTTCACCCTGCGCCTCCAGCCGCGCCAGCGCCGTCGGCGCGTCGCCCGCCGCGACGACGAGCACCAGCCCGATACCGCAGTTGAACACCCGGTGCATTTCGGCCGGCGCGATGTTGCCGGTGCGCTGCAGCCAATCGAAGATCGGCGGCCGAGGCCACCGCGCGGTGTCGATGCGCGCGACCAGGGCCGGCGGAAACATGCGGTGCGTGTTTTCGGTGAGTCCGCCGCCGGTGATGTGCGCCATACCCTTGACTTCGACCTCGCCGAGCAGCCCGAGTACCGGCTTGACGTAGATCCGGGTGGGCTCCAGCAACACCTCCCCGAGTGTGCGTGACCCGGTGACACCGGGCACGGCACGCGCCAGATCGATGCGGTTCGCCTCGAGAATGCGGCGGATGAGCGAGAAGCCGTTGGCGTGGGGTCCGCTCGAGGCCAGCCCGATCAGGACGTCGCCCTCCGCGATGGCGCGGCCGTCGATCGCACGCGATTTTTCCACGACCCCCACGGCGAAGCCGGCTAAGTCGTATTCGCCGGCGACGAACGCCTGGGGATGCTCGGCCGTCTCGCCCCCGATCAGCGCGCAACCAGCCAGCTCGCAACCCGCGGCGATGCCCCTGATCACCTCGCTGGCGACGGCCACGTCAAGACGCTCGCAAACGTAATAGTCGAGGAAAAACAGCGGCTCGGCGCCTTGAACCAGGATGTCGTTGACGCTCATGGCGACCAGATCAATGCCGATCGTGTTGTGCCGGCCGAGCGCGAAGGCGAGCTTGACCTTGGTACCTACCCCATCGGTGCCGGCGACCAGCACCGGCTCCCGGTAGCGTTTGGGCAGCTCGATCAACGCGCCGAAGCCACCGATGCCGGCCAGAACTTCGGGCCGCAGTGTGCGCTTGGCGAACGGCTTGATCGCCTCCACCAAGGCGTCGCCGGCCGCGATGTCGACGCCTGCGTCGCGGTAGGTGAGCGTTTGGCCAGGCGCGGTGGAGGGCATTGGATTGAGTCGCAGCAGGGGGCGGGTTAAAGTGCAACGCCTTGCCCGAATCTTACCGAAAATGACCCCTTCCGGCCCGGAAGTCGACGACACGACCGAGTCCGCTCCCACCGCCGCGAGGCGGCGCGCGCCGGCGCCGTTGCGGCCGGTGCACTACCTTTGGATCGTTGGCACCACCCTCGCGGTGGTCTTCCTGCTGCGTTGGCTCGGGCCGATTCTCACGCCGTTTCTGATCGGCGCCATCCTCGCTTATTTCGGCAGCCCGCTCGTGAGCTGGGCGCAACGCCACCGCATACCGCGCACGGTCGGCACATTGCTCGTGATCACGGTCATCCTGCTGTTGCTGCTGGCGCTGCTGCTGGTGCTCGTTCCGCTGGTGGAAAACGAGGTGACGCAACTGACCCGGGTCCTGCCCGGACTGGCCACCAACGCCTACGGCTACGTGGCACCCTGGCTGCACGATCGGCTGGGTATCGATCTGCAGCTCGACCTCGGGTCGCTCAAGCAACTGATCACTGAGAATCTGGCCGGCGCCCAGGCGCTGACGATCAAACTCCTGTCGAAGGTCGAAGCCGGCGGGACCGTGATCCTGGGGATCATCATCAACCTCGTGCTCATCCCGGTGGTCATGTTCTATTTGCTTCGCGACTGGAACCGGGTCGTGTCGCGGCTCGACGAGCTGCTGCCGCGGCGCTGGCGGTCGCGCGTACGCACCATCGCGGCCGAAATCGATGGCGTGCTCGCCGAGTTTCTGCGCGGCCAGCTCGCCGTCATGGGCGTGCTCGCCGTGTATTACACCGTTGGGCTCACACTTGCTGGCCTGCAGTTCGCGTTGCCGATCGGCATCGTCACCGGCCTGCTGGTATTCATTCCGTACGTTGGCTTTGGCCTGGGCTTGACGCTGGGGGTGCTCGCCGCGCTGCTGCAATGGTCCGGCTGGTCCGGATTTGTTGCGGTACTCGCCGTGTACGGTGTCGGGCAGCTACTCGAGAACTATGTGCTCGTGCCGTTTCTGGTGGGCGATCGCATCGGGCTGCATCCGCTGGCCGTCATCTTCGCCCTGCTGGCCTTCGGGCAACTGTTCGGATTTGCGGGCGTCCTGGTGGCGCTGCCGGTGAGCGCCGCTCTGCTCGTGGGACTGCGCCACCTGCGCAAGTTCTATTACACCTCGGATCTGTACCGCTGACTTGGAACAACTGGTCTTTGAGCTCGCGGCGCCCGAGCCGCCGCGAATGGCCAATTTTCTGCCGGGCCGCAACCGCGAGTTGCTCGCCACGCTGACGCGCTTCGCCGGCGGGGAGACAGGCGAAACCGGGTTTTTGCTCTGGGGCGCGCCCGGTGCCGGCAAGACGCACCTGCTGTGCGCCGCCTTAGCGCTCGCCGCCGAGGCCGGCGTGAGCACGTGCTTCTACCGCACGCCGGAGGCTGTGGCAGGGGCGGACGCGGTGGGTCTGGTTGCCATTGACCAGGTCGACGAGGCCGACCCGGGCGCCGCGGCGCGCCTGTTCACGCTCTACAACAGTTTGCGGGCGCGCGGGGGGCGCCTGCTCGCGGCAACCCGCGCTCCCCTCGCGGCGCTACCCGTGCGCGAAGACTTGCGCACCCGCCTTGGCTGGGGCCTGGTGTACGAGGTACTGCCGCTGGCCGACGAGGAGAAGGCGGCGGCACTCACAACTTACGCGGCCCAGCGCGGCTTTCGTCTGGCGCCCGAAGTGGTCGACTACTTGCTGCGCCATGGCCGTCGCGATATGCGCACGCTGCTGGCGACCCTCTCGGCACTGGACCGGCTATCGCTGGCCGCCAAACGACCGGTGACCGTGCCGTTGCTCCGGCAATGGCTCAACCACCAGCGTCCGCCCCGCGCGACCGAGGGGCCGCTCCCGGAGGGCTAGGTTGCGAGGGTCGCTTACGCTATAATCGCTTGTTTTCTAAAGAAACAAGTTGTCTCGGGGAGGCACGAATGCAGACGCGTAGCGTGGACTGTAAAGGCTTACTTCAGGACCACGCAGTGTTTGTCAACCGCAAGGCGGGAACGGCGTTAATGCGCCTGACACGCCCATTTGTGTCACTTTGTAACCTACTTCACACTGAGGACTGAAATATGACCAAGCTGATGTCGGCGCTGCTCGCAGGCGCCTTCGCCGTGTCGTTGACCGCTGCGGCGCAAGCCCCGGCACCGACCCCGGCCCCCGCTCCGGCGGCCGCTCCTGCTACCAAATCCGATGACTCGATGAAGGCTACGTCGAAGCCGACCCATAAGGCCAAGACGACCAAGACCAAGACCAAGGCCAAGACCAAGACTTCGAAGACGAAGCCCGCGGCAAAAGACAGCATGAGCAAGGACAGCATGAGCAAGGACAGCATGAGCAAGGACAGCATGAGCAAGGACAGCATGAGCAAGGACAGCATGAGCAAGGACACCGCCACGCCCAAATAAGGCGCGTTGCGGCGATGCAACAGTCCGGGGCTTGAATCGCTCCGGATTGTTGCGTCGGGTTACAAAGTTCAATATATAATCAAGAACGTTTTTCCATTTTTCGCCTACCGCGCCGTTGGCTCGGACAAGTGGCCGATCAAAATGATGTTTTTCTCTGAGGGCAAACTGATGAACAAGTTAATTGCAGTGTTGATCGCTGGCGTGTTCGCGCTCGGTTCGGTCGCTGCCATGGCACAGGAACAAACTCCGCCGCAACCGGTCGACCAAGCCAAGCTGAAGGCCGACCGCGCCAAGGCGAAGGCCGATTACGCCAAGATGACGCCAGCAGAGAAGGCGGCGTTCAAGAAGGAGAAGGCCGCGCAACGGCAGAAGCTCCTGCAGGAGCAGCAAGAAAAGGCGACGAACCAACCACCCAGAACGGCGGCCGAACAGAAGGAACTGAACGCCCAGAAGGGCACGCCCAAGGAAATAACCACTAAGGCGCAGCGCCAACAAGCGGCCAAGGACGCCCAGAAAGCTCCGGGGGCGGGCGGCGGCAACTAGCCACTACGTCGAACCCCAAGAAGGGCAGGGCGTCAGGCGCCCTGCCCTTTTTTTCTTGGGCCGCCGCGGCGACGGCCTGCGCCGAACGCGTATCGACCCGACCCCAGTGCCACGGCGTAGCACGGCCATGCCGTCCTTGTGCCTCTAGGATCCGCGACCATGAGTTCGAAACACCGCGTTGTTCTCGGCCTGTCCGGCGGCGTCGATTCGTCGGTCGCGGCTTGGCTCCTCAAGCGCGCAGGACACGAGGTCATCGGCGTGTTCATGAAGAACTGGGAAGACGACGATACCGACGCCTACTGTGCGTCGCGCGCGGATCTGGTCGACGCGGCAGCCGTGGCCGACGTCGTCGGCATCGAACTCGAGGCCGTGAACTTCGCCCGCGAATACCGCGAGCGGGTGTTCGCGCATTTCCTGACGGAATACGAAAGCGGGCGCACACCCAACCCCGACGTACTCTGCAACAGCGAGATCAAGTTCCACGCCTTCCTCGACCATGCCCGTGGCCTCGGTGCCGACCGGATCGCTACCGGGCACTACGCGCAGCTCCGGGCAGCCGGCGCGCGCGTTGAGTTGCTACAAGCCATCGACGGGACGAAGGACCAGACCTATTTTCTGCACCGGCTCAGCCAACCGCAGCTCGCCCCGACGCTCTTCCCGCTCGGCCAGCTAAGGAAGACCGCAGTGCGGGCGCTGGCGCGAGAGCAAAAGCTTCCAACGTTTGCGAAGAAAGACTCGACAGGCATCTGCTTTATCGGCGAGAGACCTTTTCGCGACTTCCTCGCGCGCTACCTGCCCCGGACGCCGGGGCCGATCGAAACGCCCGCGGGGCGGCTCGTCGGCCAGCATCAGGGACTCGCGTACTACACGCTCGGGCAACGCCAGGGGCTCGGCATCGGTGGCACGCGTGGCGGCAATGCGCAGGGCTGGTTTGTTGCTGGCAAGCACGCCGCGCGCAACGCCCTCATCGTCGTCCAGGGTCGCGACGACCCGCGCCTTTACGCGCACACTCTAGAGATCGGCGCGCTGCACTGGATCGCGTCTCGGCCGCCGCCGTCGGGAGTGCGACTGGCCGCCAAGACGCGCTATCGCATGGCCAGCGCGGCCTGCCGCTTGGAATCGCTCGCCGACGGTCGCTGGCGTGCGCGCTTCGATGCGCCGCAGTGGGCGCCGACACCGGGGCAATATTTGGTCGTCTACGATGGCGACCGATGTCTCGGCGGGGGCGTGATTGAGGCGCGCGACGCGCCCGACGGCGCGCGCAGCCAGATGCCGCACACGGCCTGCGTGCCCGGGTGACGGTGGCCAACCGGCCGCACCCGATCCGTCCCGCTAGAACGGAATATCGTCGTCCAGATCGTCGACGTTCTTCTTCGCCGGCGCAGCGGCGCCCCTGCCGCCGCGCGCCTCGGGACTTGCCGCCGTGCGCTCCGCGGGTTCCGCTGCCGCGGTCGCGCCGCCACCGTCGCGGCTGCCGAGCATCTGCATGCGGTCGGCAATGATTTCCGTCGTGTAACGGTCCTGGCCTTCCTTATCCTGCCATTTGCGCGTCTGCAGCCGCCCCTCGACGTAGATCTGCCGGCCCTTTTTCAGGTATTCGCCAGCGATCTCCGCCTGGCGCCCGTAGAAAACGATGTTATGCCACTCGGTGCGCTCCTGCTTTTCGCCGGCCTTGTCCTTCCAGGTGTCGGTTGTCGCCAGGCGGATGTTGGTCACCGCGTCGCCGCTGGTCGTGTAGCGCGTCTCCGGATCCCGGCCGAGGTTGCCGACCAGGATCACCTTGTTCACGGATGCCATGGGAATTCTCCTCTCGAATCGGTCGCTCGCCGGTCGGCCCGACGCGGGTCGCGCCCGGGTGCGCCGTTTGGGCAGTCAGAGCGCTTAGAAAGAGCGAGCGAAAAAGAGTATATTAGCAGGTTGGCCTGAACCCAAGAGGCTCCCGGCAAGTTATGGAATACATCCGCATCCGCGGCGCGCGCACGCATAACCTCAAGAACATCAATCTCGATCTGCCGCGGCACCGGCTGATCGTCATCACCGGGCTCTCCGGCTCGGGCAAGAGTTCGCTGGCGTTCGACACCCTCTACGCCGAGGGTCAGCGTCGTTACGTCGAATCACTTTCCGCCTACGCCCGGCAGTTCCTGCAGTTGATGGAAAAGCCCGACGTCGACCTCATCGAAGGGTTGTCGCCGTCGATCTCCATCGAACAGAAGGCGACCTCGCACAACCCGCGCTCCACCGTCGGGACGGTCACCGAGATCCACGACTACCTGCGCCTGCTGTATGCGCGCGTCGGCGAACCGTATTGCCCCAATCACCCCGAGCAAAAGCTCGCGGCGATGACGATTTCGCAGATGGTAGACGCCGTCCTCCTGCTACCGGAGGAAACCAAGTTAATGATCCTCGCCCCGGCGGTGGTCAATCGCAAGGGCGAACAGCTCGAACTGCTGGCCGAATTGCGAGCCAAGGGCTTCGTGCGGGTGCGAGTCGACGGCAAGGTATACGAGATCGACGCGGTGCCAAAGCTCGCCAAGAACACCAAGCACACCGTCGAGGTCGTTGTCGATCGCCTGCGCGTGCGCCCCGATCTCAAGCAGCGCCTGGCCGAATCGTTCGAGACGGCCCTGCGCAACGGCGACGGCCGGGCGCTCGCGGTCGACATGGACACCGGTGAGGAGCACTTGTACTCGGCGAAATTCGCCTGCTCGATCTGCAGCTATTCGTTGCAGGAGCTCGAGCCGCGACTATTCTCGTTCAACAATCCGATGGGCGCCTGCCCGCGCTGCGACGGGCTGGGCTCGATCAGTTTTTTTGACCCGCGGCGGGTGGTGGGTTTCCCGCACCTTTCGCTCGCCTCCGGCGCGATTCGGGGCTGGGACCGGCGCAACCAGTTCTATTTCCAGATGCTGCAAAGCCTGGCCAAGCACTACGGTTTCGACCTGGAACGCCCGTTCGATCGGCTGCCGGAGCGCGTGCAGCAGATGATCCTGTACGGCAGCGACAAGGAAAAGATCGCCTTCCAGTACCTTTCCGATCGCGGTAAGCCGATGGTGCGCGAACACGCCTTCGAAGGCATCATCCCGAACCTCGAGCGCCGCTACCGCGAGACCGACTCGATCATGGTACGGGAGGAGCTCGCCAAGTACCTCAACTCCAAGCCGTGTCCCGAGTGCGACGGCACGCGGTTGCGTCGCGAAGCACGCCACGTGAAGGTCGGCGGGCGCGCAATCTACGAGGTGAGCAACTGGCCGCTCAAGCAGACCGGCGAGTTCTTCCGCGGCCTCAAGCTCGAGGGCCAGCGCCAGGCGATCGCCGACAAGATCATCAAGGAGATCGTCAACCGCCTGCAGTTCCTGAACAATGTCGGCCTCGAATACCTGTCGCTTGACCGCTCCGCGGAAACCCTCTCCGGGGGCGAGTCCCAGCGCATTCGCCTCGCCTCGCAGATCGGCTCGGGCCTGACCGGGGTCATGTATGTACTCGACGAGCCGTCGATCGGCTTGCATCAGCGCGATAACGATCGCCTGCTGACCACCCTCAAGCACCTGCGCGATCTGGGCAACAGCGTGATCGTGGTCGAACACGACACCGACGCCATTCTCTCGGCCGACCACGTTGTCGACATGGGGCCGGGCGCGGGCGAACACGGCGGGCAGATCGTCGCGCAGGGCACCCCGGAGGATATCCGGCGCGCGCCGCATTCGCTTACCGGACAGTACCTTGCCGGGCATCGGCAGATCCCGATCCCGGCCCATCGGCACAAGTTCGACCTCGAGCGCTGCCTGACGCTCACCGGCGCCAGCGGCAACAATCTCCAGCACATTACCCTGAAGCTGCCGGTCGGCCTGTTCGTGTGCGTTACCGGCGTGTCCGGATCGGGCAAGTCGACGCTGATTAACGACACCCTTTATCATGCGATCGCGCGCCACCTTTATGGCAGCAGCGCCGAGCCGGCCGCATACGAAGAGCTGTCCGGGCTCGAGTTCTTCGACAAGGTGATCAGTGTTGACCAAAGTCCGATCGGGCGCACGCCGCGGTCCAATCCGGCTACCTATACCGGGCTGTTCACGCCGATCCGGGAACTGTTTGCGCAGGTCAAGGACGCGCGCGAACGCGGTTACGGACCGGGACGCTTCTCATTCAACGTCAAGGGCGGCCGCTGCGAAGCCTGCCAAGGCGATGGGCTCATCAAGGTGGAGATGCACTTTCTGCCCGACGTTTATGTCGCCTGCGATGTTTGCCACGGCCAGCGCTATAACCGCGAGACGCTCGAGATCCAATATAAGGGCAAGAATATCCACGATGTGCTGTCGATGACGGTCGAGCAGTCGTACGCGTTCTTCGAGGCCGTGCCGGCGGTCGCACGCAAGCTGCAGACGCTGCTTGACGTGGGCTTGGGCTATATCACGCTGGGGCAATCGGCAACGACTCTGTCCGGCGGCGAAGCGCAGCGGGTCAAGCTGGCGCTGGAGCTGTCCAAGCGCGACACCGGGCGCACGCTGTACATTCTCGACGAGCCGACGACGGGGCTGCATTTCCACGACATCGAAATGCTGTTGACGGTGCTGCATCGTCTGCGCGATCACGGCAACACGGTCGTGGTCATCGAACACAACCTCGACGTGGTCAAGACCGCCGACTGGATAATCGACCTGGGCCCTGAGGGCGGCGCCGGCGGCGGGCGCATCATCGCCGAAGGCACGCCGGCACAGGTTGCGGCAGTCGCCGCGAGCTATACCGGGCGCTATCTTAAGCCAGTCCTCGAGCGCCAGGCCCTGCGCAAGGGTGCTCGCCCGCCAACCGAGCCGGAACGCAACGGCCGCGGCAAGAAAGCGGCCGACCTGCTGGGCTAGAGTCGCGGCGCCGTTCAGGCGACGCGTTTGATCGCCGGCGGCGTCCAGCTCCGGTCGAGCAGCTCCTGCTTGGGCCAGTAGACGCGCAGGATTACGCTGAAATTGCCCTTCGGCGCCGGCAGCCAGTTCGCTTCGTTGTCCCGGCCCGGGTCTTCGTTCTGGAGGTAAAGGTCGAGCGAGCCATCCGCGTTGAACTTAAGCTTGTCGCGATCGCCGATTGCATGCCGGTCGAGCGGGTTCGCGACGAAGGTTTGCTTGTCGTTGTACATCGCCAGCGACCAGAAGCCTTCGGCCGGCGGGGCCTTCCCCTTGTCGAAATGCAACACGTACTTGTAGGCGCCGCTGAGCGGGTGGCCGCCTGCGTCGAAGTGGGTCGACGGGAAGAGCGCGTCCTCGGGCGCGTTCGCGCCTAGGCCAAGCCAAGCAATGACCGCACGCAAACCGTAGTTGGTGCCGTAGCGGCCCTGGTCCCATTGGATGGTCCAGCCGTTGCGCAGGTCGCCGACGCTGCCCTTGGCCGCCGCGACGATCGCGTCGAGCGCGGCCTTTACCCCGGCCTCGACGCCCTTAGCCGAGGCGGCATCGAGCTGGCTCGTGGTGAACGGCTGCCCGGCAACGATGCCCAGTTTCTTGATCTTCTCGACCACCGCGGTGTCGTCCTTGGCCGGCGGATTGCCGGGCAGCAGGGCGGCGAAACGCGTGAAGAAGGTCTGGGCGTCCATCTTCGCGACTTGCTCGGCGGGCGGGGTCTTGACGTCGCCTCCCGGTGGGATCGCCACTGGCGGATGCGCCGCCTTGGCGCCGGACTTGCGCCACTGCCCAAGCGGCGTCAGCTTGTACTGCTCTACGAGTTTGGCTGCGGCCGCCTCATCGGCCCGACCGTTGCTCTCGGTGCGGCCAAGTAACCATACCATGTCGGTCGGAGCCTTGATCTCGTCGATGTCGTTCGGGAGCTCACCCTTCCACTTCGGGCCGACGATGGCGAAGTCGCCCTTCTTCGTACCCGTCGTGCGCTTGCCCGTTGACTGGAAGACGTTGCTCCAGGCATCCAGCATCGCCATCACGTAGTAGCGACCGTGGGTGTCGGGCACCGAAAGCACGATCGGCTCCCGAGTCAGATCCAGCCAAGCGTCCGAATAAAGCACATCGGGGTTCGGGTCCACGACTTCGGCGGTAGCACTGGGCCCGCCATGGCGGAGCTCAAAGGCATTGACCGGGGCCTTTGCCGTCTGCACCTGCTTGGTCAGGTCCATGAGCACGAGCGGCAAAGCGTAGACGTACACCTCCATCGCCGCCCTCTTCGTTTCCTCGTTGACCGTTGGCGCGGTGACCACGGGGACCGGCGGCGGGGGTGGCGGCGCCGCTGTCTTGCCGCAAGCGACAACCAAGACCGCGGTCAGCAGTGCAGCAACGGCGAGCCGGCGGTGCGAATGGATCATTGCCATACCCTCCCAGTGTGGCGCGAGTTTAGTCCATGGCCACCGCGCGACGCAACGCGGCCTTGGGTCCACCGGGCGGATACACACAAGAAAAAGCGCGGCCGGGGCCGCGCTCGTTCGTTGCCGTACCGTAGCGAACCTTACTGGATCGTGATCTGCTTCGAATTTGCCTTGGCGATCTTCGGCAGCGTCAACTGCAACACGCCGTCGTTATGCGTCGCCTGGGCAGCATTGGCATCGACCGCTTCTGGCAGACGGATCGCCCGGCTGGCCTTGCCGAAGGTCCGCTCGCGCCACAGCGTCTTGCCATTGGCCTCGATTTCCTCGCGGTACTCGACCGCGATCGTCACGTCACGATCCTCGACGTTGACTTCGATCTTGTCCTTGGCTACGCCAGGCACCGCGGCCCGGACCACATACGCTTCGGGGGTTTCGACGACGTCCAGGTCAATCGTACCGCCGGCGCCCGCGGCGCCGTTGACCGGCGCGAAGAACGCGCCTAATGCCCGATCCAGCGGGCTCTGATAACGCAACAAGCCACTCATTCGTGCTCTCCTGTGAAATTCATGGGGCGGCAGTCCGCTGCCACCTACGCTGCGAAGATGGCGTCGCCCCGGTGGAATTCAAGAGTCGCTACGCGGCCCAGCGTCGCCGGCCGGCGGGCGCCCGGCGCCGGCCTTGTCCGCCGGCGCGGCCTTGCTGATCGCGGCGAGAATGCCCTGCAACAGGACAGTCGGCGGCGGCGGGCAACCGGGCACCGCGACATCGACCGGGATCAGATTCGCCACCCGCCCGCAGCTCGCGTAACTCTCGCCGAAGATGCCGCCGGAGCAGCCGCAATCGCCGACCGCGACTACAAGCTTCGGATCAGGGGTGGCGTCGTAGGTACGCTTGAGCGCGATGGCCATGTGCTTCGATACCGGACCGGTCACCAGCAGCATGTCCGCATGCCGCGGGCTGGCGACGAAGCGGATGCCGCGGCCCTCGAGGTTGTAATAGGGGTTGCCGAGTGCATGGATTTCCAACTCGCAGCCGTTGCAGGAGCCGGCATCGACATGGCGGATTGTCAGGGCGCGGCCGAGCGTACGCAGAATGCGCTGCTGGAGGCGCGCGACGAGCACCATTTCTTCGGCCGGCGTGGGCGCCGGCTCGGTCTTGATGCCGGTGGTCGCGATCTGGCGGAGAATAGTCAACATGGCGTCGGCTTGGCCCGTTACAAGTCGTGGCCGCTGTAGGAGAGGTTGAACGACTTGTTGATGAGCGGAAAGTCGGGAACGATGTTGCCGATCACCGCGTGCTCCAACACCGGCCAGTTTTGCCACGACGGGTCGTGCGCATGGCAGCGCCGAATCATCCGGTCGCCTGCGCTCTCCAGGCCGATCACCACCGGTCCGCGCCAGCCTTCGACGAGCCCCAGGGCAAGGCCCGGCGCGATGCGCCCCGGCAGCGGCGCGAGAATCTCCCCGGCGGGCAGCGTCTCCAGCAGCGCCTGGCTCAGGCGCAGCGACTCCAGCGCCTCGTCGAAGCGTACTGCGACCCGCGCCGCCACGTCGCCGCTGGCGCGGGTGACCCTGCGCACGCCAAGGGTATCGTACGGTGGCGTCGGGAAATCGCAGCGCAGGTCGTCGGCGAGGCCGCTGGCGCGGGCGGCGAAACCGGTCAGCCCCAGCTGGGCGGCCAGTTCGCGGGTGACCAGACCACAGTTGCGGAACCGATCCTGCAACCCGGCGTGCTCGTCGTAGATGCCGCGCAACACGCCGATCTCGCGCGCGAGCGCGCCGCATTGGCCGCGCAGGGCGGCGGCGGCGGCGGGGTCGAGATCGTGGGCGACGCCGCCGGGAATGACCACGTCCATGAGCAGCCGGTGGCCGAAAGTTCCGGCGTTCAGGCGCAGCACGTCCTCCCTGAGCCGCGAAAACTGCGCCAGGCCAAAGGCAAACCCGGCATCGTTGCCGAGCGAACCCAGGTCCCCCAGATGGTTCGCGATGCGCTCGCGCTCGAGGCAGAGGGCGCGCAAGGTGAGCGCCCGTGGCGGCGCGCCAAGGCTGGCGATCGCCTCGACGGCCTGGGCGTAGGCCCACGCATAAGCAACCGTGCTATCACCCGACACGCGGCCGGCGAGCCGATGGCCGTCGGCCAGCGCGAACGCCTCGAAGCGCTTTTCGATGCCCTTGTGGGTATAGGCCAGACGCTCCTCCAGGCGTAGGACCTTCTCGCCGACTACCTGAAAGCGAAAGTGCCCCGGCTCGATGATCCCGGCGTGCACCGGTCCGACCGGAATCTCATGCACGCCATCGCCGGCCACACGCACGAACGGGTAATCCTCCTGGCCCGGTTCCCACCGCGGCGAGCTTTCAAAGTCGTGGCGCAGCGGGAATCGATCGATCGGCCACGCCGCCTGCCACAGCCACGGCCGCTGATCTTCGGCCTCGCACTCGACGCCAACCAGATCGAAGGCCGCGCGCTGCATCCGGTTTGCTGCGGGAAAAATGGGCGCCAGGTCGGGGTAGCGCGCTCCTGGGCCAGCCAGGGTGTGCTCGAGTAACGTCAGGCCGCCGGCGTCCTGGAGCAGCACGCGCAGGCAGAACCCGCGCTCGCGGTCGCGTTCGTCGCTCGCCCACAGGGCAACCAGTTGCCCGCCCTGTTCCCAGGCGAGTCGGCACGCGGCGAGTAGTTGCGCGGCGCTCACGGCGCCCCGCTGCGCTGGAATGCTGCCAACCAACGTTGCCGTGGGTATCCCGAGCGCGGAGAGGTTCATGGGCGTCAGCCGATGAGCTTGGCCGCGTGGCGATACCAGTCGGCCAGAAACGAGGGAATCCAGATCCCGAGCAGCAGCACCAGCCCGAGATGCACAAACACGGGCAGCATTGGGGGGCGCTGCGACAGGCGCGCGGCTTTCGCTTCGCCGAACACCATCGGTTGCACCTTGGAAAACACCGCCGCGAAAGCCACGCCGAGTGCGACCAGCAGCCAGGGCGTCGCCCAAGGCTGCTGACGCATGGCCGAGGTCAGGATGAGGAATTCGCTGGCGAACACTCCGAACGGCGGCATGCCGAGTATGGCAAGCGAGCCCAGGGCGAGCCCCCAGCCAATCCATGGACTCACGCTGATCAGGCCGCGGATACCGTCGATCATCTGCGTGCCAGTCTGCTGCGCCGCATGGCCAACGGCGAAAAAGATCGCCGATTTGGTCAGCGAATGCACAGTCATATGCAACAGGCCGGCAAAATTCGCGATCGGACCACCCATGCCAAAGGCGAACGTGATGATTCCCATGTGCTCGATCGACGAGTAGGCGAACAGCCGCTTCACGTCTTTCTGCCGCGACAGCAGGAAGGCCGCCGCCACGATCGAGAGCAGTCCGAAGCCCATCAGGAGGTGGCGCGCGAACGGGGTCTGGAGGGAACCTTCGACCAAGACTTTGCAGCGGAGCACTGCATACAGTGCGACGTTGAGCAGCAGGCCGGACAGGACCGCTGACACCGGCGCCGGTCCCTCCGCATGCGCATCGGGTAGCCAGTTGTGCAACGGCACCAGTCCGACCTTGGTACCGTAACCGACAAGGAGGAACACGAAAGCAAGCGAGAGCACGGTTGGCTCGAGATCGGCCTTGACGCTGTCGAGTTCGGTCCAGAGCAGCGCTCCCCCACCCGCGCCGAGTACCTTCTCCGCGGCGAAATAGAGCAGGATCGTTCCAAACAGCGCCTGCGCGATGCCGACCCCACAGAGGATGAAATACTTCCAGGCGGCCTCTAGGCTCGCCGGCGTCCGATACAGCGACACCAGCAGCACAGTGGCAAGGGTCGCCGCCTCCAGGGCGACCCACAGGATGCCCATGTTGTTGCTGAGCAGTACCAGCAACATGGTGCCCATGAATACCTGGAACATGCTGTGGTAGAGCCGAAGGCGCGCCGGCGGCAGTCGGCCGTGATCGCTTTCGATCTGCATGTAGGGTCGCGAGAAGATCGCGGTAGTGAGACCGACGAGTGCCGTCAGGGCGACCAGGAAGACGTTGAACGAATCGACGAAAAACAGCTTGTCCATGACCAGCAGCGGCCCCTCGCGGATGACCCTGACGCTCAACGCAAGCGAAGCGAGCCACGTAAGCAGGCTGGTCGCAACGTTGACCCGGGAACCCGCAGCGCGCTCGCCGATCACTGCGAGCAGCAGCGCACCGGCGAGGGGAATGCAGAGCAGCGCGAGGATCTCGATCACTCGCCTTCCTTGAGCGTTTCCAGATGCTTTAGGTCAAGGCTGTCGAACTGCTCGCGGATCTGGAAAAAGAACACGCCGAGAATCAGCATGGCGACCAGCACGTCGAGCGCGATGCCCAACTCGACCACCATGGGCATGCCGTAGGTGGCGCTGGTCGCGGCGAAGAACAGGCCGTTCTCCATCGCCAGGAAACCGATTACCTGGGGAATCGCCTTGCGCCGGGTGATCATCATCAGGAACGCCAGCATGACGCTCGCCAACGCGATACCCAGCGTGGAGCGGGTGATCGTGCTCGCGAGTTGTTCGATGGGAGCCGCAAGGTTGAACGCGAACACCACCAGAACGATGCCGAGCAGCATCGTCGTCGGGATGTTGAGCAGCCCTTCGACATCCCAGCGCACGTCGAGCTTGCGGACCAGGCGATGCAGAAGCCAGGGAAGCAGGGCGACTTTGAGCAGCAGTGTCAGGGCCGCCGAACCGTACAGATGTTGCTGGCCGGTCGCCCAGGCGACGATTGCCGTCGAGCAGGCCAGCGCAAGACCCTGCGCCGCGAACAGGTTGATCAGGGTGAATACCCGCCGCTGCGCCAGCATCGCAAACGCGAGCAGCAGTAGCACGGCGGCGAGCAGGTTGATCAGCTGCGCCCAGAGAGGAAGGGCCGGCATCGTGCGGCTCAGCTTCCCAACAGCAGGTTGACCAGCATGCCCAACACGCCAAGTAGGAACGCCGTGCCGAGGAATTCCGGCGCGCGGAAGATGCGCAGTTTGGCCGACAACGTCTCGATCAGCGCCAGGCCGAAGCCACCTCCTGCCAGTTTGACGATGAGCACGGGGGTCGCGCCCAGGATTGCCGCGGTGTCGGCATTGCCATGGGTGATACCAAACGGCAAGAACAGCGCCAGACCAATGCAGGAGTAGTTGAAGAGCTTCAGCGCGGATGCCCACTCGATGAGCGCCAGGTGCCGTGCCGAATAGTCCAAGATCATCGCCTCGTGGATCATTGTGAGCTCGAGATGCGTGGCCGGATTGTCGATCGGAATGCGCGCGTTCTCGGCCAGCGACACCATCGTGAACGCGACGCCGGCAAAGGCGAGGCTGGGATAGATCGCCAAGTCGCGCTGGGCAAGGGACTCAACGATCGTCGGCAGCAGCGTCGAACCGGAGATGAGCGAGGCGGTGAACAGTACCATCAGCAGGGCGGGCTCGGCGAGAAAGCCCACGAACATCTCGCGGCGCGCTCCCATGCTCCCGAAGGCCGTGCCGAGATCCATCGCGGCGAGCGCGCTGAACACGCGGGCGAGCGCAAACAGGCCGACGAGAGCGATCGCGTCGGCGGCGCGCGCAAAGGGGAGATTGGTCGCAAGCGAGGGAACTATCGCGGCCGCCAGTGCCATCGCCGCGAAGACAACGTAGGGCGTGATGCGAAAAATTGGCGAAGCGTTTACCGGGACCACGGCATCCTTGTGGAAAAGCTTGCGGATCGTGCGATAGGGGAGCAGCAGGGATGGCGCGCTCTTGTTCTGGAGCCACGCCCGGCACTGATTCACCCAGCCGACCAGCAGGGGCGCGAGCAGCAGCGCGATGGTGAGCTGCAGCATTTGGGAAAACAGGCCGCTCGCGGTCACATGGCCTCAGCGCACGAAGTAGAGCAGGGCGAGCAACGTCAGGAAGCTGTACATCAGGTAGATCGAGATGCGGCCCTGCTGAATCAGCCCGACCCGTCGCGCGGCCCAGTCCGCCGCCCGCGCGATGGGCAGATAGAGCCAGTACCAGAAGGGGTCCTCGGCGCGGACGAAATAGCGCGGTGCCGCATCGAAGGGCGTGGGCAGTTTGCGCTCGATGCGGAAGAACGACTCGAAGATCTGCCGAATGGGCTGGCCGAAGCCCTCCGCTGTGTCCTGCATGCGTGGGGTTTGCGAGGCAAAACCGCAATCCCAGACCGGCCCCCGGCGCAGGCGGCCGTGGTAGAAGCGGTGCACAACCTGAATGGTGAGCAGCAAGACCGCGACGGTGACCACGAGTACGATCGCCGGACTGTAGCTGGCGCGGTGAACGTCGATCGGTGCCAGCAGCCACCAGCTCATGCCCGGGCGCACCACCGTCGCACCGATCAGCATCGCGTTCACCGAGTCGAGCAGAGCGATGACTTGAACGGGAAACAGACCGAGCGCAACGCACCCGGCGGCCAGCCAGACCAGGCCGGCGCGCTCAAAGCGTCCGGCATCGCACGCGTAGGCGAGGTTGGGTTCGCGCGGCCGGCCGAGAAAGACCACGCCATAGAACTTGACCATTACGAACCCCCCGAGGGCGGCCGCGAGCACCAGCGCAGCGGCGGCCAGGGGCACCAGCATGTTGATGAACGACTGGGGCAGGCTGGGCGTGAACAGGAACGCCTGCAGCAGCAGCCATTCCGACACAAAGCCGTTCAGCGGCGGTAGACCGGCGATCGCGAGCGTGCCCACCAGCGCCAGCCATGCCACCCAGGGCATGCGGTGGATCAAGCCGCCGAGCTTGCCCAGACTGCGCTCCTTGGTCGCGTGCAACACCGAGCCGGTCGCGAGGAACAACAGGCTCTTGAAGCAAGCGTGATTGAGGCAATGGTAAAGGGTCGCCGTCAGCGCGATCGCCGCGAGCAACCCTTTGTCGTAGGTCTTGAACAGTATGGCAAGACCGATTCCGGCGACGATGATGCCGATGTTTTCGATGGACGAGTACGCCAGCAGCCGCTTCATGTCGGTCTGCACGGTTGCGAAGAGCACGCCAAACAACGCGGTGGCAAGACCGAGCACGAGCGCGAGTACGCCCCACCACCACAGCTCTCCGTGCAGCAGATCGAAGGTCACGCGCAGCAGGCCGTAGATCGCGGTCTTGAGCATCACGCCACTCATCAGCGCCGACACCGGCGAGGGCGCTGCCGGATGCGCCTCAGGCAGCCAGATGTGCAGCGGCAGAAGGCCTGCCTTGGCGCCGAATCCGGCCAGCGCAAGCAGGAACGCTAGGGACGGCCACGCGCCCGGCAAGTGCATCGACCGCATCGCGCCGAACGTATAGTCTCCACCACCGCCCTGCAACACCCCGAAGCAGAGCAGGATCGACAGGGCGCCAAGATGCGCGACCAGCAAGTAGAGAAAGCCGGCACGGCGGATCTCCGGTAGGCGGTGATCCGTTGTCACCAAAAAGAAGGATGCCAGTGCCATCGTCTCCCAGGCGATGAGGAACAAGAATGCATCGTCGGCGATTAACACGAGGGCCATGGCGGCAAGAAAGGTGTGGTAGTGCAGACAGAGCAACCCGGGTGCGGCGCCACCGCTGGCACGAAAGTAGCCGCCCGAGAAGATCGAGATGCCCGCCGCGGTAGCGCCGAGCAGGAACAGGAAGAAGGCCGACAGCGGGTCCAGACGCAGATGAAATGGCAGATCGGGCAGGCCCAGGGGCAGTACCGCGGTTTGCGGATCCTGGCTCATGGCAAGCAGCGCGACGCCGGCGAGCCATAGCCCCACCGCGGCGCCGAGGCCAAACAGCACGCGCCCGACGTAGATCAGGTTGCGCGGTCGCGCCAGCCCCAGCGCCCCGAGTGCGAGCCAGGCTGCGATCGCGGCAACGACCAGGGCCAGCGCGTGGTTCACCGGGCGCGAAGGCTGAGGGAGGATCCCCGCCGGCGCGGCGATTTCCCCGCCCGGGTCATTTGACGCGCATTCCCGGTGTGGCGCCGGCGTCCGGCGCGAGCAGGAAGATGCCCGGACCGTCGCCCGACGCCGCCAGCACCATGCCTTCGGAGAGTCCGAACTTCATCTTGCGGGGCGCGAGGTTGGCGACCATCGGGGTCAGGCGCCCGACGAGGTCCTCGGGCGCATACGCCGACTTGATGCCAGCAAACACCGTCCGCGGCCGACCGTCGCCAAGATCGAGCGTGAGCTTCAAGAGCTTGTCCGCGCCGTCCACGCGCTCGGCGTTGACGATCCGCGCAATGCGCAATTCGAGCTTGGCGAAATCGTCGATGGAAACCATGGCCGCGGAGGTTTCTGCAACTGCCTCGGCGCGCTTGACCGGAGACGATCGCGGCACCGGTCCGGTGCTGCCTGGCGCGTCGAACAACGCTTCGATCTGTTTCGGGTCGATGCGCGTGAGCAGGTGCGCGTAGCTGCCGACGCGATGATCTTGCGGCAGCGGTCGTTCCGCGCTACTCCAACGGGACAGATCGTCGCGCAGGAACTGTTCGGCGCGCTCGCGCAGCCCGGGCAGGACCGGCGCCAGCATTACGGTAAGGATGCGGAAGTAATCGATCGCCGCCGACGCAACCTCGTGCAATCGGGACAGTTGCGCCGGGTCGTTGCTCTTGGCGAGTGTCCAGGGTTCGGCGGCGTCGAACAGGCTGTTGGCATGATCGGCAACCTGCATGATCTCGCGCATCGCCCGGCCGAATTCACGCCGCTCATAGCACCCGGCGATCTCGGCCATGAGCCGGTCGCGCGGCACGAGTCCGTTCGGCCACTGTTCCACAACCACGGCGGCGAGTCGGCCGTCAAACCGCTCACCGATGAATTTTGCCGCCCGACTGGCAATATTCACGTACTTGCCGATCAGATCGCTGTTCACCCGGGCCACGAAATCGTCGGGATTGAATTCGATGTCCTCGACCTTATCGTTCAGTTTCGCGGCGATGTAGTAGCGCAGCCATTCCGGATTCATGCCGACATCAAGGTAGCGCTGCGGGCTGATACCGGTGCCACGCGATTTGGACATCTTCTCGCCGGACACGGTGATGAAGCCGTGCACAAATACATTGCTGGGCAGCTTGCGCTGCGCGAACTTGAGCATCGCCGGCCAGAACAGGGTGTGGAAGTAGATGATGTCCTTGCCAATGAAGTGGTACTGCTCGACCTCGGGTGCTTTCAGAAATTCGTCGAATGACCGGCTCTCGCCGTGCTGGCGTGCCTTGCCGGTATCGAAGTAGTTCTTGAGGCTTGCCAGGTAGCCGATCGGTGCGTCGAGCCACACGTAGAAGTACTTGCCCGGGGCGTCGGGGATCTCGATGCCGAAATACGGCGCGTCGCGCGAAATATCCCAGTCGGCGAGCGTGCTTTGGGTTGCGCTGCCGCCAAGCCATTCGGCGATCTTGTTGGCTACCTCGGGCTGCAGCGGCGTCGTCGCGGTCCATTGCCGCAGGAACGCCACCACCTTCGCATCGGATAGATGGAAAAAGAGGTGCTCGGAGCGACGCAACTCCGGCGTGGCGCCGGTCAACACCGAGCGCGGGTTCTTAAGCTCGGTCGCCGCGTAACTCGAGCCGCAGTTCTCGCAGACATCGCCAAACTGGTCCGGGGTGCCGCAGCGCGGACAATCGCCCATGACGTAGCGATCGGACAAGAACATGGCCTTGACCGGATCGAATAACTGCTCAATCTCCCGGGTGTAGATCAGCCCCGCGGCCTTGAGCGCGCGATAGATGTCCTGCGACAGGGCGAAGTTTTCGGGGCTGTGCGTCGTATACCAGTTGTCAAAGCTCACCTGGAAGCGCTGGTAGTCGCGGCGGTGCGACTCGCCGACGCGCGCAATGAGCTGTTCCGGAGTTATGCCTTCACTTTCGGCCCGGAGCATGATTGGCGCGCCGTGCGTGTCATCGGCGCAGACAAAATGTACCGCATGCCCCTGCATGCGCTGGAAGCGCACCCAGATGTCCGCCTGGATGTATTCCATGATGTGACCCAGGTGGAATGGCCCATTGGCGTACGGCAGGGCGGTGGTGACGAACAGCGTGCGGCGCGACATGCAGCAAGAGACCTTTGGGGCGACAGGGGAATCGACAATTCTAGCAAAGCGGTGCTCGCCTGAGTACCGGCCGGGTCGCTTTTTCGTTACACTCGAAGCCCTTTATGTCGTTGCTGCAACCGAAGTTCATGCCCATTGCCGAGGCCGATGTCCAGGCCAGCCTGCACGCGCTGGTCGATCCCAACACCGGCCGCGATTTCGCCGCGACCAAAGCCGTGCGCAAGGTCACCGTCGACGCGTCGAACGTCACCGTCGACCTGCTGCTGGGCTATCCCGCCAAGAGCCAGCACGAGGCCTTGCGCAAGCTCGTGCAGAGCAAGCTGGCCGCCTTGCCCGGGATGGGCAAGGTAACGGTCAACATCACGCACAAGATCGCGTCGCATGCGGTGCAGCGCGGCGTGAAACTCGTGCCCGGCGTCAAGAACATCATCGCGGTCGCCAGCGGCAAGGGCGGTGTCGGCAAGTCGACTACGGCAGTGAACCTCGCCCTGGCGCTCGCCGCCGAAGGCGCGCAGGTGGGCGTGCTCGACGCGGATATCTACGGCCCGTCGCAACCGATGATGCTGGGCATCGCCGGTCGTCCCGAATCGAAAGACGGCAAGACCCTTGAGCCGCTCGAGGCTTGGGGGGTGCAGGCGATGTCCATCGGCTTTCTGATCGACACCGACACGCCGATGGTATGGCGCGGGCCGATGGTCACGCAGGCGCTCGAGCAACTACTCAAGGACACGAACTGGCGTGATCTCGATTACCTGATCGTTGACATGCCGCCGGGCACCGGCGACATCCAGCTGACGCTGGCCCAAAAAGTGCCGGTCACCGGAGTCATCATCGTGACCACGCCACAGGACATTGCGTTGATCGACGCGCGCAAGGGCCTCAAGATGTTCGAAAAGGTCGGCGTGCCGATCATTGGCGTGGTTGAGAACATGTCGACGCATGTCTGTTCCAACTGCGGCCACGCGGAAGCGATCTTCGGAGAAGGCGGCGCAGCGACGATGTGCGAGGACTACAGCGTGCCGTTTCTCGGCGGCTTGCCGCTCGATATCCACATCCGCGAGCAGGCCGATTCGGGCCGGCCGACGGTCGTGGCCGATCCGGACGGCAAGATCGCGGCTGTATACAAGGCAATCGCGCGCAAGACCGCGGTCTTCGTTGCGCAGCGGGCTGAGGATTTCTCCGCCAAGTTCCCAAGCATCGTCATCCAGAATACGTAGAAACGGGCGTCGTCTTTGCCCCGACGGGTCCGGCCCCCACGCCGGATTCCGCTGCGGCGGCGATGGCGACGCGGGGAGCCCAAGCGCATGATCAAGTCCGACCGATGGATTCGCCGCATGGCGGCGCAACAGCGGATGATAGAGCCCTTCGAGGCGCACCAGGTACGCGAGGTAAACGGACGCAGGATCGTTTCCTACGGTACGTCGAGCTACGGTTACGACATCCGCTGCTCGAACGAATTCAAGCTGTTCACCAATCTCAACACGACCATCGTCGACCCGAAGAACTTCGACGACAAGTCGTTCGTGGACTTCGCCGGCGATTCCTGCATCATCCCGCCAAATTCGTTCGCGCTCGCGCGTACGGTCGAGTACTTCCGCATTCCGCGGAACGTTCTCACGATTACATTGGGGAAAAGTACGTACGCGCGCTGCGGCATTATCGTCAACGTGACGCCGCTAGAGCCAGAATGGGAAGGCTACGTGACGCTGGAGTTCTCCAACACCACGCCGCTGCCGGCAAAAATCTATGCCAACGAAGGCGTGGCGCAGGTGATCTTCTTCGAGTCCGACGAGGTCTGTGAGACGTCGTACAAGGACCGCGGCGGCAAGTATCAGGGGCAGAAGGGCGTGACGCTGCCGAAGATCTAGGCGCATGCGCCGACGCCGGACACGGTGCCAAGGGGAGAATTCACGTCCAGGTCGGTCGCGGCCGACGCGAGGGTGTCTCTAACGCGACGTGCACGGAGTGCGCATGGCCGCTACCTGGACCCAGTCAAAGCGCCTCTCGGTCGCGGTTATCGCCGTCTGCCAGGTTGCGGCCATGGCACTCTGGTTTTCCGCCTCGGCGGTGACCCCGGCGCTGGCTGCGGAATTTCACCTCTCGCATTTTGCCCAGGCGGCATTAACCAGCGGCGTTCAGGCCGGCTTCGTGATCGGCTGCCTGGTGAGCGCTATCCTCGGCCTTCCCGATCGCGTCGATCCACGGCGCCTGTTCGCAGCCTCGGCCGCGCTGGGCGCGCTGACCAACACCCTGCTGCTCGTGATCGATCCGTCCACGGCCGCCGCGCCGCTGCTGCGCGCTGCGACCGGGCTGTGCATGGCCGGTGTCTACCCGGTTGGCATGCGGCTCATCGCAACGTGGGCGAAGGGCGACATGGGACTCATGGTGGGGATCCTGGTCGGAGCGCTGACCCTCGGGTCGGCCGCGCCGCACCTGTTCAATGCCCTGGGCGGCTTCAACTGGCGGCCAACGGTCGCGGCGGCCTCGGCAAGCGCGCTCGTCGCCGCGGCACTGATTGGGCTCGCCGGCGTCGGTCCGAACCGCACCGCCGCGCCGCGTTTCGATCCGCGCGCTGTGCTGGTCGCCTGGCGTGACGTGCCGTTGCGGCTCGCCAATCTCGGTTACCTCGGGCACATGTGGGAGCTCTACGCGATGTGGGCATGGATCGCCGTGTTCCTGAACGCGAGTTTCGCGCTTTCCCTGCCGGGCGCCACCGCACCGGTCGCGGCGAAGCTCGCAGCCTTCATTACGGTTGCTTCCGGAGCCATCGGCTGCGTCGGGGCAGGCCTGCTCGCCGATCGGGTCGGCCGGACAACGGTAACCATCATCGCCATGGCGGTCAGCGGCAGCTGCGCAGCGACCATAGGCCTGCTCTATGGCGGATCCCCGGCGGCCCTGATGGCCGTATGCGTGATCTGGGGCATCAGCATCGTCGCGGATTCGGCGCAATTCTCCGCATCCATCGCCGAGCTCGCCGACCCGGCGCGGGTGGGCACCATGCTCACCGTACAAACCGCGTGCGGTTTCTCGCTCACGCTTGTCACGATCCATCTGCTGCCGTATTGGGTCCAGGGGATGGGCTGGCGGTACGCGTTCGTGCCGCTGGCCATCGGCCCGGCCATCGGTGTCTGGGCGATGATCCGGCTGCGCGCCGACCCGCGGTCGGTTCGGCTGGCCGGGGGCCGGCGCTGACGGCGTTGTCGGATATTCACACTGGCAGCCGATGCTTCGGCGGCGTACGATATTTTCGTTCTGGCAGCAGCTCGGTAGGAGCGCGCCGGAATTCGGTGCAACTCGAACGGGAGGAAAGCGTGGCCTATCATTTGGAAGGACGGCTGCTCGAGGTCTGCAACTGTCGCGTGCTCTGCCCGTGCTGGATCGGCGAAGATCCGGATTTCGGCACCTGCGACACCATTGTTTCGTGGCATTTCGACCAGGGCAAGATCAACGGGGTGGATGTCGCCGGGCGCACGATCGCGCTCATTGCCCATGTTCCTGGCAACATTCTTCAGGGCAACTGGCGTGCTGCCGTGTACCTCGACGACCAAGTGACGCCGCAGCAGGAGGAGGCGATCCTTGCCGTCTACACCGGCAAGCTCGGCGGTCCGGTGGCGGACCTGGTCAAGCTGGTAGGCGAAGTCGTGTCGGTAGAAAAAGTGCCGATCCAGTTCGACGTCGTAGGTGGCAAGGGAACCCTCAAGGTGGGCGACGCAGGCTACGCCGAGCTCGAGCCTTATCAGGGCGCGACCGGCAACACCACGACGTTGCAGGACACAGTCTTCTCGACCGTGCCGGGCGCGCCGGTGTTCGTCGGCAGGAGCCCGCGCTACCGCTCGAAGAACGAGAAGCTCGGTATCAATCTGGACATCAAGGGCCACAACGCGCTGCAAAGCACGTTCGTCTTCGACGGCTGAGCCGTTCCAAACCGGACCGGCCTTGGGTAAACCGATGAGCTTGGCCACCGGCCGCGCGGGTGGGCGCGGCCCTGACGGGCACGGGCTGCGGCTGGGCCTGATTGCCCTGCTGTCGGTGGCCGCATGGGCCGCGCTGGCGCTTTGGAGCGCGAGTCCGTACGCGCGCTACCTCGACCATGGCGGCTGGGGGGGTGCGGGTTTGCTCGCGACGCTGTGCCGCGGCCTGCCCGGCGCGCCCGCCATTGCCGGCCTGATCTACGCGCTGGCTTGGCTGTTGATGATCGCAGCGATGATGCTGCCGACCACGCTGCCATTGCTCGGTAGTTTCGGCCGCATGACTGCCGCGCGGCCTGATGCCGGCACGCTTTTCGCGCGCGTCGTCCTCGGCTATGCGGTGGCGTGGCTGGGTTTCGGGCTGCTCGCCCACGGTCTGGACGACGCGCTGCGCCTCGCCGCGAGCCGGGTCGATTGGCTGGTCACGCACGGCAGCCTGGTCGGCGCGCTGGTCCTGATCGGCGCCGGGGCGTTTCAATTCAGCGCCCTGAAGTATCGTTGCCTCGAGCGCTGCCGGACGCCCTTTGCCTTCGTCAACGCCCGCTGGCATGGCCACCGGCCGTCCGGCGAGGCGTTTCGCATCGGCCTGGCGCACGGCATGTACTGCGTCGGCTGCTGCTGGGCGCTGATGCTGGTGATGTTCGTCGTCGGCATGGGCAACCTGGGCTGGATGCTCGTTGTTGCCGCGGCCATGGCGGCAGAAAAAAACCTGCCCTGGGGGCACCGGCTGCGCACGCCGCTGGGCTTGGGACTGATCGGCTGGGGCGCCCTGATCGCCGTGGCTGCTTGACTGGTTCGGCCGGACCACCCCCCGCACCGCAACCGCCCCGTCCCGGCGCGGCTTCCCGGCCTCCCGCCGTCAAAGCCCTCGCATCGGGCGCGCGCGCGGTGCACAATGCGGCCCTGACAGGGGTGTGGCCTCCGGCCGACACCCCGCTTTCTTTTGGTGTCGCAGGAGCCGCTGCATGAAATTCCGTTTTCCCGTCGTCATCATCGACGAGGACTTCCGTTCCGAGAACGCATCGGGCCTGGGTGTTCGCGCGCTCGCGGCGGCGATCGAAAAAGAAGGGTTGGAGATCCTCGGCGTCACCAGCTACGGCGACTTATCGCAGTTCGCGCAGCAGCAGTCGCGCGCCTCAGCGTTCATCCTGTCAATCGACGACGAGGAATTCACGCCGGGCCCGGAACTCGACCCGGCGATCCTGAAAGTGCGTGCCTTCATCGAGGAAATCCGCTTCAAGAACGCCGACATCCCGATCTACCTCTACGGTGAAACGCGCACCTCGCGCCACATCCCGAACGACATCCTGCGCGAGCTGCATGGCTTCATTCACATGTTCGAGGACACGCCGGAGTTCGTCGCCCGCCACATCATCCGCGAAGCGAAGGCGTACCTCGACTCGCTCGCCCCGCCGTTCTTCCGCGCGCTGGTCGACTACGCCCAGGACGGCTCCTACTCGTGGCACTGCCCGGGGCACTCCGGCGGCGTGGCGTTCCTGAAAAGCCCGGTCGGCCAGATGTTTCACCAGTTCTTCGGCGAGAACATGCTGCGCGCCGACGTCTGCAACTCGGTCGACGAGCTCGGCCAGCTGCTCGATCACAGTGGGCCGGTTGGGGCATCGGAGCGCAACGCGGCGCGCATCTTCAACGCCGACCACTGCTTTTTCGTCACCAACGGCACGTCGACATCGAACAAGATGGTCTGGCACGCCAACGTTGCGTCTGATGACATCGTTGTTGTCGACCGCAACTGCCATGTTTCGGTCCTGCACGCCATTACCATGACCGGTGCGATTCCGGTGTTCCTGACGCCGACCCGCAACAATCTCGGCATCATCGGCCCGATCCATCTGGACGAGTTCAAGCCGGCGAATATCCGCAAGAAGATCGAGGCCAACCCGTTTGCGCGTGCGGCGAAAAACAAGCAGCCGCGAATACTCACCATCACGCAGAGCACCTACGATGGCGTCATCTACAACGTCGAGATGCTCAAGCACACCTTGAACGGCACGATCGAGACCCTGCACTTCGACGAAGCGTGGCTGCCCCATGCCGCCTTCCACGATTTCTATAGGGACATGCACGCGATCGGCAAGGACCGCCCGCGCAGCAAGGATGCGCTGATCTTCGCCACCCATTCGACGCACAAGCTGCTCGCCGGTTTGTCGCAGGCCTCGCAGATCCTGGTGCAGGAATCGCAGACGCGCAAACTCGACCGCAATGTGTTCAACGAGGCGTATCTGATGCATACCTCGACCTCGCCGCAGTACGCGATCATCGCTTCCTGCGACGTGGCGGCGGCGATGATGGAGCCGCCCGGCGGTACGGCGCTGGTCGAGGAATCGATCATCGAGGCGCTTGATTTCCGGCGCGCCATGCGCAAGGTCGACGACGAGTGGGGTAAGGACTGGTGGTTCAAGGTGTGGGGCCCCGAAAAACTCGCCGCAGATGGCATGGGCAAGCGCGACGACTGGATGCTACGCGCCAACGAGAAGTGGCACGGCTTCGGCGCCCTGGCACCGGATTTCAACATGCTCGACCCGATCAAGGCGACCGTGATCACCCCGGGGCTCGATGTGTCCGGCAAGTTCGCCAAGACCGGTATCCCGGCGTCGATCGTGACCAAGTACCTCGCGGAGCATGGCGTCATCGTGGAGAAGACCGGGCTCTATTCGTTCTTCATCATGTTCACCATCGGCATCACCAAGGGCCGCTGGAACACGCTGGTGACGGCCCTGCAGCAGTTCAAGGACGACTACGACAAGAACCAGCCGCTACGCAAGATCCTGCCCGAGTTCTGCGCCCAACAACCTTCCTACGAGCGAGTGGGCCTGCGTGATTTGTGCCGACAGATCCACGACATGTACAAGTCCAACGACGTGGCTCGAGTGACTACCGAAATGTACCTGTCCGACATGCAGCCGGCGATGAAGCCTTCGGACGCATTTGCCTGCATGGCGCATCGCGAGATCGACCGCGTCGAAATCGATCACCTCGAGGGCCGCGTGACCAGCGTGCTGCTTACCCCGTATCCCCCGGGCATTCCCCTGCTGATCCCGGGCGAGCGCTTTAACCGCACCATCGTGCAGTTTCTGCAGTTTGCGCGCAGCTTCAACCAGCAGTTTCCCGGGTTCGACACGGATATCCACGGCCTGGTCGAGCAGAGCGACGGCGGCAAGCTGCGCTATTTCATCGACTGCGTGCGGCCACGCTAGCCGGGCGGCGCGTAGGCCCAGCAGCCAGCGGCCCTCGGGTAGGGCAAGGGGGATCGAACGCGCTCCCCGCGCGCAGGCTCTCGCCCGGCGCGGTCCGCAGCGCGGTTAGGCGGCGACGCGGGCTGCGACGCTGGCGGCCCGCGGTAAGTCGGATTTTTGCTCGGAGGGCCGCGGCGCCTGCGCCACCAGCGAAGCGAGCACGCATGCCGCCATGCGGACTTCCATCGGCTCGCCGCGACCGAAGAGCACGACCGGCACCCTCGCGCCCAGAGTCACGCCGGCAGCAAGGGCGCCAAACATGCCGGTCACGGTGCGCAAGAGCAACGCCCCGGATTCCAAGCCAGGAACGATCAGTACGTCGGCAGCGCCGGCAATCTTCGATTCAGCCCCGTTGGCGTGCGCGGCGGTAGCCGACAGGGCGCTATCCGCGGTGAGCGGGCCGTCCACCACGCCGCCGGTAATCATGCCCTGGGCGGCCATCTTAGCCAGGGCCGCCGCGTCGGCGGTCGCCGGCAGCGCCGGCGTGACACCCTCGACGGCGCTGAGTATCGCGACCAGCGGCACGACGGTTCCCAGCGCATGCGCGAAGTCGATCGCGTTCTGCACGATGTCGCGTTTGGCGGCGAGTGTCGGGGCAATATTGAGCAGCGCGTCGGAGAG
This sequence comes from uncultured beta proteobacterium, assembly GCA_963777455.1. Taxonomy (GTDB): domain Bacteria; phylum Pseudomonadota; class Gammaproteobacteria; order Burkholderiales; family Casimicrobiaceae; genus PALSA-1003. The sequence continues at coordinate 1,983,633 of CAVZQQ010000004.1, forward strand.
GACGAACGGGCGGGGAAACCCCGGCACGTCGACAAAGAAGGCATGCGTCAGGCGTCGTTCCCCGCGCAGCCCGGCTTCCGGCGTCGCCACGGCGCGCATCAGGTCGTCCGGGTAAAGGCTGCCCTTGATGAGCGCCCGTACCTCGCCCTTCTGGGCCATCTCGGCCGCGCGTTGGGCGGCGGCAAAGGGCTCGTCGGGGGTATCGATCAGGTCGATGCGGGACAGGTCGAGACCGGCCTGGGCGGCTGCGTCGGCGATGCGCGCCTCCGGCCCGACCAGCACCGGCGCCAAGTAGCCCGCAAACTGTCCGGACAGGGCGATTTGCAGCGAATCGCTGTCGCAGGGATACACCACCGCCGCCCGCAGCGGCGGTAGGTTGCGAACCCGATCAACGAGTCGCTGAAAGTGGGGACGAACGGCCATAAAGGCAGCGTGGCAAAGCGCGGCGAGGCTGTCAACCCTGCGCCGATGGCCGGCGTTTGGCGGTGCTCAGCCGTGGGCACAGGCCATCGGGTCCGGCTCCTATGTCGCCCGGGCGGGCGCAATGCGTGCCGGGCGGCCGATTGCCGACGGCTTTTAGACCGTCGCCAGCGTCTTGCGCAGGCAGTCGACGATCATGTCGATATGCTGCCGTTCAGCAATCAGCGGCGGGGCGATGATCGCCGAGTCGCCGGTGGTCTTCAGATGCAGGCCGTTGTCGAACAGCTTTTTCTGCAGCAGATAGCCGCGGGCGCCCGGCGCGGCCGCCGGATGCACCTCGATGGCCGCCAGCATGCCGTAGCCGCGCAGATCGGCGACCGCGGGCAGATCCTTGAGCGACCACAGGCCATCGAGAAAATACGCCGACAGCGCCGCTCCCTTCTCGAACAGGTTCTCGTCGCGGTAGATGTCGAGCGTGGCCAGCCCCGCAGCGCAGGCCGCGGGATGGCCCGAGTACGTGTAGCCATGGAAGAACTCGATCGCGTCGTCTTGCGCTGCGCCGACGATCGTGTCGTGGACCCGCTCGCTGATCGCGACCGCGCCCATCGGCTGGGCGCCGTTGGTGAGACCCTTGGCCATGGTCAGTAGGTCCGGCGTGACCTCGAAACTCTGCGCCGCAAACGCCTTGCCGGTACGACCGAAGCCGCAGATCACCTCGTCGAACACCAGCAGGATGCCGTGCTGGTCGCAGATCTCGCGCACGCGCTTGAGATAACCCTTGGGGGGCACCAGGCAACCGGTCGAGCCAGCGATGGGCTCGATGAAACAGGCGGCGATGTTCTCCGCCCCGTGCAGGGCAACCAGGCGCTGCAGATCCTCGGCGAGCTCGGCGCCGTGCGCGCCTTCGCCGCGGACGAAGAAGTTGTCCTTCAAGTGCGTGTGCCGCATGTGCGCGATGCCCGGCAGCCCGGGCCCGAACTTGCGCCGGTTGTTGACGATGCCCGACAGGGCCACGCCCCCGAAGTTGACGCCGTGATAGGCGCGCTCGCGCGAGACGAACATGGTGCGGCCGCCCTGGCCGCGCGCCTGGTGGTAGGCCAGGGCGACTTTCATCGCCGTGTCCACGGCTTCCGAACCCGAGTTGACGAAAAAGATTCGATTCAGATCGCCCGGCGTAAGCTCGGCGACACGGGTCGCGAGCTCGAAGCTCTTGGGGTGGGCGCGCAGGAAGGGGGCGATGAAATCGAGCTCGGAGAGTTGCCGGGACACTGCCTCGGCGATCTGCTTGCGACCGTGCCCGGCATTGACACAAAACATGCCCGCCGAGGCATCGATCAGTTTGCCGCCGCGTTCGTTCCAGTAGAACATGCCCTCCGCGCGCACGACGATCTTCGGATCGGACTTGAAATCGCGGTTGGGGGTGAAGGGCATCCAGTGCTCGTCGAGCGAGAGCTGGCGCGGTTGCTGCGCATCGCGAAGCGTGCTTTCGGCATGGCCCATCATGTTCTCCAGGTCGGTTTCCGGGCCGCCGAAGGGTCTCCGGCGGCACGGCAACCTCCTTTTTAATCCGAATCCTGCTGTCCGGCTAGAGCCGCCTGTCGACGTGCGTTGGGCCGGGGGAGCAATGCGGCGGGTGGTTGCGTTTGCCGCACGTTCTTGCCTGCGGCATGATGCGATGGCCCGCGCATCGGGCGATGCTCGCCTTGCGGCATGTCGCGCTCCCAAGCCCCGATTTGGAACCAGCTGATCCAGCTTACCTTCAACAGCCAGATCGGCTTGCAGGCGCAGATTCGCGAGATGCTCGTCGCAGCGATCCTCGATGGGCAGATCCCCGTCGGGGTGGTCTTGCCGTCGACCCGGGAACTGGCGCGCCAACTCGGCGTGGCACGTAACACCGTGGCGCTCGCCTACGAGCTGCTCGTCAACGAAGGCTACCTGCGCACCAAGAGTCGCAGTGGCCATTTTGTGAATGCTGACATCCTCGCCGGGCATGCCACGCCGCCCCGTCCCGGGACACCCGCGCTCCCCGCCATTGCCTGGGATTCGCGGCTGCGGGCCTCGGTATCGCGCCAGCGCAATATCGTCAAACCCAGGGACTGGCAGAGATACCCCTATGTGTTCCTGTACGGGCAGTTCGATCCGGGGCAGGTGCCCGTCGCCGGCTGGCGCGAGTGCAGCACCCAGGCGTTGTCGACGGCCGAGGTCCGCGGCTGGGCGGGCGATCTGATCGACGGTGACGACGCCCTACTGATCGAGCAGATCCAGACCCGGCTGCTGCCGCGGCGCGGAGTATGGGCTGCACCGGACGAGATCCTCGTGACTGTGGGCGCGCAGCACGCCCTGTTTCTGCTCGCCACCCTGCTGGTCGGCGCGACCACAAGCGTCGGCGTCGAGGATCCGGGCTATCCCGATGCGCGCAACATCTTCGCCTCGCGTACCGGCAGCGTCGTCGCGTTGCCGCTCGACGGCGATGGCCTCGCGCCTTCATCCGCGCTCAACGCTTGCGAATATGTCTACCTCACGCCATCGCATCAGTGCCCGACCAACGTCACGATGCCGTTGGCGCGGCGCACGGCGCTGCTCGACTGGGCGGAGCGCCACGACCGGGTGTTGATCGAGGACGATTACGAGATCGAGCTCGGTTGGGAAGGCCGCGTGCAGCCGGCGCTGAAGAGCCTAGATCGCACCGGCCGGGTGATCTATGTCAGCAGCCTGTCGAAAACGCTTGCCCCCGGCATTCGCCTCGGCTACATCGTCGCCAATCGCGAGCTGGTCCGGGAGTTGCGTGCGCTGCGGCGGCTGATGCTGCGGCACCCGGCCGCCAACAACGAGCGCTCGGTGGGCCTGTTTCTCGCCATGGGCTACCACGACGCCCTGCTGCGGCGCCTGAAGCAGACCCATGCGGAACGCGCCCGGGTGGTTGCCGCCGCGCTGGCCCGCCACCTGCCGGCTGTCGCGTTTCGCAGCGTCGCGGGCGCGTCGTCCTACTGGCTCGAGTTTCCCGCCGCGGTCGACACGCGCGCGGTCGTCGTCGCCGCCGAACGGCGCGGCGTGTTGATCGAGCCCGGCGACGTATTTTTTGCCGCCGACCTGCCGCCACGCAACTATGCGCGCATGGGGTTTGCATCGATTGCCACAGAGCGCATCGAACCCGGGGTGGCCGCGCTCGCCGAGGCGTGTGCGGAGGCCACCGCGGCGCCGGCCGTGGCCGGCTGGGGCGGCAGCGCTAGGCCGCGATCGCCACGTCGGCGCTGACGGCCTCGGCCGCAAGCACTTGCGCGACCGCGGCGGTCACCGCCGCGATCCGGCCGACGTCACGCAATTGCTGCGTGCCAAAACCGGACTCCCGCAGCAGCTTGGTGTGCGACTGGACGCAGAACGAACACTTGCCGACGATCGAGGCAGCGAGCGCGTACAGCTCGAAGGTCTTGCGCTCGACCCCGCCGTGCGTCGCGTAGGCGTTCATGCGCAGCTCGGGCCGGACCGTCTTGAGCTCCGGGTCCTCGGCCATTTCCACGAACGGGTACCAGACGTTGTTCATGCCCATCAACGCCGCGGCGGTGAGCGCCGCCTGGGCGTGGATCGCGTCGAGCGTGGAGGGGTCGCGCAACGCCTCGACCAGGGCTGCGGACTTGGCCGCGAACGCGGCGGCCAGCGCCGCCCCCACGGCTTGCTCCCGTGTCAGGCTCGAGCGATTGAGCACTGCGTCGAGGTTAAGCCGCAAATCCTTGGCGTAACCGGGAATGCGGTCCGTGATCCGTTGCAATGATTCCATGGAGAAAGCCTCATGTGAGTTGAAAACGCATGGCACGCGGCGCCGGTCCGGCCGTGCTACAGCGTGCCGCCGCCTACCGCACGGTTGCAAGGGCACAGCTCGTCAGTCTGCAAGCCGTCCAGGATGCGCAGAACCTCTTCAGGATTGCGGCCGACGTTGAGGTTGTTGACCGAGACGTGCTGGATGACGTTGTCGGGATCAACGATGAACGTCGCCCGCAGCGCTACGCCCTCCTTGGCGTCGCGTATCCCCAGCTGATCAACCAGGGAACCGGTCACGTCGGCGAACTGCCATTGGTTGAGGCTGTTGAGTTCCGCGTGGTCGCGGCGCCAGCCCAGCTTGGCGAACTCGTTATCGGTCGAACCACCCAACACGACCGCGTCGCGGTCCTCGAACTCCTTGGCGAGCTTGGCGAAGCCGACGATTTCGGTCGGGCAGACGAAGGTAAAGTCCTTCGGATAGAAATAGATAACCTTCCACTTGCCCGGAAACGACTGCTCGTCGAGCGGCGCGAACGCCGAGGCGCCGTTTTCCTCGTGCCGGTTGAAGCCCGGCTTGACGCCGACGACGCTGAACTTCTCCAGTTTCTGACCTACGGTCTTCATGCATTGCTCCTTAGTTGAATGCGGGGCAGCTTGCCGCCCTCGCCGGGTTGAGCACCGATGGGAATCGCCATGAAGCATATGTTATGGATAGATGTATCACAATTCAATTTGTTTATTTTGATCGCCGCGTTAAGCTGGCGTTATGGACCAGCGCCGGGCGATACGGCGTAGGGAGCGGGGCCCTAGCCCGCCGGACGGCTTCGCGTTACCTTGTTTGTCTTGGGGGAAACGGCATGCGCATCGGCGTACCGAAGGAAATCAAGGTGCTGGAAAACCGCGTCGGGCTGACGCCAGCCAGCGTGCGCGAGGCGGTCCATCACGGCCACGAAGTCGTCGTCGAACACAACGCGGGGCAGGGCATCGGCATGGACGACGAGGCCTACCGCCGCGCCGGCGCCGCCGTCGCCGGCACGGCGGCGGAGGTGTTCGCCGGCGCCGACATGATCGTCAAGGTCAAGGAGCCGCAGGCCGGTCGAGCGTCGCATGCTGCGCACAGGCCAGGTGCTGTTCACCTACCTGCACCTGGCCCCCGACCCGGAGCAGGCGAAGGACCTGCTCGCCAGCGGCGCGGTGTGCATCGCCTACGAGACAGTCACCTCGGCCATCGGGCGGACTGCCGCTGCTCGCGCCGATGTCCGAAGTCGCCGGCCGCATGGCGGTGCAGGCCGGGCGCGTATTACCTGGAGAAGCCGCACGGCGGCCTGGGCGTGCTGCTGGGCGGCGTGCCGGGCGTGGACCCGGCCAAGGTAGTGATTCTCGGCGGCGGCGTGGTTGGCTCGCACGCCTGCCACATCGCGCTCGGGCATGGGCGCCGACGTGTGGGTCCTCGACCGCAGCGTCGACGTGCTGCGCGCACTCTGGCGCCAGTTCGGCCGGCCGCTCAACACGGTCTACTCGACGCGCGACGCCGTCGAACAGCACGTCATCGCCGCCGATCTGGTCATCGGCGGGGTGCTCATTCCCGGTGCCTCGGCGCCGAAGCTGGTCTCGCGCCAGCTGATCGCGCGCATGAAGCCCGGCTCGGTGGTCGTCGACGTCGCCATCGACCAGGGCGGCTGCTTCGAGACCTCGCGCCCGACCACCCACGCCGATCCGATGTACGTGGTCGACGGCGTCACGCACTATTGCGTGGCCAACATGCCCGGCGGCGGTGCCGCGCACGTCGACCTTCGCGCTGAACAACGCAACCTTGCCGTTCGTGCTTGCACTTGCCGACAAGGGCTGGCAGCAAGCACTGCGCGACGACGCGCATCTCAAAAACGGTCTTAACATCGCGTTCGGCAAATTGACCTGCAAGCCGGTCGCCGAGGCGCTGGGCTACCCGTTCGTCGCGCCGGAAACGCTCCTGTGACGCCGGCTGGCTCTACCGAAGGGCGCGCGCTGGCTCTAACCGGCGTTGGCCGGAGCGCCCACAATGCGGGCAACCCTCGACCGGATCGGACATCGCGATGAACACCATGACTGAGACCCAGGCGCTTGCCGTTGCCGGCAAGCAGAAGATGACTCCGTCGGAGGCGTTCGTCGAGACCCTCGTCGTGCAGGGTGTCCGGGATGTGTTCGGCATCGTCGGCTCCGCCTACATGGACGCCCTCGACCTGTTCCGTCTCGCCGGCATCCGCTTCATTTCGGTTGCCCACGAGCAGGGCGCCGGGCATATGGCCGATGGCTACGCGCGCGTGTCCGGTCGGCACGGCGTGTGCATCGCGCAGAACGGCCCGGGCGTCACTAATTTCGTCACCTCTACCGCCGCCGCCTACTGGGCGCACACGCCGGTAGTCGTCGTGACGCCGGAAACCGGATCGATGACGCTGGGGCTGGGCGGCTTCCAGGAAACCGAGCAGTTGCCGATCTTTTCCAAAATCACCCGCTACCAGGCACACGTCAACAACCCGCAGCGCATGGCCGAGTTGACCGCGCGTGCCTTCGACCGCGCGCGGCTGGAGATGGGGCCGGCCCAGCTCAATATTCCCCGCGACTTCTTCTACGGCGACATCGAGTGCGAGATTCCGCGCCCGGTCACCGTCGAACGCGGCGCCGGCGGCGAGCAGGCGCTCGCGGACGCGGCCACGCTGCTTGCCGAAGCACGCTTCCCGGTGATCCTCTGCGGCGGTGGCACGATCATGGCCGAGGGTCAGGGCGAGGCTATCCGCCTCGCTGAGCTGCTGCGGGCGCCGGTCTGCAGCTCGTACCTGCACAACGACTCGTTCCCCGCGCAGCATGCGTTGGCGTGCGGGCCGCTCGGCTACCAGGGCTCAAAGGCGGCGATGAAGCTCATCGCCAAGGCCGACGTGGTGCTGGCGCTGGGTACGCGCCTGGGTCCGTTCGGCACCCTGCCGCAATACGGGCTCGACTACTGGCCGAAGGACGCCAAGATCATCCAGGTGGACGCGGACGCGAAGATGCTCGGGCTCGTGCGCCCGGTGGCGGCGGCCATTTGCGGGGACGCCAAGGCTGTCGCCCAGGCGCTTATCGCCCGGCTCACCGGGCGGCCGCTCGCCTGTCAGGCCAACCTCGAGGCCCGGCTGGCCACGATCAAGCTGGAAAAAGCCGCGTGGGAGGGCGAACTCGACGGCTGGACTCACGAGACCGATGCGTGGTCGCTGGTCGTCGCCAAAGAATCGAACGCCATGCACCCGCGGCAAATGCTGCGCGAGTTGGAGCGCGCCATGCCACCCGGGGCGATGGTGTCGACCGACATCGGTAACATCTGCTCGGTCGCCAATTCCTATCTGCGCTTCGCGCAGCCCCGGTCGATGTTCGCGGCCATGAGCTTCGGCAACTGTGGCTACGCGTTCCCGACCATCATCGGCGCCAAGGTCGCCGCTCCCGAGCGCCCGGCGATCGCCTATGTCGGCGACGGCGCCTGGGGCATGAGCTTCGGCGAACTGCAGACCTGCCTGCGCGAGCAAATCCCGGTCACGGCGGTGGTGTTCAACAACGGCCAGTGGGGCGCGGAAAAGAAGAATCACGTCGATTTCTACGGGCAGCGCTTCGTCGGGGTGAACCTCGACCGGCAGCCCTCGTGGGCGACGGTGGCCGTGGCCATGGGCGCGCAGGGGCAGCGTATCGACAAGCTAGCCGACGTCGGCCCTGCACTGCGCGCCGCGGTCCAGGCGCAGCGCGACGGCGCGACCACCGTGCTGGAGATGATGGTCACGCGCGAGCTGGGCGATCCGTTTCGCCGCGACGCGCTCGCGCCGCCGACGCGGCATCTCGACAAGTACAAGGCCACGGCGGCGACGCGTTGAGCGCGGCCAGCCTCCTGCCGCGCGGGGCGTGCCGCGCCGCCTTGGTGCTGCTGTGGCTGCTGGTCGTGGCCGGCCCGGCTGGTGCGCAGGACGCGAAGGGCTACCCCAGCCGGCCGATTCGCTTCATTGTTCCCTATCCGCCCGCGGGCGGCACCGACATCGTCGCGCGCATCCTCGCCGAGCCGCTCGCCGCGGTGCTGGGACAGCCCATCATCATCGACAACCGTGGCGGCGCGGCCGGTAATCTGGGCACGGACCTGGTCGCAAAGGCCGCACCCGACGGCTACACGATCCTGTTCACGCTGTCATCGCACACGATCAACCCCGAGCTCTACGAGCGGCTGCCCTTCGATGTCGAAAAGGACTTCGTGGCCATCAGCCTGGCGGCGCTGATCCCGCAGATATTGGTGGCGAATCCGGCAGTTCCGGCTAACAACGTCCGCGAGCTGATCGCGCTCGCCAAGGCCGAACCGGGCAAGCTCAACTATGCGTCGGTGGGCATCGGGTCGCCCGGGCACATCGCCGGCGAGTTGTTCAAGCTCAAGACCGGCATCGACATGGTGCATGTCCCCTACAAGGGCGGCGGACCGGCAGTCAGCGACACGCTGTCCGGGCAGGTGCAGCTGCTGTTTGTCTCCCTGCCGGCGGCGTTGCAGCATGTGCGCGCCGGCCGGCTCAAGGCGCTCGCCGTGACCAGCGACCAGCGCAGCCAAGCGGCGCCCGACGTGCCGACCATCGCCGAATCGGGCGTGCCCGACTGCATCGTCAACTCGTGGTACGGTGCGCTTGCTCCCGCGGGGACGCCCCCGGCGATCGTCGCCAAACTGCAGGCCGCGATGGCGCAGGTGCTGGCGCGGCCGGAGGTTAAGGCGAAGCTATTCGAGCAGGGCGCGGAAGCGATGGCGTCGACCTCTGCCGAATTCGAGCGCAGGATTCGCACCGAGCTCAAGCAGTGGGACTACGTGATTCGCGCAGCGAAGATCAAGGCGGAATGAATGGGTGGCAAGGACCCGCTTCTCCCTCCCGAGAGCGCAGCGGCGGTCGTGGCGCCGCTGGTGGCGCGCGCGCGCGCCGCCCAGGCGGCCTTTGACACGGCGTCGCAGGCCGAGGTCGACGAGGTCGTCACTGCGAGCGGCTGGGCCATCGTCGATCCGGAGCATAACCGCGCGCTCGCCGAGCTGGCCGTGCGTGACACTGGCCTGGGCAACGTCGCCGACAAGATGGCCAAGAACCGCCGCAAGACCATGGGCTTGCTGCGCGACCTCGCCGGCAGCCGGTCGGTGGGCGTGATCACCGAAGATGCCGCGCGCGGCCTGACGGAGATTGCGCGGCCAGTCGGGGTCGTCGCGGCCATTACGCCGTCGACGAACCCCGCGGCGACGCCGGCGAACAATATCATCAACGCGCTCAAGGGCCGCAACGCGATCATCGTCGCGCCATCGCCTAAGGGCACCTCCACGCTCTCCTTGCTGCTGGCCTACATCCACGCCGAGTTGGACCGGGTCGGGGTGCCGCGCAATCTGGTGCAACAGGTGCCCTCGCCGGTCACGCGCGAAGTCACCGTGGAGTTGATGCGCCAGGTCGACCTTGTGGTCGCCACCGGTTCGCAGACCAATGTGCGCGCGGCCTACGCGAGCGGCACGCCGGCGATCGGCGTGGGCGCCGGCAACGTGGCGGTAGTCGTCGACGAGACCGCCGACCTGGCCGACGCGGCGCAGAAGATCGCTGCCTCGAAGACTTTTGACTACGCCACGAGCTGCTCATCGGAGAACAGCGTAATCGCGGTCGAGGCGATCGCCGCGCCGTTGCTCGCTGCCCTGTTGGCGGCCGGCGGTGCCCTGCTCGAGGACGACGAGGCGCGGGCGCTCGGGCAGGCGATGTTCGCCGCGGCGCGGCCGCGCCCGGAGTTCGTCGCGCAGAGTGCTGCGGCGATCGCCCTGCGCGCGGGCCTGGCGCGGCCGGCGCTACGCGAGGCGCGCTTCCTGATTGTCCGGGAAACTGGCGTCGGGCCCGAGCATCCGTTCTCCGGGGAAAAGCTCGCGCCGGTGCTGGCCTTCTATCGCGCACCGGACTTTGCCGGTGCTAGCGCCCTCGCCGGCGCGCTGCTGCGCTACCAAGGCGCCGGGCATTCGGTGGGCCTGCACACGCGTGTGGACGAGCGTGCCGTCGAGCTCGGGCACGCACTGCCGGTGTGTCGCGTCATCGTCAACCAGGCGCACTGCTTCGCCACCGGCGGCTCGTTCGACAACGCGCTGCCCTTCTCGCTGTCGATGGGCTGCGGCACCTGGGGCCGCAACAGCATCTCGGACAATCTGAACTACCGGCATTTCCTGAACATTACTCGCGTCGTTCGGCCACTCCCGCCTGAGCTGGTGCACGAACCGACCGAACCGATATTGTTCGGCGCCTACCGGCGCAAGTTCAAGCTCTGAACGACGGCGCCGATGCGCACCTTCCGCGACGCGATCGACGCTCATGCGGCGGCGCAGCCGGACGCCCCCTGCATCGTTGCGCCGGAGCCCGGAATCACCCTGACCTACGGCGAGCTGCAGCGCAGCGGCGCCGCGCTGGGCGCCTATTTGCAGCACGCGGGCATCCCGCCCGGCGCGGTCGTCTCCTTCATGTTGCCCAATGGCATCGCCGCGGCGAGCGTGTTCCTGGGCACGATGTACGCCGGCTACGTCGTCTCGCCGGTGAACCTGCTCGCGCCGGACGCACAACTTCAATACACGCTGGCGCACTCGCGCACGCGACTGGTCTTTGTCGCGCCCGAGCACAGCGAGCGCTTGGGCGCCTTGCTGCAGCGCGCGCAAAGCGCCACGCAGGTGCGCGTCACCGACCCCGATCGGCTGGGTTTTGACGAGTTGCCGGCAGCGCCGCGAGCGGCGCTTACCGCCGACCAGCCGGCGATGCTGATGTACACCTCGGGGACGACCGGTGACCCGAAGGGCGTGCTGCTGTCGCACGGCAACATGATCTGCGCCGGCCGCGCGGTCGCGACGGCGCAGGCGCTCAGCGCGCGGGATCGCGTGCTGTCGGCGCTGCCGCTGTACCACATCAACGGCCAGTGCATCGCGACGGTCAGCCCGGTCGTGTCCGGCGGCAGCATCATCATGCCGCACCGGTTTCACGCCTCGCAGTGGTGGTCGCTGGTCGAGCGGTACCGCCCCACCTGGCTCAACCTGGTGCCCACGATCATCGCCTATCTGCTCAACGGCCCCGACCTGACCCCGCCTCAGGCGGCTGCCTGCCGCGCGGTCCGCTTCGGCCGATCGGCCTCGTCCCCGCTGCCGGTCGAGCAGCACCGGGCGTTCGAAGAACGCTTCGGCATAGCGGTGCTCGAAGCGATGGGGCTGACCGAGAGTGCCTCGGTGGCGTTCGCCAACCCGCTCGAGCGGAGTCGGCGGAAGTACGGCTCGATCGGTCTGCCGCTCGGGGTCGAAGCCCGCGTCGTCGCGGCCGATGGCAGTGAGCTGGGCACGGGTGGGCAAGGCGAGATCGAGGTACGCGGCGAGAACGTGATGGCGGGGTACTACCGGGCGCCGGAGGTCACTGCGCAACTGCGTTCGGCTGACGGCTGGCTCGCCACCGGCGATCTCGGCTATCGCGACGGCGATGGCTATTACTTCGTCGTCGGCCGGCGCAAGGAGCTCATCATCAAGGGCGGCGAGAACATCGCGCCGCGCGAGATCGACGAAGCGCTGCTGCGGCATCCGGCCGTGCTGGAGGCAGCAGCGGTGGGAATTCCGGACCCAAACTACGGCCAGGATATCCTCGCCTGCGTCGTTCTCAAACCGGGCGCGCTGTGCGACGAGGCGGAACTGCGCGCCCATTGTCTGGCGCAACTTGGACGCTACCGGTCGCCGCGCCTGCTGCGTCTGGTGGCGGCATTGCCTAAAGGGCCGTCGGGTAAAGTGCAGCGGCTGAAGCTGCTCGATCTGCCGTGACCGGCCGGCGCGTGCACGGGGCGGCGCTTGCGCTCGTGTAGAATTGCCCGGCGTCGCGCAGCACCTTGGCCGCGGCGGCGAAGAGCGGCATCGGCATGACCCGCACCATCCCCTTCGACGATCACTCGCGCCAGCAGACCAAGTTTACGACCTGCTACATGTGTGCGTGCCGCTGCGGCATCAAGGTCACGCTCGAAGGCGGCAAGCTGCGCTACATTCAGGGCAATCGCAATCACCCGGTCAATCAGGGTGTGATCTGCGCCAAGGGTGCGGCCGGCATCATGAAGCAGTACTCGCCGGCGCGACTGCGCAAGCCGCTCAAGCGGCGACCTGGAAGCGAGCGCGGCGTCGGCGACTTCGTCGAGATCGAGTGGAACGAAGCGCTCGACATGCTGACCGAGCGGCTGGCCAGGATCCGCGCGACCAACCCGACCCAGCTGGCCTTCTTTACCGGCCGCGACCAGATGCAGGCGCTGTCGAGTCTCTGGGCCCAGCAGTTTGGCACGCCAAACTGGGCCGCGCACGGCGGCCTGTGCTCGGTCAACATGGCCGTGGCGGGGCTCTACACCATCGGCTACTCGTTCTGGGAATTCGGCGCGCCCGACTGGGATTACGCCAAGTACTTCATCCTCTGGGGCGTCGCCGAAGATCATTCGTCGAATCCGCTCAAGATTGGGCTGGACAAACTCAAGCGCCGCGGCGCTCGCTTCGTATCGATCAATCCAGTGCGTACCGGCTATTCGGCCATTGCCGACGAGTGGATACCGATCCGACCGGGGACCGACGGACTGCTCGCCTTGGCCATCGTGCACGTGCTGCTCAAGCGCGGGTTGATAGATTGGGAATTCCTGATCCGCTACACCAACGCGCCGTGGCTCGTGGTGCAGACGCCGGGCATGCCCGGCGACGGCTTGTTCGCGCGCGACGCCAGCGGCAATCCCCTGGTCTGGGACACGCTCGAGCAGCGCTTCGTGAACGGCCACCTGCCCGACATTGCGCCGGCATTGCTCTCGACGGTCGACCTGCCCGACGGCCGGCGGGCGAAGACCGTCTTCTCCCTGGTGTCGGAGCGCTACCTCGACGACCGCTACGCGCCGGAGACCGTCGCCGCGGAATGCGGCGTCGCAGCCGCGACCATTCATCGGCTCGCGCTGGAAATGGCGCAGGTCGCCTTCCAGCAGGCGGTGGAGCTGCCGATACGCTGGACTGACATGCACGGCCGCAGCCACGACCGGGTCATCGGTCGCCCGGTAGCGATGCACGCCATGCGCGGCATCTCCGCGCATTCCAACGGCTTTCACACCTGCCGTGCGCTGCACGTACTGCAGATGCTCCTCGGCGCACTCGATGGGCCGGGCAACTTTCGGGCGCGCGCACCGTATCCGCGGCGCATCCCGATGCGCACCCTGCCCGAAAACGACCCGGCCGTGATCTTCGCCCCGAATACGCCACTCGGCCGCGTCCCCTACGGCTATCCGACGCGGCCCGAGGATCTGGTCATCGACCGCGAGGGCAAGCCGCTACGCATCGACCGCGCCTATTCATGGGAGTCACCACTGGCCGCGCACGGCATGATGCACATGGTGATCAGCAACGCCGCCAACCACGACCCGTACCCCATCGATACGCTGCTGCTTTTCATGGCCAACATGGCGTGGAATTCGGCCATGAACACCGGCGAAACGCGCGCCATGTTGGCGCGCAAGGACAACAACGGCGAGTACGCGATTCCCTTCGTCGTGGTCGTCGACGCGTTCCATTCCGAGACCGTGGCCTTCGCCGACCTGGTGTTGCCCGACACGACCTACCTGGAACGCTACGACACCATCTCGCTGCTCGATCGACCGATTTCGGAGCCCAACGCGGCTGGGGATGCGATTCGGCACCCGGTCGTCGAGCCCGATCGCGACGTGCGGCCGTGGCAGGAGGTGCTCATCGAGCTCGCCTCGCGGCTGAAATTCCCGGCGTTCACCAGCACCGATGGCACGCGCAAGTACAAGGACTACAAGGACTTCGTCATCCGCTACGAGAAGGTGCCCGGCGTGGGCCTGCTCTCCGGCTGGCGCGGCAAGGACGGCGAGAAATCCCTGCGCGGCGAACCCAATCCCAAGCAGTGGGAAAAGTACATCGAGAACCAGGCATTCTTCACCTATCCCTGGCCGGAGAACATGCGCTACTACCGCTACGCGAATAAAGACTACCTCGAGTTCGCGGAGCGGCACGCTCTGTTCGGGACCCCGCCGGCGCAGGTGGTCCTGCAGCTGTACTCGGAGCCGCTGCAGAAGTTCCGCCTGGCCGGCCAAGGGCTCTACGATGGCCCGCAGCCCACCGCGCTTGTCGACTGCGAGCGGCTGGCCACCTATTTCGATCCGTTGCCGTTCTGGTACGCGCCGCTGGAAGGCGCCCAGGCGCACATCACCGGTGCCGGCGCCGGTGGCCACACGGTGGCCGAAGAGTTTCCGCTGCACGCCATCACGCAGCGGCCGATGATGCTGTATCACTCCTGGGACGGCCAGAATGCGTGGCTGCGGCAGATCCTGTCGGAGAATAGCCTCTACATGAATCGCGCCACCGCCCGGGCACTGGAGCTCGCCGACGACGATTGGATCTGGGTTGAGTCACACCACGGCAAAATTCGCTGCCGGTTGAAGACCATGGAAGGCGTCGAAGCCAACACCGTGTGGACGTGGAACGCGGTGGGCAAGCAGCCGGGCACATGGGGGCTGTCGCCCGATGCGTCGGAGGCCACCGCCGGCTTTCTGCTCAATCACCTCATCTCCGAATTGCTGCCGCGTAGCGCCTCCGACGCGCGCCGCGTGGCCAATTCCGATCCCGTGACCGGCCAGGCCGCCTGGTTCGATCTGCGCGTCAAGGTGCGCAAGTGCGCGCCGGGCGAAATCGGCGTCTGGCCGGAGTTTCCCGCGGCCAAGCTGCGGCCAGGGGACAACGGCTACCGGCCGCGCGTCTGGCGCTATCACGCCTAATAGAAGATGCCGGCGCACCGATGAAGCTCGGACTGCTCATCGACCTCGATACCTGCGTGGGCTGTCATGCCTGTGCCATCGCGTGTAAGGAATGGAACGCGTCGTCGAAGGTGAGCGGGGCGCTGTCCGACTACGAGCCGTTTGGCGCCGAACCGTCGGGCGTGTGGTTCAACCGGGTGCGCCACTACGAGGTCGGCGACTATCCGGCGTCGAAGACCGTCAATTTCCCAATGTCGTGCATGCACTGCGCCGACGCTGACTGCGTCAGCGTTTGCCCGACCGGCGCCTCGTACAAGCGCGCCGACGGCATCGTGCTCGTCGACCAGGACAAGTGCATCGGTTGCAACCTGTGCGCCTGGGCCTGCCCGTATGGCGCGCGCGAGCTCGACGAGGTTTCGGGCACAATGAAAAAGTGCACGCTGTGCGTCGATCGCATCTATGACGAGATGCTGGCGCCGGAAGATCGGCAGCCGGCGTGCGTGCTCGCCTGCCCGACCCACGCGCGCTGGTTCGGCGATTTCGACGATCCGGCTTCGGATGTGTCGCGCCTGTCGGCTGAGCGGGGCGGCTTCGGGCTGCTGCCCGAGCTCGGCTACGCGCCGGTCAACCGCTACCTCCCGCCGCGGCAACCGCAGCCGGTGCTCGACACGGATGATCCCCGCAAGTTGCTTGAGCGCGGCCTTGCCAGTCTCGCCAGCCCCGTGATCCGGCGCTGAACGGCCGGCCGACGCCTGGATGAAGCCGGCGTTTAGCATCATTTTTTTCACAGTGAGCTCGGGCGCGGGCCTCGGCCTGCTCGCCCTGCTCGCGCTCGCCGATCGGCTCGCGCCGGGTACGCTGCCGGAGCAGGCGCTCTGGCGCGGGGCGCTGCTCGGATTGGCCCTGGTCGCCGCTGGGCTTGCCTCGTCGGTGCTGCACCTGGCTAACCCGCGCAACGCCTGGCGCTCGTTTGCGCGCGTGCGCACGTCGTGGCTGTCGCGCGAAGCGGTGGCGGCGGCGGCGCTGTTCGCAGCCGGCGCCGGCTACGTGCTGCTCCTCGTGCAGGACGCCACCGGCCCAGGCCGCGCGCTGCTTGGCTGGGCCACCTGCCTGCTCGCCTGGGCGGTGCTCATCTGCACCGCCATGATCTATGCCAGTTTGAAACCGATCCGGCAATGGCACACCCGCTGGACCCCGGCGAGCTACGTGCTGCTCGGGCACTGGTCGGGGGCGCTGCTCGTTGCCGCGCTGGCCTGTGCCTACGCGCCGCGGGCGGGCGCGTTTCTGGTCCTGGCGGCCATCCTCGGCTGCGGCGCGCTGGCCGGCAAGCTCGGCTATTGGCGGGCAATCGGCGCTCCCGCGCCCGCGCCGACGCTGGAGCGCGCGATCGGCGTCGCGGAGGGGGTGCGTGGACCCGGCCCCATCAGCGTCGCGCACGCGCGCCTGCTCGACGTCGGGCATTCCCACGGCACCTTTCTTACCCGCGAATTCGGCTTCGTTCTGGCGCAGCGACACGCCCGCGTGCTGCGCGGCGCGGCCCTCGCCTTGGGCTTCGGGCTGCCGCTCGCGTGGCTGGTGAGCGGGCTCGCGCGCTGGCCGCTCGCGCTCGCCGCGGCGGCCTGCTGTATCATCGGCCTGCTGATCGAGCGCTGGCTTTTCTTCGCCGAAGCCAGGCATACGGTCAGGCTGTATCACGGCGACCCTCGAACATGACGGCGCAGCTGCAGGTGCGGGTTTGGCGCGGCGGCGCCGACGGGCGCTTTCAGGCCTACGCCGTACCGCGGCGCGACGCGCAAACCGTGCTCGACGTCGTGACCTACATCCAACGCCGGCTCGATGGCACGCTCGCCTACCGCTTCGCTTGTCGCGTCGGCATGTGCGGCTCCTGCGCCATGACCGTCAACGGCCGGCCGCGCTGGACCTGCCGCACCCGCGTGGCGCAGGTCCTGTCCGACGAGCACCTCGAGATCGCCCCGCTCGCCAATCTGGCGATCGTGCGCGACCTGGTCACTGACATGCGCGAGTTCTTCGATAAGGCGACCCGAGCGCGTGCCCAATTCCAGCCGACCCGGACGCGGCATGACGACTTCGCCCGCGTCGCACCGGCGACACCGGCACGGCGCGCGATCGATGCCGCGATCGAATGTATCGGCTGCGGCATCTGCTACGCCGCCTGTGACGTTGTGGCCTGGAACCCCGCGTACCTGGGTCCGGCGGCGCTCAATCGGGCCTGGACACTGGTCAACGATGTGCGCGACGGCGCGCGCGGCGAGCGCCTGGCCGCGGTTGCCGGCGACGCGGGCTGCCACGCGTGCCACACGCACCAAAGCTGCACGGCGCGCTGCCCGATGCAGCTCGCGCCGACCGCCTCGATCGCGGGACTCAAGCGCGCGACGGCCAGCGCCGTACTGCGCGGCGAGCTGTGAGCGCCCGCGCCGAAACCCGCCTCTGGTTGGCGCAGCGCGCGAGTGCGGGCGTGCTGGTCGTCTGTGTCGCGGTGCACCTGGCGACGATGATCGCCGCCGTGCGTGGCGGGCTGACCGCGGCGGAGATCTTGCACCGTACCCGTGGCAGCGTCGGCTGGGCGGCGTTCTACGGGCTGTTCGTGCTCGCGGTGTCGATCCATGCGCCGATCGGCTTGCGCACGGTCGCCGGCGAATGGCTCGGCTGGCGCGGGGCTGCGGCCGACGCGACCTGTACCCTCATCGGGTTCGCCTTGCTGCTCCTCGGGGCGGCTGCCATTGCCGCGGTCACGCGATGACCACCGTGGACCGGCGCCAGCGCGACCAGGCAGCCTACTGGGCCTTTCTCGTGCACCGTATTTCCGGCTTGCTGCTTGCCCTGTTTCTGCCGGTCCACTTCGCCGTGCTCGCGCAAGCCCTGCGTGGTGAAGCCGCGCTCGCCACGTTGCTGCGCTGGAGCCAAATGCCTCTGGTCGAAGTCTCCGAGGTTGCGCTCGTGTTCCTGCTCGCGGCTCATCTGACCGGCGGCCTGCGCCTGCTGCTGATCGAGTTTGGCGGCTGGCGGCGCGAGGCACAATCTGCGCTCCTCGCGGTGGCTGGCGGTGCGGCCGCGTTCTGCGCCCTGGCCTTTGCCCTGAACCTGTTCTGAGCACGCCATGCGCATCGACCCGCAAGTGATCGAGGCGGCAGCCAAAGAGCTCTACATTCGGGCGCTCAAGATCCTGCCGGATGATGTCAAACGTGGATTCGAGACGCTTGCCGCCCGCGAAACGGCCGCCCCAGCGCGGGCCATTCTGGGCACGATGATCAGGAACATCGCAGTGGCCGAGCAAACCGACAATCTGCTCTGCCAGGATACCGGCATTCCAATCTACAACGTGATCATCGGCCGCGGTGTCGAGTTTGCCGCGGAGGACGGCATGGCGCTCAAGGCGGCGATTCGCCGCGGCTGTGAGCGCGCGACGCGGGAGCATCCGCTGCGCTCGTCGATCGTGCATCCGCTGACGCGGCAGAATGCGCAGACATCCTGTGGCATCGGCGTGCCGGTGATCCGGATCGATGTCGCCGATGACTTCGCGGGCCTGCGCATCGAGATGATTCCCAAGGGCAGCGGGTCGGAGAACAACTCCTGGCTGAAAATGGCGGTGCCGGCGGACGGGACCGACGCAGTCAAGACTTTCGTCGTCGACTGCGTGCTCGATGCCGGCGGTCGGACCTGCCCACCGACGATCGTCGGCGTCGGCGTCGGAGGCACCGCCGACCTGTGCGTGCACTTGGCCAAGTGCGCGGCGATCCGGCCGCTGGGTACCCACTGCGCCGATGCCGGAGGGGCGACACTCGAAGCCGAGCTCTCCAGCGCGGTCAATCTGCTCGGGGTTGGGCCGCAGGGCCTGGGCGGGGACGCCACCGCATTCGCCGTGCACGTCGAGCTCGCCGCGACGCATATCACCATGAATCCGGTGGCGGTCAACATGCAATGCCATTCGGCCCGGCGCGCGAGCGCGACGATCACGGACGATGGTGTGCGCTACGGCTTCTAGGCCGGCGGCGAACCTTGGGAGCAAGCATGGCGCACCATGACCTGGTCATGCCCATCGGCGATGCGCAGGCGCGCGCGCTGCGCATTGACGATACCGTGACTTTGCAAGGCCCGCTGTTCGGCATTCGCGATGCGACGCAGATCGCGCTCTTCGACCGCGGCCGCACCACGCGCTTCGATCTGGCCGGGCACGCGGTGCTGCACACGGCGCCCAACGTGCGCCAGGTGGCGCCGAGCCCGGAGCATCCCACCGGCTATGCGCCGGTGTGCATCGGGACGACCACGTCGGCGCGCATGGAACGCTTCACGCGACCGCTGCTGGCCCGCTACGGAGTGCGACTTATCATCGGCAAGGGCGGCTTGGGCAGCGCCTCGCTGGCCGCGTTTGGCGAGCTGGGCGGTGCCTATCTCGCGGTCACCGGTGGCACGGCCGCCCTGGAAACGACCTGGATCGAAGCAATCGAGGCGGTTGATCTCGACGACCTTCATCCCGAGAGTCTGTGGGGCTTTCGCGTGCGCGACTTCGGGCCGCTGCAGGTGGCCATGGACAGCCATGGCGGCAGCATCTACGCGGCGGTTGACGCCGGTGCACGCTCGCGCCGATCGGCCGCGCTGGCCGCGCTGGGCGTGAAGGCGCGCTAGGGACGATTTTCCGAGGAGAAGTAGCGATGGCAATCGGGCGCGGCTACGCGATGCACTTTGTTGCAGACATGGGCCAGGCGGTGGCGTTCTATCACCACACGGTTGGCCTTGAGCTCCGCTTCGGGTCGCCCGGCGGCCACGAATTCGCTACCGGCGCGACGACACTTGGCCTGCATCCTGCCTCGCCGGAAAATCCCTCGGGCAGCGCGCGCCTCGGACGGCATGCCGATGACCTCACCGCCGCGCACCGGCAGCTTAGTGTCGCGGGCGTGCGCTTCGCGCGTCCGCCGACACCCGAGCACGGGGTCATGCCGGCCGAATTCGTCGACCGCGCCGGCGCCCGCGTGAGCCTCAGCGGCTAGCGCGCGCGGGCGGGGCGCTGGCCATGCGCCGGTTGCAGACGGATATCCTGATCCTTGGCGCCGGCGGGGCGGGGTTGTTCGCCGCGCTGCATGCGCAGCAGGCGGCGCCCCCGCTGGCGATCACGGTGGTGGTCAAGGGCCTGCTCGGCAAGTGCGGTTGCAC
The DNA here is from genome assembly GCA_963777455.1 of uncultured beta proteobacterium. Classification (GTDB taxonomy): domain Bacteria; phylum Pseudomonadota; class Gammaproteobacteria; order Burkholderiales; family Casimicrobiaceae; genus PALSA-1003. The sequence continues at coordinate 2,003,760 of CAVZQQ010000004.1, forward strand.
GCGCATGGTGCAGGGCGGCTACAACGTGGCACTGGCCGCGGGTGACTCCGTGCAGCGCCACTTCATGGACACTATCGAGAGCGGCGCCTGGCTTCCCGACCAGGACCTCGCCTGGACGCTGGTCACCGGCGCGCTCGAGCGCGTGCGCGAGCTGGAAAACGAGCTCGGCTGCTTTTTCGATCGCAACCCCGATGGCACGGTCCACCAGAAAGCCTTCGCCGGGCAGACCTTCGACCGCACCGTGCACAAGGGTGATTTGACCGGCATCGAGATCATGAACCGGCTTTCCGAGGCTGTCTGGGCGAGTGGCATCGAGCGCCTCGAGGAGCATCGCGTGCACGCGCTCGTCAAGAGCGACGACGGCGCGGCGATCGCGGGCGCGCTGCTCATCGACCTACGCAGCGGCGAGTACGTTTGGGTGAACGCGCGGGCGGTGCTGCTGGCCACCGGTGGTGGCCCGACAATGTATCGGTTCCATACGCCGTCCGGCGACAAGAGCTGCGACGGGTTGGCGCTTGCCCTCGCCGCCGGCCTGCCGCTGCGGGACATGGAAATGGTGCAGTTTCACCCGACCGGGCTGTTGGCCGGGCCGGAAACGCGGATGACCGGAACCGTGCTCGAAGAGGGTTTGCGCGGCGCCGGCGGCCACCTGCTCGACGGTACGGGCCGCCGCTTCATGGTCGATAGCGATCCCCGCGCCGAGCGCGCCACGCGCGACATCGTCGCGCGGGCGATCTATGCCCAGATGCGGGCCGGGCAAACGACGCCGCAGGGCGGGGTGTACCTGTCCATGGCCCATCTCGGGCCGGACAACGTGCGCCGCCTGTTCCGCGGCATGGTCGAACGCTGCGCGGACTGTGGATTTGACCTCGCCGCGGGCAAAGTCGAAGTCGTGCCGACCGCGCACTACCTGATGGGCGGTGTCGAATTCGCGCCTGATTGCACTACGGAGCTGCCGGGATTGTTTGTCGCTGGCGAGGATGCGGGCGGCGTGCACGGCGCCAACCGCCTCGGCGGCAACGGCGTGGCCAACTCGACGGTATTCGGCGGCATCGCCGGCACGAGCATGGCGCGCTGGGTGGCGAGCGGGCGCGCCTTGCGGGAGCCCGACACGGCGGCGTTGGCCGCCGCGATGCATTGGGCCGAGACGCCGTTCACGGTGCGCGGCGGGCACGCCGACCTCGAGGCGATCCGGGAAGGTCTGTACGCGACGATGTGGGACGACGCGGGCATCGTGCGCAACGCGCCGGGGCTGCGTCGTGCCGAAGCGGCCTTGGCCGCGCTCGCCAGCGAACACCAGGCCTATGCGCTGCCAGCAGCCGGGCACGACCGGGCGTTCAACCTCGCCTGGCACGACTGGCTCAACCTCGGCAGCCTGATCGCAGTGTCCCGGGTCATCGTGCGCGCCGCCCAAACGCGCACGAATTCCCGGGGCGCCCACTACCGCGACGACTTTCCCGAACCGGGCGATCTCGCCGCGTCCACCTATACGCGGGTGCGCCAGCACGATGGCGAACTCTCGACCGAGGCCATCGCGGTGCGCTTCACCCGTGTGCGCCCGGGTCAATCCTTGCTTCCAGGCTAGTTACGGGCGCCCCGAGTGGCGAGCATAGGTTTGTAAACTATTGATTTATTTATTTTATTACAAATATTACTGCAGTCACGCGGCTGTAACAGAGCGGTCGGACAATGGCGCTTGGTTTTGTCCTCCACGTAGCCCTATCTAGGATTGCTCAAATGAATCGCAATCGCCTTCTCACCGGCTTTTTCGGGCTTGCCGCATTCGCGCTCGGCACCCAAGCACTGGCCCTCGACATTACCGGCGCCGGTGCGACGTTTCCCTACCCGATTTACGCCAAATGGGCGGAAGCCTATAAGGTGAAAACCGGAATCGGCCTGAACTATCAATCAATCGGCTCCGGCGGGGGCATTAAGCAGATTGAAAACAAGACTGTCGACTTCGGAGCGTCAGACATGCCGCTCAAGCCACAAGATCTCGACAAGGACGGTTTGCTGCAGTTTCCGACCGTCATTGGTGGCGACGTACCGGTCGTCAATCTGGAAGGTATTAGGCCTGGCGAGCTCAAGCTCACCGGGCCGGTCCTGGCGGATATCTATTTGGGCAAGATTACCAAATGGAATGACCCGGCACTCGTCAAACTCAACCCCACGGCGAAGCTGCCGACTTCGGATATCACGGTTGTGCATCGCTCGGATGGTTCCGGGACGACCTTCATTTGGGTGAATTACCTGTCGAAAATGAGCCCCGAATGGAAGCAGAAGGTAGGTGAAGGTACGTCGGTTGCATGGCCTGTCGGGGTAGGTGGCAAGGGCAACGAGGGCGTGGCTTCGTATGTGCTGCGTGTCAAGGGCGCGATCGGCTATGTGGAATTTGCGTACGCGCTGCAAAACAAGATGACCAATACGCTGATGCAAAATCGCGCCGGCAACTTCGTCAGCCCTGATACCGAATCGTTCAAGGCGGCTGCGGCGGGAGCCGATTGGAGCAAAGCGCCCGGCTATTACTTGCTGCTGACCGACCAGCCGGGAAAGGATACTTGGCCGATTTCGGGGGCAACGTTTATTCTCATGTACAAGACGCAGGCCAAACCAGACACTGCCAAGGAAGTGCTGAAGTTCTTTGACTGGGCCTATTCCCCGGAGGGCGACAAGCTGGCCGAATCGCTCGATTACGTACCACTGCCGACGGTCGTGACCAACCAGATCAGAGGTACGTGGAAATCTCAGATTAAGGACGCGTCGGGCAAACCGGTGTATTGATGACGGGACAGTGGTCTCGTCAGGCGATGGCGCGCTTCGCGGCGTTTGCGGACCTGGCGAGCGCCGCGTTTTTTCGAGGTCCGATGGCCACCGATCTCGGTGCCGTGCCTCCCGGTTCGACAACCCGGTTGCTGGATGGATAGCCACGTGGATGCACCGCTGATGCAATCATCCGTGGACGCATTGGCTACTCGCATCGACGTGCTTGCGCATTCAGCGCAAGCTGGTGTTGCCAAGACCCCGGATCCGAAGCCGAAGGACGTCCAGCTTCAGGATCTTGTTTTTCGCGCGGTCACGCGCTGCTTTGCCTTCCTGGTGCTGGCAATCCTAATCGGCATCATTGCGTCATTGGTGTACGGCAGCCTGCCGGCAATGCGGAAATTTGGTTTCGGGTTTCTCGTCGATTCGGAGTGGAACCCGGTCACCGAGCAGTTCGGTGCGCTGGTGCCCATCATCGGCACGCTCGTTACGTCCTTCATCGCGCTATTGATCGGGGTTCCGGTGAGCTTCGGTATCGCCTTGTTCCTGACCGAGCTCTCACCGCCCTGGCTCAAGCGTCCGCTCGGTACGGCGATCGAGCTGCTGGCCGCGATCCCGAGCATTATCTATGGCATGTGGGGGTTGTTCGTTCTCGCACCACTGTTCGCCGACTATCTGCAACCGTGGCTCATCAATTCATTGGGTGCGGCGCCTATGGTCGGGGCACTGTTCAAGGGTCCTCCGCAAGGCATCGGCGTGTTAACAGCCGGCTTTGTGCTCGCGATTATGGTGATTCCCTTTATCGCGTCGGTGATGCGCGATGTGTTCGAGATCGTGCCGCCCGTTCTGAAAGAATCTGCCTACGGCATCGGCTGCACGACGTGGGAAGTCGTACGCAACGTCGTCCTGCCCTACACCAAGGTCGGCGTCATCGGCGGCGTCATGCTTGGCCTTGGTCGCGCGCTCGGCGAGACGATGGCAGTTACCTTTCTCATCGGCAACGCGCATCAGCTCAGCGCCTCGATACTGGCCCCCGGCAACAGTATCGCGTCGGCACTGGCCAACGAATTCACCGAGGCGGTGAGTGATGTTTACACCTCAGCGTTGATCGAGCTGGGTCTGATACTGTTTGTTATCACGTTCATCGTGCTGGCCCTGGCCAAGCTGATGTTGCTGCAGCTGGCCAAGGGTGAAGGCAGAAGAACCTAGCGGTTCGCGAATCGCCATGAAGGCACTCTACTCCCGACGGATGTTCGTGAATCGCTTCAATTTGTTCATGTCACTGCTTACCATGGTGTTCGGGCTCGCTTTTCTCTTTTGGATCCTGTTCACGCTGTTCGCGACCGGATTCCACGCATTAAGTATCGATCTGTTCACACAGATGACGCCGCCTCCCGGTAGCAAGGGCGGCCTGCTCAATGCGATTGTTGGCAGCCTCCTCATGGCGGTGATGGGTACCCTGATTGGAACGCCAGTCGGAATCCTTGCCGGCATCTACCTCGCCGAATTCGGCAGCCGCGGCTGGCTTGCCCCCTGTACACGATTTATTAATGACATCTTGCTGTCGGCCCCATCGATCATCATCGGCTTGTTCGTCTACGAAATCTACGTCTTTCAGGTGGGACATTTCTCCGCCTGGGCCGGTTCGCTCGCGCTGGCGCTGATCGTGATACCGGTCGTGGTCCGCACGACCGAGAACATGCTGCGCTTGGTGCCCGACAGCCTGCGTGAGGCGGCGATCGCGCTGGGGACACCGCAATGGAAAGTAATCGTGATGGTGACGCTGCGGTCGGTTCGCGCCGGTGTCATCACTGGCGTGCTGCTCGCGGTTGCCCGCATTTCCGGAGAGACCGCACCGCTACTCTTCACTTCCCTCAATAATCAGTTTTGGACGACCGATCTCAACGCACCGATGTCCAACTTGCCGGTGGTCATTTTCCAGTTCGCAATGAGCCCCTATAACGACTGGCAGCAGCTGGCGTGGGCCGGATCGTTGCTGATCACCCTCGCGGTGCTCCTGCTCAACATTACGGCGCGCGTGTTGTTTCGTCAGTCAGCGCCCAAGTAACGTGCTTGGAAAGAGCCCATGAACCTCGACATTTCCGCGAATCGGCCAGAGGTAACAGCCAGGCCCGTGCCGGCGCCCGCGGCAACCAAGATCGCGGTCCGGCACCTGGATTTTTTCTACGGCAAGTTCCAGGGCCTCAAGGACATCAACCTGGATATCGGCGAGCGGCGAGTAACTGCCTTCATCGGGCCCTCGGGGTGTGGTAAGTCAACCCTGTTGCGGACGTTGAATCGGATGTATTCGCTCTACCCAGGCCAGCGCGCCGTCGGGGAGATCGAATTCAACGGCCGCAACGTACTCGACCCCGGCGTCGACCTCAACATGCTGCGGGCCAAGGTCGGCATGGTATTCCAGAAACCGACCCCGTTTCCGATGTCGATCCACGACAATATTTCCTTCGGCGTGCGTCTGTACGAACACCTTAGCCCGCGGCAGATGGATGAACGCGTGGAGTGGGCGTTGACCAAGGCGGCAATGTGGGAGGAAGCGAAGGACAAGCTCAAGCAAAGCGGCATGGCGCTCTCCGGCGGCCAGCAGCAACGGCTTTGCATCGCGCGCGCGGTGGCGGTCAAGCCGGAAGTGCTGCTGCTCGACGAGCCGACCTCCGCGCTCGACCCGATTTCGACGGCCAAGATCGAGGAATTGATCAGCGAGCTCAAGACCGACTACACCATCGCCATCGTCACCCACAACATGCAGCAGGCGGCGCGCGTTTCCGACTACACTGCTTACATGTACCTGGGCGAACTGATCGAATTCGGGACGACCGATGATCTGTTCCTGAAGCCCAGGCGCAAGGAAACCGAGGATTACATCACCGGCAGGTTCGGCTGACAGCAGCGACGCAGGCCCGGGAGCAAACTATGAACGAACACACCTCCAAACAGTTCGACGCCGAGATGGAAGGGATCCGTTCCGGCGTCCTGGCCATGGGCGGCCTGGTCGAGACGCAATTCCGGCGCGCCGTCGAGGCGCTGCGCCGCCCCGGGGACGGCGACAGCGACGACGACATCGTGTCCCTGGTTGCCAGCGACGAGCGGGCGATCAACCAGATGCAAATGGACATCGACCAGCAGTGCAGCCAGATCATCGCCAAGCGCCAACCGGCGGCCGTCGACCTGCGCATGATCCTGACCGTGGTCAAGATCGTCAACGACCTCGAGCGCGTCGGTGACGAGATCAAGAAGATCGCCTACAAGGCGCAGCAGTTGCAGCAGCCGGAACGCCTGACGACTGTGCGCGTGCACGTCATCACGCGCGCGGCCAGGCTCGCGGAGGAGAACCTGCGGCTCGCGCTCGACGCCTTCGCGCGCCTGGACGTCAACGCGGCAGCGACGGTGGTCAGCAACGACGAGGCCATCGACGCCTCTTTCCTGGCCATCCTGCGCCAGCTGATCAGCTACATGATGGAAGATCCACGCACGATCACGCCGGCGCTCGAGATCGTGTTCATCGCCAAGTCGGTCGAGCGCATCGGCGATCACGCCAAGAACATCGCCGAGGACGTGGTGCAGGCGGTGCGGGGCAAGGACGTGCGCCATGCGACCGCGGAGCAGATCCGCGCCGAGTTGGCGGAGTGAGGGGGTCCTGATGATGCCCTCGATCCTGGTGGTCGAAGACGAGCCGGCCATCCAAGAACTGCTGCGCATCAATCTCGAGGACGCGGGCTTCGCGGTGCGCACGGTGGCCGATGCGGAAGCCGCGCTGGGCGAGATCAAGCGTGCGCTCCCGGACCTGTTGCTGCTCGACTGGATGCTCCCGGGGCAATCCGGCCTCGCGCTCGCGCGTGGCCTGCGCGGCGAGGCGCGCACGCGCGAGCTGCCGATCATCATGGTCACGGCACGCGGCGACGAAGCCGACCGCGTCGCCGGCCTCGAGGCCTGGGTCGACGACTACGTCACCAAGCCGTTCAGTCCGCGCGAACTTAAAGCGCGCATCAAGGCGGTGTTACGCCGCCGCGCACCCGAGGCGGCGCAGGAGACGCTCACCGTGGGACCGCTGCGACTGGACCCCGCGACGCACCGGGCGACGGCGGCCGGGGTGCCGGTGCAGCTGGGCCCGACCGAGTTCCGCCTGCTCAAGTTTCTGATGGCGCGTCCGGAGCGCGTGCACAGCCGTGCCCAGTTACTCGACCAGGTCTGGGGCGATCACGTCTATATCGAGGAGCGCACGGTGGACGTCCACATCCGACGCCTGCGGCTCGCCCTCGAGCCCTTCGCCTGCTCGCACCTGATTGAAACCGTGCGCGGCGGCGGGTACCGGCTCGCCGCGCCCCGTTGAGCGCAACCGGCGGCCGGCCGCCATGAGGTCCGTCTGGCGTCGCGGCCTCGGCCCACCCCTGGCGTTGCTGCTGGCGGTGCTGGTGGCGTGGCCCCTGGCCGGCACTGTCGCGGCACTCTTGCTTCTCGCCGGGGGTGCGCTGGCGCTGGTCCTCTGGCACCTGCACCAGCTCGACCTGCTCACCCGCTGGGCCGGCGGCCCGCTCGAAGAACCGGTCCCCGAGGGACGCGGCACCTGGGCGCTCGCCTACGCCGCACTCTATCGCCGCGTGGGCCTGCGCTCGGCGCGCCAGCGCGACCTGCGCCTTGCCCTGGAACGCTTTGTCAGTGGTGCCGAGGCGCTCCCCGAAGGCGTGGTGGTGCTCGACGCGGGCAATCGCATCCAGTGGGCCAACCCGCGTGCGCGGGCACACTTGGGCATCGAGCTCCGCCACGATGCCGGGGCGCCGGTGGTCAACCTCGTGCGCCAGCCGGCGTTCCTCCAGTACCTCGGCAGCGGCGATTTCCGCGAGCCGGTGATTCTTGAGTCGCAGCGCGAGGCGGGACTCACGCTGTCGATCCAGGTCGTGCCCTTCGGGGTTGAGGAAAAGCTCCTGATGAGCCGCGACATCACGCGCCTCGAGGCGGTGGCGCGGCTGCGCCGCGATTTTATCGCCAACGTCTCGCACGAGCTGAAGACGCCGTTGACCGTGCTGGGCGGTTTCCTGGAGACGCTGGCCGACCTGCAGCTCGACGCGCGGCAGCGGCAGCGCTACCTCGCGCTGATGCAGGAACAGGCCCAGAACATGCAACGGCTGGTCGATGATCTGCTGACGCTGTCCGCACTGGAAAGTGAGCACAGCGCGCTGCAGGAAGCGGAGTTTGCCGTCGTGCCCTTGCTGTTGCAGGTCTCCGCCGACGCCAAAGCGCTGTCCGGCGGCCGCCACGAGATCACCCTCAATATCCGCGAGCAGGCAAGCGTGCTCGGCAGCGGCGACGAGCTCGCCAGTGCCTTCGGCAATCTGGTCAGCAATGCGGTGCGCTATACGCCCGACGGCGGCCGCGTCGCCCTCGATTGGCGGGTGACCGCGGAGGGCGGCGAGTTCACGGTGGCCGACACCGGCATTGGCATCGCCGCTGAGCACGTTCCCCGGCTGACCGAGCGCTTCTACCGCGTCGACCGCAGCCGGTCGCGCGCCACCGGCGGAACGGGCCTGGGGTTGGCCATCGTCAAGCACGTGCTCATCCGCCACCAGGCCGAGCTCGCCATCGACAGCGCGCCCGGACAGGGCAGCCGATTTACCGTGCGCTTGCCGCTGCGCCGGGTCCGGATCAGTGGCGAGGGTGGCACAGCCCAGGCGAACGACGCCCCTGCGTCTACCAATAGCGCATCGCCGCGCTGAACAGCCCCTTCAGGTCGTCGGGCGAGACATCCTTGGGCGCGTTGCGGATCACGCGCCATTGCGGCTCGGCGCCGGCGACCAGCGCCTCGAGGTCGCGCCGCGTAAAACCGAGCTCGGCCAGGCCGTTGGGCATGTCGGCCGCGCGCATCAGCGCGATGACACGCGCGGCTAAGGCTTCGCCCGCTTCGGCGGCGTCGCCCGGGCGCAGCTCGCGCGTCTCGCCTCCGAGGCAGGCCGCGCCGTGGCGGTGGCGTTCCGGGGAGCAGGCCGCCGTGAAGCGCCACACTGCCGGGTTGTTGAGCACCACCGCCATGCCGTGCGGGACCAGCGATTTGCCCGCCGGATAACCTGGCACGTGGCAGTCGCGCGCGAGCCCGGAAACCGCGTACGACAAACCGTGCGGCAAGTGGCAGCCAGCGGCATTGAACGCGATGCCGGCGAGCATCGCTGCGTAGAGCATCTCGGTGCGCGCCTCGGCGTCGTGCGCGTCGCGCACCGCGCGCACCAGATACGCGCCGACGCCTTTCAGGGCCTCGGTGGCCAGGCCGTCGGAAAACGGATTGGCACCCTGCGACACCGGCCGGCTCACCCCGCGGGCGCGATTGAGCCGCCGCGGCCAGGGCCGGGCGGTCAGCGCTTCCAGGGCGTGACTCATGCAGTCGAAGCCGCTGGCGGCGACGACGCTGCGTGGCAGCGTCGCGGCCACGTTCGGATCGATCAGGGCCACCGTCGGCATCAGGCGCCGCGAGATGATGCCGGTCTTGGCGTTGAGGGAGGTCAGGTTGAAGATCGCGATGCCGGTGGTCTCCGCGCCGGTGCCCGCGGTCGTCGGGCAGGCGATGTGCGGCTTGAGCGCGCCGGGTACCTTCTGCCCGCCGCCGATGGGCGCGTTGACGTAACTCATGAACTCGGCCGGATGGGTCGCGTACAGGTTGGCCGCCTTGCAGGTGTCGATCACCGAGCCGCCGCCCACCGACAGGTAGCCGTCGAACCGGCCCTCGGCGGCGAAGCGCGCCGCGGCCTGGAAGGAGGCAGTGGTCGGCTCGATGGTGACTTCGTCGTAGATCGCGACCTCGACGCCGGCTGCGGCAGTCGCCGCGAGCACCGCGGCCACGTGCTCCGAGGCGCGCAGCTGCGCGTCGGTGAACAACGCCACCCGGCGCAAGCCGAGCTCCTGCGCCTGCGCGCCGGCCTCGGCCAAGCACCCGGCGCCGAAGGTGAACGTCGGCATGCCGATGGTGAAGGCCGGGTCGCTGTCTTCGGTGAGGGTGAAATCGGCGTGGCAGCAGGGCATGGCGGCGCCTTCCGCGCCAAGTTATCACAGCCGGACGCCAATCCGCAGCGCCGCCGGCGCCGCTAGGCCGGCTCCTCGGCCCGGATCAGGTCGGCCGCCTTCTCGGCGATCATGATCACCGGCAGGTTGGTGTTGCCCGAGGTGAGCGTGGGCATCACGCTGCAATCGACCACCCGCAGGCGTTCGAGGCCGTGCACGCGCAGGGCCATGTCGACCACCGCCAGCGCGTCGCTGCCCATCCGGCAGGTGCCGCTGGGGTGGAAGATGGTGCCGCCGGTGTCCCGGGCGAAATCGAGCAGCGCCGCGTCGCTAATCGCGTCCGGGCCGGGGCGATACTCGGCCCTCACGTATGGCCCAAGCGCCCGGGTCGCAGCCAGGCGACGGGCGAGCCGGAGGCCCGCGACGAGCGTACGCTGGTCGTGCGCCGTCGCCAGGTAATTCGCCTGCATGGCCGGCGCGGCCAAGGGATCAGCGGACTGGATGCGCACGAAGCCGCGCGACTCCGGCCGCAGCTGGCACACCGACATCGTGAAACCGGAGAAGCGATGCGGCGCAGAGCCGGCCAGGTCCGAGGACAGGGTGGCGACGTGAAACTGCACGTCGGGCGTGGCCGCGGCCGGATCGACGCGCGCGAAGATGCCGCCCTGATTGATGCCCACCGCCATGGGGCCGCCGCGGGTGAACAGGTAATCGAGGCCCATGGCAAGCCGCCGCCAAGGGCTCTTGAGCTCGTCGTTGGTCGTAATCGGGCGCGTGCACTCGAAGATCACGCGCGCCTGCAGGTGATCCTGTAGGTTCTCTCCGACCCCGGGCAGATCGTGCACCAGCGGAATGCCCAGTGCGGTGAGCAGCGCCCGCGGGCCGACCCCGGAGAGCTGCAACAACTGCGGGGTCTGCACGGCCCCGGCGCAGAGCAGCACCTCGCGGCGCGCCGTCACCGTGTGCTCGGCGCCATGCTGACGGTAGACCACTCCGACCGCGCGCCGACCCTCGAACACCACCCGGGTTACCCGCGCTGCGGTGGCCACGCGCAGGTTGCGGCGCCGGCGCGCCGGTTTGAGGTAGGCCGTCGCGGTGCTGCAGCGCCATCCATGGCGGGTGGTCAGCTGGTAGTAGCCGGCCCCCTCCTGGAGGGCGCCGTTGAAATCGTCGTTACGGGCAATGCCGAGCTCGGCGCAGCCGGCGATCACCGCTTCGATGAGCGGGTGCTTGCGGCCAATCGGCGAGCACCAGACCGGACCGTCGCGGCCGCGGTAGGCCGGGTCGCCCGCCGGCGCGTGCTCGAGGCGCTTGAAGTAAGGCAGCACGGCGGCATAGCCCCAGCCGGCGTTGCCGGCCGCCGCCCAGCGCTCGTAGTCCTGCGCCTGGCCGCGGATGGCAATCAGGCCGTTGATCGCGCTCGAACCGCCCAGCGTCTTGCCGCGCGGCCAGTAAATCCGCCGGTCATGCAGGCCCGGCTCGGGCTCGGTGTAGAAACACCAGTTCACCCGCGGGTTGAACATGGTCTTGGCGTAGCCAATGGGGATGTGCAGCCAGGGGTAGGTGTCGCGCGGGCCGGCCTCGAGCAGCAGCACCTCCTGGCGGCCGTCGGCGGAGAGCCGCGCGGCCAGCGCGCAGCCGGCCGAGCCGGCGCCGACGATCACGTAGTCGGCGGTTGCGGGCGGCATGGCATGGGATCGACGCCGAGATTCCGGCAGCTTGGGAAAACGCAGTGAAAGATGACAGTTTAGCCAATAGCGATCGATTCCGTCCCCTGCGGGTGGGTTTTCTGCGCCACCATGGGCCCGTGGTTTGACACTGCGGTATGGAAATTGCTAGAATCACCGGTTTCGTCGGAGGGGTTCCCGAGCGGTCAAAGGGAGCAGACTGTAAATCTGCCGGCTCTGCCTTCGAAGGTTCGAATCCTTCCCCCTCCACCAGGTCAGGAATCGTTACCCGAGAGCAGTGGCAAGGAGGCTGTCCTGGTGGCGCCGGCGCCCGAGTCGCACAGGCTGTTACGCGGGTGTAGCTCAATGGTAGAGCAGAAGCCTTCCAAGCTTACGACGAGGGTTCGATTCCCTTCACCCGCTCCAGCACGAGGCGCACGCCGGTTGGGGGCATGAAGGAAGACTGACAGCGGCAGCGCGCGAACACGGGCCCATGTAGCTCAGTGGTAGAGCACTCCCTTGGTAAGGGAGAGGTCGCGCGTTCAATCCGCGCCATGGGCACCACGCAGTCACCGCATCGAAGTTGGGCAATCGCAAGGAGCACGACCAATGGCCAAGGGCAAGTTTGAGCGGACCAAGCCGCACGTGAACGTGGGGACGATTGGGCACGTGGATCACGGCAAGACGACGCTGACGGCGGCGTTGACGCTGGTGCTGTCGCGGCAGTTTGGTGGGGAGGCGAAGGCCTACGACCAGATCGACAATGCGCCGGAGGAGAAGGCACGGGGGATCACGATCAACACGGCGCACGTGGAGTACGAGACGAAGAACCGGCACTACGCGCACGTGGACTGTCCGGGGCACGCGGACTACGTGAAGAACATGATCACGGGTGCGGCGCAGATGGACGGGGCGATTCTGGTGGTATCGGCGGCCGATGGGCCGATGCCGCAGACGCGGGAGCACATTCTGCTGGCGCGGCAGGTGGGGGTGCCCTACATCGTGGTGTTTCTGAACAAGGCGGACATGGTCGATGACAAGGAGCTTCTGGAGCTCGTGGAGATCGAGGTGCGGGAGCTGCTGAGCAAGTACGAGTTTCCCGGGGACAAGATTCCGATCATTCTGGGCAGTGCGAAGCTGGCGCTGGAAGGGAGACAAGTCGGACCTGGGGGAGGCGTGCATCAACCGGCTGGCCGACGCGCTGGACAGCTACATTCCGACGCCGAAGCGGCTCATTGATGGGCCGTTTCTGATGCCGGTGGAGGACGTGTTCAGTATTTCGGGGCGGGGGACGGTGGTGACCGGGCGGGTGGAGCGCGGGGTGGTGAAGGTAGGCGAGGAGCTGGAGATCATTGGCCTGAAGCCGACGCTCAAGACGGTATGCACGGGGGTGGAGATGTTCCGCAAGCTCCTGGATCAAGGGCAGGCGGGGGACAACATCGGGGTGCTGCTGCGCGGCACCAAGCGCGAGGAGGTGGAGCGGGGGCAGGTGCTGGCCAAGCCGGGGAGCATCACGCCGCACACCAAGTTCACCTGCGAGGTGTACGTGCTGTCGAAGGAAGAGGGTGGGCGGCACACGCCGTTCTTTCCGGGCTATCGGCCGCAGTTTTACTTCCGCACGACGGACGTGACCGGGAGTGTGGAGTTGCCGGCGGGCACGGAGATGGTGATGCCTGGGGACAACATCCAGATGACGGTGACGCTGATTGCGCCCATTGCGATGGAAGAGGGCTTGCGCTTTGCGATCCGGGAAGGCGGCCGCACCGTCGGGTGCCGGCGTCGTCGCCAAGGTCATCGAGTAACCGCGCGCGAGCGACGCGGGCGGCGCGGACGAGTCTGCCGCTGGCGGCGCGCGCTGAACCAACGCCAACGGATGGGTACTTCTAGGCCAGTAGCTCAATTGGCAGAGCGGCGGTCTCCAAAACCGCAGGTTGGGGGTTCGATTCCCTCCTGGCCTGCCATCCGCGGCGGCGACTGGTGGGGTGGCAGGTGAGTGCGCGCATCGAAGCAACCGAGGGTAGCCGAGGAAGAACGGCGGAAATGCTCGACAAAGTCAAACTGGCGCTTGGCGCTGGCGCTGGTGATCGCCGGCGTGTGGGCCTATTACTACTTCAGCGACTTGGCGGTCGTGCTGCGCGTGCTGATGGTGCTCGGCGGGCTGGTCGGCGCCGGAGTGGTGGCGTGGTTCACCGCGCCGGGCAGGGAGTTGTTCGCGTTCGCCCAGGAAGCCTGGCAGGAAGCAAGCAAGGTGTCCTGGCCGACGCGCAAGGAAACGATCCAGACGACCGCGGTGGTGTTCGCGTTCGTCGTGGTCATGGCGCTGGTCCTGTTCGCGATCGATTCGTCGCTGGCGTGGCTGGTCAAGTTGGTGACCGGGCGGGGCGAAGGATGAGCGATAAGAGGTGGTTTGTGGTGCACGCCTACTCGGGATTCGAGAAGAGCGTGCAGCGCGCGCTGACCGAGCGCATCAAGCGCTCCGGCATGGCAGAGCAGTTCGGCCAGATCCTCGTGCCGGTCGAGGAAGTGGTCGAGATGAAGAACGGCGCCAAGGCGATTTCGGAGCGCAAGTTCTTCCCCGGCTACGTGCTGGTCGAGATGGAGATGACCGACGACACCTGGCACCTGGTGAAGAGCACGCCCAAGGTGACCGGTTTCGTCGGCGGCACGGCCAACAAGCCGACGCCGATCTCGCAGAAGGAAGTCGATGCGATCCTGCAGCAGGTGCAGGAGGGCGTCGAGAAGCCGCGGCCCAAGGTGCTGTTCGAGATGGGCGAGGCGGTGCGCGTCAAGGAAGGGCCGTTCACCGACTTCCACGGCAACGTGGAGGACGTGAACTACGAGAAGAGCAAGCTGCGGGTGTCGGTGACGATCTTCGGTCGCTCGACGCCGGTGGAGCTGGATTTTTCTCAGGTCGAGAAAGCCTGATGTTCCGGCACCTCGGGACGGCGGGACGGCGGGCAGTTGGCAACGTGCGATCCGGGGAGGACGCGTCAAGCGTCCGCTGGCACCCGAAGAGGAGACTAGGCATGGCAAAGAAGATCGTCGGCTTCATCAAGCTGCAGGTGCCGGCGGGCAAGGCCAATCCGAGCCCGCCGATCGGGCCGGCGCTCGGCCAGCGGGGCCTGAACATCATGGAATTCTGCAAGGCGTTCAACGCCCAGACGCAGAAGATGGAACCGGGCCTGCCGATCCCGGTCGTGATCACCGCCTACGCCGACAAGAGCTTCACCTTCGTGATGAAGACGCCGCCGGCGACGGTGCTCATCCTGAAGGCGGCGAAGGTGGAAAAGGGCAGCGGCAAGCCGCACACCGACAAGGTCGGCAAGCTCACCCGCGCGCAGGCCGAGGAAATCGCCAAGATCAAGACGCCCGATCTGACCGCGGCCGATCTGGATGCGGCGGTGCGCACCATCGCCGGCAGTGCCCGCAGCATCGGCGTCGTGGTCGAAGGAGTGAAGTGATCATGGCCGCCGAACAGAAGCTGCCCAAGCTGTCCAAGCGCATGAAGGCCGTGCGCGCCAAGGTCGATCGCAACAAGGCCTATCCGGTCGACGACGCCCTGAAGCTCGTCAAGGAAACGGCCGTCGCCAAGTTCGACGAATCGGTCGACATCGCGGTCAATCTGGGCATCGACGCCGAAGAAGTCCGACCAGACCGTGCGCGGCTCGGTGGTCCTGCCCGCGGGCACCGGCAAGAAGGTGCGGTCGCCGTGTTCGCGCAGGGCGACAAGGCCAAGGCGGCCCAAGAGGCGGGCGCCGACATCGTCGGCTTCGACGACCTCGCCGCCAAGGTCAAGGAAGGGTTCATGGATTTCGACGTGGTCATCGCGACGCCGGACGCGATGAAGGTCGTCGGCCAGCTCGGCCAGATCCTCGGGCCGCGCGGCCTGATGCCTAATCCGAAGGTCGGCACGGTGTCGCCCGACGTCGCCACCGCGGTCAAGAACGCCAAGGCCGGGCAGGTGCAATACCGCACCGACAAGGCCGGCATCGTGCAATGCACGATCGGCCGCGCCTCGTTCACGCCCGAGCAGCTGAAGACCAACCTGCTGGCGCTGGTCGAGGCGTTGAACAAGTCGAAGCCCAAGGACACCAAGGGCGTGTACCTGAAGAAGATCAGCATCTCGAGCACCATGGGTGCGGGGGTGCGCGTGGATACCACGGGGCTGGCGCAGCAGACGCCGGCCCATTAGCGGCATTTGAGGGAGCGCCGGGCGGCGGTTGCGTCCGGCGTGCCGTCAAAGACCGTAGGAGCCTGACCGCTTAATCGCCGGCAACCGCGGCGTCCTACGCAGATGGTGCCCGAAGACAGGATGCGGATCTCCTGACGTAAGGTCACCGAACGGCGCGAGCCAGGCAGCAGTGGCGAGCGCAGCAGTGATTTGGAGATAGACCTTGAGTCTTAATCTGGAACAGAAGCAAGCGGTCGTCGCGGAAGTCGCGAAGCAGGTCGCCGGTGCTCAGGCCATCGTCATGGTCGAGAACCGCGGCATGGCAGTCGCCGACATGACCCGGCTCCGCGCGAAGGCACGGGCCTCCGGCGTTTACTTTCGGGTGGTCAAGAACACCCTGGTGCGCCGGGCGGTGGCCGAGACGCCGTTCGCCCAGCTCGCCGAGCGCATGGTCGGCCCGCTGGCCTACGGCATCGGTCCCGATCCGGTGGCGGTGGCCAAAGTCCTCAACGACTTTGCCAAGGGCAACGAGAAGTTCGTGATCACCGGTGGGGCTATGCCCGGCCAGGTGATGTCCGCCAAGGACATTGCCGCGTTGGCAGGGCTGCCCCCGCGCGAGGAGCTGATCGCCAAGCTGCTGGGCACGATGCAGGCACCCATCGCCCGCTTCGCCCGGACGCTGAGCGCCGTGCCCACGAAGTTCGTGCGGACCGTGGCCGCGGTGCGTGACGCCAAGCTTGCTGCCTGACCCGACGACTGCCTATCAACCCTTTACGATTCAGGAGCAGAAAATGGCTGTTGCAAACGTGGAAATCCTCGACAAGATTGCGTCGATGACCGTCTTGGAGCTCTCCGAGCTCATCAAGGCGATGGAAGAGAAGTTCGGCGTCTCGGCGGCGGCGGCGGTTGCCGTGGCCGGCCCGGCTGCCGCGGCCGCCGCCGCGCCGGCGGCCGAGGAGCAGACCGAGTTCACCGTCGTGCTCACCACGATCGGCGATAACAAGGTCAACGTCATCAAGGCGGTGCGCGAACTCACCGGCCTCGGGCTCAAGGAAGCCAAGGACCTGGTCGACGGCGCGCCCAAGCCGGTCAAGGAAGGCGTCAACAAGGCCGATGCGGAAGCGGCCAAGAAGAAGCTGGAAGACGCGGGTGCCAAAGTCGAAGTGAAGTAGGCGCTTACCGTTGTGCGGCAACCCGGCGCGACCGCGCCGGGACGCCGCCTTTGGCTCGGGAGGCACGCCGCCAGCGTGCTTCCAGAGGCCGAAGACAAGCAAGCCCGGGCGCTTGAGAACACTCAAGACGCCTCCATATCAGCTTGCTTATCTTCGTCTTCTGACCCGACTGCAGAAGACAGGTTTGGTCGGACGGTTGCGGGTGTCGCAAGCCCAAGCGCCGTCGTCCGCCAGCGGCTGGTAGTGGCCAGCCACCATCCTCAAGGGGACGCAAGGTCCCCGGCGAGTCGATTACGACGGGAGCGCCGCGGCGCGCCCGCGCAAGCCGGAGAGGTTAAGGTCCATGACTCAGACACAGTACTCGTTTACCGAGAAGAAGCGCATCCGCAAGAGCTTCGCCAAGCGCGCCAGCGTGCTGCCGGTGCCGTTTCTGCTGGAAACCCAGCTCGCGTCGTATCGCGCCTTCCTGCAGGCGTCGTCGGCCCTGGAGTCGCGCAAGAACGAGGGCCTGCAGGCGGCCTTCACCTCGATCTTCCCGATCTCCAGCCATTCGGGCAATGCCCGGCTGGAGTTCGTCGGCTATTCGCTGCTGCCCCCGGCGTTTGACGTCACCGAGTGCCAGCAGCGCGGGCTCACCTATTGCTCAGCGCTGCGCGCCAAGGTGCGCCTGATCATTATGGACAAGGAGGCCGCCAAGGAGACGGTGAAGGAGGTCAAGGAGCAGGAGGTCTACATGGGCGAGATCCCGCTCATGACCGACAACGGCTCGTTCATCATCAACGGCACCGAGCGCGTGATCGTGTCGCAGCTGCACCGCAGCCCGGGCGTGTTCTTCGAGCACGACCGCGGCAAGACCCACTCCTCGGGCAAGCTCCTGTTCTCGGCGCGGGTGATCCCGTATCGCGGCTCGTGGCTCGATTTCGAGTTCGACCCGAAGGACTACCTGTACTTCCGCGTCGACCGCCGCCGCAAGATGCCGGTGACCACACTGCTCAAGGCGATCGGGCTCACCAACGAGGACATCCTCAAACGGTTCTTCGCCTTCGACGCGTTTCAGCTGGCAAAGAAGGGTTCATTCATGGACCTGGTGCCGGAACGCCTGCGCGGCGAGGTCGCGCGCTTTGATCTGCTCGGCAAGGACGGCAAGGTCCTGGTGCAGAAGGACAAGCGCATCACCGCCCGGCACATCCGGGAGCTCGCCGATGCGGGCATCAAGAAGATCGCCGCGCCCAACGACTACATCGTTGGGCGCACGCTCGCCGAGAACGTGATCAACAAGGATACCGGCGAGATTCTCGCCTCGGCGAACGACGAGATCACCGAGGAGCTGCTGAACAAGTTCATCGAGGCTGGGGTCCCCAAGATCCACACCATCTATGTCAACGACCTCGATCAGGGCCCTTACATCTCGCAGACGCTCAAGCTCGACGACACCCCCGACCAGAACGCCGCGCGCATCGCCATCTATCGCATGATGCGCCCCGGCGAACCGCCCACCGAGGAAGCCGTCGAGGCACTGTTCCACGGGCTGTTCTTCTCCGAGGAGCGCTACGACCTGTCGCCGGTGGGACGGATGAAATTCAACCGCCGGGTCGGTCGCACCGAGCTCATCGGCTCGGCGACGCTTACCAACGACGACATCATTGCGGTGATTCGCATCCTCGTCGAGTTGCGCAACGGCCGCGGCGAGATCGACGACATCGATCACCTCGGCAACCGGCGCGTGCGCTCGGTCGGCGAATTGGCCGAGAACCAGTTCCGTTCGGGCCTGGTGCGCGTCGAACGCGCCGTCAAGGAGCGCCTGGGGCAAGCCGAGAGCGAGAACCTGCTGCCGCACGACCTGATCAACGCCAAGCCGATCTCGGCGGCGATCAAGGAGTTCTTTGGTTCGTCGCAGTTGTCGCAGTTCATGGACCAGACCAATCCGCTCTCCGAGATCACGCATAAGCGGCGCGTCTCGGCGCTCGGCCCCGGGCGGGTTGACGCGCGAGCGGGCGGGATTCGAAGTGCGTGACGTGCATCCCACGCACTACGGCCGGGTATGCCCGATCGAAACACCGGAAGGACCGAACATCGGCCTGATCAACTCGCTGGCGCTCTACGCGCGCACCAACGAGTACGGATTCCTCGAGACGCCTTATCGCAAGGTGGTGCACGGCAAGGTCACCGACGAGATCCATTATCTGTCGGCGATCGAGGAAGGCCAGTACGTGATCGCGCAGGCGAACGCGCAGCTCGACAAGGCGGGCCGGCTCAAGGACGAACTCGTGTCGTGCCGCTCCCGCAACGAGTTCATGCTCTCGACCGCGGACAAGGTCCAGTTCATGGACGTGGCGCCGGCCCAGATCGTGTCGGTTGCGGCGTCGCTGATCCCGTTCTTGGAGCACGACGACGCTAACCGCGCGCTGATGGGCTCCAACATGCAGCGCCAGGCGGTGCCCTGCCTGCGCGCGGAGAAGCCGCTGGTCGGCACCGGCGTGGAGCGCACCGCCGCCGTCGACTCCGGAACGGCGGTCCTGGCCCGGCGCGGCGGCAAGGTCGACTACGTCGACGCCAACCGCATGGTGGTGCGCGTGCACGATACCGAGACGGCGGCCGGCGAAGTCGGCGTCGACATCTACAACCTGACCAAGTACACGCGCAGCAACCAGAACACCAACATCAACCAGCGGCCGCTGGTCAAGATCGGCGACATGATTGCCAAGGGCGACGTCATCGCCGACGGCGCCTCGACCGACATGGGCGAGCTCGCGCTTGGCCAGAACATGCTGGTCGCGTTCATGCCCTGGAACGGCTTCAACTACGAGGACTCGATCCTGATCAGCGAGCGCGTCGTCGGCGACGACCGCTATACGTCGATCCATATCGAGGAGCTGTCGGTGGTGGCGCGTGACACCAAGCTCGGGCCAGAGGAAATTACCCGTGACATCTCCAGCCTGGGCGAGGCCCAGCTCGGCCGGCTCGACGAGTCGGGCATCGTCTACATCGGGGCCGAGGTGGAAGCCGGCGACGTGCTCGTCGGCAAGGTGACGCCGAAGGGCGAGACCCAGCTCACGCCGGAGGAGAAACTGCTGCGGGCGATCTTCGGCGAGAAGGCCTCGGACGTAAAGGATACGTCCCTGCGCGTGCCGTCCGGCATCTCCGGCACGGTGATCGATGTGCAGGTGTTCACCCGCGAAGGCATCGAACGCGACAAGCGCGCGGCGCAGATCATCGACGATGAGCTCAAGAGCTATCGCAAGGACCTCAACGACCAGTTGCGCATCGTCGAGAACGACGCCTTCGCGCGCATCGAAAAGCTGCTGCTGGGCAAGACCGCCAATGGCGGCCCGAAACGGCTGGCCAAGGGCGCGCGCCTGACCAAGGACTACCTGGAAGGTGTGAACCGCCACGACTGGTTCGATATCCGGCTGGCCAACGAGGAAGCCGCGCGCCAGCTCGAGGCGATGAAGGATTCGCTGGCGCAGACGCGCGTACTGTTCGACCAGATGTTCGAACAGAAGAAGAAGAAGCTCACCCAGGGCGACGAGCTGCCGCCGGGCGTGCAGAAGATGGTCAAGGTGTACGTCGCGGTCAAGCGCCGGCTGCAACCCGGCGACAAGATGGCCGGCCGCCATGGCAACAAGGGCGTGGTGTCCAAGATCGTTCCGGTCGAGGACATGCCGTACATGGCCGACGGCACGCCGGTGGACATCGTGCTCAACCCGCTCGGCGTGCCGTCGCGGATGAACGTCGGGCAGATCCTCGAAGTCCACCTCGGGTGGGCGGCGAAGGGGCTCGGCCAGCGCATCAACGCCATGCTCAAGGCGCAAGCTAACGTCTCCGAGATCCGCAAGTTCTTGAACAAGATCTACAACACGACCGGCAAGCCGGAAGCCATCGACTCGCTCGAGGAGCAAGAGGTGTTGACGCTGGCCAGGAACCTGTGCGACGGCGTGCCGTTCGCCACGCCGGTTTTTGACGGCGCGACCGAAGCGGAGATCAAGGACATGCTCGATCTCGCGGAGCTGCCGCGCAGCGGCCAGGTCACGCTCTACGATGGCCGCTCGGGCGAAGCCTTCGACCGTCCGGTCACCGTGGGCTACATGCACGTGCTCAAGCTGCACCACTTGGTCGACGACAAGATGCACGCGCGCTCAACCGGGCCCTACAGCCTGGTGACGCAGCAGCCGCTGGGGGGCAAGGCGCAGTTCGGCGGCCAGCGCTTCGGCGAAATGGAGGTCTGGGCGCTCGAGGCCTACGGCGCTTCGTACACGCTGCAGGAGATGCTCACGGTCAAGTCCGACGACGTCAACGGACGGACCAAGGTCTACGAGAACATCGTCAAGGGCGAGCACAAGATCGAGGCCGGGATGCCGGAATCGTTCAACGTGCTGGTGAAGGAAATTCGCTCGCTGGCAATCGATATCGATCTGGAACGCTATTGAGAAGGCCATTGCGATTGCATGCTCAAGTCCAGCCGCCACGGAATATTCAGGAGTAACGACGCATGAAAGCACTGCTCGATCTGTTCAAGCAGGTCACCCAGGAAGAGGAATTCGACGCGATCAAGACCGGGCTCGCCTCGCCGGAGAAGATCCGTTCCTGGTCTTACGGCGAGGTGAAGAAGCCGGAGACGATCAATTACCGGACCTTCAAGCCCGAACGCGACGGCCTGTTTTGCGCCAAGATCTTCGGGCCGGTCAAGGATTACGAGTGCCTGTGCGGCAAGTACAAGCGCCTGAAGCACCGCGGGGTGATCTGCGAGAAGTGCGGGGTCGAGGTCACGCTGACCAAGGTGCGCCGTGAGCGCATGGGGCACATCGAGCTGGCCTCGCCGGCCGCGCACATCTGGTTCCTCAAGAGCTTGCCCTCGCGTATGGGCATGGTGCTCGACATGACGCTGCGCGACATCGAGCGCGTGCTCTACTTCGAGGCCTACGTGGTCACCGAGCCGGGCATGACGCCGCTCAATCGCGGCGGCCTGCTGACCGAAGACGACTACCTGTCCAAGGTCGAACAGTACGGCGACGATTTTTCGGCGAGCATGGGTGCCGAAGGCATCCGCGAGCTGCTGCGCTCGCTCGAGGTTAATACCGAGATCACCAGGCTGCGCAAGGACCTCGAGACCACCGGTTCGGACACCAAGATCAAGAAGATCGCCAAGCGACTCAAGGTGCTCGAGGCCTTCCACAAGTCCGGTATCAAGCCCGAGTGGATGATCCTCGAGGTGCTGCCGGTGCTGCCGCCGGACCTGCGCCCGCTGGTGCCGCTCGACGGCGGCCGGTTCGCGACCTCGGACCTGAACGACCTGTACCGCCGCGTCATCAACCGCAACAACCGGTTGAAGCGCCTGCTCGAGCTCAAGGCGCCGGACATCATCGTGCGCAACGAAAAGCGGATGCTGCAGGAGGCCGTTGACAGCCTGCTCGACAACGGCCGCCGCGGCAAGGCGATGACCGGCGCCAACAAGCGGCCGCTGAAGTCGCTGGCCGACATGATCAAGGGCAAGGGCGGCCGCTTCCGCCAGAACCTGCTCGGCAAGCGCGTCGACTACTCCGGCCGCTCGGTCATCGTGGTCGGCCCGCAGCTCAAGCTCCATCAATGCGGTCTGCCCAAGCTCATGGCGCTGGAGCTGTTCAAGCCGTTCATCTTCAACAAGCTCGAAACGATGGGTCTTGCCACCACCATCAAGGCGGCCAAGAAGATGGTGGAGAGCCAGGAGCCGGTGGTCTGGGACATCCTGGAAGAGGTCATCCGCGAACATCCGGTGATGCTCAATCGCGCGCCGACGCTGCATCGCCTGGGCATCCAGGCCTTCGAGCCGGTACTCATCGAAGGCAAGGCCATCCAGCTGCATCCGCTGGTCTGCACGGCGTTCAACGCCGACTTCGACGGCGACCAGATGGCCGTGCACGTGCCGCTATCGCTGGAAGCGCAGATGGAAGCGCGCACCCTGATGCTGGCGTCGAACAACGTGCTGCTGCCGTCGAACGGTGAGCCGTGCATCGTCCCGTCGCAGGACATCGTGCTGGGCCTCTACTACGCCACACGCGAGCTCATCGGCGCCCGCGGCGAGGGCGCACTGTTCGCCGATATCGCCGAGGTTACCCGGGCCTACGAGACGCGGCAGGTCGATCTGCATGCCAAGGTCAGCGTCCGGATCAAGGAAATCCTGGTTGGCGCCAACGACGAGCGCACGGAGACCATTACCCGCTACGAAACCACGGTCGGCCGGGCGCTGCTCTCCGAGATCCTGCCGGCAGGCCTGCCGTTCGAAACGATCAACAAGCCGCTCAAGAAGAAGGAGATCTCGCGCATTATCAACGCCAGCTTCCGACGCTGCGGTCTGCGCGAAACGGTGATCTTCGCCGACAAGCTGATGCAGGCTGGCTACAGCCTGGCCACGCGCGGCGGAATTTCGTTTGCCGCCGACGACATGCTGATCCCGGCCGAGAAGCACACCATCATCGAGAAGGCTGAGCACGAGGTGAAGGAGATCGAGGCGCAGTACACCTCCGGCCTGGTCACCCAGGGCGAGCGCTACAACAAGGTGGTCGACATCTGGGGCCGCGCCGGCGATGACATCGCCAAGGCGATGATGGCCCAGTTGGGGACCATGGACGTCACCACCCGCGATGGCAAGCCGGCACGCCAGGAGTCGTTCAATTCCATCTACATGATGGCCGACTCGGGAGCGCGCGGCTCGGCCGCGCAGATCCGGCAACTGGCCGGCATGCGCGGGCTGATGGCCAAACCCGACGGCTCGATTATCGAGACGCCGATCACGGCGAACTTCCGCGAGGGGCTCAATGTCCTGCAGTACTTCATCTCGACGCACGGCGCCCGCAAGGGTCTGGCCGATACCGCGCTGAAGACGGCCAATTCGGGCTATCTCACGCGCCGGCTGGTCGACGTGACCCAGGACCTGGTCGTCACCGAGGAGGATTGCGGCACGGTCAACGGCGTGGCGATGAAGGCCTTGGTCGAGGGTGGCGAAGTGATCGAACCCCTGCGCGAGCGCATCCTCGGCCGCTCGGCCGCGGCCGACATCATCAACCCCGAGACGCAGGCGACGCTGTTCGAAGCCGGCACGCTGCTGGGCGAGGACGAAGTCGAGCAGATCGAGGCGCTGGGCATCGACGAGGTGAAGGTGCGCACGCCGCTGACCTGCGACACCCGCTACGGACTGTGCGCGCGCTGCTATGGCCGCGACCTGGGCCGCGGGCACGTCGTCAACGTCGGCGAGGCGATCGGCGTGATCGCCGCACAGTCGATTGGCGAACCGGGCACGCAGCTGACAATGCGGACCTTCCACATCGGCGGTGCGGCGTCGCGGACGGCGGCGGCCTCGCAGCTGGAAAGCAAGTCCGGCGGCACGGTGCGCTTCTCGATGGCGATGCGCTACGTCACTAACGCCAAGGGCGAGATGGTGGTGATCGCGCGCTCCGGCGAGGTCATGATCCACGACGACAACGGCCGAGAGCGCGAACGGCACAAAGTGCCCTACGGGGCGACGATGCTCGTCAAGGACGGCGAGACGGTGAAGGCGGGCAAGGTACTGGCGATCTGGGATGCCACGTCGCGCCCGATCATCACCGAGTACGCCGGACGGGTGAAATTCGAGAACGTCGAGGAAGGGGTCACTGTCGCCAAGCAGGTCGACGACGTGACCGGCCTGTCGACGCTGGTGGTCATCGATCCGAAGCGGCGCGCGGGTACCGCAGCGAAGGGCGTGCGCCCGCAGGTGAAGCTGTTGAACGAGCGCGGTGAGGAAGTGAAGCTGGCCGGCTCCGATCAGTCGGTGAACATCACCTTCCAGCTGGGGTCGATCATCACGGTCAAGGACGGCCAGGACGTCGCCGTCGGCGAAGTGCTGGCGCGCATCCCGCAGGAGACCTCCAAGACCCGCGACATTACCGGCGGCCTGCCACGCGTAGCCGAGCTCTTCGAGGCGCGTTCGCCCAAGGACGCCGGCCTGCTTGCCGAAGTGACCGGCACCGTGTCGTTCGGCAAGGACACCAAGGGCAAGCAGCGGCTGGTCATCACCGACTTGGACGGGGTGGCCCACGAGTACCTGATCGCCAAGGACAAGCACGTCACCGCGCACGACGGTCAGGTGGTCAACAAAGGCGAGTCGATCGTCGATGGCCCGGCGGATCCGCACGATATCCTGCGGCTGCTAGGCGTGGAGGCACTGGCCCGCTACATCACCGACGAGGTTCAGGACGTCTACCGGCTGCAGGGCGTGAAGATCAACGACAAGCACATCGAGGTGATCGTGCGGCAGATGCTGCGCCGGGTGCAGGTTCTCGACGCGGGCGACACGCGCTTCATTACCGGCGAGCAGGTCGAACGCTCGGAGCTTCTCGACGAGAACGACCGGGTCATTGTCGACGGCAAGCACGGGGCGACCTACGAGCACATGCTGCTCGGGATCACCAAGGCGTCGCTGTCGACCGACTCGTTCATCTCCGCGGCCTCGTTCCAGGAGACGACCCGCGTGCTGACGGAGGCGGCCATCATGGGCAAACGCGACGAGCTGCGCGGGCTGAAGGAGAACGTGATCGTCGGGCGCCTGATCCCGGCCGGGACCGGGCTCGCGTACCACAACGCGCGCAAGAAGCAGAAGGCCGGAGCCGAGGCCGCGGCACTGCTGGGGCTACCCGAGGTGCCGGCGGCCACCACCGAAGTCAGTGTCGACGCGGCCTAACACCCGCGCCGTAGGGCTTCCCGGGCTGGCGGGCAACCGCCGGCCCTTTTTCTTGACACCAGGCGCTCGAGCGCGTCCTCTGATTTGGGGCGGGAAGCGCGTTGACAGAAATGCGGTAGTGCCTTAAAATCCAAAGTCTTTTCGCCTCGCGCCGGGCACCCGAGCAGGGTCGACCGGCAGGGCGTGCGTACCCGGCCGTCCGACGGTCACCTGTCCCAGGGGAAGTCCCGAGGGCAGGGGTTCCGAAGGCGTCGGCCGAGGCGCGAGAAGAGTGGCCTGAGCAGGCGATGCTTGGGCCACTTTGATTTTGTTGCGGCGCTATAGCGTGACCCAGTCCAGCGGGCCACACAAAACGGACAATCAGGATGCCGACGATCAATCAACTGGTACGCAAGGGCCGGGTGGCCCCTGTGTCGAAGAGCAAGGTGCCTGCCCTCAAGCAGAGCCCGCAGAAGCGCGGCGTGTGCACGCGCGTCTATACCACCACGCCGAAGAAGCCGAACTCTGCGCTGCGCAAGGTCGCGAAGGTTCGCCTCACCAACGGCTTCGAGGTAATCAGCTATATCGGCGGCGAGGGCCACAATCTGCAGGAGCACTCGGTGGTTCTGATCCGTGGCGGCCGGGTGAAGGACCTGCCTGGGGTGCGCTACCACATGGTGCGCGGCAGCCTCGACACGGCGGGCGTGAAGGATCGCAAGCAGGGACGCTCCAAGTACGGCGCGAAGAAACCCAAAGCGGCCTAAGACCCGCACCCATTCCAAGCGAAAGACGACTTTCCCATGCCCCGACGCAGAGAGATTCCCAAACGCGAGATCCTGCCCGATCCGAAATACGCGAGCAGCGACGTTGCCAAGTTCGTCAATGTGCTGATGAGCCAGGGCAAGAAGTCGGTTGCCGAGCGCATCATTTATGGCGCCTTCGATTCGATCGCCAAGAAAGGCGGCAAGGATCCGCTGGAAGTCTTCAACCAGGCCCTGTCGAACGCCAAGCCGATGGTCGAGGTGAAGAGCCGGCGCGTGGGCGGTGCGAACTTCCAGGTGCCGGTCGAAGTCCGGCCGGTGCGGCGCGTTGCGCTGGCCATGCGCTGGCTGCGCGAAGCGGCCCGCAAGCGCGGCGAGAAATCCATGGGCCAGCGCCTTGCCGCAGAGTTGCTCGAGGCGTCCGAAGGGCGCGGCGGGGCGGTGAAGAAACGGGAGGAAGTGCACCGTATGGCCGAGGCGAACAAGGCCTTCTCGCACTTCCGGTTCTAGGACGAGAGACAAAACTCAGCAGCGAGCGGATGACAAGATAGTGATGTCCCTCCTGCATACAGTGGCAGCGAAAAAACGTGGCAAGAACTACCCCCATCGAGCGGTATCGGAATATAGGCATCAGTGCCCACATTGATGCCGGAAAGACCACGACCACCGAACGCATACTTTTCTACACCGGGGTTTCGCACAAGATGGGAGAAGTCCACGACGGCGCGGCCGTCATGGACTGGATGGAGCAGGAGCGCGAGCGCGGCATTACCATTACCTCCGCCGCGACCACCTGCTTCTGGAAGGGTATGGATGGGCGCTATCCCGAGCATCACATCAACATCATCGACACGCCCGGCCACGTTGATTTCACCATTGAAGTGGAACGCTCGATGCGAGTGCTCGACGGTGCGTGCATGGTGTACGACGCGGTCGCCGGCGTGCAGCCGCAATCGGAAACCGTCTGGCGCCAGGCAAACAAGTACAAGGTGCCGCGGCTCGCGTTCATCAACAAGATGGATCGCCAGGGCGCCGACTTCTTCAAGTCCTACGAGCACATCCGGACGCGGCTGAAGGGTAACCCGGTACCCATCCAGATTCCGGTCGGTGCCGAGGAAAAGTTCGAGGGCGTCGTCGACCTGGTGAAAATGAAGGCAATCTATTGGGACGAGTCGACGCAGGGCATGAAGTACGAGGCCCGCGAGATTCCGGAGCACCTCGTCGCAGAAGCGAAGCAGTGGCGAGAAAAAATGGTCGAGGCGGCGGCGGAAGCCGATGACGAGCTGACGCACAAGTACCTCGAGGGCCACGACCTGTCCGAGGAGGACATCAAGCGCGGCCTGCGCAAGCGCACGATTGCCAACCAGATCGTGCCCATGCTCTGCGGCTCGGCATTCAAGAACAAGGGCGTGCAGGCGATGCTCGATGCGGTCATCGACTACATGCCCTCGCCGGTGGATATCAAGCCGGTCGAGGGCGAAGACGACAAGGGCCGGCCGGCAGTGCGCCGGGCCGCCGACGACGAGCCGTTCGCCGCGCTCGCGTTCAAGATCATGACCGATCCGTACGTCGGCCAGCTGACGTTCATCCGTGTCTACGCGGGCGTGCTCAACTCCGGCGACACCGTGTACAACTCGGTGCGCAATCGCAAGGAGCGCATCGGGCGGTTGCTGCAGATGCACGCCAACCAGCGCGAGGATATCAAGGAAGTGCGCGCCGGCGACATCGCGGCGGCGGTGGGCCTCAAGGAGGCGTCGACCGGCGAGACGCTGTGCAATCCGGACCACATCATCATGCTCGAGCGCATGGTGTTCCCCGAGCCGGTGATCTCGCAGGCGGTCGAACCCAAGACCCGGGCCGACCAGGAGAAGATGGGGCTGGCGCTGCACCGACTGGCGCAGGAAGATCCATCCTTCCGCGTCCACACCGACGAAGAATCCAGTCAGACGATCATCTCCGGTATGGGCGAGCTGCACCTCGAGATCATCGTCGACCGGATGAAGCGCGAGTTCGGCGTCGACGCCAGCGTCGGCAAGCCGCAGGTGGCCTACCGCGAGGCGATCAAGAAGCCGGTCGAGGTGGAAGGCAAGTTCATCAAGCAGTCCGGCGGCCGCGGCCAGTACGGACACGTCGTGCTCAAGATGGAGCCGCAGCCGGCGGGCAAGGGCTTCGAGTTCGTCGATGCGATCAAGGGTGGTGCGGTGCCGCGGGAATATATTCCGGCGGTGGAGAAGGGCCTGCGCGAGACGCTGCCCAACGGCGTGCTCGCCGGCTTTCCGGTCGTCGACGTCAAGGTGACGCTGTTCGACGGCAGCTACCACGACGTCGACTCGAACGAGAACGCGTTCAAGATGGCGGCGTCAATAGCGTTCAAGGACGGCATGCGCCAGGCGAATCCGGCGCTGCTCGAGCCGATGATGGCCGTGGAAGTCGAGACGCCCGAGGAATTCATGGGCAACGTCATGGGCGACCTTTCCAGCCGCCGCGGCATCATGCACGGCATGGACGAGGTCGCGGGCATCAAGGTCATCAAGGCCGAGGTGCCGCTGTCGGAGATGTTCGGCTACTCGACGACGCTGCGCTCGCTGTCGCAGGGGCGTGCGACCTACACCATGGAATTCAAGCATTACACCGAGGCGCCGAAGACCGTCGCCGAGGCAGTGATCAATCGCGACGATCCCGACAAGGGACCACGAAAGTAACGAGGAAGAATCATGGCCAAGGGCAAGTTTGAGCGGACCAAGCCGCACGTGAACGTGGGGACGATTGGGCACGTGGATCACGGCAAGACGACGCTGACGGCGGCGTTGACGCTGGTGCTGTCGCGGCAGTTTGGTGGGGAGGCGAAGGCCTACGACCAGATCGACAATGCGCCGGAGGAGAAGGCGCGGGGGATCACGATCAACACGGCGCACGTGGAGTACGAGACGAAGAACCGGCACTACGCGCACGTGGACTGTCCGGGGCACGCGGACTACGTGAAGAACATGATCACGGGTGCGGCGCAGATGGACGGGGCGATTCTGGTGGTATCGGCGGCCGATGGGCCGATGCCGCAGACGCGGGAGCACATTCTGCTGGCGCGGCAGGTGGGGGTGCCCTACATCGTGGTGTTTCTGAACAAGGCGGACATGGTCGATGACAAGGAGCTTCTGGAGCTCGTGGAGCTCGAGGTGCGGGAGCTGCTGAGCAAGTACGAGTTTCCCGGGGACAAGATCCCGATCATTCTGGGCAGTGCGAAGCTGGCGCTGGAAGGGAGACAAGTCGGACCTGGGGGAGGCGTGCATCAACCGGCTGGCCGACGCGCTGGACAGCTACATTCCGACGCCGAAGCGGCTCATTGATGGGCCGTTTCTGATGCCGGTGGAGGACGTGTTCAGTATTTCGGGGCGGGGGACGGTGGTGACCGGGCGGGTGGAGCGCGGGGTGGTGAAGGTAGGCGAGGAGCTGGAGATCATTGGCCTGAAGCCGACGCTCAAGACGGTATGCACGGGGGTGGAGATGTTCCGCAAGCTCCTGGATCAAGGGCAGGCGGGGGACAACATCGGGGTGCTGCTGCGCGGCACCAAGCGCGAAGAGGTGGAGCGGGGGCAGGTGCTGGCCAAGCCGGGGAGCATCACGCCGCACACCAAGTTCACCTGCGAGGTGTACGTGCTGTCGAAGGAAGAGGGTGGGCGGCACACGCCGTTCTTTCCGGGCTATCGGCCGCAATTTTACTTCCGCACGACGGACGTGACCGGGAGTGTGGAGTTGCCGGCGGGCACGGAGATGGTGATGCCTGGGGACAACATCCAGATGGTGGTGACCCTGATTGCGCCCATTGCGATGGAAGAAGGCTTGCGCTTTGCGATCCGGGAAGGCGGCCGCACCGTCGGTGCCGGCGTCGTCGCCAAGGTCATCGAGTAACCGCGCGCGAGCAGACGCGCCACAACAGGTCAACCGAGGGGTCACCATGCAAAACCAGAGAATCCGCATCCGTCTGAAAGCGTTCGATTACAAGCTGATCGACCAGTCGGCCCAGGAGATCGTCGATACGGCCAAGCGCTCGGGCGCGGTCGTGAAGGGCCCGGTGCCGCTGCCGACCAAGATCGAGCGCTACGACATTCTGCGCTCGCCCCACGTCAACAAGACCTCGCGCGACCAGCTCGAGATCCGCACCCATCTGCGCCTGATGGATATCGTCGATCCGACCGACAAGACGGTCGATCAGCTGATGAAGCTCGATCTGCCGGCCGGCGTCGACGTGGAAATCAAGCTGCAGTGATTGGCGGCGCCACCGGACAAGTGCCGGCGGCGGCCACGAAAGGATGATGCACATGAGTCTCGGATTGGTGGGCCGCAAGGTCGGCATGACGCGGGTGTTCACCGACGACGGCAGCGCCGTCCCGGTGACGGTTCTCGACGTCGCCAACAACCGCGTCACGCAGATCAAGACGCCCGAAGCCGACGGCTACGCGGCGGTGCAGGTTACCTACGGCAAGCGGCGCCGGAGTCGGGTCAACAAGGCGCAGGCCGGGCATCTGGCCAAGGCCGGCGTCGAGGCCGGCGAGCTGCTCCGGGAGTTCCCCGTCGCGGCCGAAGACCTCGCAGAGCTCAAGGTCGGCGCGACCCTCAGCGTCGAGACCTTCGCGGTCGGCCAGTTCGTCGACGTGTCGGGCACGACCAAGGGCCGCGGCTTTGCCGGCGTGATCGCGCGGCACCATTTCAGCTCCAATCGTGCCTCGCACGGCAATTCGGTGTCGCACAACAAGCCCGGATCGATTTCGATGGCGCAGGACCCCGGGCGCGTGTTTCCCGGCAAACGCATGGCCGGCCAGCACGGCCAGGTGCAGCGCACCGTGCAGACGCTCAAGATCATCCGGGTCGACGCCGCGCGCGGATTGCTGCTCGTCAAGGGCGCGGTGCCCGGCGCCGACGGCGGCCACATCATCGTCCGGCCTGCGGTCAAGGCACCGGCACCCAAGGGGGCCTAAAGCATGGACCTGAAGCTCATCAACGACGGCGGCAAGCCCCCGGCCACGCTGGCAGCCTCCGACACGCTGTTCGCGCGCGAATACAACGAGGCCCTGGTGCACCAGGTCGTGATCGCGTTCCAGGCCAACGCGCGCCGCGGCACGCGTGCCCAGAAGTCCCGTGGCGAGGTCAACAAGTCGCACAAGAAGCCGTGGGCGCAGAAGGGCACCGGGCGCGCCCGTGCCGGGCAGGCGAACAGCCCGCTGTGGCGGGGCGGCGGCAAGATCTTCCCGAGCTCGCCGGACGAGAACTTTACGCACAAGGTCAATCGCAAGATGTACCGCGCCGGAATCGCCGCCATCCTGTCGCAGTTGGTGCGCGAGGGTCGCCTGGCGGTGGTCGAGCAACTCGCGCTCGATGCGCCCAAGGCGAAGCTGTTCGCCCAGAAGATCAAGGCCCTGGGGCTTACCGGTACGGTGCTCGTGGTCACCGACAAGGTCGACAGCAACGTGCGTCTGTCCTCGCGCAACCTGGCGCGGGTGCTCGTGCTTGAGGCCAGGCAGGTCGATCCGCTGAGCCTGGTCCGGTTTGAGCAGGTGCTGCTCACGCGGGCGGCGGTGCAGCAGTTCGAGGAGATCCTGGGATGAACGCGCAGAAGGCCGCAGGCAAAGTCGCGCTGCCGAAAGGCAATGAAGAACGTCTGATGACCATTCTCCTGGCGCCAGTCGTTTCGGAAAAAGCCACGCAGATCGCCGATCGGCACAACCAGATCATTTTCCGGGTCCGGCCCGACGCCACCAAGCGGGACGTCAAGGCAGCGGTGGAATTGCTGTGGAAGGAGAAGAAGATCGAGGTCGAAAGCGTGCAGATCGTCAATGTGCACGGCAAGAAAAAGCGCTTTGGCGCCTATGGCGGCCGGCGCCGCAACTGGAAGAAGGCGTACGTTAGCCTGAAGCCGGGTCAGGAAATCAACTTCGCGCAAGAGGCTTAACGTTATGTCCCTCGTCAAAGTCAAACCGACTTCGCCCGGCCGCCGCGGGCTGGTCAAGGTCGTCAATCGCGACCTGCACAAGGGCCGCCCGTTTGACCCGCTCCTGGAAAGCAAGAAGCGTGGTTCCGGCCGGAACAACAACGGCCACATCACCATGCGCCATCAGGGCGGCGGCCACAAGCGGCACTATCGCATCGTGGACTTTCGGCGCGACAAGGATGGCATCGCCGCCAAGGTTGAGCGGCTCGAATACGATCCGAACCGCAGCGCGCACCTGGCACTGTTGCTCTACGCCGACGGCGAGCGCCGCTACATCGTGGCGCCGCGCGGCATTGGCGCTGGGGCAGCGCTCATGAACGGGGCGGATGCGCCGATCAAGCCGGGCAACTGCCTGCCGCTGCGCAACATCCCCGTGGGCACCACGATTCATTGCGTGGAAATGCTGCCCGGCAAGGGGGCGCAGATCGCGCGCTCGGCCGGGGCGTCGGTGCAACTGCTGGCGCGCGAGGGTGCGTACGCGCAATTGCGCATGCACTCAGGCGAAATTCGCAAGGTGCACGTCGACTGCCGCGCCACAGTCGGCTCGGTCGGCAACGAGGAGCACAATCTGCGCTCGATCGGCAAGGCCGGCGCCACCCGCTGGCGTGGCATCCGTCCGACCGTGCGCGGCGAAGTCATGAACCCGGTCGATCACCCGCATGGCGGGCGCACCCGCGGCAACCGCCATCCGGTTTCGCCGTGGGGCACGCCGACCAAGGGCTACCACACGCGCAAGAACAAGCGTACCGACGGCATGATCATTCGCCGCCGCCACGCCGTTAAGAAGGGCTGATTGCCATGGCACGTTCGATCAAGAAAGGTCCGTTCGTCGACCACCATCTGCAGGCGAAGGTCCAGGCGGCACGGGCAACGTCGGACAAGCGACCGATCAAGACCTGGTCGCGACGCTCGACGATCACGCCGGATTTTGTGGGCCTGACGATCGCCATCCACAATGGCAAGCAGCATATCCCGGTGTACGTCTCCGAAAACATGGTCGGCCACAAGCTGGGCGAATTCGCGCTGACCCGCACCTTCAAGGCTCACTCGGCGGACAAGAAAGTAGTCGCGCCGACGACGCCGCCGAGAAAGTAGGGAGGCAGCCATGGAAACCAAGGCAATCCTGCGCGGCGTGCGCCTGTCGGCCCAGAAGGGCCGGCTGGTCGCTGACCAGATCCGCGGCCTGCCGGTCGACAAGGCGCTCAACGTGCTCGCCTTCAGCCCCAAGAAGGGCGCCAAGATCATCAAGCGCGTGCTCGAGTCGGCGATCGCCAACGCCGAGCACAACGACGGTGCCGATATTGACGAACTCAGGGTAAGGACCATCTATATCGACAAGGCGGAAAGCCTGCGCCGGTTCACCGCGCGGGCCAAGGGCCGGGGCAACGTCATCCTCAAGCAGACCTGTCATATCCACGTCACCGTCGGTGACGGCAAGTAAGCGTCAACCAAGGACCGTTCATGGGACAAAAAATCAATCCGACCGGCTTTCGTCTCGCGGTCAATCGCGACTGGGCGTCGAAGTGGTACGCGAACAGCAAGCACTTCGCGGCGACGCTGAACGAGGACATCAAGGTGCGCGACTATCTGCGCCAGAAGCTGGCCCACGCCTCGGTGGGCAAGATCACCATCGAGCGTCCGGCGAAGAACGCGCGCATCACCATTCACAGCGCGCGCCCCGGAGTTGTCATCGGCAAGAAGGGCGAAGACATCGAGACGTTGCGGGCCAGCTTGCGCCGGATGATGGGCACCGAGGTCGGCTTGAACATTGAGGAAATTCGCAAGCCCGAGATCGATGCGCAGCTGGTTGCCGACTCGATTGCCCAGCAACTCGAGAAGCGGATCATGTTCCGCCGGGCGATGAAGCGCGCGATGCAGAACGCGATGCGCCTTGGCGCTCAGGGCATCAAGATCATGAGCTCGGGCCGGCTGAACGGCATCGAGATTGCGCGCACCGAGTGGTACCGCGAAGGACGGGTGCCACTGCATACGCTGCGCGCCGACATCGACTACGGCTTTGCCGAGGCGAAGACTACCTACGGCGTGATCGGCATCAAGGTCTGGGTGTTCAAGGGCGAGGTGCTGCCGCACAACGCCGAACCTCAGGCGGCGCCGGTGCCGGCTCCGGAGCCGCCCAAGCGCGCGCGCAAGAGTGCAGGAGTGAAGAATGCTGCAGCCAGCTAGAAGGAAGTATCGCAAGGAGCAGAAGGGCCGGAACAAGGGCGTGGCGACCGTCGGCGCCAAGGTCAGCTTCGGCGAGTACGGGCTCAAGGCGGTCGGGCGCGGACGCCTGACGGCACGCCAGATCGAGGCCGCGCGGCGGGCCATGACCCGGCACATCAAGCGTGGCGGCCGTATCTGGATCCGCATCTTCCCCGACAAGCCGATCTCGCAAAAGCCGGCCGAGGTGCGCATGGGCAACGGCAAGGGCAACCCGGAGTACTACGTCGCCGAGATCGTGCCCGGCAAGGTGCTCTACGAAATGGACGGCGTCGACGAAGCGCTGGCGCGCGAGGCATTTGCGCTGGCTGCCGCCAAGTTGCCGATCCGCACGACCTTCGTGCACCGCCTGCTCGGGTAGGAAGGAACGAACGATGAAACGCTCAGAGCGCAAGAAAGACCTCCGCAGCAAATCAGCGGACGAACTGAAGACCGAGCTGCACGCACTGCTCAAGGAACAGTTCGGCCTGCGCATGCAGAAGGCGACGCAGCAACTGACCAACAACGCCAGCGTGGTGCGCGTGCGACGCGACATCGCGCGGGTGAAGACCCTCCTCAATCAGAAGGCAGGACCAGCATGAGCGAACAACTCGAGACGGCGGCGGCACCGACCGCCGGCGCCGGCAAGGGCAGCCTGATCCAGACCCAGATCGGGCGCGTGGTCAGCGACAAGATGAACAAGACCGTGACCGTGCTCGTCGAGCGGCGCGTCAAGCACCCGCTGTATGGCAAGGTCGTGACGCGCTCGCGCAAGTACCACGTGCACGATGAGAACAACGAGTACAAGGAGGGTGACCTGGTCGAGATCGAGGCCTGCCGCAAGCTCGCCAAGACCAAGGCCTGGCGGGTCAGGCGCCTGGTCGAGAAGGCGAAGGTCATCTAAGTCATTGATCGAATGATGGAGTTGCGGAGAAGCATAAATCCTGCCATAATTTTGGATTGCCCCGCCGCGGGAGCGCGTTGCGCGCTCGTCGCCGGCGGTTCTACCCGGACGGGTTCCAAAACTGGCCGCCGCAGCCGATGCACGACGCGGGCGGCGCTGACGGCGTGTGCAGCCCGAGGCGTCGCCGGGCGGGTTAAGTTGGAGAGTTGCAATGATCCAGATGCAGACGATGCTGGAGGTCGCCGACAACACCGGCGCCCGGCGAGTGATGTGCATTAAGGTGCTCGGCGGCAGCAAGCGCCGGTATGCGCACATCGGCGACGTGATCAAGGTCAGCATCAAGGACGCCGCCCCGCGTGGCCGCGTCAAGAAGGGCGAGATCTACCACGCCGTGGTGGTGCGTACCCGCCAGGGCGTGCGCCGCGACGACGGTGCCAAGGTCAAGTTCGACACCAACGCGGCGGTGCTGCTCACCCCCAAGCTGGAACCGATCGGCACGCGCATCTTCGGCCCGGTCACGCGCGAACTGCGCACCGAGCGGTTCATGAAGATCGTGTCGCTCGCGCCGGAGGTGCTCTGACCATGCGCAAGATCAAGAAGGGTGACAACGTCGTCGTCATTGCCGGCCGCGACAAGGGCAAGCGTGGCGACGTGACCCACACGGTCGGCCCGGACTATGTGCTCGTCGCCGGCATTAACCAGGTCAAGCGGCACACCCGGCCCAACCCGATGAAAAACCAGCCTGGCGGCATCGTCACGAAGGAAGTGCCGATCCATGTCTCGAATGTCGCGATCTGGAATCCGGTGACACGCAAGGCGGATCGCATCGGCTTCCGTAAGCTCGAGGATGGCCGCAAGGTGCGTTTCTTCAAGTCCAACGGCGAAGTGCTCGGAGCCTGACATGGCGCGCCTGAAGGAAATCTATAAGAAGGAAGTGGTGCCGGCGCTGATCAAGCAGTTCGGCTACACGTCGACGATGGAAGTGCCGCGGTTGACCAAGATCGTGCTCAACATGGGCGTGGGCGAGGCAATCGCCGACAAGAAGATTCTCGACAACGCGGTCGGGGACATGACCAAGATCGCCGGTCAGAAGCCGGTGCTCACCAAGGCCAAGAAGTCGATCGCCATCTGGAAGATCCGTACCGGCTATCCGATCGGCTGCATGGTCACGTTGCGCCAGGAGCGCATGTACGAGTTTATGGACCGCCTGGTGTCCATTGCGCTGCCACGCGTGCGCGATTTCCGCGGCCTGTCGAGCCGCGCCTTCGACGGCCGTGGCAACTACAACATGGGTGTCAAGGAACAGATCATCTTCCCGGAGATAGAGTACGACAAGATCGATGCGATCCGGGGCATGAACATCACGATCGCGACCACGGCCAAGACCGATGCCGAGGCCAAGGCGCTGCTGGCCGCGTTCAAATTCCCGTTCAAGGGCTAGGGGCCATCATGGCTAAAACTTCTGTCATCAACCGCAACGAGAAGCGCCGGCTGACGGTCAAGAAATACGCGAAGCGGCGCGCCGAGCTGCTGGCGATCATGCGCAATGCCAAGGTCTCCGACGAGGAGCGGCTGGTGGCAAGGCGCAGGCTGGAGGAGCTGCCGCGCGATTCGAGTGCGACGCGGATACGCAATCGCTGCCGCCTCACCGGTCGCCCCCGCGGCGTCTTCCGCAAGTTCGGCCTTGGCCGCAACAAGCTGCGCGAGATCGCCATGCGCGGGGAAATCCCCGGCGTGGTCAAGGCCAGCTGGTAGGCAGCAGGCGCCCCATGAATTACAAGGCAAGCTCCAGGCAGGTGAGGTGACACATGAGCATGACTGATCCGATCGCCGACATGCTGACGCGTATCCGCAACGCGCAGCTCGCCGAAAAGGTTACGGTGCAGATGCCGTCGTCCAAGGTCAAGGTGGCGATCGCCAAGGTGCTGAAGGACGAGGGCTACATCGAGGGCTTCGCGGTGGTTGGCGAGGAGACCCGGCCGCAGCTCGAGATCGCGCTGAAATACTATGCCGGCCGCCCGGTCATCGAGAAGATCGAGCGGATCTCGAAGCCCGGACTGCGCATCTACAAGAGCAAAGACGACATCCCGCGCGTCATGAACGGGCTGGGCATCGCCATCGTCTCGACCTCGCGCGGCGTGATGACCGACCGCAAGGCGCGCGCCACCGGTGTCGGTGGCGAAGTGATCTGCATCGTTGCCTGACGGAGACAGACGCCATGTCGCGCATCGGAAACAGCCCGATCAAACTGCCGCCGAAGGTCGAGGTGACCCTGGCGGAGGGCGAGATCGTGGTCACGGGCCCGCTTGGTTCCCTGGCGCAGCGGCTGGGCCAAGGGGTGGCGGTCGAACGCAACGGCGATACGCTGACTTTCAAGGCGGCAAACCTGGAAGCGAACGCCATGCACGGCACGCTGCGGGCACTGGTTGCCAACATGGTGCACGGCGTGACCGCCGGCTACGAGAAGAGGCTGGCCTTAGTCGGCGTGGGCTACCGCGCCCAGGCCACGGGCGACAAGCTCAATCTGTCGCTCGGGTTTTCGCACCCGGTGGTGCACAAGATGCCCAAGGGGGTCAGGGTCGAGACGCCGCTGCAGACCGAAATCGTGATCAAGGGCGTCGATAAGCAGCGGGTGGGGCAGGTCGCCGCGGAAATACGCGCCTATCGCCCGCCCGAACCGTACAAGGGCAAGGGCGTGCGGTACGTCAACGAGCAGGTCACGATCAAAGAAACGAAGAAGAAATAGTCGCCGCGATGAGAAATATCGGAGACCAAGGATCATGAACAAGAATGAAGCCCGAGTTCGCCGCAGCCGCAGGACGCGGTTGCGCATCGCCGAGCAGCGCGCAAACCGCTTGGTGGTGGCCCGGTCGAACAACCACATCTACGCGCAGATCATCGCGCCGTCGGGAGACAAGGTGCTGGTGAGCGCGTCGACGCTCGAGGCCGAGGTGCGCAAGGACCTCAAACGCGGCAGCAATCGGGCAGCGGCGGCCGCGGTCGGCAAGCGCATTGCGGCGAAGGCCAAGACCGCCGGTATCGAGGCGGTTGCCTTCGACCGTTCCGGGTTCAAGTATCACGGCCGCGTAAAGGCGCTGGCCGACGCCGCCCGCGAAGGCGGTCTGAAGTTCTAGCGCCACCTTACCGACGAGAGCGAACATGGCAAAGCCAATGGGCAGGCAGCAGCAGAACCGACAGCAGCAGGACGATCGGGGAGACGGGCTGCGCGAGAAGATGATCAGCATCAACCGGGTCACCAAGGTCGTCAAAGGCGGCCGCATCCTGGCCTTTGCGGCGCTGACGGTAGTCGGCGACGGCGACGGCCGGGTCGGCATGGGCAAGGGGAAGGCAAAGGAGGTCCCGGTTGCGGTGCAGAAGGCCATGGAAGAAGCGCGCCGCAGGATGATCAAGGTACGGCTGAAGAGCGGCTCGTTGCATCACGCGGTGCAGGGCCGTCATGGCGCGACCCGGGTCTTCATGCAGCCGGCGTCGGAAGGCACCGGCATCATCGCCGGCGGGCCGATGCGGGCGGTGTTCGAGGTCGTCGGGGTGACCAATATCCTGGCCAAGTGTCACGGTCCAACCAACCCGTACAACGTGGTGCGGGCCACTCTCAACGCGCTGCAGAACGGTAACGCGCCGGCGGACATCGCGGGCAAACGCGGAATGACCGTCGAGCAGCTGACGGAGGCTTGAAATCGTGGCCGGAGACACGCAAGTGGGAAGACTCAGAATCACGCTCATCCGGGGCCTGCGCGGCAAGCAGGAAGACCATCGAGCGACGGTGCGCGGCCTTGGGCTCAAGTGGCGTAGCCATACGGTCGAGCTGGAGGACACGCCGCAGGTGCGCGGCATGATCAGCAAGGTCGGGTACATGCTGCGCGTCAGCGCGGGTACCCAGGGCCACGGCTGACGACAGGGATGTCTACGATGCGGATGAATACGATCAAGCCGGCGGAAGGCAGCAAGCGCGCGCGGCGGCGTGTCGGTCGCGGCAGCGGCAGCGGGCTGGGCAAGACCGCCGGCCGCGGCAGCAAGGGTCAAAAATCGCGTGCTGGCGGCTTTCACAAGGTCGGCTTCGAAGGCGGCCAGATGCCGCTGCAGCGCCGCCTGCCCAAGCGCGGTTTCGTCTCGCCGCTGCGGCGCGATACCGCCGAGGTACGCCTGTCGGATCTGGCCAAGCTGCCGATCGCCGACATCGACATCCTGGCGCTGAAGGCTGCCGGCTTGGTGCCGGCGGCGGCGAAGACGGTCAAGGTGATCAAGACCGGCAAGCTCGACAAGGCGGTCAAGCTCTCCGGCCTGTCGATTACGAAGGGCGCACGCGCCGCCATCGAGGCGGCGGGCGGCAGCATTGCTGATCTGCCCGCGAAGCAGGCCGACCAGCCCGCGACGGCTGGCTAGAGCAGGGGACCGACGTTGGCTACGATTAATCCGGCACAGAAGAGCGGCAACAAGTACGCGGACCTGCAACGGCGTCTGCTGTTCCTGCTCGGGGCGTTGGTCGTCTACCGCATCGGCACCCACATTCCCGTGCCGGGCATCAACGCGTCCGTGCTCGACGAGCTGTTCCGCCAGAACCAGGGCGGCATTCTCGGCCTGTTTAACGTCTTTTCCGGCGGCGCGCTGCAGCGCTTTTCGATCTTCGCGCTGGGCATCATGCCGTACATTTCGGCCTCAATCATCATGCAGCTGTGCACTGTGGTCGTGCCCACGCTCGAGGCGCTCAAGAAGGAGGGCGAGGCCGGTCGGCGCAAGATCACGCAATACACACGCTACGCGACTCTCGGCCTGTCGTTCTTCCAGGGGCTCGGCATCTCGATCGCGCTCGAATCGCAGGCGGGGCTCGTGATCTACCCGGGAATCGCATTTCGGCTCATTTCCGCGGTGACGCTGGTCACGGGAACGATGTTCCTGATGTGGCTGGGCGAGCAGATCACCGAGCGGGGCCTGGGTAACGGCATCTCGCTGATCATTTTCAGCGGCATCGCCGCGGGCCTGCCGCGCGCGGTTGGGCAAACGCTCGAGCAGGTCAATACCGGCGCCTATTCCGTGCTGCTGGTGATCGGCATCGCGGCGTTGGTCGTGGTGGTCACGGGATTCGTGGTGTTCGTCGAACGCGCCCTGCGCAAGATCCAGGTCAATTACGCCAAGCGACAGGTGGGTAATCGGGTGTACGCGGGCCAGCAATCGTTCTTGCCGCTCAAGCTCAACATGGCCGGGGTCATTCCGCCGATCTTCGCCTCGTCGATCATCCTCTTCCCGGCGACAGTGGCGACCTGGTTCGGTACGGGCGAGAACACGTACTGGCTGCGCGATCTCGCCGCGACGCTCGGCCCGGGTCAGCCGGTGCACGAGATCCTGTACGCGGGGGCAATCATCTTTTTCTGCTTTTTCTACACCGCTCTGCAGTACAACCCAAAGGACACGGCGGAGAACCTGAAGAAGAGCGGCGCGTTCATTCCCGGCTATCGACCCGGCGACCAGACGGCCAAGTACATCGAAAAGATCACCTTGCGCCTGACGCTGATCGGTTCGCTCTACCTGGTGGTCGTGTGCTTCGTCCCGAACTTTCTGATCGCGTGGAAAAATGTGCCGTTTTATTTCGGCGGCACGTCGCTGCTGATCATCGTCGTGGTCACGATGGATTTCATGACACAGGTGCAGGCCTATCTCATGTCGCAGCAATACGAGAGCCTGCTCAAGAAGGCCAACTTCAAGGGCGGGCCCGGGCTCCCGACACGCTAGGGCGACGCGCGGATGGCGAAAGAAGAAACGATACAGATGCAGGGAGAGGTCCTGGAAACGTTGCCCAATGCGACGTTCCGGGTGAAGCTTGAGAACGGCCACGTGGTCCTCGGCCACATCTCCGGGAAGATGCGTATGCACTACATCAAGATTCTGCCCGGCGACAAGGTGACCGTCGATCTCACGCCGTACGATTTGTCCCGGGCGCGGATCATTTTCCGCGCCAAATAGGGACCGCAGCGAGGCTGACATGAAGGTACTGGCATCGGTTAAGAAGATCTGCCGCAATTGCAAGATCATCCGGCGCAAGGGCGTCGTGCGTGTGATCTGCAAGGATCCACGCCACAAGCAGCGGCAGGGCTGACAGAAAAGCATCCGCACACTCGTTCTCGACAGGACAGGCACATGGCTCGCATTGCAGGCGTCAACATTCCGAATCACCAGCACGCGGAGATCGCGCTCACCGCGATTTACGGCATCGGCCGGGCTCGCGCACGCGCCATCTGCGACGCCGCCAGCGTGAGCCACTCGACCAAGATCAAGGACCTGTCGGACGCGCAAATGGACAAGCTGCGCGAATTGGTCGGTCGTTACACGGTCGAGGGCGACCTCCGCCGCGAGGTCACCATGAGCATCAAGCGCCTCATGGACCTCGGCTGTTACCGCGGCGTTCGCCACCGCAAGGGGCTGCCGGTGCGGGGCCAGCGCACGCGCACCAACGCGCGCACGCGCAAGGGTCCGCGCAAGGCCAAGCAGATCGCGCTCAACAAGCCCTCCGCGGCAAAGACCTGATAGGACGATTCGATGGCACAGCAACCCTCGCAAAAGCCCGGCGCGACGCCGCGCACGCGCAAAAAGGTCAAGAAGAGCGTATCCGAAGGGATCGCGCACATTCACGCGTCGTTCAACAATACGATCATCACGATCACCGACCGGCAGGGTAACGCGCTGTCGTGGGCGACGTCCGGCGGCGCCGGCTTCAAGGGCTCGCGCAAGTCGACGCCGTTCGCAGCGCAGGTTGCGGCCGAGGCGGCGGGCAGGGCGGCGCAGGAATGCGGCGTGAAGAACCTGGAAGTGCGGATCAAGGGTCCGGGACCCGGACGCGAATCCGCGGTGCGTGCTTTGAATGCGCTTGGCCTCAAGATCACCAGCATCTCCGACGTGACGCCGGTGCCGCACAACGGCTGCCGACCGCCGAAGCGGCGCCGGATCTGATGCATTACAAAGGATAGCTACTGTGGCTCGATACATTGGACCAAAATGCAAGCTGGCGCGACGGGAAGGCACCGACCTGTTCCTGAAAAGCGCGCGCCGATCGCTCGACTCGAAGTGCAAACTCGACTCGAAGCCCGGCCAGCACGGCGTGAAATCCGGGATGCGGATGTCCGATTACGGCAAACAGCTGCGCGAGAAGCAAAAGCTGCGGCGCACGTACGGCGTGCTCGAGCGGCAGTTCCAGCGCTACTTCACGATGGCCGCCCAGCACAAGGGTTCGACCGGCGAGAACCTGCTCCGGCTGCTCGAATCCCGGCTGGACAATGTCGTCTACCGCATGGGCTTCGGCTCGACCCGGGCCGAGGCACGCCAGCTGGTCTCGCACCGCGCGGTGACCGTTAACGAAAAGACCGTGAATGTGGCGTCGGCGCTGGTCAAGGCCGGCGACGTCGTCGCTGTCAAGGAAGGCGCCAAGACACAGCTGCGTATCGTCGACGCGCTGCAACTCGCCGAGAAAATCGGTTTCCCCTCGTGGGTCGAGGTCGACGTCAAGAAGATGACCGGCAAGTTCAAGGGCGCGCCCGATCGCTCCGAATTCGGCCAAGACATCAACGAAAGCCTCGTCGTCGAGCTTTACTCGAAATAGGTTGGTCGGCCCGCGATCCGCCTGGATTTCGCACTAAGGACTCCGCATGCAGAGCAATGCTTTCTTAAAACCGCGCATCATCGACGTGCAAAGCACGTCGCCGTTTCATGCCAAGGTCGTGATGGAGCCGTTCGAACGCGGCTACGGCCACACGCTGGGCAACGCGCTTCGGCGCGTGCTGCTCTCGTCGATGCCCGGCTACGCGCCGACGGAGGTCAAGATCACCGGCGTGTTGCACGAGTATTCGGCGCTCGACGGCGTTCAGGAGGACGTCGTCGACGTCCTGCTCAATCTCAAGGGCGTGGTGCTCAAGCTCCACAACCGCGATCACGTCACGCTCAAGCTGGCCAAGACCGGCGAAGGACCGGTGACGGCGGCGGATATCGAGCCCAATCACGACGTCGAGATCATCAATCCCGACCATGTCATCGCGCATCTGACCGCGGGTGGCAAGATCGAGATGGAGATCAAGGTGGAAAAAGGCCGCGGCTATCAGCCGGCGACCGTGCGCATCAAGCCCGAGGGCGGCCGGAGCATTGGCAACATCCTGCTCGACGCGTCGTTCTCCCCGGTGCGCCGCGTTAGCTATTCGGTCGAGAGCGCGCGGGTCGAGCAACGCACCGACCTCGACAAGCTCGTCATGGACATCGAGACCAACGGCGTTATCGAGCCCGAGCAGGCGATCCGCTATGCGGCCAGCATCCTGGTCGAACAGCTCGGCGTGTTCGCGGACCTTAAAGGTACCGAAGCGCCGATCGAGCAGCGCTCGATGCCGCAGGTCGATCCGATCCTGCTGCGGCCGGTCGACGATCTGGAGCTCACCGTGCGCTCCGCGAACTGCCTGAAGGCCGAGAATATCTATTACATCGGCGACCTGATTCAGCGCACGGAGACGGAGCTCTTGAAGACGCCGAATCTCGGCCGCAAGTCGTTGAACGAAATCAAGGAAGTGCTGGCTTCGCGCGGGCTTTCGCTGGGCATGAAGCTCGAGAACTGGCCGCCACCGAACCTCGACCGGCCCTAGGAAAACAGACCATGCGTCACCGTCACGGCTTGCGCAAGCTCAACCGCACGAGCAGCCATCGCCTCGCGATGTTGCGGAACATGACCAACTCGCTGTTCACGTACGAGGCGATCCGCACGACGCTGCCGAAGGCGAAGGAGCTGCGGCGCGTCGCCGAGCCCCTGATCACGCTCGGCAAGTCGCCAACGCTTGCCAATCGCCGGCTCGCGTTCGATCGGCTGCGCGACAGGGGGGTCGTCCATAAGCTGTTCGCCGAACTCGGTCCGCGCTATGCGCAGCGCCCCGGCGGCTACCTGCGAATCCTCAAGTTCGGCTTGCGCGTC
The DNA here is from genome assembly GCA_963777455.1 of uncultured beta proteobacterium. GTDB lineage: Bacteria > Pseudomonadota > Gammaproteobacteria > Burkholderiales > Casimicrobiaceae > PALSA-1003. The sequence continues at coordinate 2,048,006 of CAVZQQ010000004.1, forward strand.
GGCGATAGCGCGCCGATGGCGCTCGTCGAGCTGATGGATCGTCCCGACGCCGCTGCCGAGGCGCCAGCAGCTGAATCGGCCAAGGGTGCCAAGGCGACCAAGGCCGCGAAAGGCGCAAAGGACGAGGGCGCGGCGAAGACGGCCAAAGCGGCGAAGCCGCCCAAGACCGCCAAGGCCGGAAAAACGGCGAAAAGCAGCAAGACCGCCAAGGCCGCCGCCTAGGGTGGTTCGGCCTGATAGGCGGGCCGCAGCGCGTTCCCGGCGCGCCCGTCGCGTGAGCAGCGCCGCAACGCTCGCGTAAGATCACGGCATGGCGAGCACCGTTCTGGTTACCGGCGGCGGCGGCTACGTGGGTTCGCACGTCGTCGTCGAGCTCGCGCGCGCCGGCCAGGTGCCCATCGTTTTCGACAACTTTGCCACCAGTTCGCAGGACGTGCTGCCGCGGTTGCGGCGGCTGACCGGGCAGCCTGTGCCCGTGGTGAACGGTGACGTGCGCGATGCCGACGCGCTCGCCCGCACCTTTGCCAGCTACCGGATCGATGCGGTCGTGCATTGCGCCGGCCTGAAGGCTGTCGGCGATGGCGAGTCGCGGCCGCTCGCGTATTACGACAACAACGTTACCGGCACCATGGCCTTGGCGCAGGCGATGCGCACCGCGGGCGCACGCACGCTGATCTTCAGCTCCTCGGCGGCGGTCTACGGTCAGCCGGCGCGAAACCCGGTTACCGAGGACTCGCCGCCGAAGCCGGCGAGCATCTACGGCCGCACCAAGCGCGGCGTCGAACTGTTCCTGGAACGGCTTGCGGCGGATGACGCCTCGTGGCGTATCGGTCTGCTGCGCTATTTCAATCCTGCCGGCGCCGATGCGTCCGCCGAGATCGGTGAAGCGCCCGCAGCCGCGCCGGCCAATCTCGTGCCTATCCTCGTGGACGTGGCCGCGGGGCGCCGGGCATGTATCGACGTGTACGGCGCCGACTACCCGACCGCTGACGGCACCGGCGTGCGCGACTATATCCACGTCAGCGATCTCGCCGAGGGCCATGTGGCAACCTTGGCGTATCTCGCTCGGCACGCCGGCGTGACCACGCTCAACCTTGGCATGGGCCGCGGCCATTCGGTCCTTGAGGTGATCGCCGCCTTCGAGCGGGCCTGTGGCAGGACGCTGCCGCGCCGCGTCGCGGGCCGGCGGCCCGGCGATGTGGCGAGCTATTTTGCTGACCCGGCGCGCGCCAACACGCAGCTCGGATGGCGCGCCCGCCGCGACCTTGAAACCATGTGCGTCGACGCCTGGCGATGGCAGCTCGCCCGGGGTCGAGGAGAGCTATGAAGCCCGCGCGCCGCGGCCCGCCTGCGACAGTGAGCGTGTGCTAGGCGCCTGCGCAGAAAACCCATGAAGCTCTTCGCCCGCGACGCGCTTCTACCGACCGGCTGGGCGCACGATGTGCTCGTCGACGTTGCTGCCGACGGCTCCATCCGCGCGGTGGACGTTGCGTTCGCGCCACCGGTCGACGCCGAGCGCCTCCAGGGGCCGCTCGTTCCGGGCATGCCCAACGTTCATTCGCATGCGTTTCAGCGCGCCCTTGCAGGGTTGACCGAGCGCGGCGGCCCCAGTGCGGACAACTTTTGGACCTGGCGCACGCAGATGTATCGCTTCCTGGAACGCGTCGGTCCCGACGAACAGGAAGCCGTCGCCGCCCAGCTCTATCTCGAGTTGTTGAAGGGCGGCTATACCAGCGTCGGCGAATTTCATTATCTGCATCACGATCCGGCCGGGAAGCCCTATACCAATCCGGCCGAGATGGCGGAGCGCATCTGCGCCGCCGCCGAGGCAACCGGTATCGGGCTCACGCTGTTGCCGGTCTTTTACGCCCACTCCGATTTTGGCGGTGCGGCACCGCTGGCTGCGCAACGGCGCTTCATCCACGATACCGGCGGGTTTCTCCGGCTCGTGAGGGCCTTGGCGCAGCCAAAGGGGCGCCGGCTCGGCATCGCGCCACACAGTCTGCGGGCGGTGACGCCCGGGGAGTTGTCCGAGATCGTCGCCTTCGCTGGGGCGCACCTCGATGGCGCGCCGATCCATATCCACGCCGCCGAGCAGCAAAAGGAGGTCGATGCCTGTATCGCCTGGAGTGGAACGCGACCGGTCGCCTGGCTGCTTGAACACGCGGCGCTTGACGCGCGGTGGTGCCTGGTCCACGCCACGCACGTGACCGCGGAGGAGACGCGAGCACTCGCCGTAACCGGCGCGGTCGTGGGCCTGTGCCCGAGCACCGAGGCCGATCTCGGCGACGGCGTGTTCCCGACCGGTGCGTTCCTGGCCGCCGGAGGGCAGCTAGGCATCGGGGGAGATAGCCACGTTGGCGTCGACGCCTATCAGGAGCTGCGCCTGGTCGAGGCCGCCCAGCGGCTGACACTGCAAAAACGCAACGTGTTTGCGGGCGAGGGAGAATCGAGCGGCCGGACGCTCTACCAGGCGGCGCTCGCGGGCGGCGCGCGGGCGCTGGCGCAGCCGGCCGGCGCGATCGCCGTCGGACTGCGCGCCGACCTGGTAGTTCTCAACGGCGACGATCCGGCGCTCGTCGAACAGCCGGCGCAGAACGTGCTCGACGCCGCGATCTTCGGCCCCGGTCGCCAGATCGTCCGCGACGTCATGGTCGCCGGCCGCTGGGTAATCGGCGAAGGGCATCATGCCGACGAGGAGGCGATTCTGGTGCGTTATCGGCAAACGCTCAGGCGCTTGCTCGCATGACCGAATGCGATCTGCTTGTTGTCAACGCCGATCTGCTGACCATGAACGGCGGCCCCGACGCCGGCGCGATTCGCGATGGCGCAGTTGCCGTGCGCGGTACCAGCATCGCCTGGGTAGGTGCGCGCAAGGACCTTCCGCCGGGACTGCGGACGCGCACCGAACTCGACGCCAAGGGCCGGTGGCTCACGCCGGCGCTGATCGACTGTCACACGCACTTGGTTTACGCGGGCAATCGCGCGCGCGAATTCGAGCAGCGCCTGCACGGCGCGAGCTACGAAGACATCGCCCGCGAAGGGGGTGGCATCCTGGCCACGGTCCGGGCGACGCGCGCTGCGTCCGAAGAGGCGCTGATCCAGGGCGCCACGCCGCGCCTTGGGCGGCTGCTCGAGGAAGGCGTGGCGACCGTGGAAATCAAATCGGGCTACGGACTCGACGTCGGCAACGAACTAAAGATGCTGCGCGCGGCGCGGCAGCTGGGGGCAGCGCACGACATCGAGGTGCGCACGACGCTCCTCGCCGCGCACGCCCTGCCGCCGGAGTATTCGGGCCGGGCTGCCGACTATGTCGCGCTGATCTGCGAGGAGATTATTCCCGCGGTGGCGCGCGAGGGGCTTGCCGAAGCGGTGGACGCTTTTTGCGAACACATCGGCTTTTCACCGACGCAGACGCGCCAGGTGTTCGCGGCGGCGCGGGCGGCAGGGCTGCGCGTCAAGCTGCACGCCGATCAGCTCTCCGATTGCGGGGGCGCGGCGCTGGCGGCTGAGTTCGGGGCTCTCTCGGCCGACCATCTGGAGCATGCGAACGATATCGGGCTGACCGCCATGGCGCGCGCCGGGACCGTGGCCGTCCTGTTGCCCGGCGCATTCTACTGTCTGAGGGAAACGCGGCTGCCGCCGATTGGTCGCTTGCGCGCGCACGACATCCCGATGGCGATCGCGACCGACTGCAATCCCGGCACCTCGCCGGTCACCTCGCTGCTGCTGATGCTGAGCATGGCCTGCACCCTGTTCAGGCTCACGCCGGTCGAGGCGCTCGCCGGGGTCACGCGGAACGCGGCCCGCGCGCTCGGCTGCACCGACCGCGGCCGGCTCGAAGCCGACGCCCGCGCCGACCTCGCACTGTGGGCTATCGACGAGCCGGCGGAGCTCGCCTACGCCGCCGGCGCGAATCCCTGCACGGGCATCGTCCGCGGGGGCAGGGTCGTGCGCTGGTCTTGACGCAGGCCGGATGGCCTGACACATTGCCGACATCGACCTGTGACCAGGACCCGCAGCGCCACGTGGAGCGTTTCTACAGCGCCGGCAACCGTATCGACGCGTACCTGCTGTTGCATCGGCTGCAGCACGCCGGGATTCCGGCGCGTGTCTTCAATGAACACATGCAAAGCATCGCGGGCGACGTGCCTTGCGACTGGGTGCAACCGGAGATCTGGCTCGACCGACCGGCGGACCGGCCGCGCGCGCAACGCGTGCTCGCTGCGATGCAGGCGGAGCGCAAGCAAACCGGCACCGTGTTCTGCCGTGCTTGCGGCGAAGACAATCCAGCGAATTTCGAGTTGTGCTGGCGCTGCGACGGAAATCTCTAGCCAGCGTCGTCGTCATCGAGCAGCTTGCGCGCCTTTTCCTGCCGCTCGCCGTCGGCATCGGTCGTGGTGCCACGCGCGGTACGCCAACGCCGGCGCAATACGACCCACCACACAGCGCCCCCGCCGACCAGAAGCACGAACGGTCCGAACCAGAGCATCCAGGAGACGGGCTTGACTGGCGGGTTGTAAAGCACGAAGTCGCCGTAGCGCGCGACTAAGTAGGCCCTGATGTCGTCATCGCTTTTGCCGGCAAGCGCCAGCGTGCGCACCTCGCGGCGCAGATCGTCGGCGAGGTCGGCGTTGGAATCGGCGAGCGTCTGATTTTGGCACACCAGGCAGCGCAGTTCGCTCTCGAGGCGCTTGAGCCGGATGTCGAGGGCGCTCATCCCGGGCACGGTGCTGCCTGGCGGCGTTGGATCCGGGGTCGTCGCGGCCGCCGCACCGGCGAGCAGCAGCACCGCCAACGCGGCGTGCGCCATCATCGCTGCAACTCGCGCACCAGCGGCAAGATTTGGTCCCGCAGCGCTTCGGCACTGAGCGGGCCGATTTGCTTGTAGCGCACGATGCCGGTCTTGTCGATAACGAACGTCTCCGGCACGCCATAGACACCATAGTCGATGCCGACACGGCCATCGCGATCGACGATCGAGGTGGTGTACGGATCGCCGTGCTGCGCCAGCCATGCGCGGCCGTCATCGGGCTTATCCTTGTAGTCGAGGCCATACACCGCAACGATGTTCTGCTGTGCCAGTTCGACAAGCAGCGGATGCTCGACACGGCAGGATACGCACCACGACGCCCACACGTTGAGCAGCCAGACCTGGCCCTTGAGATCTCCGCTCGCCAGCATTGCGCCGGGGGCATGCAACTCGGCGAGGCGGAACGCCGGCGCAGGCTTGCCGATTAGCGGCGAGGGAACCTCGCGCGGGTCACGGCTGAGGCCCACCCAGAGGAAGGCAACCAGGACGGCGAAGATGGCGAGCGGGATCGTCCAGCGCAGGGCTTTGAGCATCGAGTCGCCTCAATCGGCCGCTGCGGCCGAACCCGTTCCGGCGGCCACGGGCACGGCTTTGCGCCGTACCGCCAAACGGTAGCGGCGGTCTGCGACCGCCAGGAAGCCGCCGATCGCCATCAGGAACGCGCCCCCCCAGATCCAATCAATAAACGGCTTCAGGTAGATGCGCACACTCCACGCACCCGCGAGGTCGTCGGCGGCAAGCGGCTCGCCCAGCGATACATAGCGGTCGCCCAGCATGCCGACGTCGATGGCGGCAATGGTCATGGTCTGGCCCGAGGCGTTGTAGATGCGCTTTTCCGGGTGAAGGGTTTCGAGCAGGCGGCCGTCGCGGCGCACCTCGACGCTGCCGGTAACGGCGCGATAGTTCGGTCCCGGGCCGGGCTGCACGCCGAGGAATCTGAATTGGTAATCGCCAACCGCCACACTCTGCCCGACGTCGAGCCGGACGTCCTGCTCGACCTGGTAGCCCTTGACCAGCGTGACGCCGGCGATGAATACCGCCACCCCCAGATGGGCAAGCAGCATGCCGTAGTAGGACGGCGAGTTCGCGGCGAGTTTGGCGATCAGGCCCGTCCGGTGCGAATTCGCCAGGCGATCGCGCAGATTGACCACGCTGCTCGTGGTGATCCACAGGGAGAGAAACAATCCGGTAGCGATCAGCGGCGACCAGCGACCGAGCGTGAACGGCAGCAGTGCGGCCGCGGCCACGGCGACCCCGAACGCCCAGCGCAGCCGCGTCCACAGACCGGGCAGCGACGCCTGACTCCAGCGCGCGGCCGGCCCGATGCCCATCAGGAAGACCAGCGGCGCCATCAGAATCGGGAAGACGAAATCGAAATAGGGCGGGCCGACCGAAAGCTTGTTGAGGTGCAGCGCATCGAGAAACAGGGGATAGAGCGTGCCGAGGAGAACACTGGCCATCGCCACGATGAGCAGGATGTTGTTGGCGAGCAGGGCCGACTCGCGCGAGACCACGGCGAAGACTCCGCCTAGTCCGACCTTGCCGGCGCGGTACGCGAACAGCGCGAGGGAACCGCCGACGACCAGGGCGAGAAAAGTCAGAATGAACACCCCGCGCGCCGGATCGGTGGCGAACGCGTGTACCGAGGTCAATACGCCCGAGCGCACCAGAAACGTCCCGAGCAGCGACAGCGAGAAGGCAACGATCGCGAGCAGCACGGTCCAGCTCTTGAACGCGCCGCGTTTTTCGGTCACCGCCAGCGAGTGGATAAGCGCGGTGCCGGTGAGCCAGGGCATGAAGGAGGCATTCTCGACCGGGTCCCAAAACCACCAGCCGCCCCAGCCCAGCGTGTAGTACGCCCAGCCGCTGCCCAGCGCAATGCCGATGGTCAGGAATGACCAGGCCACCGTCGTCCAGGGTCGCGACCAGCGGGCCCAGGTCGCGTCGAGCCGGCCGCCGAGCAGGGCCGCGATGGCAAAGGCAAAGGCCACCGAGAATCCGACGTAGCCCATGTAGAGCATCGGCGGGTGGATCACCATACCCGGGTCCTGCAGCAGCGGATTGAGATCGCGGCCCTCAGGCGCCGGCGGCACCAGGCGCTCGAACGGATTCGACGTGAACAGCAGGAACAGCAGGAAGCCAATGCTGATCAGTCCCATGACCGCGAGTCACGCGCGCCAGAAACACCGGCGGCAGATGGCGCGAGAACAGCGTCACCGCGCAGGTCCAGCCGGCGAGCATCAGCGTCCACAACAGCAGCGAACCTTCATGCGAGCCCCAGGTTGCCGCGATGCGGTAGTGCAGGGGCAACTGGGAGTTGGAATTCGCCGCCACGTTCTGCACCGAGAAATCGTTGGCGGCGAACGAAGCGGCCAGACAGGCAAACGCAACTGACGACGAGCACGCATTGCGCGCGCGCCGCCGGGCGCGCGAGCGCTATCAGCCGCGGCTGCGCCGAGCGCCGCGCCGGCCAGCGGCAGCGCGCTCTGGGCTATGGCTGCGAGCAGGGCGAGGATCAGCGCAAAATGGCCGATTTCCGGAATCATGGGCTACTCCCCGCGGGCTTGACGAGCGTCTTAGTCACCATGGCGGCATGCGCCTGCTTGACCGCATCGGCGGCCGCCGGCGGCATGTAGTTCTCGTCGTGCTTGGCCAGTACTTCGCTGGCGCGAAACGTACCGTCTGGCTCGAGCGTACCTTGCGCCACGACGCCTTTGCCTTCCTTGAACAGATCCGGCAGCAGCCCAGTGTAGCTGACGGCAATCGTCTGCGCCGTGTCGGTGACGCGGAAGCGCACGGTGAGGCTGTTGGGTTCGCGGGTAAGGCTTCCGGCTTCGACCAGGCCGCCGATGCGGAACGGACGGCCTTGCGGGGCTTCGTGCGCGGCAACCTGCGTCGGGGTGAAGAAGAACACCAGGTTCGACTGAAAGGCGTTGAGCACCAGCGCAGCCGCGATGCCGAGCAGGGCAAGGCCGCCGACAATCCACGCCAGGCGCCGCGTGCGCGGTTTCATCGCTGCGGCCTCCCGCCGCCTGCGCTGCCCGGCAGCGCGGCGCGATAGCGCGCGCGCACCGCGACGATCTTCCAGCACCACCAGCGCAGCCGTGACGCCGTACGCTCCCCAGACATAGAAGCCGTAACCGCCCATGGCGAAGAAATCAGCCAGGCTCATCGTAGCGCCCCCGCAAAGGCGCCGGCCCACGCCGTACGCCGTTCCCGCTCCAGGATGATCGCGCGGACCCGGACCATGGCCACCGCAATGGCATAAAACCAGGCGGCGAAAGCCAGGAGCAGCATCGCGGTCAGCATGATCACTGCCATCTTCGGCGCCGCGGTCAGGCTGATCGTCGCGCCCTGGTGCAGCGTGTTCCACCAGCGCACGGAGAAATAGATGATCGGCACGTTGACCGCGCCGACCAGCGCCAGCACGGCGCTGGCGCGATCGGCGCGGCGCGGATCGTCGATCGCCTGGCGCAGCGCCAGATAGCCGAGGTACAGGAACAGCAGGATCAGTTCGGAGGTCATCCGCGCGTCCCACGCCCAGTAGGTGCCCCACGCGGGTCGGCCCCAGAGCGCGCCGGTCCACAGGGCGATGACCGTGAACAGCGCACCGGTCGGCGCCAGCGCCTGTGCCATCATCGCCGACAGACGCGCGTTGAAGGTGAGCGACATGGCGCACCAGCCTGCCATGACCAGATAGATGAACATCGACATCCACGCCGCCGGAACGTGGATGAAAATGATGCGGTAGGCGTCGCCCTGCTGCGCGTCGGTCGGCGCGACGACAAGACCCAGCCACAGACCCGACTCCGGCAAGCAGCACCGCCGGCACGGCAAACCACCGCGCGATCCGCCCGGCGAGCGGGAAGAACGATGCGGGCGAGGCGAACCTGAACCAGTTGATCAAACGCGAACTCATCGTCAATCCAGAGCAATGCGAACCGCGGCGGCAGCGGCAAACGGCGCGCCGACGACCGCGGCGAGCAGCGCGGCACCCAGCAGCGAGAGCTCGCCTCCCGCGCCAAGACCGGCGCGCATCGCTTCGACCGCTCCCGCGCCGAAGATCAGGACGGGAACGTACAGCGGCAGGATCAACAGCGCGAGCAACGCGCCGCCGGCACGCAATCCCAGCGTGAGCGCGGCGCCGATCGCACCGAGCAGCGACAGCGTCGGCGTACCCAGCAGCAGCCCCAGCGCCAGCACGCCGAGCTCCGTGACCATGCAGCCCGAACTGCAGCGCCAGCAGCGGCGACAGCAGCGCCAGCGGCGCGCCGGAGGTGAGCCAGTGGGCCAGCTATTTTACCCGAAACGAGTGCCGGCAGCGGGTAGGGGGAGAGCGCGATCTGCTCCAACGTACCGTCGGCAAAGTCGGCCGCAAAAAGTCGCGGCAAGGACAGCAGCGAAGCAAGCAGCGCAGCGACCCACAGGACGCCCGACGCGAGCGCCTGCAGCAAGGCCGGATCGGCACCGACACCGAGAGGGAACAGGGTGACGACGATGGCGTAGAAGAGCAGCTGCACGCCCAGTTCGGCCTTGGAGCGTAGGGCCAGCGCGCAGGTCGCGCCGCAACGCCCACGCGACGCCGGACCAGACCCCAGCCTGACCGCTCGGTGGGAACGCAGCGGCGGTCATTCGAGGCGCAGCGACCGGCTGACGCCGGCGGCGAGCGGCAAGTCCTGATGGGTCGCGATCACGGCGCTGCCGCCCCGGCCAAGATGCGCGGCCAGGGCGGCCGCCAAGCGTCGCCGCGCCGGCATCGTCGAGCGCGTTGAGCGGCTCGTCGAGCAGCCACAACGGCCGCGCGACGAGCTGCAGGCGCGCAAGGCTTGTCCTGCGCCGCTGGCCTTGCGACAGGACGCGGGCGGGCAGCGCCCGTTGCCGCGCCAGCGACCAGCGGCCCAGCGCCTCGAGCAGCGCAGGGCGATCGGCGCGGCGGCGCCGTGCAGGCGAGCGAGCGAGGCCAGGTTTTCCTCGGTGGTCAGTTCGTCTTTCAAGGCCGGCGCATGACCGATGAAAAGCGCGCGCTCGCGCAGAAGCGCGGAGCGAAGGGGCCGACCGGGCGACCGCCCAGCGCACCTCGACCCGCCGCCGCCTGGGTGACGCCGGCCAGAATGCGCAGCAGCGTGGTCTTGCCGCTGCCGTTGGCGCCACGGACGAACAGCACAACTCCGGGCTCGAGCGCGAAGTCGAGGTCGGCGAACAACCCGGCGTCACCGCGCCGCGCGGCCAGATCCTGCGCTTCAAGCATGGGGGCTTTCCGCGGGGTCGATGGCCGACGCGGATTATAGCCGAGCCGGCGGGCGCTCTCCGGGCGCCGGCGGGTCTTGCAACCGGTCGCCGCAGGCGCTGGGGAATGTGCTAATGTAGCCCGCGCTAAAGGCTTCCAGGCTGCCCTCGTCGATGGCCACGTACCGTGCGCGTTTCTTTCTGCCAGTGGCAGCCGTGTTCGCGGATGCAGCGGGTGTGCTGCGCCTGGGCGTCTGCGCCCTGGCCTTTTGTGCCACCGCGGCCAGCGCTCAGCTGATCGGCATGAAGCCGGTGTCGCTCGTGCTGCCCAACGCGACACTCAACAAGTTCTATTCGGTCACGTTCTCGGCGATCCCGCCGAACCCGAATTTCGCGCTTTTCTGGTTTTCCGGTGAAGGCTGTTTCAATGGCTCGGGCCTCACCTTCAACGGCGGGAACGGGAACACCGCCGCGGTCTCGGGGGTGCCGACGGCGCTGGGCGTCTACACCTGCGCTGTTACCGTTGAGGCCGAGGACCCCGGAACTATCACCCAGACCTACACGCTGCACGTGGTCAAGGCCTGTACGGCACCGCAGATCACGAGCGGTTATCCACCTGCCGCCACGGCCGGAGTCCCCTACAGCTTTACGGTTAGCGCCACCGGCAAGTCGCCGCTGACCTTTGCCGCGATGGGTCTCCCGGCGGGGCTTGCGATCGATCCGGCGAGCGGAGCAATTACGGGCACGACCAATGCGACGGGCAATCATGCCGTCTCGGTCATGGTCACCGCTTGCGGGCGAACCGCCCTGCAGGACTTCACCCTGGTCGTGAACGCACCGCCTCCGGCGATGGTCGCGCTGTCGCTGACGAGTCAACCCAATCCGTCGGTCTTCGGTCAACCCGTGACCGCGGTGGCGCATGCCACCGCCGGCGGCGTCGCCCCGGCGGGGAACGTCCTGTTGTGCGTGATTATCGCGGGGCAGTTTTGTGCCGCGCCGGTCGGGGCGCCGCCCGCGGGCACCGACCCGAGCCTAATACCGCCGCTTTTGAGCGCGCCGCTCGATGCCAACGGCAACGCCACGTTCACGCTGGACGGCCTGCTGATCCAGAATTACGTGCTGCAGGCCTATTACGGTGGCGATGCGGCGCACGCTTCAGCGGGCGCCGGGCCGGTCGACCAGTTCGTCATCAAGGGCCTGCTGTTGCCGCCGACCCATGCCGCATTGCGGCCCCGCGCGGCGCAGCAAGACCCGCCTGCAGCAACGCCAATTCCGACCCTGTCCTGGACGGCGCTGGGGCTGCTGGCCCTAACCCTGGCCGGCATCGTCGCGGTGCAGCTGCGTCGCCGTACGCGGGCCCGCTGACCACGCCGCGTGGCGTTGCGGCCGGCACCCCTACTGACGCGGCTCGCCCGCGCGCCGCGGGCCCTGGCGGGCCTGCTCATCATCGCCGTCTTCCTGCTGCACCCATTCACCCAGTTCGGCGAAAAGGCGTTCCCGCTGCTGCCCAAGCTCGAGGGCCTGGCCTATGACCTGCGACTCGAGCTGACGCTGCCCAACACCAGCGATCCGCAGGTCGTCATTGTCGACATCGACGAGGCCAGCCTGCAACGCGAAGGCCGCTGGCCGTGGTCGCACGACAAGCTCGCGCGGCTGACGACACAACTGTTCGACCGCTACGGTGTGCGCGCGGTCGGCTTCGACGTCTTGTTTGCGGACCGCGATCTCTCCTCCGGCATCACGGTGCTCGACCGACTCGCCGAGCACGAGCTTAAGTCCGATACGCGCTTTGGCTCTGCGCTCGAACGCCTGCGGCCCGAGCTCGATTTCGACGCCGTCTTCGCTGCCGCGATGCGCGGGCGGGCGGTCGTGCTTCCCTTCACGTTTCCGACAGATGAGGAAACGCGTTGGCAACTCCCGTCACCGCTCTTTACCGTGGCCGATATCGCGGCCACGCCGATCCTCATCACACCCGAGCCAGGCTACGTCGCGTGCCTGCCCGAGCTTGCCGAGGCGGCCGCGGCCAGCGGCCACATCGATCCCTTCTTCGACCCCGACAAGCTTGTGCGCCGCGTGCCGATGCTCAAGCGCTATGGCGGTGGCTTTTACCCCTCCCTGTCGCTGGCTGTCGTGCAGACGGTACTCGAGGCGAAATCGGTAAAGCCGCGCTTCGATAGCGAGGGCAAGCTCGACGCGCTCGATGTGGGCGGAAATATCGTGCCGGTCGACGCGGCGGGTACCGCGCTGATCCCGTTTCGCGGCAAGCCGTCGTTTCGCTTCGTGCACGCCTCCGACGTGCTTAACGGCAGCCTCGCAAGCGACGCCGCCGCCGCGTTGCGGGGTGTCATCGCGCTCGTCGGCACGAGCGCCAAGGCGCTCCAGGATCTGCGGCCCACCCCGCTCAGCCCGGAATTTCCGGGGGTAGAGATCCACGCCAGCCTGATCGCCGGCATGCTCAACGAGGAGATCCGGTCGATACCCGCCGACGCCAACCAGATCGAGGCGCTGGTCATGGTCGCCTCGGGCCTTCTGGCGTTGTTCGCGGTGCCGTTCCGCCGGCCGCTGCTCAATGCGCTCAGCGTGGGGGCGATCGCGGCCGCGGTGATCGCGCTCAACCTCGCGCTCTGGGTGAAGGGGGGTTACGTGATCCCAATCGCGGCGACTCTGGTCATGCTGGCGGTTCTGTTCGCCTGGAACATGCTCACCGGCTTCCTGCGCGAGGGCGCCGCGATTCGCAAGCTGTCCACCATGTTCGGCGAATATATTCCGCCGGCGCGCGTGGCGCAGATGCGTGAATCGGGCGAGCCGTTCAGCATGGAGGGCGTGAGCCGCCGGCTCACGGTGCTGTTCTGCGACGTACGCAACTTTACGGCGCTGTCGGAAAAATTGCCGCCGCGCGAGCTGTCGGCGATGTTGAACGCCTACCTGACGACGATGACCCAGATCATCCACGACAATCGCCGCGGCACGATCGACAAGTATGTCGGCGACGCGATCATGGCCTTCTGGGGCGCCCCGGAGGCCAACCCGGAACACGCCCGCGGAGCGGTCGAGGCGGCCCTGGCGATGCAGCGGAGGATGCCGACGCTGGCGGAGGAGTTTGCGCAGCGCGGCTGGCCCGCCTTCAGTATCGGCATTGGCATCAACACCGGCACGATGAGCATCGGCGACATGGGTTCGAAGTTCAGGAAGGCGTATACGGTGCTCGGCGACGCGGTGAATCTTGCCTCGCGCCTGGAGGCGCTGACCAAGGAGTACGGGGTGGGCATCATCGCCGGTGAGAACACCGTCGCTGCGGTGCGCGGCATCGCCTGGCGCGAGATCGACCGCGTGCGCGTGGTTGGCAAGGCCCAAACGGTGACGATCTATGAGCCGGTGGGACCGGCGCGGGAGGCGCAACTTGTCACTGAGCTAGAGCGCCACCATCGGGCGCTTGCGTTGTATCGGGCCCGCAACTTCGACGAAGCGCAAACCGCATTCGCCGCGCTGGCTACGGAACACCCGCTGACGCCGCTCTACGCGTACTTCTGCGCCCGCTGCGCGACCTACCGCGAGAGTGCGCCGCCGGTCGATTGGGACGGCGCCATGATTTTCGCCACCAAGTAGGCGCGCGTTGGTGCGCGCCTCAACACTTGCCACCGGCACATTGCCGGTAGCCGGCCACGCCTTCGATGACGCTGCCGCCGCGGGTATTGAAGTAGTAGTCGAGACCGATGCCCGTGCCGCCCGGCCCGGCGAGAAAGCCGACAAAATTGCCGGCGATGAGCGCTTGGCAGCCGCTGCCGCTGCAGGTACCCGTCGCGCCACCGCCGCCGGTCGAAAACGCGCCGTTGATGATGCCTGCCGTGCCGCCCAGAGTGTAGGTGGCGCTCCCAAAGCCGGCCATAAGCCCGGCCAGCGCCAGTTGCGCCGTGGTGAAATTGACACTGATCGTACCGCCCGAAAGCAGGGTTCCCACCTGGCCGGTGGCCGAGTCGGTGGGCCGGGTGCCGCCGACGGCCGCATATTGCACCTGCCCGGAGCCGGGCAACGCGGTCGCCACCACGCCGTAGATGTAATGCAGGTTGCCGCCGTCGTTGTGCACGACGACATTGCCAAGCGACTGCGCGATGGTCGAACCGGTGCCTTGCCAGCGGCCCCAGGTCAATCCGTCCGGGGTCGTGTCATGCCCGGTATCGACGAGCGTCGCCGTTCCGAGCTGGGCCGCTAGGTCGCCGTTGAGGAAGCCGGTGAGTCGCCCGGCGCTGTCGCGCATCAGCTGCAGGGCCGGATCAGCGGTCGTGTCCAGTTCTAGCGTGTCGCGATCGGAACCGACGACGATGGCGAGCGGCCCGGCACTGGGAGTGGGGAATTCGATCAGATTGAGGTCCTGAGTGGCCTGGAACGTGAACGGTGCCAAGGGCGGCGTGGGCAGATCGTTGCCCAGCGGATTGGCGTTGCGCATATCGCCCTTCGCGACCACGACCGCCGTATTCTGCGGTTTGAGCTTGTCGGACAAGAAGGTCGGCGGCGCGAGGAATCGTTGCGGGCTCTCGCCGTCGGGCACGAAAAAGAACTCGTCGGTCCCGTATTCGGCTGCGCCGAACACGTTGGCGACTGCGATCCGACCGTCGTAGACACCACCATACATGCCCGCACGCACGGCGGCACCGCCTTCATGGCACTGCTCCGGCGCGCACAACTGCACGAGGTAGTGCGTTCCGCGAATGCCGATCGTCGCCTGCGTGGTCAGCAGCTGATAGCGATCGCTGGAGATCTTGCCGATCTGGCCGGTAAGCGTGCGAAAGCCGCCTTTGACCAGTCGGAACACCGCAATCTCGGTCCCGTCCTGGCGGCCGTTGAAATTGTACTGCTCGATGCGGAACTCGGAGTCTGGCTTGAGCGCGACCAACCCGTCGTCGGTAAAGCGCAGCTGGGCGTGGCTCTGCGCACCGGTCACGATGGCATCGCCCGCATCGAACGTTGCGCCCGCAGTTAGCGCGATGCGCGCGGTGCCACGCAGCGCCGCGACGTCGCCTACGGCGAAGACGACTCTCCCCGCCTCGCCGAATGCCGTGCCGCAGCCCAGCAACGCCAGCAGCGCGCACAGGCCGATGATTAAACGCCCACGGACATCCATCGCTTCGCTCCTTCCCGTGCCGCTAGAACCCGCTGAACTCATAGCGGACCTTGATCGCGCCGACGTTGCGGGCGTATTCAAACAGTGCCAGGTTCGATGTGTTGTGCGCGTACTGATACTCGGCGCGAATGCTCCAGCGCCGGTCGATGAAATAGAGCGCGCTCAAGCTCGCCGTGAAGGTCTTGTCGCGCCGGGTTTCGTCGATCAGCGGTATCTGGCCCTGGTAGTCGTTGACGACGTAGCCGATGCCAGCATTGAGCGCCCAGGACGAGGAGGGCGCGACGGTGAGGTCGGCGGCGGCCCCGTAGATCCAGTAGCCGAGATCCGGACGGCCCTCGCGATCGTGCATGTCTCCATAGATCAGACTGGCGTTGAGGATCGGCTGCCAGGACTCGAGCCAGAGCCTGCGGAAACTCGCCGTTACCCCGGTCAGGTTGGCGTTGCGCGCCGCGTTGTCGCCACTGTAATCGACCTGTGCGTAAAGGGGCGCCAGCGCGAAGGAGGCCAGCTCCGAAGCCTGGGTGCGCCACTCCGCGCCGATCCCGTTGGTCCACCGATAGCGCGAACCGTCAAGCAGGATGTCGCTGTGCGCATAGGAGAGCGAGAATAGGTTGTTGTTCGCCTGATAGCTGCCCCCCAAGGAAACGAACCCGTTGGCGAGGTTGAACTCCGAGGCGTTGGTGTAGAACGTGCCGTTCGCATCGAGCGCGCCGTAGACACTCCACCCGGGCGCAAACGGATGGTTGATCCGGCCGCCGGCGTCCAGCCAGCCAAAGGCAGAACCTTTCTGCACGCCCACGTCCGCCACCGTCACCGGCCCAAGCACCGGCAAGCCGATCGTGGATTGCGCGACGCCGGCGTTGGCGTTGCTGTCGTAGCCGCCGCCCATCTCGACATAGGCGCGCGCGCGCGTCTGGTAGCGGCTCTCGCGTGATTCCAGGGCGTTCAGATAGCGGTCGATGCCCGCCTGCACGTCGGGCGGCGGGTGGTCTTTGGCGACCGCTTCGAATTCTTCGCGGGCGCGGAGGTCGTCGCCGGCATAGAAATAGGCCCGGGCGAGCTCGAGGCGCGCGCGCGGGTCGTCCGGAAAGCGCAGTACATAGCGCTCGAGGCTGAGGACGCCTTCGCCAGCGCGGCCCAGATCGGTCGCGGCGGCACCGCACCAGAGATCGAACGCCGGCGGGCGCGTGACCACGTCGGAGGCCGCACAATAGGTGAGGTAGGCTTCTGGCGCGCGTCCGGAATCGACCATCGCGCGCAGGTCGTCGACCGGGTCGGCCCAGGCGCTAGTGGCAACGCCGGCAAACAGCGCGGCGATAAGCATACCGCTGCGCCAGAAAGGGCGCATGCAGGCGGCGGTCGAGTGCGGCATGGTTGTCGCCTTTAGCGGGACGGCGCTCGCAGCGACGGCGATCATAGCACGGGCCGCGCGGCGCTCGGCGGCAACAGCCGGATCAGGGCACGACCTGATCGATGAGGACCTGCACATCGCTGGCGCCCGGCTTGACTGGGGTGCTCCGGCCGCTTAGGTCGCCCGGTTGCGGCAGAGCGTTGCCGCTCTTGGAGATGCGTGCCTCGATGATGACCGCACCGGCGGTCGAGAGCTTCACCCCCGGCGCCATCCCCATGCTGTCGTCGAGCCGGAATTGCCTAGGCAGTTCCCGCGCCGGCACCCGCAGCACGGCCAGGGGCATGCGCGGCCCGTTGACCGCGCGGGCGAAGATGAACACGGTGTCGCTGAGCGCCACCCGGCCGGCCAGGGCCGGGGCAATATCGACGCGGCCGGCGATCGTTGCACCGGCCGGGGCAGCCGCCGCGCCGGCGGCCGCTTGGCCGGGCGGCTGCGCTGCCTTGCCGATGCCCGCGGCCGGACCCTGGCGGGCGGATTCAATCTCGGCGACGATGGTGGCGATCTGCTGCGCGTCCTCGGAGCCGGGTGGAAACTGCACCTGCAACTGGCGCCAGTAGGCTAGCGCGCCGTCAAGATCGCGCGCTTCCAGGGCTGCGGTGGCGGCTAGAGCCAGCGCCTTGCGGTGCTGCGGGTCGAGGGTGAGGGCGCGCTGCAGAAGCTCGGTGGGTTTGCCGGCTAGCCGCTTGCCCTGCGCCATGGCGAGTGCATCGGCGTAATCGGCGAGCAGGTCCGCGTTGTCGGGAATGAGCGCGTCCGCGCGCGCATAAGCGGCGGCGGCTTCCGGGAAGCGGCGCAGCGCCGCATAGGAGCGCGCCAGAAGCACCCAGCCCTCCGCGTCATCAGGATGCGCCTGGAGCCGCTGCGCGAGGCTGTCGACCATCGCCGTGATCTCGCTTTCCGACAGGGGGTGCGCTTTGCCCTCGTCGTTCGCGGCGGCGACCGCACCGGCAGTCGGGTTGCCGAGCCGCGCGTAGAGGAGGAACGCGGCCGACGGAACGAGCAGCAGCAGCGCGATGGCGACGACCCAGGCCCGACCCGGCCCTGGCCCGCTCGCCGGCGCGGCCGCCGGCAGCCCCAGCTCATCGCCCAGGCGGCGCGCCAACTCGGCGACCGCTGCGTCGCGTTCATCTGGCGTGATGACGCCATCCGCACATTCGGTGTCGAGCGCCTGCTTCTGATCGCGATAGACCGCGATCGCCGCGCCGTCGGCCGCGGGCGCAGCCGTGCCGGGGGGCGCGCGCAACAGCGGCCACAGCAGGGCGCAGAGCGTCATCGCGACGAGCAGCGTGGCCACCGTCCAGAAGATCAGCATGGGGAAAACGCAGTGGATGCGGACGGCATGCGCAGGGTGGCTGGCTTGCGGGCGGCAAGCGCCGGCGGGCCACGGCATTATACCGACCGGTTCCAAGGTGGCCGTCGCATGTATAAACTGCGTGGCGCAACGGCTGCGAGGGGACGGCAGCCGCTCGCACCCGGCGAGCCGGGCGCGCCGCGGCCCAGCCGCGGTAGCGTGGTGGCCGGGCGCGGGCGTAGGGTCGACAGGCGGGGCGCGGTACGGCGCGCCGCTTGCTGGCCGGCGAGGCACCCGCCATTGTCCGTGTCGGAGGCTCCTAGTGCGGCATCAGTCGATCTTGGCCTACG
The DNA here is from genome assembly GCA_963777455.1 of uncultured beta proteobacterium. GTDB lineage: Bacteria > Pseudomonadota > Gammaproteobacteria > Burkholderiales > Casimicrobiaceae > PALSA-1003. The sequence goes on from CAVZQQ010000004.1 coordinate 2,066,216, forward strand.
CGCGGTATCGGTATCTAAAGCTCGCCGCGGCGCTGAGCCTGGCGGCGATCGCCCTCTACGCTTGGGACCGACCCCCCAACGGAGCCTACGGAGGCACCTGGCTCGGTTACACGCTCGGAACAATCGGCGCGCTGCTGATCGCGTGGCTGCTCTGGTTCGGGGTGCGCAAGCGCCAGTTCGGGTCCACCGTCGGGACGCTGCAGGAGTGGCTCTCGGCGCATGTCTATCTCGGCACGACGCTGATCGTCATCGCGACCCTGCACGCGGCCTTCAAGGTGGGCTGGAACGTGCACACGCTCGCCTACGCGCTGATGCTGGCGGTGATCGGCAGCGGGTTCTTCGGCGTCTACGCGTATCTGCGCTACCCGCGCATCATGACCGACAACCTGGGCGACGACACGCTGGAGTTGCTGCTCATCAAGATCGCCGATCTCGACAAGCAGGCCCGGCGGTTGTCGCTTTCCCTGCCAGACAGCATCAACAAGCTCGTGCTCGCGGCGGCGCAGGGCACGACCATCGGCGGCTCGTGGTGGCGCCAGCTGCACGGCAGGGTGCCCGATTGTCCGACCAACGCGGCCGTGGCCGGCGTGCAAAACCTCGGTCGCAAGCTCGTTGGCGAGCAGGCGAAGACCAATCACCAGCTCTACACACTGCTGCTGAAGAAACAGGAACTGGTGGCACGGGCGCGCCGCGACGTGCAGCTGAAGGCCTGGCTCGACATCTGGCTCTACGTGCACGTGCCGCTGTCAATCGCGCTGCTGGCCGCCCTCGCGATCCACATCGTGTCGGTGTTCTTCTACCGGTGAGCTGACCGGTCGCGATGCGCATTCTCGTCATCACCGTCGCGCGCAACCGCAAGGGTCAGGCGCTGCGCAGCGAGCGCACGGTCGAAGGCGAATTGATCCGCCTGGGCCGCGGCACGCAATGCGAGATCCACCTGCCCGATGCGCGGGTCTCGCTCTACCACGCGGCGATCTACCGCCAGGGTGACAGCATCTTCATCCAGGCGCCGGAAGCGGAACTTTCGGTCGACGGCGGGGCGGAGCGCGAGGCGCGGCTGGTGCCGCGGGTGCATGTCGCGCTGGGGCCCTACGATCTTGCGGTCGAGCCGCCGCCCGAGGGTTATGACCTGGCAGTCGCGATCGAGTTGGCGCGGCCGATGCCTGACGACCTGGCCGAGATCAAGGCCAAATCACGCACCACGCTCGAGCAGAGCGGCCTGTCGCGGCGCACGCCGGCATGGACGCTGGCGCTGCTCATCACGCTGGCCTTCTTCGCCGTGCCGGTCATCAACGCGCTGCTGCTGCCGTTGCGTCCGCTCACGGCGAAGCTGCCCATTACGCCCGACGCTTCGTGGAACCCCGGCGCCCTCTCCGCGGCGCATCAGGAGTTCGGCCGCAACTGCGGCAAATGCCACGAGATACCGTTCGTGCACGTGCGCGATCACGCGTGCCTCGAATGCCACCGCGGCACGCCCGGCCACGTCACGGCGCTCGCCCTGCAGCAGAAGCTCTTCGACGACACGCACTGCGCCGATTGTCATGCCGATCACAAGGGGCCGCAGGCCCTCGTGCGCCGGGACCCGGTGCTGTGCGTGAGCTGTCACGGCGATCTGAAGCGGCGCGAGCCGGACGCGACCCTCGCCGACGCCAGCGACTTCGCGGCGAACCACCCCGCGTTCAAGCTGACGATCTGGCAGGGACCGGGACCGCGCGACGCGATCCGTGTCGCGCAAACGGACAAGGCGCGCCTGATCCAGAACTCGCACCTGAAGTTTCCCCACGATGTGCACCTGAAGCCCAACTTGCGCGGCCCCAAGGGGCGCAAGACGCTGGACTGCGCCAGCTGTCACGTGCCCGACGCGAGCGGACGCTCGTTCGCGCCGATTGACATGAAGCAGGCGTGCGTCGAATGCCACAGCCTGGAGTTCGAACCCGCGGTGACGACGCGCCAGGTGCCGCACGGCTCCGCCGAGGACGCGACGTTGACCCTGCAGGAGTTCTATGCAAACATCGCTCTCAACAATATCCCCGTCGATGTCGTCGATCTTGGCGATATCCGGCGGGGCCTGCCGAGGCTTACCGGCGGGGTGATCAGCGAAGCACAGCGGCAACAGGCGCTCTCCTGGGCAAGGACCAAGGCGGAGCAGGTTTCAGAAGACCTGTTCGAGAAGCGCGTTTGCATCGTTTGTCACGAGGTCACCAAGACTATGACGGCTGGGGAGACGGGGACGCAAGCGGCGTGGACCATCGCGCCGGTGCATATCGCAACGTCTTGGTTTCCCAAGGCGCGCTTCGACCACGCCAGTCACCGCACCGGCAATTTCAAGTGTGCGGATTGCCACGCTGTCGCGACTTCGCATTCGAGCTCCGACATCGCGCTTCCCGACATCGGCACCTGCCGGCAATGTCACACGGGCAGCACGCCGGCGCGGGACAAGGTCGTGTCGACCTGCGTTTCCTGCCATGGGTTTCACCTTACCGGTCGTCCGCCGTTCGGCAGCCGCGCCCAGGCGGCGACGCTGGAGACGGCGCAGGCTGCGCCATGAGCGCCGCCTGGCGCAGCACGGTCATCGTCGCGGCGCTGTGCGGGCTGCTCGCCGGTTGTGGCGGCGGCGCGAGCAACGGTAGCCTGCAGATTCCCACCCCCAACGCGCTCACCGTCAGCGACGTCGAACAGATCATTGCGCAGGCGGTGGCCGAGGCACAGGCGCGTAACCTCAACGCAACCATCGGCGTTACCGATCGCGTCGGCAACGTGCTGGCTATCTTCAAGATGAATGGCGCCGAAGCGACTTTCACGATCAGCGGTGCCAATGGGGCGGTCGGGGGGCTGGAGAACGTCAACGTCCTGCCACCGGAATTCGCCGTCGTTCCCAAGGCGCTCACGGCCGCCTACTTCTCTTCGGCAGGGAACGCGTTCAGTTCCCGCACTGCCTCGCAGGTCATACAAGAACATTTCAATCCGGGCGAATTCGACCAACCGGCCGGTCCGCTCTTCGGCGTGCAGTTCAGCCAACTCACCTGCTCGGATGTCAGCCAGAGGCAAAGCGCCGGAACATTCGGCACTCATCGCTCGCCGCTGGGTTTCGGCGCCGATCCCGGAGGGCTGCCCCTGTACAAGAACGGCGTGGTCGTGGGCGCGATCGGCGTGCTTGCCGGCCCGCTGTACTCGATCGACCGCAACGTCATCAACGACGACCCCAACAGCGACGAGCTTATCGCGGTGGCGGGCGCGCAGGGTTTCCAAGCGCCAACCGCCATTCGCGCCGATCACATTGCGCTCGACGGACGCACGCTGCGCTTCACCAACTCGGAGACGCTGCTGTCCAATCCCGCCATGGCACCGCCCTTCGCGGCGATCAATAATTCCGTGGGCGTGCTCGTCAATCTTCCCCTCTATGGCGGAGCCCCGATTGCGGCGGGCACGACCTATGGTACGGCGGCGTCCGGCGTGGTGCCGGATAGCAATCCCGCGTTCATGGGGCTCAATGCTTGGGCGGTGGTCGATGCCAGCAGCAACAATCGCTTCCCGCCGCAAGCCGGCACCGACGGCCTGATGACCGCTGCGGAGGTCACGCAGATAATGAAAAGCGCGCTGCAAGTGGCGAGCCACACGCGCTCGCAGGTGCGCCAGCCGCTCGGCTCGACTGCACAGGTGACCATCGCGGTCGTGGATACCAACGGGGAGATCGTCGGCCTGACGCGGCAGCCGGACGCTTTGGTCGATGCGATTGACGCCGTGCCGCAAAAGGCGCGCACGGCCCTGTTTTTTTCCAGTCCCAACGCCGCGGCGGCGCTGACGGCGCTGCCACCGGCCCAGTATCTGGACGGGACCCTCTCCCCCATCGGCGCCTACGTGACCGCCGCGCAAGCGTTCTTCAACGACCCAACCGCCTTCGCCAACGGCACCGCGTTTTCCTCGCGCTCGATCGGAAATATATCCGCACCGTTCTTCCCCGACGGCATCGAAGGCACTGCCAACGGGCCGTTTGCCAAGCCGTACGCGAACTGGAGCATTTTCACCAACGGGCTCGAGCTCGACCTGGTGTACAACCAGCTGGTCGCCCCGCTGCTCAAGCCGAATGACCCGACGATCCTTACGACCGATTGCACCGGCATCAAGCAGATCCGCAACGGCATTACGCTCTTCGGCGGCGGCTTTCCCATCTATCGCGGCAAGCAGCTGGTGGGCGCGGTCGCGGCATCGGGTGACGGGACCGACCAAAGCGATCTGATTGCGTTTCTCGGGTTGAACAACGCCGGCCAGATATTGCAAACCGGCATCGGCAACGCCCCACCCGCGATGCGTGCCGACCAGCTTGCGCCCCAGGGCACCGGCACGCGTCTGCGCTATGTGAATTGCCCGGTGGCCCCGTTCATCGACAGCACGGCGCAAGATGTGTGTACCGGACTCTAGGCGCACGGTAGTTCGGACCGCAGCGCCGGCCCTCGGCTTGGCGGCGTGGCTGGTCGGCGCGCTCGCGCTGCAGACGGCGGCGGCCCAGGCGCCACCGCCTGCGGCGCCGGCGGTCAAGCAGGCACGACCGGGGTCCGGGCCCGCGCCGCCGCCCCAATCCGTCGACGGGCGCTACGGCATCGTCGTGCTGGCGCCCAAGGTCGACGTGCATGCCGAGCCGGCAACGCGCTCGCCGGTCATCGTCGAGCTGGAGCAGGGCCTGCGCCTCGACGCCGATCGGCGCCGCGGCAACTGGTATCACGTCAGTCTTCCCGAGGGCCGCAGCGGGTGGATCAACTACGTGGTGCGCAAGACCGCAGCGGATTTCTCGGTGGACGCGTCCCCGGGCATCGCGCGGGCTCGTCCGGGCGGGGAGTCCGGCACCGCGTCGGCCGGCGAAGCGCCGCCGGCGGTTGCCGCCCCCGAACCGCTGCCCGATGACGAGGTTGTGCTGAAGATTCCCGGCGCCAAACCGCTCGAGGCACCGATTCCCACCATTGAGCCCTATCAGGTGCCTGCGCCTTCGCCGCTAGTGCCGCGCGAAACAATTCCGGTACCCGACCGCTGGCGTCTGACCGACGAACTCGGACTGATCCACCAACACTGGTACGACCCGTACAACCCGAACACCCTCAAGGGCGACCGGCCGATCTTCGGCAACGACTGGTTCTTTCCGGTGACACTCGTCTCCGACACCCTGTTCGAGGCGAGAAAGCTGCCCACCAGCGTCGGTGCCCAGTCGTCGCAGAATGAGCAGGAGAACAACCAGTTCGGCAACGGCCGGCAATCGACCTTCACCGAGAATCTGATTGCCAGCTTCTCCCTGCTCAAGGGCGACACGACCTTCAAGCCACCCGAGCTGGAATTCCGCCTGGTGCCGGTTTTCAACTACAACGTCAGCGAGGCCCAGGAAGTGCGGGTGTTGAATATCGATCCGCGCCAAGGCACGACGCGCTACGACCACTTCGCGGCGATCCAGGAAGGCTTCGTCGATTACGAATACCACATCGCCTCGGAGCGTTACGACTTCGATGACATCCGCGTGGGTATCCAGCCGTTCATTTCGGACTTCCGCGGTTTCCTGTTCCAGGACGAGCCGGTCGGAGTGCGCTTTTTCGGCACGCGCGACAACAACCAGTGGCAGTACAACCTGGCCGGGTTCCAGCGGCTGGAGAAAGATACCAACAGCGGTCTGAACGACGTCGGCAGGCCCTTGCGCAAGGACTATCTCTTCGTTGCCAATCTCTACAAGCAGGACTTCTATGTGCGCGGCTTCACGTTGCAGGGCACCGTCATCTACAACGACAACCGCGAGACCGCGACGTTCCTCAATACCAACGGTTTCCAGGTCCGTCCGGCAGTCTTCGGCGACGCGCGGCCGCACCCCTACCACGTGACGTATCTCGGGCTCAACGGCGACGGTCACTTCGGCCCCTGGAACACGACGGCATCCCTGTACTACGCGAACGGCCGCGACACGGCCAGCCAATTTTCCGGCAAGCCCGCGGACATCAGCGCGTTCTATGGCGTGGCCGAGGTCTCGCGCGATTTCGACTGGATCCGCGTGCGCGGGTCGGCGCTCTATGCCACCGGCGACAGCAACCCGCACGGCGGCCGGGAAACCGGCTTCGACGCGATCCTCGAAAACCCGCAGATTCGCCGGCGCCGATACGAGCTACTGGATCCGCCAGGCGGTGCCGCTTATCGGCGGCGGCGGCGTCGCGCTGTCGGGGCGCAACGGCGTGCTCGCCGATCTGCGCGCATCGGAGGACCAGGGCCAGTCGAACTTCATCAACCCGGGCGTGACGCTGATCGGCGTCGGCGCCGACCTCGACCTGACTGCCGCGCTGGCGACTAATCGGGAATCTGAACGATCTGTGGTTCGACAACACGACGGTGCTATCGATCCTGCGCAATCAGGGTAACATCGACCGCAACATCGGCTACCGATCTCTCGGCGGCGATCCAGTTCCGGCCGCTGTTCACCCAGAACGTCGTGCTTAACGCGTCGGTTGGCGTGCTCTTTCCGGGCCAGGGGTTGCAGCAACTCTATAGCACCGAGGGCAGCAGGACGCAGTACTCGATCCTGGTGAACCTTCTGCTTACCTATTGACATGGATGCGCGTGATAATCCCCTGGGCTTGCGCTGGCGATCGGTGCTGGTAGGGCTGCTGCTGGCCGCGCCGCCCGTGCTGGCGGAGAGCGACGCTCCAGTGGCCCGCCAGTACGCGGTCACGCCGCCGGCCCCGGCGCGGCAGACGGCCCAGGATGTGCGCACCAAGAGCGCCGGCTGCGCGAGCTGCCATACCGCGACCGATCACGCGACCATGCACATCAATCCCGGCGTCGTGCTGGGCTGCGCCGACTGCCACGGCGGCGACGCCCACGTGGCGAAGCCCGAGGGCGCGGCGCCCGCGGACGCCGCGTACCGCGCCGCGACCGACGCCGCGCATGTGCTGCCGCGCTATCCCGAGGCCTGGAACTATCCGTCCAGCGCCAAGCCGGAGCGCACCTACACGCTGCTCAATCGCGAAGCGCCGGAATTCGTGCGCTTCGTCAATCCGGGCGATTACCGCGTCGCGCGGCAAGCCTGCGGCGCCTGCCACATGACGATCATCCAGGCGGCCGAGCGCAGCGCTGATGGCGACCGGCGGCGATGTTCTGGGCGGCGGCGCCTACAACAACGGCATCGTGCCCTACAAGCGCTACGTCCTCGGCGAGGCCTATACCCGCGACAAGAGCGAGCCCGCGAGCGGTCGTCAATCCGGTTGCGCCGACGCCGGCGATGACCGCGCAGCGGCATACTGGCCGAGCTGTATCCGCTGCCGCGCTGGGAGATGATGCCGCCGGGCGACATCTTCCGCGTGTTCGAGCGCGGCGGCCGCAACATCGACACGCAGTTCCCCGAGATCGGCCTGCCCAACATCGAGCGGCGAAGCGCAGAAGCTCGAAGAGCCGGGCCGGCCGGACATCCGCCAGTCGAACCGCGGTCCCGGCACCGGCCTGCGCGTCGCCGATCCCGTCCTCAACATCACCAAGACGCGGCTCAACGATCCGCTTCATGTGGTTCATGGGCACCAACGACCAGCCGGGCGACTATCGCCAGTCGGGCTGCGCGGCTGCCACGTCATCTACGCCAACGACCGCGAGCCGCAGGCATGCCGGCACCTATGCGGCAGTTCGGCAACGACCGGCAGAGCGCCAGCGCTCGATCCGACCATTCCCCAAGGACGAATCGGGCCATCCGCTGCGCCACGTGTTCACGCGCGTCATTCCCGACCGTCGCAGTGCATGATCTGCCACATGCACCAGCCGAACATGTTCGTGAACAGCTATCTCGGCTACACGATGTGGGACTACGAGTCCGATGCGCCGTTCATGTGGCCGGAGAAGCAGAGATATCCGACCAGCCGCGGAGATGCGCAAGATCCTGGACCGCAATCCCGAAGAGGCGGCGATCGCGCGGCAAGTGGGGCGATCCCGATTTCCTGCGCAATGTCAGCACGCTCAATCCCAAGCTCAAGGACACGCAGTTCGCCGACTATCACGGCCATGGCTGGAATTTCCGCGCCGTCTTCAAGCGCGACCGCAACGGCACGTCTGCTCGACAAGGACGGCAACGTCCAGTCGCCGACGACGATCCGCGAGAAATTCCAAGAAGGCCGTGCATCTGATCGTCATCCATGCCGAGTTCGGCATGCAATGTGTCGATTGCCATTTCGCGCAGGACGCGCACGGCAGCGGCCACATCTATGGCGAGGTCGCGGACGCGATCGAGATCGACTGCGCGGATTGCCACGGCACGGTCGAGCGACTATCCGACGCTGCTGACCAGCGGTCCGGCCGCGCCGCCCGGCGGCACCGATCTGTCGCTGCTGCGCACCGAGGACGGGCGCACGCGCTTCGAATGGCGCGAGCCGGCAAGCTCTATCAGCGCTCCGCGGTCGATCCCGAACCTGCGAATGGGAAGTCACGCTGGTCAAGGACACGGTCGATCCCGCAAGCCCGAAATACAACGCCAAGGCGGCGCGCGCCAAGCTGATGTCCGAACGGACGGCTCGATGCAATGGGGCCCGGGCGTCGATCCGTCGAACCTCGCCCACGGCGACGACAAGATGGCCTGCTTCACCTGCCACTCGTCGTGGACCACGTCCTGCGCCGGCTGCCACCTGCCGATCGAGGCCAACTGGAAGACCGCGACGCCACCACTACGAGGGCGGCGAGACGCGCAATTACGCGACCTACAACCCGCAGGTCGCGCGCGACGACATGTTCCAGCTCGGCCATCCATGGCACCGGTCAAGGGCAACATCATCGCGCCGGTCGCGCTCGAGCTCGGCGCTGGTCCTGTCGTCGACCAACATCAACCGCGAGCACATCTATGTGCAGCAGCCGCCGATCTCGGCAGCGGGCTTCTCGAGCCAGGCCTTCGCGCCGCATTATCCCGCACACCGAGCGCAGGACCGAGACCAAGACCTGCACCGACTGCCACATCTCGCAGCAGAACGACAACAACGCGATCATGGCGCAGCTGCTGCTGCTGGGCACCAATTTCGTCAATTTCGTCGGCTACAACGCCTGGGTCGGCGAGCAGAAGGCGGCATCGAGGCGGTGCGCGTCACCGAATGGGACGAGCCGCAGGCGGTGATCGGCAGCTATCTGCAGCAGATACGCCTATCCCGACTAGTACAGCGCAACACCAGGCGCGCAACCGTTGAACTGCCCAATGTCCAGACCCACGATACCCAGCGATGCGGCGCGCTGCATGCAGCTGCGCGGCGAATATCTGTATGTCGCCGAAGGGCAGGGCGGCATGCGCGTCTACGACGTCGCCAGCATCGCCAACAAGGACATTTCGGAGAAGATCATCACCGCGCCGTTCTCGCCGCTGGGCCAGGACACGCATATCGCCTCGAAGAACGCCACCTGCGTGGCGCTGCCGACCAACCAGCCGATCGATCCGCTGCGCAACCAGGCGCGAGCTGATGCGCGAGGACAACCAAGAGCAGGCCTTCCATCCGATCTACAACTACGCCTTCATCACCGACTGCCGAGGAAGGCCTGATCCTCGCCAACGTCAACACGCTTGCCGACCGGCGATCCGCGCAACAACTTCCTCACCCGCGCGCTGACCTGGAACCGAGGGCGGCGTGCTCAACGGCGCGCGCCACATCACGCTCGCCGGCCATTACGCGTACATCGCGCCGACGCCGGGCTGGTGGTGGTCGACCTGGACGACCCGCTGCATCCCAAGGTGCGCGCGGTCGTCCCGCTCCAGGGCGCGCGCGCGGCGGCGCTGCAGTTCCGCTATCTGTTCGTCGCCGATGCGCGCGGGCCTGGACGTCGTCGACGTCACCGATCCGACCAAGCCGCGGCTGATCGACGGCGCGCGCGTGCCGCTCGCCGATGCGCGGCGCGTCTACGTCGCGCGCACCTACGCCTATGTCGCCGCCGGCAAGGACGGGCTCGCCATCGTCGACGTCGAGCGGCCCGAGGAGCCGAAGCTCTACCTGCAATACACCGCCGACGGCAAGCTCAACGACGCGCACGACGTGGTCGTCGGCTCGACCAACGCCTCGCTGTTCGCCTATGTCGCCGACGGCGAGAACGGACTGAAGGTGCTGCAGCTGACTGTCGCCGGAGAGCCAGCCCAATTTCTACGGCTTCTCGCCGGAGCCGAAGCCCGAGCTGATCGCCTGGCGAGCAGACGCCGACGCCGGCGCTGGCGCTGTCGAAGGGCCTCGATCGCGACCGCGCCGTCGACGAGACCGGCAACCAGATCGCGGTCTTCGGCCGCATCGGGCTCGCGCCCCTTCACCTGCGATGAGATGAAGCGTTTCTTCGAGCGTCCCGATGGCAGCGTCTGGACGGTAACCGACGATGTGCGCACGTCGGACTTTGTGCCGGCGCGCGCGCTAGCAGGCGGCAGCCAAGCCGCGGGCCAGCCAACGCACTGAGGGACGCCATGAAACCGATCGCCAATCGCTGGGGTGCCGACATCGCGTTGGCGCTATGGATAGGGGTTGCGGCCGCGCCGGCGCTGGCACAGGCGCAGGTCGCGCCCGCGTCGCCCGCACCGTTGCCCTATCAGGCGAACCTCAAGAGCATGGGCGTGGTCAACTGCGCCAACAGCCTCTGCCACGGCGCGGTGCAGCCCTGGAAGGATGCCAACGTGCTGCAGAACGAGTACGTGACGTGGTCGCGCGTCGACAAGCACGCGCGCTCGTACAAGGTATTGTTCAACGAGCAGTCAGCCCGCATCGCGCGCAACCTGGGCCTGGGCAAGGCCAACGAAGCAAAGGTCTGCCTCGACTGCCACGCACACAATGTCCCGCCCGAGCGGCGCGGTGAACGCTTCCAGTTCGACGACGGCGTGTCCTGCGAAGCTTGCCACGGCCCTTCGGAGCAATGGCTGCCCAAGCACGTCGAGGACGGTGCCACGCATGCCGACAACCTGGCTGCGGGGTTGTATCCGACCGCCGACCCGGCCGAGCGGGCGCGGCTGTGCCTGTCGTGCCACTTCGGCAATGGCGATCGCTTCGTGACCCACCGCATCATGGGTGCCGGACATCCGCGCCTGAGCTTCGAACTGGACACGTTTACTGCTGTCGAACCGGCCCACTTCAGGATCGACGCGAACTGGGAAAAGCGCAACGGCATGTGGGATGGCATCAAGGTCTGGGCAATCGGCCAGGCGCTGATCGTCGCCGATATGATGGACGTGCTCGCCGATCCCAAGCGCGGCCGCGACGGACTGTTTCCGGAGCTGGTGCTGTTTGACTGCTACGCCTGCCACCACCCGATGAGCGACAAGCATTGGACCCCGCGCATCCCGGGGCTTGGCCCGGGCGTGGTTCGCCTCAACGATTCCTCGCAGCTCATGGTCCGCGCCATCGCGCGCGTGGTCGATCCCGCGCTCGGCGACCGGATTGCGGAGACGATGGTGCGCCTGCAGCAGACGGTGACCGGTGGTGGCGATGCAATCGGGCTGGCCAAATCACTCCGGGCTGACATGGATGAGCTGATCGCGCGCCTCGATCAGCGCACAATTACCGAGGCCGACATGCGGGCGATCCTGACGCAACTGGTCAATGAAGGGCTCAACGGCCAGTTCCACGACTATGCCGGTGCCGAGCAGGCGACAATGGCCATCGGCAGCGTCACCAACTTCATGTACCGCAAGGGCGTCCTCAAATCGGCACGCGACGTTAACAGCGGGCTGGCCAGCCTGCAGGCCGCGGTCGCCAACGACGAGCGCTACAACCCGGCGCAGTTCGAGGCCGCGTTGCGCGATTTCCGCGGCGCCGTGGGGCTGTAAACCGCGGGCCGGGGCGCCGGCCAGCACGAGCGCGCCACCCGACCTCTCGCCCCGGGCGCCGCGTCGGCGCATAATTGCACGCACTCTTTCGGCCCCTGCCGTGTTCAAGATAGCCATCATCGGTTCTGGCCCGTCGGGGCTCTCCGCCGCCGCGCACGCGGCCGAGCTGGGCGTGCCACACGTGCTGCTCGAGGTGGAGCAGCACGCCGCCGACACGATCTACAAGTACCAGAAGGGCAAGTACGTCATGGCCGAGCCGAACGTGCTCCCGCTGCGCAGCCCCATGTCGTTCAAGGCAGGCCGGCGCGAGGAGATACTCGGGGCTTGGGACGAGGAACTGGGCAAGCACAGCGTCAACATCCGCTTTGGCGCCGGGGTGACCGCAATCGAGGGCAAGAAGGGCGCATTCACGATCAAGACCGCCGACGGTAGGAGCATGGGGGCGGAGGCGGTCGTGTTGGCGATCGGCCTGCAGGGCAACCTGCGCAAGCTCGGGGCGCCGGGCGAGGACCTGCCCATCGTGCAGTACCAGCTCGACGATCCCAAGACCTACGAGGACGAGACCATCATCGTCGTCGGTGCCGGCGATGCCGCGATCGAAAACGCCATCGCGCTTGCCGAGCAGAATCGCGTGATCATGATCAACCGCAACGAGGAATTCGCGCGCTGCAAGGACGGCAACCTGACGCTGATCCTCGCCGCGATCAAGGACGGCAAGCTCGAATGCCGCTACGGCACGTCGACGGCCGGGGTGGAAATGGTGGAGACCGGCGGGTGCCCGGCGCGCTTTAGCGCCAAGACCCCTTCCGGTCTCGAGCACGTCGGTTGCCACCGCGTGATCGCGCGCCTGGGAGCGATCCCACCGCGCAAGCTGGTCGAGTCCTTCGGCGTCAAGTTTCCCAATGCCGACCCCGCGGCCGTGCCGCAGCTGTCCGATACCTACGAGTCGAACGTTCCCGGCTTGCACATTGTCGGCGCGCTTGGAGGCTACCCGCTGATCAAGCAGGCGATGAACCAAGGCTACGAGGTCGTCGAATATATACTCGGCAACCCGGTTGAACCCGCCGACGAGCCACTGCTCAAAGCCAAGTTCCAGGCCTGGGGCCGGGCGAGCACCGTCTCGCAGGCGCTGGCCATCATTCAGCGCAACCTGCCGCTGCTCGCGGGCATCACCACGCTACAGCTGCGCGAGTTTCTGCTCGACAGCAACATCGCCACGCCAGCGCCGGATGAAATCATCTTTCGCCGCAACGACTACACCAACACGTTCTACTCGATCATCGAAGGTGAATGCTTCGTCGAGATCGGCGGCGAGAACGGCACGCCGGCGCGCTGGGTACGACTTGGCACCGGGTCGTTCTTCGGCGAGTTGGGCCTGATCTCGGGGCGCCGACGGGCGGCGACGGTCAAGGCCGGCAGGGGCTGCGTGCTCATCGAGACGCCGCGGCGCTCGATTCTGAAACTGATCGCCTCGGTGGATTCGGTGCGCAAGGCCGTCGACACCGTATTCCTCAAGCGCGCGGTGCGTGCCTACATCTCCCAGGAACTGCCCGACGAGGATCTCGACCATCTCGTCGCAGGCGCGGAGGTCAAGAAGTTCGACGGCGGCGAGTCGCTGTTCGCCGAGGGCGACGCGGCCGATGGCCTCTATCTGCTCCGGCGCGGCTCGGTGACAATCTCGCGCAAGATCGGCGGCCACGACATCGTGCTGTCGTATGTCGCGGCGGGCAACTACGTGGGCGAGATGGCGTTGCTGACCGACACGCCACGCACGGCGACGGTGCGCGCCGCAGTCGCGACCGAGGCGATCGTGCTCGATGGCGCGCGCTTCAAGGGCGTGGTTGCGCGTCATCCGACGCTGCGCGAGGAGGTTGAAGCGCAACTGCTGGCGCGCATCCGCGCCAACGTGGCGATGGAAGCCCAGGCACAGTCGGGCACGGTGACGAGCTACCTCATGCGGCAAGGCATCGGCGAGGCGACCGACGTGTTGTTGATCGACGAGGGCTTGTGCATACGCTGCAACAACTGCGAAAAGGCCTGCGCCGACGTACACGAGGGCACCTCGAGACTCAATCGCGAGGCCGGCCCGACGTATGCCCAGATCCATGTGCCGACGTCATGCCGCCATTGCGAGCATCCGCACTGCATGAAGGATTGCCCCCCCGACGCGATCAACCGCGCCCCGAACGGCGAGGTCTACATCCGCGATACCTGCATCGGCTGCGGCAATTGCGAGCGTAACTGCCCCTATGGCGTCATTCAGATGGCGCCACTGGACCCGAACCGGCAACGACCGCCGCTGTGGCAGTGGTTGCTGTGGGGCATCGGCGACGAACCCGGCGTCGAGACCAAGGTGTATGACAAGTCGATGGTCAAGAAGGCGGTCAAGTGCGACATGTGCAAGGACCTGCCGCATGGCCCGGCCTGCGTCAGTGCATGCCCGACCGGTGCGGCGCTGCGGGTATCGCCGGAGCGCTTCCTCGACTACACCAACGCCGTCGAGGCGTAGAGGATCCCATGTCTGACCAGGATATCCGCCAAGCCTCGCTCGAATACCATCGCGCCTACCCGCCGGGCAAGATCTCGATCCTGCCGACCAAGGACCTGACCAACCAGCGCGATCTGGCGCTGGCCTACACGCCGGGAGTCGCGGCTGCCTGCGACGAAATCGTCCGCGATCCCGGCGAGGCCCGCAACCTCACCGCGCGCGGCAACCTGGTTGGCGTGGTCACCAACGGTACCGCGGTGCTCGGGCTCGGCGCGATCGGGCCGCTGGCCAGCAAGCCGGTGATGGAGGGCAAGGCGGTGCTGTTCAAGAAGTTCGCCGGCCTGGACTGTTTCGACATCGAGATTGCCGAGCGCGACCCGGAGAAGCTCGTCGACATCATCTGCGCGCTCGAGCCGACCTTCGGCGGGATCAACCTCGAGGACATCAAGGCTCCGGAGTGCTTCTACGTCGAGCGCAAGTGCCGCGAGCGGATGAAGATCCCGGTGTTTCACGACGACCAGCACGGCACCGCGATCATCGTCGGCGCCGCAGTGCTCAACGGCTTGCGCGTGGTGGGCAAGGACTTCGACAAGGTGAAGCTCGTCTGTTCGGGAGCGGGGGCCGCGGCGCTCGCCTGCCTCGACTTGCTGGTGAGCCTCGGCATTCAGCGCCAGAACATCTGGGTGTCCGATATCGCTGGGGTCGTCTACCGCGGACGCAAGGAGGAAATGGACGACAACAAGGCGCGCTACGCACAGCCGACCCAGGCGCGAACGCTCGGCGAGATCATCGGCGACGCCGACATTTTCCTGGGCCTTTCGGTCGCGCGCGTGCTCAAGCCGGAAATGCTCGCGCAGATGGCACCCCAGCCGCTGATCCTGGCGCTGGCCAATCCCGAGCCGGAAATCATGCCCGACCTGGCCAAGCAGGCGCGCCCGGATGCGGTGATCGCCACCGGGCGCTCCGACTTTCCCAATCAGGTCAACAACGTGCTCTGTTTTCCGTTCATCTTCCGCGGCGCGCTCGACGTGGGTGCAACCGCGATCAACGAAGCGATGAAGCTTGCGGCGGTGCGCGCCATCGCCGACCTGGCCATGGCCGAGCAGTCCGACATCGTGGCTGCCGCCTACGGGATCGAGGATGTGAAGTTCGGACCGAACTATCTGATCCCCAAGCCGTTCGATCCGCGATTGATCGTCACCATAGCGCCCGCGGTGGCCCAGGCGGCGATGGAGTCTGGCGTCGCGACCCGGCCGATCACCGATTTCGATGCCTATCACCAAAGGCTGCTGCAGTTCGTCTATCACTCCGGCCTGTTGATGAAGCCGATCTTCCAGGCGGCAAAGCACGCACCCAAGCGCATCGTCTTTGCCGAGGGCGAGGACGAGCGCGTGCTGCGCGCGGTGCAGGTCGTCGTCGACGAGGGCCTGGCCAAGCCCATCCTCGTCGGTCGCCCGGCGGTCATCCAGAAGCGCATCGAACGCTATGCCTTGCGGCTGCGGCGCGGCGTCGATTTCGAGATGATCAATCCCGAGGACGACCCACGCTACCGTGCGTACTGGACCGAATACCATCGCCTGATGGAGCGCAAAGGTGTGACGCAGCAGTTGGCCAAGATCGAGATGCGCCGGCGGCTAACGCTGATCGGTGCGATGATGATTCACCAGGGCGACGCCGACGGCATGCTTTGCGGCACCTACGGCACGCATGACTCGCACCGCTGCTACATCGAGCAGGTCATCGGGCTGCGTCCGGGCGCCAGGACGTCCGCGGCAATGAATGCGGTCATATTGCCGGACCGGACCGTCTTCATCACCGATACCTACGTCAATGCCGATCCGACCGCGGAGCAGATTGCCGAGATCACGCTGCTTGCCGCCGAGGAGATCCGCCGCTTCGGCATCGTTCCCAAGGTGGCGCTTCTTTCGCACTCGAGCTTCGGTTCGAGCAACCACCCGCAGGCCGAGAAGATGCGCGCGGCGCTGGCGCTAATCAATGCGCTCGACCCGGACTTTGAAGTCGATGGCGAAATGCACGGTGACGCCGCCCTCTCGGACGAGGTGCGCCGCGGGATGTTTCCCAGCTCGCGTCTCAAGGGTGATGCCAACCTGCTGGTCATGCCGACGCTGGATGCGGCGAACATCTCGTTCAACCTGCTCAAGGTCGCCGCCGGAAGCGGCC
This sequence comes from uncultured beta proteobacterium, assembly GCA_963777455.1. Taxonomy (GTDB): domain Bacteria; phylum Pseudomonadota; class Gammaproteobacteria; order Burkholderiales; family Casimicrobiaceae; genus PALSA-1003. The sequence goes on from CAVZQQ010000004.1 coordinate 2,082,661, forward strand.
TGACGCTGGGCCCGATTCTTCTCGGCGTGGCCCGGCCCGCGCATATCCTTACGCCATCGGCGACCGTGCGGCGCATCGTCAACATGACGGCCCTGACCGTGGTCGACGCCAGCGTGGAGCGGCAGCGCGCGCTGCTTTAATGGTGTCGCGGCGAGCGCCGCCGCTAAGCGACGCACTAGACACGCGCCCGGAATACCCGGAGGTTTGGCTTGAATTCAGGCTTCAGACACGATCCGCGCGTGGGGGCTTCGACGATGACGCGCAGGGCGCCGCCAGCGGCGTCGGTCTGCAGCTTCGTAAGATCCCGCGTAAACGATGTCCGCCAAACGTGCGTCGACTGCAACTCAGGTCCGGCCGGGGCCCCGTCCGATCAGACCAAACCGGCGTGTCATACCTTTTGCGAGCGATCGTTCACAGAACCCCCACGACCGCAAGCACGATCAGCACGATTAGCACCAGCCCCAAACCTCCACTCGGGTAGTAACCCCATCCGGAGCTGTAGGGCCACGTGGGCAGTGCCCCTACGAGTAGCAGGATGATGATGATCAAGAGCAGTGCGCGCATTGTTTTTCTCCCTTTGATTTGCGAGAGGCCGCTAATCGGCCCGCGTCAGCCACCGGTGGGTTCGCCACCCATGACCTCAGGTGAATTCTCATCTGCGTGCCTCGCAAATCACAATCGGCGCGCGTCCTAATCGCATGTAGGAGTAGTAGGAAGCTTGACCGTGCATCAGGAGAAAGCGCCAACCTGACGCCTCGGTCTGCGCCGCCAGGGCCCGCATATATCCAGGTCTGCCCCGCTCCAAGGCGGAAACACTCTTATGGCTCTCGTTTGAGTCGAGTGCACGACCGGGCTTTGGACCTTGGGCTGCCCGGCACGCACAGCAAGCGCTTGACCACGTGCTGCTGATCGTGGCGTTGACCCCGCGGACGCCGCTTTGCGATGCGACGGGAGACACCAACAAATGAACGCAGGCGTGAATGGTCTCGCTTTGCTTCGTCCTACGAAAGAATCAGACTGGGTCCGATGGCGCAGCCAATGGAAAGCGCCGACATTAGCCCCGCACGCTCAGCAGCCTGTAAGTCTCGACGAAACGAACGAGCTAGCATGCGGCGTGGATATCTGACCGACCCCCATAGCTACTTTGAAACCCGACTTGAACGAGGAATTGGTGTTCGCGTGGGTCGGCCTCGCGAATGAGGCGCCGACGCGCGAGCCTGCCGCAATTCGGCGGGTTCGGCCAAAGAGTCCATGGGGGAACTCAGTCGAAAGACAAGTGAATTCTTAACGAATATCTTCAGGAGATGCATCATGGAACCAGACAATTACGATGACCGGGAACAATCCTTGAGCTCGACAATGGGAACCACGCTGGGCGCAGACGGCTTGCCTATCAACCGCCCCTCGACCGAGGATGTGCGCCGCGCAGTGCGCGAGCCCGTCGCGGGCGAGGAGCGCTACTGGGACGCCGAGGCGGGCCCGGGCCCGAAGGTGATGGCCGCGGACACCCTCGAGGGAGACGACATAGTCAACCTGGCGGAAGAGAAGTTGGGCACCCTCGAGCACATTATGATTGACGTGCCGAGCGGCAGGGTGGCGTACGGCGTACTCTCATTCGGGGGCTTCCTGGGGATGGGTGACAAGCTCTTCGCGATTCCATGGCGCGCGTTGCGCTTGGATCCTTCCAACCACCGCTTCATCCTCGACGTCGATAAGCAGACGCTCAAGAATGCTCCGGGGTTCGCCAAGGATTACTGGCCGTCGATGGCCGACGAGCAATGGGCGCGGGACGTACACACGTATTACCACGCGCGTCCTTACTGGGACTGACACCGCACGCGGGATGGAGGAGGGCGGCAAGTCGCCGCTTTCCTCCCGTTACTTCGCGCCGTCCATTCTTACCGCGCTTTGTAGAACTTGCACGCCCCGCTGCGGCGTGGAGCGGGAGAGGTTGGCAGCGGTTAGCGCGACAGCGGGTTGGCAGGCACGCTTCCTGCTCGAGTTCGTCGGGAGCGCAGCGATGCCGCGCCCACCGCAACCCCATTGTTCACAGCAACGCCTAAGGAGAATGGCTATGTCCAGCAAGCCCCGGTCGACTACTACCAGGACTCCAGAGCACGAGCCGTTCTTGAGCGACATCAAGGCGCTGCGCGATCGCGCGCGGCAGCACATCGCCGACGGTGCAGTGACCCGAAGCTATGGCGGCGATCCTCAAGCGGCAGTGCGGGTGCTCAACACCGCGCTGGCGACCGAACTCGTTTGCGTGCTGCGCTACAAGCGCCACCACTTCATGGCCCGGGGTATCCACGCCGGACCAGTCGCGGCCGAGTTCCTGGAACATGCCGGTGAAGAACAGGAGCACGCTGACCGCATTGCCGAACGCATCGTTCAACTCGGTGGCGCGCCGGATTTCGCTCCGGACGGCCTTACCTCGCGCAGCCACTCCGAATACGTCGAGGGCAGGACGCTGGTGGACATGATCAAGGAGGATCTGGTCGCCGAACGGATCGCCATCGACAGCTATCGCGAGATGATCGTCTATTTCTCATCGTTCGATTCGACGACACGCAAGATGCTCGAAGAGATCACGGCCAAGGAGGAAGAGCACGCCGACGATCTAGCCGATCTGCTGCATAACTTACCCAAGGACCTGACAAATTAACCGGCTGACCCCGGAGCGTGCGTGGGGCCGGAGTGGCGGAGCTACGAGTGAAATCATTCCATATCGACTGTGAGCTGGAATACGATGTCGCAGCGCAGACACTGTTCATTTTCAACCTTGCGGTGCCCGTTGCGGCTGGCCAACGCGTGCGCAACGAGGCGATCGTCACGCAGCCATCCTTCCCGTTCGACGAGTTCCATGACGCGGCGGGCAATCGCTTTGCGCGCGTCAATGTGGCCCCAGGTCGTTTTAGCATCCGCTATTTTGCCGCCGTCGATGTTGACCCGCCCGGCGTTGACCCAGCTGCGGAGCGGGTTCCGCTGGCCACCGTTGCGCCAGAGGTGATCCCGTACGTCCTGTCGAGCCGGTATTGCGAAGTGGAGCAACTGTTCCCGCTGGCCTGCGCCGAGTTCGGCAACATTGTTCCGGGTCACGCCCAAGTCGAGGCGATTTGCACCTGGATCCGTTCCAACATTGCCTACCGCGTTGGCACATCGTCGCCAGCAACGACCGCGCGCGACGTACTGGCCAATCGCGCGGGCGTGTGCCGCGATTTCGCGCACCTGGCGGTAGCGCTGTGTCGCGCACTCAACATCCCGGCGCGCTTCGTGACGGGGTATGCGCGCTACGAGGAGCCGCCGCAAGATTTTCACGCCGTGTTCGAGGCCTATCTCGGGGGTCGCTGGCAGCTGTTCGATCCGACCGAACTGGCCCCGGTCGACAGCATTGTGCGTATCGGCGTCGGCCGCGACGCCGCCGATGTGGCGTTTGCTACATTCTTCGGTGCGGCGCGGTTGCGCCGGTTGAGTCCGCTGGTCGAGCCCAGCGACGGCATCGTGCAGCTGCCGCGGCTGCAGACGCCGTCCTCCGGCATTCTGCTCGCCGCGTGATGCACCGCTTAAGCATGCGGGGTATCGGACAGCGTCCTACGACAGCTATTAATTGTCCGACATGGGAAACGGCGAGCAGCCGATAGCCCCGGCCGCCACCACGAGTCACACTTCTAACGGTGCGCTCGACTACCACACAAGCGATGCACGGCGCCGCCCCAACGGCGGGGCTGCGCGCGTCACTCGCCAGTATGGCTCCAGTCAGGATCATCGGTGCCGGGGAACTGCTGGCAGCCGAGGTTGTGGATCGCGATGGGGCTCTAATCGGCCATCTGCGCGACCTCTTGATCGATTTGCGGGTGGGTCGGATCGCCTACGGACTGGTGGCGCTCGATCTCGTCCCAGGCTGGAGCGAGCGCGTAATCGCCGTGCCATGGAATGCCATGCACATAGACGGCGATGGCAAGCTAAGGATCAATGCGCGCCGCGACTGGATTGAGCGCGGCCCGGCGTTGCCGATGGGACTTTTGGCGAACCTGCTGGATCACGAATGGGCGGAGTTCATCCACTCGTATTTCGGCGCACGCCCCTATTGGAACGCAACGCGCAGCACGGATAGGATTGGGTTCGAAAGCGGGGCCCACGGATTTCGGGAAGGGATTCTTGTTGAGGAGTGCAACATGAGCACGAAACTGACATTACTCGTAGCGGCTTTGGCAGCGGCAACGCTGGCAACTGCAGCCTGTGAACAACGCTCTTCCGACTCCGCCGGACGCGCGGATAATACGGGTCAAGCAACGAGTTCGACGCCGGCTCCAACCACGAGCTCGATGCAGGCTCAAACCAGCGGGACGGCAGACAAGGTTGCCACAGCGACCGACGACACCGCGATCACGGCCAAGGTCAAGGCGGCCATCCTGGCGGAGCCCGGACTTAAGTCGCTGCAGATCAACGTGGATACCAAGGACGCGACCGTTACGCTCACCGGCAACGTCGACTCCGACATGATGCGCGACCGCGCCAAGCAAATCGCCATGTCGACCGAGGGTGTGAGGAACGTCGTCGACAATCTCACTATCAAAGCGTCCTGACGAAGCGACGCGACGGCCCCGGCGGGGTCATGCCGCGTGGCCGGTCCGGGGGACCGAGATGACCACTGTCGTCCCGGACCCGGGCTGGCTCGAGACGCTGACGTCCCCTCCGACCTGTTGCGCGCGCTCGCGCATGCCGCGCAGGCCGTGCGAGTCGGGCTTGCTCAGATCCCCGTCGCTCAGGCCAACGCCGTTGTCGCGGATCTGCAGCACGAGAGCCTCGGCGGTATCGCCGAGGGTGACCCACACCTCGGTTGCCTTGGCATGCCGGGCGACATTGGTCAGCGTCTCTTGGAAGATCCGAAACAGGGCCAGCGCCACGTCGCGGCTGGGCTGGGGATCGCTCGCGGCGTCGACGTGCACGCGCATGTCGGAGTGCTTGGCAAACTCGGCCGCCTGCCAGTGTAGCGCTGCCGAAAGGCCGAGGTCGTCGAGAATGCTCGGCCGCAGATCGGTGACGATGCGGCGCGTGGCGGCGACTGCGTCTTCCACGAGTTTGTCCATAGCCGCGCGCTTTTCCCGAAGGGGTTCCGGCGCATCGCGCAGCTTCTCACCGAGAAGGTCGAGATCCATCTTGAGCGCGGTCAGCGTCGAGCCGAGCTCGTCGTGAACTTCACGTGCGATGCGCGCTTTCTCCTCTTCACGCACGGTCTGCAGGTGCCGTGACAGGGCGCGCAATTCTTCGCGCGAACGTTCGATTTCGAGTTGCGCCAGGCGACCCAGCGTGTCATCAAAAACCAACCCGTCCCAGAGGACATTGCCGTCGAAACGCCGCGGGCGGGCGCGAATATTAATCCATTTCTCGCCAGGCGCGTCGCGGGCGACGAGGCGGCCGGCCCAATTCCAGTTGATAAGCTGCGAGGCGGAGGCCTCGAGCGTGGCGGCCAGGTGCCCGCGTTCGGCGGCAGGGATTAAGCGGAAGAACGCGTCCGCATCGGCCGTGAGCTCCGCTTCGCGCAAGCCGGTGAGCGCCTCGCCGCCAGGGCTCACATAGGCAAACGACAGCCGGCCGCAGTCGTCGCGAATGAGTTCGAAGACCATGCCCGGCACGTTGGCGGCGATCCCTTCGTAGCGCGCTTCGCTCTCCCGCAAGGCGCTCTCGACCTCGCGCCGCGCCGAGTTGTCGTAGCAGGAACACAGGTAGCCCGCGAACTGCCCCTGCATGTCGTGATACGGCCGACCGACGCAGATCATCGACCCGTAGGCACCGTCCGCGCGGCGCAACCGGAATTCGATCTCGAAGGACTGCAGCGCAGCGAGGGCGCGCTGGTAGATCGCGCGCCATTGATCACGATCGTCCGGGTGCACGCCGTCCAGCCAGCCGTTGCCCAGCTCGGCCTCGCGCGAACGCCCGGTGTAGTCGAGCCAGCTCTGGTTCAGGTAATCGCAGGCACCCTGCGCGTCCGAACGCCAGACCAGATTGGGAAAGCCGGAGAACAAGGCGAAGTAAAAATCGCGCGAGCGCTCGGTCTGCTCGCGCAGGGTTATGCGCAGGGTGGCATCGCGCGTCACCACCGAGAATCCTTGCAACGCCTGGTCTTCGCTGCGGATCGCCGAGATCAGGTCGTCGCCGCAATACCGCGTCCCATCCTTGCGGATATGCCAGCATTCTTCCTCAAACCAGCCCTGACGCGAGGCGATTGTGAGCTCGTCTTCGGGCGGGTGCCTGCGGTCGGTGGGGTACAGGATGGAGAAGTGCCGACCGAGCACTTCCTGGGCCGTATAGCCGTTGAGCGCCTCCGCTCCGGGATTCCAGCGGGCGATGCGGCCTTGCGGGTCAAGCATGTAGATGGCGCAATCCTTGATCGCGTCGATGATGAGCCGTGTACGTTGCTCGTTCTCGCTCAGCGCCTGCTCGGCTTCCCGCCGCGCCTGGATGTCACTGAGCAGCCGCACGTTGGCCGAGGCCAGATCGCGCGCGCGGCGCCGGGCGGTCTGAAACAGGTACGTGCACAACCCTAGCAGACTTGCCAATACCGTGCCCAGGCCGAGCGCAGCTTCCGGCAGATGGGAGTCGGTCCGATGCAGGTATTCGCGCGTCGGGGTCACGAGCAGCGTCCAACGCGCGTTGGCGAGGCGCACCATTTGTTCCTGCGTCCATTCGGACCCCGCCACGTTATCCACGGTGTTCACTGCGGTGGCGAGCGTGCCGTTTTCCAGCAGCGCGACGTGGAAATCGGCAAACCGGTCCCCGAGGAGCGCCGACAACCAACGGCCACTGAGTTCCGCGGCCACCACACCGTGCACGGTGTCATCGCCCATGGCGGGGGCGAAGATAATGAACCCCTTGTCCCCCGCCGCGTCCAGGTCGAGTAGCCGGGTCAATGCCGGGTGATGCGTGCGCAGCGCTTCGTCGAGGCCTTGTGCCTCCCCGGGAGTGGCGCCTAGCGTCTGGCCAACCCAACTCATCTGCGCTGGGGGGACGGCGAAGCGCACAACGAGATCCTCGCCCGCCCAGCCGATGCGCCGTAGGTCGGGCGGCTCGTCGAGCAGCGCACTGGCGTCCTGCTGCCATTGCGCCTCGTTGAAACCGTAGATCAGAGAACGCTGAGCCAACCGGTTGAGCTGGCGGATGCGGGCGTCGACGGCACGCTCAATGCGATTCTTGATGTCGCCTGCGACGAGCAGGGTGCTGTTCTGGACATAGCCGGCCTGCTGCAGACTGAGCGCTTGCCACAACACGAGCGCACAGGCGAACGCGGCGAACCAGACGATGCCGGGTAGCCAGCGGCGCACCGCGCGCTGCTCGTCCTTGCTGCGCAACAGGATCAGAGCCAGCACGCCCCCGCCGAGCACCAGGAACAGCAGCGCGCTGGTGCGTTCGCCGCCGCTTAACAGCAGCCACTGGGATGCGAACAGTCCTCCGGTCCAAGCGCCGAACAGCAAGAGCGCGGCGAGTGCGAGCGCGATGGCCGCGAGCACCGCGACCAGCACTGAGCCGAGCGCGCGGTTGGTGCGGGGACCGACGACCGCCAGGGCGCAACCGAGTACGAGGAAAACGAGCGCGGTCAACACCCCCATGGCGTTGTAGTTCCCGGCGCCAAAGGGAAGCCAATGCGTGCCCATCAGTGGGTGCACCTCGATCCAGCCTGGCGTCCCATAGGCAACGAGCCGCAGCACGGCGAGCAGGATCGGCACCACTGCACACCAGCGGCCGACCACGCTCACCCGCAAGGCGTGCGCGGCAAGCGCGAATCCGGCAAAAAAGAATGCCCATGCGGTGTCGTATTGCAGCCGGTCTAATCCTGGCGGCGTGGCCGCCAGGTCATGCCATGTGGCGACGCACCACGCGCCGATCGCCGCGACTGCCAACCCGAGCAGCGCGAGGAGCAACGCGGCCCAGGGAAACAGACGGATCCGGTCAAGGGGGGAGATCACGGGCAAGGCAACGCAGTGCAACCGGCGGCGACCCTGCCGATGTTACCTCACGCGCCGCACCTCGCGGCATGCAGCATTCATGCCACGCGGCCGGGAGGCTTTGCCGGGCACAGCCGCGCAACGCCCTGCCCGGCGCGCCCCGTTTGTACAAACGGCACGACAAATGTTCCACGGTTGGCACCTGCGCCGGCAGCACTGCCTCTGCCGGAGCGGTGGCACAGCGCTTGCGAGAACCCAAGCGCAGCGGGCCAGCATCCAGCGCGGCGTTTCCCTTCTCGCGCTTGCGTTGGGCCGAACGCTGGCCCCGCTGCGCACCGGTTTGAAGCGGGAGAATAGCGTGCCCAGTGCCGCACTCGATATTCGCACCATCAAAGCCGCGATCGGGGGCCTGGCGCTGGTTGCCGCCGTCGCCGCCGGTATCGGAGCGACGCTGGTTGCGCCGCTGTTTGGCGCACTCGCGGCGCTCGCCCTAAGCGCGGGCGCTGGCGTGGCCGCGGCGCTGGAACCGCTCGACACCGACCCCCACTGGGCCTGGCGGACGACCGGTTGGGGTACGCTAGCACTAGGCTGGTTCGCCTTGGCGGCGCTGTTCCTGAGCACGCCGCTGCGCGATGTCGACGGACTGCGCGTGCTGAGCAGCCTGTTGCTTGCCGGCGGTGCTGCGCTGCGCATCGGGCGCTGGCGCGCGCACCGCGGGGGCAGCGTGCCGGGGCTCGCCGTCGCGCTGGGCTGCACATTGCTGGCGCTCGCGACGACGTGGAGTGGATCGTTCATGCAATCGGGCTACCAGCCTCTCAGTGTGCTTAGCATCGGCTGCGCGGTCGAGTTGTTCGCCGCTGGCAGCCTTTGGCTCGGCGAAGCCTTGCGCACGCAGCGTCGGCAACCTGTGGCGAATGAGGAGGCACGGCGGCAGCTGGCCGCCGCGCTGCAGATGGCTTGAGCGCTGGCGCGCCGGCACCTACCGCCCGGCGCACCGCCCGTTGCAGGTCGCACCCTCGCCGTTAGGCCGTAGGACGAAGTCCTACAGGCAAGACGGACCCGCTTACAGCCGAAACGGACGCCGACCGATACCGGGAAAAAACGCCACAGGTGAACATGGGCCCGTTGCAAAAATTTAACCGGAGAAACCCATGTTTGAACCGACCACCGTGTTCAGTGCCGAAGGGCAGAGCCTGCCACCGGGCCCTGCTGCGGCAGCCGATGTTCCGCGACCGAAGCGCCGCTCCCATGGGCGCCTGCAGCGGTTATGTGAACTCTACGGCGCCTGCGATGCGATGCGCACGCTCTTCGACACGCTGGACCGGATTGCCGATGCCAGTGCCACGGTCATCGTGCTCGGCGAAAGCGGCTCGGGCAAGGAGTTGGTAGCCAACGCACTGCACCAGATGTCCGAACGCCGCGCCCGCCCGTTCGTGGCCATCAACTGCGGCGCGCTGCCGGAAACGTTGATTGAAAGCGAGCTTTTCGGCCACGAGCGCGGCAGCTTCACCGGCGCGGCGCGGACCCATCGCGGCTGTTTCGAGCGCGCAAACGGCGGAACGTTGTTTCTCGACGAGATCACCGAGATGCCGGTCGAGATGCAAGTGCGCCTGTTGCGCGTGCTCGAATCCGGACGCTTCACGCGTGTCGGCGGCGATCAGGAAATTGCCGCGGACGTGCGCGTCGTCGCCGCCAGCAATCGCGACCTGCGCGCAGCCGTCGCCGCCGGCAAGCTGCGCGAAGACCTCATGTATAGGCTCTGCGTGATCCCGGTTGCAGTTCCTCCGCTGCGCGAGCGGGGCAACGATGCACTGCTGCTGTCCACGATGTTCCTCGACCGCCTCAACGAGGAGAATGGCACCGCCAAGACGCTGACGGTCGAGGCCCGGCGCAGGATTGCCTCCTATCGCTGGCCCGGCAACGTGCGCGAGCTCAAGAACGTCGTGCATCGCGCCTATGTCATGGGCGATGACGAAGTGGACATCGATGTCGGTGGCGAACTTGCCGGCAGCGTCGTTGCAGTGCCAGCGCAGCGTGTCGACACGACCCCGGGGAGCGAAGTCACGATCCGGGTCGGGACATCGCTTGAGCTCGCCGAGCGGGCACTGATTATGGCGACCCTGCGCTCTGTCGATGGCAGCAAGTCGAAGGCCGCCCAAGTACTCGGCATCAGTCTGAAAACGCTCTACAACCGCCTGCACGCCTATGGCGGAGTGGCCCGCGCCACGTTCGAGGTGCTGCCCGATGAAGTGGGCGGCGTGCCACTCGCGGCTTGAGAGGACCGAGCGCTTGGTTGTTGTGTCCGAGGAGACTAGAATGCTTCAGGCTGAATCCAGCGAACAAGTCAGACAGGGACTAAAGATGGTGGAAAGTGCTGTGCCTGCGCCGAAGAAGCGCATCCTGGTGGTGGACGACCATGCGCTGGTTCGCGCCGGCTTTCGCGAACTCATCGACGCCACCGAGGATCTCGAGGTGGCCGCCGAGGCCGGCACGGCGGCGGCCGCGCTCGAGCTAGCGACCGGGCAGAATTTCGATGTCGTGATGCTCGACATCTCGCTCCCCGATGCGTCGGTGGTCGAAACCGTCACCTTGCTACAGCGCCGGCGACCGAGTCTGCCGATCCTGATCGTCAGCATGCACGCGGAGGAGCAGTATGCGGTCAACCTGCTGCGGGCAGGTGCAAGCGGCTTTTTCTCCAAGGCTGGCGAGGCGAAGGACCTACTGGAGGCCCTGCGCACCATCGTGTCGGGGCGCAAATACATTAGCCGCTCGCTGGCCGAGGCGCTGGCACTTGAGGCCTCCGGACACGCGCCGGAGCCGCCGCATCGTCAGCTGTCCAATCGCGAATTTCAGATCTTCGTGCAGCTCGCCTGTGGCAAGACGGTGACCCAGATCGCCGATGAGGTGCATCTGTCGGTCAAGACGATCAGCACCTACCGCACCCGTATCCTCCAGAAGATGGAGTGCACACGCAATGCGGACCTCACGGCGTACGCGCTCAAGCACAGCCTGATGGGCTGACGCGACGGCGCCTCTAATGAGACCGCTCGTGCGCATATTTATCGTCGAAGACTCGCCCCTCATCCGCAAGCGCATCATCGAGAACCTGCTGGATCTGGGTGGGTTTGATGTGGTCGGTTTTGCCGAGGCGGAGGACGCTGCGGTGGCCGCGATCGTCGCCGCGAAGCCCGATGTGGTCGTTACCGACATTAGGCTCAAGCAAGGCAACGGCATCGAGGTGGTGCGCCAGCTGCGCGAGAAGGGATTTGCGCCGCGACCGCGCATCTATGTGCTCTCGAACTATGCCAACATCGAATATCGTCGGCAGTGCGAACTGGTCGGCGCCGACAATTTCTTCGACAAGTCGGGTGAATACGATCGTTTTCTCGACGCTCTGCAGCACGACGCGCCTGGATTGCTCGCTACGCGCCCCTGAGCGCGCAGCGGTGGCGCAATAACTGCCACGCCTTTGTAAGCCTTGCCGCGGCGCTGCCGCGCGCCATACCTGCTGCGCCTCGCCATCACTGGAACGACGCTCGTTCTTTTTGGCTGGCACGCTGCTTGCATAATCGACGACAGATGCGTCGGCGCAGCGGCGTTTTTGCAACGTCCATGCGCCGCACCGACATCGGTTCGTTGCGAAAGGGAAGATCATGTTGCATTACGCTGTGGTGTTCTTTGTCATCGCGCTGATCGCGGCGCTGTTCGGTTTTGGGGGCATAGCCGCCGGCGCCGCCGAGATCGCCAAGGTGCTGTTTTTCATTTTCCTGGTGTTGTTCGTCGTCTCCCTGGTCGTGGGACTGTTCCGGCGCACTTAACGCCCCATGCGTCCCTTGCCGGTGCGACAGCAGCGGAGGCAAGCAGCCGTGAACGCCAGGCGGCGGCTTGGAGTGCCGCGGTGGCGGGCGCGCCACCGTGCCGGCAGGAATTGAGTCGGAGCGAGCCATGCTGAAGTGGGCCATTATTTTTTTCTTGATCTCGGTGGTCGCCGGGGTGTTCGGCTTTACCGGCATCGCGGTGGGAGCCCAGGCGATAGCCCGGGTGCTGTTCGGCCTGTTTCTCCTGCTGTTTCTCATCGTTCTCATCTTTGGCGTGCTCGCCGGCGTTGCACTTTTCTGAGAGGTCGCCAGTCACCTTGTCCTCAGACGCGGGTGAGCCACGCTCTTCTCCGGTCGTCTCTCGCCCGCGTTCTTTTTCCTCGGTTTTGGCTTAGTCCACCGCCCGCGGGTCCGCCGTGTAATTTCTGCGCAGGTCAGGCAGAGTCGCGCGATGAGCGTGGCGCTGGCAGCAGTCGCAAATGCGGGCCGCACCGATGGCATGTGGATTGCTAAGGGTAGAGCGGGTCGCAGGAACCAACACGACTGCAAATCTAACCGAAGGGATTGCCATGCCCAGAAAATTAATCCTACGGGTTGGCCGCAGTGGCGACTGCGCTTTCGCTCGGTGCCGGCAACACGGTTCAGGAAGAATCCAAGGAGGTCGAGCACAAGATGTAGCGGGCGCTCGGTGCCGGAAGCGGGCTGCTCCACACCAACGCTGCCTTGGGGTACCCCTTGGAACTTAGCGATACGCGGTTGGTGGCGGATCTGCCGCATGCAGCGGTTGCAGCAGCGCCCGCCGGCGCCGCCACGGCACCCGTAGCCGACGGCGGAAGCGCGCCGCCTGAGGTGCGCACGTCGGCGCTGGTAGTCATCGCCTTGGTCGTGGTGCTGGCGGCGCTGCACTTCGCGGCCGCATTCTTTATTCCGCTGGTCGTCAGCGTCTTTCTCAGCTACACGCTCTCGCCGCTGGTGACGCGGCTGCAGGCTTGGCGCGTCCCGCGAGTGATCGGCGCGACGATCGTCATGGTCTTCTTCGTCACGCTGTGTGCAGCGGGGGTCTATCGCGCCGGCAGCGACGCGGCCGAGCTGCTCGAGTTGTTGCCACAGTCCGTTGAGAAGCTGCGCCTCTCGTTTGCTGCCTGGCAGCGCGATGGGGTCAATCCTCTGCATCATATGCAGGAGACGGCGGCCGAGCTTGAAAAGCTGGCCGTGGCGGCGCAGCCAGCGAGCTCGGAGCCGGCGCCGAAGCCTGCGGCGCCGCCGGCACTCGATGTGCGTTCGATCGTTCTGCTCGGCACCGGGACCGCGTTTGTCGCGGCAGGGGAAATCGTCACCGTGCTGTTTCTGACGTTCTTCCTGCTCATCGCCGGCAACCTGTTCCGGCGCAAGCTAATCCAGGTTGTCGGGCGCCCGTTACAACGGCGCAAGATCGCGCTGCGCATTCTCGACGACGTGCATCGGTTGAATCAGCACTACTTCGCGGTGATCGTGGTGGTCAATCTTGCGGTGGGCGTCGCGACCGGGCTGGCCATGCACGCCATCGGCGTCGACCGGTCGCTCGTCTGGGGGGTAGCCGCGGCCGTGCTCTGCTTCATCCCGTATCTGGGTGCCGCAGCCCTGGCGGCCGCCGCGGGCCTGGCCGCCTTTGTGCAGCTCGGAAGCTTGACCTCGGCCCTGCTAGCCGTCGCCATCGTGCTCGCCATTGCCGGCGGACTCGGCATTGGGCTGCAAACCTGGCTCATGGGTCGCGCCGCACGGATGAACGCGCCAGCGGTTTTCGTCGCGCTGTTGTTATGGGGCATGTTGTGGGGCGGGTGGGGGCTGCTGCTCGGCGTACCGATCATGCTCGCGGTGAAGACGGCTTGCGATCACGTGCAATCGTTGCGTGGCTGGGGCGCCCTGCTGGGGCCCTGAACCCGCGCCTACACATTACTGCGCAACTGGACAACCGAAGCGGGAAAGAATTACCAGAGGCAGCAGTCCTGGAGTGTGACCAGGCCTCGCAACCTCTTGTGCGAACAGCAGAAACTGAGCTGGCACGCGCATTGCAACTTGCTCGGCGTCGCGCCACGTGGCGTGTTCATCATCATCAACGAGGAGCAAGCAATGAATTGGGATCGTGTACAGGGCAACTGGAAGCAGGTCACCGGCAAAGTCAAGCAACAGTGGGGCAAGCTCACCGACGATACGCTGGTCCAGATCAACGGCGAGCGTGACGAGCTGGTGGGCAAGATTCAGGAAGCCTACGGAGTAACCCGCGACGAGGCGGACCGCCAGGTTCGCGATTGGGAGAAGGTCAATAAGCTGAACTAGCTCAACCGCCCCAACTTTGGACAGGAGAAGATCATGCTTAGACGTCTGACGTTACCCGAATTGCTTTGCGTTGCCGTGCTGTGCCTGTTTGCGATCGGGACGTCCCGAGCCGCCGATTCCGCAGCCACCGACCGGAAGAACGAATACAAGGCGGCCATCGCGCATGCCGACGCGGGCTACAAGGCAGCCAAGGAAGCGTGCAAATCCAGACAGGGCAATGACCGCGACGTGTGCATGCAACAGGCCAAGGCCGACCACGTCAAGGCGACCCAAGAAGCCAAAGCGCAGTTGAAATCGAGCACGGCAATGGCGGACGCTCACGAAGACACCAGGGACGCCCAATACAAGGTGGCCAAGGAAAAGTGCGACGGGCAGTCGGGCGAGGCGAAGGATTCATGCCTCAGCGAGGCCAAGCTTAGGTACCACGAATAGAACTCGCGCGAGAAAAGCGCCGAGCAGGTGCGCCGGCTGGAGTCGGCGCACCACTCTTGGCGCGCTCGACAAACCGTAGGAGAAACAGGCTATGCCCATTTCGACCATTCTGCTGGTCATCGTCGTCCTCCTCCTGGTCGGCGCGCTGCCGGCGTGGCCATACAGCGCCGGCTGGGGCTACTGGCCGAGTGGCGGACTCGGCTTGGTGTTGCTGGTGGTGCTCATCCTGTTGTTGCTGGGGCGCATCTGAATTGCTACTCAGGTGATGGGGCGCTTGGATCGCCCCTCGCATGGCCGGATCGCGAGGGCCCGCCACGCGCCAGTCCGGCGGGCCATTGCAACCGTGGGGCGAGCGCAGGCGAGGCCCACCTCCCGTGAGAGGCTTACCATGGATAGAACCACGACAATGGGCGGCAGTCTCGCCGCTGGCGGCAACACCGATGCCGTCAACGCGAAGGTGGAAGCCGCGGCGCAGGCGGCCCATCACGCCACCGACCGCATCGCGGAGAAGGCTATCGCGCAGGTCGATCGGCTTAGCGGAACAGCCCACCACGCAGTCGACCATACCGCCGATGCCGCCAAATCTGCCGCGCGGTGGGCGGCGCGCGTCCCCGAGCAAGCGCGGCAAGTCCAGACGCAACTGACTGAATCGGCCAGCGCATCCATCCGTGCTCGTCCGCTGACCACGGTCATCGGGGCACTGGTCGTGGGCTACCTGCTCGGACGTCTAACGCGCATGTAGAGGCACCGACCGCGTCTGGCAGGCCGTCTCGTGGCGGACTCCGGGGCGTTCTCCTTCCACGCGGTTGCGGGGGTGCGCCCACCCTTGAAATCGCCGGTGGCGAACGCCAACTCGGTTGGCATGGCGCCCCTAGACCACGATCAACTGCCGAGGCTCCGGCTGCTGCTCGACGAGTCGCGCGCCGACCTGCCGCAACTGCCGGCGCATCGACCGAGCAGCGAACGGGACGTCGAACTGCTTGATGCCTATTCGCAGGCGGTAAGTTCCGCGGTCGAACGTGTGCGGCCGTCGGTCGTGCACATTGCGATCGAACGCGCAGCGCGGCGGGGCAAGGCGCAGAGCGGCGCTGGGTCGGGCTTCATCATCACCCCCGACGGCTACCTGCTCACCAACAGCCACGTTGCGGCCGGCGCGAGCGCGCTGCAGGCAACACTTCCCGATGGCCGCGCCGTCGCCGGCGAGCTTGTGGGCGAGGATGCCGATTCCGACCTGGCCGTCGTGAAAGTTGGAGCCGATCACTTGGCGCATGCCCGCCTCGGCGACTCGGCGCGCCTGCGCGTTGGGCAGGTTGCGATCGCCATCGGCAGTCCCTACGGTTTCCAGCACACGGTCACCGCGGGCATCATCAGCGCACTCGGACGGTCAATGCGCAGCGCGACCGGGCGTCTGCTCGACAACATCATCCAAACGGACGCGGCGCTCAATCCCGGCAACTCCGGCGGCCCGCTGGTCGATTCCGCGGGCACCGTGATTGGCGTGAACACGGCAGTCATCATGCCCGCGCAAGGCATCTGCTTTGCGATTGCCTCCAACACCGCCGACCGGGTCGCGGTCGCGCTGATTCGCGAAGGCCGCGTCCGACGCGCCTACCTCGGCATCAGCGCGCAGGATCTGCCGCTGCCGCGCCGCTTCGTGCGCCATTTCAATCTGCCGCAGGAAGCCGGTGCGCGCGTCGAGACGGTTGCGCCTGAATCCCCGGCCTCCATCGCGGGTGTACGTCCGGGAGACATCATCGTCGCCCTGGGCGAGACGCCGATCACCGGCGTCGATGACTTGCAACGGGTGCTCACCGGGGGGCGCATTGGCGAAGCGGTGCCGCTCGCCGTGCTTCGCCGCGACCAACGGCTGCTGCTTCCGATCACGCCGCGCGAATCGGTGCCGAGTAGTAGCTAGCGCCGCCGGGCAGGTAGCGCGCCCCGGCAAGCGGCTCGCGCCGGCGTCAGCTTGGCAAGGGCCCGCGACTGTGAAAAAATGGGGCCAACTTGCTGAATCACAGGTGGTTGTGATGCTGGACCGTGACGGCTATCGCCCGAACGTCGCCATCGTCATCGTCAACTCGAAGAACCTTGTGTTCTGGGGTAAGCGGATCCGCGAGCACGCGTGGCAGTTTCCGCAAGGTGGCATCCATCCCGGCGAAACGCCCGAGCAGGCGATGTATCGGGAACTGAAGGAAGAAGTGGGCTTGGCCCCTGGGCACGTCAGGATTCTCGGGCGTACGCGCGAATGGATGCGCTACGAGGTGCCCGCGCACTGGATCAAGCGCGAATGGCGCGGCAGTTATCGCGGCCAGAAGCAGATCTGGTACCTGCTGCGCCTCGTCGGTCGCGACAGCGATGTGTCTCTGCGCGCCAGCGACCATCCCGAGTTTGACGCCTGGCGCTGGCACGAGTACTGGGTCCCGCTCGACAGCGTGATCGACTTCAAGCGCGAGGTGTACCGCCGCGCGTTGACCGAGCTCGAGCGCTTCCTGCACCATCGGCCACAGACCCGGCGCGAGCGCCTTTATGGCTGGGCGCACGCGGTCGCGGCCTCGCCCTACAGCAAGCCCTCCGGCGAAGCCTGACGCACGCCGCACCCGGTTCGCCGGGGCGCGGCCGGTCAGCGGATACCCATGGCGGACATACCCGCCACGCTGCCGCCAATGACCAGCGAGAGAAGGAAGGCGGCGAGGACCCAGCCGAGCAGGATGGCGCAGATCACGACCACGATCGTGTAGCCGATGGCCTTGTCCTGGGGGCATTTCTTGAGCACCGGGACGCCCAGATAGAACGTGTACAAGGTGTATAGCCCGGCGAGCAGGGCGATGACTCCGCCCAGGACCGGGATGAGCAGAAAGATGGCGCCGATCCAAGCCGCGGTATAAGAATAGGCAACGAGCTTGAGCGATTGCACGAAATTCTTCTCGCCGCCGAAGGTCGTGGCCAGTGCGTCGACGATCAGCGCCATCAGCAAGGTCACGGCCAGGGAAATGACGTACTTCACGATCGCGGCCACGATGCTCATGTGGATGAGCAGCGCCAGCGGACCGATGGCTGCCAGGATCAGCACGTAGCTCAGATAGATCGACTGCGGTGTGGCGGCTTCCGCAGCGATCCGCGGCCACTCGGCCTTCGGTTCCAGCAGGATATTCTTGACGCGTGTGATCAGGTTCACGTCTTCTCCTTGTCGTTGGTTTAGCGTGGGGCCTGCATGATGCGTTCGCGCCGCCGCGGAGAGCGGCCCGGGTGGGGCCGGTGGGCGAGGGCCAGAGTTTAGGTGAATGAAGTGGAGCTGTCTAACCGGTTCGAGCTCGCGCGAGCTCCGACCGCGCAGCACCAAGCTCAGACGAGCAGCACCAGATTGTCGCGATGAATGAGCTCCGGTTCGTCAACGTAGCCCAGGATCGCCTCGATGGCAGAGGAAGGTTTGCGCAGGATGCGCTGCGCCTCCCCGGCACTGTAATTGACCAGCCCGCGGGCGATCTCGCGTCCTTCGGGGTCGCAGCAACCGACGACTTCGCCGCGCTCGAACTGGCCCTCGCAGGCGATCACGCCGATCGGCAGCAGGCTCTTGCCTTCGCGGGCAAGCGCGCGCACTGCACCCGGATCGAGCGTCAGGCGTCCGGCGAGGCGCACGTGATCGGCGAGCCACTGCTTGCGCGCGGCGAGGGTCAGCGTCTGTGCCACCAGTTCGGTGCCGAGGGCTTCGCCAGCGGCCAGCCGCGTCAACACCGCTTCGGCTCGCCCGTTGGCGATCACCGTCGAGGCGCCGCTGCGCGCCGCGCGCTTGGCCGCAAGTACCTTGGTCAGCATGCCGCCGCGGCCGAGGCCGGAGCCCGCGCCGCTCGCCATCGCCTCGAGCGCCGGGTCACCGGCCTGCGCCCGACGCACGAGCTCTGCCGCGGGATGCTTGCGCGGATCGGCGTCGTACAGGCCCTCCTGATCGGTCAGCAACAGCAGAACATCGGCCTCGATCAGGTTCGTGACCAATGCGCCGAGCGTGTCGTTGTCCCCCAACCGGATTTCGTCGGTGGTGACGGTGTCGTTCTCATTGATGATCGGGATCACGCCCAACCCGAGGAGGGTTAACAGCGTCGAGCGGGCGTTGAGATAACGGCGACGGTCGGCGAGGTCCTCGTGGGTGAGCAAAATCTGCGCGGTGTGCAGCCCGAAACGCGCGAAGGCGGTCTCGTAGGCCTGCACGAGGCCCATCTGGCCCACCGCGGCAGCCGCTTGAAGCGTGTGGATGGCCGCCGGCCGCTTCGTCCAACCCAGCCGCTGCATGCCCTCGGCGATGGCACCCGACGAGACGAGCAAGACTTCCTTGCCTGCCACCTTCAGCGCCGCGATCTGTTCGGCCCAGCGCCCAACCGCGGCGTGATCGATGCCACGGCCGTCTGCCGTGACGAGACTCGAACCGACCTTGACGACCAGCCGCTTGGCATGCGCGACGCTCGAGCCGGAAGCCTCCGCGCTCATGGGCTGGTGGCCATGGCGGGCTGTGCCGGATGTCGGTCGAGCCACTCCGCTAGCCCGTAGATGAGTTGCCGGCAGCCACCGCCGTCAATGGCGGAGACGCCGAACACGGGGCCTTTCCAGCGATACGCCTTGACGAACGCGGCGATGCGCCCCTCCCGGTCTTCGGCGGGGATGAGATCGAGCTTGTTCAGCACCAGCCAGCGCGGTTTGTCGTAGAGCGCCGCATCGTAGCGTTTGAGTTCCCTGACGATGGCGCGTGCATCGGCGACCGGATCGGCCGCGCCATCGAGCGGCGCGAGATCGACCACGTGCAGCAGTAGCCGCGTGCGCTGCAGGTGGCGCAGGAAGCGATGGCCCAGCCCCGCACCGTCGGCCGCGCCCTCGATTAGGCCCGGAATATCGGCGACTACAAAACTGCGACTGGGGTCGACGCGCACTACGCCAAGGTGCGGCGCGAGAGTCGTGAACGGATAATCGGCCACGCGCGGTCGAGCGGCCGAGATCGCCCGAATCAGCGTCGATTTGCCGGCATTGGGCATGACCCAGCAGTCCGACGTCGGCGAGCACCCTGAGTTCCAGGCTGAGCTTGCGCTGTTCGCCCACACCGCCAGGCGTTGACTGACGCGGTGCGCGGTTGGTACTCGACTTGAAATGCAGATTGCCCAGGCCTCCCTCGCCGCCCTTGGCGAGCAGGGCGCGCGTGCCATCGGTGGCGAGATCGGCGATGCGCTCGCCGGAGTGCGCATCGGTGATAACGGTGCCAACGGGCATGCGCAGGACCACGTCGGGGGAGCCACGTCCATACTGGTCGGCGCCGCGTCCGTTCTCGCCGCGCTTGGCGCGGTGCAGCCGCGCGTAGCGGTAATCGATGAGCGTGTTGATGTTGCGATCGGCCACCGCGTAGATGCTGCCTCCCCGGCCGCCGTCGCCGCCGTCGGGGCCGCCGCGCGGCACGAATTTCTCGCGCCGGAAGGACACCGCGCCGTTACCGCCGTCTCCGGCTACGACTTCAATGAGCGCTTCGTCGAAGAACTTCACGATTTCCGGGAAGCAGCGGGCTGCCGGCGGAAGAGGATGAAACGCTCGGTATCATCGCCCCGGCGGTGCCCCTCCCAGACCCTGTACCAAGCGGAGTCGGGCGGATCAACCGGGTCCTCATGCCCGGCTTGCAGCAACAGCATGCCGCACCGCTCCGCGCCAGGGGTGTCGTCGCGCACAGTGACGATGGCCGCGAAATACTCGAGCAAGGCGCGCTGCGGCTCACCGAGGTTGCGACTGGCGACGCAGGTTCCCGGAGGCAACAGCGCGACCAACGATTCGGCGACGGAGCGATAGCTGCGGCGCGAGTCGACATAGGGCAGCCAGATGGTGGCGAACAAACCCCAGGCGAGCACCATGCCGGCCGCCCAGTTGAGCACCGCACGCCGATTGGAGCGGCGTGCCGGCCGTACCAGCACAAGCCACAGCAACGTCAGGAACAGCGAGGCCAACACGGGCAGCAGTTGCCAGGGCGGCCGATAACCCGGCTCCGCGTCGCGGAACAGTTGCGCCACCGCATCCGGCAGCCCGCTGTGCAGGGACTCGAGCCATAGACCCCACAGCAAGACGGCGAGCAAGCCGAAGGTGAGGATGCCGAACCAGTCCAACGCCCCGGAGTAGCTGCGCTTGAGGGTGTCGACCTCGGCGGCGCCGAGCAGGGCCAACGGCACGAGCAGGGGCAGCGCGAGGCTCGCCCTTGGCTCCGGCGCGGCCGAGAGGACCACGATGCAGGATCAAGAACATCGTGCCCGGCAATTCGCACACCGGACGTCGCGAGGCTGCCGTTGTAGCCGCGGCTGCGCACCCACAGGGTCCACAGCGCCAGCGGTAGCGCCGGCCACGCGAACCAAGGCAGGTTCTTGAGATAGTAGAGTGGCTCCCAGGTCGGCGATTTCGCGGTCAGGCCGAAGAATTGGGCGAGACTCTGGGCGTCCGCCCACTGTGCAAACAGCGCTGGCGAGCGTCGGTAGAGCGCCAGGGGCCACGCGACAAGCAGCGGCAGCGCGACGGCCAGCGCCACCAACAGGCACAGCGCGTAGCGGCGGGTGCGCCACGGCGCGAACAGCGGCAGCGCCGCGGCGGTCAGGGCGATGATCGCCGGCCGCGACCGGTCCGCGGCAGAGAAAGGCCATGCCCAGCGCGAGCCCGAGCCACGCGCCGCCGATGACGGGCCGGCGCAACGCGAGTGCGAGCGCGTACAGGGCGAGCGCATCGGCGAGCAGCAGGCCGATCTCCGGCGAGAGCAAATGGCCGCGGTCCCAGAGGCCGACGCAGCCGATGAAGATGAGCACCGGCAGCCAGCCGAAACGGCCGGCCATAGAGTTCGCGCCCGGCGAGCCCGAGCAGCCACAGCGTCGCGGCCGATGCACAGCCCGACCGCGGCGTGCGCGCCGTCGTGCAACGGCAGCACCCCGTGCAGCGCCCAGGCGGTGGCGGCGGCAAGCGCATACAGAAGCGGGCGGGTGATCCGGCACGGGCATGCCCGCCAGGTGCGGCACCACCCAATCGCCCTGCTTGAGCATGTCATAGGCGATGCCGAAGGCAGTCGCGTCGTCGGCCTTCCACGGATCGTGGCCGAACAGGCCGAGCAGAATCCAGGCGGCGCAAAGCAGCACCAGGCCGAACTGCTTCAGGCCTCGATACGGTCCGGAAGGCGACAACTCCGCCGCGCCGTCGGCGCGGTTCAGGGCAACGGAAAGCGGCACGGGCTCCTCATGCCGTCATTGTCCGGCTCGGGGCGCGGCCGCGGCAATTTTCTTATCATGCTGCCGCGCGCCGGCGCATGCGGTGCTAATGCAAAAAGGCAGCCTAAGCTGCCTCTTTCGTGGGGGCGGAACGCTTGCCGGTCACGCCGCCGCCTTGTTCTTGCCGGCGTAGCGCTGGCGGAATTTCTCCACCCGGCCCGCGGTGTCGACGATCTTCTGCTTGCCCGTATAGAAAGGATGGCAGGCGGAGCACACTTCGACGTGCAGCGGCTTGTTGACCGTCGAGCGCGTCGTAAACGTGTTGCCGCAGCTGCACGTGACCTGAATCTCGCTGTATTGCGGGTGGATAGCGGTTTTCATCGAGCACCTGTGCCATGGACCCGCGCGGGCCCGTGTTACCTCCTCGTTGCGCCTCGCCGGACGGCAGGCTAAAAATATGCTAGCCATGTTCAATGAGTTACCAAGCGGCGGATGCGGCCGAAGCAGCGCAGTATGCACGCGATTGCGCTGCATTGCAACACGCATACATGCGGCCGCTGGCGCGACGTTCAAGCGCTCGGCCGGTGGGCGCGCAGGGCCGATCAGCCTCGGCGCATCGAGTCGAAGAATTCCGCGTTGTTCTTGGTCTGCTTGACCTTGTCGACCAGGAATTCGGTGGCCTCGAGGTCGTCCATCGGGTACAGGAGCTTGCGCAGCACCCAGACCTTCTGCAGCACGTCCTGCTTGAGCAGCAGTTCCTCCTTGCGCGTGCCCGGAGCGGTTGACGTTGATCGCCGGATAGGTGCGCTTCTCGGCCATGCGCCGGTCGAGGTGGATCTCCATGTTGCCGGTGCCCTTGAATTCCTCGTAGATCACGTCGTCCATGCGCGAGCCGGTGTCGATCAGGGCGGTGGCGATGATGGTGAGCGAGCCGCCCTCCTCGATATTGCGCGCGGCGCCGAAAAAGCGCTTGGGGCGCTGCAGCGCGTTGGCGTCGACGCCGCCGGTGAGCACCTTGCCCGAGGCCGGCACGACCGTGTTGTAGGCGCGCGCGAGCCGGGTGATCGAGTCGAGCAGGATCACGACGTCTTTCTTGTGCTCGACCAGGCGCTTCGCCTTCTCGATCACCATTTCGGCGACCTGCACGTGCCGGGTCGCCGGCTCGTCGAAGGTACTGGCGACGACTTCGCCGCGCACGGTGCGCGTCATTTCGGTCACTTCCTCCGGCCGCTCGTCGATCAGCAGCACGATGAGCACCACGTCGGGATGGTTGGCGGCGATGGAGTGCGCGATATGCTGCAGCATCACCGTCTTGCCGGACTTCGGGGAGGATACGAGCAGGCCGCGCTGGCCCTTGCCGATCGGCGCGACGATGTCGATGATGCGGCCGGTGATGTTCTCCTCGGCCTTGATGTCGCGCTCGAGGATGAGCGGTTCATCGGGAAACAGCGGCGTCAGGTTCTCGAACAGGATCTTGCTCTTCGCGTTCTCCGGCGGCTCGCTGTTGACCTTGTCGACCTTGACCAGCGCGAAGTAGCGCTCGCCGTCCTTGGGGGTGCGGATTTCGCCCTCGATGGTGTCGCCGGTGTGCAGGTTGAAGCGGCGGATCTGTGACGGCGAGATGTAGATGTCGTCGGTGCCGGCGAGGTAGCTCGTGTCGGGCGAGCGCAGAAAGCCGAAGCCGTCGGGCAGGACCTCCAGCGTGCCGTCGCCGAAGATGCTCTCGCCTTTCTTTGCCTGGTTCTTCAGCAGCGCGAAGATGAGGTCATGCTTGCGCATCCGGTTGGCGCCGTCGATTTCGTTGGTGTTGGCGATCTCGACTAGCTCCGTTACGGGTTTGGATTTGAGGTCGGACAGATGCATAGAGGTGTGCAGGTAGCAGGGTGAACAAGCGCGGCGCGAAAAAGACGGCCGCTGGAATCAATCTGGGGTTTGGCGCCGGAGCGGCAGCGCCGGTGATGGCGACCCGCGGTGCGGCCCGATTCCGCTCGGGTCCGCTTCTAGCTCGCGCCCGCGGGCGCGTCAATACGTCAAAAGCCTAGCCGGTTCGATGGGGACTGTCAAATAGGCACGTCGGGGCGGGTATCAGAGTTGGCTGTCGAGGAAGGCGGTAAGCTGCGATTTGGACAGCGCCCCGACTTTCTGCGCCGCGACCTGGCCGCCCTTAAACAGGATCAGCGTGGGGATGCCCCGGATCCCGTATTTGGCCGGCGTACCCGGGTTGGCGTCGACATCGATCTTGGCCACCGTGACCCGCCCGGCGTAGTCCTTGGCCACCTCGTCGAGTATCGGCGCAATCATCTTGCACGGCCCGCACCACTCCGCCCAGTAATCGACGAGCACCGGCGTGCCGGCCTTGAGAACGTCGGTGTCGAAACTCGCGTCGGTAACGTGCTTGATATGTTCGCTCATGCAATCCCTCGCTGAAGCCCCGCGGCGGCCATCATGGCTATGATGTGCAGACCGGCACGGCTAGCAGCGTCCTACGTTAGCTGAAAGGGGTGGGCGACGCAAGACACGACATGCGCCCGCGGCGCTCCAAGCCAAGCTGGGGGTGAGTTTGGTAGAATCAATGTCTCGGCTGACCCCCCGAGCGTTGAGGGCCGATGACTTACGTTGTCACCGAAAGCTGTATTCGCTGCAAGTACACCGACTGCGTCGACGTGTGTCCCGTGGACTGTTTCCGCGAGGGACCGAATTTCCTGGTGATCGACCCGGACGAATGCATCGACTGCACGTTGTGTGTGGCCGAGTGCCCGGTGGACGCGATCTTCGCCGAAGACGACGTGCCTGCCGACCAGCAATCGTTCAAGGCGCTCAACGCGGAGTTGTCCAAGGTGTGGAAGCCGATCATCGAGCGCAAGCCGGCGCCGGCCGATGCCGACGAATGGAAAGCGGTCAAGGAAAAAATACAGCTCCTCGAGCGTTGACCGCCTTTGCCGCAAGCACGTAAAATGCGGCGGTTTCACCCCACGGCTCGCCTCTTCCCGACAATGAAATTCACGTCTTGCTGCGCCGCCCTCGCCTTGTTCGCCGTGCCCGCGCTCGCTTGGAGCCAGGCCGCGGTTACCGGCAATGCGGATGCCGGCGAGAGCAAGGACCGGATGTGTGGCGGCTGTCATGGCATCCCCGGATGGCGCACCGCCTATCCGGAGGTGTATGGGGTGCCCAAGATCGGCGGCCAGCATCCGGCATACATCATCAAGGCGCTGCAGGAATACAAGAGCGGTGAGCGCAGCCATCCGTCGATGCGGGCCATCGCCGCCTCGCTATCCGACCAGGACATGGCCGACCTCGCTGCGTATTACGGCGGCGCCGAAGCCAACACGGCGAGCAAGTGAGTTGGCGATGACCACGACGCTGTGCCGCCTGCTTGCCGCACTCTGCCTGGGTGCCACTGCGGTCGCCGGCGCCGCCGACCTCAAGGCCGGCGAAGCGAAGGTCAAGGAAGTCTGCCAGGCGTGCCACGGCCTGGATGGCAATACGCCCACACCGGACTACCCCAAGCTTGGCGGCCAGCGCCCGGACTATCTGGCCAAGGCGCTGCGCGACTACAAGTCCGGCGCGCGCAAGAACGCCGTCATGGCTGCCTTCGCCGGCACGCTGTCGCCGCAGGACATCGAGAATCTCGCCGCGTATTACGCCGCCCAGCCGGCGGTGCTCGTCGTCAAGCATTGACCGCGCACGCCGGCCAGTCAGCCGGGGCGCTTCTTCGCCGTCGCGGGCGTCTTGTGGCGGTACTCGCACAAATCCGCAATCCGGCATGCCGGGCATTTCGGCGTGCGCGCCAGACACACGTAGCGCCCATGCAGGATCAGCCAATGATGCGCGTCGTGAAGGAATGCCGGCGGCGTGAACTTCAGCAGCTTGCGCTCGACTTCCTCGGGGGTCTTGCCGGGTGCGAGGCCGGTGCGGTTGGCGACACGAAAGACATGCGTGTCGACCGCGATGGTCGGTTGGCCGAAGGCGACGTTGAGCACGACGTTGGCGGTCTTGCGCCCGACTCCGGCCAACATGACCAGGGCCGCTGGGTCGGCGGGCACCGCGCCGCCGTTCTGCTCGAGCAGCTGCCGGCTGAGTGTCATGATGTTGCGCGCCTTGGTGCGATACAGGCCGATGGTTCGAATATAGGGAATCAGGCCTGCCTCGCCCAGTTCGAGCAGCGCGCGCGGCGTATTGGCGATCGGAAACAGCTTGGCCGTGGCCAGATTCACGCTGCGGTCGTTGGCCTGG
The DNA here is from genome assembly GCA_963777455.1 of uncultured beta proteobacterium. Taxonomy (GTDB): domain Bacteria; phylum Pseudomonadota; class Gammaproteobacteria; order Burkholderiales; family Casimicrobiaceae; genus PALSA-1003. The sequence goes on from CAVZQQ010000004.1 coordinate 2,108,602, forward strand.
GCGGAGAGCACGACCGCGATCAGCAGTTCGAACGGCGAGCCGTACTCCAGTTCGCTGCGCGGGTGCGGATTCTGCGCCCGAAGTCGACGGAAGATCTCCAGACGTTTCGCCGGGTTCACTGGATGCCACCCAGCCGGCGCAGCCGCGCCAGCCGCTCGGGCTCGTTGGCCTGCAGTCCGGCGTCTTGCGCAAGCAGCGCGTAGGCACGGGCGAAGTTGTCCTGGGCTTCCGCTGCGTTGCCTTTGGCCAGGAGCAGCTCGCCCAGCTCCTCGTAGATGTAGCCGTCCGGCGCGTCGGTCGCCGCCGACTCGCAGGCCAAGTCGCGCTGGATGACCAGGGCCTCGTCGTAGCGGCCGAGCGAGCGATAGGCGCGCGCGACCGTCCAGCGCGCGATACGGATGGCGTGCGGATCGGCGCGCGCTTGCGCGGCGCGCAGCGCCTGCTCGAAATAGGTCAGTGCCTCCCGGTACTCGCCGCGATCGTGATAGATCCAGCCAATGTTGTTGTACAACGAGCCGAACCAGCGCCGGGCGCGCGGGTCGCTCGTCTGTTCGGTCAGCGCAAGCGCGTCGAGATCCCATTGCAGACGGGCGTCGGCCGGGGCGGCGATACCGAGCATATGCGCGGCGTCGATCGCCAGAAAATCCTCGCCCGCCGCGCGCGCGCGCTCAAGCGCCGCAAGGAACAGCGGCACCGCTCGGTCCGGTTCTCGGGCGCTGTTCAAGACGCGGCCGCGTTCGAGCAGGTAGCGCACCACGACCCGGTCGGGGCTGCCGGGAAGTGCCCGCTCGACCGCGTCGAGGGTCGTCTGTGCCGCGGCGAAGTGGCGTTGCAGCCCCTGGGCGCGCGCGAGCTGGGTCAGCAGTTCCAGCCGGGCCGCGGAGTCCGGCGACAGGAGCGTCAGTTCGGCACGGAAGCGCGCCTCGGACTCGGCCGGCCGATCGAAATCCCATGCGCGATCGAGCCAGTCGCCGTCAAGGGCGGTCGCCAGGACCGGGGCGCTGGCGACCGGCAGGGCAAGCCCCCAAGCAATCCCGAGGAGCAGCACCACGCCGCAACCCATGCCCGGGCGGTGCACTACGCGCCCGTGCCCGACGGCGACTTCGCCCCGCGCCGGGCACGGGCGCGCGCGAGCGCCGCGGCGATCGCGGCTTGGCGAACGGTCCGCGCGCTAGCGCCGCCCGGGGTCGGTTGCGGCGGCCCGCTCGCCGCGCCGCGCCGGGTTACATGGCGGTCGGCGCGTGCGGTGTGGGCCGCGAAGTGCTGCCGCGCCCGGTCGGCGTCGGCGCGCGTCCAGGCGCGTCCTGCCGGAGGAAGCGCAATACAGTCGACCGGGCAGGGTGGTAGGCAGAGCGCGCAGCCGGTGCACCGGTCGGCGAGCACGGTGTGCATCAGCTTGGGGGCACCGACGATCGCATCGACCGGGCAGGCGGCGATGCACAACGCGCAGCCGATGCACGCCGTCTCGTCGATGCGGGCGACGGCCAGCGGCTCGGGGAGACCACAGGACGCGTCGAGGGGCAAAAGCGGGGTGTCGAGCAGCGCCGCAAGCGCCGCCAGGGTCGGTGTCGCCGCCGGGCGGGCAACGGTTGATCGCCGCCGCGCCCTCGGCGATCGCGTCGGCGTACGGACGGCAACCGTCATAGCCACAGCGCCGGCACTGCGTCTGCGGCAACAGCGCGGCGATGCGCTCGACCAGCACGTCCGGGGCAATATCCTCCACGCAGTCATTCTACCGTTGCCGTGAGGGCAAGGAGCGCCGGACCCGCCTCGCGACGCAGTGCCGCGCGGGGCAACAGAGCACTCCAGGCGAGCCCGTCGGCGTGCGGCGCACCCGTGCAGCCCGCGCTGCCTGCCGCCCATCCGCCCCGCGAATCATGCGGCTCGTCGCCGAGCGTCTGGCGCCTCGCCTTAGCGATCACCAAAATGGCCGGCAGATCGAACCGCGGTGCCGGTAGCCCGGCCCCCTTCGATATGCTCCAATAACCATAGGAAGCGCTATGCACAAGATGACCCTCGTCGACGACCTGCCGCCGGTATCCGGCTCCGCGTGCGCCGACCGTTCCGGCCACCCGCTGGAGATGATCGGCTACTTTCGCCGGTTCAGGCCCAACCTCTGGCGCGACCTGATCTACACGTTCATCTGGAACATGGGCTTCGTCGCCGGATTCACGCTGCTCGGTCTGCTCTACGAGCCAAAGGTGCATCCGGGGCATATGCTCTGGGTCAACTTCGTGATCGCCAACTGCATCGGCTACCTGATTCACGGCGGGTTCAGGCTGGGTAATACCTTGCTGGGGACATGGATCTGGCAGCGAGGATTTGCCATCCGCAGCGCCTATTACACCGGCATCACGCTTGTTGGCGTGTTCGGCGGCTACTGGCTTGGATTCGCTTTGCTCGGCATGGACAATGCGCGCGGGTTTGTGTTCTCGGCGCAAGGCGCGGCGGAGGTCCTCGTGCTGGGCCTCATCATTGCGGCGATCCTGGCGTCGATCTTCCTGGCGCGTGAGCGCCAGGCCCGGGCCGAGGCCGCGTTCCAGGGTGAGCGGGCGCGGGTCGAGGCGGCGGAACACCAGTTCCACCTGGCGCAACTGAAGTTGCTGGAAGCGCAAATCGAGCCCCACTTCCTATACAACACGCTCGCCAACGTCATCAGCCTGGTCGATTCCGATCCGGCAGTGGCGAAGCGCATGGTCGCGCGACTCATCGACTATCTGCGCCATGCCGCCCAGGTCGGAGGAACGACCGCGGCAACGGTCGGGCGCCAGGTTGAACTGCTGCAGGCGTACCTCGACCTGATGGCGCTGCGCACCAATGCGCGCATTTCTTATCAGGTCGACATGGCACCGGAAGTCGCGGCGCTGCCGCTGCCACCGATGCTGCTGCAGCCGCTGGTGGAGAACGCGATCAAGCATGGCCTGGAGCCCAAGGTTGCGGGCGGCCGGGTGGGCATCAGCGCCCGGCGTGAAGGTACGCTGCTGGTCCTGACCGTCGCCGACGACGGGCTAGGCTTTCGCACCACGCGCAGCGACAGTAGCAGCGGCTTGGGCCTTGCCAATCTGCGGTCGCGGCTGGAAAGCATCTACGGCGCGCGCGCACACATGACCATCGAGGACAGCCAGCCGGGGACGACGGTACGGCTCACCCTCCCCATCGACCCGGCGCCATGAGCGAAACGGCGCCGCGCGCGCTCATCGCCGACGACGAACCGCATCTGGCAGTGTATCTGCGCGAACGGCTGGCGGCGCTCTGGCCGGAACTCGACGTCGTGGGCATGGCCGGGGACGGACCTGAGGCGTTGCGCCTGATCGAAGAGCACGACCCCGACGTGCTCTTTCTGGACATCCGCATGCCCGGACTGACTGGCCTCGAGGTGGCCCAGCGTGCGGCCGCCGGCGTGCAGGTCGTGTTCGTCACCGCTTATGACCAGTACGCGGTCACCGCCTTTGAGCGCGAGGCGGTCGACTACCTGCTCAAGCCGGTCAACGATGAGCGCTTGCGCGAGACGGTGCGCCGCCTGCGCGCACGGGTCGGCACCGCCGCGCCGCCACCAGGACTCGCCGCCGCGCTCGAAACGCTGGCTCGTCTCTTGCCGGCGCTCGGTGCCGCGGCGCCGGCAACCGCAGAGCGCCTGGCCTGGGTCCGCGCGGCGATCGGCAACCAGGTGCGGCTGATCGCAGTCGAGGAGGTCTGCTACTTCCAGGCCAACGACAAGTACACTTCCGTGTTCACGCGAGAGGGCGAGGTCCTGATCCGCACCTCGCTCAAGGAACTCGCCGAGCAACTTGACCCGGCGCGTTTCTGGCAGATTCACCGCAGCACCATCGTCAACCTCGCGCATGTCGCGAGCACCACACGCGAGCTCTCCGGCCGCATCCAGATCCGCCTCAAGGCGCGACCCGAGACACTCGCCGTAAGCCGCGCTTTCGCGCATCGGTTCCGGCAGATGTAACCGGCATTGCGCGGCGCTGCACGTTGGTCGAAAATGCCCGCAGCGATGGCCGTCCATTCCCACTCAGCTGGTCGGGGTCACGATCACGTGCCGGCGAAGGAGCGGCGCGCGTTGTGGATCGCGCTGGTTCTGACGGCGGTGTTTGCCGTCGTCGAGGCCGGCGGCGGCTGGTGGGCCGGTTCTCTGGCGCTGCTCTCCGACGCGGGACACATGGTTACCGACGTCGCGGCGCTGGCCATCGCGCTGTTCGCGCAGCATTTGGCGGTGCGACCTCCGTCGCGGCGCGCGAGCTACGGCTACGCCCGCGCCGAGGTGCTCGCTGCATTCATCAATGCCCTGCTCATGCTCGCGGTGGTGGGGTGCATTGTGGTCGAGGCAATCCGCCGGCTATGGGTGCCTGAACCGGTGTCCGGTTTGATCGTGGTCGCTGTTGCTGCGGCGGCCTTCACCGTCAATGTGCTTTGCGCATGGCTGCTGTCCCGTGGCCACAGTCTCAACAGCCGCGCCGCCCTGGTGCACGTGCTCGGGGACATGGCGGGCTCGGTTGCCGCGCTCGTGTCCGGCGCGGTCATCGCCACCAGCGGTTGGCTGCCTATCGATCCGTTGCTTTCGCTGTTCGTCGCGGTGCTGATCCTGCGCTCGACCTGGCTGTTGCTCAAGGCGGCGACGCCGATCCTGATGGAGGGTGTTCCGGCTCATCTCTCGTACGACGAGATCGGGCGCGCGCTGACCCGGGTGCCGGGTGTCACCACCGTGCACGATCTGCACGTCTGGCACATGACGAGCGAGCGCGCGGCGCTGTCCGCGCATTTGCTTATCCGCGACGCTGCCGAATGGCCCGCGACCCTCGCGGCCGCGCAGCGCCTGCTCGCGGAACGCTTCGGCATCGATCACGTCACGTTGCAGCCGGCGTGGCGTGCGCCGGTGCCCGGCAAACGCGTGATTCCAGTGACGCCGGTGGCGGCCAACGACAAGCCGCGCATGCACTAGACCCCGCTCTGACACGGCCGGCGGCGAGACTGATGGCCAAGCTGGCCGCGCACGGCACCTGCGCGTAACATGGCAACCCCGCCCGCCCGCCTTCACGCATGATCATCGAGTCGCTGCTCGACACCGACCTGTACAAGTTCACGATGATGCAGGTCGTGCTGCACCATTTCCCTGGTGCCGAGGTCGAATATCACTTCAAGTGCCGCACGCCCGGCGTCGACCTGACGCCCTACATCGGCCAGATCGAGCGCGAGATTGCCGGACTCTGCGCGCTGACCTTTGCGCGGCGCGAGCTCGACTACCTGCGATCGTGGCGCTTCTTCAAGAGCGATTTTGTCGACCTCCTGGGGTTGTTCCACATGGACGAACGTTTCATCCAAGTGCGGCCATCGCCGGTGGGATCGGGGGAGATCGACATCGCGATCAAGGGGCCGTGGCTGCACACGATCCTGTTCGAGGTCCCGCTGCTGTCGATCGTCAGCGAGGTCTACTTCCGCAATACCCAGCTGCATCCGGATTTCGAGCAGGGGGAGCGGCGGCTCGACGCCAAGATTGCGCAAATCAACGCCGTAGCCGACCCCGAGTTTCGCATCGCCGACTACGGCACCCGGCGGCGCTTCTCGGGCCGCTGGCAGGAGGAGGTCATCCTCGCGCTCAAGCAGCGCATCGGCCCGAAGTTCGTCGGCACAAGCAACGTCTATTTCGCCTTTCAGCACGGGCTGACGCCGCTGGGAACGATGGCCCACGAATACCTGCAGGCATGCCAGGCAGTCGGCCCGCGCCTGCGCGACTCGCAGGTGTTTGCTTTCAACACCTGGGCTCGCGAGTACCGCGGCGACCTCGGCATCGCGCTGTCCGATGTCTGCGGGATGGACGCATTCCTGCGCGACTTCGACCTGTTCTTCTGCAAGCTGTTCGATGGCGTGCGCCACGATTCCGGCGATCCGTTCGAATGGGGTGAGAAGCTGATCGCGCATTATCAGAAGATGCGCATCGACCCGCGCAGCAAGACCATGGTCTTCTCCGATTCGCTCAACGTGCCGCTGGCGATCAGGCTGTTCGAGTACTTTCGCGGTCGCATGCAGACTGCGTTCGGCATCGGCACCAACTTGACCAACGACCTGGGCTACGAAGCGCTGCAGATCGTGATCAAGATGACGCGCTGCAACGGCCAGCCGGTGGCCAAAATAAGCGACGAGCCGTCGAAGGTGATGGACTACGACCCGGCGTATGTTGCCTATCTGCGCGAAGTCTTCCAGGTGCCGGAACAGCCGGCGCCGCGCGAGGCCGAGAGCGTCGAATCGGATTGAGGCGCGTCGCGGGATACGGCGGTGGCGCCTCAAGCAGCGGTGAGGTGGCGCTGGAAGACGACGAGCACCTCGGGCTGCGTGCACGCGAACAGCACCCGCTCGAGCGCGTTGAGAGCCTCGCTGCCCCGCACCGTCCTGATCGCGATCGGGACCGCGAGCTCCAGGGGGAAGCCGTAGGCGCCGCAGCTGACGGCCGGAAACGCGATCGAGCTGAGACCGTATTCGCGGGCGAGCTCGAGCGAGCGCCGATAACACCCGGCGAGCAGCTCGGCCTCGCCGCCGCGGCCGCCGCGCCACACCGGTCCGACGGTGTGAATCACATGCGGCGCGGGCAACCGGTAGCCGCCGGTGATCTTCGCCTCGCCGGTCGGGCAGCCACCGAGTCCGCGGCATTCCGCGAGCAGCTCGGGTCCGGCGGCGCGGTGGATCGCACCGTCGACACCGCCGCCGCCGAGTAGCGTCGGGTTGGCGGCGTTGACGATGGCGTCGACTTCGAGCCGGGTGATGTCGGCCAAAACGGCATGCAGTGAGGCGGCCATCGACCGGCCAGTATAGCTTGGCCGGCGAGGCGGCTGTCGCCGCCCGCCGGTTGGGTTTATAGTAAGCGCGATGGCCTCGCCCAATCCAATCAAGGAGCCGCCCGCGCCAGCGGTGGCGACTCCCGATGCCCCGGTCGTGCGCCCGACGCGCGCGCCGGACCGGCGCCTGCGGCTGGAAGACATCCTGAAGTTGATGGTCGCCGACGGCCTGGTGACCGCTGCCGACGCCGACCGGCTGGCGCGCTCCCGCACCCAGCGTTTCGACCATCCCCTGGAATTGATCGCCGACCAGAAATGGCGTTCACTCCTGCCGCCGCGGCCGCTAGCTCACGCTCGAAGCGCTGGTCGAATGGCTTGCTGGCGAAGCTCGGCATACCGTACCACCATATCGACCCTCTGAAAATCGACCTGGTTGCGTGTCACCAATACCATGTCGAACGCCTACGCGGAGCGCTACCGCATTCTGCCGGTCATGCTGCAGAACGGCGAGCTGACGGTCGCGACCGGCGAGCCGTTCGTGCGCGCCTGGGCCGACGAGCTCGAGAAGATCCTTGCACCTGAACATCAAGCTCGTCTTCGCCAACCCGCAGGACATTCGGCGGTTTGTCGGCGAATTCTTCACCCTGGCGCGGTCGATCAAGAAGGCGGCGGAGACCACGCGCGGCGAGGTATCGCTCGCGCGCAATTTCGAGCAACTGGTCGAGCTGGGCCGGCGCGGCGCGCTCGACGCCAACGACCAGCACGTCGTGCACATCGTCGACTGGCTGTGGCAATACGCGTTCGAGCAACGCGCGTCCGACATTCACGTCGAGCCACGCCGTGACGCGGGCATCGTCCGCTTCCGGATCGACGGTGTTCTGCATCAGGTCTACCTGAATCCCCAACCGGTCCTGCTGGCCATGACCAGCCGGATCAAGCTGCTGGCGCGCATGGAGATCGTCGAGAAGCGCCGACCCCAGGACGGCCGCATCAAGACCGTGTCCCCGGACGGCAAGGAGATCGAGCTACGCATCTCGACCATGCCGACGGCCTTCGGCGAGAAGGTGGTGATGCGTATCTTCACGCCCGACGTGCTGGTTCGAGACTTCCAGGAACTCGGCTTCAGCAGGCGACGATTACGCCCGCTGGGAGAAGATGATCCGCGAGCCCAACGGCATCATCCTGGTCACCGGCCCGACTGGCTCCGGCAAGACGACGACGCTCTATTCGACGATGAAGCTGCTGGCCACGCCAGAGGTCAACGTCTGCTCGATCGAGGACCCGATCGAGATGATTGCGCCGGAGTTCAACCAGATGCAGGTGCAGCCCGCGATCAACGTCGACTTTGCCAGCGGCGTGCGTACTCTGCTGCGGCAGGACCCGGACATCATCATGGTCGGCGAAATTCGCGATCGCGACACCGCCGACATGGCGGTGCAGGCCGCGTTGACGGGGCACCTGGTGCTGTCAACCTTGCACACCAACGATGCGCCGAGCGCGGTGACGCGTCTGCTCGACCTGGGCGTGCCGCCCTATCTCATCAGCTCGACGCTGTTGGGGGTCATGGCGCAGCGCCTGATTCGGACCCTTTGTCCGCATTGCAAAGCACCCGCCGACCCGCCCGACGAGGAAACCTGGCGGATGCTGACCCGGCCGTTTCGGGCCGATCTGCCGCTGCAGACGAAAATGCCGGTCGGCTGCCTCGAATGCCGAATGACCGGTTATTACGGCCGCCTGGGCCTGTACGAAATCATGACTCTGACGCCGGCGATGCGCCGGCTCGTGCATGCTGAGGGCGACGATGGCAAGCTGCGCGAGCAGGCGTATCGCGAAGGCATGCGGCCGCTGCGCGTGTCCGGCGCGAGCAAGATCGCCGCCGGATTGTCGACCACCGAAGAGGTCGTCAAGGTCGCGCCCCTCGGCTGACGCGGGCGGCCGTCAGGGTGTGGCTGCCTTGCCGGTCTCGATGAAGCGCACCAACCGCTCGAACTGCACGCCGAGCACGGAGTTGACTGCGGGCGCGCTCTTGTCGAGCGCACTCGCGCTCGCGCCGTTGACCAGGTAAGTCATGGTCAGCACGGTCGCCGCCTTGCCGCCCTTTGCGTCTGGCGCAAGCTGGAAGGTAAGCACGCCGGTCACGGCCCGACCCTGCAGCGGGCCGAGAGCGGTTTGCAAGCGCAGCAGCTGGTCGCGCATGGCCATGATGACGCGCCCGTGCTCGACGCTGCCATCCTTCCAGCGCTCGCAGAAGCAACTGCCTGCCTCGGCCTTGAGGCTCAGGTTGGCCGCGTCGCCCGACCAGGTATGCTCACTGTCCCACCAGCGGTCGATGGCTGGCAGCGCCGCGTAGACGCTTGCCGGTGCGGCGTCGACGCGCTGGCTGAACCCGATTGCGAACCCGTCGGCGGCCGCAGCCTTGACCTCCGCGTGCGCGGTTGTGGCGACCGCGGCGAGGACCAGCATGACCAAAACGCGCCAAGGCAGTGACATGAACGGGGCCTTTCGCTGGGGGTTAGAGCCGTGCTTATTATAATCGGCTCCGTGTCGGCTGCCGCGTGACCGGCGGCCGGCAGCGCTGCGTGCGTTCGCTCGACCTCGCGCCCATGCTGTCGGATTGCAGCCTGCAGGGATACCATGTCGCGGCGTGGTGGGCCGCGAGCCTTCCGCCAGCGCCACGTTCCCGTATGACCCGGACTGGTACACGTTTCCTATGGATGCATCGCGCACGTTCGACGTGCTGATATTGGGTGGTGGGAACGCGGCGCTGTGCGCAGCGCTCAGCGCGCGGCGTGCAGGACGCAGCGTGTTGTTGCTCGAGTCGGCGCCCAAGCATTTTCGTGGCGGCAACAGCCGGCATACGCGCAACCTGCGCTGCATGCATGACGCGCCCGCCGACGTGCTCACCGGTGTCTACGGCGAGCAGGAGTACTGGGAGGACCTGCTCAAGGTCACCGGTGGGCAGACCAACGAGAAGCTCGCCCGGATGATCATCCGGCGCAGCGCGACGTGCCGCCAGTGGATGATCGCGCACGGCGCGCGCTTTCAACCGGCGCTGGGCGGGACGCTGCACCTGTCGCGCACCAATGCCTTCTTTCTCGGCGGCGGCAAGGCACTGCTCAACGCCTATTACCGTGCTGCCGAGACGCTTGGCGTCGAGATCTGCTACAACACCGAGGTGACGGACCTCAAGATCGAAGAGGGGCGGTTCACCTCAGCCATCGCGGTGCACGACGGCATCGACCAGGAGATCCGCGCCCGGAGCATGGTCGCCGCCGCCGGCGGATTCGAGTCGAATCTCGCCTGGCTCAAGGAGGCGTGGGGACCGGCGGCCGATAATTTCCTGATTCGCGGCACGCCCTACAACACCGGGCGCGTACTGCGCCTGCTGCTCGACAACGGCGCGCAAGCCATCGGCGACCCGACACAGGGCCACTGCGTGGCGATCGACGCGCGTGCGCCGAAATTCGACGGCGGCATCTGCACGCGCGTGGACTGCGTATCTCTCGGCATCGTCGTCAACGAGCGCGCGCAACGCTTCTCCGACGAGGGTGCGGATTTCTGGCCCAAGCGCTACGCCATCTGGGGGCGCCTCGTAGCCGAGCAACCGAACCAGATCGGCTATTCGATCATCGACGCCAAGGCGATGGGCAGGTTCATCCCGCCAGTGTTTCCGCCGCTGAAGGCCGGTTCGATTCGCGAGCTCGCGCAAGCCCTCAACCTCGACCCTGGCGCGCTGGAGGCCACGGTGGCGACCTTCAACGCGGCGCTGCGACCCGGGACATTTCGATCACACCGTGCTCGACAATTGCGCGACCCAGGGAATCGTCCCGCCGAAGACGCATTGGGCGCGGCCCATCGACACGCCGCCGTTCTTCGCCTACCCGCTGCGCCCGGGCATCACGTTCACCTATCTTGGCGTGGCGGTCAACGAATGCGCCCAGGTCATCTTGCGCGACGCTCGGCCCGCGCCGAACATCTTTGCTGCTGGCGAAATCATGGCCGGCAACGTGCTGGGCAAAGGCTACATCGCCGGCATCGGCATGACCATTGGCACCACCTTCGGGCAGATCGCAGGCGAGGAGGCTGCGCGCCGTGTCGCCGCCTAGACCGCTGCCCGTCACACTGGTCGAGGAAGGCCAGACGCATGGCCAGTATCTGCAACGCCTGCCGCTACTGCGAGGGCTACTGCGCCGTGTTTCCGGCGCTCGAGCGGCGTCTCTCGTTCGCCGAAGGCGATCTCGCCTACCTGGCCAACCTGTGCCACGACTGCGGCGCCTGCTATTACGCCTGCCAATACGCGCCGCCGCACGAATTCCAGCTCAATTTTCCGAAGATGCTGGCCCAAGTCCGCGGAGCAACCTACCACAAGTATGCGTGGCCCGGATTCCTGGGCGCGCTGTTCGTACGCAACGGCCTGGTCGTGAGCCTCGCGACCGCGGCAGGCCTCGTGCTGTTCCTGCTGGGGATGTTGTTATCGATCGACCGGCAGACACTGCTGTCTGCGCACCCGGATACCGCCGGCGCCTTCTACGCGGTGCTGTCGCACCGCGCGATGGTCTGGATCTTTGGGGGCGTGTTCGCGCTCCTGATCGGCGCGCTCGTCACCGCGTCTGCGCGCTTCTGGCGCGACATCGGGGAGGAACCGGGCACTTTCCTGAGCGCCGGGCCGTTCGCGCGCACAGTCGACGCCGTGCTGCGCCTTAAGTATCTTGCCGGCGGTGGCGAGGGCTGCACCTATCCCGACGATCAACCCTCGCAGGCGCGCCGGGTGTATCACCAACTGACCTTCTTCGGTTTCGCGCTCTGCTTCGCCGCAACCTGCGTGGCCACGCTCTATCATTACGCCCTTGGACGGCCTGCGCCGTACGCGTTCTGGAGCCTGCCGACGTTGCTGGGCACTGGCGGCGGCAGCGCCTTGTTGCTTGGCTCGGCGGGTCTGCTGTGGCTCAAGGCGCGCCGCAATGCGGCGCTCGCAAGCGTGAACCAGACCGGCATGGACGTGAGCTTCCTGTTGCTGCTCGTGCTGGTCAGCCTCTCCGGACTGCTGTTGCTCGCGTTGCGCGAGACAGCGAGCATGGGCGTGTTGCTGGCGCTACACCTGGGCGCAGTAATGGCACTTTTCGTTACGCTGCCCTATGGCAAATTCGTGCATGCGGTGTATCGCTTTACCGCGCTGGTGCGTTACTACGTGGAGCAGCGCCGACCGTTGCCCGAACTGGGCACGGATTAGCGGCCCATGCCGCCGCCCGGTGATGCAACGCCAACTTTCAGGAGGAAGCGCATGACAACAGCGACAGCGGTCGCAGGAGGGCCCCGCCAGTCCATGAAATCACGAACGATCGTTGCCCGAACGCTCGCGCTCTGCGCCGCCGGCGCCCTGTTGATTGCCGGCGCGGCCGGTGCGGCCGAGATCAAGGTCATGATCTCGGGCGGTTTTTCGGCCGCCTATCGCATGCTGGTTCCGGAGTGCGAAGCCTCGACTCAAAACACGGTCACGACGGCCGCAGGGCCTTCGATGGGCAACACCCAGCAGGCCATTCCCAATCGCCTGCAGCGCGGCGAACCGGCCGACGTATTGATCTTGGTTGATAGCGCGCTCGACGAACTGATCTGATCCGGCAAGGTTGTGGCGGACAGCCGGATCGACCTGGCACGCTCCGAGATCGGCATGGTGGTCCGCGCCGGCGAACCGAAGCCCGACAGCAGCTCCGTCGACGCGTTCCGGCGCGTGCTGCTCGAGGCCAAGTCGATCAAATATTCCGACGGCGCGAGTGGCGTCTACCTCTCTACGGTGCTCTTCGAGCGCCTCGGCAGCGCCGATCAGGTGCGCAAGAAGAGCCGGATGATTCCGGCCGAGCCCGTCGGGGCGATCGTCGCGCGCGGGGAAGCCCAGATTGGCTTCCAGCAGATCAGCGAATTGCTGCCGGTGCCGGGTGTCACCCTGGTCGGGCCGCTGCCCCCCGAGTTGCAGCAAATAACCGTATTCTCCGCCGGCCTTGTCACCGGCGCCAAGGAGTCCGATGCCGCCCGGGCACTGCTCCGGTTTCTCTCCTCGCCGGCGGCAGCGCCTGTTATCGCCAAGAGCGGTTTGGTGCCCGTGACATCGCGGTGACCCTTGAGCGTCCCGTGTCACTCCGTTAGGATTTGTGCACCCCATTGTGGCATTGTGGGCGTGTGTGCAGTGCATGCGCCCATTGCCAAGCCAGCGGCTAAGCTAACGTGGACGACGACACCAAGGAGAGACGAGGCAGGACCCGACTGATCGCGCGCAGCGGCGCGACGTCTGGCCTCGTCCCGGCGCGCGGGTGCTGGACGGCTGGCGCGGTACGGCCTGTGTCCTGCGGCCGGCGCGCGCTGGCGGGGGCGGTCTTGGGTTGCCTGGCGTTGTTGGTCGCGGGCTGCGCCACGCAGCCGCAGAGCGCATTGGACAGCAGTGGCTGGATGCTGCCGGGGCCCGAGGCTGCGGGCAAGCCGACCGTGATGTCCCCACCCGCGGTCGATTCCGCCGTCGAGGAACGCATTCTTGCCCTCGATCCGGAGCACCTCACCGAGCACGACGTAAGGGCCACCTTGGCGCGGGGTCCGACGCCGCAGATCATCCTGCTGCACGGCGGGGTCTTCGGCACGAACCTGCTCATGAGGTCGTTTGCAAAATTTCTCATCGGCATGGGTTATCCCGAAGCGAAGATTCGTGATCCGTCGGATGGCGCCTATTCGCAGAGTCCGTACGGATATGCCGCAAGGCTCGCCGGCGAAATCGCGTGGTATTACGAGCATGATGGCGTGCGACCCATGATGATCGGCCACAGTCAGGGCGGAATCCAGGCAGTAAAAGTCCTGTACGAGCTCAATGGTGCATTTACGGACGATCTGCCCGTTTGGAACCCGGTGACCGACACGGAAGAACAGCGGCATACGATCATCGACCCGCTGACCGGCGTTCGACGCCCGGTGTTGGGCGTTTCCCTATCGTACGTTTCGGTGGTGGGCGCGGGTGGCGTGGCCCTGGCGGCACCGGCGCACTGGGGGATGGCACAGCGCCTGCACACCATTCCCAATACCGTCGAGGACTTCACCGGGTTCTCGATTGACAACGATCTGATCGCATGGACCTTTCCGGGTCCGGAAAATGCCACCCGCTACCAACACAACGGTACGGCGGTGGTGCGGAATGTCACCCTGCCGGAGACCTACAGTCACGTCTTCGTTCCGGTGACCCAAGCGCTGGCGGCGGACCCAAAGATGCGCGATTGGCTGAATGCGTTCGTGCCGGGCGCAGACAATGGACAGCCGCCGGGCGCGCACGACGGTCGTGACAACAATGCGTTATGGGCGGCCGACGTTTGGTTCAGCATCAAGAAGCATTGGTGCAGCGAGGCCCAACGCCTCATTCGCGCCCGACGGGCGGGACTGGTTGCGCAATGAGTCACAGCTGGCGCGACCAGCGCTCGGCGTCGGCTCGACCGCCAGGTAGGGCCTTGTGCCCCGCGATCGGCTAAGGCAGAACATCACACACCAGCTTCCGTGGTCGGAAGTCCGTTAGAAATCGCAACCCACTCGTCCGAGGAGAACGTGTTATGCGCTGTGCTTCCGATCGCATCGTTGCACTTGACGCCCTGTCCCGCCGCGTGGCGATCGCCGTGCTTCTCTGCGCGTGCACATGCGGCGCGCAGGCGCAGAACAAGTGTTCAGCCACCGGGCGGTTGGGGGGTGAGAAATTCACGGCCAACCATTGTGCAGCCGCCCTGTACAGCAGCCAGCACAGCGTGGCGATCTGGTTCAATGAGGATCCCATTTCGGCCAAGGAGGCGGACGACTTCCAGGCTTCCGCCGCGGTTGAGCCGACCAAGAACGGCAAGCAACGAACGTTGTTCCTGATCATGTTCTGCCCGGGCGGCGGCGCCACCACGGCAGCGGCGGCGGCGGTCAAGTCGATGCGCCTGAACACGAACCACGCCAAATCGGTACTCGCGGGTATCCAGTGGACCGTTAAAGCGTCGCGGGACTTCAAGGTGGAGAGCCTGTCCGGAGAGGTCCAGCCGGGCGGAACCTTGGCTGGCAAGATTGCCGGCAAGTGGCACCAGACGACGTGGAATATCGCGTTCGATGTCAAGCTGCCCAAGAAGGACGCGGCGACGGGGATGAGCTGCGGCAGGTGAGCGCCAGCTACCATGACCGACGCGAAAAACCGCCTGCCATTCGCCGGCCCGGCAGACCGGATGTCCGCCGCGGTGCGCCGTGCCGATGCCCTATGACAGGCGTATCTTGGCCGACGGCGATCACGCGCGCGGCGGTCCAAAGGCGAACGGGCCTTCGAGCAGACAAAAAATGCGGGCGACGCCGCATCTGCGGATGCGGTACCGCCCGAACACCAAACTCTATTCGGAGCGCGCCTTGATCATCTCGTCGGCGATGAGGTAGGCGCCTTTCGCGTATTCGGCCGCGCTGGTGCCCGTCTCCGACAAGTCTGCGAGAGCACCCCCAGAGCAAATGCCCCGTAGTGCCGCGGCAGCGAAATAGTCGCGGAGGGTCATGCCGGGATCGCCGCCGCGGGAGGAGCTCGATGTCTCGGGTCTCGGGAATGCTTGGCCGCCTTGCGTGGTCATCCTGCCTCCGGTTCTTACAAAATAAAAAGTATACCCGGCCAGTACAAGGGGAAGTCTCTTCCAACGGCATAGGAGGCTGAAGGGTGGGGCGTGTTTCCAATGGCAGATGAGGCTGAAATGGGGGGCTTGGATCGATCATTGATGGATGGTGATCGATATGAACGAAGCCAGACTCGAGACGATCGAGCAAATCCGGGAATTCTTGGCCGGGCACAACCGATGTAGCCTTCGGGGCGCTGACCGACGAATCGAGCCTCCACACCTTTGTGGCCACCGTATTGAAGCGTTTCAATTACTTCCACCTGTCCAAGGGGCAACGCGGGGTGCTCTTTAGCTACCTGCTGCGCTTGACCGCCCGCTATCGCCTGACGAAGGCTCTGTACCCCACGCGGTGGGCCAACCGCACCAGCTACGCGCGCAAGTACGGTCCCGAGGACGTGGCTTTGCTCGCGGAGCTCGATAGCCTGCACGACACCCTCTCCGGCCCGGCCACCAAGGTGCTGCTCATGCGGGCGCACCAACACTTCGGCGATGCCCGCTATATCCGGCTCGCCGGGATCTCGGTTGCCCACCTCTATAACCTGCGGGCAAGCACGGCCTACCGTAAGCAGCGCCGCGTTTCGGCCGCGGCAAACCAATGACAACGCCCTGGCCGAATCAAGAACGGCGCCATCATCCGCAAACTCATGGGCTACAGCTATATCCCCCAAAAATACGCGACCGCCATCAATCGCTTCTACAGCGCGGCGCTCAACCCCTATCTGAACTTCCACCGGCCATGCTACTTCGCCCTCGATACCATCGATGCCAAGGGCAAGATCCGCAAAACCTACCCCCACAATCAGATCATGACCCCATGGGATCGGCTGCAGTCCGTCCCCGGCTACCGCCAGCACCTCAAACCCGGCGTCCGGGGCGCCGATCTGCAACAATGCGCCAATGCCATGAGCGACAATGACGCTGCCAAGCAGCTCCAGCAGGCCCGTAAACTACTGTTCCAATCCTTTACCCGTCGATCCAAAGCCGCCGCCTGACAGCCAGCGATTTCAGCCTCATCTTACGATTAGAAAATACTGGGAGAGGTGCCAAGAGTGGAAGTGCGGAATACGGACGGGGCGCACCATGCTCGCTAAATCGGTACGCGCCGACATCCGGACACATCTGGTTCACCGACGCAGCGTCGGGCGCCAACCTGTTGCAACAAGTGCGTGCCTAGCGCAGACGCCTTGGGCGAGAAAAAAAAGACGTGCATGCCATCGATTTCATTGTGATAAACCTCCGCCCCTTGCGGCGCACCGGCAGCGCGGTATGCCTTCTCGAAGTTGTCCATCAGGCCTCCCGCCCCGAGTTTCGCCACCTCGCTCGCGGGGACGAGGACGCGATGCCAAGATAATCCCTCCTTGGGTGGCCTGAATCTCACTTAACGATTCTGACCGAGTGGGCGCACTGCCGCTACCACTTTGTTTGGATCAACAAGCGACAGCAACTCGCCTCGGCGAATGGAGGTGGGAAGTAACGTCTGGCCCGACCGGCGTGCTAACTGCGGAGCTTCGGGTTCTTCGCCGTGGAAGGCACCCGGGTTTCGGCGGAGTCATCGGCCGGCGTTCCGCGAAGGAAACGGTCAGGCGCCATCTCGGCAAAGATTGAGGCCGCGACATAGGTTGCTACCAGGAGGAAGACGCCGACGTTTCCCGGCACAAAGCCGAGCCCCGAGTAGCAGACAGCCAGCACAGCAAGCCAGCGCATCAGGATCAGGCCGAACCGTTGCTTCAGCCGCAATTCCGATGGCGAGTGAGTGTTCAGTGCGCGGTAGAGCCCGATGTACGACCAGAGCGCCATCGCGCATTGCCATAGCACGCCAACGCGCAACGAGTGGTCGGCCAGTGCCCCACTAAAGGTAAACCCGCCCGTCCCGAGTGCCAGGGCGACCGGGATGCCTAGGGGTATGCCAAGCAAGGCGCACACCAGAAGCGCGACGAAAACGTACGTGAATTCCGATTTGATCCAGGCGCCGGCCCCGGGTGCCTTGGCCGGCGCAAAGCTCTTGGCAAGTCCCGCGAAGATCACGCCGAAGGACAACATCGTGTCGAGAAAGTAGAGCACGAGCACGTTGGTCGTCGACCAATGAAAGAACAGAATACCGACGATGGGCGCCGAGTTGCGCCAGACGATCTGGGCGATGCCGATGGGGGTGACCAAGGCGTCCATAGGGCAACGGTACCTCGCGACGGCGGGACGATCGAGCGATGACTTTATGCCGGCGTTCTCGACGGGTCAACGCCCAGACTTACTGCAGCTATTGGCCGCAGAGAGCAGTCATAGCAGTACATGAAAGCGGACACCCATTAGCCGGCGACTCTTCTCCTGCACCGCGCTCTCCAGCAGCGAGGTCTGCTCATCCACCTTCGCGTTCAAGCCCTGGATGGCGGCGAACGCGACGCCTTGTGCATCCACCACACCGATCCCCTTGTCGGTCTCGCCCAAAGCAAACGCCGAATAAAAGTCGTGCGCCATGGGTCCCGTGTGGCGGATGGACGGATCCTGTGCCTACTCTCCGCCCCCCAGCGGGTGGCTCATGCCGGGCTCGATCCACGAGTCGGGTACTTCAGTCCATCGGCCGCGGCGCATCAGCAAAGTGGGCAACCGCCACCTGCGCGCCGCCCTCTACATGCCCGCTCTAGTGGCCATTCGACACGATCCGAACATCAGAGCGTTCTACGACAAACTCGTCGCAGCCGGAAAGAAGCCGTTGCAAGCTATCGTCGCGGCGATGCGCAAATTGCTGGACGCCATTTGGGGCATGCTCAAGCATAATGAGGATTTCGACGGCAACAAATTCTTTAAACTCAGAGAAAAGGCTACTTGACCGGGGAGAGAGTATCTATGTCTTAGGTACGGCCCGTAACCCATGTGTCCGGGCCGTACATGGGGGTACTGGCGGATGGGGTGGGATTCACAATGTGAGGCGTCGGGCACTGGATGCGCCAAAGTTACCTCCATACTTACCGCCAACTCGGCTGGTGAACAATCTGGCTACTGCAGGAACTGATTCAGTAGCGGTCAAACAGATTCCCCTCCCGGGTCAGCAGGACGAGCAGCTTGGAATGCAGGAACAGCTTCTCCTTTCCTAAGCTTTGCTCCCGCAGCACACCGACGGCGACAAGCGCCTTTAGGTAGCGAGATGCCGCCTGGCGCCCAGCGATCTTGGCCTCAACAATATTCGTAATTCGGCAATAGGGCTGCTCGAATATGACGTCAAGAAGTTCACGACTGTATATCTTTGGCAGCTTGCTACGTACATGCTGACTTGTATCGGCGGCAAGCTCGCGAATGGCGTCGATCTTTGCCCTTGTCCACGTCGCCGTATCTTCAACAGCGCGCAGCACGTAAAGCAACCAAGGCTCCCACGCATTGTCTCTCGTAACGCCAAGCAACAAGCCATAGTAATCGGCTCGATGCGCAATGATGTACCGGCTGAGATAGAGGATCGGCAGAGGGAGCAGCTCCTTCTCGACTAGAAAAAGGCTGTTGAGCACGCGACCGGTACGACCATTGCCATCGATAAACGGATGAATTGCCTCAAACTGGTAGTGCGCGGCCGCCATCCGTATCAGCGGGTCCAGTTCGTCTTCCTCGTGTAAGAACCGTTCCCAGTTCGCGAGCAGATCGCGGATGAGGCTCTCTCCCACCGGGGGGGTGTAGATGACTTCGCCTGTGGCGTCGTTGTGAAGGGCCGTGCCAGGCACTTTCCGAATAGCCATCTCGACGCCCTTGATCTCGGTGCAGATCGACTCGGCAGTTCGCGTATTCAAAGGGCGGGTCTTCAACGCCTTGAATCCCTCGAGCAAAGCGCGGCGGTAGCGCAATGCCTCTTTCGTTGCCGGATCAGCTCGATCATCAGCTTGCATGTGCCGGAAAAGTTTGTCGGCCGTCGTAACGATGTTTTCGATTTCGGAACTCGCTCGGGCTTCCAAGAGGGGGAGCGTGTTGATCAACATCGCGGGGTCAGGGATTAGCCTTGCCGCTTGCTTTAGCTCGGCAAGCGCCGCTCGCGCCATGACGCACTGCTTCAAGACGGCCTTCGTCTCCAGCTCAATAGGTGGAGGAAGACGGGGAAGGTCGTTGTAGGGACGATCAGGCTGCCAGTCGGGAGTACTATCCATCTTCATGTTACTAAAAGTCGCTTCTTGCGCCATATGCCAAGCTTATGTCGCGCGCGGCGACAGGTCAAGGCAATATGTCGCAAAAAACCATATTTTGCGACATGATTATGGATTTTATGTGGCCGTCTGCCATAGCGAGTTGCCCCGGGGCTCCGCCCCGCACCCCGCAGCTGGGATCACACATTACGCAAGGGGCGCTTCCGGCCCTAAAGCCATGTTGCATAAGGCTTTGTGGCGGCAGCCACTTGTCGCGTCAGTTCGACACAGAACAGCGCATTTCTGACTGGCAATGGGTTGATTCGACGGACCAAGGCCTTGGTCAGCGCCCTAAAACAGGTTCTGAAGAGTCGCGGTGTGACCTACGCAGAGATGGCGCGGCGGCGTGGCATGAGTGAGGCGAGCATCAAGCGGGTCTTTGCCAAAGGGAGCTTCACGTTGGAGCGACTCGACAGGGTTTGTGAAGTGCTCGGTATTGAAATCTCCGATCTTGCCAAGATCGTGGAACATGAATCGGAACGCGCGGTTCAGCTGACGCTGCAACAAGAAAAGGAGATCGTTGCCGATCCAAAACTCCTACTGGTCGCCGTCCACGCGCTCAACCACTGGAATCTGGACGAGATCGTAGCCCAGTACACGATTTCAAGAACCGAGTGTATCCAACTGCTCACCCGCTTGGACCGGCTTCGCATAATCGATCTGTTACCGAACAACCGGATTCGAGTTATCGTCGGTCGCAACTTCTCGTGGCTTCCGGACGGGCCCTTCCAGCGGCACTTCCGAAATCAGCTAGAGGCAAACTTCTTTGAAAGCCGCTTTGACGGCAAAGGTGAGCACTTGGCATTCGTGAGTGGGATGCTCTCACGGAACTCAAATGCCGTCATCCAACACCACATGCGACGCCTGGGCATCGAGTTTACGGAGCTCCACGATCAAGATGCCGGATTGCCACTGGACGAACGGTTTGGCACGAGTCTATTGATTGCGATGCGTCCATGGGTGCCGGAGATGTTCAAGAAGTTACAGAGAGGGCCGGCGCAGAAGCAGTTCTAGAGAGCGCTCAGACCTGCATCTCCCCGGCCTGCGACCGTCGTCGGCGGCAGAAATGCGGCCACAACTGGCCCTTCACAGGCGGTGTTCAGTTCGGTACACGGAGGCGTAGTATGGTCACGCCGTGCCCCTGCAACGGTCATTCTTTGAAGCGTTTCGACAGCGGAGATCCACACCTATGCCACGCCTATACCTTGTCCTGCCTCTTCTGGGGGTATTGTTCACTGGCGGGTGTTCCTCGCCTCCATTCGACGCGGCGGCCGAAGCTCGCAAGCTCTTGCAGCGAGATGCCGAATGGGCCCAAGCTGCCTCCGACGGCAAGGATATCGAGAAGATCGTCTCGTATTGGAGTGACGATGCGCGGGTGATCGAACCGGGACAGCCGGTGTACGAAGGCAAGGCGGCGATTCGCGCCTACGTCATCGCCAGTTTGAAAACTCCCGGCTTCAAGATCCACTGGGTGTCCGAAAGCCCCGTGTTCTCTCCGGACGGGCAGATGGCCTACATGCCGGGCGTTGACGAGATGACGGTGCCAGGGCCCAGCGGAGCGATCATGACGGTACACATGCGGGGAATATCGATCTGGCGGCGCGATCCGGATGGTGAGTGGCGTTGTGTGGTGGACATCGCGAACGAGTCGCCACCGGCCTGACAGCACCTTGCACCACCCACGCGCGGTTGCCGTTGCGTTTCCCCTCGCCGGGGAAAGTGCGCATGGAGACGCTGCCATTCCTCGAGCAGACCGTGCTGCCGCACTGGAAATAAGCATGACGGAGCTGACGAGCACCGTCTTTACCGATGGCGGCCACATCCGGGCGCCTTAGCATTCGCCGTGATCGGATCCCGTCGCGCATATCAAGCTGTCGGAGAACATGAATCCGGACTTGCGCTGGAGCAGTCTGCCCCCGGTTCGTTAGGCACGCAAAAGACTAGCTATGACCGTTCTGGTGCCCATGACCGAGAGTGAGTTCGTCGAGCTCGCTAACGACGCCATGCTCGCCTACGCTGCTGATAGAGTTGCCTCTGGTCACTGGACTGAAGCTGAATCCGTTGCCCTATCGCGTAGCGGTTTTGCGAAGCTCCTGCCTCAAGGACTGGCCACACCGGACCATCTTCTCTTCACCGTGCGCGATGAACAGCGCAACGTCAACGTCGGCGTACTTTGGATCGCCATGCAAGACCGGGCTGGCCAGCGTATTGCATACGTCTACGATGTCAGGGTCAAACCCGGTCATCGGCGGAAGGGGCACGCGGCGCGCGCCTTTCTCGAACTCGAAGCGCTGGTCCGGTCCCGCGGGCTTTCCGGTATTGCGCTAAGTGTTATGGGAGATAACGCCGCGGCTCAGCTTCTGTACGAAAAGCTTGGTTATCGCCCCACGATTACCGAAATGTTCAAGCCAATCGATAGCCACGTGTCTAGCCTCTCGCTTAACGGGACCGCTCGCCGGAGGCGGTAATAGATCGCGCTCGCATCGGCCCGTCGCGACCCCGTAGCGCAACACCTGCCCCGAGACCTGCAGAGCGCGGTGCGCCAGATCATGCGCGCCGCGATGCTCGATCCTGCGCAGTGCGGCCAGCAGGGAGGGCGCGGTCAGTTCGGCAATGGGCGTTGCGCCAATCACCGGGAACAGGTTTGATTCCAGCCGGCGCAGGACGTCGGTCGCGTGCGAAGGGACCCAGGTATGGGCTTGCTTGGCGTACCACTCTCGGGCAACAGCCTCGAAACTGCTTGTGACCCTTCCGACAGCTTCGCTTTTCGCGGCTTGGCGTGCCGCACTCGGATCCACACCGTCGGCGAGCAGCGTGCGCGCCTCGTCGCGTCGTTTGCGAGCGGTTGCCAGCGCCACATCCTTCGAGACGCCGAGGGATAGCAGCTTGCGCTTGCCGGCGAAGCGATACGCGAAGCGCCACCAACGGCCTCCGGTAGGAGAGATCTCCAGATACAGCCCGCCGGAGTCATAAAGACGCTTGGGCTTCTTGCCGGGCTTCGCATTGCGAATCGCAGTCGCGGTCAAGGCCATTGACGGTAACCCGCAGGGAAATGGCGGTAACTACCGCCAAAGTTACCGTCAGCTACCGCCGGCTGTCAACGCACGCGGATGTACTGGATCGACCGTCACTGGACGATGGGCTCGTGACCGATTCTAGAGGGAAACTCAAGAAAACCGCGGAGAAAATGGCCGTAGCTGGACGGCCTTGGAAGATCGTGGACGACCTGCGACTGGCGGATGGGGTGGGATTCGAACCCACGAGACCCGCGAGGGTCTGCCGGTTTTCAAGACCGGTGCCTTCAACCGCTCGGCCACCCATCCGGTTCATGCAACTGCCCCGATGGCTTGAAATCATAGCACCGCACCCAACGTAGGAACGAAGTACGTGCTCGTAACTCGATGGCCGTCACCCTGCCACAAGCATTGAAACTTCAAGGATTTCTGCTAGTCTAACCGTTCATGATGGGAGGGCGCGTATAGTGGCGCCTGGCCGATCGTTTTTGTGGGGGATACCATGGAACCGCAACTGAAACCCGTACCGACGGGCAATCCGACTGACCAGTGGACCATGCCAGCATCGGTGGCTGTGCCTGTGGCGGAACCCAACAGGGTCCTGCGTCAGACGTACTGGTTGCTCGCCTTATCAATGTTACCAACGATCGCCGGCGCCCTCGTCGGCATGTCCCTCAACTTGGGAGCGTTCTATCAGACCTCGCGGTTCCTGGCGCCCCTGCTGATGTTTGCGGCCATGCTTGGCTCGCTCTTTATCGTATCCGCCCTGCGCAACAGCGGATGGGGTGTAGCTGGCTGTATTCGGCTTTACCTTCATTTCCGGACTGATGCTCGCGCCAACCTTGCAATTTGCCGCGGGGTTAAGAAACGGCGGCCAGCTCGTTGCGCTCGCCGGCGGAATGACCGCGGCGGTGTTCTTTGTCATGGCGACGATCGCCACGGTGTCGAAGCGCGACTTCAGCTTCCTGGGTAAGTTCCTATTCGTCGGACTCATCCTGCTGATTGTCGCCATGCTGGCGAACCTGTTCCTGCAGATTCCCGCTCTGGCGGTGACCGTCTCTGCGATCGGCGTCCTGATCTTCTCGCTTTTCCTGCTGCACGATGTGAGCGCGATCGTGCGCGGGGGTGAGACGAACTACATCATGGCGACGATCCGGTTGTTCCTCGATCTGCTGAACCTGTTTTTGATGCTGCTCAACCTATTGATGATCTTTTCCGGGCAACGCGACTGATAAGCCTCGCAGCTCACCAAGAAGGGCGGCTTAAGGCCGCCCTTCTTGTTAAGCGCGCGTGAACAGCGCGATCGACTCGACATGCGCCGTCTGCGGAAACATGTTGGCCACGCCGGCGGCAGCCAGTGCAAAGCCACGCTGGTGCACGAGGACGGCAGCGTCGCGCGCCAACGTAGCCGGGTTGCACGAAACATAGACTACGCGCGATAGCCGTCGTCGGGCAGCGCCTTGACCAGTTCGATCGCTCCTTCGCGTGGCGGGTCAACCAACGCCTTATCGAGACTTCCCAGCGCCGCGATGCCTTCGCGCGTTGCCTCGAATAAGATTGGCGACAGCGAAGCGGGCGCTCCCGGCCAGGCCGTTACGCTGAGCATTCGCCTTGGCACGCTCGATGAGCGGGCGGCTGCCGTCGACGCCGATCACCGGCGCACCGCGCCTGCGCAATCGGCAGGGTGAAATTGCCCAGCCCACAAAAAAAATCGGCCACAGTTTCGTCCTGCCGCGGCTCGAGTAGTGCGACCGCGCGCCGCACGAGCACGCGATTGAGTTCGGCGTTGACCTGCGTAAAGTCGGTTGGCTCGAAGTCAAGGATGACCCCGAATTCGGGCAGTCGATACGCTAAACGGCGCGCGGGCAAACGCAATGGCTGCACGCTGGACGGCCCTGCCGGTTGCAGATAGAGCTCTACGGTGTGAGCTTCGGCAAAGTCCGCAAGTTCGCGCTGGTCGGCATCGCTGGGCGGGGCCAGGACGCGCAATACCAGCGCGTCGACTGGTCCGCTTTCGTCTTCGCCGATCGCCAGCTCGATCTGCGGCAGCCGGTCCCGGATGGAAAGTCGCGCGACCAGTATGCGCAGCTCAGGAAGCAGCGCCGAAATGCGGGGCGGCACGACCACGCAGCTCGCCATGTCGGCGACGTAGCTCGATGCGCGCTCGTGAAAGCCGACCAGGATGCCGCCCTTCTTGGCGACGTCGCGCACCGACAAACGCGCGCGATGCCGATAGCCCCAGGCGCTGCCGTGGATCGGCGCAAGCAGCTCGTCGGCGTGCACGCGGCCGATGTGCCAAAGGGCGTCCTCGAGCACCCGTTGCTTTACCGCGACCTGCGCGATGGGGTCAAGGTGCTGCAGACTGCAGCCGCCGCAAACTCCGAAATACGGACAGGCCGGCGTTACCCGCGCCGGGCTCGCGGAATACAGCTCGGCGATGCGCGCCAGGTCGTAATTGCGCTTGCGACGCAGGACTTCGATGCCGACGCGCTCGCCGATCAGCGCGCCTTCAACGAATACGGCCTTGCCATCGACCCGCGCGACCCCGCGGCCTTCCTGATCGAGCGCGGTGATGACGACGGTGTCCATGCTTTCGGGTGCTCGTCGCGAGGCGCCTGGGCCGAAACAGTGACTACGACGGCCGGTTTCTGCCGCGCGTCCGTGCTGGGCGCGGGCGTCGACAGACTGAGGCGAACGGAGGCACTTGGATTGTACCGGGTAGCGCCGCGCCGGCGGTGGCGCCGCGGTAGAATCGCCGCATGCGCATCCTCGCCCTCGACGCTTCGACCGACGTCTGCGCCGTGGCGCTCGGCGACGGCACGGTCTGGCGCGAACGCGCCGAGACCGCCGGCCAGCGGCATTCCGAGCTGCTCTTGCCGATGATACGGGCACTGCTCACTGAGGCGCAGCTTGGCTTGCGCGATCTCGACGGCATTGCCTTTGGCGCCGGTCCCGGCTCGTTCACCGGATTGCGTATCGCGTGCGGCGTCGCGCAAGGGCTCGCCTTGGGCGCGGATCTGACGCTCATCGGCGTCGGGACGCTCGAGGCGATGGCCGAAACGGCCCGCATGCGCAGCGGCAGCACGCCGAGTGTTCGCGGCACTCGACGCGCGCATGCACGAGGTCTACTTCGCTGCCTACGAGCACGACGGCGGACGCTGGCAGGAGCGCATCGCACCCATGGTCGTCGCACCCGGTGAGGCCGCGCTCCCGGCGGCCAAGGACTGGTCCGGTGTGGGCAACGGCTTTGCCGCTTATCCGGCGCTGCGCGAGCGCTTGGCCGGGAGCCTGAGGTCGTGCGCTGACGACGTTGCCCCGTCGGCGCTCGCGATCGGCGCCTTGGCGCTGCCGCGGTTCGCGGCGGGAGAAGGCGTCCCTGCGCACGCCGCGGCTCCGCTGTACATACGGCATCGGGTGGCGCTGACCAGCGTCGAACGCGCGGCGGGGATGCGCCTTTGAACGCGACACTCGCGCGTATATGGGATGCCGCGGCCGTGCTCTGGCGCCCGCTTGCGGAAGCCGACATCGAGGCGGTCGTGGCGTTGGAGCGCGTAGCGCACGCCGCACCATGGACGGCGGGCAACTTTCGCGATGCGCTGGCGGCTGGCTACGGCGTCGCCGTGGGAACGACCAACGACACCGTCATTGCTTATGGCGTGTTGCTGTTCGCGCCTGGCGAGGCGCAGTTGCTCAATCTGACCGTCGCGCCGGAGGCTCGCCGCGTGGGCATCGGGAGGACACTGCTCCGACGCTTCCTCGTCGAGGCGCGGGCGCGTGGTGCCGAACAATGCTTTCTTGAGGTCCGTGTCTCGAACGCTGCAGCGATTGCGTTGTATGCGCGGGAGGGCTTCGTGCCGGTTGCACGCCGCGTTGGCTACTATCCCGTGCCAGACGAGGGGCCGCGCGAAGACGCGCTGGTGATGCGCCGGGCACTTGTCAGCGATTAACGTGGCCGACCGTTACGCCATGCTGCGCGAGCTCGGGCTGTTGCCGCTGTGGCGCCTGCGTCGCGCGGCACTCGCGGCGCCCGCAGAGGCGACGCCGGAGCAACCAGCGCGATCGACTGCAGCACATTGCCGTCCTGGAGTGGCCCGAGTTTGCCGCCGACGTCGCTGCCTGCACCGCCTGCGGCTTGTGCAAGACGCGTAACCGGGCGGTGCCCGGCGTCGGCGACGTGCATGCCCAATGGCTGTTCGTTGGCGAGGCGCCCGGCGGGGAAGAGGACGCCAGGGGCGAGCCGTTCGTCGGTCAGGCTGGGCGCCTTCTCGACAACATGCTCGCCGCGCTTGGCATGAAGCGCGGTCAGAACGTCTACATTGCCAACGTGCTCAAGTGCCGTCCGCCGGGCAATCGCACGCCTTCGCCGCTCGAGGTCGAAGCCTGTCGCCCTTATCTCGACCGGCAGATCGCGTTAATCGGCCCGAGCCTGATCGTCGCGCTGGGCAAGAGTGCCGCAACCACCCTGCTCAACGTCGAGGCGACCATCGCGAGCCTGCGCGGTCGCGTGCACCGCTATCAAGGCGTGCCACTGATCGTCACCTATCACCCGGCCTATCTGTTGCGCAACTTGCCCGACAAGGCGAAGGCATGGGAAGATTTGTGCTTGGCACGCGCCACCATGCGCCGTAGGCAATCCGGGAGCGACCCCAGGCGCGGGCTTGCAAACGTGCTACGGTCGGCCCCACTTTGAAACCGCACTAAGAACCCTCAAAGGGAGAGTCACGATGCGCAAGTTTCTTGCCTTCGCCGCGGCGGCAATTGCTACCGTCATGCTGTCCGGTTGCGGCTACAACGATCTGCAGCGCCAGGACGAGCAAGTCAAATCGGCGTGGTCGGAGGTGATCAACCAGTACCAGCGCCGCGCCGATCTGGTACCCAATCTGGTCAACACCGTGAAGGGCTATGCCGCGCAGGAAGAGCGGGTGCTGACCGAAGTGACTCAAGCGCGGGCGAGCGTCGGCAGCATCCAGGCGACGCCGGAGCTGATCAACGACCCGCAGGCCTTCGCCAAGTTCCAAGCCGCGCAGGGGCAGTTGCAATCGGCGTTGTCGCGCCTGCTCGGTGGTCGCGGAGAACTATCCGCAGCTTAAATCCGATCAGAACTTCCGCGACTTGCAGGCGCAGCTCGAGGGTACCGAGAATCGCATCGCCGTGGCGCGCAATCGCTACATCAAGGCGGTGCAGGAATACAACACGACCGTGCGCTCGTTTCCGACGAATCTGACGGCGATGCTGTTCAAGATGAGCATCAAGCCGAACTTTTCGGTCGACAACGAAAAGGCGATCAGCGCGCCGCCAACCGTAGATTTCAGCAAGCCCGCTCCAGCGCCCGCTCCGGCGCCGGCGACCAAGTAGCGCGGCGCGCGCTCGGCTCTTGACCCTCGCCTGCACCGCGCGGCGTTGCCTTCCGTCATCGGCGATCGGGCGCCTCTGGCCCGCCGCGCTCGCGTTCGCGGCACTCCTCGGAACGACCGGCGCGGTGCCGTGGGAGACGCCGAAGGACGGGTTGCTACCGGTTACCTCCGCTGCAGGCGCGGGTCACCGATCTGACCAATACCCTGTCGCCGGCGGAGCGTCAGGCGCTGGAGGCCAAGCTCGCCGATTGGGAGGCGCGCACCACCAATCAGCTCACGATCCTCATGGTACCGACCACCCGCCCGGAAGCCATCGAGGCATACTCGATCCGCCTCGCCGAGGCATGGCGCATCGGACAGAAGGGCAAGGACAACGGCGCGATTCTGGTCGTCGCCAAGGACGATAAGCAGATGCGCATCGAGGTCGGCTACGGGCTGGAGGGCGTGCTGACCGACATCACCTCGCACCGCATCATCACCGAGACCATCGCGCCGCTGTTCAGCAAGGGACAATTCGCAGCCGGCCTCCAGGCCGGCGTCGATCGCATCATCAGCGTAGTGAGCGAGGGCAAGCCCTTGCCGCCGGTGCAGAGGCGCCCGGCAGCGGCGCCCCACGGTTTCGATATCGGCACCCTCGCCTTGATTCTGCTCGTCGCGGTGCCGGCCGTCGGCGCGCTCCTGCGCTGGATTCTCGGCAATGTCGGCGGCTCGGTTGCCGGCGCCGGCGTCGTCGGCGCGGCGGCCTGGTTTTTCGTCGGTTCGCTGCTCGTGGCCGGCATCGCCGCTATCGTTGCCTTCATCATCATCGGCTTTTCGGCCTTTCGGCCGCGGCGGCCCGGGCATGTGGATTCCCGGTGTCGGGGGCGGGGGTGGCTTCGGCGGGGGCGGCGGAGGTTTCTCCGGGGGCGGCGGCGGGTTCGGCGGCGGCGGCGCGTCGGGCGGGTGGTAGCCATGGCAACCGGCAAATCGCTGCGCCTGGGACGCCATTTCGTCACCGACCATCACAGCGCCCGGCGCAAGTTCTCGCCGCACGCGCTCAAGCGCATCCAGGACGCGATCGCCGCCGGCGAGCGGCTGCACGCCGGCCAAGTCCGCTTCGTCGTCGAGGGCTCGCTGCCGCTTGGGACAAGTCCTGCGCGGCTTGACGCCGCGCGAGCGCGCGTTGGAGCTCTTCGGCCGGCTTCGGCGTCTGGGACACCGAGCACAACAGCGGTGTGCTGGTCTACGTGCTGCTCGCCGACAAGGCCGTCGAGATCGTCGCCGACCGGGGCATCAATGGCAAGATCGGCCAGGAGACCTGGCAGGTGATCTGCCGGGCGATGGAGTCGGCGTTCCGGGAAGGGCGCTTCGAGGACGGCGCCATCGCCGGCATCAATGCGATCAGCGAGCTGCTCGCGCAGCACTTTCCCCGCGGCAGCGATACGCGCAACGAGCTGCCCGACGAGCCGCTGGTGCTCTAGCGCGGGACTTTGACCTCGGCGCGCTCGGCTGCCACCAGGTGCAGCAGGTCGCCCGCAGCGAGATTGAGCCGGTGCCGCCACATCACCAGCAGCATCGTCCCGGCGACGAACAGCCCGAACAGCACGATCGCCGCGTTGGTCGACAGGCCGACGTGGATGATCACGCCGTACATCGCGAGCATGATGAGCACGCCGATGTTCTCGTTGAAGTTCTGCACCGCGATCGAGTGTCCGGCGCCCATCAGCACATGACCGCGATGCTGCAGCAGGGCGTTCATCGGCACGACGAAGAATCCCGCAAAAGCCCCGATGAGCGTCATGAGCACGATCGCGCTCTCCAGTTGGTTCACCGCGGTCATCACGATGACGCTCGACGCCCATCATCACCCCGAGCGGCAGCACCTTCACCGCGTTACTGAGCGAGACGAACCTTGCCGCCAGCCCCGCACCGAGCGCGATGCCGACGGCAACCACGCCCTGCAGATACGATGCGCGCGACAGGTTGTAGCACAGGTGCGTCGCTGCCCAGTCGATGACGATGAACTGCAGCGTCGCACCGGCTCCCCAGAACAGGGTGGTCGTTGCCAGCGAGATCTGGCCGAGCTTGTCGCGCCACAGCAGGCCGTTGCAGTGAGCAAATTCGCGGATCAGGAACAGCGGATTCTTGCTCGGCACGCGGCGCTGGGCGCCGGTGTCGGGTATATACCAATTGATCAGCGCGGCGATCCCATAGCAGCCCATGATGACCGCGATCGCCGCCTGCGGCGGCGTGTCGATGCCGGTATCGATCCTCGGAATGTCGATCGCGAGCAGCCAGCTGGACACCGGACCGCTGATCAGCATGCCGCCCAGCAGCACGCCGAGGATGATCGAGACGACGGTGGTGCCCTCGATCCAGCCGTTGGCGACGACCAGCCTGCGCGCCGGCAGGAACTCGGTCAGGATGCCGTACTTCGCCGGCGAATACGCGGCGGCGCCCAGGCCCACAATGGCATAGGCCGCCAGCGGGTGCAGCGTGAACAACATCACGCCGCAGCCCAGGATCTTGATGCCGTTGGTGATCAGCATCACGCGCCCCTTGGGCATCGAATCGGCGAACGCGCCGACCACCGGGGCGAGCAGCACGTAGGGAACGATGAAGACACTGCTTCAGCGAGGGCGTCATCCACGCCGGCGACTCGAGATCGCGGAGCATCTGGATGGCGGCGACCAGCAGCGCGTTGTCCGCGAGCGACGAGAAGAACTGCGCCGCCATGATGATGTAGAACCCGGCTTGCATCGTCCTCGAGAAATGGCGCGATCGCTCTTGAATCTCGGTGTTGCCCGGCAGTAAGCGCCAGGGAGCTTCGCTGCGCTTGGTTGTGTATATAATTGACAAAACTCGCCGGCGCATGCGGCTCGCGCCTTATACCACGTTTTCTTCACGCAGACCAAACCCGCACCGGCCTGGGCCGTTTTTTCTGCCGCCTTGATCATCATGGCCCGTCCACTTCTCGCTCAGGTCAATCTGTCGGCGCTGCGCGCGAATCTGGCGAGAGCGCGCGAGTGCGTCGGCCGACGCCCAGGTGCTCGCCGTGGTCAAGGCCGATGCCTATGGTCATGGCCTCAAGCGCGTCTTGCCCGCACTGTCGGAGGCCGACGGGCTCGCGCTGCTCGAACTCAACGCCGCGCGTGGCGCTGCGCGAGCAACACTATGCGCGCCGCATCGTGCTCCTCGAAGGCTTCTTCGAAGCACAGGAATTGCCAGAGATCGCCGCGCGCCGGCTGGCGGTTGTAGTGCACCATTGGGAACAGATCAAAATGCTCGAGGCGGCGTCGCTGTCGCGCCCGATCGAGGTCTTCGTCAAAATCAATACCGGCATGAATCGCCTCGGCTTCCGTCCGGCCGATGCGCATGGCAATCGTCGACCGTTTGTCGCACGCGCCGAGCGTCGCGGTGCTGCGACTGCTGACGCATCTCGCCCGCGCCGACGAGGAGGAGGGACTGCGGGCACAACTCGACCTGTTCGAGGAGGCGTGCACGGGGCTGCCCTATCCGCGATCAATCGCCAATTCCGCGGGCGTGATCCGCTACCGCGAAGTCGGCGGCGATTACGTTCGTCCGGGCATCATGTTGTACGGCTCCTCGCCGTTTCCCTACGATACGGCAGAGATGCTCGGCCTCAAGCCGGTCATGACGCTCAAGAGCGCGCTGGTCGGGGTGCAGGAGCTGAAGCCCAACGAGAGCGTCGGCTACGGCGGCAGCTACACGGCGGCGCGCGCCGTGCGCATCGGCGTGGTGGCCTGCGGCTACGCCGACGGCTATCCGCGGCACGCCCCCAACGGCACCCCGGTCCTGGTGTGCGGCAAGAAAGTCCGCACCGCGGGTCGTGTGTCCATGGACATGCTGACTGTCGATCTCACCGACGTGCCGGAGGCCGCCATCGGCAGCCCGGTCGTGCTCTGGGGCGAGGGCCTGCCGGTCGACGACGTCGCCGCTGCAGCGAGCACCGTGGGCTATCAACTGCTGTGCGCGGTTGCGCCGCGCGTATCGTTCGTGACCACGGAAGTCGGCAAAGTCGACATCGAACTCTGACAGGCAAATCATGTACACCGTCGTCACCGGCGCCGCCGGCTTCATTGGCTCGAACCTCATCAAGGCGCTCAACGCGCGCGGCGAAACGCGCATTCTTGCCGTCGACGAACTCACCGCCGACCTCAAGTTTCGCAATCTGGTCGACTGCGAGATCGCCGACTACCTCGATAAGGACGAGTTTCTGCCGCGACTCACGGACGGCGACTTCGACGACGACATCGCGGCAGTGCTGCATCAGGGCGCCTGCTCCGACACCTTGGCCAACGATGGGCGGTACATGGTGGCCAACAACTACCGCTACTCCGTGCGCCTGCTCGACCACTGCCAGGACAACGACATTCCGTTCCTTTACGCGTCTTCGGCGTCGGTGTATGGCGCGGGTCGGGAATTTCGGGAGGCACGCGCCTGCGAATCGCCGCTAAACGTGTATGCGTATTCCAAGTTCCTGCTGGACCAGTATGTGCGCCGCGTGCTGCCCGAGCACACAGCGCAGGTGGCCGGTTTCCGCTATTTCAATGTTTACGGCCTGGGCGAGGCCCACAAGGGGCGCATGGCATCGGTCGTCTGGCACTTCGTCGACCAATATCGCAAGTCCGGTAAAGTCCAGCTGTTCGAGGGCTCCGGCGGTTATCCTGCGGGCGAGCAGCGCCGTGACTTCGTCAGTGTCGAGGATGTCGTCAAGGTGAACCTGGACTTCCTCGACCATCCCGAGCGCTCCGGCATCTACAATCTCGGCACCGGCACCGCAACGACTTTCAATGCGCTCGCCGCGGCGACGATCAACGCCTGCCGCACGGTGGACGGCGAGAAGGCGCTGCTGTTCGCCGACCTGCACCGCAGCGGCATGATCGAATACATCGCTTTTCCACCGGCGTTGGCCGGCAAGTATCAGAGCTTCACGCAAGCCGACCTCACGCGCCTGCGCGCGTGCGGGGTACGAGGCGCGCATGCTGCCCGTTGAGGAGGGCGTCCCGCGCTGCGTCAGGGCCTTGCTTGCCACGTCTCCCGGATAACGCTCAACATCGATAGGCGCCGTCCACCGCGTCAGACGAGGCGCCGCCGAGCACCGTGTACCAGACCATCGAAGACACCGTCGGCAACACGCCGCTGGTGCGACTACAACGCCTGCCCGGACCGACGAGCAACGTGCTGCTCGCCAAGCTCGAGGGCAACAATCCTGCCGGATCGGTCAAGGATCGTCCCGCGCTGTCGATGGTCGTCGAGGCCGAGAGACGCGGCACGATCAAGCCTGGCGACACGCTGATCGAGGCGACATCCGGCAATACCGGCATCGCGCTGGCGATGGCGGCGGCCATGCGCGGTTACAAGATGGTGCTGGTCATGCCCGAACACCTATCGCTCGAGCGCCAGCAAACGATGCGCGCGTTCGGCGCCGAGATCGTATTGACGTCCAGGGCAGGCGGCATGGAAAGCGCACGCGACATCGCCGAGAAGATGCGGGCCGAAGGCAAGGGCATCATCCTCGACCAATTCGCCAATCCCGACAACCCGCTCGCGCATTACCGGGGGACGGGTCCGGAGATCTGGCGCGACACCGACGGCCGGATCACGCATTTCGTTTCGAGCATGGGTACGACCGGGACGATCATGGGTGTCGGCAAGTTCCTGAAGGAACAGAATCCGGCGATCCGCATCGTGGGCTGCCAGCCTGAGGAGGGCTCGCAGATTCCCGGGATACGCAAATGGCCGGAAGCCTACCTGCCGAAGATCTATGATGCGAAGGGCGTCGATCAACTCGAGTATGTTTCGCAGGCCGAGGCCGAGGACATGGCGCGCCGCCTGGCGAGCGAAGAGGGTATTTTCGCAGGGATCTCCTCCGGTGGCGCGTGCGCCGTGGCCCTGCGCATTGGCCGCTCGGTCGAGCACGCGACGATCGTGTTCATCGTCTGCGATCGCGGCGACCGCTATCTGTCGACAGGCGTCTTTCCGGGATGAGGCGGGGCGCTCTGACCGCGGTTCGCGGCCGCGCGGCACTGCACCCTCGGTCGCGCTAGGCGGCCAACGAACCGACGGCCTGCGCCGCGATGACGCCCACTCTGGTCTTCGACATCGAGACTATCCCGGATATTGCCGGGCTGCGCCGCATTCACGCGCTGCCCACGACGCTCGGCGATGCCGACGTGCTCGACTGGGCGCTCCAGCAGCGGCGCGCGGCGACCGGCGGCGACTTTCTGCCGCTGCATCTGCATCGCGTGGTCGCCATAGCCTGCGCGCTGCGCGAAGGGCAGGGCTTTCGCGTCTGGTCGTTGGGAGAGACCGACGATGC
This sequence comes from uncultured beta proteobacterium, assembly GCA_963777455.1. GTDB lineage: Bacteria > Pseudomonadota > Gammaproteobacteria > Burkholderiales > Casimicrobiaceae > PALSA-1003. The sequence goes on from CAVZQQ010000004.1 coordinate 2,142,870, forward strand.
CGAGCCGGAACTGATTCGGCGCTTTTTCGACGGCGTCGAACGCTACACACCGCAGCTCGTCTCCTGGAACGGCGGAGGCTTTGACCTGCCGGTGTTGAACCACCGTAGCCTCGTCCACGGCGTGACGGCGCCGCGCTACTGGGATTGGGGCGATGACGACCGCGAGTTCCGGTATAACAATTATCTGAGCCGCTTTCACACCCGGCATCTGGATCTGATGGACGTGCTCGCCTCGTTTCAGCCGCGCGCGGGCGCGGGCTTGCACGCCATGGCGCGGCTGTGCGGTTTCCCGGGCAAGCTCGGCTTCGATGGCGCCGAGGTTTACGCCGCCTACGCTGCCGGCCGGCTCGAAGCCATCCGCAATTACTGCGAGACCGACGTCCTCAATACGTACCTGCTGTACCTGCGCTTTCAGCAGACTGCGCGGCACGATTTCGGCAGGCCAGTACGCAGCCGAGATCTCGCTCGCGCGGGAAAAGATCGCAGGCTCCAAGGAGCCGCACTGGCGCGAGTTCCTGCGTCGCATGGGACGCCGGGATTGGGTGATCCCGCGTCAGGTGCGCAGTATGGGTACGCCAGCAAAGCGCCCGCCGAGCGGCTCCGCCGACGGCACACCCCACCAGCGATCGAGCACCGTGGCGTACACGCTGCGGAAGTCGATCGCAAAGCCGGTGTTGCCGTCGCCGCTCAAGCCGTTGAGCGAGGGTTGCTCGCCGTACAGGCCACCCGCGACGCGCCCGCCCGCCGCGAAATGCACGCTCGCCGTGCCGTGGTCGGTGCCCATGGACAGGTTCTCTTTCGGCCGTCGCCCGAACTCGGCGTAGGTCAGCACCAGCGTGTTGTTCCATCGGCCGAGTTCGTCGAGCGCGCTCTTCAGCGCGACCACACCGCTGGCCAGACTCGCCGAGCAGCCGCGCCTGCGTGCCGGGTTGGCCGCTGTGCGTGTCGAAGCCGGTGAGCGTTACGCGCACGACAGCAACCCCGGCTTGGTTGGCAATGACCTGGCAGGCGGTCTTGATCGCGTTGCCGAACCCCCCGGTCTGGAAACTCGGTCCGGAACGCGTAATCGGCGTTGAGATGCGTGGCCGCCTGCATGATGTCGGCCTCGACTTTCAGGATGTGCTGCAACGCGTGGTTGCGCGTTTGCCCTTCGGGAACGGCGAGCCGCGCCTGGCGCAGGAACTGCTCGGTATTGGCGAGCGCGATGGCGCGCGTACCGCCGCCAGCCAGCGGGCCCAGGTCGGGCGATCCGATGATCACGCCGTCGGCGGCAAACTCCGCTGGCGTGGGCGCCGCGGCAAATGTCCGGGTGAGCCAGCCGTCCTCCAGATATTGCTCGCTGCTCGACGCGGTATCCCAGATCTCGATCGAGCGGAAATGCGACAGATTGGGATCCGGGTAACCCACACCCTGGAGCACCGCCAGTTCGCGGTTCCGCCACAACGGTAGCAAAGGCTCGAGCGCCGGATGCAGCCCCGACGCGTCCGACAGCTGGACAACCTGGTCGCGCGCAATCGCGAGCTTCGGCCGCAGCGCGTAGTAGGTCGGGTTCGCATAGGGCACCAGCGTATTGAGCCCGTCGTTGCCGCCCTTGAGCTCGATGAGCACCAGCAGGTTGCGGTAGCCCGCGCCTGCCGGTGCCGCCGCCCACGCGACCGAAGGCAGCAAGGCGGCCGAGCCCAGTGGCCAGCATGCAGCGAATTGCATGAAGCGGCGACGATTCATATCCGGCTCTCGGTTGTGCTCACTTTAACTGGTACGCCGCGTCCAGGACGATATGGCGCACCATGGCCAATGGCTCGCTGCTCGGATCGGGCGGCGATTGGGGCGCATAGGCGAGCAGTAGTCGCGTTGCGGCTGCGGTGCGCGTGACGTCGGTCGCCTTGAGCTGGGCCAGCCACGTGTCGCTTTCGAATTGCACGCTTCTCAGGCCGCGATCCATCGCCTGCAGGAAGCGGGTCCGGCGCTCACTATCGGCGTCCTGCACCCCGTCCGCGGCGACCACCTGCTTGGGCAGCTGGGCCATCGCGTCCGGCGGCGGCGCCATCCTTCCGGCCGGATCGTCAGCGCGGAACAGGCGATCGAGAAACTGCTTGCGGGCGAGTAGGCTGCTGCTGTTGATCCATGCCTCGCCGCCAGGCCAGCCCTTCACATTGGGCGGCGCAAACAGATTCTGACCCATGCCCGCGGCGGCGACCGCAAACGGAATCGGCTCGGACGGCTTCATGTCGAACTGCTTCAAGCGTACCGACGACCAGATCGATCGGCGACTTGATCAGTACGCCGCGATTCTCCTCGGCATAGAATGCATCGGAGGTCAGCAGCTCGTAGAGCAGCGACCTTGATATCGTACCGGGAATCGCGGAAGTCGATTGGCGATGCGCTTCACCTGCGCCTCGTCCGGCTCAGGAGAGACAAATTCGCGCCAGAGCTTGCGCGTGATGAACTCCGCCGTCGCGCGCTGCGCCAGCAAGACGTCGAGCACGTCGTCGCCATCGAGATTGCCGGTGCGGCCGAGCACGGTCTTGGTGCCATAGTCGTGGATGAAACGGCGGAACACGAAGGTGCCGCTGTCGCGGTCGATGCTCCAGCCGGTAAAGGCCCGCGCCGCCTCCTTGATATCCTGTTCGTTATAGTTGCCCTCCCCGAGGGTGAATAGTTCCATCACCTCGCGCGCGAAGTTTTCGTTGGGTGTTCCCTTGCGATTGCGCGCGTTGTCGAGATAGATCACCATCGCCGGATCGCGGGCGATCGCATGCAACAGATCGCCGAAGTTGCCGAGCGCGTTGGCGCGCAGCGTGACGTTCTGGCGATACATGAGTTCGGCGAACCGCACCTTCTGCTGACTCGACACGAAATGGTTGTGCCAGAACAGCGTCATGTGCTCGGTCAGCGGGGAAGTGGTGGTCAGCATCTCGTTGACCCACCAGCCGCGAAGCTGCAGCCCATCGCGGATCTGCTCCTGCTGGAACTGCTTCCTGGCCGCATCGGAGGCCCCGTCGGCGGGGCGCGGGTAGCGCAGCGGCCCGGGTATGGTTGCCCACGCTGGCGGCGGCGCAGCCGCCGTGGTGCGCGCACCCGCGAGCAGCTTGCGGGCGGCGTCTTCGCGCGACATGCCGGTGAAGCGCCGGATCTCGGCGTCCGTCGCACCGAAGCCGGTGCGATTGAGCAGATGCCGCGCGTCCTCGTAGGACAGTGGCACGGAAGCCAGCGCCGGCAGCGGAAGAGCCGCGGCGACACCCAGGGCGATGACGGCCAGGTTGCGCATCGATGTCGGTACAGGCATTTGGTACCTAACGCCGCAGTCTACCGAGGCGTTGGCCAGCGGGCGGTTTCAAGTTGTTACGAGCCGTTGCCAGACGGACCGATGGTCATCACAGGTCGATCGTGCCCCGGCCAAGTTCGATCACTCGCCCGGAGACGAAGATCTGTCCATCCGTCATCGATGCGTCAGCCGCAGGCGGCAACGGCGCGCGACCTGCCTCGCCTTGGGAGATGGTTCGCGTCTGCGGTCGCGGCGCGCCGGTTGCAACCAGCCAGCCGCCGAGATTGGCGCAGGCGGACCCGGTGCCGGGATCTTCGAGGACTGCGGCTTGCTTGGGAAAGAAGAAGCGAGCCAGAACCTGCACCGGGCCCGGCCTCAGCCCAGACGTAGGCCAGCGCGCGCGAGCCGCCGCCGGGCAGCGCGACGCTGCCGTGGCGCGCCAGCAGGTCCGCCCGCGGCACGCAGCGGGTCACGGCGCGCTGTGGTCGCAAGCGGGATGACCAGCTGCTCGCTGCCGGTATCGACCCACAGCGGCTCGCCACCGATGTCGGCGGCATCGAGGCCGAGCATCGCGGCCAGATCCTCGCGCCGCGCCACAACCGGACGGGTGCGCGGCGTGTTGGCTTGCAGCGTCCACTCATCGCCCTGGGCACGCACCGGAATGATGCCGGCGTGCATCTCCAGCGTCTGGGTGTCGCCGCCCGCGCAATGCCCGCACGACGTGTGCGGTGCCAAGCGTCGGATGGCCGGCAAAGGGCATTTCGAAGGTGGGGGTGAAAATGCGCACGCGCGCGGACGCCTTCGTTGACGGCAGAATGAACGTCGTTTCCGAGAGGTTGAACTGCAACGCCAGCGCTTGCATGGTCGCCGCATCGAGCCCGCGCGCGTCGTCGAAAACCGCGAGCGGATTGCCGGCCAGACGCTCTTCGGCGAAGACGTTGACGATGCGGAAGGCGTAGCGCGACCCGGTCACGATGGCACCGCTTCCGCGCTGTCGAGTTTGACGCGCACGGCGCGTGGCGAGCGCCGCAAACGTCTGCGGCGAAACGTCGTGCGCTTCGACCACGGGCGCATCGCCTGCGCTCGGAAAGTTGCGCTCGAGCGAACGCGCGTACATCGGGTCGTAGTGGACCGCAAGTAACGCGCCAACCAGGCCGATCCCAGTCGCCAACGCTCGCCATCGCGCGCCAGCGGGCAATCGCCGCCTTGCCATGCAGCTCGGTCAACGGCTGCAGACAGGCGCCCAGTTGCGCCGGTGCGGCCAGAAAGTGCGCGTACTCGTCCTTGAGCAGCGCCACCCGCTGCGCCAGGGGCGTGACGAGCGTCAGTGCGCGGCCGGCGCGCATCCGTGCGAGCAAGGCGTCGGGCATCTGTACGCTGCCGATGCGCCGGCTTTCCGATTCGACGAACACCGGCCGGGTCGCGTCGATGTGGCCAAGCGCGTCACAGAGCTGGCTTTCGAACCACTTCTGCGACGGCTGCCGGTCGCCGGGCAGGTCGCCCAGCAGCGAGCCGCGATGCCGCGCCATGCCTTCGAGGTCGAGTGTCTGGGCGCCGGCGTGCGCGAGCGCGGCGAGCAGCCGGCTCTTGCCCGAACCGGTCAGGCCGCAGATCACGACAAAGCGGCAGTGCTGCGGCAACCGCACGAGGTCCGCGACGACCTGCCGTCGATAGGCGCGATAGCCGCCCTCGAGCTGGACGGCGCGCCAGCCCACTTCATTGAGGACCTGCGTCAAGCGCCCGGCTGCGCTGCCCACCGCGCCAGCAATAGACCAGCGGCCGCCACTCGCGACCATGCTCGGCAAAAACCGTTTCCAGCATGGCGGCGATGTTGCGCGCGACCAGCGCCGCGCCGCGCTTGCGCGCTGCGAAGGGCGAGGCGGCGTACAGCGTGCCGATGCGCTGGCGCTCGGCATCGTCCAGCACTGGGTGATTGCCCGCAGCCGGTACGTGATCCTCCGCAAACTCGGCCGGGCTGCGCACGTCGATACGGGCGGGATACGCGGCAAGCGCGCTGGCGCCCACGCGCTGCACGCCCGGATGGGGTGCGCTCATGGCGCCTTCCCCGGAGCACCCAACAGCGGCTGCAGGTCGTGCCAAACGTTATCGAGCACTCGTGGTTGCGCGGCCACAACCGGATGAACGCGATCCGCCTGGAACAGTGCGTCGTTATCGGCGAAGCCTTCGAACAGGAACGGCACGAGCGCCGCGTGACGCGCCTTGGCCACCTCGCCGTAGACGGCGTTGAAGCGGCCCACATAGGCCGGCCCATAGTTCGGTGGCAGCTGCATCCCGACGAGCAGCACGCGCGATCCCGCCTTCTGCGCGGCGCCGACCATGGCGTCGAGATTCTCGCGCATGGCATCCAGGCTGCCTCCACGCAGTCCGTCGTTGCCTCCCAACTCGATCACGGTGATCGCGGGCCGCTCGCGCGCGAGCAGCGTGCCCAGTCGCGCCCGTCCGCTGGCCGTCGTGTCGCCGCTGATGCTGGCATTAACGACGCGGTAGGGATAATGCTGCTGGGCCAGGCGCTGCTGCAGCAACGTCGTCCAACCCGAATTCGGCGGCAACCCATAGCCCGCCGAAATGCTGTCGCCCACAATCAGGATCGCCGGCGCGGAGGACGCGGCGGCGGCGATCGAGCAGAGGAGCGCGGTAGCGAGCGCTGCGATCCAGCGCGGCGCGCGGCGAAGCGAAGGAAACGAACCGCTGTTCACAGTGCATTGTAGAGGCGGGTGCTGCGCTGCGCAAAGCAACGGCGCGGAGTACAATGCGCCGCCTCAGCCATGGATCCGGTCACTCACCCCGAAGGTCCCGCGGCGAGCGCGCGCAGTCCGCTGGTCAGCGTCGTTATCCAGACGTTCAATCGCAGCAATATCCTGGAATACGCCATCGGGTCGGTGCTGAGGCAGACTTTCACCGATTGGGAGCTGCTGGTGATGGGTGACGGCTGCACCGACGACACGGGCGCGGTCGTCGCCCGCTTTACCGATCCGCGCATCCGCTTCGTGAATCTCCCGGAACGCGTCGGCGACCAGTCGGGCCCGAACAACGAGGGTGTGCGGCTTGCCAGCGGCCGCTATATCGCCTACCTCAATCATGACGATATCTGGCTTGCCGATCACCTGCAAACAGCCGTCGCGGCCCTTAACGGCAGCGATGCCGACCTGGTGTTCATGCTGCAGTTCGAGGCGGACCCGGACGGACGCGTGCGGGTCAACGCCAGCTACCCGGAGGGGCGCTTTGACCCGCTGCTGCATCCGAACAACAGTGCCTGGGTATTTCGCCGCGCCCTGCACGACCGGATCGGGCCCCAGCAGACCCGCGATCGGGTCTACACCTTTCCGACGCGCGACTGGATCCATCGCGCCTGGCGCCAGGGTGCGAAGCTCGCCGCGGTGCCAGCGGCAACGCTGGTCGTGATCTCGGCTACCACCCGCCGCAATGTCTACGCCGAGCGGCAGTGGCGCGAACACGCCGAGCTATGGCGCCAGATCACCACCGACCCGGCCTGGCGCGAGCGCAAGCTGACCGAGGCCTGGATGCACGATCGCCCCACGCATCTGCGCAGTTATGACTCTGGCATTTTGCTGCGCGCGCTCTGGATGCGCTGGCTCGGGCGCGCGGCGGAGGCGTGCGGCGTCGATCCGGAAGCGATCTACTGTTACCATAGGTTTCCCCGCAGGTGGGGATTCCTGCCGCTGCGCGGTGCAGTGATTCGCGAGCTGTATCGCCGGCGCGGCCTTGCTCCATGGAAAAAGATGTGAAACCCGCCACAGCCAGTTCCCAGCCAGACCCGGGCGCTCCCGCCATGCTGGGCGCCGTGGCTGACCGCCAGAGCGTCACGCACGACTGGCAGCCGCTGCAGGATTTGATCGCCGGAGTCCAGGTCAAGGAGGTCAAGAACGTCATCAAGGACAACGGCTATCTCACCGAGATCTGGCGCGAGGACTGGCCACTGACGCCCGCGCACGTCGGGCAGGTGTTCCAGGCGGTGATCGAGGCGGCCGGCATCTCGGCCTGGCACGTGCATCGCGCCGCAATCGATCGGCTGTTCGCCAATCACGGCTTGCTCAAGATCGTCCTGTACGATGCCCGCCCGGATTCGGCGACTTACCGCAGCATCAACGTTTTCCGTTGCGGCAGCGCGCGCCCGATGCTGATTGTCGTGCCCGCCGGCGTGTGGCACGGTGTGCAGAACCTCGCCGATACACCGGCGCTGTTGCTCAACCTCCCGGACCAGCCCTATCGTTACGAGACACCGGATCATTGGCGCCTGCCGGCGAATACGGATCGAATTCCCTATTCCTTCACCGGGGGTGCGCGGCCCAACAGCGACGACCCCGGGCGTATCTGAACGGCGGCGCGGCGCGCTGCCGGGGGTTGCCTTGCGCGTAGCGCGGCCCCATGTGCAAGGCACCCGGCACGCAAGGCCGGGACCCGCTCATGGCTGATCCCGTCATTCGTGCCCGCAACCTCTCCAAGACTGTCCAGAGCGGGGATACGCCGCTTACCATCCTCGACGGGGTGAGTTTCGAGGTCGGCGCTGGCGCGACGGTGGCTGTCGTCGGTGCCTCGGGCTCGGGCAAGACGACCTTGCTCGGCTTGCTCGCCGGTCTCGACCGGCCGAGCGCCGGCGAAATATGGCTCGGCGATACGGCGCTTAACGGCTTGTCCGAGGACGCGCGCGCCGCGCTGCGGCGGCGCTGGCTCGGGTTCGTGTTCCAGTCGTTCCAGCTCTTGCCGGCGCTCACCGCCCTGGAAAACGTCATGTTGCCGCTGGAGCTTGCCGGCGCCGACGACGCCGCCGGACGTGCCCGCGAGTGGCTGGCGCGCGTCGGGCTCTCGGCACGCGTGGGGCACTATCCGAAGCAGCTTTCAGGCGGCGAGCAACAGCGCGTCGCGATCGCGCGTGCATTCTCCGGCGAGCCGCAGGTGCTCATGGCCGACGAACCGACCGGCAATCTCGATGGCGCGACCGGCGCGGAAGTCGCCGACGTGATGTTTCGCTTAAACCGCGAGCGTGGGACGACGCTGCTGCTGGTCACGCACGATGCGGACCTTGCCTCGCGCTGTGCCCGGCGGCTTGTCTCTTGCCGGCGGCCGGCTGGTCGGCGACGAGCACGCGCCAGCACCCGCGGTGGCATGAATACGATCCGGCAAGCGCTGCGCATGCTGCGCCGGGACTGGCGCGCCGGTGAGCTTTCCGTTTTGATCGCGGCGCTGGTGCTCGCCGCGGCGAGCGTGGGCACCGTGGGTTTCTTCGCCGATCGGGTCAAGGGGGCGCTCGCCAGGCAGGCGAACCTGCTGCTCGGCGCCGACCTGATGGTGTCGGCCGATCGCCCGTTGCCGCCCGAGTTTGCGCGCGAAGCGCAGACGCGCGGCCTCGCGACGGTGCCGGTGATTCGCTTCAACAGCATGGTCCAGGCGCCCGGCAGCGACGCCGTGCTCGCCGACGTCAAGGCCGTCGGTGCGGGCTATCCGCTGCGCGGCGCGGTGGTGCTCGTGGCACCGGGCGCCCCCGCAGGGGAGCCTGCGGCGCGCGCGCCACGCCGCGGCGAGGTGTGGGCCGATATCGCGGCTGGCGGCGCGTCTCGGGCTCAGCGTGGGATCGCGGCTGGCGGTCGGGGAGACGACGCTCACCGTGACCGCCATCGTGCAGCAGGATCCCGAAGTCGCCGGCGGCCTGCTGACGCTCGGGCCACGACTGCTCATGAATATCGACGACGTGCCGGCGACCAATCTGCTGCAGCCGGGCAACCGCGCCGCGTATCGCCTGCTCGTTGCCGGGCAACGCCGTCGACGCGTATCGCGACTGGGCGTTGCCTCGTCTCGAGCGCGGGCAGCGCCTGGAGTCGATCCGTGACCTGCGGCCCGAAATCCGGCAAACCCTCGAGCGCGCCGACACGTTTCTCGGCCTCTCCGCGCTCGTCGCGGTGATTCTCGCCGCAGTCGCGGTGGCGCTCGCGGCTTCGCGTTATCTGCGCCGCCATCTCGATGCGGCGGCGATGCTGCGCTGCTTCGGCGCGCCGCAGCGCCAGACGCTGGCGCTGTTCGTCGTCCAGTTCGCGCGTGCTCGGCCTTAGCTGCCAGCGCCGTGGGGGTCCTGGTCGCGCTCGGCGGCCAGCAGCTGCTCGTCTGGCTGCTGGGCGCGCTGGTTCATGCCGACCTGCCGCCGCCAGGTTGGTTTCCGGCCGCCGGGGCGATCGTGACCGGCCTCGCCCTGCTGTTCGGGTTCGCGTTGCCGCCGCTCATTGCGTTGTCGCGCGTGCCGCCCCTGCGCGTGCCTTCGGCGCGACATCGGCATGCCGCGGGCCGGCGGCAGTCTTGCCTACGTCGTCGGCGCCGCGACGATCGCCGCGCTGGTGGTCTGGCAGGCGCAGGATGTGCGCACTGGCGCGATCGTGATCGGCGGCATCGCCGCGCTGCTCGCCGCTGCCGCGGCTGCGGCGTGGCTGCTGATCACGCTGCTGCGGCTGCTGCCGCAACGCGGCTACAGCTGGCGCTACGGCCTGGCCAACTTGCGCCGCCGTCCCCTGGGCTCGAGCCTGCAGATCGGCGCGCTGGCGCTGGGCGTGATGGCGCTGCTGCTGCTCACGCTCGTCCGCGGCGACCTGATGCGCAACTGGCGCGCGAGCCTGCCGCCCGATGCGCCGAATGCGTTCCTGATCAACGTGCTGCCCGACCAGGTCGACGGCGGTGCGCGCACTGCTCCAGCGCGAGCTCAATGTCGATGCCGCACGTGCGGCCGATGGTGCGCGGGCGGCTGGTCGAGGTCAACGGCGCGCCGTTCGCGGCCGCGCAGCTCGGCGACGAGCGCGCGCGGCGACTGGGCGAGCGCGAGTTCAATCTGTCCTGGAGCGACGCGCTGCCGCCGGGCAACCGCGTGGTCGCAGGCCAGTGGTGGAAGCCCGGGGAAACCGGGGTCGCTGCCGGGGCCTCGCTCGAGGCGGGCATCGCCAAGACCCTCGGGCTCAAGCTCGGCGACACGCTGACCTACGATATCGGCGGCACGCGCGTCAGCGCGAAGGTCACCAGCCTGCGCAAGGTCGACTGGGACAGCTTCCGCGTCAACTTCTTCGCGCTGTTCGCGCCGGGCGTGCTCGATGCCCTGCCCAAGACCTACATCTCTGCCGTGCGCGCGGACGCCGGCAACGCGGCGTGGCTGACCGCGCTGGTGCGCGCATACCCCAACGTGCTGGTCATCGATGTCGGCGAAATCCTGTTGCCAGGTGCAGTCGATCATGGATCAGGTCGCCCTCGCAGTCGAGTTCGTGTTCCTGTTCACGTTGTTGGGCGGGGTGCTGGTGCTCGAAGCGGCGATCGCGACCGACCCAGGATGAACGCCGCTACGACGCGGCGGTGCTGCGCACCCTCGGCGCGAGCGAGCGGCAGCTGACCGCGGCGCAGGTCGCCGAATTCCTCGCGCTGGGTGCGCTGGCCGGGCTGCTCGCGGCGGCCGGCGCGACGGCGACCGGCTACGCGCTCGCCGATCGCGTGTTCGATATACCGTTTGGTTGGAATCCCGCGCTGTGGGTGATCGCGATCGTTGGTTCGGCGGCCTGCGTCGCTGTTGCCGGCTGGCTCGGGACGCGCAGCACGCTGCGCCAGCCACCGCTCGCCGCGCTGCGCGAATCGACCTAGCGACCGCGCGTCCTACCGCGGAGAGCCGGCCGGCGTGGCCGCGCCGTGCTGAGCCGCGTCGTCGCTTGCCGCGCCGCGAGTGGACACAGCCTACCGGGGTTCCTATACTGCCCTTCCACGGGCACGCACGATCATGTCGCAAGACCCTCTCGAATCCGGCATCGTCACCGATTTTAGCGATCGGCTGAGCTACGCGGGCTACTTGCGTCTCGACCGGCTGCTGTCGGCACAGCAGCCCCGGTCCGGGAGCGCAGCGCAACCGCCGCGGCACGACGAGATGCTGTTCATCATCCAGCATCAGACCTCCGAGCTGTGGATGAAGCTGATGATCCACGAGCTCAAGGCGGCGATTCGCCACGTGCAGGCCGATGAGCTCGCTGCGTGCTTCAAGATCCTTGCCCGGGTCAAGCTCGTCCAGAAGCAGCTCTTCGAGCAATGGGCGGTGCTCGAAACGCTCACCCCTTCGGAGTACGAGGCTTTCCGCCCGATGCTCGGCCAGTCGTCGGGCCTGCAATCGCCGCAATACCGCGCGATCGAATTTCTGCTCGGCAACAAGCAAGCGGCCCTGCTTGAGGTTTTCCGCCACGATGCGCCGACGTTCGCCGAGCTCGACGCGCTGCTGCACGCGCCGTCGCTCTACGACGAGTTCCTGCGCCATCTCGCGCGCCGCGGCCTGCCGCGTGCCGCAGCGCCTGCCTCGAGCGCGACTTCACCCAGGCGTACCAGCGCAACCCGATCTGCTGCCGGTCTTCAAAGACCATCTACGACGATCCGCAGCGCTGGTGGGACGCCTACGATATGTGTGAAAAACTTGTCGACATCGAGGAAGCCTTTCAGCTCTGGCGGTTCCGCCACATGAAGACCGTCGAGCGAATCATCGGTCATAAGCCCGGCACAGGGGGCTCGTCGGGCGTGGCTTTCCTCAAGAAGGCGCTCGATGTACGCGTTCTTTCCCGAACTGATCGACGTGCGCACCGCGATCGGCGCGCGATGAATGCGCCGGTTGACGCGCTCGGCGGCACGGCCGCAACCATTGAACGTGCGGTCGCCGCGCTTGGCGACGGGCCGCTTGACCGAGGCGGGCGTCGCGGCTCATGTCGCACCGCTGTTCTCGCGCGTGCTCGAGCGGCGGAAGAGTGCGATCGATCTGGCCGAACCACTCGCTCGGCCGGGCGCTCGATGCGACCGCCGCCGACGTCGCCGAGGCGATCGCGCTCTGGCAGCGACAGCTGGGCGATGCCTGGGACGCCTGGCTCGAGGAGATGGGCGCTTATCGGGCGCGGCTCGGCAGCCTGCTGCACGCGCCGCGCGCCGACTGCGTGGTGCCGAAGTCGAGCGCCGGCCAGGGCCTGCGCGCGGTGCTCAACACCTATGATCGCGTGCCCCGCGTCGTCGCGACGCGCGGCGAGTTCGACTCGATCGACCTGATCCTGCGCCAGTACGCGCGGCGCGGACGGATCGACGCTGGCTCTGGTCGAGCCGCGCGCCGACGGGCTGTTCGTGGCCGACGATCTGCGCGCGGCGGTGCGGCAGGGGCGTCGATCTGGTCGTCGTCTCGCAGGTGCTGTTCGACACCGGGCAGGTCCTGCCGGAACTCCCCGCGCTGATCGGCGAGGCGCACGCGGTCGGGCGCGCGCGTGCTGGTCGACGTCTATCACGCGCTGGGCGCCATTGCCGGTCGATATCGCCGCGCTGGATGCGGATTTTGCAATCGGCGGCAGCTACAAATACCTGCGGGGCGGCCCGGGAGCGTGCTTTCTGTATCTGCACCCGCGCCACCTCGATGGGTCGCTGTCGACGCTTGATACCGGCTGGTTCGCCAAGCGCGACCGGTTCGCCTATCGGCGGCCCGACCCACCCGAGTTCGCGCCTGGGGGCGACGCGTTCTTCGAATCAACACCGCCGATCCTGCCGCTCTACCAGGCGCGCGCCGGACAGGTCTTTACGCTGGCGATGGGCGGCGAACGTCTGCGTGCCTATGCGCTGCGACAGCTGCAGCGGCTGCGTGCGCTACTCCAGGAGCACGGCATCCGCGCCGAAGGCGGGACGCCGGACCGGGGCGCCTTCGCCGTGATCCGCGACGCGCATGCGGTCGCACTGGCCACGGCGCTGCAGGAGCGCGGCCTGCACGTCGACGCGCGCGGACCCTACCTTCGTCTGTGCCCGGATGCGCTGACGACGGACGCCGAACTGCTGGCGGCGGCGCGGATCATCGCCGCCGTGCAAATCGACCGCAATATCTGACCCTCTCACCCCTTGTGGGTGATGATAGTCACTAGCGTCAGCACCGCTGCGACCAGCACGGCGGCGAGCAATACCCCCGCGACGATCACATGCAGCGGTTTGATCGTGAGCATGTCACGCTCGCCCGCGGCGCGCTTGCGGATTCCGAGGAAGCTCCAGAACACCGCGCCGAACACCTGCAGGAAGCCGGCCGGTCGAGGCGTCGGTCCGTTCTCCGGAGGCGGGGCTTGCGGGTCGCTCGAGGTCATCGCCGGACCGGTTGCTGGTGACGCTGCCACCTTACCACGCCGGGCTTGGCCAAGGCCCGCGCATCCGGCCGGCGCCTGCGCGCGTATAGGGGGGTACAGCGCCTTGACGCTGCTACCAAGGAGAGGAGAAACCCGATGAATACCCTGTTACGGAAGCTCGCGTTTCCGCTCGTACTGTTCGCCGGCCTGCTGCTCGGCGCCTGCCAGGACACGAGCATGAAGCCGATGATGCAGAAAAGCCTGTACGATCGCCTCGGCGGCAAGGACGCTATCACCGCGGTGGTCGACGACTTCGTCGGCAACGTCGCCGCCGACAAGCGCATCAACGGCTTCTTTGCCAAGGCCGATATCCCGCGCCTGAAGCACAACCTGGTCGACCAGATCTGCTCCGCTACCGGCGGGCCCTGCACTTATACGGGTAAGGATATGCGACCGCGCACAAAGGGATGGGCATCACCGATGCCGACTTCAACGCGCTGGTCGAAGATCTGCAGAAATCGCTGAACAAGTTCAACGTGCCGGCCAAGGAGCAGGGCGAACTGCTCGGCATCCTCGGTCCGCTGAAGCCGCAAATCGTCGGTCAGTAAAGCCCGGTCGCGAGGCTTCGCGGCGAGTCGGCCCCGGACGGTCGCTAGCTAGGGACCGCCGGGGTCTTGCTTGGGCGGGGCGGCATCCGTGCCGCCGAAGCGGCGGTAGAGGTCGTCCTCATCGAGATGGCCGAACACGTAGGACGCCTCCAGCCACATCACGTTGATGATGCCGAAGGCCAGTGCCAGCCCGATGCCGAGGATCCAGGTGAAATACCACATGCTCTCTCCCTGCGCGCTTAGTACATGCCCTTGCCGCCTTCGCGGACCTTGTTTTCCGTGACCGTGCCGCGCATGACGCGATAGACCCAGGCGGTGTAGGCGAGCACCAGCGGCAGGAACACGATCACGACCCAGAACATGATCTGCAGCGTGCGGTGACTCGACACCGCGTCGTAGAGCGTCAAACTGCTGCCCGGGTCGCTCGACGAGGGCAGGATGAACGGAAACAGCGCCAGCCCGGCGGTCAGTACCACGCCGGCGACGCCGATGCAGGAGAGCATGAACGCGATTCCCGCGCGCCGCGCGCGCGAAGCGGCGAGCGCGAGCAGGGAGCCGCCGAAGGCAAGCACCGGCGCGAGCACCATCCAGGGATACTGCGCGTAGTTGCCAAGCCAGCCGCCGTCGTAGGCGCTCGACGGTCTTGGCCTGCGGCACAAAGGCGGAATTCGGCAGGCGGCATCGTCACGATGCGAAAGGCGTCGATCCCCATGGCGATCCAGATGCCGGCCGCCGCGAAGGCGACCAGAAACACGAGCGCCGCACAATAGCGCCGCCCGTCTGCGCGCGTGCCTGCACGGCACCGTCGGTGCGCAGCTGCAGAAAGATGGCGCCGTGCATCGTTAGCATGCCCAGGCTTACGACGCCGGCGAGCAGGGCGAACGGGTTGAGCAGCGCCAAAGAACGAGCCGGTGTAGAACACGCGCTGGTCGGCATCGAAATGGAACGGTACGCCCTGCAGCAGGTTGCCGAACGCCACGCCGAAGACCAAAGCCGGTACGGCGCCGCCGATGCAACAGCGCCCAGTCCCAGGCGCTGCGCCAGCGCGGATCCTCCAGCTTGCCGCGGTATTCGATCCCGACCGGGCGGAAGAACAGCGCGAACAGCGTCAGGATCAGCGCCACGTAGAGGCCCGAAAACGCCGTCGCGTAGACGAGCGGCCAGGCGGCAAACGTCCCGGCACCGGCGGTGATGAGCCAGACCTGGTTGCCTTCCCAGGTCGGCCCGATGGCGTTGAGCATGACCCGCCGCTCGACGTCGCTGCGGCCGACGAAAGGCAGCAGCGCGCTGACGCCGAGATCGAAGCCGTCGAGGATCGCGAAGCCAATGAGCAGCACGCCGACGAAAAGCCACCAGATGAGCTTGAGCGTGGCGTAATCGAAGAGGTAGATCATGCTGCGGCTCCCGTGCCGGCCGTTGCGACTTCGCCGTGATACCGGCCCGTGGCCAGACTCGACGGACCCGCACGCGCATACTTGAACATCAGGTACAACTCGACGACGAGCAGCGCGGTGTAAAAGGCGACGAACCCGGCGAGGCTGAAAAAGACCTGCCCCGCGGACACCGAGGACACCGACAGATGCGTGGGCAGCACCTCGCTGATCGCCCACGGCTGGCGGCCGTACTCGGCGACGATCCAGCCAAGCTCCGAGGCGAGCCACGGTAACGGAATGCTCCACAGCGCGAAATGCATGATCCAGCGGTTGCGGTACAGGCGGCGGCGGGCGATCAGGTAGAACGCGGCCGCAAACACGAACAGCAGCCACAGGCCGAGGCCCACCATCAGCCGGAACGACCAGAACAGCGGCGCGACCAGTGGAATCGTGTCGGCGACGGCGCTGCGGATCTGCTCAGGCGTGGCGTCGACGACGTTGGCGGTGTACTTGCGCAGCAGCAGCCCGTAACCGAGGTCCGCCTTGGTGCGGTCGAATTCGGCGCGCGTCTCGGCCGAGCGATCGCCGGCGCGCAGCTTCTGCAGCGCCGCATACGCCTTGATGCCGCTGCGGATGCGCGCCTCGTGCTCGAGCTTCAGATCCTTGAGGCCCGTGACCGGCGTGTCGACTGAGCGCGTGGCGATCAGGCCCATCAGCCATGGAATCCGAATCGCATAGCGGGTCGTTTCGCTCGCCTGGTCGGGAAGGCCGAAGGCGGTGAAGGACGCTGGCGGTGGCTGTGTCTCCCACTCAGCCTCGATGGCTGCGAGCTTGACCTTCTGCGCCTCGCCCGCGGTGTAGCCCGATTCGTCGCCGAGCACGATGACCGAGAGCGCCGAGGCGAGCCCGAAGCCGGCCGCCACCGCGAACGAGCGCACGGCGAAGGGCAGGTCGCGCAGCCGCAGCAGGTAATAGGCCGAGATGCCCAGGACGAACATCGAGGCCGTGACGTAGCCGGCGGCTACGGTGTGCACGAATTTCACGCCCGCGACCGGGTTGAACACCAGGTCGGTGAAGCTCGTGAGCTCCATGCGCATCGTGTCGGGATTGAACTCTGCGCCGACCGGGTTTTGCATCCAGGCGTTGGCCACCAGAATCCACAACGCCGAGAGATTCGAACCGAGCGCGACCAGAAAGGTGACCAGCAGATGCTGCACCTTGCCCAGTCGCTCCCAGCCGAAGAAAAACAATCCGACGAAGGTAGACTCGAGGAAGAACGCCATCATCCCCTCGATGGCCAGCGGTGCGCCGAAGATGTCGCCAACGTAGTGTGAGTAATAGGCCCAGTTGGTGCCGAACTGGAATTCCATGGTGAGGCCGGTGGTGACCCCCATGACGAAATTGATGCCGAAAAGCTTGCCCCAGAAGCGAGTCATGTCGCGGTAGATTTCCTTGCGCGTCATCACGTACACCGCTTCCATGATCACCAGGATCCACGACAACCCGAGGGTCAGCGGGACGAACAGGAAGTGGTAGAGCGCTGTGGTGGCAAACTGCAGCCGTGACAGGTCGACGATCTCAGCGGTCGGCATGCGGGGATTGCTCCGGGCTGATGGAAGGAAGAAGGTGCGCCGCGATGCGCGAGGACCCGGGGCCCGGATGGGGGGCCAGCGGTTGGCTGAAAAAACACCACCAGAGCAGGGCCAGGGCAGCGAACTTGATCGCCAGCACGATGCTCAGGTCGCGGCCAAGTGGGCTCAACCGCAGCCAGCGCGGCCGCCGTCGCGGCCGTGTCGGTGGTTCTATCCGGTCCCCTCGCTCCGCCATGCGAGTACGATGGTAAGGGGTGGAGCCCAAGCGCGCAATGCAGCGGTTCGCGGACCTTCGCCCGACTTGCGCGGGGCGCGTTCGCAGCCGCCTCGAGGTCTTGAAACCTCCGAAAAAAACCGCATTTTAAACAAAACCTTCCAAGAGATGGCCATGCGCCTAGACAAACTAACCACCAAATTCCAGCAGGCGCTCGGCGACGCCCAGAGCCGGGCCCTGGGCAACGACAACGGCTTCATCGAACCGGTGCACCTGCTCATGGCCCTGCTGGAGCAGGAGGATGGCGGCAGCGCTTCCTTGCTCGCGCGCGCGGGCGTCAACGTCGCCGCCCTGAAAGCGGCGCTGACCAAGGCCATCGGCCGCCTGGCCAAGGTTGAAGGGCAGGGCGGCGAGATCTCGATCTCGCGCGAGCTCAACAACCTGCTTAATCTGACCGACAAGGAGGCGACCAAGCGCGGCGATCAATTCATCGCCAGCGAACTGTTCCTGCTCGCTCTCGCCGACGACAAGAGCGAGGTCGGTCGACTGGCCCGCGAGTTTGGCCTGAATCGCAAGGCCCTGGAAAAAGCCATCGAGGCCGTGCGCGGGGGCGCGGGGGTCGATTCGGCCGGATGCTGAAGGGCAACGCGAAGCGCTCAAGAAGTACACCGTCGACCTGACCGAACGCGCGCGCCAGGGCAAGCTCGACCCGGTCATCGGGCGCGACGACGAGATCCGGCGCGTGATCCAGGTCCTGCAGCGGCGAACCAAGAACAACCCGGTGCTGATCGGCGAGCCGGGCGTGGGCAAGACCGCCATCGTCGAAGGTCTCGCCCAGCGCATCGTCAACGGCGAAGTACCGGAGGGCCTGAAGAACAAGCGCGTGCTCTCGCTGGACATGGCGGCATTGCTCGCCGGGGCGAAGTATCGCGGCGAGTTCGAAGAGCGGCTCAAGGCCGTGCTCAAGGACATCGCCGCCGACGAGGGCCGCACGATCGTGTTCATCGACGAGCTGCACACCATGGTCGGCGCCGGCAGGGCGGAAGGCGCGATCGACGCCGGCAACATGCTCAAGCCGGCGCTGGCGCGCGGCGAGCTGCATTGCGTGGGCGCAACTACCCTTGACGAGTATCGAAAGTACATCGAAAAGGACGCTGCCCTGGAGCGGCGCTTCCAGAAGGTGCTGGTCAACGAGCCGTCGGTGGAATCGACCATCGCGATTCTGCGCGGCCTGCAGGAGCGCTACGAGATCCACCACGGCGTGGAAATCACCGACCCGGCGATCGTCGCCGCGGCAGAGCTTTCGCACCGCTACATCACCGATCGCTTCCTGCCCGACAAGGCGATCGACCTGATCGACGAGGCGGCGGCGCGCATCAAGATGGAAATCGATTCCAAGCCCGAGGCGATGGACCGGCTCGAGCGGCGCATCATCCAGCTCAAGATCGAGCGCGAGGCGGTGAAAAAGGAAAAGGACGAGGCGTCAAAGAAGCGCCTGGCCGCGATCGAGGCGGAGATCACGCGCCTGGAGCGCGAGTACGCGGACCTCGACGAGATCTGGCAGGCCGAAAAGGCACAGGTCCAAGGCGCGCAGCACATCAAGGAGGAGATCGACAAGATCAAGCTGCAGATGGAGGAAGCGCGGCGCAAGGGGGACTGGCAGACGATGTCGGAACTGCAATACGGCAAGCTGCCGCAGCTCGAGGCGCAGCTCAAGAAGGCCGACAGCAAGCTCGCCAAGGAGCAGGCAAAGAAGCCGAAGCTGCTGCGCACGCAGGTCGGCGCCGAGGAGATCGCGGAGGTCGTCTCGCGGGCCACCGGCATTCCGGTGTCGAAGATGATGCAGGGCGAGCGCGACAAGCTCCTGCACATGGAGGAGGCCCTGCATCGGCGCGTCGTCGGCCAGGACGAGGCGGTGCGGCTGGTCTCCGACGCGATCCGCCGCTCGCGTTCGGGGTTGGGCGACCCCAACCGCCCCTATGGCTCGTTTCTGTTCCTGGGGCCGACCGGGGTCGGCAAGACCGAGCTGTGCAAGGCGCTGGCGGAGTTCCTGTTCGATTCAGAGCAGCACCTAATCCGCATCGACATGTCCGAATTCATGGAGCGGCATTCGGTGGCGCGGCTGATCGGCGCTCCGCCAGGTTACGTCGGCTACGAGGAAGGCGGCTATCTGACCGAAGCGGTGCGGCGCAAGCCCTACAGCGTGATCCTGCTCGACGAGGTGGAGAAGGCGCATCCGGACGTCTTCAACGTGCTGCTGCAGGTGCTCGACGACGGGCGCATGACCGACGGCCAGGGGCGCACGGTCGACTTCAAGAACACGGTGATCGTGATGACGTCCAATCTCGGCTCGCAGATGATCCAGCAGATGTCCGGCGACGATTACGGCGTGATCAAGCTCGCGGTCATGGCCGAGGTGAAGACGAGCTTCCGCCCGGAATTCATCAACCGCATCGACGAGATCGTGGTGTTCCATGCGCTGTCCGAGAAGGACATCGCGGCGATCGCCCGGATCCAGCTCAAGCAACTCGAAGCCCGGCTGGGCAAGCTCGAAATCCGGCTCGAGGTCGCGCCCGCGGCGCTCTCCGAGGTGGCCAAGGTCGGTTTCGATCCGGTCTACGGCGCGCGGCCGCTCAAGCGCGCGATCCAGCAGCAGATCGAGAATCCGCTGGCGCGGGAGATCCTCGCCGGCAAGTTCGCGGCCGGCGATACCATCGCTGTCACCGCCGGCAACGGCGGCCTGAGCTTCGCGCGCAAGTAGACTCCGGCCGCCTCAGGCGGCCGGTCTCTGCGCGGGCGGTGCACTGCGGCGGACCGCCCTAGCCGCCCAGACGCCGAGTGCACGCGTGAGCGCGCTGGCGATGCGCTCGGGCAGGCTCAGCGGCACCAGCAGGCGGAGCGTGCTGACGGTCTTCGCGGCGACGATCGTGCGCCCTGGCCGGTCGATCTCGAAGCGCATCCCCTCGACCAGAACGATGTCGCGCGGATCGTGCTCGAGCGTCACCCAGAGGCAGCCGCGCTCGACGACGAGGATGGTGCGCTGCGCCGCGATCGAGTATCAGCGCTTCGCGTTGCCGCAGCGAGGCGTGGCGGGACCGGCGCGGGATGGGTTGGATGCGGGCCATGGCGTTTCTCCTAATGTATGCGTAGAATGCATGCGTCGACCGGGTTGGCGCCGCGCAGCAAACTGCGCCCGTGGAGACAATTATCGGAGCGACTGCGCGGCATTTCAAACGTATTCGGCGCATCACTGGCATGCAAAAACGGAATGCCTAAACCGACCCCGGCGTCGCTCCGCGCGCGCCTGCCTTCGCTCGATCTGCTCAAGGGCTTCGAGGCCGCGGCGCGGCACCTGTCGTTCACGCGAGCGGCCGAAGAGCTCTACCTCACCCAATCGGCGCTGTCGCGCCAGATCCAGGCGCTCGAAGAGCAGCTCGGCCTGCCCCTGTTCGAGCGCCGGCATCGCGCCTTGCTGCTGACCGAGGCAGGCCAGGTGCTGCTCGGTACGGCCAAGGCGATCCTGGGCGATGTCGAGCAGGTGGTGGCGCGCCTGCGCCGCGAGCAGACCGCCCAGCCGGTGACCCTGTCCACCGCGATCCCTTTCGCGGCCTTGTGGCTGCTGCCGCGCCTGCCGCGGTTTCGCGCCCTGCACCCGGAAATCGAGATTTACATCTCGGCCGACAACCGCATCCTCGACCTCGACCGCGAGCGCATCGATCTGGCCGTGCGCTATTGCCCCGAGGCGATGGCGCCGCCGGATGCCTACCGGCTGTTTGGAGAGCGCCTGCAGCCGGTGTGCAGCCCGGCGCTGGTCGCCGACCCCGCGCGCCGCCTCAAGCGGCCGGAAGACCTCGCCCGGCACGTGCTGCTGCACATCGACGACGAACGCGGCCGCTTTCCCTGGCTCAACTGGGGCCAGTGGTTCGCGGCGATTGGCATGCCGGAGACCGCCGGGGCCGGCGCGATGCGCTTCAACCAGTTCGATCTGCTCATCCAGGCGGCCATCGACGGCCAGGGGGTGGCGCTGGGCCGAAGCCCGCTGGTCGACCGTCTGCTCGAGCAGCGCAAGCTGGTGGCGCCATTTCATAACACCCACGCGACCTCGCGCGCCTATTTCATCGTGCGCTCGACGGCGAGCGCGAAGCGAGCCGGAGGCGCAAGCCGTCGTCGATTGGCTGGTGACCGCAGCGCAGGAAAGCGACACCGGCGCGAAGACCGTCGCCGCTACGGTCGCGAAGGCGCCGGCAATGAACGACATCGGCCCCCTCGCCCTGGGTCGTGCGCTTCGCACCGCTGGTCGCCAGCGGTGCCCGGGTGCTCGACCTCGCTGCGGGACATGGCCGGCACTCCCGATTCTTCGCCGCGCGCCAGGCGCGCGTGCTCGCCGTCGATCGCGATCCCGCGGCGCTCGCTGCCTCGCGGCGACGCCCGGCGTCGAGACCCGGGTGCGTCGATCTGGAAACCGGCGACTGGCCGTTTGCCGGAGAGCGCTTCGACGCCATCGTTGCGGTGCGCTACCTGCACCGCGCGTTGTGGCCGCATCTGCTCGACGCGCTCGCCGCCGATGGTGTTGTGCTCTACGAAACGTTCGCCGCCGGCAACGAACGCTACGGCCGCCCCGCCAATCCTGCGTTCCTGCTTGCACCGGGGGAATTGCTGGAGTTCGCGCGCGAGCGACTGACCGTGGTTGCATTCGAGCAGGGCTTGATCGCGGGAGCGCAGCCGGCGGTGCTGCAGCGACTCGCCGCGGTCGGTCGCGCCCGAGCGTGGCCACCGTCGCTGCCCGCAGGAGGTTTGGGGTAAAATGCGACGTTTTTTCGGGTCGCTCTCGATGCTGAAGGGAAGTCTGGTCGCGATCGTCACGCCGATGT
The DNA here is from genome assembly GCA_963777455.1 of uncultured beta proteobacterium. GTDB lineage: Bacteria > Pseudomonadota > Gammaproteobacteria > Burkholderiales > Casimicrobiaceae > PALSA-1003. Next base: position 2,164,908 of record CAVZQQ010000004.1, read on the forward strand.
CAACCGGCGGCGCATTGGATCTGCGCGGGCTCGCCAAGCTGGTCGACTTTCACGTGGCTCACGGCACGTCGGGCATCGTCATCGTCGGCACCACCGGCGAATCGCCGACCGTCAGCGTCGAAGAGCATTGCCAGCTGATTCAGGTCGGCGGTCGACTGCGTGGCCGGGCGCGTGCCCGTGATCGCCGGCACCGGCGCCAACGCCACGGCGGAGGCGGTCGAGCTCACGCGCTACGCCAAGCAGGTCGGCGCGAGCTGTGGCCTGTCGGTCGTGCCCTATTACAACAAGCCCACGCAGGAGGGTCTGTACCGGCATTTCCGCACCATCGTCGAAAAGGTCGACCTGCCACTGCTCCTCTACAATGTTCCAAGCCGCACGGTTGCCGATCTCGCCCATGACACGGTGCTGCGCTTGGCGCAGGTGCCGGGCATCATCGGCATCAAGGACGCCACGGCCGACCTGGGGCGCGGCAGCGAGCTGATCCGGGCGTTGGCGGCGGCGGGCAAGGCCGACTTCGCCGTTTTAAGCGGCGAAGACCTGACTGCGCTACCCCTCATGCTGATGGGCGGTCACGGCGTAATCTCGGTCACCGCCAATGTGGCACCGCAGCTGATGGCCCAGATGTGCGCCGCGGCGCTGCGTGGCGACATCGCCGGCGCGCGCGCAGCCAACGACCGCCTGCTGCCGTTGCATCGCAAATTGTTTGTCGAGGCGAACCCGATTCCGGTGAAATGGGCGCTGGCGGAAATGGGCCTTATCGGCGGCGAAGTGCGCCTGCCACTGACGCCACTCGCGGCAGCCCATCATGAAACCGTTCGCGCCGCGTTGCGCGAAGCCGGTTGCCTCTGAAGGAGATCGAAGCATGCTGCACCTGTCCTTCCTTCGCCCGTGTGCCGGCGCTGCTGCTCGTGGCGCTTCTGGGCGCGCTGCTGAGCCTGAGCGGCTGCGAGTCGCACCGTCTCGCTCGGCAAGAAGATCGACTACAAGTCCGCGACCTCGACCGCGCCGCTGGAAATACCGCCGGACCTCACGACGCCCCGCGTACGACGATCGCTATCTCGCCTCGACCGCGTCCGGGGCCGCCGCGGCGCAAGGCCGCGGGCAAGGCCAGCGACGTGCTGCCGAGCAACCCGGATGCCCACCTGGCGCGCGCCGGGTCGGAGCGCTGGCTGGTGGTCAAGGCGACACCGGAAGCCGCGTGGAGCACGCTGCGCGAATTTTGGCCGGCCAACGGCTTCGTGCTGGCGGTGGAGCAGCCGACCCTGGGCATCATGGAAACCGACTGGGCGGAAAATCGTGCTTCCGCGCCGCGCGGCTGGCTCGGTCAGGTTCTCGACAAGTACCTCGACTTGCTCTCCGATACGTATCGCCGCGACAAGTTCCGCTCGCGCATCGAGCAGGGCACCGAGCCAGGAACCGTCGAAATCTACATCACCGCATTACGGCGCGGTGCAGGTGCCGACCAAGCCCGATTCGCAGGCTGACCAAGTCGGGCGACGATTTCCAGTGGACACCCAGCCCGCCAGATCCGGAACTGGAGGCGGAGTTTCTGTCCCGGCTGATGCTGCGCTTCGGCACCCCGGCGCCGGCGGCGGCCGCCGCGGTCGCGGCGCTGCCCAACGCAGCCGGCGCGCGCGCGCATCGAAAAGGCCGGCGATGGCGGCGAGCCGCCTGGTCGTCGACGACAGCTTCGATCGCGCCTGGCGCCGCGTCGGGCTCGCGCTCGACCGTACCGGCTTCACCGTAGTCGACCGCGATCGGTCCAAGGGCCTGTATTTCGTGCGCTATTCCAATCCCGACGTCGACCCGAAGCAGAAGGGGTTTCTCGACAAGCTGGCGTTCTGGAAGAGCGACGAGAAGGAAAAGGCGGAGCAGTATCGCGTGGTCGTTACCCAGGCCGACCCGGCCAGCGTGGTTACGGTCGAGGACCCGCAGGGCGCCGCTGGATCGCACGCCCAACGGCGACAAGATCCTGGCGCTTGCTGCAGGACGAGCTGAAGTGACGGCGCGGTACCGGGCGCAGCGACGCGGCGCGACTAGCCCCGCCATGCGCTTCGCGTCCTTGGGGAGCGGGAGCGAGGGCAACGGCCTGCTGGTCGAAGTCGGTTCCACGCGGGTGCTCATCGATTGCGGCTTCGGCGTGCGCGATACCGTGACGCGCCTCGCCCGCATCGGTGTGGCGCCGGAGACGGTGACCGCGATCATCGTCACGCACGAACATAGCCGACCATATCGGTGGGGTTGGCGCGTTCGCCGCGCGCTTCGGAACACCGGTGTGGCTGACTTTTGGCACCCTGTGTGCCGTCGCTGAGCGTTTTGCCGGACTGGACCACGTGTACGGCTTCGACAGCCACGATAGCTTCGCGGTCGGCGCGATCGAGATCCGGCCCTTTCCCGTGCCGCACGACGCCCGCGAGCCGGTGCAGTTCGTCTGCTCCGATGGTCAGTGGCGCCTGGGCGTGCTGACCGATATCGGGACCAGCACGACCTACGTCGAAGCGAGCCTCTCAGGTTGCGACGCGCTGGTGCTCGAGTGCAACCACGATCTGGACATGCTGGCTAGCGGCGACTATCCCTATCCGCTCAAGCAACGCATCGCCGGACGGTTCGGACACCTCGACAACGGCGCGGCGGCGGGTCTGCTGGCCAAGATCGATACGTCGCGGTTGAAGCATCTGATCGCCGCGCATCTGAGCCAGCAAAACAACCGGCCGGAGCTCGCTCGCGCGGCGCTCGCCGCGTCGATCGGCTGTGCGGCCGACTGGATCGGCATCGCCGATCAGCGGCTGGGCTTTGGCTGGCGTGAATTCATCTAAAGGGAGAGGTCATGGACAAACGGCAAGAGCTCTATCGCGGCAAGGCCAAGACGGTGTACGCGACCGACGATCCGAATCTGCTGGTGATGCATTACCGCGATGACGTATCGGCCTTCGACGGAGCGAAGCTCGACCAGCTGGCGCGCAAGGGCGAGACCAACAACCGCATCAACGCCTACATCATGGGCAGGCTCGCCGCGGTCGGCGTGCCGACGCATTTTGTCCGAGTGCTCAACGAGCGCGAATCGCTGGTGCGTGCCCTGAAGATGATTCCGGTCGAATGCGTCGTGCGCAACATTTGCGCTGGTTCGATGGCCAAGCGCTACGGGATCGCGGAGGGCACGCCGCTACCCGAGCCCATCTTCGAGTTTTTCCTCAAGAGCGACGCACTACACGATCCGCTCGTCAATGACGATCATATCCGCATCCTTGGCTGGGCCACCGCGACGGAGATCGCGGAAATGCGGGCCCTCACGCATCGGGTCAACGCCGTGCTCAAGCCGCTGTTCGCCGACGGTGGCATGGATCTCGTCGATTACAAGCTCGAGTTCGGGCACCCGCTGGACGATCTGCAGGGACCCTTATGGCTGGGCGACGAGTTTACGCCGGATGGCTGCCGCCTCTGGGATCGCACGACACACGAGAAGATGGACAAGGACCGCTTCCGCCGCGATCTGGGCGGCGTTATCGAGAAATACCGCGAGGTGGCAAGCCGCATCGGCGCGCCTTTGTAGCCGCGAGATGCGCGCCACCGGGCGCAAAAAAAGCCGGCGGCAGGCCGGCTTTTTTTTCCAGCTTTGCCGGTTCCCTATTTCTTCTGGTCCGCCGGAGGTGGCGTGGGTGCCGGTGCCGGCGCCGGCGCCGCTGTGTCGGACTTCATCGCGTTGCCGGTGGTCTTGCTGGCAGTCCATCGCGGCAGACCCGGCGGACTTGGTCGCATCGACGGCGGCCTGGCCGGCCTGAACCGCGGCGTTGCCGGCATCCTTGGCGGCGGTAGCCGCCTTGTCAGCGGCTTCCTTGGCCGACGCGGCAGCCTTGTCCGCAGCAGCCTTGGCGTCCTGCGCCTGCTTGTTGTCGCCGCAGCCGACGACCGCCAGCGCCAGAGCCGCAGCAATCAATACTGACTTGTTCATCATCGTTCCCTTACTCGATTATGAGGTGAGATACGTGTGGGTTCACGAAAACCCGACTCCCTACTCGACTGGTCGCGAGCCCGATCGGCTGCTCGGCCGACCGATGAATTGTACTACAAAGCGTGTTCGGTTCAATCAGTATGTATCGGAATGTGTCTAGCGCCTTACAGCCCGAGCACCGTCGCGGTGATGCCCGGCTCGCCGGTCGCCCAGATCTCCTCGAAACGATTGGCCAACGGCTGGGTCTGATCGGGCTGCGCAATGCCCAGCGCCGAACGGGGTTGCGCGAAATGAAAGCGGTGCAGGAAATGCTGATCGTCGATGATGAGCAGGGGGTCGGTCGCCAGCCGCGCTTCCGTGCCGGTGCGGTAGATCGTCATGGCAGTGACTGTACGTGCGCAGCAGGTTGAGTATCCGCGGACAGGCGGTCTCAAGGTAGTTGGTATCGTGCACAATCATGTCCAGGCGCCGGCCGCGCATGCCGCCCAGGAAAGCAGCGAGCCGGTCCACGCGCGCCGCCTGACCCCACCCGGTCTGCGACAGATCCTGGTCGAACACGCGGATGCGCTGCCGCGCCAGCGCGATCAGCTCGTCGATGGCGGTGACCTGCTCGGCGACGGTGGCCAGCTCGACGCTGCGCGGTGTCGGCGTCGCGCCGGGCGGTGGCTCAGCCGACATGGAGGAACCCGTCGCGGTACCAGCGATAGAACCAGGGCCACGCGCTCTCGTCGATCTCGCCGGCACCGAGGCAGCGCCGATCGGCAAGGTGTTGCAGCGCCGCGCGGCCGCGTGCCGGCCAAGCCAGCGCTTCGCCGTTAATAAACAGATGGCGTTGGTCGTAGAGCAGCTGCGTGCGCCCGTCCAGGCGCAGTCCGCGTCGCGCCGCCTGGCGGATGAAGTATGCCCGGCCCAGGGCATGCGGCGGCGCCACAAACGCAACCGCCGGCTTGGGCTCGGTCAGGTGCGCGCCCAGGAAGCGGGCCGCCGTGCGTTCGTCCCAAGCCAGACGGCGCAGGGTCGCGGCCGCATACGCTTGCAGGCTGCGGTCGATGCGCGCGGGGTTGGACGCCAGCCGCCGGCCCGCATCGCCGTAGCGCCCGTCGAGCGCGATGCGATCGCGCAGCCAGTCGAGGAAGGAAGTCGCGAGCTCCTGCGCCGAGGGTGCACGAAAGCCGATCGAATAGGTGCTGCAGGTGTCGACTGCGACCCCGTCGTGGGCGATGGCCGGGGGCAAATACAGCATGTCGCCGGGGCCGAGCACGCAGTCGCTTTCAGGCCGGAAGCGGGCGAGGATCTTCAGCGGCAGGTTCGGCTTGAACGCGCGCTCGGCCGCGCGGCCAAGGCGCCAGCGGCGGCGCCCCTCGCCCTGGAGGAGAAACACGTCGTAGGAATCGAAATGCGGTCCGACACCCCCTCCCGGAACGGCATGGCTGATCAGCAAATCGTCGAGCCGCGAATAGGGGATGAACGCAAAGCGGCGCAGCAGGGCGTCGGCGGCGGCCAGATGCAGATTGACCCCGTGCACGAGCAGCGTCCAGTTGCGCTTCGGCAGCGCACGAAAGTCGGCGCGGCGGAACGGCCCGTGCGCTAGCGACCAGCGGCCTCGCTCGCGCAGCACCAGTCGCGACTCCACGTCATCGCGCGTCGCCAGGGCGAACAGCTCCCGAGTTGACAGCAACCCGCGAAACCCAGCAACCGCGCGCCGGATCAACAGCGGCTGTCTTTGCCAGTAGCGCTGCAGAAAGCGCCTCCGCATCGCGCCATCCAAAAGCGCTGCTTCCATGGTGCGATTATAGCGAGCGCGGCTGGCCCGGCGCGAGCGCAGCGCAGACGCAGTGCTGGGGTACAATGCCGCGCGCCCTTCGCCGCTCCTTCCGCTCACCGTTCTGGGAATCGCATCGTGCACATTTCGGCCAACACCGTCGTCACGCTTACCTACAAGCTCTATTCCGCGGGCGACGAACTGATCGAGGAAACCAGCCAGCCGATCAGCTATCTGCATGGCGGGCATCACGGCATCTTCCCGAGAATCGAAGATGCGTTGGCCAATAAGCAGACCGGCGACACCTGCTCGGTCACGCTCGAGCCCGAAGAGGCTTTCGGTGAATACGACGCGGAGCTGGTGCGCGTCGAAACCCCGGATCGGTTTCCCGATGACGTCAAGGTCGGGATGCAATTCGAGGAATCGGTCGGCGACGATGACGACGCGACCCGCGTTTTCACTGTTACCGACGTCGCCGGCGGCCGGGTGGTTGTCGACGGCAATCACCCGCTGGCCGGCCAGCGCCTGCGTTTCGATTGCGTCGTGCTCGACGTGCGTCAGGCCACACCCGACGAGCTCGAGCATGGACATGTGCACGGTCCCGGCGCGCACCATTGACCGCGTGCAGCGCACTGGCGCAACCGCGCTAGGTTGCATCGGGCTACGCGTTCTGCCAGGCGTTTGAGCTCGTAGAGCGCGGCCTGCGCCTCGCGCGGCGAGAGCGCATCGGGCTCGAGGCGGCGCGAGGCGATCCAGCGCCGCAGACACCGGAGTCGGCGCCGGGGCGTCAGGGGCGCCTGGCGCAAACAGGTCGCCGTGCGCGTCGCGCTCGCGCACTGAACCGATCGAGGCGGGCAAGATATGCGCGCGCCTGGCGGATCGCGTTGGCAGGCACGCCGGCAAGCTTGGCCACTTGCAAGCCATAGCTGCGGTTGGCCGGGCCCTCGGCGACAGCATGCAGGAAGACGATCCCATCCTTGTGCTCGACCGCGTCGAAATGCACGTTGGCGCAACCTTCCAGCTCGGACGGCAGCGCGGTAAGTTCGAAGTAGTGGGTCGCGAACAGGGTCAGGCTGCGCTTGTCCAGCGCCAGGGTGCGGGCGATGGCCCACGCCAGCGCGAGCCCGTCAAAGGTCGATGTGCCGCGCCCGATCTCGTCGATCAGGACCAGGCTCTCCGGGGTCGCCCGGTTCAGGATATACGCCGCCTCGGTCATCTCCACCATGAAGGTTGAGCGTCCGCCGGCCAGATCATCGGCGGCGCCGATCCGGGTATAGAGCCCATCGAGCGGACCGATTTCGGCCGCCTCGGCCGGTACGAAAAGCCCGCAGCAGGCCAGCAGCGCGATGACCGCGGCCTGACGCATGTACGTTGATTTACCGCCCATGTTGGGACCGGTGACGATAAGCATCCGCCGCGCCGGGTCGAGCCGCAGATCGTTGGCAATGAACTGCTCGACCTGCGTTTCGACCAACGGGTGCCGCCCGCCGCGGATCGCCAGGCCGGGCGTAGTTGCGAAGCTCGGCCGGGCCCAGCCTTGCGCCGCGGCATGCGCGGCATGCGTGGTGAGCACGTCGAGGGTGGCCAGCGCCTGGGCGGCGCGCTGCAGCGCTGAAATCGCGGGGGCGAGTTCGACCAGCAGCGCGTCATAGAGCGACTTTTCGCGGGCCAGCGCGCGCTCCTGCGCCGACAGTGCCTTGTCTTCGAAAGCTTTCAGCTCAGGCGTGATGTAGCGCTCGGCGTTCTTGAGCGTTTGACGCCGCCGATAGTCGTCGGGAATGCGCTCGACGTGCGCGTGCGTGACTTCGATGTAGAAGCCATGCACGCGGTTGTATTCGACCTTCAGGCTGCCGATGCCGGTGCGCGCGCGCTCGCGGGTCTCGAGGTCGATTAGGAACGCGCCGCAGTTGTCCTGAATACGCGCGCAACTCGTCGAGCTCGGCATCGTAGCCACGCGCGATCACGTTGCCGTCGCGCAGCATGGCGCCCGGCTCGGCGGCGATGGCGCGTCCGAGCAGCGCCGCCCAACGCGTGTCGATGGCGAGCGCCGCCGCCACCTCCGCAAGCAGGGTTGCCGGGACACTCGCCACGACGGCGGCAAGCGCCGGCAGCCGCGCGAGCGTGTCGCGCAGTCCCGCGAGGTCACGCGGCCGCGCATTGCCCAGAGCGATGCGCGTCGCAATGCGCGCGACGTCGACCGTGCGCTTGAGCTCGGCGACAAGATGCGGCCGCGCGGCACTCGCCGCCATGAGCGCGGCGATTGCGGCGTGGCGCGCGAGTGGGACCTCTCGCGGGCGCAGCGGATTGGCGAGCCAGTGCCGCAGCAATCGGCTGCCGGCCGCAGTGGCGCAGGTGTCGAGCAGCGATAGCAGCGTTGGTGCCGGCTCGCCGCGCAGCGTCTCGGTGATTTCAAGGTTGCGTCGGGTCGCGGCATCGAGGGCAAGAAGATCGCCGCCACGCTCCACGACCAGCGCACGAATGTGGTCCAACGAGGACGGCGTTTGCTGCGTCGCCTGCGCGTAGAGCAGCAGCGCCCCAGCAGCCTGGACGGCAAGCGGCGCGTCGGCGGCCCCGAAAGCCGCCAGATCGTGCGTGCCCAATTGCGTGGTCAGGCGCCGCGTTGCCGCCTCCGCGTCAAAATGCCACGGTGGTAACGCGCGCGCAGGCACGCCCTCGCGCCAGGCGCGGGGTCCATCCCCTCAGGGTGCAGCATCTCACTGGGGGCCAGGCGCTCGAGTTCGGCGGCGAGTTCGCCCGCGGGTAGGTCGTGCAGGCGCAGCTGGCCCCCGGCGAGATCGAGGCTGGCGACGCCGACGCGCTGCTTCCCGGGGGCCAACGCGACCAGCAGGCAATCGCGCTTCGCTTCGAGCAGCGCCGCATCGGTGACCGTGCCAGGCGTAATGATGCGGGTCACCCTGCGCTCGACCGGCCCCTTGGCGGTGGCCGGATCGCCGATCTGCTCGCAGATCGCGACCGACTCGCCGATGCGGATCAATTTGGCGAGGTATTGCTCGACCGCGTGATACGGTACGCCGGCCATCGGAATGGGCGACCCCGCCGAAGCCCCGCGCGCGGTGAGCGTGATGTCGAGCAGCGGTGCAGCGCGCTCGGCGTCGGTGTAGAACAACTCGTAGAAGTCACCCATCCGATAGAAAACGAGCTTGTCCGGATGCTCCGCCTTGACGCGCAGGTATTGCTGCATCATGGGCGTGTGCAGCGAAAGTTCGGCTCGGCCGGCGGCTTGATTGGACTCGCGGCGCATTGGCCCGTCCGACGCGCCGTGCGGCAACCCCGAGGAGCTCAAGTCACTCTTTCGCGAAACGCAGATCGCACGCGCGCATCTCCAAGCGACGTCCACTTCCGTGATTGGCGTCGAACTGGGCGGCGACGTGATATGCATACGGCGTGCCGTGCGCGACGCCGTTCGCGTACTTGGGGTCATCGGTGAGGCCGCGCGCGTCAAGCGTTGCACTGCCGTCAGATTGGATTGCGCCCTGCAGCCTCAACCAGCCCGGACTGCCTTCGGCAAGGCGCTCGCCGCGAAGAAAGCCATCCTTCACTTGCGCAACCAGATCAAGCTTGTAGCCCAGTGCCCGAGTTCCTTGGGGTTCGCAAACGACGACAACGTTCCATGCACCGTCGAAGCGGTCGCCGACAACCGTACCTGCGGGAGTGCGCGCTGTCTTGTCGGCGGCGATCGCGGCCGGCACAGCGACGGCCGTTTCACCAAGTCCGTTTTGCACGGTACGCGGGACCACTGCCGCGGGCGCGCTGCTGCGCGCTGCCTCGGCGTCCCCCTTGGTGCGCGCTGCAGCCGCCTCGGCTTCGCGGCGAATGCGGGCCGCATCGGCCAGAGCCTGGGCCCGGACGTGATCGGCCGCCAATTCGGCGTCCGCCTTGGCCTTGGCGGCGCGCGCAGCATCGGCCTCGGAGCGCGCGCGCGCAAGCTCCGCGTCTGCTTGCGCCTTGAGTGCATCAGCGGGTGGGGAGGGCGCGTCGGCACTCTTCTGAGCGGGCAGTCCCGTAGACGGGGCGGCGACGACGGGTGCGGGCGCACTCGACACGCTGCCGCGGTCGGCGGAGCCGAAACGCAACCACCCTGCCTGCCACGCGGCGAGTCCCGCAAGTGCCACGACGGCCACCGCCCCGATCGCCCAAGCGAAGGGCTCGCGCGCCCGCGGCGCCGGTGGCGCCGGGCGTTGCGGCCTTCCCGCGCCGGAGACGCGATAGACGCGTATCGGGCGAGAGATGTTCTTCAGGGTCTGTTCGCCGATGTCCTGAAAGCCCAAATCGAGCTTGCCGGTGATCTGGTCGTAGACGCTCGAGGAGATACAGATGCCACCGGGTTCGGCGATCGTCTCGAGTCGCGCGGCGACGTTGACCCCGTCGCCCAACAGGTCATCGTTCTTCACGACCACGTCGCCCAGGTTGACCCCGACCCGGAAATGCATCTGACTCGTTGCGGGCAGCGCATCGTTGCGGGTCTTGAGCGCCTCTTGTATTTCTACCGCACAGCGCACGGCCTCCACGACGCTCGAAAATTCGGCCAATACCGAGTCCCCGGCCGTGCTCATGATCCGGCCGCCGTGAAAGGTGATGATCCCATCGATGACGGCGCGGTGCGCGGCCAGCACGCGGATCGTGCTCTCCTCGTCCTGCTCCATCTGCTGGCTATAACCGACTGCATCCGCAGCAAGGATGCAGCTCAGGCGACGCTTGACGCTCAGGGGATCCACGATTGGCTTCCTCTAATTCCTTCCTGGTTTGCCGCCCGGACGGCAGCCTTTCGATGGGAAAGGCATCGTGCCTCTTTCCGCCCTCCGGTGCACCTGGCGTCGTTCGCGGGACGATGCACGCGTCGCTACGACGCTTGGCGTTCCGGTCGGTCGAGCGAAGCGATATTAACGAGGCCGGAGCATGCAGGACCGGAGGGCAGGAACGCTAGGATACCGTGCCGAGCACCAAGAGCGCTTACCCTGCACCGTGAAAGGCGCACCGGAAGCTAGCCGCGGTGAGCCCAAGGGCAGGGCTGTCGGCAAGGGGTTACAGGCGGCCTATTCCCCTGGCCCTGGGAGTGAGTGCCCCCGGGATAGTCTGGCCGAGCGGTCTACGGGCGACGGGGCGCAAGCAGGTGCAGAACCAAGTCCCACCCGGTGTGCAACAGGTCGCCCCAATAGCCGCTGTGCGGCAGTAGATCGTCCTCGATGTGCCGTCCCTGGTTGGCACTCGGTGGCAGTAGCATCCAGTACATGGCGACCTCCGCTATGAACGCGTGGGGTCCGGGCGTGTGCAACCGCTCGGGCATGCAACACCATGCATTGAACGTGCCAGCCCACGGCGGCGGCCCAAACCGGGCGTCGGGCCCGTCGCGGCAATTGTTCCCGGCCCCGGCGACCCGACGGGTTCCTGCGGCGGCCGCCGCTCCCCCGTGGGCTACTTGGAGATTTCGAATTCCCAGGCTTTGGCCGAGTCGTCGAGGGTCAGGAAGGTGTAGTACTTGTCGCCTGCCTTGAACACGTAGCGACACCATTCTTCGACTTGCATGGGCCACTTGATGTGCACGCAGTACGCGCCCTTGTCGTCGATCTTCCAGGTGCCGGATCCGGAGAAAACGCGAGGCGTCGCATTGCCGCGACCATCGCTTGACGCCGCCAGGTCCCCGCTGGCGCTGTTCTGCCAGCGCCGCGTACTCCCCGAGGGGATTTGATTGGATACCTTGGCGTCGGACAGGAGCTGCTTCGCGGCATCGGCACTGAGTTGCACCCCGCTCTTGGCTTTGATATCAGCCAGCGTCAGCGCCTGACCCCACGCCAATGAACACCCTGTCAGGGCAACGGCAAACAGAATCGTACGGCGCATGCTCTCTCCTTTGGGTTCGACGCGCGGCGGCGCTGCGCCGGCGCATTCTCGCACATCATCCCCGACGTCAGATGGCGCCCCACCATGGCGCCGGTGCATCGGTGTGGCCGCAAATTTTGACGCATAGGGGAAGCGGGTATCATCGGCAGTACCGCGCAGCGCGTGTTTTGACGGCGCGGGTTTGCGCTCGGCACGGGACGCGCCGAACGCGGGGCACGCTGGCGCGCCCGAACGGGCGCAAACGAAGCAGGAGTTGCAGTTGGTGAAGCGAATCGTCCGTACGCGCACCGCGTCTTCCGGCAAGGTGGCTGCGAAGCCGCGGCGCCGACCCGTTGCTCCGGCGGTGGCTCTTGAGCCGACGATCGCGGGTGTGCGCATCACGCATCCCGAAGCGCATCGTCTATCCGGCTGCCGGTATCACCAAGCTGATGGTCGCCGAATACTACGAACGCGTCGCGCCGCGGCTGCTGCCTTACGTCGCCGGCCGCCCACTGTCGATCGTACGCTGCCCGGACGGCGCGAGCGGCGCCTGTTTTTTCCAGAAGCACGTCGGCGAACACGCGATTCCCGGCATCGACGTGGCCATGATCGACGACAGCGCGGGACGCAATCCCTACATGGTTGCCAACACGGTGCAGGCACTGGCCGGGCTAGCGCAGATGCACACGCTCGAGCTGCATGTCTGGGGTGCGAAGGTCGCCACGCATCGAGCGCCCCGATACCCTGATCTTCGATCTGGATCCGGATCCCGGCTTGGCCTGGGCGATGGTGGTGGCGGCCGCGCTGCGGACGCGGGTCCTGCTCGAGGAGCTTGGTGCTCGTGGCGCTGGTCAAGACCACCGGCGGCAAGGGCCTGCACGTGGTCGTGCCACTCGAGCGCCGCCACGGCTGGGACGAGGTCAAGGATTTCGCCCAGGCTGTTGCGGCGCAGCTGGCGCGGACGCTGCCCGACCAGTTTACCGCGAACGTGAGCAAGGCGCGCCGCCGCGGCAAGATCTTCGTCGACTACCTGCGCAACACGCGCGGTGCGACCGCGGTCGCGCCCTACTCGCTGCGCGCGCGGCCGGCAGGCGACCGTCGCCACACCATTGTCGTGGGATGAACTGAGTGCTCGCATGCCGCCGCGGCGTATGGACGATGGCCACCGTGCTCGAACGCATCGCCAAGCGCAAGGATCCCTGGGCGGACTATGAGCGCCGCCGCCAGCGGCTGACGGCGAGCGATGCGGCGCGCCCTGCGCTGAGCGCCGCGCCGCCGCGCCCGAGCGGCGCGGCGTTTCTGGCACAATCGCCCGTGCACCGGCGCGCGCCGCCGACCGCCGTCTCATCGATGACCGCCTCTGCAAATCTCGCCCGGGCAGCTAGCGCTCGACGCCCTGCGCTCCCTCTGGGCGCAGCCGGGTCCGGTCGCGCTCGACTCCGGAAGCGAAGGGTCACATCGATGCCGCGGCCGAAGCGATTGCCCGCGTCATTGCCGGCGGCAGCATCGTCTACGGCGTCAACACCGGCTTCGGACTGCTCGCCCGCACGCACATCGACGCCACGCAGCTCTCCGAACTGCAACGCGCACTGGTGTTGTCGCATTCGGCTGGCACCGGGCGCAGCCGCTGCCCGACGCGGTGGTGCGCCTGACGCTCCTGCTCAAGGTCGCCTCGCTGGCGCGCGGACATTCCGGGGTGCGTTACGAAATCGTCGACGCGTTGCTTAAGCTCCTCAACGCGGATGTGGTTCCGATCATTCCCAGCCAGGGCTCGGCGGGCGCGTCGGGCGACCTGGCGCCGCTCGCGCATCTGGCCGGAGTGCTGATCGGCGAGGGCGAGGCGCGCGTCGGCGGCGCGACCCTGCCGGCCGCAGAGGCCCTGGCACACGCGGGCACTCGCACCGCTCGAGCTGCGGGCGAAGGAAGGGCTCGCGCTCATCAACGGCACCCAGGTTTCGACCGCGCTGGCGCTCGCCGGCCTGTTCGCGTGCGAGCGCATGTTCGCCGCCGCATTGGTCGCCGGTGCCCTGTCGGTCGACGCCTGTCTTGGCAGCGACACGCCTTTCGACGAGCGCATCCAGCTGCTGCGCGGCCATCGCGGGCAGCAGGACACGGCGCGCGATCCTGCGCGAACTGCTGGCCGGCAGCGCGATCCGCGCCTCGCACCAGGATTGCCCGCGCGTGCAGGACCCCTACAGCCTGCGCTGCCAGCCGCAGGTCATGGGCGCCTGCCTCGACCAGATGCGCCACGCCGCGGCGGTTCTGCACGTCGAGGCGAACGCGGTATCCGACAACCCGCTGGTGTTCGCGGACACCGGCGACGTGCTCTCGGGCGGCAACTTTCACGCCGAGCCGGTTGCGCTGGTCGCCGACGGCCTGGCGCTCGCCCTGGCCGAGATCGGTGCGCTGTCCGAGCGGCGGACGGCGCTGATGATGGACGCCGGGCTTGTCCGGGCTCCCGCCGTTTCTCGTGCGCGAGGGCGGGGTCAACTCCGGGTTCATGATCGCGCAGGTCACTGCGGCCGCCCTGGCCTGCGAAAACAAGGCGCTGGCGACGCCGCGCAGCGTTGATTCGCTGCCGACCTCGGCGAACCAGGAAGATCACGTGAGCATGGCGACCAACGCCGCGCTGCGCCTGGCGCCGATGGCCGGCAACGTCGCGGCCATCGTCGCCATCGAGCTGCTCGCCGCGGCGCAAGGGGTCGAGCTGCGCGCGCCGCTCACAACCTCGCCACGGCTGCAGGGGGTGCTGCAGCGCATCCGCAGCCAGGCCGCGTTCTGGGATCGCGACCGCGCCTTCGCGCCGGACCTGGCGCGCCTGCGTGCGCTGGTCGAGCAGGGGGCTTTCGTGCCGATCGTCGGTGTCGACCTGGCGTGACGCGGCGCGCGGCGGCGCGCGACAATGAGGGCTGACAAGGGAGCAGCCGATGAAGCGCGATTACCCTGACCACCCGCCGGCTGCGCGTACCTCGCAGCGCGTGATTCGTGCGCCTCGGGGCGCGACGCTGCAAGCTAAGAGCTGGCTCACCGAAGCGCCATTGCGCATGCTCATGAACAACCTCGATCCCGAGGTCGCCGAGCGGCCGCAGGATCTGGTCGTCTACGGCGGCATCGGGCGCGCCGCGCGCAACTGGCCGTGTTACGACGCCATCGTCGCGGCGCTGACGGTCGCTGCGATGAAGACGAGACGCTGCTCATCCAATCGGGCAAGCCGGTCGGCGTGTTCCAGACCCACAGCGAGGCGCCGCGGGTACTGCTCGCCAATTCCAACCTGGTACCGAAATGGGCGACCTGGGAGCACTTCAACGAACTCGATCGCAAGGGCCTGATGATGTTCGGCCAGATGACCGCCGGTTCCTGGATCTACATCGGCAGCCAGGGCATCGTCCAGGGAACCTACGAGACCTTTGTCGAAGCGGGGCGTCAGCATTACGACGGCGACCTCGCCGACAAGTGGATCCTGACGGCGGGACTCGGCGGCATGGGCGGCGCCCAGCCGCTCGCCGCAACCATGGCCGGCGCCTCGCTGCTGGCCATCGAATGCCAGGCATCACGCATCGAGATGCGGCTCAAGACGCGCTATCTCGACACGCTCGCCCCCGACCTGGATGCGGCGCTGTCGATCATCCACAACGCCTGCGCGACGCGCCATCCGACCTCGGTCGGGCTGCTGGGCAACGCGGCCGAGATCCTACCCGAACTCGTCCGACGCGGCGTGCGGCCGCATCTGGTCACCGATCAAACCTCCGCCCACGATGTGATCAACGGCTATCTGCCCGCAGGCTGGACCCTGGAGCGATGGCAGGCCGCGCAGGCCGACCCGGCCGCGCACGCCGAACTCGCGGCATTGCGGCCAGAGAGTCGATCCGCGCACACGTCGAGGCCATGCTCGCCTTCCACGCCCAGGGCATCCCGACTTTCGACTACGGCAACAACATCCGCCAGGTCGCGAAGGACGAGGGGGTGGCGAACGCGTTTGCTTTTCCCGGCTTCGTGCCGGCCTACATCCGGCCGCTGTTCTGCGAGGGCAAGGGCCCGTTTCGCTGGGTCGCCTTGTCGGGCAACCCGGACGACATAGCGAAGACCGACCGCAAGGTCAAGGAACTCTTTCCGGACGACGCCCGGCTGCATCGCTGGCTCGACCTCGCCGCTGAGCGGATCGCGTTTCAGGGCTTGCCGGCGCGCATCTGCTGGCTCGGCCTGGGCGAGCGCCACCTGGCCGGGCTGGCGTTCAACGCCATGGTCGCCTCCGGCGAACTCGAGGCACCGATCGTCATCGGCCGTGACCATCTGGACACCGGTTCGGTGGCGAGCCCGAACCGCGAGACCGAGGCGATGGCCGACGGTTCCGACGCGGTCTCCGATTGGCCGTTGCTAAACGCGTTGCTCAATACCGCCAGCGGCGCGACCTGGGTGTCCATTCATCACGGCGGCGGCGTCGGTATGGGCTACGCGCAACATGCCGGTGTGGTCATCGTCTGCGACGGCACGCCGGCCGCGGCCCAACGCCTCGAGCGGGTGCTGTGGAACGACCCGGCGCTCGGGGTGGCGCGCCATGCCGATGCGGGCTACGTCCGGGCCATCGAGGTCGCCAAGATGCAAGGTCTGAACCTGCCGATGCTGGGCGGGTGACTCCGTGCGTTGCCCTCCAGGCGCTGCGGCGCGACCATGTTTTTTGACGCGTTGACTACCTTCGAAGCGCGGCGCAAAAAGGCAAGCGTGCACGCCACGGTGACCGCATGACGCGAGGCCGCACCCCCACCATCCGCTCGCGGCTCGCGTTGCTTGTGGTTGCCTGCGTGTTACCCGCGTTGTTGATGGTGGTCCTGTTGATTGCCTACAACTACCAACGCGAGCAAGACCGTCTCGTGCGTGACTCCATCGGGACCGCACGCGCCCTCGTTCAAGTAGTTGATCGCGAGCTATCGAGCGCGGCGCTGGCGGCGGAGATACTCGGCACATCTCCGCTTCTGCAGAGCGGCGACCTGCGCGGCTTCTACGCTCAAGCACAAAGTGCCGTGCATGCGCAGATCGGCAGCAACGTGGTGCTGAGCGATGCGACCGGGCAGCAATTGATCAATACCCTTCGACCGCTAGGCGCCCCGCTGCCGGTGCGTGCCAATCTCGATCAACTTGAGAGGACCTTTGCGACCGGTCGCTCGGCAATATCGGACGTCTATTCAGGCGCGCTGCTAAAGCGACCGATCATTAGCATCGAAGTGCCCGTCTTGCGCGAGGGCAAGGTTGTCTACGACCTGAGCGTCGTCATCATGCCGGAGCGCTTTGCCAAGGCACTCGTCGATCAGCGTCTGCCGCCGGGCTGGATTGCGACCGTGTTTGACAGCACGGGCACCGTCGTTGCCAGGACGCACGACATGGAACGGTTCGCGGGCAAGAAAGGCGCCCCCGCGCTTATCAAGCGCATGGCGGAAACCGGCGAGGATGCGCTCGAGACCACCAGCCTCGAAGGGATTCCGCTGTTTTCCGTTTTTAGCAGATCCACCGTTTCGAACTGGACCGTGGCCATCGGCATACCGACCGACGAGCTGACGGGCCGGCTAAAGCATTTGCTTTGGTCGGTCATCCTCGGTCTGTTACTCGTGCTCCTGATCAGCCTGGCGGCGGCTGTGGCCATCGGGGGCCGGATTTCCCGGGCGGTACACGGTCTTTCCGGGCCCGCACTTGCCCTGGGGTTTGGAGCAGAGGTGAGCGTGCCGGCCCTCCATCTAAAGGAAGCCGACGAAGTGGGTCGGGCGCTGGTCAAGGCCTCCAAGATGCTGCAGGAAGCGCAGCATCGCGCCTTTCACGACCCGCTGACGGGCTTGGCAAACCGCGTCTTGTTTAACGAGCTCGTCGATCAACAGTTGGCAATCTGCCAAAGAACCGCGAGCCCGCTCGCCATTTTGTACATCGACCTCGACGGGTTCAAGGCGGTCAATGACATGCACGGACACGCGACGGGTGATGAGCTGCTGCGCGGAGTCACGGCGCGCCTCAGGACCGCCCTCCGGCCTTCCGATGTCGTTGCCCGACTCGGTGGTGACGAGTTCGCGGCCTTACTGATCAATACTGGCATGGAAGGCGCGCTCACCGTCGTGCGCAAATTGGCTGATAGCCTTGCTCTACGTTATACAGTCGGACCATTGGCGGTCGAGATTTCAGCCAGCATCGGCATTGCGGTGTATCCGGATTCAGGAACTAACAGCGCGGAACTGCTGCACCGGGCGGACGAGGCAATGTACGAAAGCAAGTCTGAGCGCAGACGGCAAATGGTGCGTGGTTGATCCGTGGCGTACGCGGCTGGAAAACATGTGGCCCGAGCGCGGATGTTGCTGGATGGGAATGCGTAGGCCGGAGCATCTGCACGTGTTAAGCGCCGCCGGCCGGCTCCTTCACGGCGGGATAGTTGCTCTAACTATTTGATTTTTATGGTCGGGGTGAGAGGATTTGAACCTCCGACCTCTACGTCCCGAACGTAGCGCTCTACCAGGCTAAGCTACACCCCGACGACCGCAGCGCCAGGACAGGAGTCCGGCAGCGGCGCTTTTCGTCAGTACGTTCTTTGCACCGCGAAAGCCGACAATTCTAGCAGAGTTTCGCGGTGCGGAGAATTGGACAGGACGGCCAGACAGGCAGCGGCCTGTGCGCTTTCTTCCTCGGCGCAGTGTCGTGCATACGCCAGCGCACCGGTGCGCGACAGGACTGCGAGCACGGGATTGAAATCGTCGAGGCGGCCGCGGGCGAGCGCATCGCGGATCAATGCCGCGTCATCGGCGCGACCCGACGCGCATGCGCGCGGATCAGCGGCAGGGTCGGCTTGCCTTCGGCGAGGTCATCACCGAGGTTCTTGCCGATCGCGGCGAGGTCGCCGGAGTAGTCGAGCACGTCGTCAATGAGCTGGAAGGCCGTCCCCAGGTGCATGCCGTAGCGGGCCAACGCCTCTTCAACGACCGGTTCGGCGCGCCCTAACACGGCGCCCAGTTGCGCCGCGGCTTCAAAGAGCTTGGCCGTCTTGCGCCGGATCACGTCCAGGTAGACCGCCTCCTCAATATCGGGATTGCCGGCATTGAGCAGCTGCAGCACTTCACCTTCGGCGATCACATTGGTCGCGTCGGAAAGGATGCGCAGTGCGCGCATGCTGTCGACCGCGACCAATAGCTGGAAGGCTCGCGAATAGAGAAAGTCGCCGACCAGGACACTGGCGGCGTCACCGAACATCGCGTTGGCGGTGGCGTGACCGCGGCGCAACGCTGACTCGTCGACCACGTCATCGTGCAGCAGGGTCGCGGTATGGATCATCTCGATGACCGCGGCCAGCGTGTGGTGGTGCGGGCCGCGATGGCCGCAGGCGCGCGCGGCGAAAACAAGCAGTGCCGGGCGCAGCCGCTTGCCGCCGCCGCCGATGATGTACTCAGCGACCTGGCGGATCAGCGCCACGTTGGAGGCAAGGCTCTCGCGCAGCACGCGATCGACGGCGTGCATGTCGTCGTGCAGAACACGCTCGAGCAGCGGGATGGTCACGGAGTGAAGGTGCGCAGCGATGGCATCGGCGACCCGGCGACCGGCGCGGCCGCCGCCGAGGGGACCGATCGCAGCAGCGCGCCGTGTTTGCCGCGGCGGCGTATTCTACCCGATGCCTCGTGCAACGCCGGCCGGCCGGCGCAGGCGTTTTGACATGACGGGCCTAAAAGCTTAAAATGCTTCACTTTTTTTCGCGCATTCCACAGGGAGTTCTCATGTACGCGGTCATCAAAGCCGGCGGCAAGCAGTACAAGGTCGCCCCCGGCGAAAAGCTCCGGGTGGAATTGATAGCGGCCGACGTCGGGGCGCAGGTCGACCTCGGGCCGGTGCTGCTGGTCGGCGACGGTGAGTCGGTCCGCCTCGGCCAGCCGACGGTCAGCGGCGCGACGGTGAAAGCGACCGTGCTCGCCCATGGCCGCGGCGACAAGGTGCAGATCTTCAAGATGCGCCGGCGCAAGCACTATCAGAAGCATCAAGGACATCGCCAGGGTTTTACCGAGCTCAAGATCGACGACATCGTCGGCTAGGACCTCCGGTCCCGGCGCCAAGCGACAGGGCAACCACACATGGCACACAAAAAAGCAGGCGGCAGTTCGCGTAACGGCCGCGATTCACAGTCCAAGCGGCTCGGAGTGAAAGCCTTCGGCGGCGAGCCGATAAACGCCGGGGCGATCATCATCCGCCAGCGCGGCACGAAGGTGCACCCCGGCGTCAACGTCGGCATGGGCAAGGACCACACCCTGTTCGCGCTGGTCGACGGCCGGGTCGAATTCAAGGTCAAGGGCGCCGGCCAGAAGACCGTGGTCAGCGTCGTCCCGGCCGCCTAGCGGCGCGCCGCTTCACGCCCAAGCATCCCCGCTGCGGCGGGGATTTTTGTTGCCCACGCTCTGGCCACGGCGGTCAGCGGCGCTCCAGCCACCACAGCATCGTCACCGCGACGGTGACGAAGGCAACAACGGGAAAGGCCGCCGAGAACAGGGGTGGCCAGTCGTTGATGACGCCCAGATACGAGAACAGCCGGCTCAGCAGGAAGAAAACCAGGCCGATGATCGTGCCGGCGAAGATGCGCATGCCGGCACCGCCCGCGCGGCGCTGAAAATAGGCGAACGGCAGGGCCAGCACCATCATCACGATCACGGCCGCCGGATAGAACAGCTTGTTCCAGAGCGCGATCTCGAAGCGCGACGTTTTCTGCTGGTTGCTGCCGAGCACGCGGATGTTGTCGTAGAGCGTCGCCAGCTCCAGCTTTTCCGGTGCGACCTGGTAGACGGTCAGGATCGACGGCTTGAGCACCGTTTCCCAATCGAGCTGATCGGCGTGCGAGAGCGTGGTGCCCGCGGCACTGAATTCGGTGGTGCGCGCGTTGTAGAGTCGCCACAGCCCGTCGTCGACGAAGGTGCCGGAGTCGGCCACGCGCAGGGCCTTGAGATGCAGGTCGCGGTCGAACTCGTAGATGCGCACGCCGAACAGGCGTCATGTCCGGCAACACGCTGTTGATGTTGACGAACGTCAGGTCCTGCTTGAACCAGAACCCCGACTCGAACTGCTGCGCGACGATGCGCTTGCCCTGGCCCTGCGCCTGCACCCGCACCTGCTGGGCGAGTCGCTCGGCCGGAGGGGCGAGGAACTCCCCGGCCAGGAACGTGGCGATGGCCAACGGCACCCCGACCCGGACGATGGCCAGCGTGATCTGGGTGAGCGAGGCACCCGAGCTGCGCATCACGGTGTATTCAGAGTTGGCGACCAGGCCCGAGATCGCCGACAAGCGTTCCGATCAGGGCCGCCGTGGGCACGAGTTCGTAGATGTGGCCCGGAATGGACAGGCCGACGAAAAGCAGCGCCCGGCCCAGCGGATAGCCGTCTTTGCCGACATTGGACAACTCGTGGATCAGGTCGAAGAAGGCAAACAGCATCAGCAACCCGACGAAGATCAGGAAGGTCGCGAACAACACCTCGCGGCCGATGTAGCGGGAGAGCGTCTTCATGCGCGGGCTGGGCGCCGGCGCAGCAGGCCGGTTATCGACAGGCGGTTCCAGAACATGACGATGACCACGGCAATCGCCATGCTGTGGGTAAGGATCAGCCCGCTCCGCCAGCGATAGCCGGCCCTGCGCGATGACGCTCTGCACGAAGTTGATGCAGTTGTTGTAGACCATGTACATGAACGCCGCCGAGATCAGGTTGAAGGAGCGGCCCATGCGCGGATTGACGTAGGACAGCGGAATCGCCAGCAGGACCAGTACCACCGCACTGATCGGCACCGACAGCCGCCAGAACAACTCGCCGCGCTCGACCGCGCCGCCGCTGGCGATTAGCGCTACGGTGGGCAGGGCCTTGACCGAGAGCGGCCCGGTGCGCACCTCCGCGGGCTCGATGCGCCGGCCCAGTCGTTCGAAGCCGATGGTGCGAAATTCCGCGGTCCCCGGTTGCCCCTCGTAGCGCCGGCCATCCTCGAGCACGATGAACCGATCGCCGTTGGGCGCGTCCTCCAGATGACCGGAGCGGGCGACCGTGGTGACGTCCTTGCCGTTGTCGATCGAGTGCAGAAAGATGTTGTGGATCGTGTTGTCGAAGCTGTTGATGCTCTCGATGAACACGACCAGGCGCGCCTGGCGGAATTCCTTGAACAGTCCGGGGGTGAGCAGGGCGATTTCCTCGCGCGACTCGAGTTGGTGCTCGTACTCCAGCCGCCGCTGCTCGGCCCACGGCGAAAGCCACAGCGAGAGCACGAAGATGGCGATCAGGAACGGGGTGGCAAACAGCAGGATCGGCTTCAGCCAGGCGGTCAGGCCCTGGCCGGAGGTGAACCAGACGACCATTTCGCTATCGCGGTACCAGCGCGACAAGGTGAGCAGGACGGTGACGAACAGCGCCACCGAAAAGAGGATGTTGAAGTAGAACACCGCGTTGAACCCGAGAAGGGCCAGAATGGCCTCCGGGGCGATCGTTCCGCCGGCGGCGCGGGCCAGCAGCCGCAGCACCAAGTTGGTGAAGAGGATGCCCAGAAGAATGAGGAAAAGGCCGACCGCGGTCGCGGTCAGCTCTCGCACCAGGCTGCGGCGGAAGACCATGACGACGGAAATATTTTGACTTTTTCGGCCCGATTTGCCGATAATGCCGCTGATATCCCCTAAACGCCATGCTAAAGGCAACTTATCGTTCGTGGGAGCGACGATGGAATTTACCATAAAAAGCGGTAGCCCGGAAAAGCAGCGCAGCGCCTGCGTGGTCGTCGGCGTGTTCGATAACCGCAAGCCGAGCTTGTCCGCGGAGCTCATCGACCGCGCGTCGGGGGGATACGTCAGCGAGATCATCCGGCGCGGCGACATGGAGGGAAAGCTGGGCAGCACGCTGCTGCTGCACAACGTCCGTGGCACCCTCGCCGACCGCGTCCTGCTTATCGGCCTGGGCAAGGAACGCGACTTTCGCGAGCGCGAATTCCGCAGCGCTATGCGCGCCGCGGTGCGCTTGCTCAACGAAACCGGCTCCTACGAGGCCGTCGTCTACCTCACCGAGGAGAAGGTCAAGCGGCGCGAGGTCGCCTGGCGGGTCGAGCACGCGGTGGTGGTGGCCATGGAGGCCGTCTATCGCTTCGACGAGATGAAAAGCCAGCCCGCCGAAGTACGCCGGCCACTGCGCAAGCTGACCCTGTCGGTGCCGCAGCGCAGCGACCTCGCCGCGGGCGAGGCGGCGGCTGCCCGCGGGCTTGCGATCGCGCACGGCATGGACCTCGCCCGCGATCTGGGCAACCTGCCGGGTAACGTCTGCACGCCGACCTATCTGGCCGACCGGGCGCAGGCCCTGGCCAAGGAGCTCGAGTTCAACTGCCAGGTGCTCGACCGGCCGCAGTTGGAGGAACTCAAGATGGGCGCCTTCCTGTCGGTCACCAACGGCAGCGACCAGCCCCCGAAGTTCATCGTGCTCGAGTACAACGGGGCGGGCAAGAAACAGAAGCCCGTGGTGCTGGTAGGCAAGGGCATCACGTTTGACAGCGGCGGGATTTCGCTCAAGCCCGGGCTGGACATGGACCAGATGAAATTCGACATGTGCGGCGCGGCGAGCGTCCTGGGCGCCCTGCGCGTGGTGGCCGAGCTCAAGGCCAAGGTGAACCTGGTCGGGCTCATTGCCGCGTGCGAAAACATGCCCAACGGCCGCGCCACCAAGCCGGGTGACATCGTGCGCAGCATGTCCGGGCAGACCGTCGAGATCCTCAATACCGATGCCGAGGGCCGGCTCATCCTGTGCGACGCACTAACCTATGCCGAGCGCTACGAACCGGCCGCCGTGGTCGACATCGCCACCCTCACCGGAGCCATGGTCGTCGCTCTGGGTCATGTCGCCTGCGGCGTGTTCAGCAACAGCGACAGCCTGGCGCGGGCGCTGATCAATGCCGGCGAGGAGGCCTTTGACCGCACCTGGCAAATGCCGGTGTGGGAGGAATACCACGAGGCCCTGAATAGCAATTTCGCCGACTTTGCCAACATCGGCAACCGTGCCGGCGGCAGCATCACCGCCGCCTGCTTTCTGTCGAAATTCACCCGCAAGTACGACTGGGCGCACCTCGACATCGCCGGCATCGCCTGGAAGGAAGGCAAGGAGAAGGGTGCGACCGGGCGACCGGTACCGCTGCTCGCGACCTGGCTGCTGGCGCAGGAAGGGGCGGCCTAACCGCCAACGCGGTCATGACCTCCATCGATTTCTACACCCACGTTGCCGATCGGCTCGAGGTGGCCGCGAGGCTGGTCGCCAAGGCCTTTGCCCAACACGGCAGTGTGCGCGTGCTCACCCCCGATGCCGCGACAACCGAGCAGCTCGATCGCCGGTTGTGGCTCAATCCGGCGATCGCATTCCTGCCACACTGTCGCGTAGCCAGTGCGCTGGCGAGCGGAGACCCCGATCTGGGTCGATCACGTCGCCGAGCACCCGGGCCCGGCGACCGTCCTGATCAATCTCGACCCGGCCCCGCCGCCGTTCTTTTCCCGCTTCGAGCGCCTAGCCGAAATCGTCGGCACCGAAGCAGCCGATGCCGCGGCCGGCCGCGAGCGCTATCGCTTCTATCGCGAGCGCGGCTACGAGCTGCGCACGCACAACCTCGGGGAAGGGTAGCGCGCAATGCCGACCGCTCGCGAACTGCTCGAGCAGGCCGATGCGCTGATGCGGCGCAATCGCGGCGATGCCGGCATTCCGGTGCTGACCGACAGTGTGCCGGACCTCGCGCCGGCCGCCGCGCGCGAACGCGCGGCGACGCCCGCGCGGGCCCCGGCGGCCGACCTGCGCGCGAGACGGGACATCGGGCCGCCGTGAGCGACCAGCCGCGGGCGGCGGAAGGAGCGCGCGCGGCCGGTGCGTCCCCGGGCGTGGCGCCGGCACGCGAACCCGATGCGCTGGCGGCGCCCGAGACCCGGGTACCAGCGGCCGAGCCGCCGTTGCTGACCGACGCCGTGGAGGTCGTGGTCAAGAAATCCGGCCCTCGCCGTTTGCTACGGCGGAGGGCGATCCGTCGCTGTGGCTCGGTCCCGACACGGTCGATCCGGCGTTGCACAGCATCACCGGCCCGGCGCCGGACACCGTCGCGGTCGTCCCGCCAGTGACCTTGCGGGCGAGCGAACCGAAAATTGACCGTGACCCCGTTCGAACCGGATCGCGATCCGACGGTGACCCGCACCCTCCGGGCGGCGGGCTCGGCGCCGACGCCACCGCCGGCCGGCTCCACCCCGCCGCCCCCGCCTCCGGAGATTGCCGCCGCTAAAGTGAGCGAGCCGGTGGTCGCGGCGACCAGCGACGACGAGCGCTGGCTGGCGCTCGCCGAACAGATTTCGATGCAGGTCCTGCAGCGACTGGACCTGTTCATCGATACCGGCCTCAAGGCGCAGCTCGCCGCGCATCTGCAGCCGATCGTTGCCCGCGCCAGCGCGGAGCTCGTCGAGGCCATCAACGATCAAGTCGGCCAGCTGGTGCGAACCTACGTCGCCGAGGCGATCGAGCGCGAGATCGCGCAGTGGCGGCTGCAGAACAAGTAGCCGCCGCAGCGCCGTGGCCGCGAGATGCCGCAGATGGTCGCGCGCACCTATGCTAGACTGCTCCTGATGAGTGCGCGCATGAGACCCGCCATACCGATCCGTGGTGACCGAACGCAGCGCTGGCGCGCCGGCGGCGTTTGCCTGCTCTACCTACGTCTACGCGGGGTACACCGTCCGCGGCCGCGTTCACCGATAGCAGCAGAGCAGCGCAGTACAAGCACTATCGGGCGGCCCCGGGGCCGCCCGATCTTTTTGGGAGATTCGATCATGATCATTGTCATGCAGCCGGACGCCGACGAAGCCGCGATCGAGGCAGTCGAGGCCAAGATACGGGCCCACGGGCTGCAGGTGCATGTCTCGCGCGGCACCGAGCGCACCCTCATCGGCGCGGTGGGCGACGAGCGCAAACTCGATCCGGAGATGTTTGACCCGATGCCCGGCGTCGAGAAATCGATGCACATCGTCAAGCAGTACAAGATCGTGGCCCGCGAATGGCATCGGGCGAACACGGTCATCGATGTCCGCAGGCATACCGATTGGCGGCCAGACCGTGCAAGTAATCGCCGGTCCCTGCTCGGTGGAGACGCAGCCGCAGATGGAAGCGGCCGCCTCCGGTGTCAAGGCGGGCGGGGCGCGACTGATGCGCGGGGGTGCCTTCAAGCCCCGGACCAGCCCCTATGCGTTCCAGGGCAAGGGCGTGGAGGGCCTCGAGCTGTTGCGGGCGGCGGCCGACGCCCACGGCTTGCCGATCGTCACCGAACTCATGGACGTACGCATGCTCGAGGCATTCCTGCAATACGACGTCGACGTGATCCAGATCGGCACCCGCAACATGCAGAACTTCGACCTGTTGAAGGAAGTCGGGCGCACAACCAAGCCGGTGGTTCTCAAGCGCGGCATGTCGGCGACGATCAGCGAATGGCTGATGGCTGCCGAGTACATTGCCGCGGGCGGCAATCACAACATCATTTTCTGCGAACGGGGCATTCGCACCTTCGAGACCGCCTATCGCAACGTGCTCGACGTGACCGCGGTGCCGGTGCTCAAGCGCGAGACGCATCTGCCGGTCATCGTCGATCCATCTCACGCCGGCGGCAAGGCGTGGATGGTGCCGGCGCTATCCTGTGCGGCCGTGGCCGCCGGCGCGGATGGGCTGCTCGTCGAGGTGCATCCGAATCCCTGCGAGGCGTGGTGCGATGCCGACCAGGCATCTGACGCCGGCCGAGTTCGCGACGCTAATGGGCCAACTCGCTGCGGTAGCCCGCGCGGTCGGGCGCGCGTTGTAACCGGTGCGGGGGCTGCGCCAGGCACCGGTCCGCCCACGGCGCGCTGCAGCGTTCCGCTATAATTTTCCGTTTGCGTTGAGTGCCATCCTGATGGAACTGGCGAAAAGCTTCGAACCGCACGCGATCGAAGCCAAGTGGTACCCGTTCTGGGAAGCGCACGGGCTTGTTCAAGCCGTCGCTGCGCGACGACGTGCCGCGCTACTGCATTCAGCTCCCGCCGCCGAATGTCACCGGGACGCTGCATATGGGGCACGCGTTCCAGCAGACCCTGATGGATCTGCTTATTCGCTGGCACCGCATGCGTGGCGACAACACCCTCTGGCAGGTCGGTACAGACCACGCCGGCATCGCCACGCAGATCGTCGTCGAGAACCAGCTCAAGGCGGAAGGCAGCTCGCGTCTCGAACTGGGGCGCGATCGCTTCGTGGAGCGGGTCTGGGCCTGGAAGCAGGCGTCCGGCGCAACGATTACCAACCAGATGCGGCGGCTGGGCGCGTCAGGCGACTGGTCACGCGAGCGCTTTACCCTCGACGCGGGCCTGTCCCAGGCGGTGCTCGAGACCTTCGTCCGCCTCTACGAGGACGGGCTTATCTACCGCGGCAAACGGCTGGTCAACTGGGATCCCGTGTTGGGCACGGCAGTCTCCGATCTCGAAGTCGAGAGTGAGGAAGAGAACGGTACCCTGTGGGAGATTCGCTACCCCCTCGCCGACGCCTCGGGGTTCGTTACCGTGGCGACCACGCGACCCGAAACGATGCTGGGCGACGTCGCGGTTGCGGTCAATCCCGACGATGAGCGCTACGCGCCCCTCGTCGGCAAACAGGTTGATCTGCCGCTCACCGGGCGCAGGATTCCGGTGATCGCCGACGCGTCGATCGACAAGGCGTTCGGCACCGGGGCGGTCAAGATCACGCCGGCGCACGACTTCAACGATTTCGAGATTGGCCAGCGCCACGGACTCGTGCCGCTGGAGATCTTCACCCTCGACGCCAAGCTCAATGCCAACGCACCAGCGCGCTATCGCGGCCTTGACCGCTACGAGGCGCGCAAGCGGGTACTCGACGACTTGCGAGCGGCGGGACTCATCGCTGGCGAGAAGCCGCACAAGATGGTGGTGCCCCGGTGCGGTCGCACCGACGAGGTCGTCGAGCCCATGCTCACCGATCAGTGGTTCGTCGCGATGACCAAGCCGGCGCCGGCGAATCACCCGTACTTTCCGGGCAAGTCGTTGCAGGAGATCTGCCTTGCCGCGGTCAACGCGAGCGTGCCGGATCTCGATCATCCGCCGGGCGCAGTGCGCGTCGGCTTTGTGCCGGAACATTGGACCTCGACGTACAACAATTGGCTGCGCAATGTCCACGACTGGTGCATCTCGCGCCAGCTCTGGTGGGGCCATCGAATCCCGGCCTGGTACGACGCGGCGGGCAATGTCGTCGGTCGCGCGCAATGCGGCGGAAGCGGCGAAAAAAATGAACCAGCCGGCGAGCGCGCATCAAGCAGGACGAGGACGTGCTCGACACCTGGTTCTCGGCGGCGCTGTGGTGTCATTCGACGCTGGGCTGGCCGGAGCAGACCCCGGAACTGCGCATGTTCCTGCCTTCCTCGGTGATCGTCACCGGCTTCGACATCATCTTCTTCTGGGTCGTACGCATGATCATGATGACGACCTACTTCACCGGCAAACTGCCGTTTCGCGACGTGTACATCAATGCCCTCGTGCGCGACGAGGACGGGCAGAAGATGTCGAAGTCCAAGGGCAATATCCTCGACCCGCTCGATCTGATCGATGGCACCGACCTCGAAGTCCCTGGTTGCCAAGCAGACCGCGGGCCTGGTGCTGGAGAAGCAGCGCGAGGCGATCGAGAAGCGCACGCGCAAGCAGTTCCCGCAGGGCATCCCCGCGTTCGGTGCGGACGCCGTGCGCTTCACGTTTGCCAGCTTGGCAACCTCGGGCCGCACGCTGGATTTCGACCTCAAGCGCTGCGAGGGCTATCGCAACTTCTGCAACAAGTTGTGGAACGCCGCACGCTTCGTGCTGATGAACGTCGCCGGCAAGGACGTCGGACTCGACGAGAGTGAGCAGGTGCAGCTGTCGCTCGCCGACCGGTGGATCGTCAGCCGGCTGCAGGAAGCCGAAGCGCAGGTTGCGGCGCACCTGGAAGGGTATCGCTTCGACCTGGCGGCCCGGGTGGTATACGAGTTCGTGTGGGACGAGTATTGCGACTGGTACGTCGAACTCGCCAAGGTCCAACTCGCCGACGGCGACGCGGCAGGGCAGCGCGCGACGCGACGGACTCTGGTGCGCGTGCTCGAAACGGTCCTCCGCCTGGCGCACCCGTTCATCCCGTTTATCACCGAGGAGCTGTGGCAGAGCATGGCGCCGCTGGCCGGGAAAGAGGGCGTGTCGATCTCGATCCAGCCCTACCCGCAAGCCGACGCCGACCAAGCGGGATCCGGCCGCCGAATCAGAGATAACCCGCCTCAAGGCGCGCGTGCTGGCGGTGCGCGCGCTGCGCGGAGCCATGAACATCTCGCCGGCGGTACGCGTTGGGTTATGGGCGGAGCCGGGCAGCGAAGACAGAGCGCGCCAGCCTCACGGCGACGAGCAGGTTCGTGTTGCCGCTGGCCAAGTTGTCCGAATTCAGGATCACCGACGCCTTGCCGCAGACCGACGCGCCGGTGGTCGTGGCCGGCGCATCGAAGCTCATGCTGCATATCGAAGTCGATCCGGCCGCCGAACGCGAGCGCCTGGGCAAGGAAAGGGCGCGCATCGAGGCCGAGGTTGCCCAGCTGCAGTCTAGACTCGGCAACGAAGCCTTCGTGGCGCGCGCGCCTGCGCACATCGTTGCCCAGGGGCGCGCGCGACTGGCGGAGCGGATGGCAACACTGGAAAAACTCGAGCAGCAGCTCGAGCGGCTGTCGACCTAGGCTTCGCTGCGCGGCGCGCAGTAGCCGGTGATCTCCTCGCGATCATGGTAGAGCTGTCGGAACGCCAGCCGATGGCGAATGCCGCGCGCGTCGAGTGCCCCGCGTATCAGCGTGGCGCAGCGCTCGACTTCGGCATAACGCTTTTTCATCGGCAGCTTCAGGTTGAAGAGCGTGCGCCGGCATGCGCCCTCGGCAAGCCACGCGGCGACGAGCGTGGCGATGCGCGAGGGTTGCAGCACGATATCGCACACCATCCAATCCACTGGCTGCCGCGGGCGCCAGTGCAGCCCATCCACGCGCAGGTGCTCGACGAGCGGGTCGTCGGCCACGGCGCCCTTGAGCGGCCCGTTGTCGACCGCCGTGACCTGCAGGCCGTGCTCGGGCCAGCTCCCAGGTCCAGCCGCCGGGCGCGGCACCCAGATCGACGGCGCTTCAGGCCTGGACGTAGCAACTGCGCGCGCTCGTCGGCGGTGAGGAAGGTCAGGAACGCTTCGGCGAGCTTGCGGGCCGAGCGCGAGGGCGCCGAGCCGGGCAGCGCGAGGCGGGGGATGCCCATGGGCCACGCGCTGCCGGTTGCGGCTGTCGCTCACGCCGACCCATACGTTTTCGGGGTCGACGAACAGCACGTGCAGGCGCGTGCGCGGCGCTGTCGGCAAGCAGACCCGCCCCCTGTGCCGCGGCGCTCAGCAAGGGCGCCATCCGCCGGCACATGCCGGCCTGCCGCTTGCCATCGTTGCTGTCGGGGGTCTCAAGCCAGATGGCTGAGAACGGCGGCTCCTGCTCGCGCGCGAGTGCGAGCAGAGGCGTTATGCGATCCTGCGCGCGGCAACCGATGCGGTCCGTCGCCGACGAAGATCGAACGCGCGAACCAGGGCGGCGCGAGGGCCAGCGCGGATTGCCAGCGCGCCGCCTCGAACGCGGCGCAGTGGCCGACGACGAACGCGCTGCCCGGAACGATGCTCCAGGCGAGCTCGACAAGCCGGCGTGCGTGGCAATGCGCTCCAGATCGCGCGCGCACTCCGCCTCGAAACCGGGACGGCAGTGCGCGACGATGCTTCGCGGCACGGCGAAGCCTGGCGTTGCGACTTAGGCGCTTTCGGGCTCGGAGACCCGGACGCTTCATCAGCAGCGCCGGAACCGGCGCGGGCTTCTTGTGCCAATGCCGCCCGGGGGTGCTCGCATTTGCGGTCAGCGCGGCCGGCGGTTCTCGACGCGATGCGGCGTGGGCGCGGGGTGCCTGATCTGGATTGCGATCCGCGAACTCGTGCTGCGCGACACGGCGGCGAGTGCTGCGGCGGGCGGACGCGCTCCTGCGCCGGTTGCGGTGCGCGCGCGCGGCATGCACGCGCGCGCTGCGATGCGGTGCGGCAGAGGTTAACCGGCGGCGCCACCGCGATGCTGCGCTTGAGCAGCCGTCTCGATTTCGGTCAGCAGCCGCTCTTCGTCGGGGGCACAGAACGAGACCGCCTCGCCCGCTGCGCCGGCGCGTCCGGTGCGGCCGATACGGTGGATGTAATCCTCGGGCACGTAGGGCATCTCGTAGTTGACCACCAGCGGCAGGTCGTCGATATCCAGGCCCCGCGCCGCGACGTCGGTCGCGACCATGACCTGGACCTTCGCCGCCTTGAATTCATCGAGCGCCTCCAGCCGCGCGATCTGGCTCTTGTCGCCGTGGATCGCGGTGGTCTTGAGGCCGTCCTTTTCCAGTTGCCGGGCCAAGCGCGAGGCGCCGTGCTTGGTGCGCACGAAGCAAAGTACCTGCCACAGGTTGCGCGAGGTGACCAGGTGCTCCAAGCAGCGCGCGCTTCTCGTCGGCGGCCACCTTGTAGACTGTCTGCGTAACAGTATCGGCGGTGGTGTTGCGCCGCGCGACCTCGATCAGCTGCGGCTCATTTAGCAGCGCGTCGGCGAGTTTCTTGATCTCGTTGGAGAACGTCGCCGAGAAGAGCAGGTTCTGCCGCTTGCGCCGTCGCCGGCAGCAGCGCCATGATGCGCTTGATGTCGGGGATGAAGCCCATGTCGAGCATCCGGTCGGCTTCGTCCAGGACGAAGATTTCGACCTGGCCCAGGTACACCGACTTCTGCTCGATGTGATCGAGCAGCCGTCCGGGCGTGGCGACCAGGATCTCGACGCCGCCGCGCACGATCGGCAGCTGCTGCTTGATGTCGACGCCGCCGTAGACGACCGTCGAGCGCAGCCCGGTGTGCTTGCCATAGGTGCGCATCGACTCCTCGACCTGGATGGCGAGCTCACGGGTGGGCGTGAGGATCAGCGCGCGCACCGGATGCCGCGCCGGCGACGGGCTGGCATTCGCCAGTCGGCAGCGAGCTTGTGCAGGATGGGCAGGGCAAAGCCGGCGGTCTTGCCGGTGCCGGTCTGAGCACCGCCCATCACGTCCTTGCCGGCGAGAATCAGGGGAATCGCCTGCGCCTGAATCGGCGTGGGCGTGGTGTAACCGGCGTCGGCCACGGCGCGGAGCAACTCCGGCCGCAGACCGAGCTCGGCAAAGCTCGGGGTACTACCCATCAGATATGGTCTCCTGGACGCGGCCCGCTCGCTTTGCGCGAGCTCCGGTCCAGGCGGCGACGCTACAGATAAAACGAAAAGGCAGCCGGAAAATGCGCTGCCCCACGGTTCGGCGGTGACCGGAACGGCCGCCGAATAGCCGTCATGTATACCGTAAATATCGGATTTTGCAAAATTTTTTTGCTGTCGACGGCAGCGGACTGGTACACTAGCCTGCTTTATTTTCCGCGACGCACCATTTGCCTTTTTATGGCCACTGCCCGGCCCCTGCGCAACATCGCCATCATTGCCCATGTCGACCACGGCAAGACCACGTTGGTCGACAAGCTGCTCGTCCAGGCCGGGACCTTTGCCGCCCACCAGCAGCTCTCCGAGCGCATGATGGACAGCAACGCGATCGAGCGCGAGCGCGGCATCACCATCTTCGCCAAGAACTGTGCGGTCGAGTACCACGGCACGCACATCAACATCGTCGACACGCCCGGCCACGCCGACTTCGGCGGCGAGGTCGAGCGCGTGCTGTCGATGGTCGACGGGGTGCTGCTGCTCGTCGATGCGGTCGAGGGTCCCATGCCGCAAACGCGCTTCGTCACGCGCAAGGCGCTGGCCCAGGGACTGCTGCCGATCGTCGTCGTCAACAAGGTCGACCGCCCGGGCGCGCGTGCGGAGTGGGTCGTCAACCAGACTTTCGAACTGTTCGACAAGCTCGGTGCCACCGAGGCGCAGCTCGACTTTCCGGTCATCTACGCCTCGGCGCTGCATGGGCTACGCCTCGACCGACCCGAAGACGCCGGGCACCGATATGCGTCCGTTGTTCGACGCGATCGTTGCCCGCGTGCCCGCCCCGGTCGGCGATGTCGACGCGCCGCTGCAGCTGCAGATCAGCGCGCTCGACTACTCGAGCTATGTCGGTCGACTGGGCATCGGCCGCATCCGCCGCGGCCGCATCGTCCCCGGACAGGAGGTGATGGTGCTGCAGGGTACGCGAGGAGGGGGTACGCGGCAAGATCGGTCAGGTGCTCGGCTTCGCCGGCCTCGAGCGGGTTGCCGGTCGACGCCGCGACGGCAGGCGATATCGTGCTCGTCACCGGCATCGACGATGCTGCACATCGGCACCACGCTCTGCGCGGTCGACGCGCCGGAGGCATTGCCGATGATCCACGTCGACGAGCCCACTCTGTCGATGCAGTTCCAGGTCAACACCTCCCCGCTGGCCGGTCGCGACGGCAAGTACGTGACCAGCCGCAACCTGCGCGAGCGCCTGGCGCGCGAGCTCATGACCAACGTCGCGCTGCGCGTCGAGGACACCGCCGATACCGACGTCTTCACCGTTTACGGTCGCGGCGAGTTGCATCTGACCATCCTGCTCGAGAACATGCGCCGCGAAGGCTATGAGCTCGCGGTGTCGCGGCCGCGGGTGGTGTACCGCGACAGCGGCGGCGAGCGGAGCGAGCCGTTCGAGCAGCTCACGCGTCGACGTCGAGGATGGGCATCAGGGTGCGGTGATGGAGGCGCTCGGAACGCGCCGCGGCGAGCTGGTGGACATGGCTTCCGACAGCCGCGGCCGGACGCGCCTCGATTACCGCATTCCGGCGCGCGGCCTGATCGGCTTTCAGGGCGAGTTCATGAATTTGACCCGCGGCACGGGACTGTTTTCGCACGTGTTCGACGGCTACGCTCCGGTCAAGGGCGATATTCCCGAGCGCCGCAACGGCGTGCTCATATCGGCTGAAGATGGCGAGGCCGTTGCCTACGCGCTGTGGAAGCTGCAGGAGCGCGGGCGCATGTTCGTGAGCCCTGGCGAGCGCGTGTACGAGGGCATGGTGATCGGTATCCACAGCCGCGACAACGATCTGATCGTCAACCCGATCAAGACCAAGCAGCTTACCAATATCCGTGCCGCCGGCAAGGACGAGGCGATCATGCTCACGCCGCCGATTCCGCTGACGCTCGAATACGCCGTGGAGTTCATCGCCGACGACGAGCTGGCGGAAATCACGCCCGCATCAATCCGCATCCGGAAGCGGCACCTGGTCGCGCACGAACGCAAGAAGGCGAGTCGCGAGGCAGCCTAGACACGGCCGGGCGGCGCTTTCGCGCACCGCGAATCGTTCGCCGAAAGCCATGGCCGAACGCTGTCCTTCTGACGCCAGCGCAGGCGTCAACGTTCTCCCGCTTGGCGCTGGCGAACATCGAGCGCGAATACCCCAACAAGCTCGACCATGTCTGGCCGGCCACGGATGACATCGCGGCCCCGCGCGCACTTCACCCGGCGTTCTTTGGCAGCTTCGACTGGCACTCATGCGTCCACGCACACTGGTTGCTCGTGCGCCTTCTCGCGACGGGACGAAGACGCTCCCCGAAACGGCACAGATCCGGCCGACACTCGACACGCATCTGGCAGCAGACAAGATCGCATGCCGAGGTCGCTTATCTGCAAAGGCCGGCCAGCCGGCCTTCGAACGGAGCTACGGCTGGGCGTGGCTGCTGAAGCTCGCCGCGGAGCTCGGCCGCTGCCAGCGACGCGCATGCGCCACGCTGGGCGCGCGCGCTCGCAGCCGCTCGCCGCAGCGATCGCCGAGCGCTATCTGGCTGGCTGCGCGCGCGACCTATCCCATCCGCCATGGCGTGCACGCGAACACGGCCTTCGCGCTGGCCTTCGCGCTCGATTACGCCGGTCGCTGCGGGGCGGATACACTGCGCGAGGCGGTGGCGGCCAAGGCGCGCGAGTGGTATGCGGGGGATCGCGACGGCGCCCGCGGCGTGGGAGCCGTCGGGCGCGGATTTTCTCTCGCCATCGCTGACCGAGGCCGTGCTGATGCGACGCGTTCTCGCAGGCGGCTGAATTCGGCGCCTGGCTGGCGCGCTTTCTGCCCGGCATCGAGCGCGGGCAGCCGGCGCACGCTGTTCACGCCGGTGACCGTCAGCGAGCGCAGCGACCCGTACCTGGTGCACCTGGACGGTCTGAATCTCGCGCGTGCATGGTGCTGGCGCGACATCGCCGGCGGCGCTGCCCACGGCGGCGACCCGCGGCGGCGCGATCGCCGCGCGCGGCGGCCAGCGTGCATCTCAGGCGGCGCTGCCCGCGCTCGGCAGCAGCGACTACGTCGGCACGCATTGGCTCGCGACCTTTGCCGTCCTTGCATTGACGACGTAAACTCGACCGCGTGGAATCCCC
The DNA here is from genome assembly GCA_963777455.1 of uncultured beta proteobacterium. GTDB lineage: Bacteria > Pseudomonadota > Gammaproteobacteria > Burkholderiales > Casimicrobiaceae > PALSA-1003. The sequence continues at coordinate 2,199,917 of CAVZQQ010000004.1, forward strand.
CTGGCTGGTCGCGGTTTTCGGCGCCGGGCTGGTGCTGCTCGTCGCACTGTCTGGCCGTCGTGCTGGCGAAGGTCGCCGCGCTGGCCCGCGGCGCGAGCGTCGGGCGATGCGCTCGATGCGCGGCTGGAGACGATCGGCACGCAGATACGAGCGCCTCGAGCGCGAACTGCGCGCCGAGCTCGCCCAGGCCAGGGCCGAATCGGCGCAGAACGCCAAGACCGCGCGCGAGGAGCTGGCGACACAACCTGGGCGAATTTCGCGCGCACGCTAGCATCAGCAGCTCTCCACGCTCACCCAAAGCAACGAACAGCGCCTCGAGGCGGTGCGCACGACCGTCGAGCAGCGCCTGGAGCTGCTGCGCGGCGACAACGCCCAGAAGCTCGAGCAGATACGCGCCGACCGTCGACGAAAAGCTGCACGCCGCGCTCGAGCACCGCCTCGGCGAATCGTTCAAGCTGGTCTCGGACCGGCTCGAACAGGTGCACAAGGGACTCGGCGAGATGCAGACGCTGGCCACCGGCGTCGGCGATCTTAAGCGAGTTCTGACCAACGTCAAGTCGCGCGGTGGCTGGGGCGAGGTGCAGCTCGGCGCGCTGCTCGACGAGGTGCTCTCCCCGGGCCAGTACGCGAAGAACGTCGCGACGCGGCCGGGCTCGTCGGAGCGCGTGGAATACGCGATCAAGTTTCCTGGCCGCGGCGAGGACGGCACGCCGTGCTGGCTGCCCATCGACGCCAAGTTCCCGCTCGAGGACTATCAGCGCCTTCAGGACGCGATCGAACGCGCCGACGTGGCGGCGGTCGAGTTCAGCCGCCGCGCGCTGGAGGATTTCTTCAAGAGCGAGGCGAAGAAGATTCGCGACAAGTACATCGAGCCGCCGCACACCACCGACTTCGCCATCCTGTTCGTGCCGACCGAGGGCTTGTACGCCGAGGCGCTCGCCCGGCCGGGGCTGGCCGACTCGCTGCAGCGGGATGGCCGCGTGATGCTGGCCGGGCCGTCGAATCTGCACGCGTTCCTCAACAGCCTGCAGCTGGGCTTTCGCACGCTCGCGATCGAGAAGCGATCGACCGAGGTGTGGCGCGTGCTCGGCGCGGTCAAGACCGAGTTCGGCAAATTCGGCGAGCTGCTGGTCAAGACCAAGGACCGCCTCGACGCCGTCGGCAAGACGCTCGACGAGGCCGGGCGCAAGAGCTCGACTATCGCCGCAAGCTGCGCGACGTCGAGGCGCTGCCGGAGGTGGAAGCCGACCGCCTGCTGATCGGCGGCGAAGGCATCGTCTACGACGCGGAGATCGAAGTCGAGCCTGTCGTCGCCCGACGACGCACCGCGCTGACGCGCGGATAAGCGCGACCTGGCAGGCCATCCCGCTCGTGTTCGAAGCCATCCGCAGCTGGAGGCGGAAACGGATTCTCGCGACCTCGGCGATTCCCGAGCCGCTGTGGCGCGAGGCGCTGGAAGCATTGCCGTTTCTGGCCATCTACACCGAAGCCGAGCTGGCACGCCTGCGCCAGCACGTGGTGCTGTTCCTGTCGGCGAAGAGCATCGTCGGCGGCACGCGACTTCGAGGTGACGCCGCTCATGCGCACGATGATCGCCATCCAGGCGTGCGTGCTCACGCTCAACCTTGGGCCGCACTATTACGACGGCTGGGAAAACGTCATCGTCTATCCCGGACGAGTTCGTCACCGGGCTCGAATACGAGGACGAGGCCGGAGTCGTGCACCGGCGCGATGAGCCGCTGGCCGGCGAAGCCGTTCCCGGCGGCCCGGTCATCCTCTCGTGGCCCGACGTCGAGGCCAGCGCTGACTGGTCGAGCGCCGGGATGAACCTCGTCATTCATGAGTTCGCGCACAAGATCGACATGCGCAGCGGCGAGGCGAACGGCTGTCCGCCGTTGCACCCGGATATGCCGCGGCGCACTTGGCAGAAGACGATGAGCGCCGCGTACGGGCATTTCCGGCGGCGCGTGGAGAAGGCCGAGGAAACCGAGATCGATCCGTATGCCGCCGAGAGTCCGGCCGAATTCTTCGCCGTGCTCTCGGAGATCTTTTTCGCCGAGCCGACACTGCTGCAAGCGGAGTATCCGAACGCATACCGGCTGTTGGCCCAGTTCTATCGCCAGGACCCAGGCAGCCGGACCGAATTGCTGCTCGAATGAGACGGGCGGCGCGCTGCCGGACTTGCAAAAGCACCTGTCTACGCTATGCTTGATGCAGCTGGCGGATTCGGCTGCCGGTCGGTAGTTTCGCCCAAAGGAGAGGGAAAAACCATGAAGATCCGTAGCGTCCTGTTTGCCGCCATGCTGCTCTTCGCCGGCACCGCGTTCGCGTTTCACTGCCCGATGGAGATGAAAAAGATCGACGACGCCATGGCGAAGAATCCGAAGTTGACCGCCGCGCAAATGGAGGATGTCAAGAAGTATCGTGCCGAGGGCGAAGCGCTGCACAAGGCGGGCAAGCATCAGGAGTCGCTCGACACCTTGGCCAAGGCCGAAAAGATCCTGGGTATTCCCACCAATTGACGCAGGTCGCAGCCTAGCCCGCACCGCGGGCTGGGTTGCTCAGGCCGCGCGGGCGCCGAGCGCTGCCGGGCCCATGCCGTCCGGCAGTGCGCCGAGCGCCCCGGCGTAGCCGGCCACCAGGCGCGACGCACAGTACGCCGCGCCGATCGCCGTCGGGGCGTGCCGCACCAGCAGTGCGGCGGCGAGCGCGGTGGCGATTGCGCCGCTGACCCGGCGGGCATCCTGCTCGGCGGGCCCCGGGTCGCGCAGCGCGCTGGCAAGCCCCGCCACGTGGCGATCGAGCCGGGCATCGGCCCCGCTGGCGAGAGCAAGCTCGGCGAGCAGCGCCTCGACCGCCGCCGGCTCGCGCCGGGCCGCGCGCAGGACGTCCAGGCACATGACGTTGCCGGAGCCTTCCCAGATGGAGTTGAGCGGCGCCTCGCGGTACATGCGCGGCAGCGGGCATTCCTCGACATAGCCATTGCCCCCTAGCACTTCCAGTGCCTCGGCCACAACCGGGGGCGCGCGTTTGCACACCCAGTACTTCACCGCCGGCGTGGCCAAGCGCGCGAAGGCGCCCTCCGACGCCGGCGCACCGGCTTCAAAAGCGCGCGCCAGACGCAGCGTCAGGGCAATGGCGGCTTCGGCCTCGAGCACCAGATCGGCGAGGACACTCTGCATCAACGGCTGCTCGATCAGCGCTCTGCCGAAAGCGCGGCGATAGGTCGCGTGATGCAGCGCCTGCGCGGTGGCCCCACGGATCAAGCCGGCGCTGCCGATCGCACAATCGAGCCGCGTCTGCTGCACCATCTCGATGATTACCGGCACACCGCGCCCTTCGTCACCGAGCAGCCATGCGCTCGCGCCCTCGAAGGTAACCTCGGCGGACGCATTGGAGCGGTTGCCGAGCTTGTCCTTCAGCCGCTCCAGGCGCACCGCGTTGCGCGTCCCGTCCGGTAAGAGCCGCGGCAGGAAGAAACACGACAGGCCGCCGGCGGCTTGCGCGAGCACCAGGTGCGCATCGCACATCGGCGCCGAGAAGAACCACTTGTGGCCGGTCAAACGGTACATGCCGTCGCCGGCCGGTTCGGCCCGGGTCACGTTGGCACGGACATCGGAGCCGCCCTGGCGCTCGGTCATGCCCATCCCGATCAGGGCCGAGGTCTTGGCCGCGACCGGCAGTGAGCGCGGATCGTAGTCGGGTCCGAGGCAGCGCGCCAGCCACTGCTCCGACGAGCCGGCGAACGCACTGGCGTGACGGCGCAGCACCGGCACGGCGGCGAAGGTCATCGTGAGCGGACACTGCGTGCCGTTCTCGACCTCGGCGTGCAGCAGGAACGCGGCCGAGCGCGCCACCTGCGCCCCGGAGCGCGCGTCCCGCCAGGGGGCGCAGTGCTCGCCCTCGGCCATGGCCAGCCGCATCAGTTCGTGCCATGCCGGGTCGAAGGCGACTTCGTCGAGACGATTGCCGAAGCGATCGTGCGTGTGCAGCTCGGGAGGGAAGCGGTTGGCGCGCGCGGCCAAGGCGAAGGTGTCAGCGCGCCCCAGGCGCTCGCCCCAGGCGAGCAGCCCCTCGCGCGCCCAGAGCGCGCCTTCACGCGCCACGGCCTGCTGCAGCGCGGCGTCGGTGGCAAACAGATTGCGGCCTTCGAACGGTGGCGGCTGATTGGCGTCGGCGTTGCCCACGCGGCGATTCTACTAGCTCGCAGCCGGCCTCCGCGGCGCGCGCCACAGCGCAACGTCGGTGCCCGAATGCTCAGCCCTTGAGGGCAGATTTCGGCCGAAACACCTTGCACACCGCTTCGTGCGTTTCCACGTACGGTCCGCCGATGAGATCGAGGCAGTAGGGCACGGCCGGAAAGACGCCATCGAGCGTCTCCCGGATGGCCTTGGGCTGGCCCGGAAGATTGAGAATCAGCGCGCGGCCGCGGATGACGCCGACCTGGCGCGAGAGGATGGCCGTCGCCACATATTTCAGACTCACCTGGCGCATCTGCTCGCCGAAGCCGGGCAATACCCTGTCGGCGATGGCCAGGGTCGCTTCCGGCGTGACGTCGCGCGGCGCCGGGCCCGTGCCGCCGGTGGTGAGGACGAGGTCGCAGGCGAGGCTGTCGACCAGGTCGATGAGCGTGTGCTCGATGCGCGCCCGCTCGTCGGGAATGAGCCGCGTATCCACGCGCCAAGGCGTGCGCAAGGCGGCGGTAAACCATTCCACGAAGGCCCGGGATGCCCTTGTCTTCGTACACGCCGGCGGAGGCACGATCGCTGATCGAGACCAGGCCGATCATGCAGCGGTTGCGGTTCGGTCATGCCGATGGCTCCGGGGCTCCGGGCGCGTTGCTAGCGGAGCGCCGGATTCAGTTGCTGCTGCGGAACAGCGCGTCGAGCGCGCGAAACAGCTCGCGGTAGGCGCGCGGTGGCTGCGCGTGGGCGCGTTCGCCATGCACCCCCGCGACCAGCTCGGATAGCCGCGCCCGGTCCGCGCCGGCCCGCTCGGCGCACAGCGCGTCCAGTGCGCCGGCCTCGGACAACAGCCGTTCGCGCCACCGCTCGAGCGTGTGCAGCCGCGCCTTTTCGGCGTTGGGGGCGTCGGCCCACTGCGCCAGGCGCGCCCGGATGGGCGCCGCATCGATCTCGCGCATCAGCCGGCCGATGAACTGCAGCTGCCGGCGCCTGGCCTCGCGTTGCGTGATCCGCTGCGCCGCGTCGAGCGCCTCCGCCAGGCGCTCCGGCAGGCGCGAGCTCGGCGCGCCGCACCGGGCCGAGCCGCAACAGCGCCTCGCCCAGGGCCTGCAGGGCGGTCATGGCTTCCTTGCGCCGCGTCTTGGATTGGCGTTCAGCCACCTGTACGGTCGGCAGGGGTGTTTCGTCGGGTCGATGCATCGGCAAACGGTCGGAGGGCAAGGGCGTTTGCTATCATAGCCGATCGCCCTCGCGGCGACCGCCTCAGAGTCCGTCGATGACCGATACCGCCGCCATCCTGCGCGCTGCCCCCGCCACCCGCTTTCCGCTCGCGGCCGAGGCCCTGGCTGCGCTCGCCGGCCAGGTGCTCAAGGCCGCGCAGGCGCGCGGCGCCACGGCCGCCGAGAGCGAGGTCTCGCAGGCCTTCGGCCTGTCGGTCACCGTGCGCAAGGGCGAGGTGGAGACCATCGCCTACAACCGCGACAAGGGCATCGGCGTGACCGTCTACGTCGGGGCGCGGCGCGGCCACGCCAGCACCGCCGATTTTTCGACCGTGGCCATCGACGACACCGTCACCAAGGCGCTCACGATCGCGCGCTACACCGCCGAGGATCCTTGCGCCGGCCTCGCCGATCCGGCCTTGCTCGCCCGCAGCAACGGGCCCGAGCTTGATCTCTATCACCCGTGGGAGCTCTCGGTCGAGCAGGCCATCGCCCTGGGACAGGAGTGCGAGGCCGCGGCGCTTGCGCGTCGACCCCCGCCTGACCAATTCCGAAGGCGCGACGCGTTTCCGTGCACGAAGGGCGAGTTCGCCTACGCCAATACGCACGGCTTCTGCGCCGGCTATGCGAGCTCGCGCCACGGCATCTATTGCGCGGTGATCGGTGACGACGGCGAGTCCATGCAGCGCGACGACTGGTACACCGCGGCGCGCGCGGCCGGAGGATCTCGAGCCGGCCGCGCAGGTCGGCCGCCTCGCCGGCGAGCGCACCGCGCGTCGACTGGGCGCGCGCCAGCTGACCACGCGCGATTGCGCGGTCGTGTTCGAAGCGCCGGTGGCCACCGGCCTGATCGGCCACTACGTCAATGCCACCAGCGGCGGCAGTCTCTACCGCAAGTCCTCCTTTCTGCTCGACAGCCTCGGCCAGAGCGTGTTTGCGCCGCACGATCAGCGATCCGCGAGGAGCCGCATCTCGCCGCGCGGCCAGGCGTCGGCGCCGTTCGACGACGAGGGCGTGGCGACGCGTGCGCGCGATGTCGTCCGCGACGGGGTCGTGCAGGGCTATCTTCATGGGCAGCTATTCGGCGCGCAAGCTCGGGCTCGTTTCGACGGGCAACGCCGGGGGCAACCACAACCTCGTCGTCACGCACGGCAGCGACGACCTGCCGGCGTTGCTGCGGCGCATGGGCCAGCGGGCTGCTCGTGACCGAGCTGCTCGGCCAGGGTGTGAACCCGGTCACCGGCGACTATTCGCGCGGCGCGGCGGGCTACTGGGTGGAAGACGGCGTCATCGCCTATCCGGTCGAGGAAATAACGATCGCCGGCAACCTGCGCCGGATGTATCGCGACATCGTCGCCGTCGGCAACGACGTGGATCGCCGCGGCTCACGGCATTGCGGCTCGATTCTCATAGGCGCCATGATGGTGGCCGGAAATTAATCGTCGCGCTCGGCGCCATGGTCCCCACGCGCCCATTGCGGGAACGAATCCGGGTTTGGCGACGCTCGCTGCAGGACCCGTTGCGCGGCGGCAGCGCGGCGGCGCGCTGGGTCGGGTCGCTGCCCACGGGCGACCCGTTGCAGCTGCAGCACGAGGCGCTCGACCTCATCGCCTCGTTTCCGGGCGGGCGCCGACGCATCGGGCCTGCGCAGGCGGAGGCGCTGCTGCGCATCGACGCACGCTGCGAGCCGATCATCGCCCAGCTGACCGCCCAGTACACGGCCAATTATCAGCGCTCGAGCAGCGTCGAGACGCGCCTGTGGCATGGCGTATTCGATCTGGTCAAGGCCTTCACCGCGGCCTATCAGGCGACCCTCAAGGCCGGTTACGCGGCCGGCGAGCAGAAGCGCTGGAAGACGGTGCTGCCGCGGGTGCTGGTCCGGCTCGCGCACTACAAGGCGATCGACGGCAAATTCCGGCTGTTTCGCTACGGGCATTGGATTCCGGCGCAGTGGCGCGAGCTGCACGAGCTCTATGAGTTCGCGCGCATGCGCGGCTGGCAACGCGAGCCGCTGTCCTTCGGCGCCGGCGCGTTCAGCCAGCCCGCGCGCTCACTCGAGCAGGAATACATCCAGTCGCTCCTGCTCATGCGCCTGGACAGCGGCAACTTCACGCCGGATCAGGTCGAGTGGGTGGCGCGTTCGCTCGAGGAGTGGACGCCGTCGCTCACGCTGATGCCGCCGCCGGGAACCGGGGCGAATTTCTACGTCGACCTGTCGGGCACGCAGGGCCTCAAGCGCCAGGACAAGCCGCGCCCCGGCGGCCGGCTGATGTTCCTCGACGCCACGCCGGTCTATGCGCGCGTGGTCGAACGCATGCGCCTGCTGCCGGAACAGGACACCGATCCCCGCCTGCCCGGCGCGCTGCCGCCGCGCGAGCAGAAGCTGCTGCTGATGCGCCTGGCCGCCTTGTACGGACCGGACGCGCTGGCCTTCTCGCCGCGGGCGCCGCGCAAGTCGAGCGACATGGAGGTGCGCGTGGTGGTCGGCCTGCAGGCGCTCACGCGCGCGGTCGCCGAGGTCGAGCACATCGCACCGGAGGCGAAGACCTCCGGCGCGATGCACAGCTACGACGAAATCACCCAACTGGTGAGTCCCAACGCCAACCCGGAGTCGATCGCGCGACGCATTCGCGGCTCGCAATGGAAGATGGTCAACCGCAGCGAAAGCGGCGTGCGCATGATCGCCCCGGCCAAGGACGCGCCGACCAAGCTGGGCGAGATCATCGCCATCAAGGACAACGACCGCTGGGAACTCGCGGTGGTGCGGCGCATGCAGCGCGAGCAGGTCGAGGAGGTGTCTGCGGCGTCGAAATCATCGCCCGGCGCATGGTGCGGGTACTGCTGCGCAGCTGGGTCGCCCCGCTCGATGCCCAGCGCGCCGGCGTCGACCGGCCCTTTTTCGGCATCTACCTGCCCGCGCACGCGGACAATCGCCAGTCGGCGCAACGCAGCCTGATCGGACCCGACGACCGCTTTCTTCCCGGCGGCATGGTCGAGCTCGATACCGGCAACGCCCGCTATCTGATCCGCTTCACGCAGACGCTGGAGCGGCAGGCCAGCTGGGCCTGGGCCCTGTTCAACGCCGTCCGCAAACTCTCCGGCGTAGACGGCGCGCGCCAGCGGCAAGCTAAGTTAGAATCGCCCGCCACCGGGCTGCCGGCCGGCCGAGTGCGCGCGCGGACAGCGTCGCGCCGCGATGTCGGTCAGCCATGGGAGGATGAGAAGCCCGATGCAACGTCGTTCGTTCCTGACTAAGGCGGCAGCCGGCCTTGCCGCCGGCGCGGCTCGCCGCAGCCCGCGATCGGCCAGGGCGACGCAGCCCGAGGTCCGATGGCGGCTGGCGTCGAGCTTTCCGAGGAGCCTGGACACGCTCTTCGGCGCCGCCGAGCGTCATCGCCAGGCGCTGCGCCGCCGCCACCAACGGCAGGTTCCGGATCGCAGGTGTTTGCCGCCGGCGAAATCGTTCCCGGCCTGGAGGTGCTCGACGCGGTCCAGAACGCGACGGTGCAGTGCGCGCATACCGCGCCGTATTACTTCTTCGGCAAGGACCCGACCTTCGCCTTTGCCTGCGCGGTCCCCTTCGGCATGAACGCGCGCCAGCAGAACGCGTGGATGTACCACGGCGGCGGCCTCGAACTCATGCGCGAGTTCATGCGCGATTACAACGTCTACAACATTCCGGCCGGCAACACCGGGGCGCAGATGGGCGGGTTCTTCCGCAAGGAAATGCATACCCTGGCCGACCTGAAGGGCCTCAGGATGCGCATCGGCGGCTCCGCCGGCGTGGTGATGCAGACGGCTCGGCGTGCTGCCGCAGCAGCTCGCCGGCGGCGACATCTATGCGGCGTTGGCCGATGGCTCCATCGATGCGGCGGAGTGGGTCGGCCCGTACGACGACGAGCGGCTCGGGTTGTACAAGATCGCCAAGTATTACTACTACCCCGGCTGGTGGGAAGGCGGCCCGGAGATCGACCTGTTCGTCAACGCCAAGGCCTGGGCGGACCTGCCGCGAGGCCTATCAGGCGATTCTCGAGGCGGCGTGCGCCGAGGCGAATGTCGACATGGTGGCGAAGTACGACGCGCGCAATCCGGCGGCACTGCGCCGGCTGGTGGCCGCGGGCGTGCAGCTGCGCGCGTTTCCGCGCGAGATCATGCTGGCGTCGTACAAGGCGGCGGTCGAGGTCTACGACGAGTTCGCCGCCAAGAACGCGAAGTTCAAGAAGGTCTACGAGCCGTGGAAGAGATTCCGCGACGAGGAAATTCTGTGGTTTCGCGTCGCCGAGGAGGGCTTCGACCAGTTCATGGTCATCGCCGGCATGCAGAGCGCGGCGGCGGCGAAGAAGTAGCGCAAGAGCGTCATCGGCCCTGCGGTCCGCGGTCGCTACGGCAATGGTAAAATACATTGTTTTGCCTCCGGCTCGCGCCATGCCCCATCGCCTTCTGACCCTCGCGCAAGCCGACCCCGAGATTGCGCGGCGATCGCCGAAGAGAACCTTCGCCAGGAGCAGCATATCGAGCTCATCGCCTCGGAGAACTACGCCAGCATCGCGGTGATGGCGGCGCAGGGCTCGCAGCTGACGAACAAGTACGCCGAAGGGCTATCCGCGCAAGCGCTACTACGGCGGCTGCGAGTTCGTCGACATCGCCGAGCAGCTGGCGATCGACCGCGCCAAGAAGCTCTTCGATGCCGAATTTGCCAACGTGCAGCCGCATTCGGGTGCGCAGGCGAACCAGGCGGTGTTCTTCGCCATGCTCAAGCCCGGCGACACGATCCTCGGCATGTCGCTGCCGCACGGCGGACACCTGACGCATGGCTCGCCGGTCAACATGTCCGGCAAGTGGTTCCACGTCGTCGCCTACGGTCTCGATCCGGCGACCGAGCAGATCGACTACGACGCCGCCGAACGGCTCGCCCGGGAGCACAAGCCGAAGCTCATCATCGCCGGGGCCTCCGCCTACTCGCGGGTCATCGACTGGGCGCGTTTTCGCGCCATTGCCGATGCCGTCGGCGCCTACCTGATGGCCGACATGGCGCATTACGCCGGTCTGATTGCGGCCGGGCTCTATCCGAGCCCGGTCGGGGTCGCGCATTTCGTGACCAGCACGACGCACAAGACGCTTGCGCGGCCCGCGCGGCGGGTTCATTCTCGCCGGCGCCGAGCACGCCAAGCTGATCAACTCCGCGGTTTTCCCGGGCCTGCAGGGCGGCCCGCTGATGCACGTGATCGCGGCCAAGGCGGTCGCCTTCAAGGAAGCGCTGTCGCGCGAGTTCAGGGTGTATCAGGAGCGCGTGCTGGAGAATGCGCGCGTGCTGGCCACCGTGCTGCAGGATCGCGGTCTGCGCATCGTCTCCGGCGGCACCGACTCGCACCTGTTCTTGGTCGATCTGCGCGCGAAGCAGATCACCGGCAAGGACGCCGAGGCGGCGCTCGGCCGGGCGCAGATCACCGTCAACAAGAATGCCATTCCCAACGACCCGGAGAAGCCGGCGGTGACCAGCGGCATTCGCCTCGGGAGCCCGGCCATCACGACCCGCGGCTTCACCGAAATCGAATGCGAGGAACTGGGACATCTCATCGCCGACGTCCTCGAGGCGCCGAGTGACGCCGCGACCATCACCCGCGTCGCCAACGCGGCGAAGGCGCTGACGGCCAAGTTTCCCGTCTATGCGCCCCGCCGCTGAGCGATGAAGTGTCCCTTCTGCGGCAGCCCCGACACCCAGGTCGTCGATTCGCGCGTGTCCGAGGGCGGTGACTCGATTCGCCGCCGCCGGCGCTGCGTCGCCTGCCACAAGCGCTTCACGACCTACGAGAATGCCGAGCTGCGACTGCCGCAGATCGTCAAGCAGAATGGCACGCGCGCGGACTTCGATGTGCACCGGATTCGCAACGGCTTTCAGCGCGCGCTGCACAAGCGGCCGGTGCCCACCGAGTATGTCGACCAGGCCGTCGAGCGCATCGTGCAGCAGGTCCTTGGCCTGGGCGAACGCGAAATACCGTCGCGGCAGGTTGGCGAGATGGTTATGCAGGAGCTCTACAAGCTCGACAAGGTCGGCTACATCCGCTTTGCTTCCGTGTATCGCAGCTTCCAGGATGCGGCGGATTTCCGCGACGCGCTGAAGGAAGTCGAGCCGGCGTCGCCGCGGCGCAAGCCGCGCTGAACGGCGTTCCGGCGCGGCAGGCATGACGGCGTTCAACGATCCGCGATCGCGAGCGCATGCTGCGCGCGCTCGAGCTCGGCGGAGCGGGGCCTGTTCACGACGACGCCGAATCCGCGCGTGGGCTGCGTCCTCGTGCGCGACGAGCGCATCATCGGCGAGGGCTGGCACGAGCGGGCGGGCGAGGCGCACGCCGAGCTCGCTCGCCCTCGCCGCCGCGCGGGCGCGCGGCGAAGCCACGCGCGGGGCCACCGCTTACGTGACCCTGGAGCCGTGCAACCATCACGGCCGCACGCCGCCGTGCACCGAGGCGTTGCTCGCCGCCGGCATCGCGCGGGTCGTCGCCGCCATGCGCGATCCGAACCCCGCTCGCGGCGCAGGGCGGCGAGCGCCTGCGCGCCGCCGGCGTCGCCGTGGAATTCGGCCTGTGCGAGAGCGAAGCGCGCGAGCTCAACATCGGATGGATGCGAGCGGCTCGAGCGACGGGCGGCCCTGGGTGCGGGTCAAGATCGCGGCGAGCCTGGATGGCAAGACGGCGCTCGACAACGGCGCGAGCCAATGGATCACCGGTCCGGCAGCGCGCGCCGACGGCGCATCGCTGGCGGGCCCGCTCCTGCGCCATCCTCACCGGCATCGGGACGGTGCTGCAGGACGATCCGCGGCTGACGGTGCGAGCGGTCGAAACCTCGCGGCAGCCGCTCGAGCGTCATCGTCGATCGCCACGGGGAGCTGCCGGCGACGGCGCGCGCGTGCTCGAGGGCGGACGCGTGCTCGTCGTGTCGGCGGCGGCGCGACGCGGGCCAGTGGCCGGCGCATGTGCGCCACGTGCGCCTGCCCGGGCCCGACGGCCGGGTCGACCTCGCGGCTATGCTGCGCTTCCTCGCCGCGCAGGGCATCAACGAGCTGCAGGTGGAGGCCGGTGCCAAGCTCAACGGCGCGCTGCTCGCCGCCGGTCTGGTCGACGAGTTGCTGCTCTATCTGGCGCCGAGCCTTCTCGGCGATCCGGCGCGCGGCATGTTCGCATTGCCCGCGCCGCTCGCGCAGCTCGCACAGCGCGTGCGCCTTGCACATTCACGACAGCGCGCGCATCGGCGACGGATTGGCGCATGCTCGCGCGCCTGGTCCGGGAGGCGGACTGATGTTCACCGGCATCGTGCAGGCCGATCGGCCGGATCATCGCGGCGCGCAGCCCTGGGGTGACGGCCTGCGCATCGCGGTCGAGGCGGGCGCGCTGCGAGCTTGCCGACGTCAAGGCGGGCGACAGCATCGCCGTCGCCGGCTGCTGTCTGACCGTCGTGGCCGTGCGACGGCGACACGCTTAGCTTCGACGTGTCGGCGGAGACGCTGCGCTGTACCGCCGGGCTGGACGGCAGTGCGCGGGTCAATCTGGAAAAGGCGCTGCGGCTGTCCGATCGCCTCGGCGGCCATCTGCTGAGCGGGCATGTCGACGGCGTGGGCAGTCGTCGCGCAAGCGGCAGCGGTCGGCGCCGCGCGACGGCAGCCGGTTGCTCGAGGTCGACGGCGCCGGAGGCGCTCGCCCGGTTCATCGCCGCCGAAAGGATCGATCGCCGTCGACGGCGTGAGCTTGACGGTCAACCGCGTCGCCGCGGCGCCGCTTTGCGGCCAACCTGATCCCGCATACACTGGCGGCAGACGACCCTGGGTGAACTCGCGCCCGGCGCGCGGGTCAATCTGGAAGTCGACCTGGTGGCGCGGTACGTGGCGCGCCTGCATGAAGCCGGCTGACCCGGGCCGAAGCGACGACGGGAGGGGAGCACGATGGATCTGACGACACTGGATCGGCTGCCGCTGTGGATCGGCGGGCGCGCGGTGCCGTCGCGCACCACGCGCTACGGCGAAGTGACCAATCCCGCCACCGGCGAGGTGCTGCGCCACGTGCCGCTGGCGACGGCCGCGGATGTCGCCGCCGCGGTCGCCGCCGCCGTCGCAGCCTGGCCGGCCTGGCGCGCCGCGCCGGCGCTGCGCCGGGCGCGCATCCTGATGCGCTTCCGCGAGTTGCTCGACGCGCACAAGAAGGATCTGGCGCGGCTGCTCACCGAGGAGCACGGCAAGACCCTGCATCGACGCCGAGGGCTCGATCACGCGCGGCATCGAGGTCGTCGAGTTCGCCACCGGGATTCCGCACCTGCTCAAGGGCGAATTCAGCGATAACGTCGGCAGCGACGTCGACAGCTTCTCCTTGCGCCAGCCGCGTCGGCGTGTGCGCCGGCATCACGCCGTTCAATTTTCCGGCGATGGTGCCGCTGTGGATGTTCCCGATCGCGATCGCCTGCGGCAACACGTTCGTGCTCAAGCCCTCGGAGCGCGATCCGAGCCTGAGCCTGCGCATGGCCGAGCTGGCGCACGAGGCGGGACTTCCCGACGGCGTGCTCAACGTCGTGCACGGCGACAAGGAGGCGGTCGACGCCATCCTCGAGCATCCGGACATCAAGGCGGTGTCGTTCGTCGGCTCGACGCCGGTCGCCCGCGCCATCTACCAGGCCGGGACGGCGCGCGGCAAGCGGGTTCAGGCACTCGGCGGGGCCAAGAATCACGCCGTCGTTCTGCCCGACGCAGATCTCGACTTCGCCGCCGATGCGTTGATCGGGGCGGCCTACGGCTCGGCCGGCGAGCGCTGCATGGCGGTGTCGGTGGCCGTCGCCGTCGGCGAGGCGGGCGACCCGCTGCGCGATCAAGCTCGCCGCGCGCGCGCGCCGGGTCGTCGTCGGCCCGGGCGATCGCGCTGCGTTCGCAAATGGGGCCGGTCATCACCTGCGCGGCGCGCGAGCGGATCGTCGGGCTCATCGATCGCGGGGTCGCCGAGGGCGCGACGCTGGTCGTCGACGGGCGCAAGCCCGCAGGTCGCCGGCCACGACCGCGGGTTCTTCGTCGGGCCGACGCTGTTCGATGCGGTGACGCCCGAGATGGCGATCTATCGCGAGGAGATTTTCGGGCCGGTGCTGGTCATCGTGCGCGCCGCCTCGCTGGAGGAGGCCATCGCGCTGATCAACGCCAACCCCTACGCCAACGGGGCGGCGTTGTTTACCCGCTCCGGTTACGCGGCGCGCCGCTTTCAGCAGCAGGTCGAAGTCGGCATGGTGGGCATCAACGTGCCCATCCCGGTGCCGATGGCCTTCTATTCGTTCGGCGGCTGGCGCAACTCGCTGTTCGGCGACCTGCACGTGCATGGCATGGATGGGGTGCGCTTCTACACCCGCGGCAAGGCGGTCACCGCGCGCTGGCCCGACGACGGCAGCGCGGCCCCCGGCTTTCACCTGCCGACCCTGGGCTAACGCCGGCGGGCGATGCTGAAGTAGAACTCGACGATCGCCCAATAGGGCACCGTTTTGCCGTCGATTTCCGCCGGCGCGAAGTCGGCGGTCTTCAGCGCCGCGGCGACTGCGGGCGCGAACAGACCGCCTTCCGGCAGCAGCGTCGAGTCGACTACGTGACCTTGCGCGTCGAGGGTCAGGAGAGCGGCCACGCTGCCTTCGGTGCCGCTGCTCGAGGGCCGCCGGCGGATATACCACCGACAGCGAGCCGAGCAGTGCCGGCGGCTTCGAGGCGAGGCGCGGAAACTTCTGCGCCAGGGTAAGCGCGTACTCGGCTCCCAAGCGCGCCGGGTCGTCGACCAGCTTGACGGAGATGCTCACCGGCGGACGGTCGGCACCCGAGCGCAGGACCGGTCCGGGTGGCGGCGCCTGCGCCGGGATGTTCGCGCGCCTTGGGGGCAGCTCGATCGGATTCTCAAGCGGCGGCAGGAACAGCGCCGGCGGAGTAGGGGGTTCGAGCGGCGCCGGCTCGATGGGCTCGGCTTCCGTGCGCGGCCCGGCGAGGACGGCCTGCAGAGTGGCAAAGTTGGTGGCTGCGCCCAAGTCCTGCGCCGGCAGCGCCGGGATGAGCCCGCGCAGCGACGCGACGACGAGCGCGTGGATTACGAGCGACGCGCCAATCGCGATGGCCAGCCGGCGATCGACTGCACGCCCATCGCCGCTATCGTCCAAATCGAGCGTAGCGCCTGTCACGGGATCCGGTCTCGAGCGGCCGACGGTACCATGAAAATGGCCGCTCCGAGTCGGGGGAGCGGCCACGGGAAGGGGCCAGCCGAAAGTCGGGGTCGAACGCAGCCGTCTATTGGCCCTGCAGACGCCACGACATGCGGTGCGCGGAGAACGGGAAGTTGACGTTCACCTTGAAGAAGGTCACGTTGCCGGTGGTGCCCGCGGTGACGCCGATGCGAATGTCGAGGGTGCCGTTCGAGGCCGAGCTGCCCGTGGTCGGGAACGAGAAGATATCCATCCCGACCGCGCCTGAAGCTTCCGCGATACCCGCCGTCGGATTGCCGCCGGCATCGTCGAGCAGCGAGGCGCCGTAGGAGAAGTTGCGCACATACAGCGTTGCCGGCTGGCCAGTGAGGCACGGGTCGGTCTGCGGCGAGGTGCCCGCGTAGGCGACCAGCGAAATCGCTGCCTGCGGCGGGGTGATGATGCGCTGGCCCGCCGGCAGGTCGTCATACCAGCCGTATTGCGGTTCGTTGCGCACGCCGTTGATCTTGTCGGTGAGCGCCACCAGGCTCACCCGCGGTTGCAACGGGGTCGTGATCACCGAGGGCGTGATCCCGGTGCCGTCGCGGAAGGCGTACATCGTCTGGATCTGGTTGGCGATCGTCGGCGTTGGTGAGGTCGGTGGGGTCGAGCAGCCGCCCGGTTCCGACGAAGACCCAGCGGTCGATCCCGTTGACGGCGTCGACTTCGATATTCGGCGGCGTGGTCACCGGCTGCGGGTTGCCGGTCGGGTCGGTCAGCGTGGCCATCTGCACCACCGTCCAGTTGGCCGGGTTCGGATCCGAGACGTCGAAGCGCCAGAAGTTGCCGTAAAGGTCGCCGCCGTAGAGCTGCTCGACGAGCTGGTTGTGGTAAGTCCTTGGTGTAGCCGGCGATCTGGGCGAGCCCGGACGGGCTCGCGGCGTTGCCGAAGCCGGTGCTCAGGGTATTGAGCAGCGTGCCGGTGGCGGCATTGATGAAGAAGACCTTGCCCAGGCCGCTCGGGTTGTTGTAGCCCGCCGTGACGATGACCAGCCAGGCGCCGTTGAAGGCGCGCGTCTTCGCCACGATCGGCTGCATGTAGCTGTAGCCCATGTCGGCGATCGGTGAACGTCCACAGGTACTGGCTGGCCGCCGTGAGCTCGTTGGTGACCGACGCCGGGTTGGTGACGTCGAGGGCGTAGTACGACTTGCCGCCCTTGCCCAAGCCGCCGACGAGCAGGCTGTGCCAGTTCTGGTTGCCGAAATCGACGTCGATCACCCGCGGCGTCGAATCGACGTAGTAGTGGTGCCGGAACGGCGGCAGGGCGCCGTTCTGGTAGGACAGGGCGCCCAGCCCGGTGACGGCCGCCCGGAACAGGTCGTGCGGCATGAACGCCCAGGCCTCGTTGCCGGTGGCTGTCGTTGACGGCGTGCAGCATGCCGTCGTTGGCGCCGAAGTACACCATCGGCGCACGCGCAGCATGGTTGGCGACGAAGGTGGAGTAGCCCGGGTCGTTGCCGTCGAGGTAGGAGGCGTTCGGGCGGGCCGACATAGACTGCCGACGAGTCGACGATGTCGCCCAGGAAGTCCTCGCCCGAGGCGATCGGTGGCGCGCACCCGGAATTGCCCGAGCGAGATGCCTTCGTTGGTCGGGTCCCCGCGCAGGAAAGCCGAGCACGGCCTGCCCGGTCGTCGGCAGTCCCGGGGCGAGCGAGTCCTGCTGCGCGGCGGAGAGGTTGCCCCACAGTCATCGGTACGGCCTGCGCCGGTGTCGGTGACGGTGACGATCTTGCGGTTGGTGAACCAGGGCGTGTCACCCGGTGCCGCGATCAACAGCTGGCTGCCCAGCTGCGCGGCCGCGTCCCAGAGCGGCGCGCCGGGCAAACCGGTGGTCGGGTCGACCGGAACCTTGATTACGTCACCGCCCCAGCCGGGCTGGAAACTCACTTCGTAGATGGAGTTGTTTCCGGCCGAGATCGAGTTGCTCTGAGAACCCGGCTGCCGCGCGCGAACCTGCCTGGTTGGTGATGTTCTGCAGGATCTGCCCCATGCCCAGCTCGAGCTGCGCCGCCGAATTCGCGTTCACGAACTGGCCGCGGCCATTGACTGCCGCGTGCCACAGATCATCGACCCCGGAATTGTTGGGATGATTGACCGTCGGATACGGCTGTGGCCATTGCAACGATCCGGCCGCGAGCTGGTTCAGGGTGAGCGAGGGGTTGGCGGCCGGCAATTTGCCCTGCGTGCCCAGCGACAACGCCGCGAAGTTCAGGTGCTGCCAGTCCGCCGGATCGGTGCTCGAGGTCGGCACGTTGTTCGGCGCCGTGGGACCCCCACCGGTGCGCAGATCGGTCACCCAGTAGAACATGGCGTAGTCCGACTGGGAGTTCGCCGCCATGTTGTTCGGATCCTCCTGGTACGGGTGCGGCCACGCGGTGCCGGGAACCATGCCGGCGATCGGATTGGTGGCGAAGTCCGGGTAGTTCGGAACCGTCAGATCCTGGTCGCCCACCGTGGTCGCCGGCAGGAGCGGCTGATTGACGAAACCATCGGTGAACAGCATGTGCCAGTTCTTCTGGCACGACAGGGTGATCGGATCGGTCGACCCGGGCAGCAACGGCGCTGGTGCCGTTGAGGAAGTATTGCCGATGCGAACCATGGCGTCGAGGGTCGGTGTCTCCAGCCGCAGCGGGATGGTGATGGCGAACAGCTGCTGGAACCACGCCGCCTTCTGCGCCGCGTTGAACGGGGCGACGTTGACGAAGGTCGCCGGATCGGACTGCGCCGTGGCCGTGGTCAGCCCGTTCGACAGCGTGTGGAAGCCCACGTTGTAGGTGTTGTCGAGCTGGTTGAACACGAGCGAGGTGACCGTCTTCACCGCCTGCACGCGCGTGCGGTAGTAGGCGAACCAGTTGGCGTAGTTGGTCATCTCCTCGTCGAAGGTGCGCGTGATGGTCTGCTGCTGGCCGGCGCTATCGATCCAGGTCGTCGTGTACTGTGCCGTCGCCCGCTGCGTGATGTCCAGATCGACGCGCTGGAACGCGGCATTGGCATAGTTGTCGACGTAGCTCGTCGCCCCGAACTGGTAGAAGCGCGGGTAAAGGTGCGTCGAGTCGTAGCCGGGCTGGCAGGTCCCGTTCACATCGGTGCCGTAGCCCAGCCACTTGTCGCCAGCCTGCCCGATCTGGGTATCGCACCACTCGACCGACGTGTTCCAGTAGTGGCGCGGCACGCTGACGAAGTGCGGCGTGGAGGTGCACGCGTCGGCGCCGCTCCCGCCGGTGATCGGGGTGGTGTAGTTGTTGCCCGCCGAGCCGTAGTTGTACGGGTAGTTGAAGCGGCCGGCGGCCACCGCCGGCACGCTGCCGACCGCCGCGTACGCCTTGTTGTTGCGCCGGCATACGATGCCATTGGTCTCTGCGTCCTGGCGCAGGTCCGCCGTCGGGACTCCGCCCACGCCGCCGGTGCTGCACGTCACGGCGCTCGCCGGCAGCGCAAAGAACGGACAGTCGTTGTTGCTCTGACAGACCACATTGTTATGGATACTGCAGGTGCCGGTCAGCGGACAGGTGGAGTTGGCCGTGCAGGACGCGCCGCCGACGGCACAAACGCCCGGTACCGTCGGGCAGTTGCCATTGCCCGTGCACACGGTTCCGGTCTGCACGCTGCAGTAACCAGCCGCCGGGCAGTTGCCGGCCGTGTTGCAGCTGGTGCCGGTCTGGATGTTGCAGACTCCCGGGATGGTCGAACAGTTGCCGTCGGAGGTGCAACTGGTGCCGGTCTGGATGCTGCAGTGCCCGGCGATGGTCGCGCAATTGGCGTTGGACGTGCACACGGTGCCGGTCTGCACGCTGCAGTAGCCCGCCTGCGCACAGTCGGTATTGAGCAGGCAGGTGGTGCCGGTCTGGATGCTGCAGGTGCCCGAGACGTTGGGGCAGTTGGCGTTGGTGGTGCAGGACGTGCCGGTCTGCACGGTGCAGTGGCCCGCGATCGTCGGGCAGTTGGCCGCGGTCGTGCAGGCGGTGGTGGTCTGGGTGC
The DNA here is from genome assembly GCA_963777455.1 of uncultured beta proteobacterium. GTDB lineage: Bacteria > Pseudomonadota > Gammaproteobacteria > Burkholderiales > Casimicrobiaceae > PALSA-1003. Next base: position 2,219,542 of record CAVZQQ010000004.1, read on the forward strand.
TGCATTTGCCCGGGACCGTTGCGCAGTTGGCGTTGCTGGTGCAAGAGGTGGTGGTCTTAACGCTGCAGGTGCCGGGCACGGTGGCGCAATTGGCGTTGGTGGTGCACGCGGTGGTGGTCACCACGCTGCAATGGCCGGGCACGGTGGCGCAGCCGGCATTGGTCGTGCACGCGGTGCCGGTCTGGACACTGCAATGGCCGCCGAAAGCCGGACAGTTGCCATTAGCCGTACACGCGGTCGTGCCGTTGTTGCACAGGCCCGGGACCGTCGCGCAGTTGGCGTTGGTCGTACAGCTGGTGCCGGTCTGGACGCTGCAATGACCCGGGACGATCGGGCAGTTGGCCGCGGTCGTGCACGCCGTGCCGGTCTGGACATTGCACACCCCGGCGACGACCGGGCAGTTGGCAGCCGTCGTGCACGCCGTGCCCGTCTGAATGCTGCAATGACCCGCGACATTGGGGCAGTTGGCGGCTGTCGTGCACGCCGTGCCGGTCTGGATGTTGCAGACTCCAGGCACGATCGGGCAGTTGGCGCTGCTGGTACACACCGTGCCCGTCTGGATGCTGCAATAGCCGGCCTGGGCGCAGTCGGTGTTGACCAGACACGCGGTGCCGGTCTGGATGCTGCAGTTACCCGAAATGGTGGGGCAGTTGCCGTTGGAGGTGCAGACGGTGCTGCCCTGGACGCTGCAATGGCCGGCCTGGCCGCAATCCGTGTTGGCTTGGCAGCTGACACCGGTCTGGACGCTGCAGTGGCCGCCCGAGATCGGGCAGTTGGCGTTCGAAGTGCAGCTCAAGCCACTGATGCTGCAGGTGCCGACCTGCGGACAGGCGCTGTTGGACATGCAGCTCGCTCCACTCGAGCTGCAGGTGCCGGGCAGCGCCGGGCAGTTGGCATTGGAGGTGCAGCTCACGCTGGACTGGAGGCTGCACGTTCCCGGATTGGGCGTGCACACCGGCGGGGCGCAGCTGGTGTTGCCCGTGCAGGGGTTCTCGGGGTCGGGCGGCAGCAGGTTGCAGCCCGGCGGGGTGTAGGTGGTCGTGCACACCGGCGGTTGGCAGGTCTGCGTGCCCGGCAGGTTGCAGACCTGATTGAACGGCCCGCTGCAGGTTTGCGCGGCCAGGTTGCACACCTGCGTGTTGCCATTGCAGGTCTGGGCGCCCAGGTTGCAGGTCTGGGTCTGCACGTTATTGCAGGTTTGCGTCTGCAGGTTGCACGTCTGCGTTTGCGCGTTGCAGGTCTGGACCTGGACGCCATTGCAGGTCTGGGTCTGCGCGTTGCAGGTCTGGGTGATGGCACCGGTACAGGTCTGCGCCTGCGCGCCGTTGCATACGCCGGTGGTGACGTTGAGGCAGGTCTGGGTCTGGGGGTTCACGCAGGTCTGGGTCTGCGCATTGTTGCAGACCTGGGTCTGGGCGCCGTTGCAGGTCTGGGTGATCGCGCCGCTGCAGGTCTGGGTCTGCACCCCGTTGCACGTTTGCGCCTGGAGGTTGCAAACCTGGGTCTGCTCCCCAACGCAGGTCTGTGATTGTGCACTACAAGTCTGTGTTTGCAGGTTACATACCTGGGGCTGCACACCATTGCAGGGACTCTGGGTGGTGATGTTCTGGCACGTTTCCCGGGTGTTTTGCGCCGGCCAAGCCGCATTGGTGGGATCGCACCAGAGAATATTTTCGTTCTCGTAAAAATACTTCGCGTCCTGCGAGGTCGCGGTGGCGCCCAGCGTGGTGAACCACAAATTTGTCGTGTACAAGTTATTGTTGCCTGCTACCTGGACCGCGTTATGCGTGCTCGGGTCGAGGCTGACTTTCTGCGCTGCATAGGACAGCAACGTCGAGGGCGCACGCGTGTAGGGGTTGTTGCCGTTGGACACAAAGGAGTCGCCGGTCGAGGCGCTGGCGGTGAACCCAGGCGGCGCCCAGGGATAGGTGTAATCCTGCCCGTCGCCCGCGAGGCCGGTGCCTACTGGCGCCGCGACCGTGCCGTTGCGGCGGCACTGAGTCGGATCGTTCTGGGAGCCCAGCGACCAGTCGGAGTTGCACCACAGGCCCACGGTCACCGGCGCGGTCAGGTCCACATAGACAATGGTCGATGCCCAGGGGTCGCCCGGCACCTGGGTCCAGGTCGAGGTGTTGGCCGCATTCATCTGCGGGAAGCTCGCACCGGTGGAGTCAACCGGCGGTGCGTACGTCAACTCCGGGTTGTAGTAGAGGGTATTGACCGCGGCGTTGTGCACCGGCGCCGGCCACAGTTGCCAGTAGGCGTAGGGCTGTGCGGCCAGCGGCCAGCCGACCGGCGGGCTGGTCGCATCGTTGGGGTCGGCGATGCCGAAGTTGCCGATGCCGTTGGGCTGGGTCACGCCGCCCGGCAGGTTGACCGGATCCACGCCGTGGTAGCACGTCGGCGGGTTGCCTGGATAGCAGCCCGCGCCGGGACCACTGCTGTCGTAGTTGCCGGTGTATTTCGAATAGGGGTAGTTGAATTGCTGCGCCGTCCAACCCGGCGAGAAGTACTTGTTGGTCGCGCCGGCAAAGCTCGAGTAATCGTTGGCGCCGCCGATGCTGCCGCACGCCGACCCCATCGCACCCAGCGGACCCCGGCAATGCAGGTTCGGGGTGTAATCGTCGGCGGCCACTGCCTCGGGCAGCCAATCCGCCAGCATCGATGACGAGTCGTCGATGGTGAGGACAATATTTGGCGGCGCAGAATTCTGGATGCCGATCGGTTCGTTGGCGAGCGGGATGAGACCGGCCGCATACGCCGGTGTGAGCAAGGGGCCAAAGCCGATCAGCACCGCCAGCAGCGCCGCCAGCCAACGCCGGCACGCAGGCCGCGACAGGGGAGGGTTTATCACGAGGGTTCCAGTGCGGCTCATCAGCGCAGCATGGCCTGCAAGAATGACACCGTGTTCTGCGGCCCGTCCACGCGGACGGTGACGCGATAGAACACTTGCTGGGGCAGGACCAGCGGGGCGCCTTGGTTGACCGTCGTGCCCGGCGATTGCTTCGGCTGCATCATGTCGCACCAGCTCCCGGCCGCGCTGTTGTCAGCCGGAATCACCGGCGCGGTCGCTGTGCACATGCGTTCGGTGATGTAGGTGATGCGATTGTTCTCTGCGTCGGTGAAAAAGCGCGTCAGCGCCAACGCGTTGGCCTTGGTTTGCAGCGGCTGGGGCACGCCGTACTGATCGTCCCAGCCGGCCGCCTGGCTGTGCTCCGCATAGTAATTCTGGGCCGGGGTGTCGATGCGCACGTCGGGGATGCGCGGCCCGCCGGCATCGGCGAACAGGCCGACCGAAGCGTCCTCGACGGCGTAATTGGCCGGCAGGATCGCGGCCTGGCGCAGCGCCAGGTTGGCCAGCACCGTGGTCGTGGTATTGACCGAGCGGATCAGGCCCAGCGCCGCCAGGCTCATGACCACCATGACGATCAAGGCGATGAACAGCACCACGCCACGCTGGCGCGGCGGGAGCGACGGCGCGGCACGCGCGCGGAAGCGAGGCTCGGTCATCACGTCGGGTTCCAGATGGAGTTACGCAGCGGAATAATCGTCTCGTACTTGCGGAAGCGCCAGTTGCCCGCCGGGTTGGCGGTCGCCGCGACGCTGCCGGTCAGGCGCCCCGGACAGGTGGCCTTGTTCACCGCCGAGCAGTCGAACAGCACCCAGTTGTAAGTGCCGTTGGTGTAATCGCCACCGGTGAAGCCGGCGAGGGTTTTATCGAACTGCTGGCTCTGCACGATGATGCCGATGCGCACGGCCTTGATCTGGTTGATGGTCGCGATCGGCGCCTGCAGCAGCGTTATCGGGTCCCAGCCCGCCGCCGGCGGTTGCCTGCACCCAGGTGTCGAGCTCCCGCTCCGGACTGAGACTGGTATTGATGCCGTACTCGGCTTTCATGACCACGATATTGGAGGCCACCGGATTGGCGGCCATGACCGCCGGCTGTCCGCAGGTCGCCAGGTTGGCATGCTCGTGTTGAGCAGCGGCGTGCTCAACAGCACGCCGTTGGCGACGGTGTATTGAACCTTCTGGGCGCGATTGCACGGCCCCATGTTGAACAGCAGCGACGCCGTCGTGAAGTTGAGCGACGGTCCCGGTTTGCGTAATGGTCACCACCCCCGAGCCATCGGGCGCGGCTCACGGCGGTGACGGTCGAGGCCGCGCAGCCGGTAGCCGGCGTGTTCGGGCGACTGGATCGCGACGATCAGGTCGCCCGACGTGAAATCCTCCGGGGCTTTGCACCTGGTAGGCCTGGTTGAGACCCGCCCCCGCGGCGAACGGCGCGGCGGTCAGCAAGGTCGTGGCAACGCTGTAGTTGACCGCGAAGGAATCGGAATTGGCGTTGCCGCCGCCATCGGGATCAATACCGGGATGGGTCGAAACGTGTTGGCGATGTCGCTCAGGTTGCCGGTCACCGGCGCCGGCGGCGCGCACCACTGGAGATCGGTCTGCGCCGCGTTGAGCCCCGTGCCGGCATTGCCGAGTTCCATGCTGAGCACGAAGGCCGAATACAGGCCTGCCTGCTCGGCTTCGCCCGCCGCCGTCGTATTGCGCTTGAACCCTTCGGCGACGTTGTAGACCTGGTAGATCACCAGCACCGCGATCAGGCCGATGACCATGCCGACCATGATCTCGACCAGGCCGAAGCCGGCCTGTGTCAGCACGCTGGAATCCCGCAAACGGTTCGGCTTCATGACAGGTTCTGCCCGATCAGGCCGCAGGTCGCGTAGTTGTGCTGCGCCGCCGTCGGGCGATTGCCAGAAGATCTCGATGTAGACCACGCTGCTGGTCGGTGGTCGAGTGCCGGATTGCAGTTGTTCGTGGCCAACGCGGCAAAATCAACCGTCGGGTCCTGAATCCAGGCCCCGCCCTGCGCCGACTTAAGCTCGGCTGCCCAGGCGGTATAGGTTGCTCCGGCCCCCGCGCTCGAATAGTTGGCCACGAGGTTGCCCTGCACGTCCGCCCACATCTGCCCCATGATCTGGGTCGCGGCAAAGACCGCCTCCGCCCGCAGGCTGTTGTCGCGTGGTGGTACGCAACGAGGCGGCTTGCAGGCCGACGATGCCCAGCACGCCGAGGGCGAAAATGAGAATGCCGATCAGCGCCTCGAGCAGATAGGCACCGGTTTGCTGCTGTCGCGATCTGAAGTTGGTTCTCATGGCTTATTGGCAGCGCACGGCCGGGCAGGCCTGCGGCTCGGTCGGGGCGACCGCCGGGTCGCACAGCTTGGTGCCGGTCGCTTGGGTCGAGTTGCTCACGACCACCGTCAGCGCCCGGGCGCTGGCATTGGCGTTGTTGGTGACGTTGATACAGCTGATCGTCTGGCTGGTATCCGGATTGGGGACGATACGGCCGAAGGCGTCGAAGGTGATCTCGGTTGCACCCGGCGGCGTGGTCACGATGGCCGCCTGCGGTGCGCCCGCGGTGAGCACGAACGGCGCCGGTGGCACCGGCGCCCGGTCCGGCCGAGTTGTCCGGATTGACGAACTGCGACCGCCCAGCCCGTGGCCGGGGTCACGACGAGCTGCACCTGGCTGTTGGAAGTGACTGCCGTGCTCTGGGCCGTCATTACGCCGTTGAGCATTGCCTCGGCGGCGTTGCGCACCTGCGAATTGGCCAGGAAATTCACGTACATCGGCACCGCGAGCGCGAGCAGCAACCCGAACAGCGTCAGCGCGACCATCAGTTCGATCAGGGTGAAGCCGCGGTCAGCGGAGTTTGCGCTGCATCGGTCGCTCATTCGCAATCGCCGCTCCTGCGGATCGACCAGCAGCCGCCGCCGGTCGCCGTCCAGCCCCGCCGGCATCTGCACGGTAGCCTTCGCGCCGGTATTGTCGATCGTGTAGATGAACCCGGCCATGGTGCCCTGCCCGGTTGCGGTGACGGTGTAGGTCGAAGCGTTCTCGACGCAGGTCACGGCAAAATCCTGGACCCCGTTGGTGGACAGGATTGCGCCGTTGACCTGGTTCGAGTAGGTCGCGCAGCCGCCAACATAGGTGCGGGTGTCGAGGAAGTACTGCTCGTAGAGCTGGCGGAAGTTCGACAGCGCCGTGGTCGCCTCGGTGATCCGGCCGCGCGTGACGTAGTCGAAGTAACTGGGCAGCGCAATGGCGGCCAGGATCCCCACAATCGCGCACACCACCATCAACTCGAGCAGGGTAAAGCCGGCCGCGCGCTGGCGCCGCGGGGCTAGAGACGGACGCATCCAGAGTAACTTCATGGCCAAATTCTCCCTTACAGACAGGGGCATGATATGTCGCGAGCATGGGGTCCGCAAAGCCGCCCGATATGAGGTATGGCTGGCGGAACAGACGGTTAGGGTGGTCCCGGCTCGAGCCAAAAGGGGCTCGCGTCGCAGCGTGGACGGTCGCTTAGGGCGGTACCGCATGGTCAATGCGCCAGGCAGGCGCGGCGCGCACGGCCGGCTTTGCACGCAAAGCATGAACCTTCCAGTCCGGCCTGCAAACGGTTGCCGACGGACGGGCGCGAAAGCGCGGCGCTGCCGGATGGACGGTCGGCCCGGCGGCGCGAGCGGCAACGCGATCCCCGGTGGCGCGGGTCAGCCGCGACCATGGCCGAGCGACCGACCCCGTCCCGCCGCCATTGGACGCACCTCGCCCCGCACGCGATAATTCCGCCTGATGAACGCTCCCGAGCACATCCAGCCGTCGACCCGGCCGGCGTTCAGCTGGTCCGATCCGCTGCTGCTCGACGAGCAATTGCGCGAAGACGAGCGCATGGTCCGCGACGCAGCCCAGGCCTACGCACAGGACAAGCTCATGCCGCGGGTGACCGAGGCCTTCCGGCACGAGCTCAGCGATCCGGCGATCTTTCGCGAAATGGGCGCGCTCGGACTGCTCGGCGCGACGCTGCCGGCCGAGTACGGCGGCGCGGGGCTCAACTACGTGTGCTATGGCCTGATCGCGCGCGAGATCGAGCGCGTCGACTCCGGCTATCGGTCGATGATGAGCGTGCAGAGCTCGCTCGTCATGTATCCGATCTACGCCTACGGCATCCGAGGCGCAGCGGCGCCAGTATCTGCCCCGGCTCGCCACCGGGGAATGGATCGGCTGCTTCGGCCTGACCGAGCCCGACCACGGCTCCGACCCGGGATCGATGGTGACGCGGGCGCGTTCCGTGGCCGGGGGCTACGCGCTCTCCGGCGCCAAGATGTGGATCTCCAATGCGCCGATTGCCGACGTGTTCGTCGTCTGGGCGAAGACCGATGACGGCGTGATCCGCGGCTTCATCCTCGAGCGCGGCGCGAAGGGGCTGTCGACCCCCAAGATCGAGGGCAAGTTCAGCCTGCGCACCTCCATCACCGGCGAGATCGTGCTCGACGCGGTGTTCGTGCCCGAGGCCAACCTGCTCCCCGGCGTGCAGGGGCTCAAGGGACCGTTCGGGTGCTTGAACAACGCCCGCTACGGCATCGCCTGGGGCGCGCTGGGCGCGGCGGAGTTCTGCTGGCACGCGGCGCGCCAGTACACGCTCGACCGCTGCCAGTTCGGCCGGCCGCTCGCCGCCAACCAGCTGGTGCAGAAGAAGCTCGCCGACATGCAGACCGAAATCACCCTCGGCCTGCAGGGCTGCCTGCGCCTGGGCCGGCTTGCGCGATGAAGGCAAGGCCGCGCCGGAGATTACCTCGATCATGAAGCGCAACTCCTGCGGCAAGGCGCTCGACATCGCGCGCGCCGCACGCGACATGCACGGCGGCAACGGCATCGTCGACGAATTTCATGTCATCCGCCACGTGCTCAACCTCGAGACGGTCAACACCTACGAGGGCACGCACGACATTCATGCGCTGATCCTGGGCCGCGCGCAGACCGGCATCTCCGCCTTCTAAAGGCAACGCTGCTGACGCAAACCGCCCCGGTTGTCGGCGCGCGGCCCGGCCCATGAAGCTGTACAGCTATTTTCGCTCCTCGGCGGCCTACCGCGTGCGCATCGCGCTCAACCTCAAGGGCCTGGCCTACGAGTACATCCCGATCAACCTGCGCCAGGGCGAGCAACACGGCGCACCCTACCGGGCGATCAACGTCCACGAGCTCGTGCCGGCGCTCACCGACGAGCACGGCACGGTCACGCAATCGCTGGCCATCCTCGAGTATCTGGAAGAGCGCCATCCCGAGCCGCCGCTGCTGCCGCGCGCGGCAGCAGGCGCGCGCCCGGGTACGCGCCATCGCGCTCGCGATTGCCTGCGACATCCATCCGCTCGACAACCTGCGCGTGCTGCAGTATCTGACGCGTACCCTGCAGGTGAGCGAACAGGCGAAGGACACCTGGTATCGGCACTGGATCGAGCAGGGATTCGCGGCGCTGGAGGCCGAGCTCGGCGGCGACCCGGCGACGGGGCGTTTCTGCCATGGCGCGACGCCCACGCTCGCCGACGTGTGTCTGGTGCCGCAACTCACCAACGCGCGCCGCGTGGCGTTGCCACTGGACGCCTATCCGACGCTGCTGCGCATCGAGGCCGCCTGCCGCGCCCTGCCTGCCTTCGCGGCTGCTGCCCCCGAGGCGCAGCCCGACGCAAACTGAACCGTCCACCCGCGTTGCCCAGGAGAACCGCGCCATGAGCTATGTCATCCCCGGTTGGGAAATCCCAGCGCTGCCCGTCGCCGCCAGCAGCGAGCGTTTCCCGGTACGCCACATCTATTGCGTCGGCCGCAATTACGCCGAGCACGCCAAGGAGATGGGCGGCGACGCGGCCAAGGAGCCGCCGTTTTTTTTCACCAAGCCCGCCGATGCGGTCGTGCCGATCGTCGCGCCCGAGGTGGGCAGCGTGCCCTATCCGCTGGCCACGAAGAACTACCAGTACGAGCTCGAGCTCGTCGCCGCCATCGGCACGGCCGGCGTCAAGCTCCCGCCCGAGCGCGCGCGCGAAATCATCTACGGCTACGCGGTCGGCCTGGATATGACGCGGCGCGACCTGCAGATCGATATGCGCGAGAAGAAACGGCCGTGGGACCTGGGCAAGTCCTTCGCTGCAGCCGCGCCCATCGGGCCGGTGCATGCCGTCAGCCAGGTCGGTCATCCCAGCCGCGGCCGCATTAGCCTCGAGGTCAACGGCGAGTCGCGCCAGCGCGGCGACCTGGCGGACATGATCTGGGACGTGCCGCACATCCTGCATTTTCTGTCGCAATACTATGAGCTCCTTCCCGGCGACCTGGTCTTTACCGGGACGCCGGCGGGGGTGGGCGCGGTCGTCGCCGGCGATCTTCTGGTGGGGCGCATCGAGGGCCTGGGGCAGCTGAGCGTGCGCATCGCCGGGTCATGAGCGGAGGTGCCGGCCGGGTGGGCCGAGCGCGAATACAATCTACGCGCGGCGTTTCCCGATCACCCCCAGTGGTTCGCGCGCTGGGCGGCCGACAGCGCCGCCGCGCGGGACGGCCTCGAAGCGAGCCTCGACCTGCGCTATGGCGCAGGGCCGCGGCAAACCATCGATGTGTTCCCGAGCGCCGCACGACGCGGGACGCTGCTGTTCATCCACGGCGGTTACTGGCGCGCCCTGGACAAGCGCGACCACGCGTTTGTGGCGCCGCCGCTGGTGGCCGAAGGCATCGGCGTTGCAGTCATCAACTACGATCTGTGTCCGCAGGTCGGTATCGCGCACATCGTCGAGCAATGCCGGGAAGGGGTCGCCTGGCTGCGGCGGGAAGGCGCGCGCTATGGCCTCGCCCCCGAACGCCTGGTCGTCGCGGGCCACTCGGCCGGCGGGCACCTGGCGGCGATGCTCGTGGCCACCGACTGGTCGGCGCGCGGGCAGCCGGGTGCCATCACCGGCGCGGCGACGGTCAGCGGCGTGTTCGACCTGGAACCGCTGCTGCAGGTGGCCTTGAACCACGATTGGCAACTGGACGCGGCGCAGGCCCGAGCGCTCAGTCCGCTGCGTCTGCGGCCGCACGTTGCCGTGCCGCTCGTCGTCGCCGCCGGCGCGGACGAGACCAGCGAATACATCCGCCAGTCGCGGCAGTTCTGGGAGCGCTGGAGCGAGTGTCAGCGCACGGGAAGCGGCCCGCTGCTCATCCCTGCGCGCCACCACTTCAGCGTGCTCAGCGATCTGGGTGATCCGACGAGCGCGCTGACCGGTGCATTGCGGGCGCTGTTCTAGCGGCGCTGCGCCTTGGCGCGCGCGGCTCGGTGCGCGCGGCGCAGTATAATGTTGCTTCCATCCGCTGCGCCGGGAGTCTCGTGATACCGCATCTGCACGCTGTCGAGGGCCGCGAGGCGCCGGTCGCGCTCCGCCGCGCCGGGCGCGATCAGCCCGATCCCCGCGATCATCGCCGAGCTTCAAGCCGGCCACATGGCGGTGCTGGTCGACGAGGAGGATCGCGAGAACGAGGGCGACCTGATCATCGCGGCGGATTGCATCACGCCCGAGGCGATCAACTTCATGGCCACGCACGGCCGCGGCCTGATCTGCATGCCGATCACCGAGGCGCGTGCGCGGCAGCTGCAGCTCGCGCCGATGACGGCAGTCAATCGCTCGCTGCACGGCACCAACTTTACCGTTTCGATCGAGGCCGCCCAGGGCGTGACCACCGGCATTTCGGCGGCCGACCGCGCGCACACCATCCGCGTGGCGTGCGCGGCCAATGCGCGGCCCGAGGACATCGTCCAGCCGGGGCACGTCTTTCCGCTGGTCGCGGCCGGAAGGCGGCGTGCTGGCGCGCGCCGGACACACCGAGGCGTGCTGCGACCTGGCGCGCCTGGCCGGTCATGCGCCGGCCGCGGTGCTGTGCGAGATCATGAAGGACGACGGCACCATGGCGCGGCTGCCCGATCTGGTCGAGTTCGCGCACCGGCACGACGTTGCGCATCGGCGCCATCGCCGATCTGATCCACTATCGCAGCCAGACCGAGCGGCTGATCGAGCGCGTCGGCGAGCGACCGATTCGCACCGCCGAGGGCGACTTCCGTCTGGTCGCTTTTCGCGACAAGCTGACCGACGCGACGCACCTGGCGCTGACGCGCGGCGAGATCGACGCCGGAGCGCGAGACCTTGGTGCGCGTGCACGAACCGTTGTCGGTGGTCGATCTGCTCGATTACGGCAGCCGCACGCACTCGTGGACGATCCCCGCCGCGCTCGGCGGCGATCGCCCGCGCCGGGCGCGGCGTGCTGGTGCTGCTGCACCGGCCCGAGTCGGCGCTGGAGCTGCGCCAGCGCGCGCTGACCGACCAGCCGCCCACCGAGGTGCGCATGGACCTGCGCAACTACGGCATCGGCGCGCAGATCCTGCGCGATCTCAACGTGGGCAGGATGCGGCTGCTCGCCAGGCCGCGCAAGATGCCGAGCATGGCCGGTTTCGGGCTGGAGGTTACCGGCTACGACGACGTCACCTCGGTGCCAGCCGCGCCCCGAGCGCTAAGGCGGCCGTCCGGCGTGCCCAACAGTTCGTTCCGCGATCCTCCCGCCATGCGCAAGATCGTTCCCGGCCAGCACGCCGCGCACCTGCGCGTGGGCATCGTGCTGTCGCGCTTTAACGCCGACATCGGCGAAGCTGCTGCTGCAGGGGGCGCTGCGGGCACTGCAGGAGGCGGGGGTGGAAGAGGGCGCAATCACCCTGGCCACCGTGCCGGGGGCGCTCGAAGCGCCGCTCGCGCTGCAGCGCATGGCGCAAACCGGCGACTACGACGCGCTGGTGGCGCTCGGCGCGGTGATCCGCGGCGAGACCTATCACTTCGAGATCGTTGCCAACGAGTCGGCGGCCGGAGTGGCCAGCGTCCAGCTCGACTTCGGCATTCCGATCGGCAACGGGATTCTGACCACGGAGACCGACGAGCAGGCGAAGGCGCGCGCCGACGACAAGGGCCACGCTGCGGCGCTAGCCGCGCTGGAGATGGCCAACGTGCTCACCGCCATCGACGAGGCGTCATGAAGAGCAGTCGGCGCCGCGCCCGCGAGCTGGCCTTGCAGGGGCTCTACCAGTGGCTGCTTGCGGGCACGCCGCCGGCGACAATTCGCGCGCAGCTGGCCGAGTCCGGCGGCTACGGCAAGTGCGATGCGCGCCTTCTTCGACGCGCCTCTGGCATGGGGTCACCGACGAATTCGATACGCTGCTGGCCGCCTTCGCCCCGTATCTCGACCGCGCACCGGAGCAATTGTCGCCCATCGAGAAGGGTGTGCTCGCGATCGGGGCCTGGGAGTTGCTGCGCGCGCCCGATATCCCCTATCGGGTGGTGATCAACGAAGCGGTCGAGCTCGCCAAGGCGTTTGGCGGCACCGACGGCCACAAGTACGTCAACGGCGTGCTCGACAAGCTCGCGGCGGCGCTGCGGCCCGCCGAGGTCGCTAGCCCGCGCGTGGCGAGCTTGACGCGGCGCAGCGCGCGCTCGCGGCAGATAACGCTGGGCTCGGCCGTCGTGTCGGCGCTTTCCGAATTCGAGCTCATCGACCGCTTCTTCCGCGCGCCCCGCGCGTCACAGCAGTGCTCGGGGTGGGCGACGACGCGGCCCTGCTCGCGCCCACGCCGGGCTGCGAACTCGCCGTCTCGGTCGACATGCTGGTTGCGGGCAGGCATTTTTTCGCCGACGTCGATCCCGCAGGCGCTCGGGCACAAGACGCTGGCGGTGAACCTGTCCGACATGGCGGCGATGGGCGCGCTGCCGCGCTGGGCGCTACTCGCCGGGGCGTTGCCCGACGCCGACCGCGACTGGATCGCCGCCTTCGCCAGCGGCTTCTTCGCCCTGGCCGATGCGTTCGCCGTCGACTTGGTCGGCGGCGACACGACCCGCGGCCCGCTCAACCTGTGCGTGACCATCCTCGGCGAAGCGCCGCCGGGCAGGCGCTGCGGCGCAGCGGGGCCCGACCGCGGCGAGGCGATCTTCGTCTCCGGGCAGCTGGGCGGACGCCGCGCTCGCGCTCGCCCACCATCGCGGCGAGGTCGCGCTTGATGCGCAGCGCGAACTCGCGGCCTGCGAGCGGGCGCTGCTCTGGCCCGCGCCGCGCGTCGCGCTCGGGCAGCGACTTGCGCGGCCTGGCCAGCGCCGCCATCGACCTCTCCGACGGCCTGGTCGGTGACCTCGGCCACGTGCTTGCCGCCTCCGGCGTTGGGGCGACGCTGGAGCTCGCCGCGCTGCCGCGCTCGCCGGCGCTCGCGCGGCTTCTCGCCGGCGGCGAGCGCGAGTCGCGCGCTAGCCTGCCTGCTCGCCGGCGGCGACGATTACGAGCTGTGCTTCACCGCCCCGGCACGCGCGGCCGCGCCGCTCGGTGCGCTGGCCGAAGAGCTCGACCTGCCGCTTGCGCTGCGTCGGCCGCATCGAGGAGCGGCCCGGACTGGCCGTGCGCGACGAGGCCGGCCGGACGCTCGAGCGCGCTGCCGCAGGCGTTTGACCATTTCCGCGGCTGAGCCGATGCGCAACGCGCGCCGTCGCTCAGGTTCCTGTTCGCGCATCCCGCGCATTTCATCGCGCTGGGCTTCGGCACCGGCCTGTCGCCCATCGCGCCCGGAACCGTGGGCACGCTCCTCGCGCTGCCGCTGGCCGTCTTGCTGCGCGCGTTCACCAACGATCTCGGGTACCTGCTGGCAGTCGCCGTGGCGTTCGCCGTCGGCGTCTGGGCGGCGCAACGCACCGGTCGCGATCTGGGCGTCCCCGATCACGGCGCCATCGTCTGGGACGAGGTCGCCGCGTTTCTGCTGGTGTTGTTCTTCGTCGGCGCCGATCCATGGCGCGAAGGCTTCGCGTTTCTGCTGTTCCGCTTCTTCGACATCGTCAAGCCGCCGCCGGCGCGTCTGATCGATCGCGAGTGGCATCACGGTTTCGGCGTGATGGCCGACGACATCGTCGCCGCGTTCTACGCGCTGCTGGTGTTTGCGCTGTGGCAGCGGTTGTTCGGATGAAGGCTCCGCGGCGGTTGGGCGCAGGCGCGACGCATCGAGGAGCGGGCGCTCAACGCCTCGCGGCGCACCCCAGCCGTTCGTCTACGACGGCTGGCTGCTCGGCTACCGGCCCGGTTCCACCAAGCGCCTGCGCTGCGTCAACGCGTTCTATGCCTCGACGCTGCCGCTGGAAGAGAAGCTCGCCTTTTGCATCCGCTTCTATGCCGCGGCGCGGCCTGCCGGCAGTGTTCCGCCTGCTGCCGTTTTGCAGGCCGGCGACGGCTCGATGGCTGGCTTGACCGCCAGGGCTGGCAACGGTTCGAGCCCACCCTGGTGCTGCAGTCGAGCCTGGCGGACGCGGCACAGCCAGCGGTGAGCGCGGACGGGGTCGCCATCGTCGAGGCGGCCGCGTGGCTGCGCTGGTCGCGCCGTTGCTCGCCACCGACTCCCGGCATTGCCACGGCTGATCGAGCGCACAGCCAGCTATCCGCTGCCGCAGGCCGGAGCGGTCGTGCGGCGGGACGGCGAGGTGGTCGCCTGCGGCTTGCTCAAGCTCGAAGGCGATCACGCCGGCCTGTTCGTGGTGACTACCGCCCCCGCGTGGCGCGGTCGCGGTCTGGCGCGCAGCGGTGGTCGCCGCGCTGCTCGCCGAGGCGCGCCGGCGGGGTGCGGCAATCGCCTACCTGCAGGTCACCGCCGACAACGCGCCGGCCCTCGCCTTGTACCGGCACTTCGGCTTCGGCCGGTCGCACGAGTACTGGTATCGTGCCCGCGCAGGGCGAGCAGTGCTAGCCCACGCGGGAGGCTCCACTGCGCATCGACGACGACCTCTACGCCCTGGCCACCGCGCTCGGCGCAGCGGCGCTGCAGCGCCGGGTGCGCATCGCCACCGCCGAGTCCTGCACCGGCGGCCTGGTTGCCGCGGCCATCACCGCCGTGGCGGGGAGCTCCGAGTGGTTCGAGTCGCGGCTTCGTGACCTACTCCAACGCGGCCAAGGTCGAGGATCTGGCCGTGCCCGCCGCCACCCTGGCGCGCTTTGGCGCGGTGAGCGAGCAGACGGCGCTGGCCATGGCGCAGGGCGCGCTGCGCGGGGGCAGCGCGCAGTGGGCGGTCGGCGGTGACCGGCATCGCCGGTCCGGGCGGCGGAACGCCCGACAAGCCGGTGGGCACGGTATGCTTCGCGTGGGTGGGACCGAGCGGGGCGCGAAACGCTGCGGGCCCAGCCTGGAGGGGGACCGGGCCGGGGTCCGCCGGGCGAGGTCGGCATTGCCCTGCGGATCGCGCCTTGGCGCCAGGCCTTCGACACCATGAAAAGCAGGTCCGAGCCCCGGATTAGGCGTGCAAAAACGCTGGCGTCGAACGATCGTTCTATGCCATAATCGCCTCATTCCACCTGACGATCGGACCCGCCATGAGCACCGCAACCGGCATCGGACACAACGCCAAATCCAACGGAATGAACGCAATGGACGACAACAAGAGCAAGGCACTGGCCGCCGCGCTGGCGCAGATCGAGAAGCAATTCGGCAAGGGCTCGATCATGAAGATGGGCGAGGCGCAGGTGCAGAACGACCTGTCGGTCGTCTCGACCGGGTCGCTCGGGCTTGACATCGCGCTCGGCGTCGGCGGCCTGCCCCGCGGTCGCGTGGTCGAGGTCTACGGCCCCGAATCGTCGGGCAAGACCACCCTCGCGCTGCAGGTGGTGGCCCAGGTGCAGAAGGCCGGCGGGATCGCGGCGTACATCGACGCCGAAAACGCGCTCGACCCGGTGTACGCGGGCAAGCTCGGCGTCAATGTCGGCGAGATGCTGATCTCGCAGCCCGATACCGGCGAGCAGGGTCTCGAGATCGCCGACATGCTGGTGCGCTCCGGCGGCGTCGACGTCATCGTCATCGATTCGGTCGCTGCGCTCGTGCCCAAGGCCGAAATCGAAGGCGAGATGGGCGACCAGCTGCCCGGGCTGCAGGCGCGATTGATGAGCCAGGCGCTGCGCAAGCTCACCTCGAACATCAAGCGCGCCAACGTGCTGGTTATCTTCATCAACCAGATCCGCATGAAGATCGGCGTCATGTTCGGCAATCCGGAAACCACCACCGGTGGCAACGCGCTCAAGTTCTACGCCTCGGTGCGGCTGGATATCCGGCGCATCGGATCGATCAAGCGCGGCGAGGAAGTCGTCGGCAACGAAACGCGGGTCAAGGTGGTGAAAAACAAGATCGCGCCGCCATTTCGCGAGGCCTTGTTCGACATCCTCTACGGCGAGGGCATTTCGCGCGAGGGCGAGATGATCGAACTCGGCGTGACCCACAACATCATCGAGAAATCCGGCGCCTGGTACGCCTACCGCGGCGAGAAGATCGGGCAGGGCAAGGACAATACCCGCGACTACCTGAAGGAGCACCCCGAGCTCGCCGCCGAAATCGAGGCGAAGATCCGCGCCGCGGTAGGCGTTCCGGTTGCCGGACCGGCGCGCGCGTCCGGCGGCCGAAGAATAACGCGGGGTGACTTGGCGGCCGTTACGCTTCGCGTCCAGGCGATCCGGCTGCTCGCGCGCCGCGAGTACGCCCGGGCCGAGCTGCAGCAAAAGCTGCTCGCCAAGGGCGCCGCGCCGGACGAAGCGCGCTGCCTGCTCGATGAATTGACGGCGCAAGGCTACCTGTCGGATGCCCGCTACGCGCGGGTGACGGTGGCGCACGCAGAGCGGCGTCGTTCGGTCGGCGCCGCATCGCGGCCGCGCTGCAGGCGAAAGGCGTGGCGCGCGCCGATATCGAGGCGGCGTTGACGGAAGCCGCCGTCGACGACGACGCGGCGCTGCGCGCACTTTGGCAGCGCCGCTTCGGGCGCGCGCCGGTCGATGAGCGCGAGCGGGCGCGGCAGGTGCGCTTCCTGCACGCGCGCGGCTTTGCCGTTGCGGCCATCCTGCGCCTGCTGCGCGAGTGCGCGCCGGACGCGTGCGAGTAGCCCGCGCCCCGGCGCGTCGATGTGCTAAGATATTGATTTTGAACCCTCACTTAGGGTGACGTCGGCCCCCGCCTTCGCGGGCTGGACTTCCATGCAAGTCGCTGCCATACGCCGCCAGTTTCTCGACTACTTTGCCGCGCGCGGCCACACCATCGTGCCCTCGGCGCCGCTCGTGCCCGCCAACGACCCGACGCTGCTGTTCACCAACAGCGGCATGGTGCAGTTCAAGGAGGTCTTTCTCGGCACGGACCAGCGCCCTTACGTCCGCGCCGCCGACGTGCAGCGCTGCCTGCGCGCCGGCGGCAAGCACAACGACCTGGAGAACATCGGCTACACCGCGCGCCACCACACGTTCTTCGAAATGCTCGGCAACTGGTCGTTCGGCGACTATTTCAAGCGCGAGGCGATCGCCTACGCGTGGGAACTGCTGACCACGGTCTACAAGCTGCCGCGCGGCGAAGCTCTGGATCACGGTGTATCAGACCGACGACGAGGCCTACGACGCGTGGACCGGCGACATCGGCGTGCCGCCGCGAGCGCGTGGTGCGCATCGGCGACAACAAGGGCGCGCCCTACGCGTCGGACAACTTCTGGCAGATGGCCGACACCGGTCCGTGCGGCCCGTGCAGCGAGATCTTCTACGATCACGGCCCCGACGGTCGCCGGCGGGCCGCCGGGCTCGGACGGACGACGGCGACCGCTACGTCGAGATCTGGAACCTGGTGTTCATGCAGTTCGACCGCGACGAGCACGGCGTGCTGACGCCGCTGCCGAAGCCCTGCGTCGACACCGGCATGGGCCTCGAGCGCCTGGCCGCGGTGCTGCAGGGCGTGCACAGCAACTACGACATCGACCTGTTCCGCGACCTGATCGCCGCCGCGGCGAAGCTCACCGGCGCCAACGGATCTGGCCGCGCCTTCGCTCAAGGTGATCGCCGACCATATCCGCGCCTGCGCGTTCCTGATCGTCGACGGCGTGATCCCCAGCAACGAGGGGCGCGGCTACGTGCTGCGGCGGATCATCCGCCGCGCCATCCGCCACGGCTACAAGCTCGGGCAGAACGCAGCCGTTCTTCAGCCGGCTGGTGCCGGAACTCGCGCGGCTGATGGGCGAGGCCTACCCCGAGCTGCCGCGCCAGCAGGACGCAGGTCATGCAGGTGCTGCACGCCGAGGAAGAGCGCTTCGCCGAGACGCTCGAGCACGGCATGAAGATCCTCGACGCCGCGCTCGCCGAAGCCCGGGCCATGGGCAGCACGACGCTCTCCGGCGTCACCGCCTTCACCCTCTACGACACCTACGGCTTCCCGCTCGACCTCACCGCCGACATCTGCCGCGAGCGCGGCCTCGGCGTCGACCAGGCAGGCTTCGACGCGGCGATGGAGCAGACAGCGCGAGCAGGCGCGCGCCGCCTCGACCTTCAAGATGGCGGAGGGCCTCGAGTACGGCGGCGCCAAGACCGATCTTCGACGGCTACGACACCCTCGCCGAGGACGCGCGCGTCGTCGCGCTGTATCGCGACGGCAGCGCCGTGGATGCGCTCGTCGACCGGGCAAGCGGGCGTCGTCGTGCTCGACCGCACGCCGTTCTATGCCGAGTCCGGCGGCCAGGTCGGCGACCGCGGCGAGCTGTCGAAGACCGGGCGCATGCCTGACGCTGTTCGCCGTGCACGACACGCAGAAGCTCCAGCCCGGACGTGTTCGGCCACCACGGCGAAATGAAGACGCGGCGAGCTCGAGGTCGGGGACACCGTCGCCGCCCGGGTCGACGCGCGCGCGCGCGCGCGCGCCGCGTGGAACCATTCGGCCACGCATCTGATGCACGCGGCGTTGCGCAAGGTGCTCGGAACGCACGTCACGCAAAAGGGTTCGCTCGTCGACCCGGATCGCACGCGCTTCGACTTCTCGCATCCGCAGCCGCTGACCGACGAGGAGATCCGCACCGTCGAAGCGCTCGTCAATCGCGCGATCCGCGCCAACTACCCGGTCGAGGCGCGGCATCATGCCCTACGACGCGGCCGATCCAGTCCGGCGCCATGGCGCTGTTCGGCGAGAAGTACGGCGACGCAGGTGCGCGTCCTGACCATGGGCGATTTCTCCACCGAGCTGTGCGGAGGCACCCACGTCGAGCGCACCGGCGACATCGGCCTGTTCAAGATCGTGTCCGAATCGGGCGTCGCGGCGGGCATTCGCCGCGTCGAGGCGGTGACGGCCGAAGGCGCGCTCGCCTACACCCACGAAACCGAGGCGCGGCTGCATGAGGCGGCGCGAGCGCTCAAAGCGCCAGCGGCGGAAGTGCCGGCCAAGATCGCGCACGTGCTCGACAGCATGCGCGCATTGGAGAAGGAACTCGCGCGGCTGAAGGGCCGGCTCGCGTCGAGCCAGGGCGGCGATCTCGCCGCGCAAGCGGTGAACGTCAACGGCGCCCAGGTGCTGGCCACGACCATCGAAGGTGCCGATGCCAAGGTGCTGCGCGAGACGCTCGATCAGCTGAAGGGCCGGCTCAAGTCGGCGGCCATCGTGCTCGGCTCGACCGAAGGCGGCAAGGTGACGTTGATCGCCGGCGTGACCTCGGATCTCACCGACCGGATCAAGGCCGGCGAGCTCGTCAATCACGTGGCCACGCAGGTCGGCGGCAAGGGCGGCGGCCGGCCGGACATGGCCCAGGCCGGCGGGACCAATCCGGCCGGCCTGGCGGCGGCCCTGCAATCGGTGCCGACCTGGGTCGCCGCAGCGCCTGTAGTGGCGCGCCACGACCGCACGCTAACGCCGATGCCGCTGCGCGCCGAGGCCACCCTGGACCGTTCGTCGCATCGCGGCGAGGGTTACCTGCCGGGCCTGATCGGCGTGCGCTTCACCGCCGTCGCCGAGGGCCGCATCGAAGCCGAGCTCGCCATCCGGCCCGAGCTGCTGGCGCCGAACGGCTATCTGCATGCCGCCACCGTCATCGCGCTCGCCGACACCGCCTGCGGTTACGGCTGCCTGGCGCATCTGCCCGCCGGAGCCGAGAACTTTACGACCGTCGAGCTGAAGACCAATTTCCTCGGCACGGTGCGCGACGGGACCATCGCCTGCGTCGCCACGCCGATGCATCTGGGCAACACGCACCCAAGTCTGGGACGCTGTGGTCACCGACCGCGCCACCGGGCGCCAGCTCGCGCTCTTCCGCTGCACCCAGCTCGTCCTCTGGCCCGAGCGCGGCTGGCGCGTTGCCTGGCGCGAGGCGTGCGCACGCAGCGCGCTCACGATGGGCTAACCGTTTGTTCCTCCGCAATAACCTCCAATCGGGCCGCGCTTCGCGCAGGCCGCGTTGCGCCCTATGATCGCGCCTGGCTCACGGCATACAAGGCCGTGGAACGAATCGGCGGCGAGGCAGTCAGTGCAGTGCTTCGCGCGCGACAATCGTCTGCCCGCAAGGGCCACGAATGGAAAGGAAGGCAAGGCGATGAATGCAACACGTTATCTGCGGTCGTTGCGTGACACTGACCGTGTCGGCGGCGCTGCTCGCGGGCGCGTCGCTCGCGCGCGCCGATGGGATGACCACCGAGCAGGCGCAGGAGATGCTCAACGAGCTCAAGGCGATCCGCACAGGCGGTGGAAAAGATGCAATCGGCGCCGCAGCAGCAGGCGGCCCCCGCGCCCGACGACAAGGTGAGCTACAAGCTCGCTCCCGGCGGGTTCTCCATGGGCGATGCCAAGGCGCCCCTGGTGATGGTCGAGTACACCGATTTCCAGTGCCCGTTCTGCCAGCAGTTTCATAACACCGCGTTCGCCCAGATCAAGGCCAACTACATCGATACCGGCAAACTGCGCTTCGTCAGCCGCGACTTTCCGCTCGACTTCCACGAGAACGCACGCCGCGCGGCGACCGCCGGGCGCTGCGCCGGCGAACAGGGCAAGTTCTGGGAAATGCGCCATGTCATGATCGTCAATGCCGCTGCGCTCAAGGAGGACAACCTCACGACCTACGCCGGCAACGTCAAGATGGACGTTCCCAAGTTCAAGAGCTGTCTTGATTCGGACAAGTACAAGGCGCAGATCGACAAGGATATCGCCGAAGGCGGCGTCGCTGGCGTGCAGGGTACCCCGTCGTTTGTCATCGGCCGGCTCGATAACGACAAGCTCGAAGGCGTGCGCATGGTCGGGGCGATGCCCTACGACCAGTTCGAAACCAAGATCCAGGAAATGCTGGACCAGAGCGGCAAGAAATAGTCCGCCGTACCGCTGCCGGCTGCGTCGCCCGCAATATCGATCGCGGCGCAGCCGGCGAGCCTCAGCTTCCGGTTTCAGTCGAGCGCCGCCCTGACCCGGCGGCCGGGCCACCACGACCGATCGCTGGGCCGCATCATTGCCTCGGGTCCCACCTCTAATGGCTTTCCCGCGTGCGTCCTAGGCCGCGATCCCTGTTTGCCGGTCGGGGTGGCCCTCGCGCTTGCACTCACCGCGGCGGCGCAGCCGGCGCCGCCGCCTGCGGCGATCGAGTGGAAGCTGTCGACCGCGCTGGGGCCCGCCTATCCCGAGGGCAAGGCCGGCGCCATCTGGGCGAACCTTATTCGCGAACGTTCTGGCGGCCGCCTGACGCGCGAAGCTGTTTCCCGGCGTCACGCTCGCGCCAGCGCGATCCGGCGCGGGAGTTCGCCGCGCTGCGCGACGGCGGCGGCCGAACTCGCCGTCGGATCGACGACGGCCTGGGCGACGCAGGTGAAGGAACTCAACCTCATCGCCCTGCCGTGGCTGGTACCCGATGCCGATGCGCTCGACGCGTTGCTGCGAAGCGAGGTCGCGCAGCGGCTCGCCGCCAGCGTCCAAGCCGCTGGCGTGGTGCCGCTGGCGTGGGCGAACGACGGATTCAGTGAACTCGCGACCCAGCGCGCCATCCACGCGCCGGCGGACCTCGTCGGGCTTACGCTGCAGCGTTGCCCCGTCGCCGCTGTTACTCGAAACGCTGCAGGCGCTGGGGGCAAGACCGGCTTCGATGAGCGCGCAGAACGCGCAGACGGCGCAGCGCAACGGCGAACTCGACGGCGAAGTGACCAGCGTCGCGCGCCTACCGCACCTCGCGCATCTATGCCCTGGGGCTTTACCCACCTGCTGGTCTGGGGCGCGCACGCCGACGCCCTGCTGTTCGCGGTCAATCGCACCGTCTGGGATGGCTTGAGCGACGCCGACCGCGAACTGCGTGCGCCAGGCCGCGCTCGACGCCGCCGCGCAGGCGAGTGCGCTCGCGCGCACCCAGGCCGATGCGGCGGCGCTCTCGGAGCTCGCGAGCGAGGGCGCGACCGTCACGCGCCTGACCCCGTCGGGCAAAGAGCCATTCCGGGAAGCCTCGCGGGCGGTCTACGCGCGTTGGGCCGGGTTGGTCGGCGCGGAGCTCGTGCGCGCCGCCGAGACGGTGCTCGCGACGCCGCACTGAGGCGCGCGAGTGCTCAACTGAGGTAGCGGCCGAGGCGCACCGCCGTCTCGCCCTTGCGCGGCCGGCGCGTCGGCATGATCAGCACGCACTCGTCATGCGGAGTGCGGATCGCGGTGTCGCCGTCGATGGCGTACGGCGTGCCGGCACGAGCAATGGTCTGCAGACCGCGCACCGGCATCGGTGAACGCAAAGGCGTCGGTGGCGATGGTCACAGTAGTCGTGACCTCGATGAGCGCCTGCGGTGGCACCGGGTCGTGATCGAGGTAGGCGTCGAGCAGGGCGCCATCGGCCATGCCGAAATGGCGCAACCAGCGCAGCGCCGTCTGCTGCGCCACCGCCGGCGCCGCCGCTTCCCAATGCTGGCCGCATTCGACGAGCAGGGCGCTGCGCGTATCGGCAGGGTCGTCGAAAAAACTGTAGTCGCGCAGGCGCCGCCCCGCGCTGTGTCCGTCATCGATTACCACGTGCCGCGGCACGCCAATCGCCCGGGCGAGCTGCCACGCCTTTGCGCTGTCGGCCGGCCATGGCCAGCGGCGGGCAGGCCTCGGACATCGAATGCAGGTCGAGCAGGTAGTCGACGCGATCGTAGAGCGGCCGCAGCTCACGCGCACGCCGCAGCTCGGCGCTGGTGCGCGGCCCATCGAGCACCCCCGCCGACCAGAGGCGATTGAAATCCTCATCGACGCAACGCGATGCGAACGGATCGTTCGCATCGAAGCGCTCGTAGGCCGGGACGTTGGCGAACACCAGCGACAGCGTCCCGCACATCGGCCGCACGGCCTCGCGCAACATCCAGTCGAGCGCGATCGCGCCGCAGACTTCGTTGCCATGGGTCAGAGCCTGCAGCACGACATGCGGGCCGGCCCGTGGCGCGCTAAAGGTCCAGGCGTAGGCAATGCCGGCGTTGCCCGCGGCGTACGGCTCGAGGCTCGGCAAGGCGATTTCGATCGGCGGCAGCGGGGCGGCGCCAGCCATGGCCTTGGCGTGCAGCGGCGCGCCGGAGCGCGCGCGGCTCATGCTACGCAGATGCGCTCGGCGAGGCGCCGCATGAAGGCTTCGCACAGCGCCAGTTGCTCGAGCGCGACCCACTCGTTGGGCTGATGCGCTTGGGCAATGCGTCCCGGCCCGCAGATGATTGCCGGAATGCCGTTGTTATGAAAATGCGCGGCCTCGCTGCCGAACGAAACCTTGCCGAAGTCCCGCGCCTGGCTGCAAGCCTTGCCCAGTTCGGCAATCTCGTTGCCGCCGTGGGTATCGAAGCCGGGCAGTGTCGAAAGATGATCGAATTCAATGTGCGTCAGCGGATCGACGGCATGCATCTCCGGCTGCAGGGTCGCCGCAAACCGCTTGACCTCGGCGAGCAAGGTGTCGGGATCATCGAACGGCAGATGGCGTATTTCGAAGTCGAATTGGCAATCGCGCGGCACGATGTTGAGCGCGGTACCACCCCGGATCACGCCGGCGTGCACCGTCGTGTAAGGCACATCGTAGGCGGCGTCGAAGCCGCCGCGGTCGCGAAAGCGTCGCGCCATCTGGGAGAGGAAGGTCACGAGCTCGCTCGCCACCTGCACCGCGTTGACGCCGAGCGGCGTGAGCGACGAATGCGCCTCGTGCCCGCGCACGCGGCAGCGATACGACCGCTTGCCCTTGTGGGCGACCACGACCTGCATGCCGGTCGGCTCACCGACGATGCAACCGGCCGGCTTGATGCCCCGCGCCACGAGGTCGGCGAGCAGGCGGCGCACGCCGATGCAGCCGACCTCCTCGTCATACGACAGGGCAAAATGCAACGGTCGCGACAGGCCGCGGCGCAAGAGCTCGGGCACGAGCGCGAGTCCGATCGCCGAAAAGCTCTTCATGTCGGTGACTCCGCGCCCGTACAGCCGATCGCCGACCAGTACGGCTTCGAACGGGGCGGTATCCCAAGGCTGGCCGTCGACGGGGACGACGTCGGTATGCCCCGACAGCACCACGCCGTTGACGGTCGTGTTGCCGTCCTGCGCGGGCAACGTCGCGAACAGGTTCGCCTTGCGCCGCTCGTCGTCGTAGGTGAGTCGCGAATCGATGCCCTGGCCGGCCAGGTAGTCACGCACCCAGTGGATGAGCGCCAGATTCGATTCGCGGCTGGTCGTGTCGTAGGCGACGAGCTTGCGGATCAGGTCGAGACCGACCAATTGCGGGGCGATGGCGGTGGGGGCGGCGGGGGCGTTCATGACACGATGCGGCGTGCTGGCGGCACCAAGCATAGAAACCGCATCGACTGCTGTCAATCGCCAGCGCCGAACGGACACGCGACGCCTGCGGCGCACGCGCCGCACCGGGCCTTCGCGGAGGATTGGCCGGTCGCCGGTTATCCTGCTGCGCCCCGTGCGGTACGCCGTGTAGGCCGTGCCGCACGGGTCATGCGCGGTTAGGCGCCGCTCGGTACTAACCGCCTGGCAAGCCGGTTAGCGGTGCCAGTAACGATGGTGCCAATAGGGACCGTAGTAACCATAAACGACCGGACCCCGGTAGTAGTAGGGGTACGGGGCCCCGTAATAGACCGGGGCCGGCACCGCGACCGGTGGTGCCGCGTACGCATACCCGTAGCCGCCCGTCCCATAGCCGACACCGAATCCCGGTACGCCGATCGAAACGGCGAACGAATCCCGCGCCGCTGCCGTGGTGGCCGCGGCGATGCCGACGAAAAACACCGCTGCAAGCATGGCAAGATGACGTTTCATTGCACTCTCCTTTGGTTGGCCCATGCTGCTACCAACGATTGATAGACAGCAGGCGTTGACGCGGAGTTTCCGTTCGCCGCCAAGCAGTTACAATCGGTAACGACTGCGCCGGTCAGGGTCGGGACGGGCCGGCACGCCGGGGTGATCGCGGGCGCACCGCGTGCCCGCGGGCGCTACCCGCGCACGACGATCAGGCGCTCGAGATCGGCGACGAGCGGCGTGGCAGCTTCCATGCCGATACGCTTGACCAGAGCCTGCGCGAAATCGGGCAGGAAGTCGTGCAGGTCGCGCAGGTTCTCCGCGCGCTGCAGGCGCATCATCATCAGGTAGCCGCGAAAGCCCAGATGCTCGTTGATCAGGTCCGACAGACGCGTTTGCGCGGCGATGAAGCGCTCGACTTCGTCGGCGCTGCGCGGCGCGGGCGCCTGCGCCCGCTCGACGCCCGACGGTGCGCTGAAGCGCTTGGCGATGAGTCCGGCACGCTCCAGCGCGGCCAGGGTGCTGGCGTCAACGTGCAGGGCCTGCGCGCGCTCCAGGACCTCACCCACGGTGCGGTTGCCGTCGACCATGATGAGCACGCTGCGCAGCGCAATCGGCAGGTTGAGCTTGCGCTCCTTGAGTTCGCGTACCCCGTCGTCGGTCTTGGCGTAGATCTCACCTGGGTTCATCCAACCGACCCCCTCTCCCGCGCAGCAAGGCTGCGCGCCGACATTTTTGTGCAACATTATAGACGACGGTCACGGGCGCCCGCGGCGCCGCGCAACGCGCGTGGTGAGCCCGGAGCGTTTGTGGAATAATCGACCGGCAATACTCGTGGTCGCCATGCTCAATCCCACCCTGCTCGCCGCCTTCGGGACCATCCTCCCCGCGACGTCCATCCTCACCGCGTCCGAAGATACGCGGCCGTACGAGTGCGACGGACTGACGCTGTTCCGCGAGCTGCCCAATGCCGTGCTGCTGCCGGAGAACGAAGCGCAGGTGGTGGCGATACTCAAGCTCTGCCACGCAGCGCGCCTGCCGGTGGTCGCGCGCGGTGCGGGCACGGGCCTCTCCGGCGGTGCGCTTCCCGATCGCCAGGGCGTGGTCCTGTCGCTGGCCAAGTTGCAGCGCATCCTGGCCATCGATCCGCTGGCGCGCACCGCAACCGTCCAGCCGGGGGTACGCAACCTGGCCATCTCCGAGGCCGCCGCCGTCCACGGCTTGTTCTACGCGCCCGACCCGTCCTCGCAGATCGCGTGCACCATCGGTGGCAACGTCGCCGAGAATTCCGGCGGGGTGCATTGCCTTAAGTACGGCCTGACGGTGCACAACGTGCGGCGGGTGCGCGGTGCACTCATCACCGGCGAGATCGTCGAGTTCGGCAGCGAGGCACTCGACGCCCCGGGCTACGACCTGCTGGCGCTCATCACCGGCTCCGAGGGATTGCTCGCCATCACCACCGAGGTGACGGTGCGGCTTACCCCCAAGCCGCGCGCGGCGAAGTGCGTGCTGGCGGCGTTCGACGACGTGACGCAGGCCGGCGCGACGGTGGCCGCGATCATCGGCGCCGGCATCGTTCCGGCGGGCCTCGAAATGATGGATCGGCTGACCATCAGCGCCGTCGAGCCGTTCGTCCACGCGGGCTATCCCGGCGATGCCGCGGCGATTCTGCTGTGCGAATCCGACGGCACGCCGGACGGAAGTGAGCGACGAGGTCGCCGCCGTGCGAGCGCCTGATGCAGCAGGGCGGCGCGACGCATATCGAGGTTTCGCGCAACGAAGCGCAGCGCCAGAAGTTCTGGTCCGGCCGCAAGGCCGCCTTTCCGGCGGCCGGCCGCATTTCTCCGGACTACTATTGCATCGACGGCACGATCCCGCGGCGGGCCCTGGGGCCGGTGCTGCAGCGCATCGCCGAGCTATCCCAGGAATTCGGCCTGCCATGCATGAACGTCTTTCACGCCGGCGATGGCAACCTGCATCCACTGATTCTCTACGACGCCAATCGTCCGGGCGACGCCGACAAGACCCAGGCATTCGGCGCGAAGATCCTCGAGCTCTGCGTCGCGGTCGGGCGGCACCATCACCGGCGAACATGGCGTCGGCGTCGAAAAAATCGGCGACATGTGCATGCAGTTCGCGCCGGCGGAACTGGAGCGTTTCCAGGGCGTCAAGCGCGCCTTCGACCCGGACGGTCTGCTCAACCCGGGGAAGGCCGTGCCCACCCTGCATCGCTGTGCCGAGATGGGACGCATGCACGTGCACCGCGGCCAACTGCCGCATCCGGACCTGCCGCGCTTTTAGGCGCGGTGCGCCGCGCCCGCAGACGATGGCCCTCGACGCGACCACGCGACCGGATCCCGAAGTCGTTGCCGACCTGGTGCAGCGGCTGTGCGGCGATGTACGGCGAGCGCGCGGTCACTTCCCGGTCGATGCGCGAGCAACACAGCCACGGCGAAGGCCTCGCCGACCCGGCCCTGCCCGACATCGTCGTCTTTCCGCACTCCAACGAGGAGGTCGCCGCGATCGTGCGCCTGTGCCATCTGGCGCGCGTACCGGTGATCGCGTTCGGTGTCGGCACCTCGCTCGAGGGCCACGTCGCCGCGCTCTACGGCGGCGTCTGCGTCGATCTGTCGCAGATGCATGGCGTGCTCGAGGTCAGCGCGGCGGATCTCGATTGCCGCGTGCAGGCGGGCGTGACCCGCGAACAGCTAAACGCCGAGTTGAAGGGTACCGGCCTGTTTCTTTCCGATCGATCCGGGCGCCAACGCGACCATCGGCGGGATGGCGGCGACCCGCGCGTCGGGCACCAACGCCGTGCGCTACGGCACCATGCGCGAGAATGTGCTCGGCCTTACCGTGGTCACCGCCGACGGGCGCATCGTGCGCACCGGCGGCCGGGCGCGCAAGTCGAGCGCCGGCTACGATCTGACACGCCTGTTCGTCGGCGCGGAAGGCACGCTCGGGGTGATCACCGAGATCCAGCTGCGCCTGTACGGCGTGCCGGAGGCGATCGCCGCGGCAGTGTGCCAGTTCCCGGATCTCGCCCGCGCCGTCAACACCGTGATCGCCGCCATGCAGACCGGCATCCCGGTGGCGCGCATCGAACTGCTCGACGAGGTGCAGATGGATGCGTGCATCCGCTACTCGAAGCTCGAAGGCTTTGCCGTGCGGCCGACGCTGTTCTTCGAGTTTCACGGCTCGCCGGCGGCGGTGCGCGAGCAGAGCGAAGCCATGCAGGCGATCAGCGACGAGTTCGGCGGCAGCGCGTACCAGTGGGCGACCCAGCCGGAAGACCGCCAGCGCCTGTGGAAGGCGCGCCACGCGGCCTATTACGCCGCGCTCGCCCTGCAACCCGGCGCGATGGGCTTTGCGACCGACGCCTGCGTGCCGATATCGCGGCTCGCCGACTGCATCCTGGAAACCAAGGCCGATGTCGAGGCGAGCGGGCTCATCGCACCCATCGTTGGCCACGTCGGCGACGGCAACTTTCACCTGGTCGTGCTCTTTGCCCGCGACGACCCCGGGCAGCGCGCGCGCGCCGAGGCGCTGGCCCACGCGGTGAGCGTGCGCGCCATCGCCATGGGCGGCACCTGCACCGGCGAGCACGGCATCGGCTGGCACAAGCTCGACATGCTCGCCCAGGAGCACGGCGAAGCGGTCGACCTCATGCGCGCGATCAAGCGCGCGCTCGATCCGTTGAACATCATGAACCCCGGAAAAACCGTGCCCTTGTGAGCTATACGCTCTACATCGGCAACAAGAACTATTCGACCTGGTCACTGCGAGCCTGGGTGTTGATGCGGGCTCTCGGCATCCGGTTTGCCGAACAGCAGGTCTGCGCTGTACCTGTCGCAAACCGCGGCGCAGATCCGCCGGGTGTCACCCAGCGGCCGCGTGCCGTGTCTGCACGACGGCGCGACGCTGGTCTGGGATACGCTCGCCATCACCGAGTATCTGGCCGAACGCCATGCGGGCGTGTGGCCGGCCGATGCGCTGGCGCGGGCGTGGGCGCGTTCCGCGGCCGCAGAAATGCATGCCGGCTTCGCGCCCCTGCGCGATGAGCTCAGCATGAACGTGCGCCTGCGGCGCCCCCAAGCCCCCTCCCTGGCTGCCGCCGCCGACATCGCGCGCATCGTCGCGCTCTGGCGCGAAGGCCGCGCGCGCTTCGGGCACGCAGGAGATTTCCTATGCGGCGCCTTCTCGGCCGTCGACGCGTTCTGGTGCCCGGTCGCCTTCCGCTTCCAGACCTATGGCGTCGCGCTCGACGGCGTCGCGGCGGCCTACGGCCGCGCCTTGCTGGCGTTGCCGGCGATGCAGGAGTGGGCCGCGGCGGCTGCGCTCGAGACAGCGTGCCGGCGCAGCGTCCGCGCTGCGCGCGCAGCAGCCGTGCGCAGGCTGGTCGACGTGAGCGAACTGCTCGCCACCTGGCAGGAGCGCGTGCGGCACGCAGCCGCCACCAACACGCCGCTGCGTGTCGTCGGCGGAGGGACCAAGGATTTCTACGGGCAGGAACTCTGCGGCGAACCGTTCGCGACCTTAGGCT
Source organism: uncultured beta proteobacterium (assembly GCA_963777455.1). GTDB lineage: Bacteria > Pseudomonadota > Gammaproteobacteria > Burkholderiales > Casimicrobiaceae > PALSA-1003. The sequence goes on from CAVZQQ010000004.1 coordinate 2,248,979, forward strand.
ATGCCGGCGTGGTCGACTACGATCCGACGGAAATGGTGATCACCGCGCGCTGCGGCACGGCGCTCGCCGACCTCGAGCGCACGCTGCATGGCGGCGGCCAGATGCTCGGCTTCGAGCCGCCGCAATTCGGCGGCGTGGCTACGCTCGGCGGCTGCGTGGCGGCCGGGCTCGCCGGGCCGCGGCGTCCCTACGCAGGGGCGGTGCGCGATCTGGTGCTGGGCGTGCGCCTGCTTGACGGCCGCGGCGACGACCTGAGCTTCGGCGGCCGGGTGATGAAGAATGTGGCCGGGTTCGATGTATCGCGGGTCGATTGCCGGGTCGCTCGGCACGCTCGGGATCGTGCTCGAGGTCTCGCTCAAGTGCCAGCCGTTACCCAAGGTCGAGGCCTCGCGCGCGCTCGAACTCGACGCCGACGAGGCCATCGCGTGCATGAACCGCTGGGGTGGCCAGCCGCTGCCGGTGAGCGCGACCTGCTACCACGACGGCCGGCTGCACGTGCGCTTCGCCGGGGCGGAGGGCGCGGTCAGCGCCGCCGTGCGCGAAGTCGGCGGCGAGCCCCTGGCCGAAGCCGACCGGTTCTGGGGCTCGCTGCGCGACCAGGAACACGCGTTTTTCAGCGCCGCGCCGGGCACGCCGCTGTGGCGGCTGGCGGTGCGCACCACGGCCCCGTTTGCCGACCTCGGCGGTCCCCAGCTGTTCGAATGGGACGGCGGTCTGCGCTGGCTCAGGGCGAGCGCGACCGAGGCGCCGCGCCTGCGGGATTGGGCGCGCGAGCACGCCGGCCATGCCACGCTGTATCGCGCCGCCGACAAAGCCGTGGGCGTATTCCAACGTCCCGACGCGGCCATGCTGCGCATCCAGCGCGAGCTCAAGGCCGCCTTCGATCCGCACGGAATACTCAACCGGCACCGCATGTATCCGGATTTCTAGCGTGGAAACCCATCTCGCCGCTTTCGTCCGGGACACCGCCGAAGGGCGCGAGGCCGAGGCCATTCTGCGCGCCTGCGTGCACTGCGGCTTCTGCACCGCGACCTGCCCCACCTATCAGCTGCTCGGCGACGAACTCGACGGTCCGCGCGGACGCATCTACCTGGTCAAGCAGGTGCTGGAAGGAGCGCCCGTCACCACCAAGACGCAGCTGCACCTCGACCGTTGCCTGACTTGCCTCGCTTGCGAAACCACCTGTCCGTCCGGCGTGCGCTATGGGCGGCTGGCGGATATCGGCCGGCAGCTGGTCGAGCAACTCGTCCCGCGTCCGGCCGGCGCGCGCGCTCGGCGCTGGCTGCTGCGCCGGGCGTTGCTCGCGCGGACGCTGTTCGCGCCCGCCGTTGTCGCCGGCCGCGCGCTGCGGCCGTTGTTGCCGCGCGCGCTGGCGCAGAAACTGCCACGCCGCCGCAAGCCCGGTGCGTGGCCGGCGGCGCACCACGCCCGGACGATGCTGGTCCTGCACGGCTGCGTGCAACCGGCGCTCATGCCCTCGACCGACGCGGCGATGGCACGCCTGCTCGACCGTATCGGCGTGTCGTTGGTGCGGGTTCCCGGTTCGGGTTGCTGTGGCGCGATCAGCCAGCATCTCGCCGCGGGCGCCGAGGCGCGCCGCTTCATGCGCGCCAATATCGATGCCTGGTGGCCGCACGTCGAGCGCGGCGCCGAGGCGATCATCGCCACCGCCAGCGGCTGCGGGGTCCAGCTCAAGGCCTACGCCGAGCTGCTGCACACGGACCCGCAGTACGCCGAGCGGGCAGCGCGGATTGCGGCGCTGGTGCGCGATCCGGTGGAAATCGTGGGCGCGGAATGGAAACGCCTGACGCGGTTCGTGGCCATGGACCGTGGCGCGGAACGCGTCGCCCTGCATACGCCGTGCACGCTGCAGCACGGTTTGCGGCTCGGCGGGCGGGTCGACGAGATACTCGAGGCGCTCGGCCTGGAGCTCACCCCGGTCGCCGACGCCCACCTTTGCTGCGGCTCCGCCGGCACCTACGCGCTGCTGCAACCGGAGCTGTCGGCTAAGCTGCGGGCGAACAAGCTCGCCGCGCTCGAGGCGGGCGAGCCCGATCTGATCGCCACGGCGAACATCGGTTGCCTCGTCCACCTCGCCGGGGGCACCGAGCGCCCGGTGCGCCACTGGATCGAAATCCTGGAAAGCAGGTTGCGCACCGATGTCTGACGCGGCACCGGAGGCGGCGCATCGCCGTAGCGACTACCCGGCCTTTCTGTCCATCCCGACGCGCTGGATGGACAACGACATCTACGGGCACGTCAACAACGTCGTCTACTTCTCGTATTTTGACACCGCGGTCAATGCGCATCTGATCCGCGCCGGCGGCCTCGACATCCGTGACGGGCCGGCGATGGGCCTCGTGGTCGAGACTTCGTGCCGGTTCCATAAACCGCTGGCTTTCCCCGACGTGATCGATGCCGGATTGCGCGTGGCCAAGCTTGGCAACTCGTCGGTGCGCTACGAGCTCGCGCTGTTTCGGGAACACGACGACGAGCCCGCGGCGACCGGCCACTTCGTGCACGTCTGGGTCGATCGCGCGCAGCGCCGACCCACGCCGGTGCCACCGCGCGGTGCGCGCGGCGCTCGCCGCGCTGGTTGTGGCCGCGTGATCGCGCGGCAAGGGCGAGGCGACCCGCAAGGCGATGGCCAGTCGGCTGCCGAGGGGGGCGATCCGGCGTACAATCCGGCCGCCGGAGTTACCGCCTCCAAGGCGCCCCCCAGGAGAGACCATGACCAGCCGCACAGCCCGCATCGTCCTAGCCTCTGCGGCGACGCTGAGCCTGCTCAATCTTGTGCCGTTGCCGGTGCAGGCAGCCGACGATGCGCCGATCCCGGTGCGCGATTTTTTCCGCAACCCGGAGCGCGGTTATTTCCGCATTTCGCCCGACGGTAAGACACTCGCATTCATGCAGCCGTACCAGCGGCGCATGAACATCTATGTGCAGCCGATCGCCGGCGGGGAGCCAAGACGGCTGACTGACGAAACCGCGCGCGACATACCCGATCATTTCTGGAAGGGACCCGACCGGCTGGTCTACACCAAGGATTTTGCCGGGGATGAGAACTTCCACGTGGTTGCGGTCAACCGGGACGGTTCCGGCGACAAGGACCTCACCCCCTTTCCTGGCGTGCGCGCCCAAATCATCGATCAGATGCGCGATTATCCGGACACGTTGCTGATCGGACTCAACAAGCGCAATAAGGAAGTGTTCGATGCCTATCGGCTCGATCTGCGCACCGGCGAATTGACGCTCGTCGCCGAAAATCCCGGCAACATCACGAGCTGGCTCACCGACCATGCGGGCAACATCCGCGGCGCGCAAACGTCCGACGGCGTCAACACGAGCTTCCTCTATCGCGACGGCCCAAGCGGGCCGTTCAAGACCGTGCTCACGACGAGCTTTCGCGACACGTTCGCTCCGCTCTTCTTTACCTTTGACAACAAGCTGCTGTACGTGGCCTCCAACATCGGCCGCGACAAAGAGGCGATCGTCCTGGTCGACCCGGCCACCGCGCGCGAGCAGCAAGTGCTCTATGAGCGTCCGGACGTCGACGTTGACGGACTGACGTATTCGCATAAACGCAAGGTGCTGACGACGATCAGCTATGTAACCTGGAAGCCGCAACGCAAGTACCTCGATGCCGAGACGGAGAAGCTGTTCGCCGCACTGGAAAAGCAACTGCCTGGATACGAATTCAATATCCAGAGCATGACCGACGACGAGGACCGGATGATCGTCGCCGCATCCAACGACCGCACGCCTGGAACGCGCTACCTTTACGACGTCACCTCGAACAAGCTCACCAAGCTCGGCGAGATTGCGCCGTGGCTGCCGGAAGCGCAGATGGCCGCGATGAAACCGATCGAATACAAGTCGCGCGACGGTCTCACCATCCACGGCTACCTCACGCTGCCCAACGGCAAGCAACCGAAGGGCTTGCCGCTCGTGGTCAATCCACACGGGGGGCCGTGGGCGCGCGACGTCTGGGGATGGAACCCGGAAGTGCAGATGCTGGCGAACCGCGGCTTCGCCGTGCTGCAGATGAACTTTCGTGGCTCGACCGGCTACGGACGCAGCTTCTGGGAGGCATCGTTCAAGCAATGGGGCCTGAAAATGCAGGATGACATCACCGATGGCGTCGAGTTTCTGGTCAAGGATGGCACCGTGGATCCGAAGCGAGTGTGCATCTACGGCGGAAGCTACGGGGGCTACGCGACGCTCGCGGGCGTCACCTACACGCCGAATCTCTACGCGTGTGCGGTCGACTACGTTGGTGTATCCAACCTGTTCACGTTCATGAACACGATCCCGCCGTATTGGAAGCCGTACCTGGACATGATGCACCAGATGGTAGGCGACCCGGAGAAGGACAAGGCGCTGCTGACTGCGACATCGCCGGCACTTAACGCGGACCGGATCAAGACGCCGCTGTTTATCGCCCAGGGCGCGACATGATCCGCGCGTCAATATCGATGAATCGAACCAGATGGTGAAGGCGCTCCGGGAGCGCGGCATCGATGTCCCGTACATGGTCAAGGAGAACGAGGGACACGGCTTCCGGAACGAGGAAAACCAGTTCGACTTCTACGAGGCGATGGACCGCTTCCTGGCGAAGTATCTGAATCGGAGTTGAGACTTGAGCGCGCCGCGTCGATTCGCGCTGATTCCCGCCGCCGGGACGGGGATGCGGTTCGGCAGCGATATCCCCAAGCAATACACGCCGCTCGCCGGCGCGCCGCTGTTCCGGCGGACGATCGACGCGCTCAACGACGCGATCGTGCTCGAAGCCATATTCATCGTGCTCGCGCCCGGCGACAAGCTCTACGCCGAACGCATCGGCAAAGTGCGCGGCGTGGAGGCGCTGTACTGCGGCGGCCTGACGCCGCGCCGAGTCGGTGCGTAACGGGCTCGCCGCGATCGGCGGCCGCACCGCCGCCGAGGATTGGGTGCTCGTGCACGATGCGGTGCGGCCGTGCGTCGACGTGGCGACGCTCAACCGACTGCTGCACGAACTGGAAGCCGAGCCGGTGGGCGGCCTGTTGGCCGTGCCGCTGGCGGACACGCTCGAAGCGTGCCGAGAGCGGCACGGGCTTGCGCGCGATGTCGACCGAAGCGCGCGATGGCCTGTGGTGCGCGCAGACCCCGCAGATGTTTCGTTACGCCATTCTGCAGCATGCGTTCCGCAATGCGGACCTGTCCAAGATCACCGACGAAGCGCAGGCGGTCGAGGCACTCGGCGTCAAGCCGCGGCTGGTGCAGGGCAGCCCGTCAAACATCAAGGTGACCTACAGCGAGGACGTCGCGCTCGCCGAGGCGATCCTGGGCCAACGCCAGAAGGGCGCATGACGGCGCTGCCGCTGCGCATCGGCCACGGCTTCGACGCGCATGCGCTGGTCGCGGGGCGGCGTCTGGTACTGGGCGGGGTGACCATACCCCACCCGCGGGGTCTGGACGGCCATTCCGACGCCGACGCACTGCTGCACGCGATTTGCGACGCCATCCTCGGCGCGCTCGGCGCCGGTGACATCGGCACCCACTTTCCCGACACCGACGCGGCCTACAAGGACGCCGACAGCCGCGACCTGCTGCGCCGCGTGTGCCAGCAGGCGCATGCCGCCGGCTATGCGCTGGGCAACCTCGACGCGACGGTGATCGCCCAGGCGCCGCGGCTCGCGCCGCATACGGCGCAGATGGTGGCCAACATCGCCGCCGACTGCGGCGTGCCGCGCGAGCAGGTCAATGTGAAGGCCACCACCACCGACCACTTGGGCTGCATCGGTCGTGCCGAGGGTATCGCTGCACTGGCTACGGTTCTGCTGGTGCGGGCCGAGCACGCCCGGCTGACCGACTCGGCCGGCGTTCAGGCGCCGGGGTCGGGCAGCCCGACGGGCAGCGTCAGCCGCGCCAGTGTTCCGCCGCCTTCGCGCGGCAACAGATCGAGCGTCCCGCCGTGCAGACGGGCAATGCGCTCGACGATGGCCAGACCCAAGCCAGCCCCGGCAACGCCACTGCGCGCGGCCTCGCCCCGGGTAAAGGGTCGCTTCAGGTGCTCGACTTCAGCCGGCGGAATACCCGGACCGCGATCAGCGATCTCGAGCACGACCGCGTCGTGGTCCATGCGAGTGGTGATCTCGACCGGACGGTGCGCCGTGGCGCAGCGCGTTGTCGACGAGGTTGCTGACCAGCCGTTAGGAAGGCGGTCGGGCGCAGCGGCAGGCGCGGCAGTTCTCCGCGCCGGAAGCCAATGTCGTGCCCGGCGCGCCGGTAACGCTCGACCACGGTCGCGATGATCTCGTTGGGATCGTGCCGTGCCAGCGGTGTGTCCCGCGCGTCGCGCGCGAAATCGAGGAACTGGCCAATGATGCGATCCATCTCCTCGATGTCGTCGACCATGCCCTGGCGTGCCCGCTCGTCGCGCGTCTCTACCTCGATGCCCAGGCGCAGCCGCGACAGCGGCGTGCGCAAATCATGCGAGACGCCGGCCAGGAGCAGGGCGCGGTCCTGCTCGATCTGCCGCAGGTTGGCCAGCATCCGATTGAAAGCCGCGATTGAGATTGACGATTTCCGAGGGGCCGTTTTCCGGCAGAGGCGGCGGCGATTGGCCCTCGCCAACGCGGGCCACCGCATCATTGAGCTCGCGCAGCGGGCGCGCCAAATAGCGGGCGAAGAGAAAGGCGGCGACTAGCATCACGACCAGAATCACCAGGCTCCACTCGGCGGCGAGCGAGGGCGTGTCGTCCGTCGGCCGCGGCAGCGGGAATCCCGCCCAATAGGCACTGTCCCCTGCTGCCAGCTTGACCCACAGCAGCTGCTGCCGCGGCTGGATGCGCAACTCCGTGCCCGGGCCGAGCTCTGTTTTCAGGCGGTGCCCCAAGTCGACCAACAGCCGGTTCTGCGGCGGGGCGCCGACAAATTGCCGTTCCGCATCGGGCACGATGTGTGCGCCGTTCGCTTCGCCGAAGCGCGCCAGCGTGGCGTCGGTCGTGCGCGGATCGGTGGCCGCCAACGCGGCGCGTAACGCTCGCAGCTGCACCAGCTTGGTGTCGCTGAATTGTCGAGCCAGCAACGCGGCTCGGTCCTCACGAAATAGATAGATCGCCGCCGCCTGCGAGACCAGGATCACCAGCAACAGCAGCAACGCCAGGCGCCCGAAGAGCGAGCGCGGCCACAGGATCACGGTCAAGCACCGGCCCCGTCAGTGGCGGTGGTCTCGTCGGGCACGAACACGTAGCCGAAACCCCACACCGTCTGGATGAAGCGCGGCGCCGACGGATCCGGCTCGACGAGCTTGCGCAGCCGTGAAATCTGCACGTCGATCGCGCGATCGAACACGTCGTGGTCGCGGCCGCGCGCCAGTAGCATCAGTTGCTCGCGTGCCAGCGGCTGGCGCGGATGGGTCGCCAACACCTTGAGCAGGCCGAACTCACCGGTGGTCAGCGGGATCGGCGTCTCGCCGCGCAGGAGCATGCGCGTGCTCAGATCGAGCCGATACGGGCCGAATGCGATCCGGCCGTCGGGCGACGGTCCGCCGGGCGCGAGCAGCTCCGTGCGCCGGCGCAAGACCGCGTGGATGCGCGCGACAAGCTCGCGCGGGTTGAACGGTTTGGCAAGATAATCATCGGCGCCCAGTTCCAGCCCCACGATGCGGTCGACGTCCTCCCCTTTGGCCGTCAGCATGATGATGGGGGCCGTTTCTCCCGATGCGCGCAGGCGCCGGCACACAGCGAGACCGTCTTCGCCTGGCAGCATCAGGTCGAGCACCAGCAAATGCGGCGGGTCGCGCTGCAGCTTCTTGTCCAGTTCGCGCGCGTCGGGCAGCGCCTGGACCTGAAAGCCCTGCTCGGTCAGATAGCGCACCAGCAGCTCACGCAGGCGCGGGTCGTCGTCGATAACGAGAATCTTGGGGCTGATGGACTTCATCGCATCGCATCGTAGGCAGGAGACACGGCAGCGGCCGAGTTACCTTGTCTCGAATTGTAACCTCCGCCGCCCCGGGCAACGATTGGTTACATACGTGCGGCGGCGGCGACGTGCAATGCCGCATAATCAGCCCGTCGCCTCGACTGCAACCTGAAGGGAATCGATGAAAACCGCTCTATTCACCGCGCTTTTTACCTGCGCGCTCGTCGCTGCGCCGGCCGCGCTGGCCCAACCGATGCATGGCGGCACCCCGTTGATGATGCTGGGCAAGATGAAGGCTCAACTCAACCTCAACACGTCCCAGGCGCAGCAATTTGACGCGGTGGTCGCGCAAGCGAAAGCCGCGCGCGAGACCGCCCGCGCCAACTTTGCCCAGGTCAAGACGGCGATGCAGACTGAAATGGCCAAGTCGGAGCCCGATTTCGCCGCGGTGGCGGCGGTCGCCGACGGCGTGCGGGCGCAAAACGCGGCATTGCGCAAGCAGGTGCGCGATGCCTGGCTCGCGCTCTACGCGAACTTCAGCCCCGAGCAGAAGGGGCTGGCGCGCGACACCATCCAAGCCGGGTTCGATCGTTTCGCGGCGCGCCGCGCCGCGCATGCGGCCCCACCCCCGTCTACCAACTAGCCAGCCGCAGAGCGCCGACTCGTACAGACTCCTCGTCGTCCTCAGGTCCGGCTACGCCGGCCCTCCCGCCCGGCCTGCCACGCGGCCGGGCATTTTTTTGACCACCAATCCAAGAAAAGGGCATTAAAACAGCCCTTTGGTGCTCCCCTTGCATAGCTACTCGGCTACCCCTATGACATTGGCATTGAATGCTGGTAGCATAACGGCGATTAGTTACGGGCGGCAGGGTATCCCTGAGGCCGCAAACCGGGGCCAGCACATGGCAACAATCGGACAGGGCGACAAACGCTACCAAGGCGTGGCGTCGAGCGTCGGCATACTGCCGGCGCAGCGCAGTGCCGGAGCGCTACGCCAGTGGTGGCAGGCCTGGCGCTGGCCGGCGGCATTGCTCGCCGGCGTCGTGCTCTGGCTTGCCCTGGTTGCGATTGCCGGTGCGGCAACGCCGCTTGGCATTGGCCACGCCAGCGCCACGACGCCGCTGAGCGAGCGCGGCCGCGGCGCATGAACTCCCACTTTATGCAGCATGCATCGATACCCCCAGCGTGGCGGCCGTGGCGTGCTGCGCAAGGGTATCGCAGGCTACGGACCGGGTTTACCCCCCGACGACCCTAACCGGTCTCCCGAACCCGGTCTGTCCTCTGGCGCCCATCCTAAATGGGCGCTTTTTTTGCCGCTTGCGCGGTCCCGCTCGCGGGGTCACCAGGCGGTGCGTCGGCGCGCGCCCCGCCTTCGTATAATGCGCGAGACGCCATGCGGCCGCCTCGCGCACGCGAGTGCGGGCTCGAGCGTAAGCAAGTCGGACCCCACGGCGACTACCACCCCAGGACCACGCGCTGGCGGCGGGGCCAGCAGCTTTAGGAGAATGCCATGCGACGACGCGCTTTTCTAACCGCCCTGCCGGGGTTTCCGCTCGGCTGGACCCTGTACCGTTCCGGATTGGCGGCGACCCCCGCCAGCAAGTCGGTCGACGAAGTACAGCATAACTGGACGCAGCTGCTCGCTCCGGGGGCGGACGTGGCGAAGACGAGCGCACCGATCACTCGCAGCGAAGCGGAATGGAAGCAGCTGCTGACGCCGGCGCAGTTCAACGTGCTGCGGCAGGAAGGCACGGAGCACCCGTTCACGAGCCCGCTCGACGACGAAAAGCGGGGCGGGGTGTTCGTTTGCGCCGGCTGCGCGCTGCCGCTGTTCAGCTCGCAGATGAAATTCGACAGCGGCACCGGCTGGCCGAGCTTCTTTACCTTCATTCCCGGCAGCCTGGCGACCAAGGAAGACTTCAAGCTCATCGTCTCGCGCACGGAATACCACTGCGTGCGCTGTGGCGGCCATCAGGGGCACGTGTTCGACGACGGGCCGCCGCCGACCGGGTTGCGCTACTGCAACAACGGTGTGGCGCTGCGTTTCATACCGCAGAAAAAGGCGTAACCGCTGGCCGCGGCCGGTCGCGCGCGGGTCATCCGGCCGGCTCTGCGCTGGCGAACTTCTTGTCCTCGTCGGCGAGTTCCTGGCGCACCGCGCGTAGCCGGGCCTCGGCCGCCGAGATCTGGTAGAAATCGCCGTCGCCAGCCTTGACCGCAAGCTCGAGCTGCACAATGGCGCCCTTCAGATTGCCCTGCCAGGCATAAAACTCCGCCTGGTGCTGGTGTTCGAGCAACTGCTTGCCCAGCGCGGCGTAGGCGCGGGCGGCGATTTGATGCAGCGGGCCGTCGTGAGGAAGGCGCTGCAGTTGCTCGGCAACGAAGCTCGCCGCCTTCTGCGGCTGGTTGTCCTTGAGCAGCGCTTCCGGGTAGTCGTAGACGAGCTGCATTTTGCGTGGATAGCGCACCAGCGCGGTCTGGTAACGCGCGATCGCGGCCTTGATCTGCCCGGACTGCATGAGGATCTGGCCGGCCATCGCCTCGACCATCGGATGCGGCGGCGCTATCTTTTCCAGTTCGACAAGTTCCTTCTGCGCGTGTTTGTAGTCCTCCTTGCGCAACAGCGAAGCCACCAGTCCGTAATGCGCCGCCACCTCGTTGTTGAACTTGCGTTGGGCGATGGCGTCCCGGAAGAAGAAGACCGCGTCGTCCGGCGTGCCCTCGTAGCTTTTGAGCAGCGCCCGCACCATCTGGAAATCGAGCGAATCGGGTACCTGCCGGAACGGCTTGCTGTAAGCGCGCGCTTGCGCCTCGGCGATACGCTGATAGGTCTCCGGGTGGTCGTGGAAGTATGCCGGCGAGTTCCCTTCGAACCACGTTGCCGAGCGCTGCAGGCGCTCGAAGAACGTGGCCATGGCGCTGGGATCGAAACCGGCGGCATAGGTGCGCTCGAACCCGAGCCGGTCCGCCTCTTCCTCGTTCTGGCGCGTGAAGTCGATCTGGCTCTGGATGGCCAGACCCTGCGCCGAGGCCATCGCCGCCTGCGCCACTTGGCCGCCCGAGGAAGATCGGGTCCGGGCTGCGAGCACGGCGGCGGCGAGCGCGGCCAGCGTGGTCAGCATCGCGTCGCGCTGGTTGACGATGCTGCGCGCGATGTGATGCTGCGTCACGTGCGTGATTTCGTGGCCCAGCACCGAGGCCAGCTCGGACTCCGTCTGCGTCAGTAGGATCAACCCGGAGTTGACGCAGACGAAACCGCCCGGCAGCGCGAAGGCGTTGATCGACGGGTCATTAATGGCCAAGAACTCGAAATCGAACGGGGCTCCCGGAATCGCGGTCACGAGCCGGTTGCCGAGTTCGTTCAAGTAGCCGTTGACCTCCGGGTCGTTGAGGTACTCCCCGCTGCCGCGGATCTGCCGCACGATGTTCTCGCCGAGCTTGCGCTCCTGAGGTCCGGACAGGTAGGCCTGCGACGGATCGCCCAGGTCGGGCAGGGTCGGTTGCGCCGAGACCGCCGGCGGCGCGAGGGCGGCCGGCGGCTGCGCCCCGAACACGGGCAGGGGCGCGAGCCCGGCCTCCTGCGCCGAAACCACCGGCGCCAGCGCGAGCCCGGCGGCGATCCAGGCAACGATCACGGCGGGCGCACGCCGCGCGGCGCAGCGAGGGGAGGGAGGCGCAAGCATGGTGCTATGATTGCCGCGGCAGGCGTGAAGTTTCCCAGTACACGGCGACGACAGCCGACCGCGAACGATGGCCGGGCAGCGCACACAGTTTACCCATTTTGACGCGGCAGGTCAGGCGCACATGGTCGACGTCGCCGACAAGCCGGTCACGCATCGCGTGGCGCGCGCCGCCGGGCGCATCGCGATGCGGCCGGAGACCCTCGCGCTGATTCGCGCCGGGTCGGTGCGCAAGGGTGACGTGCTCGGTGCCGCGCGCATCGCCGCCATCCAGGCAGCCAAACGCACCGCCGAACTGATTCCCCTGGCGCATCCGTTGCCGCTGACCCGGGTGGCGGTCGAATTCGCGTTCGACGCCCAGGACAACGCCGTGACCATCGAAGTCGTCGCCGAGACCCGCGATCGCACCGGCGTGGAGATGGAGGCATTGACCGCCGTCGCGGTCGGGCTGCTCACGATCTACGACATGTGCAAGGCGGTCGACCGTGGCATGCGCATCGACCAAGTGCGGCTGCTGGCAAAATCCGGCGGCGCATCGGGGCCGTACACGGCCAAGTAAGGGCTGATTGGCCCGATGGCTAGGCCACTTGACCACGACACGCGGGCTGGTAAGATGCACGACCCGTGGATTTTAAGCCGCCGCCGGCACGCACGCGGCAACCACGGGGCAGCGCCGGATCCCGGCGACGGAGGAATCCACCTTGCCCCTGCAGGCGGTCGAGCCGCGCCGGCTCTATCGGCAGATTGCCGATCAAATCGCGCAGCTGATCGCGAACGGCGAATATCGGCCGGGGGCGCGCCTGCCGGCGGAACGCGAGCTCGCGACTTCACTCGGCGTCAGCCGGGCGTCGGTGCGCGAGGCGATCATCTCGCTGGAAATGGGCGGCCTGGTCGAGGTGCGCGTGGGCGCCGGCATCTTCGTGACCCCGCCGGTCGCCGCGCCGCTGGTCGCCGGCGACGCCGGACCGGGGCCCTTCGAACTGCTGCAGGCGCGCAAGCTCGTCGAGGGAGAAATCGCGGCCCTGGCCGCGGTGAAGGCCTCGCCCGCGGACCTCGACTACCTGCGGCAATGCGTGCAGCGCATGCAAGCGCACATCGAGGATTTCGCGGTCCGCGAAGCGAGCGACCGCGAGTTTCACCTGGGCATTGCCAAGGCAACCGGCAACGGGTCGCTGGAGCTCACCGTCGCCGGCCTGTGGGCGCAGCGCGCGGAACTGTGGGGGCGCCTGCAGCAGCATTTTCATACACCCGATCTCGCCCGCAAAACCATCCGCGATCATGTGGCGATCGTAGGCGCGATCGCCGCGCGCGATCCCGAAGCGGCACGCACGGCCATGCACCGCCATCTGGAGCGGGTCGTGCGTGAGTTTCAACGCGGCCTGGAAGAGCGCCAGCAGACCGGGCGGCGCCCCGCGCGCGCGCCAGCCGGTCCACGGCGCCGCGCCCGGAGCTGAAGCGATTTACCTGCAGAACGACGCCGCGCCGCCGACTTAACGCAAGCGAATCCGGCGGACCATGCGCCGACTTGGATCAACGACCACTAGAGGAGGAAGACGATGAGTTCAGCACAGAGATTTAGTCGCGCCGGCCGCATCGCGGCAGCGGCGCTGGGCGCGGCGGTGCTCGCGCTCGGCGGCGGACTCGCCGTCGCGCAAGTGCCCGCACTGCCGAAGAGCCCGGTAACCATCAACATCGTTGACGTCGCCGGCAACCTGGCGCTAACCCAGGACGCCATCGAGGCCTACCAGAAGAAGCATCCGCAGCTGGTCGCCAAGATCAACCTGACCAAGGCCCCCGCACCCGAGCTGCCCGGAAAACTCAAGGCGATGCAGGGCGCAGGCCGCAGCGACATCGACATGGTGCTCACCGGAACCGACTTTCTTGCCGCCGGCATCGAGCAGGGCGTGCTGGTCAAGATCCTGCCGCAGTACGCGGCGAAATTTCCGAATCTCATGAGCCAACTACCAGCCAGCCGCAGCGAAAATGCAGGAGCTGGCCGAAGATTACGGCGTCACCGTAACCTTCATGCCGGCCGGCCCGCTGCTCGAGTACAACCCTGACAAGGTCAAGCAGGTGCCCACCACACCGCAAGAACTGCTCGCCTGGTGCAAAGCCAACCCGAACCGGCTGATCTACGCCCGACCGGCCAATTCGGGGCCCGGCCGCACCTTCCTCATGGGCCTGCCCTACATTCTGGGCGACAGCAACCCGAAGGACCCGGTGAACGGCTGGAGCAAGACCTGGGCGTATCTCAAGGAGCTCAACACCTGCATCGAGTACTACCCAACCGGTACCGGTGCAGTCATGAAGGAACTCGGCGAGGGGTCACGCGACATGACCGTGACCGTGACCGGTTGGGACATCAATCCACGCGTCCTCGGCATCGTACCGAAGAGCTTCAAGGTGGCGCCGTTCAAGGCCATGACCTGGGTCAACGACGCGCACTACATGGTCATTCCGAAGGGCGTAGCCCCCGAGAAGGTTGCCGTCGTGCTCGACCTGATGGCCTACCTGCTCACGCCGGAAGCGCAGGCGTACACCTATGACCAGGGCTATTTCTATCCCGGGCCGGCGGTCAAGAACGTCACGCTGGCCATGGCCCCGAAGGAGAGCCAGGACGCGATCAAGGAATACGGGCGCCCGGAATACGCTGCCTGGCTCACGCAGTTTCCGCATACCCAGTCGCTGGTGCCGAAGGCGCAAGTCGACGCGTTCCGCATCTGGGACCAGCAGATCGGCGCGCAGAAGACCAAGTAAACCTGGTGCCCAGGCGCGGCCCGCGCTGCGCCCGCGCCGGCAACCCGGCGCCGGGCGCGGCGCGTGCCGGGACTAGCGCACCGGGGGCGTGCCGCCGATGCAACACGATTTCAACGAACTGAAACTCGACCGGGTGACGCGGCGCTTTGCCGCTGCCGGCGGCAAGGCGTTCAATGCGCTCGACGCGCTCACCCTGACCGTTCGGCGCGGCGAATTCATCTGCCTGCTCGGACCATCGGGTTGCGGCAAGTCGACCGCACTCAATTGCATTGCCGGCCTCATGCAGCTCTCCGGGGGCAGCATCTGGCTCGATGCGCAGCGCATCGACACGCTGCCGCCCGAGGCGCGCGGCTTCGGCATGGTGTTCCAGAATTACGCGCTGTTTCCGCACATGAGCGTGGCTAAGAATATCGGCTTCGGCTTGCGCATGCGCGGCATGTCCGCCGCGCAGAGCGCGCCGCGCGTGGCGCGCGCGCTCGAACTGGTGCAGCTTACCGGCCAGGAACACAAGCTCCCCGGACAGCTCTCCGGCGGCCAGCAGCAGCGCGTCGCGATCGCCCGCGCGATCGTCATCGAGCCGCCGCTGATCCTCATGGATGAGCCGCTGTCCAATCTCGACGCGAAGCTGCGCATCGAGACCCGCGCGGAGATTCGGCGCATCCATCGCGAGCTCGATCGGGCCACCATCTACGTCACGCACGATCAGGACGAAGCCCTGTCGATGGCCGATCGCATCGTGGTGATGAAGGACGGCTTGGTGCAGCAGATCGGGACGCCGGCCGAGGTGTACGCGCAGCCAGCTAACCTGCAGGTCGCGCGCTTCATGGGCTACCGCAACGTGCTCGAACTCGACGTCGTGGGCGAAGACGGCGACCGGGTCGCGCTCCGCGGACCGGACATGGCGCTCACCGGCGTGCGCCGGCAACCGCTCATCGGTGCGCGGGCGGTGGTGGCGATCCGACCCGAGGAGATCAGTGTCGGCGCGGGGCCCGACGGTCGCAACACGATCGTCGGCCGGGTGAGCCGGTGTCGAGTATTGCGGCCGCGATTGCCTGCTCGATGTGCTCACCCCGTCGGGGACCTTGCTCCAGGTCCGCGGCCCGGTCACGACCATGCTCGACGCTACCGTCCGCGTGTACGTGCCTGTCGAGCGCGCGCTCGTCTATCCCGCGCAATGAGCGCGGAACAGGCTGCGATGACGCGGTCCGACAGCGCGGCTCCGCGCGCCGCGTTCGACCGGGGACTGCTGTTGGTCGTGCCGGCGGCAGCCTTCATGTTGCTGCTGTTCGTCTATCCGTTTCTCTACGGGCTGGTGCTTTCCTTCAACCCCAAGGACGGCGGCGGGTGGCTGGCGAATTACCGTTTCTTTTTCAGCACCGACAACGAGTGGCCGACGATCTGGACCACGCTCAGGCTCGCCCTGCCGGCCACGCTCATCAACGTCGGGCTGGCGCTGCCGATCGCCTTCCGGATGCGCGTGAAGACGCGCTTTCAACGCTGGGTGACGACGATGCTGGTCGTGCCGATCACACTGGGCACCGTGCTGATCGCCGAAGGCATGCTGACCTACTTCGGCCCAAAGGGCTGGCTCGCGCATTTCGTGCAACTGCTCCACCTCTACGAGCGGGCCCATTCGCCTGACGCACAACTACTGGGGCGTGCTCATTTCTCTGGTCGTCTCGGGGTTCCCGTTCGCGTTCCTGCTGATCCTGTCGTACGTCAGCGGCATCGACCCGGTCCTCGCCCGCGCGGCGGCGACGCTCGGCGCAGGACCCAAGGCCCAGTTCCGGCACGATCTATCTGCCGCTGCTCGCACCCGGGACTGGCGATGTGCTTCTGCCTCGCCTTCGTGCAGGCGTTCTCGGTGTTTCCGTCCGCCGTCCTGCTCGGCTCTCCGGCCGGCCCCACCCGCGTGATCTCCATCGCCGCGTACGAGGCGGCGTTCGAGCAGTACGACTACCCGCTCGCCTCGGCGATCGCGATGATCATGGGCTTCGTGCAGCTCATCATCGTTGCCGCGGTGCTGCGGCCTGCGCAACGCCTTCTACCGCGGGCCGGTGGGCGGAGGAAAAGGGTGAGCGCGGCGCGGCACGCGCTGTTCGATCGCGCCTGGCGCGGCCTTGCTGCTGGGTGTGATGACCCTGTTCTTGGTCAATGTCGGCCTGATGATCGCCGCCGTGGCGACGAGCTCGTTCGCCAAGCGCTGGCTGGGCACCTGGCTGCCGGAGGGCTGGACGACAAGCTGGTACACCGCGGCGTGGAAGGAATTCCAGCTCGACTCGGTGCTCTGGGTCACCGCGCAGGTGGTACTGGCCGTCGTTCTGCTGGCCCTGCTGCTCGGCGTGCCCGCGGCCTACACGCTGGCGCGGCGCAACTTTGCCGGCAAGCGCCTGCTCATGCTGCTGTTCCTGCTGCCGCTGATGGTGCCGCCGATAACCTACGGCATTCCGCTGGCCACCGTGCTCTACAAGCTGCAGCTCGCCGGCACGATCTACGGCGTGATCCTGGCCAATCTCATTCCCGCCGCGCCGTTCGTCATCCTGGTGATGACGCCGTTCATCGAGCAGATCGATCCGAACCTGGAGTCCGCGGCGCGCGTCTTCGGCGCCGGGCACCGCTGCGCATGTTCCGGCACGTGCTGGTGCCGCTCCTGGCGCCGGGCATTCTCGCCGCGTCGCTGCTCGTCCTGGTGCGTACCATCGCGCTGTTCGAACTCACTTTCCTCACCGCCGGCCCCGATTCGCAGACCCTGGTCGTCGCCCTCTACTACGCCGTCTTCGCTGCCGGCGTGCGGGCCCCGCAATCGGTCGACGCCATGGCGATGGTGTACATGCTGGTCACCCTGGTCTGGCTGCTCATCGCGCTGCGCTTCGTCAATCCGACCCAGCTCGTCTCGCGCGTCAAGGAGCAGCCGCAAGCGGCGCTATGAAGCCGCTCTCCCTGGCCAGCCTCGGGCAGCTGCCGCCGTCGGTGGCGGTGCCGGGCTACGATCCGCGCCCGATCGCTATCGGGATCGTGCACCTGGGCATCGGTGCCTTCCATCGGGCGCAAACCGCCGTCTACAGCGACGACGCGCTGGCGCTGGAAGGCGGCGCCTGGGGCATCTGCGGCGTGAGCCTGCGCACCGGCAGATGTGCGCGACCGTCTCGCGCCGCAGGACGGTTTGTACACGGCCGTCGAAAAAAGTCCCGCCGGTGTACGGCGGCGCGTCATCGGCAGCGTGCGCGAGGTGCTGTTTCTTGGCGATGCACCGCGACGCCGTGCACGCGCGGCTCGCCGCGCCCTTCAACCCGGATCATCAGTCTCACCATCACCGAAAAAGGCTATTGCCACGACCCGGCGACCGGGGCGCTCAACTTCGCCCATCCCGATATCGTCCACGACCTCGCCGACCCGGCGCGGCCGCAGAGCGCGATCGGGCTCATCGTCGCCGCCCTCGCGGCCCGCAGGCGCGCCGGGGATCCGGCGGTGACGGTGCTCTGTTGCGACAACCTGCCGCATAACGGCGCGCTCGTGCGCGGGCTGATCCTGGCCTTCGCCGCGGCGCGCGACGCGGCGCTGGCGCGCTGGATTGAAGACCA
Source organism: uncultured beta proteobacterium (assembly GCA_963777455.1). Classification (GTDB taxonomy): domain Bacteria; phylum Pseudomonadota; class Gammaproteobacteria; order Burkholderiales; family Casimicrobiaceae; genus PALSA-1003. The sequence continues at coordinate 2,266,902 of CAVZQQ010000004.1, forward strand.
CGTGCGCTGCCCCTCGACCATGGTCGACCGCATCGTGCCGGCAACGACCAGCGCCGACACCGCCGAGAACGACACCGCGCTCGGCGTCGCATGACGCGGCGCCGGTGGTGCACGAGCCGTTCCGGCAATGGGCGATCGAGGACGCCTTTGTCGCCGGGCGGCCCGCCTGGGAGCGCGTCGGCGCCGCAATTGGTCCGGGACGTCGCCCCTTTCGAGGCGATGAAGCTGCGCCTGCTCAACGGCAGCCACTCGGCGCTGGCTTATCTCGGCTATCCTCGCCGGTCACGAATTCATCTACCAGGTCGCCGCGCAGCCGCCATTCGTCGAACTCATGCGCCGGTTGATGCACGACGAGGTAGCACCTACCCTGCGCATGCCGCCGGGCATCGACCTGGCGGCCTACCAACGGGACTTGGTGCAGCGTTTCAGCAATCCGGCGCTGCCGCACCGCACGCAGCAGATTGCGATGGACGGCTCGCAGAAGTTGCCGCAGCGGCTGCTCGGCACGGTGCGCGACAACCTGGCCGCCGGCCGCAGCATCGACCTGCTCGCGCTCGCCGTTGCCGGATGGATGCGCTACGTCAGCGGCCAGGACGAGGCCGGACGGGAAATCACGGTAGCCGACCCGCTGGCTGGCGAGTTCATGCGCCTGGCCACCGCAAAGCGCGGCAACCCGGCCGAGCTCGCGCGCGAGCTGCTCGGCGTGCGTGCGGTGTTCGGTGCCGATCTACCCGCCGACCCGCGCTTCGCCGGCAAGGTGGCAAACGCGCTGCGGGCCCTGTTTGCCGAGGGTGCGGCGCGTACCGTCGCCCGCGCCGTCGGCGCCGCGCAGCAAAACCCCATCGCCTGAGGAAGTGAACATGATCCCTCTGCAGCTCGACCCCGACCGCCTGTTCGCTTCCGAGCCGACCCAGCGTGCCCTGGCCCGGGCGCTGTACGCCATGGTGCAGCGGCTGCCGATCGTGAGCCCGCACGGGCACACCGATCCGCAGTGGTATGCCGACAACGAACCGTTCAGCGACGCCTCGGCACTGTTCATCACGCCCGACCACTATGTCTTCCGCATGCTCTACAGCCAGGGCGTTCGACTCGAGGAACTCGGCATCGCGCGCCGCGACGGCGCTCCCGTCGAGCGCGATGCCCGCAAGATCTGGCACACTTTCGCCGCGCGCTACCACTTGTTCCGCGGCACGCCCACGCGCATCTGGCTCGACCACGCCTTCCACGAGGTGTTCGGCATCCGCGAGCGCCTCGGGGCCGAATCAGCCGACCGCATCTTCGACCAGATCAATGCCGCGCTCGCCCGACCGGAATACCGCCCGCGCGCGCTCTTCGAGCGCTTCAACATCGAGGTCATCGCGACCACCGAGTCGCCCCTCGATCCGCTGGCGCATCACGCCAAGATCCGCGCGTCCGGATGGACCGGCCGGGTGGTGACCGCCTATCGCCCGGACCCGGTCGTCGACCCGGAATTCGCCGGCTTCGCGGCCCATGTCGCCACCCTGGGCGAGATCACCGGCGAGGACACCGCGACCTGGCGCGGCTATCTCGCCGCGCACCGCCGGCGGCGGGCGTTCTTCAAGACCATGGGCGCGACCTCGACCGACCACGGGCATCCGACGGCACTGACCTGCGATCTCACCGCAACCCAATGCGCGACACTCTATGCCAGGGCGCTCAAGGGTGAGGCGAGCGCGGCCGAAGCGGAAACTTTCCGCGGCCAGATGCTCACCGAGATGGCGCAGATGAGCCTCGAGGACGGGCTGGTGATGCAACTGCACCCGGGGTCATGGCGCAATCACAATCCGCAGATCCTGGAGCGCTTCGGCCGCGACCACGGCGCGGATATTCCCACCCGGACCGATTACGTGCGTGCCTTGAAGCCGCTGCTCGACCGCTTCGGTAACGAGCGCAACCTGACCCTGATCCTGTTCACGCTCGATGAGACAACCTACGCCCGCGAACTGGCACCGTTGGCCGGCCATTACCCGATCCTGAAGCTCGGGCCGCCGTGGTGGTTTCATGACAGCCCCGAAGGCATGCTGCGGTTTCGCGAGCAGGCCACGGAGACCGCAGGCTTCTACAACACGGTGGGCTTCAACGACGACACGCGCGCCTTTCTGTCGATCCCGGCACGCCACGACGTCGCGCGCCGCATCGACTGCCGGTTTCTGGCGCGGCTTGTCAGCGAGCACCGCCTTGAGGAGGACGAGGCCTTCGAGCTCGCGCCGCAGCTTGCCTACCAGCTCGCCAAGCAGGCGTACCGGCTCTAGCTAACGGCGCGCCGCAGACCGCGGCTTTTTTTCGCTGGTTTGCCAAGCGCGGCGACGCTATCATGCGCGGGCAACCGCCGGAGATCGAAAAAAACCACTACAAGGAGAAACTCATGAACGCGCAGAAAGACTGGGCGGCGCTGCTTGGCCGCATCCTGCTGGCTTTGATGTTCGTGATATCTGGCTACGGCAAAGTGACCGGCTTTGACGCGACGGTAAGTTATATCGGCAGCAAGGGTCTGCCGATGCCGCAGGTGCTCGCGGCCGTCGCGCTGCTCATTGAGATCGGTGGGGGCCTGGCCATCATCATCGGCTGGAAGACGCGCTGGGCGGCGCTGGCGTTCATCGTCTTCCTGATCGTCATCTCGCCGATCTTCCACAACTTCTGGGCGGCGCCGGCCGAGCAGATGATGAATCAGCAGATCAACTTCATGAAGAACATGACCATTCTCGGCGGCATGCTGCTGTTGTTCGCATTCGGGCCAGGACGCTACAGCGTCGACAGGTCCTGATCGATTCGCGGCGGACGACCCAGGAGGCGCCATGAGGGAATTCTCGCGGCCGGTCCGTACCGCGCGAGCCGCGGTGGGCGCAATCGCGCATGAACTGCGCATCGGTGCGCATGTTCTGCTCGGCGATGTTGCGCGGTCCGCGGGCGGCGACGATCTCGGCCCCACTCCGCATGAGCTCCTCGATGCGGCGCTCGCGAGTTGCACGGCGCTGACCCTGATGCTCTATGCGCGACACAAGGGCTGGCCGCTCCAAGGCGTCGAGGCCGAAGTCAGCCACGCTGAAGCGGACGGCGTCTACCGCATGCGCCGCGACATCCGGCTGGTCGGCGGCCTCGCGGCGGACGAGCGCAAGCGATTGCTCGAAATCGCTAACAAGTGCCCGGTGAGCCGGACGTTGGCGGGCCGATTCGAAATCACCTCGACCTTGGTCGACTGAGGCGCGCGCCGCAGGCGTGCAGGGCAACGCGGATCGCCGCGCTCACTCGCGGGCCGCGGTATCGAGCCAGATCGTCACCGGGCCGTCGTTGACCAGGGTGACCTGCATGGTCGCGCCAAACTGGCCGGTTCGCACCGGCCGGCCCAATTCGCGCTCCAGCGCGGCGACGAAGGCGGCGAAGCGCGGCGCAGCTAGCGCGGGAGGCGCCGCGGCGCTGTACGACGGCCGCGCCCCTTTGCGGGTCGACGCATAGAGCGTGAACTGGCTCACGGCGAGTATTTCGCCGCCGACCTCGAGGATCGATCGATTCATCACGCCCTCGGCGTCGTCGAAGATGCGCAGATGCACAATCTTGCGCGCCAGCCAATCGCGGTCGGCGTCGCCTTCGCTGGGCCCGATCCCGCAGAGCAGGAGCAATCCCGGTCCGATCGCGGCGACCGGCGCCGCAGCCACGGCGACGCGGGCCTGCCGCACGCGCTGCACCACCACCCGCATGACTGCCGCGCCGGCCTAGGGCGCGAGCTTGCGCTCGACGTTGGCCACCTTGCCACCGACGAAAGTGAGTGTCGTCACCGTATCGGGATCGCCCGTGGTCGGCAGGTAGGTCCAGTGCGGGCTCGTGGTGGCGTTGCCCTTGCGCTCCACGTCCGGACGGCCCACTTTCATGAGCACCTCGGCTGCGGTCATGCCGATCTGCAGCTCGCGGCGTTGCGCGGCGTTGCCGCGCCCGGTGACCGGGCCGTTCGCGGTCCGGGAAGGTCGCGTCGCCACGGGCGGAGCCTTGACCGGCGGCGGCGAGCTCGGCATGACATTGACTCGAGCCGGATCGAAATCGAAATTGCCGAGCTCCTTGCCGGGCGCGCACGGCGAATCCTGATAGACGACGACGCCCTTGTCGCCCGCGCATTTGTAGACTGCGGCGTGCGCCGGCACGGCGAGCGCACCCAAGAGCAGTGGCAGAAGCGGCGACATGGGCAGCATTCCACGGCGACCCGATGCAGTTACCATAGCACTTTTCCCGGCCGCGACAATCAAACTCCCGATGGATGCCCGTAGTCGGACTGCGGCGCGCGTGCACGAGATCGCGCCTTTCCACGTGATGGAGGTGCAGACCGCGGCCAGGGCGCTGGAGGCTGCCGGGCAGAGCATCATCCACCTGGAGATCGGCGAGCCTGACTTCCCGACGCCCGAGCCGGTGCTGGAGGCGGCGCGGGCGGGCATCGCCGACGGCGCCATCTATTACACCTCCGCCCTCGGGCTACCCGAATTGCGGCGCGCGATCGCCGGGTACTACGCCGGGCGGTACGGTGTAACCATCGCGCCGGAGCGCATCGTTGTCACCGCCGGCTCGTCCGCCGCGCTGCTGCTTACGCTGGCGTTGCTCGTCAATCGCGACGACCAGATCCTGCTGGCCGACCCCGGTTATCCGTGCAACCGGCACTTCGTGCGGACCCTTGAAGGAGAAGCGGTCGGCATTCCAGTCGGACCCGAATCGAGCTACCAGCTTACCGCGGGCCTGATCGCAGCAGCACTGGTCGCCCCGCACCCGCGGCGCATTGATTGCCTCGCCCTCGAATCCCGACCGGCACGACCGTGGCGGACGCGGAGATGGCCCGCATCACGCACGCCGTCGCGGCGCGGGGCGGGGCCTTGATCGTCGACGAGATCTACCTCGGCCTGTCCTATGACGGGCAGCCCACAGACTGCGCTCGCCTTGTCTGACGGGATCTTCGTCATCAGCAGCTTTTCGAAATATTTCAACATGACCGGGTGGCGACTGGGCTGGCTGGTTGCGCCCGAGGCTCACGTGCGCAACATCGAGAAGCTGGCGCAGAACCTCTACATCTCGCCGGCGACACCGTCGCAGCGCGCGGCACTGGCATGCTTCGCACCCGAGACGTTGGCCATTCTCGAGGCGCGGCGCGGCGAATTCAGGGCGCGCCGCGATTTCCTCGTGCCAGCGCTGCGCGATCTGGGCTTCGGCGTCCCGGTTATGCCGAGCGGCGGGTTCTTCGTCTACGCCGATTGCTCGCGCTTCGGCATGAACAGCGAGCGCTTCGCGCTCGAGGCGCTGCGTGCGACCGGCGTCGCCTTCACCCCTGGCATCGACTTCGGCCGCAATCGCCCGGAGGACCACGTGCGCATCGCCTACACGATCGCGCGGCCGCTGCTGGAGGAAGGCGTGCGCCGGCTGGGCCGCTGGCTGCCGACGCTGCGCCGTCCATGATGCGCACTGCGCTGCTTGCCCTCGCCGCGGTCGTCCTGCTGGGCAGCTGCTCGAGCGCGGAATTCTACTGGCAGGGCATTTCCGGCCAGTTCGACCTGTTGCGCCGCGCCCAGCCGATTCCCGAAGTGCTCGACACGACGCAGGATCCCACCCTTCGCCACAAGCTCGAGCGCGTGCTCGCCATCCGCGAGTACGCCAGCCGCGAACTCGGGTTGCCCGACAACGACAGCTACCGGCGCTACAGCGACCTCGGCCGGCGCTACGTGCTATGGAACGTGTTCGCGACGCCGGCGCTGTCGCTGACCCCGCGCCAGTGGTGCTTTCCGGTCGCCGGGTGCGTGAACTATCGCGGCTATTTTGCCGAAGCTGACGCGCGGGCCGAAGCGACCCAGCTGGCCGCAACCGGCGACGACGTGCACATCGGCGGGGTACCGGCGTACTCGACGCTCGGCTACTTTGCCGATCCGATGCCGTCGACCTTTCTGCGCTATCCGGACTTCGAGATCGCGCGGCTCATTTTCCATGAGCTCGGGCACCAGGTTGCGTACGCTAAAGACGACACGGTGTTCAACGAATCGTTTGCCGTCACCGTCGAGGAGGAGGGCGTGCGCCGCTGGCTTGCCGCACAGCATGATCCCGAGCTCGACCGGCAATTTGCCGCCAGCGAACACTACCGTGAGGGTTTCACCGCGCTCGTCGAGCGCACCCGGGCGAAGCTCGCCACGCTCTACGCCAGCAATGCCGATGACGCCACCAAGCTAGCGGGCAAGACCGCGGTGTTTGACGCGATGCGCGCCGACTACGCGCTGCTCAAGCAGTCGTGGGGCGGGCTGGCAAGCTACGACTCCTGGTTTGCGCAGGGACCGAACAACGCGAGCATCGCCGCGGTGGGTCTTTACACCCAGAAAGTGCCGCAGTTCCAGGCATTACTCGCCGCCTGCGGTGGCGATCTGCCCCGCTTCTATGCGCGCGTCAAGTTGCTGGCAGCGCTGCCCAAAGGCGAACGCGACGTGGCGCTGGCCGACGCCGGCCTGGCGCAGGCCTCGCTCGGGGAGCCGCGCCGCGCGCCGTCGCCCTAGTGGGCTCCGTTTACCGGAGCGCGAGCGGCCGCCCCGCAGTCGACCCGGACACCACCCTGCGAAGCTAGCCCATTGATCGGGCGCTGGATTTACGGCATAATCACCGGTTCCCTTGCCTCACCCGCGCAGACGGGGAGGCCGCTGCAACGCTCGGTCGCACGAGGTTGCGTAACCCACGTCCATAAGGAGCAATCTGCATGCGTCATTATGAAGTTGTCTTTATCGTGCATCCGGACCAGAGCGAGCAGGTGCCCGCGATGGTCGAGCGCTACCGCACGATGGTTACCGGCCAGGGCGGCCGCATCCACCGCCTCGAAGACTGGGGGCGGCGCCAGCTTGCCTACCCGATCGCCAAGGTGCACAAGGCGCACTATGTTCTGATGAACATCGAGTGCGGCAACGAGACCCTCTCCGAGCTCGAGCACGCCTTCAAGTTCAACGACGCCGTGCTGCGCCATCTCATCGTGGCCATGCGCGAGGCCGTCGTCACACCCTCGCCGATGATGAAGGAAGAGAAGGCGCGGACGCTCCCGCCCCAGGGCGGCAGTGCGCAGCCCGCCGCGCCGGCAGCCGCCAGCCCGGTACCGCCCCCGGCGCCGCCGGCACCCGCGGCCGTCGCCGATTGACCGCGCGCGGTCGCGGTGCCGGTCAACGAAGTGACCCTCGATGCGCGGCTCGCGGCCCGGGACGACTTGCGCTTTACCCCGGCCGGCGTCGCCGCCCTCGACTTTCAGCTGGCGCACGAATCGATGCAGACTGAAGCCAACGGCGAACGGCGCGTGAACTGCGAGCTCGCGGCGGTTGCACTCGGACCCGTCGCCAGGGAGCTCGCCTCCATCGCGGTCGGAGAACGGCTGCGCTGCCGCGGCTTTCTGGCGCGTCGCTACCGCACCGGCGTCAGTGTCTCGCTCCACGTTAACGCATTCGAACGACTAGAAGGAAATTGACATGCCCCGCCCGATGGGAAGGAACTCGAGGAACGCCAAAGGCAAAGGCAAGGACGGCAAGCGCCGCGAACGCGGAAATAACCTGTTCAAGCGCAAGAAGTTCTGTCGCTTTACGGCTGAAGGCGTCAAGCAAATCGACTTCAAGGATGTCGATGTGCTGAAGGATTTCGTTCAGGAAAACGGCAAAATCATGCCGGCCCGGATCACCGGCACGAAGGCGCGCTACCAGCGCCAGCTGTCCACCGCGATCAAACGCGCGCGCTTCCTGGCGCTGCTGCCGTACACCGATCTGCACTGACCGCGGAGCCCGCCATGCAAGTCATTTTGCTCGAAAAGGTACCCAACGTGGGCGACCTGGGTGAAGTCGTCAAGGTCAAACCCGGCTTTGCCCGCAATTTCCTGATTCCCCAAGGCAAGGCCAAGCGCGCCACGCCGGAGAACCTGCTGCTGCTCGAAGAAAAGCGGGCCGAGCTGGAAAAAATAGCGGCGGACAAGCAGACGCGGGCGCAGGAAATGGCAGCGCTGCTCGACGGCGTCGCGATCCAGGTCACGCAAAAGGCCGGTGTAGACGGTCGCTTGTTCGGGTCGGTGACCAACGTCGACATCGTCGAGGCGCTCCAGGCGAGCGGCCACACAGTCGAGAAGGCCATGATCCGCATGCCCGACGGCCCGCTCAAACAAGTCGGCGAATTCCCGTTGACCATTGCGCTGCAAAGCGATGTCGTAGCCCAAATCACCGTCTCGGTCCTGGGCGATACCACGGGCACTCCCACCTGACGCCGCAGATAACGCCGGGCTCCTGACCGGCGCAGAGGCGAGAGCGATGCGCGACTTCCACCAGCTGTTCGACTCGACCTCCTCGACGTTCACCTACGTGCTCGCCGATCCGGCGACGCGCGAAGCGGTCATCATCGATCCGGTCGACAGCCACTTCGACGCCTACCTCCGCCTGCTCGAGCGCGAAACGCTGACGTTGCGCTACGCGCTCGAAACGCATGCCCACGCGGACCACATCACCTCGAGCGGTCTGTTGTGCCAGCGCACGGGCGCCAAGGCCGGCGCCCCGGTGCATTGCGAGATCCTGCCCGCCGATTTGCAGCTCGAAGACGGCGCGGCGATTCGCTTCGGTGGCGAGACCATCCGCGCGGTACACACGCCCGGACATACGGCCGGATCAATGTCCTATCTGTGGCGCGAATGCGCCTTCACGGGGGATGCGCTCCTCATCGGCGGCTGCGGCCGGACCGACTTCCAGAGCGGCGATGCCGCAACCCTCTACGACAGCGTCACCGGCCGGCTGTTCACGCTGCCGGATGCGACGCGCGTCTATCCGGCGCACGACTATCAAGGCCGCACGGTATCGACCATCGGCGAAGAAAAGCGCTCCAACCCACGCTTTGCCGGCAAGACGCGCGACGAATTCATCCAGCTGATGGGCTCTCTCAACCTGCCGAAGCCGCGCTTGCTCGACGTTGCCGTGCCGGCCAACCAACGCTTGGGTCTCGACGTCCAGCAGGCCTGAGGGCGGCCACATCGCGACCGCGGCTGCGACGGGTCCTGATAAGATTGCGGCGTAGTCCGCACGCCGCCGTCGATGCCCAACGACTCCCAACTCGAAGCGCTGAAGCTGCCCCCGCATTCGCCGGAGGCAGAGCAATCGGTCCTGGGCGGGTTGCTCCTGGAGAACGGCGCGGCGGACCGCATCGGCGACATTCTCGGCGCCGAGGATTTTTACAGCGACGCGCATCGCGCCGTGTTCGACGCGATCATGCATCTGATCGCCGACAACAAGCCCGCCGACGTGGTGACCGTCGGCGAAACCCTGACCTCGCTCAAGAAGCTCGACTACGTCGGGGGCATGGCGTATCTGGGCGCACTGGTCGAGAACGTTCCGACGGCGGCCAATATCCGGCGCTATGCCGAGATCGTGCGGGAGCGGGCGATTTTGCGCCGCCTGGCTGCCGCTGGCGGGGAAATTGCCGATGCAGCCTACAACCCGCTGGGCCGCAGCGTGCGCGAGATTCTCGACCAGGCCGAGACCAAGGTATTCGAGATCGCCGAACACGGCGCCCGCGGGCAACAGGGATTCCAGGAGTTGCGACCTTTGCTGACGCAGGCGGTCGAGCGCATCGAGCTGCTGTTTCATCGCGACAATCCCACCGACGTCACCGGCGTGCCGACCGGGATTCGCCGACCTCGATCATATGACCTCGGGTCTGCAGGAGGGCGACCTCGTCGTCATCGCCGGCAGGCCGAGCATGGGCAAGACCGCACTGGCCCTCAACATCGGCGAGCACATCGCGCTCTCCGCCAAGCTGCCGGTCGCGATCTTCAGCATGGAAATGGGCTCAATGCAGCTTGCCATGCGCCTGATCGGCTCGGTGGGGCGCGTCGACCAACACAAGGTTCGTACCGGTCAGCTCGCGCCCGACGATTGGGGACGACTCTCCGACGCCCTCGGCCGGCTCTCGGAGGCCGCGATCCACGTCGACGAGACACCCGCCCTCAATGCACTCGAGCTCCGCGCGCGCGCGCGCCGGCTCGCGCGCCAGTACGGCGGCAAGCTCGGCGCGATCGTCATCGACTACCTGCAGCTCATGCAGGCCGTAGCCCAGGGCGAAAACCGCGCCACCGAGATTTCGGAAATCTCGCGCTCGCTCAAGGCGCTCGCCAAGGAGCTCAAGGTCCCGGTCATGGCGCTCTCGCAGCTCAACCGCAGCCTCGAGCAGCGCCCCAACAAGCGGCCCATCATGTCGGACTTGCGCGAATGCGTGACCGGCGATACGCCGGTGCTCCTCGTCGACGGACGGCGCGTTCCGATACGTGAGCTCGCGGGGACGACGCCCGAGGTGTGGGCCATGTCTGCGCAGCATAAGATCGTCGCGGCGTGCAGTGACCGCGTTTGGTCGGTGGGGATGCGGCCGGTGTTGCGCATCGCGCTCGCCAGCGGACGCACGATCCGCGTGACCGGACGCCATCGATTTGTATGGAGGCGGCGGCTGGACGCGAGCGGATGCGCTACGCGTCGGCGACCGGGTTGCGCTGGCACGCGAGGTGCCCCCACCGCGCGCGCCCATCACCTGGCCTGAACCGCACGTGGTGTTGTTGGGCCAGCTGGTCGGAGACGGGAGCTATCTAACCCACCAGCGGTTGCGTTATACCACCGCGTCCGAGGACAATAGTCGCGCCGTCCGCGCGGCCGCAGAGACGCTCGGCGCCAAGGTGACGCGCTATCGCGGCCGGGGAGCTTGGCACCAGTTGCTAATTAGCGGCAATGGCAACCGCTGGGCGCCCCAAGGTGTCAACCGCTGGCTGCGGGAGCTGGGGATCTTCAACCAGCGCGGGCACGAGAAGCGCTTGCCGAGCGAGGTTTTCCGGTTGGCGAACGAACAGGTGGCGCTGCTGCTCCGGCACTTGTGGGCCACGGACGGCTCGATTTCACCGCGGGGCGCCGGCAGCAAAGGCTCCGGGCGGATCTATTTCAGTACGTCGAGCCCCGGGCTCGGCTCGGACGTCGCGGCGCTGCTCCTGCGCCTTGGTATCGTCGCGCGCCTGCGCACGGTAGTGCAAAAAGGATATCGTCCGATGTATGCGGTCGATGTTTCAGGCGCGACGCAACAGCTGCGCTTTCTCGACACCGTGGGCGCGTTCGGCCCGCGCATGGCGCCCGCGCTCGCGCTACGCGCCGTGCTGAACGCAACGACGCCTAACACCAACACGGGTACGGTCCCCATCGAGATGTTCCAGGAGGGCAGATCCATCATGCGCGCGAAGGGCGTTAGTCAGCGCACCATGGCGGCGCACCGCGGTACCGCCTATGGCGGCTCCTCACACTTTAGCTTTGCGCCGTCGCGGGCGCTGCTGCTCCGAGTACGGCACGCTACTCGAGGCGCCGCAGCTGGTCGAGCTGGCGCGCTCGGATTTGTTCTGGGATCGGGTGGTCCGCGTCGAGGCTGACGGCGAAGCGGAGGTGTTCGATCTCACGGTTCCCGGCCCCGCATCGTGGCTGGCCGACGGCATTGTCGGTCACAACTCGGGCGCGATCGAGCAAGACGCCGACGTGATCTTGTTCATCTATCGCGACGAGGTATACAACGAGGAAACGCAGGACAAGGGCGTCGCCGAGATCATCATCGGCAAGCAACGCAATGGTCCCATCGGCACCATCCGCCTGGCATTCCTCGGGCAATACACGCGTTTCGAAAACCTGGCCAAGCCTGGCCGGTACTAATGGCCCGGGCCAGCGTCGGGCGCAACGAGCGCTGCCCGTGCGGCAGCGGCAAGCGCTTCAAGGACTGCCACGGCGCGTTCGCGCCGGCTGCCACCATACCGCGGGCCGGGCCGGCCACTGCTCCCTCGGTCGCGCAGTTGCTGCAGGCCGCGCAGCAGGCCCAGGTAAGCGGCAATGCCCCCGAGGCCGCGGTCCTGTATCGACGCGTCCTGGAGGCGGATCCGACCAATTACGACGCGACCCACATGCTCGGCGTGGCCGAATACCAATCCGGATCCTATGACACGGCGATTGCGCTGGTGCGACGCGCGACCGAGCTACGGCCGGAGCAGAGCAAGGCCCGCTCCAACCTGCACACCCTGGAGTCGCTGCCGCTGATCGAGCGTGAGATCTGCCGCGACGTGCTGCCGCGCCTGCTGCAACGGGTGGACCCCAGCGTCGATCTGCTCGCGCTGGCCGCCGCGGCCCCCGTCGTGCATCTGGTAGTCGGCACGCGCGCCGCAGCGGAAGAGTCCGGCCTGATGCGCCTGCTCGCGGCGTTGTCTGGCGCCCGGCTGACCCTGTGGGCCCACCCCGGCACCGTGGCGCCGGTCCGGAATGCGCGGACCCTGGATCGCGCCGCGGGCAACCACCCCGAAGGGGGCTTGCTGTTGCTCTATGGGGCGGATGCGTCGAATGCCGGCTGGATCGAGTCGGCGCGCGCCAGCCGGATCGTGCTCATCGTTGCCGAGGACGACCCGTGCGCGGTCATCGACCGCGTCGACGAGCTGTGCGGCCTGGGCGCCGAGCATCCCGGTTTGCTGTGCGCATCCCAGGAACTGGCCAAACGCCTGCGGCTGCCCGCGAACGCGGTGATCCCGGCGCCCGAGCCGGCGCTGGACCCGGGTCCGTGAGCGGCGCGCCGCCGCCGAGCGCGCCCGGCGTGGCGCACGACGTCCGGGTAATCGCTTTCTATCGCCTCCCTGACCCGACGCAACGGACGTTCGCTAGCGAGGGCGAGGCGCTGCCGGAGTGGCTAGCGGTGCGCGCCGCGTTGCCCGGATTCGCGGGTCACGAGCAGCCCCAGGTCCCGGGCGAACTCGGCTACTGCAACGTGCGCGACGCTCGGGTGCGCGACGCGCAGGCGGCGCTCGCCCGCAGCCACGGCGTCAGCGGTTTCTGTTACGTGCTGCGCACGCCGGGGGCAACGGCCGAACTCGATCCGGTGCTCGCCGACATCGTCACGACCGGGCAGCCGGATTTTCCGTTCTGCGTCTGCTGGGAGACGACGAGCCTGCACGCCGGCGCGGGCTTCGGCGCCGGTGATGCGCAGCGCGAGCGACGCTTCAGCGGCGCCGAATGCGCGGCGCTATGGCGCAGCCTCGCGCCGGTGCTGCGCGATCGGCGCTACCTGCGCATCGCTGGGCGGCCCCTGTTCGTGGTCTCCTCGCCGGATCCGATTGCCGACGTGCGTGAGGTCGCCGCCCGATGGCGCGACGAGGGCATGCGCCTGGGTACGGGCGACCCCTATCTTGCCTGCTTTGGCGGGGCGTTCGGCGCCGATCCCGCGCAGCTCGGCTTCGACGCGACGATCGAATGTCCGCCGCTGGGCGGTTTTCCGCAGAGCAAGCGCGACGCCGTGACGATGTTGCGCGCCGATTTCGCCGGCGACGTGCGCAACTACCGAAGCTACGTCGGACAGATGCTGCTCGCGCTGCGACCCGAACACGCGATGTTCCGCAGCGTCATGCCGGGCTGGGATGAGACCGCACGCCATCCTCGCTCACCCCAGGTGTTCGTCGGCGCCAACGCTGAAACTTTCGAATTCTGGGCCGAGCGGGCGGTCGAGCAGACGCGCCTGCGTTTCGCCGGCGACGAGCGCCTGCTCTTCGTCCGGTCGTGGAACGAGTGGGATGTCGCCTGTCGCCTCGAGCCGGACCTGCGGCACGGGCGGCAGCAGCTTGAAGCGCTGCGCGCGGCGGTGCGCCGCCCGTCTCAGGCCGCCCCGGGCCGACCGTCATGGGAGTCGGTCCGAGCCTGGGCGATCGACGGTGGCCTGGCCGCGACGCGCGTGGTCCGGTCGGAGGCACCCGGACCCGCGGTCGGGACCTCGCCCCGGGTGTCGGTGGTCATGCCCGCCTACAACCACGAGCGCTATGTCGTGCCCGCGCTCGATTCGGTCCTCGCGCAGACCTTCGTCAACACCGAAATCATCGTCGTGGACGACGGCTCCACCGACGCGACCGGTGCCCTGCTCGACGCCTATGCGCAGCGCTGCCGGACGCATGCCCTGACCGTCGTCCATCAGGCCAATGGCGGCGCGCACGAGGCAATCAACCACGGCCTGGCGCTGGCGCGCGGCGAGACGATCGCGATCATGAATTCCGACGACCTCTACGCGCCGACGCGCCTGGAGCGGCTGCTGGCCGCAATGGACCGTCGCCAGGCGGGGTTCGCCTTTTCCGACACCCGCTTCATCGACAACGACGGGCGCGACATAGACCCGCAGGATCCTTACGTCAGGACGCTGCGGCGCGGCATCGACGAGGGCACCCAGGCCCCCCACCTGCTGTACGTGCTGGTGTACAACAACATCGCGATCTCGACCGGCAATTTCGTGTTCCGCCGCGACCTGCTCGAGAGCACGGGCGGGTTTGGCGCCATGCGCGTGTGTCACGACTGGGATTTTATTCTCGCGGCCAGCCATGAGACCGAGTTGGCCTTCGTCGATGAGCCGCTCTATGTGTATCGGCTGCATGGAATGAACACGTTCTCCGGATCCCGGGTGCAAGCGGCGTTCGAACTGGAGCAGCTCCAGACCCGCTTCTTCGCCACGCTCGACGATCATCCGCTCGTGGCGGATCCGACGGAGCGTGAGCGCTTCCTGAGTCAGGTGCGCCGGCTCGGCATGGGCGGCTTTCTGCCTCGTTCGCCGGTGCGGCCCGCCCGCTGAGCGCCGCCGCCGTCCTCGCCCAGACGTAGCGCCCTACGGAGACGTCACGCCCATCTCCCAGGGCAGGCTGCGCGTCAGCAGGACGTTAAGCAGGTTGTCCTGAAAGTTGATGTTGCCGGCGAGGCGCTCGTGGTGCTCGCACAGAAAGAACCAGTAGGCGATGGGGATGACGCTGTCCGCGTTCTGTGGTGCCGCAGGATCAAGCGTCTCGCGGGCCAGCAGCGACGGCTTGGTCACGCTGCCGTCACCGGGCTCGAGCATCAATTCGCGGTAAGGAACCCCGGCGATCGGCTCGCGGATCTGGTCGGGATAGAGCCGCGCCACCGGCGTGCCGGCGACGTCCTCCAGCAGCAGCCGCGCCGGGGTCAGGTCGCAATCGCCGCCGAAGAGCACGTAGCGGATTGGGCTGGGAGGCTCTGGTGTCGACAGCGCCCAGAGGAACCGGCGCGCGCGTTCGAGGCGGTAGTCGAAAAAGCGGCCCAGGGCGGCAAGATAGGCGTCCGCGTCGGCGCCACGCGCGGCGCGAATGCGCGCTTCGACCACCGGATCAAAGATCGACCAACGATAGCGGCGCCAGGTCGTGCCGTCGAACAGGTCGTCGTGCATGACGTGGCCGGAAACATCGATCAGCCACGTCACCAGCGGATGCGGGAACAGCTCGTATCCGGAAGGCAGGGTGGCCAGCGCTTCGGGCGGGATGCGCCCGAAGCCGATTGCCTCGCCGCTCAGGAAGGCGTGCAGGGATGCAGTCGAACCCATGTTCGGCGTGCCCAGCAGAATCAGTTTGCGCACCCGCGAGGCGCCGTACAGGGTGATCCGTGACGGCGATCCGTCGAGCACGTCGGCAGTGCCGTAGCGCTGGTAGTAGCGCGCCACCAGTCCGCCCATGCTGTGGGCCACGATGTCCACCCGCAGCGCCGGATCGCCATAGTCGCGCCGGATCGCCTCGATCAGGCGGTCGAGCCCGCGCGCCGTCTCGACATTGTCCTGGCGCCAGTCGTAAGCGAAGATGTAGTAGCGCCGCTCGCCCGGCCGCGGTCGCACGCCGAGCACGCCACGCACGTAGCCACCGACGTCGTGCAGCGTCGCGATGATCTTGCCGTAAAAGTCCTGTCCCAGCGCGGCATCGGCGATATCGAACGCTTCGAGATTGTCCGGGCGTACGGCCAGGGTCGTGCGATCGAAATCGAGCGCGAGCTGGCGATAATCGCCGAACAGGATCATGCGCGCCGTACCCGGCCAGACTTCCACGCCGGTCGTGCGGTCGCGCAACTTGGACCCGAACAGGCCGGGAATGACAATCACCGGCGTCGGGTCGGCGAACTCCGTGCCCACGCGATAGAGCCGTCCGAGATCCGGGCCGGACGGCGTTTTGGTGCACGCGGCGAGCGCCAACGCAGTCAGCGCAATGCCGCGAGCCAGGCGCGGCGACATGCTCACCGGCGCATTGTACTGCGCGAAGCGCCCGGCTAAAGGATCTCCGCTGCGCGATCCGCAAGCCGCGAGCGTTCGCCGCGCAGCAGCGTGATGTGCCCGCTGTGCGACCAGCCTTTGAAACGGTCGACAACGTAGGTAAGCCCCGAGCTGCCTTCGGTCAGATAGGGCGTATCGATCTGCGCGATATTGCCCAGGCACACGACCTTGGTCCCGGGGCCAGCGCGCGTGATCAGCGTCTTCATCTGCTTGGGCGTCAGGTTCTGCGCCTCGTCGATGATCAGGAACTTGTTGATGAACGTGCGACCGCGCATGAAATTCAGGGATTTCACCTTGATGCGCGAGCGAATCAGGTCGCGGGTTGCGGCGCGGCCCCACTCGCCGGCTTCATCGTCGGTCTTGTTGAGCACGTCGAGGTTGTCCTCGAGCGCCCCCATCCACGGGTTCATCTTCTCCTCCTCCGTGCCGGGGAGGAACCCGATGTCCTCGCCGACCGGGACGGTGACGCGGGTCATGATGATCTCGGAGTAGACCTTGAACTCCAACGTCGTCATCAGGCCTGCCGCCAGCGTGAGCAGGGTCTTGCCAGTGCCGGCCTGGCCGAGCAGGGTGACGAAATCGATTTCCGGGTTCATGAGCAGGTTGAGCGCGAAATTCTGCTCGCGGTTGCGCGCGGTGATACCCCATACGTTGTTCTTGTGATGGGTGTAGTCGCGCAGCGTCTGCAGCAGCGCGGTGCGCCCTGCGACTTCCTTGACGATCGCGAACAGCGGCGTCTCCCCCGGACCCTTGGCCTCCTGGTACACAAACTCGTTGATGAGCAGGCTGTGACAGAGGGGCCCGGTGAGGCGGTAGTAAGTGTGACCGCCCTGCTGCCAGGATTCCATGCCCTTGCCGTGGCGATCCCAGAAATCAGCCGGCAGCTCGCGCATGCCGCTGTACAGAAGGTCGGTATCTTCGAGGACCTTGTCGTTGAAGTAGTCCTCGGCGGCGATGCCCACGGCATGCGCCTTGATGCGCATGTTGATGTCCTTCGACACCAGGATGACGCTGCGCTTCGGATGCAGGCGCTGCAGGTGCATCACCACCGCGATGATCTGGTTGTCTGCCTTGCCGCCAGCGAGTGACGGCGGCAGCGCCGTCGAGATCACCTCGGTCTGGAGGAACAGCCGGCCGCTTGCCGCGCCGCCGCTGGCGGGCTTGAGGGGAATTCCGGAGGCGAGGTTGCCGCCGCTAATGGCCACCGCTGCGGTGACCAACTCGTCGAGGTAGCGCGATGCCTGGCGGGCGTTGCGCGCGACCTCGGTGACACCCTTCTTATTGTTGTCCAGTTCCTCGAGAGTGAGAATCGGCAGGTAGAGGTCGTGCTCTTCGAAGCGATACAGGCTGGTGGGATCATGCATCAACACGTTGGTGTCGAGCACAAAAAGCTTGGGAAGTGAGGTCTTGCTGGTCTTGGTAATTTGCGGGGCGAGACGAAGTTTGCGCTCGACCATGAGCCTCCTTCGGTTAGTGGCGGTGCACGGCGCTGCTCGCTAGCATCCTAGACCACCCGTCGGCAAAAACACAAGCCATAGTGGTCGGCTGTGGGCGGCAGGGCTAGGCATTGTGGCGCGAACGGCACACTACCGAGCCCGTGTTACAACGCATTGACTTCCGCCCGCACCGCTTCGCCGCGCTGCCGGTCAGGGGCTCTCCGGATGCGCCGCCAGCCACGCCGCACCCTCCGGGGTAACTTCCAGGGTGCCGTCACTACCGAGCCGCGCGTACCCGAGATCCACCGCCCGCTTGGACAGGTCCGGCTCGCCGGCGCCTTTTTGCCCGACCTCGGTAAAGACTTGCAGCCCGCGCAGCGCGATCTCCTGCTCCCGATCGAGCCCGCATTCGCGTTCCTGATCCTCGGCGGAGACCAACGCGGAAAACTCCAGGCTAATGCGATCCCGGTCGCCAGGCACGGGCGCGCCGACGATGAAGACGCTATAGGCGCGCGGTTCCTCTCGCGGCTGGCGCAGCAGGTTGGTGGCGACGACCGCCGCATTTTCCGCGGATAGAACACCCACCAGGCGGAACTCGTTCCTGCCGACATCTCGGGAAAGCAGCACGACGCCCGGGCCGCTGAAACGAACGACTTCCTCGTCTCGCCAGAGTCGAAACCGGATGGGGTTGTAGTGATGCAGAAGTGCTGCCTGAGAGCTGCGCATGAGTTCCCTTGAAAACTATTTGCATGCATTATACTTCAATGATGGCGGGCAGGACAGTTACGACGGCCGAGGCGGCACAGCGCCTGGGAGTCACACAGCAGCGCGTGCAGACCCTTTGCCGACAGCGACGGATCCGCGGCGCGCGGCTCATTGCCAATCGAACCTGGCTGCTGCCGGCCAACTTCAAGGTCACGCCCGGTACACGCGGTCCAAGACCGCGTTGAGCGCGCTGTCACGCGCTTGCTTGCGCGCGGTTGACTCGAGAGCAGGCGGCGGTATCACGCCATCGCCCGGCGCCGTCAGAGCGCCTTGACGGCGTCCAAAACCTCCTGCGCGTGACCGTCAACCTTTACCTTGCGCCACTCCGTAGCGAGCTCCCCATCCGGACCGATCAGGAAGGTTGAGCGTTCGATGCCGCGGACCTGCTTGCCGTACATGTTTTTCATCTTGATAACGGCAAATTGGGTGCACAGCTTTTCATCCTCGTCGGCGATGAGCTCGAAAGGGAACTGCATTTTGGCTTTGAAGTTCTGGTGCGACTTCAGGCTGTCGCGCGAAACGCCAACCACCACCGCGCCGAGCTTCTCGAAACGCTTGTGCAAGTCGCGGAACTGCTCGCCCTCCTGGGTGCAGCCGGGCGTGTTGTCCTTGGGGTAGAAGTAGAGCACGACCGGGTGGCCCTGGTGCTCCGCTAGGGTGAACGTGCCGCCAGTGGACCGCGCCGAGAAATCCTTGACTGGCTTTGCTGCCATGGCTCAAGCCGCCAGGGCGAGGTCGACATCGCCCAGGAATTCGCGTCCTTGACAGAGCAGCGTTCCGCTCCGGCCGGGTACGGCGCCGGGCGCGACTTCGCAGCGCGGCAGCGTGTACCCCTCCAGCGTCGCATAGAGCGTGCGCATCGGCACGAGTCGATAGCCCTGCATCTTCCAGCCGGCGAGCAGGCGCTCGAACGCGGGGGCCAGCAGCATGCCCTCCAACTCAGCGTGCAGCGTGAAGACGTGGGCGGCCCGGGGCGGCGCCGCCGTCAGCGCGAGCAGCCGCTCGGCGACGGTATCCTCGTCAATGCCGCCGGTCCCGATCAACTCGTCGAGCGTCGGCAGGGTCGTGGGCAGCTGCGGGCAGCGGATCAGCTCGGCGTTCCAAACCGGCCAATGCGGATGCGTTCCGCGTCCGTCCGAGCAATACTCGAAGCCCAGCACCTGCGTCAGGCGCAACGCATGGACGTTCATCTGCCAGCCCGCCGCGCCGTGCACGCTGGGGCCCTCCTTGAAGATGTCGGCGAAGCGGTCGCAGGCAAGCCGCATCTGCGCCGCGGTCCAGTCGGCATCCGCACCTTCGAGCCCGTCCTGCCACTTGACGTGGTCCCAGGTGTGCACGCCGACCTCGAAGCCTTCGTCGCGCGTCCGGAGCATGATGTCCCCCGCGCGCCGGCCGATGTCAGGGCCCGGCAGCAGCGTGCCATAAAGCAGCGTCTGGACACCGTAATGGCGCACCACGGAAGTGCGCTGCACCTTGCCCACGAATCCGGGGCGCAAGACGCGGCGGATGGCGCGACCGGTGTGATCCGGGCCGACGCTGAACAGGAACGTTGCCCCGGCCTCGTGGCGACGCAGGATGTCGAGCAGGCGCGGCACGCCTTCGCGCGTACCGCGCAGCGTGTCGACGTCAATTTTCAGGGCGAGGAGCACAGGGCTTGGCGAAGGGTTAATCGTACCGCCAGCTGGAGGAAAGAACCATCGCGTCACTCGACCAGCGAGCGCGCCTCGGCCACCTGGCCGCGATAGGCATCGAAGATCAGCCGCAACGAATCGTCCATCGTAACCGTCGGTCTCCAGTCCAGGTCGGCGCAGGTATTGCTGATCTTGGGCACGCGCTGCTGCACGTCCTGATACCCCTTGCCGTAGTAGGCGTCCGAGGTTGTCTCGACCAGCTTGACGGCCGTGCGCGCTGTCCCGGTACTCCGGATAGGTCAGCGCCAGCTCGAGCATCATCCGCGCCAACTCGCGCACCGAGTAATTGTTCTTCGGGTTGCCGATGTTGTAGATCTTGCCGCTCGCGACGCCGCCCGGGTTGGCGATGATCTTGAGCAACGCGTCGATGCCGTCGTCGATATAGGTGAAGGTGCGCTTCTGGGTACCACCGTCAACCAGCTTGATCGCCTCGCCCCGCACGATGTGGCCGAGAAACTGCGTGATGACGCGCGAGCTGCCTTCCTTCGCGGTGTTGATCGAGTCGAGCCCGGCGCCGATCCAGTTAAACGGCCGGAACAGCGTGTAGTCGAGGCCTTCCTGCATGCCGTAGGCGTGGATGACCCGGTCCATGAGTTGCTTGGCGCAGGCATAGATCCAGCGCGGCTTGGCGATCGGCCCGAGCACCAGTTCCGAGGCCTCGGGGTCGAATTCGGCGTCGCGGCACATGCCGTAGACCTCCGAGGTCGACGGAAACACGACGCGCTTCTTATGCCGTACGCAGGCGCGGACGATCGGGAGATTGGCTTCGAAGTCGAGTTCGAACACGCGCAGGGGCTCGCGCACGTAGGTCGCCGGCGTCGCGATCGCAACCAGCGGCAGAACGGTATCGCATTTCTTGATGTGGTATTCGATCCACTCCCGGTTGATCGTGATATCGCCCTCGAAAAAATGAAAGCGCTTCTCGGCCAGCAGATCGGTGATGCGATCAGTCTGCATGTCCATGCCATAGATCTCCCAATCGGTGGCGCGCGATGACGCGCTGGGAGAGGTGGTGGCCGATGAAGCCATTGACGCCGAGGATGAGGATTCTGCGCATATAGGGCGGGCGCCGGCGGCCGCCCGCTCGGCGAACCGCGATTCTACCCGCGCCGCCCGGGGTGGCCAATCGGCAACGCGCGGTTCAATCGCGCAAAGGCGACCGGGATGCCGCCACAGATCTCCGCCAGCGACCGCGGGGGTAACCGGCGCGCCGTCGATCTCCAGCGCGCGAATCGTCAGCGCGCCGCCGCCGCCACAGTGCGCGACCATTCGCGCCCTGGTCGATCGTCAGCGACGGGCTCGCGCGTCGCCGGCGCGAGGGCGTCGCGCACGCGGCTGCGCAGAATGCGCGCCGGCCGGTCGCGCAATCGGGTGCGCGCGCCGGGATACGGCGGCGCGACCGCGCGCACCAGGTTGTGAATGACGCCGGCCGGCTGCGACCAGTCGATGGTGCCGTCCTCGGGCTTGCGCCCGCCAAAATAGCTGGCTTGAGCGGCATCCTGGGCGCGGCGCGGGGCGGTACCGGCAACGAGGTCGGGGAGCGGCCGCCATGCAAGACGAGTTCGGCGGCGACGGTTACCTTGTCGAACACCTCCTGCGCGGTGTCGTCGGGCAGTATCGGTACTGCGCTCTGCGCGACGATATCGCCGGCGTCGGGCTTTTCGGTCATGTAATGCAGCGTGGCCCCGGTCTGGGTCTCGCCGTGGATGATCGCCCAGTTCACCGGCGCGCGGCCGCGATACCTGGGCAGAAGCGAGCCGTGCATGTTGAGCGCGCCCCGCGCCGCGAGCGCCAGCAGCGGCGCCTTGAGCATCTGGCGGTAGTAGAACGAAAAGAGAAAGTCGGGCTTGCAGGCGGCAACCCGCGCGAGGACCTCGGCGGCATTCGGGTCGGCCGGGGCGATCGTCAAGAGGCCGTAGTCGGCAGCCGTCACGGCGACGCTATCGAACCAGATCTGCTCCTGCGGCCGATCCTCGTGCGTGATCGCCAGGGCGACGTCGATGCCGTGCGCCAGCAACGTCTTGAGGCAGCGCACGCCGACGTTGTGATAGGCGAAAACGACCGCGCGGGTCACGGCGGCGGCATCGCCCGGGTTGCGCTCCAGCACCGTCTGAATCGTGTAGCGCGGACGCTCGCGCACCTGCTGATAGATGCGGCCGACGTATTCACCGACCAGGCCCAGACCGAAGAGCACCATGCCCAGCAGAAAGAAGGCCAGAATGTCGCGGTCCCAGAGGGTCGAGAAGCCTGCGCGCCACCCAGTGTGCAGCAGGCGGTCGACGATGACGCTGAGGTAGGTAATGATCGCGCCGACGGAGACGAGCATGCCGAACATCGAGAACAGCTGTAGCGGCACCAGGGAGAAGCCGGTGATGAGGTCGAAATTAAGGCGGATCAAGCGGTAAACCGAGTATTTCGATGCGCCCGCGGCGCGCTCGGCGTGCTCGACCTCGACTTCGGTCGGATCAGTGCGCATAGGTGTAGGCGAGCGCAGGAATGTAGGTGCTGACCTCGCGCGAGGCGGCGATCGCGCGCACGATGTCGCGGCTGTAGGCGCGCAACATGCAGCCCTGATCGGTCATCTTGATCCGGGTAATGCGCTCGCGGACCCGGTTCATCAGCCGCGAAGCCGCGCGCCGCCACCACGAGTCCTGGCGCGCGCGGCGGATGCTGCCGACATAGTCGTGACCCGGCGTCCATCGCGGCCAGCAGCTTGGCGATCTCCTCCGGCGGATTCTGCAGGTCCGCGTCCAGCGTCACGATCCGCTCCCCACGGCAGTGATCGAAGCCCGCGACGATGGCCATGTGCTGGCCGTAGTTGGCATGGAACAGAATCACGCGGGTTACGTCCGGGCCGCTTCAGGAACTGGTCCTTGAGCAGCGCCGCCGAACGGTCACGGCTGCCGTCGTCGACGAAGACCACTTCGTAGCCGACACCGAGGCGGTCGAGCGCGGGATAGAGCCGGGCAAACAGCGCGGCGAGTCCCGCCTCCTCGTTGTAGACGGGGATCACGACCGAGACCTGGGGCATCGCCACCGTCATCTCCGCCCAGCGCTGATCACGGCCTCGACCGCTGCGCAGACCCGATCGACGTCGTCTTCCGTCATGCCGGCGTGCAGGGGCAGAGACACGGTCTCACGCGCGATGCGCTCGGCATTGGGAAACTGGCCTGCGTGTCCGCCATAGCGCCGTCCCAGCGTGCACAGGTGCAGGGCCTCGTAGGAAACGCCGGTACCGATGCCGCGTGCCTCCAGGGCTTCGCGGAACGCCTGGCGGGAAATGGTCAGTGCTTCGAGCGGCAGCAGAACGCAGAACATGTTCCAGGATTGGTCGTCGCCGCCGGGACCGCTGGGCCGGGGCGGGAGCACGCACGCCGGCTGGGTCGCCAGCTGCGCGAAATAGCGCTCGACCAGCGCCCGGCGCGCGCCAGGAACTCCGGCAGGCGCTCGAGTTGGCCGCAGCCGATGCGCGCATTCACGTCGGGCAGGTTGAACTTGCCCCCCGGGAACGCCACGTCGCGGGTCCGTCGGGCAGGTAGGTGATGCCGTGAAAGCGCAGCAGTCTCGATCTGCTCTGCCTCGGCCTCGTCGTTGACGACCAGCGCGCCACCCTCGATCGACGTGATGTTCTTGTTCGGATGAAAGCTGAACGTGGTCGAGTCGCCGAAAGCTCCGACGTTGCGGCCGTTGCGAGCGCGAGCCAAGCACCAGCGCCGCGTCTTCGATCACGCGCACGCCATGCCGCCGGGCGAGCGCGAACAGCGCATCCAGGTCGACCAGGGCGCCGGGATAATGCGTGGGCATGATGGCTTTGGTGCGCGGCGTGAGTGCCGCCTCGACCTGGGCCAGGTCGATGTTGCGGGTCACCAGGTCGCAATCGACGAACACCGGTGTCGCGCCGACCTTGACGATCATGTTGAGCACGGTGAAGAAGCTCTCCGCCGATGTGATCACCTCGTCGCCGGGCCCGATGCCGCAAAGCTGCAGCGCGACCTCGACGGCCGCAGTGGCGGAGGTGAGCACCCGCACCGGGCGGCCGGCGCAGAAGGTCGACAGCTGGGTCTCGAACTTTTGCACCCATGGCCCGCTGGCGATGTGTCCGGAGCGCAACACGTCGCCGACCCCGGCGATGGTCGCCTCGTCGAGCACCGGGCCCGCGAACTTCAGATAGCCAGGCATCAGGAGCGCGCCACGAGCCAGACGCCGACGACGATGAAGCCGATGCCGACCCAGCGCTGCAGCGTCACCGCTTCGCCAAACAGGTAATGCGCGGCGACGGCGTTGACCACGTAACCCAGCGACAGCAGCGGATACGCGATGGACACCGGAACACGCGACAGGCCGATGATCCATACCACGACACTCACCGCATAACAGGCGAGTCCGCCGACGATGTGCGGCTCGAGCGCCACGCGCCCGAACTGCGCTGTCCAGTTGTCCGCGGTGAGCGTGACCACGCCGAGCACGTTGGTGCCCGCCTTGAGCAGGAGCTGTGCGCCCGCGTTGAGCAGCACGCCGGTGAGCAGAAAGGAAAACGCGACCCAGGTCATCAGCGGCGGGCGACGATGACGCGTCGCGGGTCGCGTCCGAGCTCGACCATCGGCACACCGGCGCGCTGCAGTTCGTCGAATTCGTCCGGCTGCATGATCGCATAGGCCTCGTCGGCCGCCTCCCAGCGACGCCGCCATTCGTCGACGGTGTCGATTGCCTTCTCCGGCTCGCTGCCGATCCCCATCGCCAACTCGTCCGTATAGTCGACCGGCACGACCGTCCGCCCGAGATAATACGGCAACGTCTGATCGTACATCCGGATCGAGTAGAACGGCACGTCACGGCGCAAGGGCCCATGCCCGGCGACGATGCGCGCCAGGATCGGCTCGCTCGAGCGCGACTCCGCCAGCACGTCGTAGCCGGTGAGCAGGAGCTGCCAGCCGATGAGCGAACTCAGCGACACCGCCAGCACCGCGGCCGTGCGCCGGCCGCGGCGCAGCCACCACCAGCCCAGGGCGCCGCCGAGGACCGGCACGGCGCCGCCAACCTTGATCCACGGCCCGTAGGCGAGCAGCGGTTCGAGCGGTTGCTCGGCAGTGACCAGATGCGCGACGGTGGGCGCGTAGGCGAAGAGCACGAACAGCGCGAACAGGGCGCCGCCGACCACCAGTGGCAGCGTCAACCGCGCCAGCGTAGCGTCGGGCAGGGCGAGCAATTGCCAGCCGACCACGAGTGCGAGCGCCGGAAAGATCGGCAGGATATACGAGGGCAGCTTCGAGCCTGACGCGCTGAAGAACAGGAAGATGAACGCTGCCCAGATCAGCGCAAAGCGTTGCCAGTGGAACTGGTTGGCCGCACCCGGCGCGGCACGCCATGCGCGCGGCACGGCCCAGACAAAGATGCTGAGCCACGGCAGGATGCCGCCGATGAAGACCGGTACGAAATACCACCATGCGCCGGGGCGTCGGTGCTCGGTGGTAAGGAACCGGGTGAAGTGCTCGTGAATGAAGAAGAAGTCGAAGAATTCGGGATTGCGCGCCGACACGAGGGCAAACCAGGGCACGGCCAGCACGGCGAAGACGAACGCGCCGGAAAGCAGGTGCAGCCGCCGCCACAGCGCCCAGTCGCGCTGCAGCAGCGAGTAGACGACAAGGGCCCCGCCGGGCAGCACAATGCCGATCAGGCCCTTTCGACAGGGTCGCCAGCGCGAGTGCGGCCCACGCCGCCCACATCCACCCCCGTCGGGCGCGGGGCGTGGTGGCGGCGCACTGCGCGACAAACAGGCTGCCCCAGGCCAACGCTCATCCACAGCGTCAGGCCGGCATCGAGCGTGAGGATGTGGGCCATTGAGCACGTACCAGAGGCAACCGGCGAGCGCGGCGGCGCTGTATAGCCCGAGCAGCGGGCCGCCCAGGCGCAGTCCGACATAACCGATGAACAGCACGCCGAGATAGCCGGACAACGCCGGCCACAGCCGCGCGGTCCAGTGGTGCACGCCGAAGGCTTCGTAGCCCGCGGCGGTGAGCCAGTACTGCAGCGCCGGCTTTTCGAAATACTTGATGCCGTCGAGTCGCGGCGTGACCCAGTCGCCGCTGACGACCATCTCGCGCGGGATCTCCGCGTAGCGGCCTTCGTCCGGATGCACCAGCCGCCGGTAGTCGAGTTGGCAAACCAGATCAGCGTCAACGCGCCCAGCAGAAACCATGCGCCACGCCGCGACAGTGGCGCGACGGGGCGATGCGGAATGGGGGCGGCAGGCACGGACATCGCGAAGGCGGCGATTCTACCGCGTTCGCGCCGCGCACGACCGTGTTAAGCTGCCCCGGGCAACTCGCCGCGCGTACTGTTCTGGAATCCTTGCGCAATGCCCGAGTCGGAGCGTATCCGTGTCGTCAGCGCCACCGCCGACGACCTTGCCGCGGTCGCGGAACTGGCCGGGGTCGTCTGGCGCAAACATTATCCGGGCATCATCACCGGCGAACAGATCGAGTACATGCTCGCGCGCGGTTATGCGCACGCGGCCCTGCAGCGCTTCCTAACCGAGCAGGGCGCGGGACTCGATCTCGCCTACGTCGGCGAGCGCCTGGCGGGCTTCGCCGCGTACCACCGCACCGACGCGGCCGACGAGCTCAAGCTCGACAAGCTCTACGTTCATCAGGACTTCCAGGGTCGCGGCGTGGGGCGCGCGCTGCTCGAGGCCACCGCCGTCGCCGCGCAAGCGCAGCGGCGCGGCACGATCATCCTCAATGTCAACAAGCTCAACACGCAGGCGATCAACACCTACATGCGCAACGGCTTCGTCGTGCGTGAAGCCGTGGTCGTCGACATCGGCGGAGGCTTCGTGATGGACGACTACCTCATGGCCAAGCGCTTGCCGCGCTAGGGTCGCCTTGCCCGCGGACAGTCGATTCGCTACCATGCCCGGACCGAGCTGAACCGGAAGGAGCCTGCCGGAGCCGCCGGGGCCACCCTGGCGGTTTCGTTTTTTTGGAAGCGACGATGGCGCCCGCGCTCACGTTCTACGACAACTACACGCGCAGCTTGCGCCGCTTCGAGCCGCTGGGCAGCGGGCCAGTGGGCCTCTACACCTGCGGCCCCACGGTCTACAACTACCAGCACATCGGCAACTTCCGCACGTACCTCTTCGAGGACGTGCTCAAGCGGGTGCTGGAGTGGAACGGCTACGCCGTCCGGCACGTCATGAACATCACCGACGTCGGCCATCTCACCTCGGACGCGGATACCGGCGAGGACAAGATGGTGGCCGGCGCGCGACGCACCGGCAAGAGCGCCTGGGAGATCGCGGCGCTCTACACGATGCCTTCCTCGAGGACATGCGCGCACTGAACATGGAAGACCCGGCGGTGTACTGCCGCGCCACCGACCACATCGCCGAGCAGATCGAATTCATCGCCGACATCGAGGCCAAGGGGTTTACTTATCGCACCTCCGACGGCGTTTATTTCGATACCAGCAAGCAGCCCGATTACGGCTTCCTCGCGCGGCTGGACAAGGCCGGGCTCGAGGCGGGCAAGCGCGTGGAGCTCGGGGAGAAGCGCCACAGCACCGATTTTGCGCTGTGGAAGTTCTCTCGTCCGGGGGAGAAGCGGCAGATGGAGTGGGCAAGCCCATGGGGCACCGGCTTCCCCGGCTGGCATATCGAATGCTCGGCGATGGCGCAGAAGTACCTGGGCGACTTCTTCGACATTCACTGCGGTGGCGAGGATCACATTCCCGTGCACCATACCAACGAGATCGCGCAAACCGAGGCGCGCGTCGGCACGCGGCTCGCCAACTTCTGGATGCACGGCTATTTCCTGCTCGCCAACGACGCCAAGATGGCGAAATCAGCCGGCGAGTTCCTGCGCCTGAAAGCGCTCACCGATCGCGGTTACGATCCGCTGGCCTTTCGCTACCTGTGCCTGACGGCGCACTACCGCAGCCAGCTCAACTTCACCTGGGATGCGCTCGAAGCGGCCGCAACGGCGCTCGAGCGCTTGCGCTTGGGCTTTCACGCCGCGCCGGATGGCGGAGTTGCCGACCCGCGGTACGTGGAGCGGTTTACCGCCGAGATCAATGACGACCTTAATCTGCCGCGCGCGCTCGCGCTCGCCTGGGAAGTGCTGCGCGGCGAGTTGCCGCCAGCGGCGCGCAGAGGCACTCTGGTCGCGTTTGATCGCGTGCTCGGTCTGGGACTGGCCACCTGGCGGCCGAAGGAAGAAGTCATTCCCGAAACCGTGCGTACGCTCGCCGACGCACGTGCGGCGGCGCGCGCCGCGGGCCAGTGGGCCGAAGCAGACCGCCTGCGGGGTGAGCTACACGTGGCCGGCTGGGAGATAGAAGACCGGGCCGGCGGCTACGCGCTCAAGCGCCGCTAGTCGCCGTGGCGGGGAGGCACCCCCGTTGCGTCATTCGTGCCGCACATGCCAACCATGCGCAATGAGCGTTTGCGCCCGAGTCGTGCGAGTCCGATACTCGAAGCGGTCAGCAGGATCGGAGAACGCGATGCAACGCCCCGGCGCAGTGCGATGGTTTGGCTCCTTGCCGCTGGCCAGCGCGCTTGCCGCGGCGGTGGTGGTGGGCCTGTCGGCGCTCGTCGAGACGACGCGGCTCGCCTTGCCCGCGGTCCCGCTGCGCCCGGTGCCGCAACCGTCGCCGGTGTTACCGCGCCTGGGCGGCGGGACCGCGCCCCGCGCGGTGATGGAGACGCGCTGCCTTCGCGCTGCGCGCCAACCCGTCAGTCGAGTTGCCGTACCGGGCCGCTGTAGAGCACCGGCCCGGTCGGTAAGCCGGTCGGCGACCCGCCTAGCGGTTCAAGGCTGACGGCCAGCGTTGGAATATTGTGCAGCGCCTGCTCGGCTTTGCCGGGCAGCGCGATGCGCGCGATACCGGCCGGAGCGACGGCCGACACGAGTCCCAGCGAGCGCGGGTTGCCGTGCTCGGGCAACAGCCACAGCTCGAGGGCGCGATCGGCGGGCAGGGCAACGGGCACGATCGCGGCCAGGGTCAGATAGCGGCTGTTGCGATCCGTCGTCGCGACCAGCGCCGGTTTGGCGTCCTGGCCGGCGAGGACGACGACCAGCGAACCGGTCGGCTGCTCCGGCGCCGGGGTAAGCAGCACCGCGGCCAGCGCGACCGCCACGGCCAGGCTCGCCAGCGCGAGACCGCGCCACCAGGCCACGCCGCCCAGGCGCGCTGCCAGCGTCGGCGGCGACGCGGTGGCGTGAATGCGCGCCCGGATGGCGCTCCAAACGCGCGCCGGGGGCGTGACTGGCGGCAGACTCTCGGCCAACGGCAGGAGGCGCTCTTCCCAGGCGCGCACCGCGTCGGCGAGGCCGCGCTCGGTGCGTGCGAGCTTCTCGAAGCGCGCGCGCGCCCGCCCGCGCAGCGTGCCGAGCACGTATTCGGCGGCGAGGGCTTCGGCGCGCTCGGGCTGGTTCAGGTTCACCGCGTGACCCCCGCCCGATCGAGGCACGCCCGCAAGCGCTCGAGACCGCGCCGCACCCACGATTTGACCGTGCCGAGGGGTTGGCGCAGATGCTGAGCAAGCTCGGAGTGCGACAGGCCCTGGAAGAACGCCAGCGCGATCGCCTGCTTCTGGGCCGGCTCCAGCATCTCTACGCAGCCCTTCACCGCCTGCGCGTCCGCGCCGGCGAGCAGCAACTCGAGCGGCGTCGGTCCCTGGGCCGCAATCGTCACGCCTTCCTCCTCATCGTCCAACGTTACGGTTTCGACTTCGCGCCGGCGCAATTGATCCAGGCAGCGATTGCGGACGATGCTGGTCAACCAGGTCAGCGGCTGGCTCTTGGCGGCGACATACGACGCGGCGTGGTGCCAGACATTGACGAAGCTCTCCTGCAGGACCTCCTCGGCAGCGGCCGCTTCCCGCAATATACGTACAGCTACCGCGTACAGATGCGGGGACACCGCGCGGTAGAGCTCCGCAAACGCCTCTTGGTCTTTCAGTGCTGTGCGCGCCAGCAGTTGCATGAGGCGCGCGTTGCGCTCGAGCTGCTTTGCCGGGTCGCTGGCCATGGTGGCTCGGCTAGGCGCGCCGGCGGTCCTTCCGCCACAGGACATCGGCGTGGCCCGCGTCGCGGTTGAGCGCGCGCGCGAGCACGAACAGCAGATCAGAAAGACGATTCACGTACTTGCGTACCGGTTCGCGCAGCGGCGCGTCCGCGCCCAGGCGCACCAGCGCTCGCTCGGCACGCCGACACACCGTTCGCGCCACGTGGGCGTGGCTTGCCGCCCGCGTGCCACCGGGCAGAACGAATTCCTTCAGGGGCGGCAGGTCGCCGTTGAAGCGTTCGAGGATTTGCTCGAGGCGCAGGACCTGCGCCTCGCTCACCGCTTCGGAGCCGGGGATCGACAGCTCGCCGCCAAGGTCGAAGAGATCGTGCTGGATTTCGAGCAGACAGTCGGCGACGGTGGCGGGAAGCGTTTCAGCCAGCAACACGCCCAGGGTCGAGTTGAGCTCATCGATGGCGCCGATGGCCTCGATGCGTGCCGAATCCTTGGCCACGCGCGAGCCGTCGCCGAGCCCGGTCGTGCCGGCATCGCCGGTGCGCGTAACGATCTTGGAGAGCCGATGGCCCATGCTGCCGTTGGCGCGAGTCGAGATGGCCGGTGCGGGCGGAGCGGCCAGCATAGAGAATTCGGCCATGGGCGGCAAGGTGCAGCCGCGGCAGCACGCACCGCCGACGCACGCGCTGCGATTGTTTTTTCGGGCGGTTTGGTTACCATGGCAGCCCGTCTCGCGAACCGCTCGAAACAGGAGCCGCGTCATGGCCAGCCCCTACGCCACCGGTCTTGATCGCACCGCCGCCAACTACGCGCCGCTTACGCCGCTGTCGCTGCTCGCCCGCACCGCCTATGTCTATCCCAACCAGCTGGCCGTCGTGCACGGCGCGCGCCGCTATACCTGGGACGAAACGTATGCGCGTTCGCGGCGGCTTGCATCCGCGCTCACCCGCGCGGGCATCGGCGAGGGCGACACGGTGGCCGTCATGGCGGCCAATACGCCGGAGATGATCGAGGCCCACTTCGGCGTGCCGATGAGCGGCGGCGTTCTCAACACGCTCAACACCCGGCTCGACGCCGAAGCGATCGGGTTCATGCTCAGGCACGGTGAGGCCAAGCTGCTGCTGGCCGATACCGAGTTCTCGCCGACAATCGGCGCCGCGCTCGCGCGGCTCGACACCAGAATTCCGGTCATCGACATTGTCGATGCGCTCGGCCCCGGCGGCGAGCGCCTGGGCGCGGCCGACTACGAGCAATTCATTGCCGAGGGCGACCCGGGCTTCGACTGGCAGCCCCCGAATGACGAATGGCAGGCCATCACGCTCAACTACACGTCCGGTACGACGGGCGATCCCAAAGGCGTCGTCTATCATCACCGCGGCGCCTATCTCAACGCGCTGTCGAACATCATCGACTGGAGCATGCCGCGGCACGCGGTGTACCTGTGGACCCTGCCGATGTTCCACTGCAACGGCTGGTGCTTTCCCTGGACGATGGCGGCTAATGCGGGCACCAACGTCTGCCTGCGCCGGGTCGAGGCGCGGCCCATCCTCGAGGCAATCCGCGCCCACGGCGTGACGCATTACTGCGGCGCGCCGATCGTGCACGCCATGCTCATCAACGCCCCGGACGAATGGAAGCAGGGCATTACCCACCGGGTCAGCGGCCTGGTTGCCGCCGCGGCACCGCCGGCGGCGGTCATCGAGGGCATGCAGCGGATGGGTTTCGATCTCACCCAGGTCTACGGCCTGACCGAGACCTACGGTCCCGCCGCGGTGTGCGCCAAGCACGCGGCGTGGGACACGCTGGATATCGGCGCGCGCACCGAACGCAACGGGCGGCAGGGCGTGCGCTACACCTGCGCCGAAGGCATGACGGTCATGGATCCGCAGTCCATGACTGGTGTCCCCTGGGATGGCGCGACGATGGGCGAGGTCATGTTCCGGGGCAACATCACCATGAAGGGTTATCTGAAGAACGCCAAGGCGACCACCGAGGCTTTCGCCGGCGGCTGGTTCCATTCCGGTGATCTGGCGGTGCTGCAACCGGATGGCTACGTCAAGATCAAGGACCGCGCCAAGGATGTGATCATCTCCGGCGGCGAGAACATCAGCTCGCTCGAAGTCGAGGATGCGCTCTATCGCCATCCGGCCGTGCTCGCGGTGGCGGTGGTGGCCCAGCCCGATGCGAAATGGGGCGAGACGCCCTGTGCGTTCGTGGAAGCCAAACCCGGCGTCGCCGTGACCGAAGACGAGCTGATCGAACATTGCCGCCGCCATCTGGCGCGCTTCAAGGTACCGCGACGGATTGTGTTCGGCGACCTGCCCAAGACGGCAACGGGCAAGATTCAGAAATTCGTCCTGCGCGAGCGGGCGCGATCGGCCAGCGCCATCGAATAGCCCGCAGACGTGGGCGAGGTCAGCCGGCGTTACCAGTGTCCTGCAGGTGCGACAGGTCCACGGCAGGCGATTCCTTTACCCGCTCCATCACCGCGTAGCTGTGCGTCTCGCGGATGCCCGGGACCCGGGACAGCACGTCACCGAGAAACACGCGGTAGGCAGCCATGTCCGGCACGCGAATCTTGAGCAGGTAGTCGAAGCCTCCGGCCACCATGTGGCATTCCTGGACCTGGGGAATCCTGGCGATCGCCTGCCGGAACTGCTGGAATGCGTCCTGCGAAGTGCGGTCGATGGTGAGCTCGATAAAGACCAGCAGCCCCAGGCCGAGCTGGGCCGCCTCCAGGTATGCGGCATAGCTGCTGATCACTCCGGCCGCCTCGAGCGCCCGCACCCGTTCCGCGCACGGCGTCGCGCTCAGCCCCACGGCCTTGGCCAGGGCCACGATCGAGGCGCGCCCATCGCGCTGCAGCGCGTCGAGGATGGCGAGGTCGATGGCGTCGAGCTTCTTCACCGGACTCTCCTCAGGCCATCATTCGCTCTCGGCGAGCGAGAGCAGCGTCGCATTGCCGCCCGAAGCCGCCGTGTTGATCGTCAGGGTGCGCTCCCAGACCAGGCGCTGCGCGGCGACGGCCCACTCGGTGTCGACGGTCAGCATCGGCACGATAGGGCCGTCGCTCGCGGCGAGTGCCTGGCGGATCTCAAGGGCACGCTGCGCGGAACCGGTGAACAGCACCGCATCCGGCGCTGCCGCGAGCGCGTCGGCTACGATCCGACAGCGTCCGCCCAGCGCTACGGCCACGCGCTCAGCCTGCGCCGAGCGTGACAGCAGCACGGTGTTGCCGCTGGCCAGCGCAAACTGCGCCTGGACACGCAGCGCTTCCTCTTGGTCGGCAACACACGCGATGCTGCCGCGCGGATGCTCCATGAGCGTGTTGGACTCGCCAGTCGGCCCGGGAAGGGTCACGGGACCGGTCATCTCCGCCGGCAGGGGCGCAAGCGCGCCGCGCACCAGGCGGCGCAGGTAGTTAGGGCCGCCTGCCTTCGGTCCGGTACCGGACAGGCCCTCGCCGCCGAAGGGCTGCACGCCGACCACCGCTCCGATCATGTTGCGGTTCACGTAGACGTTGCCGGCGCGGATGCGCGCGCAAACTGCCTCCACCGTCTCATCGATACGCGTCTGGATGCCGTGGGTCAGGCCGTAGCCGGTGGCGTTGATGGACGCGATCACGGATGCCAGGTTCTCCTCCCGGTAACGCAGCACGTGCAGCACCGGCCCGAACACCTCTCCGGTCAGCTGCCCGATGCTCTGGATTTCGATCAGCGTGGGCGGAAAGAACGTGCCTTTCGCCGCGCCGGCAGGCAGTGGCAGTTGAAAGACCGATGCGCCCGCGGCGCGCATCCGGTCGACGTGCGTGGCGAGCGCGGCGCATGCTTCCGCATCGATGACCGGCCCCACATCGGTGTCCAGGCTGGCTGGGTCGCCAATGACCAGTTCCGCCATCGCGCCCTTGAGCATGACGAGCACGCGTTCGGCGATGTCGCTCTGCAGACAGAGCACGCGCAGCGCCGAACAGCGTTGGCCGGCGCTGTCGAACGCCGAGGTGAGTGCATCGCTGACCACCTGCTCGGGAAGCGCCGAGCTGTCGACGATCATCGCGTTCTGACCGCCGGTTTCGGCAATCAGTACCGGCTCGTCACCGCGGCGCGCGAGCATGCGGTTGATCGCACGTGCCACCGCCGTCGAGCCGGTGAAGAGCACCCCCGCAATGCGCGTGTCGGCAACGAGCGCGGCCCCGATGGTCTCGCCACGGCCGGGAAGCAACTGCAGCGCCGCCGCCGGGATGCCGGCGCGATGCAGCAACGTCACCGCCGCCGCCGCAATCAGCGGCGTCTGCTCGGCCGGCTTCGCCAGTACCGGGTTGCCTGCGGCTAGCCCGGCGGCGACCTGACCGACGAAGATGGCGAGCGGAAAATTCCACGGTGCGATAGCAACCAGCGGACCGCACGGCGTTGCAGTCTGCAGATCGCGCCGCCCCCGGGCGGCGTAATAGCGGCAGAAATCGGCGGCCTCCCTTACCTCGCCCACCGCGTTGGGCAGCGTCTTGCCCGCTTCGCGCACGGCCAGGACGATCAGCGTGGCGCGCTCCTGTTCGAACAGGTCGGCAGCGCGTTCGAGACAAGCGGCGCGCTCGTCGGCCGGGGTGCGCGCCCAGGCCATGCCGGCCGCGGCGGCAGTCGCAACCGCAGGCCCGACATCGGCCAGCGCGGCTTCGACCACCTGACCGACGAGCTCGCTGCCATCGGCCGGGTTGGTCACCGCGACCCGGTCGCGACGCTCGTCGGCGAGCCGGCGCCCGGGCAGCACCGCGGCAGCGGCGGGCAGAGGCACCGCGGCAAGCTCGACTTGCAGCGAGGCCAGCGCGGCTTCGTCGGAAAAATCGACGCCGCGCGAATTCCTGCGCGCGCCATATAG
The DNA here is from genome assembly GCA_963777455.1 of uncultured beta proteobacterium. GTDB lineage: Bacteria > Pseudomonadota > Gammaproteobacteria > Burkholderiales > Casimicrobiaceae > PALSA-1003. The sequence continues at coordinate 2,301,790 of CAVZQQ010000004.1, forward strand.
CGCTTCGGGCAGCGGAATGCGCGGGTGCGGTGTCCCACCGGTCTGCGCGTGCCCGGGTCACCGGATCGGCGACGAGTTCGGCGATGGTGACGCGCGGATCGACGATGCGATTGACAAACGACGTGTTGGCGCCGTTCTCGAGCAGCCGGCGCACGAGGTACGCGAGCAGCGTCTCGTGCGAACCGACCGGCGCATAGATGCGGCAGGGGCGGTCGAGCTGGTCGGCGCCGACTACCTGGTCATAGACGCTCTCACCCATGCCGTGCAGGCACTGGAATTCGTAATCGGCAGCGCCGGCCAGGGTGTAGACCGCGGCAATGGTCAGCGCGTTGTGGCTGGCGAATTGCGGGTAGATGGCGTCGGGTGCGGCCAGCATCGCCCGGGCGCAGGCGAGATAGGACACGTCGGTGTGCACCTTGCGCGTGAACACCGGGTAGTCGGCCAGGCCGTCGATCTGCGTGCGCTTGATTTCGCCATCCCAATAGGCGCCCTTGACCAGGCGAACCGGCACGCGCCGGCGCGCCCGTCGCGCCACCTCGACGACCCAGTCGATCACGCCGCGCGCGCGCTTTTGGTAGGCCTGCACCACGAACCCCAACCCGTCCCAACCGGCGAGTGCCGGAGCGGCGGCGAGTTGCTCGAACAGGTCGAGCGAGAGGTCAAGACGGTCGGCCTCCTCCGCGTCGATGCTCACGCCGATGTTGCACGCGCGCGCGCGCCGCGCGAGCGCCGCCACTCGCGGCAGCAGTTCGGTCAGCACGCGCGCACGCTGCAGACGCGAATAGCGCGGGTGCAGCGCGGAGAGCTTGATGGAAACGCCCGGTCCGGCGTACACCCCCGCGCCCGCCGAAGCCGCGCCGATAGCGTCGATGGCCTGCTCGTAGGCGGTCACATAGCGCTGCGCGTCCTCGGCGGTGAGCGCTGCTTCACCGAGCATGTCGTACGAATAGCGATAGCCGCGTCCCTCGCGCTCGCGCGCGTTGGCGATCGCCTCGGCGATAGTGCGCCCGGTCACGAACTGCTTGCCGAGCAGGCGCATGGCCAGGTCCACGCCCTTGCGGATGAGCGGCTCGCCACCCTTGCGCAGGAGCGAACGTCACCGCGGCCTCCAACGCCGAGTCGCGGCGCGAATCAACCAGCTGCCCGGTGACAAGCAGGCCCCAGGCCGCGGCATTGACGAACAACGACGGGCTGCGGCCGACATGCGCGCGCCAATCGCCGCGGCCGATCTTGTCGCGGATCAGGCGGTCGCGGGTGGCGGGGTCGGGGATGCGCAGCAGCGCCTCGGCCAGGCACATCAACGCCACGCCTTCACGCGAGTCGAGCGAAAACTCGAGCATCAGGGCATCGACCCCGCCGGCAGTGCTGCGCGCCGCACGCACGCCCTGCGCGAGCGTTGCGGCCAGTCGTTGCGTGGCCGCGAGCGCCGGCGGTGAGAGGGTGGCTTCCGGCAGCAGCGCCTGGACGGTGGCCGCTTCCTCCGCCCGGTAGGCAGCCGTGACGCGGCGCCGGATCGGCGCCGCCAAGGCGGCCGGCGCGCTCAGGGCAAAAGGGGCGGACATCGTGGGGTTAGACAGTTGAAAAAGGCTACCGAATTGGCCCGTTTGCAGTGGATAATCTTACCATGGAGCTTATCCGCAGCGGTAACGCCTGCGGTTGCCATCGGCGTCGCGCCGCCAACCCCGCCGGTGGGGCAGGCCGCGTCTGCCCCGAGCGGCCTAGAATGAGTGCTTGGCCGTTTCGCTCAAGGTAGCCGCATGAACGCACCACTCGACGCCGCCGTTGCGCCCTATGTAATGACCCACACCGAGCAGGGGGTGTGCCGCCTGACGCTCAATCGCGGCGAGCGCTACAACCCGCTGTCGCGCGCGATGATCGCGGCGTTGCAGGACGAACTGGAACGCATCGCCGCCGAGGCCTCGATCCGCTGCGTCGTGCTGGCCGCCGAAGGCAAGGGCTTCTGCGCCGGTCACGATCTGAACGAGCTGCGCGCGCACGCCGATCTGGCCTGGCAGCAGGAGTTGTTTGCCAGCGTGCAATACGCTGATGCTCTCGCTGACCACGCTGCCGCAGCCGGTGATCGCGCGCGTGCACGGCATCGCCACCGCCGCCGGTTGTCAGCTGGTGTCGATGTGCGATCTGGCGGTGGCCGCCGAGTCGCGCCCGCTTCGCACTGCCCGGCGTCAACGTCGGCGTCTTTTGCACCACGCCCGCGGTCGGTGTCGCCCGCAACGTCGGGCGCAAGCGGACGATGGAAATGCTGCTCACCGGCGAGCCCGTCGACGCCGCGACCGCGCTCGCATGGGGCCTGGTCAACCGCGTCGTGCCTGCGGCCGACCTCGACGCGGCCATTGCCGATTTCACCCGCGTCATTCTCGCGCGCAGCGCAAGCGTCATCGCCAAGGGCAAGCAGGCGTTCTATCGCCAACTCGACCTGGGTCTGGGCGCGGCCTACGACTATGCCGGCGGCGTCATGGCCTGCAGCCTGCTCGAAGCCGACGCCGACGAAGGCATCGCCGCGTTCCTCGCCAAGCGCGCGCCCCAATGGCGGCAATGAGCGGCGGACTGCACTGCCGCTTCGGTCCATTGCCAACGTCGTGCCGCTTGCGGATAATCCCGCGACCACTCCAGTGGAGACTCTCGGCGGCATCGCCGCCCGGCGGGCATGGCCGACGACATCATTCTGCAGACGCGCGGGCTCACCAAGGAGTTCAAGGGTTTCGTTGCCGTCAAGGGTGTCGATCTGGACGTTCGCCGCGGCAGCGATCCACGCTTTGATCGGACCCAACGGCGCGGGCAAGACCACCTGCTTCAACCTGCTGACCCACTTCCTCACTCCGACCTCGGGCCAGATCCTGTTCAACGGACAGCCGATAACCGGTTCCCCGCCGGCGGCGATCGCGCGCAAGGGACTGGTCCGCTCGTTCCAGATTTCGGCGGTGTTTCCCCACCTCACGGTGCTCGAGAACGTGCGCATCGCCCTGCAGAGCAAACGCGGTGGTTCATTCGAGTTCTGGCGCTCGGCGAGCCTGCTCGCCGCGTTGCACGGGCGCGCCGAGGAACTCATTGAGGCGGTAGGCCTCGCCGGCTATGCCGCAACGCTTGCAGGAGAGCTGCCCTACGGGCGCAAGCGCGCGCTCGAGATCGCCACCACGCTCGCCCTGGATCCGGAGATGATGCTGCTCGACGAGCCGACCGCGGGCATGACCCACGCGGACGTCGAGCGCATCACCGCCCTGATCGGCAAGGTCGCGGCGAACCGCACCGTGCTTATGGTCGAGCACAACCTGTCGGTGGTGTCGACGCTGTCGCACCACATCACGGTGCTGGCGCGCGGCGAAATTCTCGCCCAGGGCGATTACGCCTCGGTATCGAAGAACCCGGACGTGATCCAGGCGTATCTGGGGGCCGGGCATGCCTGACGGCGCGCAGCGGCAAGCCCTTGCTCGCCGTGCGCGGCTTGAACGCGTGGTATGGCGAATCGCACATTTTGCACGGCGTGGAGTTCGACGTCGCGCCCGGCGAAGTGGTCACCCTGCTCGGGCGCAACGGCGCGGGCAAGACCACGACCATGAAGTCGATCATGGGCATCGTCGGCCGGCGCGAAGGATCGGTGCAGGTCGACGGCACCGAAACGATCGGCTTGCCATCCAACCAGATCGCCTACCTCGGCATCGCGCTCTGTCCCGAGGAGCGCGGCATCTTCTCTAGCCTCAACGTCGAGGAAAACCTGCTGCTGCCGCCGAAGGTGCGAGAGGGCGGCCTCACGGTCGAGCAGATCTTCGCGCTGTTTCCGAACTTGAAGGAGCGCCTCGGCAGCCAGGGCACGAAGCTCTCCGGCGGCGAGCAGCAGATGCTCGCGATCGGGCGCATACTGCGCACCGGCGCCCGCTTGCTGCTCCTCGATGAGCCGACCGAGGGGCTCGCCCCGGTCATCGTCCAGCAGATCGGGCGCACGATCACCCAGCTCAAGACCCAGGGTTTTACGATCCTGCTGGTGGAACAGAACTTTCATTTTGCGGCAACGGTGGCCGACCGGCACTACGTGATGGAGAACGGCCGGGTCATCGACATGATTCCCAACCACAGAACTCGACGCCAATCTGGCCAAGCTGCACGAATACCTGGGCGTCTGAAACAACGGCTAGCGCCGACTGTGGGTCGCGAGCCAGGCGTTGCTTAACCACTTAGGAGGAAACATGAACGTCTTCAAAAGCAGTCTGGTCGGCTTCGCGGTCGCGGCGGCGCTTGGCGCCGGCGCGGCGCAGGCGCAGATCTCGGATGGCGTGATCAAGATCGGCGTGCTGTCCGACATGTCGAGTCTGTACACCGACCTGGCCGGGGCCGGCTCGGTGATCGCCGCGAAGATGGCGGTCGAGGACTCGGGTATCGAGAAGCGCGGCTACAAGGTAGAGATCGTGTCCGCCGATCATCAGAACAAGCCGGACGTCGGCTCGAACATCGCGCGCCAATGGTACGACGTGGACCACGTCGATGCGATCGTCGACGTGCCTAATTCCGGAGTCGCGCTGGCGGTGAACCAGATCACCCGGGACAAGGGCAAGGCATTCCTCGCGGTGGGACCGGGCACCTCGGATCTGACCGGCAAGGCCTGCTCGCCCAACACGGTGCACTGGTCCTACGACACCTGGATGCTGGCCAATGGCACCGGCACCGCAATCACCAAGCAGGGCGGAGACACGTGGTTTTTCATCGCCGCCGACTACGCATTCGGCGCCGCACTCGAGCGGGACACCACGGCGGCCGTTTTGCGCAACGGCGGCAAGGTCCTCGGCGGCGTGAAGGCGCCGTTGAACACCCAGGATTTCTCCTCGTTCCTGTTGCAGGCCCAGGCCTCGAAGGCGAAGATCATCGGTCTGGCCAACGCCGGCGGCGACACGACCAATGCCATCAAGCAGGCCGCCGAATTCGGCATCGTCAAAGGCGGCCAGAAACTTGCCGGGTTGCTCGTCTTTCTGACCGACGTCCACGCGCTGGGTCTGCAGACCGCGCAGGGCCTCACCTTCACGACGACGTTCTATTGGGACATGAACGACCAGACGCGCGCCTTTGCCAAGCGCTTCGCCGCCGCCGACAAGGGCATCTACCCGACGATGGTTCATGCCGGCGTGTACGCGGCGGTTCTCGATTACCTAAAGGCGGTGGAAGCGCTGAAGAGCGACGACGGCACCAAGGTGATCGCCAAGATGAAGGAAATGCCGACCGATGACCCGCTGTTCGGCAAGGGGTCGATCCGTATCGACGGCCGCAAGATCCATCCGGCGTACCTGGTCCAGGTCAAGACCCCGGCGGAATCGAAGGGTCCCTGGGATTACTACAAGATCGTGGCGACGATCCCGGCGGACCAGGCGTTCCGCCCGCTGGCCGATGGTGACTGCCCGCTGGTCAAGAAATAAGGTGGCGTGGCGGCGCACCCGGGCGGCCCGCGCGAGACGCGGCGCCCGGGCCGCCGTGCCCGACTCTCAAGTGATCGTTTGGCGATGACCGAAATCTTCGGGATTTCCACGCAGGCCCTGTTCGGACAGCTGTTGATCGGCCTGATCAACGGCGCGTTCTACGCGATGCTCTCGCTCGGGCTGGCGGTTATTTTCGGCTTGCTCAACATCATCAATTTTGCGCACGGGGCGCAATACATGCTGGGCGCGTTCTGCGCCTACTTCCTGCTCGAGTTCGCCGGCCTCGGGTACTGGTGGGCTTTGCTCATCGCGCCCATCATTGTCGGTGCCACGGGCATGGTTATCGAGCGCACGATGCTCGCCAAGCTCTACAAGCTCGACCACCTGTACGGTCTTCTGCTTACCTTCGGACTGGCGTTGATCTTTCAGGGCGTCTTCACCAACTATTACGGCAGCTCGGGGCAACCCTATCGGTTACCCGAGGAGTTCGTCGGCGCTTTCAATCTCGGCTTCATGTATCTGCCCAAGTATCGCGCCTGGGTGATCGTGGCGTCGCTCATCGTGTGCGGATCGACCTGGTTCGTCATTGAACGTACGAAGCTCGGGTCCTACCTCCGTGCGGCGACCGAGAATCCGACCCTGGTGCAGGCCTTCGGCATCAATGTCCCGCGGATGATCACGTTGACCTATTGCTTTGGCGTCGCGCTGGCGGCCTTTGCCGGGGTGATGGCCGCGCCGATCTATCAGGTCAGTCCGTTGATGGGCGCGAACCTCATCATCGTCGTATTTGCCGTGGTCGTCATCGGCGGCATGGGATCGATTCTGGGCGCGGTGGTTACCGGTTTCGGCCTGGGGGTGGTCGAGGGCCTGACGAAAGTCTTCTACCCCGAGGCGTCGAATACCGTCATTTTCGTCATCATGGTCATCGTGCTGCTGATCAAGCCGGCCGGCTTGTTTGGAAGGGAAAGGTAACGGCCATGGCCGAACCGGCACCGGCCCTCGCCGCCGAGCCGACCGCACCGCCGCGCGTGCTCGTGGTGCTGGCCGTGCTGGCTGCGCTGCTGGCCATCGCGCCCTTCCTGGGCTTCTACCCGGTGTTCCTGATGAAGGCGCTGTGCTTCGCGCTGTTTGCCTGCGCCTTCAATCTGCTGCTCGGATTCGGCGGCTTGCTGTCATTCGGTCACGCCATGTTTCTGGGCACCGCGGGCTATGTCTGCGCCTTTGCGGCCAAGCAATGGGGTTTGACCCCGGAGCTCGCGATTCTCACCGGCACCGCGGCAGCGGCGCTGCTCGGGATCATCGTCGGCGCGCTCGCCATCCGCCGGCAGGGCATCTACTTCGCCATGATCACGCTGGCCATCGCACAGATGATGTACTTCTTCTACCTGCAGACGCCCTTCACGCACGGCGAGGACGGCATCCAATCGGTGCCCCGCGGCAAGCTTTTCGGGGTGCTGGATCTGTCGAACGCGCTGACGATGTATTACTTCGTGCTGGTCATCTTCCTGGCGGCCTTCCTGCTCATTTACCGTATCATCCATTCGCCGTTCGGGCAGGTGCTCAAGGCCATCCGCGAAAACGAACCGCGGGCGATTTCGCTCGGCTACGATGCCACCCGCTACAAGCTGCTGGCGTTCATTCTCTCGGCCACCCTCGCCGGACTTGCCGGCGCGACCAAGGCCATCGTGTTCCAGCTCGCTTCGCTGACCGACGTGCATTGGACGATGTCGGGAGAGGTCGTGCTCATGACCCTGCTCGGCGGCATGGGCACGATCTTCGGCCCGGTGGTCGGCGCCTTCGTCATCGTCAGCCTGGAAAATTACCTCGCCGGCTTTGGCGAATGGGTCACCGTCATCACCGGCGCGATCTTCGTCGTCTGCGTGCTCGCGTTCCGCCGCGGCATCGTCGGCGAGCTCTCGGCGTGGTGGTCGAAGAGGGGTCGCTGAGCGCGCCGCCAGGCGCGCCGCGCCCGAGCGGCCCGGAACTGCGTTCCCAACCGCGGCTGCGACCTGAGCGCGACCCCGACGGCAGACCGCGCGTCGCGGGGGGCCTGCGCCGAGGGCCAAGCGCTGCCGAGGCCCAGGCGCAGGTCTAGCGCACGCTGCTTGCCCTCGGGCGCGCGCCCGCGGCCCGACGACTAGCCCCGGCGCCCCGGGGGCCCGCAGTTGACCCCTGCGGCCGGACCCCCCATCATTGGCGGCTGGTGTGGCCCGCGGGGCGGAGACTTCCGCCTCGCACCGCACCCGAGGCAGTGCAAGGGAGGCACCATGCGTACGCTGATTGCGTTGCTGCTCGCCGGACTGACCGCGCTCTTGGCCGGCTGCGTGTATACGGGCTTCTACGAGTCCGACGGCAGAACGGTTACCTCGCCCTGGAGCGATAGCACGCCACCGCACAAGATCTACTTCCCCTACGTCCTCAAGTATCCGGACGAAACCATGGACTTCTTCCCGGTTTCCGACGATCCGCCTCATTCCGACCTGAACCTCGTCTCGTTCGACTGCGAAACCAAGGCCGACGGGTCGCTCGCCATTAGCGCTTACGTGCGTAATCAGGGTTCGTCGGTGGTGCCGACGTTGCCGTTCCTCAATGGCTTCATGGGCGCGTTTCGCGTCGCGGCGGTCGTGACCACGGCGAGCGGTGAGCGCGAGGCGATCGAGGCCGTGCAGCGTACGCCGCTGACGGTACCGGATACGACCAACCTCGTCCTCGGGCCCACCACGCGCGTCCGGGCGAGCGAGGTGGTGGGCATCGACGTGGTCGTCGATCCGGACCGCATCGTGCCCGACCCACTGCGCGAGAACAACGTGCTGTCGTGGCGGGGCAAGATGCTGCCCCCGAACGCGCAGTGCAGCGTCGTACGCTAGGCTGAACCGGCGCGCCGCTGCGCGCCGGGATCGCGATTGCGCCGCCTCTCGGCGCCCGGTCCGGTGCGGCTATAATCGCTCGTCTTGCGGCGCCGCCCCGGCTGGCCGCATCGTTCGGAATTTCCCATGAAGGTTCTGGTTCCCGTCAAGCGCGTCGTCGACTTCAACGTCAAGGTGCGCGTCAGGCCCGACGGGTCCGGCGTCGACACCGCCAACGTCAAGATGTCGATGAATCCTTTCGACGAGATCGCCGTCGAGGAGGCGGTGCGGTTGAAGGAAAAGGGCGTCGCGACCGAGGTCATCGCCGTATCCTGCGGTCTGCGCGGCCTGCCAGGAGACGCTGCGCACGGCGCTCGCGATCGGCGCCGACCGCGCGATCCTGGTCGAAACCGACGTCGAGCTGCAGCCGCTCGCGGTGGCCAAGCTGCTGCAGGCGATCGCCGCCAAGGAGTCGCCGCAGCTCGTCATCATGGGCAAGCAGGCGATCGACGACGACGCCAACCAGACCGGCCAGATGCTCGCCGCGCTGCTCGACTGGCCGCAGGCGACCTTCGCCTCCAAGGTGGACATCGCCGACGGCCAGGCCACCGTCAAGCGCGAAATCGACGGCGGACTGGAGACGCTCGCGATGGCGCTGCCGGCCGTGATCACCACCGATCTGCGCCTCAACGAGCCGCGCTACGCGACCCTGCCCAACATCATGAAGGCGAAGAAGAAGCCGCTCGAGGTCATCCAGCCCGACGCGCTCGGCGTCGACGTCGCGCCGCGGCTGGCCACGCTCAAGGTGGTCGAGCCGCCGAAACGCAAGGGCGGCGGTCGGGTGGCCGACGCGAAGGAGCTGGTCGCCAAGCTGCGCAACGAAGCGAAAATCATTCCGTAACCCCGGCTTATGATCCTGGTCATCGCCGAACACGACGGCAGCGCGCTCAAGAGTGCCACGCGCAACACCATCGCCGCGGCGCACAAGATCGGCGGCCCGATCGACGTCCTGGTCGCCGGCCACAACGCCGCGGGCGTGGCGCAGGCCGCCGCGCAGGTCGCCGGCGTCGCCAGGGTCCTGCATGCCGATGCGCCGCATTACGCGGCGCCGACCGCGGAGAACCTCGCCGCGCTGGTGGTCGGCCTGGCTCCGGCGTATACGCACATCCTGCTGCCGGCCACCGGCTTCGGCAAGAACGTGGCGCCGCGCATCGCCGCGCTGCTCGACGTGGCGCAGGTCTCCGACATCATCGCCGTCGAGTCGCCGGATACGTTCGTGCGGCCCATCTACGCCGGCAACGCCTTCGCCACCGTGCAGTCGAAGGATGCGAAGAAGGTGATCACGGTGCGCGCGACCGGCTTCGACGCGGCTGCCGCCAACCGGCGGCGCGGCGGCGGTCGAAACACTCGCCGTCGCCGCCGGACAGCGGGCGGGTTCGCGTCCTCGGCCAGGAACTCACCAAGTCCGAGCGGCCCGAGTTGGCCGGCGCCCGCGTGGTCGTCTCCGGCGGACGCGGCCTGCAGAGCGGCGCGAACTTCAAGCTGCTCGAGGCGCTCGCCGACAAGCTGCACGCGGCCATCGGCGCATCCCGTGCCGCGGTCGACGCCGGCTACGTGCCCAACGACTATCAGGTCGGGCAGACCGGCAAGATCGTCGCGCCGGACCTCTACATCGCCGTCGGCATATCCGGCGCGATCCAGCATCTGGCGGGCATGAAGGACAGCAAGGTGATCGTCGCGATCAACAAGGACCCCGATGCGCCGATCTTCCAGATCGCCGATTACGGCCTGGTCGGCGACCTGTTCGAAATCATTCCCCAGCTGACCGCAGAACTCGGATAGGCCATGAGCCAATATCACGCACCGTTGAAGGAAATGCGCTTCGTCATGAATGAGCTCGCCGGCCTCGAGCAGGTCGGCAAGCTGCCCGGCTTCGAGGAGGCGACGCCCGACACCGTCGCCGCGATTCTCGACGAGGCGGCGAAGTTCGCGACCGAAGTGCTCGATCCGCTGAATGCGACCGGCGATCGCGAGGGTGCGCGGCGCCTGGACGACGGTTCGGTGCAGCACGCCTGCCGGCTTCAAGGCAGCGTACCTGCAGTATTGCGCCAACGGCTGGAACGGGCTGACCAAGAATCCGGAATTCGGCGGCCAGGGCCTGCCGCAGCTCGTGGCGACCGCGGTCGAGGAGATGTGGCACGCATCGAACATGGCGTTCGATCTGTGCCCGCTGCTGACGCAGGGCGCGATCGAGGCGATCGAGCTCTGCGGCACCGCCGGAGCAGAAGGCGCGCTTCCTGCCGAAGATGGTTGAGGGCGCGTGGACCGGCACGATGAACCTGACCGAGCCGCAGGCGGGCTCGGATCTGGCCGCGGTGCGCACCCGCGCCGTGCCGCAGCCCGACGGCAGCTTCCGGCTTTTCGGGCAGAAGATCTTCATCACCTACGGCGAGCACGACTATACCGACAACATCATCCACCTGGTGCTGGCGCGCACGCCGACCGCCCCGGAAGGGCGTGAAGGGCATCTCGCTGTTCATCGTGCCCAAGTTCCTGATCAATGCCGACGGTTCGCTCGGCGCGCGCAACGACGTGCAGTGCGTCTCGATCGAGCACAAGCTCGGCATCCACGCCAGCCCCACCGCGGTGCTCGCCTACGGCGATCACGGCGGCGCGATCGGGCACCTCGTCGGCGCAGGAGAATCGCGGCCTCGAGTACATGTTCATCATGATGAACCTGGCCCGGTTCTCGGTCGGACTCGAGGGCGTGGGCATCGCCGAGCGCGCCTACCAGCGCGCGGCCGCCTACGCCAAGGAGCGCGTGCAGGGGCGGGCAGTAGGCGAGCAGGAGGCGGGCGGCACAACCGCTGCGATCATCCAGCACCCCGACGTGCGCCGCATGCTGCTGTCGATGAAGGCGCAGATCGAAGCGATGCGCGCGCTCGCCTACGTGACGGCCGCCGCGCTCGACAATGCCCGCGCCCATCCCGATGCGCAGGCGCGCAAGCAGCACCAGGCATTCGTCGACTTGATGATCCCGGTCGTCAAGGGCTGGTGCACCGAGACCGCGCAGGAGATCACCTCGACCGGGCGTGCAGGTGCACGGCGGCATGGGCTTCATCGAGGAGACCGGCGCCGCGCAACACTATCGCGACGCGCGCATCATCACCATCTACGAGGGCACGACCGGCATCCAGGCCAACGACCTGATCGGGCGCAAGACCGCGCGCGACGGCGGCAAAATGGCGCTTGCCGTCATCGCCGAGATCCAGGCACTCGATGCCGAGCTCGCAGAGCAGACCGGCAGCGAATTCGCCGCGATCCGGACGCAGCTCGCCGCGGCCGTCGCCGCGCTCAAGACCGCCGTCGAATGGGTCGTGGCGCACCTATCCCAAGGACAGTCGCGCGGCGCATGCCGCATCGGTGCCCTACCTCAAGCTGTGGGGCCTGACCGCCGGCGGCTGGCAGATGGCGCGCGCCGCGCTGGTGGCCGCGCGCCGGCTCGCTGAAGGTAAGGGGGACGCCGACTTCTATCGGGCCAAGATTGCGACCGCGCGCTTCTACGCCGACTACCACCTGCCGCAGACGGCGCGCCCTGAAGCATGCGGTGCTCACCGCCGGCGAGAGCGTGCTTGCGCTCGCCGACGAGCAGTTCTGATGCCGCGCCTGGGGCCGCACGGCCCAGGCTGGGGGCGCCTACCGGCCGCTCAGCTGTAACAATTGTTCCATATTCGGCGGTTACCCTTGCGGGATTTGCACGCAACGCTAGGATTCTGCCGACGTGCTCCGCCTCTGGAAGGCGCTTCCTCTACTCGCTTGCCGGCTTGCGCGCGGCGTGGCGGGAAGCCGCAGTGCGGCTCGAAGTCTGGATTCTCGCTCTGGCGGTGCCGGTGGCGATCTGGTTGCCCGTCGATGCGGTGCGCAAGCTGCTGCTGATCGGTTCGGTGACCGCGATCCTGGTCATCGAAATCATCAATTCCGCCATCGAAGTCGCCATCGATCGCATCTCCTATCGATCGCCATCCGCTGTCCAAGGCGGCGAAGGATCTGGGCAGTGCCGCGGTGTTCGTCGCGAGCGTGCTGGCGGCAGCGACCTGGATTACGCTGGTTGCACCGCTCGTCATGGCGTTGCTGGAGCATTAATTCCGGCGCCGCGGACCCCGCCTGCCGGCGCTCAGTGGGCCTCGAGGCGCTCGACCCAGAATACCTCGCAGGCTCCCTCGCCAGTATCCGTGCGGGAGAGCGACGTTTTCCAGCGAAACCCGCTCGCGCTGCTGACGTCGACGAGATAGCCGCTCGCGGTCACGAGCTGCCCCGGGCGCAGCCTCTTGAGTCGGGCTTCGATATCCGGGGTGGCTGGGATCATGTGCATCTGCGCCAGGTGGCTGATCAGCGTCTCGGGCGGTAACGGAAACTGAGCGCCGCGCGGCTGCCAGTAGAAAAACCGGCCCATCTGCGAGAATTCCAGCTGGTCGATCAGCGTGCTGTCCGACAGCGGTCCCCAGCCGACACCCAGATCGACCGGTGCCAGCGCTGCGCCGCCGTCGAAGTGGTAGATCTCCTTGCGCAGCACCCGCGCGGTAATGTCGTACTTCGCGCGCTCGATGAACGTGTAGCCCCTGGCTTCGAATTGCGGTGGCGGATCGAGGTCGATCTGCACCGGCTCGTCGGGCGCGATAATTCCCGGCGGCCGCGACACGGCGCGCTCGGTCGTCCACCAATGCCAGCCGCCGAGCGCGGCGACCACGAAACCGATTAGCAGCCAGCGGCTCATGGCATGCACCGGACGCGGCAGCTCCTCAGCGGGTGAGCGCGATGTGCTGCACGGCATCAAAGATGCCCGGCGCCGCAGCGATGACGGAGCCGCCGGCGAGTAGCCCACCGGGCCCCGGGTAGGGATGGATCCGCCCGCCGGCCTCTTCGACCAGCAGCAGTCCCGCGGACGCATCCCAGGGATGCATGTGCGGCTCGAGGAACGCGTCAAAGCGGCCGGCGGCGACATGGGCGAGCATCAGCGCACCCGCACCCATGTCCTTGACCGCCGCGCCGGCCTCGTGCAGGCGGCGCTTGACGGCCAGGTGATCGTCGAGCGCATGCCGGGGCACGTACCCGGCGCCGACGAGCGCATGGTCGAGTCGATCGCGTGGCGCAACATGCAGGCGCGTGTCGTCGGACCACGCGCCGCCGCCACGCGTCGCCCAGAACAGCTCGTCCTGTGACGGATCGTAGACGACGCCCACCCGGCGCTCGCCGGTGGTGATGAAGGCGATCGAGACACACCAGTAACGTACGCCGTGCACGAAGTTGAGCGTGCCGTCGATCGGGTCGATGACCCAGAGGTTGTGCCCAGGCTCGCCGCCCGCTTCCTCGCCCAAAACGGCGTCGCCCGCGAACGCCCCTTGCAGTCGCGCGCGCAGCAGCGCTTCGACGGCATGATCGGCGGCGCTGACGAAATCCTGCGGGCCCTTGGTCTCGGCGGTAAAGTCGATCTCGCGCCGAAAATAGCGTCGCGCCAGCGCCCCTGCCTCGCGCGCGATCTTGCGCGCGAACTCGGCGCGCGCGGTCAGGTCCGCGGCATTCATGGGCGCGTACCGTTCGCGCTGGGCCGCAGCGCCGGCACCGGGTGGATCACGGGTCTCTTGCGCGGCAACGCAGGGCGCCCCCCGCCGCGAATGAGCGCTGCACACCAAGCCATGGAGGGGTTCTCCGTCCTCGTTGCGTTCGTGGTCAGCGCCATAGTCGACCCAACCCCACGAGCGCGTCAACCGGGCGCAACCCCGCGGTGCGGCTGCGGGGATGCGCTCACGTCCAGTACAATGCCGGCGCAACACCCTCGCGCATGACATGCTCAGGATCGGCATCGACCTCGGCGGTACCAAGATCGAGATCATCGCGCTCGCGCCAGACGGCCGCGAGTTGCTGCGCCGACGCCAAGCCACCCCGCAAGCGGACTACCAGGCCATTCTCGACACGATCGCCGCACTGGTCTGCGACGCCGAAACGCAGCTGGGCGAAACCGCTACGGTCGGCGTGGGTACGCCCGGGTCGATCGCGCGGGCCACCGGACTGCTGCGCGGTTCCAATTCGGTATGTCTCAACGGCCGGCCGATCAAAGCCGATCTGGAAGCACTGCTCGCCCGCGCAGTCAGTGTCACCAACGACGCCAATTGTTTTGTGCTATCGGAAGCCACCGACGGCGCCGGCGTGGCTGCCGAGATCGTCTTCGGGGTCATTCTCGGCACCGGCGTCGGCGGAGGTATCGTCGTGCGCGGCCAGGTCCTCACCGGTGCGAATTCGATCGCCGGCGAATGGGGTCACAATCCGTTGCCCTGGCCCAGCGACGACGAGCGCCCGGGATTTCCCTGCTTCGGCGGGCACTCCGGCTGCATCGAAACCTTTCTCTCCGGTCCGGGAATGGAGCGCGATCATCGCCACGCCGGGGGCGAGGCATTGAGCGCGCAGGTCATCGCCGCGCGCGCCGCGGGCGGCGACGCAGCCTGCGATGCGACGCTCCGACGCTACGAACAGCGCTTGGCGCGGGCGCTCGCGCATGTTATCAACATCGTCGATCCGGACGTGATCGTGCTCGGCGGGGGCATGTCGAACGTGGAACGTCTCTACGACAACGTGCCGCGGCTATGGTCGCGCTGGGTTTTTTCCGACCGCGTCGACACGCGGCTGCTGGCCCACCGGCACGGCGATTCGAGCGGGGTCCGGGGTGCGGCGTGGCTGGGAGCGGCGCGCTGAACCGCAGCGCTACATGTTGCTGTAGTTCGGCCCGCCGCCGCCTTCCGGCGGCACCCAATGGATGTTCTGCAGCGGATCCTTGATGTCGCAGGTCTTGCAGTGCACGCAGTTCGGCGCATTGATCTGCAATCGCTCGGCCGCGCCGCCGGCAGCCTCGGCGGCGACGAATTCGTAGACGCCGGCGGGACAGTAGCGCTGTTCCGGTCCGTCGTAGACCTTGAGGTTGACGCGCACCGCAAGCGATCGGTCGCGCAGCTGCAGATGCACCGGCTGATTCTCTTCGTGGTTGGTGTTGGAGAGGAACACCGAAGACAGCTTGTCGAAGGTGAGCACGCCGTCGTACTTCGGATAGGCGATCTTGGGCACGGCGGCCGCCGGCTGGAGCGTCTGGTGATCGGCTTTGCGATGGTGCAGGGTCCAGCCGACCAGCGCGCCCAATCCCAGGTCGTTGAGCCACATATGCAGGCCCCCGTGCAGGGTGCCCAGCCACAGGCCCCACTTGAGGCCCGGCTTGACGTTGCGCACTTTGTGGAGGTCCTTGAACGCCCAGGACCGGGCGAATGCCTCCCGATACCCGGTGGGCTCATCGTGCTCGCGTCCTTCGGCCAGCGCGGCGAAGGCGGCTTCCGCGCCGAGCATGCCGGTCTTCATGGCGTTGTGCGTGCCCTTGATGCGCGGCACGTTGAGAAACCCGGCGGCGTCGCCGATCAGCGCCCCACCCGGGAAGGCCAGCTTGGGAATCGACTGCAAACCACCCTCGCTGATGGCGCGCGCGCCATAGCCCAGACGCTTGCCACCCTCAAAGGTGCCGCGGATGGCCCGATGGGTCTTGAAACGCTGGAACTCGTCGTACGGCGACAGATGCGGATTCGCGTAGTCGAGGTGCACGACGAAGCCGACCGCGACGAGCTGGTCCTCGAAGTGATAGAGGAACGATCCGCCGCCGGTGTGCGCGTCGAGCGGCCAGCCCAGTGTGTGGACGACCAGGCCTGGCTCGTGCTTTGCCGGCGCGACCTGCCAGAGTTCCTTGATGCCGATGCCGTACTTCTGCCAATCGACGCCATCGCGCAGCTGGAAGCGGGCCATGAGCTCCTGCGACAGCGAGCCGCGGCAACCTTCGGCGAAGAGGGTGTACTTGGCGTGCAACTCCATCCCGGGCTGATACTCCGGTTTGTGCGAGCCGTCCTTGGCTACGCCCATGTCGCCGGTGGCCACGCCGCGCACCGCGCCGCGCGCGTCGTAGAGCACCTCGGCGGCGGCGAAGCCGGCGTAGATCTCGACACCAAGCGCCTCGGCCTGGGTGGCGAGCCAGCGGCAGACGTTGCCCAGGCTCACGATATAGTTGCCCGCGTTATCCATCAGCGGCGGCAGCATCCAGTGCGGCACGCGGCGCGCGGTCTGCGCGGTGAGCACCAGCAAGCGGTCGTGGCGGACCGGCGTGCTTCAGCGGCGCATCGCGCGCCTGCCAGTCGGGGAGCAATTCATCGAGCGCGCGCGGATCGATCACCGCGCCGGACAGGATATGCGCGCCGATCGCGGAGCCTTTTTCCAGTACGCAGACGCTGACCTCGCGTCCGGCCTGCGCCGCAAGCTGCTTGAGTCGGATCGCCGCCGACAGCCCGGCCGGGCCGCCACCGACGACGACCACGTCGTACGCCATGGCTTCGCGTTGCACCACCGTCCCCCGGGCTTTCTGACAGGGTACCCATTATAATTAGCTTTCCTCTTCGGCACTCCCCATGAATCATGGACCGCAAGGCGCGCATCGCGCGCGCCCGCCCCTGCTGAGGCGACGATGAGCGCGCCGCTGTGGCAACCCTCGGCCGATCGCGTCGCCCAAGCCAATCTGACCGCGTTTGCGGCCCGCGTCGCGGCCCGCCACGGTGTGCCGCTCCCCGACTTCAGCGCGCTCTATGGCTGGTCGATCCGCGAACCGGAGGCCTTCTGGCGCGCAGTGTGGGAGGACGCCGGCATCGTGGGCGAAGCGGGCACGCGCACGCTGATCAATGCGCACGAGATGCCCGGCGCGCAATGGTTCCCGGACGCGCGTCTTAACTTCGCGCAAAATCTGCTCGCGCATCGGCCATCCAGCGGCGGCGGCGACGCGCTGGTGTTCTGGGGCGAGGACAAGGTCCGGCGCCGTGTTTCCGACGCGGAACTGTTGGCAAGTGTGTCCCGTGTTGCGCAGGCGCTGCGCGCGGCAGGCGTCAAGTGTGGCGATCGCGTCGCCGCGTACGCGCCCAACCTGCCCGAAGCGATCATCGCCATGCTTGCCGCGGCGAGCGTGGGTGCGATCTGGTCTTCGGCATCGCCGGATTTCGGCGTGCAGGGGGTGCTCGATCGCTTCGGGCAGATCGAACCGGTGCTGCTGTTTACCGTCGACGGCTACTGGTACAACGGCAAGCCGCAGCCGGTTCTCGACAAGCTCGCCGCGATCGTCAAGGGCCTGCCCACACTGCGGCGCGTGATCGTCACCCCGTACCTGCGCGAGCGCGTCGCGGCGAGCGATCTGTCAGGCATCGCGCAGGCGGTGAGCTGGGACGATTTTGTGGCGCCGTTCGCGCCGGCGCCGCTCAGCTACGAGCGCCTGCCCTTCAATCATCCGCTGTACATCCTCTACTCCTCGGGCACGACCGGCGTGCCGAAGTGCATCATCCACGGCGCCGGCGGCACCCTGCTGCAGCACGTCAAGGAACATCGGCTGCACAGCGACGTCAAGCCCGGCGACCGGCTGTTTTTTTTCACTACCTGCGGCTGGATGATGTGGAACTGGCTCGCCTCGGGGCTCGCCTCCGGCGCGACGCTGCTGCTCTACGACGGGTCGCCGTTCGTGGCCGAGGGCCGCATCCTCTGGGACATGGCCGACGCGGAACGGATGACCCACCTGGGGACGTCGGCCAAGTACATCGACGCGCTGAAGAAAACCGGGCTGGTGCCGCGGCAAGAGTATGCGCTCTCGGCGCTGCGCGCCGTGCTGTCGACCGGCAGTCCGCTCGCGCCCGAGGGATTCGAGTATGTCTACTAGTCGCGTCAAGAAGGATCTCTGCCTGTCGTCGATCTCCGGCGGCACCGACATCATCTCGTGCTTCGCGCTGGGCTGCCCGACGCGTCCGGTGTGGCGCGGCGAGCTGCAATGCCGGGGGCTGGGCATGAAGGTCGAGGTGTACGACGAGAACGGCCAGCCGGTGCGCGAGCAGAAGGGCGAACTGGTGTGCACGGCGCCGTTTCCGTCGATGCCGCTGGGCTTCTGGAACGACCCCGACGGGGCCAGATACCGCGCCGCGTACTTCGAGCGCTTTCCCGGCGTCTGGTGCCACGGCGACTGGGTCGAGCTCACTGCGCACGACGGCATGATCATCTACGGCCGTTCCGACGCGACCCTCAACCCCGGCGGCGTGCGCATCGGCACTGCGGAAATCTACCGCCAGGTGGAACTGCTCGACGAAGTCGTGGAGAGCATCGTCATTGGCCAGGATTGGCCGCCGGGGGCGCTCGGCGACGTGCGCGTCGTGCTCTTCGTCCGCTTGCGCGACGGCCTGACCCTCGACCCGGCGCTCAGCGACCGCATCCGGCAGCAGATTCGCGCCAATACCACGCCGCGCCACGTGCCGGCGAAAATCCTCCAGGTCACCGATATTCCGCGCACCAAGAGCGGCAAGATCGTCGAATTGGCGGTGCGCAATGTCGTGCACGGCGAACCGGTCAAGAATGCCGAGGCGCTCGCCAACCCCGAAGCGCTCGAGCAGTTCCGGGAACGCGACGAATTGAAGACCTGAGGCAGTCGCGGCACCCATGAAATTTCTGACCATCGTGTTGGCGCTGGCGCTGGAGCAGTGGCGGACCTTTCGCTGGCGCAACGGCCTGCAGCGCGCCTTTGTCCGCTATGCGCGCGCGCTCGAACACCGCTTCAACGCCGGTTCGCCGCGCCAGGGTGCGATTGCCGCCGCGCTGGCGCTGCTGCCGCCGGTGGCCATTGCGGCTGCTCTGTACGCGCTGCTCGTCGCGGTGCATCCGCTGCTCGCGCTGCTGTGGAACGTCGCCGTCCTGTACGTGCTGGTGGGGTTTCGCCACTTCAGCCACGCCTTCACCGCCATCAGCGAAGCGCTCAAGGCCGGCGACGCGATCAGCGCGCGCCGGATCCTGGTGGCCTGGCGCGGCATCGATGCCAGCGGCGCGACGGCCGAGGAGATTCCGAAGCTCGCTATCGAGCACGGCCTCGAGGATTCGTACCGCCACGTATTCGGCACGCTGTTCTGGTTCCTGGTGCTGCCCGGGCCCGCGGGCGCGGTGCTTTATCGGCTTACCGTGCTGCTCGCCGAACGCTGGCGCGGCGAGGCGGGCACCCCCCTGGGCAATGCACTGAGTGAATTCGGCCGGCCGGTGCAACGGCTGCTGTTCTGGCTTGACTGGGCGCCGGTACGGCTGACCGCGGGGACCTTCGCCATCGTCGGCGATTTTGAGGACGCGATCTATTGCTGGCGCACGCAGGCCAGGGCGTGGCTCTCGCTGCACGAGGGCATCCTGCTGGCGAGCGGCGCGGGGGCATTGCGTACGTTGCTCGGCGGCACGCTCACCTTGCCGACCGGTGAACTCGAATTCCGGCCCGAGCTGGGCCTCGGCGAAGCTGCCGATGCCGATCTCATGCCCAGCGCGGTCGGCCTGGTCTGGCGCGCGCTGCTGGTGTGGCTCGTGCTGCTGCTGCTGGTGACCCTCGCCAACTTGGCGCCTTAACGCGACCAGGTTCGGACGCGGCTTGCGCTCTCGCCCAGCAGCCGCTGCAGCAAAGCGACGCGCCAAGGCTTGACCGTGCCGCGCGCGACGGCCTCCTGCACAACGCAGCCGGGCTCGACGCCGTGCTGGCAGTCGCGGAAGCGACAGCGACCCACGAACGGGCGCAGATCGACGAATCCATCCGCGATCGCAGTGGCGGAAAGATGGGCGAGCCCGAACTCCTTCATGCCGGGTGAGTCGATGATCCAGCTGTCCGCGTCGAGTCGGTAGAGGGTCGTCTCGGAGGTCGTGTGCCGCCCGGCGCGCAGCGCCGCCGACACTTCCCCGACGCGGGCATCGCTGCCGGGTATCAGCGCGTTGATCAGCGTCGACTTGCCCATGCCGGATTGGCCGACGAGCACACTCTTCTGTCCGGCGATCAGGGCGCGCACCGGCTCGAGGTCAAGCGGCGTGCCCTTCGCGCACAGCGGCACGACCGGGTAGCCGAGCGCGCGGCAGGCGTCCAGCCGGGGGCCCAGCGCGGCGAATCCGGGCAGGTCGCACTTGTTGGCCAGCAACGCGAAGCGACAGGCCGTGCTTTCGGCGGCAATGATCCAGCGCTGGACGAGTTCCTCGTCGTAGGGAGGCAGCGGCGCGACGATGCCCAGCACCTGCGTGACGTTCGCGGCGAGCAGCTTCTGGCGGTGCGCATCGGAGCGAAACAGCAACGTGCCGCGCGGCTCGATCGCTTCGATCGCGCCTTCGCCGCCGGCGGTCGGCGTCACGCGCACCCGGTCGCCGCAGGCAACGCCCAGACTGCGACCGCGCAGCACGCAGTTGATCGTGTTGCCATCGTCGAGCCGGACGGCAAAATGCCGCCGCCAGGCCCCAGTGACCAGTCCTGCCGCGGGGGCGCTCACGCGTTGAGCGCTTCGGCCTTCGCCGCGCAGATGCAATCGTTGAGCGTCACGCCGCTGGCATCATGCGTCGAGTAGGACACGCCCACGCGGCTGTATTGCACCAACAGGTCGGGGTGATGATCCTGGCGGTGGGCGATGAATGCGACGGCGTTGACGAACGCGAGCGTCTCGTAATAGTTCGCGAACCGGAACGTCTTGGTGATCCGGTTGTTCTCGTAGTCCCAGCCCGGCAGCGCCTTGAGGCGCTGCGTGAGCTCGTGCACCGACAGCAACGGGGCGCCGGCTCGGCAGTTCAGAGCGGCAAGGGCGGCGTGCTCGGCAGCCATCGTTGTCTCCGGCTAGGCCGCCGCGGCCATTTCCAGGCGGGCGATGCGCGCCGGCGCCGGCGGATGGGAGTCGAAGAACGCCGAATGAACCGGGTCGGGCGTGAGCGTGCTGGCGTTGTCCTCATAGAGCTTGACCAGCGCAGCGATCAGGGCCGGCGCGGAGGCGTGGCGGGCGGCGTACCGGTCCGCTTCGAATTCGTGCCGCCGCGAGTACATCGCAGCCAGCGGCGAGGCGAGGAAAGTAAAGGCGGGCAGCGCCAGCATGAACAGCACCAGCGCCACGCCGTAGCGGGGTGCCGGTCCGGGCACGCCCAGGCCGGCGTAGAACCACGGCTGGCCAACCAGCCAGCCCAGCAGCGCGAGCAGCGCGAGGCTGGCCGCGGCGGACCAGGCCATGCGCTTGAGCACGTGCCGGAGCTTGAAATGCCCAAGCTCGTGGGCGAGCACCGCCTCGATCTCGTCAGGGGCCAGGCGCGCCAGGAGCGTATCGAAGAACACGATCCGGCGTGCGCGACCGAAGCCGGTGAAATACGCGTTGCCATGCGCCGAGCGCTTCGACCCATCCATCACGTACAGACCCCGGGCGGTAAAGCCGCACCGCGCCAGCAGGCGTTCCACCCGTTCCTTGACGCTGCCATCGGTCAGCGGCTTGAAGGTGTTGAACAGCGGCGCGATGACTGTCGGATAGAGCGCGAGCATCAGAACCTGGAAACCCACCCATACCAGCCATGCGTACAGCCACCACAGCGTCCCGGCGCGGGCCATGAGCCACAACACCAGGCTCACCAGCGGTATGCCGAGTGCGGCTCCGATCAGGATGCTCTTGATGAGGTCAACGACCCAGATGCCCGGGGTCATGCGGTTGAAGCCGAAGCGCTGCTCGATCACGAACGTGCGATACCACGCCAGTGGCAGCGCCAGCGCGCCGGCGAACAGGGCGATCGCGACGATCAGCGTGACGTCGCGCGCCAGCGGGCCGACGGGCAGGCCGCCGATCCAGCCGGCGGTGACCGCCAAGCCGCCCCCCAGCGTGAGCGCCAGCAATACCGCCGTGTCGAGCAGCAGATCGACCACCGCGAGGCGCGTGCGCGCCGCGGTGTAATCGGCCGCCTTCTGGTGCGCGGGCAGGCCGATGCGATCGGCAAAATGCGCCGGCACCGCGGCGCGATGTGCCAGAACGTGCTGCACTTGCCGCTGCGCCAGCCAGAGTTGCAGCGCAAGCGAGATGGCGAGCGCGAGCACAAACAGCGAGGTGAACAGGCCGGCAGTCATGATGCCGCCGCGCACGCAAGGCGATGGCGCAAGCCGGTGCGGGGCAATACAGGCCAGCGGAGGGGTATGCGAGAATACGCTATCGCCACAACGCCGCTATTCTACGCTACCTGTCATGCCGCGGGACGCCAATCATCTGATCTGGATCGACATGGAGATGACCGGCCTCAAGCCGGAGTCCGATCGCATCATCGAGGTTGCCCTCGTCATTACCGACAGCGCGCTGACTGCGGTGGCCGAGGCGCCGGTCCTGGTGGTGCATCAGGACGACGTGACGCTGGCCGGCATGGATTCGTGGAACCAGGCTACTCACGCGCGCTCGGGGCTCATCGAGAGGGTGAAGACCTCGCCACTCGACGAAGCCGTGGTCGAGCAGCGCATGCTCGCCTTCTTGCACGAGCACGTGGCGCCGCGCGCCTCGCCCATGTGCGGCAGCTCGATCTGCCAGGATCGCCGGTTTCTGGCGCGGTGGATGCCCGCGCTCGAGGATTACTTCCATTACCGCAACCTCGATGTGTCCACGCTCAAGGAGCTGTGCCGGCGCTGGAAGCCCGATGTGGCCAAGGGCTGGGTGAAACAGGGCAAACATGAGGCGCTGGCCGATATCTACGAGTCCATCGACGAGCTCCGTTACTATCGCGACACCTTCATCCGGCCGTGAAATTCTGCAGCCATTGCGGCTCGCCGGCACTCGAGTTCCGCGTTCCCTTCGGCGACACCTTGCCGCGGCACGTGTGCGGCGCCTGCGGCACGATCCACTACCAGAATCCGAAGGTGGTCGTCGGCTGCCTGCCGGTATGGAACGAGCAGGTGCTGTTGTGCAAGCGCGCGATCGAACCGCGGCAGGGGCTGTGGACGCTGCCGGCAGGCTTCCTCGAGAACGGCGAGACGGTCCTGGCCGGCGCCGAGCGCGAGACCGCCGAGGAAGCGCGGGCGCGGGTGGCGATTGGGCCCCTGTACACGATGATCAGCCTGCCGCACATCAATCAGGTCTACATCATGTTCCGCGCCCGCCTGCTCGATCTGGATTTCGGCCCCGGAGAGGAGAGCCTCGAGGTGCGCCTGTTCGACGAAGCGGAGATTCCGTGGAGCGAGCTCGCGTTTCGCACCATCGGGCGGACCTTGCGCAACTATTTTCTCGATCGCAAGTTGGGCCAGTTTCCGGTCCACGTCAGCGCCCTTGAGCGGCGCCCGCCGCTCAAGCCGGAGCTCATGGGCGCGGGCTAGCCTCGCGGCTGGACGCCCCTGCACCAACAGGGCGGCCCGATGTGCGCCCGCAACCTGTATGCGACCTGTTGACCTGCTCTTCGACCGATACGGGGGTTATCACCGGCATCCCGGCAACAAGGCCCTGCACTGGATCTGCGTGCCGCTGATCATGTGCAGCGTGCTGGGGCTGCTATGGGCGGCCGCACCAGTGGCAGCCTACCTGGCGATGGGCGCGGCGCTCGCCTTCTATTTCTGGCTGTCGACCCCGCTCGCGCTGGGCATGGCGGTGGTGCTTGCCGCGATGCTCTACGCGGTGAGCTCCCTGGGCGAGCGCGCGCTCGTCGTGTCGGCAGTCGTTTTCGTCGCCGCCTGGGTCGGTCAGTTCGCCGGACACGCGATCGAAGGTAGCCGGCCGTCCTTTCTCGAAGACGTGCGCTCGTTTCTGGTCGGCCCCGCATGGCTGCTGGGTTTCGTCTATCGCCGCCTCGGCATCGCCTTCTAGCTCCCATGGCCGCGCTCGACAAGGTGGGCTTCATCGTCGCCGGGGCGCAGAAAGGCGGAACTTCGGCACTCGACCAGTATCTGCGCGAGCATGCCGAGTTGTGTCTGCCGCAGGACAAGGAACTGCACTTCTTCGATACCGACCGCGTGTTTGCCGCCGAGCCGGTCGACTATGCGCCGTATCACGCCTGCTTCCAGCCCGGCCCGGCGCATCGCTTGCTGGGCGAGGTGACGCCGGCATACCTGTACTGGCCGTCGGCCGCGGAACGCATCGCTCGCTACAACCCGGCAATGCGGCTGATCGTGGTGCTACGCAACCCGATCACGCGCGCTTTTTCGCACTGGAACATGTCGCGCCGCACCGGGCGCGAGCCCCTGCCGTTTCAGCAGGCCCTCGAGGCGGAAGCCGGGCGGCTGCGGGTGCTGCCGCTGGAAATGGCGAAGTCCTTTACCTACATTGATCGCGGATTCTATACCCGCCAGCTCCAGCGGCTGTGGCGCTACTTCCCCAAAGAGCAAACGATCGTGTTCAAGAGCGAGCAACTACTCGGCGAGCACGGCGTCGTGCTCGCGCGGGTCGCGGAATTTCTCGAGATCGCGCCGTTTCCGCCGCTCGCCGAGAAGAGGGCGGAAGTGCGCGAATACAACTCGTCGATGAGCGCTGCGGAGAAAGACTACCTGGCCGGCGTCTTCGAACCGGAAATCCGCGAACTCGAGCAGCTGCTCAACTGGGATTGCTCGGCCTGGCTGGCGTAGCGCGAGCGGCCATCGTCCAGTACCGGACGGTCGCAGAGTTTCCGCAAAGCAGACGGCCGCGAATAGTATTTCATAGGTTGGACCGGTGCGGCCGGCTAATCACTCTTGAGGCCCCATGACCTCGATAGAGTGCAGCTTATCGACGAGATGGGATTCACCTCCGGCCCCGGCGTCGCCGGATTGCATTTTGAGTGATCGAGGTCAGAACATGTTGACTTGAGGAAACGCCCCATGAGAACCGCACTTAAGGCTGTGGCTATTTGTTCAATTTGGGTGCTATCGCTACGAGCGCACCTTGTGACAACATCGCACGGACCAACCGGCATAACCAGGGTCACTCCTCTGATTCTCGAGAAGAACGAGGGTGAGAGACGTGTCTGGAGGCCTATCGAAGGGGCAGAGGCTGGGACGCCCAGCTTTGCAACGGCAACTCAGGCGCGAACTCCTAGCCCGCAGAGCTGAACGCCCGGTTAGCGCAATCTGCGATGTCTGCTTCGGGGACTGTGACGGTCGACAATGAAGGCCACCTTTGGGCAGAGAACTGTCCGCGGGCAGCGGCGTAGATTTCAGGCCCGCGCTGCGGCAGCGGCAAAGAATGCGACCAGCCGCTGCGGCAGCCAGCCGAAGCTCCCGGGAAACGGCCGCTGCAGAAAGCCGGCGTGGCCGCCGTTCTCGGGTTGCTCGAGCACAACCGCGGCGCTGACCTGGCTCTGGTCGGGCAGCGACGCGGCCGGGATGAACGGGTCGTTTCGGGCGTTGAGGACGAGCGTGGGTACGGCCACCGCGCGCAGCCAGGGCTTGCTGCTTGCGCGCGACCAATAATCAGCGGTACCCGCGAAGCCGTGCAGCGGTGCGGTCACCGCCGCGTCGAAGCTGTACATCGAATCGACCCGGCGGATTGCGGCGGCGTCGAGCGCGCCCGGAAAGCGCTGCGCCATCGCCTGGGCCTTGGGTACCAGCGTCTGCAGAAAGTGCCGGGCATAGATACGATTCAAGCCCTGGTCGACGGAGATGCCTGCAGCCGTCAGATCGAGAGGCGTGGACACAACCGCCGCCGCGCGCACCACTGCACCGGCCCGCCGCTCCTCTCGCCCGAGCCAGTTGACGAGCGCGCTGCCCCCCAACGACACCCCTGTTGCGTAGAGCGGTGCAGTGGGCTCCTGCGCCCGGATCGTCGCGAGCATCCACGCGACCTCGGCGTAGTCCCCGGAATGGTACGCCCGCGCCCGTCGGTTCGGCTCGCCGCTGCAGCCGCGGAAATGGGGCACCACGCCACGCCAGCCGATTGCCGCAAGATGCGCCATCAGGGCCAGCGCATAGTGCGCCGACGAACTGCTTTCCAGGCCATGAAACAGGGCCACCAGCGGTGTGGCCGCGGTGGCTGCCGGCACGTCGAGCCAGTCGAAGTCGACGAAATCGCCGTCGGGCGTGTCAGCCCGTTGCCGGCGATAGCTCACGTGCGGCCGGCGGATCAGGACCGGATAGATGGTCTGCGCGTGGCCGCCGGGCAGCCACGCCGGGGCGAGGTAAGCGCCGTTGCTGCGCTTCATCGCGCAACGGCCCGCTGCAGCCGCTCCACGATGGTCTGCAACACCTTGATGCGCGCAAAGTACTTGTCCTCGGCCTCGACCAGAATCCACGGCGCCGCTTCGGTGCTGGTGCGATCGACCATGTCGCACACGGCCTGTTCGTAGGCATTCCATTTCTTGCGGTTGCGCCAGTCTTCGGCGGTGATCTTGAAGCGCTTGAACGGCGAGTGCTGGCGCGCCCGGAACCGCCGCAGCTGCTCGGCCTTGCTGATCTGCAGCCAGAACTTGACGATGACGGCGCCGCCTTGCGACGAGCTGCTGTTCGAACTGGTTGATCTCCTCGTAGGCGCGCATCCAGTCGGAAACGCTGCACAGGCCCTCGACCCGCTCGACGAGCACGCGGCCGTACCACGACCGGTCGAAAATGGTGATACCGCCGCGTTCGCGGTACGTGCCGCCAGAAGCGCCACAGATAGGGATACTCGCGCTCCTCCTCGGTCGGTGCGGCCACTGGCACGGTGATGTACTGGCGGGCGTCGAGGGCACCGGTGACGCGGCGGATCGTGCCGCCCTTGCCGGCCGCGTCGACGCCCTCGAAGACCAGGACCAACGAACGTTTCGCGAAGCGCTTGCGGCGGGTGAGGCGGGCGAGCTTGCCCTGATACTTGTCCAGTTCGACCGGGTAGAGCTTCGCGGCGAGCTTCTGCGACAGATCCAGGTCGCGGATCAGCTTGAGGTTGTCGATGACCGAGGGGGCCGGCGGCGCGATTGCATGCTTCGGCGCCACGGTCTGGCGCGCGCCGGTCGCGTGCAGCGCATCGAGCAGGATCTTGCCAACAGTGAGATAGCGATAGTGTGCGTCCTCGCCCTCGATGACGTACCAGGGGGCGATGCCGGTCGAGGTTTCCCGCAGCAAGGCTTCCCAGCGATCGTGCGACCGGCTATAGACGCGATAGGCATCCCAGTCTTCCCGCGTTACGCGCCAGGCGCGTTCGCGGATCGCTCTCGAGCTCGCGCAGCCGTGCTTTCTGCGCCGCTTTGGACAGGTGGATCCAGAACTTGAGCAGCACGAAACCTTCATCGGTGAGCATTTGCTCGTGCTTGTGGATGGAGAGCAAATGCGCCTGCAGCCGCTCGAGCGTCGATCTCACCGCGGTGGTGCGCGCGCATCGCTTCGTCGTACCAGGCGTTCATGAAGATGCCGATGCGGCCCTTCGGCGGCAGGGTGCGCCAGTAGCGCCACGCCGGCGCCCGCGCGGCTTCCTGCGGTTGGCGCGGGCCGAAGGCGATCACCCGGATGTGCCGCGGGTCCATCCATTCGGTGAGCTTGTTGGCGGTTTCGCCACGCCCGCCGCCCTCGACGCCGGAGATGATCAGCAGCACCGGGCCGCGTCCGGTCTGCGACAGGTCGTATTGCGCGTTGAGCAGCGCTTCGCGCAGCTTCGGCACCTCGCGCGCGTACACCTGCTTGGCAACCCGGTGGCCGATTTCGGCGGACTCGAGCATGCGCGTCCGGTTACGCGGTCCAGAACGGCGCGCATTGGGCAAACGCCCGCTGCGCCGCGCGCAGGCGCTTGAGCTCCGGTGCGACGCTGGCCGCAAGCCAGCCGCGAGCGATGCCCGCCGCGTACGCGCGCGCCCGCCGCCGGGTCCTCTGCCGGAGCCAGCTCGTCGAGCAGCTTGCCCGCAACCTCGAGATCGTTGAGCCGGCCCAGAATCGATTGCAGCTTGGACAGCGCGTCGATGTAGGCCTTGCCGCGCTTGCCCGCAAACAGCGGAGCGAAGAATTCGGCGGCGTAGCGCAGCTTTTTCGCGGCAACCCGCGCGCGGTGCCGGTCGGCGGGCGCTGCAGGCGATGGATATGCCGGGCTCGCTTGACGAGCTTGTCGTGGCGTTGCTGCAGCACCGGGCCGATCCAGTCGCGTGCCCGCGCCGGGACGCTGCCGCCGCGCAGGGCGCACGATCGAGGGTCGCGAAATACGCGCCGAGCGCGAGCAGCAAGCGCTGGAAGCGCGGTGTGGCGATGGCTTCGCGCGCCACGCCGGTCAGCCGCCGCCGGCGCCGGGTGGCGCGCCCGCGCAGGCGGGCAATGCCGCGCTGGGCGCGAAATTGCGCCGGCAACTTCGGGCAACGTTTCCCCGGCGAATACGTCGCTGTCGCGCGCCGGGCCGAGGATCGAGCCGAGCCAGCGCAGTTCCTGCGCGATAGGCGCGATCGCCTCTTCCGGCGCGAGCAGGATCGCGAGCTGGAGCAGCGAGCGCAGCCGGCGCCAGCCGACGCGCAGCTGATGCAGGTACTCGGCGTCGTCGCACGCGAGCATGGCCTCGGCGTTGGCCTCGATCTGGGCGATGCAGTCGGCGGCGATGGCGCGCCAGTGCTGCCCGTGGCGTCGCGGCCGCGGCCAGCGCAACCTTGCGCGCCCGGCGCGGCTGGGGGCGCGGCGCCGTCGGCGAGCGCGTAGCCGCGCGCCGCCTTGCTCGCGTGCGTGACGCGCACCGGCAGGTCGGCGGCGAGTGCGTCGGCCAACTCGAACAGGCGCAGCCGCGTCGCCGTGCTCGATCTCGACTTCGATCTCGTGCACAGCCAGGCGGCGCCGGCCGGCGCGGATCTCGCCGCTGTCCAGACAGAGCGTGGCCCGGGTGCCGTCGGCGAAGGTCAGCGGCAGCTCGCTGCGCCGCACCGCGGTGACAAACACGCGTCGGTAGCGCCCGTCGGTGCGCGCGAAGAGCTTGCGCCACGGCGTCTGCGCGAGCTTGGCCAGGTCCAGCCGCGGCGCGGCGAGTGACCATTCGAACTCGGCGCGACGATGCAGCCCGGCGGCGGCGACGCCCTCGCCTTTGACGGTTTGCAGCCAGCGCGTCCCGGCACGGCGCAGGCGCAGCGCGACGCCGGCGGCGGCGAGGTCGTGCTCGGGCGTGTCGTAGTAGGCGCTGACCAGCGGGCGGCTGCGCAGGCGACCACTCGCCACCGCCGCGATCGCAGGGTGCGCCCGTACCGCGGCGAGCGTTGCCGCGGCGACAGTGAGCTTCAGTTCGATCTCTTCGGCCATCGGGCGTGCGCGGCGCGGTCCGCACCGCGAGGGCGCGGCTCTACGAAGCGTCGGTCAGGAGCACGCGCCGGCGACGCACTGCCTCGGCGAGCTCGCGCAGCACGCTCGACGCTCGCCTCCCAGCCGATACATGCGTCGGTGATGCTCACGCCGTATTCGAGCGGCTGGCCGGGAACGAGGTCCTGGCGTCCGGGATGAATGTGGCTCTCGAGCATGACCCCGATGATGCGCTCGTCGCCGCGCGCGATTTGGCCGCCGATGTCGCGGGCTACCTCGACCTGCCGCTCGTACTGTTTCTGGCTGTTGGCGTGCGAGCAATCGATCATGACCCGCGCCGCCAGCCCGGCATGGCCCAGCTCGGCGCAGACACGGTCGACGCTGGCGGCGTCGTAGTTGGGCACGCTGCCGCCGCGCAGGATGATGTGGCAATCCTCGTTGCCAGCGGTGCTCACGATCGCCGAGTGGCCGCCTTTGGTCACCGACAGGAAATGATGCGGCGCGGAGGCCGCCTTGACCGCGTCGACGGCAATCTTCACCCCGCCGTCGGTGCCATTCTTGAACCCGACCGGGCACGACAGTCCCGAGGCAAGCTGGCGGTGCACCTGGCTCTCGGTGGTGCGGGCGCCGATCGCGCCCCAGGCGATCAGGTCGGCGATGTATTGCGGCGTGATCATGTCCAGGTACTCGGTGCCGGCGGGCAATTCGAGTTCGTTGATCTCGAGCAGGATGCGCCGCGCCAGCCGCAGCCCCTCGTTGATGCGGAAACTGTCGTCGAGGCGCGGGTCGTTGATGAGCCCTTTCCAGCCTACGGTCGTGCGCGGCTTCTCGAAATAGACGCGCATGACGATGATGAGTTCGTCGGCCAACTCGCGCTTCACGGCCGAGAGCCGCGTGGCGTAGTCGATCGCCGCGTCGTAGTCGTGGATGGAGCAGGGGCCGATGACGACCAGCAGGCGATCGTCGGCGCCGTGCAAGCACGCGATGGATCGCGGCGCGCGCCTCGTAGGTGGTCGTCGCGGCGACCTCCGAGGCCGGTGACTTCGCGCAGCAGATGCGCTGGCGGCGCGAGCTCCATGATGTCGCGGATGCGCGTGTCGTCGATGGGCGGCCCGCGCCCGGGGCAGGCGCAGGCGGCGCCTTGCTGCGGTGGCTGGTGGGGGCGGGCACGTGGACTTTCCTTCACAAGCCGCAAGGCTTTTCTAGTGCAAAAACATCATTTTACCGGCCCGGACGGCACGCTGACAGGAGATTTTGACACAACCGCATGCTGCGCCGCACGATGGGCGCCGCCGGCCCGGCTCGCGCGGTGGCGCGCGGTGCGCCCAACGTATTGCCTCGCTCGGCGCCGATGCCGTAGACTCGCCGCAGCCGCTCGTCGCGCGGACAAGCGAGCCAACCAGGGAGATAATCGATGAAGCCATTGCTGGGTCTGGCGCTTGCCGGCCTGTTGGCCTGCAGCGCAGCGCGTATGCCGCCGACTGCCGCGACCGACGCGACGAAGACGCTGCCGCGACCAATTCGCAGCAGGACAAGATGAAGGACTGCAATACCAAGGCGGGCGACATGAAAGGTGACGACCGCAAGGCTTTCATGAAGACCTGCCTGTCGGCGAAGCCCGCCAAGCCGACAGAGCAAGATGGCCGAGTGCAATGCCAAGACCAAGGGCATGAGCAAGGCCGACGCGGACAAGGCGCGCTCGGAGTGCATGAAGGGCTAGCATGCACGCATCGGCCTGCGCGAGTGAGCCGGCCGGCCGCCTTAGGGCGGCGCGGATCGGTTCGCTTGGCCCGGCAGCCGCGAGGCTGGGGCTGCCGGTGCAACTCAGGTGCCGGTCACGCCGAACAGCTTGCCGACCAGGAAAGGTGACCGCGGCGGCCAGGCTGCCCAGCAGCAGCATGCGCACGCCCGACGCGACGGCCGCCCGGCCGGTGAACAGCGACAGCGTGGCCCCGACGGCAAACAGCGCCACGGCGCTCAAGGCACCGGCGATCGGCAGCGCCCGCGCAGCCCGCGCCGAACACGAACGGCAGCAGCGGCACGGCTGCGCCGACGGCGAAGGAGAACAACGACGCGAAGGCCGCGCCCCAGGGCGATCCCAGCTCATCCGGATTGAGCCCGAGCTCCTCGCGCGCGAGCGTGTCGAGCGCATGCTCCGGGTCGGCGACGATCTGCTTGGCAATGCGCTCGGCCTCGCTGCCGGACAGGCCCTTCGCCTTGTAGATGAGCGCGAGCTCCTGCGCTTCGGCGTCGGGATATTCCGCCAGTTCGTCGCGCTCCAGCCCGATCTGGTATTCGAACAGCTCGCGCTGCGAGCGCACCGAGACGAATTCGCCGGTGGCCATGGCGAACGCGCCGGCGGTCAAGACCCGCCACCCCGGTCAGCAGCACCACCGCGGGATCGGAACTCGCGCCGGCGACGCCGAAGATGAGGCTCGCGTTGGAAACCAGCCCGTCGTTGATGCCGAACACGGCGGCGCGCATGTTGCCGCCGCCGCCCAGGCCGCGGTGCCGGTGTTCGATGTTGCCGGCGACCGGCGCGCTGTGCCCGCCCGGCTCGCGCCGGCTGTAGATCGCCATGCCGCGCACCTTCATCGCCGCCAGCACCGCGCGCAGCCGCCGCGGGCCGAGCAGCTGCGACCAGCCGCGCGACCAGGCGCGTGCGCAGGTCCGGCGCATAAGGCTGCGGCGCAGGCTTGCCGCTGGCAGTGAGCTGCGCGCGCCAGATGGCGGCCTGCGCCTCGGCCTCGCCGGCCAGACGCGTGAACAGATCGGCCCGCGCCGTTCCGGCCTCGGCCTGCGCGCAGGCGCGGTAGAGGAAGGCGGAACGCTGTTCCTCAGTCCAGGCTGCGAGCGGGTTGCTCATCGCCGGGCCGCGCTCAGTCGGGCGCGCCGACGATCGCGTCGATGCGCGCCATGACCTCGGCGGTGAGTTTGGGCACCACCTCCAGCGCCTTCATGTTCTCGACCACCTGCTGTGGCCGGCTTGCGCCGGTGATCACGCTGCTCACGTGCGGATTCTTCACGCACCAGGCGAGCGAGAGCTGGGCGAGCGTGCAGCCCAGATCCTTGGCGATCGGCGCGAGTTGCCGCACTTTGGCGATCTTCGCGCGGATCGACGATTCGCTCGGCCAGCCACTCGTAGCCCTTGAGGGCCGCGCGCGAGCCAGCGGGCACGCCGTCGTTGTACTTGCCGGTCAGCAGCCCCGAGGCCAGCGGGCTCCAGATCGTCGTCCCCAGCCCGATGTCCTGGTACAGCCGCGCATATTCCTTCTCCACGCGCGTCGCGATGCAGGAGGTTGTACTGCGGCTGCTCCATGACCGGCTTGGCCAGATGATGGCGCTCGGCGATCTGCCACGCCGCCATGATCTCCGCCGCGCTCCATTCCGAGGTGCCCCAGTAGCGCGCCTTGCCGGCGCGGACGATGTCGTGCATCGCCCACACCGTCTCCTCGACCGGCGTTTCCGGATCGGCGCGGTGGCAGAAGACGAGGTCGACGTATTCGAGCTGCAGGCGCTCGAGCGAGCCATCGATCGCCGCCATGAGGTATTTGCGGTTGAGCGTGTTCTTCTCGTTCGGCCCGTCGTTGAGGCCCCAGAAGAACTTGGTCGAGACGACGTACGACGCGCGCCGCCAGCCGAGCTTCTTGAGCGCGCTGCCCATGATGCGCTCGGCCGCACCCTTGGCGTACACCTCGGCATTGTCGAAGAAATTGACGCCGGCGGCGTACGCGGCAGCCATGCAGTCGCGCGCCAGGTCCTCGCCCAACTGGTTGCCGTAGGTAACCCAGGAGCCGAACGACAGCTCGCTCAACTTAAGCCCGGAAGCGCCCAGGCGCCGATAGTTCATCGCCGTCCTCGTGGTGGAAAGGGGCGCCGCGAATGCGGCGCCTGGGAATTCTACCGCATCGCAGCGCGCCATCCTGCGGCCGAGCACGTACAATCGCGCCTTCGCGCGCGCGGCCGCCCGCGCAAAGAGCGCCAACGTCTCCAGCGTCGGGACCCAGCCATGCCGAAGACAAACCGTGCATTGAGCGTCGAGGATCTGTGGTCGATCAAACGCATTGGCCCGCCGACCCTTGCCCCGATGGCCGCCGGGCCTGCGCGGCGGTGACCACGTACGACATGGACCGCAACGAGGGCCGCACCGAACTGTGGTTGTTCGCCACCGACGGCGGCAAGGCGCGCCGGCTGACCGCGGGCGACAAGGACAGCGAGCCATGCTGGTCGCCGGACGGCAAATGGATCGCCTTTGCCGCCAAGCGCAAGGACGATGAAGAGCCGCAGGTTTACCTGATCGCCCCGGACGGCGGCGAGGCGCGGCGGCTGGCAGCGCTCGCCGGCGGCGCAATGGGGTTGCGCTGGTTTCCCGACAGCAAGCGCGTGGCATTCATCTCCTGGGTCTGGCCGGATTTGCAAGACCGACCAGGAGCAGGCCAAGCGGCGGAAGGAGCGCAAGGAGGCAAAGGTCAAAGCGCACCTGTCCGAGCGCCGCGGAATACCGGTTCTGGGACCATTGGCTCACGGACGGACGCGAGCCGCACGTCTTCGCCGCGGAGGTGGCGACCGGCCGCGCGCGCGACCTGCTGGCGGGGACCGGTCTTGCGCTGCAGCCTTGGGAACCCTCGGCCGAGCTCTACGATATCAGTCCCGACGGCCGGGAGCTGGCGCTGACGGTCGATCTGCACGCCGAGCCGGCGATGATGAACGAAACGGACATCGTCGCGGTGGCCATCGCCACCGGCCGCCACCGCACGCTGACCGCAGACAGCGGTTTCAGCGATGCCGGGCCGCGCTATTCACCCGATGGCCGGCATCTGGCATGGAATGTCGTACAACCTGAAGCGCGCCTTCAACGACCAGGGGCGGCTTATGCTCTACGACCGGCGGCGCGGGGGCGACCCGGCGACTGCTGCCACGGCTCGACCGGGCGACGGCGCGGCACATGTGGGCCCCCGACGGGACGACGCTTGTTTGCGCTGATCGACGATCGCGGCCGGCACGGGCATCTACCGCTTTGACCTCGGCGATGCGCTGCCCACCCCGGTGGCGCCCGGCGGCGTGATCAATGGCTTCGCACTGTCGCGCGACGGCACGCGCATCGCCTTCGACCGTTCCACGCTCGCCCATCCGCCGGCGCTGTTCGCATTGGCAGCGACGGGCGGGGAGAGCGGCCGATCGAAACCCTCAATCGCGCACTGCTCGCTCGCGTGCGGCCTGGGAACGTCGCGCGAGTTCACGATCCGGGGCTGGGGCGGCGAACCGGTCCAGATCTGGGTCACCTACCCGCCGAATTTCACCGCGCGCCGCAAATGGCCGCTGCTGCACTCCATCCACGGCGGCCCGCACGCGGCACATGTCGACGGCTGGCATTTTCGCTGGAACGCGCAGGTGTTCGCCGCCCAGGGCTACGTCGTGGTCGGCGTCAACTACCACGGCTCGTCGGGCTTCGGCCAGCGCTGGCTGGAGACGATCACCGGCGACTACGGCAGGCGCGAGTACGCCGACATCGAAGCGGCGACCGATTTCATGCTTCGGCAGCGCTACATCGACCGCCAGCGCCTGGTCGCCAGCGGTGGCAGCTACGGCGGCTATATGGTCGCCTACATGAACGGGCACACCGACCGCTACCGGACCTTCGTCTGTCACGCCGGCTGCTACGACTGGGTGAGCATGATGGCGACCGACGGCTATCTGTTCTTCGCCAAGGAGCTCGGCGCCTTCCATTGGGACAATCCGGCGCGGGTGCTGAAGCAGTCGCCGCACCACTACGCGCGACGCTTCAAGACGCCGACGCTGGTGATTCACGGCGAGCTCGACTACCGGGTGCCGGCGACGCAGGCGCTGCAGTATTACAACACGCTCAGGGCGCGCAGCATCGCCGCCCGGCTGGTGTACTTTCCGGACGAGAACCACTGGATCCTCAAGCCGCAGAACTCGCGCCTGTGGTACCGCGAATTCTTCGCCTGGATCCGCCGCTACGCGGCGCCGGACGCTGCGCCGCCGCGGCCTAGCGCGCCTGCGGCGGCGCCGGGCTAGAGCGTGGGATGACCCGGGCGCCCGGTGCGCATCTCGAGCTTCTCCTGGCAGGCGATGCAGCGCGCGGCGGCGGCTGCACGTTCAGGCGCGGCCAGCCGATCGGCTCGGCACAATCGCTGCAGATGCCGTAGCGCCCATCCTCAACGCGGGCGAGCGCCGCCTCGACCTCGGAGAGCTCGGCGATATCGCGGGTGACCATCGCGATATCCAGATCGGCAAGAATGTCCGCCAGCACCCAGTCGTCGGTCGCCGCCAGTTCGTTCTTGAACCCGATGACCCTCGGGTCATCGCTGTTCTCCAGTTCGCGCTGCACCTCGGCGCGCAGCGTCTGCCGACGCTCGCCAGGCGCTGCGACGAGGTCGTTGCGCTGGCTGGCGGTGAGGTCGGTCATCGGCTTTTTTCCAGCGAACCCGGCACGCTGGCGCGGCGCGGTTTGCTGCGGGTCAAGAATCGCATGCTGTCGCACCCACCAGGGCTTAGCGAACCCGCTTCGCGGGGTAATCTTCCTCAATGTTGTCGCGGAAGAAACTCCACGGCGAGCTCGCGCCGATGAAGCGGCGCCACGTGTCGGACGTTACGCCCGAATACTCGAACGTGCCGCTGCTGAGCTCGACTCGGAGCAGGCGATCGTTGGCGTCATAGCCGGCGGCACGCAGATTACCGCCGGAAAGCCGCTTCATTTCCATCCGCGCGGTTCCGCTCAGCGGTTCTTCTTTTTTTCCATCGCTTCGGCTTGTGCGGGCGCTTTTTGCCGTAGCTGCCGTTGATGATCTTGCCGCGGCGTGTGCGAACATCGCCCTTGCCCATAGGGGTCTCCGGGCACAGTCGTTAATGCTACGATTATAGCGCCGTCGCTCGCCCCGCGACGGCGCAACAACCCGCCTGCCCGGAGCCCTGCGTGAGAATCGCCCTGGCTTTTGCCGCTGCGCTGCTCGGCCTGAGCTGCACCGCCCTGGCCGCCGATTCCGGCAAGGTGCTGCGCACCGCGTTCTCCATCGCCGAGACGAGCTTCGATCCGATACTCGCCTATGACGCCGCGTCGAATTCGGTGGTCGAAGAAATCTCCGAATCGATGCTCGAATACGAGTACCTGGCGCGACCGGTTAAGCTCGCGCCGCTGACCCTCGAGCGCATGCCCGAAGTATCGGCTCGTGGCGCAACCTACCTGTGTCGGCTGCGCAAAGGGATCTTCTTCGCACCCGACCCGGCGTTCAAGGGCAAGCCGCGCGAGCTCATCGCGGCCGACTACGCCTACTCGCTCAAGCGGCTGCTCGACCCGGCCCTGCACTCGCCGTGGATGTGGGTCGTCGAAGGCAAGCTCATCGGCGGCGACGAGCTGCAGGCGGCGGCGAAGAAGAGCGGCAAGCTCGACTACGACGCGCCGCATGCCGGGACTCGAGGTCGTGGATCGC
Source organism: uncultured beta proteobacterium (assembly GCA_963777455.1). GTDB lineage: Bacteria > Pseudomonadota > Gammaproteobacteria > Burkholderiales > Casimicrobiaceae > PALSA-1003. The sequence continues at coordinate 2,338,520 of CAVZQQ010000004.1, forward strand.
TACACGCTGCGCATCCGCCTTAAGCAGCCCGATTACACGTTCGCCTACATCCTGGCGATGCCGGCGACGGCCGCGGTGGCGCGGGAGGTGGTCCAGGCCTACGGCAACGACCTCGGTGCGCACCCGGTGGGCACCGGCCCCTATCTGCTCAAGGAGTATCAGCGCAGCAACCACATCGTGCTCGAAGCCAATCCAGGGTTTCGCAAGGTGGTATTCGACGAGCCAATGCCCGCGAATCCGGCCGATGCTGCGGTCGCGCGCGCGCTCCGGGGCAAGACGCTACCGCTGATCGGGCGCATCGAGATCAGCGTTATCGAGGAGGGCCAGCCGCGCTGGCTCGCATTTTTGAAGGGCGACCTCGATTATCTGCAGCCGTTCCCGCTCGACTTCGTCGCCGAGTTGCTCGACGACGGCAAGCTCAAGCCCGCGCTGGCGGCCAAAGGCATTCGCCACGAGCTCCTGTTGCGCCCGAACACCTGGTGGGCGTACTTCAACATGCAGGATCCGGTCGTCGGCGGCTACACGCCGGACAAGATTGCCCTGCGACGCGCGATTGGCATGGGGTTCAACACCGACGAGTTCATCCGCGTGCTCTTCTACGGCCGAGCGATTCCTGCGCAGGGTCCGATTCCGCCCGACATCGCCGGCTACGACCCGACCCAGCGCACGCAGGCGCAGGTCTACGATCCGGCGGCGGCGCGGGCGCTGCTCGACCAGTTCGGCTACAAGGATCGCGACGGCGACGGCTACCGCGAGTTGCCCGACGGCAAGCCGCTGGTCATCGAGCAGCTGGTCGACGCCGACCTCGAGGGCACGCCAGCTCGACGAGCTGTGGAAGAAGAACATGGACGCGATCGGCATCCGCATGGTGTTCAAGAAGGACCAGCCTCCCGGAGCTGCGCAAGATGGCGCGCGCCGGCAAGCTGCAGATGCGCCAGGACGGCTGGGACGCCGATTACCCGGACGCGGAAAACTTCATGCAGCTGCTCTACGGTCCGAACATCGGGCAGGCCAACGATTCGCGCTTCAGTCTGCCCGAATTCGACCGCCTCTACGAACAGGCGCGCACGCTCCCCGACTCACCAGAGCGCACCCGCATCTTCGACCGCATGACCGACCTCGTGGTCGCGTACGCGCCGTGGAAGCTCACCCACCATCTGCTCGAGGATCATGTCATCCAGCCCTGGGTGTCGGCTACAAGCCGCACCCGATCCGATCCGACATCTGGAAGTACCTCGATATCGATGTCAGCAAGCGGCCGCGCTAGCCGCGCGCCGGTCTAGTGCTTCGGCGGCACGTAGGGTCCGCACTGGGCCAGCGGGGTCGACGTCGACGTATTGAGATCGATGAGGGTCAAGTCGGTTCCCTTGCCGTGCAATTCCAGGTTGCCGTTGGAAAAGCGCACCCCGGAGGTGGCAGGTATCTGATAGAGCGAAACCGTATCACCGGTGGGTAGCAGTATCCGCGCCGTTCCCTGGTCGAAGCGGATCACCAGCCGCTCGCCGTCGAGCAGGCAGACAAAGGTGTTCTTCGCCGCTTCCTCCTCTTCCTTGCTCGGATTGCCGACACAAGCGGCAAGCGCCGCCGCTACGAGCAACGCCAGGACAGATCGAATGGACCAATCGCGCATGAACGACCTCCAGTCGCGGGCCACGCCCAAGCTATGGAGGATAGCATCAGCCGACGGCCTCGCGGCGCGGGCCGCGCGCCGATTCAATGCACCTGGTCGCACAGCCGCGCGGCCTGCGCGCGGCCACCGGTTTGCGGCGTGAACACGAAAGCACAGGGGTCGAAGCCTTCCTTCAGCAGCGCGCCCGTGATGGTCTGCAGCGCGGCGTCGGATAACGACGGCTCGCGAGCGAGGATGCGGCCGTAACGCAGCGACGGGTGTCCGAAGACAAGCCAACGATAGTCGGGGTCCAGCGCGATCACGATCGATTCCCGTCCGAACGGATACCACCAGATGCCAAGGAAATGCACCGTGGTCACCTTGAGCACCGAAGGCAGCTCCGGATCGAGCGGACGCTGCTGGCCTTCGCTGGTTTCGACAGCTGCCATCGGCGCGCAGGCAGCGGATGTGGGTGGAGATCGCCCCGTTGCCGGCCGGCCGGTATTCCGACTGCGTGTCGCGGGCGCAACGGCTTTGCAGGAAGCCGCGAATGGCGGCGATCTCGTACCAGGTGCCGAAATATCGATTCAGATCGAAGTCGGCCACCGGCGTTAACGCGGCAGCCGGTGCGACCACGCTCAACGCCGCCAGGGCCACACCGGTCCGCCACCAGCGCGCCGCATCGAACCTTCCCGTCTGAACCACTGCGGACATGGTCTATCCCTCAAGCGAGCCTTGGCGCCGGGCTAGGCACTGCGATCGGCTGCGCCGGCTTGGCGCGGATCCGGCGCCTGCGGTGCGCGCGGACCCTCCGGCGAGACAACCCCGCATCGCTGGCTGCGCGACGTGAGGTGGTGTGGCACGAATTGTAGCGCCATTCCCCGCCACCGGCGCCGCGCGCAACGGCGCGGCGTGGCCCGGATGTAACCAAACGTGTAGCCGGGAAGGGCGCGCGGGTGCGCCTTCCGACGCGTACGCTCAGCTAAGGCCTTGCAGCACTTCGAGTTCGCTGTCGCTGGACGGGGCGCTCCAGCGCGCGAATGCGTCGGCGACCGCTGCCGTGCTCTGCGCCGCCGCCAGGACCGCGCGAAACGCGGGTCGGGAGAACAGCTGTGCGACCGCACGCAGCAACTGCAAATGCATTTCGGGCGCGCCTTCGGCGGGAACGAGGATGACAAAAAAGTCCGACACCGGCTGGTCGTCAGGGGCGCCGAACCGGATCGGCGCGCGTGCGCAGGAACAGCGTCAGCGGCGCCGCGACGCCGGGAATACGCCCATGGGAATGGCCAAGCCGCCGCCGACGGCAGTCGACCCGGCCCGCTCGCGCCGCTGCAGGGCGCGGAGAATCGGCTCCACGTCAATACGGCAGGAACGCTGGAGCAGCGTCGCGGCCGCCTCGAGCAGCCCGTTCCTGTCGTGAATATCCAGGTCGAGCGCGATCGTTTGCGGAGCAACTGCGCGATGCACCGGGTCCATCGGCGTTGCAGCGTTACTTAGGTCGCAAACCCGCCGGACACCGCGGCGAGGACCTCCGCGGCGGCGGCGCAACGGTTCAGCTGGTCACGGAACGCCTTGTCGCAGAACAGGTTCGCCGCCTGGGCGAGCAGCTCCAGGTGGGCGCTGGTTGCCCCTTCGGGCACGAGCAGGATGAGCAGGTTCGCTACCGGTTTCCCATCTGGCGCGTCGAACGGTATCGCCGCGCGCAGGCGCACGAAGGCTGCGATCGCGCGCGTGAGCCCGGTGAGCCGGGCGTGGGGAATGGCTACATCCTGGCCCAGGGCGGTCGAACCCAGTCGCTCGCGCTCGGCGAGGCCGGCGACGACCGCAGGCTCGCGCAAGCCGTGGTGTGCGGCGAGCGCGCTCGCAACGCAGGCGAAAGCCGAGTCGCGCGTCGCTGCGTCGCAGTCGAGCAGGATATCCTCGACGGCGAGCAAGTCGGCGAGCGCATGCTGCGGCGCCGGGCGCGCCGGGTGCGGCGTAGGCGCGAAGCCTTCCTGCTGCTCGGTGCGCGTAAAAAACATGACGATTCCGGCAAGCGTAGTCCGCGCCGCGTAACGTCGCCATCAAGTTTCGCGGCGGCCGCTGTAAAGGGCCTGTAAGGGCACCTCGACCCTGCCTTGGTCAGACGCTCGCGGCGGGACGCGCACTTTACGGTCTCTTAACGCGCGAGCGCGGCGCATTTGCAGATTTTTGATGCGCCGCCGGCTATTGTTCGCGATTGGCAACACCTTGATTGTCAGACAACCGCCATGCCCGACCTTGTGCTCGACCTTGTCTACGTGGCCCTTCTGGTCGCCTTTTTCGCCTTGAGCACCGGGTTGATTCGCTTTTGCGCGCGGCTCATGGATCAAGGGAGCCGACGATGAACTGGGTGTACTGGCTGAGCGGCCTGGCCGCGCTGGGCATTTTCGTCTACCTCATCATCGCGCTGTTCAAGCCGGAGTATTTCGAATGACGACGCTCATGCAGACGCAGGGCTGGCTGCAGCTCGGCCTCTACCTGAGTCGTGCTGCTGCTGCTGGTCCGAGCCGCTGGGCGCCTACATGGCGGCCGTTTACGAGGGCCGCGCGACTGCGGGCGCAGCGCCTGGGCGGCTGGCTGGAGCGCGGCATCTATCGCGGCGCCGGCGTTGACGCGGCGCGGGACATGGGGTGGGTCGACTACGCCATGGCCATGCTGTGGTTCAACCTCCTGGGCGCGGCTCGCGGTGTACGCGATCCAGCGGCTGCAGGGGCTACAGGTCTGGCAGCCGCTCAATCCGCAGGCGCTCGGGGCGGTCAGCCCCGACTCCTCGTTCAATACCGCTACGAGCTTCATCACCAACACCAACTGGCAGGGCTACGCCGGCGAGTCGACGATGAGCTACCTGTCGCAGATGCTGGCGCTGGCCGTGCAGAACTTCGCCTCGGCGGCGACCGGGATGGCGATGCTGGTGGCCCTGACACGCGGATTCGTGCGCAAGGAAGCGCGCGGCATCGGCAACTTCTGGGCCGATATCACGCGCACCACGGTGTACATCCTGTTGCCGTTGTCGATCGTTTTTGCGCTGTTGCTCGTCGCGCGCGGCATCCCGCAGACCTTCGACAAGGCGGCCACCGTGACGCTGGTGCAGCCGGTGACCTACGACAACCCGAAGAACAGGCCGGACGGACAGCCGCTCAAGGACGAGAAGGGTAATCCGGTCACCGAGAAGGCGACGGCGACCGAGCAGACGATTCCGTTGGGACCGGTCGCCTCGCAGATCGCCATCAAGCAGCTGGGCACCAACGGCGGCGGCTACTACAACGCCAATTCCGCGCATCCGCTGGAGAACCCGACGCCGCTCACCGATTTCCTCGAGATGCTGGCGATCCTGCTCATCCCGGCGGCACTGTGCTACACGTTCGGCCGGATGATCGGCGACACGCGCCAAGGCTGGGCTCTGCTGGCAGCGATGACCATCGTCTTCGCGGCCTTGCTGCCGTGCACCTATCTCGCCGAGCAGAACGGCAACCCGATCCTGACCAAGCTGGGCGCCGACCAGGTTGCGACGGCGACCAACATCGGCGGCAACATGGAGGGCAAGGAAGTACGCATCGGCGTCGCCAATTCCGCCCTGTGGGCGACCGCGACGACGGCCGCGTCCAACGGCAGCGTCAATTCGATGCACGATTCGTTCATGCCGCTCGGCGGCATGATCCCGATGTGGCTCATCCAGCTCTCGGAGGTCATCTTCGGCGGCGTGGGCTCGGGTCTGTACGGGATGATCGTCTACGCCGTCGTGGCGGTGTTCATCGCCGGACTGATGATCGGGCGCACGCCGGAGTACCTGGGCAAGAAGATCGGCGCCTTCGAAGTCAAGATGGCGTCGATCGCGATCCTCGTCCCGCCGCTGCTGGTGCTGTGCGGCACCGCGCTGGCGGTGCTGCTCGACGCCGGCAAGGCCGGGCGCCTCGAATCCCGGCGCCCAGGGCTTCAGCGAGATCCTGTACGGGTTCTCGTCCGCGGGCAACAACAACGGCAGCGCGTTCGCCGGCCTGAACGCCAACACGCCGTTCTACAACACGGCGCTGGGGATCACGATGCTGTTCGCCCGCTACTGGCTGGCGATCCCGGTGCTCGCGCTGGCCGGCGCATTCGCCGCCGCCAAGCACGTGCCGCCGTCGGCGGGCACGCTGCCGACGCACACGCCGCTGTTCGTGGTGGTGCTCATCGGCACGGTGATCACGGTCGGCGCCCTGACTTTCGTGCCGGCCCTGGCGCTCGGCCCCGATCGTCGAGCACCTGCTGCTCTTCGCCGGCAACTGATCGCTGCCCGGCAGTTAGATCGCGAAGGGTTCGACATGACCACCGCCACCGCGCAACCGAGCGCTCTCTCCTGGTTTCTGAGTCGCGGCCTGCTCAGGACCGCGCTCATCGACAGCTTCCGCCGCCTGACGCCGCGCTATCAGTGGCGCAATCCGGTGATGTTCGTCGTCTACATCGGCAGCCATCCTGACCACGATTCTCTGGTTCCAGGCGCTCGGCGGCAAGGGTGAGGCGCCAGCCGGTTTCATTCTCGCCGTGATCGCTCTGGCTGTGGGTGACGCTGCTGTTCGCCAATTTTGCCGAGGCGATCGCCGAAGGGCGCAGCAAGGCCCAGGCGGCCTCGCTCAAGAGCGCGCGTAAGGACACGACCGCCAAACGCCTGTCGCGGCCAGACAAGAGCGCGCCGCAAACGCCGACCCCGTCGTCGAACCTGCGCAAGGGCGACTTCGTCCTGGTCGAGCAGGGCGACCTGGTCCCGGGCGACGGCGAAGTGGTCGAGGGCGTGGCCTCAATCGACGAGTCCGCCATCACTGGCGAGAGCGCGCCAGTCATTCGCGCCGCGGGCAGCGACTTCGACTCGGTCACCGGCGGGACCCGAGTGCTCTCCGACTGGATCATCGTGCGCATCAACGTCAACCCGGGAGAAGCCTTCCTCGATCGCATGATCAGCATGGTCGAAGGTGCGAAGCGGCAGAAGACGCCCAACGAAATCGCGCTCACCATCCTGCTGGTCGCAATGACGCTGGTGTTCCTGCTCGCCACCGTGACCCTGCTGCCGTACTCGATCTACAGCGTGGAGATCGCCAAGGCGGGCACGCCGGTTTCGATCACGGTGCTGGTGGCGCTGCTGGTGTGTCTGATCCCGACCACGATCGGCGGCCTGCTCTCCGCGATCGGCGTTGCCGGCATGGGCCGCATGATGCGCGCCAACGTGGTTGCCACGTCCGGCCGCGCCGTCGAGGCCGCCGGCGACTGCGACGTGCTGCTGCTCGACAAGACGGGCACGATCACGCACGGCAATCGCCAGGCGTCGGCGCTCTACCCGGTCGGCGGCGTGACCGCGCCGCAGCTGGCGGAAGCGACGCTGCTCGCTTCCCTGGGCGACGAGACGCCGGAAGGCAAGAGCATCATCGTGCATGTCCGGCGCGCCTACGGCATCGCGCCGCCGGCCCTGGCCCCGGGCAAATTCATTATCGTGCCGTTCTCGGCGCAGACCCGGATGAGCGGGGTCACCTACCAGGGACGCGAGCTGCGCAAGGGCGCGCTGGACGCGGTGCGCGACTGGATCGCGCCCCAGGGAGGGCGCATCGACGCGGAAGTCACCGGCCGCGTGGAAGAGGTGGCCCGCCGCGGGTCGACCCCGCTGGTCGTCGCCGAAGGCGCCCAGGCGCTCGGCGTCGTCGAACTCAAAGACATCGTCAAGACGGATATCAAGGAGCGCTTCGCGGAACTGCGCAAGATGGGCATCCGCACCATCATGATCACCGGCGACAACAAGCTCACTGCGGCCTCCATCGCCGCCGAGGCCGGGGTCGACGACTTCGTGGCCGAGATCAATCCGGAGGCCAAGCTCAAGCTCATTCGCAGCATCCAGCTCGAGGGCAAGCTTGTCGCCATGACCGGCGATGGCACCAACGATGCACCGGCACTGGCCCAGGCCGACGTCGCGGTGGTCATGAACAGCGGTACCCAGGCGGCCAAAGAAGCCGGGAACATGGTCGACCTCGACTCGAATCCGACCAAGCTCATCGAGATCGTCGAGATCGGCAAGCAGCTGCTGATGACGCGCGGCGCACTGACCACGTTCTCCATCGCCAACGACGTCGCCAAGTATTTCGCCATCATCCCGGCCGCCTTCGCCAGTACCTATCCGGCGCTCGACGCGCTCAACGTCATGCAGCTCACAACGCCCAACAGCGCCATTCTTTCCGCGGTGATCTTCAACGCGCTGATCATCCCGGCGCTGATCCCGCTGGCGCTCAAGGGCGTCAAGTACCGCCCGGTCGGCGCAGGGCCGATCCTGCGCCGGAACATGCTGATCTACGGCGTCGGCGGCATCCTGCTGCCGTTCGCCGGCATCAAAGTGATCGATATGCTGCTCACCGCAGTCCATCTTGCCTGAAGGAACGTCGATGTTCGCCATCGCTCAAATCTTGCCAGCGCTGCGCATGGTGGCGGTGTTGTCGGTGCTCACCGGGGTTGCCTATCCACTGCTCGTCACCGGCCTCGCGCAGTTGGTCTTTCCGGGACCCGCCAACGGCAGCCTCATCCAGTCCGATGGCAAGGCGGTGGGCTCGGCGCTGATCGGCCAGCCCTTCGACCATCCGAAGTACTTCTGGAGTCGACCGTCGGCAACCTCCCCGCAGCCGTACAACGCGATGGGCTCGACCGGATCCAACCAGGGCGCGCGCAACCCGGCGCTCGCCGACGCGGTCAGCGGCCGGATCAAGGCGCTGCGCGATGCCGATCCCGGCAATGCGGCGCCCGTGCCGGTCGACCTGGTCACCGCGTCGGGCAGCGGGCTCGACCCGGATATCAGCATCGCCGCGGCGGCGTACCAGGCGCCGCGCGTGGCGCGCGTGCGCGGCCTGTCCGTCGACCAGGTAATGGAGCTGGTGGCCGAGCATGCCCAAGGGCGCACGCTCGGTGTGCTTGGCGAACCGCGAGTCAACGTACTCACCCTGAACCTCGCGCTCGATCGCGGGCGCTGACCCGCTGGCCGCGGCGGCACGCGGTACACTACGCGCCGTTGCCATGCCCACGGCGCGCGATGGAAAGCGAACGTCCGGATCCTGACCAGCTGCTTGCCGAGGTGAAGGCGGCGGCCGCGCGTGAGCAACGCGGGCGGCTGAAAATCTTCTTCGGCGCCTCCGCCGGCGTCGGCAAGACCTTCTCCATGCTCGCCGCCGCCCAGGCGCTGCGCCGCGGCGGCACCGACGTCGTCGTCGGGCTGCTCGAGACCCACGGTCGCGCGGAAACCGCGGCGCTGCTCGAGGGCCTCGAGCTGCTGCCGCCGCTGATGCTCGACGTAGGTGGAACCCCGGTCAAGGAGTTCGATCTGGATGGCGCGCTCGAGCGCCGGCCGGCGCTGCTCCTGGTCGACGAGCTGGCCCACACCAACGCGCCCGGCGCGCGCCATCCCAAGCGCTGGCAGGACGTCGACGAGCTGCTGGCCGCGGGCATCGACGTGTACACGACGCTCAACGTGCAGCATATAGAGAGCCTGAACGACGTGATCGGCCAGATCACCGGTATCCGCATCAATGAAACGCTTCCGGACACCTTCTTCGAGACCGCCGACGAAGTCGAATTGATCGACCTGTCTCCGGACGAGCTGCTCAAGCGCATGCGCGAAGGCAAAGTGTACGTCCCGCACCAGGCCGAGCGCGCGCTGGCCAACTTCTTCAAGAAGGGCAATTTGATCGCGCTGCGCGAGATGGCGCTGCGCCAGACCGCCGACCGTGTCGACGCGCAGATGCGCGAGTATCGCGACGAGAAGGCGATTGCGCCGGTGTGGGCGGCCGGCGAGCGCATCGTCGTTGCCATCGGGCAGGACGAACGCGGCGAGCAGCTGGTGCGCGCCGCGAAGCGTCTGGCTGACTCGATCGACGCGGAATGGCTCGCCGTGTATGTCGAAACGCCGCGCCTGTTGCGGCTGCCCCAGGGCGAGCGCAACCGGATCCTGGGCTACCTGCGACTGGCCGAACAGCTCGGGGCAAAAACCGCGGTGCTCTCGGCGCAGACCATTGCCGAGGAGTTGCTCGCGTTCGCGCACGACCAGAACGCGACCCGGCTGGTGATGGGCCGGCCGACCCGAACCGGCTGGCGACGCTGGCTGCTGGGCTCGGTGGTCGACGCCGTCATGGTGCAGCTGCGCGGACTCGACCTGCAACTGGTCGGTGATCCGGATCAACGCCGGCTGGGCGGGGCCCGCTTTGCCGAGCAGCTCGCGCGCACCAAGGCCTATCTCGGCATCGACGAAAGCAAGGCCGATTTGCACAAGGAGCGCTGGCCCGGGTACGCAGCGGCCGCGGGCATCTGCGGCGCAGCCACGGCACTGGCCTGGCTGCTCTTCGGGCGCTTCGACGCCACCAACCTGGTCATGGTCTACCTGGTTGGCGTGCTGTTCGTGGCCTTTCGTTTCGGCCGCGGCCCGGCCATCGCCGCCTCGGTGCTGTCGGTGGCGCTGTTCGACTTTCTGTTCGTGACGCCTTACTACAGCTTTGCCGTCAGCGACACGCAATACCTGCTGACCTTTGCCGTCATGCTGCTGGTCGGCCTGACGATCAGCAACCTTACCGCGAGCATCCGCCTGCAGGCTCGGGTCGCGCAGTATCGGCAGGCACGCACCGAGTCGCTGTACACGATGACCCGCGAGCTATCGCGCGCCGGCGCCCTGGACGACGTGGTGATGATCGCCGTGCAGCACGTGGCGCGGGTGTTTGAGGCGCAAGCGGTGGTGCTGATCCCGAATGCAGCAGGCACGATTGCCTATCCGCAGGTCCCCGCGATCTACGGCTCCTACCATGGCGCGGACCTAGGCGTCGCACGCTGGGTATTCGCCAACCGGGTGGTGGCGGGGCTGGGCACCAACACACTGCCCGGCGCGGAGGCACTCTACCTGCCGCTTGCCGCCGCGCACAAGCTCGTCGGCGTGCTGGCGGTACTGCCGTCGCGGCGCGAACGGCTGCTCATTCCCGAGCAGCGCCATCTACTGGAGACGTTCACCGGGCAGGTCGCGGCCGCGGCCGAGCGCGTGCTGCTGGCTGCCGACGCCGCGAAGCTGGCGCGCCAAGCGGAGACCGAAGGCCTGCGCAATTCGCTCCTGAACGCGATCTCGCACGACTTGCGCACACCGCTGGCCGTGCTCGTCGGCGCGTCATCGAGCCTCATCACCGATGCCGGTCGGCTGTCGGACGCCGCGCGCAACGAACTGGCGGCGACGGTGCACGATGAGGCCACGCGCATGACGACGCTGGTCAACAACCTGCTCGACATGGCGCGCCTCGAATCGGGCGCGATCGCGCTGGCGCGCGAGTGGACACCGCTGGAAGAGATCGTGGGTAGCGTGCTGGGCCGGCTGCGCGACGCGCTGGCGGCCCATCCGGTCAAGGTGGCGCTGCCGCCGGGGGTGCCGCTGCTGCACGTTGACCCGGTGCTCATCGAGCAATTGCTGGCGAACCTGCTCGAGAACGCCGCCAAGTACACGCCGGCCGCGACACCTATCGAGATCTCCGCCCAGGTGCTGCCGGGACGCGTGGTGGTCGAAGTGGCCGATCGCGGCCCGGGCATCCCCGCCGGCGAGGAGACCAAGCTCTTCGACAAGTTCTATCGGCTGCAGCGCGAGGCCGCCCAAAGCGGCGTGGGCCTAGGCCTCGCCATCTGCAAGGCGATCGTGGCCGCTCACGGCGGCACCATCAGCGCCGCCAACCGCGCTGGCGGGGGCGCCGTGTTCCGTTTTGTCCTGCCCGCCGGTGAACCGCCCAGCGTGGAACCGGAAGCGGAGGCTCGCTTGGCCACCGGGACCACGCCCTGAGTACCAACATCGCCACGCTCGTGGTCATCGAAGACGACCCGCAGATTCGGCGCTTCCTGCGCACCGGACTGTCGGCCGAGCCGTTTCGCATCTTCGAAGCCGAGACCGGCCGGGCGGGCCTGGTCGAGGCTGCCACACGCAAGCCAGAGCTGGTCATCCTCGACCTCGGATTGCCCGATATCGACGGGGTCGAAGTCGTGGCCGAGCTGCGCGCGTGGTACACGCGGCCGATCATCATCCTGTCCGCGCGCAGCAACGAGCAGGAAAAAATCAAGGCGCTCGACGCCGGCGCCGACGACTACCTGACCAAGCCCTTCGGCATCGGCGAGCTGTTGGCGCGCATTCGCGCCGCGCTGCGCCGCGCCGCGCGCGACGCCGGCGTGGCGGCCGAAAACTGCATCGAATTCGGCGAGGTGCGCGTGGACCTGGCCGCGCGCCGCGTGCTGCGCGCGGGCAGCGATGTGCACCTCACCCCCAACGAGTATCGGTTGCTCGCGGTGCTGGTGCGGCATGCCGGCAAGGTCTGCACCCAGCGCCAACTGCTGGCCGAGGTGTGGGGGCCGTCGCATGTCGAGCACGGCCACTACCTGCGCATCTACATGGCGCAGCTGCGGCACAAGCTGGAGGCCGATCCGACCAATCCGCGCTTCCTGCGCACGGAGGCCGGCGTTGGCTATCGTCTGCTGGTGGACTAGCCTGCCACCGATTTTTCGCCCGGCGCAGGCCTAGGCGTTTTATCCCGCGCCGCGGCGGGCACGCTAGCAGTCGACGACATTGACGGCGAGACCACCGAGCGAGGTCTCCTTGTATTTCGCCATCATGTCGCGGCCGGTGTCGAACATGGTCTTGATGACGGTGTCGAGCGCGACCCGGTGGGTTCCATCGCCGCGCAGCGCCAGCGACGCCGCGTTGATCGCCTTGACCGCGCCCATGGCGTTGCGCTCGATGCACGGGATCTGCACCAGCCCGGCAACCGGATCGCAGCTCATGCCCAGGTGGTGCTCGATGCCGATCTCGGCGGCGTTCTCGATCTGCGCGTTGCTGCCGCCTAGCGCGGCAGCCAGTCCACCGGCGGCCATGGAGCAGGCGACGCCGACCTCTCCCTGGCAGCCGACCTCGGCACCCGAGAGCGAGGCGTTGCGCTTGCACAGGCCACCGATCGCGGCTGCGGTCAGGAGGAAGGCGATGATGCCCTCGTCGTTGCTTTCCGGATAGAACTCGCGGTAGTAGCGGATCACCGCCGGGATGATGCCCGCCGCGCCGTTGGTCGGCGCCGTCACCACCCGACCCCCGGCCGCGTTCTCCTCGTTGACCGCGATGGCATAGACGCTCACCCAGTCGATCGCCTCGCTCGGGCTCTGCTCCTTGCGCCGACGCCGCTCGAGCAGCGAATCGCGCAGACCCTTGGCGCGGCGCCGCACGTTCAATCCGCCGGGCAGCACGCCCTCGTGGCGCATGCCGCGCTCGATGCTGTCCTTCATCACCGCCCAGCGCTCGAGCAGTCCCGAGCGCAACTCAGCGGGGCTGCGCAGCGCCAGTTCGTTGGCGCGCATCATTTCCGGAATGCGCTTCGTGTCGGTTTGGCCATGGGCGAGCAATTCGGCGGCGTTGGCGAACGGATACGGTACCCGCGGCCCCTCCACGGGTGTGGCGAGCTTGTGCGCCTCGGCTTCGGTGACCACGAAGCCGCCGCCTACGGAGTAGAAAATCTTGCGGGCGAGGATGGCCCCGGCAGCATCGAGGGCGGTGAAGCGCATGCCGTTGCTGTGGAACGCAAGGGTCTTGTCGACGCGGAAGCGCAGGTCATTCTGCTCGACGAAGCGGATCGTGTGTCTGCCGTCGAGCAGCAGCGCACACTCCTCGCGGATGTGGCGCATCTTGGGTGCGACCTGATCGGGGTCGATACGGTCGGGTGTCTCGCCGGACAGCCCCAGCAGGATCGCCCGGTCGGTGCCGTGGCCCCGTCCCGTCAGCGCCAGCGAGCCATACAGATCGATGGTGACACGCAGCGTCGCCTCGAGGTCGCCGTCGGTGGCGAGCTCGTGCGCGAAGCGCTGCGCCGCGCGCATCGGTCCGACGGTGTGCGAGCTAGACGGCCCGAGGCCGATCTTGAACAGATCGAAGACGCTTATGAACATGGGCCGGGCTCGCGACGGATTGCTGCCCCGTGGGCCGAGGTCGGCACGCGCGGTGGTAGACTAAATTCTCCATCATACTCTGGTGAGGCCCATGACAGCAGGCCGGCGTTGGTTGCTGGGCCCGGGGCTGGCGGCGTTGCTCGCCACCGCGGCTTACGGCGCGGTGCTGTCGGGCGATACGGCCGACGGCGGCTGGCGGGCCTATCAGCGCGGCGACTATGCGGCCGCCTTGGGCTGGTTCGAGGCCGGCGCACAGAAGGGCGATCGGTTGGCGCAGTTCAATCTCGCCATGATGCTGCTGCGCGGCGAGGGCCGCCCGATCGACGTTGCCGCCGGAGTCACCTGGCTCACCCAGGCGGCCAACGCGGGCATGCCGCAGGCGCAGTACAACCTCGGCCTGCTCGCCGAGGGTGGCGTGGGGATGGAGCGCTCGCTGACCACCGCGACCGCGTGGTGGCAAAAGGCCGCCGAGCAGGGGCATACCGAGGCGCAAGTACAGCTGGCTACCCAGTATTTCCTGGGACGCGGCGCGCCCAAGGATTGGAAGCTCGCCGCCAAGTGGTACGAGGCCGCGGCGCAGAACGGCGACGTCGGCGCGCAGTACATCATCGCGAGCTTCTACGAACACGGCGATGGGGTGCCGCAGGACTTGCGGCGCGCGCTCAATTGGTACGTGCAAGCGGCACGCCAGGGCGATGTAGGCGCCGCGGTGCAGGCCAAGGACGTCGCGCGCCGGCTGGTTGCCGCGGGTAACGCGCCGCGCTAGGTCCGTTCGCGCCGGCCGCTCTAGCGCACCGCGGCCGCAGCGGCGAAGCGCAACCGCTCCGGATACGACAGCACCTCGGGCAACGCCCCGCCGGTGAGCTGCGCCTGCACCCCCCGCCACCACGCGGCGTCGAGCAGATCGGCATGGTGGGCGAGAAAACTCCCGCGCACTGCCGGATCGGTCAGCAGGAAGGTGGCGAACTCCTCCGGAAACACATCGTTGGCCGCCACCGGATACCACACCTCGTTGTCCATCTCGTCGTACCCGGGAGGTACGGGCGGAATGCGCCGGAAGTTGCAGTCGGTGATGTATTCGATCTCGTCATAGTCGTAGAACACGATGCGCCCGAACCGCGTCACGCCGAAATTCTTGAATAGCAGGTCGCCGGCGAAGATGTTGACCGCCGCGAGCTGCTTGAGCGCTTCGCCGTAATCGTGAATCGCCCGCTCGCGCTGTACCGGCGTCGCGGTCTCGAGGAACAGGTTGAGCGGCGTCATCCGGCGCTCGATGTAGAGGTGCTTGACGATGATCATCTTGCCGTCTTCCTCGATCGCCGAGGGCGCCACCGCCGTCAGTTCGGCGAGCAGCTCCGCGGTGAAGCGCGCGCGCGGAAACGCGACGTCGGAATACTCCAGCGTGTCGGCCATCCGCCCGACGCGGTCGTGGTGCTTGACCAGCAGGTATTTCTCCTTGACCTTTTCCCGGGTGGTGTCCTTTGACGGGGCGATCCGGTCGCGGATCACCTTGAACACATACGGATACGAGGGCAGGGTGAATACCGTCATCACCAATCCCTTGATGCCGGGCGCGAGGATGAAGGCGTCGGTCGAATGCTTGAGGTGATGGAGAAAGTCGCGGAAGAAAAGCGTCTTGCCCTGCTTCTGCAGGCCGACCATGGTGTAGAGCTCCGCTTCGGTGCGCACCGGCACCATGCCGCGCAGGAAGGTCACGTAGGCCGAGGGTACTTCCATGTCGACCAGGAAGTACGCCCGGTTGGCGGAGAACAGCAGGGCGATCTGCTCGGGGTCCATGAGCAAGGCGTCGACATAGAGCCGTCCACCCCCATCGCGCTTGATCGGCACCACGAACGGATAGACGTGATAGCCGTTGATGACGCGACCAACGATGTAAGCAGTGCGGTTGCGGAAGAAGAGCGAGGAGAGCACCTGCAGCTGGTGGTTGGCCTCGAGCACGAACGGACGCGGGAAGCGCGACCGGAACGCCCGGAGCAGCGTGCGCAAGTCGCGCCGAAAATCGGCGAACCGGGGCTCGACCCGGAAATCGAGCACCACGTCGATCAGCGCCTGGCGCAGGCCGTGCTGGCGTGGATAGTACGAACGGTAGGACGGTGGATCGGCGTCGATGTGCTCGGTGGAAACGGCAGGGCGCACGAACAGGCAGCGATTGTGGAAGTAGGTCCGGTGCAGGATCTTGCAGGACACGGAGTTGAAGAAGGTCTCCGCGCATTCGGGCTGCCGATGGTCGATCAGCAGCGCGATGTAATGACGCTTGACCGCCTCCCAGCGAGCCTCGTCGATCCGGTCGCAGCCAAACTCGCGCTCGAGGCGGGCAACGGTTTCCCGGACCCGGCGATCATAGAAGTCGATGCGATCCTGCAGCGTATGCGCGATAGCGAGCCAGTTGCCGGCCTCGAAATGATTCTTGGCGACGCGGGCGCAGTCGCGAAACAGCGCGTAGTGGCGGTTGAAGCCCTCCAGCGTCGCCTGGGCGATCGCGGCCGGGTCCGGCGGGGCCGACACGTCGACTGGGCGGGGTCGCGCGGCAGGCGCGAGCGAGGTCGGCGTAGGCATCGTGCGACGAGTGTACGCGAGCCCCGCGGGCGGCGCGACGCCCGGCGTGACGCTGCGGCCGGGGTGGCGTAGAGTGGCAACATGATGCACGCCATGCCCCGGCTGGGCAGCCGTTTTGCACCGCTCCTTAAGGGGGTGGTGCCGCTGCTGCTTCTGGTGACGCTGGGGGCGAGCCCGGTCGCGGCGCAGATCTTCAAATGTACCGACAGCCCGGGCAACGTCGTCTACCAGAACGTGCCTTGCCCCAAGAACACCACGGCGGCCAAGGTCGAAATCTTCGACAACAGCTGGACCGCCGATCGGGCCGAGAAGGACGCGGCATGGCAGCGTCACGCCGCCGCACATGAGGTCATGGCCGGCATGCCGGTGCGCTGGGTCCGCGAGGCGCTTGGCGAGCCGGCGGAAGTGCGCAAGACAGCCACCGCCGGGGCCGATGAGGTATGGCTGTACAACTCGCCCGACCGCAGCGCGCAGGTCGGCGTCCTGGCCAATCAGGTTCTCTGGTATCGCGAAACGCCGGTGAGCGGGGCGCTCGCGCGCGCGACGACCAGTCCCGCCGATCCGGCGGGGGCGCCAGCCGCTGCCGCGGCGGTGGACACGCCGCGCGGCGCGCCGGAAATCATCCGCGCGACGCCGGCGACCCCGAAGACTGGCGATGTGGCTGCGGCGCCGGTGCCGCCCGCGACGGTGGATGTACTACCGCGTGACACGCCGGACAACACGCGCACGGCGCAGGCCATGCCGAGGGTAAGTGAATCGACCCACGGCATCGCGCGCGGGCAGGATTGTCGGCAGGCCCTCGCCGAGCTCGGCAAGCCCGATCGCACGCGCGAGGTCCCGGCGCTCGACAGCGCCACCGACCCCATGACCGAGTACTTCTACGAGCCCGCGGGCAGCGCCAGCCCGACGCGCACCCGCATCGTCTGCGCCAACGGCAAAGTCGAGGGTGTCGAACGCACCGTGATCCGCTGAAGCGCCCCCCGGCGCGGCCGGGCGGGACTATTGCTGCGCGGCGTCGATCGCTTTCTTCAGCTCGGTGGTGTACTTGTTATAGTCCTCGACCGCTTTGTTGTTGCTTTCGATGACCGCGTTGACCCAAGCCTTGTTTCCATCGACGTATTTCTTGACGCAGTCGCCGTAGGCCTTGTAGTCGCTGTTGAAGACGCGGATCTGGGTGTTTGACGCCAGGGCACCAGGGTACTCCGGGCGGGAGCAGTTAACCGGCGGCACCACCGGCAGCGCCGGGTTGGGTGCAACCGCTGACGCCGGCGCGGCGATGGCGGTCGGCGCCGGGTTAGCCGCGTCGGGCTGGGGCGGCGGTTGGGGTATCGGCGCGGCAGAAGGCGGCGGCGACGTGGGCATGCGCCCTTGATACTGGGCCAGTGCGGGCGCGGCAGCAAGCGCCACTACGGCAAGCATGGGAATGAACATCGGGCGCGTCATGTCGAGCCTCGGACAGCTAGGAAAACGTTCATTCTATGCTACCGGGCGCAGTGGGGAAAGCGACGCGGTGGCTGCTGCCCGCTCGCCCTGACGCGAGCCGAGCCCTCCGGAGGGCTCTATTCCAGCGGAGCGATAATGTCGGCACCGAGCACGCTCCGCCAACACATGGTCCCGCAACCCGCCCCGCCGCCTGGCCACCCGCCGGCGCCAGCCCGCAAGCGACGCGGACTGGCCGACACCGTCGGATTCGCGCATCGCGAGCGCCAGATCGAAGCGGTCATGCAGCGGATCGCCGCGCAGGATGGGGCCAAGCTTGAACGGATACTCGGTGACCACAACGTAGTCGCCGGCGATCGGTGGCGAATGGCGATCGCGCCGCACGACGACTACGCCTATGCCGGCCTCATGTACCCGCTCGTGTTGCGAAACCTCGCGGCGCCGGTGGTCATCATCTTCGGCGTCGCGCACAGGGCGCGGCAGCTGGGCCTTGAGGATCAGCTCGTCTTCGACAGCTTCACGCACTGGTCTGGACCGTACGGCGATATCGCCGTGTCAGCGCTGCGCGAGAGGATCCTGACCCGGTTGCCCGAAGGTAGCTACCGCGTGAGCGACGCGATGCACAGCATCGAACACTCGGTCGAAGCCAAGCTCCCCTTCCTGCAGCACTACAACCGCGCTGTGCAGTTCGTGCCGATTCTCGTTCCATCCATGTCATTTACTCGAATGAGCGAGCTCGCGAGGCAATTGGCGGGCGCGATTGCATGGGCCATGGATGAAGAGCACCTGGCGTGGGGCCCCGACATCGCGCTGGTCTCTTCGACCGATGCCGTTCACTACGGCGACGAGGGCTGGGACGGTCGTAACTTCGCGGTCTACGGTGCCGATGCGGACGGCTACGCCAGGGCACTTGCACACGAACAGCAAATCCTGCGCGATTGCTTCGCCGGCAACCTTCAGCCCGACCGGGTCGAGCGCTTCACCCATTACACCCTCGCCGACCACGATCATCGCGAATACAAGTGGACTTGGTGCGGACGCTATTCCGTACCCTTCGGCTTGCTCACCGCCTGGCGCCTGCAGCAGGTGCGGCGCGCGCTGCCTTTGGCGGGCACGGTATTGGGTTACGCGACGTCGCTGGAGGGACAGGGCATCAGGGTCGACGATCTCGACGGCATGGGCGTGACCGCACCGGCGACGCTTCGCCACTGGGTCGGCTACGCGGCCGTGGGGTTTCGTTGACGGTTACCGACCATGGTTTCGAGCGCAGGTCGGTTACGGCGTGCAATGTAACCGAGTCATAAGCGTTGGCTATCGGCGACGTAGGCAGAAAGAATTGGACAGGCGGGCGGCGGCTCGGTAAATTCGCCTACATGAATACCTGTGAATTGGCTGGAAAACCGAGCAGCATCGTCGAGCAGCTGCGTGAATGGTGGAAGGGCAGCGACCCGGATCAGGATTACCTCGCTGGCGCCACGGACTTAGCTGACCTCGAGCGTCGTATGCGGCATGTCGACCGCGGGCAGGGGGGGCCCGTGTTCGTGACGTTCAACCACTGACTCGGCGTTGCCTCTCGCCCATGGGGTGGTGAGGTTGCGCGCTCGGGCCGCCGGACCGCTCACCGCGCGGTAAGCCAGCCGCTAGACAAACGGCCGCTTGCCTTTGCGATAGCGGGCTTCGGCCTTCGGCTGGGTCAGCGCGCAGTGCAAGGCGTAGTGCAGTTCGTACTGAGTGGCGTCGTACCCGGCGTCTTCCAACCCCTTCGCGTAACCGAGCGCCACCGCGTTGCCGGCCAGGCGCACCTGCTCGTGTTCGATATCCCCAGTCAAAGGCGCTGAGGGATCGTTGAACGCGCTGTGGCAGATTTCTACCGACACCGAATAGTACTTGCGACACGTCGCAGGGCGGGCCTCGTACACTGTGCAGCTGCCTTCCTCCAGCAGCGCGCAGGGTATGCGCGCCCGCGTGTGCTGTTCCGGGGTGAGCGCTCCGATGCGCTGGAGATTCTCTGCAAGGCGCTCGAGCACCCGGGCACGTTGCTCCGCGGTGAGTCTCGTCTGCATGTGCTCTGCCAGCACGAACGCATCGTGCGGCCGAACGTGCACGCGCAAGTGACAGCAATACGCGCATCCGCGCTGGCAGGCGAGCGTGACCCCGCCCCGCGCGATGACCTCACCCTGGAGGGTGGCGAGACGACCATACATCCGCACGGTTTGCACGCGCGCTGCGGCGGCATCAACCGTTTTTCTGGCGCGGGCCTCGTCGCGTTCGCGATCGAACGCGGCCTGTAGTCCAGGGAATGCAAGCGGATTCACCGGCAAATTCTACTCAGGTCAACGTACCCGGGCAATCGGACTTGGTCGCGGCTCGGCAGACCCGACAGCTACCCGTTCGCCCAGCTAAACCGTTGCATCGCCCATCGATCAAGCTGAAGTGCGAATCGCACGCTGTTGTACCTTGCTCAACGAGCTCAGCGATTTTTCGTAAGACCACTCGACTAGTTCTTGCAAATAGGTTGCAGGAAAACTGTGCACGTGAACGATTGTGACCCAGTGATAGCGCCCGCGGTACCTGGCCGGCTTCACGCCCGGGAAATCGGTCAACTCGATAAACCGATCCGGTGCAACCCGAGTGCTGAAACGCCACCTTTCCGGCTGGCTGGTTTTGAAATAGGCGAATTTCCTGCCACCCACAGCGTAGACAAGGAAATTCCAGGGTTCGCCATATAGCGTTGCGGTCGCACTCGGAAAGTCGCGACAGAACTGTTTTAGTTGCGGGGCATTCATGAGCACGGCGCCTGACGGCTGCGGGTCCAAGCTGGCGGCCGGACGCGGCCGCACGCTTGGGTCCGCGGCGACTCGCTGCTTAAGGTCTCTGCGCCGCATTGCTGCGAGGCGCGTGGACATTGGATGGCACTCCGATTCTCGGCTCGCGCAGGGCAGGCGAGATGGCCAGCATTGGACCTGCGGACGTGCCCGCTCGGGTTGGATCAGGCACGCCGTCGGCGGGCAAACGCTCTCGGTTATCGACGACGATAGATCAATGAGGCCGCGGCGAGCATAAGGACGGCCGCAAGGGGCGCTGCCCAATTCAGTGGGACTGCGGCGGCGGGCGGCGCACTGACAAGTTGCACCACCACATTGTCCAACGCAGCACCGTAGCAGCAGCCAAGGCCCGTTGTATCGCTGACGAACGACAACGTTGTGGCGGATCCCTCTGCAACGAACGTGAACTGCTGCGTTACCCAACCCATATTCGAGGGCGACTTGCCCGTGGTGTCAAACGTGTAGTTCTGGACAACGGCGCCAGCACTGACGGTGAGGGGCTTTACGGTCGGTGGTCCCTGAGGGTTCCCGGCCAGGTCAAAGGAAACCTGGTAGGTTGCGCCGGGGATCGTGTCGAATGTCTGCGCAACACCACCGATATTCTGATTACCCACCAGGTCGAGGCTACGTACGCCGTTCGACGCCACCCACAAGAGGCCAATGTAATCGATGTTCCCGGAAACGACCGTCCACCCAGTAATTTGCATACTGCCTTCGGGGAGGGTAACGAACGAGCCATCTGGATCGACGCTGGCGCTTTCAAAACTGCCGTTCTGGAAATGGGCTGCCATACATGGCCACGCCATAGCAAGCCCCAAAGCCGCGACCGCAAGCCGACGCATTGATGTGTCCCCCGTTCCTGTTGCATGCGCATTGTATCGGGAAACGCCCGGGGATAGCGGGACGTCAAATACCGTGGGTCCTTTGGTGAGAGCGACCGATCAGATCCGCGCAAAACTCCCCCAAGTTCCGCGGCGGTAGCGGTGTCACTCCACCCATATGCGTCTGCCAGCGCGGAGCGTCGTGCACCGGTCCGAACGGGGAACAGGCTGCACATCGACAGCGCCTGGAACAGTCCACGTCGACCGACAGGTTAGGGGCGCTCGCGCCGCACTGCTACGACGTGCGTGGATAAACAATGGCGGAACAACGGCGCCGTGTCCTACACAGCCGGCCAAGAGTCCTACGCGAATTCAAGCGACTGTCTGATTGTTTCGCCACTGCGCACGCGTATCGTAGCAAAGGGCCGATCACGGACGTCATTGTTGGCTGCTGCGCATCGCTATCCAGCCTGTGCAGAGAGGATCGGCGTAATCGCAGCGACTTATGGAGGGACACATGCAATCGTTTCACATTCCCAAGCATTTGGCGGTACTTGCGATCCTTGCGGCAGTTGGAGGTTGTTCCACATGGCAAGGAATGGATAAAACGGAAGGCACGGTCACCGGTGCCGCGGGCGGTGCGGTCGCGGGGGCGGTTGTCGCTGGGCCGATAGGCGCGGTTGCGGGCGGGGTCGGCGGCGCTTATGTCGGCAATGAGACCACCGGCAATGAAAGAGTAGCGTCTTCAGCGCAGTACCCCTCACCGTCGTCTAGTTATGACCCGAGCTTGGTTCGTAGCGTTCAGCAGGCGCTGAACGACAAGGGGTACAGCGCCGGCTCCGTGGACGGCCGGTGGGGTCCTTCCACCGAGGATGCGGTGCGGAGATTCCAGCAAGCGTCCGGCCTGCCGCAATCAGGTGAACTGGAGCACTCGACGCTCGTAGCCCTCGGCGTTTCGTCAAGGTAAGTGCGCCGCTCGACCAGGCGTGACCCACGCCCCGGAGGCGTGGGGCTCCTTTTTGCGGCAATCCGATGGCGGGCCAGTTGGCGTTGGAGTCGCTTCACGCTCGCGTTGAACAGCTACGCTCATTGTAGTCGAGCGCGCAAGAGTACATCCACTCGGTTGCGCGCACCGCTTTGCGCAGAAACGTCGGCACAATCGGGGGGCCGGCTTGCGTCGCCCGCGGGCGAACTATTCGACAATTTCCGTTAGCGCTAGGGACGAGCAGTCATTTGAAGAATCACGCGAGACAGTTCTTTGTCGATCATCCGGCGCAGTATTTCGACCTTCTCTGCAGAGCTCAGGGCATCCCACGGATTGGCACTTGTGGCGAACCGCATGCTCGTCGCAGTCACCAATTGCTCCCGAATCACGGTCGACGTGTTTAGGTCAACCAGCGAAACCTTGATGTAGACGAAGGGCGCCAAGTAGCCCAATTCTCGCTTACCGGTATCGAAATGAATGATTCTTCTCACCGGATCAACATAGAAGCCGATTCCCTCCAACTTGCCGCCGCCTATCGTTTGATTCAGTACCTGCACCTGGGCGTCGCCGCGGTACTTGGTGACGAGAACAAGATGAGTTGCGCCTCCCGCTCTTACGGTCGACTCCATCTCCTTGGGTAGCGTAAGTCGGCTGCCGTCGAAAAATCGATCCTGGTTGGCGAACAGGTCTGGGGTCGACGAAGCAAGCAGCCTAACCTGGACGGCAGGATCATAGCGTTTAAGCGCTGCGTCGGCAGCGATCAGAACAGCCTTGTCGAAAGCCCCGCTCGGCACCGGAATCGACTGGTGGGTGTTGTGGTCGAGACTGCTGCCCGTGTCTCCCTGATAGGTGACCACGTTGATTTGGTCACCCACCAATGACAGGACGGCATAGACGCGCACCTCGTTCTCGGGCGACGCGCTCGCCGCCGTCGCCAGCAACAATGCGGCCCATGCCGTCGCGAATACAAGCCTCTTCATTTTGTTTCCCTAGCCAGCGGCGACCAACCAGCGGTGCAGCTCAGCGGTGCAGCGGTTCGCCATTTTATGCTAATCCCGTACCTTCGAATCGCTCCGTGCGTTAGCGCACATACGCGCACTGGGAAGGATTGGGCTAAGGCTCGCAGAGTTGCATTCGGAAGACGGCCCCGGAGAGTGGCTGCCCGTTTTGGAGAGGAGGCCACCGTGAACACACTTCGGTGGCGTGATCGTAGTGGCGATCGACTTCGCGTAACTTGGCTAGCGGTCGTTCTTAGGGCCAAAAAAGTCGACACCTTTGCCGGATAGGTTGGGGCTGTACGCCTGTGCGCATTGTGTTGCCAGGACAGGCTTCAATCGCTCATTCGGATCTGCTGAAAACGAGCCGCCTGCGGCTGCCACACGAACACTGAACATGAACTTTCTCGGAGACAGAAGCTAATGCTCGCCAGGTGAAACTGGATTGTCGAGGGCTCCCCTTCCGCACATGTGAAATAGCCCTTACCGCATGCCGTACGAAAGTTGATCTTGGACGGGCGGATGGTCTCCAGCACAAATCGCTGCGCCGGAGCATTGAGTTCCTCCGTCAGTTTGATAGCGTGCACGGCGCCGTCAGCGGCTCCGAGAAACACGAAAACCGCCCAGGCGTTGCTGCGTTTGCGAAAGAGAATCCAAGCCTCGTCGGCGATTCCATCACCGTTAAAGTCGCCGCGGATGTGGAACGGAGCACCAGCGCCTTGCCATTCGCTTGTGCGATCGCCCACGTTCGGAAGACGCCAACCCACCGGGACCGAGACGGCAAATGCCGACACTGGCGACAGGAAAAGGGCCAAGAGAAAGATGACGGGCCGCACGCAATACGGGGCGATTTGAAGTCTAATCCACAAAAGTAAGCGACGCGGCGCGGACCGGGCCATCGGAAGCGTGTAGCATGAGGCTCGATTGTGGCGTCTGCGAAAGACCCGTAGCCTACTGTCCTTCAGCTTCTGCGGCGCGCGATGCACATTCGACTGGCCGCCTAAGGCAAGTTTGGGCAGCGACACAACCCGACCCTAAGACTGTCGCGGAGACGGGCTCTGATCGAGAGCCGGTATGAAAAGTCAGTCCGTGTGCCGGCGCAGCATCAAGACACCGAGTGCCGCGACGCCGAGCAGCAGGAAGCCGAGAGCCCGCGCACTCAGGGTCGGAATTGGCGGGGTGGTGGGGGCAATCGGGGGCGGTAGTGGATCATTGCTGACCGCCAGCGCAAAGCTGGCGATGCCGCAATTGTTGTTGTTATTGCGGCTCATAAATATATACCCACTGGCACCCCATGACGCACCCTGGGAGTTCTTGACGATCCAGTAGTCCTGACCGTTGAGCGTTCCAGTGCCCACGATCAGCACTGCCCGCGTTGGGTGGTCAGTCCTGCAGGCCGGTTCGTTATAGACACCGCCTTTATAGGAATTAAATGACGGTTGACTCGCGTCGATCAATGCCAGCACCGGACCTTGAGTGAGGTAACCTGCGAGTGACACCTCGTCGCCCGGAGGCACGCGTCCCGCACCCGGGATCGTCGCCACCGCGATACTCACCTTGCACACCCCAGCCCTCGCGGTGTAGGGATAGCTGGCTTCGGTTGTGAGCCCGCCCTTGGCAATGAGCGTTCGCAACGCGTCGATTGGGCTCCCGCCGCTGCACCCTGAACCGGCACCGCTACAGTCGAGCAGTTCCTGCTCGGAGAGACTGTGCAACATGCCCGCCCGAATAGCATTGTAGCTTTCCACCAGACCTGTCACGCCGAAGGCCCAGCTCGCATCACACCCCCCTTCGTTCTTCACCGGCGTGACCACTCCTTTGGTCCGCCAGTCCACTGACGCCGGGCCGCTTGTCAGTGCGGGCAAAACCGTGACGCGGTCGTAATCCGTGGTGAGGACGACTGCGCCCGCACTGAATGCTGCCCCAGCGAGCAGGCCGCCCATGACGAGCCGAAGCGCGATGCGCTGAGCGCGGGCAACCGGGGCAGCCGCGACACGGGTGCCGCGTATGGCCTTCGCCGTCCGGCGGCAATCGGTTGCGACGCCTGCGCAGCAGTAGGTTATGGATTGACGACGTGTCATCCTGACGATCGGTAACTCGGGCGGGGAAACCACGGCTTGGAAGGGCATAATATCCGCAATCCCCCCGGAGAAACTATAATATCCACCGCTCTTAGGGTTGGCCGCTTGACTCAGTGGCTTAGCTGAACATTCCATGTCGCCCGACGTGCAGGCCCAAATTCGGCGACTCTTTTGTTTGATTTTTCTCGTACGAAACCGGATCGACCGCGGGTCCGCGAGAGTCTTCAGAACTCCCCGTAGCCTCGCGCCATGGCCGCGGCGAAAGCGGGGAGGAGGGCGAACAGCGCGACTTCGGCGTGCAGGTAGCGACGTATGGCCCCCACCGCATCGTCGGACGGACTGACACCCGCTCGGCGCCAGGCGATGTAGCGAAACGTCGGCGGAATGGACAGTAGACCGATGGCGAGGAACGTCGCCATCTTGGCCCAGAAGAAGCCGTTGTGCTCGTAGTAGACCCAACCCTTGGCTGCGAACGCCACGCGGCTAAAGCCGACGATCAAGATCAGCCCGGCGAGCACGCCATACCAAAGGTCGACTGCGGCGATAAAGGTGATGGCGGAAACGTTCATGCCCTTGCGCACGCCGATCAGTTCTGCGACTAATACGCCGAACAAAGCGAAGATAAGCAGGTGATGGCCGATCGCGAGGGCAAGATCGAGCATGGCGGCGGCGGCTTGCAATTCTGCCGGCAGACTTAAAGTCGCTATATCTTACACTGCAAATTTAAGTGCAGGTCGTCTCCCATCCGAACGACGCCAGCCGACGGGCGGACTCAACCAGACCCAACTGCGCTCGATTTCTGGATTGTTAGAACGCGCGCATCATGTGACGACAAAGGGACGGCGGCCCAAAAAAAGAGGGCCCAACACGGGCCCCCTCCTTGGCTTTTCGCGCTAAAGGGTTTGCAGGAACGCGGCTAAGTCACTCATTTGCGCTGCGGTGAGGCCGATATTAAAGCGCTGGTTGTAGAAGCTCACCGCATCGAGCAGGGTAGCGGCGGATCCGTTATGGAAATATGGCGCCCGCCCAGCCAACCCGCGCAGAATCGGTCCTTTCAATTTGCCGATATCGGCGCATTTGCCGGAGATCAGCGCCCGGCCTGGATCGGTGACGGTGTAGGACTTGCCGGCATTCGGCCCTGACACGCACAGCAGGGTGAACACCGGCAGATCGCCAATGTCCAGACCCGGGTTGTCGTTATCTGGGCCGCCGTTGGCAATGCCGATATTTATCGGCAACTTGACCGAATGGTCGCCTACCCCTGGCGTGTCATGACAGGTTCCGCAAAATCCGGACACGGTCGTCAGCCCGGGCAAGTCATTGATTCCCGCCACGCCGGTGATCGTGATCGGGGTGTTGTTGAAAAGCGCCTCGCCGCGCGCAACCGCCTGGCGGGCAGCGTTCACCCGTCCGTATCCGCTGATTCCATTCCAGGCTTGATATAGATCGAAAATTTGCGACGTGAACGGCAAACCCTTCGGGTTGCCTCCAAGCGGATCATTGATCCCGACGAAAAATCCGGAGAGAAAACTGGCGAGCGCATCGGGGCCGCCCATCGCCCCGTCAGCCGCCAGGTATTGCGCGTCATCATCGAAGATCTGCGCTGTAAAAATACCGGATTCAAAGCCGACGATCTGCTGCTGTTGGGCGGCGGTGGGGGCGCTGTTGCCTTGAGCATGGCCGAGCGTAGCGTCGATCGCTTGTTGCGCAAGGCTCGGCTCGCGCCCATCCCACATGATGGCGGTAAGAAACCCCAGATTCGTCGCCGGCAAGGGCCGGCGATAGATCGATACAATGCCCGTCGTCGGGCCGTTGGGGCCGAAGTTGGTCAGGCCGGTGACCGGATTGGTGTTGCACCCGTAAGGATCGTTGACGGCAACGATTTGATACTCCGCGGCCGCCGGAACCGGCAATCCAATCCGGATCAAGCCTTTGCTCAGCAGCAAGCTGTAGGCTTTTCGCTTCGCCTCGATATTCGACACATCGGCGCTGGGGCACGTCGCGCCGTCGACCAGACGAAATATCGGATCGTCTCCATCGCTGACAAAAAAGCGCTGCTGTACGCTGCTGGCGCTCACGCCCCAGCCGGTTTCCGGCTGATGGCAGCTGAAGCAGGTGCGGTTGTTGGTGCCGAGATTGGCAAAAAAAGCGTTCTGCGACGTCAGGGTCGGACCGTCAGGCTGAGTCGTTGCGATAATCCCGGATTGATCGAAATCGATTTCGAATTTCGGGATAATGGGTGGGGTCGGTTGTTGACCGCTATCGGGATCAAAAAAGGCCCGCATCGTTTGCGCATGATTGATGGCGCCTGCCTGCCACGCGTAGTTGGCGGGGTCGAATACGCTGTCCTGCGCGATTGCATCATGAGCGAGCCCGCCGGCTAGGCACAAAAGAGCCGCGACTGCGGTGAAATGCCTGAACATAATGAGTGACCAACACTGCAACTTCACGGTGATGGAAGGCATAGACTTCTCCCTTTACCAGAGACATCGATTCCGTTGCGCAATGCGACGTAAGCCTGTTGCCTTGGATCGGGAGGCGCTGAAGTCAGAACCAAGGCTGCCACATTGCACACGCTAAGCCGGAGCGTTAGCGAACGCAGCGGAAGATTCCGACCCCGCCTTGTCGAAAAATCTCAGACTTTCGGAGGGTTGCATGCTAGAAATCTTAGGCGGAATACTTCGACGAAGTTCTAAAGAAACCCTAAAAAATGAATGCGCGGTATGGAGCGGTGGCCCGCATGTCGAGGGTCCAGTTTGAGCGTCGGTCAAGGGCCGTGTTGAGCCGGCGCGGCGTGACTTCTTGAGATGAAAAAACGCTACAAAATTGGCCCGCTGGATCTCGATCCGGAAGCGCTGGCACTGACCCATGCGGGTGCCTCGGTTCCGCTTGGCGCACGCGGCGTCGCCGTCCTTACCGCGTTGGTCAGCCATGCCCGCGAGTACGTGCAGAAATCGACCATTATGGAGGTGGCTTGGCCGGGTCTGGTGGTGGAGGACGCCAACCTTGCGGTGCAGATCTCGGCAATCCGCCGGGCCCTGACGCGCGTACCCGGTGGGGAAAAATGGATCGAAACCCTTTCGCGGCGCGGCTATCGCTTCGTAGGCCCGGTAGTCGAAATCATCGGCCCGGCCGAACCTTTCGCGGCCATTGCCGGGGCGTCGACGAATCTGCCGCAAGCGTTGAACTCGTTCGTCGGTCGCGAACGCGAACTGGTCGAGCTGAAGCAACTGTTGCCCGGTAAGCGATTGATAACGCTGGTAGGCGTAGGTGGGATCGGTAAGACTCGGCTCGCCCTACAGGTAGCCGGCGAAGTAACGGATGCCTATCGCGACGGGGTTTGGCTGGTTGAATTGGCCTCGATCAACGACCCATCGCTCTTGCCTGCGTCCGCAGCACAGGTACTTGGGGCTCACGAAAGGGCCGGAACGCCACTCATGGACACGTTGTGCGCGCATCTGAAGACGCGCAACCTGTTGCTGATTCTGGATAACTGCGAGCATTTGCTGGACGCGTGCGCGACGCTCGTTGAGGCAATACTTCGCGGCGCCTCGCAGGCTACCATCATCGCCACGAGTCGCGAGCCGTTGCGCGTCGCCGGTGAGCAGACCTATAGCCTGCCCACGCTGTCGCTGCCCGACCTGCCGGCGAGTCTGGAAATGGTGGCGGGTTCTGAAGCAGTCCAGTTGTTCGTCGAGCGGGTCCAGGAACAGCAGCCTGGTTTTCGCATGACGCTAGACCGATCTTCTACGGTTGCCGAGTTGTGCGTTCAACTCGATGGCATCCCCCTTGCCCTTGAATTGGCAGCCGCACGTGCGCGCTCGTTGTCGATCGAGCAGATTAATGCACGATTGGGCGACCGTTTCCGACTGCTGACGAGCGGATCCCGGACGGCATTACCGCGGCAGCAGACGATGCGGGCGACACTCGACTGGAGCTTCAACCTGCTCGCGGCGTCGGAGCGCGCTGTCCTGCGACGACTGGCGCCGTTCGCCGGCAGTTTCACACTCGAAGCCGCCGCCTCGGTCGTCTCCGACGAGAGCGTTGATCAAATGGCGACTCTAGATTTGCTATCTCAACTCGTCGAGCGCTCGCTGGTCGTGGCCGATACCAGCGCCGCTGGCGGGCGTTACCGACTGCTCGAAACCACGCGCGCCTACGCGCTCGAGAAACTGACCGAAGCCGACGAGTTAGACGCAATGAAACGTCGGCACGCGCAGTACTTCCGCAACCTGTTTGAGAATGCACCTGACGATTGGCTGCGGGTTGCGGACGCGGACTGGCATGCGCTGTACTTGCCGGAGCTCGACAATGTTCGCGCCGCGCTTGAATGGGCACTCGGTGCTGGCGGTGACCCGACACTCGCCGTTGCGCTCGCCGGGCGATCGCAAGTGTTGTGGGGACGCTCATCTCTATGGAGTGAGGGCCGGCAGCGTCTGGCAGCTGCTAGCGGCCAAGTCGGAGACAAAACTCCACACTTAGACGAGGCGCGACTAGGATATGGCTTGGGAATGCTCTGGCTTACGTCGGCGCCACCGCAGGCGCTCGCTGCCCTTGAGCGTAGCGTCGAGCTGTTTCGGCGGCTGGGCGACGAGATAGGAATTGGCAACGCGCTACTTGGCCTGGGGCTCGTCTGCACGTTTATGGGCCGATTCGAGCAGGCGGCGCCGTTTTTTGCGGAAGCGTTCCCATTTCTTCAGCGCGCAGGTCTGCGGCGCCCGCTCGCGCGCTATTTCGAAGGGTACGCATTCCTGGCCATGTTGACCGGCGACCTGGTCAGCGCCCGGACACATTTCGAGAAGGCGTTGACCCTCTATCGTGCCGCCGGAGCCGAAGCAATGGCCATAGCCGTGCTCCTCAATCTCGCCGACATGACCTGGGCGCTTGGCGATCTCGATGCCGCGCTAGCCCGTTTTCGCGAGGCCATCGCACTGACTCGGAAAGTGCCGGGCCTCCCCAAGGATATGCTTGGATTCGGACTCACGAACCTGGCGGGCGTACTCGTCGAACGCGGGGACCTCGCGGAAGCGCTTACAGCGGCCCGGGAAGGATTGCCATTGCGCAGAAAAACGGATTTCATTGGCGCAATGGACCACCTTGCTTTACGGACCGCATTGGCGGGCAACGTTGCAACCGCCGCCCGTATCGCCGGCTATGCAGATGGAGCAGGAGCCGCAAGGGAGGTCTCGCGTCAACCCAACGAGGCGCGTGCCCGCAATAGGTTGCAGGCACTGCTGTGCCAAAGCCTGTCTCCCGGCGAACTCGAGCAGCTGTTAACCGAGGGTGCTACGTTGAGCGAGGATGAAGCGTGCCGGTTAGCGTTAGAGGAGTAAGGGTGGGCCCGAGAGGCTTTCTGCGGCGATCGATGACCTCATCAACCTTGCAGATTCGCGTAGCGATGCGCAGAATTCGTAGTTCGGTGCACTCCTCCCGACAACTCTGATGCCAGAGAGATCTCACACGACCTCACGGTTCCCGACGGGCAAGGTTACGTTCCTGTTTACGGACATAGAGGGCAGCACAACTTTGTGGGAGCAAGATCCTGTCACCATGCAGGCCGCACTCACACGCCATGACACACTGCTGCGTCACGCGATCGAGTCACATGACGGATGCATCGTTAAGACCACGGGCGATGGCGTGGTTGCGGTCTTCGGCACAGCTGCAGATGCCCTCGTTGCTGGCCTTGCTTCCTTGCGTGGCTTGCAGCCTCCAGGGGCCGGCGTTGCGGATACGGGGCCGGGTGCGGTTACTACCCACCCGCCGATTGCGCTCCGGGTGCGGATGGGCCTGCACACCGGCGTGGCCGAGCTTCGGGATGGCGATTATTTCGGCGCGGTGTTGAATCGCGCAGCGCGCATCATGTCTGCTGCGCACGGCGGCCAGATGCTCCTCTCCGTCACTACGGCGGAATCGGTACGCGGACATTTGCCGCGAGGTGTCACGCTGCGCGAGATGGGCGAACATCGATTGAAGGGTTTGCTTAGTCCCGAACGCCTACTTCAAGTCGTCGTGCCAGACCTGCGTTCTGATTTTCCGCCGTTGGCATCACTCACGGGGCACAGTCTGCCAGCGGAACGCGATGTCTTCGTTGGCCGTCGTAAGCCCTTAGCCGAGTTGGCACGGCGCTTGGACGCCGGAACGCGCCTCATCTCGCTGTTGGGACTCGGTGGCACTGGCAAGACGCGGCTCGTCACCCGGTTCGGCTGGGCCTCGCTCGGAGAGTTCCCGGGTGGTGTCTGGTTCTGCGATCTGTCTGAGGCCCGAAGTCTGAATGGCATCTTGCATGCAGTTGCGCAAGGCCTCGACGTGCCGCTGGGGAAAGACGATCCGGTGATTCAGCTTGGGCATTCTATCGCGGGGCGTGGAAAGTGCCTGGTAATCCTGGACAACTTCGAGCAGGTCGCACGCCACGCGGAGGAAACGCTTGGCCGGTGGCTCAACCGCGCTGGCAACGCGCGGTTCCTGGTGACGACGCGCGAAGTACTTGGGCTTCCCGGAGAGGAAATCCTTGAACTGGCACCACTGGCGCCATCCGACGCAGCGACACTCTTCCTGCGCAGAGCCGAGACCGCGAAGCCGGGATTCGAGCTGAGCCGTGAGGATCAGGCGGCCATCGCCCCGCTCGTGAATCTGTTGGAGGGCTTACCGCTGGCGATCGAACTGGCCGCGGCGCGGGTGCGAGTTATGCCTCCCAGATCGCTGCTCTTGCGCATGAATGAGCGGTTCAAACTGCTCTCGTCGACGGGCGGCCGCCTAGGCCGGCAGGCCACCCTGCGTGCGGTGTTCGATTGGTCCTGGGACCTGCTCTCGTTACCAGAGAAGGCGGCGCTGGCGCAACTATCAGTGTTCGCGCGCGGATTCACGCTCGAGTCGGTGGAGGCCGTCCTTGACCTATCTGCATATGAAAACGCGCCTTGGCCAATTGACGCACTGCAATCGCTGGTGCAAAAGTCCCTCGTCCGACAGGTAACCGACGACCGGTTCGATCTCCTCGTGAGCGTGCAGGAGTATGCCGCGGAGCACCTGCGCACCGAAGGACGCTACCCGGGGAGCGGCTCCGCTGCGTTGCTCGTGGCCGAAGGCCGGCACGGTGCCTACTTCGCGGGCTTGGACGAGAGGCTCGCAACCGCCAACCGAGGCGCCGAGCTCGACAACTTTGTCGTGGCATGTCGCAGAGCTGCTGGCCGCGGAGCTGCGGAGTTGGCAGCGAACGCGCTGGAGCGAGCCTGGTTCGCGCTCAGGTATCGCGGGCCATTCAAAGTGGGAATAGAACTCGCGGACATGGTGCGGGCCGTCCCAGGGCTTGAGGCGGCAGCAACCGCAATCGTGGAGGAGGTTGCGGGCGACGCTTTGACAAGGTGTGGAAGGGTGCAAGATGCCTACGCGCACCACGAGGCGTCGTTAGTTTCCGCCCGTGTCGCGCGGGATCGACGGTGCGAGTGCCGTGCACTCAGGAGCCTTGGCCGCGTGGAAAGGAACACGGGTCACCTGGAATCGGCTCGTGCGCGCCTCGATGCGGCGTTAGTCATCGCGCGCGAATTGAAGGATCGGGCGCTTGAAGGATTCATCCTTTTAGGTCTCGGTGAACTCGAGTATGCGCTTGGTCGGATGGAGCGGGCGCGCGCGCTTTACGAGCCAGCAATGGTTCTCTCCCGCGATGTTGGCGATCGGGAATTGGAATGCATGCTTCTTTGCAATTTGGGTAATGCATACGGCGAGCAGGGACGCATGGATCTAGCACGGTCGCACTTCGAGGCGTCGTTGGAATTGGCACAAGAAACGGGAAACCGACGATCCGAGGGTATTTTGCTCAGCAATTTGGGCTTCCTCAATTTGTTGCAGGGACGGTTGGAGGAAGCCCTCGCTCAGCTGGATGCCGCGCTGGGGGTGGCGAGAGACTTGGGTTACGTGCAGTTGGAGTGCGATGCGTTGGGGAACCTTGGAACGCTCTACGAACGGATGGGCCGGATTGATGAGGCGTTGATTTACATCAAAGCGGCGCTGGTCATCGCCCGTGACATGGGAGATCGTCGCTGGGAAGGCAGGTTTCTTAGTCGCTTGGGCCTGCTCCACGCCCGGCAAAGCGATTTCGCGGAGGCACGCCACCACCTGAATGCAGGCGAAGCCCTTTTGCGCGCTGTACCTGACCGGTTGAGCCTTGGCATTCTGCTTTGCAGCCGAGCCGAAGCGGAACACCTTGCCGGCATGGCCAATGATGCCAATGTCGCACTTGCAGAAGCCGACGCAATCGCCGCTGAAGTTGAGGCGGGTGCGGATTCTGAACTGGGTCTCGCGCTGGCCCGTGTTCGGCGTCTTGTCGCTCCCGTGGCACATGCGAAAGTTGAAGGGCCGATAGCCGGATTGCGGCAATGACCTGGCCGCGTCATGTCCATCACTGCCGTCATCTACGCAGTGTGACCGCTTCCGGTCGACTGTGCTTTGGCACGTCAACCGGTCGGCCGCAGCCAAGTGCCGACCTGGTCGTGGAACGGTTTATTCGACGCTGGTAGACTTACTCGATGACCGCGCCTTCGATCGGCCGCTACCCGGTGCCGAAACTCGAGGACTTGCCCGAGGATATTCGTGCACGAATGCTCGAAGTGCAAGAGAAAGCGGGCTTCATTCCCAATGTATTCTTGACGCTGGCCCATCGTCCGGAGGAATTTCGGGCGTTCTTTGCTTACCACGACGCGATCATGTTGCGCGAGTCGCGGTTGACCAAGGCCGAACGGGAGATGATTGTCGTGGCTACGTCGGGGGCGAACGACTGCCTTTATTGCATCGTCGCTCACGGAGCGATCCTGCGCGTTTACGAAAAAAATCCGCTCGTCGCTGATCAGGTCGCGGTCAACTACCGCAAGGCTGACATTAGCGAGCGGCAGAAAGCCATGCTGGAGTTTGCGCTGAAGGTTTCTCTACGGGCTGTGGAAATCGACGAGACAGACTACCGAAACCTGCATGGGCACGGCTTTAGCGACGAGGATATTTGGGACATTGGGGCAATTGCGGCGTTTTTCGCACTCTCTAACCGTATGGCAAATCTAATCGCCATGCGGCCCAATGACGAATTCTATTTGTTAGGTCGCGTACCGAGAACCTGATGCGTCGATCACGCCCGGTGGCCGGGAGCCATTGGCCAGTGAGCGAGCACTGAGGAGTTCTCTCCGGTCGCGTCTCACCGAAGTTCGCCAGCGCACCCGAGCGGCCACTTTGTTCTCGAGTCCGCCGAGGAGCCGCAATTCCACCTCGCCTGCAGCTCGTTGCGTGAGGGCCTTGACGTAGTTCAACCGGCATTGCGAGCACCTCGACGCCTCGGCCATAGCGAGGCCGCCTATTGCCTCCGCGCAAGACGGCCAATCCCGGTTGCGTAGGAGGAACACCTACGCGTATGGCTGCTTTGCCTGTAATCAGTATCAGCGTCCTGCCGATAGTCAACCTGCGACAAGTCATTCACGATTCGTGCGGTGCGCCGTGGCTGGAGGTCGCTCCCGGGCGATGCGGGTGACGGATTGCGGCGGCACGCGAGGAGCGGGGAAGCAGGGAAATCCGATCTGAGGGAGGTTGATAAGAGATGACCACTATGTCACCCATGGGAGGTTTCAGATGAAAGCACGATATTGGCTCGCCGCGTGCGTGGCACTCGCCGTTTGGCTGCCACTCGCCGCCGCCGCAGAAGACGCATTCACCGTACGCGACACCGACGTGTTTGCGGGGCCCAGCAGCGAATATCCGCCGATCGGAGAGCTGCCGGTCAACGCCCAGGTCGAGGTCTTCGGCTGCCTTTCCGACTGGAGCTGGTGTGACGTCGGCTTCGGTCCGAACCGCGGGTGGATCTATGCGGGCGACATGGTGGTTCCGTACGACAACCAGCGAGTCGCGATCATCGAGTACGGAGCGCGCATTCATTTGCCTGTGGTGACCTTCTCGCTAATGACCTATTGGGACGCACACTATCGCAGCCGGCCCTTTTACGGCGAACGCGAGCAGTGGGTGAACCGGGTGCACATCGACGCGAACCGTGGTGGTCCGCCACCGGCCGGTCATGAGCGCGCAGCGGTAGCGCCGGCTGCCCAGCAGCCGACGCCGGCGCCGAGGCGGGCTGCGCCGGCGGCGGCGGCAAAGCCGGCTGAGCGGAATGCGCAGCCCGCCGAGAGCCGGCAGGCGCAAGCGGCCCACACATCCAAGCCGGCGCAGCAGCAGACCAAGCGGGCGCAGGTCGCAAAAGCGCCGAAGCCCGAGCAATCGCAGCAGCAGGCCAAGGCGCACCAGCCGCAAAAGACGCACCAGCCGCAAAAGACGCACCAGCCGCAAAAGGCGCAGCCGCCGCAAAAGACGCAGCAGGCGCAAAAGACGCAGCAGGCGCCGAAGGCGGAAGCCAAGGAAGAAAAGCCGAAGGAAGACCACTGACCCGAGTCATGTGCGGGGCGGACCGGGTTCGGCGCCAAGCCCGACCCGGTTTTTCATGGCGTGGGAATGGTGCCGGGCGCGGTGGCGATTAACCGAGGTCATCGATCGACCTCGGCCAACTCGACTTCAAAAGCCGAGACAGAGCGCGGTCGGCAAGGATGACGCCGCCGGTCTGGCAGCGCGCGCAATAGTTGGTTTCGTTTTGCGCGTAGACGATGCGCTGCACCGGAACGCCACAGACGGGGCAAGGCTGGCCGAAGCGCCCGTGCACGGCCATTTCAGCGCGGAACGCGGTGACCTGCTTGGGAAAATCCGCGCCCGTTTCGTCCCGCAGCCGGCTGGTCCACTCCGCGAGCACTTCGCGTACCGCGTGATAGAGCCGCGCGATTTCCTCGGTCTTGAGTTTGTGGGTCATCGCGATGGGCGATAGCCGGGCGCGGTGCAGGATCTCGTCCGAATAAGCGTTGCCAATGCCACTGAACAGGCGTGGATCGGTAAGGGCGCGCTTGAGCGTATGGTTCTCGCGCCGGAGTCGCTCGCAAAACGCAGCCAGATCGGTGTCGAAAACCTCGACGCCACCCATGTCGAACGCTGCAAGCGCGCTCTTGCCATGCACCAGGTGCAGCGAAGCGCGCTTCTTGCTGCCCGCCTCCGTGAATGCCAGACAACCGCTCGGAAAATCGAGCAGCGCCAGAGTGATACGCGCCGGGGGCCGGTCGCTCTGGCGTAGCCAGCGCAGCCGCCCGGCAATCATCAGGTGCAGCACGAGGAAATACTCGCCTTCGAGTCCCAGCACAATACGCTTGCCAAGGCGGCGCACGTCCTCGACGCGGCGGCCTTCGACGCTGGCGAGCGGCGGTGTCACGGTGCGCAACACGAAGGGGCTGAGCAGGCGCACCCGTACCAGTGGCTGCCCTGCGACGTGCCGCTTGAGGCTCTCGACGTAGACGGTAACGTCGGGTAGTTCGGGCATGTGCTCGGGGATCCTGGGGCCGTCTAGACCAAGCCCGCGGCGCCCAGACCCGCGGCGACACCGAGCATCCACAGGGGATGCAGGCGCGCGCGCAGTGCCAACAGGAGCGTTGCGCCGGTGACCGCGTAGGCGCCCCACGTGTGGTCCGCCGCGCGCGTGAGGACGTAGCCCGACGAGAGTATCAGCCCGACCGTGACCGGCGCGAGGCCGCGCTGGATGGCGATCCGCCACGGCGCGTCGCGCCAGCGTTCCCAGGCGTGGGCGACGGCGTAGGTCAGCACCGAGGACGGGCCGGACATCGCCAGCATGGCCACCACCCCGCCGAGCACGCCGGCGACCTTCCAGCCGACCAGACTGACAATTAACACATTCGGCCCCGGCGCCGCCTGCGACAGCGCAAAAAGCTGCGCGAAGTCTTCGTTGGTCATCCAGTGGTGAGTCTCGACCACCCGCAGCTGGATTTCTGGAATGACCGCGTTAGCCCCGCCGATCGAGAGCAGCGACAGGACAAAGAACTGCGCTGCGATCTCGAGTAACAGAGGCGAGATCACTATCGCTTCCACCATCCGAGCGCGATCGACACCGGGCACAGCACCGCAAGCGTCCACAGCAGTGGTATGCGCAACAGCGCGATGCCGGCGAACGCGGCGCTGCAGACGGCGACCCGCCACACCGAGGCCCTGAGTGGCCGCGCCAGCTTGAGCGCCGTGGCAACGACCAGGGCAGAGGCAGACTCCGACACGCCGCGGCACGCGCCACGCACCGCCTCGACCTGAGAGAACTGCGCGTACAGGCTTGCCAGCGCCAGCACGATGACCAGCGGCATGAGCAACAATCCCGCGCACGCGGCCAGCGCACCGCTGACGCCCTGAAAGCGGCGACCGATAATGATCGAGACGTTGACGATGTTGGGGCCAGGTAGGAACTGCGAGAGCGACAATACGTCGAGGAATTCCTGCTCCGAGAGCCAGCGCCGCTGCTCGACGATCATGCGTCGTGCGAATGGCATGACTCCACCGAAGCCGGACAAGCCGATCTTGAGAAACCCGACAAAGAGGCCCGACGTGCGGACCGTTGCTGGCGAAGCGGCGGTGCGGCCGTCCATCGCCGTCATCATAGGGGATGGACGCGCCGGCGGGTAGTACGAATCAGCGCTTCACTTGCGCAGCAGCCACAGGATCAGGCTGATCACCGCTGACACAATCAGGCTCGACATCAGCGGAATGTAGAGTGTGAAGCCCTCGCGTTCGATGCGGATATCCCCCGGCAGCCGTCCCAAGCCCAGTTGCGCAAGCAACGGCCACGCAAGGCCGGCGACCACGAGGACGATACCGAAGGTGATGAGCAGGCGGGACATCGCGGCGGTACGGGTACGACGCCGCGAGGCCTACGCGGGTTCCGCCCCGATGCTGCCGGGCGCAGGATCGCGGCAGCGCAGCAGGTTAATTGCCTTCAGGCTCATGACCAGCTCGCCATGCTGATTGCTCACCTCGATCAGGGCGCTAACCACGCCACGGTCGGGCTTGCTGCGCGAGCGTTTCGTCTCCAGGACCGTCACGCGAACGCGCAGCGTGTCGGCGGGGCGGACTGGCCGGATCCAACGCAGCTCGTCGATGCCGGGCGAGCCGAGACTGGCGACGCTCGACAGGTAATCCGCGACCAGCAGGCGCATCGTCAGCGCTGCGGTATGCCAGCCGCTGGCGATCAGCCCGCCGTAGACGCTGCGCGCGGCGGCCGCGGGGTCGGTATGAAAATCCTGCGGATCGTACCGCTTGGCGAAGTCGATGATCTCGGATTCTTCGACGACGATCGGCCCGCACTCGAAGACGCAGCCGTGGGCATAGTCTTCAAAATAGCGCCGATCGACGGGAACGGAACACGGATGCCATCGCGCCGGGGTAGTGGCCAAGGCGGGCGCGCCGCCGCGAACTAACGCGGCCAAAGCCAGCCGAACGTGCCCGCGGTGAGCAGGGCGTAGATCAGGCCATCCACGGTCGACTTGAGCGTAATGGTCCAGGAGCGACGATACCAGATCGACATCTGCCAGAGCGCGGCCGAATAGCCGATGAAGGCGGTGGCGCCGGTCAACTGGAACACGCGCAGGTAGTCGGTGCCGGCGGCCAGCGCGCGACTGGCTACGTAGGCTGCGAAGAGCCCGACCACGAGCGAGTAGAGGAACCAGAGGGCCAGATTCCTCCCCATGTTGAAGGGGCCATTGGGCATCACGGTGAGCATCAGCACCGGGCCTTTCTGCAGTTTCGCTGCGAATTCCGGCGAGCTTCAACTCCCGCATGCCCGACGCGCGCGGGACCATGTAGTCGCCCGGCGGAATGGCGAGCGGGCGCAGTGCGTCCATCAGCTTGTCTTCATTGGGCACCCTCGAGGTAGTCGTTCTTGTGCCAGGGCAGCGCCATGTGGATGATGGAACTGCCGACGAACACGATTACCGCTGACAGCAGAATCGGCAGCCACAACGCTTGCAGTGCGACCATGAGTTCTCCCCTTGCGCGTCCCCGCGGCAATTCTGCGGGGGCCATGGCGCTTCGTCAACGCTGCGGCGGTCGCCGCCTTCACGCTGGGCATCGCCGGTCGT
Source organism: uncultured beta proteobacterium (assembly GCA_963777455.1). Classification (GTDB taxonomy): domain Bacteria; phylum Pseudomonadota; class Gammaproteobacteria; order Burkholderiales; family Casimicrobiaceae; genus PALSA-1003. The sequence continues at coordinate 2,377,790 of CAVZQQ010000004.1, forward strand.
TCCGCCCCAGTACTGGAGCTCGCCCATTCACGGCTTCCGGCCCGAGTCCCGTTGCCTACGACGGCCGAGCCCAAGGGGCGGGTTAGTTCAAATCGACGGCATGACGCTTCAGGTCATCCAGCGCTACCACCGCGAGCGCTTCCTCGTGCGTGGCGCTCAGCACAACCGGCGGCGCGACGCCCGCGTCGAGCGCCTCGCGCCAGCGACCCGCGCACAGGCACCAGCGATCGCCAGGCTTAAGCCCGGGAAACCCGGCCTCCGGCTGCGGCGTGGACAGGTCGTTGCCGCGCTCGGCGGAGAAGGCCAGGAAAGCGGCGGTCATGCGCGCGCAGATGACGTGCAGACCGAGATCCTCCGGGCCGGTGTTGCAGCAGCCGTCGCGATAGAAGCCGGTGCGCGGCTCGCACCGAGCAGGGCTCGAGCCGGCCACCGAGAACGTTGGCGTCGTCGGCCATGGCAGCTAGGGCTTGAGCGCCCGGTACAGGAACGGCAGGCTCACGTCCATGCGGTAATCGATGTCGGAATGGTTGTCGTCGAACTCTTCGTAGGTGTGCCGGATCCCGGCCTGGGCGAGCCGCTTGGACAGCACGCGCGTGCCGTAGTGGATGTGGTACTGGTCGCGCCAGCCGCAGTCGATGTAGATGCCCTTGAGCGATTTGAGGTTCGCGCGGTATTTGTCGACGAGCAGGATCGGATCGTTCTCGAGCCAGCGCTTCCAGCGCCTTTCGATCAGCTCGCCGGTCTCGAGATTGAACGGCAGGCGGAACCCGAGTGGCGCATTCGGGTCCGGATCGTAGCTCGCCGCCATGCACAGATTCATGATGCAGTGCCCCTCGGCGGACGAGAGCTTTTCCTTGCCCCACACGTTGTCGAGGAAGCGCTTGACGCGCCCGTCGTCGAGGCCTTCGGCGAGGCCCTTGCGGGCGCTGGCGGCGAGCGCGTCGTAGCGGCCCGGCCGCCGCTTCGGCACCCGGAACCGGGTCAGCTCGTTGAGCGTGTTGGGCCAGTCGTGCCAGTACACGAAGTCGAAGTATGAGTCGCCCGGAATGGTCCGCGATCGCGCCCCAATACTGGGCGTATTTCATGCCGTGGATGATCGCCCCGTAGCCGCCCGAGGACTTGCCGAAGCAGCCGCGGTGGTCGCGCGAGGCGTGGGTGCGAAACTCGCGATCGACGAACGGAATCAGCTCGCGCGTCAGATAGTCGGCATAGTTGCCGACCGCCGAGGAGTTGACGTACTGATTGCCGCCAAGCGCGGTGAAACAGTCGGGAAACACGACGATGGTCGGGCCCATGCGGCGATCATGGATCAGCCGCGCCACGCGCTCGGGCACGTTGTCGGAGAAAGGCCGCCAGCCGGTGTGGGCGAGGCCCGAGCCGGTGAACCCGACCAGGTCGAAGAGCACCGGAAAGCGCCGCCCGGGACTGCTGCGGCCGGTACGCGCCCGGTGCGTCATATTGCGGCGGCAGCCAGACGGCGAGCTTGCGGATGTGCGCATCGCCGAGCAGGTTGTCCTTGAGCACCTTCGATTCGTGCTGCAGAACGACGAGCGTCCCGGTCTTGCCGGCGAAGCGCTTGATGGCCATCGAGTCCCCCAGGGTAGCGCTGCTGCGGCATTGTAGCGCGGCAGCGCCGGCGCGCTTGAAGCGGCGGGCACAGGCGCTACGATCAATCGTGCGGCCCGATGCTTGGGGGCGGGTGACCACAGGAGGGTCTATGGGCAAGGCAGACGGCTTGGATCGCGACCGCGTGGTCGCTGCGGTGCCTTGCTCGGCGCCGGGCGTGCCGCCGCCGGGCGACCGTCGCTCGCCGAATGCTTCGAGGGCTCCGATTTCATCGCCAATGCCGCGCGCTCGCGCGACGCCGGCATGTCGCAGGCGGCCTTCCTCGGTCGCATGGAGCAGGACTTCGATGGTGATCCAGAGCGTGCCCAGCGATCTGCGCTGGTTCGTGCACGACTCCGACGACGAGGCGTTCCTGCTGGCCGAGGCGCGCGAGGTATTTGCCCATCCGGGCGCGGTCGCAAGCCATCGGCAGATGTTTCTGCGGGACTGCGTCGACCGCATGGCCGGGCTGAGCAGGCTAGGAGCGGCTCGAGGCTGCCGAGCAGCGTCGGGATGAGCTCGGCGACGGTCGGATGGATATGCACCGCCTGCTGGATCACCGTGTACGGAGCGCCGGCATACATCGCGTCGAGCAGCGACTGGACGACCTCGTCGCCTTCGATGCCGAGCAGGGCGGCGCCCGAGAATGCGCTGCGGTCTGCGCGTCGACGAGCACGCGCATGAACCCCTGCGTCTCGCCGCGCTCGCGCGCGCGGCCCACGCGCGTCATGGGCATGGTCGCCACCAGCGCCTTGCGACCGCGAGGCGCGAACCTCGCGCAGCGTCATGCCGGCGCGACCCAGCGGCGGGTCGGTGAACAGGGCATAGGTCGTGATGCGGTCGGTCACGCGTCGCGACTGCCCGTCGAGCAGGTTGGCGGCGACGATCTCGTAGTCGTTGTACGAGGTGTGGGTGAAGGCGCCGCGGCCGTTGGCGTCGCCCAGCGCCCAGATGCCCGGCACGTTGGTGCGCAACTGGTCGTCGACCGTGATGTAGCCGCGCGCGTCGGTCGCGACGCCCGCGCGATCCAGGCCGAGGTCGCCGGTGTTCGGCACGCGGCCGACGGCGAGCAGCACGTGCGATCCGGCGATTTCGCGCGGCTCCTCGGCGCAGCTCATGCTGCACGGCGACGCCGTCGCCCGCGCGCGGCCACGGCGAGGCACTCGGCGTTCAGGCGGAAGGCGATGCCCTCGCCTTCGAGAATGGCCTGGATCGCCGCGGCAGACGTCCTCGTCCTCGCGGCCGATCAGCCGCGGCCCCATCTCGATGACGGTGACGCGGCTGCCGAAGCGCCGGTACATCTGCGCGAACTCGAGGCCGATGTAGCTGCCGCCGACGATGATCAGGTGCTCGGGCAGGAAGTCGACGTGCATGATCGTCGCGTTGGTGAAATACGGCACCTCGGCCAGCCCGGGCATGTCCGGCACCCAGGCGCGGCCGCCGACGTTGATGAAGAACTGCTCGGCTTCGAGCAGCCGCTCGCCGACGCGGACTGCTGTCGCGGGCTTTCGAAGCAGCGCGTGGCCGGTGGATCAAGGCTGAGCCCAGCCGTGCCGCCGAGCCAGCGCGTCAGACTGTCGGTGGACGCGCTCACGACCGCGTCCTTGCGCCGCTTTACCTGCGCCATGTCGACGCGGATCGGCGCTTCGATGCTCACGCCGTAGTCGCCGCCGCGGCGCGCGACATGGGCGGCGCGCGCGCTGGCGATGAGCGTCTTGGTCGGGATGCAGCCGTTGTTGACGCAGGTGCCGCCGAGCGACCTTGCGCTCGATGAGCGCGGTCTTGCGGCCGCTCTGGGCGAGGCGCACCGCCAGCGGCGGCCCGGCCTGGCCGGCGCCGATGACGATGGCGTCGAAGCGTTCGGACATGGTTTCTCCCGATGGGCGGCGCGGAAGCCGCGCGATACGGTCGCGCTACCCGGCGCGACCCTTACAGTACGCTGTTCCAGCGTCGCGGCAGACGCGTGGCGCCGTGGATGATGCCAGCCATCGAATAGGTTTGCGGAGATTTCAGGCGCAGCGGACGGCGCGACGCGATGAATCCTTCGAACCGTTCGCGCGCCGCTGCGCAGCCGCTGATGCCGAGCGCGAGGTTGCGCGCCGCGGCCGGGCTCATGTCTCGGCGCCGGGCCGGGATCCTGCCGGCGCCGCCACCGTGGCGTTAGGGCTGATGCGCAGCAGTTCGGCGACCAGGCGGGCGACATCCTTCTGCCCGCGCAGGTAGAGATCGGCTGCGCTGGCCGGGTCGCGCTCCACCCGCACCGAGAGCACTGCCGGCGAGCGCAGGCGGAACACCGCCTCGTCGGATGCGTCGTCGCCGACATAGAGCGCACGGTCGCAGTGCGCATGCGCCAGCAGCGCGGCGAGCGCCACGCCCTTGTGCGGCGCGCCCGGGGGCAGCAGGTTGAGCAACATACTTGCCGTCGAGCAGCGTCGGCGACGGGCCGAGGTCCCGGCGCGCGCGACGAGCAGGCGCCGCGCCGCGGCGCGGTTGGGCGCATGGCGGAAGTGGAAGGTCAGCGAGTAGGTCTTGTCCTCGAGCACGACGCCGGGGATCTGCGCGCCACGGCTCGGCCGCGCGGGACAGCTCGTCGAGCCAGCCCCGGCAGACGCGCGCGCAGCTGCGCCGACGCCGCCTCGAAGCCCGGTACACCCTCGGCGCCGTGGTTGCCGACCAGGTAGCGGGGCACGAAGCCGAGCATCGGCCGGGCGTCTTCGATGGCGCGTCCGGTGATGATAGCGACGGCGCTGCGCGTTCGGCGAGCGCGGCCAGCCCCCGCTGCACCTCGGCCGGTACGCGCGCATCCCACGGCCGTTCGACGATCGGCGCGAGCGTGCCGTCGATATCGAACGCGAGCAGCGTTCTGGGCGTCACAAACGCGGCGATGCGCGCCATGCCCTCGGCTGCCAGCGCGTACCTCACTTCAGCTCGGCGCCATCGGTACGCTGGTGCGCGTAGATGCGCTCGGATACGCGCTGCCGCTGGCGCAGCCGCGCGGCGTCGAGCAGCATGGCGCCGGCCCAGCGATAGACGTTGAACTCCTGCACCAGGCGCCGCATGCTGCGCATGCGCACGCGCTGCTCGTCGGAGGGCATGGTCAGGGCCCGGTACAGCGCGTGCGCGCACTGCTCGCTATGGTAGGGATTGACCTGCAGCGCATCGTGCAGCTCGCGCGCGGCGCCGGTGAATTGCGACAGCACCAGCACACCCTGTTCGTCGTCGCGCGAGGCGATGAACTCCTTGGCCACCAGGTTCATGCCGTCGTGCAGGCTGGTCACCACGCACACGTCCGCGGCGCGATAGTACTCGTTGACGATCGGCGGCTCGTGATGCTCGACCTTGAGCCGGATCGGCTCCCAGCCGTTGCGGCCGAAGCGCGCGTTGACGCGCCCGGCGAGCGCGCGCACGCGTGACTCGAAGTTCTGGTACTCGTCGAGCGACGAGCGCGACGGCGCGGCGATCTGGATGAAGACCAGGCGGTCGATGAACTCCGGGTGCAGCTCGAGCATGCGCTCGACGGCGACGAAGCGCTCGAGAATGCCCTTGGTGTAGTCCATGCGATCGACGCCGATCGCCGAGCAGGACGTTGTCGCGCAGCTGCTCGACCCGCTGCACCTTGGCGCGGCACAGCGGCACCGAAAGTTGCGACTCGACCCACTCCGGCGGCCACTGGATCGAGATCGGGTAATGCTCGACCTGCGTCAGATGGCCGCCGTGCGTGATCGTCGACGACTCGTGCTCGATGCGCGCTTCGAGGTAGCGGTCGACCGTTTCGACGAAGTTCTGGCAGTGAAAGCGGGTGTGAAAGCCGAGGATCGTGCTGCCGAGCATGCCGTCGAGCAACTCCTCGCGCCAGGGGCAGATGCCGAACGACTCGGGATTCGGCCAGGGGATGTGCCAGAAGGTGATGATGGTCGCCTTCGGCAGCCGCTCGCGGATCAGCCGCGGCAGCAGGGCGAAATGATAATCCTGGATCAGCACGACCGGGTCGTCGGTGCGCGCCTCGCTGCGCACCGCGTCGGCGAAGCGCCGGTTCACGCGCACGTACTGGGCCCAGTCGGGCGTGCGGAACACCGGCCGCACATGCGCGATGTGGCACAGCGGCCACAGCCCTTCGTTGGCGAAGCCGTAGTAATAGCCCTGTTCCTCCTCGGGGCTCAGCCAGACCCGGCGCAGCGTGTAGCTCGGTTTCTCCGGCGGCACGCGCACGCCGGTCGTGGCGGTCGACCGTCTCGCGGTCGGCGCTGCCGCTGCCGTGGGCGATCCAGGTTCCGGAGCAGGCGCGCATCACCGGCTCGAGCGCCGTGACCAGGCCGCTCGCCGGCCGTTGCAGCCGGATGCCCTCGTCGGTATGCACGTGCATGAACGGCTCGCGGTTGGAAACGACCAGGATTTCGTCGCCCAGCAGCTTTTCGCGCAGCACCCCGCGCAGCATTTCCGGGCTCCAGGTCGCGTTCCGGTCGGGGCTGCGCCGCGACAGGTCGAGGTCGCGCAGCATCGCGCGCAGATCGCTCGCCAGCGGATGCAGATCGTCCGAGGCGCGGCTGCGCGAACGGCTGCACGATGCCCTCGCCGCGCAGCAGCGCGCGCACGCCGGCGACCCAGCCGCGCCAGGACAGGTGCGCGATGAACACGGTCACCAGGGAAATGACCACGCCCAGCACCACGAACAGGCCGATCAGGTAGCGGCGCGTGTCGGCGCTGCGCCGCTCGACGAAGCTCATGTCGTGCACCAGGATCAGCGAGCCGATGTGATCGCTGCCCTGGTACACCGGCCGCTGCACGACGTGCAGCGGCCCCTGGCGCAGGCGCACCACCGAGTGCTCTTCGCTCGGCGCCCACCGGCGGATTGCAGCCGAGCGACGCCGGGTAGGTGGCGGTCTGGTAGCGCAGCTTGCCGGACTCGTCGCAGAAGGCGAGCGCGTACAGGCGCTCGTCCTGCAGCGCACGCGTGAAGAGCACGTTGATCTTGGACGAGGCGCCCTGCTCGACCAGATCGGCGAGCTGCTCCTCCATGGTGTTGGCGATGACCTGCGAGCGGATGTCGAGGTCGCTCACCCACCAGCGCAGCGTCAGCCGGTCGACGAGCGGGACCAGCGCGTAGGCGAGCAGCGCGAGGGTGACCACCAGCGGCGCGATGAAACGCAGCGACAGGCGAATGGAACGGATGCGGTCCTGAGCGCTCATCAGTCCTCCGGTTCCCCTTCCGGGCTGCCGACCGGCCTCGGTCCCAACACCGGTAAGAATTACAAAGCGGGCAGGCCGCAGCGGCTTTGTGAACCGCCCGGCGCGGGCGCAAGGGCATACGGGCACACCCGCGGCGGCGCTGCATGGATGTGCCCGTAACCATGCAACGATCGTGCCGCGATCGCGTAGGACCATCCTGACCGACCTTCGGTTCACGCGTGTCCAGGGTCAGCTGGCTAACCGGGCGCCGCTCCAATCAGGGCCAGGATCAGCGGCGTCGTCGCCGCAGCGAGCGCGGTGGAAATGACCAGGCTCGCCGCCACCGGGCCACCGAGCGTGTCGAACTGGCGCGACATCAGATAGACGTTTGCGCCCACCGGCAGCGAGGCGAGCATCACGATCGCCTGCGTCTCGAGCGCTGGCAGCGCCAACGCGGCGGGCTAGAGGTGCTGGCTGCCGACGAGCGCCAGGAACTCCTCGCGCGTCGCGACCGATTCGCGAAAGGTTCCCAGCACCGAAGAGGTGACCATCACCGAGTTCTGCTTTTCCACGCCGCGCATCATCATGCACAGGTGCCGCGCCTCGATCATGACGCCCACGCCGAGGGCGCCGACCGATTCCATGACTTCCTGCGAGATCTGCTCGGTAAGCCGTTCCTGGAGCTGCAGGCGGCGCGCGTACATGTCGACCACCCGCGCCAGCTTGGATACGCCGAAGACCCGACCGTCGGGAATGTAGCCGATGTGGCAGCGACCGTAGAACGGCAGCATGTGGTGTTCGCAAAGGCTGTAGACCTCGATGTTCTTCACGATCACCATGCTGTTGGTGTGCTGCGTGAAGATCGCGCCGTTGATCAGCTTGGCGGCGTCGGTTCGGTAGCCGGAGGTGAGAAACTGCAGCGCAGCCGCAACGCGCTGCGGTGTCCTGACCAGGCCCTCGCGTTGCGGGTCCTCGCCGATCTCCAGCAGCAACTCGTGGACCAGAGTCTCGACCTTGTGCTGGTTCATGCGTTCTCCCGGGGCCAGGGTGCAGCATGCGCCCAAGGCTGGGCAAATTATCCCATGGCCGTCGCCGGCGATGCCGGCGTGCAGTACCATTTGGACTCGATGGGACAGGCGTGCAGGGGCGAGCGATGGGTCAACGGCTGAATCTGACTGCTGCCGACGGCTTCCGGCTGGCGGCGTATCGCGCCGATCCGGTGGCGATCGCCGCGCGGCGGGCTGATCGTGGTGCAGGAGATCTTTGGCGTAAACAGCCACGTCCGGGCGGTGTGCGACGAGTTTGCCGCGGAGGGCTACGCGAGCATCGCGCCGGCGCTATTCGACCGGATGGAGCGCAACGTGGAGCTCGGTTACACGCCCGAAGACGTTGCCCGCGGGCGCGCGCTCAAGGCGACCGCCCGGCATCGACGCCGCGCTGCGCGATATCGCGGCGGCAGGCGAGGCGGCCGCCAGCGCGGGCCGGGTCGGCATCGTCGGCTACTGCTGGGGCGGCTATGTGAGCTGGATGAGTGCCGTCCGGGTGCCGGGCCTCGCCTGCGCCATCACCTACTACGGCGGTGGCATGACCGAGGCGCGCACCGAACAACCGCGCTGTCCGGTGCTCGCCCACTTCGGGGAACGCGACACGGGGATTCCGCTCGCCGGGGTCAAGCAGTTCGCCGCCGCGCGCCCGGAGGTACAGGTCTTTCTCTACCCCGCCGAGCACGCGTTCAGCAATGACGAGCGACCAAGCTACGACCCGGCCTCGACGCAAGCTCGCGCGCGAACGCACGCTGGCGTGGCTGCGCCAGCACGTGGGCTGACGCGCCGTGCCCTCGGGCGGCGCGGTTTGCCCAATTGGTTGACAGAAGCAACTAAAAGGTTGACATTGGCAAGCATTGGTTCGCCAGCCGCAGACCATGACCACGCAGACGGACGTGCGCAGCCCGCACCGCATCGCCGCGGTGCGCCGCTTCAACCGCTTCTACACGCAGCGCATCGGCGTGCTGCGTGAACATCTGCTCGACAGCCCCTTCCCGTTGACCGGGGTGCGGGTGCTCTACGAGCTGGCCCATTGGCCGGCGCGCGGCGACCCGCCCACCGCCGCGGTGCTGGCGGCGCGCCTCGCGCTCGACGAAGGCTACCTGAGTCGCATTCTGCATGGCTTCGAGCAGCGCGGGCTGGTGCGCAAGCAGCTCTCCGCCGCCGACGGGCGGCGCAAGTCGCTGGCGCTGACCCCGCGCGGCGGCCGGGAATTCGCCCGCCTCGACGCGCGCTCCCAGCAGGAGGTCGCCACCCTGCTCGCGCCACTGTCGTCGGCGCAGCAGGGGCTGCTGGTAGACGCGATGGAAACGCTGGGGCGATTGCTCGGCGCCGCCGCTGACGCTGCTCCGGCGCCGTATCTGCTGCGCCCGCCGCGACCCGGCGACATCGGCTGGGTGATCCATCGCCACGGCGCGCTCTACGCGCAGGAGTACGGTTACGACCAACGCTTCGAGGCGTTGGTGGCGCAGATCGCCGCCAGCTTCGTGCAGCGCTTCGATGCCGCCCGGGAGCGCTGCTGGATTGCCGAGCGGCGGGGAGAGATCGTCGGCTCGGTATTCCTCGTGCGCAACACCAAGGCTGTGGCCAAGTTGCGCCTGCTGCTGGTCGAGCCCGCCGCCCGCGGGCTGGGTATTGGCGCGCAGCTCATCGCCGAGTGCATCGGCTTCGCCCGCGCCGCCGGCTACCGCAAGCTCACGCTATGGACCCAGAGCGAGCTCGCACGCCGCACGCCGCCTGTACCTGCGCGCGGGATTCCAGTGTACGGGCAAGCAGAAGCACGAGAGTTTCGGCAGGCAGCTGGTCGCGGAGACCTGGGAACGCGTCGCTTGTAACGGCGCGCGGGCGCGCTAGTCGGCTGCCGCCTGGCCGGCCTTGTTGGCCGCCAATTCGTCGAGGGCCGAGCTCACCGCGCGATCGAACAGCGGCACCGGCTCGACGATCAGGCGCGCGGTGCCGTCGCGCAGCTGCCAGGCGAGTTCTTCCGGGGAGATTGCCAGCGCGCGGCCGCGCGAGCGGGTCGTAAAGATGTACTTGGTGCGCATCGGGCTGATCCACGACAGCCGGGCGTTGATGGTGCGGCCCTCGTCATCGAAGGCAAGCCAGGTCCCGACCACCATCTCGCCGACGAAGTCGTGCACGTTGACGACCTTGGTCAGCGTGGGCACGTTCGGGGTCTCGGCTTCGATCAACGCTGCGGCCACGCGGCCTTGGGCCGGATCGCGGCGATATGCAGTTGATACACCGCTTCCAGAAACGGCTGCATGCGATCGTCGCGCACCTGCACCTCGGCGCCGCCGGTGCGCAGGTTACGCACGAGGCCGGGAACCATCTTGGTCAGGCGCGCCTTCTGCGCGTTGCGCTCCTTCGCAGCGATGCTCCACAGCAGGTCGTCGAGCGTCTTCACGCCACCGGACCAGGTGTCAGCTTCGGCGCCATCGCGCTCGCGCACCAGGGTCAGATAGTCGACCCAGATCGTCTCGGCGAAGCCGCGCACCTCGAAGGGCACCTTGATGCCGGTGAGCTTGTCGCGAATGAGCGCGCGCACGTGCGAGCGGTCGGCCTCGCTTTCCTCGGCGACCAGCGCCGCCGCGACGTCGTGGTCGAGCAGCGCCGCGGCCTTGCGCTGCTCGGCATCGACGAACTCCTGCAGCTTCGCGTCGGCCGCCTCGAAGGCCGCCGACGTCGACTTTGAAGTCGCGGCAGACTTCATCGATGACGCCGGCAGCGACGAGCTCGAACCCGGTCGCGATAGCCCTCGTCACTCGTGGCGCCGATCGGCCGCGCCGGCGAGATGATCGAGCAGGCGGCGGGCCGCATGCTTCTTGTCGGAGAAGAAGGTGCGGTCGAGCAGCGCCGCCTTGAGGATCGGCACCTGCAAGCGGCCGAACAGGTTGCGCAGCGACTCGGGAATCGACGGGTCGCGGAAGATATAGTCGAACAGCAGCGCGATCACGTCGATGGTGATCTTGTCGGTCGGGTTGACGACCTTGTCGGCGACGGCGGCGCGAATCCAGGGAATGCGGTTGAGCGGCACGACCGCGGCGACCTCGCGCCTCCGGCCCGACTCCGGCCGTGCCGCTGCCGGCGGCCACGCCGGCGGCGCCGCCGGGTCGAGAATCTGCCAGCGGTCGAGCGCGGCCACCACGGCGGAGAGCGAGCCGAGCGCGAGCAATGGATCGAGTTGCGGCAGGCCGAATGCGTTGCTCGGCTGCGGCCGGCAGCGGCAAGCAGCGGTGCGGCGCGCGCCAGTTCCGCTGCGTACGGATTAATCGCCCCCGCGGGAGGCGCCGTCACCGCCGCGAGCGACCCCGGCAGTCGGCGTCGTTTCAGCGGCCGGCGGCCGCCGGGGGCGGCGCGGCCTCTACCGCCGCGGGCGGAGTACCCGCCTGGGTGTCGGCGCCGACCGGGATTGCGGGCGGCGCGGTGCCAGGGGTGGCGCCGGCGGCCGGCACGGCTGCGGGCGCGGCGGATCCCGGGGCACCCACCGCCGCGGCCGGCGCCGCGGCGGGCACGGCGACGTCGACGACTGAGCGAGGGCGGGGCAACTTCCTTGATCAGGCGCTCGAACACCGGCAACAACTCGCCATCGTCGGCCGGCCGCAAGTCGCTGCGCGCGCGCAGCTCGGCCTTGATCTCCGGCAGCACGTGGCGATCGGCGAGCAGGCGGTTGAGGCGAATGTAGGTCTTGGTCGCCGCCGGCGTGATGTCAGCCAGCACCCGCTCCATCAGCGGCCGCCACACGCGCGGATTGGGTAGCAGCGCGCGCGAGGTCACGCCGATGGCATCGAGGATGTAATCCGGGGCGAACGGGTTGTCGATCTCGCGCATCCGCGTTTCGCCCAGCAGCACGCCCACCCGCAGATCGAGCGCGTCGACCTCGCGCTTGGTCAGACGCCGCAGAAACTGGGTCGCCGGTCGTCAGCGCCGCCTGCTTTTCGTGATCGAAGGCATTGAGCACGCGCAGCGAAGCCACCGAGCCATCTGCGTCCGGCCGCCGGCCCTGGCGGCGCGGGCCCTTGAGGCGCTTTTCGAACAGCTCCTTGAGCGTCTGCTCGAAGCGCTTGGTCCACTCGGCACGCTTGCTGCGAAAGTCCATCACCTCGACATCGGTGACGAACTTGTTCTGCTCGAACAGGTCGTTAGTGCCCTCGATCGACCCGGAAACGACTTCCACCAGGCTGGCCAGGAATTGCGCGCAACACTCGCGCAGCAACGCCCGCGCCTCGTCGGGCGTGAGCAGCAGCTTGCCGTCCGCGTCGGTGGCAGGCGGCGAGGTCGGCGGCGAAACCGGATCGGCCATGGCAATGGGCAAGGTGCAAGCTAGCCCGGCCCGCGACGGCGCGTCGAGGCCGGCCTGATGAGCGGGTGCTATGGTGGCATCCAATGGGGGTCGAAGTGAAGTGGAGTGCGGCGCAGGGGGCACACCGCCGTACGGCGTCGCCCTTGAGTGACAGCCAAGCGACGATGGGGCGATAATACCCGTCGCGTTGTAAACGGGTTCGCTTTGCGAACGCCGGAGCGTCGGCCGCTTGAGCGCAGGCCCAAGCACCCCGCGCGTCAGGACTCTGACCCGATTCCCGAGGGAGGAAGTCGAATGAAGTGCAGCGCTTGTGGCAACGAGAACCAGCCCGGGGCGAAGTTCTGCGTGCATTGCGGCGTGGTGCTGACGGCGGCCGCGCCGCCGCCCGCGGCGGCACCGGTCAGCGCCCCGGCCGCGGCGGCGCCCGCGCCGCGTCCGCCCGCGCCGGCGCAACCGGCACCGGTGCCGCCGGTGGCGAGCGTCGCGCGACCGCCGGCCGCCGCGTCGCCGCCCACGCCAACACCTGCTATGCCACCGGTCCCGCCACCCCCTGGCGCCGCGCCGGCCGCCGCGGCGGCGGGCACCCGGCACATGGGGCTCATCGTGGCCGCCATCGCGGTCGTCGATCGTGCTCGTCGTGGGCGGTTATTTCACCTATCGTCTGGTCGGCGAGAACAAGGAAACAGTAGCCGCAGTCGAACCACCCAAGGCGGACGAAACCCCGGCACCAAGCAACGACAGCACGTCCGCACCCGCAACCGCGGACGCCGCGACCTCGCCCTCCGGCACGGCGCCGGAAGCGGCCGCGCCCGCCGGCGAGAGCACGGCTGCGCCGCCGGACACGGAAGCGCCCGCGGCGCCATCGGCGCCGACAGCGGATACGACCAAATCCCCGCCGCCGCCGCCGAAGGCGCACCCGGCCCAGGCTGCCACCGAAGGTCGCGCCCGCGGCCACCGACCCGCCGCGAAAGGCGTGCCGGCCACCGGTACGCCGGGGACGGGCAAGATGCTCGCCAAAGCGCCCGGCGCGGCGGCGCCCGCGCCGGATCGGTGGCAGATGTACGCCGAGGCGCTGGCGGAATGCGAGAAACTGGATTTCTTCTCGCGCTTCGGCTGCGAGCAACGGCAACGCTGGCACTACTGCGACGGCTACTGGGGCCAGGTGCCGCAGTGTCCGCTAAGCGGCGGCGGTCTGCCGCGCGATCGCGGCCAGTAATTGCGGCTCAGCCGGTTGCAACGCGCCCCTGGCGCAACAGCCGATCCATGGCGACGGTCATTCGCTCGGCGCAGCGTGCAGCGAGTAGCCTGGGGCGGGTTCGCCGCCTTCGCCGTCTGCGCGGCGGCGCTCGCCGCGCCGCAGCTTGGCGATGCGCCCGAAGCCAAGGACATGGCGCTGGTGGGCTGGAACGATTTGCAGGCCCGCAGCGCCTATCAGCCGTTGGTGCGCGAGCAGAACGGGCGCTGGATTCTCTATGTCGGGCACCATGGGGGCACCGCCCGCGTGCCCAAGCCGATCAACCCGCTGACCGGTCAGGCCGAATTCAACGGCACCTCGATCCTCGATGTCACCGATCCGCACGCGCCCCACTACCTGGCCCATATCCCGGGCGAGGAAGGGCTGTGCGAGAGCGGCGGGGCGCAGATGGTGCGCGTGTGCGCCGGCAGGCGCAGCTGCCGCATGGCGACCCGGCGCGCTTCTATCTCCTGCGCACTTTCGGCAATACCTGGCACGAAATCTGGGATGTGAGCGATCCGGCCCAGCCGCGCCTGGTTACGCGCATCGGTCCGCTCCAGGGCACACACAAGAATTGGTGGGAGTGCGACACCGGCATTGCCTACCTGGTATCAGGGGTTCCCGGCTGGCGCACGCGGCGCATGACGCAGGTCTATGACCTGTCCGATCCGACCAAGCCGCGCTTCATCCGCTACTTCGGTCTGCCCGGACAACAGCCTGGCGCCACGGGCGCGGTGCCCGTCGAACTGCATGGACCGATCTCCACCGGACCGGCGGGCAACCGGATCTATTTCGGCTACGGCACCAACAGCATGGGGATGGTCCAGATCGTCGATCGGCAGAAGCTGCTCGACGGGCCCACGGAGCCCACCCCGGCCAACCTGCTCTACCCCGAAGTCGGCCGCTTCGTCCTGCCGCCCAATGCCGGTGCGCACACGGCCTTTCCGCTGCTCAAGATGGAAGTGGCGGAATTTGCCCACGACCGGGTGGGCGGCACGCGCGACTTCCTGGCCGTCGTCGACGAGGCCCTGGTCAATGAGTGCCAGGAGGCCCGGCAGATGCTCTGGCTGGCCGACATCAGCGCCGAGTCGCGCCCGGTTGGCGTGGCAACCTTCACCGTGCCGGAAGCCAGCGGCGACTTCTGCAGCCGCGGCGGACGCTTCGGCACGCACTCGTCGAATGAGAACTTCACGCCGATCTATTACAAGCGGCTGCTCTTTCTCGCCCACTTCAATGCCGGGGTGCGCGCCGTCGACATCCGCGACCCCTACCACCCGCGCGAGGTCGCCTATTTCATTCCGCCGATTACGGCGCACACCGAGCCGCGCTGCGTCACCGTGGACGGCGCCGAGCGTTGCAAGACGGCCATCCAGACCAACAACGTCGAGGTCGACGACCGGGGCTACATCTACGCGGTCGATCGCGCCAACACCGGGCTGCACATCCTCGAACTGACCGGCGATGCGCGGCGGATCGCCAACTGGCCGCACTAAGGCGGCTGCCGGCGCGAGCGGCGCCGCCGCCCGGGGCGGCATATGGCTTGCTTGCGCTCTGGCGACGCGGGCCTGGCGCCAGGGGGCTGGTCGGCCGCGCGTGGCGGTTGCTCGCGGTCAATGGGTCCGCTGCGGCCCTATGGCGCAACGCTGATGGACCGATCGATGTGCGCTCGACCGTTGCCGTTTTGAGCCTGAGGAGAAGGGCAGGATGAAGTGCCGTATTTGCGCCAGCGAGTGCCCGCCAGGGGCAAATCTTGCCGCGATTGTGCCGCCGCGCGCAAGCGCGCGTTCGCCGCCACGGTCACCCAGCCGCTGCTGGCCGCCGCCGGCGCGCCCAGCGTCGGCCGGCCGCGGTTCGCTCCGCGACCGGAACGCGCCGGCGCGAGCGCGAGCAAGTCCCGCCGCCGCCACTGCGGCGCGGTCCGAGGCGGCCATGGCGGCGTCGGCTGCGGAAGGCGAGCGCGGCACCGCGCAAGGCCATCGGCGTGCAGTGGCTGTTGCTCGCCTTGGCGGTCGCGAGCGCGGTCCTCTACCTGGTCGTCCAGCTTCTCATTCGCGCATCACGAGCCGCCGCGAGTGACCGCGACGCGCCGGCGACAGCGCAAGCCAGACTACGGCGGGAGCCGGCCCGGAGGCGGTCGCGGCACCGGCCCCGGCGCCGCCCGCCTGCCGCCTACCGCGGCGGCTGGCCGCAGCTACCGCCACCGGTCGCCCTGTCGGCCGAGGGCGAAAGCGGCCGCGGCGAGCTGCTCAAGAGCGCCGCCGCCAAAGCCGCACGCCGCAAGGCGGCACAAGGCCGAAGCTCCGCGCGCCGCACCGGTCGCACCGCCGCCGCCGGCGCCCGAGCCGGTGCCGCGCGCCGCGCGCGTAGCCGCGCCGCCGGTCGTCGAGGCGCCCCGAGATCCGTGGCAGGCGATGAACGAAGGATTGTCGCGCTGCGCGCGCGAGGATTGGATCAGCCGCGGCGCCTGCGAACAACGGCTGCGGCTGCAATACTGCCCGGATCATTGGGGCGTGGTCTGGCAGTGCCCCATCGGTCCGACCGACCACGGCTGATAACCGGGTCGACCCGCCTCGCGCCCGGCGGCGTTACTAGCCGCGCCCGACGAAGGGCATCTTCGTCGCCATCACGGTCATAAACTGCACGTTGGCCTCGAGCGGCAAGCTCGCCATGTAGCACACCGCGCTGGCGACGTGCTGCACATCCATCAGCGGCTCGACCGCGATGCTGCCGTTGGCCTGGGGCACGCCCTTGGCCATCCTCGCCGCGAGGTCCGTCGCGGCGTTGCCGATGTCGATCTGCGCCGCAGGCGATGTCGTATTTCCGGCCGTCGAGCGAGGCCGACTTGGTCAGCCCGGTGATGGCGTGCTTGGTCGCCGTGTAGGGCGCCGAGTTCGGCCGCGGCGCGTGCGCCGAGATCGAGCCGTTGTTGATGATGCGGCCGCCGCGCGGATCCTGGATCCTTCATCAACCGGAACGCTTCCTGCAGGCAGAGAAACGCGCCGGTCAGGTTGATGTCGACGACCGTCTTCCACTGCTCGTAGGAAAGATCCTCGAGGTTGATCCCGGGCGCGCCGACGCCGGCGTTGTTGAACAGCAGATCCAGGCGCCCGAAAGCCGCCTTCGTCTGTGCGAACAGCGCGCCCACCGACGCCGGATCGCTGACGTCGGTCGCGACGGCGAGGGCGGTGCCGGCGCGGTGCGCCGGCCTCGCTGACGACTTTGTCGAGCAGCTCCTTGCGCCGTCCCGCGAGCGCGACGCGATAGCCTTCGCGCAGCAACGCGAGCGTAACGGCCTTGCCGATACCGGTGCCGGCTCCGGTGACAATGGCGGTCTTGCCTTGCGTGGCCATGGACAATGACTCCTCGAAGTGACGAACGTCGATGCGTGGCGACTAGCTCCGGCAGCCCGCCAGGCGAGCTCGGCGGGCCCGAAAGCATCCGGCAGCAGCTCCGAGAGCGAATAGCGGCGTTCGGCCGCGGCGTCGTCGGTGCAGCAGACCACCAGCGCGTCGGGTCCGAATTCGTGCAGCACCTGGCGGCAGGCGCCGCACGGGCGTGGTGGCCGACCGCGGTGGCCGTATAGACGACCAGGGCCTCGATGCGCCGCACGCCCGCGCGCGACCGCCTGAAAAACCGCGTTGCGCTCGGCGCAGATCGCCAGCCCAAAGGACGGCGTTCTCGACGTTGGCGCCGGCGTGAATCTCGCCGTTCGAGGCCAGGACCGCGGCGCCGACGCAAAAGCCGCTGTAGGGCGCGTAGGCGTGCTGTGCGGCGGCGCGCGCACGCTCGCTTGAGTTCGACGAGGGTTGGCGTGGCAATGGTCATGGCCGGTGCGCGGTCGCGCCGCGCCATTGTACCGGCAGCGCGGCGCCGCCGCCCGGGGCTGCCGGCCTGACCGCGTCCGGCGCGGGCAGTATAATCGGCGCGTCGGCGCAACGGCCGTGGCGGCTGCGCATCTGCCGACTGCGCCAAAGGAGTCTGTCTTGACGCAATGGTTGTCGGCGCTGTTCGCGCCCAAGTTCATCGTCGTCTACGTGTTCGTGGCGGCCGGCGCTGTACGTGCACTTTCGCGGCCGCGTGCGGCACACGCTCGTCCGCCAGCTCAAGGACCATTCGACGCTGATGGCGCCGTACAACGCGCTCATGTACCTGTTCTCGGCGGTGCCGTCGCGGCCGTTCGTCGACGTGCACCAGCTGCCGGAACTCGCGCACGCTGCGCGACAACTGGCAGGTGATGCGCGACGAGGCGCTCGCGCTCACCGGCGAGGGGCAGATTCGCGCCGCGACCGGCCACAACGACCTGGGCTTCAACTCCTTCTTCAAGGAAGGCTGGAAGCGCTTCTACCTCAAGTGGTACGGCGCGCCGCTGCCGTCGGCGCAGGCGCTGTGCCCGAAGACGGTGGCGCTGGTCGAGGCGCTGCCCTCGGTCAATGCGGCGATGTTCGCGCTGCTGCCTCCGGGCGGCAAGCTCAACCGGCACCGCGACCCGTTCGCCGGCTCGCTGCGCTATCACCTCGGGCTTGAGCACGCCCAATTCGGACGCCTGCCGCATCTTCATCGACGGCGAGCCGTACTCCTGGCGCGACGGCCAGGACGTGCTCTTCGACGAGACCTTCATTCACTCCGCGGAAAACAAGACCGACGTCACCCGCATCATCCTGTTCTGCGACGTCGAGCGGCCGCTGCACACGCGCTGGATGACCGCGTTCAACCGCTGGGTGGCGCGCCACATCATTCACGCCTCCGCGACCCAGAACGTCGAAACCGAGGAGGTCGGCGCACTTAACCGCGTCTACGCCCTGTTCGGTGCGCGGCAGCGACCTGCTGACGCGGCTCAAGCGCAAGAATCGCACCCTGTTCCGGGCGGTGAAATACGCGCTGATCGCGGCGCTGGTGTACTGGATTTTCGTCACCTGAAGCCCGGTCGCAGCAGGCTGTCGGCACTGCTCAGAGCCTTTGCACCGGCACCTTCGAGGCCGCGTAAGCGCCGACGCAGGTGAACGCGGCGAGAACGAGGAAGACGACGCGGAACGCATCGCCCAGGTGGGCGGTGATCGCCTGGCGCTGCTGCGTCGGGGAGCGCCGGCGAGAAACGCGCCCGCGCGATTCGGCGATCTGCGGCAGGACCGACGCGAGCAGCGCATCCTGGCGGCCGACCAGGACGAACAGCACCGCGCCGACGATGGCGACGCCCAGCGCGCCGCCGATCGAGCGCGACACTGACACCGAGGCGACCGCCGAGGCCAGCGAGGCCGCGCCGCCCGCGCTCTGCACGATGATCTGCGTCGGCGGCATCGTCGTGCCGAGCCCGGCACCGGCGAGCAGCGTCAGCGCCAGCACCACCGAGGTCGGGGCGAAGGTGACCGTCGCCGCCAGCGCCACGAACGCCACCGTCGACACCGCCAGCCCGCGCTTCGGATACGCCGTCAGCCGGCCGGTGCGCGCGATGCGCCGCCCGGTCAGGGTCGACGACGCGGCCAGCGACAGGGTGATCGGCAGCAGCAGCAGGCCGGAGGCGCCGATGCCGATAGCCGCGGCCGAGTTGCAGATAGAGCGGCAGGTAGAGCACCGACCCGAACAGGGCCGCGGCGAAACAGACCACCACCAGGTTGGAGCGCCAGATCACCGGCGAGGCGAGCAGGCGCATCGGGATCATCGGGTCGGGCGCGCGCACTTCCCAGGCCACGAGCGCGGCCAGGCAGGCCGAGCGCCAGCGCGAGCAACCCGTAGAGGCGCCAGTCCAGCCAGCCAAAGCGATTGCCCGCGGAGGACAGCGCAAACAGCAGCGCCAGCGTGCCGGCGCCGAACAGGAGCATGCCGGGCACGTCGGGGCGGAAGCGCGTGCGCGCCGGCGGCGCGCTGCGCGGAATGCGCAGCGCGAGCACTGCGGCGAGCACGCCCAGCGGCAGGTTGATGAAGAATATCGCCCGCCAGCTCAGCTGCTCGGTCAGCAGCGCGCCGAGCAGCGGGCCCGAGCGTGCTCGAGGCGGCAAACACGCCGGCGAAATAGCCCTGGAACTGCGCGCGCTGGCGCGGCGGCACGTTCTCGCTGATCAGCGCCTGCGACAGGGTCATCAGGCCGCCGCCGCCCAGGCCTTGCACGGCACGCGCCAGGATGAGCGTCAGCAAAGTCGGCGCGAGGGCGCAGCCGAGCGATGCGAGCGTGAACACAGCCAGCGCGGCCAGCAGGGTCCGGCGCCGCCCGAAGCGGTCGCCGATGCTGCCGTACAGCGGTGCGGCCACCGTCGCCGCGAGCAGATACGCGACGACGACCCAGGACAGATCCGCGAACCCGCCGAGCGAGGCGACGATCGCGGGCAGTGCGCTCGCGAGGATCGTCTGGTCGACCGCGGCCAGGAACATCGCGAACATGACGCCGGGAAAGACCCGCCGGAAGGCCGCGCGCAACTCGTCGGCAGCGACCGGCGGCGGCGCTGCCGGGCTCGGGGTGCTGTGCCATCGCGCCAGTTTAGCCGCGCGGCCATGGCTTGCGAAACCGCGCGCGCCGGGTGCGCTTTAGTCGCCCGCGACCGCGATCGAGCCGCGCGGCCAGCGCCGTCGCGGTAGCTCGGGAAGTCCTGGATATCGTTGTGGCCGGCCCCGGCGACGACGAGCAGTTCGCGTCGGCGCGCGCGCCAGCGCGCGCAGCCGTTCGCTCTCGGCGAGCGGAATCAGTTCGTCAGCGTGCCATGCACGAACAGGATCGGGCATGCTGCACCGTCGGCGATCACGCGCGTCGGTGCGCAGCGGGTACTTGAGCAGCCATTCGGGCGCGAACGGGTAGGCGCGCTTGCTCGATCGTGGCCAGGCTGGTAAACGGTGTCACCAGCACCAGCAGCCGCGGCTGGACCTCGCGCGCCAGGCGCGCCGCCAGCGGGGTACCCAGGGAGCGCCCGTAGATGACCACCGGCTGGTCGCGGTAGCGCGGCGCGATCGCGTCCCAGGCCGCGCGCACGTCGGCAAAGAGCTGTTCCTCGCTGCGCGATGCGGCCGGTGCTCTTGCCGTAGCCGCGAAAGTCGAAGATGAACAGGTCGTAGTTGACGCGGCGGTAGAAATCGACGACCGGCGGTCCAGGTGGCCAGATTGCCGGCGTTGCCGTGCATGAAGAACACCAGTCCGCGCGGCTGCGGCTGCGTGAAATGCAGCGCGTCGAGCGAACCGCCGGGCACCGCGACGCGCATTTCCTCGAAGCGCTGCGCGGAAGTCAAAGCGGTAGTCGGCGGGCAGGCGCGTGCCGCGAAAGATAAGCCGCTCCTGCGTCAGATATAGCAGCCCCAGCAACCCCGCATAACCGAGCGCCAGCGCGAGGAGCAGTCTTCACCGCCGCAGCCTGCCGTGCGGACGAGCCGGGCGACTCATGACCGGTCCGCGGCCGGCGCCGCCCGCGCGCGCTGCCCTGGCCGTCGCATAGCCCGGCGAGCGCTCGCCACGCTGCTTAGCCCATGCACCCCAGGCGATGTCGGCGAGGCGTCACCGCGACCGGCCAGCCGCTGCAGCGTCGCGAGGTTGCTCAAATCGTAGGTCGCGTAAGCGACCAGGCCAAAGAGCGCGCCCCGGCTGACGCCTTGGCGCCAACTTCCCGCGGCCAGCGCCGGCCGCACGCAGAACACCAGCAGGCCGCCGACGTAGAGCGGATAGAAGCAGCGCCGCGGCAGCCCAGTTCGGCTGCGGGCAGCAACAGCGCGCCCAAGCGCGCGGCGTAGAAATCCCGCGCCAGCACGCCGAGCCAGACGAAGTCGCCGCCGCAAAGAACGACCAGGCTCGCGAGCGCAGCGCAGGACGTTACGCCTCATCGCGCTGCTGCGCTCGAAGGCGGGCGGTGTGCCCTCGCCCAGGTCCCAGAACAGCCCCGCCATCATCTGCAGGCCCTCGCGCGCCACCGGCCCAGCAGGTGCTCGCCGGGCGCGTGCTGCGCGCACGCCGGATAGGAGTGCGGAATCCAGAGCGTCGGCAAACCCAGCACTTCGGCAAAGGCATCGTTGGGCAATGTGCCGCCGAGGTTGGGCAGCAGCGCCGGTTTCTTGCCGGTCGTGCGCTCGAGCGAGGCGAGTGCCCACGCCACCCACGGATCGTCGGGCGACAGGCGTGTGGCCGCGTTGCCCGGCTCGACCTCGACCTCGACCTGCGTCAGGCCGCGCGCCGTCGAGATGGCGGCGCAGATGCTCGCCGACGTGGGTCCAGTCGGTGCCGACGACGAAGCGCAGCTGGCAATGTGCGCACCGCCGCCGGCGGGATCGCGTTGACCGGATGCTCGGGATTGCCGGCGGTGAACGCCAGCACTTCGAGCGTGTTCCAGCCGACGACGCGCTCGCTGGGTGTCAGGCCCGGCTCACCCCAGTCGGCGTCGACCGCCGGATCGCCCGGGTCGCCGCCGACGACGATGTCGGCAAGCGCGCGCCGCACCGAGTCGGGAAGCGGCGGCGGGCGCAAGGCCGCGACGAGCAGCACGCCGCGCGCGCTCACCATGACTCGCGAGCGCGTGCGCCAAGAGCACGGCCGGATTGGCGAGCGCGCCGCCCCAGTTCCCCGAGTGGTGAGCGCCGGCGCGCAGGCGCACGGCGAGGCGGAAGTTCACCGCACCACGCGATCCCAGAAACAGCGTCGGTCGCGCGGCGCTCACGCGCGGCCCGTCCGAGGCGATCAGCACGTCGGCAGCCAGTTCCTCGCGCAGCGTCGCGCACAGCGCGTGCAGGCCCGGCGAGCCCACTTCTTCGCCGGTTTCGAGCAACAGCGTGACGTTGAAGCCCAGGCGACCCTGGCGCGCCGCAAGCGTGCTCGCGAGCGCGCCGAGATTGATTGAGTGCTGTCCCTTGTTGTCGGCGGTGCCGCGGCCATACCAGCGCTCGCCCTCGACGACCAGCGACCAGGGATCGAGCGGCGCCCGCCATTGCGCGGCGTAGCCGCGAATCACATCGCCATGCCCGTAGGTGAGCACGGTCGGCAGATGACGACCTTCGACGCGCCGCGCGATCAGGAACGGTCCGCACGCCGGCAACCGGGTTGGCGACGATGCGCGCGGTGAAGCCCAGGCGCTCCACGCACGGCAACAACTCGTCGCTCAGGTACTGGGCCGAGCACGGCCTGCCGTTCGGGCGCCTGGCTTTCGGTCGGAACGCCACGCGGCGGGCGAGGTCCACGCGGAAGGCGCCCGAGTCGAAATATTCCGCGGCGCGCGCCAATGCTTGCAATCGACTCAACGCGGGCCCCGGTTGGCTGGTCTCAACGCAAGGCGGCATCGTACCGTATCGCTGCCGCGGGAGCGAAGCGCTCGCACTGCGGCGGCGACCGACAGCGCGAGCGCGTGTTCCGCCGTACACTATTTGCCGCGCCAGGCGCGCACGGAGGTTTGCGATGGCGATTCGGGCAGTGTTGCCGACGGTGCTATGGGCGGTCGTCGCAGCGCGGCGCCACTCGCCGGCGCGGCGACGCCGACGTATTTCGACGTCTCGCGCGGCTCGCATCCGCACGATGTCGCCGCCGTGCCCGGCCCGGGGGCGCCGGTGTATTACACGGCACAGAGTACCGGCAAGCTCGGCATTCTCGATCCGGGCACCGGCAAGTACACCGAGATCGCGCTCGGGCCGCGATCCGCACCGCACGGCGTGATCGTCGGCCCCGACGGCGCGGCGTGGATTACCGACGGCGGCCAGAACGCGATCGTGCGCGTCGACGCGAAGACCCACGCGCTCAAGGTCTGGCCGCTGCCCGCCGACACCGGCAACGCCAATCTGAACACGCTGACCTTCGATCACCAGGGGCGCGTCTGGTTTACCGGCCAGAGCGGCTATTACGGCCGACTCGATCCGGCCACCGGCGACGGTGCGCGTATGGAAGGCCCCGCGCGGCAGCGGACCCTACGGCATGGCGACCACACCCGTCGGGCGACGTGTATTTCGCCTCGCTGGCCGGCAACTACATCGCGCATATCGACCTCGACAGCGGTGCGGCCACGGTCATCGAGCCACCGACCAAGGAACAGGGCGCGCGGCGCCTGTGGCCCGATTCGCGCGGCCGGATCTGGGTGAGCTACTGGAACACCGGGCAGGTCGGCATGTACGACCCGGCCACCAAGGCCTGGCGCGAATGGAAGCTCCCCGGCACCGCGCACGCCTACGCTGTGTGGGTCGATCCGCGCGACCAGGTTTGGCTCACCGACTGGTCGGTCAATGCCATCGTCCGCTTCGATCCAACCACCGAGCAGTTCGAGACTTTCCCGTCCAACCGCGCCCAGGCCAACGTGCGGCAGATGCTCGGCCGCAGCGGCGAAACATGGGGCGCGGAGTCGGGTAACGACCGCTTGGTGATGGTGTCGACGCAATAGCCCGCGGCGCGGCGCGCGGCTCAGGCCGCCGCCGACTCCTCCTGCCACACTTCGCGCAGCACCGCGCGCACCGCGGCGAGCAGCGGATCTGCGGCGCGCTGCGCGGCAAAAATAAACCACAAGCGCGTGCTCAGCTCGGCTCCGGGCCAGATCGTGATGCGTCCGTCCTGCGCCGAGGCCAGGGCGAGTTCCTCGCGGGCGATGCTGGCACCCACTCCGGAGGCAACCAGGTTCAGGATCACCGATTCATTGTCGGCCTCGATGACCTGCACCGGGGTCACGCCCCGCTGCTGAAACAGCTCCATCGCAAGCTGGCGATGGGAACTGGTCGCCGGGGCAAGAATCCACGGCCGGGCGGCGATGGCATGCCAGACGGTGCGGCGTTCGGGAAGACGCCACTCCGCGGGCAGGGCCACCCGATAGCTCAGCCGGCGCAAGGGCTCGCCGCACACCGCTTCATCGTCGATGCGGCCGAAGAAAAAACTCGCGTCGAGCACCCCGTCGCGCACCCCGTCGAGTGCCGCCCCCGAGAACACTTGATGCAGCTCGATGTCGAGGAGCGGGTGGGTTTCGATCGCGTGGCTTAAGAAGTCGCCCAGGCGCAGCGTCTGCGGATCGAGCACGGTACCGAGTTTGAGCCGGCCGGCCGGCCGCCCCTGCAAATGCTGCGCGGCGTGCTTGAGCTGCTCGATGCAGCCGAGGATGCGCTGGGCCTCGCCGAGCAGCGTCCGGCCACCGGCGGTGAGGGTCATGCCGCTCGACGTGCGCGCGAACAGGGCCACCCCAAGCGCCTCCTCGAGCGCCTTGAGCTGCCCGGACAGCGCGGGCTGGCTGAGGTGCAGCCGATTGGCCGCCCGGGTCAACTGCCCGAACTTCGCAATGGCCACAAAGGCACGCAGCTGGCTAAGTTCCATCAGCCGGCCAGGCTACCCCTTTGGGGGTGATCTTTCGGGCAGTTTTGATGCATCGCATCATATGTGCGGATCTCATCACTCCGGGCGATCCGAAGGATCAGGAGAAGCGATTGGACGGCCGCCAGATGAAGGACTATCCTAACACCATGGAACAAAGAAATATGAATTTTTTGAATAACTTATAGATATTACTCGATGCAACGCGAAGCCATGGAAACTGCCGATTCGAGCTCGACTCGGACGCCCACAGAGGCCCAGCCAGCCTCGTTTCACGCCGGCAATTCGATCTATTCTAAGGGAATTTTGTTGCAACGCACACGAGTACGGAGCAAGCAGCCCGCCGATGCCCACTACTGGACGGCGTATGACCGGTTCATGCTCGAGCGCGAGGGGCGCGCTATACGCCGCGCGTACCTCGGCAACTTGATTGCGGGTGGCTGGCGGCGCTTACGCGCGCGCTTGGCCGCGCTGCGCCTGAAGGCCGACCCGGCGCGCTAAGTGGCACTGCCGGCGCGGCAAGCCAGCGGTCGCACCTCGACCCGGTGCTCGCGCTTGGCCGCCGGCGTTGCCCGGCAGCCCGCGCGCTAGCCGGCGCGGCGTCCCAGCAACTCGACTGGCGCGTGCCCCACGGCGCGGCGCGCCGTGCTTGCCATGCGGCCGGGGTCAGGCCTCGTACTTGAACGACAGCTGGACGCGCGCCCGATAGGCGACCACCTTGCCGCCCTCGACCTTCATGTCGAGCTTCGATACCTCGGCAATGCGCAGGTCCCGCAACGACTTGCTCGCCGTCGCGATGGCTGTCTTCGCCGCATCCTCCCACGAAATCGCGCTCGTGCCGATCACGTCGATGACGCGGTACACGCCGTCGCTCGAGCCTTTTTTGGCCATGGTTGATTCTCCTTTTCCTATTGTGCCGCCGCCGTCATGCCGGCCTGACCGCGGGGCTCAAACCATCATACGCCCGACGCGCGTAGCCGGCGCAAAGTTCGGGCTAGGCTAGCGCGGCATCGACCGGATCGACACCGGTCCTGCCGGCAGCGCAAGCCGCTTGACCACCGGCGGCGAGGCCGCCGCATCGATGACCACGAGACTGTCCGGCGGCGCCGGCTGTGGGAACGTCGCGCGACCGTCCATGCGCACGAACTTGCCGTCCTGCGCTGACACGATCAGATCGGCCGCGGGTGCCGGCAGCACGCAGCAGGCGCTCGCGGCGAGGATGCCGATACCTCGATGGTGTAGTGCGCCGCGCATGTACTCCTCCCGCTCTGGTTTTTATCGTGGTCGCGAGGTGCCGGCGCCGCTACGGCCGCGCTCGAGCATCGCGGGGCGAATGCATCATACCAACTTGCCGCGTAGCCGTCGTCAGACGCCCCAGGCGACGACCGCGACGCCAAACAGGAAGCGATGCAGCAGCATCACGAGCAGGGCTGCGACCACGCCGGCGACCACGGCGATCAGGTCGTCGCGCGCGCTGGGGACGAACGGCTTGACGGCGTGCCGCTGCACCACGGAGATGAAGTCGAGCACGGCGTAGGCGAGGAAACTGCCGAACAGCACCGTGCCGCGAGTGTCGCCATTGGCGAGCAGATGTACCCCGGCCCAGAGCGCGATGCCCAACAGCATAGGGTGCTGGAGCGTGTGCCGGAGGTGACCGCGCAGGTGCCCCGCCGCGAGCAGCACAAACGCGAGCGGCACCGCATAGGGCGCTAGCGCAAGCGCAGCAGGCAAGGGCGCGAACAGGCGCGGTCCGGACGCGGCCAGCGCATAGCCACCAATGATGAGCGCCAGCCCGAGGAAAGAGAGCAGCGCGAAAACGCCCTTGTAGCGCAACTCGCCCAGGTGCCCGACGAGTGCGCTGCGCCGCGCCGGCAACGTCGGCACCAGATGCAAGCCAAGGAAGAGGATCAAGCCGGCGCCAAGCAGCAGCATGGGAACGCTCCGGAACTCGCGCCGGCGACTATACTCCAATCGCGGCCGGGCGCAGCGGCCCGGCGCGCGCACGGCGACCTCGCCCGGCAAAAGGCGCGACCGCTGTTTTCGCCCAAGCGTGCGCGCGCCGGCAGGGCAGATCCGTGCAAGGATTGGCTCGACGCGAACGACTAAGCGCTGACCCACCGCAAACAGGAGATCGACCATGCTCGCCTTCGCATCGCGCCGCGTCCGTGCGGCCCCGTGGCTTACGCT
Source organism: uncultured beta proteobacterium (assembly GCA_963777455.1). Lineage (GTDB taxonomy): Bacteria > Pseudomonadota > Gammaproteobacteria > Burkholderiales > Casimicrobiaceae > PALSA-1003. The sequence continues at coordinate 2,404,561 of CAVZQQ010000004.1, forward strand.
CGCCGCAATACTCGGTATGACCGCGGTCGCATGCGCGGCGCCGCTGCCCGCTCCGGCCGTGGATATTCCCGCCGCCGCAGTGAAGGCGCCGCAGACGGCGGTGTTCGCCGGCGGCTGCTTCTGGGGCGTGGAGGCGGTCTTTCGCCACGTCAAGGGCGTCACCCGCGCCGTATCCGGCTATGCGGGCGGCGCCATGAAGGCAGATTACGAGCAGGTAAGCACCGGCATGACCGGCCACGCCGAGTCGGTCCAGGTCACCTACGATCCGGCACAGGTCTCGTACGGCGAATTGCTGCGCGTGTTCTTTTCGGTCGCGCACGACCCGACGCAACTGAACCGCCAGGGCCCGGATGTGGGCTCGCAGTATCGCTCGGCCATCTTCGTGGCCAACGACGAGCAGAAGCGCGTGGCGCTGGCCTACATCGAGCAGCTGCGTAACGCCAAAGCGTTCGCCGACCCGATCGTCACCCAGGTCGTTCCGCTACCCACGTTCTACCCCGCTGAGAGCTATCACCAGAACTATCTGGCGTTGCATCGCACCCAGCCGTACATCGTGCTCTACGACCTGCCGAAGCTCGCCCAACTCAAGCTGCAGTATCCCGATCTGTACGTGACGCAGTGAAGTCGCCCACCCCGTAGGGCAACGCGGCGGCGCCGGAAGGGCAAACCGCGACCCGGCATCGCGGGCGGTTACGGGGTCGCGTGCTCGCGCGGAAACGCGAATACGATGTGTTGCCGCTTGCCATCGGCAATGGCGACCGTCTTGTGCTCCACCGCGCCGTTCCAGGCCACGTCGACAGCGTACGTTCCCGACGGCAAACGAATGAGCATCAGCGGGCCGTCGGCAGTCGTCGACAGCAGCGCCTGGCCGTGCCGGTCGCGGATCTCCACCCGGGCCTTGGCGATGTATTCACCTCCGCCACCCTCAGTCGGGGCCGCGAGCTCGAGCGTGAGTGGATAGTAGCCTTCGGCCTGGCGCATGGCTTTTGCCTCGTCAGAGCCGATGCCGCCGACCACGTAGGCGACCGGGCCTTGGCGGTGTTCGGGCGGCATCGGTTCGTCCGCACCCCACACCATCGGTGCGGCGCATAGTCCAGCAAGAGCAAGCGCCGCCGCAAGCATTCGTTTCCCATTGCTCATCGTGGGCCTCGCGAGTCGATACCAAAGCGACGCAAAAAAGAGAAGCGGGCCGAGCGACTCGGCCCCTTCTCCCGGCGGGCGCCATCGAAGCGCACGCAGGTGCATGTTTCGCAGGTCCATGGGTGCCTGGGAGTCGGCCAGCGCACAACCCAACGCTTGCGAACCGTGCATCACGAAATTGTCGGCCGGCGCGGCGCGCGGCGGCATCAGCCAGCGTCCGATTTCCGCGTAGGAGAGGCTGGAACCCCCGCGCTGCGCGCGGGTCGGTGCGGCCTGCCGTCAGGGAGCGCCGTCGAGCCACTGGCCGATGCCGACCAGGGCACGCTCGTCGTAGCTTGCAAATCCCTTGTAGCCGAGTTTGCTCAGCCGGCGCTGGCCTTCCTCGGTCGAGTCGAGGCTCAGGAAGTACTGCTGGATATGCGCAAACTCCTGCGGCGCAAGCGTTGGGCTCGCGATGAGTTCCTTGATCGGGACCGGCTTGCTCTGCATCAGAATCTTGCCGCCCTTGTCGGTGAATTCCTTGATCACCGACCCGGCCGCGGTCGCGCCGACCTCCACAAAACCATAGTCGACCATGAACGGCACGGCATCCTGGTAGCGCGTGTAGCGCAGGCGCAGATGCTTCGCGCTCGCGCCGAGTGCGTCGCGCAGCGTCGCGCGCACGATCCAGGCCGTGATCGAATCGGCGTCGGGCATGCCGACCTGATGGATGCCCGGGTCGGCCAGGGATTGGAAGGTCGCGTCGCGCCGCACGAGAAAGCTGGCGCGGTAGTCGGTGTACCCCTTGGTCACGGCGACCAGGCGGTAGTGCGCCTTGTCGATGGCGTGGATCGCGTAGTGCGCCGGGTGCACGTAGGCGATGTCGTAGCGCGCCGCCGCCAGGTCCTTGCCCATCTGCACGTAGTCGTCCATGTATTCGATGCGCACCGGCCGCCGCAGCAGCTTGGCAAGATCGTCGGCGATTTCGCGATAGCGCTCGCGCACGTCCGCCGCCGCCACCCGATAGGTCACGCCTTCGTTGACACCGAACACGAGCGTCGGTGCCGAACCCTGGGCACTGGCAAGCAGCGGCAGCAGGGCACACAGACATACGCAGAGTCGTTGCATGGCTTGGGGAGGAGGGCGTGTTTGGTCCGATGATACCGCAGGCACGCCGCGGCTTTGCGCGCGCGAGGCAAAGCCTGTTCTTCCCCTATAATCGCGCACGAGGTTGCAGGGGTTCGTTTCGTGCAGTGCGACAGGAGAGCTGCCATGAATTTGCCCAAGCGGTCAGACCGCATCGCGCGCCCCGGTGGCGTCGTCACGGCCGGGTGCGCGCTGCGTCTGCTCCTTTGCGGCACCGCGTTGGCGCTGTCGCACGCGAGCGCGGCCTTCACCTTCGTCGACGGTACGTCGCTGCGCTGCATTGCCGCCGGCCAGCCGGTCCCGGAGTACGACGCCCCACCAGGGCATCGGCTGATCGCCGACAACCATATCGGGATCGTCGAGCCGATCGGTGCGGGTTACCGCATCGCCTGGAACGCGGCCATGCTCAGCGGCTTGCCGCCCGAAATGCACGACTTCATCTTCTTTCACGAGTGCGCGCACGCCAGCGTTCCGACCCGGGACGAACTCGTGGCCAACTGCGAGGGTTTGAAGGCGATGCGCGTGGCCGGGCGTGCCGGCCCGGCCGTCGAGGCGCGCCTGGGCGCCTTCTATGGCCGTGGCAACGAGTACTGGCGCAAGACCGTCGCCTGCGCCAACGGCGAGTTGTCCCCCGCGTCCCCGTAGCGGGAACGTGGCCCCGCCGGCGGGGGTCACAACCGGCACATGAACGTCAAAGCAATCCTGCTGGGCACGGCCCTGCTGGGGCTCGCCGTCGAAGCGGGCGATCGGCCACTGGCGGCAACGGGGGCCGCGCCTGCCGCCCGCGCCGCATTCGATGCCGCGCAGGTTGCCCAGGGCGCGCGTTTGGCCGCGATCGGCAACTGCGCAGCCTGTCACACGCGCCCGGGGGGCCGGCCGTTCGCCGGAGGCCTGGCGCTGTCGACTCCGTTCGGCACGATCTATTCGACCAACATTACGCCCGACCTTGCCACCGGCATCGGCGCCTGGACCGGTCCTGACTTTCAACGCGCGCTGCAGGAAGGCGTCGACCGCGCCGGACGCCAGCTTTATCCGGCGTTTCCCTATGATCATTTCACGCGGGTTAGCGACGCCGACCTTGCGGCGCTCTACGCCTACATCATGACGCGCGATCCGGAAGGCGCCGAGGTTCCCGGCAATGAACTGCGCTTCCCGGCCAACCTGCGCGCTTTGATCGGGGTGTGGAAGGCGCTGTACTTCGAGCGCGGCCCGTATCGCGCCGACGCGCAGCACGGCGCGGAATGGAATCGCGGCGCCTATCTGGTGGACGGACTCGGCCACTGTGGTGCCTGCCATACGCCGCGCAATGCATTGGGCGCCGAGGAGCGACGGCGGGAACTGGGCGGCGGCGAGGCGGACGGCTGGTACGCGTCCTCGCTGACGCCGACCTCGCCGGCGCCCGTGCCGTGGACGGCCGAGCAACTGTTCGTCTATCTGCGCACCGGTCGCGAGGCGCAGCACGGCATCGCGGCCGGACCGATGGAGCCGGTCGTGCGCAATCTGGCGGGCGTCGCGCCCGACGACGTGCGGGCAATCGCCATCTATATCGCCTCGCGCATGCGCCCACCGGAAGCTGCCGCGCCGGTGCGACCAGCGGTCGCGAGCCGCGCCCCGGCGACGGGCGAGGGCGCGACCATCTTTGCCGGCGCCTGCGCATCCTGTCACACCGAGGCGGCGGCCGCCGAGCATCCGGTCCCGCTGGGTCTCACCACCTCGCTCAACGCGCCCGATCCGCGCAACGCCATCCATATCACCCTCGAGGGCCTGTGGCCGGACGCGGGCGAGCGCGGCGCGCTGATGCCAGGCTTTGCCGGCGAGCTCACCGACGCGCAGGTGGCCGCTCTGGTAGATTATCTGCGCGCGCGCTTTACCGACAAGCCGGCGTGGACCGAGGTGCCCGAGCGCGTCAGGGACATCCGCAGCGCCATGAAGGACACGCGGTGATCGAGCTCACCATCAACGGCCGCATGCATGCGATCGACGCGGACCCGGACACGCCGCTGCTGTATGTGCTGCGCGATCACCTGGCGCTCGCCGGCGCGAAATTCGGTTGCGGCCTGGGACAATGCGGGGCGTGCACGGTGATAGTCGATGGCCAGGCGACCTTTTCCTGCCTCACGCCGATCTCGGTGCTGCCGGGACGTCAAGTGCGCACCATCGAGAGCTTGGGCACCGCCGACAATCCGGGGGTGCTGCAGCGCGCCTTCATCGACGAGCAAGCCGCGCAATGCGGCTACTGCATCGCCGGCATGATCATGCGCGCGCAGGCGCTACTGGAGAAGAACCCGGCGGCCTCCGACGCGGAAGTGCGCCGGCACATGATGCCCAACCTCTGTCGCTGCGGTACGCACATGCGCATCCTGCGCGCGGTGGGCCGCGCCGCCGCGCAGCTGCGGGGTGTCGCGCCCGCGGCTGCGAAGCCGGGCAAGTCATGACCGCCCGCCGCGGCGGCCTCCCGCTTTCGCGCCGCGGACTTTCTCGCGGCGGGGGGCGCACTCGTCGTGAGCTTCGCGCTCGGTCCCGCGCCGGGACGCACGCAACCGGCCCCCGGCGCCGTCAAGCTGCCCGGGAGCCTTGAACATACGCCTTTGCTCGACGCGTGGATCCGCGTCGACGCCGACGGCAGTGTCACGGTATTCACCGGCAAGGTCGAGCTGGGACAGGGCATCAAGACCGCGTTGATCCAGATTGCCGCCGAGCAGCTCGGCTGCGAACCCGCGGGCTTGCGGCTGGTCACCGCCGACACCGCGCGTACGCCGAACGAGGGCTTTACCGCCGGCAGCCATTCGATGCAGGACAGCGGCACCGCGATTCTGCACGCCGCCGCGCAGGTGCGCGAGATCCTGCTCGCGCGCGCGGCCCAGCGGCTGGCCATCGGCGTCGACCGGCTGAAGACGCACAACGGCGCAGTGCTCGCCGACGACGGTCGCCGCCTGAGCTTCGGTGAACTCGTTGCCGCAGACCTCACGCGGGTGCGCGCGCAACCGGAATCAAAGCTCAAGGACCCGCGCACCTACACCGTAATGGGCCAGCCGCTGCCGCGGGTGGACATCCCGGCCAAGGTCAGTGGCGGCGTCGCCTACGTCCAGGACCTGCGCCTGGCGGGCATGGTGCACGCCCGCATCGTCCGGCCGCCGAGCTATGGGGCGCGCTTGCGCGAGGTCGCAAGCGCTGGCGTCGAGAAGCTGCCGGGAGTGCTCAAGGTCGTCCGCGACGGCAGCTATCTCGCGGTCATCGCCGAGCGCGAATATCAGGCCGTCGTGGCCATGCGTGCGCTCGCCGCCGCCGCGGCCTGGGACGAGCATGCGAGCCTGCCGGCGGGGGCACCCATCTACGAGTTTCTGCGCCGCACGCCGGCACGGGAGATGGTGGACCTGGACCGACGCGGCAGCGCGAACCCCGGCGTGCGCGCGCTCGAGGCCAGCTACCGTCGCCCCTATCAGCTGCACGGTTCGATCGGACCCTCGTGCGCCGTGGGCTGGCTCCGGGAGGGCAGCCTCACCGTCTGGACGCACAGCCAAGGCGTGTATCCGCTGCGCCGAGCCCTTGCCGAAATGCTGCAGCTGCCGCTCGAGCGCGTCCGCTGCATCCACGTCGAAGGCGCGGGCTGCTACGGCCACAATGGGGCCGATGATGCGGCCGCGGATGCAGCACTGCTCGCCCGCGCGCTGCCCGACCGCCCGGTGCGCGTGCAATGGATGCGCGAGCAGGAGCAGCTCTGGGAGCCGTACGGTCCGGCGATGCTGACCCAAGTGAAGGCTAGCCTCGATGCCGGGGGCGGCATCGTCAGCTGGGAATACGACGTGTGGAGCAATACCCACAGCACCCGCCCGGGCACCGCGGGCGGCCTCATGCCCACCTGGCATCTGGCCACTCCGTTCACGCCACCCGAACCCGCGCCCATTCCCCTGCCCGAGGGCGGCGGCGACCGCAACGCGATCCCGCTCTATGTGCTGCCCAACGCGCGCGTGGTGCAGCATTTCATCCCGGCGATGCCGCTGCGCGTGTCGGCCCTGCGCGGGCTGGGCGCCTACATGAACATTTTCACGATCGAGAGCTTCATCGACGAGTTGGCGCACGCCGCCGGCGCCGATCCGGTGGAATTCCGGCTGCGCCACCTCGACGATGCGCGGGCCCGCGATGTCATCAGCGCGGCCGCGACGCGCTTCGGCTGGACGGGCACGACCCGTACCCGCGGTCGCGGCAAGGGCTTCGCCTTTGCCCGTTACAAGAACCTGGGCGCATATCTGGCGCTCGCGGTCGAGGTCGAGGTCGAGCGCGAGACGGGGCGGACCCGGCTGGCGCGCGCGGTCGCGGCGGTCGACAGCGGTCAGGCCGTCAATCCCGACGGCCTTCGCAACCAGATCGAGGGGGGCATCGTGCAGGCGACGAGCTGGACCCTGCTCGAAGCGGTCACCTTCGACGCGACCCGGATCACCAGCGCCGACTGGAGCAGCTATCCGATCCTGCGTTTTCCGGAAGTGCCCGACCAGGTGGAGGTGCATGTCATCAATCGGCCGGGGCTGCCGTTCCTCGGCACCGGCGAGGCCGCCCAGGGGCCGACGGCCGCGGCGCTCGCCAACGCCCTGGCCGACGCCACCGGGGCGCGCCTGCGCGAACTGCCGCTTACGCCCGCACGGGTCAAGGCGGCGATCGGCGTGTGAACACCCCGGCGTCACCGGCGCACAGCCGACCTCTTGGATAGCGCACGCGGCGCCCCCAATTGCTAGCAATGCTGTCGATTACCACGATCCTGATCGCCATCAACGCGGCGGTGTTTCTGCTCACCCAGGCGGTGCCCGACCTGGCGCCGCCCTTCGCGCTATGGCCCGTCGGCGCCGGCTTCCAGCCATGGCAGCTGGTCACCTATGCTTTCCTGCACGGCGGCCTGCTGCATATCGCGTTCAACATGTTCGCGTTGTACATGTTCGGCGGCCCGGTCGAGCGCGTCTTCGGTCCGCGTCGCTATCTGGTGTATTACTTCGTATGCGTGCTCTCCGCCGCGCTCGCGCAGTTGGGCACCGCTGCGTTGACCGGGGCCGTGTATCCCACCGTCGGCGCGTCCGGCGGCGTGTTCGGCCTGCTACTGGCCTATGCGATATATTTTCCCCACAACCGGGTCATGCTGCTGTTTCCTCCCATCCCGATGCCGGCTCGCGTGTTCGTGGTGCTGTACGCCGCACTCGAGCTGTTGCTCGGCGTAACCGGCACGCAAGAAGGCGTCGCGCACTTCGCCCATCTGGGCGGCCTGGTGGGCGGTTTCATCATGCTGCGCTACTGGCGCAGTACACCGGCCCGCTGGCGGGGTTGATGGGGTCGCTCGCGTAAGCCGCAGCGACCCGGTCCTAAGCCAGCCAGCCCCCCACCCGGCGTACGGCCGCGTGGAGTTATTTACAACGGCAGCTTTGCAAACCTGAACTTTTGGGCGCGGACGCGGGTCGCACCCGCAGTGCGGGCCGCGGGGAATGTCGGCGTCCGGAGTGGAAGGCGCGTCGGCACGTGGTTTGCATCAGTAGCCACGCGTATGCACATGTTCGAAGCCTTGCTCCCGGTGCGCCCCGGGGTACGCGCGCAGCCAGTGCCGCCCAAGCAGCTCGGGCGGCTCTTCGGCAGCGCCGTCGTGGCCTGGAACGACGATTATGGGTCGAGCCTGGGCGCGGCCCTCGCGTTGTACGCCTTGGCTTGCCTGGCGTTGCTGCTGCTCGTCGCGCTCGCTGGGGGCAGCCTGGTGCTTGATACGGCTTCCGGCCAGCGCGCGCTGCAAGCACTGCTCGGCGGCTGGCCGGCGGCCAGTGTGACGGCGCAGCTGCACCGGGGGTACGCAGCGGCAGACCTCTGGCTCGCGACGGCGGTGGGCCTCGGCGGTCTGGCCGTCGCCGCGGCGGCACTCTTCGGCGAGCTGCAAGACGCGCTCAACCGTATCTGGCGCGCGCCCCTGCCACGCCCGGCCGGGCTTTGGCGGCTTGTCCGGGAGCGGCCGGCGGCCTTCGCGCTGCTGCTCGCAGTCGGCGTGGTGGTGCTCGTCTCGCTCAGCCTGAATGGGGTATTCGCCGCGCTCGACCGCGACGCCGCACTTGGCCTCGAAGCGATCAATCTTGGCGTCAGTCTGGCGTTGCTGGCGGTGGCATTGGCAGCCCTCTACCGGTCCATCCCGCGCGTGGTCATCGACTGGCGCGATGTGCGGATCGGGGCCGCGGGGAGCGCGTTGCTGTTGACCCTCGGCGTGTGGCTGTTGGGCTTCTATCTCGGCCGCGGCGCCGCAGCGTCACCGGTCGGCGTGGCCGAAACGCTCATCGCGCTCGTGTTCTGGGCGTACTGCTCGGCGCAGATCTTCGTGCTCGGCGCGCATTTCACGCGGGTGTTGGCCTCTGCCCACGGCGCGCAACGCACACACCCGCCGGCGCTGCCGGCTATACCGGGCTCCCGTCGCCACCGGAACGCCGGGCAAATGGAGGCGCCCATTCTGGTCAAGCCTTGGCCGTACGAGCGGGCGGCGCCGCGGTCGACAACCAGCGAGCGCGTGGTGCGGCCGTGACCGGCGTCATTCGCCCGCTGTCGCCCGGCGGGGATACGCCGCAATCCTGCCGCCGCTGCGACCTGTGGAAGAAGGCCACCCAGGCGGTGCCGGGTGAAGGCCCGCACGATGCCCCGCTGATGCTCGTCGGCGAACAGCCCGGCGACGAGGAGGATCGCGCCGGGCGGCCCTTCGTCGGTCCCGCCGGCCGCCTGTTGCGACAGCTGCTCGACGAAGCAGGCATCGACCCCGCGGCAACGTTTCTGACTAACGCAGTGAAGCATTTTCGCTTTGAATTCCGCGGCCGGCGGCGCCTGCACAAGACCCCGTCCCAGCGCGAGCTGGAGGCATGCAACACCTGGCTGCGCAAGGAAGTCGAACGCGTTCGGCCACAGGTGATCGTCACCCTCGGCACGACGGCACTCAGGGCGGTGATCGGCGAGAAGCTCGCCATCGTGGCAGCCCGGGAACGCTCGCTGGTCAGCCTCGAGGGCGTGCCGGTGGTCGCAACCTATCACCCGGCCGCAGTCCTGCGCGCGCCGGCGTCCGAGCGCGAAGCGTTGCGCAGGGTGCTGCTCGACGATCTGAAGCACGCCGTCGGCCTCGCCGGAGACTGTGCGCTGCCGGCCCGCCGTTACGCCCCGTAGGCGAGTGCGTCCATCATCTCGGCGAAGCGTGACCAGTCGACGCGCTCGCGGCTCTTGCGGTTGCGCCCGTACCAGTAGAGCGATCCACGTCCGACCTCGAGCTGGCCGATCTTCTCGTCGTTGGAGAAAATCTGCAGGCGCAGCGACGAGCCGGCCTTGACCAGCTCGAAATTGGCGAGCTGCGCCTTGACCACGTGGCGCCACGGGTTGGCTCGCTTGCGCGCCGGGCGGGCGGGGCGCCGCTTTGGGGCGCTGCGTTTACGTGCTGTCATAGGCTCCATGTCGGGGCGCGGGAGCGCGACTGCAAGCCGGAGCGGTGTCCGGGCCGCCGCCCGCGCCGCTGCATGGGATAATTCGACCAATGGCTTTCCCTTCCTCGTCGACGCTCGTTGCGGCGCTCGTCGCAGCCTGTGCCCTGGTCGGGCTGCTGTTTCTGTTCGCCTCCGCGCGCCGCCTGCACCGGCGCCGCTACGGGGCGTGTGCCTTGCACGGCCTGTCGGCGCTGGTGTTCCTGCTCGCCAGCGTGGCCGTTGCCTTGGTCGGACTCAATCTGCTCACCTACGATCGGCTCACCCGCGAGCAACCCGCGCTCAAGGTCAGCTTCGCGCAACTCGCACCGCAGCGCTACCACGCGACGCTCGTCTATCCATCCGGGGCGGTCGAGGGGTACGCGCTGCAGGGCGACGAGTGGCAAATCGATGCGCGGGTGCTCAAGTGGCGCGCCATCGGTAACGTCCTGGGCTTTGACACCGCCTACCGACTCGAGCGCATCAGTGGCCGCTACAGCGACGTCGACCAGGAGCGCACGGCACCGCGCACGGTCTATGCGCTGCACCCGCCGGAGCGGGTCGACGTGTGGGCGCGGCTGCGTGCGTGGCACGATTACATCCCGTGGGCCGATGCCCTGTACGGTAGCGCGGTCTATTTGCCGATGGCCGACGGCTGCCGCCTATGAAGTCTCGGTCTCGCCCACCGGCCTGTTGGCGCGACCGCTCACCCCTGCGGCGCGTGGCGCCATCGGCACATGGCAATGATCGCGGTATGCGAGGCTTGCTGCCCTACAGCCCTGACGAGGAGAAAGCAATGAATGAGGAAACCTTCAATCTAAGCATCCGCAAGTTTCTGAAGCTGGTGGGCATCAACTCCCAGCGCGAAATCGAGCAGGCTGTTGCCAAAGCGCTGGAGGGCGGCCGGATCGCCGGCACCGAGACCTTTCCCGTGCATGTGACCCTCGAGATCCCCCATTTGCAGGTCAGCGTCAAGTTCGACGGCGAGATCAAGCTGCAGTAGCGGGCGCCGCGCACGTAACGCCGGTGCCGACGGGCAAAGCGCTGGAGGCGGGTATGAGCAAGAACAGGTTTGCGTGGCCGGCCGGGTGTGCATTGCTGCTGGCCATCGGCAGTGGCGGCGCGGTGGCCCAGACCGCCCCTGCTCCCGGCGCCGCGCCAGCGCTCGGCGCCCCGGCGACCGATTACGCGGGCACCCAGGAGTATGTCTGGACGCTTTCCCTCCCGGTGCTGACTACCGAGCGCGTCGCCGCGGTCGTGCAGGTGCCCGTGCTGAGCCTGCATGGGCGACGCTGGGACTACGAGTTGCCCGACGTGAAGAGCCAGGCGCTTCAAGCTCGGCCAGGTGGCGGAACTCGAGTGCAAGTACTCCGACTTGGGGCTGCCGGAGACGTGCACCGTGCAATGGCGCAATGTCTACGCCGATCTACCGGTGTTCGCCATGCAGCGCGACCACCTGGACTACGATGCGCCGGAGTGGTCCTGGCAAGAACAGACGCTGCATATCGACGTACCGCGCTGGAGTTGGCACGAAAGCACGCTCACGCTCAGGTTGCCGGCCCGCGACCCGGAGGATGTGCAAATCGTGCGCCGGACGCTCGACGCGCAGCAGGCCGCCGCCACGCAGGCGCTCGACCAGGGCATTGCGACGCTGGATACGAGCATCGCCGCGGTCCAGGCAAAGGGCGCCGATCCGAGTCGGCTGGCGAGCGGCGATGCGCGCGGTCGACCTGCCGGCCATGCGTGAGGCGTTGCGCGCCGCCAAAGCGCAGCAACTCGAGCATCTGGCCGCGATCCGCGGTGAACTGCGCGATCTCGACGCCGGGGTCGGTGCGAACCCCTAGCTCGTTGTCCAACCGGACGCCGGCGCGCCCAGGCGGCCGCGCCGGGCGCCTCAAGCGCTCACGAGGGAGACCGGCGAGTCGGCGTGGAAGGCGATGGCGAATGGGCGCGGCAGCAGCTGCGTCTCGTTGACCATGCGCACAACGACGAACGAGGAGAGTTCCCGGAACGCGGCCCGGATCACGCGCCCACCCTCGCTCTTCGCTTGCATGCGGCCCCAGCGCGCGCGCCGCGCCGCGGTGCGCGTCCGCACGACCAGGCCGAGGGACAAGTCCGCCAATCCGCTGTCGCGCGTCATGTAGCTGCCGAACGGCGCGATCGCCTCTACTTCGAGCGGATTGTGCGCCCACTCGTCGTTGATCCGGGCGGCGAGCGCGCAGGCTTGCACCAGCAGCTGCTTGGCGCGCTCCCGCGGCAAGGGCTCGACCACGCGCGCGCCGGCGTATTCGAGAAAACGGTCGCTGAGCCCGTAGTCGGCTTGCAGTTCATGCGGCGCCTCCAGCAGGCCCTCGGCGACCAGTTCGTCGATGAGCACCTGCCCCTGCTGCGCGTCGACCCCGAAATCCTGGCACAGGCTGCGGCCGCTGACGCGGGCGCGCTCCGGCGGCAGGCCGACCACCCGCGCCAGCACCCGGGCGGTCGCGGCGCGCAGGTGGAGCGGTTCGATGCCGAAGTACAGGCGGTCGGTGACGAGGGTGCGGGTGCGCATGGGTCGCAGGGGTTGAAGTCCTTCTATGACAATAGCATAAACATGGCAGGAATCAAAACGCCCTCCGGGCGCCCGGCGTGCGCGGCCCGGCCGTTCCGCTGTGCGGCGCGTGGCGGGTTACCATCAGCGCCAGAGCCGCCATGCCCGCCAATCCCAAAGCCCGCGTGCTGGCGGAAGCGCTGCCGTATATCCGCGCCTATCACGGCAAGGTCCTCGTCATCCGCTTCGGCGGGAATGCGATGGCCGACGCGGCACTCAAGGCCGGCTTCGCCCGCGACGTTGCCCTGCTGCGCTCGGTGGGCATGAAGCCCATCGTCGTGCACGGCGGCGGCTGGCGCATCGACGAGCTGATGCGGCAGATGGGCCTGCAGAGCCGGCGGCACCGGGGCCTGCGCGTGACCGACGAGCGCACGCTGACCGTCGTCGAGATGGCGCTCGACGAGCTCAACCAGGAGCTGACCGGGCTCATCAATATGCATGGCGGCCGGGCGGTCGGGTTGAACGGCCAGGACGGTCGCTTCATCCACGCGCGGCCGATGACCCTGCCGCCGGAGGAGGACGACGCGACCGACCTCGGATTTGTCGGCGACATCGAGAGCATCGACACCGATCTCATTCACCTTTTGCTGTCGCGCAACTTTACCCCCGTGATCATGCCCATCGGCGTGGGTGCGGACGGGGCGGCATATCACATCAACTCCGACCTGCTCGCCGGCCGCCTGGCGCGCACGCTGGAAGCGGAGAAGCTGATCCTGATGACCAACGTGCCGGGGGTGCGCGATCGCAGCGGCGGCCTCGCCTACATCCTGACGGCGAGCGAGGCGGAGGCCCTGCTGCATGAGGGCGTGGTCGAGGGGGGCATGCGGCCGCGAGTGCTGGCTGCGCTGCAGGCGGTGCGCGAGGGCGTGCGCTCGGTGCACATCATCGACGGGGGTGTGCCCAGCGCCCTGCTGCTGGAAGTGCTCACCGCCGAGGGCGTCGGCACGGCGCTGCGCTCCGACCGGGGCCCGCATTTTCTTGAGGACAGCCGCGGCTATTTGCTGGCGCGGCTAAGGACCGCCAGCGTCTTGCGGCCAGGAAGGCAGGGGACCAGCAATGAAATACAAGGATTACTACGCCATTCTGGGCGTCGACCGCGGCGCCAGCGCCGAGGACATCAAGAAGGCCTACCGCAAACTCGCGCGCAAGTATCACCCCGACGTTTCGAAGGAGCCCAACGCGGAAGAAAAATTCAAGGAGATGGCGGAGGCCTACGAGACACTCAAGGACCCGGAGAAACGCGCCGCCTACGACCAGCTGGGCCAGCACACGCCGGGCCAGGAATTCCGGCCGCCGCCGGACTGGGGCCAGCAATTTTCCGGGGCGCAGGGGGTGTTCGACGACATCGATCTGGCCGACTTGTTCGCCGGCCTCGCCGGTCGCCGCGGCGCCGGCGGGCGCCCGTCGAGCGCCTTCAACGCGGGCCGCGATTACGAAGCAGCCGTGCGGCTGACGTTCGCCCAGGCCTATCACGGCACCGAGATCGAACTGGACTTGAGTGTGCTCGAATCCGACGGCCAGGGCGGCCTGCGCCGCGTTCCCCGGCGCATCAAGGTGCGCATCCCCCAAGGTGTCACCGATGGCCAGCAGCTGCGCATTCCTGGCAAAGGCGGCAAGGGCGTCGATGGCGGACGCGACGGTGATCTCTACCTCGACATCGGCGTCGAGCCGCACCCGTGGTATCGGGTCAACGAGCAGGATCTCTACCTCGATCTGCCCCTCGCGCCGTGGGAGGCGGTGCTCGGCACCAGCGTGCACCTGCCGACGCCGGCGGGCGCGGTGTCGCTCAAGGTGCCGCCGGGCACGCGCGCGGGACAGCAGCTGCGGCTAGCCGGCCGCGGGCTCGAGCGCGCCGGCGCCGCGGCCGGCAACCTGTATGCGATCGTGCAGATCGTCGTGCCGTCGGTGGTCGACGAGCGCGCGCGGGCGCTCTACCAGGAGCTCGGGGAGATGTCGAACTTCAACCCGCGCGCCCACTTCGAAACGGGAGACCGTCCATGAACATTGAGACCTGCGAAGCGCTGCATATCGACGAGCGCGGCGAGCTGACGTGGACGCAATTAATCGAGCTCTCGGGCCTCACGGAGGCGGAGTTGCGCGAGCTGGTCGACGACGGCGCACTCGTTCCAGTGGCACCGCAAGCGCCCGCCTGGAGCTTTCACGCGCGCTCCGTGGTCGTGGCGCGAACCGCCGGGCGCCTGCGCCGGGAACTGGATCTGGACCCCCACGCCCTGGCGGTGGTGCTGCGCTTCGTCGCGCGCATGGAAGAGCTGGAAGCCGAACTGCGCGCCCTGCGCGCGGGCGTCGCCATGCGCCGCTGAAGCCGGCGCGGGAGAACCGCGACCGGGCCGGCTAGGGCTTGTTTGCCGGGGACGGCTCCGGCAGCGTGCTCTGGTTTTCATTGAGCCAGATCATCGCGCGGTGCACGCGCTCGTAGCCGCTGGGGTGGTCGAAGAAGACGAACTCCTCGAGCGCGCCCGGGCGCAGCTTGCGATAAGTCGACAGGCGCATCGGCGGCCATGGCGAAACCCTCCGGTTCGCGCGCGGCGTTGAGCCCGAACGCGTCGGCTTCGGCTTCGACACTGCGACCGACCGAGTTGGTGAACGGGGTCAGCAGAAACCAGACGATCGAAAAAATTGCCGACCAGCAGCGGCAGCGCCGCCGGATCGGCGCGGTCGCGCAGGCCGAGCCCGCGGCCCCACCGGGCGAGCGCGATGTCGAGTGCCCAGGCGACGATGGCGAAAGCGATGCCGTAGAGCAGCGTGAAGTAGACGGCGAGCTTGAGCGGGTGATTGAGCACGTAATGGCCCATCTCGTGCCCGAGCACCGCGCGGATCTCGGGCAGGGACGTCTTGTTCAGGAGGTTGTCGTTGAGGCTGATGCGCGCGACGCCGCCCAGCCCGGAGACGTTGGCGCTGATGCGCGTGGTCTGTTTCGAGGCATCGAACCACTCCAGGTGGTCGGTCGGAATCTCATTCGCCCGTGCCAGCGACAGCACCGCCTCGCGCACCGGACCCTGCCGGCAGCGGCTTGTAGTCGTTGTACAAGGGCGCGATGCAGCACCGGCTCGAGCAGGTCCAGGAACAGGGTAAAGACGAACGCCAAACCGGTCGCCCATACCCACCAGCGCCGGCCGGCGCGGCGCAGGAACGCATACACGATCGTGATCGCCAGCGAGCCCAGGACCACGGCTCAGCGCGAGGCCGATCAACTGCTCGCGCAGCCAGCCCGGAAAGGACAGGTTCGACAGGCCGTATTGGTGCTCGCGCAGGAAATCCTGATAGATCGACAGCGGCAGGCTGAGCACGAAGGTGCGACCAGGAAGGCCGCGGCGTAGAGCGCGCCGCTGAGCCACGGCTGACGCGCTCACGCGCTCGGCCAAGTCGCGCAGGCGCCGGCTCAGCGCCGGACCAGAGCAGGATGCGCCATGACGCCCAGCCCGTAGAGCAGCGACCAGAGCTGCAAGCCAGTAGCCGCCTTCGAAATAGGCGTCCGATTGCGCCCGCTGCTCGGGCGAGAGCACGCCGAGCCAGGCCTCGGTGGCGCGCTCGACGTCGAACTGCGGGCCCGGCTGCGCGGCCAGCGGGACGTGCAGGCCTGGCGGCAGATCGCGCCCGAGCGCCCCATCGGCGCAGGCGACGCCGACGCCGAACCAGAGCAGAAGGCGAGAAGCAGAGCAGCCGCGGCGAGCATCACATGCGCCGATTATAGAACCGCCGCGCGCCGGCGGGTCGACCGCAGCGCGCTAGCGTCGCGTGTAATACACGAGTCCGACCGCCGACCCCGAGCAGCGCGTAGCACAGCAGCGAACGACTGCCGAGCTTAAGGTCCTGCCAGGAGGGCAGCGCGGCGAACAGCGCGGTGGCCGTCAGATAGCCGGCAAGCAACCACCAGCCCCACTGCCGTGCGGTCCACAACGGCAGCAGGACGTGCACCAGACCCAGCCACGCCAGCGGCAGCAGCAGCAGCGGGGCGAGCGCGACCCAGGCGCCGTTGAGCAGGCCGATGTGGCTGAAGGACACCGCGCCCAGGCGCCAGCCGCGGCCATCGGCGCTGCGGCCAGATCGAGAAGCCGTGCGGCCGTGCCCCGAGCAGCAAGCCGACCAGAAAGTGCGCGCCCTCGTGCGCCGCCGTGCCCGGCAGCGAGAGCAGCGCGATGCGCCACATCGACACGCGTGCACCGCGCAGCAAACCATAGAAGAGGACCACCACGAGCGCGCTCGGGATGAGCCCGGCACGCATGCAGGTAGGATTGCAGCTGGTCCATGCGCCCGGCGGCGCGGGAAAACGCTAGTGGCCGGCCGGCGGCGCGACGACGGCGCCCGCGACGCCGTTCCGGGCCAACGCGGCGGCGACGAATCCCGAGGCTTTCATATCCTCGATGAATGCGGCCAGATAGCGCGCGCCCGCAGCCCGGCCCTTGGCCGTGGCCAGCGCCTGGTTGATGACCATGAAACGGCCGTCGAGCAGACGCACTCCGGCGCTGCGCTCGGCGTCGGCCGCAAGCTGCTGCTTCACGCCCGCGGCGACCTCCAGGTCGCCGCGCGACCATGGTCGGCACCACTTCCGCCGAGGTTGGCACGCGCACGATCTGCGCGTGCTTGAGCTCGCGTGCCAGATACAGGTCGTAGGCGCTGGCCGCACCGACGACCACGCGCACGCCCTCCCGATCGACCTGGGCATTGTTCTGGATCGGCGAGGCCTGTGGCACCAGATAGGCGCCTTCGATGAGCACGTAGGGCGCGGTGTAGTCGAGATCGACCGCCCGCGCCGGGTCGATCGCGACAAAGGCCACGTCGCAGGCGCCGGACTTGATGCGCCGCGACCGATTTCGCGGCGGCGGGGACGGTCACCAGCAGCAACGGGACGCCCAGTTGCCGGGCGAGCTCGCGCGACAGATCGACCGACACGCCGCGCGCCTCGCCGGTGGCCGCGTCGCGGCGCGCGAGCACCGGATTACCCAGGTTGATCGCCGCGCGCAACGTGCCCGTCGGGGCCAGCGCGGCAACGGCGTCGGGGGAAGGCTGCACAGGTGCGGCAGAGCAGGCGGTGAGCAGTACGGCGAGGATCCCGGCGCCAGCGCCGCGCCTCACGCCAACTGCTCCTGGACCTTCTTTAGACCGGGCATCACCCACGACTCGTCGACGCCGGGAGACCCGGACACGCCCACCCCGCCGATGAGCTCGTCGCCGACGCGAATGGGCACTCCGCCGGCAATGGCAATGACCTTGGTCGCCATGCGTTTGGCGAACTCGGCGGTGGTCGTGCCGAAGCTGCGTGCGGTGGAGGCCTTGCGGCGCGCGTTTTCCATGGTATGCGGGGCAGCGTTGTCGGCGCGCAACGCGATGATGGTATCCCCGGCGCGATCGACCACCACCACGGCCACCGCGTAGCCGCGCCCCCGGCAATTCTCGAGGGCGGTCTCGGCGATGGTCTTGGCCATGGCGTAGCTCAGGTCCTTGTGCTGCAGCAGTTGCGCGGACGCGCCAGCGGCGAAGCCATGCGTCAGCAAGCACAGCAGCGAATACGTTCCACGGCCAGACGCGGTGCGCGACATAAATCCCTCTCCCGGTTTGATCGCCGCCAGGTGCGCATTCTAGCCGGCGCGCGTTCCATTCGGGTAATCTACCGGACGGCAAAACCCCATCCGTTGCCGCCGGCGTTGGCGCGTCGTCCACTCGGCACCGGTTAGCGCGGGTCGCTAAACGACACTTGCGATGAGGTACCCATGACACTCGCCGAAGCCGCGCACGCGTATTCGTTTATCGGGAGTGGCACCCTGGTCGCCCTGGTGTTGATTGGCGGCGTCATGGTGCAGCACCGCCTCCGGCCCGCAGCGACCGACAGCCCGGAGGACATCGATCGCAAGCTGCGGCAGCGGCGCTGGATTGCTCGCTGCCTCGTCTTCCTGTTCGTGCTGGTCGGTGGCACGCTTGCGGTCGTTGGGGTGCGCCTGCTTCTGGATCCATCCGCCACCCTCGTCTGCAATCGCGTGGTGACGACCTCCGTGGGCTGCAAAGCCAACTTCACCGCTTTCGCTTTGTTGCTCTTTGCTGTCGGACTGTTTGTTCTGCTGGCCGGAGCGCGAACGCTTGATCGCACGCTTGCCTGGTTGCAGAGTCTCCGGTCCAATTCCTGACATCGATCACGTGGGTCCCACCGACATGAGATACCGCACCCTTCCTGGCACCGAGCTCAACGTCTCCGAAGTCTGTCTCGGCACGATGACCTGGGGCGAGCAGAACAGCGCCGCCGAAGCGCACGCGCAGCTCGACTACGCGCTCTCGCAGGGCATCAATTTCATCGACACCGCCGAGATGTACCCGGTGCCACCGAACGCAACCACGCAGGGCCGCACCGAGGCGTACCTGGGCGGCTGGCTCTCGAAGCGGGGGCAGGAGGGGCTGGTGATCGCATCGAAGGTCGCCGGCCCGGGGCGCCGCGACTGGATCCGCAATGGGCGCACCGACCTTACCCGCGAGGTGATTGCCGAGGCGGTCGACACGAGCCTCTCCCGGCTGCGGATCGGCCACATCGATCTCTATCAGATCCACTGGCCGCAGCGTAACGTGCCGATGTTCGGCGCAACCGAGTTCGATCCGCAGAAAGAGAAGCGTGGCCCATCGATTCGCGAGCAGGTCGAAGGCATGGCGGCACTGATCGCCGCGGGCAAGATCCGGTATTACGGTCTTTCCAACGAAACCGCATGGGGCGTGTGCGAATTCCGGCGTGTGGCCGGCGAACTCGGGGTTCCCGGTCCGGTTTCGATCCAGAACAGCTATAGCCTGGTGTCGCGCAACGTCGACAACGATCTTGCCGAGGTGCTGTTCCGCGAACGGATGTCGCTGCTCGCCTACAGCCCGCTCGCCGGCGGGATGCTCTCCGGCAAGTATCGGAACGCGGCCGCGCCCCCCAACTCGCGCTTCACGCTGTTCGACACCCTGGGTGTGCGGTTTCGCAAACCGATGGTGAAGGAAGCCATTGACGCCTACGCCGCGCTCGCGTTGCGACGCGGCATCTCGCTCGTCGAGCTGGCGCTGGGCTACGTGCGCAGCCGCTGGTTCGTCGGCGCGTCGATCATCGGGGCGACGACGCCGGCGCAGCTGGCCGAAGATATCGCCGCCGCGCAGGTTGAGCTCGACGCCGAGACGCTGGCCGACATCGGCGCAATCCAGGCACGCTATCCGAATCCGGCCGGTTGAGCGCGCGCCGGGCCGCGGCGGCTAGCCGCGGGCGCGGAACGCGCCGTCGAGCAGGTCCCGGTCGATGCCGCCGGTGGCCGGATCACCGGTCGCGTAGCGATACAGCGCCGCGGAGTAAATGCCCTGCAGCGTCGCCTGGGCGAGCGCGAGCAGGCACACCGCCAGGATGACCAGCACGAGCAGCAGTACCGCCAGGGTCAGCCGGTGCGCACCGAACGCCGCCATCACCAGCAAGCCGCCGACGAGGATCGTGCCGACCGTGACCAAGCCGAAGACGAAGCCGATGCCGACGTTGCCGATGATGTCCTCGCCCCATGCCTTCTTGATCAGTTCGACACTGCGGCCGATAGCCTCGATCGGACCGACGTTCTCGGCGGCGAGCACGGGAACAACGAGCGCGGTGGCCACACTCCACACAAAGCCGATCAGCCCCACGACAATGCGGCCCACGATCCCGACGCGCTCCGCGATCAGCCGCAGCAGCGTGCCTACCGACGCCGCGATTGCGGCGTAGACGAGGATCACCGGCAGCAGCGACGCGGCCCGACGCAGGCCATCGGCAATGTGCGCATCTTCGCCGTCGAAGCGCCGCATCGCGACCTCGACCAGCGCGGTGTTGAAGAAAATAATGATCGTGTACTGCAGCCAGTAGAACAGGAACAACCCCACGTACGTCAGCGTGGAGAGCCCCCGCGCACTGCCGCTGCCGAGGTGCGACCCGAGCATGGGGCCCAGCGGCACGGCAAAACTGGCGGTGAGCGTGACGATGGCGATGCTCGACAGCAGCGGCAGCACGAGCAACGGCTTGTCCTGCATGAGCAGGCGCAGACATTCGCCGGCCAGTTCCCAGCTTCTCGTAAAACGGTCAAACAAGGCTGCCTCCCTTGGTAAGGTTCCGCCGGACGCCCCCCGGGCCGGCTAACCCGGATCACCACGCCCGCGCCGCCGGCTAGGGTGTGGCTGGCGCGCCGGCGCCGCGCAGGGTTCTTGCCTGATCGGCAAGATCGTCGAGCGCGGCGGCGAATGCTGTCTCGACCGCCCGGGCCGCGCCGTCATGCCCGGCGGCCACCGTCTGCGCGCTGCGCAGCGCGTCTGCGCCGATGCGCACTTCGATATAGGCCACGGCGCTGGGCTCAGGACCGGGACCGTTCCAGGCGCTGATGATGCCACAAGCGAGCAACACCCCCGCGGCAATGGCCGCGGTCGGTGTGGCCGAGGGCAGGCTAATGCCGGTGTTCGACGCGCTGGGCAGCAACGGGTGCGGCGCCACGAGAAAGCCGCTGTCGAGGCGCCGCAGTCCGATCGCGCGCCCACGCTGCGCCGGCGGCAGCGCTTCGGCGATGCGAGAGGCGCCCAGGGCCACCGGGCTCGGCTGCATTGCGTCGTCGCCCAACCACTGCAGCGTCGGGCCGCGCCCTTGTTCGCGGGAGTCGCGCGCCGGAGTGGGGCGGGCGTCGAGCAGGGGCACCGGGTCCGCCCGGCTTGAGCGAAAGGAATCGAACCTCGGTAGGAACGAGGACCGGCGTTGCACAGCCGCAGAGCGCGGCGCATAGGCGTGCGCCGAGCGGGCGCCGGCAACGCAGCGGCGGCACGCCGTTCAATCGCCCCGCCGGCCGAGTTCGGCCAGCTTTGCCAGCCAGCGCTCGCGCGTCGCGACATCGCGGTCTTCCACCATGCCGATCAACGTCTCGTGGATCGGTCCGATGCCGACAAACTCGAGCACGTTGCGCTCGAAGCTCTTGATGCCGTGGGCCCGAAAGTGCCAGCGGTAGATGAAGGAGGGCATGCCCATCGTCACCACCAGGCGCGCCGAGCGCCCGGCCAAGAGCTTGTGCCAGCGGCCGGGGCTGGTCTGCTCGATCGCAAACCCCGGGCGCAACACCTGCTCAAAGAACGCTTTCAACAGCGCCGGCATCGTGCCGAGCCAGATCGGAAACACGATCACCAGATGCTCGGCCCAGGCAATGGCAGCCTGGGGCTCGCGCAACGTGTCGGGCACCGGCCCTTCCCATTCCAGGCGGCTGCGCAACGAAGCAAAATCGAGCCGGGTGACGTCGACAACCTTCACTTCGTGGCCCACTTCGGTCGCCGCTTGATGGTAGGCGGCGGCGAGGGCGCGACTGAAACGCTCCGGCCGCGGGTCCGGGTGGCCGAGGATGATGAGGATGCGTCGCGCCATGGGCGAGCCGTATTTTTAGACTGCGGCCATTATCGCCCAACGCGATGTTGCGTAAAGCGCGACCGGGGCAGATAATGACAATGTCATAGGTTCACTGCCCCAAGGAGACGCCATGCTCGGTTTCAATCGCCCGCCTGACCTGCGCGATCGCAGCAAGTCGGCGCTCAAGCCCGCACTCTACGAACCGCCGGCAGTGCCGGCGAAGACGCCGCCGACGGCTGCTGCGACCGTGCCCGCGGCGATGACCCGCGCACTGGCACCGGCTCCCGCGCCGCCGCCGCGCGACACCCGCAGCGCCGCCAATCCCGTGCCCGATGACGGCACCGCGCGTGCGGTAGCGGCCGCGACCGCGGCCGAAGGCGCCGACCTCGCCCGCGCCGATACGCCGGGCAGCAAGCTGTTCATCGGCGTGAACATCAAGCTCAAAGGCGTGGAAATCTCCGATTGCGATACCTTGGTCATCGAGGGCGAGGTGGATGCAACCGTGCATAGCAAGCTCATGCAGATCGCCAAACCCGGAACCTTGCACGGGACCGCACTCATCGACGTGGCCGAAATCCACGGCGAGTTTGCCGGTGAGCTGACCGCGCGCACGCGGCTCGTGGTGCACGGCACCGGCCGGGTCTCCGGCACGATCCGCTACGGCAAACTCATCGTCGCCGAGGGCGGCGAGCTCAGCGGCGACGTGAAGCGGCTGGACGCGACCGAGGAGCAGCCGCAGCGCTCGCTGCTGCCCATCACCCATCCGCGCCGCGACCCGGCGGTGCCACCGGGACCAGGAATGAGCTAGGCGGGAGCAGTCCAGGCGGCCCGGGTTGCGCGGCGCCGGCGCCGTGCCACCGGCGGCGCACGGTCTAGCGCGTCCGGCGCCGCCGCCTCTTGGTGGCTGGGGCAGCAAGCCCTTTTCCTTGCACGATCGCGCCGGCCATCTTGCGCCGCTCTTCGCGCGACAGGCGGCGCGCGGTCGTAGTCAGGCGCAGGTCGGTCTGCTCGAACGCGCGCACCGCCTGCCTGGCCTGCGCCTCCGCACTCGAGGTTCCCATGCGCGCGGGGAGACCGAGCGCCTTGCGGATCCGGCGTTGCCGCGCCTTGGTGCGCAGCGTCGCCACAGCGATGACGATGGCGAACACAAGCGCCAGGCCCAGCGCGAGAATTGCGCCGTTATTCAGCACGTCGCGATGCCTTTTTTATTGCCGCATGGAACGCGGATGTTGCGAATACTATAATGCGGCTTGCATAGTCGTCGAACCGCGGCATTTTGCCACGGTCGAGCCGGCCCGGGCTGCCGCCCGGGCGAGTCGCCCGCGCCCGTTGCCGAGGATGCCGCCGGCGAAGCCCGGCCCCAGGCGGGGCTGACAGATGAAGTTTCTGTATCCGCAAATCCTCTGGCTGCTGCTCGTCGTGCCGGCTCTGGTCGCGGCGTACGTGGCGCTCCTGCGGCGCAAGCGCAACGCATGTCATGCGCTACGCGAGCTTTGGCGCGATCAAGGAGGCGATGGGACCGGGCCAGCGGTTTCGCCGCCACATCCCGCCCCTGCTGCTGCTGTTGTCGCTGGTGGCCCTGCTCATCGCCAGTGCGGCTCCGACCGCCGTCGTTACGCTCCCCTACGTGCGCAAGACGATCATCCTCGCCATGGACGTGTCGCTCAGCATGGGCGCGCGCGATGTCGATCCGAACCGGATCACCGCCGCGCAGCTGGCCGCCAAGTCATTCGTGGAGCAACGCCCGCCCGACGTGAGCATCGGCATCGTGGCCTTTGGTGCGACGGCATCGCTGGTCCAGCCACCCACGCAAAGCCGCGAGGATCTGCTCGCTGCCATCGACCGCTTCCAGCTGCAGCGCGGCACGGCCACGGGCAGCGCGCTTTATGTCGCGCTGCAGACGCTGTTTCCCGATGCGGGCATCGACCTTGAGTCGCTGGTCTTCCGCGGCGGCCTGTCTCCAAACGGCGCGCGCGGCAGGTCGCTGGATGCGCTGGCAAAGGCCGAAGCGAAGCCGTTCCAGCCGGTGGCCCCGGGGTCCTACACCTCGGGAGTGATCATCCTGCTGAGCGACGGGCGGCGCACGACTGGTCCCGATCCGCTCGACGCCGCCCGCATGGCCGCCGACCGCGGCGTGCGCATCTTCACCGTTGGCGTCGGCACCGAGCAGGGCGGCCTCATCGGTTTCGAAGGCTGGTCAGTGTATGTCCGGCTCGACGAGGCGACGCTCAAAACGGTGGCCGGCATGACCGGCGGCGAGTACTTCTACGCCGGTACGTCGGAGGATCTGAAGAAAGTCTACCAGCGGCTGACGACGCAACTGGTTATGGAGAAGAAGGACACCGAGATCACGTTCGTCTTCGCCGCTGTCGCGGCGCTGCTGCTCACCGCGGCACTGGCCCTGTCGCTGCTCTGGTTCGGACGGGTCTAAGCCGCTAGGGCGCGTGGCCCGCAAGCGGCGTGAACGCACCGTCCCCGGTGACCATCAGGATCACCAGCACCAAGACTGCGGTGAAGGCGGGGATGCCGAGCATGATCCAGCGCCGCATCAGGCGGTGAAACGCCGGCGGCAGTTGCGCGAAGCTTCGCGCCGACCCGGCGAGGTCGCGCAGGCGATACTGAATGAAGAGTACCGGAATCCAGCACAGGCCCGTCGTCACGTACAGCAACGCGACCGCGGCGAACCATACCGTGTCGTAGCGGCGACCGAGTTGTGCCATGAGCAGCGCGCCGGTGATCGGCTGCAAGACGGCGGCCGGCGCGGTGAACAGCCAATCGGCGAGCACGGTGTGGCGGGCGGTGACGCGGATGGCGTCCAGGTCACCGCTGCGGTAGGCCATAAGCAAAAAAAACGCCGTGCCAAGACCGGTGCCAAACAGCAGCACGGTACCGAGGATGTGGGCGATCTTGACCGCGGCGTAGAAGGTCATCGCACATGCCAGCAAATGTGCAGATGGCGCACCGCGGCGTCGAATTCCGCCAGCGTCATCAAGCCCCGGCAGGGGCGGGCACCGGGCGCCAAGGGCTCGCCGCGGGCGAGCTTCCTGGCGATCACGATCGCCGGAATGCAGGGAATCTCCGGGCCGTGACCGCTGCCGGCGCGCAGGTCCCAATCGCGTCGCAGCGCCTCGCCGTCGTGACCGCGGCCCGTGATGCCGACATGCATGCCGCCCACATCGCTGCCGAAGCGGTCGAGCTGTCGCGCCAGGCGCAGCGCCGTCGCGGCGCAGGCTTCGGGGCGTTGCATCAGCCCGGCGCGCACCAGCCAGGCCAGCGTCCACAGGCCGAAATGCGCGGCCGAGAGTTCGAGCGCCGCCTCAAAGCGCACCGATGAGAGGGTCGGATACCACGCGGGCAACAATTCCAGGTCGGGCACGTCGCAGCGCGCGGCCCAGCGCGCCCCCAGGTCGGGGCGGCGCAGACGGCGCAGGCCCTGCCAGCCGTGCACCCGGTGCCAGCTGGCGCCACGCCATTCCTGAAACGCTCGGCCGCAGTACGAGAGGATCGACTCCATGGTCGCGACGCCGCGCGGCGTCCTCTGGCCGGGCGCAATGCTGATGGCAACCGTCTCCAGGTGCGCGAAGTCCTGCTGGAGATGCGCGAGCACGGCGCTGGAAAGCGCGGGCAGCGTACTGGCACCGGCGGTGACCACCACCCCACGTTCACGCGCGGCCGCGTCAAGGCAGACGATGCCGGCGACGAACGCACGGGCATCGGCGAGATCGAGGTAATGGGCGCCGGCGGCGATCGCGGCACGCGCGACATGGTACGACTGGTCTTGAAACGGCCCCGCCGTGTGCACGACCAGATGCGGCTCGAGCTGGTGCAACGTCGCCGCAAATCCGGGCGCGCGATGATCGAGGACGATCGATTCATGGCGCGCGGGCAGGCACTCCGCTCCGCTGGCCGCGCACTGCCGGCTGGCGCTGAGCAATTCGATCTGCGGGTCCTGCGCCCGCCGAAGTGCCCTTGGCCGCCCAGCAGGAGGATGCGGAAGGACACGCGAGCGCGCCTCACGCCCGCGCTGGTGCGACGCCTCGCGCCGGCGCGCTACGCCTCGTGGCCGTGCGCCGCGATGACGAACGCCACGCATCCGGTGAGTTTCTTCGCATACGGCACGTGCAGGAATTCGTTGGGCCCGTGGGCATTCGCATGCGGGCCGAGCACACCGGTGATCAGGAATTGCGCCTCGGGGAAATGCTTGCCGAGCATGGCCATGAACGGGATCGTGCCACCTTCGCCGACCGCAGCCGAGGGCTTGCCGTAGAACTGCAGGGAGGCGTCGTCGACCGCTTGCTTGAGCCAGGCCACGGTCGGCGGCGCGTTCCAGCCCGTGGCACCTTCCCCGCCATCGAAGCGCACGGTCGCGCCGTAGGGCGGGTCCGCCTCGAGCAGGCGTTTGAGCGTGCCCGCGGCCAGCGCGCCATCGACCGTCGGCGGCAGACGCAGCGAGAGCTTGAGCGCGGTGCGCGGGCGCAGCACGTTGCCGGCGCTGGCGATCGGCATCAGGCCGTCCGCACCGACGATCGACAACGCCGGACGCCAGGTCCGGTTGAGCAGGGCTTCGGTGCGATCGGCGATCATCGGCTGCGTCGACCTCAATAAACGGATAGCGGTCGATGACGGTATTGCCGAGCACCTGCGCGGCGCGCCGCGCCTGCTCGATGCGCTCGGCCGGAATCGGCGCATGAAACTCCGGCGGAAGCACGCGTCCGGTGGCTGCGTCCTCGATCCGATCGAGGAGTCGGCGCGCGATGCGGAACGACGAGGGAACCACGCCACTGGCGTCGCCCGAGTGCACGCCCTCGGTGAGCACATCCACCGTCAAGCTCCCGCCGGCCAGGCCGCGCAGCGAGGTGGTGTCCCACATGCGTTCGTAATCGCCGCAGCCCGAATCGAGTCCGATGACGAAATCCACGCGCCCCATTCGCGGCGCGAGCGCTTCAAGATAGGCGGGGAGATCGTAGCTTCCGGACTCCTCGCAGGTTTCGATCATGCCCACGCAGCGCGAATGCGCAACGCCCTGCTGGCTGCAGCGCACCGATGGCGCAAAGCGCCGCGAACGCCGCGTAACCGTCGTCCGCACTCCCGCGCCCGTAGAGCTTGCCATCCTCGAACCAGGGATCCCACGGGCCGTGGCCCTCGCGCCAACCGCTCATTTCCGGTTGCTTGTCGAGATGCCCATAGAGCAGGATCGTGCCGGCACCGCGCGCGCCGCTCGCCGGCACGTCGAAGTAGAGCAGGGGCGTGCGGCCAGGCAAGCGCACGATCTCCACCTGCAACCCCTGGACCGGTTGCCTCTTGACCCACGCTTCGGCCAGGCGGATGACTCGTTCGATATGACCGTTCTGCTCCCACTGGGGATCGAAGTGGGGCGAGCGCGCCGGGATGCGCACGTAGTCGGTCAGCTGCGGAACGATCTCGGTATCCCACTGATGGGAGACCGTGGCGAGCAAGGCGGCGGGATTCATCGGTCGGAAGTCTACTGGAAGCCCCTGACGATTCAAATATCTATCGGACCGGGTCCTACGCAAGTTGTCGCAATTTGCTGACAGCATGGCCCGGCTCCCCGCGTTATTATCATAGGGTCGGACCTCAATCCGGCATGACAGCGGAACAGAACTTGGAGGGAATCATGCATACAAGCTTGCGAACCCTGCTCGGTGTGGCCGGCATTGTCGTGGCCACGCAGGCGGCAGCACAGGTCACTTTCTACGAAGGCGAAAATTTCCGCGGGCGTGCTTTCACTGCGACCGACACGGTCTGGAATTTCGATCCGACCGGGTTTAACGATCGCGCCCAGTCGGCGATCGTCGACGGCGGCAACTGGCAGGCGTGTGTGGACGCGCAATTCGAGGGACGCTGCGTGGTCCTGCGCCCGGGAAAGTACCCGTCGCTCGCCGGCATGGGCATGAGCCGCAACATCTCTTCGGTGCGTCCGGTCAACTGGGATGCGCGCTACGAAAGCGCCGCGCCCACGCCGGTTGATGCGCCGGCCTACGAGTATCGGCAACGTCCCAACGAGCCGCTGTTCGAGGCCCCGGTCACGTCCGTGCACGCGGTGATGGGCCCGCCCGAGCAGCGCTGCTGGGTTGAACGCGACCAGGTGGTTCAGAATAGCGGCCCGAACCTGGGCGGCGCGATCATCGGCGGGATTCTCGGCGGCGTGATTGGGCACCAGATCGGTGGCGGGGTCGGACGCGACGTCGCGACGGCGGGCGGCGCGGTCGCCGGGGCGGCGGTCGGTTCCAACGTCGGCCGCGGGTCAAGCGTCTCGGACCAGGACGTTCAACACTGCAAGAACGTGCAGGGCCAGACCCCCGCATTCTGGGATGTCACTTACAACTTCCAGGGCATCGAGCATCGCGTGCAGCTAAGCGCGCCGCCCGGCCAGACGATCACCGTCAACGGCCACGGCGAGCCGCGCGGCTAGTCCACCCGGCCGAGCGAAGCCGCGCCCAGGCGCGGCTCTCCGCTCGGCCGCGGCGCCTGCAACTCGCGCCGCCTAACGCGGGTCCCAGTGCGCCACCGGCACGGTCGAGATCGCGTTCATCGGCGAGCCTTCGATCACCTTGCGGCTGATCGCGACGTAGATCAAGGTGTTGCGCTTTTTGTCGTAGAGCCGCACCACCTTGGTGTTCTTGAAGAATATCGAGGTACTCTCGCTGAACACGCTCTCCTCCGGCAGCGGCTTGTCGGGAAGCGTGATCGGCCCCACCTGCCGACAGGCGATCGAGAAGCGCGACGGATCCTCGGCAAGCCCGAGCGAACCCTTGACGCCGCCGGTGCGCGCCTGGCTGACGTGACAGGCCACGCCGGGAACGTGCGGATCGTCGAACGCGTAGACGCAGATCTTGTCGTTGGCACCGAACAGGCGGAAGGTGGTCGAAGTGCAACCGACCTCTTCGGCCTGGACAGCCGGCGCAGCGACGCCAGCCAGGGCGAGCAGGAGCAGGAGCAGGATGGAGTTTGGCTTCACGGTAAATCCTTTCGATTCGAGTAACATTGCTACCCATTATGGCGCCGACCAGACGGAGATTCGCGCGCATGCTGCTTTGGCTCTTGCTGCTGGTGCTCCTGCTCGGCGCCGGGCCGCTATGGACGCTGACCTCCGGCCGCGCGTCGCTGCACGGCGATTGGCGCAGCGCGAGCCAGCGCCCGGTCGGCTTGGCGCCGGACCCGGCGAGCCATCCCGAGGCGGTGGTGCAGGCCTATGCGGGCCGCGCCTTCGCCTGGCGCGGCGCCTTTGCCGTCCACACCTGGCTCGCCGCCAAGCCGAAGGACGCCGCCGGTTACACCCGCTACGAGGTGATCGGCTGGAACGCCGGCCGGGGACAACCGCTCATTTCGGAATCGACTACGCGCGCCGCGGATGCCGAGTGGTTTGGCGCCGCACCGCGCCTCATTGCCGACCTGCGCGGGAGCGAGGCCGAAGCGGTCATTGCCAAGCTGCCGCGGGTGCTCGCTGCCTATCCCTATGCGGCCGTCTATAGCCTGTGGCCGGGCCCGAACAGCAATACCTTCACGGCCTACCTGGGCCGCCAGATTCCCGAATTGCGGCTGAACCTGCCTTCAACGGCGATCGGCAAGGACTACCTGCCGATCGGCGACATCTTCGCGCGCACGCCCAGCGGCACGGGTTACCAGTTTTCCGTGGGCGGCGTTTTTGGCGCCAGCGCCAGTCGCGAAGAGGGGATTGAACTGAATGTGCTCGGCTTGGTCTTCGGCCTTGATCTGTTCCACCCGGCGCTCAAGCTGCCCGGGATCGGGCGCCTGCCCGCGGAGGCGCGGCCATCCGGTCAGAGTCCGGGGTGAGAGGGCGAGTCGTCAAACTCCGTTTGCGGAAGTCGCTGCATCGGGCAACCTAAGCAACGGCTTCACATAGCCCGAGGTCGTGGCAGGGATTGCGCTCAGCGCGCACGGTTGGTGCGCGCCTTATCGACTCTTTCAATCAGATCTTCGACGATTGGATTTTTCGCGAAGGGATTCAGAGTAAACCCCGTCACGGGTGTAAACGTAATCTCAGCGCCAAACCTGCCTGGCTCGACTAGCCGCAACGCTACCCGTGGCGGATTCATGAAGCTGGTCGCGCTTACATTCGTGATGTTGGACAAGGCTACTCGCTCTTCCTCGCCGTGGTTCCTTACCAGAAGAAAATCCTGGTCATCGTACACTTCGTCAACGAGGTCCCAAACGAGCTTCTTCAGAACGAAATACCCGAACATCCCCATGATGCAGGGGACGACCAGGAACATTGGATCCCTTTCGACGCCTTGTCTGGAGAGCAACGCCGTCGCAACAAAAATAGCCAGGAACCCAAACCAAAAAATGGGAAATATCCGCTTGTATAGAAACGTGGTTTTGGAGGAGATCCTGGTCATAGGCGATGCTGCGCGCCTAGACCGAATGGCTTGCTAGCGGCGGGGACTTGCGCGCCACAATCTAGTCTGAGTAGCCCGGCAACTCCCGATCGAGCACGCGCATCATAGCCTCGAAGTACAGCCGGTCACGTTCGGCGCGGGAGTGCCGATCGTGCGGGGGCGGCGCCTGAACCTTCTTCACAACCTCGTCCGACAAGACCTCGATCGGCTGGCCCGTGGACAGCGCCAACACCTGAGTGCGACACACCCGCTCGAGTTTGTAGAGTCGCCGGTAGGCCTGCGCGACGTTATCGCCGGTGACGATCACGCCGTGATTCTTCATGAACAGGATCTGGTTGTCGCCAATTACGCGGGCGAGGCGTTCGCCTTCCTGCAGCGAATCGGCGGTGCCGGCATAGTGGTCATCGTAGGCAATGTGCCCGTAAAGGAAAGCCGCGGTCTGGGTGGCAGGCAACAGGCGATTGTCCTGGAGCATATTGAGCGCCAGCGCCCATGGCTGGTGGGTGTGCAGCACGACGCGGGTGCCACAGATGCGGTGGATCGGCGCATGGATGCATTGCGCCGACAACTCGACCACGCCATCGCCCTCGCGCGTCGTGCCGGATTCGTCGAACACGATCATGTCGCTCGCCCGGGCTTCTGACCAATGCCGGCCGAAAGGCAGGATCAGGTACCAGTCGTCCCGGCCGGGTACGGTCACGGTGAAATGGTTGTCGATCCCTTCTTCCAGCTCGTGCAGCACGGCCAGGCGATGGGCGGCGGCCAGCTGGGTTTTTGCCTCCGCGACCGCATCGACGGCGTGCGAGGAAGTCAACGGGTGAACGGACATGGCGGGCCTCTCGAGAAAGCCTTGGCGCTCGAAGTATACCGACGATTGGCATTGCGGGCGCTGTCTCAGGGGTGCCTGCAAAGCACCCGTTTGCGCCCACCTATCGGAACCGATCGCGACAATAAGGCCCCAGTTGGGGCCAGACCTGCAGAGCGCGTCCATAGTCCCGGGCCATGGAACGGAGTTCTTGGGGCGGCTCAATGCGCGTGCTCAGTGATGCCGGGTCAAGCTTGAGCGTTGCCGAGGTCAGCCACTGCACCAGCACTGCCTTCCAACTGGCGGGAAGCGAGGCGTCGTCCAGTTGGGCCGCCAGCCAAACGCCGCGTCTCCGGCCCGAGGTAGGTTTTTCATCACGCATCCCCTCCGTCGTCGGGCGATTCGGCGCGCTTTCGAAAGCCGCGCGTAGTGTATCGAGCCGAATGCGGGAACACTTACGTCTATGCGTAACGAATCATTGCAGTGCGCATTCACTCGGGTCCGCCCGTCGCGGCACCTTGCCGTTTCGCTCAGACGTAGGTTCGGGTCGGACCGGCAATAGCCATCGCTTTTCGATACGCAGGCCGCGCCTCGATGCGCTGCAGGTACGCCACGCAATTCGGATAGGGTGCCAGGTCATAGTCCAGGAAGCGGCGCATGGTCGTGAACGGAAAGACCATCATGACATCCGCTGCGGTGAAGTCCGCGCCGGCGAACCAGCCGCTGCTCCCGAGCTCGGTGTCGACGAAGCCAAGCATCTGCGCCATCCGCGCACGGATTCGCGCCGTGACCGGGCTCGCGCGCGCTTCGGGCACCCGCGACAAGACGAGCGCGATCAGCATGAGCGACATCAGGCTGCCCTCGGCGAAATGCAGCCAGTAGAGGTAACGGCCGTAGCTGGGGGCCTCGGGACGCACGGCGAGGCGCCCTCCCCCGTGACGGTAAACAATATATTCGACGATCGCCCCGGATTCGGCGAGCAGCGTATCGCCGTCCCGGATAACCGGCGCCTTCCCCAGCGGATGGATCGAATGCAGCGGGTGGGGTGCGCCGCCGGTCGTCTCGCGCGGGTATACCTGCGATTCGTTTTCGAGCTCCAGTTCCTCCATCAGCCACACGACGCGTTCCGAGCGGGAGGTTTCGAGATGATAGATAGTGAGCATGATGGGAGTAGAAAAGTCGCGCAAGCGTTGGGGTGCAAGTACGTACCCCAAGAGGACCAGGTCTGCCTCTCGCAGCCTCTCAGGTCGAGTAGAGCGTCGCGGCGAAGACGATCGCGTGATAAGCCTCGAGGATCACGTAGAGCGCCGCAACGAGTACCGGGACGCTGAGCAATCGTCGCGGCCGCGAGAGGCCGAAGACGGTGTCGAGGGCGACATAGAGGTACCAGGCGAGGACCGACACCTCGAGCGCGGTTACAGCAAGGTCCAGCCCATGGGCGGACGGAAGCGCTATCCTGCTGGCAATGAGCAACCGAATGAGGAGAGGAATCATCGGAAAAAGCGCGCACAACCATAGCAATGCAAAGGCAAAAAAATGCAGTGCGAAGGGCAGGGCTTGCTTGAAGCGCGCGGGCCGGTCCAGCAGCAGGGTGCCGAGCGCCGCCGCGAACGCTGGCACCATGACGATGACCAGGGACTTGGCGTGCACCGATTCGAGCGCATTGAAGAGGTCTGCATACGCAGCCCTTGATGCCACCACGTCTGGCCGGTGCTGGGCCAGCAGCCAGTTGGTAAACCAACCGATCAAATCATCCGAGAGGTGAGCGCGCAGGGGCCAGGTGAGAATGCCGACCTTGGTCGTCGACTGAACCAGGAAGAAGGCAACGTTGCTCCAGAGGAATAGCGCCAGGGGGGCGACGTAGCCCACGCGTCGGCCGCGCAACCAGTCGGCGGTCAGCCTGCCCGGGGGTGACGCCAGCGCTCGCAGGCTCGCAAGCAGGCGCTCGACGAACGAACGCGTCGGCGCGGCCACGCGGCCAGCTGCGGCGACCCGCCGCTCGCCGCAGCTACCGCAATAACCGGTCGTTACGGTCGCGCCGCAGGTCGGGCAAGCCCATGCGCCTTCCAGCGCACCGGTGCGGGCGGTTGGTGCGCGCCGCAGTGGCATCGGCGTCGAATGGTCGACCAGGCGGGTCAAGCCGCGTAGCGGTTATTGGCAGGCGATGCGCCTGATCGTCGGCAGCCCCGCCGGCGAGCTCGCTTGGCGATCGTAGGTGACACGGCAGGACGACACCGTCGGCGGCAATGCCTTGGACAGCTCCAGCGTCGTGCCCGCATAGGAGCATTTGACCCAGTACCCACGCGCGTCCTTAGGGAACTTCCAGGTGGCAATCGAGGAGTCCTTCGCGCGAACGAAATCGTCGTAGACCAGTGATGCCTCGTCCTTGGGCGCCCCGCTGTAGAAGGTCACCATCTCGAGCGCAATCGGTGTCGCTCTGTACGAAACCGACCATTCCGCGGCGGGAGCTGCACCGCTCTGCTTGACGGTAGCCGTTTCGGGACAGAGCGAGTCGGAGGCAGCGGCCGGGAGGGCGGCGGCAAGGGTCGCGGCAACGGCGAGCGAGAAGGCCAGCTGTCTCATGATTACTCAGGCTCGAGCTAATGGATACGATTCATTGCCAGCGCGACGGGGCGGCCCGTGCGCAGCGTCAAGCTGAGGAAGGCGAATGGCCGGAACGCGACGACGCCCATCCCTTTGGCCGCGCTGCCGCCAATACGGGGATGTCGAAGCGTCGATCGGGTCGGTAACCACCCAATGACCGGAGGCGTAACACGCTGGCCTGCCGATCCCAGGTAAAAGGGCGCCCAAGCGCCCTCAGGGAAAGCCAAGTCGAATGTGGCTCGTCAATCCCAGCTCAACGCCCCGCCGGTCTGATACTCGATCACCCGCGTCTCGAAGAAGTTCTTCTCCTTCTTCAGATCGATCATCTCCGCCATCCACGGGAAGGGATTGTCGGCCTTGTCGTAGAGCGGGTCAACGCCGATCTGCTGGCAGCGGCGGTTGGCGATGAAGCGCAGGTATTCCTTGAACATGGTCGCGTTCAGGCCCAGCACGCCGCGCGGCATGGTGTCCTCGGCGTAGGCGTATTCCAGCTCGACGCCGCGCTTCATCAGGGCGCGGATCTCGCTCGCGGAACTCGGAGCGTCCACAGGTGCGGGATTCTCCATCTTGATCGTGTTGACGAGGTCGATGCCGAAGTTGCAGTGCATGCTCTCGTCGCGCAGGATGTACTGGTACTGCTCGGATGCGCCGGTCATCTTGTTCTGCCGGCCCATCGCCAGGATCTGCACGAAGCCAACGTAGAAGAACAGCCCTTCCATGATGCAGGAGAACACGATCAGGCTCTTCAGCAGGTCCTGGTCGGCTTGCATGGTGCCGGTCTTGAACATCGGGTTGGTCAGCGTGTCGATGAACGGGATCAGGAACTCGTCCTTGTCGCGGATCGACTTGATCTCGTGATAGGCGTTGAAGATCTCCGCATTCGTTGAGCCCCAGGACTCTCGACGATGTACTGGTAGGCGTGGGTGTGGATCGCTTCCTCGAACGCCTGGCGCAGCAGGTACTGCCGGCACTCGGGCGCGGTGATGTGGCGATAGGTGCCGAGCACGATGTTGTTGGCGGCGAGGCTGTCGGCAGTGACGAAGAAGCCCAGGTTGCGCTTGACGATCAGCCGTTCGTCCTCGGTCAGCCCCTGCGGGTTCTTCCACAGCTCGATGTCGCGCTGCATGTTGATTTCCTGCGGCATCCAATGGTTGGCGCATGCCGACAGATACTTGTCCCAGGCCCATTTGTACTTGAAGGGGACAAGCTGGTTGACGTCGGACTGCGCGTTGATGACGCGCTTGTCCTCGGCGCGCACGCGGCGAAAGCCGTTGGCCATGGCGTGCGCCTCGGCGTCCAGATCGTGCACCGGCTCGCGGGACAGGATGCCGCCGTAGACCTCGGCCGAAGTCTTGCCGTCGATCGCGTCGGGCGATTCGGGGAGCGGGCGCGGCTGCGCGGGCGTCACGAAATCGTCTTCGAAGGTGAGCATACTGTCTCCAGTTTCCTGTCCTGGTGCTGTGCCCTTTGCCCCGCTCCGGCCTTCCTCCACCGGCGCGGGGTTTCTCTTGGTAGGGCGGCTGCTTTTGTCATCGTTTCAAGGCGTTGCGGTGGCCAAGGCACCCGCCCGCGGGTCAGTCGCGGCGCGAAGCCCCGCCCGGAGCGCGGTTGCCTGGCTCTCGCACTGTCCTAATGCACGGCGCTTAACCTCGCATACAGATAGTCCGGAGCGAAGTCTTGGCCGTCGTGCCACGCGATCGTGGCCAACCCGTAGTCGAGATAGAACTGCGCGAACCGATCCCGATCGCGCAGACCTTCGAACTCCTCGCCGTAGAGCTCGTCGGCGAGATCGACCACGCCTTTTCGTCCATCGTTAAACTCCAGCCAAACCTTGTAGTCACCGAGATACCGTGCATCCACCACGTGACAGGGCACATGCTCGTACTGGGCCATCTACCGGGTCCTCCGGGTTGGTTGCTCGAACACCTTCTGTGGCGACACCTCCAACGACGCACATGGCGTCACGACGTCCGGCGGTTTGAAGCAACCAGTTCCTGTCTGGGCCGCGCCGGGTATTTCTTGTCATGGTGGCTGCGAGCGTTCGTGCCTACTGGCATGACTCGCAGCTCGGATCATCGATCTTGCAGAATTTCGGCTCGGCCTCCGGCGCCAGGGAGCGCGGCGCCGAGGCCTTGATGCTCGTACCCAGGCCCGCGGCGCCGGCGATGCCGCCCGAAGCCGACACTGCGTTGAGTTCCCCGCCTTGGCCGGTCGACTTTTCCGCCGAGGTCGCCGCCAGCGTGCGCAGGTAGTACGACGTCTTCAGGCCCCGGATCCAGGCGAGCTTGTAGGTCTCGTCGAGCTTCTTGCCCGAGGCGCCGGCCATGTAGATATTCAGGCTCTGCGCCTGGTCGATCCATTTCTGCCGCCGCGCCCCAGCCTCGACGATCCAGCGCGCATCGACCTCGAACGCGGTCGCGTAGAGCTGGCGCAGATTCGCCGGCACGCGGTCGATCTTGGCAAGCGACCCGTCAAAATACTTCAGATCGGCGACCATCACCTCGTCCCAGAGGTTCTGCTTCTTCAGTTCGGCCACCAGATGCTCGTTGACCACCGTGAACTCGCCCGACAGGTTCGACTTGACGTAGATGTTCTGATATTCCGGCTCGATTGATGCGCCCACACCGACGATGTTGGAAATGGTCGCGGTCGGCGCAATGGCAACGCAATTGGAGTTGCGCATGCCGTGCTGCTTGATGCGCTCGCGCAGCGCATCCCAGTCCATGGTCACCGACTCGTCGATCTCGACGTAGCCGCCGCGCTCTTCGGCCAGGAGTTTGAGCGAGTCCTGGGGCATGATGCCGCGGTCCCACAGGCTGCCGTTATAGCTGCTGTAGCGGCCGCGCTCCTCGGCCATCTCCGTCGAGGCCAGGTAGGCGTAGTAACACACCGCCTCCATCGACCGGTCGGCAAAGATCATCGCCTCCTCGGTCGCGTACGGCACGCCGAGCAGGTGCAGACAGTCCTGGAAGCCCATGATGCCCAGGCCCACCGGGCGATGCCGCAGATTGGAATTGCGCGCTTTCGCCACCGCGTAGTAATTGATGTCGATCACGTTGTCGAGCATGCGCATGCCCGTCTTGATCGTGATCTTGAGCTTGTCGTGGTCGAGCTCGTATTTGCCGTCGACCTGCTTCATATGATTGAGCAAATTGACCGAGCCGAGATTGCAGACCGCGATTTCGCGGTCGCTGGTGTTGAGCGTGATCTCGGTGCAGAGGTTCGAGTGTGAGGGGGGGGGGGGGGGGGGTGAGTGGAGGGTGGTGGTGTGAAGTGTGATTTAGTGGTGGGAAGTGTGATTTTTTGTGGCTCGCGGTGGGTTGGACTCATGGGCTTCGAGGACGGTCTGCACGCCGAGCAGGTGCAGGCAGTCCTGGAAGCCCATGATGCCGAGGCCGACCGGGCGATGCCGCAGATTGGAATTGCGCGCTTTGGCCACCGCGTAGTAATTGATGTCGATCACGTTGTCGAGCATGCGCATGCCCGTCTTGATCGTGATCTTGAGCTTCTCGTGGTCGAGCTCGTATTTGCCGTCGACCTGCTTCATATGATTGAGCAAATTGACCGAGCCGAGATTGCAGACCGCGATTTCGCGGTCGCTGGTGTTGAGCGTGATCTCGGTGCAGAGGTTCGAGCTGTGCACCGTGCCCACGTGGGACTGTGGCGAGCGCACATTGCAGGCGTCCTTGAACGTGATCCACGGATGCCCGGTTTCGAAGAGCATGGAGAGCATCTTGCGCCAGAGCTGCACCGCCGGAATCTTCTTGTGGAGCTTGAGCTCCCCGCGCGCCGCCTTCTCCTCGTAGCGCGTGTACGCCTCCTCGAACTTGCGGCCCCACTTGTCGTGCAGGTCCGGCACATCGGACGGAGAAAACAGCGTCCACTCGCCACCCTCCATGACCCGTTTCATGAACAGGTCCGGGATCCAGTTGGCGGTGTTCATGTCGTGCGTGCGGCGGCGGTCGTCGCCGGTGTTCTTGCGCAGCTCGAGGAACTCCTCGATATCCAGATGCCAGGTTTCGAGGTAGCTGCACACCGCGCCCTTGCGCTTGCCGCCGTTGTGCGCGAGCCCGGATGCGGTCATGTACGATTCGTCGTCGGCTACCTGGAGATCGACGACCAGCGGCCGCGGTACCATCGGTTCCACCGAGCGCACGCGCGAAAAAACCGTCCCGCCGTGCGTGATCCAGTTGTGCTTGACGATCGGCTGGCAGCCGACCAGCGCCGCGACTTCCGGCACCGCCGGAATGCGCAGGTCGTAGGCTTCGGTTCTGCCGGTGAACGTGATCTCCGAGCCGGCGGCGCGGCGGCCGCGATGCCCGTTGCTGCGCACGCGGTGCTGCCCGCTCGTCGGCACACCCAGGCGCAACAGCTGGTAGCGCAACCCTTCCGCCAGCGGCTGCGAGGACGAGGTGAAGGAGATTTCCTTGCCGCGCGACACGCAGCCGTCGGTTTCGAGCAGGCCGCGGATCAGCGCCAGTGTCAGGGGCCGCGGCAGATGGGCAAGACGCGGGGCGAGGCGCTTGCGGTGCTTGTCGTCGTACAGGTCATCGTAGCTGAACGGCAGCGTCGCCGGACCTGCGTGGGCGATGCGTCCGGTGGTCGCGTCGCGCACCACACCGCGCCCGGAGGACCAATGGATTTGTGCGTAGGTTTCGCCGCGCGCCGTTTCCCACCAATGAATGCCGCGCGCACGCAGATAGTCGCGCACGAATGCGAGATGGTCATCCCGCGTCGGATTGCCGGACACGCCCCACTGCATGCCGTCCTTGGAGAGGTGACCGTCACCAAGCAGGATGCCATACAGGCGCGCCTCCTCGGCGCTGAGGCCAGCCACGGTCACGACTTCGGTGGGAATGGTCAAGCCGACGTAGTCGCCGACTGCCAGCTTGCCTGCCTCAACCCACTCGGCCTGCACCTTGCCTTTGTGCAGCCATCCGAGCGTGCGTTCGCTTGACTGCTCCACGCGGCACCCCGCGGATCGCCCAGAACGGGTGACCGGTGGTGACTTCGAGCGTCTTCAGTGCATGCTTGATGTCGATCTCGATCATCGGCCCGTGCTGGTTGTAGACGAGCTTGCCAAGGACCTCGCGGTAGATTCCACTCTTGCCCAGCACGAGATCTCCAACCCGCACTTCGCGAATCGGCTGCACGCCGCGCCCCGTGTACACCGATGTCTCCGGGGCAAAGCACTGGTTGACGGCGACTGCGGTGTCGTTGACCACCTTCAGGAACGGCACCACGCCCTGCGACTTGCCGTTGGTCCCCTTGATGTGCGAGCCCAGCGCCCGCACGTTGGTCCAGTCATTACCCAGGCCGCCGGCGAACTTGGACAACAGCGCGTTTTCCTTGATCGCCTCGTAGATCCCGTCGAGATCATCGGCGACGGTCGTGAGGTAGCACGAGGAGAGCTGCGAGCGATGCGTGCCGGAGTTGAACAGCGTCGGCGTCGAGGACATGAAGTCGAAGGTCGAGAGCGCGTTGTAGAAC
The DNA here is from genome assembly GCA_963777455.1 of uncultured beta proteobacterium. Taxonomy (GTDB): domain Bacteria; phylum Pseudomonadota; class Gammaproteobacteria; order Burkholderiales; family Casimicrobiaceae; genus PALSA-1003. Next base: position 2,443,508 of record CAVZQQ010000004.1, read on the forward strand.
TCGATCGCGCGCGCTTCGCGGTCGACCTCGTTGAGCGCAAGGCCCATCGCTACCCGCATGAAGAAGCACTGCGGCAGCTCGAAGCGCCGGCCGCCGATATACTGGTCGATCAGGAAGTAGCGGTCGTAGAGCGTCTGCAGGCCCAGATAGCCGAACTGCAGGTCGCGCTCCGGCACCAGCGCCGCGCCCAGCGTCTTCAGGTCATACTGCGCCAGCCCTTCGTTGAGCAGGCCGATCTTGATGCCGTGCTTGACGAAGCGTGGAAAGTAATCGGCGTACTTGGTGGTCATGTCGGACTGCGTCGCTTCCTCGCCCAGCGCTTCGTAGCGAATCGCGTCGAGCAGCAGGCGGGCGGTGACGAAGCTGTACGCCGGGTCCTTCTCGATCAGGGTGCGGGCGGCGAGCACAACGCACTTGCGCACCTCATCCATCGGCACGCCTTCGTACAGGTCCTTGAGCGTCGCCTTCAGAACGCGCTCCGCCTCGACGTCGGCGAGCCCGGCGCACGAGCTCTGCACGAGCAGCGTCAGCCGCGCCAGATCGAGCGGCCGCGCCACGCCATGCTCGACGACATTGATCGCCGTCGGCGCGGGCTCGCCTTTCGCGCCCTTCTGCTTCTCGTGCGCGCGCTCCTGCGCCCGCTTCTCGCGATACAGGACATACGCGCGCGCGACCTCGTGCTCGCCGCCGCGCATCAGCGCCAGCTCGACCTGGTCCTGGATCTCTTCGATGTGGATCGCGCCGCCCTCGGGCTTGCGGCGCATCAGCGCCGCGACGACCGCATCGGTGAGCTGCGCGGTTAGCTCGCGCACCCGCGCCGACGCGGCGCTCTGGCCACCGTTGACGGCCAGAAAGGCCTTGGTTACTGCGATGGCGATCTTCGACGGCTCGAAGGCGACCACCGCGCCGTTGCGGCGGATCACCTTGTACTGGGCCAGTCTAGGATCGGGAGTCACGGCAAGCGTCGAACTCGCCTCGGCGGCCGTCGGATTGTGCGTTGGGGCAAGGGACGGCGCGGCGGCAGAGCTGGCGACTTGCATGTTACGTCTCCTGGCAAAATCTTATTCGTTGTTGGTGCAAGTCCCCACTGCAGCGGAGGAAGAGCCCATTCATGGCAGTTCCACCCCTGGCGCGGGACTCCGGAACATGGCTCACTGCCGCCCCTGCGGCGCCCATGGCACGCCGCGGCGTTTTTTCTATGCTTCCGGATTTCCCTTAAGAATCAGAATCTACTATATCTTGTGTTCAAGTGCTGAATCAACACTAATCATAGTAGCTTGGTTGGGCAGACGCAAGCCCTTTTTCATGCACACAAAAGGGCCTCCAAAAGCATCAAAAAATCAGCGTTCTACCCGGGTTTTGCCCATCGCTTCACCATTGCTCCACCGGAAATTCACGATGTTGTCCACAGGCGGCAAGGTTTATGCGAGCCGCAAGCAGCGTTGCGCCGCGCGACGGCGAGAGTCGCGTTTCGCGCCGGGCCCAGTTGTGACAAAGCCTTGACGGTGCTCGGGCGTGGCGCGTGCTCGGCGCATTGTCGGACACAGGCCTACATCGGAATCGGAGCCGGGCCTATTGCGCGAACGCGCGAAACCCAACAAGCTAGCGACTCCTCGTTTCTTGGCCGCATCTAACAACACCATGCCAGCGAACGAACCAGAGCAAGCGCCCGGGTCGGCCCCGGGCCGGAGCGACAACCCCGAAGGCGCCCAAGGGGCGATTCCAAGCAAAGCGGAACACCGGTCGCTGCGGCGCGGCGACGAGGCTGTCCCCGGCCACATGGCCGGCTTGCTGGCCGCCCCGCAGGCGTTGGACCGACGCCGGGACGTCGCGCCGGCGCGCCTGGGAGGCTTGGTGGGCCGGCGGCTGGCCGCCATTGGCGCAGCGAGCCCCATTCCGTTCCGCGCCGTTTTCGCCGACGGTTCGGCCTACAGCAACGACGACCGACCCGGCGTGCAGCCGGCCTTCACGGTCACCTTCAAGACGGTGCGGGCGGAAATGCGGGTGGTCGCCTTCGGCCACGTCGGGCTGCTGGAGTCATACTTCGACGGCAGCGTCGAGATCGACGGCAATCTTGCGCTCGCCGCACGGGCCGCGTTCGACTCGGGCTTCGATCACGATTCGAACCGGCTCGTCGCCCTGCGCAATCGCTGGCACGAATTCCGTTTTTCCAATGCCTCGCTGCCGCAGGCCAAGGCCAACTCGCGCTTTCACTACGGCCTCGGCAAGGCGTTCTATGCGCCCTGGCTCGATCGCGTCGGCATGATGTATACCTGCGCCTACTGGAAGGAAGGTACGCGCACGCTGGAAGAAGCGCAGTTCAACAAGATGGAGCATGTCTGTCGCAAGGTTGGGCTCAAGGCCGGGGAAACCTTCGTCGACGTCGGCTGCGGCTGGGGCGGGCTTTTGTTCCACGCCCTGGAACACTACGGTGCGCTGGGCACCGGCATCAATAACACCGCCGAGCAGGTCGCGGAACTGCGTACCGAGGTCGCCGCCCGCGGCGTGGGCGACCGGATCTCCGTTGTCGAGTGCGACTTCCGCGCAATCCCGGGTCAATACGACAAGTTACTGTCGATCGGCACGCTCGAGCACGCCGGCCGCGACAACCTGCCCGCGGTGGTCAAGGCGCACGCCGCTGCGATGAAGCCCGGGGCGTTGGGTGTCATCCACTTCATCGGCCACGTCGGCCACTTCGAAACGGGGTTCTATATCCGCAAGCACATCTTCCCCGGGGGTTGGATTCCGAGCCTCGCCGAGGCGATCGAGGCAATGGAAAAGAGCGGGCTGGAGGTTATCGACGTTGAGAACCTGCGCCGCCACTATGCGCTGACGCTCGACGCCTGGGCCGGGCGCTTCGATGCCAACTGGGATGCCATCCACGCCCTCGATCCGGTGCGCTTCGACGAGCGTTTTCGCCGTAACTGGCGGGCCTATCTGTGGTCGTGCGCGGAAATGTTCCGCTCCAAGAACGGCTATACGCATCTGTTCCAAGTCGTGGTGAGCAAGGGCAACATCGGCACGAACTACCCGATGAGCCGGGGGTTCCTGTATCGGCCGAACGCTTGACCGCATACACCGACAAGATCGCGCACCTGCAGGCTGAGCTCAGCGCGCACCCCGGGCGCGGGGCGCAGTTTGGTCTCGGCAAGTCGACCTCGAACCTGTTCCGCGACCGCGCCCGACAAGCGCGCCGCCGGATCGACCTCAAGCACTTCAACCACGTCGTCCACGTCGATCGCGACGCCGGCACGGTCGAGGCGGAAGGTATGACGACCTTCGCCGACCTGGCTGCCGCCACGCTTGCCGCCGGCGCGATGCCGCAAGTCGTGCCGCAGCTGCAATCGATCACGGTGGGCGGGGCGGTCGCCGGGGTGGGCATCGAAGCGACGTCGTTCCGCTATGGGCTGGTGCACGACACTATCGCCGCCCTCGAGATCCTGACCGGCGATGGCCGGATTCTGCTCTGCACGCCAGATAACGAGCATCGCGAGCTGTTCTACGGCTTCGCCAACTCCTACGGCACGCTCGGCTACGCACTCAAAGTCACGCAGCGAACGACGCCGGTCAAGCCGTACGTCGCGGTCGAGCATTTGCGCTACCGCGATCCCGGCGCCTGCTTTGCCGATGTCGCGCGCCTGGCGCGCGACAAGGAAACCGACTTTCTCGATGGCGTGGTGTTCGCGCCGGGCGAGCTGTACCTGACCCGCGGCTCGTTCGTCGCAACGGCGGACTACACCAGCGATTACACCTTCGAGCGCATCTACTATCGGTCGATCCGGGAGCGCCCCCGTGATTGCCTTACCACGCACGACTATCTGTGGCGCTGGGATACCGACTGGTTCTGGTGCTCGCGCAACGTCGGTGCGCAGCACCCGCTGCTGCGCCGCCTCTACGGGCGCAGGCGGCTGAACTCGGTCACCTACCAAAAGATCATGCGCTGGAACAGCCGCTGGGGACTCACGCGTGCCTTGAGCCGGCTGCGCGGCATGCGCAGCGAATCGGTCATCCAGGACGTCGACATCCCGCTCGACCGGGCGGCGGAATTTCTCGATTTTTTTCACGCCGAGGTTGGCATCCTGCCGGTATGGATCTGCCCGATCCGGGGACCCGCGGCGGACGCGCGCTTTCCGCTCTATCCCCTGGCGCCGGGGACCACCTACATCAACTTCGGCTTCTGGGATGTCGTACGCGAGCACGAGCCGCGGCCGCCCGGCTACGTCAACCGCAAGATCGAGCGCAAAGTCGCCGACCTCGGCGGCATCAAGTCGCTCTACTCCGATTCCTACTATTCGCGCCCCGAGTTCTGGTCGATCTTCGATCAGGCCGCCTACGCCAGGCTCAAGGCAAAGTACGATCCCGCCGGCACGCTGGGCGACCTGTACGACAAGTGTGTCTTGCGCCGCTAGCGCCCCCGCGCCGATTGTCCTTGCGAGCAGCGCAGCACCGCGCCCCGCGGCTTCGTCGGGCAAGCCGGCAGTGCGCGCCGCAGGCGGCTGCGCCGTGTGCGACGGTGACGCTCCGACCCCGGCGTGTCAGTGTCATCGCGGCAGCCTCCTGCCGATAGGACCCTCCCGCCAATAGCCCGAGCGCTGCACTGCTACAATGGGCGTATGCCACGCACCAGGTCGCGGCCAGCACCGCTCCCTCCGTTCGCCGGTCAGGGCCGACGGCGGCTGGTGGCTGGCGTATGCGTCGCGCTTGCAGCGCCGATGCTGTGTCTGCCGCGGCGCGCGCGCGCCGCCACCGGACCGCGGGCGCTGCACTTCGAGCACACGCATACCGGGGAGAGCCTCGCGCTCACGTACGCGGTCGGCGACCAGTACATCGCCGGCGCGCTCGACAGGATCCGGTATTTTTTGCGCGATTTTCGCAACGGTGCGACGCATGTCATCGACCCCGGCCTGCTCGATCAGCTGCACCTACTGGCGACGACCACCGCGACGCGGGAGCCGTTCCAGGTCATCTCGGGGTATCGCTCGCCAGCGACCAATGCACTGCTGCGCCGCGAGGGGCACGGCGTCGCCGCGCAAAGCCTGCACCTGCAGGGGCAGGCGATCGACATTCGTCTAGCCGACATCGCCTTGGCCGACTTGCGCGATGCGGCGCTTTCACTGCGCGCGGGCGGAGTGGGTTACTACCCGGCGGCGGCATCAGACTTCGTGCACGTCGACACCGGCCGCGTGCGCCGCTGGTAGTGTTGGCAAGCGGCCGAGCCTACCGGGCGCGCAGCGCCTGCTCGAGGCGCTGGTCGTAGCCGTAGATGTCGGACTGGAACAGCACCCGGCCGAGGGAATCCACGATCGCGGTCGTGTAGAACAGCAGCACCGGTATCGCCTGCGTGAGCGTTGCCGTACTCGTCTTGCCGGCAGCCATGGCCGCACGAATGCGCTCGGCAGTCCACTCGGGTTGATCGCGCAAAACGAATGCCGCCAGCGCGGGCGGATCGGCGACGCGGATGCAGCCATGGCTGAAGTCGCGGCGGGTCTGCTCGAAGAGTTCCTGCGCGGGCGTGCTGTGCAGATAGATATCCATGGTGTTGGGGAGCACGAACTTCACGCCGCCCAGCGCATTCTTGGCGCCCGGGCGCTGGCGCACACGCAGTGCGCCGCTGGTCAGGCCCTGCAGCGTCGTCGCGTCGAGCGTGGTGATCGCTGCACCCTTACCATCGGTCGCCACCGCCTCGAGATTTTCGTTCACCCAGTACGCCGGGTCTTTTGCCAGCCGCGGCACGATTTCGCTGCGCTGGATCGTCGCCGGCACGTTCCAGTACGGACTGAATTCGACATAGCGCATTTCACCGATGAAAATCGGGGTCTGGCGCGTGTTCACGGCGCGGCCGACGATCACCGGCATGGAAAGCTGCGCCGCGCGGTCGTCCCGGGCGTTGGCAAAGGCCCAGAGCCGAAACGATGGAATGTTGACCGCGATCAGCGGGCCGCCAGGCAGCTCGGGTAACCAGCGCAGGCGTTCCAGCGACAATTCGATCTGGCGCACCCGTTGCTCAAACGGGGTCGCGAGTTGGGCCAGCGTGTCGCGCCCGAGCACCCCGTCGGCCTTCAGGCCGTGCCGGTCCTGGAAGGCACGCACTGCATCGACAAGCTCGCCCTCGTAACGATCGTCCGCGGGTGCCGCGGCGCTCGCCGGCAGGTCGCCGACGAGCCGCAGGCGGTCGCTCAGCGCAGCCACACTGGCATAGGTGCCGCCAGGTTCGACCTTGCGCACGCCCCCGGGCAGCGCCGGGAGCGGTGCAACGGGCGCCGCCGCCAGCGCGCGGTAGAGCGCTAGCGCGGCCTCGAGCCGACGGTAGAGCGCGAACGAAGGCTCAACCGAGACGACGACGTCGTGCAGGTTGTCGCTCGCCATGCCGCGGCGCAGTAGCGCGCCGCGGTCCAGCGGCTTGACGCCGGGGTTGAATTTGAAGCCGGCACGCTCGGGGGCGACGCGACCGCGGTGCAGATCGGAAAGCAGCCGGAAGAAGGCCACCGTCAGCGCGATCTCCGCGCGCGCAACACGCTCCGGGGAGCGGTCCCCGGTGCTGATCGCCTCCATTTCACGCCCGATCCAGTCGACGTCGTAATCTTTCGGGTCGAGGCCGTAACCCGGCGCCGCCGCCAGCTCCGCAAGGCCTGCGCGCCACGGCGCGCCGCTGGACAGCCACTGCGGCGCGTAGCCGCCCTCGCGGTAGTAGTCGTCAAGCGCCTGGCGAAGGTCGGCGAATTCCGGGCGGCGCAGTTGCGGCAGACGCGCGCGCTGGATCACGGTGCGGATGGCCTCGCCATCCGGATCCGGCAGCGGCTGCGCCGGCGCCGCGGCCGGGACAAGCAGCACAACGCACGCGGCGGCCACGAGCCGCCAGAGGTTCAGGCGGGGACGCGGCGCGGGTGCCGCCCCCGTCCGCAAGCGTCGCGCGATGGGCATGGTCAAAGGGGGCGCGAAGCACGCCCCGGTTTTCCAGGCAACTCTATCATGAGCCGCTGGGCGTGCCGGCTCCGGATCTTGTCGCGCCTGCCGTGTGCCGATCAGCCACTGTGCACGCGGCGTTTCGGTCGACGCTGCGGCGAGCGCACCAGCAGCACCGGCAACGGTGTCTCGCGCAGCACCAGCTCGGCGTCGCTGCCCATGACCACGCGCGCGAGTCCACGCCGGCCGTGCGTCCCGAGCACGATGAGGTCGGCGCGCCATTTCTTGGCTTGCTTGATGATCAGATCGGCGACCCGGCCGCCGAGTGTTTCCAGCAGCACCGTTTCGACCGCGATACCGCGCTTGCGTACCTTGCCTTCGGCCCGTGCGAGCAGTCGCTTGCCGCCGGCGCGCGAGGCCGCAACGAATTCGTTGATGTAGCTTGGCGGTACGTAGCCCATGCCGCCCGCGCCGGTCACGGCGAGCTCGTCAACCACGTGCAGCAAACAGATCTTCGCCTTCTGATCGCGGGCGAGACCGATGGCCTCGTCCAGGCCGCGAGTCGACGTCGGGCTGCCGTCGATGGGAACCAGAATTCTGCGGAACATGGAACTGATCCTTCGCTTGAGTTAAGGCCCAGGCACGAGTCCGTTCGCGATGGCGATGGCAGGGACGCTCCTCTTGCCAAGACCCATCCGCGGCCGCGCCCGATCAGCCCAGTAACAATTGTCCGGCGGTTCTTGGGTGAGATCAATGACACAGGCGACGAGTCGGTCGAAGTCGCGGGACGTCTCTGCGCACGGACTCACCGCGCCGCTATGTCGTCGCGGCGTGAGGCGGCAACGCGAACAGTCGCTCGCCGGCAATGGCGATGACGCGATCGCTGCGCGACCAGGACTGCGTGGCCAGGCCGGTGAAGCGACCGAACGCCGGCAGAATCGCCCGGCATTGCCCCAGCACGAAGCACGGCAGCCGCTCGCTCTGCAGGCCTGCGCCGGCGATGTGCACGCCCGGATGCACGTGGCCGGCAAGGGCATAGCCGAACAGTCCCCCGGCGGTGTTCCCTGGCGGCTCGTGGCAGAGCAGGAACGGCGCGGCCGGGTGCGGCTCGGCAACGACGTCGATGCGCCAGTGCGCCGGTGGGTCACCGGCCTTTGCGTCATGATTGCCGCGCACCAGCGTGATGACCAGCGCCGCGTGGCGATCGCGCCACGCCACGAATGCACGCTCCAGCGCGAGCGTTCGACCGGCTGCGGCGTGCAGGAAATCGCCCAGGATGACAAGCCGCTCGCGCACCCGTGGCGGCTACCAGGCGCGCCAGGCGCTCGAGATCGCCAGCAGTCGTGCCGCCCGGCAGCGGCACGCCGCCGGCCCGGAATGCCGCGGCCTTGCCCAGATGGACGTCGGCGACAAACAGGCTGCGCTCGCGTGGCCAGTACAGCGCACGCTCGGCGAACAGCTCGACGCGCTCGTCGGCAAGCAGCACCGATTCGCGTGTCGTTGCACAACCCTCGTTCTCGCGGCAACATGGGCCCCCGGATTGTAACCTTGCGCTGCATGCCGCGCTTCGCCGCCAACCTGTCGTTTCTGTACACCGAGGTGCCATTCCTCGATCGCTTCGCCGCAGCCGCGCGAGACGGCTTCCGCGCGGTCGAGTTCGCATTCGGCTACGACTTCGTGGCCAAGGAGATTGCCGCCCGCCTGCGCGACGCACGGTCTCGAGCAAGTGCTGATCAACGCGCCCCCGGGCGACCCGGCCGCAGGCGATCGCGGCCTCGCGGCGTTGCCCGGCCGCGAGCACGAATTCGCCGCCAGCGTGGTGACCGCGCTTGCCTACGCGCAGACGCTCGCCTGCCCGCGCGTGCACATCATGGCCGGCCTGTTGCCCGCGGGCGCGAACGACGAGCAGCGCGCTCGCCATCGTTCGACGTTCGTGCGCAACCTGCGCTTCGCCGCGCGCGAAGCGGAGGAGCAGGGCGTTACGCTGACCATCGAGCCGATCAATCCGCGCGACTTCCCGGGCTACTTCCTGACCACGCAAACCGAGGCGCACGCGATCCGCGCAGAGACGGGGGTGCCGAACCTCAAGGTCCAGATGGACCTCTATCACGCGCAGATCGTCGAGGGTGACCTGTCGGCAAAGTTGCGCCACTGGCTGCCGCAGATCGGCCACATCCAGATCGCCGGCGTCCCCGGACGGCACGAGCCCGATGACGGCGAGATCAACTACCGCTATCTGCTGGCGCTGCTCGACGAGCTGGGCTACGCCGGCTGGGTCGGTTGCGAGTACCGCCCGCGCGCCGGCACGTCGGCGGGGCTGGGCTGGCTCAAGGCGTTGCGCTAGCCCGGCCGCGAGCGGCAGCGGCGCTACAGCGCCACGCTCATCCCGCCGTCGATCACGATCATCTGCCCGGTGACGTAGTCCGACGCACTCGAGGCAAGAAACACCGCGAGTCCAGCCAATTCTTCGGGCTGGCCCCAGCGCCCGGCCGGCGTGCGCTTGCACACCCACGCGTTGAACTCGGCGTTGTCGATCAGCGCCCGATTCATTTCGGTGGCGAAGTAACCCGGCGCAATGGCGTTGACCTGAATGTTGTGCGGCGCCAGCTCGACGGCCATGCCGCGGGTCAGTTGCCGCACGCCACCCTTGGCCGCCGCGTACGGCACCACGCTGGGCCGTGCCAGCTCGCTCAGCAGGGAGGCGATGTGGACGATCTTGCCTCGCTTGCGCCGAATCATGCCCGCGAGCGCCGCCTGCGAGACGATGAACGGTGCCGTCAGGTTGGTCGCGATCAGCGCGTCCCAGTCGTCTTGCGGAAAATCGGCGAAAGCGTGCCGGCGCTGAATGCCGGCATTGTTGAACAGGATGTCGAGCTGCCCGTGCGTGTGCTCGATCGCGGCGACGGCCGCGCGCGCGGCGGCGCGATCGGTGACGTCAAATACAGCCTTGTCCGCGGCGAGCCCCTGCGCCTCGAGCCGACTGCGCCGCCGCGTCCAGGACTTCCCGGTTGCGGCCGTTGAGCACGACCGTTGCGCCGGCCCGCGCCAGCCCCTGCGCGATGGCGAAACCCAGGCCGCGATACGCGCCGGTGACCAGCGCGACCTTGCCGGAGAGCATCGAACGGTTGATCCATGCGGGCGCGGTGCGTTGCGCGTTGCGACCGGCGCATTATCGCACGCCGCGCCGACGCGCGAGCTCACGCCCCGGCCGCGGCTTCCAGCGCCGCGACCATGCGCTCGACGCGCGCGGCGAGCGCCTCCGTGGACAGCCGGTCGCGGAACGACCTCGACCATCAGCGGAAACGCGAACGGGGTCGGCTGGCGCGGCCGCGTCAGCACCGCCGGCGTACCCCGCATGCGCGCGAGCGCGAGTTGCAGGCGCGATGCCTCCAGCTGCCGCTCGAGAACCTCGCGCACACGCCTGTAGCAGCAGGAGATTCTGCGGATCGTATTCGGTGAACACGTCGTAGATGAGGCCGCTCGACGCCTGCAGCTGGCGCGCCGTCTTGCCCTGGCCCGGGTAGCCCTGGAAGATCAGTCCCGCGACGCGCGCGATTTCGCGGAACTGGCGGCGGGCGAGCTCGGATGCGTTGAGCCCGGCGAGGATATCGCGCTCGACGTCGGGCGCAGCGAGCAGCCGGCCAAGCTCCGCGCGCGACAGCGGCACTGGCCGCCGGCGAGAGCAGCGCAAAGCCGTAATCAGTGCAGGTGATAGAAAAGCTGCGCGCCACCCCGCGCGCGAGCCGATAGGAGAACAGCGTCGCCAGGCCGAGATGGACGAGCCGGCCTTCGAACGGGTAGAAGCACAGATAGTGACCGTCGCGCGTGGCGATCTGCTCGATGAGCCATTCGCGCTCGTCGGGCAGCGCCGACCAGCGGGCCTGCAGGCGCAGCAGCGGCCCGCAACGCTCGAGCTCGGGCGAGGCGTAGATGCCGCGGCGCGCCTCGCCGATGAGCGCGCGCGTCTCGGCGGCGAGCTGCGTCGAGAACGACATCTTGTACCCCGCCCACCGCGGCACAACCGCCGAGCGCGCCGGCGCCGGCTTCACCCAGGCGGTCATCTCGCGCACGCGGATGAACTCCAGCACGCGGCCGGCGAACACGAAGCAGTCGCCGGGAGTCAGTCGCGAGATGAACGCTTCCTCGACGTGGCCGAGGCGCTTGCCCCGCTTGAGCTGCACCGTGATCGACGCGTCGCTGACGATGGTGCCGATGTTGAGCCGATGCCGGTGGGCGATCGCGCGGTCGGGCACGCGCAGTACGCCCTGCGTCATCGGCGACCACCCGCTGGTACTCGGGGTACGCGCGCAGGCTCGCGCCGCCGTGCACCACGAAGTTGAGCGCCCACTGCCACTGCGCATCGGTGAGGTCCGCGTAGGCATGCGTCGAGCGCACCTCGGCGAGCAACGCTTCGGGCCGGAAGCCGCCGCCGAGCGCGCAGGTGACCAGGTGCTGGGTGAGCGCGTCGAGCGGCGCCATGTTGGCGCAACTCATCGGCGTGCGCGCTTCGATGCGCCGCGCCTCCGCGGCACGGCGCGCCGCCGCCGCCTCGACCAGCTCGAGCGCGTGGGTGGGCACCACCGTGATGCGCGAGACGGCGCCCGGCGCATGGCCGCTGCGCCCGGCGCGCTGCAGCAGGCGCGCCACGCCTTTCGGGCTGCCGATCTGCAATACCTGGTCGACCGGTTGGTAGTCGACGCCGAGGTCGAGGCTCGAGGTGCAGACCACGGCGCGCAGGCGGTTGGCGCGCAGGCTTCTCCTCGACCCAGTCGCGCACTTCCCGCTCGAGCGACCCGTGGTGCAGCGCGATCTGCCCCGCCCAGTGCGGGCGGGCTTCGAGCAGCGCCTGATACCACAACTCCGCCTGCGAGCGGACGTTGGTGAATACCAGCGTACTCTGCGCGCGCTCGATGGCGGCGATCACTCGCGGCAGCTGCTTGAGGCCCAGATGTCCCGCCCAGGGAAAGCGTTGGATCGTGGCCGGGATCAGGCTGTCGATAACGATCGTCTTGGTGTCGAGGCCGCGCACGATGCGGCCGCTGCCGTGCCGACCGACCAGGCACTCGAGCGCCTGGTCCAGATTGGCAAGCGTCGCCGACAGGGCCCAGGCTGGCAGCGCCGCGTCGCGCTGGCGCCGCAGCTCGCGCAGGCGGGCGAGCGCGAGCTCGACCTGGACGCCGCGCTTGGTCGATAACAGCTCGTGCCACTCGTCGACGACGACCAGCGCGAGCTGCGCGAAGCGTTCCTGCCAGTCGGCACGCGACAGGAGCAGCGTCAGCGATTCGGGCGTGGTGACGAGCGCGGTTGGCAGCCGTTTCGCCTGGCGCGCGCGTACGCGCGCTGGAGGTGTCTCCGGTGCGAACCTCAATCGTCCAGTGCGGGCGCAGCGCCTGCGCCGCCCGCTGCAGGGCAAGCCCGGTGTCACCGGCCAGCGCGCGCAGCGGCGTGATCCAGGCCACGGTCAGCGGCGGGGGCGCTCCGGCAGCGCCTTCGGGACCGCAGAGCAGCGGACCGAGCCAGGCGGCGTAGGTCTTGCCCATGCCCGTCGGAGCGTGCACCACGCCGCTTTGACCGGCGGCGTAGGCCGTCCAGACTTCCTCCTGAAACGGGAACGGAGTCCAGCCCTGGGCGGCGAACCACGCGCGGGCGGGACCGCAGATGAGATTCAGCGACGGAGCAAGACGGTCGTCGGGCACGGCTTATTGTAAAGGCGTCCGCAAGGTCGCGACCGAGGCCCGCATGCCACGCATAACCAGCGAAGCAGGGCTTGAGATTTGCCGCCCACCGCGCTTCCCAGAAGCGCAGCGCACTGGCGACTTCGGACCGTCGACGATCAGACCGAAATCGGCCGCCCCTCGCGGATTCTCGCAAAGCGGACACGCGCACTCTTTACCGTATGCGTGGCTCGGGAACCTCTGAGCAAAAAGTCGGGTCGAACTTTTCCCGTTATCAGCGGGGCTTAGGCCGCGCCGGTTACGAGGAATCATGGCACCCGTGAGGGTAAGTCTTGGCCATGACAACTGAGGAGATCGATATGTATGCACGTCGCGTATCCATGAAGTTGAAGCCCGATAGCAAGCAAGAATTTACCCAGCGGCTGGAAAAAGACGTCATCCCTATGCTTCGAAAACAGAGCGGGTTTCGGGATGAAATCACCTTCGTTGCCCCGGGTGGAACTGAGGCCTTCGGTCTGAGTTTGTGGGACAACAAACAGAACGCTGAAAACTATGAGCGTGCGCATTTTGCAGAAGTGAACAAGATCCTGGCGAAGGTAGTTGACGGAACCCCTCGGGTTGAATCCTACGAGGTCGCCAACTCTACTTGCCACAAGATCGCTGCGACGGCATAAGGTCGCTAGCGGTGGCCCGGCCCACAACCGGGCCATTTTTCGCTCTCCGTTGGCGGTCCGCCTTACGAGAAGTTAGACGGTCTGCGACGGTCGAACGCGGCGATCGTCGATCAGGTCGTAAGCGGCCAATTTCTGCCGTTGCCAATCGACGCCTTACGGGGCGACGCATTCAAGCTACCTGAAGGGTCTCTGCGGGACCAAGGCGCGACGCGCCGCTTCACGCGGCGGACGATCGGGCGACGTCCGCCGCCGTGATGCAGTCGCGGCTGAAATTTGGGCACTCCTATGGTTCGCACCGAGTGGCGCCGATCGAGTTTGTCTGCGCACATTTAACCGTAGGGCCACTGCGTATCTCGCCGTGCTTTGCGTCTTCTTTGTTGGCACGTCGGCTGCGCGAGCCTCTGGTCCTGAATTGGGCCAACCTGAGACAATTGCTCATCATCGACGGGAGAACCACAATGAAACACATTATGAGGTCACGGACGCATCGCGCGTTGGCGTTTGCTTCTAGATGCTTTTTTCTTTGCCTTGCGCTGCTCTTGGGTATCGCTGCGCAGATCGGATGGGCTCAAGCGCCTCCAGATGCCGAAGGTATGCTTAAGAAAATGCTTACGGCGACCGAGAGCGGATCGCGGAGTGCATTCGTCGCTGACGGGGACGCATCCTTCCAGACCGATATCACCCCACCGATGTTTAACAGCTTCAGCGCACAATTCGCGCCTCGCCTTAAGCGTGGGTACACGACGACCTTTGTAACCCAGTTGCACCAGGAAGGCTACTCGGTGTACGTCTGGAAGGTCGAATTCAAGGATGGCGGCGACGATTTGCTCTTCACTCTGGCGCTCAAGGATGGCAAAGTTGGAGGCTTTTTTCTCCGCTAGCTGTTGCGCAGCGCCCAGTGTGATCGAGGCTGCCGACCGCGCCGATCGCCTGCGCTAGGCGAGCGAAGTGGTCTTCGGCTGACCCGAAGCGGAGCGATTCGAATGCCGGATCTGGCCGTTCAGCAAGACGCGCGAACGTCCGCAAGCCTGGCTCATTATTGAGTGATCTCGGGCTCGACGAGTTTGGCCAAGTTTCGCAGCGACTCCTGCCAACCCAGGTAACAGGCTTCGACCGGGATGGCATCCGGCAGGCCTTCCTGCACGATGTTGACTTCCGTGCCGAGCGAGACTTTCTTCAGCGTCACCGTGACCCGAATCTCGCCGGGCAAGTTCGGGTCCTCAAACTTGTCGTTGTAGCGCAAGCGCTCATTGGGGACGAGTTCGACGTACTGACCACCGAACGAGTGGCCTTGGCCGGTAGTGAAATTCCGAAAAGTCATCCTGTAGGAGCCGCCGGTCTTCGGGTCCATGTGATGCACGGTGCAGGTGAAGCCATTTGGCGGGAGCCACTTGGCCATCGCATCTGCCTCGATGAACGCGCGATAAACCTTCTCGGGTTTCGTGGCCAAGACGCGATGCAGTCGCACGGTGTTGGGCATGGTCAGTTCTCCTCTGGTTGCGCGGTTGTTGAAAGCACAAGCTCGATGGCACAGTGTGCGCGCGCGGCTCCAGGTGCAGGTCACGCCGCGCGCACGACCCCCCTTAAGCGCCTGGAATGGGCAGCACAGGCATGATCTCGACGGAATCGCCGGGGAAGATGGAAAAGTGCGGATGCTGCTCGAAGAGCTTGGCGGCGGCCTCGTGGGAATCGGCGCGCACAACTGTGAAAGCGCCCAGGTTCGTTGCTCGTATCGTCGATCCGGCCTTGCGTGACCTTCTTGGTTTTCCCTAAGGGCCCGCCCATGCCGACGATGGCTGCATGATGTTTCTCGACCCACGCCTTCCACGCCACCATGCCTTCTCGTTCCTTCGCACGCCGATCGGCTTCGGGAAGGGCGTCCCAAGCCACTCGTCGCGGACTGGTTTTGCTACCAAGGAAGATTGCGAGATAGGTATTGTTCGTGCTCATAACGTTTCCTTTCTTTCTTGCGCTTTGCGCGTTGGAACAACAACTGGATCTAACGATCCAAGTGATCGATACGCGCGGCCGCGATAGGACGGGTCGCCCATGACCATTGCCATAACGGACGCCCCTGGCAAAGGCCGGCGCTCGAGGTGGGTCGTCTACTCCCTGCTTACAGTGCGCCGACTCAGAGAAAATGAGGCACGCGTTGTGCGCATTCCGAGGGGTGCTATTCTCGTGATCGATAGCGCCAAGTTCCACGCATCAGACGTGTCTGACAGGTCGATTCGGTGTTGGTTTCATAACGGCAGTTTCCCACGTTTCTTGCGAGCCAATGAGCCATTCAAGGCATGAAGAGGGCCATGGCCATTCCGGCCTTTCGTTCCAGCATCTCCCTTCGCCCGCGTGCCTGGCGCCGGTTAGCGTACGTTAGGTGGCGCGCCATGTGCATACGACCAGCCTGGGCCGATGACGCCTCGTCCATTGCTCGCTTGCACGCCAACAATTGGCGGCGCAGTTATCGCGGCATTCTTCGGGACGGCTTCCTCGACGGCCCTCTGGTTCAGGATCGTCAAGCGCTCTGGGACCGCCGGCTATCGTTATCGCCAGACCTCGAAAATCGGTCCGTCTGGGTGGTCGAGGAAGCTGGTGAAGTGGAGGCTTTTGTTTGCGTCTTGCTGGACGCAGATCCTGATTGGGGCGCCCTGCTTGAGAGCCTCCATGTTTCGGCCGTGTGGCAGGGGCGAGGTCTGGGCACGCGGCTGATGGTTACTGCGGCGGAATGGGTGCGCTCGCTGCGGCCGAGCTCGGGCCTCTATCTTTGGGTTGGCGCAGAAAACATCGCCGCACGAGGGTTTTATGAACACCTGGACGGCAAAGTGTTGGGTCGCCGTATCCAGTGCGCGCCGGAAGGGACCCACGTGGACGTTGTGGCCTATGGCTGGCGCGAGTGGTCTCGAACCGGCCGGAGTTAGCCTCTGATACCGGTCCGAGCGGCATCCGGTACCTTTACGCGCCAGCACCTCGCGCGACCAAGCAAGCGTTCCGCGGATGGGTTTTCCGCAGCCGCCCCGGTGGCGGCCATTAGAATCGCAGCAAGTCGCCCGAGTCCAGCAAAGGTATCCAGAAATTAATGCCGTCGCTGCAGGTGCTCCACGGATGGGCAGATCCCGTCGGGATATTGCCGATCAAGCTCAAATCCGCCGCCTTGAATAGAGTAACGCTGCCGGTTCCATTGTTCGTAACCAAGACGCGTTCCCCATCGAAGGCTGCCCCCTCCGGGCTGCTCAACTTGTTGTTGGCATCGGCGCTAATCTGGGCAACCACATTGCCGCTGCTGGCCTGGACCACCGTGAGCGAATTGTCGTTGTAGTTCGGCACCCAGATGTTGGTGCCGTCGAAGACAGGATATGCCGGTCCGGTTCCAGTCGGCACGGTCTGGACGATGTTGCCACTGGAATCGAGCTCGATTAGCGTCCCGGCACCGTTGTCAGTGACCCAGATGCGGGCGCCATCGTAGAGTATTCCGATCGGATTGATGAACACCGTCGCGGGCGTGGTCACGGTGTAGGGGGACTGCGGAGTTATCATCGATACCGAGCCGCCCGTGAAGTTGGCGGTCCACAGCTTCGTACCGTCGAAAGCGATCCCGCTGGCCAAGTTCGGCAGAGTTGCGACGGAGGGGAGTGCGCCCGGTGCCGCTGTAGGATCGATCGCATAAAGCTTGCCCGGCGAACTGAAGTCCGTTACGAAGACTTTGCCCGCGGCGGGTATGACACCGACGGTTGCCGCTCCTCCGGTCCAAGTACCCAGCACTTTGCCGGTGTTGGCCTCCACGCGCGCAACTCCGGTCCCAACAGAAACCCAGATGTCGGCGCCGTCCGCGGCGCAGAGAAGCGGGTTGCCCCCCACGGTTATCGTCTGCATCGACGCGGTGTTCTGCGGGAGCCACCACTGGTTGAGCGCGGCCCGTCGACCCGTGCGCGCGAGCCCCTGATCCAGCGAGCGCTCAAGGAAGGTCGTCATCTGCACGCGGGTCACGGTCTCGTTCGGGCTGAACGTGGTCGGCGAGGTACCCTTGGAGACGCCGGTGACATAGGCTTCCATAATGCCGGGACAAAATGCGGCCCCAACCCCGGAAACATCGGTATACGGAAACGGGTAGTCGACCCCGCCACAAAGCTCTTGAGCCGGTGCCGGGGCAAGGCTCACCGCACCGCCGATTCCGACACCCAGCACCAGAGCCCAACGACGCAAAGCGGACGAGCGACGGCAACGATGCATGGCGTTCTCCCAGCGGTGAGTTGTGGACGTAGCGGCCGTGGTGACGGACGCTGCACACCAGCGTAGGACGACCCCCAGGAGCGGTCAACTTGCGGTTCGCGCGGAGCGCGGACCCGCTTGCCGGCGAGGGGATCGCGTGGCGCAAACCGATGCCCGGAGGCCGCAGGCATTTGTTGTATGCTTTCGTGTATCGGGCGAATTGCGGCGAGGTTGGCTTTTCCGGACCAATGGCGTCGTGCCGCCTGGTTTGCTTGCCGCCTCGGTGTGGGCCTTGTAGCAGCCGCCCAACGAATCGTCATTTTTGCGCCGGTGAGGAGAGGGCTCGATGCACGTCGAATGGCAGGGCGATCACAAGCTACTCGGAGAGCACGAACAGGAAGGCTTCGAGCGCGAACTGCAGCGTCTTGGGCTCGACCCAGGCCAGTTTCTGGTAGAGGTGCGCCGTGAACCGGACCTCCCGGGGGCGGACGCACGCCAGCCGCCGCGCTACACCGTCTATATCAGCGACGTGGCGCACCCGGACCGCGATAGCTTGAAACTGGAAGGCGGACCAGGCGAGGACTGGATCGCGCAGTTCGCCCAAGCCCACCGCCGACGGTAGCGGCCACCACGGTTTGACCCTGCGCCGAGCGAACGGCGCGACCACCGTCGCCGACTCAGAAACTCGACGCTACGCGGCGACCCGCTCGACGGCAGCGGCGCTCTTGGCCGGCGCCGCGCGGAACGCGGCGATCAACTCGGCTTCTTTGGCCTTGGCCACCTTAAGGTGCCGCTCCTTCACGTGACCGTAGCCGCGGATGAGCTCGGGGATGCTCGCCAGTTCGACCGCGATCGCGTAGTTAGTGCGCGGTGAGCTGCGGCATGAGCTCGTCGATCAAGGCCTCGTAGTCGGTGATCAGCTGCCGCTCGGTCTTGCGTTCGGCGCTCTTCCCGAACAGGTCGAAGGCAGTACCGCGCAGGCCCTTCATCGCCGCCAGGACGCGGAACGCGCCCATCATCCACGGGCCGTAGCTGCTCTTCTTCGGCTCGCCCGTCCGGGGATCGGGCTTGTTGGTCAGCGGCGGCGCGAGGTGGAAGCGCAGCTTGTAGTCGCCCTCGAACTGCGCCGCGACCCGCGTGACGAACTCGCCGTCGGTATAGAGCCGGGCTACCTCGTATTCATCCTTGATGGCGAGCAGCTTGAAATAATAGCGCGCGACGGCCTCGGCCAGTGCGCTCTTCCCCGGCACCTTCTGCGCTTCCGCGACGCGCACCTTGGCCACGAAGGCGGCGTAGTGCTGCGCGTACGCTGCGTCCTGGTAGCCGGTCAGAAACGCCGCGCGGCGGGCAATGATCTCGTCGAGCGACGTCGATAGCCGCTGCGTATCGGGCTTGGCTTCGGGAATGGCCGCATCGATGACGTGCTGCGCGTCGACCGCGGCGAGCCGGCCCCAGCGGAAACTCTGCTTGTTGGCCTCGACCGCGGCGCCATTCAACTCGACGGCGCGCAGAATCGATGCTTCGGCAAGAGGGATGAGCCCGCGCTGGTAGGCATAGCCAACCATGAACAGATTGGTGGCGATCGAATCGCCCATGAGGCCCGTGGCGATCTTGGTCGCGTCGAGGAATTCCGCGTCGCCCGGGCCGACCGCGTCGCGAATCTCCTGCTCCATCGAACCCAGTGGGAATCTTAGGTCGGCGTTGCGCGTGAAATCGGCGGGCATGACCAACGCGGTGTTGACCAGCGCCTTGGTGACCCCGCGCTGCATCTTGGCCACCGCTTCGTACCCGACGCCGGTCAGGATGTCGCAGGCGAGCACGAGCTTCGCCTCGCCCGCCGCGATGCGCGTCGCGTGCAGTTGCTCGGGGTGGTCGGCGATGCGCACGTGCGACACCACCGAGCCGTTCTTCTGCGCGAGACCGGTCATGTCGAGCACCGACACGCCCTTGCCTTCGAGATGCGCGGCCATGCCGAGCAGCGCGCCGATGGTCACCACGCCGGTGCCGCCGATGCCGGTCACCAGGATGCCGTAGGGGTCCGCGGTCGAGGCAACCGACGGTGGCGCCGGCAACCGCGAGAAATCGCGCCGCGTCGGCCTTCTTCGGCTTGCGCAGCGCCCCACCCTCGACCGTGACGAAGCTCGGGCAAAAGCCGTTGACGCACGAATAGTCCTTGTTGCACGAGGACTGGTCGATGCGTGCGCTTGCGCCCGAACTCGGTCTCGAGCGGCGCGACCGAGACGCAATTCGACTTGACGCCGCAGTCGCCGCAGCCTTCGCACACCAGCTCGTTGATCACCACGCGCTTGGCCGGATCGGGGTACTTGCCGCGCTTGCGCCGGCGGCGCTTTTCCGCGGCGCAGGTCTGGTCGTAGAGCAGGATCGTGCAGCCGGGTGTGTCGCGCAGCTCGCGCTGCACGCGATCGAGCTCGTCGCGGTGGTGAATCTCGATCCCCGGGGCGAAGTAGCCGGCCTGGATACTTGTCCGGCTCGTCGCTGACGACGACGATCTTCTTGACCCCTTCGGCGGCCACCTGCTGCGCGATCAGCGCCGGGGAGATCGGGCCGTCGACCGGCTGGCCGCCGGTCATCGCCACGGCGTCGTTGTAGAGGATCTTGTAGGTGATGTTGACCTTGGCGGCGACCGCGGCGCGAATCGCCAGGATCCCGGAATGGTAGTAGGTGCCGTCGCCGAGGTTGGCGAACATGTGCTTGGTCGAGGTGAACGGCGCCTGGCCGATCCACGGCACGCCTTCGCCGCCCATGTGCGTGAAGGTCGACGTCGAGCGGTCCATCCAGATCGCCATCACGTGGCAGCCGATGCCGGCGCTCGCGCGGCTGCCCTCGGGCACCTTCGTCGAGGTGTTGTGCGGGCAGCCGGAGCAGAAGTACGGGACGCGGTTTAGCGTGATCTTGGGCTTGGCCAGCGCCGCTTCCTTGGCGTTGATCCAGTCGACGCGCGCGCGCATCTTCTCCATCGTGCGCGGATGCAGATTGAGCCGTTCGATGCGCTGCGGCGATCACGCGCGCGATCATCGCCGGCGTCAGCTCCGAAGCGGCCGGCAGCAGCCAGTCGCCGTGCGGACGCACCCATTCGCCCTTTTCGTCGAACTTGCCGACCACGCGCGGGCGGACGTCGGTGCGCCAGTTGTAGAGCTGCTCCTTGAACTGGTATTCGACGATCTGGCGCTTTTCCTCGACCACGAGGATTTCCTCCAGGCCTTCGGCGAAATGCCGCACCGCCTCCGGCTCCAGCGGCCAGGGCATCGCGACCTTGAACACCCGGATGCCGATCTCGGCGGCGTCGGCATCGGTGATGCCCAGGTCATCGAGCGCCTGGCGCACGTCGAGGTAGCTCTTGCCGCTGGTGATGATGCCCAGCCGCGGCGTGGGCGAATCGATGACGATGCGGTTGAGCTTGTTGACGCGGCAGTAGTGCAGCGCAGCGTAGATCTTGTAGTCCTGCATGCGCGTTTCGGTGGCCAGAAACGCGTCGGGCCAGCGAATGTGCACGCCGTCGGGCGGAAACGGAAAGTCGTCGGGCATGATGATCTGCACCCGGTGCGGATCGATGCTCACCGACGCCGAACTCTCGACGGTGTCGGACACGCACTTGTAGCCGACCCACAGGCCGGAATAGCGGCTCATCGCCCAGCCGTGCAGGCCCAGGTCGATGATCTCCTGCACCGATGACGGATAGAGCACCGGCATCATCGCGGCGGAAAACTGGTGGTCGGACTGGTGCGGCAGGGTGGAGGACTTGGCGGCGTGGTCGTCGCCGGCCAGCACCAGCACGCCGCCGTGGCGCGAGGTGCCGGCGAAGTTGGCGTGCTTGAACACGTCGCCGCAGCGATCCACGCCCGGGCCCTTGCCGTACCACATCGCGAACACGCCGTCGTAGGTCGCGTCGGGATACATGTTGACCTGCTGGCTGCCCCAGATCGACGTCGCCGCCAGGTCTTCGTTCAAGCCGGGCTGGAACTTGATGTGCGCGCGCGCCAGGAACTTCTGCGCTCCCCACAGCGCCTGGTCGAGACCACCGAGCGGCGAGCCGCGGTAGCCGGAGACGAAGCCGGCGGTGTTGAGTCCGGCGGCCTGGTCGCGCTGGCGCTGCAGGATCAGCAGACGCACCAGCGCCTGCACGCCGGTCAGGTAGACGCGGCCGGCTTCGAGTTCGTACTTGTCGTCAAGGCTGACGGTACGCAACGCGGCTGTGTTCGAGGGGAGGGGGCATCGTGACGGCTCCAAAAATCGTGTTTTTGGAATACGATTACAAATCAGTGGCTTATGGCCACTTCCATGCAGAGGCTTCCACTGGGGGCGGATGTTACTCTAGTTTGCGGCGCGAGGCCCGGAGTGCAATGACCCTGGCGCCAAATCACCGGGTCGACCGCCGCCCGCGGCGGCTTGAGCCTCCGACCCGAAGCCCGCGCAGGGCGTTCCCGCCGGGCTACTGCGGGCTAGCGCAGAAGCTGTACCCCCAGGTAGAACAGCGCCCGCTCCTGGGCGTCGGTGCGCGGGCCGAATTGCCGTCCGGCCGAGGCGAGCAGGATCAGCGACTGGCTAAGTTTCCAATGCACGCCCAGGTTGAGCAGCGTCTGCGCGGTGTGCGCGGCCACCGTTTCGTGCACCTCGCCCACGCATTCGACCTGGGTGCTGCAGCCGTGGCCGACGACGAACCCGGCCTGCCACTGGTTCGTCGGATTCGTGCCACCAGCGACGACGTTGCGGCCGATTTCCCCATCGAGTTCGTACTCCCCGACTACGGTGGCCGCTTCGACGGGCAGGAAGAATTGGCGTTGTCCGTCGGTTATCCCCCTGCGCTCCGACGAGCTGAGCCAGCTCCAAACGTACTGGGGATAGGTCGACATCGAAAACCCGGCATCGTCGCTGTCGACGAAGCGCCACTTGACCCCGACATCGCCGGCCCCCAATCCGGATTGCCAGGCTTGGCCGGATTCGTGCACGAAGGTCCACGGCAGTTCCAGCTTGAGCTGCAGGTGCTCGCCCCACCCATAGTTGATGTCCGCATCGGGCGCGGCAATCTCCCACCCTCCCGCGGTGCGTGAGCCGGTCGTCGCCAGATTGGTTTCCCAATGGCCATCACCGGGGGTATCCGGATCGTCGGTGACCAGTGGCGGGCCGCCCTGGGACCAAGCCGTGCCCAGCGGCAGGCACAGCGCAAGCGCGGTCAACACCCGGGTGCACGCGCAGCGCACGCAACGCCAGCGGCGCGTGCCCCCGGGACCCGCGGCGGCGCGCCGCGTCGGCTTGTTCTGGAACGCGGATCGGGCGATGATGGCGCGGTCGATGCGCCGCGCCGCGGGCCGCCACGCGACCCGCGCGGCGGTCGCCCGCGCCGGCCATGCCGCTCGCGCCGCGCCGCTCTGGCCGCTCACCGCCAACTCACCTGCAAAGCTTGCATCAAACGCGACTCCCGACTGCGATGACCGCCGAACTGCTGCCTGCTCTCGAGCTCGAAACCGCACCGAACCCCACTGCCAGCGTGATCTGGCTGCATGGCCTGGGCGCTGACGGCAACGACTTCGTGCCCATCGTACCGGAGCTTGGGCTGGCGCAGAACATGCCCACGCGCTTCGTCTTTCCGCACGCGCCGCATCCGGGCGGTGACCATCAACAACGGTATGCGCATGCGCGCGTGGTACGACATCACGGTTGCCGATCTGTATAACCGGGCGGACCTGGCGGGCGTGCGCCAGTCGCAGGCACAACTCGAGGCGCTGATCGAGCGCGAGGGCACGCGCGGCATGCGCCCGGAGCGCATCGTCGTGGCCGGTTTTTCTCAAGGCGGGGCGATCGCACTCTACGCGGGGCTGCGCCATGGCCAGCGCCTGGCGGGGATCCTGGCGCTATCGACCTATCTCATCGCGCCGGATCGGCTCTCCGCCGAAGCCAGCGCCGCGAATCGCGCGATACCCATCTTCATGGCCCACGGCACAGCCGACCCGGTGGTGCGCCTGGACTGGGCGGAAGCCTCGCGTAGCGCGCTCGAAACCGCCGGGTATCGCGTCGAGTGGCACACCTATCGGATGGAACATGCAGTGTGCCTGGACGAGATCCAGGCCATCGGCGCTTGGCTCAAGCGCGTGCTGGCGTGAGCGGCTAGGGGGCGCGCATGGTGAAGCGCGCCCCGTCATCGGCGACGATGCGAAATCCCAGGCGCGCGTAGAGACGCTGCGCCGGATTGTGCTTGAGCACGAGCAGCTCGACGGCGCGGCCTTCGGCCTGGGCGAGCGCCAACAGCGCGCGCAGGATCGCCGTGCCGATGCCGCGATTGCGCTCGGCCGCGATGAGCTCGATGTCGCGCAGGAAGAACTTGCGCCAGTGCCGGGTCAGAGCTGATGCGCCCGATGGCCGCGCGGCTCGCCTCCGGCGCGCACGATGACGCGCGTGCCGCCGCGGCACGTAGGTCTGCGCGAAATGGTCGCGCTGCCAGGTTTCGTCCCAGCCCCACACGGCGTCGACATAGTCGCGCATCGCCGCGCGATGCAGGGCGAACAGGAACGGCTCGTCGTCGCGGCGCGCCGCACGCAGCGCGCAGCCGCGAAACGCGGCGCGCGCCGGCGAGCTCCGCCGCGCAGCGGTTCAATCCACCTTGCCACGCGGCGCCGCCACGCGGCGGCAACGTGCTTGGGTTTGATGCCGCGCCGCGCCAGCGCGTCGCGCAGCAGGAATTCGATCTGCGCATTGACGCTGCGCAGCTCCGCCTGCGCCAGACGCTCCAGCTCCGCCAGACGGCCGGATCGACGCGCAGCAGGAATGCCTTGCGCTCGGGCATCGTCGGCGCACCGCGCTTGCCCCGGGGTCAATGCCCGGTGCAGCGCGGCGCATGCCAAGTCAGCGGCGGCGCGGCGCTCGCCGCGCCTAGCCCAGGCGCTTGCCGGGCTGGCCGGCGAAGAGCGCGACCGCCAACCCGACGCCGGCCCCGGCGGCGAGCCCGAGCGGGGTGTTGCCCAGCGCCGTGCCGATCGCGGTGCCCAGCGCAGCGCCGATCGCGGTCCAGGTGCCGGTGTGCTTGCCTCGTACGATGAGCATTGCCTATCTCCTCGCCGCGCAGTCGCGCGCTCAGTTGTACAGCGTGCCGGTGTTGATGACCGGCTGCACTTCGGACTCGGCGCACAGCACGACCATCAGGTTGCTGACCATCGCCGCCTTGCGCTCATCGTCGAGGTGGACGACCTGCTTGGCGGAAAGGTCATTGAGCGCCATCTCCACCATGGACACCGCGCCGGCTGACGATCTTGCGCCGCGCGGCGATGACCGCCTCGGCCTGCTGCCGGCGCAGCATGACCTGCGCGATCTCCGGCGCGTAGGCGAGGTGCGTGAG
The DNA here is from genome assembly GCA_963777455.1 of uncultured beta proteobacterium. Taxonomy (GTDB): domain Bacteria; phylum Pseudomonadota; class Gammaproteobacteria; order Burkholderiales; family Casimicrobiaceae; genus PALSA-1003. Next base: position 2,468,314 of record CAVZQQ010000004.1, read on the forward strand.
CCGCGCCTCCTCGACGCACGACGCCGGCCTTGTCCAGACGCTGCTGCAGCTCGAGCACCAGCGCCCGGGTGACGATATCGGCGCTGGCGAGCAGGGTCGGCTGATGCGTGCCGGCGGCGGCCGCCACGCCGTCGCCCTCGTCGTAGGCGAAGGTCGAGGCCAGGTGGCGCACCGCGGCCTCGCTTTGCAGCTTGACGTAGTTCTCGTAGTTGTCGACGTCGAAGCTCGCCTTGGCGGTGTCGGCGACGCGCCACACGACGACCGCCGCGATCTCGATGGGGTTGCCCTGCTTGTCGTTGACCTTGAGCCGCTCGCCATTGAGGTTGCGCGCGCGCAGCGAAATCTTGCGCCGGGTGTAGAACGGATTGGTGCCGCGCAGGCCGCTCACGCGCGTGCTGCCCCGGTAGCTGCCGAACAGCTGCAGGATCGCCGCCTCGTTGGGCTGCACCGTGTACAGGCCGGCGAGCAACAGCACGCCGGTCGCGAAGAGCGCGAAGAAGATCAGGAGGGTTCCCGTGATCCCCGCCAGCGATGGCCGCTCCGCGGTGATGCCGTGGAAGAGCTCCCAGATGCCGGCGCCAATCAGGGCGATACCCAGGCCCAGCGAGACGAAGCCATTCCAGGTGCCGATCAGCCGTTCCGCATGGGCGCTCTTGCCGGGGATATCCACTGCGCGTTGCATGACTCGCCTCCGCGGCGTGCGCCCGGCCGCGGGCTGCGGCCGGTGACGATAGCTATATGATATCAGTTCAATATTATGACCTGTCAAGCACCCGGCTGCCCCAAAAAAAAGCGGACGGGGTGCCGTCCGCTGCAAAGGGCGCCACCAACCGGGGCGGCGCCAGGGGAGGGAGAAGCGGCGGTTAGCCCAGCGTGATCGGAATGAAGATGCGCGCGTCGTTGCGTTGCACCAGCAGCGCGACGGTCTTGCCCGACTTGTCGATCAGGCTCTTCAGTTGGTCGACGCTCTTCACCGGGGTGTTGTTGACGGCCACGATCACGTCGCCCGGACGCACGCCCGCGCGTTCGGCCGCGCCGGCGACATCCTGTACCACCAGGCCGCCAGACAGGTCGCTGCCACGCTTTTCATCCGCGGTCAGCGGCCGCACGGCGATGCCGAGCTTCGCCTTGCCCAGCGACTTCCTCGTCGCCGGCCATGGCGACACTCTCGTCCTTGAGCGCCCCGACATTCGCGGTGAGTTCCTTCGTAGATCCGTTGCGCCATACCTCGAGCGTCGCCTTCGACCCCGGCTTGAGCGACGAGACCATCGGCGGCAGATCGGATGAACGCGAGATCTCCTTGCCGTCGAACTTGAGAATCACGTCACCGGCCTGCAGTCCGGCCTTTTCACCCGGGCTGCCGTTTTCGACCGAGGCCACCAGCGCGCCGGTGGGCGCTTTCAGGCCGAAGTTCTCCGCCAGGGCCTGATTGACTTCCTGCACGGCGATGCCGAGCCGGCCGTGACTCACCTTGCCGTCGTGCTGAATCTCGTCCTTGACCTGCATGGCGACGTCGATCGGCACCGCGAAGGCCAGGCCCTGGAAACCGCCGCTGCGGCTGAAGATCTGCGAATTGACGCCAATGACCTCGCCCTTCAGATTGAACAACGGACCACCCGAGTTGCCGGGGTTGACCGCGGCGTCGGTCTGGATGAAGGGCACGTACGAATCGCCGGGCAGCGAGCGCGACTTGGCGCTGACGATGCCCGCGGTCACCGTGTTCTCGAAGCCGAAGGGCTGGCCGATCGCCACCACCCATTCACCGACCTTGGTCGTTTTCGGATCACCGATGCGCACGTAAGGCAAATTTCGCGCGGCGATCTTCAGCACCGCGATGTCAGTCGTCTTGTCGACTCCGAGCACCTTGGCGTTGAATTCACGCTTGTCGGTAAGCTTGACGGTCACCTCATCGGCGCCGTCGACCACATGCGCGTTGGTGAGGATGACTCCATCGGAACTGACGATGAAGCCGGAACCGACGCCGCGCGTCGGCCCGCGTTCTTCCGGCTCGGGAAACTGGAACTGGAAGGGCAGGTTGCGGAAGAACGGCGGCAGGTCTTGCTCGTCAGGCATCTGCGAGCGCGGCATGTGGGCCGCCGTCTTGGTGCCCTCCACGACGCTGATGTTGACCACCGCGGCGCCGTATTTCTCGACTAGGCCACTGAAGTCGGGTAACGCTGCGGTCGGCGCGGCACTGACCGACTGCGCGATCGGGGTCGGCACCACCGCCGGCGCCACCACCGTGGCGGCGCTGGCTGTATGCAGCGTAACCCGATCGGCGACGGCGACCCCGACGGCAAACGCCGCGGCGACTGCCAGCGCGACCGCGCTGCGCTTGAACGTATTCGCTTGCATCGCTTACTCCTTGAGAATGACCGGGACCGGACTGGCAGTCCCGCGTGTTGGCAATTACGGGCCAAGACTTAAGGCAGACTTAAGCCGTCGTGGCGGCGGGAAAACGGACGCTCACCCTGAGGCCCGCGCCGGCGATGCCCGGACCGAGCTCGATGCGGGCGCCATAGCGGTCGGCGACGCGTTTCACGATCGCCAGGCCCAGGCCACTGCCGCGCACGCCGGCGTCGCCGGCCGGCTGCCCGCGGTAGAAACGGTCGAACACCCGGTCCTGTTCGGCGGTGGGGATGCCCGGACCGTTGTCGCGCACGAACAGCACACTGCACTCGCCCTCGGGCCGGGTGGCCACGTCTACGCGACCGCCGGCGGCGGTGTAACGCAACGCGTTGTCGACCAGGTTGGAGAGCAGCGTGCGCAGCGCGTCCCGGTCGCCGCGCACCAGCGCCGCGCCGGCCTCGCTCAAGCCCAGGTCGATCCCGCGATGCGCGGCCAGCGGCGCGAGCTCCTCGATCACCTCGCGTGGCAAGCCCGGCCAGATCGACCGCCTGCGGCGCGCCCTCGCCGCTGTCGACGCCCGGTTCAGCGCGAGCAAGGGTCAGCAGCTGCTCGGAGAGCCGGGTCGCGCGCTCGAGGCCGGACTTGAGATCGACGAGCGCCTTGCGCCGCTCGGCATCGGTCGTGGCGCGCTCGGCGAGCTGCGCCTGCAGGTGCACCGCGGTCAGCGGCGTGCGTAATTCGTGCGCCGCGTCGGCAATGAACGTGCGCTGCGCGGCGAGCGTCTGCCCCAGGCGCTGCAGCAGGTCGTTTAACGCCTGCACCAGCGGCTGCACCTCGCGCGGCAGGTCGCGCTCGGCGAGCGGCTCCAGCTGAGTCGACGAGCGGCGCGAAACCGCCGCCGCGACGCGCTCCAGCGGTTGCAGTCCGCGGGCAATGATGAACCAGATCAAAAGTCCCAGCACCGGCATGGCCACGAGCAGCGGCACGATCGTGCGCAGCGCCATGCTGGCGGCGAGTTCGCGCCGCGCCCGCATCGGCTGCGCGACCTGCACCACCTGGCCGTCGGCCAGCGCGCTGAATACCCGCCAATCGCCGGCTTCGGTGTGCAGGTTGGTAAAGCCCAGCTGGGCATGCTGCGGCAGCTCGCGCTGCGGCTGCGACAGGTAGAGCTGCACGCCGTTGCGATCCCAGATCTGCACGACCAGCGCGTCGGCGCCCGCGACGCTGCCGGGGCCCGTCGGCGCCGCCGCAAACGGCGCATCGGTCAGCGAGGCGACCATCTCCTGCAACTGATAGTCGAACAGCGCGTTGGCCTCGTCGCGGGCGCGCCAGTAGGTGCCCACCGCGGCCACGGCGACGCCGACGAGCAGGCCGCCCAAGAGCCAGACCAGGAGCTGGCGCCGAATCGAGGTCATCGCGGCGCGGGCCGGGCGAGCATCCAGCCGACGCCCCGGACATTGCGGATGAAATCGGCGCCGAGCTTCTTGCGCAGGGCGTGGATGTGCACCTCGACGGCGTTGCTCTCCACCGGATCACTCCAGCCGTAGAGCTTTTCTTCGAGTTGCGCGCGTGACAGAATCGCGCCAGGGCGGGTGAGCAGCGCTTCGAGCAAGGCGAACTCGCGCGGCGAGAGCGCCAGCGGCTCGCCTTCGAACGACGGCTTCATGCGTGGCCGGATTGAGCTCGAGCCCGGCGTGGGCGAGCACCGGGCCCGCGCGGCCGGAGCCACGTCGCAGCAGCGCCCGCAGGCGCGCGGCGAGCTCATCCAGATCAAAGGGCTTGACCACGTAATCGTCGGCCCCGGCATCGAGGCCTGCGATACGGTCGGCAACGGCATCGCGTGCGGTGAGAATGAGCACCGGCCGGCCATCGCCACCGCGGCGCATCGCGCCGAGCACCTCGAGCCCCTTGCGCTTGGGCAGGCCGAGGTCGAGCACGATCGCGTCATGCACGCGCTCGGCCAGGGCGAGCTCCGCGGCGCGGCCGTCCTCGACCCAGTCGACGGCGAACCCGTCCTGGCGCAGCCCCTGGCGGATACTCGCGCCGATCATCGGATCGTCTTCGGCGAGAAGCACGCGCATGGCCCGGTCAGCCTTTGTCCTTGGGCTCGAAGTCGAGCGAGGCCGAATTCATGCAGTAGCGCAGCCCCGTCGGCTGCGGCCCGTCGTCGAAGACGTGGCCCAGGTGCGCGTCGCAGGCCGCGCACAGGACTTCCGTGCGCCGCATGGAATGGCTGCCGTCCTCCTGCGTGCGCAGATTCGCGTCCGCCACCGGCGCGTAGAAACTCGGCCAGCCACAGCCGGCGTCGAACTTCGTGGTCGATTCGAACAACGGCGTGCCGCAGCATACGCAACGATAGGTGCCGGCGGCCGCTGTCTGCCAGTACTTGCCGGTGAACGGCGGCTCGGTGCCCTTCTGTCGCGTCACCCAATACTGCACCGGATCGAGCTGCGCCTTCCATGCGGCGTCGTCTTTCTTGATCTTGGCACTCATTTCCTGCTCCTTAAGGCAAACGTTCCGGTTGTGCCGACCCACCGGGGTCAGGCGCTGCCGGCGGCGAGCTTTAGCCACTGGCCAACACGTACATATGGGGGCACCCCGCATTGGAGGCCAGCTGTCGCCGCCGCGTTCCACGCCGGGCACAAGCTATAATTATCGTTTGGCCAGCGTGGACCCCCTTGACTGCCGCTTCTCCCGGGGCCGATCGGAGCGCACTGCGCCGCGACGTCCGGGTCATTGGCCTGGTCGGCTCGGCGCACTGCCTGTCGCACTTCTTCCAGCTTACGCTCGCGCCGCTGTTTCCCCTGCTCAAGACGGAGTTCGACGTGGGCTATGTCACCCTCGGCGCGCTCGTCAGCGTGTTCTACTTGGCCAGCGGTGCCTGTCAGTTCGCCGCTGGCTTCGCCGTCGATCGCTTTGGCGCACGGCCGATACTGCTTGGCGGCATCGCCCTGCTCGCCGGCGGCATGCTGCTCGCCGGCCTGGTGCCGGGCGTCTACTGGCTGTTTCCGCTGGTGGCGCTGATGGGCCTGGGCAACGGCGTGTTCCACCCGGCAGACTTTGCCGTGCTCAATGCCAACGTCGACCCGCGCCGGCTGGGGCACGCGTACAGCGTGCACGGCATCGGCGGGAGCCTCGGTTATGCGGCCGCCCCGATTGTGAGCTTTGCCATCGGCAGCGCCTTCGGCTGGCGTGTCGCGCTGCTCACCGTTGGCGCCGCCGGCCTGGTGGCGCTGGCCACGCTCGCCCTGCAGAAGGGGGCGTTCCGCAACCGCGCCCAGGCGCGAGCCGCGCCCCGTCCGGCCCTCGCAGGCAGCGTGGCGCTGTTCCTGCAGGGCCCAATCCTGCTTTGCTTCGCCTTCTTCGCCGTGCTCACGCTCGCCACCATCGGCATCCAGACCTTCGCCGGCACCGCGCTCAACGCCGCCTACGCCATTCCGATGGCGGTGGCGACCTCGGCACTGGCGGCCTACCTGCTCGGCAACACCGCCGGCATCTTGGCCGGCGGCTTCCTTGCCGGGCGCACACAGCGCCACGACCGCGTGGCGGCAGGCGGCCTGGCCGCCGGCGCGGCCATGATGCTGCTGGTGGCCGCGCTGCCCGCGGCTGCGGTGCTCGCCGTGCCGCTGTTGGCCCTGACCGGATTCGCGCTCGGGGCAACCGGCCCGTCGCGCGACCTGATCGTGCGCAAGGCCACGCCCGCCGGCGCGTCGGGTCGCGTGTATGGCTTTGTGTATTCCGGCCTCGATCTGGGCTCCACCATCGCGCCCATCGCCATCGGCACGTTGCTCGACCACCACCTGCCGCGCACCGTCTTCCTTGCCATTGGCATCTGCCTGTTGCTCGCCATCGGCACGGTGCTGCAGGTGCGCCGGCGCCATGTCGCGCGGCGCACCGCATTCGCCGCCGACTAGCGCCCCCGACCGACGCGGGCGCCGTTCCAGCGACTCTCTGCCATGATCGATTGCTATTACTGGACCACCCCCAACGGCCACAAGGTGACGATCCTCCTTGAGGAGACCGGCCTGCCGTACACCATCCATCCGGTTAACATCAGCAAGGGCGAACAGTTCAATCCCGCGTTCGTGCAGATCTCGCCCAACAACCGCATCCCGGCGATCGTCGACCAGGCCCCGGCCGATGGCGGCGCGCCGCTCCCGATGTTCGAATCCGGGGCGATCCTGCTCTACCTCGCCGACAAAGTCGGCCGTTTCATTCCCGCCGCCGGGCGCGTGCGACTCGACTGCATCCAGTGGCTGTTCTGGCAGATGGGCAACCTCGGGCCGATGGCGGGGCAGAATCACCATTTCGGCCTGTACGCCCCCGAAAAATTGCCCTACGCCATCGACCGCTACGTGCGCGAAACCAGCCGGCTCTACGCCGTTCTCAACCGGCGGCTCGCCGAGCGCGAGTTCATCGGCGGCGAGTATTCGATCGCCGACATCGCCAGCTACCCGTGGATCGTGCCGGAACGGCAGCAGCAGAATCTCGACGAGTTCCCGCATCTGAAACGCTGGAAGGAAGCCATCGCGGCGCGCCCGGCGGTGATCCGCGCCTACGCACTGGCCAAGACGATCAACGTCCAGCCGACCGTCGCCGACGCGCAGGCGCAGCGCATCCTGTTCGGGCAAAGCCAGGCCACAGTCAAGTAGTCCCGCGCGCCGTCGCGGGGCTGCGTCGAGCGCGCTGCAGGCCGGGTTGGAAACCTAGTGACCAGCGCGGCGGAGATCCTGACATGCACGAGACCATAGTCACCGCCCTGAGCGAGGCGGCCGCGGCCCTCGCCGGACTAAGAGCCGATGCGCGTGCCCAAGCTGCGCTCAGCGACGCAGGGCGCCTTCTGGTTGCCGCGTTGTCGGCGCGAAGTCGCGTTTTCAGCTGTGGCAATGGCGGATCGATGTGCGATGCCATGCACTTCGCCGAAGAAATGTCCGGTCGCTTTCGGCGGAACCGGCCGGCACTGGCGGCGGTCGCGATCAGCGATCCTGCGCACATCACGTGTGCCGGCAATGACTTCGGTTTCGAGCACGTCTTCTCCCGCTACGTGGAGGCGCACGGCCGCGAAGGCGACGTGCTGCTGGCGATAAGTACCAGCGGAGAAAGCCGCAATGTCGTCCTGGCGGCCAATCGCGCGCACGCGCTGGGTCTAAAAGTCATCGGCCTTACCGGTAGAGCTGGCTCGACGCTGGGGCGTGCGGCGGACGTGGAAATCTGTACACCCGCGGGGACCTACGCCGATCGGGTCCAGGAACTGCACATCAAGGTCATCCACATCCTCATCGAGTTGGTCGAACGCGAGCTGTTTCCCGCGAACTATTCCGGCCAGGGGACCTAGCTGCGGCCAATCCGGACCACTGCCGGCGACGGCAGGCCATGGCTTGGTTCTGACACGGCCCGGCAACGACTTCACCCGGTCACAGCCGGACGTGGGCCATCGCGATGCCGGCCAACGCGCTCACCGCGACGACGAGCAGCGGTGCTGCGCGCCAGGCGGTCAACAGAACGAATCCCACGAGAACGACACCGAAATCCGCCGGCGTCCTGACCGAGCTGGTCCAAACCGGGTTATACAGCGCTGCCGCCAGCAAGCCGACCACTGCCGCGTTGACGCCACGCAGCATCGCCAGAGCCCAGCTGCGCTTGCGCAACGCGTCCCAGAAGGGCAGCGTGCCGATGAGGATCAGCAAGCCCGGGAGAAAGATAGCGATCAGGCCAAGTGCGGCGCCCGCCAGTCCGTGCGGCGACACGTTGGCGATGGCGCCCAGGTAAGCCGCAAAGGTGAAAAGCGGCCCGGGGATGGCTTGCGCGGCGCCATAGCCGGCGAGAAACGCGTCCTCGCTCACCCAGCCGGGCGCCACAAACGCCTCGCGCAGCAAGGGCAGCACGACATGCCCGCCACCAAAGACTAGCGCGCCCGAACGGTAGAACGCTTCGAAAAGCCCTACGCCGTCGACGATGCCCAGGCCGCGCAGGACCGGTGGAGCAGCGAGCAGAACGAGGAAGGTGGTCAGTGCCAGCGCTCCGACCGCGCGCGAGACCGGCACCGTAAGCGGTCCTGCGGTCGGTGGTTGCACCCGACCTAGCCAGAGGCCGGCAATGCCGCCCACGAGGAGCGCGGCGATCTGGGCGAGCGCCGACGGGCTGAACAGGATGATCAGCGCTGCGACGACGGCGATGGAAGCCCGCTCCCGGTCCGGAGCCAGCGTGCGCGCCATGCCCCAGACGGCCTGCGCGACGATCGCGACCGCGACCAGCTGGAGCCCGTGCAGTAGCCCGACGCCGGTCGGGCCGCCGAGCCCGCTCGCGCCATAGGCGAAGAGCACGAGCGCCATCGCCGATGGCAGGGTAAAGCCCGTCCATGCCGCCAGACCACCCAGATAGCCCGCCCGCAACAGGCCGATGGAAAACCCGACCTGACTGCTGGAAGGGCCGGGCAGGAGCTGGCACAGCCCCACCAGACCGGCATAGGTCGGCTCGTCGAGCCAGCGGCGCCGCACGACGAACGCTTCCCGGAAATAACCGAGGTGTGCGATCGGGCCGCCGAAGCTGGTCACGCCCAACCTGAGGAACGCGAACAGAACCGCAAGCGGCGAACCGTGTTGCCGAGCTTTAGTCTCCGTGTCGGTGGCACTCGCCATCGCGTCCTTCCCGCTTGCTATGCGTTCCGCAGCGCGCCGTACACGACCGTCGCGCACCCTGGTGGCTCCGTTCGTCGGGTGTCCAACGTTGTTCGCCCTAAGCGCTTTGCCGTACAGACCGGCGCGCGCTCACCGCGCATGCTGCCCGTTGTCGGATAGGCGCGCTTCGGCGCTGTCCTACCTCAATTGGCGTGCCGACTGACAACAAATTGAGAATTCGTCTGACCGACTGTCCGGCATGAAGCCCCTAACATTGTCGCCATCCGCTGCCTTACAAGAAAGTTGGAACCTTGAACTTCATTCGCACCCGGCAAGGCGCGCTGCGCTCATTATGGACGTTGGCGTTGCTCGCCGCGATCGGGGTGCATGACGCGTACGCCGATAAGAAGACCGTATGCACCATTACCGTCAATTCGTCCGACGAGAAGGAAGCGTTCCGCCGGAGCCTGCCGCCTGACAAATTCCAGTTTGTCGAGCTGGTGGAGCGCGGCCGGCCGGATTGGCTGGCATCGGCCTGCCAGCAAGGCGTCCGCTGCGATGTTCTGGTCATTTCCGGCCACTACGACGGACGCGACGAATTCTATTCGGACCGCGAAGGCGCAGCTGAATTCTTGCCGGTCGAGGAGCTGGAGCGCGCCTCCTGCAGTCAATCCTGCTCGGGTTTGTTTTCGCAGCTCAAGGAGGTTTATCTATTCGGCTGCAATACGTTGAATCCCGAAGCGCTCAAGCATGCCTCCCCCGAAATCGAACGCAGCCTCGTGCATGCGGGATACTCGCGGGTTGATGCCGGGCGGCTGGCCCACGCGTTGGCCGTGCGGCACGGCGAAAGCAGCCGCGATCGCATGCGGCTTATTTTCCGAGACGTGCCGGTGATATACGGCTTTTCGGCGAAGGCGCCCTTGGGACCGGTCTCGGCATCGATGCTAGATGGCTATCTCCACTCCGGCGGCGCGAGCGAAACCGGCAGTGGCCACGCCAGCTCGAGGCTGCTCGGGCACTTTGGGCATACCTCGATGACCGTCGCGGGCGGGCTGAACGACTCGGATGCGCTCGCATCGTTCCGGCGGGACGTTTGCCAGTTCTCCGATGCGGGCTTGGCACCGGCGCAGAGGCTTGGCTTCATCCATAGACTCATGGGTCGCGACATGGCCGAGGTGCGGCTGTTCCTCGACCGCATCGAGAAAGATGTCGCCTCGGTAAGCGAGACTGACCGGCAGACACCCGAGGTTACCCAGGCACTCGCTGCCATCGCCGGCGATCAGGACGCGCGCACTCGGTATCTGGCGTTTGCGCGCGACGCCGACCAACCGGCCGTTCGCGTCCGCATGATCAAACTCGCAAACCGCCTGGGGTGGCTCTCCGAGGAGGACGAGCGCGCGGAATATGTGCGCTTGATCAACGACAGGCTGGCGCAGGGTAGCGTCAGCCCGGCGGATGTAGACCTCGTCTGCGCGCTGAACGAGGACCACGGACTGGACCAGGAGCTGGCGCGCCTGCAACTAGCCTCGGCCCCAGTCCACCCAGTGGCCCAAGCCGCCGTCACGGCCTGCCTCGGCAGCACCCAAGCGCGCGCACAAGTGCTGGCCGCGCTGACCAGCTCCGCTCCCGAAGACGCCCAGGTCGCGCAGGTTTACCTGCGCCGGAGACCCTTCACCAATGTGCAGGAGCTTCGAGAGGTCACCTCGAACGTCGCCCAGATGGACGACTCCGCGGCCCAGGTTCGCGCCCTCGACGCGCTTGCGGGACAGCACTTGTCCGACCCGGACAGCCTCGAGGAGCTGGCGCAATTGTTTCTCGTCGCCAAGTCCCTTGATGTCCAGGCGGCAATCGCGGGCATCTTGATCCGATCCGACTATCAAGCGATCGCCACCGTCCAGCTCGCCCAGGGGCTGCGCGAGAGCAGTCTTACGGCTCCGGGCCGCTCAGGCCCGGTCGACATTCTCCTGCGCCGCCTGCCAGGCGGCTAGCTCGCCCTCAGCTTTCCCGACCCGCCCGGGCAGTGCAGCAGCCGCTACGCATCCGGCCCCGACCGTAGCAGCGCGCTGCAGGTGCGATGCAGCGCCCGGCGCGACCGTGGCACTGTGGCATACTAGCGCCCGTTTTGGACTCGAGCGTTTGGGAGTTCATGCCGGTTGTCGCAAGGGTCGCTCTGCTCGCTGTCTTGCTCGTCGTCGTGGGCGCTCCTGATGCGCGCGCCGACAAGAAGACGGTATGCACGATCACGGTCAATTCACCCGACGAAAAGGAAACCTTTCGCCGGAGCCTGCCCGAGGACGACTTTCAGTTTGTCGAGCTGGTGGAGCAGGGACGGCCCAACTGGCTGGCGGCGGCCTGCCAGAAGGGCATTCGCTGCGACGTGCTGCTCATTTCCGGTCATTTCGATGACGGCACCGAGTTTTATTCGGATCGGGCCGGGGTGCGCGAATCGCTGGCTACCGACGAGCTGGAGCGCGCCTCGTGCAGCAATTCATGCCCTGGATTGTTCTCGCAGCTGAAGGAGGTCTATCTGTTCGGCTGCAACACGCTGCAGGCGCAGCCTCTCACCATTGCTTCGGGCGAAATCGGGCGCAGCCTTGTCCGGGCCGGGTACACACCGATCGACGCGGACCGGCGGGCACGGCAATTGAGCGAGCTTTATGGCGATAGCAACCGCGATCGCATGCGCCATATTTTCGCGAACGTGCCGGTCATCTATGGCTTCTCGTCGAAGGCGCCGCTCGGGCCCAGCGCGGCATCACTTCTCAACCGCTATTTTCAGTCAAACGCTAGCAGCGAGATCGGTGCCGGGCGCGCCAGCCCCAAATTGCTTAGTTTGTTTGCGCCAAGCTCGATGACGGTCACCGCGGGGTCGCGCGCTTCCGATGCGGATGCGGGCTTTCGAAGGGACTCCTGCCATTTCTCCGACGATCGCTTGTCGGAGGCGCAGAAGCTGGCTTTCGTGCACGCGCTGCTCGGTCGAGAGATGGCTGAAGTGCGCTTGCTGCTGGACCGCATCGAGCAAAATGTTGCATCGCTTAGCGAAGCCGACCGGCACAATCCCGCGGTTGCCCAGGTGCTGCGCGACATTGCGCACGATCGGGATGCCCGTGCGCGCTTTCTGGGATTTGCCGACGATGCCGACCAGCCGGCAGTGCGCGCACGCATGATCGAGTTGGCGGCCAGCCTGGGCTGGCTTTCACCGTCGGAGAAGCGGGCACAGTTAGGGCGGATGATTGGCGATCAGCTGCGGCGAAACGCGGTTGGTCCGGCAGAGGTGGACCTGGTTTGCCGACTCAACAAGGACCACGAGCTGGACCAGGAACTTGAGCACCTGCCGCTCTCGCCGGCGCATGCCAATAGCGTCGCCCAGGCCGCGGTTCTGGCCTGTTTGGGCAGCGCCGAGGCGCACGCGCAGGTCCTGCGCGCGTTAGCCAGCCCGAAAGATGAGGATGTCGAGCTGGCACAGGTGTACTTGCACCACCGACCGATTGCGGAATCGACCGAATTGCGCGGTGTCGCCTCGTCCATCGTGGGCATGGGTGGTTCCGCGGCACAGGTTCGCGCGCTCGATACCCTGGCAAGCTATCAGCTGTCCGATCACGAAACCCTGGGCGCGCTCGCGCGCCTGTTTTCGCTTACCAAATCCGTCGACGTGCAGCGCGCGATCGCCGGCGTCCTGATCCGCTCCGACTACCTCGCGACCGCAGGCCCAGAGCTGGTGCGCTTACTGCGGGAGCATCGCCTGAAATCGCCCGACGGCGCCGATTTGATCGATGTTCTCATCCGCCGCATGGAAGCTTCCTACCTGGCGCGATCCAAGCCGTCGTAGCGCTCGCGCTGCGTGCCTGAATAGCGGCGCCGCAACACCCCGTCGCTCCCGGTACTTCGCACCAGCTTTCCGGATCAGCCCTCGCTTGCGCGGCGAGCATTGCGCCGAGTCCTTGTGTGCGCTAGCGCGCAGACGGGGCACGCACTTCCCGTTACCCTCGCCTGAATCACGGCAAGTCGGATCGTCGGGCCAAGGGCGAACACCGAAGCTGGCCGCCCCAAAGCACGCTCTATCCTACGACCAAATCAGACGGGGTCTGATAGCCGAGCGGCGGCAGAGGGGCCACACTGTTCGCTCTACGTTTTTCTACCTGTTATGCCAACGTAATCTCCTCGAAAGGGCCTCGCATGGAACGAACCACCACACTCACCGGCAATCTGAGCGCCGACGCTAACCCCATCAATCCGCTTGGCGCCAAGGTGGAAGCCGCGGCCCAGGCCGCGCACAAGACGACCGACCGGATCGCGGACAAGGCTGCGGTGCAGGTGGACCGTTCCGCTGCGGCTGCGCATCGCGTCGTCGACAGTGCCGCCGAGGCCACAATGTCGGCGGGCGAATGGGCGTCGGCCATGGCCGACCAAGCGCAACAGGTCCAGACGCGACTCACCGAGTCAGCAAGCGCTTCGATACGTGCGCGCCCGATTGTCACGGTTGCCGGCGCGCTCGTCGTTGGCTATCTGCTCGGTCGCCTGGCGCGGCTGTAAGGCAAGGCATTCACAACCGGCGGCAGCGATTCACCTGTGCCAGGGGCTAGCCGCATTTACAGGAGCAAACCATGAACCGCGATCAGGTAAAAGGCACTGCCAAGGACGTAGCAGGCAAGATCCAACAGAAGGTTGGCGAGGTGACGGGTAACCGCACCCAGCAGGCGAAAGGCGCTGCGAAGCAGGTGGAAGGCAAAGTGCAAAAGGGAGTGGGCAATGTTAAGCAGGCGCTCCACAAGGCAGACAGCAACGCCCGCTGAACGCTCCGACGTGCGGGAAGTCACCTGCGTCGACGCCGGGGGGCTACGGGCGGTTGTCATGAAGGAAATAACAATGAATTGGATTGGCAGGTTCCGAGCGTCTGGGAGACCCGAATCGGCGCACCCGCGGCACGAGATCGTTATCAATGGCGCGTCCGATGAGCGCCACAAGGATATTCGCAGCAGCCCAGAAAGTCCCTTGGTTCCCGGCAACCGGCCCGACGCGCAGCGCGCTGAGGAAATCAAGCGGCGGCAAATATCATTGGCAGTGCGCTGCGTTTGGATGATGCGCGCTCGCTGAGCGAGGTCGTCCCGGATTCGCCCTTAGGTCCTCCGTTACAACTGAAGGTACTGATGATTCCGACACACAAGCCGCATCTGACCAAAGCTCCTGCGAATCGCCGAAGCAGAAACGAGCACCGGCGCAAAGGCGGTGCCGGCGGCCCTGAACCGGGTAAGAACGGGGTGCAGGGCGAGGGCAACTACAAGGCCGCACGGGAGTTCAATGAGGCCGAACGCCAATTCGTCGCCTCGGGCAAGGTGCCTGCGGCAGTGCTGGCGGCGGCGCCCAAGTCGGAAGCGGAGCTGCAACAGATGTTTGCAGCCGAAGAGCAGGGCAGGCGCCGAGCAAAGGGCGAGGATTCGGCGGCGCCGAGGCATGTCCTGCCTCCCCTGCCATACGCAGAAAACGCGCTCGATCCGATAATCTCCGCCCGGACGATCGGCTTTCACTATGGCAAGCACCACAAGGGGTACGTCGAGACGCTGAACAAGCTGATAGCCGGCACGGAGCTTGCGGACCTCTCGCTGGAGAAGCTCATCGCCGAGACCGCGGGCAAAGCCGACAAGGTCGCGGTCTTCAACAATGCGGCGCAGACGTGGAACCACAACTTCTACTGGCGCAGTTTGCGACCCCGGGGTGGAGGCGACCCCCCTGCGGCACTGAGGCAACATATCGAGGCGTCATTCGGCAGTCTCGATGCGTGCAAGCGGGACCTGGCGATGGCGGCAACGACCGAGTTCGGCAGTGGCTGGGCTTGGCTCGTGCAGGAAGCCGGCAAGCTAAGGGTGGTCAAAACCGGTAATGCTGAAACGCCGCTAGTCAAGGGCGTGCGGCGGCTGGTGGCCATCGACGTATGGGAACACGCCTATTACCTGGACTATCAGAACCGCCGCGCCGATTACGTCAACGCCGTGCTCGACAACTTGCTCAATTGGGAATTTGCCGCGGCCAATCTCGGCTAGTACCGCGCCGGGGCCACACCCGAAGCGGCGGCGAAGCCCGCGCTTACCGGATTGACCGCCGACAGCGGCGCCAAACCTGCCTGCGATCCCTCCGGACGCATGGTCAAGCGTGCCGCGTTCGCTCGGCACTCGGGATCGACCCGGGGTTGCCGTTGCTCGACAAACTGCCGTCCGGTATCCACCATCCGCGCGTCTGGGAGCACGAATTCCTCCGCGGCCTGCGCGCCGCAGGGTCAAAAGGCGGCGCAACGACCGCGGGGAAGCAAAGCCATGGAAGCGGATAAGCGTTTCTTCGTAGTCGGCCTGTTCGTGCTCGGGTTCTTGATCGCCGCGGTGCTCTTCGTTGTCTGGTTAGTCGGCGCCGGGCATCGCGACGAGGTGGACTACCGGATCCACTTCTCCGACTCGGTCAGCGGCATGGCGGTTGGCGATCCGGTCAAGTTCCATGGCGTCGATGTCGGCACGGTCAAGGCCATTGCCCTGGATCCGGCTGACCCCCGGTTGGTGCAGGTGGACGTGAGCCTGCGCCAGGGCACGCCGATCAAGACCGACACCAAGGCAACTCTCAAACTGAAGGGCATCACCGGCGTGGTCTTCATCGAACTCGACGGCGGCAGCCCCAGCGCGCCCACCCTGCTTGCCTCCACCGGCACGGGTCAAATTCCGGAAATTCCTTCCGAAAAAGGCACGCTCAGCGCCGTTCTCGACCTGTTGCCGCAACTGTTGGAGAAGTTCTCATCCATCGAGAATCAGGTCAGGCAGGTGGTGACCGATGTCAGCGCTGTGACCCACGAGATCAAGGAAAAGCCGTCACTCTTGCTCTTTGGCAGGCCGTCGAAGGAAACGCCGACTCCAGTAGACAAGAAGGCGCTGGGGCACGGTTCCTAGTCGCGAGAGCGTCCGACAGCCGCGGCGGCGGGGCAGACCATCCCTGGCAGATGCCCCACGGGCAGACGTAACGGGCTGCAGATAGCGGGGCAGCGCGATCAGGCAAGCAGCGCCGCCGGGCCAATCGCAGATAATCGCATTCGCTTGCCCCCTCATGAGGCAGTCTTGCGCTAGTTCGCAACGATTGGCATCACGGTCGTCGCGCCCGTCACACCTTGGGGAGACCGTCATGTATCGCAGCACCAACCGTTCGGCTCGTTGGTTCGGCAGCGCTTGGATTTGGAGTGGCAGGAGCCTTGAGCATCGCGCCTGCGCAGGGGCAGGAACCCTGCGGTACACCTCCTGTGAACTATCCGTTTCGGTACACGGATGTGGCCGCCGTGGGAACCGCGTTCTGCCCCGGCAGCATGGGGGCGTATGTCACCGGGGTCTCCAAAAACAGGGCGCCGACCGCCATGAGTCCGAACGAAACCGTGACCCGGTGCAAATGACCACCTTCCTTCAGCGTTCGCTTGATCAAGGACTTGCCCGCACGAGTCGGACAACCTGACGGGTCCCACGCAAGCAAGCTTCGACGGCGAGCGCATCCTGTGCGGTTCTAAACGAAACAGCGGGTGGCAAATCGAGGCGCGATCACGGGTTCACGCGCCGTGGCTTGCCAGCATCTGGCCGACGGCCAGCGCCAGTCAGTCGGCGGCGCGCTCGGCGCTAGGTTGCGGCACGGCGCCGGCCAGCACCGCCGGATCGTCGTCATAGGCAAGGTCGCCGTCGGGCACGGGCACGCCGGCAGCGCGGATCGTGGCGAAGTCGCGCAGCGTGCGGTCGAATAGATGCGTGGTAACGACGTTGCCCAGGGCGTTGAAGATGCTTTCGCTGCGGCCGGGGTATTTGCGCTCCCATTCGCGCAGCATCGTGGCGACCTGCCGCCGCTGCAGGTTCTCCTGCGCACCGCACAGATTGCACGGGATGATCGGGAAAGTCCATTGCCGCGGCATAGCGCGCGAGGTCGCGCTCGCGCACATAGGCCAGCGGCCGCACCACGACGTGCCTGCCATCGTCGGAAACGAGCTTCGGCGGCATGGTCTTGAGCTTGCCGCCAAAGAACAGGTTCAGAAAAAACGTTACCATGATGTCGTCGCGATGGTGCCCGAGCGCGATCTTGGTCGCGCCGATCTCCCGCGCCACCCGATAGAGCGCGCCACGGCGCAGCCGCGAGCACAGCGAACACATCGTCTTGCCTTCCGGAATCAGGCGCTTGACGACGCGGTAGGTATCCTGCTCCACGATGTGAAAGGCCACGCCGCGCGCCGCCAGATACCGCGGCAGTACGTCTGCCGGAAAGCCTGGCTGCTTCTGATCGAGATTGACGGCGATGAGATCAAAGGCAAACGGCGCCCGGCCCTGGAGCGAGAGCAGGATGTCGAGCAGGCCGTAGCTGTCCTTGCCCCCCGACAGACACACCATCACTCGATCGCCGGGCTCGATCAGGGCGAAGTCGGCGATGGCCTGGCCCACCAGACGCCGCAGGCGCTTCTTGAGCTTGTTGGCCTCGAAGTCCGCGCGCCGGGGATCGCGCGCGATGCCGGCGCGGCGGACTACGATGGGTAGGGCGAGGTCCACGCAAACTCCGGCAGGTCACTTCGCTGGTGCAGGGGCCGGCGGCGCACCGCGCGCGCCCATGCCAAGCGCAATGCGCGCCACGCCGCAGGCGATGATCTGGAAGCCAACCAGATAGCCGATCAGCAGCAGCGAGTCCAACGGCCAGCCGATCGCAATCAGGATCGCCAGCACGATTGATATGATGCCGTTGGCGAGCAACCATCCCCAGCCCTTGTGCGGTCTGATGCGAAACGCGAGACCGATCTCGACCACGCCGGCCACGAACAGCAGCGCGCCGACGAACAACGCCAGTGATGCCGCCCCCGCGACCGGATTGGCGACGAGCAGCAAACCCAGCCCGATGTAGACAATGCCGACCAGCAGGCGCCAGCCGAAGTGCGGCTCCGCACGCGTCTTGATGGCAATGGCGATGGCGATCCCCCCGGCGATGAGCGCGAACCAGCCGATATAGAGTGTGGCCGCGACCGCCGCCAGCAGCGGAAAGATCAGGGCGGCGACGCCGGCGATGATCAGCAAGATGCCCAGCGCAAGAGACCAGCGGGACGACAGGGGAGCAAACGCGGGCGGGGATTGGGTAGCGGTGCTCATGGCGACTCCTGATTTTTTGCCGCAGGCACCGCCGTCGGCCTGGCGGAACCGGCGTCCGCTGCGGTGGGGACGATGGTAGCATAGCGGGCGTTCGCTTTGGATGATGTCTCCTGGGCGCGCTCGCGTCCCCTCCGCTGGCAACTCGCTTCGTTACACGCCACCATGCTCAAGATCAGCCACGGCTTCGACGCCGGCGCCATCGAGACGATCGCGGCCGAACGCGCCGACGACATCCGCGTGCACATCCGCGCCGACTCGCATGCCGAGTTCCGGCAGTGGTTTTTCTTTCGCGTGCAGGGCGGGCGCGGCCTGGGCTGCCGCATCCGCTTCGAGAACGCCGGCCGATGCACCTACGTCGATGGCTGGCCCGGCTACCGCGCGGTCGCCTCGTACGATCGCCGGCAGTGGTTCCGGGTGCCGACGCGCTTCGACGGCGACACCCTGGAGATCAGTCATACTCCGGAGCGCGATAGCGTGTGGTACGCCTACTTCGAGCCCTACTCATGGGAACGGCACCTGGAGCTGTTGGGGCGGGTCGAGGATTCGCCGCTCGCCCGCGTGCGCGACCTCGGTAGCACCGTCGAGGGGCGCGACATGAATCTGGTGACCGTCGGTGCACCCGGGGCGGGCAAACGCTCGCTGTGGGTGATCGCCCGCCAGCATCCAGGCGAGACGATGGCCGAATGGTTCGTCGAAGGCATGCTCGATCGGTTGCTCGACCGCAGCGACCCGGTGGCGCGGAAGCTTCTTGCCCATGCCGTCGTGCACCTGGTTCCGAACATGAACCCCGACGGTGCCGTACGCGGCAACCTGCGTACCAATGCCGCCGGCGCCAACCTCAACCGGGAATGGGGTGCGCCGAGCGCCGAGCATAGTCCGGAGGTCCTGTACGTGCGCGCTGCCTTGCATCGGACCGGGGTGGACGCCTTTCTCGACGTGCACGGCGACGAAAGCCTGCCGTACGTCTTCACCGACGGCTGCGAGCGCCTGCCGGGTTTCACCCCCAAGCAGGCCGGGCTGCAGCGCGCCTTCGGCGAAGCGTTCAAGCGCGCGAGTCCCGACTTCCAGGACGTCCATGGCTATCCGGACGACAAGGACACGAAGGTCAACCTGACGCTGGCTTCGAAGTACGTGGGGCACACGTTCGGCTGCCTCGCGGTCACCCTCGAGATGCCGTTCAAGGACAACGCCGACCTGCCCGACGAGGCCGTCGGTTGGAGCGGCGAACGCAGCCGCCGACTGGGCGCTGCCGTCGTCGAACCGCTGCTCGCGGTCCTCCCCGACCTGTAACGCGCCTGTCATTTCGCGTTACCATTGCAGCGAAGGGAGAACCCCCATGCAGACTCTGGTCGTGGCCAACCCGAAAGGGGGCAGCGGGAAGACCACGCTCGCGACCAACGCTGCCGGCTGGCTCGCCGGGCGCAAGCAGCGCGTCGTGCTCGCCGACTTCGATCCGCTGCGCGCGGCCACGGAATGGCTGGCGCGGCGCCCCCCGTTGTTCCCGGCCATTGGCGGCTGGACGCCCGGCGGGCACAAGAAGGACTTCAAGGGCGAGCCGCCGCATTGGCTGGTCATCGATACCCCAGCCGAGTTGCACGGCGACGCGCTGCGCGATGCCATGCGCCGCGCGGACATCCTGCTCGTGCCGGTGTCGCCGAGCGCGTTCGACATGGGGGCGACGCGACATTTCCTGGAGCAGATCGGCGAATACAAGGCGGTAAAAAAAGGCCAGATCGCGATCGGGCTGGTGGCCATGCGCGTCGACGCGCGCACCAACAGCGCCGGCGAGCTCGACGAGTTCCTGCAGGAGTGTGCCTACCCCGTGGTCGCGCATCTGCGGCAAACGCAGGTCTACGTGTATTGCGCCCGCGACGGCCTGAGCGTATTCGATCTGCCGCGCTCACGCGCCGAACAGGACTGGGAGCAGTGGCGGCCGCTGACGCGCTGGATCGCGCGCCAAAGCGCGGTGCAGAACGCTTAGGGACGAAGCGGCACGGGTCAGCCGCGCCACGCCCAGCGGCGTTCCTGCAGCGCCAGCCAAAGGCCGCTGGCAACGATGATGGCCATGCCCGACGCGGACCAGCGGTCGGGCAACTGCCCAAAGATCGCGTACCCGTAGAGCGTCGCCCAGATCATCTGCAGGTAGGTGAACGGGGTGAGCTGCGACGCCGGCGCGCGCAGGTAGGCGCTGATCACGAACCAGTGACCCAGCCCCGCGAAGAGCCCCAGCAGCAGGAACACCGCCACCTCGCGCAGCGCAGGCGCGCCACCGTCGAACTGCCAGGGAAGCGCCAGCGACAGTCCGACCGTGCCCGCGAGCGCGCTGTAGAACAACGTCGTGTACGCGCTCTCTCCGGCGAGCTTGCGCGTCATCAGGTAATAGAGCGCGTTGCAGACAGCGGCGACGACGAGCAGCAGTGTCGCCGGGTGAAAGATCGCCGATCCCGGCCGGACGAGGACCAGGACGCCGACGAACCCGGCGATCGAGGCCATCCAGCGGGCGCGGTTTGGCCGCTCGCCAAGCAACGGCCCGGAGAGCAGGATGACGAACACGGGCGCGAGAAAGGTGATCGCCGAGGCTTCGGCCAGGGGCAGGTAGCGCAGCGCCCCGAAAAAGCCGACCGTTGCCGCGAGCAGGAATGTCGAGCGCAGCAGCTGCAGCCCCAGATGGTGCGTGCGCCAGAAGCCCGGCCCGGTGCGCTGCCAGGCGAAGGGGGTCACCACCAGCATCTGGCCCGCATAGCGCGCCCAGACCACCAGAAACAGGGCGTGATCGCGGACCAGATACTTCGCCGTCGCGTCGAGCGACGACAGACACAGCCCGGCCAGCAGAAACACCGGCAGCGCGCGGCGCAGCGGGTCGGTGTCGGGCATGCGTCCGGCGCGGCCGCCCTGGGCGGTTCCCCCGCGGCGCTACCGCGGCAAGGAAACGCTTGCGCGCTGGCGCAGCCGGCTCACGCCGCCAGCAATTCGCGCAACACGAACGGCAGGATGCCCCCGTGCAGGTAGTAGTCGACCTCGATCGGTGTGTCGATGCGCAACAGCACCGGGACGGCCTGCGTCGAACCATCCTTGCGCCGAATCGTCAGGGTCACGTCCATCTGCGGCCGCACACCGGCCTCGACTCCGGTCAGATCGAACTGCTCATCGCCGACGATCTTGAGCGAGGCGATGCTGTCGGTGCCCTTGAACTGGCACGGCAGCACGCCCATGCCGACCAGGTTGGAGCGGTGGATGCGCTCGAAGCTGCGCGCCACCACCGCCTTGACCCCGAGTAGTTGCGTGCCCTTCGCCGCCCAGTCGCGGGAGCTGCCGGTGCCGTACTCTTCGCCGGCGAAGACCATGGTCGGCGTGCCGCGCGTGATATAGCTCATCGCGGCCTCGTAGATCGACATCTGCTTGGCCTCGGGCTCGAGCAGCGTCACGCCGCCCTCGATGCGCGAGCCGTCCGCTTTGGGCGCCAGCATCAGGTTCTTGATCCGGACGTTGGCGAACGTGCCGCGCACCATCACCTCGTGATTGCCGCGGCGCGCGCCGTAGCTGTTGAAGTCGGGTACCGCGACGTCGTGCTCGAGCAGATAGATGCCCGCCGGCGAAGTCGGCTTGATCGACCCGGCCGGACTGATGTGATCGGTGGTCACCGAGTCGCCGAAGATGCCGAGCGCGCGCGCGTCGTGGATGTCGTGCGCGGTGCCGGCGTGCATGGTGAAGTCCTTGAAGAACGGCGGCTCGGCGATATAAGTCGACCGGTCCCACACGTAGACCTCACCCTTGGTGGTCGGGATGCTGTTCCACAGGGGATTGTCCTTGGTGAAATCGCCGTACAGGCGGCGATAGGTCGCCGGATCGGTGGCGAACTGCATCACCGCCCCGACCTCCTCGGCCGTCGGCCAGATGTCGCGCAGGAACACGGCTTTGCCGTCCCGGCCATTGCCCAGCGGCTCGGTGGTCATGTCGATGTTGGCCCGGCCGGCGATCGCATAGGCGACCACCAGCGGCGGCGAGGCCAGAAAATTGGCCTTGATATTGGGATGAATGCGCGCCTCGAAATTGCGGTTGCCCGACAGCACCGCCGCGCACACCAGATCGTTCTGGGTGATCGTCTCCTCGATGGCCGGATCGAGCGGTCCCGAATTGCCGATGCAGGTGGTGCAGCCGTAGCCGGCCAGGTAGAAGTTGAGCTTCTCCAGTTCGGGCAACAGGGCCGCCTTCTCGAGATAGTCTGTGACCACCCGCGAGCCGGGCGCGAGCGAGGTCTTGATGTGCGGCTGTACCGTCAGGCCCTTCGCCGCGGCCTTCTTCGCCAGCAGCCCCGCGGCGAGCAGCACGCCCGGGTTCGACGTATTGGTGCAGGAGGTGATCGCGGCGATGAGCACGTCGCCGTTGCCGATATCAACCGGTTTCGCGCGCGGCGCAGGCACCCGGTCCGGCGTCGGACGGTTGTCGACCATTTCCACCATGTCCAGAGGGTGGCCATTGTTGGGCAGTTGCTGGGCGTTGTCGTTGGCCGGCGGCGCGGCAACGTTATAGAGCTTGGTCGGATAGCGGCGCGCGAGCTTGTCGGCGGCCTGGTTGAAACCGTTTTCGGACACCGGCTTGGAGAACAACGTGTTGAAGGCGTCCTTCATCTGCGCCAGCGGGATGCGATCCTGCGGCCGCTTTGGACCGGCAAGGCTGGTTACCACCGTGGCGAGATCGAGCTCAAGGTTCTGCGAATAATCGATCGAGCCAGGCGCGGGCATGCCGAACAGCCCCTGGGCGCGGAAATAGGCCTCGAACGCTGCGATCTCCTCCTGCGTGCGGCCGGTGTTGACGAGGTACTCGACGGTCTTGTCGTCGACCGCGAAGAAACCCATCGTTGCGCCGTACTCCGGGGCCATGTTGCCGATGGTCGCCCGATCCGGCACCGGCAGCGAGGCAGCACCCTCGCCGAAGAATTCGACAAACTTGCCGACCACCTTGGCCTTGCGCAGCATTTCCGTGACGACGAGCACCAGGTCGGTGGCCGTCACCCCTTCGCGGAGCCGCCCCTTCAGGTGCACCCCGACGACGTCGGGCGTCAGGAAGTACACGGGCTGGCCGAGCATGCCGGCTTCGGCCTCGATGCCGCCGACCCCCCACGCGACCACGCCGATGCCGTTGATCATCGTCGTGTGCGAATCGGTTCCGACCAGCGTATCCGGATAATACAGCCCGTCCTTCTGGTGAACCCCGCGCGCCAGGTATTCGAGGTTGACCTGGTGCACGATGCCGATGCCTGGCGGCACGACCTTGAACGTGTCGAATGCCTGCATCCCCCACTTCATGAACTTGTAGCGCTCGGCATTGCGCTGGAATTCAACCTTCATGTTGAGGTCGAGCGCGTTCTTGGTGCCGTAGTAGTCGACCTGCACCGAATGATCGACCACGAGGTCGACGGGCACCAGCGGCTCGACGACCTTCGGATTCTTGCCCATGCGCTTAGCCACTCCGCGCATGGCGGCCAGATCGCACAACAAGGGCACGCCGGTGAAATCCTGCAGCACCACGCGGGCGACTACGAACGGAATCTCATCGGTGCGCGCCGCCGTCGGCCCCCAGTTGGCAAGCTGGCGCACGTGCGCCTCGGTGATCTTCTTGCCGTCGCAGTTGCGCAGCACCGATTCAAGGACGATGCGGATCGACACCGGCAGCCGCGAGATCTTGCCCACGCCGGCCTGTTCCAGCGCCGAGAGAGAATAGTACTGGCCGGTCTTGCCGCCGCCCGCGCGCAACGGCTGCAGGCTTTGGAATAGGTTGTGTGCCATCGGCGCTCCTTATTGGCCCGGGACGGGCGGGTTCGCCGGTGGGCTTGCCGGCGCGGGGGGGACGGACTTCTTGCTCGTATTCGTAGTGTCCTTGGTCTTGTCTTTCTTGTCTTTCTTGTCTTTCTTGTCGTTCTTGACCTTCGGCGCCGCCGCCTCGCCGCTGCTGGTCACCTTCGCCCCGTTGCTCAAGACCTCGTCGCCGGGCTGTTGTCCGGCCGCGCACGGGCCGGTCCACTTGGCCACGAGCGTGGCGTGGCCGGTGGCCTTGCCGGCCAACGGAGGCTTGTAGGTTGACTGGCTCTGAACGGTGTACCCCGAATTGAATTGGCCGGTGATGACCGCGTGCGTCTTGGCGGTGCTGGTGCGCAGCTTGCAGGTCGCATCGACGACCAGCTTGTCGCCGTCGTGGCTGATCTTGTCGGTGGTGCAGACCTCGCCACGCATGCCCTCCGCGAGCTGCCGCAAGGCGTTGTCGCTCGCTTCATCGACGCACAACTGCTGGCGCCGCGGCTGCTCCTCGGTGTAGGTCGAGGTGCGGGTGATTTCCCAGAGCCCCGACTTGCGCTTGGGGGCGTCTTGCGCCCAGGCGAGGTTGACGATGAGCAGCAGGGCAAGGATGAACAGTGGGGTGTGGCGCATGGCGTCCTGGAGGCGAGTGGATTAGATGACCATCAGATCGACGAACGTGTGCACGGGGCTCGCCGCGAGCCGTTCGGGGTCCTGCGTGAGCTCCAGAATAGCGCGCTGCTGCTTGGTCGGAAAGCGGCGCGCCAGGTTGGTCTGGAATTTCTCCAGCAGGAGCGGGATGCCCTCCTTACGCCGCCGGCGATGCCCGATCGGGTACTCGACGACGACCTCGTCGAGCGCCGTGCCGTCGGCGAATTCGACGCGGATGGCGTTGGCGATCGAGCGCTTGTCCGGGTCGAGATAGTCTTTCGAGAACTGCGGATCCTCGACGCATTCCATGCGCGCGCGCAGCTGGTCGATGCGCGGGTCGGCCGCGACCTGGTCTTCGTAATCGGCGGCGGTAAGACGGCCGAAGAGCAGCGGCACCGCTACCATGTACTGCAGGCAGTGGTCGCGATCCGCAGGGTTGGCCAGCGGACCCTTCTTGTCGATGATGCGGATCGCCGACTCGTGGGTGCGGATGGTGATGCGCCGGATGGCGTCGAGGCGGCCGACCAGCTGCGGATGCAGCGCCATCGCACATTCGACCGCGGTCTGAGCGTGGAATTCCGCGGGATAGGAGATCTTGAACAGGACATTCTCCATCACATAGCTGCCGTACGGCCGCGACAGGGTCAGCGGCTTGCCCTTGAACAGCACGTCGTAGAAGCCCCAGGTCTTCGCCGTCAATACCGACGGATAGCCCATCTCGCCCTTGGCGACCATGAGCGCCAGGCGCACCGCGCGTGCCGTGGCGTCGCCGGCCGCCCAGCTCTTGCGCGAGCCGGTGTTGGGCGCGTGGCGGTAGGTGCGCAGTGACTGGCCGTCGACCCATGCCTGCGACACCGCGTCGACGATTTCACCCGGCGCGAGCCCGAGCATTTGGGCTACCACCGCAGTCGAGGCGACCTTGACCAGCACGACGTGGTCGAGCCCGACGCGGTTGAAGCTGTTCTCCAGCGCGAGCACACCCTGGATCTCGTGCGCCTTGATCATCGCGGTGAGCACCGCGTGCAGCGTCAGCGGCTTGCCGCCAGCGGCGACGGCGGTGCGCGATAACCAGTCCGCCGTGGCGAGAATGCCCCCCAGGTTGTCCGAGGGATGACCCCATTCGGCGGCCAGCCACGTGTCATTGAAGTCCAGCCAGCGAATCATCGCCCCGATGTTGAACGCCGCCTGCACCGGGTCGAGCTGAAACTGCGTCCCCGGCACCTTGGCGCCGTGCGGCACCACGGTTCCCGGGACGATGGGCCCCAGGAGCTTGGTGCAGGCCGGATAGGACAGGGCTTCGAACCCGCAGCCGAGCGTGTCGAGCAGGCAATAACGGGCTGTCTCGTAGGCTTCCTTGCTCGTCACCGTGTAACCGACGACGTAGTCGGCGATGTCGACCAGGACCTCGTCGGGCGGCGGCCGGGCGGTCGGCGCTGCGCCGGTCACGCTCATCGTCCCGGCTGCGCGTCGGCAGGCGCCTGGTCCGGCGCCATGGCCGGGGGCGGCAGGCCCGGTGCCGCAGCCACGCTGTAGCCGCCGATGCGCCAGCGTCGATCTTCGAAGGTGAGCAGGACCGTTTCCACGATCGGCGGCGCACTGGCGAAATGGCTCAAGTAGGATGCCGTGACGTAGTTGCCCGTGGGCGCGCCGCGCACCGTGGTCGAGAACTCGGCGTGCTGCAACTCGCGCCCGAGCGCTTTGCCGAATTGCTCGCGCGGGGCGCGGATATCGGTCTGCCAATCCTCCAGCGTGCGCCCCTGGCGCATCACCGCCGCCAGATCGGCCCAGGCCGCGTCGTAGTTGCCGGCGTCGAGCGCGGCCAGCCACTGCGTGGCTTGCTCGGTCGCACCGCTCACCACCACCGCCGGGTCGG
Source organism: uncultured beta proteobacterium (assembly GCA_963777455.1). Taxonomy (GTDB): domain Bacteria; phylum Pseudomonadota; class Gammaproteobacteria; order Burkholderiales; family Casimicrobiaceae; genus PALSA-1003. Next base: position 2,494,730 of record CAVZQQ010000004.1, read on the forward strand.
TCGGGGCTTCGGCGCCTGCCGCGCTCCAACTGAGCACGGCCGCCAGCCCCACGAGGCGGACATGCCGTGCACAACGCGCGAGCAGGCGTTCGGTCATGGGCGCTGGGCGAGCGGCACGAACGGTCGATCCTCCGGCCCGATGTAGTTGCCGGAGGGCCGGATGATCTTGCCGTCGGCGCGCTGCTCGATCACGTGCGCCGACCAGCCGGTGGTGCGGGAGATGACGAACAGCGGTGTGAACATGGCCATGGGCACGCCCATCATGTGGTAACTGACCGCGGAGAACCAGTCGAGGTTCGCGAACATCTTCTTCGCCTGCGCCATGGTCTGCTCGATGCGCGCGGCGATGGCGAACGCGCGCATGTCGCCCGTCTCAGCCGAAAGTCGACGGGCCACGTCCTTGATCACGCGGTTGCGCGGGTCGCTCACGGTGTACACCGGATGCCCGAAGCCGATGACGACTTCCTTGGCCGCGATGCGCCGGCGGATGTCCGCCTCGGCCTCGTCGGGCGTGGCGTAACGCTGCTGGACCTCGAACGAGAATTCGTTGGCGCCGCCGTGCTTCGGCCCGCGCAGCGCTCCGATCGCGCCAGTCAATGCCGAATACAGGTCCGAGCCGGTGCCGGCGATGACGCGCGCGGTAAAGGTCGAGGCGTTGAATTCGTGCTCAGCGTAGAGGTTAAGCGAGGTATGCATCGCGCGCACCCACGAGGCACGCGCCGGCTGGCCATGCAACAGGTGCAGGAAATGGGCAGCGATCGAGTTGTCGTCGGTCTCGACCTGCAGACGCTTGCCGGTGCGGCTCCACGTGTGCCAGTACAGCAGCATCGAGCCCAGCGAGGCCAGCAGACGATCGGCGATGTCGCGCGCAGCGGGCGCCTCGTGTGCCTCGGGCTCCGGCAGCACCGTGCCCAGCGCGGAAACGGCGGTGCGCATCACGTCCATCGGGTGCGCGGTTGCCGGGATGCGCTCGAGTATTTCGCGCAGCGCCTCGGGCACCCCGCGCAGCGCCGCCAGCTTCTTCTTGTAGGCGGCAAGCTCGGAGGCGTTCGGCAACTCGCCGTGGACCAGCAGGTGGGCGATCTCCTCGAATTCGCAGGTGTCGGCGATGTCGAGGATGTCGTAGCCGCGATAGTGCAGGTCATTGCCGGTGCGCCCGACCGTGCACAGCGCGGTGTTGCCGGCGATGACCCCGGACAGGGCGACCGATTTCTTCGGTTTCGCGCCCGCGGCGACGCTGCCCGCGGCATCGGTCAGCAGCCGTTCCGAGCTCATGAGCCGTCGCGCGCGAAGAGCGCGTCGAGTTTGGCTTCGTAGGCGTAATAGCCGAGCAACTCGTAGAGCTCGGCGCGCGTCTGCATGGTGTCGAGCACCGCCTTCTGCGTGCCATCCTGGCGCAGCGTCCGGTAGACGGCGAGCGCGGCCTTGTTCATGGCCCGAAACGCCGACAGCGGATACAGGGCGATGGCCACGCCGGCGCTGGCGAGCTCGGCCACGCTGTACAGCGGCGTCTGCCCGAATTCGGTGATGTTGGCCAGCACCGGCACCTCGACCGCGTCGGCGAAGCGCCGGTAGAGCGCCAGGTCGGTGACCGCCTCCGGAAAAATCATGTCGGCGCCGGCTCCGACGCAGGCGCGCGCCCGTTCGATGGCGGCCTCGAGACCTTCCACCGCGAGCGCGTCGGTACGGGCCATGATGACAAAATCCGCATCGGTGCGGGCGTCGACCGCGGCCTTGATGCGGTCCACCATCTCGGCCTGGGGAACGAGCTCCTTGCCGGGCCGGTGCCCGCAGCGCTTGGCGGCGACCTGGTCCTCGATGTGCATCGCCGCGGCGCCAAACTTGATGAGCGCTTTCACCGTGCGCGCGATGTTGAAGGCCGAGGCGCCGAACCCGGTATCCGCGTCGACCAGCAGCGGCAACGGGCAGGCATCGGTGATGCGGCGCACGTCGGTGAGCACATCGTCCAAGCCGCTGATCCCCAGGTCGGGCACGCCCAGCGAACTGGCGGCAACCCCGCCGCCAGACAAATACAGCGCGCGAAAGCCGGCCTTCTGGGCGAGGATCGCGTGATACGCGCAGATCGCGCCGGGCACCTGCAGCGGTTGCTCGGCAGCAAGCGCGGCACGGAATAGCGCTCCGGCGGAAGGTAGAGTCATCGCGGGGCGGCCGTGCTCACGGCAGCCGGCGTGCCGCTGCCAAAAAACGCCTCGGCTGCCGCCGGCAGCGCCACGCCCGCGGCCCGGGCCCGCTGCAGCAGTTCCCAGCCGTAGCGATACGACGCCCGATCGTAGAGCTTGCCGGCATGACGGATGGGGCCCCAGTTGGCGGCCTGCGCCGCGACCAGCACCGCGGCCGCGGTCGCGACGGCGCGCGCGTCGGGCTTAAAAGCGCGCACGATCGGCTCGATCTGCGTCGGATGGATGCTCCACATGCGCAGAAAGCCAAACTCGTTTCGCGCCCGCAGGGCATCGGCATGCGCGGCCTCGGGGTCGTCGAGCGCGAGCGTTACGCCGTGGGCAGGAACCACTGCGTGCGCGAGCGCCGCCGCGGCGACCGCGCACTTGGCCTCGCGCACCAGGGGATGGTCGAACTGTCCCGGGCTTTGCATCGCCGCCTCGGGAATCGCGCCATGGTGCGCGCTGACAAAGTCGAGCGTGCCGAAATCCAGGCTTACCACGCCGGGCAAGGCGGCGATCGCCCAGGCGTCGTGCACCGCGCCCGGGGTCTCGATCAACACGCTCACCGGTATCGCCCGGCGCACACCCGCGCGCAGCGCTTCTTCGCGCAGCGCGTGCAGGAAGCGCTGCACGTCGGCGGCGCTGTTCGCTTTAGGAAGCGTCAGGAACGCGAGGCGCGCACCCGCCTCGCCGACCAGGATGTCGAGCTCGCTGCGCCACGCCGGATGGGTCAGGTCGTGGAGGCGCGCGCCGACGCGGCCGAAGGCGTTGTCGGTGCCGGCGATGAGCCTCGCCATGGCCTTCGCATGCGCGCGCTCCGCACCGACGGGCGCGCCGTCTTCGCAGTCGCAAGCCACGTCGAATACCGGTCCCATGTCACGCTGCAGCCCGAGCGCCTTGTGCAGATGGCGCTCGCTGCCGGCGTAGTGGACGCACGGCGGCAGCTGCGGCAGCGCCGGCCCGGCGTCATACAGCGCGGCCGATGGATGCAGCGAGCGCGGCGTGGCTTCGCTCCCGCGTTCGCCGCGCATTGCCTCGCCGTTCACCGGGCGCCCGCTACCCGAGCAGCGCGGCGACGCCGGCGCGCTCTTCTTCGAGCTCCTTGAGCGTCGCGTCCATCCGCTCGCGCGAAAACGCGTCGATCGCCAGGTCCTGCACCCGCGTGTACTCGCCGCCGGCGGTGATGACCGGAAAGCCGTAGATCACGTCGCGCGGAATGCCGTAGCTGCCGTCGGAGGCCACGCCCATCGTCACCCATTTGCCGTGGCTGCCGGTGATCCAGTCGCGCACGTGATCGATCGCGGCGTTGGCGGCCGACGCGGCCGAGGACAGTCCGCGCGCCTCGATGATTGCCGCGCCGCGCTTGCCCACGGTCGGGATGAACACCGTCCGGTTCCAGTTCTCGTCGTTGATTCGGGCCTTGAGCGAGCCGCCCTCGGCGGTGGCGAAGCGGTAGTCCGGATACATCGTGGGGGAATGGTTGCCCCACACGATCAGCCCTTCGATGGAGCCGACCGGCACGCCCGCCTTGGCGGCTAGCTGCGAGAGCGCGCGATTGTGGTCCAGGCGCAGCATGGCCGTGAAGTTCTTCTGCGGCAGGGAGGGCGCCGAACGCATCGCGATATACGCATTGGTGTTAGCCGGGTTGCCGACGACCAGCACCTTGACGCCGCGCTCGGCCACGGCATCGAGCGCCTTGCCCTGGGCGATAAAGATCTTGGCGTTTTCGAGCAACAGGTCCTTGCGTTCCATGCCGGGGCCGCGCGGCCGGGCGCCGACCAGCAGGGCGAGCTCCGCGTCGCGGAAGGCGATCTGCGGGTCACCGCTGCCGGACATGCCGGCCAGCAGCGGGAAGGCACAGTCCTCGAGTTCCATCATCACGCCCTTGAGCGCTGCTTGCACTTTGTCGATCGGCAACTCGAGCAACTGCAGGATCACCGGCTGATCGGCGCCGAGCATCTGGCCACTGGCGATGCGAAAGAGCAGGCTGTAACCGATCTGGCCGGCGGCGCCGGTGACCGCTACGCGGACGGGCTTCTTCATGAAAGACTCCTGGCGAGCATGGGTCTGGCGGTCGGGGGCGGTCCGGACGATCCATCCGCTCGGCGATGGGCAACGCAACGCGCCGGCGCGCCGTGCGCACCGCGTCGCGCCGAGCAACGCCGCGATGCGCATGTTACGGTGCTCGCCGCAGGGTGTCGAGTCCGGCTGCGGCGTACGCGTGCGCCTTTGCAACCTTTGCGCGGTGGCGGCGACGTCGCGATTGCCTGTATAATTTTTGCTGTGCACCAACCACCGGGCGCCCCCGCCGCCTCGCGCCTAGATTCACCATGTCTGCCCTCGAGCGACCCGTGACCAAGCAGCGCCCGGTCTATCTGAACCTGGTGCGCATCCGTCTGCCGCTGCCCGGCATCGTCTCGATCCTGCATCGGGTGAGCGGCGTGGCGCTGTTCCTGGTCGGACTGCCGCTGCTGCTCGTGGGCGTGGCGCGCAGCCTGGGCTCGGCGGAGGGGTTCGCCGCCTTCGTCGCCGCACTGTCCACGCCGCTGGCGAAGATCGTGCTGCTCGGCCTGATCTGGGCCTATCTGCACCATTTCTGCGCAGGCATTCGCTTTCTGCTCCTCGATATCCATCAGGGCATCGAGCTCAAGCCGGCGCGCCAGTCGAGCGTGGCCGTGCTTGTCATCAGCCTGACACTCGCGGTCCTGGTCGGAGTGCGGCTGTGGTGAAGCGCATCGTCGTCGGCGCCCACTACGGGCTCAAGGACTGGCTGGTGCAGCGCGTGACGGCGCTCGTCATGGTGCTCTACACCCTGCTTTGGCTGGCCATCGTCTTGATCCACGGCGGGGTCGACTATGCGCTCTGGCAGGCGCTGTTTGCGAGCGGCGCGTTCCGCATTGCCACGCTGCTGTTCTGGCTGGCGCTGCTTTGGCACGCCTGGGTGGGGATGCGCGACGTGTGGATGGACTATCTCAAGCCGACCGCCGTGCGCCTGACAGTCGAAGCACTCACCGTGCTGATTCTTTTTGCATACGCGGTCTGGCTGCTCGACTTGCTGTGGGGGCCGCGGTGAGCGAGCCGACGCGCGGCAGCGCCGGGAGCCCGCCGGTGCGGCAATTCGACGCCATCGTCGTGGGCGCCGGCGGCGCCGGCATGCGCGCCTCGTTGCAACTTGCCCAGCACGGGTTGTCGGTGGCGGTGCTGTCGAAGGTATTCCCGACCCGCTCGCACACTGTTGCCGCGCAAGGCGGCATCGGCGCGGCGCTCGGCAACATGAGCGAGGATCACTGGCTCTGGCACATGTACGACACGATCAAGGGCTCCGACTGGCTTGGCGACCAGGACGCGATCGAATACATGTGCCGCAGCGCGCCGGAAGTCGTGTACGAACTCGAGCATTTCGGCATGCCGTTCGATCGCAACGCCGACGGGACCATCTATCAACGGCCCTTCGGCGGGCACTCGGCGAACTTCGGCGAGAAGCCGGTGCAGCGCGCCTGCGCCGCGGCCGACCGCACCGGCCACGCCATGCTGCACACGCTCTATCAGCGCAACGTGCGCTCGCATACGCAGTTCTTCGTGGAGTGGATGGCCCTCGACCTGATCCGCGACGCCGAGGGCGTGGTGCTGGGCGTCACGGCATTGGAAATGGAGACCGGCGAGGTCATGATCCTGCAGGCGAAGGTGACCCTGCTGGCCACCGGCGGCGCCGGGCGCATCTTCGCGGCGAGCACCAACGCCTTCATCAACACCGGCGATGGCCTCGGCATGGCCGCGCGCGTCGGCATTCCGCTCGAGGACATGGAGTTCTGGCAATTCCATCCGACCGGCGTCGCCGGCGCCGGGGTACTGATCACCGAAGGGGTGCGCGGCGAGGGCGGCATCCTGCTCAACTGCAACGGCGAGCGCTTCATGGAGCGCTATGCGCCCAACCTCAAGGACCTCGCGTCGCGCGACGTCGTATCGCGATCGATGGACCAGGAGATCAAGGAAGGCCGCGGCTGCGGGCCGCACAAGGACTATGTATTGCTCAAGCTCGATCACCTCGGACCGGAGGTGATCATGAAGCGGCTGCCGTCGATCCGCGAGATCGCCATCAAGTTCGCCAACGTCGATCCGATCAGGGAGCCGATCCCGGTGGTGCCGACGATCCATTACATGATGGGCGGCATCCCGACCAACATTCACGGGCAGGTGGTCGCCCCCTTGGACGGGGACCCCAACGCGGTCGTTGAGGGCTTGTACGCGGTCGGGGAGTGCGCCTGCGTATCGGTCCACGGCGCCAATCGCCTGGGTACGAACTCGCTGCTCGACCTGCTGGTGTTCGGGCGCGCCGCGGGCAACCACATCGTCGCGCGCGATCTGCTCCGCGGCGCGCATCGGCCGCTGCCCGCGCATGCGGCCGCAGCGCCGCTCGCGCGGCTTGCCCGCCTCGACGCCGCGACTTCGGGCGAACAGGTCGCCCAGGTCGCGCATGACCTGCGCCGCATCGTGCAGGGGCACTGCGGCGTGTTCCGCAACGCCGCGATCCTGGGCGAGGGCGTGACCAAGATCATGGAACTCGAGCAACGCGTGCGGCGCGTGGCCATCAAGGACAAGAGCAGGACCTTCAACACCGCGCGCGTCGAGGCGCTTGAACTCGACAACCTGATCGAGGTCGCCAAGGCGTCGATCGTGTCGGCCGAGGCGCGGCGGGAATCGCGCGGCGCCCAGGCGCGCAGCGATTTTCCCCTGCGCGATGACGTCGACTGGCTCAAGCACACGCTTTGGTACCGTGACGGCAACCGGCTCGCCTACAAGCCGGTCAACCTGAAGCCGCTGTCCGTCGACGCCTTCCCCCCGAAATCGCGTACCTACTAGGAAAGCCCGGGCATGAAATTCCGCATCTACCGCTACGACCCCGACCAGGACGCCGCGCCACGCCTCCAGGAATACGACGTCGCTCTCGACCCGCACGACCGCATGCTGCTCGACGCGCTCATCCGCCTCAAGGCGCACGACGACACGCTCTCCTTCCGCCGCTCCTGCCGCGAAGGGGTTTGCGGCTCCGACGCGATGAACATCAACGGCAAGAACGGGCTGGCCTGCATCACCAATCTGCGCGAGCTCAAGGAGCCGGTCGAATTGCGGCCGCTGCCAGGCCTGCCGGTGATCCGCGACCTGATCGTCGACATGAGCCAGTTCTTCAAACAGTATCACTCCATCAAGCCCTATCTGGTCAATGACACGCCTCCGCCCGAGAAGGAGCGGCTGCAGTCGCCGCAGGACCGCGACGAGCTCGACGGCCTGTACGAATGCATCCTGTGCGCGTGCTGCTCGACCGCCTGCCCGTCGTTCTGGTGGAACCCGGACAAGTTCGTCGGCCCGGCCGGGCTGCTCGCGGCCTACCGCTTCATTGCCGATACGCGCGACCTCGCCACCAGCGAGCGGCTGGACAACCTCGACGATCCCTATCGGCTGTTCCGCTGCCACACGATCATGAACTGCGTCGACGTTTGTCCCAAGAACCTGAATCCGACCAAGGCCATCGGCAAGATCAAGGAGCTCATGATCAAGCGGGCGGTGTGATTGGCGCCCCGGGCGACAGGACGCGGCGCAGCGCAGCAAGCCTCAACGGTACCGGGCATGGCCACCTCCGTCGAGCTCAATCGCCTGCGCTGGCGCTGCCGGCGGGGGCTGCTGGAGAACGACCTGATCCTGGCGCACTTTCTCGACGCGCGCGGGGCGGCCCTCTCGGCCGAGGAGATAGCCGCCCTGGACCGGTTGCTGGAGCTCAGCGACAACGAGTTGTGGGACCTGTTATCGAGCCAGCAAGAGAGTGCGGACGCGGCCGTTGCGCCGCTGCTGGAAGTGCTAAGAAGTGTGCGCGCGTGCGCCGTCGCGCCGCCGCCGGACGCACCCGTTTCTGACTCCGCCTGGGAGTAACACGTCATGACCGACCGTACCGCCACCTTAAGCTTCAGCGATGGCTCGCCGGCCGTCACCTTCCCGATCCTGCCTGGCACGATCGGCCCGGAGGTGGCGGACATTCGCGCCCTGTATGGCAAGACCGGGAAGTTCACCTACGATCCGGGCTTCCTGTCGACGGCCTCCTGCGCCTCGAAGATCACCTACATCGACGGCGACAAGGGCGAGCTCCTGTACCGCGGCTACCCGATCGAGCAGCTGGCGGTGCACTGCAACTTTCTCGAGGTCTGCTACCTGCTGCTGGAGGGCGAACTTCCAACCGCGGCGCAGAACAGCGAATTCGCGCACACCGTCACCCAGCACACGATGGTGCACGAGCAGATGAACCAGTTTTTCCGCGGCTTCCGGCGCGACTCGCACCCGATGGCGATGCTGGTCGGGGTCGTCGGCTCCCTGTCGGCGTTCTATCACGATTCGCTCGACATCACCGACCCCTGGCATCGGGAGGTGTCCGCGATCCGCCTCATCGCCAAGCTGCCGACGCTGGTGGCTTCGTGCTACAAGTACACGCTCGGCCAGCCGTTCGTCTATCCACGCAACGAGCTCTATTACACCGCGAACTTCATGCGCATGATGTTCTCGGTGCCGTGCGAGGAATACCGGGTCAACGACGTGCTGGTGCGCGCCCTCGATCGCTTCTTCATCCTGCACGCCGACCATGAGCAGAACGCGTCGACCTCAACGGTGCGCCTGGCCGGCTCGTCCGGCGCCAACCCGTTCGCCTGCATTGCCGCCGGCATCGCCTGCCTGTGGGGGCCGGCGCACGGCGGCGCCAACGAGGCGGCGCTCAACATGCTCGAGGAAATCGGCGACGTGTCCAAGATTGGCGAGTTCATCAAGCGGGTCAAGGACAAGAACTCCGGCGTCAAGCTCATGGGCTTCGGGCATCGGGTGTACAAGAACTACGACCCGCGCGCGAAGCTCATGCGCGAGACCTGCTACGAGGTGCTCGAGGATCTGGGCCTGCATGACGACCGGCTCTTCAAGCTGGCCATGGCACTGGAGAAGATCGCGCTCGAGGACGAGTATTTCGTGCAGCGCAAACTCTATCCCAATGTCGATTTCTATTCCGGCATCGTGCAGCGCGCGATCGGCATTCCGGTGGGCCTGTTCACGGCCATCTTCGCCTTGGCGCGCACCGTCGGCTGGATCGCGCAGTGGAACGAGATGATCTCCGATCCGGAGCAGAAGATCGGCCGGCCGCGGCAGCTCTACACCGGGGCTGTCCGGCGCGACGTAAAGCCGATAGCGCAGCGTTGACCGCCAGCGCCGAACGATGAGGCAACCAGCATGATGGAAGAACTGCGCGCTACCTCGACCCTGTTCGGGAGCAACGCCCCGTTCATCGAGCAGCAGTACGAGAGCTACCTCGCCGACCCGGCCGCGGTCGGCCCCGACTGGCGCGCCTACTTTGACCAGTTGCGCGACGGCGCGCAGGACGTGGCCCATGCGCCGGTGATCGACTCGTTCATCCAGCTCGCCAAAAGCCGCCGTCTGGCGGCGCCCCTAGTCGATGCGCAGGCGATGCACAAGCAGGTGCTCGTGCTGCGCCTGATCAGCAAGTACCGCACGCTGGGCGTGTTCCAGGCCGACCTCGACCCGCTCAAGGGCCAGGAGAAGCCATATATCGCCGATCTGGACATCGCCAGCTACGGCTTCAGCGCGGCCGACATGGAGGCGGAATTCGACATCGGTTCGTACCGCGGCGCGCCTGATGGCAGGAATCGGATGCGTCTGCGCGATCTGATGGCGGCGCTGCAGGAAACGTACTGCCGCACCTTTGCCACCGAGTACATGTATATGTCCGACACCGCGCAGAAGCGCTTCATCCAGGGGCGCATCGAGCCGGTGCGGTCGCGCCCGGCCTACCCGCCGGAATTCCGCAAGCACATTCTCGAGCGGCTGACCGCCGCCGAGACCCTGGAGCGCTATCTGGGCACGAAGTATGTGGGCCAGAAGCGCTTCTCGGGCGAAGGTGGCGATTCGATGATTCCCATGCTCGACCATCTGATCCAGAGGTCGGGCACGGCCGGTGTGCAGGAAATGGTCGTCGGCATGGCGCATCGCGGACGGCTCAACGTGCTCGTCAACACGATGGGCAAGATGCCGGTCGACCTGTTCGCGGAATTCGAAGGCAAGTCGGCGAGCGACCTGTCCGCCGGCGACGTCAAGTACCACCAGGGGTTCTCGTCCGACATTGCCACGCCCGGCGGCCCGATGCACGTGACCCTGGCATTCAATCCCTCGCACCTCGAAATCGTCGACCCGGTGGTCGAGGGCTCGGTGCGCGCGCGCCAGCATCGGCGCAAGGACGGGACCTTCGATCAGGTGATGCCGGTGATTCTGCACGGCGACGCGGCGATCGCCGGCCAGGGCGTGGTGCAGGAGACGCTCAACCTTTCGCAGACGCGCGGCTATCGCACCGGCGGCACGATCCATCTCGTCATCAACAACCAGATCGGGTTCACGACCTCCGATCCGCGCGACACGCGCGGCACGCTGTACAGCACCGACGTGGCGAAGATGGTGGAGGCGCCGATCTTCCACGTCAACGGTGACGATCCGGAGGCGTGCCTGCTGGCCATCGAGATCGCCATTGAATACCGGCAGAAGTTCGATCGCGACGTCTTCATCGACCTGGTCTGCTTCCGCCGCCAGGGACACAACGAGGCCGATGAGCCGATGATCACGCAGCCGCTGATGTACAAGCGAATCCACGAGCATCCAGGCACGCGCGCGCTGTATGCTAAGCGCCTGGTCGCCGACGGCGTGATCAAGGCCGATGAGCCCGAGGCGATGATCGACGCCTATCGCACGGCGATGGACAAGGGGTTGCACACCAATACCACCATCCTGTCGAACTACAAGCCGCCGTTTGCGGTCGACTGGAAGCCCTTCCTGGGCAAGCACTGGACCGACGCCGCGGAGACCGCGGTGCCGCTCAAGACCCTCCGCCTGCTTGCGCGCAAGGTCACCGACGTGCCGCCGAACTTCAAGCTGCATTCGCGGGTTGAAAAAGTCATCGCCGATCGGCGCGCCATGGGCGAGGGCGAGTTGCCGCTCGACTGGGGTATGGGAGAAACGCTGGCCTATGCGAGCCTGCTCGACCAGGGCTACGGGGTGCGGCTGTCCGGCCAGGACTCGGCGCGCGGAACGTTTTCACATCGCCACGCGGTGCTGCACGACCAGAACCGGGAAAAGTGGGATTCCGGCTTCTGGATACCCCTGCAGCACGTCCGGGAGGGCCAGCCCGACTTCGAGATCATCGACTCGGTGCTATCCGAAGAGGCGGTGCTCGGCTTCGAGTACGGCTACGCGACCTCGGAGCCGAACCAGCTGGTGATCTGGGAGGCGCAATTCGGTGATTTCGCCAACGGCGCGCAGGTGGTGATCGACCAATTCATCGCCGCGGGCGAGGTGAAGTGGGGGCGCATTTGCGGCCTGACGCTGTTGCTCCCGCACGGTTACGAAGGGCAGGGGCCCGAGCACTCCTCGGCGCGGCCGGAGCGCTTTCTGCAGTTGTGCGCCGAGCACAACATGCAGGTCTGCGTGCCGACGACGTCGGCGCAGATCTTCCATCTGCTGCGCCGGCAGATGGTGCGCGACTTCCGCAAGCCACTCATCGTCATGAGCCCGAAGAGCCTGCTGCGGCACAAGGCCGCGGTGTCGACCCTCGACGACCTGGCGCAGGGCCGCTTCAATACCGTCATCGGCGAAGCGGAGAAACTGGTCGCCAAGAACGTGCGCCGGCTGATCATGTGCAGCGGCAAGGTGTACTACGACCTGATCGATTTCCGCCGCGCCAACAAGATCGATAACATGGCCGTCGCGCGCCTCGAACAGCAGTATCCGTTCCCGCACGCCGACTTCAAGGCCGAACTCGCCCGCTACCCGAACGCCAAGGAAGTCGTCTGGTGCCAGGAAGAGCCGCAGAATCAGGGCGCCTGGTACCGGCTGCGCGCGTACCTGCGCAACGATATCCAGGAAGCACAGGTGCTGGCCTACGCCGGGCGCCCGATCTCGGCCTCGCCCGCCGTGGGGTATTACGCGAAGCACCTGATCCAGCAGCAGCAACTCGTGGCTGACGCCTTTGCCCCCAAGCTGGCGCCCGGCGAGATGATCACCGCGCATTGATGCGCGCCATTCCCTCCAGCACCTAGAGAAGAAGCGTTCACCATGGCAATCGAAGTCAAGGTGCCCGTCCTGCCGGAGTCGGTCGCCGAAGCGACCCTCGTCAACTGGCACAAGAAGGTCGGGGACAGCGTCAACCGCGACGAGAACCTGGTCGACATCGAGACCGACAAGGTTGTGCTCGAACTGCCCGCGCCCGCGGCCGGCAAGTTGACCGAAATTCGCAAGCCCGACGGCGCGACCGTGGTGGCGCAGGAAGTGATCGCGGTCATCGACACGGCGGCGGCCGGCGCAGCGGCTGCGGCCCCTGCGGCGGCTGCGGCTCCTGCGGCGGCGCCAGCCGCCGCCCCGCCATCGGCCACTGCCGCGCCAGCGGCGGCGCCCGCGCTGCCGGCCGCGCGCAAGCTCATGGCCGAGCAGCAGCTCGCCCCGGGCGAGGTCAGCGGCACCGGCCGCGGCGGACGCGTTACCAAGGGCGATGTGCTCGCGGCGGTCGCGGCGCGCAGCGAGGCCGGACCGAGCACGGCTCCGCCGGCGCCTGGCGCGCGCGCCCCCAGCCCGCCTCCGGCACTGGCGGTCAGGCTACCCGAGTCCTTAAGCGCCCGGCCCGAGCAGCGGGTGCCGATGTCGCGGCTGCGGCAGCGCATCGCCGAGCGGCTGGTGCAATCGCAGGCCACCGCCGCCATCCTGACTACCTTCAACGAAGTCAACATGGCGGCGGTGATCGAGCTGCGCAACCGGTACAAGGATCGGTTTGAAAAGGAGCACGGCGTCAAGCTCGGCTTCATGGGCTTTTTCGTCAAGGCGGCGGTGCACGCGCTGAAGAAATTTCCACTGGTCAACGCCTCGATCGACGGCACCGACATTGTCTATCACGGCTATTTCGACATCGGCATCGCGGTGGGCAGCCCGCGCGGGCTGGTGGTGCCGATCCTGCGCGACGCCGATCAGCTCACCATCGCCGAGATCGAGCAGCAGATCGGCGAGTTCGGCAAACGCGCGCAGGACGGAAAGCTCACCGTCGAAGAGCTCACCGGCGGCACCTACACCATTTCCAACGGCGGGGTCTTCGGGTCGATGCTATCCACCCCGATCATCAACCCGCCACAGTCGGCGATTCTCGGCGTGCACGCCACGCGCGACCGCGCGGTGGTCGAGAACGGCCAGGTCGTGGTGCGGCCGATGAACTACCTGGCGCAGTCGTACGACCACCGGATCATCGATGGCCGCGAGGCGGTGCTGTCGCTCGTCGCCATCAAGGAAGCGCTGGAAGATCCGGCGCGCATGCTGCTGGATCTGTGAGCGACCGACGCGAGCAGGCGAGTGGCTGATTCATTTGACGTTGTCGTCATCGGTGCCGGCCCGGGCGGCTATGTCGCGGCCATTCGCGCCGCGCAACTGGGCTTCAAGACCGCGTGCGTCGACGATTGGACCACCGCGGACGGCAAGCCCGCCCCCGGCGGCACCTGCACCAACGTCGGCTGCATTCCGTCGAAGGCCCTGCTGCAGTCGTCGGAGAACTACCAGCACGCCGGCCACAGTTTCGCCGAGCACGGCATCCAGATCGAGGGGCTGGCCCTGGACCTCGCGCGCATGCTCGCGCGCAAGGACAAGGTGGTGCGGCAAAACAACGACGGCATCGTCTATCTGTTCAAGAAGAACAAGGTGGCGTTCTTCTCCGGCAGCGGCAGCTTCGTCGGCGGCGTCCCTGGCGCCTGGCAGATCAAGGTCGAGGGAGCCAATGCGGCCGCGCTGACGGCCAAGAACGTCATCGTCGCGACCGGCTCGAAGCCGCGGACGCTGGTCGTCGGCGGCCACGCCGTGGCGTTCGACAACCGGCTCATTCTCGATAACGACGGCGCGCTGGCGATGCCCGCCGTCCCGAAAAAGCTCGGCATCGTCGGCGCCGGCGTCATCGGGCTGGAGATGGGCAGCGTCTGGCGCCGGCTGGGCGCCGAGGTCACGATGCTGGAAGCCCTGCCGGTGTTTCTCGGCGCCGCCGACGAACAGGTTGCGAAGGAGGCGTGGAAGCAGTTCGCCAAGCAGGAGCTCGCGATTGTGCTCGGCGCCAACATCACCCAGGTCACCACCAGCGACGCGGTGGCCGTCGAGTACACCGACACTCAGGGCAAGCCGCAGAGCGCGCGCTTCGATCAGCTCATCGTGTCCATCGGGCGCGTGCCCTACAGCGCGGGGTTGGGGGCGCCCGCAGTCGGGCTTGCGCTCGACGAGCACGGCTTCATCACCGTCGACGGCGACTGCCGCACCAACCTCGCCGGCGTGTTTGCCATCGGCGACGTCGTGCGCGGCCCGATGCTCGCGCACAAAGCGAAGGAAGAAGGTGTTGCCGTCGCCGAACATATCGCCGGGCAGCTGGGGCATGTCGACTTCAATACCGTGCCCTGGGTGATCTATACCGCCCCGGAAATCGCCTGGGTAGGCCAGACCGAGCAGCAGCTCAAGGCTGCCGGCGTCGCCTATCGTGCCGGCACGTTCCCCTTCAGCGCCAACGGCCGCGCCCGGGCACTCGGCGACATCCGCGGGTTCGTCAAACTGCTCGCCGACGCCAAGACCGACCGCGTGCTCGGCATGCACGCCATCGGCCCGCTGGTCTCGGAACTCGTTGCCGAAGGCGTGATGGCCATGGAGTTCGGCGCGGCCAGCGAGGATATCGCGCGCATCTGTCACGCGCATCCGTCGCTGGCGGAGGCGGTGAAGGAAGCCGCGCTCGCCGTTGACCGGCGCGCTATCGACTTCTGAGAGCGCTCCGGCGCGAGCGGCGCGACGCGACATGAACGACGCCACGCCGACTCCCGCCCGCAGTCACGGCGCCCTGTGGCGGCATCTCGCACCGGAACTGGCGGCGCGCCACGTCGTCCTCGACGCGCCGCAGCAGGCGGCGCTCGCGCGCCTGCAGGACCTCCACGACGAGCTGGTCGCGTTCATGCAGGCGCGCACGTCGCTCCTGCGGCGCTGGTTCAACCCGCCCGTGCCGCCGCGCGGCGTGTATCTCTGGGGCGGGGTCGGCCGGGGCAAGAGCTTTCTCATGGACGCCTTCTACCGGGCCGTGCCGCTGCGGCGCAAGACCCGCGTGCACTTCCACGCCTTCATGCGCGACGTGCACGCGGAACTGGCCACCCTCAAACGGGAAGTCGATCCGCTGGCCGCCGTCGCCGCGCGTATCGCGCGCCGCTACCGCCTGGTGTGCTTCGACGAATTTCACGTCTCCGATGTCGCCGACGCGATGATCCTCGGCCGGCTGCTCACCGCGCTGTTCGCCCGCGGCGCGGTGTTCGTCATGACCTCGAACTACCGCCCCGACGACCTTTATCCGAATGGCTTGCAGCGCCAGAACCTGCTGCCGACCATCGCGCTGCTCAAACAGTGGCTGGACCTGATCGAGATCGACGGCGGTACCGACTACCGCCTGCGCGAGCTGGAGTACGAGCAGTGCTACTACACGCCGCTGTCCGAGGCAGCCGAGGCGGCGCTGGCCACCCGCTTCGAGCGCCTGCGCGCAGGCGCGGAGGAGGACCCGCGGCTAACCGTCGGAGGGCGGACGCTGAAGGCCAGGCACCGCGCCGGGAGCCTGGTGTGGTTTGATTTCGAGACGCTGTGCGAGGGTCCGCGCTCGCAGCTCGACTACCTCGAACTCGCCCGCCGCTTCGCCGTGATCATCGTCTCCGGCGTGCCGCGCCTGACCGCGGACATGGGCAACGCCGCGCGGCGCTTTACTTGGCTCGTCGACGTGCTCTACGATCATCGGGTAAAGTTACTGCTGTCGGCGGCGGTCCCGGCCGGGGAACTCTACCGGGAGGGGCCGAACAGCCAGGAGTTTGCGCGCACCGCGAGCCGCTTGATCGAAATGCGCACCCGCGAATACATGGCATTGCCACATCAGGCGGGCAGACCCGCCGAGCCCACGGCGCCCTGAGGAGGACCCTACCTATGCACCGGTTCAAGGCTTACCGCACGTTCGAAGACGACAAGGTGGTATCGAGCCGCTTTGTCGAGATGACCGAAGACGATCTCGATGCGGGCGACGTCATCGTTCGCACCAAATACTCCACGATCAACTACAAGGACGCGCTGTCCTACAACGGCGCCGGCCGGATCATGCGCAAGTTCCCGACCGTCGGCGGCATCGACATGGCCGGGACGGTCGAGACCTCCGCCGATGCGCGCTTCAAGCGCGGCGACAAGGTGATCGTGCACGCCTACGATTTCGGCGTGGCGCACGACGGGGGCTACGCCGAATACGTGCGCGTCCCGGGCGACTGGATCGTGCGCCGTCCCGACGCGATGACCGCGTTCGACGCGATGACGCTGGGCACGGCGGGGTTCACCGCGGCGCAGGCGATCATGCTGATGGAGCACAGCGGGCTCAAGCCGGTGAACGGCCCGGTAGCGGTGACCGGCGCGACCGGCGGTGTGGGCAGTGTCGCGATCGAGATTCTGGCCAAGATTGGCTACCACGTGGTCGCGATCACCGGCAAGGAGACGGAGACCGACTATCTGCGCGGGCTGGGCGCGAAGGAGGTCAAGCTGCGCCAGTCCATCGATCTGAGCAGCGTCCGGCCACTGGACAAGGCGACCTGGGCGGGAGCCATCGACAACCTCGGCGGCGACGTGCTGGCATGGCTTTTATCGACCATGCAGATCGGCGGCACGGTGGCCAGCATCGGGCTTGCGACCAGCGCCAAGCTCAATACCACCGTGATGCCCTTCATTCTGCGCGGCGTCCAGCTGCTCGGCGTCGACAGCGCTAATTGCCCGATGGACCTGCGCCAGGCGATCTGGAACAAGCTGGCAGTCGCCTGGCGGCCCAACGGCGTCCACGATCAGGTGCGCACGATCGATTTCGACGAACTGCCCAGCCATTTCGACGCCTACCTGAAGGGTCTGGTGCGCGGCCGCACGGTCGTGCGCATCGCTTCCGACACGCACCCGTAGCCGCGCCCGGCGCCGCTACCACCCGTAGCGGTTGCCTAACGGCGCCAGTAGTGCAAACCCGCGGCGGTGATGGCGTCGCGCGTAGCCAACTCTTGCCGTCGACGCCCGTGCAGCCTGCCCGATGACTGCCGTTGCGGCGTGGAACCGTGGTGCAGGCAGTCCGTTAGAATGCGCTGCTACGACCAGGAAGAGCGGGCGGCGCGCTTGGCGCCGCGCACACGAGGAGGCTGTGCCATGACCACCTACCGCGCGGCGCACCGCCGCTCGTTGGAGGATCGCGATGGGTACTGGCGCGAAAAAGCCCGCCTCATCGACTGGCATACACCGTTCGCGCGCGTGCTCGACTACAGCCGGCCGCCGTTCGCGCGCTGGTTCATCGGCGGTCATACCAACCTCTGCCACAACGCGCTCGATCGGCACCTCGCCGCGCGCGCCGACCAGCCGGCGCTGATTTACATCTCGACCGAAACCGGCGAGCGGCGCAGCTACACCTACCGGCGAGCTCTCCGCCGCGGTCAACTGCTTTGCGGCGCTGCTCCAAGCGCAGGGCGTCGGCCGCGGCGACCGCGTCCTGATCTACATGCCCATGGTCGCCGAGGCGGTGTTCGCGATGCTCGCGACGGTGCGCATCGGCGCCATTCATTCGGTGGTGTTCGGCGGCTTTGCCGCGGCGAGCCTGGCCTCGCGCATCGACGATGCGCGCCCG
This sequence comes from uncultured beta proteobacterium, assembly GCA_963777455.1. Classification (GTDB taxonomy): domain Bacteria; phylum Pseudomonadota; class Gammaproteobacteria; order Burkholderiales; family Casimicrobiaceae; genus PALSA-1003. The sequence continues at coordinate 2,512,667 of CAVZQQ010000004.1, forward strand.
AAGGTCATGGTGACCGCCGATGCCGGCATGCGCGGCGGCAAGATCGTTCCCTACAAGCACCTGGTCGACGAGGCGTTGCGCCTGGCCCGGCACCCGCCGGCGAAGGTGGTGATCGTCGATCGCAAGCTCGAACCGGGCCTGCCGCGGGTTGCTCGGCCGCGACCTGGACTACGCGACCCTGGAGCGCGAGCACAGCCAGGCGCGCGTGCCCTGTGTTTGGCTCGAGGCCTCCGAGCCCTCCTACATCCTGTACACCTCGGGCACCACCGGCAGGCCCAAGGGCGTGCAGCGCGATACCGGCGGCTACGCGGTGGCGCTCGCCGCGTCGATGCGCGACATCTTCTGCCTGGCGCCGGGCGAGACCATGTTCACCACCAGCGACATCGGCTGGGTCGTCGGGCATTCGTACATCGTGTATGCGCCGCTGCTCAACGGCTCGACGACCATCCTCTACGAAGGCCTGCCGATTCGCCCCGATCCAGGCATCTGGTGGCAAATCGTCGCCGACTACCAGGTGCGCACCATGTTCAGCTCGCCCACCGCCATCCGCGTGCTCAAGAAGCAGGACCCGGCTTACATGAAGCAAGCCGACCTGTCGGGCCTGCGCTACCTGTTTCTCGCCGGTGAGCCGCTCGACGAGCCGACGGCACGCTGGGCCGCGCAGTCGCTGGGCGTACCCATCGTCGATCACTATTGGCAGACCGAGAGCGGCTGGCCGATTCTCTCCGCGCAACCGGGCATCGAGGATACGCCGCGCAAGTTCGGGAGCCCGTCGTTCCCGGTGTGCGGCTACGATGTGCGGCTGCTGCACGAGCAAACCGGGGCGGAGGTCGGGAGCCGACGCGAAAGGCGTGCTCGCGCTCGAGCCGCCGCTGCCGCCGGGGTGCATGACCACCATCTGGGGCGACGACGCGCGCTTCGTGCAAACCTATTTCTCGACCGTTCCCGGGCGGCAGGTGTATTCGACCTTTGACTGGGCTACGCGCGACGCCGACGGCTATTACTTCGTGCTCGGCCGCACCGACGATGTGATCAACGTCGCCGGCCACCGCCTCGGAACACGCGAAATCGAGGAGGCGGTGCAGGCGCACGCCGGCATCGCCGAGGTGGCCGTGGTCGGCATCGCCGACCCACTCAAGGGCCAGGTCCCGGTCGCCTTTGCCGTGGCGCGCGATCCGGCGCGCGTGGCCAGCGCCGAAGGTGTCGCCAGCCTGTGCCGCGAAGTGATGGAGACTGTCGACCGCGAGCTCGGTGCGATCGCGCGTCCGGGCGCGGTGCATTTCGTGACCATGTTGCCGAAGACCCGCTCCGGCAAGCTCTTGCGGCGCTCGATCCAGGCGCTCGCCGAAGGCCGCGATCCGGGTGATCTGACCACCATCGAGGATCCCAGCGCCCTCGACCAGATCCGCGGCGCGCTCGGCGCACAACCGCGCTAAACTGCGCGTTTGCTGCACGTTCCCTATTCGTGTCGCCCGCCACTCCGGCCGCTCCGCCGCATGTTCCGCTCGCCCGGGTCACCCGCGGCGACGCGATCGACAGCGTTCACTACGGATCGATCGCGGTCGTCGATCGGGATGGCCGGCTGCTCTATGCCGCCGGCGACCCGCACTACCTGACCACGACCCGCAGCGCGCTCAAGCCGCTGCAGGCGTTGCCCTTCGTTGCCGGCGGCGGAGTCGAGCACTTCGGCTACACCCCGGAGCAGGTGGCGCTGCTGTGCGCGAGCCATTCGGGCGAGCCCAGGCAGGTCGCCGCCGTCGCCGCCATGCTCGAGCGCGCCGGCTGCACGCCCGGGCAGCTGCAATGCGGGGTGCATCCGCCCCTGTTTTATGCGGCGCGCGAGGAACTGCCGCCGGCCGGCGTGCAATTCACGCCGCTGCAGCACAACTGCTCAGGCAAGCATAGCGGCATGCTTGCCTACTGCCGCCAGCACCACCTGCCGCTCGATTCGTACCTCGCTTTTGACCACCCGCTGCAGCAGGCGATCCGCGTTGCCGTGGCCCAGATGACCGGCGTCGCGGAGGCGGCACTGGTGGCCGGCATCGACGGCTGCTCGGCGCCGAACTACGCGGTGCCGCTCGACCGCCTGGCCTACGCCTTCGCCCGGCTCGCCACCGGGGGCGAGGAAGCCGGCTACGGGACGGCGCCGGGGCGCCTGGCGGCGGCCATGACCGCGCACCCGGACATGGTCTCCGGCGAGGGTCGCAACGACCTCCTGCTCATGCGCGCCGGCCGCGGCGACTGGGTGACCAAGGTCGGCGCCGAAGGGGTGCAGGCCATCGGCGTGCGCAGCCGTGGCTGGGGCATCGCCGTCAAGGTGGTCGACGGCAACGCCCGCGGTCTGCACCCGGCGACCGTCGCCGCGCTGGGTCTCCTGGGGCTGCTTGATGCACAGCAGCAGCTGGCGCTGGCGAACTGGCGCGAGCCGCTCATCCGCAATTACCGGGGCCTGATCACCGGCCACGTGCAGCCGACCGTGCAGCTGGAGCCGCGGGCCTGAGCGCGCCCGGTGCTAAACCCTGCCGGCGACTGAACTTCCCTTGCGGCGGGCGGTCCAGAGCAGCAGGCATCGTGCCGCGTGGCTGCCACGAGTGCCCCGCAGGGCTCGGCTATACTCCCGGCGGGTGCCGCGCCCACCTGACCGGGTGTGGCGAAAATAACGACATGACTCAGGGGCGGCCCGCGGATGGGTGACCGCGAAGTTGATCAGCAGCTCGTGGAGCGTGCGCAGCGGGGCGACAAGCGAGCGTTCGAGCTGCTGGTGCTGAAGTACCAGCGCAAGCTGGGACGGCTGCTGTCGCGATTGGTGCGCGACGCCGGGGAAGTCGAGGACGTGACGCAGGAGGCGTTCATCAAGGCCTACCGCGCGCTGCCAAGCTTCCGCGGGGAAAGTGCGTTTTACACATGGTTGTATCGCATCGCGATCAATACCGCCAAGAACTACTTGGTCGCGATGGGGCGGCGGGCGCCGACCTCGACTGGTTTCGACCACGAGGAGGCGGAAAACTTCGAGGACGCGGAGCAGCTGCGAGACTCGAATACGCCGGAGAACGAGCTGCTGGGCAGAGAAATCGCGAACACGGTCAACAAGGCGATGGACGCGCTGCCCGACGATCTGCGCACGGCGATCACGCTGCGCGAGATCGAGGGTCTGAGCTATGAAGAAATTGCCAACGTGATGAACTGTCCGATTGGCACGGTGCGCTCCCGGATCTTTCGGGCGCGTGAAGCGATCGCCGCGCAGCTGCGGCCGCTACTGGGGACTGACAAAGACCGGAGATGGTAATGGGCAAAATCGCTGAGACGGAGCTGACGCCGGAGGAAGTCTCGTTGTTTATGGATGGTGAACTCGATGCCGAGCGCAGCGCGCGCATTTGCGCCGCCCTGGGCGAAACGGTGCCGCTGGCGACGTGGGAACGCTACCACATGATCGGCGACCTGCTGCGCGGCTGCGGCCACCTCGCCCCCGGCTTCCAGGAGCGCTTTGCGGTGAGCCTCCGCGCCGAGCCGACGGTACTCGCGCCGCCGCGTCGGCGCCCGGCACCGGCCGCCCTCGCCTGGGCGCTGGCCGCGAGCGTCGCCGCCATCGCGGTGGTCGGCTGGGTGGCGATGACCACCATGGCCGTGCCGCCACCGGTCGTGGCCACCGCGCAACAGGCCGGCACGGTGCGCCCGGCCGACGTGCGCCGGCCGCTGCTCAACGAATATCTCCTGGCGCATCAGGAGTACTCGCCAACGACGGCGATCCAGGGCGTGCGGCCGTATCTGCGCGCAGTCGCGACCGACACGCCGGATGCAACGGAGTAACCGCGTCGCCGCAGCCGCCGTCCTGGGCGTGGCGGCGCTGCTGTGGCTGCCTGCGGCACTGGCCCAGGACGCCGCCGAATGGCTGCAGCAGGCGGCGAACGCCGCGCGCCAGCTCAACTATGTGGGCACGCTGCTCTATCAGCACGACGGCCGGGTCGAGACCTCGCGCGTGATCCACATGGTCGACGCGCGTGGCGAGCACGAGAAACTGTTCAATCTCGACGGCCCGCCACGCGAGGTGGTTCGCAACAACGACGAAGTGCGCTGCTATTACCCGGATGCGAAGCTCGTCCGCATCGAACCGCGCACCCATCGCAACGCCTTCCCATCCCTGCTGCCGCAACAGCTCGATACCCTGGCCGGCTACTATAACTTCCGCAAGGCCGAGGTGGCGCGCGTGGCCGGCATCGAGACCCAGGCATACGTATTCGAGCCCAAGGACGGCATGCGCTACGGGCACAAGCTGTGGGCCGATATGAACACCGGCCTGCTGCTCAAGGCGCAGCTGCTCAACGAGCACAACCTGCCCATCGAGCAGTTCGTCTTCACCGACATCCAGATCGGCGTCAAGATCGAGCGCGATACGGTGCGGCCGACCTACCGGCCGCCGCCCGCGGACTGGGAGATGCGCCAATCGCTGCCCGGCGACGTGGTGCCGCAGGACACCGGCTGGACGGTGAAGGAACTGCCGCCGGGCTTCTCCAAGATCGTCGAGGGCTACCGCACGCTGCGGGGCAAGGTCGGGCCGGTGGCGCATCTGGTGTACTCCGACGGCCTGGTCGCGGTGTCGGTCTTCGTCGAACCCATGCCGGAGACACCGCAACCGACCGGCTCGTCGCAGCAAGGGGGCATCAACGTGTACAGCCGCCAGCTCGACCAGAACCTGGTGACCGTGCTCGGCGAGACGCCGAGCGCGACCGTGCGCCAGATGGCCGATTCGGTCGCCCATCGCTAGCGCCGCCGGCGCAGCGCCTATTCGCAGCAGACTCAACCGGGGAAAGGCAGCATGAAACTTCGTACAGGGACAGTCGTCGGCGCACTGCTGGGCGCCTTGATCTTCGCATCGGCGACGGCAGCGCAGTCAGGCCGGGGGTTGCCTGACTTTACCGAGCTCTATGAGCAGCAGGGGCCGGCGGTGGTCAGTATCGATGTCACGCAGACGGTGCGTCGGTCACAGTTTCCGGATCTGTCCGAGGACGATCCGTTCTACGAGTTCTTCCGCCGCTTCGGGCAGATCCCGCGCGGGAACGAGCGGCCGCGCGATCTGGAGCAGCAGTCGGTCGGCTCCGGCTTCATCCTGTCCGCCGACGGCTACGTGCTGACCAACGCGCACGTGGTCGACGACGCGAGCGAGGTGCTGGTGCGCTTGACCGACAAGCGCGAATTCCGGGCCAAGGTCATCGGCAGCGACAAGCGCACCGATGTGGCCGTGCTCAAGATCGAGGCCACGGGCCTGCCCAAGGTGACCATCGGCGACCCGGACAAGCTCAAGGTCGGCGAATGGGTTGCCGCCATCGGCAAGCCGTTCGGGCTGGAGAACACGATCACGGCCGGCATCGTCAGCGCCAAGGGACGCGAGCTGCCCAACGAGAACCTGGTGCCGTTTATCCAGACCGACGTGCCGATCAACCCGGGTAACTCCGGCGGTCCGCTGTTCAACCTGCGCGGCGAGGTTATCGGCATCAACTCGCTCATCTACAGCCGCACCGGCGGCTACATGGGCTTGGCCTTTGCCATTCCCATCGACGTGGCCATGAATGCGGTCAAGCAGATCCAGGAAAAGGGCCGGGTCACGCGCGGGCGCATCGGCGTGCAGATCCAGGAAGTGAGCAAGGAGACCGCCGACGCCTTCGGCCTGTCCAAGCCCAGCGGGGCGCTGGTCAACTCGGTCGAAAAGGGCGGCCCGGCGGAGAAAGCGGGCGTCGAGTCCGGCGACATCATCCTCAAGGCCGACGGCCGGACGGTCAATTCGTCTACCGAACTGCCGCGCATCATCACCCAGGTCAAGCCCGGTGCGAAGATCGTGCTCCAGGTATGGCGCAAGGGCGCGACCAAGGACCTTACGGTCACCGTCGCCGAACTCAAGGACGACGAAGCGCCGCGCGCGGCTCGCAACGCACCCGCCAAGGAGAAAGCCAAGCCCAACCGCATGGGCCTGATGCTCTCCGATCTCACCGACGACCAGAAGCACGAGCTCGACGTCAAGTACGGCGTGCTCATCGACGACATCAGCGGCAATGCCCACGGCAATATCCAGCCTGGCGACGTGATCCTGGCGGTGATCAACAAGGGTGCGACCATCGAGGCGAAGAGCGTCGACCAGGTCAACGCGCTCATCGCCAAGCTGGAGAAGGGCGCCGCGGTGACCTTCCTGCTGCGGCGCGGCGACCAGCAGTTCTATTCGAGCATCAAGATCAATGGCGGCGCGGAGTAGCTCCTGCGCCGCCTGACCCTGCTCGTCCGCGCCGACTGCTCGCTCTGCGACGAGCTGCACGATGCGCTCGCGCCCTGGGCCGCCGCCGAGGGCTATGCGCTCGACGCCGTCGATGTCGATGCCGACCCGGCGCTCGCGGCGCGCTGGGGCGCCTACGTGCCGGTGCTGCTCGCCGGGGAGCGCGAACTGTGCCACTACCGGCTTGACCGCGCCGCGCTGGCGGCCTTTTTTGCCGGCGCGCCCGGCGCCAGCCCCGGCTGACGCGGGCCGCCGCCCGGCGGGGCGACCAACGCCCGTTCCGAGGCCTCGAACAGTCGCACGGGAGGGGGGTTTTCCGCTAAGATTCAACATTTTCCGCAACGGCGCCTCCTTGGCCGTCGGCGGGCGCCAGAAGGCCAGAACGAGGGCACCGGGTGCGGTGCCCTTCGCGTTTCATGGACAACGTCCGCAACTTTTCAATCATCGCGCATATCGACCACGGCAAGTCGACGCTGGCGGACCGCTTTATCCAGCGCTGCGGCGGCCTGTCCGACCGGGAGATGGGCGAGCAGGTGCTCGACTCCATGGACCTCGAGCGCGAGCGCGGCATCACCATCAAGGCCCAGACCGCGGCCCTGCGCTACACCGCGCGCGACGGGCGCCACTACGATCTGCACCTGATCGACACCCCGGGCCACGTCGACTTTGCCTACGAGGTTTCGCGCTCGCTCGCCGCCTGCGAGGGCGCGCTGCTGGTGGTCGACGCCTCGCAGGGCGTCGAGGCGCAGACGGTGGCCAATTGCTATACCGCGCTCGAGCAGGGCGTCGAGGTGGTCCCCGTACTGAACAAGATCGATCTGCCCTCCGCCGATCCGGAACGGGTCATCGAGGAAATCGAGGACATCATCGGCATTCCGGCGCAGGACGCGGTGCGCGCCAGCGCCAAGACCGGCGAAGGCGTCGACGACATCCTGGAGGCGGTGATCGCGCGCATTCCCCCGCCGCAGGGCGATCCGGCCGCGCCCCTGCAGGCGCTCGTCATCGACTCCTGGTTCGACAACTACGTGGGCGTGGTGATGCTGGTGCGGGTGATGCAGGGCACCCTCAAGCCGCGCGAGAAGATCCTGCTCATGGCCAGCGGCGCGGCGTACAACTGCGAACAGGTCGGCGTGTTCACGCCCAAGTCGGTCGCCCGCGACGCGCTCGCCGCGGGCGATGTCGGCTTCGTCACCGCCGGTATCAAAGAGCTCCAGTCAGCGCGCGTCGGCGACACGCTCACCCATGTCGCCCGCCCGGCGGCCGGGCCGCTGCCCGGCTTCAAGGAGGTCAAGCCGCAGGTGTTTGCCGGGCTCTATCCGGTCGAGGCCAACCAGTACGAAGCGTTGCGCGACGCGCTCGAGAAGCTGCACCTCAACGACTCCTCACTGCACTACGAGCCGGAAGTTTCGCAGGCGCTCGGCTTCGGCTTCCGCTGCGGCTTCCTCGGGCTGCTGCACATGGATATCGTACAGGAGCGCCTGGAACGCGAATACGACATGGATCTGATCACGACCGCGCCGACGGTCGTCTACCAGGTCCTGCTGCGCGACGGCGCCACGCTCGAGATCGAGAACCCGGCTAAGCTCCCCGATCTGTCGCGGGTCGAGGAAATACGCGAGCCTGTCATCACCGCCACCATCCTCGTGCCGCAGGATTACGTGGGCCCCGTACTCACCCTGTGCACCGAGCGGCGCGGTACGCAGAAGAACATGCAGTATGTCGGCCGCCAGGTGGTGCTCTCCTACGAGCTGCCGCTGGCCGAGGTGGTGATGGACTTTTTCGACCGGCTGAAATCGGTGTCCCGCGGCTACGCTTCACTGGACTATGAATTCAAGGAGTTCCGCAGTGCCGACGTTGTCAAACTCGACATTCTCATCAACGGCGAGCGCGTCGACGCGCTGTCGGTCATGGTCCATCGCGCGGCGGCGCAGTATCGCGGCCGCGAAGTGGTTACCAAGATGCGCTCGCTGATTCCGCGGCAGATGTTCGACGTGGCGATCCAGGCCGCGATCGGGGCACAGGTCATCGCCCGCGAGACCGTCAAGGCGCTGCGCAAGAACGTGCTGGCCAAATGCTATGGCGGCGACGTGACGCGCAAGCGCAAGCTGCTGGAGAAACAGAAGGCCGGCAAGAAACGCATGAAAGCAGTGGGCAGCGTGGAAATTCCCCAGGAGGCGTTTCTGGCCATCCTTCAAACCGGCCAGAAATGACGCCATGAACTTCGCCCTCATCCTGTTCGTGCTGACGGTAGCGACCGGCCTCATCGCGCTCGCCGACCGCTGGTTTTTCGCCAAGCAGCGCGCCGCCGACGCGCCCGAACCCTGGTGGATCGAGTACCCGAAGAGCTTCTTTCCGGTACTGCTGATCGTGTTTCTGCTGCGCTCGTTTGTCGCCGAACCGTTCAAGATCCCCAGTTCGTCGATGCGGCCCACGCTCGAAGTGGGCGATTTCATCCTGGTCAACAAGTTCGCCTACGGCATCCGCCTGCCGATCATCGAGAAGAAGATCATTCCCATCGCCGACCCGCAGCGCGGCGACGTCATCGTGTTCCGCTACCCGGTCAATCCGTCACAGGACTTCATCAAGCGCGTGATCGGGCTGCCCGGCGACCAGGTCGACTACGTCGACAAGCAACTGACGGTCAACGGCGTGCCGCTGCCGCAGAAGCGCGACGGCATTTATGGCTACCTCGAGGGCCTGATGTATGTCACAACCGAGAAGCGCTACGAGCGCTCGGGCGACCGGGAATACACCATTGCGGTGAATCCGGCGGCCCAGCCGGTCTATCCGCTCAACGTGCGATCGTTTCCAGACCGAGAAAACTGCGTTTACAATGACCGTGGATTCAGCTGCAAGGTGCCCGCCGGTGAGTACTTTATGATGGGCGACAACCGCGATAACAGCGACGACAGCCGCTACTGGGGCTTCGTCCCCGATGACCACATTCGCGGCCGGGCGTTCTTGATCTGGTTCAACTGGGACGACATCAGCAGCCTGGCGTTCAAACGGATCGGCAGCGGCATCCGCTGACGGGAGATTTCATGCGCACTCGCAAAGCACAGGCGGGCATCACCATCCTCGGCTTCATCTTCGTTGCGGCCGTGCTGCTCAGCGTGGCGATGATCGGCTTTCGGGTCCTGCCGGCCTACATCGAATATTTCGCGGTGGTGAAGACCCTGCACCAGACCCTGGACGAGGCGCACGACGGCATCACGCTGCAGGAATTTCGCCGCAACTTTGACCTCAAGGCGAGCGTCGGCTACATCGATTCGGTGCGGGGGACCGATGTCGACCTCACCCGGGAGGACAACAAGATCATCGCCAGCGCCTCCTGGACCGACACGCTGCCCCTGGTCGGCAACGTGAGCCTGCTCCTCGACTTCCAGGCTTCGGCAAGCAAGTAGGAGCCGATGTTCCCGGACGCGCCCGACACGGCGCTCGGCCACACCTTTCGCCGCCCGGACCTGCTGCGCCAGGCGCTCACCCATCGCAGCTTTGCCGCCGAGCATAACGAACGGCTCGAATTCATCGGCGATGGCGTGCTCAACTGCGCCATCGCGCACCTGCTGTTCGAGCGCTTTCCGCAGCTGCCCGAGGGCGACCTGTCGCGCATGCGCGCGGCCCTGGTGAACCGCGACACGCTGCACCGCCACGCCGTGACACTGGGCCTGGGACCGGCAATCCAGCTCGGCGAGGGCGAGGTCAAGAGCGGCGGTGCCGCGCGGCCGTCGATCCTGGCCGACGCGCTCGAGGCGGTGTTCGGCGCCATCTTTCTCGATGGCGGCTACTCGGCCGCCCACGCCGTCATCGAGCGCGTTTACGCCCTCGACCTGGCCGCCGCCGCGACCGACGCGATCGCCAAGGACCCCAAGACGCGGCTACAGGAATGGCTGCAGGGCCGGCGCCTGCCAGTGCCCGAGTACGCAATCGTAGCGGTGCGGGGCGAAGCGCATCTGCAGACTTTCGAGGTGGTCTGCCGCATCGGCGCGCTGGACATCGCGGCCACCGGGTCGGGTGCCAGCCGCCGGGCCGCGGAACAGGCCGCCGCCGCGCAGGCCTATGAACAAGCCCGCGCTGCCTGAGCGCGCCGCGGCGGGTGCGTTTCGCTGCGGTGAAGTCGCGATCGTGGGCAAACCGAGCGTGGGCAAATCGACGCTGCTCAACGCCCTGGTCGGGGCCCGCCTGGCCATCACCTCCCGGCGCCCGCAGACGACGCGGCACCGCCTGCGCGGCATTCTGACCACGGCGCAGGCGCAATTCATCTTTGTCGATACCCCGGGGTTTCAGACGCAACACCGTTCGCGCCTGAATGAACGCATGAACCGCGCCGTGCGCCAGGGCGTCGCCGCGGTTGACGCCATCGTCGTGCTGTTCGAGGCGAAACCGCTCCTGCCGGCCGACCGCGAGGTGGTCGCTCTACTGCCCCCGGACGTGCCGGCGATCGCGGCGATCAACAAGGTTGACCGGCTGGCCGACCGCGACCGGCTGCTGCCGCTGCTCGCCGCGATCGGTGCGGCGGGCGAGTTCCGAGCCATCGTTCCGATCAGCGCGGAGAAGGGCTGGCAGCTCGACGCGCTCAAGGGCGAGATCGCCGCCTGCCTGCCGCAAGGTCCGCCGCGCTACGCGACCGATGATCTGACCGACCGCGATGAGCGCTTTCTGGCCGCGGAGTACGTGCGGGAAAAGATCTTCCGCCTGCTGGGAGAGGAATTGCCCTACGCTACCGCGGTGACGATCGAGCGCTTCGAGCTCGACGGGGCACTGCGCCGCATCCACGCCACGGTGCTCGTCGAGAAGGCAAGCCAGCGGGCGATTCTGCTCGGCAAGGACGGCGCGCGCATGAAGTCCATCGCCAGCGCCGCGCGCCGCGACATGGAGCGCCTGTTTGGCGGCAAGGTCATGCTCGAGGTCTGGGTGCGGGTCAAGTCCGGCTGGGCAGACGACGAGCGCACCCTGACCCAGCTCGGCTACTGACGCGATGCGGACGCCTCGAGACCGACGCGACAACGAACCGGCGTTCGTGCTGCATACCTACGCCTATCGCGAGACGAGCGTTATCGTCGAGGCGCTCACCGCAAGCTACGGACGCGTCGCCCTCGTTGCCCGCGGGGTGCGCCGTCCGCGCTCGGAGCTGCGCGGGGTGCTGCAGGCCTTCCAGCCGCTTACCCTGTCGTGGGCCGGAGGCGGCGAGCTCAAGACGCTGCTCAAGGCCGACTGGTGCGGTGGCCTGCCGCTGGTCGGTGGCTCGGCACTGCTGTGCGGCTTCTACTTAAACGAGCTGCTGCTGAAATTGCTCCCGCGCGAGGACCCGCATCCGCAGCTCTACCGCGCCTACGATGCAACCCTGGCACGACTGGCGGGCGGCGCCGAGCAGGCGCCGGTGCTGCGCCAGTTCGAGCTGAAACTGCTGGCCGAGCTTGGCTACGCGCTGCCGCTCACCCATGAAGCGGACACCGGCCGACCGGTCGATCCGGCGGAGCGTTACTATTACGCGTTCGATCGCGGTCCGCGCATCACGGTCGCGGAGCCGGGGCGGCGCTACCCGCAGGTGCGGGGGGCGACGCTACTCGCGCTCGCGCAACAGGACTTCACGGCGCCGGAGGCCGGCGCGGAGGCGAAGCGACTGATGCGCGAGGTGCTCGATCATTACCTGGAACAGCGCACGATCGTGAGCCGGCGTGTGGTGCGCGATCTGCAGGCCCTGGAAGAAGCGGCAGAAGACACTCCGATGACCCGCCCTGAATCATGATCGAGCTCGGCGTCAATATTGACCATGTCGCGACGCTGCGCCAGGCGCGCCGCACCTACGAGCCCGACCCGGTGTGGGCGGCGGTCGAGGCCCACCTGGGGGGGGCCGACGGCATCACAGTGCACCTGCGCGAGGACCGGCGCCATATCCAGGATGAGGATGTGCGGCGGCTGCGCGAGCTCGTCCACATCAAGCTCAATCTCGAAATGGCGGCCACCGACGAGATGGTGGCCATCGCCTGCGCGCTCAAGCCGGAAATGGCAATGCTGGTCCCCGAGGGCAGGCAGGAGATAACCACCGAGGGTGGCTTGGACGTCGCCGGCCAGGATGCGCGCCTCGGCCGCGTGGTCGCCACGCTTGCCGCCGCGGGCATCGTCACCAGCGTGTTCATCGACGCCGAGCCACGCCAGGTCGACGCCGCGGCGCGCATCGGGGCGGCAGTCTGCGAGATTCATACCGGCCCCTACGCGCACGCGTTTCACGTCCGCGGTCGGGACCCGCACAGTCCCGCCGTCGTCGCTGAGCTCGGCAAGATCCGCGAGGCGGGTGAGGCGATCCGCGCCCTGGGCATGCGCTTCAACGCCGGTCACGCGCTCAACTATTTCAACGTGCAACCCATCGCGGCGCTTGCCGGCGTGCGCGAGCTGCACATCGGCCACGCCATCGTCAGCCGGGCCATCTTCGTCGGCCTGCGCGAAGCCGTGCGGCAGATGAAGGCGCTGCTGCGCGAGGCGGCGGTGCCCGCGCCATGACGAACCTGCCGCGCGGGCCGGTGCTGCTCGACGTGGCGGGTCTGGAGTTAACCGGCGCCGAGCGCGAGCGTCTGGCGCATCCGCGGGTCGGCGGAGTCATCCTGTTCACGCGCAATTACGCCAGCTCGGCCCAACTACACGCGCTCACCGCGGCGATCCGCGCGCTGCGCGCGCCGCCCCTGCTCATCGCCGTCGATCACGAAGGCGGCCGGGTGCAGCGTTTTCGCACCGGCTTCACCGAGATCCCGCCGATGCGCCTGCTCGGCGAGCAATGGGATCGCGACCCGGCAGCGGCGGCGATCGCCGCCGAGCGCATCGGCGCCGGCATCGCCGCGGAGCTCGTCGCGCACGGCATCGATTTCAGCTTTACGCCGGTACTCGATCTCGATTACGGACACAGTGCAGTCATCGGCAATCGCGCGCTGCACCGCAATCCGAACGCCGTCGCGCACCTGGCCTGGGCGCTGTGCAGCGGCTTGCGCGGCGGCGGGATGGCGGCGGTGGGCAAGCATTTCCCGGGACATGGCTTTGTTAGCGCCGATTCGCACACGGAACTACCCGTCGACGAGCGGCCGCTCGCCGCGCTGGAGAAGGACGACCTGGTCCCGTTCGGGGCGCTGGTGCGCCTGGGTATCGAGGGCATCATGCCGGCCCATGTCGTCTATCCGGCGGTCGACAGCGCGGCGGCCGGATTCTCGCGCCGCTGGCTCCAGGACGTGCTGCGCAGACGGCTCGGGTTCGACGGCCTGATCTTCAGCGACGATCTGTCGATGGCCGGTGCCCAGGCGTCCGGCGATATCGTGGCGCGGGCCGAGGCAGCCTGCACAGCCGGCTGCGACATGGTGCTCGTGTGCAACGACCCGGACGCGGCCGATACCCTGCTCTCGCGCTGGCGCCCGAGCGCCCAACCGGATCTGGCGCGGCGCACGGTGGGCATGGCCCAGCGGGGGCAGGCCGCGCAGGCGGGCGGCAAGCGCGCGCCGGGCAAGCGGCTCAAAGCCTGAGGGCGGCAATGCCGAGCACGACGCTCGTCGCCCCGGCAAAACGCAGCAACCCGAAACCTTCCTTGAGCCACAACGAGCCCATCAGGGCCGCGAACAACACCGACGTCTCGCGCAGCGCCGCAACCGCGGCGACGGGCGCGCGCGTCATCGCCCACAACACGATGCCATAGGCGGCGAGGCTGCAGGCGCCGCCGATCAGGCCGCGCGCCGCGCCGCGGCGCAGATAGCGCACCGCACCGAGACCGCGACGGACGACGACCCACGCCAGGAACGGCAACGCCTCGAGAAAGAGCAGCCAGCACACGTAACTGGCGGCGTTGCCGGAGACGCGCGTGCCGGTCGCATCGAAAAGGGTGTAGGCGGCGATGATCCCGGCATTGGTCAGCGCCCAGTAGGTCGCGGCAGGCGCATGCTTCCGCTGCTGCACAAAGGCGATGCTCACGATGCCCAGTGAAATGAGCACGATGCCCAACGCCACGGGCAGGGACGGCAGCTCCCGCAGCAGGACGATGCCGAGCAGCGCGACAATGAGCGGTGCCGTGCCGCGCATCAGCGGGTAGGCGAACGACAGGTCGCCGGTGCGATAGGCCTGCGCGAGGGTAAGGTTGTAGCCCAGATGAATCACGGTGGAGGCCGCGAGATAAGGCCACGCCGCCCGCGCCGGAAGCGGCACGAACGGGACCAGGGCCAGCGCCCACAGCGCGGCCCCCGCGACCACGCACGCCGTATCCAGCAATACGTCGCCGCCGGGCGAGGACTTGAGCAGTGCATTCCAGCCGGCGTGGAGAGAGCCGGCGCCGAGTACCGCCAGCGTAACCCCCAGGGTCATTGCCACCGCGTGTTCACTCAAGTCAAGCCGGCAACCGCCCGCGGCATTCTAGCCGACGCGAGGCAGGCCCTTCGGGCAACGGCAATCCGTCGGCGTTGCCCAAGCGAACGCAGGCCCACGGCAGGCGCAGCGCGCCGTATCGACGGTGACCGTGGTCACGTGCGGTGCTCGTCGTCCGGCGGCGGCTGTTCCGGCCAGGGTCGCTCGGGCTTGGCTTCGAAGATGGCGTTCGCTTCGGCGGGCGCGAGGCTCCAACCCCCGCGCCCGATCTCGGCTTCGAGCTGACCGGGCGCCCAACCCGAGTAGCCGATGAAGAGCCGCAGACCCTGCAGCGGTTGTTCGCGGCTGAGCAGTTGGCGCAGCAGTTCCTGGTCGGTGCTGAGGTAGACCCCGGGCAGAACTTCCGTCGCATGCTCGGGCGCGGCATCGGCTCGAACGAGGAACGACAGCGTCGTGATCTCGACCGGGCCCCCGAAGTACACTTTGTCCTCCAGCTGCGCCAGGCGTTCGAGATCGGGAAACAGATGCGCTACCGTGATTTTTGTCGGTCGATTGGTGATGATGCCGACCGGGGCAGGGCCGATGTTGTTCATCACCAGCACGATCGAGCCTTTGAAATTGGGATCCTGTAGCTCCGCCTTGGCTACCAGGAGGATCGTGGTGAGCGGCTTCGCGTCATCGGCGGATGCCGGCCACGCCAGCGCGCCCAGGAGGAGGGCGGCGCACAAGGTCCGGAGCATGGTTCGCGACCGGGATCGACGCGGCGCTTGCATTAGAGATGGAAGCTGACCATTGACGCCCACAGAACCGGGCAAGCTATCCAGCGGGGACGCCGGTCAGCGGCAAGATCAAGAGCGGCACCGCATCAGCCAAGATGTGCGCGATGATATTCGCCCAAAGGTTGCGGCGCCAGACAAATGCGAGCGTGAACAACACCGCCGCTACCGACACGAACAGCAAGTGCGCCGCACCCCACGACGGCAGATGCAACACGACAAACACGACAAACGGTAACCCCACCGCGATCGCCGTCGAGCCCGTTGCCACCTTTAGTCGCGATATGGGATACCCGCGGAACAGGATCTCCTCGGTGACGCCGGCCGTCAGCAGCGTGCCGACGCGAAGCCACAGCGGCATCGTCGCAGCTGCGGCGATCGCCGTTTGCGG
Source organism: uncultured beta proteobacterium (assembly GCA_963777455.1). Taxonomy (GTDB): domain Bacteria; phylum Pseudomonadota; class Gammaproteobacteria; order Burkholderiales; family Casimicrobiaceae; genus PALSA-1003. The sequence continues at coordinate 2,528,427 of CAVZQQ010000004.1, forward strand.
ATTCGGGATGTTGAGGGCTTTCAGGATCAGGCTCGCTAACGGAAACGCCGCGATGACGACCGCACCGAGCGCGATGCCAAAGCCAAGGCTGGCCCACGTGAAACGGCGAAAGCCAATCGCCGAAAGCGGCTGCCGCTCGCCCAGGGCCAGAACCAGGATGGTCAGCAATGTCACACCCCACATCGCGACCAAATAGATGTAGCTGCCCCCACCCTCGCCGCCAAAATAGGCCGCGCGTTTCGCCGCAACCAGAAGCGTCGGGCCGCCCAACGCGAGGAGCACACCCAACCAAGTCCACGCGCCAGTGTGCTCCGTCGCTAGCGCGTTGCTCGGGTCGTTGCTCATTGCCTAACGCTCCCGCCTTCGATGCTACGCCCCGGCCGCGCGCGACCGCATCTCGCTTGACCGCGCCTTCTCACCTTAATTGCCGAGCCGGGTCGTTGCCAACCATCTGTTTGTCGGAACTGCAAGTGACCATTGTAGACCGTCCCACAAGTGCCCGGATGGTGCCTATTCCGCGCGCGACCGTCAGCACCGGGCGAACTCGGCCGAAGACCTGTGAGACCGAGATTGGCCTATTCTGTTTGCAAGAACTCGATGTTTAAGGGGATCTAGGTCCGGTCTTGAGCGGTCGTTTGGCAGTGTTCGATCGGGTCAGTCGCGTGGAAACTCGTCAGGCAGGCGCTAGTTCTCCCTTTTCTGCTATCGGCGCTAACCACTTCGCCATTCGTCGTAGGTTTTGCGCGATGGCGGCGAGCAGGAACTCATCGCGCGCCCCGCTCGGTCCCCGGAGGCGTAAGCGATCCAGCTTGAGGATGCGCTTGAGGTGCGCGAAGAGCATCTCAACTTTCTTGCGGTCCTTGCGCGATTGCTTGTAGCCTTCGGACTTGGCAACTTCGCGAGCAACGTCTCGTGCCGATTCATGGACGCTGCGAGCGATCTTGCGCATCGGTGTGTTCGGGCAGCAGCGCATCTTAAGTGGGCAAGTCGCGCAATCGGCGTAGCTGGATCGATAGATGATCGTGCCAGCTTTGGTGATGTGGGTGCGCAGGTTTTTGAATGTGCGCCGTTGCTTCCGCAGCACCTTTCCTTGCGGGCAACGGTATTCGTCTGCCTGTGCGTCCCACTCGAAGTCGCTGCTGGATAGCGTATCGTCGTCGCGTTGTGTCTGGTCCCACACCGGAATGTGCGGCGCAATCTTCTTCTCTTCGACCAACCAGCCGAGCATGGGGGCCGCGCCGTACGCCATATCGCCGATCAGGCGTGCAGGCTTCAGGTCAAACCGGTCTTCGGTTCGTTCGAGCATGACCCGCGCAGAGTTCACTTCGTCCGCACGCAAGGCAGGCGTCGCCTCGACATCGACGATGATGCCGGCCTGCACATCAACCAAATAATTGGTCCTAGCGGCCGCCGCAGAATCCGACTCCGCTGTAACACGACGGATACGGTAAAAACCAAAAAAAGACAGAACGTGGCGACTTTCAGCAATAGTCGCATGTAATCGGTTCTCCGTTTTTTGATACCGCGTCCCAACCGGTGGCGCTGATCGAGGGTGCAAGAATCTACACCGAGTGGAACGTCACGCGAAGGTGAGCCCGCGGGCGCGTTGCAACCTGTTCGCGGATGGGCGGGCTAGGAGGGGACCCTTGAATTGGCGTTCGTCGCACTCCAATGCGGTCATTCGCGCATAGTTCACCAACCCATTCGGTTCGCACGGTCATCGCAACCGCAATATCTTAGGTAACAGCGAAGCCTTTTACTTCCCGTCACGCATGGCGGCAGCAATAGCGTTTGCTGCGTACTCAGCGAACTCACTATCGCTCTTAAAAGTTGCCAGTCGGTTACCGTTCTTGATTTGTATGCGCCCCGCGGTCTTGCCACTCGGCAATATGATTTCGACATTCACCGAAGCGAAACCAAGGGTGCCGGGAGTGATTTGAAGCAAAATCTCGCCTGCGTCTTGGCGTTTTTCCGAGGAGACATCTATTTTGTGATGGTCTCTGAGCGCGGCTGCTATTTCGTCACGGAGTTTCGAATCGCGTCCTCGGCGCAGTTCTGCCATATCGAGTACTTCTGCACCCGCCTCGGTGTGAGCTATTTCCTCGGTGCGACCGGATTCGTATGCGAAGCCAACTGTCCACTGATTGACCGAGTGAATTGCTGACACATCGTACAGCGTCGGCTTGGTAGAAGCGCAAGCACTAAGACCGAGCGCGAGGCACAGCCAAAGAAGAGGTTGTCTATCCATCGCCCATTATCGCCCACTTGGAGCAGTGCTGCCGCGTTTCGCGTGGGGCAGCAAGTTCGCCATGGGTCTATTCTAGGCCTCTAGCGGACAGGCTGTTATTGGCCGCAGCGGAAACTCACTGGCCGAAATTCACGGGCTCCAAAGCGAGCGGTCAGGCTGTCTAGCCCTAACGTCGTCACTTGATGACTAACCACTTAGCTGCACGTAACGCGAGAGGGGCGACTATGAGCTGCACCGCGATAAAGCCTGCGGCATCGACTGGGCGAATTCCTGAGAATGTATTGGTGGCCGCACGCGCGAGCGTTACAGCGGTTTCTTCGAGGGTCTTGTTCCAGAACGCGACCGCACCTCCAACAAATCCAATGCGCGGATCATCGCCATTGGCGACAATGGTGACGCTGGGCGAGTTGGTCCACGGAACGCCGAATTGCGCCCAAGCCGCCCGCGCAGCCAGAGCGAGTACCACCGCGACCGCCGCAGCGCAACACTTGCTATCGGTCTGGCTCGTGGTCACCCGGAGCGTCGATTGGCCGCCCGCCCTGCGCTCAAAACCGCAGCAGATTACCCACGTTGGGGAGGGGTACCCAGAAGTTGATCCCGTCGCTGCACGCCCCAAATGGATAGGTCATAGATCCCGTGGGCACGTTGCCGATGAAGCTCAAGTCGGCAGCCTTGAATACAGAGACCGTGAAGCCGACGGTGTTGGTCACCAGCACACGTTCGCCGTCGAACGTCACAGCCGAAGGGCCACTCAGCAAGTTGCTTGCATCGGCGGCGATTGTGGCCATCACCGTGCCGGTGCGTGCCTGGACCACGGTAATCGAATTGCTCAGCAAGTTGGGCACCCAGATGTTGGCTCCATCGAATACGGGAATTTGCGGCCCCGCACCGACGGTTACTGTCTGGAGGATGTTCCCGCTGGAATCGAGCTGCAACAGCGTCCCGGCACCGAAGTCAGTCACCCAGATGTGTGCCCCGTCGTAAAGAATGCCGTACGGACCAACGAACCCCTTGCTGATTGTGGTCACGGGGTACGGCGTTATCGCCTGGGGTGTGATGATCGACACGGAGCTGCTGTTGGCGGTCCAAAGATTAGTGCCGTCGAAGGCGATGCCGACTGGATAGTCGCCCACGTTGCTGGCCACTGTGGTCACGGTGTTCGGAGGCAGCGTCGAATCGATAAGGTAGAGATTGCCGGGCGAGGTGCTACCCGCCACAAAGACCTGGCCCGAGACGGCGAGGACGCCTTCGCTCGCGGCAGCGCCGGTCCACGTACCAAGCAGGGCGCCGGTGTTGGCTTGCACTTGGAGCACTTGGCCAAAATTCGAAGCCCAAATGTCTTCTCCGTCGCCCGCGCAGAATTGCGGAGAGCCCGTTAGTGCAATGGTCTGCATCGCCGAGGTGTTCTGGGCCCACCACTGATTGAGCGCCCCCCTCCGGCTCGAACGAGTGAGTCCCTGATCGAGCGAGCGTTGCAGGAAGGTTGTCATCTCGGAACGGATGACGTTGGCGTCAGGGCTGAATGTAGTCGGGGCGGTGCCTCTGGTAACGCCGGTAACATATGCCTCCATAATGCCGGGGCAGAATGCTGCCCCAACGCTCGAAACATCGGTGTACGGAAATGGATAGGTCTCACCCCCACACATTTCCTGCGCCTGCGCCGGCGCAATGCTCATAGCGCCTGCGAACCCGCATCCCAGTGCCGCGAACCAGCGACCCAAACGGCTGATGTTGCAATCCATGTAGTTCTTATATGGACGCCTCCCGGTTTGGCAAGTAATGGTCGATCTCGGCGAGAAGATCTGGCTGCAGTCTTATATCCGGCCTGTTTGTACAGACCGAAGTGTGCTGGCCCTGATGGAATTCGCCGGGGAAGACCTCATCTCCTGAGAGTCCTCGAAGGACCAGGCATCATTCAGGTTTGCTTCCCCGCGGTCCGACCTATCACGCCATCAATCGCCCATCAACCTGCGCAACCTTTCAGTCATCCACACCTGTGGTTGATTGATCGTCTACGCAACGCGAGCCACGTAGTCCTTCTGGTACGTCCGATCATGCGCCAGCAGCGCCCAGATCGTGCGCGCCATCCTGTTCGTCAGTGCCACCACCGCCACGTTCAGCGGCCGGCGCGAGCGCAACTTATCCACCCGCACCAGGCGCTCCTTCGCGTGCGTAATCACCGAGCGCGCACCATCAATAAGCAGGGTGCGCAGGTAGACGTCACCGCGCTTGCTGATCCCTAGGAGCTTCACCGGCCCCTCGGTGCCGCTCTGGCGGGGCACCAAACCCAAAAGCGGCGAACTCTCGGCCCGGCTTGAACGCCTTTGCATTCTCTATTGGGGCTGCCGCCGCGGTCGCGCTGAGCAACGCCACTCCAGGAATCTCCAGCAGCCGTTCCACCGCCTTATCATCCTTTTCCAGGTCGCCAGCTGCTTCTCGATCCTCGCGATGTCCTGGTCGAAGCCCTCGATGCGCTGCAGTTGCTGCCGGATCGTGTCCATAACCAGCGCCGAAACGACTTCTTCGAGCTTCGCCAATGCACCTGGTATCCGCTCGATGGCTCTTTGTCGTCCTTGCGGCAGCTCAGCACCAAACTCCCACTCGTACCTGAACGGCAGCTTCCGTTGATTGCAGTCGACCGCGTCGGAGCAACGCGTGCGACTGCGGTGGGTCGTGAACGGCCCATCGAAGGGAGAGCTGCTGACGGGCCAGGAGCAGCCGGGACGCGGACTTCCCCCTAAGCGGACATCGGGCCTACAATTCCCGCGCCAGCGACGATAGCTGGAGTGAATCCACAGGAAGAAGCACTTGAGAAAACTGTATTCACCAGTGGTGCTTCTTCTGCATCATATTCGGCTTCCTTACATTGATAGCTCTCGGCGCGTCGCCTTTTTGGGCAATCTGTGCGGCACTCGGAGGAATGTTAGTAAACGGATTGATTTTGCTTGGTGAACCCAAGTCGCGAGCCAAGAATCACGGCCCAGTGCGGCGGATGAGCAAACAAAATGACCAACGCCAACGTGGGTCATAAGCGATCACGGATGTCGCTGACCGGCCAGAAGCAGATGAATCCCAAGTTTCCTGATACCGGACATACAATAGCCCTATTCTACTGGCGTACTCGGTGTTCGATTGAACTGATGCTCCGCGAAATTCCTGATGTACTGCAAATTGATGGCGAGCCGCGCCGCCGTTGGTTTCAATCCATAGCGATCGATCTGACCGTGTGGTACGACGCTCAGGACCGACCGACAGGGTTCCAGCTCTGCTACGACAGGGGCAAGCCGCAGGCCGAGCGGGCACTTACGTGGAACGCGCCAGCTAGCTATCGTCACATTCCAGTCGATGATGGCGAGGGTCGCCCATTTCGCCAAAAGGGAACCCCAATACTGGGTAGCGGCCGCGCTTGGATCTAAGTTCTGACATGACCATCGCGTTCTTCGAAATCGCCGTGACGGGGGCCGCTTTTGCGGCAGGGCTGATTGGAGCGTTGATCGGCCTTGGTGGTGGCATCATCATCACGCCATTGCTCGTCATTGGCTTCGGTATCGACATCCACTACGCGATGGGTGCGTCACTGGCGTCGGTAATTGCGACTTCCTCCGGAGCGGGGGCGGCGTATTTGCGCGACGGGATCTCCAACATGCGGTTAGGTCTGTTTCTCTGCATTGCCACCACGGTGGGCGCGGTTGTTGGCGCAATGCTGGCCACCGTGCTCGACACGAGTGCGCTCCTGGTGATTTTTGGCGTCGGTCTGTTGATGGCGGTCGCCATGCAGCTGCGCGGGCATCCGGGCAGTCCGGGCAGGCAAGTCTCCGATCCGCTTGCGGTAACTCTCCGCTTACCCGGTGCACTGCCAACCGCCTCGGGCCCGAAACCGTATCACGTGCTGCACGTGATACCGGGCTTTGTCGTGATGTTAGTGGCGGGTACGCTCTCGGGGTTACTGGGTATTGGTTCGGGGGCGTTCAAGGTGCTCGCGATGGATCAGATCATGCGTATTCCGTTCAAGGTCACCACGGCCACGAGCAACTTCATGATCGGCGTGACAGCCGCCGCCAGTGTTGGTGTTTATCTCAAGCATGGGTTTTTCGATCCCATTTTGGTCGCCCCAATCGCACTCGGCGTGCTAGGTGGCGCGTTTGTCGGCGCCAAGCTACTGCACAGGGCCCCGGTGCATATTCTTCGGATCAGTTTCCTGACGGTGGTGTTCCTTATCGCATTACAAATGATTCTGCGCGGTGCGGGCATCAATCTCTGATCTGGTGCACGAACCTTCTCAATGATCAACCCTTACGCTGCAAATCCCTAAATGAAAGACGAACAGATTCAAAATGCGCTGGCGCGACTGATGAACGTCAGCGTGATTGCTGCTGCTGTGGTGATGTTTGTCGGGTTGGTTTGGTTTCTTGCTGCGCATCCGGGAGGGTCGTCCGGCGACCACCTGTTTAGCGGCGAACCGCAGTATTTGAAAAGCCCGCTGTATCTCCTGAATAGAGCACTGGATTCCAGCAAGCCTGGCCAGCGCCACGCTCTCGTTATGGCCGGTGTGTTGCTCCTGGCAATCGGTCCCGTGATCCGCGTCGGATTCGCCGCATTGGCATTCTTTGCCGAAGGGGATCGCCTCTACAGCGGAGTAAGCCTGCTGGTTCTTGCCGTGCTGGTCTCTAGTTTCGTTTGCTGAAAGGCTGAGGCGCGGTGGCGACAGCGCGACACGAACGAGACAGGTGCGTTTTCCAGTCATTCGGCAATATCCGGATTGCCCCTGATGTCCAGCAAATTCATGACAACCTTGCGCCCTTCTCGGAAGATCTTGTCGTAGCCGCGCGGCGTGAAGAAGTCGAATCCGTCCGGCGAAATGGAATCCATGAATGCATCGCCGCTGCCGGTGAGGATGACGACGCGGTTGTCCGAGTCCTCGCCGACCTGGTGAAATAGATCGGTGAACTGTTGGTGCGCTTGACCGTTGAACACCAGCTTGCCACCGTCGGTGTGGAAGGCGACCTCCAGAACGCCGGACTGGGAGCGAGTGAGCTTCGCATTGGCGTACTTGCTGGCGTATTGACTGAGTTGAGACATGGTGACTTTTCCTTGATGAAAGACGGATTGAGGTGAACAGGCAGGTGCAGGCCCTAGTACCGAGTCGGACTTTCAGCCACTGAATTTCGACAGCCTATACTGTCGACGTCAGGAACCTGCAAGGATGCCCGCTATGGGGTCGATCAGCGACGCCCGGCATTGCCGCCACACGAGATGCCATTTCGTTGGACGTTGGGCGCGTCACTCCTGGCTTTGGCTTACATCCGGCGGATACCCTTTTGTAGGAGTCTAATATTGGGGCCGGAACGGCCAATCATAGGAAGGAGGACAGAGATATGGAACGAAGAGAAGCCGGCCAAAAGATCATACGCGAGATGATGGGTGAGGAAACTGCGGGACGGCTGTTGGCATCTGCCGGATCAGACACGTTCGGGTCGGTCGTCGCGGGATATGCTATCGATCAAGTATTCGGCGAAATCTGGACACGTCCAGGCCTCGATCGAAAAGCACGTAGTCTAGTGTCGATGGCGGTCATGATCGCCCTCCGGCAGCCAAACGAGTTCGCGATTCACATGAATATTGCCCTCAATAACGGGCTTACCCTTGATGAAATTGAGGAAGCTCTAATTCAAACCTTGCCCTATGTTGGATTTCCCGCTGTCGCGACGGCGCTCGCCGCGGCCGGCAAAGTCATCCAGGAGCGCGGACTCGATAAGGATCGCGCCTATGGCGGCCACCGAGGCCTGCTTTGATCAACGTCCACTTTCTCCAGAGGCTCCATTATCAGTGCACGTGGACTCTCGTTCGTCTTGCATACCTTTATTGTCGGGATGCTGTGCGCCGTTGGGTATACGTGGTTCAGGTCGCTCTAGCTAAGATCGTGTCGCGCCACCAATCCAGTCAAGGAGCAAGCTTGCGATGAGCAATTTCAACCGTGATCCAATCCTGCTAACTCCGGGGCCGGTGACAACCTCGCTGGCGACCAAGGCCGCTATGCTGCGCGATTGGGGTTCCTGGGATAGCAACTTCAATGCCGTGACCGCCCGCGTGCGCAAGCGGCTGTCGACGATTATCAATTGCGAAGCGACGCACGTGTGCGTGCCCATGCAGGGCAGCGGCACCTTCTCGGTCGAGGCGGCGGTCAATACGCTGGTTGCGCGCCACGGCCATGTCCTGGTGCTCATCAACGGTGCCTACGGCAAGCGGCTTGCCCGGTTGACCGAGATGCTGGGCCGGAGGCTCACGGCGTTCGAAACGGCGGTCGATGTACCGCCAACGGCGGCGGATGTCGCGCGCCTGCTCGACGTCGACCCTTCGATCACACACGTCGCGCTCATCCACTGCGAGACATCGACTGGGATCCTGAACCCGTTACCAGAAATTGCCGCGGCGGTCGCGCAGCGCGGCCGCGGCCTCATCGTCGACGCGATGAGTAGCTTCGGGGCGATCGCCATTGATGCGCACGCGATCCCGTTCGACGCGCTGATCTCGTCGTCGGGCAAGTGCATCGAGGGGCCGCCCGGCATGGGATTTGTGTTCGTCCGGCGCAGCGCGCTGGAGACCTGTGCGGGCAACTCGACTTCGCTCTCCCTCGACCTCTACGACCAGTGGACGTACATGGAGAGTACGACACAGTGGCGCTATACGCCGCCGACGCACGTGGTCGTCGCGCTCGACGCGGCACTGACCCAGTTCGACGCCGACGGCGGCCAGCCGGCGCGACTCGCCCGCTATACCGCGAACCACCAGACCCTGCGGGCGGGAATGACCGAGCTCGGGTTTCACACCTTTCTGCCGGCGCGCGACCAGGCGCCAATCATCGTGACGTTTCACGCGCCAGCAGACGCAAAGTACGCCTTCCGGCCATTCTACGACCGCGTGCGCGAGAAGGGATTCATTCTCTACCCAGGCAAGCTCACTGAGGTCGAGACGTTTCGCGTCGGCTGCATCGGCGCCATCGGTCCCGACGAAATGCGGCACGCGGTCAACGCCATCGGCGATACGCTGCGCGAAATGGACATCCGGCAGATTGGAGCCGATGCGCGCTCGGTCGCGGTGCGGGCGGCGTGAGGGCGCATGTTGCAGATGCTTCGATCCGACGGATATAGCTTGGCGTTCGCCTCCTCGGGAAATTCGTGAGAATGAGTGACGACGATCAGGTTGAGTTGCAAGTGCAAATGCGCAATCTGCTCATGGGTTTCGTCGTTTCACGCGCCCTGCAGGTTGCGGCGGAACTGGGTCTAGCGGACGCGTTGGCAGACGGTCCCAAGGATCGCGAAGCGCTGGCCGGAAAGGTTGGCGCTGATCCTGACACGATGCATCGACTGCTGCGCGCACTAGCAAGCGTTGGCGTGTTCGGCCAACTTCCCGACGGACGCATTACCAACACGGCACGCTCCGAATGCCTTCGCCACGATGCGCCGGGGTCGCTGCGCGGGCTCGCCCGCATGCACGGCGGCGCGCCGTTCTGGCAAGCCTAGGCGGGGCTGGAACAGAGCGTTCGCTCTGGCGAGCCGAGTTTCAGTCACGTGCATGGAGCACCGGTGTTCGAGTATTTCGCCACGCACCCAGATACCGGGCGGCTCTTCGATGAGGGCATGATCAGCGCATCGCGCCTGATAAATCAAGCCATTGTCGAGGCCTACGAATGGAGCCAAGTGGGCACGCTGGTCGACGTGGCGGGCGGCGCGGGCAGCACACTGGCGGCGATTCTCCAGGCGAATCCCCACCTTCAGGGCGTACTGTTCGACTTGCCGCAGGTCATCGAGCGCAGTCGGGACCACCTACTCGAGCAAGGCGTGGCCGCGCGTTGCCGGACCGAAACCGGCAGTTTTTTCGATGCGATTCCGGCCGGCGCAGATGCCTATTTCATGAAGCACATCATTCATGACTGGAATGACGACGACTGTGTTCGCATTCTGCGCAATTGCCACGCAGCCATGTCGGACCATGCCAAGCTGCTGATCTGCGAGAGGGTGGTCCCGCCCGGCAACGATCCAAGCCTCGCCAAGACCATGGATCTGGTCATGCTGGTCCTGACCGACGGCGGCCGGGAGCGCACCGAGCCGGAGTTCCGGAATCTCCTCGCCCGGGCCGGCTTACGGCTCGCGCGGGTCGTGCCGTCGCGGACTGACAACAGTATCTTGGAGGTCACCAAGTAATGTTGAGACGGCCGTCGACGCGCAGGCGGGTCACGTCGTTATCTATTTTGACGAGCGAGAATGGCTTCTATCTCGTCCATTATCGAATTCATCCGCGCGGCAAGTGCCTGGTACGGCGCCGGTGTAGCAAGATCTACACCGGCTTTCTTAACCAGTTCGTAGGGATAGCCAGAGCCGCCAGCCTTGAGGAGGTCGAGGTAGCGGGTGAGCGCTCCAGGTTCGTTCGCCGCAACGCGCTGCGCAAAAAGTGCGCTCGCGGCGATTGAGGTCGCGTACTGGTATACATAGAAGCTGTTATAGAAATGCGGGATGTATGCCCACTCGACGCAATAAGCATCATCGATATCGACCACGCCTTCTTTGGCACCGTGGTAACGCTTCAGGACGTCGCAGTACGTCTTGGTTAGCGCCTCACCGGTCAGCCGCTGGCCCTTGTCGACGCGCGCATGAATGTTGCGCTCGAACTCTGCGAACATCGCTTGCCGGAAAAACGTGGTCCGTAGTTGCTCCAGTGCGTAGCCGAGGTAATAGAGTCGCTCGTCGTCGGTCTTGGCCGTCTTTAGAACTCGCTGCAACAGGAGCCCTTCGTTGAACGTCGAAGCGATTTCACCGATGAATATTGCGTAGTGCGAAGTCACATACGGTTGCGCCTTGTTGGCAAGGTATGAGTGCATCGCGTGGCCCCATTCATGTGCGACGGTGGTCACCGATTCGTAGTCGTCGTTATAGTTCATCAGCACGTATGGATGCACGTCGTAGGCGGAGCCGTTCATGTGCGCGCCCGACAGCTTGTGCGGTCGCGGGTACGTATCCATCCAACGATGGTCGAGTCCGTAAGTCAGTGCATCGACATAATCCTTGCCGAGCGGTGCTACCGCTTCCAGCACCAGTTTGCGCCCGACGTCGTAGGGTAGCTTGACGTCCGTATGCACGAGCGGAGGATAGAGATCGTAGTAATGCAGCTGCGACACACCGAGCATCCTCGCGCGCAGGCGAAAGTACCGGTATAGAGTCGGTAGGTTCGCATTGGTCTGCGCGATCAGCGTGTCGAAGACATCGACGGGAATGTTATTTCGGTCTAGCGAGCGGGTGATCGAGTCTTTGAAGTTGCGCACCTTCGCGTAGGCGGTATTCTGCTTAAGCTGCGAATAAAGATTGACCCCGATTGTGCGCTCGTAGGCCTTGAACGTCGCAAAGAAGGCGTCCATCACCTTCTTGCGATCGTCGCGAATCGGTAGTTCGCGGTATTTCGTGTACGCCGATTCATCAACCGTGATTTCTTCGCCGGTTGCGAGCTTGACCTTCGGCCAAGGGATATCGGCATTGGTGAGAATCGTGTAGGCCGCACTGCCGGCGTTGTTCATGAGACCGAATTTCGCGATCAGGGCCTCGCCTTCATCATTTAGCGTGTGCGGCGCACTGCGCAGCGTTTCTTCGAGAGGGAACCTATAGATTGAAAGGGAGGGGCCTTCACTAAGAAACTGGGCAATCCGATCCTTGCCAATGTGCAGAATCTCCGGGTCAAAAAACGCGCTCGCTTCGGTAAGCTTGTTGCCGAGGAGGTCAGCCTTTTGGTCGAGTTCCAGATAGGCTGGGTTGCCTGTATCCTCGTCCGCCTGCTCGCCAGAATAGACAGCCAACCGATAGTACCGCTTGGTCAGGTCAGCCCGCAGGTCGAGGCACTGCTTCAAGCGCAGCGCGCTCTCGCCCATGTGGCCCTTGCAGGCGGCGAGATCCTTGAGCTGGGCACCGAGCCTGTCGGAGTCGGCGTTCCAGGCGGCGACAGATGGGTAGAGCTCGGCGAGATTCCAGCGGTCGCCACTTGTCTCAGCAATTGTCGGCGCCGCAGAGCTGGCGGCGACAATCAACAGAAGGTAGCGAAAGTCCATGGTGGCTCCCGAAAGTAGGACTCGGCAACCGCTTGAATTCTACGCGCAACACAAGGGAATGACACAGGACCCCGCATCGACGTCGTCACGGATCGCGTGGAAGCGGCCATGCGTGACCATCACCCAGTACTCCGACCCGACAAGATCACCCCTTGCTGACGCAAACGGCCATATCAGAAGCGCAGCAGATTGCCGGTGTTGTTGATGGCTATCCAGAAGTTAATGCCGTCGCTACAGGCGCCGGTGGGATAGGTCGTGCCCGTTCCGGTCGCCACATTGGCAATGAAGCTCAAATCCGCCGCCTTGAACACGGTCACGCTGTTGCCGTCGTAATTGGTCACCAGAATACGTTCGCCGTCGAAGCTCGCCGCAAAGGGAAAGTTCAACTTATTGGTCGCGTCGGCGGTGATCGTTGCCACGACGCTGCCACTGCTTGCCTGCACCACGGTGATCGAGTTGCCACTGGTGTTGGGCACCCAGATGTTGGCGCCATCGAACACCGGTGATAGCGGGCTCTCTCCGACGGGCACCGCCTGCAAGATAGCGCCGGCGGCATCGAGCTGCAGTAGCTCCCCGGCCGCGGAATCGGTGACCCAGATGTGTGTGCCGTCGTAGAGAAGACCGACGGGCTCCAGGAACCCGCTTGCGACCGTTGTCACGGTGTACGGCGGCTGCGGCGTGATGATGGACACGGAGGCCCCATGGTTGGCTGTCCACAGGTTGGCGCCATCGAAGGCAATGCCGGCGGGGTTATCGCCCAGATTGCTGGCGGCCACGGTGAGCGCGCCCGGCGGCTGCGTCGGGTCGATCACATACAGGGTGCCGGGCGAGGTCTCGCCCGTCACAAACACCTGGCCGGCAGCCACGGCGACGTTGTAGCTCTGCGAAGCCCCGGTCCAGGTTCCTAGCACGGCACCGGTACTGGCCCGCACCTGGAGCACCTGGCTTTGCGTGGCTATCCAGATGGAGTTGCCGTCCGCGGCGCAGTACCACGGAATGCCCCCGACGGATATCGCCTGCATCGCGCTGGCGTTCTGCGGGATTGCCCACCGATTGAGCGCCGCCGGCCGACTGGCGCGGGCGAGCCCCTGATCGAGCGAACGCTGGAGAAAGGTTGTCATCTGCACGCGCGTCACGGTCTCGTTCGGACTGAACGTGGTCGCCGTCGTGCCCTTGGAGATGCCAGTGACATACGCTTCCATGATGCCCGGACAGAATGCGCCTCCCACGCTGGCCACATCGCTATACGGGAACGGATAGTCCGTGCCCCCGCAAAGCTGCTGAGCCTGCACCGGCGCGGTGCTCATCGCACTCGCGACGGCGAACCCAACGACAAAGAGCAAGGGACGCAAACCGCCCCAGGGCATGCTGCGATTCATGATCCTCTCCCAAGGTGAAGACCGACGTGCCGACCATCACGGGCGCTGCTCGCCAGCCTAGGACTACCCGCGCGAGCGGTCAACTTGCGGCTTCTGGCGGATGCGGTTCCTTTTATTCGTGAGCGAATCGCACCCGCAGCAGGATTCCTGAGGCAGGCGCAGTAATTTTCCGATGAGCCGCAGCTTCTCGCTCAACCCGGATCTGACCGGCTTGTGTCACCAGGGTCGCAGAAGGGTAGGGCCGCTTCTATACCGCCGTCGGAGCGTCACAACGCTAAGATAGGACAACTCGGAGCCGCAGAAGACGCCGATGCATCCATTCCTCTGGGCACTCGTAATGGTCTCTCTCGCCAGCGGCGTATCTGCCGAGGCGACCGGGGAGGAACTAATCTTTCAGTCGGCTACTTATTTGAACTTCCCTCAAGTGCTCATCCGAGCGGCACCAACCGCACGGGTGGATATTCATGCAACCCTTGAACTTCCGCTCGGTGCGCAGGGCCTCCTGCCGGCCGTGGTCCTGGTTCACTCGCTCGCCGGCTATCGCGACGAGAACGAAGACTGGCAGGCCAGCGCGCTGCGGTAAGCCGGGTTCGCCACGCTCACTTACGATAGCTTCGCGGCACGTGGCTTGGGCGACCTGGTAAGCGCACCCAGGCGAGGACCGCCTCCCTATCCGTCAGCAATAGCCGATGCATTCGCGGCGTGAGCTGCGCTCGCCCGTGATCCTCGGATCGATCCAACGCGCATCGCCATTCTCGGGTTTCCGTTTGGCGGGGAAGTCGCGCACGACACCGCATTCGAGCGTCTCCGGCGGATTCTGAGCGCGACCAATCTGCGGTTCGCGGCGCACGTTGCATACTATCCGGCCGGTGTCTATGGCGTTGTGGCCAAGCCGAACGCCTACACCGGCGCGCCAGCCCTGATGATGCTCGGGGACGACGACATGCTCCCGGTGCAAAAAGCGCAAGCCTATCTAACTTACGCCAGGGCGGCAGGTCACGCGGCGCCAGTTCGTAAGCTCCCCGTTTAGTGGACAGTTTTAAACTGGAGTTTCCGCCGCGAGCAAATGCTCGCGATAGCGCGCTGGCGGCAGGCTTCCCAGCGCGTCATGCGGACGGATTTCGTTGTAGCGGTCGAGCCAGGTAGCAGTTATCTCGCGCACCTCGTCCAGCGAGTCGAACAGGTACGCGCTCAGCACTTCCTCGCGATAGGTTCGGTTGAAGCGCTCGATGTAGGTGTTCTGGTCAGGCTTGCCAGGCTGGATGAAGCGCAGCTCGATCTGTTTCGCCTTGCACCAATCGTTGAACGTCTGGCTCGTTAGCTCGGGGCCATTGTCGCAGCGGATGGCTGAGGGTCGGCCGTGCAGCTCGACCATCTGGTCCAGGAAGGCCGTAACACGGGTGGCCGGGATGCTGACCGCCACGTCGACGCCTAAGGCACCCCGATTGGCCTCATCGATCACATTCAAGGTTCGGAAGACGCGCCCGCTGTAGAGCGTGTCACGCATGAAATCGAGTGCCCATGCCGCATTCGTGCGTGGCTCCACGAAATGATTTCACGAGCGGAGGTGCCTTGCTGCCGCAATGCATAGCCGCCGCGTTGCTCCCCGCCGCGCGTTTTATAGATAGACTGGCGATGGTTGGTCCTGTTGGGCCGCATTGAAGCCCGCTTTACTTGTTGCGCCCGGGATCAACGCATTCGCGGCGCCTGAAACCGTGATTGCGCCTCGATTTGCCGCCCGCCGCGTCGTTTAGAATCGCAGCAGATCGCCTTTGCCCAAGAGGTCTACCCAGAAGTTAATCCCGTCACTGCACCCGCCGACGGGCTGGGTCGAGGACCCGACCGGTACGTTAGCGATGAGACTTAAGTCCGCAGCCTTGAACACCGTCACACTGTCGCCACGTCGGTTCGTGACCAAGATGCGCTCGCCATCGAAGCGCGCTGCGAAGGGACTGTCCAAGAGGTTGCTCGCATCTGCGGTGATGGTTGCTACCACGTTGCCGGTGCTCGCCTGGACTACGGTGATTGAGTTGCCGGCGAAGTTGGGTACCCAGATGTTGATGCCGTCGAATGCCGGCAACCCCGGGCCCGAACCGACCGCCACGGTCAGGACGACGGTACCGTTGGCATTGAGCTGCAACAGCGTCCCGGCAGAGTAGTCTGTGACCCAGATGTTTGTACCATCATAGAGAATGCCGTTTGGGTCCGTGAACCCTGTAGTGACGGTGTTCACGGTATAGGAGGGCAGAGAGATGATCGAAACCGAGCCCGCATTGTTGGCGGTCCAGAGGTTCGTGCCATCGAAGGCGATGTCGCTGGGAAAGCCCCCAAGGCTGCTGGTGGCCGTGGTCACCGCACCCGGTGACTGCGTGGGGTCGATGACGTACAGGCTGCCGGGCGTGGCTCCGCCCGCCACAAAAACCTTTCCGGCGGCTACTAGCGCACCGGTGGCTTCTATAGCCCCCGTCCAGGTGCCAAATACCTTGCCCGTACTGGCCTGAACTTGGATCACTTCATTGCCGGTATTGGTAGGGACCCAAACATAATCTCCGTCCGCCGCACAGGTAAAGGGTGTGCCACCAACGCTTATCGTCTGCATCGAGGTCGTGTTTTGCGGGACCCACCACTGATTGAGAGCCGCCCGCCGGCTTGCTCGCGCAACACCCTGATCCAGGGACCGTTGCAGGAAGGTCGTCATCTGCACGCGGGTGACGGTCTCGTTCGGGCTAAACGTGGTAGGCGTGGTCCCCTTGGAGATGCCCGTGACATACGCCTCCATGATGCCGGGGCAGAACGCCGCCCCGACGCTGGAGACATCGGTGTACGGAAACGGATAGCCGACGCCTCCGCAAAGCTCCTGCGCCGGTACCGGTGCAATGCCGAGGGCGCCTGCGAACCCGAATCCCACAGCCAAGAACCAACGACCACAATCATTGATGCCGCGATTCATGAGGCCTCCCCAAGAGCGTTTACGGATGCGACGACCGTGCTGCCGATCGCGTGACGCGCCTGCCAATATAAATCTGGTTAACCCGAATCGATTAACGCCCCACCTTACCTGTCAATTTTCATCAAGGCGCGACGCTTCAGTCCCGTATCTTAGCGCCGCTTCAAGTATGCCAGTTTTGATATCTTTCAGCGTTTTGAACTTAATGCAATATCCACTCACACTCGCTTTGCCGATTACTTTTCCAAATGTCTGGGCTACGTAATTCTTATCCTCGATACCAAGTATATAGACGGAGATTCCAGTTTTGTTTGCACTGAGACCAATTTGATAAAACTCTCTGGCCTTTCCATCAGCATATTTTATGGTTTGAGATCCATATCCTATATTGGGATTGGAAACAGTTTTATTTTCGCTGTTTTTACCATCCAAGAACCATAATTTACACGCGGGCATTACTTGCAGAATGATGCGATGTAACGCTTGCATGTCGCTCTGTTTTGGTTCAGGTTGGCTACTGATATATTTTTTGATTTGCTCTTGTACGTTCATAGTTTGTGCTCTGACAATCGTTTCGATCTAAGCAGGAGAGCGACGCCCCCCGAAGCCGATTAGCGCCCGATGTCAGAGTATCACAGTCGATTTCTGAGTATTTCGACCGACGAATCTGAACGTCTGGTATGAGGCAACCTTGACCGGCAGCTCAGGGTCGTGAACAGCAAAAGACTCACGTGTATGATGGTTCGAACGCCGTAAGGAACGCCGTGGTAATTGCGAAACTTACGACGAAGCTGCCTGACCATAACGACGTATAAGCTTCATGGGCCACATACCAATTTTCTTTGAGTTGGTCTTCGGTGCTTTCGCCATTTGGCTCGGACTGGTGTGGTGGAAGAGCTTCTGGGGCAAACGTTTACGTCAGTGGGCTGAAGATAATAATGTGATTCTTCTCCACTTCCGGGGGGCAATGTTTTTTGAGGGCCCTGGAAAGTGGATACGTACATCGCATCAGGAGACGTTTCGAGTCCGGGTACGCGACCAAGAAGGAAGAGTAAAAAGCGGATGGGTCACCTATGGCAGCAATTGGAATATGCTGGCATCACCTTTCAAGCTTATCGGGGAGACGTGGGACAGCGAATGATGTTGGGCGCCACCGAACTGTTCAGAACCGCAGCAGATTGCCAATGCCAGAGAGCGTTACCCAGGAGTTGATACCGTCGCTGCAGGCACTGTACGGATTGCTCCCCCCTCCGGTCGGGACATTGGCGACAAAGCTCAGGTCCGCCGCCTTGAACACGGACACGGTGTTGCCGGTCTCGTTCATCACCAGGATGCGCTCGCCGTCGAAGCTCGCGCCTCTGGGGCCGTCCAAGAGGTTGCCCGCATCGGGGCTGGCCGTTGCCACTACGTTGCCGGTGCTTGCCTGGACAACGGTGATTGAGCGGTCGGCGTAATTCGGCACCCAGATATTGGTGCCGTCAAACGCCGGAAATGCCGGTTCGGCGCCGACGGTAACGGTCTGGATGATGGCGCCATCCCCATCGAGCTTGAATAACTTCCCGGCGGCGATGTCGGTCACCCAGATGTTCTCACCGTCGTAGAGAATGCCGAGCGGATTGGTGAACCCGGTGGTGACCGTGGTCACGGTAAACGACTGCGGCGTGACGATCGATACCGAACCTCCCGAGTTGGCAGTCCAGATGTTAGTGCCGTCGAAGGCGATGGCGCCGGGAGCGTTCCCAAGCGTACTGGCGGCGGTCGTGACAGCGCCCGGTGCCTGCGTAGGATCAATTACGTACAAGCTGCCGGATTGGTGCCGCCGGCTACAAAGATCTTGCCGGCTGCTGCCAAGACGCCCGCGCTGGCCGGGGCCCCGCTTCAAGTGCCCAGTACGTCGCCCGTGCTGGCCTGCACCTGAGCTACGGTCCCGTCCGTTGACGTCCAGATACTCTGGCCGTCCGCAGCGCAGAGCGTCAGACCGCCTCCCAGCACAATCGTCTGCATCGCGTTGGCATTCTGCGGTGTCCACCACTGATTGAGCGCCGCCCGCCGGCTCGTGCGTGCGAGGCCTTGATCAAGCGAGCGTTGTAGGAAGGTCGTCATCTGCACGCGGCTGACGGTTTCGTTCGGACTGAACGTGTTTGGTGTGGTGCCCTTGAAGACGCCGGTGACATAGGCCTCCATGATGCCGGGGCAGAAGGCGTTGCCGACCCCGGCAACATCCGTGTACGGAAACGGGTAGCTTCCAGTCCCGCAAGCTTCCTGAGCCTGCACGGGCGTAACGCTGAAGGCAATCACGACCCCGAGTCCAGCGATCAAAAGCAGGCGCCTCAAGTCAGACGGAGCAGGCGTGGCGCGAGGGCAGAGACTGGGTTCCATGGAGTTTTCCTCTAATTGAGTTGCCGACGTGGCGAGCGTTCCCCGCGGTCGTGGCACGCCAACCAGACAACCTCAAGCGGGTACCGTGGGCTGCAACCGGCCCCATGCTAGCCCACTCCACTCGCCGGACGTCGAATTTTCACGTTGACGGCGCGGTGACGCACAAGCAGATTATTGTCTCCGCGGCATGGATCGCAAGTAGCCGCGATTGACCAGACCCTGGAAGGAGACAATTATGAACGCACTTCGTCAGGCGGCTTGCATCTTGCTGGCAGCTGCGTCTTTTCTCGCACCACCTGCCTACGCGACTTCGTTCTCGACTGACCAAAGCGACCTCTGGTACGTCCCAGCCGAATCAGGCTGGGGCATGCAATTGGTCCAGCGAGAGTCGTTTCTCTTCGCAACGCTATTTGTGTACGGACCATCGGGCACACCCACTTGGTACACGGCGCAAATGAGTTTCGCGTCCGGCCTCACCTGGACTGGGCCTCTGTACGCGACGACCGGCACCTATTTTGGCGCGCCCTGGGACCCTGCGGTGGGCACCATCGCTCCGGTCGGAACCATGACCTGGACGGCGACGACGGTGGACACCGGGACGCTAACCTATTTTGTGAACGGCGTTACCGTGGTCAAGAACGTAAGCAGGCAGACTTTGGCGCTGGATTACTTTGGCGGCTTCTACATTGGTGGGCTGCATGAGGTTGTGACGGCCTGCGCCAACCCGGCACTCAACGGCACGTTCGACCTCCCGGGCACCGTGGACTTCGTGCAAAGCGGCACAGCGGTCAACATCGAGATCGTCTTCCCGACGGGTGTCAATTGCACGTATATGGGCACGCTCTCGGAGGCCGGGCAGATGGGCGCGGTTCAAACCACCCCCTTCACCTGCAGTGACGGATCGTCGGGAACCATTGCGCTGGACGAACTTCAGGTTACTCCTTCCGGGATTACCGGGACCTATTCGGCCAGCTACAACTCCCCGACGGGATGTGAAGTCGATGGCAGGATCGGCGGCGTGCGCGGTATTGCGTTCTGACCTGCCGCATCGCGCGCACGGTGTACGATGGCTCGATGACTGCGAAATCGGCACCGTACGGCGCGCTCGGCCGCTGTGGAGGTGATGCCCTCGGTGAGGTGACTCGAGAGACGCGGGGGCGTCTTGATGGGCCGGCAGCGCGCGCCCGCAGCGATTGTGCGTACGTCGCCGAGCGCGGAGCCGGCATCCGCTCGCGTTGTGCCGCGGCCCGCGTTCGGCAGGTCGCGAGCCGCGGGGGCCCTCGATGCAGCGACGCTACAAAGTCTTAGGCGGCATCCTGGTGGTCCTGATCATTGGGGTGCTCGCGTTCGCCCTGGTCGTGAGCCACGACTCTGCCTGTGGCCCGGCACCAGCGCTCGGGAACAATGCGACCCGGATGAAGGCGGTTGTTTACCGTTGCTACGGCGCGGCCGATGTGCTCAAGGTCGAGGATGTCGAAAAGCCGACCGCGGTGGACAACCAGGTCTTGGTCAAGGTGCATGCGGCTTCCGTCAATCCGCTGGATTGGCACTACATGCGCGGCACGCCGTACATCGTACGTCTCGATACCGGTATTGGCACTCCGACGAATCCACGCCTGGGCGTTGACTTTGCCGGCACGGTGGAAGCGGTCGGCGCCAACGTCAAACGGTTCAAACCCGGTGACGGCGTGTTCGGCGGTAGAACGGGGGCCTTCGCCGAATACGTCACCGTGCGCGAGGATCGGGCACTCGCGGTAAAACCACCGAACCTGACCTTTGAACAGGCCGCTGCGATACCCATTGCCGCCGTGACCGCACTCCAGGCGCTACGCGACAAGGGGCGGATTCAGCCGGGCCAGAAGGTGTTGATCAACGGCGCGTCGGGCGGCGTGGGTACGTTCGCGGTGCAGATCGCGAGGTCGTTCGGCGCGGAGGTGACCGGCGTATGCAGCGCGCGCAACGCCGCCCGGGTTCGATCGATCGGCGCCGATCACGTCATTGACTACACCAAGGAGGATTTCACCCAGGGCAGCGAACGCTACGACCTGATTCTGGACGCGGTCGGGAGTCATTCGCTGCTGGAATACAAGCGCGTCCTGAATCCCAACGGCGTCCTCGTCATCGTCGGGGGATCCGACACCGGTCAATGGGTAGGGTTTCTGGTCGCTCCGCTCGAGGCACTCATAATGTCGCGCTTCACGAGCCAGAAGTTCGAACCGTTTCTGGCGGAGCTGAACCCGGAGGACTTGGCTACGCTCGCCGCCCTCGTGCAAGCCGGCAAGGTGACCCCGGTCATCGACCGGCGTTACCCACTCACCGAGGTTCCGGCGGCGATGCGGTATGTCGAAGCAGGACACGCACAAGGAAAGGTTGTGATCGATGTGCAATAGGCCCGCATCGCGCGGCGCGCGCGACCGGCAGTGCATTGCCGTGCGGGCGCGTCTTGGCTAGCCTAGCCGTAGCCCAGAGACAGTGTCGGCGGATGACGCAGTGCCAGCAGTTGGCGAAGGCTCGGATCATCGGGCGCAACATGGCCGTGGCGGAGCAGGAAATCGACGATCACCAGGCTCGCGTCGGCGGTAATATCATCGCCAGCGAGCAACGGCAGGATAGCGTCGGGCGTGCAGAGGCGGTGTCCGACCGCTTCACCATCCTGATTCTGCGGCACGAAATTCGAACCCAGCCATAGGTCGTGCACATAGATCGTTTCGTGCTGCAAGCCGTCGGATTGGTCGCGGCAAATCGTGACCGATCCCGCGTCGTGCGCCCGGCGCGCGAGAGGCGCCCCGATGCCTGCCTCCTCCCACGCTTCCCGGACGAGGGTCGCGTGGACAGTCGCGCCGGAAGCGACACCGCCGCCGACCAGATTGTCAAGCAGCCCCGGATCGATCGCCTTGGTCGCACTGCGCCGTGCCAACCACATCCGCCAGCCAGCGTCCGCGCCGACGACTCCGTTCAGGTGCGCCGCGCAGGTGTGAACACCAAAGTAGCGCGCCGCGGCGCGTTCCAGCTCGAACAGGGGTGTCTCGGCGGGGCCGGTCGCGACCGCATAGCGCTCGTCCCGCCATGCGCTCAACGCGCCCTCCGCGGCCAGGGCCCGGGTCACTTCAGCCAGGGCCGCCGTGCGCGCGTCCGGAGACTGCAGGTGCGCGGTGCAGACGCCACGCTCGCCGCGCGCGAACCACGCCGGCCAGCGCGCGAGCCGCTGCGCGCGCTCGGGCGTGAGCCAGCCCACGATCCGGTCCTCAACCCGGAACGGTTCGTACGCCGCGGTCGGTGCGGCGAGCACCCGAGCCAGGTGCCGCGCTACAGGCGCCACCGCGACCGGAGAGGCGATCCAGCGCACGCCCATGGGGCCATTCTAGCGGACCGCTCATGAGCGCCGACACGCTGGCCCTGTTCGACCTCGACCACACCCTGCTGACCATCGACAGTGACCAGGCTTGGGTCGAGTTCCTGCTCGAGGAGGGCACGCTCGACCGGGCGGTTTTTGAGCGCGCCAACCACGACCTGATGGCGCGCTATCGCGCGGGCGAGGCGACCTCGGTCGAGTTCACCCACTTTTATCTGTCGACCCTCGTCGGCCGCGATGCATCCTTGCTGGCCCGGTGGCATGCGACCTACCTGCAACGCAAGATTCGACCGGCCATCTCGGCGGCGGCGCGCGCGCTGCTCGCCAGGCACCGCGACGCCGGCCACCTGTTGATCCTCACCACGGCCACCAGCCGTTTCATTACCGCGGCGATCGCGCGCGAACTCGGCCTGGAAAACCTGATTGCGACCGAGCCGGAGATGGAAGATGGCGCCTATACGGGCCGGATCGCGGGCACGCCCAACATCCGCGAGGGCAAGGTGACGCGGCTGGAGACCTGGCTCGCGGAACGCGGGCTTTCCCTAGGCGCCTTCCGGGAGAGCTGGTTCTACAGCGACTCGGTCAACGATCTGCCACTGCTGCTGCGCGTGACCCATCCGGTCGCGGTCAACGCCGATCCGGCACTCGCCCGGCTGGCGCAGGAGAAGGGCTGGCCGCAGATCGACATCAAGTAGACTGCGCGCTTGTCCACGACGCTCCATCGAGCATGACCGCGCGCATCATCGACGGCAAGGCGCGCGCCGAGCAGCTGACGGCGGAGATCCGGGCACGGGTCGCCGCGCGCGTTGCCGCCGGCCGACCGCCGCCGGGGCTCGCCGTCGTGCTGGTCGGCGAGAACGCCGCATCACAGGTCTACGTGCGCAACAAGCGGCGCACGACCGATGCGGTCGGGATGGTGTCCCAGGCGCATGACCTGCCCGCAGACATCGCCCAGGCGGAGTTACTGGCGTTGATCGCGCGCCTGAACGCCGACCCGGCCGTGCACGGCATCCTGGTGCAACTGCCGTTGCCCGCGTCCATCGATCCCGAGGCGGTATCCGAATGCCTCGACCCGGCCAAAGACGTCGACGGCCTGCACCCCTATAACGTCGGCCGACTCGTGCTCAAGCGGCCTCTGCTGCGGCCGTGTACGCCTTACGGCTGCATGACGCTGCTGCGCGACACCGGTGCAGATCTGGTGGGCATGCACGCGGTCATCATTGGCCAGTCGAACATTGTCGGCCGGCCGATGGCGCTCGAATTGTTGATGGCCCGCTGCACAGTCACCATCTGCCACTCCGCGACCCGTGATCTGCCCCACCTCACGCGGCTTGCCGACATCCTCGTCGCCGCGGTCGGCAGGGCCCGCTTTGTGCAGGGTGACTGGATCAAGGACGGGGCGATTGTTCTCGACGTCGGCGTCAATCGCGACCCCGACGGCAAGCTCTGCGGCGACGTCGACTTCGCGGCGGCCAGGGAGCGCGCCGGCTGGATCACGCCGGTGCCCGGCGGGGTGGGACCGATGACCATCGCCATGCTGCTGGCGAACACGCTGCGCGCGGCCGAACTGCGGGACGGCGACGCCTAGCCGCTTCGCAATGCAGCGATCCGCGGGCGCGGTCGCGCGCCATCAGACCGCGGCGGGTTAGCTCATTTCGGCGGCGCGGGGAACGTGATAAACGGCGGCGGGGCTCCTGGTCCGGCGGGAGATACGCCGGTGCAGGATCACCGGCGGGGCCGAGGTGCCGGATGTAGCGATATATCGCGCGCAGGTCTTGCACCGACATCGCGCGCAGGTTCTGCCACGGCATCGGCGGGCGCGTCTCGAGGGTCTTGGCCTTGGCCACCCACTGCGCCTCGGTCAGCCCTTGCATGTACAGCCGCAGGTTGACTCCATAGGTGGTGCCCCAGGGTCCGCGCCACCCCAGGCGATCGCCAGTGAGCCAATCCTTCTCCGCGATCTTGCCGTTGCTCAACGCGTAGCCCGCGGTATGACAGTCATTGCAGCCGGTGATAACGACGATGTATTTGCCGCGCGCAAGTTCCGTCGCGCTCGCCGGCAGCGGCAGCGCGGCAACGCACACGATGATCAGCAACCGCCTCATGGGCACGAGAAATCGCATTGTTCTCCCCCCTACACACGGTCGATTGCGTCCGCGGCGGGCAGCCGGGCACGGTCAACCGCGCACTATATACCGCGCAGATGCCACGCCCTGGGCCGCGTGAAGGTCTGGATGCCGTAGGTTGACAGGGTCAGGCCGATGCCAGAGTGACCTACGCCCGACCAGGGCAGGCGCGGGCTCACACGATCGCAGCAATTCCAGTACGCGGAGCCCGCGTTGACCCGGCGCAGGATGCGCCGCGCCCGGTTCTCGTCGGGCGTATACACGCCAGCCGTCAAGCCATACGGGGTGTCGTTCATCAACGCGACCGCCTCGGCATCGTCCTTGGTTTTCTGAATGCCGATGATCGGTCCGAAGCTCTCCTCCTGCATCAGCGCCATGCGATGATCAACATCGATCAACACGGTCGGCGCGAACCAGTTGCCCTTGCGCGCGATGACGCTGCCGCCGGTGAGCACCTGCGCGCCCTTGCGCCTGGCATCGGCGACCTGCGACCGGAGCACCTCGAGCTGCGGGCGGCGGGTAATCGGGCCGATGTAGGTCGCCTCATCCATCGGATCGCCGATCCGGTAGGCGTTGACCTCGGCGAGAAACGCCGCGACGAACGCGTCGTGGATCGCCTGGTGCACGTAGATGCGCTCCACCGAGCAGCACGATTGACCGGTGTTGTAGAAGGCGCCGTCGGCGATGCTCGCCGCCGCCGCTTTCACGTCGACATCCTCGCATACATAAACCGGGTCCTTGCCACCGAGCTCGAGCTGGACCTTGATCATCTTGCGTCCGGCTAGCGCGCCGATCTTTGCCCCGGTCGCATACGAACCGGTGAAGAACACGCCATCGATCGGCTGACGCAAGAGCGCCGCCCCCGTAGCCTTCGATCCGGGCACCGCGACGAACACGTCCGCGGGCACGCCCGCCTCGTGCAGCGTCGCGGCGATGTGCCGTCCGCTCAGCGTTGCGAACTCGGAGGGCTTGTACAGCACGGTGTTGCCGGCGAGCAACGCCGGCACAAAGACGTTGCTGCCGACAAAATAGGGGTAGTTCCAGGCCGAGATGTTGGCGATCACCCCCAGCGGCTCGTGGCTGATGCGTTCCTCGAGTTTTTCTTCGGCGTCGCCATGGATCTTTTGCTCGCGCAGCACCCGCGGCGCCTCGGTAATGAAGAAATCCAGCCGCTTGCTCAGGCCGTTGAGCTCGTTGCGCGACTGGCGGATCGGTTTGCCGACCTCCTGCGTCAGCGTGCGTGCCAGCGTTTCGCGCCGAGCACTGAGCAGCGCGCCAAAGGCACGCAAGATGGCCACCCGCTTGTTCATCGGCGTCGCCGCCCAGGCAGGTTGCGCCGCGCGGGCGCGGTGGTATTTCTTGCGCACCGCGAAGGCGCCGTCCTCGGGGACATCGGCCAGCACCGCGCCGGAGGCCGGGTTGACAATCTTCATACGGGGGCGGCAGGGCGCCGCGCGCTGCCGAGAAAATCGTCCAACAGCGGCGTGTCGTCGATGAACGAGCGGTCGCCCGCGTCGTGAAACTCCGGGTGCCACTGCACGCCGAACACGTGGCACGCACCGCCCCAGCGCAGCGCCTCGACCACCCCATCGGGCTCCGCCCGGGCCTCGACGACCAGGTCCTCCCCGAGCTCCTTGACCGCCTGGTGGTGCACCGAGTTGGTCTTGGTAACCGTGAGCCCCGGGTAGAGTCGCGCCAAACCGGTGCCCGGCACGATGGCAGTGGCGTGGCAGTTCCGGTCGTAGATGTCCCAGTCGCGATGATCGAGCGCCCCGGGCAACTGGGTGGAAAGATCCTGATACAGCGTGCCGCCAAACGCCACGTTGATCATCTGCATGCCGCGGCAGACACCGAGCACCGGCTTCCCGGCCGTGACAAAAGCGCGCAGGAGCGCGATCTCGTAGCGATCGCGCACCCGGTCGCCGGCCCAGTCGGGCTTGAGCGGCGTTTCACCGTAGCTTTCCGGGCTTATGTCCGAGCCGCCCATGAGCACCAGCCCGTCGAGCTCACGGGCATAGTCGCCGACGCTGACATGGCTCCCGGCGCGACGCGAGTCGCCGTCGGGCGATGGAATCATCAGCGCCATCGCGTCCTTCTGCATCACCCAGTGCGCCATCTGCTGCTCGACGTATTGCAACGTCTTGCCCTTGAACACGAGCCGTTGCGGATCAGCATGGAAGAAACAGGCGGAGATCCCGATCTTGAGCATGAGGTCAGATCGCCGCGCTGAAGATGCGCGCGAAGTCGTCGCGGGTGCAGGGGCGCGGATTGGTCTGGTGGCAGGTGTCGTTGATGGCCACCTCGACCAGCGCGGGAATATCCGCCGCCGTCACCGGCCGCCTCGCCGCGTGCGCGCCGAGCGTCGCCGGTATGGCGATGTCCCGCTTGAGCGCGGTCAACCAGGTGATGAAGCCTTGGGCAGCGGCTTCATCGCCGGACCCCGAGACGCCGACCGCGTGCGCCAGCTCGGCCATTTTGGCCGTTGCCAGCGGCGCATTGAAGCGCATGACGTGATCGATCATGATGCCGTTGGCCAGACCATGGTGGAGGTCGGCCACGGTGGCGAGCGCGTGGGCGCAGGAATGCACCGCGCCCAGGTCCTTCTGGAACGCGATCGCCCCCATCATCGAGCTCATCAGCATGTCGGAGCGCGCCTGCAGAGCGTGCGGCTCGTGCACCGCGGTGCGCAGCGCCTTGGCCGCGATGCGCACACCTTCCAGCGCGATCCCGTCGCACAGCGGATGGTAGGCCGGCGACAGATACGACTCGACGTTGTGGGTCAGCGCGTCCATGCCGGTCGCGGCCGTGACATCCGGCGGCAGGTCGAGCGTGAGCTCCGGGTCGGCGAACACCGCCTTGGCCAGCAACCGGGGCGAGAAGATGATCTTCTTGACGTGCGTGGTGTCGTCGGAGATCACGCTCGCCCGGCCGACTTCGGAACCGGTCCCGGCCGTGGTTGGCAACGCCACGAAGTAGGGCAACTCGTGCACGAACGGCCGCACGTTGGGGTGGTCCCACGCATACTCGAGCACCGCGCCCGGATGTACCGCCATCAGCGCGATCGCCTTGGCCACGTCGAGCGCCGCTCCGCCGCCCAGGCCGACGATCGAATCGGCGCGGTGCGCGCGGTAGGCGCGCACCCCCTCGTCGACCTGGCTGCTGGTCGGGTTGCCGCCGAGGTTCGAGTAGACGGCGACCTCGAGACCCTTCATCCCGGCCACGAAGCGCTCCAGCAGCGGCAGCGCCGCGATGCCGCGGTCGGTGACGAGCAACGGCCGCTCCACCCCCTGGACGCGCAAATGCTCGGCGACGAGTTTGCGCGAGCCGGGGCCGAAGTGGATCGTCGTCGGAAAGGCAAACCGGTAGAGGGTCATCGCCAGGCCATCCTCAGGGCTGTCGGTCGCCGAGCTCGACAAAGCGCAGCTCAAGCACGTCGTTGGGCCACGGCGCCACGCTGATGTCCGGGCGCATCGCCCAGGTCAGCTTGCGCCGGTAGAGAGGAATCAGCGGCAGGTCGGCTTGCAGCGCCCGCAACGCGTCGCCGACCAGCTGCCGGCGGCGCACAAGATCGGGCTCGACGCGGATCGCGTCGATGAGTGCGTCCAGCGGAGGATTCGAGTAGCGGCCGCCGTTGAACGTGCCGGTGCCTCCGGAGCCATAGCTGCGCACCAGGGCATTGAGCATGGGCCAGGCGTCGGTCAATGGCGACCAGCCGAATTCAAAGAAGCTGCTCGTCGCTTGCGTGATCCGGGGAAAGAAGGTCGCGGTGGGCCAGGGCTGAAACGTCGCGCGGATCCCGACCTGGGCAAGCATGCCGGTGATCGCCTGGCAGACTGCGGCGCGCCAGGCCACGTTGACGCAATCGAGTGTCACCGCAAAGCCATCGCCATAGCCCGCTTCCTTGAGCAAGACGCGCGCGGCGGCCGGATCGTAGGCAAGGCGGTGGTCGAGATCGGCCCGGTAACCGTCGACCAACGGCGACACATAGGAGCCGGCCGCAATAGCCTGTCCGCGCAACACCTTGGCGACGATGGTGTCGATGTCGATGGCCTGATAGACCGCGCGCCGCACCCGCCGGTCCTTGAACGGGTTGCGGCCCTTGAGGTCGCTGAACGGCAACTCGTCACGGCTCTGATTGAAGCCGAGGTACTGGGTGCCGATATCGCCGATCTCGACGAGCTTGAAGCGCTGCTCCTGCTTCAGGCGGGACACGTCCTGGAAGGGCGGGTCGATCACGAAATCCACCTCGCCGGAGACCAAGGCGGCCAGCCGCGTCGCGTCCGACTGAATCACGACGTAGATCGCCTCGTCGACGTTGCCTCGCTGCCCCCACCACAGGGGATTGGCCTGGAGCACGGCGCGCGCGTCGGCCTCGTAACTCAGCAGACGGTACGGGCCGGTGCCGTTGGCATGGCGCACGGCGTAGGTTTCCTGGCGGGCGTTGTAGTCTTGCGCCCCGAGGACAGCGTGCGCCGCGGCCCAGCCTCGACTCATGATGCCGACGTAGGTGAGTTTTTCCGGCAGCACCGCATCGGGCGCGGCGAGCAGGAAGTCGACGGTCAGGTCGTCCACCCGGTGGACGGCGCTGATGCCCCGCAACTGAAACACGCGCTGCGAATTCTTCGCCTGCGCGCGCCCAATCGAAAACACCACGTCATCGGCGGTGAAGGGCGTGCCATCCTGAAACTTGACGTTCGGGCGGAGCTTGAAGCGCCAGGTCTGCGGGTCGACCGGCGTCCACGACACCGCCAGCGCGGGTTCGAGCACGAAGTCGCGGTCGCGACTGACCAGCGACTCGTAGATCTGGCTCACCACGCGCGTCTGGTAGACCAGCGCCAACGCGTGCGGATCCATCGACTGCGGATCGAACGCACTGGCGAGGCGCAGCGTCTTCGCCGCCAGCGGCATGGCGACCGAGCCGGCCGCCAGGAGCAGCAGCGCGAACCCGAGCCAACCGCGCCGCGCCACCGGCCGCGCGGCCACCGGCGCGCGCGCCGGTTTCATATGATTTCGAAGTAGCGCTTCAATTCCCAATCCGTTACCGCGTCGAGGCACTGCCTCCATTCCCATTCCCGCGTCGCCGCGAAATGCTCGACGAAGGCGTCGCCGAACCAGTCGCGGGCGAGCGCCGAGGCGCGAAAAACGCGGGTGGTCTCGATCAGTGTGCGCGGTGCGCGCGGCACGTTTTCCCCGCCGAGGTTGGTGCCGTGGATCGGCCCGGTGGTGAGCTTCAAGCGCCGTTCCACGCCGTGCAGCCCCGCGGCAATGCAGGCCGCGGCGGCCAGATACGGGTTCATATCGGCACCCGGGCAGCGCGTTTCCAACCGCGTCGACTTGGGCGACGCGGCGATGACCCGGAAGCTCGCCGTGCGGTTGTCCAGCCCCCAGGTTGGCTTCACCGGCGCCCAGAAGCCGTCGACCAGACGCTTGTAGCTGTTGACCGTCGGCCAGAACATCGGCGCGAACTCGAGCAGCGTCGCCAGCTGCCCGGCGAGATAGCTCTCGAAAAGCTTGCTCATGCCGTGCTTGCTGCTGGCAGCGTGGAACAGGTTGCTCTTGCCATCGGACAGGCTCTGGTGGATGTGACCCGAGCAGCCCGGATAGCGTTCGCTCCATTTGGCCATGAAGCTCGGCATGATGCCGAAGCGTGCGCCGATTTCCTTGGCGCCGGTCTTGAACAGGATCGCCCGGTCGGCGGCCTCGAGCGCCTCGGAGTACAGGATCGCCGCCTCGTAGACTCCGGGACCGGTCTCGGTATGCAGCCCCTCGATGGGCACCCCGAAGTCGCCCATCTCGAGCATCAGCGCCTTGAAGAATTCGCGGTTGGCGCCGGCCCGCAGCAGCGAGTAGCCAAACATGCCCGGGGTGATCGGCTCGGGGCGCACGTAGCCCTTGGCGGCCCACGACTGCGGCGTCTCAGCGAAATTGAACCATTCGAATTCCATGCCGCACAGCACCCTGACACCGAGCTTCTCGGCACGCTTGAGCACGCGCTTGAGCAGCTGCCGGGGGCAGAGCGGATGCGGCACTTCCTTGCCGCGCTCCTGGGCGACGAAATCGCCGAGGAAGAACGGCACGCCATCGTCCCAGGGGACGCTGCGATGGGTGCCCAGGTCAATCTTCGCCAGCGCGTCGGGAAAGCCCTTGTGCCAGCCGGTCAGGGTGGTGTTGTCGTAACACTGATCGTTCATGTCCCAGCCGAACACGACGTCGCAAAAGCCGAAGCCGCTGTCCACGGCCGAGAAGAACTTGTCCTTGTGTAGGTACTTGCCGCGCAGGACCCCGTCAATATCCGAAACGGCGACCTTGACCCGATTGCCGGCGGCGTTGCGCACGGCATCGAGCACCTGCTTGGCGGGCAAGTCTTTCGGCATGGACTGCCTCTCCCGTGGCTGGGTCTGCAGGCCGGCATTGGCCGCCCCCGGCGCAGCCGCGATTGTAACCCGGGCCCATACGAGCCCGATGGCACAATGGCGCTCGATGCCCCAGGCTTCCATCGTTGGCGCAGCCGCGCGCTCGCGCGCACTCTTCGCGTTGCACACTGCGGTCCTGCTGTTCGGATTCGCCGGCCTGTTCGGTAAGTGGCTGCCGCTGCCGCCGGCGACCATCGTCTTTGGTCGTGCCGCCGTGGCCAGCGTGGCCCTCGCCCTGTTGCTGCCCTGGTTTGGCGAGCGCGGCGCGGCCCGCGCCGGCTTCCAATGGCTGCTGGTGGCCTCCGGTGCCCTGCTTGCCGTGCACTGGGTTGCCTTCTTTCAGGCCATCCAAACCGCCAGCGTCGCCGTCGGACTGCTCGGCTTCGCGAGCTTTCCCTTGTTCGTGTTGCTGCTCGAAGCCGCGCTCGGGCAACGCCGGCTGCGCGCCGGCGAGTGGGCGATCGCCGCGGTGGTGACCGGCGGCCTGCTGCTCGTCGTTCCGGAATTCCGCTGGGAGAATCGTATCGTCCAGGGCCTCGCGTGGGGCGTCGTCTCGGGTTTGACCTTCGCGCTGCTTGCGCTGGCCAACCGCGCGCTGGCGGCACGGCACGCCGCGGGCACGATCGCTCTCTGGCAAAACGCCTGCGCGGCCGGATGCCTGCTGCCGCAGGTGGCGCTGGCGCCGGCGGTTCCGGATGCGCACGCGCTGGCATTGCTACTCGTGCTGGGCGTCGTATGCACCGCGCTCGCCCACACGCTGTTCGTGCGCAGCCTGCGGGTGCTCTCCGCGCACACGGCGAGCGTCGTCACCGCACTGGAGCCGGTGTACGGCATCGCCCTTGCCTTCCTGCTGCTCGGCGAGACGCCGCCGGCGCGCACGTTCGCCGGGGCCGTGCTGATCATCGGTGCGGCAGTGTGGGCGAGCGCGTCGCGCCGGCCCTGACCACCGTCGGCAGCAGCGATTTGGCGCGGAGCACGCGTTTCGGTAGGATCACCCTTTGTCGACGTGCGGGCAGCAGCGACATGCAGATCGGCATGGCGGGTTTGGGACGCATCGGCGCCAACATGGCGCACCGGCTCGCGCGGGGCGGCGTCGAGGTCGTCGGCTTCGATCCCAATCCGGATGCGCGCACCGCGTTCGCCACCGAGCCAGGCTGCCGCGCCGTCGAGGACCTCGAGGCGCTCATGCATGCCCTGCCGCCACCGCGCATCGTATGGCTCATGATGCCTGCCGGGGAGCAGACCGAAGAGACGATTGCCGCGCTGGCCCCGCGGCTGCTGGCCGAGGACGTGATCGTCGACGGCGGCAACGCGTTCTACAAAGACTCCGTGCGGCGCGCGGTAGAGCTCGCGAGCTATGGCGTGCGCTTTGTCGATTGCGGCGTGGCGGGCGGGGTGTGGGGTCTCGAGCACGGCTATGCGCTGATGTTCGGCGGCTCGCCTGCCGCGGCGCGCACGGTCGAGCCGGTGATGCAGCTGCTCGCGCCGGCACCCGATCGCGGCTGGCTGCATTGCGGTCCGAGCGGCTCCGGTCATTACGTGAAGATGATCCACAACGGCATCGAATACGGCATGATGCAGGCGCTCGCCGAGGGCCTGGCGCTGCTCAAAGGCAAAGCGGAGTTCGCGCTCGATGTGGCGGCGATCGCGGAGACGTGGGGACACGGCAGCGGTGTGCGCTCGCGGCTGCTCGAGCTCACCGCCGAATTTCTGCACCAAGACGCCGACCTCGCTGCCGTCGCGCCGGTGGTCGCCGATTCGGGCGAGGTTCGGTGGACGGCGATCGAGGCCATCGAACAGGGCATCCCGGCGCCGGTGCTCTCGCTGGCGCTGGCGATGCGCTTTGCGAGCCAGGGCAAGACCGCCACCGCCGACCGCATGCTGGCCATGATGCGCAAGAGCTCCGGCGGTCACGCAATCGTCCGCGGCACGGGCGAGGACGCATGATCGTCGTGGTCATGGGCGTTTGCGGGAGCGGCAAGAGCAGTGTCGGCCAGGCCCTCGCGGCAAGCCTGCATTGGCCCTTTCTGGACGCCGACGCTTTCCATCCGCCAGATAACGTTGCCAAGATGGCGCGCGGCGTGCCGCTTACCGATGAGGACCGCTGGCCGTGGTTCGACCGCATCGTCGCCCAGCTCAAGCGACACCGCACCGCCGGCAGGGATGTCGTCGTCGCGTGCTCCGCGCTCAAGCAGGCGTATCGCGATCGTCTGGCGCAGGCGGGCGAGGTGCGCTTCGCCTATCTCAAGGGTGACGCGGCGACGATCGAGCCGCGGCTCGCCGGGCGCGTCGGCCACTTCATGCCGCCGTCCTTGCTCGCCAGCCAGTTTGCGACGCTGGAGGAGCCGAGCGCGGCGATCGTCGTCGATGTGCGGCAGCCGATTGCGACGCAGGTCGCCGCCATCACGCGCGCGCTGCAGCAACCACTGCCGGCATGAGCGACGCACCGCCGCTGCCGCCCAAGCGGGGACAGGGCACCGCGGTCGCGCATCTCGGCCGCCACCCAAGGCAGCACCTGGGGGCGGTCAACACCCCGGTCTATCGCGCCTCGACGATCCTGTTCGACACCGTGGCCGACCTCGAGGCGGCGGTAAGCGGCCAATACCCGGGTATCACCTACGGCCTGCACGGCCTGCCGACGGTGCACGATCTGCAGCAGGCGGTGGCGACACTCGAGGGCGGCCACGCGGCCCTGGCCGTTCCGTCGGGCTTGGCCGCGATCACGCTCGCGCTGCTGGCGACCACGCGCCCCGGCGATCACCTGCTGGTCACCGACTCGGTGTACGGCCCGACGCGGCGCTTCTGCGAGCAGCAGCTCAAGCGCTTCGGAGTCGAGGTCACCTACTACGACCCGCTCGCCGGCAGCGCCATCGAGCGCGAGTTTCGGCCGAACACGCGGCTGGTGTTCACCGAATCGCCCGGATCGCTTTCCTTCGAGGTGCAGGACCTGCCCGCGATTGCCGCGGTGGCGCACCAGCGCGGCGCACTGGTGCTGCTCGACAACACCTGGGCAACGCCACTGGGCTTTCCGGCCTTCGCGCACGGGGCCGACATCACGCTGCACGCTGCCACCAAGTATCTGGGCGGTCATTCCGATGTCCTGGTGGGCCTGGTGAACTGCAGCGAGGCGACGTTCCCGGATTTGCACCGGCTGTGGACGGACATGGGTGTCGCGGCGAGCAGCGATGACTGTTTTCTGGCGCTGCGCGGCCTGCGCACGCTGGCCGTGCGACTCGCGCGCCATACCCAGAGTGCGCTCACGATTGCGCACTGGCTGCGCGATCGACCCGAGGTTGACGAGGTCATCTTTCCGGCGCTGGAGGGCTCGCGCGGTCACGCGCTCTGGCGCCGGGACTTCTCGGGCGCCTGCGGCCTGTTCGGGTTGATCCTGAAGCCGGTGGCCAAAGCCCGCGTCGACGCGATGCTCGACGGCCTGCAGCTATTTCGGATGGGGTGGAGCTGGGGCGGCTTCGAGAGCCTCATCATCCCGGCCTATCCGGAACGCAGCCGCACCGCCACGCGCTGGGCAGCGCCCGGTCCTTACCTGCGACTGCACGTGGGACTCGAGGATGCGCAGGATCTCATCGCCGATTTGGCCGACGGCTTGGCCCGGCTGCGCGGGTGACGGGGGTCGGGCGGTC
This sequence comes from uncultured beta proteobacterium, assembly GCA_963777455.1. Taxonomy (GTDB): domain Bacteria; phylum Pseudomonadota; class Gammaproteobacteria; order Burkholderiales; family Casimicrobiaceae; genus PALSA-1003. The sequence continues at coordinate 2,563,002 of CAVZQQ010000004.1, forward strand.
GCTGCAGCGCTCTAGTCGAGCCCCAAGTATTGCGCCCGCAGCGTGGCGTCGCGCGCGAAAGCGGCCATGGTTCCGGCGTAGCGGAGCTGGCCGCTTTCGATAACGTAGGCGCGCTCGGCAACCTGTTCGGCGAAGCGCAGGTTCTGTTCCGATAACAGCACTGCCACGCCGTCGCGCTTGAGTTCGCGCAGCGCCTCGGCGACCTGTGCGACGATGAGCGGCGCGAGCCCCTCGGTGGGCTCATCGAGCAGGATCATGCTCGGATTGCCCATCAGCGTGCGCGCGATCGCCAGCATCTGCTGCTCGCCGCCGGAGATCTCGCCGCCACGCCGGTGGGCCAGCTCGGCCAGGTTGGGGAACAGTGCCACCGCGCGCTCGAAAGTCCACCGGGCCACGCCGGGGCGCGGCGGCTGCAGGCCCACCTGCAGATTCTCGAGCACGGTCAGGTCGGTGAAGATGCGCCGTTCTTCCGGCACATAGCCCAAGCCCAGCCGCGCGATGCGCCAGGAGGCGAGGCGGTCGATGCGCTCGGCGCCGAAGTGCACTTCGCCGCGCACTGGGCGCAGCAGGCCGGCAATGGCCTTGAGGGTGGTCGACTTGCCGGCGCCGTTGCGGCCGAGCAGGACAACGGTTTCGGCGTTGCCGACGGTCAGCGACAGATCGTGCAGGACCTGCGCCTGGCCATACCCCGCGCGCAGCGCGCGCACCTCAAGCATGGAGCGAACGCCGGTTCACGCCGTCGTGCCGAGGTACACGGCACGGACCTCGGCGTTGGCGCGCACGGCGGCGGGCGAGCCGTCGGCGATCAGCCGGCCACGGTTGAGGACCAGGATCCGGTCGGCGTGCGCGAACACGATGTCCATATCATGCTCGGTGAAGAGCAGCGCCATGCCGGTGCTGCCGGCCAGACCCGATACCAGCGTCATCAGTTTCGATCGCTCCGCCGCGGCCATGCCTGCGGTCGGCTCGTCCATGAGCAGCAGTCGCGGTTCGAGCGCCAGCGCGATGGCGAGCTCGACCCGCTTCAAGTCGACATAGGCCAGCGTGGCGCAACTCCGGTCGCCGAGCGCGCCGATGCCGACGCGATCGAGCAGGACCTGTGCGGCTGCGCGGTGCCGCGTCGGGGCCAGCCGCCACGGCGCGCGCTGCTCACCGTAGCGCGCGAGCAGCGCGATCTGCACGTTCTCGCGCACGGTCATCGACGCGAACGTTGCGGCGACCTGGAAGGTGCGCCCCACGCCCAGGCGCGCAATAGCATGCGCGGGCAGGCCGGTGATGGGACGACCGGCGAGGCACGCCCTGCCGGCATCGGCGGGCAACTGGCCGCCGAGCACATTGAAAAGGGTAGTCTTGCCCGCGCCGTTCGGCCCGATGATGGCGACCCGCTCGCCGGCGGCGACGCGACAGCTAAGCGCGGACAGGGCGCTGACTGCTCCGAAGGACTTCGACAGATCTTCGACGACGAGCAGGGACTCGGTCATACGTTCTCGCGTCGCAACCGTTGCTTGAGTGTGCCAACGATGCCCGCCGGGAAGGCGAGTGCGAGCGCAAGGATCGCCGCGCCCACCCACGCCTGCCAGTACTCGGTGTGCCGCGCCACCGTATCCTGCAGGCCGATGAACACCGCAGCCCCGACCAGCGGCCCGGTCAACGTCTGCAGCCCACCCAGCAGGACGATCACCAGCCCATCGACCGAACGCGGGATGGCGAGCAGCTCCGGCGCAATGCTGCCCTTGGAAAACGCATAGAGCGCGCCCGCGAGGCCAGCGAACGCGCCGGCGAGGGCAAAGGCGGCCCAGCGCACACCCTGCACGTCGATGCCGCTCGCGCAGGCGCGCAACGCCGAATCGCGCGCGGCGCGCAGCGCGTAGCCGAACGGCGAAAACATCACCCGCCAGAGCAGCAGCATCGCGACTGCGACCAGAATCACGGTGAACAGGTAGTAGGTCGCCGGGCGGGCGAGCCACGCCGGTGGCCAGACTCCTACCAGGCCGTTGCTGCCGCCGGTAACGGTGTCCCATTGCCAGACGATCGACCAGGCGATCTGCGCGAAGGCGAGCGTCAGCATAGCCAGATACACGCCCGACCGACGCACGCAGAACCAGCCGCACAACAGCGCCAGCGCGCCGGCGAACAGCGGCGCGACAAGCAGCGCCACGGGCAGCGGCAGAAAGCGCGCGGCGAGCGCCGCCGCGTAGGCGCCCAGACCCAGAAAGGCGGCATGTCCGAACGAGGCCATGCCGCCGAAGCCCGTCAACAGCTGCAGGCTGACGCCGAACAGCGCGAACACCGCTATCTCGGTCAACAACACCAGCGTGTATTCGTCGGCGACCCAGCGCAGCGCCAGGAGCAGCAGCAAGACGAGGGCGACGCCGGGCGCAAAACGCCGGCCCGGCAACGACAGCGGCGTGCGCAGCTCCGGCAGCGGCGAGGCGGTCGGCGCCCGGCCGAGCAGCCCCCACGGGCGCACGATGAGCACGCCCGCCATGACCAGGAACTCGACCACCAGGGTGAGCTTCGACAACGCCACCGGCACGCCGAAGAGCGACACCGTGCCGATGCCGATGCACAGCGCCTTGACCACGCCGATGAGCAGCGCCGCCACGAAGGCACCGGCGATGCTGCCCAGACCACCGGTGACGGTGACGACAAAGGCGTCGACGACGACCGTCAGATCGAGATTGAGATTGGCCGGCTCGCGGGGCAGCTGCAGGGCGCCGGCGAGACCGGCGAGCAGTGCGCCGACAAAGAACACGCCGGAAAACAGCCGCGCCTGGTCAACCCCGAGCGCGGCGGTCATGGCGCGGTCCTGCGTGGCCGCGCGCACCAGCAGCCCCCAGCGCGTGCCCTTGAGCAGGGCGACCAGCGCGAGCAGGACCAGTGGCCCGCAGGCGATGAGAAACAGGTCGTACTGCGGCACGGCCTGCCCCAGAATCGTCACCGCGCCGGCAAGGCCGGGGGCGCGTGGACCGAGCAGATCCTCCGGTCCCCACGCGTGCAGCACCGCGTCGCGGATGATGAGCACGATGCCGAAAGTGGCGATGAGCTGCAGCAGTTCGGGCGCGCGATAGAGCCGCCGCAGCAGCGTCGCTTCGATGAGTGCCCCGAGGGCCGCCACCGCCAGCGCGGCGAGCACCACCGCGCACCAGTAGCCCGGAGCGCCCGCAGGCAGAAGGCCGATCAGGGTGTAGGCCAGATAGGCGCCGAGCATCATGAACGAGCCGTGGGCGAAATTGACGATGCGCGTCACGCCGAAGATGAGCGACAGGCCCGCCGCGACCAGGAACAGCGAGGCGGCGCTGGCCAGCCCATTGAGCAGTTGCAGCAGCAACGCGGAGAGAGTCACCGGAGGCGACCCAAGGCGGTCCTGCCGCGCGGCTTCCGACTAATCCGCCGGGCGGTGCGCGCGCACCCAGTCGTCGGCGGGCAGATAATCGGCGCCGTTGGCGTAGTGCCAATCGACCATCACGCCCTTGCCATCCCGGAGCGCGAGCCGACCGACGTACGCGCCCATCGTCGACTGATGGTCGAGCGCACGATAGGTCACCTTGCCGAAAGGCGTAGCGACGCTGAGCCCCGCCATCGCCGCGACGAGCTTCTCGGTTGCGGTCGACCCGGCCTTGCGCAGCGCCGCGGCGATGCTCATCACCGCGCTGTAGCCGACCACCGAGCCCTGCCGCGGATAGTCGTTGTAGCGGGCCTGATAGGCGGCCAGGAAGCGCTTGTGCTCCGGTGTGGTGATCGCCGACCAGGGATACCCGGTGACATACCAGCCGACCGGCGCCTCGTCCTTGAGCGGATCGAGATACTCCGGTTCGCCGGCAAGCAGGTTGAATACCGGCCGATCGCGGAACAGCCCGCGCAGCTCGCCTTCCCGCACAAACTTGGCCAGGTCACCGGCGAACAGGGAGGAGAAGATCGCGTCCGGCTTTGCGTCCAGCACGGCCTGCACGACCGGACCGGCGTCGATCTTGCCTAGCGGCGCGGCGATCTCGACGAATTCGATGCCCGATGCCTGCTGGGCGATCATCAACTGCTTGAACGCGGCGGTCGCCGCCGTCCCGTATTCGTAGTTCGGGTACACGATCGCCCAGCGCTTCTTGTGCAGGGCCACCGCGGCGGGGACCAGCATGGCCGTCTGCATGTAGGTCGACGGGCGCAGACGGAAGGTGTAGCGGTTGCCCGACTCCCAGACGATCTTGTCGGTCAGCGGCTCGGCGGCGAGGAAGAACACCTTGCGTTGCCGGGCGAAATCAGCGACGGCGAGCCCGACGGCCGAGGAAAACGTGCCCATCAGCACGGCGACCTGCTCGCGCGCGACGAGCTCCTCGGCAACGCGCACGGCGTCGCCCGCATTGCCGTTGTCGTCGCGCGTGATGAGCTCGAGCGGGCGGCCGAGTACGCCGCCCTCGGCGTTGATCTCGGCGACCGCGAGCTCCATGCCCTTCTTGTAGGGCTCGAGAAACGCGGGGAAGGTCTTGTAGCTGTTGAGCTCGCCCAGCTTGATGGGCTGGGCAGCGGCCGTGGCCACCAGGGTCAGCGCGGCGGCGAGTGCAGCCAGAATGCGGTTCATCGGTTCTCCCAGTGCGACTCGCGGCAAGCCCCGCGCCCGACGGGGCGCAAACGCATCATAGCCGCCGGGCGGGCGCTTCGGGAAGCGCAGGCCGCCGGCGCCCGGTCGCAACCGGTTCTATGTTTATGCCGCCACGAGGATGCCGGGGCAGGCGTCCGGCAGGTAAAATGCCGTTGTTGTGCACGCGGCGGCCCCGGTAGTCCGCCCCGTTCTTCCGCTGCGCGGATCGCGGTGCGGCCCCCCGGGCGTTGGCCCGGGACTCCTTCGCCCCCACGCCCTCGATGCGAATGTCGACGCGGCGCTTGCGCTGCAAGCTGCCGGTAACGCGCGCAGCCCAATCAGGACCGGCGTAAATGTTGAAGCTCGAATTCGGACTGGGGTTTGAGGACCTGTATGCGACCGCGGGGCTCGCCCGCGTCGATGCGGCCTTCTGCGCCCAGCTCGCCGAGGCCGAAGCGCCGCTCGCCGTCCGTTTGGCGAGCGCGCGTCGCGATCCGGACGCACTCGGACGCAAGGACGAATCGGAGCTCCTGATCGCCCTCGCGCCGCACCTCGAGGATTTCTTGGGGCGGCTGTTCGGCATCGAAACGGAGCTCGTGGCGCTGCAGGCAGCGCAGCACCAATTGGCACCCCTGTTTGCCTGCAAGCGCCAGGTCGTGCAACGCAAGGCCCTGAACCGCTACAAGGCCGAGGACGCGGCGCATTTCGACGGCCCGGCGCTCGCGCGCGCGCTCGAAGCGCACCTGGGCGAACCCCTTGCGGGACTGCCCGGCGAACTCGCTTTCGCCCAGCAGGTTGGCGCCTGGGGCGCCGACGAGGCCGCGCATGCCGCCGACATCGACCTCGCCCTGCGCTACGCGGCGTGGGCGGTGCACACACCCGAGGGCAAGGCCAAGCACAAGGCCGGCGTCCTGTTCAAGGCGCCGCGCAAGCTTGATTACGTGCAGCTGATTCCCCTGCAGAGCGAAACCCGCCACGGCGTGGCCATGTGGCATGCGCCCGAGGATCATCTGCGCCGGCGCGACGGCTTCGCCCTGACCGATTCGGGCACGGACCTGGCCGGTGGTCTCGACCAGGCGCATTACTGCATCTGGTGCCACGAACAGCAGAAGGACTCGTGCGCCACCGGGCTGCGCGAAAAACCACCCGCCGACGGCGGCCCGGCGCGCTTCAGGCACTCGCCCCTGGGCGTGACGCTGGCCGGCTGCCCGCTGGAGGAAAAGATCTCCGAGTTCCACAAGCTGCGCGCGCAGGGCTGGGCGCTGGGCGCGCTGGCGGTTATCTGCGTGGACAACCCGCTGGTCGCCGCCACCGGGCATCGCATCTGCAACGATTGCATGAAGGCGTGCATCTACCAGAAACAGGAACCGGTCGATATCCCGCAGTCGGAGACCCGCGTGCTCAAGGACGTGCTGGAGCTGCCCTGGGGCTTCGAGATCTATGCGTTGCTCACGCGCTGGAATCCGCTGCATCTGCGCCGGCCGCTGCCGCGGCCGGCGACCGGCAAGCGGGTGCTGATCGTGGGCATGGGCCCGGCCGGATTCACCCTCGCCCATCACCTGCTCAACGACGGCCACACGGTGGTGGGCATCGACGGCCTGAAGATCGAGCCGCTTGACGCGGCGCTCTCCGGCGTCACCGCTGCCGGCGCGCGCGTACCCTTCGCCCCGGTATACGACAGCGCGCGCCTGCGCGAGCCGCTCGACGAGCGCGTCATGGCCGGCTTCGGCGGGGTGGCGGAATACGGCATCACGGTGCGCTGGGACAAGAATTTCCTCAAGCTCATCCGCCTGCTGCTCGAGCGGCGCGAGCGCTTTGGCCTGCACGGCGGGGTGCGTTTCGGCGGCACGCTCACCGCCGAGGGCGCCTTTGCGCTGGGCTTCGACCACATCGCGCTGGCGGCCGGCGCGGGCCGGCCGACGGTGCTCGATCTGCCCAACAGCCTGGCCAACGGCGTGCGCACCGCTTCGGACTTTCTGATGGCCCTGCAGCTCACCGGCGCCGCGCGCCGCGACTCGGTGGCCAATACCCAGCTGCGCTTGCCGGTGGTCGTCGTCGGCGGCGGCCTGACCGCGATCGACACGGCCACCGAAGCGCTCGCCTACTACCCGGAGCAGGTGGAGAAGTTTCTGGCCCGGTACGAGGCCTTGACGGCGGAGCAGGGGCGCAACGCGGTCGAAGCGGCATGGTCGGAGGACGAGCGCGCGATCGCCGGCGAGTTCCTCGGCCATGCACATGCCATCCGCGCCGAACGCGCCGACGCGGCACGCGAACAGCGGCCCGCCCGCGTGCTCGAATTGCTGCAGGCGTGGGGCGGGGTGACCATTGCCTATCGCCGCCGCCTGATCGACAGTCCGTCGTACACGCTCAACCACGAGGAGGTGGCCAAGGCGCTCGAGGAGGGCATCCGCTTCGCCGAAGGCCTCACGCCAATGGCGGTCGAGATTGACGCCCACGGCCGCGCGCGGGCGCTGACGGTGGCGGTGCAGCACTGGGGCGAGGACGGCTTGAGCCAGGAAACCGGCCGCCGCGAATTGCCGGCGCGCACGATTCTGATCGCGGCGGGCACACAACCGAACACCATCGCCGCGCGCGAAGACCCGGCGCGATTCCATCTCGACGGTCGCTACTTCCAGGCGCTCGACGCGGCTGGCAACCCGGCACGGCCGGAGCCAGGGCTGGCCAAGCCCGCGACCACGCACGTGCTCACGGCGCTGGAACCCGATGGCCGCGCGATCAGCTTCTTCGGCGATCTGCACCCGTCGTTCTTCGGCAACGTGGTGAAGGCGATGGCCAGCGCCACCAAGGGCTACCCGATTGTCAGCGGCAGGCTCGCCCAAGGCGCTCCCGCCTCGCCGCTCGCCGACGCCGCTTTCCTCGCCGCGATCAGCGGCGAGCTGCGCGCCACCGTGCGCGAGGTGGTGCGGCTGACGCCGACCATCGTCGAAGTCGTCGTGCACGCGCCGGCGGCAGCCCGCCGCTTCGCGCCCGGACAGTTCTACCGTCTGCAGAACTTCGAAACGCTGGCTACCCGCATTGAGGGCACGCGGCTGGCGATGGAAGGGATCGCGCTCACCGGCGCCTGGGTGGATCGCGCGCAGGGGCTCATCTCCGTGATTGTGCTGGAGATGGGCGGCTCGAGCGATCTGTGCGCACTGCTGCGCCCTGGCGAGCCGGTGGTGCTGATGGGACCGACCGGGAAGCCGACGGCCATCGCCGGGGAGCAAACGGTGGTGCTGGTCGGCGGCGGTCTGGGCAACGCAGTATTGCTGTCCATCGGCCAGGCGTTTCGCGCCGCCGGAGCGAAGGTGCTCTACTTCGCCGGCTATCGCAAGATGATCGACCGCTACAAGGTGGCGGCCATCGAAGCGGCCGCCGACGCTGTGGTCTGGTGCTGCGACGAGGGCCCCGGCTTCACGCCCGGCCGCACCCAGGACAAGACCTTCGTGGGCAACATCGTGCAGGCCATGGTCGCCTATGCGCGCGGCGCGCTCGGTGAGCAGCCCATTGCGTTTGCGGACAGCGATCGCATCATCGCCATCGGCTCCGACCGGATGATGGCCGCAGTGGCGGCCGCCCGCCACCACGAGCTGAAGGCCTACATCAAGCCCACGCAGCAGGGCATCGGGTCGATCAACTCGCCGATGCAATGCATGATGAAGGAGATTTGCGCGCAATGCCTGCAGCCGCACCGCGATCCGGCGACCGGCGCCATGAGTTACGTGTTCTCCTGCTTCAATCAGGACCAGGATCTCGACGCGGTCGTGTTCGAGGCTCTCGAGGCGCGCCTGGCGCAAAACGGGGTGCAGGAAGAGCTGACCGCGCAGTGGGTCACCCGCTGCCGCGAGCGCGCCGGCGCGGCCGTCTAGCCGTGGCCCGGCCGGCTGCGTCCGCGGCCACCGTGCAGCCTCGGCGCCGGTGGCGCCGCCTGCAAAGATTTCTTACAATTGGCTGTCACGGGCGTTTTGTGGCCATGTTAGCTTTTGCCCGATGGCCGTGCGTCGCCGGGGGATGACGTTGCCAACCGAGCTTCCGCAGGAGCTGGCTAAGACTCGCGGACGCACGGCGAACGAGGTCATTCACCTCATCAATCCGCTCTGGGACGCCCACGGCGGCAGTGACTGGCGCGCCATCGAGATGTACAAGGCGCTCGCTGCCTTCTATCCGGTGCGCCTGTGGAGCCGGTTCCAGCCCGCGCCGGTGTTCTGGCGCTACCCGGTCGAATTAATCCGGCCCTGGCGCGGGCGCTGGCCGGTCGGCGGCACGTTCATCTTCGTGGGCGCCTATTTTCGCATCGGGCACTGGTTCAAGGCGGCCTTCCCGCGGCGCACGATCCTGGTCTACAACACCTACCAGCCCGATCGCCTGACCAAGGTGCTCACCCGCCTGCGGGCCTGGCACCGTACGCCGGTGGAGGTGGTGTACGCCTCCCCGCTGCTGCGGCGCCTGTCGCTCCATCCCGGGCCGGTGATCGAGAGCCCGATCGATCTGGCCGAATTCATCCCGCCGGTGCGCCGCGGCCAGCGCGCCGGGCAATTCGTCATTGGCCGCATGTCGCGCGACGACACGACCAAGCACCACGCCGAAGACGCGGGCGTGTATGCGGCGCTCGCCGGGGCGGGCGTCGAGTCGCGCGTGATGGGCGGCACCTGCCTGCGCGACCGGTTCGCCGGCGCCGGTGCGGCGCGCTTGTTCCCGGCCGGCACCAAAACCTCGGTGGATTTTCTGCAGGATCTGGATTGCTTCTATTACCGCACCAGCGACCACTGGCTGGAAGCCTTCGGGCGGGTGGTGTTCGAGGCGATGGCCTGCGGCTTGCCGGTGGTCTGCGGGCGGCGCGGCGGCTACGCCGACTACATCGTGCACGGCGTCAACGGGTTTCTGTTCGATACCAGTGAACAGGCGATTGCCCTGATCCTGAAGCTGCGCGACGACGCCGCGCTGCGCGAGCGCATCGGCCGCGCCGCCCGCCAGTCGGTCGAGGCGCTCTACGGCGGCAGCGGCTGGCGCAGCAAGCTCGACTTCTTCCTGCTACGCGACCGCGCGCAGCACATCCCGCTCGGCGACGCTTTCGATCCGGCGATCTCCGAGTTGCGCTAAGCTCCGCTCCGCGCTGTCATCGCCGGGCATCGGCGCCGCGTTAGAGGCAGCGCCAAGACCCTTTTTCCACCCAGATAGCCTCCGGAACGGCCGTTAGCGCCGGCACGGCCAGGGGCGGGTGCGCGGCGGCGGCACGGTTCCTGCTGGCGGTGCGTGGCCGCACGCCTTTCGAGCACCGGGAGGCACACGTCGGCAAAGGGATGAAAAATACCGTGTAATGTTTACGCACGGCGGCCGGTGCGCTGCGCGCCTGCGCCGGCGGGCGACGATGACCACCAAGACATCTAGCGAGGACGAAACATGACCCGATCCCCATTGCAGTTTGCTACCTGGTTCGCCGCGTGCGGCAGCGTCGCGGCCTTGCTCGCCTGCGGCGCCGCGTGCGCCGACCCGCCCGACCGGGCCGCGCGCCTCGCGCAAGTCAGCGGGCCGGTTAGCTTTGCGCCCGCGGGCGAGGATGACTGGGTTCTCGCCCAGCCCAACCGCCCACTGAGCACCGGCGACCGGGTCTGGGCCGATAGCGGCGCGCACGCCGAACTGCAGATCGGCAGCGCGTCGGCGCGCCTGGGCAGCACGACCAGCGTCACGCTGCTCAATCTCGATGACCAGATCGCCCAGTTCGACCTCGCGCAGGGCACGCTGGACCTGCGCGTGCGCCGCATCTATCCCGCCCAGGTGTACGAGATCGACACCCCGAATCTGGCCTTCTCCATCCGGCGCGCGGGCGAGTACCGCATCGACGTCGATCCGGCAGGCAATGCCACGGTCATCCGCGTGCGCAGCGGCGAGGGCGAGGCCTGGGGCGAGGGCGCGGCGTATACCGTTGGCGCCGGCCAGCAGGCCTCATTCTCCGGCGAGGGGTTGCACGATTACTCCATCGATCCGCTGCCCGCGCCCGATGCATTCGACAACTGGGCCCTGGGGCGCGACCGGCACGAAGACAGCGCGGTCGCCGCGCGTTACGTGTCGCCAGACGTGGTCGGCTATTCGGATCTGGACGACTATGGTTCGTGGCGCTCGGTCGAAGGCTACGGCAACGTCTGGTTCCCGACCCAGGTGGCTGCCGACTGGGTACCGTATCGCAGTGGCCATTGGGCCTGGGTAGCCCCGTGGGGTTGGACCTGGGTCGACGATGCCCCGTGGGGGTTTGCACCCTTCCACTACGGCCGCTGGGCGAATGTGTCCAACCGCTGGTGCTGGGTGCCCGGGCCGATCGCGGTGCGGCCGGTCTACGCCCCGGCACTGGTGGCCTTCGTCGGCGGCGCGGGCTTTAGCCTCACGATTGCCGCCGGGCCGGTGGCCGGTATCGGGTGGTTCCCGCTCGGCCCGGGAGATGTCTATCGCCCCGGCTATGCGGTCAGTCGCAACTACTTCACCAACATCAACGTCAGCAACACGGTGGTCAACACCACCATCGTGAACAATTACTACAACAACACCAACGTTACCAACGTCACCTATCGCAACCGAGAGCTGCCGGGCGCGGTCACCGCCGTGCCCACGAACGCCTTTGCCAGCGCCGAGCCAGTGGCCGGCCATGCCATTGCGCTCGCCCCGGGCCAGATCGCGCGCGCCTCCGTCACCCCGGTGGCGGCGATAACCCCCACGCGAGCAAGCGTGCTCGCCGTCGCGGCTGTAGCCGGGGGAGCCGCCGCCGTCGCTGCGGCGAGGCGACCGCCCGCGGCGGTCCTTTCGCGCCAGGTAGTCGCGAGAACCGCGCCGCCGCCTCCCCCGCCGGCGTTCGCGGCCAAGGCGCAGCTGCTCGCTGCGCAACCGGGCAAGCCGCTCGAGACGGAAAAACTCAAGGGCCTGGCACCGGCGCGCACAGCGGAGGCCACCAAGGTCAAGGTGGTCCAACCGTCGGTCACCCCGCAGCCGCTGAACAAAGCGGGCGGAGGTGCGGGCGCGCGCGGCGAGCGTGCGGTGCTGCCGGCTCCGGCAGGCCAGACCCAGAACCAGGTGCCACGCCCGCCACAGGGCTCCATGCAGCAGCAGGGCAAGGGACCCCCCGCGGCCGCGCCCCAGCCACCCAACGAACGCATGAAGCAGGAGAGCAAGGGGCCGCCGTCGCAGCAGCAGCAACAGCAGCAACGCCAGGAACAGCTGCAACAGCAAAAGCTACAGCAGCAACAACAACAACAAAAGGAACAACAGCAACAAAAGCAACAGCAGCAACAGCAGCAACGCCAGGAACAGCTGCAACAGCAAAAGCTACAGCAGCAACAACAAAGAACAACCAACAAAAGGAAGAGCAACAACGGCAACAGCAACAAAAGCAACAACCGGTGCAACAACAGCAACGGCAGCAACAACTGCAACAGCAGCAGGAACAACAACGGCAGCAGCAGCAAAAGCAACAACAGCAAAAGCAACCGCAACCGCAAAAGGAGCGGGTGCAGCGCGCGCCACCGCCGGCACCGGAACACGCGCAGAAGGCCCCACCGGCGCCGGGGCAAAAACCGCCGCCCGAACCGAAGCCCAAGGCCGAGGAAAAGGCCAAGGAGCCGGCGCACAAAGAGGGACAGTAGCCGCAGCCGCGGCCAGCCGGCAGAACGGCTGGCCGCGGCTACGGCGCACGACCTTTGGCGGGCAGTCGCCGCCTGCGCCGCGCGCCGCGCCCGGGGGCGCCTAGCGCTCGAATTTGACCGAGAGCACGATCGAAGTCTGCGTGCGCTGAATGCCCTCGATGCGCCCGATGGCGTCGAGAAAGCCGTCGAGCTCTTCGGTGCTGCCGCCCTCGATGCGCACCTGGTAGTCGAACACCCCCGACAGCGCGTACACCGCACGCACCCAGGGCCGGCCCTCGAGCTCGCGCACCACCCGCTCACCGGACTTCGGGTCGACATTGATCAGCACTTGCGCGGCGATGCGCTGCCGCGCGAAATCGTCGCTGACCCGAACCGTATAGCCGGCAATCACCCCGTCGCGCTCGAGCCGGCGAATGCGCTCCTGCACCGTCGTGCGGGCGACACCGAGCGTGCGCGCCAGCGCTGCGGTCGATTCGCGGGCGTTGCGGCGCAACAGGCCAAGCAGCCGCTGCTGCTCGGGGGTTATCCGTCGATTCGTCGAATTATCCGTCATTTTGCCAGAATTATACCTGCATAACGCCAGATTACAGCCTGTAATCTGCCCGGGATGGTCAGTAGACTCGTGGGCGACCGCGCATCTCGCTGCGGGCCCGAACAGGCCAACCCATGACGCCCTTGATCCTCCTTGGCGCCGGAAAAATCGGCGAAACGATCACCCACCTGCTGCAGGAATCCGGCGACTACGCGCTCACCGTCGCCGACCAGGACGCAGCCCGACTCGCGCCCATCGCCGCGCGGGGCGTGACCACGCGCCAAACCGACTTCAGCGCTGTACCGGACCTGGCCGGACTCATCCGCGGCCACACGATGGTCATCAGTGCCTGTCCGTTCAACCTGACGCCCCTCATCGCCCAGGCAGCGGTCACGGCCGGCGCGCACTACTTCGATCTGACCGAAGACGTGGCGAGCATGCGCAAGGTGCAGGCGCTCGCCGCCGACGCGCGCACCGCGCTGGTACCCCAGTGCGGCCTTGCGCCGGGCTTCATCTCCATCCTGGCCCACGCCATGACCCGCAAGTTCGATGCGCTGCGGGACGTGCAGATGCGCGTGGGTGCGCTGCCGATGTATCCCACCAACGCGCTCAAGTACAACCTGACCTGGAGCACTGACGGGCTGATCAACGAGTACTGCAACCCGTGTGAGGCGATCATCGACGGCAGCCCGCGCGAGACGCTCGCGCTGGAGGAGATCGAAGCCTTCTCGCTCGACGGCGTCGCCTACGAGGCGTTCAACACCTCGGGTGGCCTAGGCACGCTGTGCACCACGCTCGCCGGACGGGTGGAGAACCTCAACTACAAGACAGTGCGCTATCCGGGCCATCGCGACCTGGTCAAGATGCTCATTCGCGACCTGCGCCTCGGGCAGCGCCGGGAAATCCTGAAGGACGTGCTCGAGGCGTCGGTGCCGATGACCCGGCAGGATGTCGTGCTGGTGTTCGTCACGGTCAGCGGCATGCAGGACGGTCGCCTGACGCAGGAGTCGTTTGCCAAGAAGATCTACAGCAAGACCCTGGGCGAGCGCGTGTATTCGGCGATTCAGGTCACCACCGCGGCCGGCGTGTGCGCGATGGTCGATCTGCTGCGGACGGGCGAGCTGCCCGATCGCGGCTTCGTGCGCCAGGAAGACGCCGACCTGACGCTCTTTCTCGGCAACCGCTTCGGCCGCCACTACGCGTAGCGCGGGGGCGGCAGGCGGTCAGCGTCCCTTGGGGCTGGCGCGGGTGCGCGGCGCGACCCGCGGCAGCGACGGCGTGGTCGGCCGGCGGGCGGTTTGCGGGAGCGGGTTGGTGGGCGCGGTTTTCGCGTCGCGGCCGCGAAACGCGCCGCTTTTGCCTTTAGCCATGCTGGATACCTCATCGGTGCGGATGACCACCCCATGCTACTGAATTCGGCGCGGCGCGCAAGTCGCGCGCGCCGCGGGGTACGCCGGCCCCGCGCTCAGCCGTATCCCGACGATGTCCCGGCTGCACGCCTGCCACGGGTGGGGGCGGCTCGCCCCCCGATGTTCGCGGCGCTCCTACAAACCATGCGCCCGCATCCGACAACTAAATCAGACCCGCGCCGATTGTGCGCCCGGCGGCGCGCGGCCATACTGGGCCTCAGGTAGGGCAGATCCATGGTGCGATTCGGCATGCCGACCGCAGTCCCGATCGTCCATAGGATCTGATCCCTGCCCAGACCCTCGCGTCATCCCGGCGCGCTCCGCAAGCGAAAGTCACTGCCTGCCGTACCCAGCGTTAGCCCAAGGCAACCACCATAGGTCTTCGATGGCTGAACCAAGCAAACCACGCCTGGTCGGATTCAATCACGTCGCGCTGGAAGTCGGTGATATCGATGCGGCCCTGGCCTTTTACGGCCGCCTGTTCGATTTCAAGTTACGCAGCAAGAGCGATTCCATGGCTTTCATCGACCTCGGGGACCAGTTCCTCGCGCTGCAGAAGGGGCGCGCGCAGCCCGGCGATGACGGGCGCCATTTCGGGCTCGTGGTCGATGACAAGGAAGCCGCGCGCAAGGCGCTCTCGGACACGGGCGTGGCCATGCTGCCCGGGCCGTTTCTCGATTTCCTCGACCCCTGGGGCAACCGCATCGAGATCATCGGCTACGACAACATTCAGTTCACCAAGGCGGCCCACGTGTTGCACGGCATGGGCCTGGCACACCTGACCAAGAATGCGGCGGCACTCAAGGAGCTTGCGGACAAGGGCATGGCGCCCAGCTGAGGGATGCGCTCCGGCGCCGGCGGCGCCTTGGACAGGGCGTGGCGTACCCGGTAGGATGGCGGCCGCACGTGGGAGTGCAGTCACGCGTTGAGAAGTCAATCCAATCCAGGGAGCGAATCATGAACACCAGAAACTACATGTTTGCCATCGTCGCCGCCGGCGCGCTGGCCCTGCCCGCGGCGGCGCAACAGCCCGCGGCACCGATGCCCGATGCCAAGGTTGCCGGCAATGCGGTCGTCATCACGGCCAAGGTCGAAGCGGTCGATCTGGCGAATCGACTGGTTACCGTACGGGGCCCGATGGGGCGCTCGGTTGTGATCAAGGCCGACGATCGGGTGAAGAACCTGGCGCAAGTGAAAGTCGGCGACGACCTCGTGTTCAAGTACGTCGAGGCGGTGTCGATCGAGCTCAAGAAGGGCAGCGCTGGGCGCATGCAAACATCGACCTCGACCGGTCCGATGACCGCACCCATGGGAAGCAAACCCGGAGTGGGCGCGGTCACCACGACGACGATGGTTGCCAATGTCGAGAAGGTCGACACCGCGCACAACGAGGTGCTCCTGCACGGACCGCAAGGTCGCTACGTCGAAGTGAAGGTCAAGGATCCCGCGGTGATGAAGGACGTGAAGGTGGGCGATTCGGTGCAGGCGACCTATACCCAGGCGGTTCTGCTCGAAGTGATCGGGCCGGCGAAGAAGTAGTTAGCTCGAAGCGGACGCGAAAGGAGCACACCTGACGATGGAGCGCGGCATTAGATGGGGCGGCCTGCTGCTGTTATTGGTGGTGGCGGGGACAACGTGGGCCCGGGAGACCGTGCGCGTGCGGGGAACGATCGAGCGGATGGAGGGCCACACCTTGCTCGTCAAAGCGCGCGATGGTGCCGACGTCAAGGTTGCGCTCCCGGACAACGTGGTGGTGGTCGGCCTGGTCAAGGGGTCGCTCGCCGACATCAAGCCCGGCTCGTTCGTCGGCGTCACCGGGATGCCGCAGCCGGACGGCAGTCAGAAGGCCGTCGAAGTGCACATCTTTCCCGAAGCGATGCGCGGCACCGGCGAAGGCCATCGACCCTGGGATCTTCGGCCGCAGAGCACCATGACCAACGGCAGCGTCGAAGACCTGGTCACCAAGGTTGACGGGCGCACGCTGACCCTCAAGTACAAGGAGGGGGAGCAGAAGATCGTCGTCGCGCCGGATACCCCCGTCGTCACCTACGAGATGGGCAGCCTTAGCGAGCTCACGCCCGGTACGAAGATTTTCATTGCGGCCGCGACGAAGCGCCCCGATGGAACGCTCGAGGCGCCGCGAGTGAATTTCGGCAAGAATGGGCTCACGCCGCCGATGTAGCCGGTGAGTGCGCCACGACGCTCGTTATCCGGTCGCGGCGGCCACGACCCGCCCACCCAGATAGGCCGCGCGCACCCCCTCGTCGTTCCACAACTGCGCCGGATCTCCCTCGACCACCACCCGACCGGTCTCCAGCACGTAACCGCGGTCGGCGATGGCGAGCGCCATGTGCGCGTTTTGCTCCACCAGCAGAACCGTCGTGCCGTGCTCGCGAATGTCCGCGATGACCTTGAATACCTGCTGCACCACCAGCGGGGCGAGGCCCAGCGATGGCTCGTCAAGGAGGAGCAAGGTGGGGCGTGACATCAGGCCCCGGGCGATGGCCACCATCTGCTGCTGACCACCGGACAAGGTCCAGCCCAGGGCATTGGCGAACGGCCTTATTTCCGGAAAGATCGCGAACATGCGCTCGATGTCGGACGCGACCTCGCGGCGCGGCACGCGGCCGCTGGAAGCGCCCAGCGTAATGTTCTCCTTGACCGTCAGCCCGGGGAACACGCGCCGGCCTTCCGGCACATAGGCGATGCCACGGCGCACGATGCGCTCCGCCGCTTGCCCGCCAATCGAGTTGCCGGCGAACCGCAACCCGCCGCGCTGCGGCCGCAGCAAGCCGGAGATGGTGCGCAGCGTGGTGCTCTTGCCCGCGCCATTGGCGCCCAGCAGGGCGACAATCTGCCCCTCGTCAACGCGCAGCGACACGCCGCGCAAGGCTTCGACTTTGCCGTAGCTTGCCACCACATCCTGGAGTTCAAGCAGCGGCATGGGTCTTGACCGTTCCCAGATAAGCCGCGATCACGTCCGGATGACGCAGCACTTCCGCCGGCGGGCCGTCGGCAATGCGCCGCCCGAAGTTGAGCACGGTGATGTGATCGGCGACCTGCTCGACCAGGTTCATATCGTGGTCGATGATGAAAATGGTGAGCCCGTGGCCTTTGAGCCGCTTCAGCAGGCCCACCAGTTCCTGCTTCTCCACCTGGTTCAAGCCTGCCCCGGGTTCGTCCAGGAGCAGCAGTTGCGGGTTGCCGGCGAGTGCGCGCGCGATCTCGGCCAGTCGCTGGTGGCCATACGACAGGCTTTGCGGCAAATCGCCTGCATACTGGGCGAGTCCGACAAAGCCGAGCGCGGCCAAGGCGAGCCGCTGCAGGGCCGCCGTGCCGGCGGCCACGTCGTTGCCCGCCCGCTGCGCGCCGACGACCACATTGTCCAGCACGCTCATCGCCGTGAACAAGCGTATGTTCTGAAACGTGCGCCCCAATCCGCGCGCCGCCCGGCGGTGCGCCTTGAGCTGGACCACGGAGGCGCCTTCGAGCAGGATGTCACCGGCCGTGGCCGGGTAGATGCCGCTGAGCACGTTGAGCAGGGTCGTCTTGCCCGATCCGTTGGGGCCGATGAGCGCGTGCACGGAATTGCGGCGGATCTCCAGGCAAACTTGATCGAGCGCCTTGAGGCCGCCGAAGTTCTTTGACAGCCCGCGCAGCGAACACAGGATCGAGCCGTCTTCTTGCGCCACGCGCGTCGTCAGCGGCAGAGGTGGCACCTCCGTGGCCGCGAGCGGCCGCTGGGAATGCAGGCGCCGCCCCAGTCGGAGCAGGAATCCCCACACGCCGTAAGGCATGAAGACCATAATCAGGATCACCGCCAAGCCGTACACCGCCAGGTAGACGACCTTCAGAAAGCGCAACCATTCCGGCAGCAAGATCAGGAGTCCCGTCCCCAGCGCCGCCCCGAACGGCGACGCGACCCCGCCCAGCAGCGCCATGGTGAGAAACACCACCGACTCGCTGAAGGTGAATTGATCGGGGCTGATGTAGGCAAAGCCGCCGGCGAACAGGCCGCCGCCGAAGCCGCCGAGAATGGCCGAAAGGGTAAACGCGGTGACCTTGGTGCCATAGGTATCGACCCCGACGACCCCTGCGGCCAATTCATTGTCGCGCACCGCCTTCATCGCCCGGCCCAGGCGCGTGTGCCCGAGGCGCCATACCAGGAATCCGACCAGGTACAGGGCGGCGATGCACAGCGCGAGGTAGGCGCGGCTGTCGGACAGGGCATAGCCAAGAATGGTCGGGCGCTGGATACCGGTCACTCCGTCCGGCCCGCGGGTGAGCGAGATCCAGTTGCTGAGCACCAGCGCGAGGATGGTCTGGAAGCTGATCGTTACCATCGCCAGGTAGTGACCGCCGAGCCGCAGCGAGGTAAGGCCGAGCGCCGCGCCGGCGAGCGCGGCGATGCCGACGCCGACGCCGAGCGCGATCCAGAATGACCAGCCGTACACCGCCGTGCCGAGCGCGACACTGTAGGCGCCCAGCCCGAAGAACGCCGCCTGCGCCAGGTTGATCTGGCCCGCGTAACCGAGCACCACGGTCAGCCCGAACACCGCGATGGCGTAGGTCGAAGCCTGCATCAGCAGGTTGACCGAGTAGGCCGGCATCGCCCGCAGCAGTGGCAAGGCAGCGCTCAGCGCGGCGGCGAGCGCAAAGGCAAGCCCGGCCAGGAGGTCCTTGCGGAGCGCCAGGCCGAGGCGTGCAGTCGTGACCGAATCCGCCGTGCTCACGCTTTCTCGGATATTTTTTCGCCGAAGATCCCCTGCGGTCTGAGCAGGAGGAACACGAACAGGACCAGAAACGCGAAGGCATCCTTGTAGGGCACGGAGATGTAGGCCGCGCCGAAGGTCTCGACCACGCCGAGGGAGAGCCCACCGACGATGGCCCCGGTGACGCTGCCAAACCCGCCGACAATGCTGGCCGCGAATGCCTTGAGCGCGATGCTCGAGCCCATGCTCACCGAGACGAACAGAATCGGGGCAACGAGAATCCCGGCGATTCCGCCCAGGGTGGCGCTGTAGACGAAGGTCAGCATGATCATAAGGGCCACCGGAATGCCCAGCAGGCTGGCCATCTCCTTGTCCTGCGAGGTGGCCTGCATCTTCTTGCCGAGCAGCGTGTGCTCGAAGAGCAGGTACTGCAGAACGAACAGCACCAGGCTCACGGCGAGAATTACCAGGTACTGGCTGTCGAAGAACACCGGTCCGATGCTGAAGCCCTGGCTCGCGAAGATGCCGGGCAGGCTCTGCGGCCGCGGCCCGTAGATTGCGAGCACGCCATTCTCCAGCAGGATGGAGGCGCCGATCGTGCTGATGATCACCGGCAGGAAACTGCGGTGGCGTAAGGGGTAGTAGACGCCCAGGTTGAACAGAGCGCCAATGAGCGCCAGGGCGAGGATAGTGATCAGTATGCCGAGACCATAGGGAATACCCAGGTCAATACACAGGACCACCATGCCGAACGCGCCCAACATGGCGAAATCGCCTTGGGCGAAATTGACAGCGTTCGTCGCCCGATAGATGAGCACGAAGCCGAGGGCGACGAGGGCATAAATGCTGCCCACGCCCAACCCGGTGAACAGCAACTGCAGCGCAATGCCCACAGGCGGGTCGAGCCGGGGACGGGAAAAGACGCTGCAGCCGCGGGCGCCGCGGCGCTAATCGTCGAAGTCGATATGCTTGTTGAAGACGATGTTGCCGTCGTTGTTCTTGACGATGTTGTAGCCATGCAGCCCATCGCCGTTCGCGTCGAAGTTGTACGTCCCTTCGGCGCCCTTGTAGCCCTTCACCGACAGGATCGCGATGCGGATCGCCTGCGGGTCCAGGCTTTTCGCCCGATTGATGGCGAGCGCGAGCACGTTGACCGCGTCATAGGACCAGGATGCGAAAACATCCGGCGTGGTCTTGTAGGTCGCCTCGAATTTGGCGGCGAAACTCTTCGCCGCGGGACTGGAATCACGGTTGAAATCGACCACCGCGTAGCTGCCATACAGCGCCGGACCCGCCAATTTCAGCGCCGTGCCGGTAACCGTCGTGGGCGAGCCGACCCACGCGATGCCGACCCCGAGTTGGCGCAGCTGCTTGGCGAAGATCCCCTGATCAGGCTCGAAGGTCATGTAGGTGCCCAAGACATCGGCACCGGATTGCTTGACGGCCAGTGCCACCGGCGTGAAGTCCTGCGAGTTGTTGGTGTAGCCCTGCACCAGCACCGGGGTCACGTCTCTTTTCTTGAGCTCCTCGGTCAGATTCTTCATCGCGCTGGTGCCGAAGGCGTCGGTCGAGTGCACGATCGCCCACTTGCGCAGCTTGAGCGTGTTGACGCCAAAGTCGGCGATCACGCGCGCCGAGTAGATGTCGTTGGGGCGAAAGCGAAACAGCCACGGATTGCCCATGTGCGTGAGCTGCGGATCGGTACCGCCAATCATGACCGGCTTGGCCAGCTTCAGGATATCCGGCGCCATGGCGTGCACCTGGGTGCTCCGGATCGAACCGATGAAGGCGGGGATAGCCGCGTCGCCGGCGAGCTTGCTGAAGGCCAGGACCGCTCCGGGGTTGGTGGTTTGATCGTCCTCGATCAGCAATTCGATCGGCCGCCCGAGCACGCCCCCGGACTGATTGACTTCCTCGACCGCGAGCTTTGCGCCCTCAATCTGCAAGCGACCCGATTCCGCACCCGGACCGGTGAGCGGTGCAACCAGGCCGATCTTGAGCGCATCCGCTGGCAATGCAGGCGCCGCGAAAAGCATCATGAACGCGGCTGCAAACCCGCAGCCGATGCCGCAAACTCGATTGCGCACGGTCCCCTCCTTTAATGATTCGAATTAGGCGAGCAGTATAATATAGGGCGTCGGTCGCGCATCGGCAGCGCGCCTTGACCTGCAGCGGAGAGGTCGCACTTGCCGCCGAGGCACTTTCCTGCGCGGCCTGCCGCTATCTCTCCTTCTTCCCCCGGGGCGTCATGACCAAGGTCGTCGCAAAAATCAAAGAGGAAATCCTGGCGCTGATCCCGCCCACCCTCTTCTTCCTGTTCACGCTTACGCTGGTCGCGGTGATACGTACCCTGATGCTCAAGGGCACCGGCATCCAGGTGAGTTCCGCGGTGCAGATCGCGGTCGGTGCGCTGATTCTGGGCAAGGCGGTGTTGCTCGCCGACCTGCTGCCCTTCATTAACCGCTACCCCGGCAGACCGCTGGCCTACAACATCGCCTGGAAGACCGCCATCTATACCCTGGCGGCGATGCTGATCCATTATCTGGAGCGGCTCTTCGATTTCTGGAAGGAGGCCGCTGGTTTTGTTGCCGCCAACGAAGAACTGCTCGCAGCCATGATGTGGTCCCATTTCTGGGCCATCCAGATCCTGCTGCTGGTGCTCATTGTGAGCTACTGCACGCTGCACGAACTTTCGCGGGTCCTCGGACCCGGCCGCATGCGGGCGCTGTTTTTCGGGCCGGCACCAGCGGCCGCGGTTTGACCGGGCCGGCGGGCCCCGCGTTATCATGAAGACTGCCCCCTCGGAGAGAAAGCGTTGAACGCACTCATTTTGTTCATTGCCTGGTGCATCCTGCTGGTACTGGCTTGGCCCATCGCGTTGCTGGTACTCGTTTTGGCGCCGCTGGTTTGGTTGCTGTCCTTGCCCTTCCGGCTGCTGGGCATCTGCGTGAGCGCGACCTTCGCGCTGGTCAAAAGCCTGCTGTTCTTGCCGGCGCGGCTGCTCGGCCATCGCGGCTAGCTGCCCGCGTTGCGCAGGGATCGGGTCGCGACGCAAGCGTTCCGGCCGGATCACGCCGTGAGTGGTTTTGTCTTCGGCATCTTCTCCGGCGCGGTCGGCATGGCCTATATCGTCTACGGCAAGCGACAGACGAAGTTCATGCCGATCATCGCCGGTGTCATGCTCTGCATCTATCCCTACTTCGTTGAAAGCTGGCTCTGGCTTGGCGTTATCGGCGCGATCCTGCTTGTGGCACCGTTTGTAATCGACTTCTGAAGCCCACCTTCTGCCCGGCCATGGCTCGCGCGCCAGACCGGCGCGGTCAACGGCGGGCCCCCCGTACCGGTACCAATCTTGCAGCAGCACGCGACGGAGCGCCCCAACGCACGCCGCAATGTCTCCCGGCGAATAGCGGACAGAGAGCGCAACGGCGTTAAACTCCCGTTGCCGCCGGGAGGAGACGCGGTGTGCCGAAAACGCGCCGCGGTCGCCTCGCTTTCTTAGGCTTTTGCTAGGATAATCAGGGTCTTGGCGATTGGGTCAAGGGCGGGTTGCCCGCCGGGTCGCGCCCCGGCTCGGCAATGACGCAGGGATTTTTTGAGAAGAGGACTTATGAACAAGCCGCGCTGGAATCTGTATCCGTTGAACCCGGTGTTCAGCAACACGCCGAGCAAGACGTTCTACGGCCAGCAATGTCCGTCGGTCGCGGACCTGATCGCGTTCGCGGGTGCGACCGACAAAGCCGAGAACGCCACGCTGACACTCGTGCTGGACGAATACCGGCTGCTGTCGTTTGCTCTGCACGGCGTCCCGTACGTCTATGCCTGCATCGGATTCAACCTCAGGCAATGAGGCGGCCCCGGACCGCGCTTGTGCATGCGCCTGCCCAGTAACGGCACGGCTCTGTAACTGCCGTGCCGTGGCATGGATCGACGCCCCGCGTCCGCGCGCGAAGTGCCCGGGCGCGACCTCCCCAGTCGACAGCGGGGTACAATCTTCTTTTTTGAAATGCGAGTGAAGCGGACCGCCCTCACCGGAGGCTTCAGCGCCAGCGCGGCCTCACCCGCGGGATGCCAGGGTACGGACTGCTTGGTAGGGTGCTCGTAACGACCTTCTGATTCCGTCAGACGCAGGGACCGGCGCAGCGCGAAGCCGACCCCTGATGCACTTCATCCGGGCTGCCGCCCGGATGCGCCGGTTTCGTCCTGGAGGATCCATGCAGTGCACATCCGTCGCGGGCCGCGGAAGCGAGCCCGGGTTGACGCCGAAGCGATGGGCCTGGCTGTTCGCGACGCTGCTCGTGTTATCCGCCCCGGCCAGCGGCGCGACCGATCTCGTCACCGAACCCGTGGATGTCGCGCACCGGATCGCGCTGCCACAGCAGGGCGTGGCGTGGGCGACTGCCCCAAACGATGCGGGCGAAGCGGCCGACGAGTTGCCGCTTTCCCATTTGACCCTCGTCCTCAAACGTCCGACGCCGCTGCAGCTTGGGTTCGAGCAATTTCTCGCAGCGCAACAGGATCCCAACTCTCCGAATTTCCATCGTTGGCTTACGCCCGTGCAGATTGGCGAGCGGTTTGGGGTTTCTGCACACGATTTAGACGCACTGACACAATGGCTGCAATCGCAGGGCCTGCATGTCGATTCGGTGGCCAACAGCCGCATGCTAATCAACTTTAGCGGTTCGGCGGCGCAAGTCGGCGCGGCATTTGGGACGCGCTTACGCGTGTATCTTGTGGACGGGGAGCAGCGCATTGCCCCTGCTGGCGTCCCACAAATTCCAGCCGCGCTGGCGACCGTCGTGAAGTCAGTGCATGGTCTTGCCACAATCCACGAGAGTGCGCTTCACCGTGTCGGAACAGCACGTCTCTTAAACCAACCTGCTCTGACGGAGAACCCCGACGCGACATTCTGTTCATCTGGTGTTTGCAACCACTTTATCGTGCCGAACGACTTTGCCACAATCTACGACGTGAATCCCGTGTATCAGCAGGGCATCACCGGCAGTGGACAGACTATCGCGATCATCGGCCGTGCTCGCGTCTATCTGCCGGACATCGAGAGTTTCCAAAAGCTTTCGGGACTGGCTACTAAGGACCCGGCGATCGTGATCCCACCGGATGGTCTTGACCCTGGTCCCCCGCTGGCGACTGGCGGTACCGAGCCGGCAGATGGGGATCAGTTTGAGGCGACCCTCGATGTGACGCGTGCCGGCAGTGTGGCACCCGGAGCGACGATTGTTCTTGTCAGCAGCGCAAATCTCACGACCACAACTGGGGTAGACGTCGCGAGCCAATACGTGATCGACTCCAATCCGCTGTCCGTGCAGATCGTGAGTATTAGTTTTGGTGGCTGCGAAGCTGATAATGGTCCGGCTATTGTCGATTTTTTTGACAGCCTTTTTAGCCAAGCCGCAGCGCAAGGAATCTCGGTGTTCGCTAGCTCCGGTGACTCAGGGGCGGCCGGCTGCGATACGGCATTTTCCGCGCCGCCGACTCCCCAAACCCTAGGTACGAGCCATATCTGCGCCTCAGGCTATGCGACCTGCGTTGGCGGCACGGAATTCGCTGATGCCGCGAATCCAAGCGCATATTGGAGTTCGACCAACGGCGCTGCATTCGAGTCGGCACTGGGCTACATTCCCGAGGGCGCCTGGAACGAGCCGCTGAACGCCATGAGCAGCCCGCAAGTTGCTGCATCCGGTGGTGGCGTGAGCATGTTCATTCCCACGCCGCCATGGCAAACAGGTCCCGGAGTGCCTGGGACGCAAGGGCGCTACACCCCCGACGTCGCATTTAGCGCTTCGGGCCACGACGCCTACGTAGTCTGCTTCGCGGCGGGGGGGGCTGGTTGCCCTACAAAGTTCGCAGCCGCATCGGGTACATCGGCTGCCGCACCCTCTATGGCAGGGATCGCGGCGCTGCTGAATCAGAAGATCGGAAGCCCCCAGGGCAACCTGAATCCGCGCCTCTATGAGTTGGCGGGCACGCCCGGCAATGGCGTATTCCACGACGTCACGATAGCTTCGAGCGGCGTCGCGGGGTGCGGCCTTTCCACACCGAGTATGTGCAACAACAGCACGCCGGGGCCCACCGGCCTAAGCGGTGGCTTGGCAGGCTATTCGGTCGGACCCGGGTACGACGAAGTCACGGGACTCGGTTCTATCGATGTTGCGAAACTACTAGCGCAGTGGGGCGCCAACACAGCATTAGGCCAGCTGCAAATGCCCGCTCCAGTGACCTTCCGTGCGCAGCAGGTCGGTACGCAGAGCGCGCCAATGATAGTCACTATCACGAACACCGGTGGCTCGCCGGTTACGGTCTCCAATGTGGGCGACACCGACTTAACGGAGTTTCCTGGCACAACGAGCTGTCTCACGACGATCCCCCCTGGCGGTAACTGTCAAGTCACCGTCTCATTTCTCCCAGCGGCTGCTGGACCGCTTAGTGCAACCATCATAGTTACCAGCAACGGCGTCGGGAGTCCGCAGTCGTTCACCGTCTCAGGGACAGGTTCCGCAGCAACGTCAAACTATCAAGGGCTGTGGTGGGCGGCGCCTGCGGGATCGGAATCGGGCTGGGGTATCAACTTTGCGCACCAG
The DNA here is from genome assembly GCA_963777455.1 of uncultured beta proteobacterium. GTDB lineage: Bacteria > Pseudomonadota > Gammaproteobacteria > Burkholderiales > Casimicrobiaceae > PALSA-1003. Next base: position 2,588,455 of record CAVZQQ010000004.1, read on the forward strand.
GGCAACATCATCTTTGCGACCTGGTTCACCTATGATCTGACCGGCAAGTTCTGGTGGCTGTCGATGACGGCAAACCAAACTGGCGACAACACCTTCTCCGGGACGTTAGTCCAGACGAACGGCCCCGCCTTTTATGCCGTCCCCTTCAACCCCGCCGCGGTGACAGTAACCCCGGTCGGCACCGGGACGCTGACCTTCAACGACGCGAATGATGGCTCGTTCAACTATACGGTCAATGGCATCAGCCAGACCAAGGCCATCACACGCCAGGTGTTTGGGCCGCTGCCGACATGTGTGTGGGGTGCGCAACCAAATCTGGGATTGGCGACAAACGTCTCCGGGCTGTGGTGGGCGGCTCCGGCGGGGGTAGAGTCAGGATGGGGAATCAATTTCAGCCAGCAGGGCAATGTCATTTTTGCCACGTGGTTTACCTACAACGGCGACGGCACACCGCTGTGGTTCTCGGTGACCGCCAACAACACTGCGCCCGGCGTCTACTCAGGCGCGCTGGAACTGACCAATGGCCCGCCCTTCGATGCCGTGCCATTCCTGCCCGCGGATGTGACGCTGAGCCAGGTTGGCAATGCGACGTTCACTTTCTTCAACGGCAATAGCGGTACGTTTGCGTATACAGTGAATACAAGCACCGGCCCGGTGACGCAGACCAAAGCGATCACGCAGCAGGTTTTTGCCGCACCTGGGACAGAGTGTCAGTAGGCACGCGTTGTGCCCCGCGCAGGCCGGCATCGCATGGCACACGCGAGGACCTGGCCGATCCGGAACTGACAGTTAATCCCGACCGCCCATTCCACAGGGTCGGGACGGAAACGGAGTACAGTAGAAATCCGAAGAAGGCGCGAGCCTGTTGCCAGGAAGGTCATGATCGAGCGGACGATCGCCGCAAATCTAGGGGCGACAGCTTGTCTGCGTGGTCGCATTGTCCCCGTCCTGTGCGCTCTTGGTGTGTTGCGCGGGCGCGACCTACACTCAGGGCGACGCCGCGCCCCCAGTCTTTTTTCAGTCTGTCGATGCTTGGCTGCGCTAGCGGGATTGTCGGGATTGATCCGCTCGATGCGGCGACGATATACCCTGCGCAGCAGGGTGCCGCTTGAATTGCCGGTGGCGCCGAGCAAGCGCTGTTGCGCACCCGCCGCTACCACCCTCGCCCTGACGGTCCTGGCCGCCTTCCCGGTCGATGCAAGCGCTGCGGCCACGGACACCGCCATCGCCTTCCAGATCAGCGCCGCCCACAACGGCGTCCAAATGGACAGTTCTCTCGCACCGCCATTCGTGCTTCGCTGGCAGGTGACCTTGCCCGGATTGGTTTCGTACCCAATGCTTGCCCAGGGGCTGGTGTTCGTCACCGCGGGGGACAATACAACCGACGTTGCCACCTTGTACGCGCTGGATCAAGGAACGGGGCAGACCGTCTGGTCTCAGCCGTTGCCGCAGCCACCGCCGTTCACTGGTCTATGGGCGAATGCGGCGTACGACGGCGGGCGCGTATTCGCTATCGGTACTGGAGGAGTGATGAGTGCCTACGACGCGGGCACGGGCACTCTTTCGTGGACGGCCAAGCTTCCGTTCCAGTATCTGTTCTCTGCGCCGCCCACGGCTGCCAACGGCGTGGTCTACACCGGTGGGGCGGGAGACGGGGGCACCGTTTATGCTGTGCAGCAAACGACGGGCAACGTGCTGGCCACGCAATCGGTCGAGAACGGAGACACAAGTTCGCCGGCGCTCTCGGATAACGGGGTGTTCGTATCCTACGCGTGCAACCAGGCGTACGGCTTCGCGCCGGCGACGCTCGCGTTGCAGTGGCACTACAGCACGTTTTGCGAGGGGGGTGGGGGCAAGACCACTGTCTATGACAGTGGGCGCGTCTTCACTCGCGACTATTTCGGGAACCTCGTACTGGACGCAGCGGACGGCAACCTGCTCGGCAGTTACGGGGGGTTGAATGACGAGATCGTGGCCCCGGCGGTCAACGGCAACACGATGTGGCTCCTTAGCGGTGGAACGTTATCCGCCCAGGACATAAGCTCGCCATCGACCCCTTCGACGTTGTGGAATTTTTCTGGCGACGGGCAGCTGGTCACGGCGCCGATCGTGCTCTCCACACCCGGCGGTGCCTTCGTAATTGAGGGGTCTGCCGCCGGGATGCTCTACGCGGTGAACGCAACCACCGGCATCCTTGTCTGGAGCACGAACCTCGGCACGGCCATGCAGGCGCCCGATGAACAGAATGAACTCGGACCTATCACGGGGCTCGGTGCGGGGCAGGGCTTGCTGGTCGTACCCGCCGGGAACACGCTTTCGGCCTTCTCCGGCAACTCGCCAACGCCGGCCGCTGCCCCCATCCCGACGTTATCCGAGGGCACGCTCGTTGTCCTCACGCTGTGGCTGGCGGTCTTGGCCGGCGGCGCAGTCGGGCCAGGCGCTAAGCATCCGACAGCGAAAGCGCACTACCGTGATCGAGTCGCGATATTGGGGCTTCTACAGCGAGGCGAGGGTACCTGCATGAATGCCCCTATCGATTGGCGTAGATTGCTATCCACGACAAGGCGCACGTGGCGAAAGCGAACGCGGAAGTAATTAGAAAGCGCGACCCAGAACGGTTGAGCGCATGGATCCTCGGCACCATCGCTGCGATCGAAGGGCTAGGGGTCGTCCTCAACTTTGCCCCGAACCCGGCGGGGTTTATGCGCTACGTTGGCCTTGCGCCCGGTCGAATAGGCGCGATTGAGGGATGGCTGTTGGCAGGCCTCGTTACCGTCGCGTTCGTTTGGCGAAGCGCGCGTCTGCCGAGCGTCCGCGCCAATCTCTTGCGTCCTTCGTTCCTGAAAGCCCTTGCTCTGGCGTTAGCGGTTACGGCGGGGATCCTCGAAGAAGTCATTTTTCGCAAGTGGTTGATGGACTATCTAAGCGACCAGGGTATTGGTCCGTTCCTGCAGATCCTGGCGTCGGGACTTGCCTTCGGTCTCGCCCACGGTGTCTGGGGGTTGATGGCGCGAAGCCTGCGTGCAGCGGCGAGTGCCACCGTAATTACCGGCGCGCTCGGAGTCGCCCTCGGGCTCGTCTACGTCGTTGCGGGTAGGAGCGTGGCGCCGTGTATCGCGGCGCACTTCCTTATCGACGCGCTAATTGAACCCGGCCTCGTGCTCGCGGCCACTCGTGGAGAAATGCGGCGAGCCGGTAACGCGCGTTCGGTTTGAGAAAGAAGGCTTCAACCAGGCCAGATGTTTACCTGTCACATCGGCTTGTGCATTTATGGATGCACCCCAGGAAACACCACCAGGCCGATGATCGCCGCGATGGCAACGAGCAGGGGTTCCGGCAGCTTCTTCACCTTCCAGATCAGCCCGATCGTAACGAGCGCCATCAGTGCAGTAAGCGGATCCACGATCGACCGCTGGGCTAGCACGATGACAGCGCCCGTGATGGCGCCGATAGCGGCCGCGGTGACGCCACCTACGAATGCCAACAGATCTGGGCGCTTGCCGTATCTCTTAAAGTAAGGAGCGGGTAAGACCGTGAATAGGTAGCACGGCAGGAACGTGGCTAATGCCGCTACAACCGCTCCAGGGAAACCTGCAATTAGGTAACCGATAAAGCCTACAGTAATGACGACGGGGCCAGGTGTAATCATGGCAACGGCCACGGCATCTACGAACTGGCGTTCGCTCAGCCACTGATGATCGTGAACGACCCCGGCATAGAGGAAAGGAACAATGGCGAGACCGCTGCCGAAGACGAAGGCCCCGGCCTTGGCGAAGAAGGCGCCCAGCTGTGCCAGCAGCGTCCAATCGATTCCCATGGCGACGGCGCACGTCGATGTTGCGTGTGGGCCGAGCGCCATCAGACCGGGTGCCGCACCCTTGCCGAACCAGCGCTTGGGCGGCGCTCGCACCCACCACACCAGCAGACCGACGCCCAGGAAGAGCAAGACGCTTTCCGATTGCGTCCACACCGTGATGACCGCGGCGACCAGATAGATCGCCCACAACAGCTTGTCCTTGCCGATATTCGTGGCCGTGAGCCTACAGGCACTCATCGTGATAATGCCGATTACCGCCGCCCCAACGCCGTAGAACGCTGCCTGCATCCAGGGGAGCCCCCCATAGCGGGCATAAGCCCAACCAATGGCTACCACCATGAGAAAGGGCGGCAGAACAAACGCAATGCCAACCACGGTCGCACCAACGATCCGGTTGTGCACGTATCCGAGATATATGGCGAGTTGCGCAGCCAGCGGCCCGGGCATGAGCTGCGCCAGCGTAAGCCCTTCCTTGTAATCGGCGTCACTGATCCAGCGGCGCGTCTCGACCAGATCGCGATACATGTATCCGACCAGGGCGACCGGGCCACCAAAACCGATGCTGCCTAGTTTCAGGAAGTAGAGGGCAAACCGGGCGAGCGAATACGGCCTTTGGTTGGTCATCGCGACCAGGCGCCCCGCGTGTAGGAACGTAAATCCTGTGTGGCGAAGTAGTATCGCCACGCTGCTCGGCACTCGGGCGAGCCATTGCCCCGATGCTGGAACGTGCGCACGTCCATCAGGGCTTTTCGAATGACCCTTCGGGTTTCGAAGGAGGCGTCGCCCAGCCGCATCAGTAGGTTGTAAGCGGCGGTGACTCGTGCGCCGATCGGATAGCTCTTGTTAGCCAAGAGCACGATGCCGACCTGACCTGTGCGTACGAGGCAAGTGTCGCAATGAACGTCTTGCTGACCGAGCTGATCTCGAAGAGGGTATTGCGAGTGCGGGGCCTTCCCGTCGCCTTCGATGCAACCCCATATTCGTAAACGTAACCCCGTCCCTTAATGACGATTCCCACCGCCATCCCGGGGACACCGTATTGCTGCATCACCGGCTGTATCGTTGGCGCGACAACTCTTTCGATATTGGCCCCGTCGTCGACAGCGAAACTATTGATCGGCAACAGGACACAGATGCACAGGACCAAAATGGTGGCGCTTGGGATTTTCAATCGCATAATCCGGAAATTTCTGGTTCTTCCCTCGTCACCGCCGCCTTGGCCGGCTCCTATCGAATGAGCGTTTGGCTGCCATTGTTCGCGCCCCAACGCTGGCGTGAGTATTGGGGGTTCGTTCGCGCGGGTCAATGGTCGCTTCGGTCGATAGCTGAAGCCACCGGTCGTGCAGGTGACTAAACCTTATTCTCTGACAAGGCGATGCGTTCTCATGAGACCCTTTTTGCCGCCTGGCGGAAACGATGCCTTGCGTTCGCGGCAGGGACCGCATGAGAACGCATCGCGGAGCCAGTTGGCCGGTCGCGCGCACAAAGTGCCGCGCAGGTTTACACTTTGCGCTTGGAACGCTGCGCGGGCCGCTATTGCCGGTCCGAGGACCGGTCGTAAGCGGGAGGACGGATGGTGGTTGACAAGCGCGGAACGCGCGCCTCAGCGAAGGAACTCGCACAGCTCGTCACCGAGCTGGAAAAGGCCGAGGCCTACGAGCAGAGGCTGCGACAGCTCATCAGCGACGCGCGCGACCAACTGGCCGCGGGTCACACTTCGGTCGCGCTGTCGATGCTCAACAGCGCGCTCAGCGACATTGATGCCGCAACGGATGTCGTCGCCCCTAGTTCGAGACAAGGTTGAATGTACAGGAAACACTATGGCGTGCGTGCCTATCAATTGACAAACTGACCCGAACCGACGAGGTGACGAGTTGGACGAGAAGGAAGTGCGCGAGCGCGTCGCGCAGCGGGTCATTGCCATATCTTCGGTCCGTCAAACGAGATTCCAGAAGGCAAGTTCTCTGATTGCCGCAATCAGTTCTCACCGCTCGACAGATCAACGGATGAACTGATATGCCAACACTTGCGATGGGAACCGGCTACCCGATAGCAGACGCCCATTCGTGACAGCCCGGAGTGAGTCGTGAGCCGGCAGCCGGCAGCCGGAGCGGCAGCGGCAAGCGGTGGCTATCTCGCCCGGGCGTCGCGTGAGCGGCTGGGAAGATACGCATCCGAACAATTCTCGGATCGATTGATCTCATTGCCATGAAGTTATAGACTCAATCAGAACGGAGGCCAAGTTGAAATGTCCTAAGTGCAACTCGGATTTGGTGCCGGTAATGCGGCATGGAATCGAGGTCAACTACTGTCAATCCTGCAAAGGTATGTGGCTGGAGTCTCAGGAGCTCGGGCAACTGGAAGATGAGGTCTTTGACCTCGGAGAACATGCGAAGGGGACCCTGGTCTTCAGTTCTATGCCCACAACCGCTAAGTGCCCGGAGTGTAACGCTTTCCTCAAGAAATTCAGGTACCGGCTCTACGATATGGAAATGGAATTTTGTGAGCATCAACACGGGTATTGGTTGGATGACGACGAAGACACAAGAGTCCTCGAGGTGATGAAAAAAGAGGAAGCGGATTTGGAAAGAAAACTGCTGGCAGAGGATAAGTGGGCCGCAATTTTAAAGCACATGCGCTCTGGCTCCTTTCTCAGCCGAGTGCGGGAGCTGTTTCACTGATTCATAAGAATATCCATGGGACTCGGATGCCGCTTCAGGTGCGAGTCGCCCGATAGCCTCGGCCAAGAGTCCATGAGCATGCCGGGGATTAGCCAGACAACCGCTTCACTACGTCTCTTTCCCAGCAAGGGAGCATGCGGTTCAAATGGATTATCGCTCTGGTGCTGGCAGCGGTTGAGGCGGGAGCCTATACGCTCATCGCCATGCCCAGAGCCATGAGCCAGGCGGTGCAGCCCCGGCAATGGCCCAGGGTGACACACGGCAGTTGGTTACGTTCCCGGGGCCGATGTTCCGGCGCACGATCGCCAACATGCGCGACCACCTGCTGACGCTGCAACAAATCGACGAGGCCCTATCGAAGAAGGACTTCGACAAGGCCCTCCCGAGTCGCCGAAGAGCGTTTGGGCACGAGCTCGCTCGAACTCCACGGTGCCGCACATATGGCACCCTACATGCCGCAGGGGATGCAGGACATCGGAACGGCGATGCACCACGCCGCCAGCCGCTTCGCGATCGAAGCGCAAAACGCCAGCGTCAGCAACGACGTGCTGCCGGCGCTGGCTGCGCTGAGCCCGGTGATGCAGGAGCGCGTCGCTTGCCGCGCCGCCTATCCCCTGCGCTAAGCGGCGTCAAAGGCACGACGGGCAACGCCGCGTGTTGCCACGCGTGGCGCCCCGCTTTATGGGAGCGACCACCTACGCCGCTTCGATTTGCGCCGAGGTATCAAAAGCGCCGTTGCGTGTTTCAGCATGAGGATGTCACCCAAGCGTTGTGCCAAAGCCAACCGCGGTGGAAAATCTCTCCCGTTCGCCAGCTGAGAGCACGGGACACCAGCCCGCGAAACGGGTTATATTTTTGCGAGGACTGAAACCGTGAAGATTGATCGCCGCGACCTGCTCAAGGTCGCCGCACTGACTCCCTTAATGGGCGCCGTGCCGCGCCTTGTACGGGCGGCCGGCGAAGTCAATGCGGAAAGGGCGGACTACACTTTGCGTATTGCAACCGGGCTGGTCGAGCTCTCACCCGAGCACATTGTCTCGACTGCGCTCTATAACGGTCAGTTTCCGGGACCGCTGCTGCGAATGAAGGAGGGCCAGCAGGTCGTGGTCGACATCTACAACGATTCCGACACGCCGGAGCTGGTTCACTGGCACGGCCAGATGATTCCCAGCGACGTGGACGGCGCTTCTGAGGAAGGCTCGCCTTTCGTGCCGGCGCACGGGATGCGTCGGATCGCCTTCGTACCCAAGCCTTCGGGCTACCGCTTCTACCATACGCATGTGGTGGCTGGAGCAGACCTTAACCGCGGCACCTATACCGGTCAGGCAGGACCGGTCTACATTGAACCGAAGTACAACCCGGGCGCCTATGATCGCGAAATCTTTCTCGTACTGAAGGAATTCGGACCGTCTTTCAGCCGCGGCGGCGACATGGCGATGGACGCGCTGGCCGGCCCTCTCGTTAGCGCGCTACAACAGCAGGGAAAAAGGGCCGACGAGGAAGCGCAGGAGAAGGCCAAGGGCTTCGAAGTCGGCTATGAACTCTTCGGCATCAACGGCCGGATGCTCGGGCATGGCGACCCTATCCGCGTTAAGGGGAGCGAGCGGGTCCTGTTCCATGTCCTCAATGCGAGTGCAACCGAGATCCGCAGCCTCGCGCTGCCCGGTCATGTTTTTCGCGTCGTGGCGCTCGATGGAAACCCGGTCCCAACTCAGGTCCTCGTACCGGTACTCTGGCTCGGCACGGCCGAGCGCATCTCCGCAATCGTCGAAATGAACCACCCCGGCGTGTGGGTCATGGGAGATGTCGCAGATGACGACCGCCGGCGCGGCATGGGCGTCGTCGTCGAATACGCGGGTCGGAAGGGCAAACCACGATGGACTAAACCGCAACCGTTTCGCTGGGATTACGCGCGATTCGGCAAGGCGGATGCGACGCCCGGATCGCCAGACGAGACGATCGAGATCACAATCGTCAAGCAGAATGCGGCCGTCAATGGTTTCAACCGTTGGACCCTAAACGGTAAGGCATTTTCGATGGACACAATGAAACCGATGTACACAGTGCGCAAGGGACGCCGCTACCGGCTCAGATTCCGTAACGCCAGCGACGACATCCACCCGCTACACCTGCACCGGCACAGCTTCGAACTGACGCGCATTGGCGGCAAGCTGACCGCGGGCGTTATGAAGGACGTCGTGATGCTGGGCGGATTTCAGGAACTCGAATTTGACTTCGTGGCCGACAACCCCGGACTGACACTCTTTCACTGTCATCAGCAGTTGCACATGGATTTCGGGTTCATGGCGCTTTTCGATTATGCGTAATTGGTCGCGAAATGGACCCCCGGAAACCGGCCGCTCGCCGGCTAGCCCAGGCAACGGCGATCATCAGAGCCATCAAGCAAGGACAGATGTAGAGAACTTTGTTCACTGGCAACTCCATCTCCCGGGGTCGAGCATTTATCTCCAACAAAATCACCGTAATTAGGCTCCTCGAAAGACGGCCGGCTCGCCGATGACCGCTGAGGGTGGAAGCTGCGACCGTCGGTGAATAGGCTATACGCGGCCAGGAGCGCACTCAAACCCAATGTCGCTGCGTCAACTGAATGGCCCCTACATTTACACGCCGGGCCGCTCGGCATCGGGGTAGAAAAGCTGTTCGCCACCGATTTTGTACCCGGCGATCGCCTTCTGTCCGTCCGGCGCAACCAACCAGTCAATAAATGTCTGTCCGAGTTCTTTCTTCACCATCGGATGTTTGTCCGGATTCACCAGCATCACGCCGTACTGGTTGAACAGGCGCTTATCACCTTCAACCAGAATGGTGAGTTCGCCACGATTCTTGAACGCGAGCCAAGTGCCGCGATCGGCGAGGAGATAGGCGTTCATCGACGACGCAGTGTTCAATGCCGGTCCCATGCCCTGGCCCGTGTCGCGATACCACGGCCCTTTGCTCTTGTCGAGGTCAATCCCCGCTTCCTGCCACAGCTTGAGCTCGGCCATGTGCGTGCCGCTCCTGTCACCGCGCGATACGAACGGCGCTTGGGCAGCTTGGATCTTCTTCAACGCTTCGAGGATATCCTTGCCGCCGGCTATCTGGGCCGGGTCGCTCTTCGGCCCGATCAGCACGAAGTCGTTATACATCACGGGATAGCGCCTCACGCCCTGACCCTCGGCCAGAAATTTCTCTTCGGCAGCCTTCGCGTGGACAAACACGACGTCGGCATCGCCCCGCCGTGCGAGGTCGAGGGCCTGCCCGGTTCCCAACGCGATAACCCGGACCTGGATTCCGGTCTTTTTCTCGAAGATGGGCAGCAGGTAACCAAACAACCCCGACTGTTCGGTCGACGTCGTCGATGCGACCGTGATGAAGCGTTCCTGCGCGCTGACGGCGAGGGCAGCAAACGCGACGAGCAGCGCGAAGAAGGTACGGCGGGCGATTACCATGGCAGCTCTCCTTCCAGAAATTTGGCGGCCTCGGACGAAGCCGGGTGCTTCAAGAAAAGGCCGGCCGGTGCCCGTTCGGCGAGCCGGCCTTGGTGCAGGAACAGGATTTCGTCTCCCAGACGATGTGCCTGTCCCAGGTTGTGGGTCACCAGCACGATCTTCGTGCCGGCGGCGTGTAGAGCGGCAATCACGTTCTCGATCTCGTGCGTGGCGCCGGGGTCCAGGCTCGCAGTGGGTTCGTCGAGGAAGAGCACCTCCGGGCGTAATGCCCACGCCCGCGCCAGCGCCAGGCGTTGCTGTTCGCCGCCCGATAGAATGCGTGCCGAGTGACGGGCGAAAGCTTCCAGCCCAACCCGGCGCAGTGCTTCCAACGCGCGATCCTTTCGTTGTGCGAAGGGAACTCCCGCAAGTTGCAATGCATAGGTTACGTTGCCCAGCGCCGAACGGCGGAGCAGGACAGGACGTTGGAACACCATTGCCTGCCGACGCGGCCCACCTGGGATCTCTGGCGCATTCCAGGCGATGCTGCCACCGGTCGGCTCGAGCAAGCCGTGGCAGAGGCGCAACAGCACGCTCTTTCCTGCCCCATTCGGTCCGAGGATCACAGTGCGCAGCCCGGCGTCGAGTCTCAACGAGACGCCATCGATGATCCGCCGCGGCCCGACCGCGAACACGACGTCGGTGAGACAAAGTGGCAGGAGCGAGAGCGGTGGGCGCATTTCCACGGCGACCGTCACCCATACCGCCGCTGCGCCATCTCCTTGACGATCTGAGCGCCGGCATTGATTATGAGAACAATGATCAGCAGAATGAACCCTAGTCCGAGAGCCATGGGCAAGTCCCCCTTGCTGGTCTCCAGGGCAATCGTCGTGGTCATGACTCGCGTTACGCCGTCGATGTTGCCCCCGACGATGATGACTGCGCCGACCTCGGATGACGCACGACCAAAACCGGCCATCACAATCGTTACAAGGGTAAAGCGGAGATCCCAAAGAAGCGTCGCGGCAGCACCGAACTTGGTTTCACCCAGCGAGCGCAGCTGCTCCCGGTATTCCAGCCATGCATCGGCGACCACCTGCTGCGACAATGCGGCCATGAGCGGCGCGATGAGGATCGTCTGTGCGACGACCATCGCCGTCGGCGTGAACAGGATTCCGAACGTGCCGAGCGGTCCGGCGCGTGAAAGCATTAGATAGACAAACAGGCCGACGACGACCGGCGGCAGACCCATCAGTCCATTGAGGATGATAACGACCAGTCGCTTACCGGGAAACTCGTTTACCGCGATGGCGGCACCGAGGGGCAGACCGAGGACACAAGCCATCGTGACCGAGGCAACGCTGATTTCGAGACTCAGTAGTACGATTCGAACGAGGTTCGGATCGGCGGCGACGACAAGCCCGAATGCTTGTGCGGCGGCTTCGGTAGTGCTGTTCACGGAGTCGCTCTGCGCATCTACGATCATCTACATCGCGCCGGTCGACATGCCAAGCAGCGACGCGACGTTGACTGCGTATTTTTCAGCAGACCCGCCGGGTGTTCAGCAAAGTTAGCAAGCGCTATCGCGAAAATGTGCTTAGTGGCCAGTTAGTTTACAGATTATACCGGACACATCCTTTACAGTTTTCGGCCCACCCAGGAACAATACGCCTTCACCGTCTTTGAAAGGCTGTTCAAGGAGTACGGGCTGCCCGGTTGCATTCGCTCCGATAATGGCGTTCCCCTCGCCAGCCCGAATGCCCTGTATAACCTAAGCCGCCTGTCGGTGTGGTGGTTGCGCCTGGGCATCCACGGTCCGAGTTTTGACACCTAACAGATCGGTTCACGAGGGTTCCGTCACCCGTGAACAGCGTCTTTACAGCTATACGCCAGTGGCGTATAGCTATCCATGCTCTTTATCGAGACTCCGACATTCACGAAGCAAATCACAGCCCTGCTACCTAGTGGGATGACGCGTACGAAGAATTACAGAGTGCGTTGATGGCCAATAAACGTGGGTAACCTCACAGTTGGATCATCGAGCCCGGGAACTTGCGCTGTTCAACTCGCCATCGACAGCAAGCTGCGCGGCTGCGATCTGGCGCCTCGATTTGCCGCCCGCCGCCGCGCCGCTCAGAACCGCACAAGTTGGCCCGTGTTGAAAAGGGGCACCCAGAAGTTGATCCCGTCGCTGCACGCTGCGGATGGATTGCCTCCTATCGTCACGGTGTCGATGAAGCTTAAATCTGCTGCCTTGAACAGGCTTACGATACTGCCACCTCCTGCGTTCACCACCATCATGCGCTCGCCGTCGAAGCTTGCCGCGTAGGGGCTGTTCAACAGGTTGGTCGCATCTGGGTTGATGGTTGCCACCACGTTCCCAGTGCTCGCTTGGACCACCGTGATCGAATTGGACAAGCTGCCGCCGTTTGGCACCCAGATGTTGGTGCCGTCGAACCCCGGCAACTGTGGCTCGTCGCCAACCGCTACGGTCTGGATAATGTTGCCCGTGGCATCGAGTTTGAATAGTGACCCAGCAGTCCCGCCTGAACCCGCGTCGGTTACCCACATGTGTGCACCGTCATAGACAATGCCATACGGACTTGTAAACCCTGGATTAACCGTAGTCACAGGATACGGGGTCGTTGCCTGCGGCGTAATGATCGACACCGATTCGCCGAGCAAGTTGACGGTCCAGATGTGTGTTCCGTCGAAGGCCATCGCGAAGGGCTCACCCCCAAGGCCCGTAGCGGCGACCGTCACCGTCCCCGGCGGTTGGGTCGGATCGATCAGGTACAGGCTGCTCGTCCCCGCGTTCGTCACAAAGACTTTTCCGGCGGCTACCAAAATGCCCTCGCCGGAGGTTGCCCCGGTCCAGGTGCCAAGGACCTTCCCAGTGCTGGCCTCCACCTCGACCACTTCGTTACCGAAATAGGTAGGGGTCCAGATGCTCTTGCCGTCCGCCGCGCAGGAAACCGGCCGCCCCCCGACGGCGATCGTCTGCATGGCATTGATGTTCTGCGGGACCGCCCATTGGTTGACCGCCGCCCGCCGGCTTGCGCGCGTGAGTCCCTGATCGAGCGAGCGCTGGAGGAAGGTCGTCATCTGCACCCGGCTGACGATGTTGTTCGGGCTGAACGTGGTCGGCGTGGTGCCCTTGGACACGCCGGTGACATACGCTTCCATGATGCCGGGGCAGAACGCCGCTCCGACCGGGGAGACATCGGTGTACGGAAACGGATACGTTGTGCCGCCGCACATTTCCTGAGCTTGCAGCGGCGCCAAGCTCATGGCACTGGCGATCCCGAATCCAACGACCCAAAGCAAACGACGCAAACGACTGATGCCGCGGTTCATCGTGTTCTCCCTAGTTGAGTTCCCGCCGCGGCCACCATCCTGCCGTTGCTGCAAACCAGAGTAGGACTAACCTCAGGAGAGGTCAACTTGCAGTCTGTGCCGGGCATGGACCATGCACGCAAGCGGATCGCACTCGCTGGCGACGACCAGCCCGCGAGGCGTCCGCTTTCATATACAGCTAGGACCGCTTTCGGTTGGCCGCAATTTCCGCAGTGGGTCGAACGCGGTCATCGAGGGTAATGTTGCGGCATCCAGGCAACGTCGGCCTGATCAACAGCGAGATGCCAAACCTATATACTGCTTGCGCGTCGCAGGTTGGATCGAGTAGCAGGTGGCGTGGACCGGCGGAGGCTGCGTTCTGCCGGTGGTGACCCCATGGTGACTCGTAACGGACCCGTTGTGCGTAGCGACACTTAGTTTACAGGTTATACCGGACACATCCTTTACAGTTTGGCATAGAGAGGAGGACTCGCTATGCCGTGGAAGGAGTGTCAGAAGATGGACGAGAAGTTGAGGTTCGTGTCCCGGTATCTTGACGGCGAGAAGATCGCAGCCCTGTGTCGGGAGTTCGGGATATCGAGGGTCACTGGCCATAAGATCATCGATCGGTACCGGGAAAGTGGGATGGAAGCGTTCACCGACCGAAGTCGCCGACCGTATCGGCAAGCCAACCGGCTGCCGTTTCAGGTGGAGAAGCGGATCCTGCAGATCAAACAGGAATGGCCGAACTGGGGAGCCCCCAAGATCCGGGAACGGCTGCTCACGCAGATCCCGTCGCTTCACCCTCCGGCCAAGAGCACGGTTCACGCCGTTCTGGCGCGCCACGGCTTGGTGAAGAGCAAGAAGCGGCGGCGTAACAAGGCCGAAGGCACCGGGCTGGGCCTGGCGAGCGCTCCCAACGAGCTCTGGTGCACCGACTACAAGGGCGAGTTCATGATGGGCAACAAGAAGTACTGTTACCCTCTGACCGTCACTGACTTCACCACCCGCTTCCTAATCGGCTGTGAAGGTCTGGAGAGTACCCAGGAACAATACGCCTTCACCGTCTTTGAAAGATTGTTCAAGGAGTACGGGCTGCCCGGTCGCATTCGCTCCGATAACGGCGTTCCCTTCGCCAGCCCCAACGCCCTGTTCAACCTCTCCAAGCTATCCGTTTGGTGGCTGCGCCTGGGCATCCAGATCGAGCGCATCAAGCCCGGCCACCCGGAACAGAACGGTCGCCATGAACGGATGCATCTGACCCTCAAACAGGCCACCACCAAGCCACCCGGTGCCAATCTCCTCCAGCAGCAGGCCAAATTCGAGGACTTCATCCACGAGTACAACTACGAGCGCCCGCATCAGGCTCTGGACATGAAACGCCCAGCCGACCTCTACCATCCATCCCAGCGCCTGTACCGCGGCTTACCCGATATCGAATATCCGTTTCACGAGCGCACTGTCACCGTCACCCAGTGCGGGCGGATCTGCATGGGCAGAAAGAAAGTCAATCTGAGTCAGGTATTTGCCGGCCAGAATGTCGGCATCAGGGAGGAGGAAGACAACATCTGGCTGGTCAGCTTCATGCAATACGACATCGGCTACTTCGATCTCGAGGCCTGCCGCGTCGAGCCCGTGAAAAACCCTTTCGGGCCGAAGGTGTTAACGATGTCTCCGGTATAAAGTGTTAAGCATGTGCCCGGTATACACCCGTAGGGATTGGTGCTGTTGAGTGGATTCGAACCACCGACCTACTGATTACGAATCAGTTGCTCTACCAGCTGAGCTACAACAGCCCGGAGTGACGATCGGCAGCCCAGCGCCGCCGGCCGCCGCAACGGAACATAAAATTATACCGAAGGGCGTTAGCACGCGCTAGGCGCAACTGTGCAGTGCCGCACCCACCGCCATGACCGATACGCGCCATCTGTTCGGATTCCATAGCGTGACCGCGCGCTTGCGCATACGGCCGGATAGCGTGCGCGCCGTCTACGTGGCGGATCGGCGGCACGACCGCCGTGCGCGCGAGTTGATCGAGCGCGCGACTAACGCAGGGGTCGCGGTGCACGCGGTTGCCGAGCAGCGGCTTGCCGCGTTGGCAGGGAGCGAAAAACACCAGGGTGTGGTTGCGTTGGTGGCCGCCGATTTCCCATACCGGACCCTCGACGAAGTGCTCGATGGACTTCAGGAGCCGGCGCTGCTCCTAGTTCTCGACGGCGTCACCGACCCGCACAATTTGGGTGCGTGCTTGCGCACCGCTGACGCATTCGGTGCGCAAGCGGTCATCGTACCCAAGGATCGCGCCGTCGGGGTCAACGCGACCGTCGCCAAGGCTGCATCCGGTGCGGCGGATACCGTGCCGGTTGTCACCGTGACCAACCTGGCGCGATCCATGCGCGAGCTTAAGGATCGGGGCGTGTGGCTGCTTGGCGCCGATATGGGGGGCGAGGAGAACCTGTTTCATGCCGACCTGTCCGGCCCGGTCGCCTGGGTGCTGGGCGCGGAAGGCGCTGGACTGCGCCGGCTGACCCGCGAGCTTTGCGATCGCATCGTCACCATCCCGCTGTCGGGAAGCGTCGAATCGCTCAACGTGTCGGTCGCCGCAGGCGTCTGCTTGTTCGCCACGCGCCAGCAACGGGCTGCGCTCGAAGCCCGCGTAAACGCCGGGTTGGTTTGGCGCGGGCTTGTGTACTAAACTGCGGGAGCGCCGTTCCGCGTCCCGGTGCCCATCGCCCGAAACGATCCGGGAACCGCGTTGGGCGGCGCATCGCGCATGCCGCCGCGTCACAACGCAGCTGATCATCAGGAGAAGGGCCGACCATGAAATCCAGGCTGACGACGTGGATCTTTATCGCCATGGTCGCGGGAATCGGCGTCGGCTGGATGTGCCACGAGTTGCTGCCGACTCCCGAGTCGGCCAAGGTGGTATCCAGCTATATTTCGCTGTTCACCGATGTCTTTCTGCGCCTGATCAAGATGATCATCGCGCCGCTGGTGTTTTCCACGCTCGTCGTCGGCATCGCGCACATGGGGGATACCAAGGCGATCGGCCGCATCGGCGTCAAGACCATGGCGTGGTTCGTGACCGCATCCGTGTTCTCGTTGCTGCTCGGCATGATTCTGGTCAACTTGCTGCAGCCGGGGGCATCACTGAACCTGCCCCTGCCCGACGCGAGCGCCTCATCGAACCTGAAGACCTCCTCGCTGTCGCTCAAGGAGTTCGTCACCCACCTCGTGCCGCGCAGTGTGTTCGAGGCGATGGCGAACAACGAGATTCTGCAGATCGTCATCTTCTCGGTGTTCTTCGGCGCGGCCGCAGCTTCACTAGGTCCCAAGGCCCAGACGGTGATCGACTGGGTCGAGCAGGTGTCGCACATCATGCTGAAGGTGACAGGGTACGTGATGGCGCTTGCCCCGGTCGCGGTCTTCGCTGCGATGGCGGCTACGGTCACGACCCAGGGCCTTTCCATCCTCGCCACCTACGGCGTGTTCATGGGCGAGTTCTATTTCGGCATCCTGCTGCTGTGGGGATTGCTCGCTTGCGCCGGCTTTGTCTTCCTCGGGCCGCGCGTCGGCCGGCTCATCAACCTGATCAAGGAGCCGATCCTGCTCGCCTTCAGCACGGCCAGCAGCGAGGCGGCGTACCCGAAGACGCTGGAGCAACTCGAGCGCTTCGGCGCGAGCAAGAAGATCACGAGTTTCGTGCTGCCGCTGGGCTATTCGTTCAACCTGGACGGGTCAATGATGTACTGCACGTTCGCGACGCTGTTCATCGCCCAGGCCTACAAGGTTCACATGGACCTGGTGCAGCAGATAACGATGCTGCTGATCCTCATGGTCACGAGCAAAGGCATGGCCGGTGTGCCGCGCGCATCGCTGGTCGTGATCGCGGCCACATTGTCGACCTTCAACATCCCCGAGGCGGGGTTGCTGCTGATCATGGGCATCGATCAGTTCCTCGACATGGGCCGCTCGGCGACTAACGTGGTCGGCAACAGCCTCGCCACGGCGGTGGTCGCCAAATGGGAGCGCGAGCTGGAGCCGGAAGCCCAGGCGCAGGCGGAAATCGACGCCGACGAAGGGCTCGCTCCAGCGTAGTCTTGGAGCCGGGCTGGCAAACGGAGCAGCGTTCCGGCCGGCACTGCGCGAGCACTCCTTTCCCAATGAGGACCGCGTCCATGAGAAGCTGGATCGGTAAAACGGTGTGGCCGGTGCTGGCCGTGCTCCTCCTGGCCGGCAACATCGCGCCGGCGGCGCAGGCGCAGGAGTCCGGCGAGGTCACGCTACTCACCGGCACGCTGAAGAAGATCAAGGCCGCGAACGCGATCACGATCGGCTACCGCGACGCATCGGTGCCCTTCTCGTATCTGAACAGCGCGCGCCAGCCGATCGGCTACTCGATCGACCTCTGCCTGGAGATCGTCGAGGACATTCGCGGTGAGCTCGGCGACGACACCATCCGGGTAAAGTACGTGCCGGTCAATACCCAGAACCGCGTCCCCCTCGTCGTCGACGGCAGCGTCGACCTGGAGTGCGGGCAGACGACGAACAATACCGAGCGGCAGAAGCAAGTAGCCTTCTCGCCAATCATCTTCGTGAGTGGCACCAAGCTCCTGGTCAAGCGCGCCTCAAAGCTCAAGTCCTACCGCGACTTGAAGGGCCGCCGCGTGGCGGTGACTCTGGCGAGTACCAACGAGGCGGCGATCAAGGCGCTCAACGCCAAGGAGGGCTTGAACATCACGCTCCTCGCGGTCCAGGATAATGCCCAAGCCTTCGAAGCGGTCGACACGGGCAAGGCCGATGCCTGGGCGGGTGATGACGCGCTGCTCTTCGCCACCGTGGCGGAGGCGAAGAACCCGGGCGAGTTCTCGGTGCTGGACGATTTTCTGTCGTACGACCCGTACGGCATCATGTATCGGAAGAACGATCCCGAGTTCGACGCCCTGGTCAATCGCACCTTTACCCGGCTGGCCGAAACGCGGGAACTGGCGCGCATCTATGAGCAGTGGTTCCTGCGCAAGTTGCCCTCCGGTCGGACGCTTGGCATCGCCATGAGCCGTCAGCTCGCGTCGCTTTTTGAGGCGATGGGACAGCCGACCGAATAACCGGGTCGCGGGTTGCCGCCGCGGCGAAGCCACCAAGGAAAAAGCGCATGGCAACGGATCACTACCGCGTCGAACACGATCTGCTCGGGGACCGGCAGGTCCCCTCCGGGGCGTATTTCGGCGTGCATACACTGCGCGCCTTCGAGAACTTCCCCATCACCGGCAGCCCGATCTCGATCTATCCCGACCTGGTGCGGGCGCTCGCCTGCATCAAGCAGGCGGCCGCGGTCGCCAATCACGAACTCGGTCTGCTCGACCCGGAAAAGACCAATGCCATCGTCAAGGCGTGCGAGGAGATTCGCGCCGGAGACCTGCACGACCAGTTCGTCGTCGACGTGATCCAGGGCGGTGCGGGCACCTCGACCAACATGAACGCCAACGAGGTGATCGCCAACCGCGGCCTCGAGCTTCTCGGCCACCCGCGAGGCCAGTACGCGTACCTGCACCCCAACGAACACGTCAACATGAGCCAGAGCACCAACGATGTCTATCCGACCTCGCTCAAGGTCGCTGCCTGGTTCGGTATCTTCCGGCTCATCGACGCGATGGGGGTGCTGCGCCGCGCTTTCGAAGCGAAGGCCGAGGAATTCCACGATGTGTTGAAGATGGGCCGCACACAATTGCAGGACGCCGTGCCAATGACGCTGGGCCAGGAGTTCTCGACCTACGCGGTCATGCTCGGCGAGGACGAGGAAAGGTTGAAGGAGGCGGCGCTGCTGATTCGCGAGATCAATCTCGGTGCGACTGCGATCGGCACCGGCATCAACGCCCATCCCGAGTACGCCGAGCTGGTGTGCCAGCGGCTTGCCGAGATCACCGACATCCCGCTCATCACCGCGCCCAACCTGGTCGAAGCCACTCAGGATTGCGGCGGCTTCGTACAGCTTTCCGGCGTGCTCAAGCGAGTCGCGGTGAAGCTCTCCAAGACCTGCAACGACCTGCGCCTGTTATCCAGTGGGCCGCGTGCCGGACTCGGCGAGATCAACCTGCCGGCGGTGCAGGCGGGCTCATCCATCATGCCCGGCAAGGTCAATCCGGTCATTCCGGAAGTGGTCAATCAGATCGCCTTCGAGGTCATCGGCAACGATGTCACGGTGAGCTTCGCCGCCGAAGCGGGGCAACTGCAATTGAACGCCTTCGAGCCGATCATCGCCCACAGCCTGTTCAAGAGCATCACCCATCTGCGCAACGGCTGCCTGACGCTAGCCGAACGTTGCATCAAGGGCATCACCGCCAACCGCGAGCACCTGCGCGCTTGCGTCGAAAATTCGATCGGCATCGTCACGGCGCTCAATCCGTACATCGGCTACGCCAACGCCACCGAGGTCGCGCAAGAGGCGCTCGCGACGGGCAAGAGCGTGTACGAGCTGGTGCTCGAGAAGAAGCTGCTGTCGAAAGAGGAGCTGGACGCCATCCTGCGGCCGGAAGTGCTCACCCAGCCGCGACCGCTGCTGGCCGCGCGCGAGTAGGCGCGTAACCCGGCAGCCGGGGACGCGGCGCGGCGGCAATTGCCTTTGCCCGCGCGGGCAGCTAGCATTGCTCACCCGCGCGCGTCCGCGCGTGCCGCAGACAAACGCCCCGGGGAAACCATGCTCGAGCACCGCCGCGCAGGACCACATGCTTGGCTTCGAATCGCGCTGGTCGGCACGGCTCTGCTGGCTTCCCCGACCGCGCTCGCCAAAGGCACCCTGGTCTACTGCTCCGAAGGCAGCCCGGAAGGGTTCCAGCCGCAGTTCTTCACCACCGGCACGACCTTCGATGCGGTGTCGGTGCCGATGTTCAACCGGCTGGTCGAGTTTCAGATCGGCACCACCAACATCGTGCCGGCGCTGGCCGAATCGTGGACGGTGTCGGCCGACGGCAGGGCCTACACGTTCAAGTTGCGTCGCGGGCGTCAAGTTTCACAGCAACGCCAATTTCAACCCAACGCGCGACTTCAACGCCGACGACGTGCTCTTCTCCTGGAACCGAATGGCCGACGAGAACCATCCGTTTCACAAGATGACCGCCGGGCAGACCTTCTCCTATTACGACGACATGGGCATGAAGAACATCGTCGACAAGGTCGAGAAGCTCGACGACGCTGACGGTGCGCTTCGACCTGAAGCGGCCCGGAAGCGCCGTTTCTCGCCGACATGGCCATGGACTTCGCCTCGATCCTGTCGAAGGAGTACTTCGAGACCATGCAGAAAAAGGGCACGCCGAACGCGGCCGACGTCTACCCGATCGGCACCGGCCCGTTCGAGTTCGTCTCCTACCAGAAGGACGCGACCATCCGCTACAAGGCGTTCGACAAGTATTGGGGCGGCCGGCCCAAGATCGACAACCTGATCTTCTCGATCACGCGCGATGCAACCGCGCGCTACGCCAAGCTCAGGACCGGCGAATGCCAGGTGATGGCGTTTCCCGAAGCCGGCCGACCTGGAAGAGATGACGCAAGGACCCGCAGCTCAAGGTGCTGCAGAAGGAGGGGCTCAACATCGGCTACATCGCCTTCAACGTCGAGAAGAAGCCGTTCGACGACAAGCGCGTGCGCCAGGCGCTCAACCTCGCCACCAACAAGGAGGCGATCCTGAAGGCGGTGTACCAGGGCAACGGGCAGGTGGCGAAGAATCCCGATCCCGCCGATCCTGTGGAGCTACAACGACGCGGTCAAGGACTATCCCTACGATCCGGCGAAGGCGAAGGAGCTGCTTGCGCAGGCGGGCTTGCCCAACGGCTTCGAGCTCGAGCTCTGGTACCTGCCGGTGACGCGCCCCTACAACCCCGACGGCAAGCGCATGGCGGAGATGATCCAGGCCGACTGGGACAAGGTCGGCGTGAAGGCGAAGCTCGTGACCTACGAATGGGCCGAATATCGCAAGCGCACCAAGGGCGGCGAACACCAGGTGGTCATGTTCGGCTGGTCGGGCGACAACGGCGATCCGGACAACTTCTTCGTGCCGCTGCTCGGCTGCGAGGCCGTCAAGGGCGGCGGCAACAATGCGCGCTGGTGCAACAAGGCCTTCGAGGACCTGATCACCCAAGGCGGCGCAGACGCCCAAGCAGGCCGATCGCGCCAAGCTCTACGAACAGGCGCAGGTGATCTTCAAGGAAGAGGCGCCCTGGATCACCATCGCCCATTCGATCCGCTTCGACCCGCTGCGCAAGGAAGTCAAGGGCTACCAGATGGACGCGACCGCGCACCACTACTTCGACCAGGCGGACATCGTCAAGTAGGCCGCCGCCCGTTGGCCACGGCGTCGACACGCCGCCGGCCGCCAGCCTGAAGCCTGAACGGCTCGGGCATGGGGCGACCCGGCTGCCGCCAAGCGCTGGCCCTGACCGACGGCACGCCGCCAAGATTCGCTTGCTCCGCTTCATCCTTCGCCGCGCCGCGCTGATCGTTCCCGACCTTCTTCGGGGTGACGCTGCTCGCCTTCGCGCTGATCCATCTCATACCCGGCGACCCGGTCGAGAACCTGTCCGGCGAGCGCGGCATGGACCCGGCCCGGCGCGAGCGGCTGCTGCACCAGTTCGGGCTGGACCGGCCGTTGCCGGTGCAGTACGCCGAGTACATCGGCCAGGTGGTGAAGGGCGATCTGGGCACGCTCGCTCACCACCCACGAGCCGGTGCTCGGCGAATTTCTAACGCTGTTCCCGGCGACCGTCGAACTGGCGTTCTTTGCCATGCTCCTCGCCGTGAGCCTCGGGCTGCCCGCGGGCATCCTCGCCGCGGTCAAGCGCAACACGCCCGCCGACTACGCCGTGATGGGCGTGGCGCTGACTGGGTACTCGATGCCGATCTTCTGGTGGGCGCTGCTGCTCATCCTCTTCTTCTCGGTGCAGCTCGGGTGGACGCCGGTCTCGGGGCGCATCGCGGTCGAGTACGACGTGCCCGCCGTAACCGGATTCATGCTCGTCGACACGCTCAAGGCGGGCGACTGGGGAGCGTTGCGCTCCGCCTGTCGCACCTGATTCTGCCGTCGATCGCGCTGGGCACGATCCCGCTGGCGGTGATCGCCCGGATGACGCGCTCGGCGATGCTCGAGGTGCTTGCGCGAGGACTACGTGCGCACCGCGCGCGCCAAGGGGCTGCCGCGCTGGCAGGTGATCCTGGTGCATGCCCTGCGCAACGCGCTCATCCCGGTGATCACGGTCATCGGCCTGCAGGTGGGCCTGCTGTTGTCCGGCGCGATCCTGACCGAGACGATCTTCTCCTGGCCCGGCGTCGGGAACTGGCTCATCCACGGCGTGCAGTCGCGCGATTATCCGGTGGTGCAGGGCGGCATCCTGCTGATCGCGACCCTGGTCATCAGCGTCAACCTGATCGTCGATCTGCTCTACGGCGTGGTCAACCCGCGCATTCGCCACGCATGAGCGGGCGCAAGCGATCGGCCGAGACGGGCAACGCGCGGCGCGACGCAGAAGGTCGCGGGCCCGTTCGCCGAATTCTGGCAGGCCTACGCGCAGAGCCGCGGCGCGATGCTCGGCCTCGGCCTGGTGGTCACTGCTGATCATGCTGGCGCTCTTCGCCGGCGTCCTCGCCCCGCATTCGCCCTACGAGCAATATCGCGACTTCACCCTGACGCCGCCACTGTGGCAGGTCGGCGGCCACGCGGGCTTCCTGCTGGGCACCGATGCGGTCGGCCGCGACATCCTGTCGCGGCTGATCTACGGCACGCGACTGTCGCTGCTGATCGGCCTGATCTCGGTGGCGATCTCGCTCTCGCTCGGCGTGGTGCTGGGGGTCATCGCCGGCTACGTTCGCGGCTGGGTCGAGACCACGATCATGCGCCTCATGGACGTCATGCTCGCGCTGCCGAGCCTGCTGCTGGCGATCGCCGTGGTGGCGATCCTCGGTCCGGGCCTGATCAACGCCATGTACGCCATCGCCATCGTGCTGCTGCCCCACTACGTGCGCCTGGCGCGCGCGGCGGTGATCGCCGAGGCCGGCAAGGAGTACGTGCAGTCCGCGAAGATCGCCGGCGCCGGCACGCTGCGATGTCATGTTCAGCACCATCCTGCCCAACTGCGCTCGCGCCGCTGATCGTGCAGGCGACGCTGGGCTTCTCCTCGGCGATTCTCGACGCTGCCGCGCTGGGCTTTCTCGGCCTGGGGGCGCAGCCGCCGACGCCCGAGTGGGGCTCGATGCTCGCCGACGCGCTCGAGTTCATCCAGCGCGCCTCCTGGGTGGTGACCTTCCCCGGGCTCGCGATCCTGGTGACCGTGCTCGCGTTCAACCTGATGGGCGACGGCTTGCGCGATGCGCTCGATCCGAAGCTAAAACGATGAGCAGCACTGAGGCAGCCCAGATGCCGCTGCTCGAAGTCGAAGACCTGCACGTGAGCTTCGGCAGCGAGTCCGATCCGCTGCTGGCAGTCGAGGGCGTCGATCTGACGCTCGACGCCGGCGAGGTGGTCGGCTGCGTGGGCGAGTCGGGCTCCGGCAAGAGCGTGACCGCGCTGGCGGTGATGGGCTTGGTGGATTTTCCCGGGCGGGTGCGCGCCCGACGGCTGGCCTTCGCGGGACAGGATCTGCTCACACTGCGGCAGGCGCAGCAGCGCCGTCTGGTCGGCAAGGACATGGCGATGATCTTCCAGGATCCGCTGGCGAGCCTCAATCCATGCTTTACGGTGGCCTTCCAGCTGACCGAGACGCTGCGCGTCCACGGCAGCGACGCCGAGCGCGGCAGCGCCAGGCTGCGCCGGGCGCGCGCGCTCGAGCTGCTGCGCCAGGTCGAGATTCCCGACCCCGAGGCTAGGCTCGCGGCCTTTCCGCACCAGCTCTCCGGCGGCATGGCGCAGCGGGTCATGATCGCGATGGCGATCGCCTGCAATCCGAAGCTGCTCATCGCCGACGAACCGACCACCGCGCTCGACGTCACCGTGCAGGCGCAGGTGCTCGCGCTGCTGCTGCGGCTGCAGCGCGAGCGCGGCATGGCGCTGCTGCTGATCACGCACGATCTCGCCGTCGTTGCCGAGACGGCGCAACGCGTGTTCGTCATGTATGCGGGCCAGGTCGTCGAAACCGGCGCCGTCGGCGGATCATCTTCGCCGCGCCCAGGCATCCCTACACGCAGGCGTTGCTCGCGGCACTGCCGGAGCGCAATCGCGACCATGCGCGCCTGAAGGCCATTCCCGGCGTCGTTCCCGGGCCAGCACGATCGGCCGGCGGCCTGTCTGCTCCATCCGCGCTGCGACTACGCCGTCGCGCGCTGCCGCGTCGAGCGGCCGCCGCTCGACGGTACGGCCGGGCGCCAGGCGCGCTGCCATGTTTCCGCTCGACGCGGCGGGCCGCCCGACGCGCGGGTTGGCGGCCGGAGCCGAAAGCGGCCCGGCGGTGGACGCCTGAGCCGATGGCGACCGAGCGCACCGCTGCTCGAAGCGCGCGCGCCTGACCCGCCACTACGCGGTGTCGCGCGGGCTTGTTCCGGCGCGAGCCGGCCTGGTGCGGGCGCTCGACGGCGTGTCGTTCGCGCTCGACGCGGGCAAGACGCTCGGCGGTGGTCGGCGAGTCCGGCTGCGGCAAGTCGACGCTGGCGCGCCAGGTGACGATGATCGAGCGGCCCACCGCCGGCACACTGCGCATTGCCGGCACAAGCCGTGGCGGGGGCGGACACGCGCCACGCTGCAGCGGCTGCGTCCGCTGGTGCAGATGGTGTTCCAGAATCCCTACGCCTCGCTCAACCCGCGCAAGTCCAGTCGGCGACACTGCTCGAGGAACCGCTCGCGATCAGACTCGCGTCTGGGCGCCGCCGCAGCGGCGCGCGGCGGCGCTGGCGATGCTGGCCCGGGTCGGGCTCAAGCCCGAACATTACCCGCGCTATCCGCACATGTTCTCCGGCGGCCAGCGGCAGCGCATCGCCGTGGCCCGGGCGCTGATGCTGCAGCCGCGGCTGGTCGTCGCCGACGAGCCGGTGTCCGCGCTCGACGTGTCGATCCAGGCCCAGGTGCTGAATCTGCTCATGGACCTGCAGCAGGACCTCGGTATCGCCTACCTGTTCATCTCCCACAACCTGCAGGTCGTGCGCCACATCGCCGATACGGTCATGGTGATGTACCTGGGCAAGAGCGTCGAGTACGGCCCGAAAGCAGGCGGTGTTCAGCCGGCCGGCACACCCCTACACGCGGGCGCTGCTCGCAAGCACGCCCACGCTCGACCCGAAGGCAGCGGCGCGAGCGAGCGCGTGCTCAAGGGCGAGCTGCCCTCGCCGCTCAACCCGCCGGCCGGCTGCGCCTTCCACACCCGCTGTCCGCA
Organism: uncultured beta proteobacterium; assembly: GCA_963777455.1. Taxonomy (GTDB): domain Bacteria; phylum Pseudomonadota; class Gammaproteobacteria; order Burkholderiales; family Casimicrobiaceae; genus PALSA-1003. The sequence continues at coordinate 2,614,061 of CAVZQQ010000004.1, forward strand.
CGCGATCGCGCGCTGCCGCGTCGACACGCCCGTGCTCGAGCCGCTGGGCACGGTGCAGGTCGCCTGCCTGCGCGCCAAGGAGCTCAATCCCTAGCGGCGGCGCATTGACGCTCCGGTGCGCTTTGGGCATCATCGCAGCGCGGCAAGAGACCGTCACTCACGTCGCATCTGCTCGAGGCAGGCACCACCCCTTGCTCGCGTTCATCCTTCGCCGCATCCTGCAGTCCGTGGTCGTCATGGCGGTCGTCGCGCTGATCGCCTTCGGGCTGTTCAACTTCACCGGCGACCCGGTGACTTTCATGGTCGGCCAGGATGCGACGCCGGAGCAGCGCGCGCAGCTGCGCACCGATCTTGGCCTCGACGAGCCGTTCTACGTGCAGTTCGGGCGCTTCGTCGCGCGCTCGGTGCAGGGCGAGTTCGGCCTGTCGCTGCGCCAGGGCCGGCCGGTGTCGACGCTGCTCAAGGAGCGCCTGCCGGCGACGCTGGAGCTCGCCACGATCGCGGCGCTGCTGGCGCTCGCGCTGGGCATTCCGGCGGGCGTCTATACCGCGCTCAAGCGCCATTCCTGGCTGGCGCAGGTGCTGCTGACCGTGTCGCTGGTCGGCGTCTCGCTGCCGACGTTCCTGATCGGCATCCTGCTCATCCTGATCTTCGCCGTGGTCCTGGGCTGGCTGCCGTCGTTCGGCCGCGGCGAGACCGTGGCCTTCGGCTGGTGGACGACGGGCCTGCTGACCTGGAGCGGCCTGAAGGCGCTAATCCTGCCGGCGATCACGCTGTCGCTGTTCCAGATGACCCTGATCATGCGCCTGGTGCGCGCCGAGATGCTCGAGGTGCTGCGCACCGATTACATCAAGTTCGCGCGCGCCCGCGGACTCACCGACCGCGCCATCCACTTCGGCCACGCGCTGCAAGAACACGCTGGTGCCGGTGATCACCATCACCGGCTGCAGCTGGGCTCGATCATCGCCTTCGCCATCATCACCGAGACGGTATTCCAGTGGCCGGGCATGGGGCTGCTGTTCATCCAGGCGGTCAGCTTCGCCGACGTGCCGGTGATGGCGGCCTACCTGTGCTTCATCGCCCTCATTTTCGTGCTCATCAACCTCGTCGTCGACCTGCTCTACTACGCCGTCGATCCGCGCCTGCGCGTCGAGCGGCTGGTGCCGGCGCACTGAACCGGCACCGGCCGGCGCGGATCCAACTCCCATGGGACCCATCGATTTTCTGCGCGACCAGCACCAGGAACTCACCGCGCTGCGGCGCGATCTGCACGCCCATCCCGAGCTCGGCTTCGAGGAGCATCGCACCGCTCAGGTCGTCACCGGCGAGCTCGACAAGCTCGGCGTCGAATACCATACCGGCATCGGCCAGCACCGGGGTGGTCGCGCGTGGTGCGCGGCGAGCGCCAGGACAGCGGCCGCGCGGTCGGGCTGCGCGCCGACATGGATGCGCTGCCGATGCACGAGGAAAACGATTTTGCCCACGTCTCGCGCTTCAAGGGCCGCATGCACGGCTGCGGCCACGACGGGCATACCACCATGCTCCTCGGCGCGGCGCGCTACCTCGCCCGCACGCGCCGCTTCGACGGCACGCGTCTATCTCATCTTCCAGCCTGGCGAGGAAGGCTTCGGCGGCGGCAAGGCGATGGTCGACGACGGCCTGTTCGAGCGCTTCCCGGCCGATGCCATCTACGCCCTGCACAACTGGCCGGCGCTGCCGCCGGGCAAGATCGGTGTGCGCCCGGGTCCGATGATGGCCGCCGCCGACCGCATCGACATCCACATCGAGGGCCGCGGCGGGCACGGCGCGCATCCGCACCTCGCCGTCGATCCGGTGCTGGTCGCTGGCCATATCATCACCGCCGCGCAGTCGATCGTCGCGCGCAACGTGAGTCCGGTCGACACCGCCGTGGTGAGCCTGTGCGCGATGCACGCCGGCAATCTCGCCGCGATGAGCGTGATCCCGCGCGAGGCGCGGCTGGTCGGCACTGTGCGCACTTTCCGCCCGCAGACCGCCGAGGCCATCGAGCGGCGCCTCAACGAGCTCGTCCATTCCATCGCCGCCGCCTTCGGCGCGTGCGGCAACGCTGCGCTACGAGCGGCTGTATCCGGCGACCATCAACAGCGAGCGCGAGGCGGCACTTCGCCGCCGACGTCGCCGCCGCCCTGATCGGCGAGGACAACGTGGTGCGCGATCTCGAGCCCAGCATGGGGTCGGAGGATTTCTCGTTCATGCTGCAGCGCCGCCCCGGCGCGTACGCGCGCCTCGGGCAGGGCGGGAGCCGAGGGCGGCTGCTTCCTGCACAACAGCCGCTACGATTTCAACGACGAAGTCATCCCGCTCGGTGCCGGCTACTTGGCCGCGCTGGCCGAGCACGCGCTGCCGCTTGCCCCCTAGGCCACGGCCGCGATGAACGCCGTCCCGCATTTTGCGCAAACCTACGGCGAGGCCCGCGACAAGTTTCTCGCCGCCGCGCGCGCGCGCGGCGCGCGCATCTTCCGCGACGTGCACCCGAGCGAGCGGGGCGCGCAGGGCGAGGAGCTGTCGATCGATCTGGCGCAGACTCGGCGACCCGAATGCCGCGCCAGCCTGCTGCTGCTGACCTCGGGCACCCACGGCGTCGAAGGCTTCTGCGGCTCCGGCTGCCAGGTCGCGCTGCTGCACGACGACGGCCTTTCTCGGCCGCGTCGAGCGCGCCGGCGTGAGCGTGCTGATGCTGCACGCGCTCAATCCCTACGGCTTCTCGCACCTGCGCCGCGCCAACGAGGATAACGCCGACCTCAATCGCAACTTCGTCGATTTTGCCGCGCCGCTGCCGGTCAACGACAGGCTATGCCGCGATCCACGCACTGCTGCTTCCGGCTGCGTGGCCGCCGCCGCAGGACAACGAAGCGAAGCTGCGCGCGCGTGATCGCGAACGACGGCGTGCCGGCGTTCCAGGCGGCGGTGACCGGCGGCCAGTACGTGTTCGCCGACGGGCTGTTCTACGGCGGCAGCCGGCCGGCCTGGAGCAACGCCTGCCTGCGCGCGGTGCTGCGCGGGCAGGCGTCGACGCGCACGCGCCTGGGCTGGATCGATCTGCATACCGGCCTTGGGCCGCGCGGGCACGGCGAAAAAATCTGGGCCGGGCCACGACGATCCGGACGCCATCGCCCGCGCCCGCGCGTGGTGGGGCGCCGAGCTGACCTCGGCCTTCGAGGGCTCGGCGAGCGCGGCGCGGGTCACCGGACTCGATCAGCAACGCCGCCTATGCCGAGTGCCCGCGCGCCGAAGCTCACGCCCATGGTCCTCGAGTACGGCACCTATTCGCTCGAGCACACGCTGCAGATGCTGCGCGCCGAGCACTGGCTGCACCAGCACCCGGAGGCGCCGCCGGCGCAGCGGGCGACCATCAAGCGCGCGCTGCGCGACGCGTTCTATATCGACGCCGACGACTGGAAGACGATGGTGTTCGTGCAGGCGCAGGCGGCCTGCCTGCAGGCCGTCGCCGCCCTCGCGCCGGCGACGGTGCGTTAGTTCGCTACCAGCCGCTCCAGACCACCGGGAGAACGACCATGAACACGCTGAAGGCCCTGTTTACCGCCGCGATCATCGCCGGCGCCTGCGCTTGCGCCGGGCGCGCACGCCGCGACCTTCCGCTTCGCCGACCAGGGCGACGCCACTTCGATGGATCCGTATGCGCTCAACGAGTCGCTGCAGCTGAGCCTCATGGGCAACGTCTACGAGCCGCTGGTCGGTCGCGGCAAGAAGCTCGAGCTGATCCCGGTACTGGCCACGTCCTGGAAGCAGACCGCGCCCACGGTCTGGCGCTTCACGCTGCGCAAGGGCGTCAAGTTCCACGATGGCACACCGTTCACCGCCGACGACGTGATCTTCAGCTACGAGCGCGCCAAGAGCGACGGCTCCGACATGAAGACCTATGTCGGGCCGATCAAGGAGATCAAGAAGATCGACGATCTGACCGTCGACATCATCACCGCCGAGCCGTTTCCGATCCTGCCCGACACGATCAACGTCTGGTACATGATGAGCAAGTCCTGGTGCGAGAAGAACAACGCCACCGCCCCGGTCGACGTGCGCAAGGGCAAGGAGAACGCGGCGACCCTGCACGCCAACGGCACGGGGCCGTTCATGATCAAGTCGCGCGAGCCCGGCGTGCGCACCGTGTTCATCGCCAACCCGAACTACTGGACGAAGGTCGAGAGCAACGTCACCGAAGCGGTGTTCACCCCGATCGGCAATGCCGCCACGCGCGTCGCGGCGCTGATCTCCGGGCGACATCGACATGATGGAGCCCGCACCGCTGCAGGACCTGGAACGGCTGAGCGCCAACCCGTCGCTCAAGGTCATGCAGGGACCGGAGCTGCGCACGATCTTCCTGGGCATGGACCAGGCGCGCGACGAGCTCCTGTACTCCGAACGTCAAGGGCAAGAACCCGTTCAAGGACCAGCGCGTGCGCCAGGCGTTCTATCAGGCGATCGACGAGAACACCATCGCGCGCACCGTCATGCGCGGCGCGGCCACGCCCTCCGGCGTCATGATCGCGCCGGGCATCCGCGGCTTTCCCAAGGATCTCAACACCCGCCTGCCGTACGATCCCGCCGCGGCGAAGAAGCTGCTGACCGAGGCGGGCTATCCCAACGGCTTCGAGGTCGGCATGAATTGCCCGAACGATCGCTACGTCAACGACGCCGCGATCTGCCAGGCGGTTGCCGCGATGCTGGCCAAGGTCGACGTCAAGGTCAACCTGATGGTGGAGACCAAGGTGACCTACTTTCCCAAGATCCTGTCGCGCGACACGTCGTTCTATCTGCTGGGCTGGACGCCGGCCTCGTACGATGCGCACAACCAGATCTTCGCCATCCTCATGTCGCCCGGCCCCTCCGGCCAAGGCCAGTTCAACCTCGGCAGCTACTCCAACAAGCGCGTCGACGAACTCGGGCCGCAGATCGCGAGCGAGCTCGACCAGACGAAGCGCGAGGCGATGATCCATGAGCTGTACAAGATCCATGCCGACGACATCGGTCACATCCCGCTGCACCAGCAGGCGCTGGCCTGGGCGATGAAGAAGAACGTCGACCTGGTGCAGCTGCCCGACAACTTCAACTTCCTGAAGTGGGTCGTGGTGCGGTGAGCGCACGGCAGCCGGCGGAGCATCGCGCCGGGCCCTCGCCATGACGAGCCGCGCCGTCCCGGGTCGCCTGCAGCGCTTCTGGGGCGGCGATCTGGCGTACGGGTTTCGCCATTCGCCGGTCGCGGTGCTCGCGGCGCTGGTGCTCTTCATCTGCCTCGCCGCGGCGCTGTTCGCGCCCTGGGTGGCGCCGCACAACCCGTTCGACCTCGCCACGCTCAACTTGAGCGACGCGTTGACGCCGCCGCGCGGCCTGCCCGGCGTCCAGGCCGGAATACCTGCTCGGCACCGACGACCAGGGGCGCGACGTGCTCTCGGCCATCATGTTCGGCACGCGCATCTCGCTGCTGGTGGGCGTGGCGGCCGTAGCGCTGGCGGTGGCGATCGGGGTGAGCCTGGGCCTCGTTTCCGGCTACGCCGGCGGCCGGCTCGACGCCTTCATCATGCGCGCAGCCGATGTGCAGCTGTCGTTCCCGGCGATCCTGATCGCGCTGCTGATCGACGGCGTCGCGCGCGCGGTGCTGCCGCGCGAGGCGCACGGCGAGGTGGCGCTGGTGGTGCTGATCGTTGCCATCGGCGTCTCCAACTGGCCCCAGTACGCGCGCACCGTGCGCGGCTCGACGCTGGTGGAGAAGAACAAGGAATACGTGCAGGCGGCGCGCGTGATCGGCGTCACGCCCGCCGGCATCGTGTTCCGGCATCTGCTGCCCAACGTCCTCGGGCCGGTGCTGGTGCTCGCCACCATCAACATCGCCACCGCCATCGTGCTCGAGGCGACGCTGTCGTTCCTCGGCGTCGGCGTGCCGCCGACGCGGCCGTCGCTGGGCACGCTGATCCGCGTCGGCAACGATTTTCTGTTCTCCGGCGAATGGTGGATCACGATCTTTCCCGGCGCCGCCCTGGTGATCCTGGTGCTGGCGATCAACCTGCTTGGCGACTGGCTGCGCGACGCGCTCAATCCCCGGCTGCAATGAGCGCGGCGAGCGCGACTCAAGCGATGCAGACCGCGTCCGTCGTGACCGCGCCGGCGCTGCTTACCATCGAGGGACTGCGGGTCGAGTTCCCGACGCGGCATGGCACGCTGGTCGCGGTCGACGACATCTCGCTGACCATCGCGCCGGGCGAGGTGCTGGGGGTGGTCGGCGAATCGGGCGCCGGCAAGTCGCTCACCGGCGCGGCGATCATCGGGCTGATCGATCCGCCGGGCCGGATCGGCGCCGGCGAAATCCGCCTCGGCGGGCGGCGCATCGACAACCTGCCGCCGGAAGCGCTGCGCCGCATCCGCGGCCGCGAGATCGGCGCGGTGTTCCAGGATCCGCTGACCTCGCTGAACCCGCTCTACACGATCGGGCGGCAGCTGGTCGAGACCATCACCACCCATCTGCGAGCTCAGCGCCGGCGCGGCGCGGGCGCGCGCGCATCGCGCTGCTCGCCGAGGTCGGCATCCCGGCGCCCGAGCGGCGCTTCGACCACTACCCGCACCAGTTCTCCGGCGGCATGCGCCAGCGCGTGGTGATTGCGCTGGCACTGGCGCCAAGCCGCGGCTGATCATCGCCGACGAACCGACCACCGCGCTCGACGTGTCGATCCAGGCGCAGATCATCGCCTTGCTCAAGCGCCTCTGCCGCGAGCACGGCACCGCGGTGATGCTCATCACCCACGACATGGGCGTGATCGCCGAGACCGCCGACCGGGTGGCGGTGATGTACGCCGGGCGCATCGTCGAGGTCGGGCCGGTGGCCGACGTCATCCACCGGCCCCAGCATCCGTACACGCGCGGCCTGATGGGCTCGATCCCGTCGATCGTCGCCGAGCGCGAAGCGCTCGCCCAGATCGACGGGACGATGCCGCGCTTGACCGCGATCCCGCCCGGCTGCGCCTTCCATCCGCGCTGCCCGCAGGCGTTCGACGCGCTGCCGGCGCGAGCGGCCGGAGCTGATGCCCGCCGGCGCCACCCGCGCCGCCTGCTGGCTGCGTCAGCGCATGAGTGCGGCCGCCCCGCCGCTGGTGGAGCTGCGTCGACGTGGCGCGCCACTTCGACGTTTCGCCGCCCTGGCTCAACCGCGTGCTCGAGCGCAAACCGCACGCGCTGCTCAAGGCGGTCGACGGCGTGAGCTTTGCCATCGCCCGCGGCGAGACGCTGGGGCTCGTCGGCGAATCCGGTTGCGGCAAGTCCACCGTCGCGCGCCTCATCGTCGGCCTCTACCGCGCCCACCCGCGGCGAGATTCGCTATGCCGGGCGGCGCATCGACGCGCATGGCGCCGACCCGGGCCGAGCGGCGCAACATGCAGATGATCTTCCAGGATCCCTACGCGAGCCTCAATCCGCGCTGGCGCGTCGCCGACATCGTCGCCGAGCCGCTGCGCGCTGCGCGCGGCGGACAGGCGCCGCGCACGGGCGCCGCGCGCGTAGCGAGCCTGCTCGAGCAGGTCGGCCTCGCCCCCGCCGACGGCGCAAAGTTTCCGCACCAGTTCTCCGGGCGGCCAGCGCCAGCGCATCTCGATCGCGCGCGCACTCGCCGGCAATCCCGCGTTCCTGGTCTGCGACGAACCGACTTCGGCGCTGGACGTGTCGGTGCAGGCGCAGGTGCTCAATCTCATGCGGCGCCTGCAGCGCGAGCTGGGCCTGACATTCCTGTTCATCTCGCACAACCTCGCCGTCGTGCACCACATCGCCGATCGCGTCGGCGTGATGTATCTGGGCCGCATCGTCGAGCTGGCGCCGACGCGCCGCCTGTTCTCGCAGCCCGCAGCATCCGTACACGCGCATGCTGCTCGACGCAGTGCCCGATCTGGAGTTGACCGGCAAGCCGCGCACCGCCGTGGCAGGCGAGGTGCCCAATCCGCTCGACCCGCCGTCGGGCTGCGCCTTTCATCCGCGCTGCCCGCTGGCCAATGATCGCTGCCGGCGCGACGTGCCCGCGCTCCGGCCGGTGGCCGCCGGCGCGGAGCTCGCCCTGGCCGCATGCCATGCCGTCGAGGAGGGACGACTCCCGCCGCGACCCCGGCGGCCTGACAGCAGCCGCGCCTCGGTCGCGGCATGGGGATCGGCTATAATTACGCCCTAAGCGGCGCGCCTCGCTGTGCCGGGGTCCAATCTCGCGCCGATCCGCATCCCCGAAGAATCCGAATTGCGCCTCACACAGATCAAGCTGGCCGGTTTCAAGTCGTTCGTCGATCCGACCGCCATCGCCACTCCCGGACAGCTCGTCGGCATCGTCGGCCCGAACGGCTGCGGCAAGTCAAACGTCATCGACGCCGTGCGCTGGGTGCTCGGCGAGTCGAAGGCCTCCGCCCTGCGCGGCGAGTCGATGCAGGACGTCATCTTCAACGGCGCGGGCGAGCGCGCGCCCGTCGGCCGCGCCTCGGTCGAACTGTTCTTCGATAACAGCCAGGGCCGCATCGGCGGCCAATGGGGGCGCTACACCGAGCTCTCGATCAAGCGCGTGCTCACCCGCGACGGCGATTCGACCTACTACATCAACAACATCCCGGTCCGGCGCCGCGACATCCACGATCTGTTCCTGGGTACCGGACTTCGGCCCGCGCGCCTACGCCATCATCGAGCAGGGCATGATCGGCCGGGTCATCGAGGCCAAGCCCGAGGAGCTGCGGGTGTTTCTCGAGGAAGCCGCCGGGGTGTCGAAGTACCGCGAACGGCGCAAGGAAACCGAGGGCCGCATCGCCGATACGCGCGGCAACCTGGCGCGCGTCGAGGATATTCGCGGCGAACTCGCCGCGCAGATCGAAAAGCTCGCCGCCCAGGCTGAGATCGCCACCCGCTACCGCGAGCACGAAGCGCAACTCGGCAGGCCCAGCATCTGCTGTGGTTCGCCAAGCAGCAGGATGCCGCCCGCCTGCGCGAGCGCCACGCGACCGAAGTCGCGAACCTGGCTGCGGGACTGGAAGGGCTCATCGCCGAGCTGCGCGCAGCAGAAAACCGGGTGGAGACCTTGCGCGCCGAGCAGTATCGCGCCGGCGACGAGCTGCACACGACCCAGGGCGCCTTCTACGCCGCCAACGCCGAGGTGACGCGCCTGGAACAGCAGTTGCAGTTCGCGCGCGACAACGAAGGCCGATTGGCGCAGCAGGCCGAACAGCTCGCCGCGCTGCTCGCCGGCCTCGCCGCGCAGCTCGCCGCGCTCGAGACCGAGATCGCACGCGGGGCAGCGCGAACTGGCCGCGGCGGTGGCAGCGATGCGAGGCGGCGGCTGCAGAAGAGAACGTCCGCGCGCGCCGCGCTGCCGCAAGTCGACACCGCATCTGGCCGCCGCGGCGCAGACCCTGTCCGCTGTGCTGCAGAAAAGCGGGGAGATCGAACAGGCGCTGCGCGTCGCCGAAACGCGGCGCGAGAACGCCGGCAAGACCCTCGCCACGCTCGGGCAGCGGCGCGAACGGCTCGACGCCGAAACCGACGCGCTCGGCGCGCCACTGGCGGCGCAGATCGCGCTTGTCGCGGGGCAACTCGAAGAGGAAGCAGCCGACCTCGCCAGCCGCGAGGCGGGTCGCAACGGCTTGCGCGCCGCCGTGCAGGCGTTGCAGGAGCAGCAGCGCGCGGCCGGCGACACCTGGCAGCAGGCGAGCCGCGCGTTGGCGGAGCGCGAGGCGCGCTCGGAAGCCCTGGCCGCGTTGCAGGCGAAGATCGGCCGCAACAAGGACGCCGACAGCTGGGTCGCCGGCGCGCCAACTCGAGCAGGCGCGGCGCCTGTGGCAGCAACTCGACATCGAGCGCGGTTGGGAAGATGCGCTGGAAGCGGTGCTGCGCGAACGCCTGAATGCGCTGGAACTGGCCAATCTCGAGGCCGCGCTGGCCTGGGCCGACGGCAGCCCGCTCCCCGGGCGTATCGCCGCCTATGCCCCGGCGCCGTCCGCGGACGCTCCGGCCGGCGGCAGCGATTCGCTGCTCGCCAAGGTCAAGCCCGCACGCCCGGGCCTCGCCCGACTGCTCGCGGATTGGCTCGCCGGCGTGCGCTGTCGCGCCGACGTTGCCAGCGCGCTACGCGATCGCGGCGCGCTGCGCCTGGGCGAAGCCTTCGTTACGCCGCAAGGCCACGTCATCAGCGCCCAGGGCATCGGCTTGTTTGCGCCGGACAGCGAGTTGCACGGCGTGCTGGCGCGGCAACGCGAGCTCGCCGACCTGGAGCCCGCCATTGCCACCGCGCGCCAGGAAACCAGTGCCGCGGCCGCCGCGCGCGACCAGATCGAGGCCGAGCTCAACGTGCAGCAGGAGGCCTATCACGGCGAGAGCCTGGCACTGTCATCGCAGCAGCGCCGCTGCCACGAGCTCGAGCTCGAGCTGCTGCAGCTGCAGCAGACCGCCGAGGCCGCGGCGAAGCGGCGCGCCGGCATCGCCGACGAACTGGCCGCCCTCGCCGCCGAGGAAGGCGTCGAGCGGCAGGGCGAAGTGGCGATCGAGCAGTTGATCGCGCAGACGCGCGACCAGCTGGCGGCGGCGGGGCGCGAGCGTGCCGCCGCGGAACTCGCGCGCGATCGGGTGGAAGCCACGCAGGCGCAGGCCCGCGAACGGCTGCACGCGGCGGAGCGCAGCACCCAGGAAGCGGGTTTCAGCGAACGTTCCTGTCGCGAGCGGATCGCCGAGTTCGCCCGGCGCCGCGCAGGACTCGAGGCGCAAGTCGTGCAGCAGCAGGAACTGGTCGGACAGCTGTCGGCTGAACGCGCCCAGATCGACTGGGCGCCCGTCGAGGCGGCGTTGCAGGCAGCAGCTCGCGGCGCGCACCGCGGCCGAGCAGGCGCTCGCGGCCGCGCGCGACCACCAGGAAGCCGTCGCTGCGGAACTCCGCGGTGGGGAAGAGGCGCGGCTCGCCGCCGAACAGCAGCTCGAGCCGGCGCGCGCGAAGATCGAGGACATGCGCCTGAAGCAGCAGGCGGCCGCTGCTCGCCGAGCAGCAGTTCGCGGAGCAGCTCGCCGCCGCGCACGCCGAGCTCGAAGCGCTGCCGGCCGCGCTCAAGGCATGGGGTCGCGCCAGCGCGCTGCCCGGCGAGATCGAACGGCTGACCCAGGCAATCGCCGGGTTCGGCGCCGTCAACTTAGCCGCGCTCGACGAGCTCAAGCAGGCTCGCGAGCGCAAGCAGTATCTCGATGCCCAGGCGCAGGACCTGACCGAAGCGATGGCCACTCTGGAATCCGCGATCCGCCAGATCGACCGCGAATCGCGCGAGCTCCTGCAGCAGACCTTCGACAGCGTCAACGTCAATTTCGGCAAGCTGTTTCCGGCGCTCTTCGGCGGCGGCCAGGCGCGCCTGGTGCTGACCGGCGAGGAGATCCTCGATTCCGGCGTACAGGTGATCGCGCAGCCGCCGGGCAAGCGCAACACCTCCATTCACCTGCTGTCCGGCGGCGAGAAGGCGATGACCGCGATCGCCCTCGTGTTCGCCCTGTTCCAGCTCAATCCGGCGCCGTTCTGCCTGCTCGACGAGGTCGACGCGCCGCTCGACGACCCGAACACCGACCGCTTTTGCGCCATGGTGCGCACCATGGCCGAAGGGACGCAGTTCCTGTTCATCAGCCACAACAAGATCACCATGGAGATGGCGGAGCAACTCATCGGCATCACCATGCCCGACCCCGGCGTGTCGCGGGTGGTTGCAGTGGATATCGCGGAAGCGCTCGAACTCGCCGAGAGCACCCCGCGGCAGGCCGCTGTCGCATCGCGATGAACCCGCTGTTCGTAGGTCTGCTCATCGCTGGCGTGGCGCTGGTCGTGGGCGTGCTGGCCTACAACTGGATGCAGGAGCGGCGGGTGCGGCGGCGCATCGCGCGCGGCATTTACGCGGCCTGATGGTGGCCACGCAGACGCCGAACCGAGCCTGCGCGGTGGGGCCGCGCCCGGGTTTGCGCCGAGCGTCGCACTCGAGCCCGTGGTCGAAGCCGAGGAGGAGCCATTCGAGGCGCCCGACGCTCCAGCGCCGGCGGCGCCGCAACCGCTGACCACCGCTCCGGGCGCGCGCGAAGGCAGCGCACCGGATCCGGATATCGAGTGCGTGGTGCTGCTGCAACCGGCGGCACCCGCGCCGAGCGCGGCGCTGGGCGAAGCGCTGGCGCGACATCCGCCCAAAACCGTGCGCTGGCTCGGGCGGCGCAGCGCGACGCTGCCGTGGCAAGGCGTGGACGGCGCCGTCGGACCGTGGCAGGAATTGGCAGCCTGCCTGCTGTTGGCCGACCGCTCCGGCGCGGCGAGCCGCAGCGATATCGAGAGCTTTCTGCATACCGTTGCCGACGGCCGCGGCGGGACTGTCGTGCGCCTGCGCGTTGCCCGACGCGCGCGACGAAGCCGAGCGCGCCGAAGAACTCGATCGCTTCTGCGCCGACCTCGACGTGCAGATCGGCCTCACCATCCTTAAAGCCGAGCACGGCCCGATCGCCGGCACGCGCTTGCGCGGCGTCGCCGAGGCCGCCGGCTTCCGCCTGGATGGCGCCGGCCAATTCCAATACCGCGACGAGACGGGCAACCTGCTCTGGCAGTTGCAGAACCACAAGCCGGAACCGCTGACCGTCGAAAGCCTGCGCGTGCTGACCACAGCCGGGGTCGTGTTGCTGATCGACGTGCCGCGGGTGTCCGATCCGGTACGCGTCTTCGACCAGATGCGGCTGATCGCCAAGCGCCTGGCGCAGACGCTCGAAGGCGTGCTCGTCGACGACAACCGGCGCCCGCTCGATGACGCGGCGCTGACGGCGATCCGCCAGCAGGTGCAGGCGACCGCAGCGGGACTGCGCGCGGCGCATATCGAGCCTGGCGGCACGCGGGCCATGCGCCTGTTTGGCTAAGGCAACCGGCCCGCAGCCATGGCCGCCGCCGGCGTCCCCCGCAAGGCGTCCGCGCGCGCCGCTGAGCTGCGCACCGCACTCGAGGAGCACAACTACCGCTACTACCTGCTCGATGCGCCGACCGTCGACGACGCGGAATACGACGCGCTGTTCCGCGAGTTGCAGGCGCTGGAGCACGAGTACCCGGCGCTTGCCAGCGCCGACTCGCCGACGCAGCGCGTCGGCGCCGAGCCGGCGGCGGAGTTCGACGCCGTCACCCATCGCGTGCCAATGCTCTCGCTCGGCAACGCCTTCACGCCCGAGGAGGTGAGCGCGTTTGACCGGCGCGTGCGCGACGCCCTGGGCAGCGCCGCGGTCGCCTACGAGGTCGAGCCGAAGTTCGATGGTCTCGCGGTCAACCTCGTCTACGAAAACGGCCTGTTCACGCTCGGTGCCACGCGCGGCGATGGGTACGTGGGCGAGAACGTCACCGCCAACGTGCGCACGGTGAAGGCCATTCCGCTCAAGCTCGCGGCCGGCAAGGTGGCGCCGCCCCGGTACCTCGAGGTGCGCGGCGAGGTGCTGATGTTCAAGCGCGATTTCGCGCGCCTGAATGCCGCGCAGGCCGCGCGCGGCGAGAAAACCTTCGTCAACCCACGCAATGCCGCCGCCGGCGCCCTGCGCCAACTCGATCCGAAGATGACGGCGGCAAGGCCACTGAGCTTCTTCGCCTACGGCGTGGGCGAGGTGGACTGGGGCGCGCCCGCGCGCGTGCCGCGCACCCAAGTGGCCCTGCTCGATCGCCTCGCCGCCCTGCGCCTGCCGGTGGCGCGCGAGCGCGCGGTCGTGCAGGGGCTCGACGGCCTGCTCGCTTACTACCAAAAGATCGGGGCGCAGCGCGAGGGGCTGCCGTTCCAGATCGACGGGGTCGTGTACAAGGTCAACGACCTCGCGCAACAGGCGCTGCTGGGCTACGTCTCCCGCGCGCCACGCTTCGCGCTGGCGCACAAGTTTCCGGCCGAGGAGATGGCGACCGAGGTCCTGGGCATCGATGTCCAGGTCGGACGCACCGGGGCGCTCACTCCGGTGGCGCGCCTCAAACCCGTGTTTGTCGGCGGCGTTACCGTCACCAACGCCACGCTGCACAACGAGGACGAGGTGCGGCGCAAGGATGTGCGCGTCGGCGACACGGTGATCGTGCGCCGTGCCGGCGACGTGATTCCCGAGGTGGTGCGGGTGCTCACCGACAAGCGCCCGCCGGGCGCGCGCGCCTTCGTCCTGCCCAAGAAGTGCCCGGAATGCGGCTCGGCGGTGGTGCGCCTGCCCGACGAGGCCGTGGCGCGCTGCTCCGGAGGCCTGGTCTGCCCGGCCCAGGTCAGGCAGGCGCTGCTGCACTTCGCCAGCCGCCGCGCCATGGATATCGAAGGCCTGGGCGAGAGGCTCGTCGAGCAACTGGTCGACGCCAAGGTCGTGCGCACCCCGGCGGACCTGTACGGACTGGGCGTGATCGCGCTCGCGGAACTCGAGCGCATGGCGCAGAAATCGGCGGCCAACGTCGTCGCCGCGATCAACCGCAGCCGCAAGACCACGCTCGCGCGCTTCATCTACGCCCTGGGCATTCGCCACGTCGGTGAGGCGACCGCGAAAGAGCTCGCGCGCCACTTCGGCAAGCTCGAGGCGCTGCTTGAGGCCGACGAGGCGGGCCTGCTCGCCGTGGCCGACGTCGGGCCGGTACTGGCGCAGAGCATTCGCCAATTCTTCGCCGAGCCGCACAATCGGGAGGTGATTGCCCAGTTGCGCGCGGCCGGGGTAGAGTGGCCGGAGACCACGCCGCAACGCGCGGCGCCAGGCCGGCTCGCCGGGAAGAACTTCGTGCTCACCGGCACCCTGCCCACGCTCGCGCGCGACGAGGCGAAGGAATGGATCGAGCGGCACGGTGGCAAGGTCACCGGCAGCGTGTCGAAAAAGACCGACTACGTGGTCGCCGGCGCCGATCCGGGAAGCAAGCTCGACCGCGCGGGCGAACTCGGGGTGCCGGTACTCGACGAAAAACAACTCAAGGAGCTGCTGCATGGCCTTCGGTAGGATCACCAAGGCGGTCTTTCCAGTTGCCGGGCTCGGCAGTCGCTTTCTGCCGGCGACCAAGGCCAGCCCCAAGGAAATGCTGCCCATCGTCGACAAGCCGCTCATCCAGTTCGCCGTGGAAGAGGCCGCGGCGGCCGGCATCACCGAAATGATCTTCGTCAACGGCCGCAACAAGCGCGCCATCGAGGATCATTTCGACAAGGCCTACGAGCTGGAGACCGAGCTTGCCGCGCGCAACAAGACGGAGCTGCTCGATATCGTCCAGGGCGTGCTGCCGCGCGGCATCAACTGCATCTATATCCGCCAGGCCGAGGCCCTTGGCCTCGGCCACGCCGTGCTCTGCGCCGAGCCGGTGATCGGCCCCGATCCGTTCGCGGTGCTGCTCGCCGATGACTTGATCGACGGCGACCGTGCCGGTGATGCGGCAGATGGTCGAGGTCGCCGACCGCGAACGCTACTCGGTGGTCGGCGTGCTGCCGGTGGCAGCAGGCCGATGTCGGGAACTACGGCATGGTCGAGACCGAAGCCGCGACCGGGCCGGTCGGGCGCATCATGCGCATCGTGGAAAAGCCGAAGATGGGCACGACCACCTCCACGCTGGGCGTGGTCGGCCGCTACATCCTGACCCCGCGCATCTTTCATCACCTGCGCACGATCTCGGCGGGGTTGGGGGGCGAAATCCAGCTCACCGATGGCATCGCGCGCCTCCTCGACGACGAAAAAGTCATGGCCTACCAGTTCGAGGGCCGCCGCTACGATTGCGGCAGCAAGCTCGGCTACCTCGAGGCCATGGTCGACTACGGCCTGAAGCATCCGGAGACCGGTGCCGGGTTTGCCCGTTTCCTGGCCAGCAAGGACCGATGACCTTCAACGAGCTGCGCTACCTGGTCGCGATCGCGCAGGAGAAGAGCTTCGTTCGCGCCGCGCAGCGCTGCTTTGTCAGCCAGCCGGCGCTGTCGGTGGCGATCCAGAAGCTCGAGGAGGAGCTCGGCACGCAGCTCTTCGAGCGCGGCAAACCCGAAGTGAGCGTCACGCCGGTGGGCGAACGCATCGTCGAGCAGGCGCAGAAGGTGCTCGAGGAGGCGGCGCGGATTCGCGACATCGCCCAGGCCGGGCGCAACCAGCTGGTGGGCGTGTTCCGGCTGGGCGTGATCTACACCGTGGCCCCGTATCTGCTGCCCGACCTGATCCCGGTGCTCAACGAGCGCGCGCCGCAAATGCCGCTGGACATCGAGGAAAACCTCACCGAGCATCTGGAAGCGGAGCTGCGCAGCGGGCGGGTCGACGCGGCGATCATCGCGCTGCCCTTCGCGCCGCCGGGCGTGGTCACCGACTTCCTCTACGAGGAGCCGTTCCAGGTGGTCGTGCCGCAGCAGCATCGCTGGGCACGGCGCAAGTCGATCCAGCCCTCCGAGCTCGGCGCCGAGCATACGATTCTGCTCAACGTCGGGCATTGCTTCCGCGACCAGGTGCTCGACGCCTGTCCGGAGCTCAATCGCAGCGACGCGCCTACGACGCGCACCAATTCCCTGGAGACAGTGCGCAACATGGTGGCTTCGGGTCTGGGCATCTCGGTGCTGCCGCGCGACGCCATGACGCCCAAGTACCACAGCCGCCTGGTGGTGTCGGTGCCGTTTGCCAAGCCGGTACCGACCCGCCGCATCGCGCTCGCGCACCGGCGCAGCTTTCCGCGCCCGCTCGCGATCGCGGCGCTGCGCGATGCGGTGGCGGCGTGCCGCACCAAGAAGGCGGCCTGACGCGAAGTCAGAAGCCGTACAGCGCGGCGGGGTTGGCGACAAGGATGCGCTCGCGCGTGGCCGCGTCGGGCGCCCAATCCAGCAAGAGGTCGAGCAAAGGTGCGGTGTCCGGCCGTGGCGTGCGCCCCGGGTGCGGCCAGTTGCTCGCCCACAGGCAACGCTCGGGATTGGCCTGCACCAGCGCCTTGGCCAGAGCGCTTACGTCGGCGTAATGCGGTGGCCCGGTGCGCGAGGTCTCATAGGGCGCGCTCAACTTGACCCACGTGTTGCCGCTGGCGAGCAGCCGCAACAGCGCCTGGAAGGCCGGATGCTCCGGCGCCACGGGCTCCAGAAACTTGCCGTTGTGGTCGATGACCAGCGGCACCGCCAGGCGGGCGAGCGCAGCTTCGTAATGCGGCAACTCGCGGCCGTCGAGCTGCAACTGGATGTGCCAGCCAAATGGGGCGATGCGCGCCGCCAGCGGAACGAGCGCCTCCCAGGCGAGCATGCCGCCGGGGAGCAGGTGGAAGCGCGCGCCGCGTACCCCGGCTCGGGCCAGGCGCCGCAGTTCGGCGTCGGCGACATCGACCGGCACGGTCGCGACCGCGCGCGCGCTCGCCCCCAGCGCGGCGAGCGCCTCGAGCGTGCAGCGGTTGTCGAAGCCGTAGCCGTTGGGTTGCACCACCACGGCCCGCGCGAGCCCCAGCGTGCGCTGCACCTCGAGATAATCGGCGAGGGGCGCGTGCGGCGGCTTGAACACCGCTTGCGGGACCACCGGAAAGCGGTCTTCATAGATGTGCATGTGACAGTCACACGCACCGGGGGGAATGCGCAGCTCGGGTGGCGGCATCGCGGGGTGGCCGGGATAAGGGCGGCCGCGCTCGCGGTCGCACCCAGCCAAGTATACTAAGCCGCGACGTCCGGCCGCGCCGCGGCGCGGGCGCATCGACCGCAGCGGAGCAGGCACATGGCTTCAGATCTCAAGGACAAGGCGGTGCTCATCACCGGCGCCTCGACCGGCATCGGCGCCGCGGCAGCGCGCGCCTTCGCGCCCTATGGGGCGCGCCTGGCCATCCACTACAACGCCAGCCGCGCGGCCGCCGAGCAGGTGGCCGCCGACGTGCGCGCGCTCGGCGGCAGTGCGGTGCTGGTCGGCGGCGACGTGACGCAGAGCGCGCACGTCGCGCGCATCGTCGCCGAGACCGAGGCCGCGTTCGGCCGCATCGACGTGCTCATCAACAACGCCGGTGGCCTGGTGGCGCGCACGCGCATCGAGGATTACAGCGAAGCCTTCTTGCACCAGGTGCTTGCGCTCAACGTGATCCAGGTCGCGTTGTTCATGCGCGCCACCATTCCCATCATGCGCCGGCAGAAAAAAGGCAACGTGATCAACGTGAGCTCCATTGCCGCGCGCCACGGCGGCGGGGGCGGCGCGGTCATCTATGCCGGTGCCAAGGGCTTCATTTCGACGGCAACGCACGGCTGGGCCAAGGAAGTGGTCGGCGACGGCATTCGCGTCAACGCCGTCTCGCCGGGCGTGATCGCGACCCCGTTTCATGAGCGCTACACCACTGCCGAGCAACTCAAGGCCATGCAGGCGACGATTCCGATGAACCGGATCGGCGCGCCGGACGAGTGCGCCGGCACGTTCGTCTATCTCGCCTCGGATGAGCTCTCCGGTTACGTTACCGGGCAGGTGATCGAAGTCAACGGCGGCCAGTACATGCCGTAGCTGGGATTGCCCTAGCGGCCAAGCAGGGACGGCAGGTCGGCAAGCGAGCTGATGACGGCGTCGGGCCGCGGCCCGTGCCGCTCGAGCGGCGTGCCGGTGCGGCTTACCCACAGCGCGGTCAAGCCGAAGGCCTTGGCGCCGACCACGTCCCAGCCGTTGGAAGAGACAAAGCCGATGCGCGCCGGCGCGAGCTTCAGGTGGTCGACGGCAAGCTGATAGACGCGCGGGCTGGGCTTGTAGATTCCCGCGGCATCGACCGAGAGAATGCCGTCCAGATGCGGCGCGATGCCGGTGGAGGCCACCAGCAGCTCGAGCATCTGCCGCGTGCCATTGGACAGGATCAGCCGCGGCAACGGCGCGAGCACCGCCAGCGCCGGCGCGACGTCAGGGAACGGCGACAGGTCGAGATACGCATCGAGCAGGCGGTGGCGCGTCGCCGCCGAGGGCGCGAGCCCGAGCGCTTCGGCGGCGTAGTCGAGGGCGTGCGCGGTGAGCGCGGCGAAATCCTCGCGCCGCTGGGTGGGGGAGAGCATCAGGCTTTGCAGCCAGCTGTACTCCAGCTGCTTGCTACGCCAGAGCTGCGAGAGCGCCGCGCCGTGGCCGGGGAACAGGCGCTCGGCCAGGGTGACCACCGACTGCACGTCGAACAGCGTGCCGTAGGCGTCGAAGACCAGCGCGTCGACCTGCAGCGCAGCCGTGGAGTGGGCAGTCATCGTGGCATCTCGAGCGGTGGGTTTGCCGTCATCGTATGCAAGAATTGCCCGGATGTCGCAGGTGTCGCGCACGCCGGCACCTGCGCCGAAGGCTCAAGCCGCGTGGCCCTTCCGCAAGCATCCCTACGCGGGCGCGCACATCACGACCGCGTCGGGGCCGTAACCCTCGGGTATCCACGGCCCGGTGGCGCTGAAATACGCCGGGGAGAGCAAGTACAACGGCGCGACGCCGTAGCGATGATTGGCATCGGGTCGGTTGTTGTAGAGGCGGTGGACTTCGAGTGTGCCTGGCGGGCAGCTGCCCGTCTGCAGGTCCGGAAGGATGCTGCCGAACGCGTCCGCGGTTTCCAGCAGCCAGGCGTTGCCAAAGCGCTGCGTCACCTCGGCGCACTCCTGCGCCGACGCCGAGAAGAAATGCGAGTCGAGGCCGGCCTGCGGGAGGCCGTAGAAGCGGCACACCGGCACGGCATCGCTCGGCCGTGTCGCGGGGTCAGCCCCGTAACCCAGGAACACGCCGCCGGTACGCAGCCAGCCACTTTGCTCGGCGTCGAGCTTGGCCATCTCGGCGGGATACGCCGTGATGAAGAAATGGAACAGGTTGCCGTCGTAATACTCGACCACCGGATACACCGGGAACGGGTCCGGCGCGGGCCGATTACTGATGACGTAATAGGCCGAAGGGTACAAGTCGGCATACTCGATGGACGCCTGGTATTCGAACGTGCCGGGCACGGTGTTGGCTGTGGCCTGGACCGCGTACACGCCCAGCCCATCGGTGGTTCCATCGGCGATTGCTGCCAGGTCCGGTTGCGGCCCCGGCGGCGGCCGGCCCGCGAGCATCAAGGGCTGCCAATGGACGGTCGCGTCCGGTACCGGGAACCCGTGCGCGTCGACCACCTGCACGGACAAGAGACTGGAGTAGGGCTGCCCGACCAAGCCGGTCACCATCGCGTAGGTAAGTGGCACAACATGGCGTGCCGCGCACACCGGCGGATGGTCCTGCACCACGAACGTGGTGGTGGCCATGAGCTGGTCGGGCCCCGGAGCGCCCGAGGCCGGCATTGGGCGAACATAGAACTCCACCGTATAGGTGCCCACTGCAAGCGGTCCGATAGCCGCCGGGATAAAGACTTGAGGCGTGCCCAGGGGAATGGTGGTAGCCGTCGGAAGCACCAGCGTGAGCGTGGCGCCATTGCCAGACACGATCATGGCGCCCAGCGGGACCTGCGCCGCGTCGAGAGCCGCGCGCACCGTGATGGCGTCGGCCGGGTCTGGGCAGGCCGGGTCGACGTAGAGCGGTAGCACGGTCGCTGCGCCGGCGCCGATTGCCGGCATGAACACGCCCACGGCAACGGCAGCGAGCTTTGCGATCATCGGGCATTGTACGCTGTGCACGACACCCCCTCCCGAGCGCGCTGCACATCGCGGCGAACCCGTGCGGCGGACCGAGGCGTTGTCGCCGCACGTCGTCGCGGGCCGGACGCCGCCGCCAGCGAGCGTTCTCCTACCTGGATCGATCACGACGATTCGCGGCACACTGCAAGCCATGGATCAGCGTCGCGATTGCGTTGTCCAAAAATGGACGCAAACTCGCCGCGAATTCTCCAACTGTGCTAGAAATGTGCTCAATCTGAGCGCATCTCGGCAGACTGCAAGGTTTTTGGACGAAAAAAACGGGTTGCGTAATCACGCAACCCGTTGATCCGCATGGTGGGCGATACTGGGATCGAACCAGTGGCCCCTGCCGTGTGAAGGCAATGCTCTACCGCTGAGCTAACCGCCCGCGCGAACCCAGACAGGAGCGGGTATTTAACCATAGCGCCAAAACCAGGGTCAAACCGCGCGGCAGGAATGTCCATGTATGTCCTGGACAGAAATGGCACCCTCCGGGCCCCCGCGCGGGGCCCCGCGGAAACCCCTGCGGCGGCCTTTATTTCGGTAAGCTTATAGGCGGCAAAGCAAAAACGTTGTTGGCTCGAGTCTTGCTAAAACTGCACCGAATCTTCGATTAGGCCACTGTGTCCCGTCCCATTTATGATGAAATGTGCGCCGCCGACGGCGGGCTGCGGCCGCACTACCAGGGTTTTTCGGACTGGCTCAAGCGCACCCCGGCCGACCAGATCGCCCAAAAGCGCGAGGAAGCCGAGCGCGCCTTCCACCGCATCGGCATCACTTTTGCCGTCTACGGCGAGGACGCCGGCACCGAACGGCTGATCCCCTTCGACATCGTGCCGCGCATCATTCCGGCTGGCGAATGGCGCCTGCTCGAGCGCGGGCTCAAGCAGCGGGTGCAGGCGCTCAACTGCTTTCTGCACGACATTTACCACGACCAGAACATCATTCGCTCCGGCGGCATCCCGGCCGAGCGGGTGCTGGCCAACACGCAATACCGGCGCGAGATGCAGGGCATGGACGTGCCCGGCGGCATCTACGCCCACGTCGCCGGGGTCGACATCGTGCGCGCCGGCGCAGGCGAGTACTACGTGCTCGAAGACAACCTGCGCGTGCCCTCCGGGGTGTCCTACATGCTCGAGAACCGGCGCATGATGATGCGGCTGTTCCCGGAGCTGTTCGCCAACCAGCTGATCAAGCCGGTCGAGCATTATCCGGACCTGCTGCTCGAGAACCTGCGCGCGGTGGCGCCGGCCGGCGAAGAGGAACCCGAGGTCGCGCGTGCTCACGCCGGGCGCCTACAACTCGGCCTATTTCGAGCACGCCTTCCTGGCCCAGCAGATGGGCGTCGAGCTGGTCGAGGGCCAGGACCTGTTCGTGCAGAACGACACCCTGTACATGCGCACCACGCGCGGGCCGCGGCGGGTGCACGTGCTCTACCGCCGGGTCGACGACGATTTTCTGGATCCGCGGGCGTTTCGGCCGGACTCGATGCTGGGCGTGCCGGGACTGTTCGCCGCCTACCGCGCCGGCCGGGTAACGCTGGCCAACGCCATCGGCACCGGGGTGGCCGACGACAAGTCGATCTATCCGTACGTGCCGGACATGATCCGCTTCTACCTGACCGAGGAGCCGATCCTCAACAACGTGCCGACCTGGCAGCTGCGGCGCGAGGAGGACCTGCGCTACTGCCTGGACCATCTCGCCGAGCTCGTGGTCAAGGAAGTGCACGGCGCCGGCGGCTACGGCATGCTGGTCGGGCCGGCAGCGAGCAACGCTGAGCGCGAATCCTTCCGCGGCCGCATCGTCGCCCAGCCGGACAAGTACATCGCCCAGCCGACGCTCGCGCTGTCGACCTGCCCGACCTTCGTCGCGGCCGGGCTCGCGCCCCGCCACATCGATCTGCGCCCGTTCGTGCTGTCGGGCAAGACGGTCAACCTGGTGCCCGGGCGGCCTGACCCGCGTGGCGCTGCGCGAAGGCTCGCTGGTGGTGAATTCGTCGCAGGGCGGCGGCACCAAGGACACCTGGGTCATGGGGCACTGATGCTCTGCCGCACCGCCAACGACCTGTACTGGATGGCCCGCCATATCGAGCGCGCCGAGAACACCGCGCGCCTGCTCGACGTCACCTATCGCATGTCGCTGCTGCCCTACGAAGCGATCGCGCCCGGGTTGGAGTGGGCCGAGCCCTGGTCGGTGCCGCTGATCACCTCGGGGCTGGCGACCGCGTTCTACGAGCGCTTCAGCGAGGCCTCGGCCGAGAACGTGCTGCGCTTCATGATCCTCGATGCGAACAATCCGTCGTCGATCTATTCCTGCCTGCGCTCGGCGCGCGAGTCGGCGCGCTCGGTGCGCGGCGCGATCACTTCCGAGATGTACGAGGACCTGAACTCGGCGTGGCTGGAGATGCGCGGCTATGACTACGATCGCATCCAGGCCACCGGCGTATCCGAGTTCCTCGACTGGGTGAAGATGCGCTCGCACCTGTTTCGCGGCGTGACCTTCGGCACGATGCTGCGCGACGAGGCCTATCACTTCAACCGACTGGGCACCCACATCGAGCGCGCCGACAACACCGCGCGCATTCTCGACGTCAAGTACCACACGCTGCTGCCGTCGGCCGCCGATGTCGGCGGGGCGGTCGACTACTACCAGTGGAGCGCGCTGCTGCGCTCGGTGTCGGGCTTCGAGTCCTACCGCAAGATCTACAGCGACGTGATCACCCCGCGCCGGGTCGCGGAACTGCTGATCCTGCGCCGCGACATGCCGCGCTCGCTGCACTCGTGCATGAGCTTCATTCACGATACCCTCGAGGTGCTGTGCGACGACACCAGCCGCGAGATCGAGCGCTCGTCCGGCGAGCTCTACGCGCGCCTGCACTACGGCAAGACCAACGACATCATCAAGTTCGGGCTGCACGAGTATCTGATGGAATTCCTCGACCGCATCTCGGTGCTCGGCGGGGAGATCAATCGCTATTTCCTCGTGCCGACCTACTGAACCGCTATCCAGTAGAATCGCGGGATCGCAATGCACCTCCACCCATGACTTATTGCGTCGCCATGTCGCTCGACGCGGGGATGATCTTCGCTTCGGATTCGCGCACCAACGCCGGTGTCGATCAGATTGCCCGCTTCTCCAAGATGCGCGTGTTCGCGCGCGACGGCGACCGGGTGGTGGTCACCCTGTCCTCGGGTAACCTGTCGATCACGCAGAACGCGCTGTCGGTGCTCGACCAGCGGGCGCGCAATCCGGGCGAGGAGATGACGCTCTGGAATGCGACCTCGCTCTTCGACATCGCGCGCCTGACCGGCGACGCGCTGCGCGAGGTGAAGACGCGCGACGGCCCCTACCTGCAGCAGAACAATATCGACTCGCATGCGAACTTCATCGTCGGCGGCCAGGTGAAGGGCGAGGTGCCGCGCCTGTTCGAGGTCTACAGCGAAGGCAACTTCATCGAGGCGACGCCCGACACCTGCTACTTCCAGATCGGCGAGAGCAAGTACGGCAAGCCGGTCATCGACCGCGTGGTCAAGCGCTCGACCGGCCTGCTCGAGGCCACCA
The DNA here is from genome assembly GCA_963777455.1 of uncultured beta proteobacterium. GTDB lineage: Bacteria > Pseudomonadota > Gammaproteobacteria > Burkholderiales > Casimicrobiaceae > PALSA-1003. The sequence continues at coordinate 2,638,180 of CAVZQQ010000004.1, forward strand.
AGTGCACCATCGTGTCGTTCGATTCAACCATGCGCTCGAACATCTCCGTGGGCCTGCCGATCGACCTGGTGGTCTACGAGACCGACGCCCTGGCCATCCGCCTGCAGCGGCGCATCGAGGAGTCCGATCCGTATTTCCAGATGATTCACTCGCAGTGGGGCGAAGGGCTGCGCCGCGTGTTCGCGCAGCTGCCCAACCCCGACTGGTAGTCAAGCCCCGCGCATGGCCATCCGCGTCGCGCTGCGGCACCGCACGACCTACCAGTTCGACCGCCTCGTCAACGTCGGTCCGCACGAGATCCGCTTGCGCCCGGCGCCGCAGACGCGCACGCCGATCCTGGGCTATTCGTTCAAGGTCACGCCGGCCGAGCATTTCCTGAACTGGCAGCAGGATCCGTACGGCAACTGGGTCGCCCGCCTGGTGTTCAGCGAGCGCACGACCAAGCTGGAAGTGATCGTCGGGCTCACCGCCGACATGACGGTGATCAATCCGTTCGATTTCTTCGTCGAGCCCTATGCCGAAACATTCCCCTTCGTCTACGCGCCGGCGCTTGCCAAGGAGCTCATTCCCTTCCTCGAGACCGCGCCGGTGGGAGCGCGCCTGGCGGCATGGCGCGACGCCTTCCGGGCCACGCTCAAGCCGGGCGACAACACCGTCACCATGCTGGTGCGCCTCAACCACGAGCTGCAGCAGCAGATCCGCTACCTGGTGCGCATGGAGCCGGGCGTGCAGGGGCCCGAGCGCACCCTCGAGCAAGCCTGCGGCTCGTGCCGCGATACCGGTTGGCTGTTGGTGCAGATCCTGCGCAACCTCGGCTTGGCCGCTCGCTTTGCCTCGGGCTATCTCATCCAGCTCGCCGCCGACCAGAAGCCGCTCGAGGGGCCGCCCGGACCGGAGCGCGACTTCACCGACCTGCACGCCTGGGCCGAGGTGTACTTGCCCGGCGCCGGCTGGATCGGCCTGGATGCCACCTCGGGGTTGCTCGCCGGCGAAGGGCACATCCCGCTCGCCTGCACTGCCGATCCGGGCAACGCCGCGCCGGTGATCGGCTACACCGACGTGTGCAACGTCGCCTTCGATTTCGAGATGCAGGTCACGCGCGTGCACGAGGACCCGCGCGTGACCAAGCCGTACAGCGACGCGCAGTGGGCGGCGATCGATGCCCTCGGCGAGGCGGTCGACGTCGATCTCGCCACGCACGACGTGCGCATGACCCAGGGCGGCGAGCCGACCTTCGTGTCGGTCGACGACATGGACGGCGCAGAATGGAACTACGCCGCGCTGGGCGCCAAGAAGCGCAACCGCGCCGAAGCGCTGCTCAAACGCCTCAAGGCGCGCTTCGCGCCGCGGCGGGCTGCTGCATTACGGGCAGGGCAAGTGGTATCCGGGCGAGGCGTTGCCGCGCTGGGCGCTCGGCGTGTACTGGCGTCGCGACGGCGAGCCGCTGTGGCACGACGAGGCGCTGCTCGCCGACCCGCGCACACCGGGCAGGCGCACCCTGCGCCGATGGCGCAGGCCTTCGCCACCGGACTCGCGGCCGCGCTGGGACTGCCCACGACCCTGGTGATCACCGCCTACGAGGACGTGCCGAAGCTGCTCAAGGACGAAGCGGCGCTGCCGGTCAACGCCGATCCGCTGCGCAGCCGATCTCGCCGACGGCGAGCGAGCGCGCACGCCTCGCGCGCCTGTTGCAGGCCGGCCTGGAGCAGCCCTGCGGTTACGTGCTGCCGCTCAAGGCCGCGCCGGTGCGCGCTGCTAGCAAGGCCGGCACCGTCTGGGAATCGAGCCCGTGGCCGCTGCGCCGCGAGCGACTCTACGCCGTGCCCGGCGATTCGCCGCTCGGCCTGCGCCTGCCGCTGGGGTCGCTGCCTGACGTGCTGCCCGAGGAGGTCGAGGCCGATCCCGCGGTCGATCCGTTCGCGCCGCAAGCGACGCGCTGCCGCGCCGCGATTCCCTGCGCCGCGGCCGCAGCGGGCGCGCGCGCAGCGCCAAGCCGCGCGAGGTGGTCAAGACCGCGCTCACCGTGCAGGTGCGCGAAGGCCACGTGCACGTGTTCATGCCGCCGCTGACGCGCCTGGAAGACTACGCGGGGCTGCTCGCTTGCCATCGAGGACACTGCCCAGGCGGCCGAGCTCGGCCTCGTCATCGAGGGCTATGCTCCGCCGCGCGATGCGCGCCTGCAGGTGCTCAACGTCACGCCCGATCCGGGTGTGATCGAGGTCAACATCCATCCGGCCGGCGTCCTGGCGCGATCTGATCACGACCACCACCACCCTGTACGAGGAGGCGCGCCAGGCGCGCCTCGGCACCGAGAAATTCATGCTCGACGGCCGGCACACCGGCACCGGCGGCGGCAACCACGTCACGCTGGGCGGCGCGACGCCGGCCGACAGCCCGCTGCTGCGCCGCCCCGACCTGCTGCAAAGCCTGATCGCCTACTGGCAGAACCACCCGGCGCTGTCGTACCTGTTCTCAGGAATGTTCATCGGCCCGACCAGCCAGGCGCCGCGCGTCGACGAGGCGCGCGACGACCGCCTCTACGAACTCGACATCGCTTTCCAGCAACTCGAGCGCAAAACGCGCGCCGGCGACGAGGCGACGCAACCCTGGCTCATCGACCGGCTGCTGCGCCACCTGCTCACCGACCTCACCGGCAACACGCACCGCGCCGAGTTCTCGATCGACAAGCTCTATTCGCCCGACGGCCCGACCGGCCGGCTGGGCCTGCTCGAATTCCGCGCCTTCGAGATGCCGCCGCACGCGCGCATGAGCGCGGTGCAGATGCTGCTGCTGCGCGCGCTCGTCGCGCGCTTCTGGCAGCAGCCGTATCGCGGCAAGCTGGTGCGCTGGGGCACCGCGCTGCACGACCGCTGGCTGTTGCCGCATTTCGTCGCCGCCGACCTGCGCGACGTCGTCGCCGATCTCAACGCCTTCGGCTATCCGTTCGACGTGGCGTGGTTCGATCCGTTCGTCGAATTCCGCTTTCCGCGCTTCGGCACCGTGAGCTACGACGGCGTGACCATCGAGCTGCGCCAGGCGATCGAGCCCTGGCACGTGCTGGGCGAGCAGATCAGCGCCGCGGGCACCGCACGCTTCGTCGATTCGTCGGTCGAGCGCCTGCAGGTCAAGGTCGAGCGGCATGGTCCCCGGCCGGCACGCGGTGACCGCCAACCGGCGCGCGCTGCCGCTCGCCGCCACCGGGGTGCCGGGCGAATTCGTCGCGGGCGTGCGCTTCCGCGCCTGGAACCAGCCCACCGCGCTGCACCCGACCATCGACGTGCAGGCCCCGCTCACCTTCGACCTGGTCGACACGTGGGCGAACCGCGCGCTCGGCGGCTGCACCTACCACGTCGCCCACCCCGGCGGGCGCAACTACGCGACCTTCCCGGTCAACGCCAACGAGGCCGAGGCGCGCCGTATCGCCCGCTTCTGGACGCACGGGCACACGCCCGGGCCAATGCTGGTGCGCGCCGAAGCCCCCAATCCGGCGCTACCGACCACGCTCGATCTGCGCTGGCAGCCGCTGCGCACGCGCCGCTAGCGCGCCTTGCCACCCATGGCTTCCGTCCGCACCCGTTTCGCGCCCAGCCCCACCGGCTACCTGCACCTGGGCAGCGCCCGCACCGCGCTCTTCGCCTGGGCCTTCGCACGCCATCACGGCGGCGAATTCATCCTGCGCATCGAGGACACCGACGTGGCGCGCTCGACGCCGGCGGCGATCAAGGCGATCCTCGACGCCATGGCGTGGCTCGACCTGGACTACGACGAGGGCCCCTACTACCAGATGCAGCGGCTGGCGCGCTATAAGGCGGTGCTCGACGACCTGCTCGCGCGCGGCCTCGCCTACCGCTGCTACACCACGCCGCGCAGGAGCTCGAAGCGCTGCGCGCGGCGCAGATCGGCGCGCGGCGAGAAGCCGCGCTACGACGGCCGCTGGCGGCCGGAGAATCTGCAGCCCGGCCAGACTGCCGCCCGCCGGCGTCGCGCCGGTGTTCCGCTTCAAGAACCCGACGCAGGGCAGCGTCGCCTGGGACGACCAGGTCAAGGGACACATCGAGATCAGCAACGCCGAGCTCGACGACCTGGTGCTTGCGCGCGCCGACGGTACGCCGACCTACAACTTCGGCGTGGTCGTCGACGATCTCGAGATGGGCATCACCCACGTGATCCGCGGCGACGATCACGTCAACAACACGCCGCGCCAGATCAATCTGCTCCGGGCACTCGGCGCCGAGGTGCCCGTCTACGCGCACCTGCCGACGGTGCTCGGCGACGACGGGCACAAGCTGTCCAAGCGTCACGGCGCGGTCAGCGTCATGCAGTACGCCGACGAGGGCTTCCTGCCCGAGGCGATGGTCAACTTTCTCGCCCGCCTGGGCTGGGCGCACGGCGACGCCGAAGTGTTCACGCGCGAGGAGCTCGTCGCGTGGTTCGACCTCACGCATATCCATCCGGCTCCGGCGCGCTTCGACGCTGCCAAGCTGCGCTGGGTCAATCACGAGCACATCAAGCGCAGCCGGCCGAAGTACTGGGCGCGGCGCTGCGGCCGTTCCTGGTGCGCGACGGCAGCGATGTCGCCAACGGGCCCGCGCCCGCCGCGGTCGCCGACCTGTTGCGTGATCGCGCGCCGACGCTCGTCGACATGGCGCGAGATGGCGCGCTATTTCTACGCCGAGGTGAACGTGCCCGAGGCGCTCAAGGCGACGCATCTGGATGCGGGGAGCCGCGCGCGCGCTTACGACCCTGCAGACTGAACTCGCCCAGGTGGCGTGGGAACGCGCGCCCATCGCCGCGGCGATCAAGAACGCCGCCGCGCCCATCAACTCAAGGCGCCGCAGGTGATGATGCCGCTACGCGTGCTCGTCGCCGGCACCGCCAGCACGCCCGCGATCGACGCGGTGTTGATGCTGCTCGGGCGGGAGCGCACCCTGGAACGGTTGACACGAGGGCTCACGCAGGTGTGAGCGCGGCGGATTTGTGCCGGGGCGGCAGTTCGGGTAGAATTGGAATTTCCTGAACTTGTCGCCCATGACCAAGTTCGTGTTTGTAACGGGTGGCGTCGTTTCCTCGCTGGGGAAGGGCATCGCCGCCGCGTCTCTCGCCGCCATCCTCGCTTCGCGCGGCATCCGCGTCACCAATCTCAAGCTCGACCCGTACATCAACGTCGATCCTGGAACGATGAGCCCGTTCCAGCACGGCGAGGTGTTCGTCACCGAGGACGGCGCCGAGACCGACCTCGATCTCGGGCACTACGAGCGCTTCGTCGACGTGAAGATGGGCAAGCGCAACAACTTCACCACCGGCCAGATCTACGAGAGCGTGATCCGCAAGGAGCGGCGCGGCGATTACCTCGGCGGCACGGTGCAGGTGATCCCGCACATCACCGACGAGATCAAGAGCTGGATCATCAACGGCACCGTGGCCAACGGCAGCGAGGCCGAGGTCGCGGTAGTCGAGGTCGGCGGCACGGTCGGCGACATCGAATCGCTGCCGTTCCTGGAAGCGATCCGGCAGATGGGCATCACGCTGGGCCGCGACAACGTCTGCTACATCCACCTGACGCTCGTGCCGTTCATCGCCACCGCCGGCGAGATGAAGACCAAGCCGACGCAGCATTCGGTCAAGGAACTGCGCGAGATCGGTATCCAGCCGGACATCGTCATGTGCCGCGCCGACCGTCCGCTGCCCGACGGCGACCGGCGCAAGATCGCGCTGTTCACCAACGTCACGCCCGAGGCGGTGATTCCGGCGCTCGATACCGACTCGATCTACAAGATTCCGGCCGCCCTGCACGCCGAAGGGCTCGACGAGATCGTCTGCCGCAAGCTCAACCTGAGCCCGAAGCCGGCCGACCTGTCGGTGTGGAACCGGCTGGTCGACGCGCTCGTGCACCCGGAGCACGAGGTCCACATCGCGATGGTGGGCAAGTACGTCGACCTCACCGAATCGTACAAGTCGCTCTCCGAGGCGCTGGCGCATGCCGGCATCCACACCCGGAGCAAGGTGCACATCCACTACGTCGACTCGGAGGCCATCGAGCGCGACGGCGTGGGCGCGCTGCAGGACATGGACGCGATCCTCGTGCCGGGCGGTTTCGGCCAGCGCGGCGTCGAGGGCAAGATCCAGGCCATCCGCTACGCGCGCGAGAACGGCATTCCCGTACCTGGGCATCTGCCTCGGCATGCAGCTCGCGGTGATCGAATACGCGCGGCACCGGGCCGGGCTCGCGGAGGCCAACAGCACCGAATTCGATCCGAACACGCCGCACCCGGTGGTGGCGCTGGTCACCGAATGGCAGAACCGCGACGGCACGGTGGAAAAGCGCAGCGCGCAGTCCGATCTGGGCGGCACGATGCGCCTGGGCGCCCAGCCCTGCGAGGTCGTGCCGGGAACCCTGGCGCAGCGCATCTACGGCGCGCCGACGGTCGCCGAGCGCCACCGCCACCGCTACGAGGTCAACAACCACTACCTGCCGCGGCTCGAAGCCGCCGGCCTGGTCGTCGGCGCGCGGGCGAAGAGCGCGCTGGCCGGCGACTTGTGCGAAATGATCGAGCTCGCCGATCACCCGTGGTTCTTCGGCTGCCAGTTTCACCCGGAGTTCACCTCCAACCCCCGGCGCGGCCACCGCTGTTCATCGCCTACATCCACGCCGCGCTGGCGCGCGCGCGCGAGACCCGCGGCGAGCCGGCGCGCGCGCGACCGCAGCTCGTCGCCTAGCCTGCCTATGGATCATGCGTCGGATGTCGTACGGCCGGCGTCGCACAGCGGCCGCTCGTTCCCGCATGGCCGGCGGCGCCGCGCGGGAAGCGCGCGCGATGAGGCTGTGCGGCTTCGAGGTCGGTCTCGACAAGCCGCTGTTCCTGATCGCCGGGCCCTGCGTGGTGGAGTCCGAGCAGCTGCAGGTCGACGTGGCCGGGCAGTTGAAGGAAATCTGCGCGGCGCTGCGCGTCCCGTTCATCTTCAAGTCGTCGTACGACAAGGCCAATCGCAGCTCGGCGCAATCGTTTCGCGGCCTGGGCATGGCCGAAGGCTTGCGCATCCTGGCCGAGGTCAAGCGCCAGGTCGGCGTGCCCGTGCTGACCGACGTGCACACCGAGGAGGAGATTGCCGCCGTCGCCGCCGTCGTCGACGTCCTGCAGACGCCGGCCTTCCTCTGCCGCCAGACCGATTTCATCCGCGCGGTGGCCAGGGCGGGCAAGCCGGTGAACATCAAGAAGGGCCAGTTCCTGGCGCCGGAGGACATGGCCAACGTCGTCGCCAAGGCGCGCGCGGCAAGCGGCCGCGACAACATCCTGGTGTGCGAGCGCGGCGCGAGCTTCGGCTACCACAACCTGGTCTCCGACATGCGCTCGCTCGCCATCATGCGCGCCACCGGTTGCCCGGTGGTGTTCGATGCCACGCATTCGGTGCAGCTGCCCGGCGGGCAGGGCACGGTCAGCGGCGGGCAGCGCGAATTCGTGCCGGTGCTGGCGCGCGCCGCCGTCGCCGCCGGCGTCGCGGGCGTGTTCATGGAAACCCATCCGGATCCGGCCAAGGCGCTCTCCGACGGGCCGAATGCCTGGCCGCTCGGGCGCATGCGCGAGCTGTCTGGAAACGCTCGCCGCACTCGACGCCACGGTCAAGCGCGCCGGCTTCCCGGAGTCCGACCTGCTGCCGGCAGCACTGACGCTGCCCGCCCACGGAGGCCGTCGATGTTCGTGCACCTGGTCCTGATCAAGCTCAAGCCGGGAGTCGCCCGCGGCGATCCGCGCGTGCAGGCCTGGGAGGCCGCTGTTCAAGGCGCTGCCGCCGCACTGCAGCGGCATCGTCCGCTTCGAATACGGCTGGAATACGACCGATCGCCCGATCGCCTACGATTTCGGCGTCAACATGGCGTTCGCGACCCGCGCCGACCTCGACGCCTACGGCCCGAATCCGAAGCACCAGGAAGTGGTGGCCATCGAGCGCGAGGTCGCCGACTGGATCATCTGCGACTACGAGGTTGCCGGGTGAAGCGCGCAGCCGCCGCGGCGACGACTATGCAGGGGGACTCATGAGCGCCATTGTCGACGTCATCGCCCGCGAGATCCTCGATTCGCGCGGCAATCCCACCATCGAGGCCGACGTCGTGCTCGAGTCGGGCATCAGCGGCCGCGCCGCGGTGCCCTCCGGCGCGTCCACCGGATCGAAGGAGGCCATCGAGCTGCGCGACGGCGACCCGGCGCGCTACGGCGGCAAGGGCGTGCAGAAGGCGGTCGAGCACGTCAACACCGAGATCTGCGAGGCCATCATCGGCCTGGACGCCTCCGAGCAGGCGTTCATCGACCGCACGATGATCGAGCTCGACGGCAGCGAGAACAAGGAACGCCTCGGCGCCAACGCGATCCTCGCGGTGTCGTGCGCGGTCGCCAAGGCGGCGGCCGAGGAGTCCACCCTGCCGCTGTACCGCTATCTCGGCGGGGCCGGGGAGATGGCGCTGCCGGTGCCGCTGATGAACGTCATCAACGGCGGCGCGCACGCCAACAACAGCATCGACATGCAGGAATTCATGCTCGTGCCCATCGGTGCGCCGACCTTTCGCGAGGCGCTGCGCTACGGCGCGGAAGTGTTCCAGGCGCTCAAGCGCCTGATCGACGCCAAGGGCATGCCGACCACCGTCGGCGACGAGGGCGGCTTCGCGCCCAACCTCGCCTCCAACGAGGCGGCGCTGCAGCTGCTGCTCGAGGCGATCGACAAGGCCGGCTACACCGCGGGCAGCGACATCGCGCTCGCGCTCGATTGCGCCGCGTCGGAATACTACAAGGACGGCATGTACGAGCTCGACGGCGAGGGCGCGAAGCTGACCCGCTCGCAGATGGTCGACTACCTCGCGACCTGGGCCGACAAGTACCCGATCATCTCCATCGAGGACGGCATGTCCGAGCACGACTGGGAAGGCTGGAAGCTGCTCACCGATCGGCTCGGCAAGAAGGTGCAGCTGGTCGGCGACGACATCTTCGTCACCAGCACCAAGCTCCTCAAGCAGGGCATCGCCAAGGGCGTGGCCAACTCGATCCTGATCAAGATCAACCAGATCGGCACGCTGACCGAGACCTTCGCCGCCATCAGCATGGCCATGCGCGCCGGCTACACCGCGATCATCTCGCACCGCTCCGGCGAAACCGAGGACAGCCTGATCGCCGATATCGCCGTCGGCGCCAACGCCGGGCAGATCAAGACCGGCTCGCTGTCGCGCTCGGACCGCATCGCCAAGTACAACCAGCTGCTGCGCATCGAGGAAGATCTCGGCGACGTGGCGAGCTACCCGGGCCGCGGGGCCTTCCACCAGCTCAAGTGAGCGGGCAGGCACCGACCTTGCGCACCGTCGCCATCCTCTTCGTGCTGCTGATCCTCGCGCTGCAGTACCCGATGTGGCTGGGCAAGGGCGGCTGGCTGCAGGTGCGCGAGCTCAACGCCCAGGTCGCGGCGCAGCAGCGCGCCAACGCCGAGCTCAAGGCGCGCAACCAGGCGCTCGACGCCGAGGTGCGCGACCTGAAGCAGGGCTACGAAGCGATCGAGGAGCGCGCGCGCTCCGATCTCGGCATGATTCGCCAGGACGAAATCTTCTTCCAGTTGCCGGCGGAAACCGCGCCCGCCGTCACGCCGCGCCGCGGCGAGCGGGCGCTAGCGCGCCGCGCGCTGCCGCCCCGATGCCGCGCATCACCTCGCGCGACAACCCGCGCCTGAAGCAGGCCGCGCAGCTGATCGCCTCGTCGCGCGCGCGGCGCAAGGCGGAGCGCTGCGTGCTGGAGGGCGAAGCAGATCGTCGCCGCGTACTTGCCGCCGCCACGGTGCGCCGGAGACGCTGATCATCGCCGAGAGCGCGCTGGCAAGCAGCCGCGCGATCGAGCACGCTGCGCGCGAGCGTGCCCGCGGCGCGCACCGCTCGTCGTCGCCGAGGCGGCGTGGCCCGAGTTCGCGCAGCTGCCCGCCGCGGTCGGCGTGCTGGCCGTGGTCGCGCACGCCCAAGCCGCGCTTCGAGCGGGCGGGCGACTTCTGCCTGCTGCTCGACGCCGTGCAGGACCCCGGCAACGTCGGGTCGATCCTGCGCAGCGCCGCCGCTGCGGGCGTGGCGCAGGTGTTCCTGTCGCCGCAGTGCGCGTTCGCCTGGTCGCCGAAGGTGCTGCGCGCCGGCCAGGGCGCGCATTTCTACCTGGAGATCTACGAGGACGTCGACCTCGCGGCATGGGCGCGCAGCTACCACGGCCGCACGCTCGCCACCGTGGCCGCCGGGCGCGCGCGCGCTCTATGCCGCCGATCTGACCGGCGCCGCTCGCGCTCGCCATCGGCAACGAAGGCGCGGGGCTGTCCGCCGGCGCTGCGCGCCGCGGCGAGCCTCGCGCGTCAGCCATCCCCATGCCGGGGGGCTTTGCCTCGCTCAACGCCGCCGCGGCCGCGGCGGTGTGCCTGTTCGAGTGCGTCCGGCAGCGCGCGCCGCTGACCGACGCCGCGCTACAGCAAGACGCCGGAGAAGGCGGCGTTTTCGTTGCAGGTACCGCCGCGCTCCCGACGGCGCCGAATAGATGCCTTCGACGCCCGTGCGCCGTGGCCTTGATCTCGTCCATGCTCGGCGATTCGTGCTTGGTGCCGTCGGAACACGTGATAGCTGGCGTTGGGAATCGAGTAGAGCAGTCCGTATTGCACCAGCGTGCCGGACAAGCGTGCAGCTCAGTCCACTCGCGTAGCTGAACGGAAGGTCGCGGTGCCGTCGCCGGGCTGGGTGACCTGCAGCGTAAAGGTATCGGTGTACTCGCCGGGCTCATTGCAGGCAGTTGTTGCCCGAGTACGCGTAACCACCGACTAGCCGCCGGTGTAGTTGCCGCCGATGGTGATCGTCGTGAGCACTGGCGCTGGATCGACTTGGTCACCGTCGGGCCGCCGTTGATGGTGTAGGTGAGCGTGCCCACGTAGGGGCTCGGTGGGCACGAAGGAGGCCGTGCCGGCCGCCGAGGCGACGAGCGCGCTCGGGTTCCAGGGCGCGCCGAAGTAGGTGCCGGCCGTTGAGTACAGCGTGCCGGCGAAGTTGCCGTTCGCGTCGGCGAACATCTGCGCGGCGTACCAGGTCGGCTGGTCCGTCGAGCCGTAGACGAAGAAGGTGGCGAAGATGAAGTTGTCCGCCCTGGACCATGTTCACGCCCCAGCCCGGACTCGGCCGGCAGGTACCAGATGTCGGTGTAGTCGGTGGCCGCGGCAGGCAGCGGCAGACGCCGAGTAACAGGAAGGCCAGGGCGGCCGGCAACAAGTCGCTTGAGCATGGTGAGCACTCCGCAAATAAAGTGTCTTAGTCTACCGCTGCTACGCAACGTTCGTTGTAACCGAACGTAACGCGCTAGCACCGCAGCGGCTCGCGCCGCACCGTCGCGCGCGGCTAGAAGGCGTGCGCGCTGCAAGCCGCGCGCGATGCAGGATGGTCGTCGCGATCTCTTCGATCGAGCGGCTGGTGGTGTCGATGGTGGCGATGCGCTCCCGCTGCATGAGCTGCTCGGCCTCGCGCACCTCGTAGCGGCAGTTGTCCAGCGCCGCATAGCGGCTGCCGGGCCGCCGTGCCTGGCGGATCTGCTGCAGCCGCTCCGGATCGATGGTGAGCCCGAACAGGCGGTCGCGATACGGCAGGATCGACGCCGGCAGCTTGTGGTCGACGAAATCGTCGGGCGTCAGCGGGAAATTGGCGGCGAGCACGCCGAACTGCAGCGCCAGGTACAGCGTCGTCGGCGTCTTGCCGCAGCGCGAGACCCCGACCAGGATCACCTGCGCCTTGGCCAGGTCGCGCGTCGTCCGCGCCGTCATCGTGCGTCTGGGCGAAATTGATCGCCTCCATGCGCGCGAAATAGTCGTGGCTGTTGGCGATCCCGTGCGAGCGCCCGGCAGCGTGCGACGACTTGGCCGACGAGCTCCGCCTCGAGCGGGGCGATGAAGACCTGGAACAGGTCGAGGAACAGCGCATTGGCCTTGCCAAGCTGCGCGCTCATCGCCTCGTCGACGATCGAGCTGAACACCAGCGGCCGTGTGCCAGTCGTCGGCGCCGGTGCGCTCGATGATGCGCACCACCTCGGCGATCTTCTCCGGGGTGTCGACGAACGGGATCGTGCGCCGCTGGAAATCGATCGCCTCGAATTGCGACAGCAGGCTGTTGCCGAGCATCTCGGCGGTGATGCCGGTGCGGTCGGAGACGAAGAATACCGTGCGCCGCTGCGGTGCCACGTGTCCGCCCGTGGCGTCGGCTGCTCACCAGTCCTGCCAGACCGGCACGACCCCGGCGGGCAGCGAGCGGCATGTCGCCCAGGTCGACACTGCTTTCGCCCGGGCCGTGGTAGTCGGAGCCGGAGGAGGCCGCGAGGCCCGAACAGCCGCGCCTGGCGCGCGAAGCTGGTCCACCTCGGCCGCGGTGTGGCTCGGCGAGAGCACTTCGATGCCGTCGCCGCCGGCAGCGCGAAATTCGTTGAGCAGCTCGCGCAGCGCCGTCGCTTGCAGCGGGTAGCGCCCCGGATGCGCGAGCACCGCCTGCCCGCCGGCGCGTGGATCCAGCCGATCGCCTGCGCCAGACTCGCCCACGCGTGCTCGACATGGCCCGGCTTGCCCGGCGAGCAGATAGCGGCGGAACACGTCCTTCGGGCTGCGCACGTGCCCGGCCTCGACCAGGAAGCGCGCGAAATGCGTGCGGCTGATCAGTCGCTCGACTGGTGACGAAGGCGAGCGCGCCCTCATAGGCACCCGGGATGCCGGCCGCGGCGAGGGAATCGCCGATGCGGCTGCGCCGCGCGGAGCGGCCGGCGCGAATCGCGCTGAGACCCGTCGCACAGGACAGGGCAGTCCGGATCGACGTGCAAGCCGAGCACGTGCAAGGTCACGCTGCGCCAGCTCACCGACAGCTCGGCGCCGGCGATGAGCTCGCATTCCCGCCGCCGCCGCCTCAACCCGCGCCTCGGGCGAGCCCGGAGAGCTCGTCGTGGTCGGTGAGGGCGAGCACGTCGACCCCGCGCTGCGACGGCGCGCCGGACGAGCTCCGTGGGCGTGAGCAACCCGTCGGAGTGGGTGGAATGGCAGTGCAGATCGTAACGGAGCATCGCGCAGGGCGAAATTCAAAGCTCGCCCGGTCGCGCCGGGCGCTGGCACGGATGCGCGCCGCCCGCATTCTAGCAAACGCATTTTTGCGCCCTCGGCGCGTTCCGCCCCGACGATCGCAGCTTTCCTGGCGCCGGGCGGCACCCGCCGGGCCGCGCCGCCCTTGCGCGAATCGGCGCTTTGGTCAACAATTATGCCAATGGTATTGGGCGGCGGAGGATGAAGCCGCGCGTCCTGCCTGGTGCCCACCCCTATCACCATTCCAAGCCGCCACCGAGCGCACCGTGAAACTTTTCGAACGCGTCCTCAATCCGCGCGAGATCCGCCGCCGTCTGGGCCTCAACCAGGAGCAGTTCTGGACCCAGATCGGGGTCACCCAGAGCGGCGGCTCGCGCTACGAAAGCGGACGCGAGATGCCCAAGCCGGTGCGCGAGCTGCTGCGGCTGGTGCACGTCGAGCAGGTCGACCTGTCGCAGGTCAAGCGCGTCGACTTCGAGATCATCAGCTACCTCAAGGAATCGCACCCGGATCTGTATCGCAATCTGCGCCGTGCCGCGCGCAACAAGCAGAAGCACCCCGATGGCGACGGCGGCGGGGGTACCGACGGACTCGGCGGCGAGCTGCACCCGGAAACCATCGACGACACCGATTGATCGGCCGCAGGGGCCGGCCCTTAACCGCGCCGGCGCCGCGGCGCGCGATTTTTCCCTGAGCCGAGCCTCGACCGGCTAAAATTCGCCGCGCCAAGAGCGCACGGCGACGACGCAACCGCGGCGTTGCCCCGTATGCGGGGACGAGTCATGGGTGAGCAGCAACGGGTGGTCGTGGTTCGATCACCTGCGCATGTCCGACGTCGACCGCGTCGGCGGAAAAAACGCCTCGCTGGGCGAGATGATCAGCCAGCTGCAGGGCAGCGGGATTCGCGTGCCGGGCGGCTTCGCCACCACCGCCTTCGCCTTCCGCGAATTTCTCCGCGACAACGCTCTCAAGGAGCGCATCGACCAGCGCGCTCGAGCGGCCTCGACGTCGATGACGTCGCCACGCTCGCCCGCACCGGGGCGGCGATCCGCGGCTGGATCGCCGCGGCGCCGCTGCTCGCCGGCGCTCGCAGGCGGAGGTCGGCACGGCCTATGCCAGAGCTCGGCGCGCCAGCAAGGGGCCGAGCGTCGCCGTCCGCTCCTCGGCCACGGCCGAGGACCTGCCTGCGGCGTCGTTCGCCGGGCCAGCAGGACACCTTCCTCAACATCAATGGCTTGGATAACGTACTGCATGCCATAAAAGAGGTATTTGCCTCGCTCTACAACGACCGCGCCATCGCCTATCGCGTGCACCAGGGCTACGCGCAGACGGAGGTCGCGCTCTCCGCCGGCGTGCAGCGCATGGTCCGCAGCGACAGCTGGTGCGGCCGGGGTGATGTTCTCTATCGACACCGAGTCCGGCTTCGACCAGGTCGTCTTCATCACCGCGGCCTACGGCCTGGGCGAGACGGTGGTGCAAGGCGCGGTGAATCCGGACGAGTTCTACGTCTACAAGCCCAACGTGCTCGCCGGCCGGCCGGCGGTGCTGTCCAAGACACTGGGCGCGAAGGCCATCAAGATGGTCTACACCGGCGCAGCCGCGGCGGGGCGCTCGGTCGAGACCGTGCGCCGTGGTCGCGAGCTGACCGGCAGCGCTTTTCGATCAGCGACGCGGAGGCCGAAGAACTCGCGCGCTACGCGATCGCCATCGAACGCCATTACCAGCGGCCGATGGATATCGAGTGGGGGCGCGACGGGGACGACGGCAAGCTCTACATCCTGCAGGCGCGGCCGGAGACGGTGAAATCGCAGGAATCGGCTGCCGATCGCCTGCGCCGCTATCGGCTCGGCAAGCGCTCGGCGGTGCTGGCGAGCGGCCGCGCGATCGGCCAGAAGATCGGACAGGGGACGGTGCGCTTGATCCAGTCGGCGCACCGAAATGGAGCGCGTCGGCGAGGGCGATGTGCTGGTCACCGACATGACCGACCCGGACTGGGAGCCGATCATGAAGCGCGCCGCGGCCATCGTCACCAACCGCGGCGGCCGGACCTGCCACGCGGCGATCATCGCGCGCGAGCTCGGCATTCCCGCCGTCGTCGGCTGCGGCGATGCGACGCGGACCTTGGCCGATGGCAGCAGCGTGACCGTTTCCTGCGCCGACGGCGATACCGGCCACGTCTACGAGGGCCTGCTGGAGATCGAGGTGACCGATGTGGCGCTCGATCGGATGCCGCCGGCGCCGACCAAGATCATGATGAATGTCGGCAACCCCGAACTCGCCTTCGCCTTCAGCCGGCTGCCCAACGAAGGGCGTCGGGCCTGGCGCGCCTGGAGTTCATCATCGCCCGCAATGTCGGCGTGCATCCGAAGGCGCTGCTCGAATTCGACTTCCCAGCCGGCAGCCGCTCAAGGCGCGAGATCGCGGCCGCGCATCGCCGGCTATCCGGGCCCGGTCGAGTTCTACGTGTCCAAGATCGCCGAGGGGGTGGCCACCATCGCCGCGGCGTTCTGGCCGAAGAAAGTGATCGTGCGCCTGTCGGACTTCAAGTCGAACGAATACTCGAACCTGCTCGGCGGCGACTCGCTACGAGCCGCACGAAGAGAACCCGATGCTCGGCTTTCGCGGCGCTTCGCGCTACGTCGCGCCGGAGTTCTACGACTGCTTCGCAGCTCGAGTGTCGCGCGCTCACGCGCGTTCGCGACGACATGGGGTTCACCAACGTCGAGGTCATGATCCCGTTCGTGCGCACGCTCGGCGAAGCCGAGGCGGTCGTGGCGCTCCTGGCCCGGAATGGGTCTCAAGCGCGGCGGCAACGGGCTGCAGGCTCATCATGATGTGCGAGATTCCCTCCAACGCGCTCCTCGCCGAGCGCTTTCTCGAGCACTTCGACGGCTTCTCGATCGGCTCGAACGACATGACACAGCTCACGCTGGCGGTGGATCGCGATGCCGGCGGCGCGATCGCGACCACCTTCGACGAGCGCGACGACGCGGTCAAGGCGATGCTGGCGCATGGCGATCGCGGCGTGCCGCAAGGCGGGCAAGTATGCGGGCATCTGCGGCCAGGGGCCGTCCGATCATCCCGACCTTGCGCAGTGGCTGGTCGAGCAGAAGATCGAGAGCATGTCGCTCAATCCCGATACCGTCGTCGAAACCTGGCTGGCGTTGGCCAAAGCGGCAGCCGGCCATTAGCCGGACCCGGACCAAGAGTCGGTGTGGCGACCTCGCGCGCGCGTTTCCGGAACGCGATTCACGGGGCCGCGCTTGCCGGTCAGGCTCGCAATCCGGGCACCGCCTCCCGGCACTGACGCTCGAGCAAAACAAAGCGCTGGCGACCACGCCAACGGACGAGTTGCCCGCTCTTCCGGTGCTCCAGCCCGAGCATGTGAGGCTGGTAGGTTACCGACATAACGACCGTGCCGCGGGTCGTCGCACACCAGCGTAAGACGACCTTCCGGAGAGGTCAACTCGCGGCCCGCAATCTTCTCGGATCTATTTGCCGATTAGCGGATGCCGCTAGCGCGCGTACGCAAGTCCCCCTGCTCGTGGTACTCGTCGTCGACATTGATGTCCCAGATCGCTTGCTTGTCGACTGCGCCCGGAGGCGATTTGGTCGGCGGCCGCGCGGGCCGTGAGCATCGAGTGATCCTGGTTGTTGTAGCGGTGCATGCCATTGCGCCCAACCAGGAAAAGATTGGCGATCGCATCGACGTGGGCGCGGATGATGCCGAACTCCGCATAGGCGCCGAAATAGGCCGGATAGGCTTTGGATACGCGCTGGACCGTGGCTTCGACGACATCCTTGCCATCGATCAAGTCGAGTTGTTCCAGCTCCTTGATCGCGAGCGCCTGCAGCTCCGCGTCGGACAGCTGCCACAGGTCGTCTTCGAGCGCAGAAGTACTCAGCTCCGAGCAGAACCTTGGTCGGGTCGGGAACCAGTGCGGGACTCCAGTTGTTAAAGATTTGCAGCCGGCCCAGCCGGACATCGGGTTCCTGGATGTAGATCCAGTTGTCCGGGGGCAGCGTCCGCTCGCCGCCACCAGCCACCCACGCCCGGGATTTCATCTGCTTCAGGATCAGACCCACGGTAATGAAGTCGCGGTAAGGAAGCAGCGCCGCGACGCGGCACACCTCGGGCGGAGCCGGCGGATCGAACCCGGCCACCAGATCCTTGACCGCCATGCTCGAGATCACGTAGTCGGCAGGGATATCGATCAGCACACCCGATACCAGGTCACGGGCGGTCACGCCGATCAAGCGCTCGCCAGTGATTTGCAGCCGCTCGACCCGGTGCAACAGGCGTATCGTGCCGCCGCCAGCGCGCACCCGGGCCGCAACCTCGTCCCACAGTTGTCCGGGACCAAGCTCGGGATACAGAAAGCACTCGATGAGGCTCGTCTGCCCGCCACGGGAGCCTTCGGCTGGCGCCACCCCGCGGGTCAAGGCGTGCCGCACGGCCTGCATGAGTGACAGGCCCTTGATGCGCTGCGCGCCCCACTCCGCGCTGATCTGGTGGCACGGTACGCCCCAGACCTTCTCCGTGTACGACTTGAAAAAGATCCGATAGAGCTCCGCGCCGAAGCGGTTGATCAGGAAGTCTTCGAGGCTGCGTTCCGGACGCCTGGGGAAGAGCGACGCGCGGGCATAGCTTGCGCCGGCCCGAATGAACCGCCACAGGCCCAGATTGCGAATCGTTGTCAGGTTGAGCCGGATCGGGTAGTCGAAGAACCGGCGCCGGAAGTAGACCCGCGATAAGCGATCGCGGATCAACATCGCGCCGTCCCGGCTTACCTGGCTCGCCGCGCCCTGCACCGGGCGCGCGAGCATGCGACGGGTCTTGTTGTGGTAGCTGATGCGCCGCGGATGGTCGTCGGCCCAAGCGGCTTGCTCGAGCGGCAGGATTTCTTGCCACCAGTTCATGACCCAATCGGATTTGGAAAAAAAGCGGTGGCCACCGAGATCCATGCGGTAGCCCTTGTAATTGACGGTGCGCGAGATGCCGCCCACGCTGTCGGACAACTCGAGCACCAGCGGCAGCACGTCGGTCTGGCGCAGCAGCTCCAACGCGGCCGTAAGGCCCGCCGGGCCGCCGCCGATGATGATGGCGGTCTTGCGCGCTTTGGTCATGGGTGCGCATTGTATGGGAGCGGGCGGGGGACGGCTCGCGGCGGAAGCCGCGCGGGGCTGCGCCTGCCTACTCAGGCTCCCCGGCCTGATGCGCACTACGCGACGGGATGCTAGGCTTGCACCGAGCGATGACACCGGACGGGGATGCAGCACGGGTAAGGAGGCTTTGCGGCGCGCGCGACTCGTGCCGCACCCGGCGCTGCGGGGCGCCTGCGGACCGGCGCGGAGGTGCGCTTGAGCGGCGCTGCTGCAGCCGCCAGGACCGCGACACCAGGACCGTGGTGGGCGATTGCCGTCACCCTCCTGGCTGCCGCGCTGGCCCTGGTCATCGCCGGTTTGGCGGGCAAGCCATTCACCGGCCACCTGGTCGAGGGCGCGCCATCGCTCAGCGTGGCCGGGGACCACTTCAAGCCTGGTCCAGCGGCCGGGGGCATCCAGCATGGGGGCGTATGTGCTGGAGGCACTCGACACCGCAGGGACTGGGCATCGTGTCAGCCGGGGTGCCAGCCGTTTGCCGCCGAAAGCTATCCGCGCGTCGAATGGCATCTGCGGGGCGCCGAGTTGCCGGAAGATGAAGCTGTCGTTCGCTCTGGCGCACGCTCGAACAGCCCGAAGCGCAAGTTCCACGTCGAGCTCGAATGGGAGGGCGGCGACGTGGCCTATGCCGAGTCCCACGCCAGCCGACGGCTGGAGCGGAACGATCACCGGCGTCGCGCTTGCGGTTCAGGGCAACCTGGCGCAGCCGCTCGTGGTGCAGTCCTGGACCGTTCCGTCCGCTTCGGCATGGACTGCGCTGACGCGAGATCGCCCGGCAATGGAGCGTGCCCTTTCCGTTCAAAGGCACGACGATCAGTTTTCCCTTCGACGCCGAGCGCGACGACTACGCCTCGTTGCTCATCGTGGTTGCGCATCGCCCAGGGGCTGGCTCTGGCCGCCTATTACCTGCTGGCGCAGACGCGGCGGATGGCCGCGCGATGCCGCGCGTGCTCTGGCGGTTTTCCTGATCGGCTGGCTCTTGCTCGATGTCCGCTGGCAAGTCGATCTGTGGCGGCAGCTCGGCGCAGACGGCGCGACAGTTCGCCGGCAAGACCACCGAGGAGAAACACCACGCCGAGGACGATCACGCCGTGTTCGAGCTGATGCAGACAGGTCGATGCGGCGCTGCCGCCACCCCCGGTCCGCATCCTTTTTCTCGCCGACAACCTGGCGCTGCGCACGCGAGGCGCATTCTTTCTCTATCCGCAGAACGTCTACCACGACCTGCGCCGGCATGTGCCCCGGAATCCGGAACAGGTGCGCAGCGGCGACTATGTCGCTGCTGTTCTGGTTACAGCGGGCTGACCTATGAGCGCGAGGCAGCAGCAGCTGCTGCTGGCCCGATGGGTCGCGCCAAGGCGGCCGACGAAATCCTGGTGCTGGGCGACGGCACCCTGTTGGTGCGGGCAAAGTGAGACAGCTCGCTAGCACACGATGGCTACGCCGGGCGCGGTCGCCATGCGTGACCTGTCTGGGCGTGCTACTGAGCGTATCGGCTGCCCTGGCTCGGCGGGAGCGCTGTGGGTGGCCGCGCTGCAGCGCGGAGCGCCGCGAACGCAGCTGGCTCTTGAGCGCCGGCTATGGTTACCCGATCGGCGCAGTTGCGACCACGCTCGTGATGCGCGCGGTCAGCTCCTCGCCCCGCCGTGGCGCTCGCGCTCGTAGCGCTGCCGCTTGCGCTGCTCGCCGGCGGCGGCTATGTCCTGGCTGGCGTCGTGCCCGCGGTGGCGGAGCGTGGCGTGGAGCGCGGCCGGAGCCGCCGCACCGGGTCGCCGGCGCTGCGCATCGTGTTCTGGGTCGGCATGGCGCTCATCACGGTTCGCCTTGCCGGCCTTGCCATGGAGGTCGTTTGCGACCGCTCCTGCCGTGGGACGCCTGGGCGCAGTGGGCGACCAAGGCTATGGTCTGGTATCACTATGGCTGGATGGTGCCGTTCGTCTCCCCGGCGCAATGGCTCGCGGCGGCGATCCGATGCACTTCGTGGACTCAGCATTCCGGCTACCCGGCAACCGTGCCCCTGCTGCAGGTCTGGACCGCGCTTTGCCTGGGCCGTTGGGACGAATCGCTGGTCAACGCGCCCTGGCCGGCGATGGTCTGCGCGCTCGGCTCTGGCTTTCTACGCTCAGGTGCGTCGTCTGGGCGCTGGCCCCGCGCAGCGGCGCTCTGCACGTATCTGCTGCTTGTCGCTGCCGTTTCTCGAGATTCACGTCGCGCTGGCGGGGTGCGCCGACCTGTTCATGGCCGTCGCCTACGGCCTGGCGGCAATGGCTCTCTGGCAGTGGACGTTGGCGCGCAATCGCGTCGACGCGATTCTGGCGTTGGTCATGGCTCGGTGCGGGTATCGGACTCAAGACGGAGGGCATCCTCTGGGCGCTGACCCTGGTCCCGCCCGTCATCGTCGCACTCAACCGCCGCGTCGGCTTCTGGGCGGTTGGCTTGCTCGGCGGCGCCGCCTTGCTCTACTTGCTGTTCGGGCCCGCCGAGCTCACGCTCTTCGGCTACACGACTGCGCACGACTTTCAGCAATGTGTCGCAACCGCTGCTCGAACACCTGTTCGCTGATGGATAACTGGCACTTGCTCTGGTATGCGACGGTAGTGATGCTCGCCGCCAACTACCGTTACTCTGCTGACCGCCGGCATGGCGCCGATGTCGGTCACGATGCTGGGCGCGTTTGCCTTCGTGTTCGTCGTCTTCTTCTACAGCAGCGCGGCCGGCGGAGTCGACGATGAAACCCTGGTCAACCGGCTGCTGCTGCATCTGGTTCCGGCGCTTGGCTTTTTATCTGGTGTTGCTCTCGCGCCAGCGATCGCGACTGCGCGGCCGAGCGCGGCGCTCGCCATCTCGCCGCCCGCGCCGAGCAGCGCCCTAGAGGCCGCGCCGCGGACCACCGTGGCGTTGCTCAGCCGGGCTCGGCACCGCGGGTAAGCGCGTGGCGCGCGACCGCCAGCGCAGTGTTCGACCCAGCACCAGGCAAAAGCACCTGCGCTGTAGAGATAGTAGGCCTGGTGGAAGGCGACCGCGCCCAATGGCAAACGTCGCGCCACGGCGGCGGCGGAAGAAAGTGAACAGCCTGGTGTTGGCGATCACCACGCCACCTAGCATCAGCGCTGGAATCCACAGCCGGGGCCCAGCGCAGGCCGGTCAGGACGACGCTGCCCAGGCAGGCGACCAGCAAGCAGGGCGCGCAGGCGCTCGCCGCGGCCGAGGTTGAGCGTCTGCGCCCCCGCGCCGTGCGCGTGAATGAGGCGCGACCAGGGTACCGCGCGCCGGAAGATCTCGGTATGCAGCAGGTTCTTCAAGCGCCAGACCTTGAGGTGCGTCGCCTGCAGCGCGGGGACGATCTGGATCGCCAATCCGCGCTGCCGCAACCGCCACCCGAGTTCGATGTCCTCGATCGAGGGGTGCGGATAGCGCATGCTGTCGAAGCCACCCACCTCGAGAAAGGCGTGCTTTGCGCAGCGCGCCGCAGCCGGCCCAGAACGTATCCGCGGCGCCCGCTTCGCGACGATGGTAGTAGCGGTGCACGAGGTTCTTGTACTGAGAGAGGAAATCAGCCGCCGGCAGGCGCGTCGTCGTAGGCACCGAACACGGCGGTCGCCCCGGTGCGCTGCAGCGCGTCGGTCAACACGCGCGCGGCATCGGCATGAACCACGACGTCGGCATCGACGAACCACAAGACCTCGCCCACCGCCTGCTGCGCCGCGACGTTGCGCGCGCCGCCCGGGCCAAGTCGTCCTCCGGAGTCCAGGACGCGCACATCCATGGCGCGCGCGATCCGGGCACTCGCGTCGGTGGATTGGTCGTCGACGACGATGATTTCCGCAATCTCGCCCCGTGCGCGCATGGCGAGCAGCGGTTCCAGACTGCGCCGCAGCGTCGCCTCCCCGTTGTAGACGGGAATGATCGCGCTGATGCCCGACACGGCCGCTTGGGAAGAAGGCATCACGGTGTTGCGCGGCGACGCTTGCCGACGCGCGCGCGCCAGGCCTGCGCCCGCTTCAGCGCCGGCGATGGCCGACGGCAACGATGCGGTTATAGACGAAGGCAAAGCCCATGCACACGAGATAGAGGATGAGGAACAGTTCGACCGCTCCCACGACGCTGCCCGCCACGCTGACAGTGTACCCGGGCAGGATTTCCGCGAGCAGCCCGGCGTGGGTGCTCTGCGCCGCGGTACCGCGCAGGACCAGCCAAGTGGTTGTCGCCACGAGTCCGATGGCGCCGATGACGCCGATGGCCAGCCCGAGCGACGGGCCGTGCAGGCGCAGGATGGCCGGCGGCGGATCGCCGCCGGCTTGGGCGCGGCGACCAGATGATCGATCTCGGGTCCCAGGTTGCGATAGCTGATCCAGTAGATGCCGCCGCCTAATGCGGCGCCGACGACCCATCCCCAGAACAGGCCCAGCAACGCGCCAAGCCAGCCGGTCGCGTAGCCAGGCAGGAAGACCGCCAGCAGCGTGACGAGCACGCCGTTGGGGGCTCCGTGTTGTGCCACGAGCGCCAGCACGAACAGCAACAGGCCCGCCATGAACCCCAGCAATACGCCGAAAACGGTCGCGTTGACGCGCATGGTCGCCCGCAGCAATTGCCGTTGGGCGCGGGCCGAAGACTCGATCGTGTCGCTCATGCTCCTGCAAGCGCTCGCTGACGATCCGCTGACGGCATGCGCCTCAATCCATCGGGTACGCGGCAAGAGTCGCGCGTACACGAATGAGCGCGAGCAGCAGCGTGTGGACGAGATTCCAGGTCAGGGCCAGCAGCAGGCCCCACGCGCCACCGATCGCCGCTGCGTATCCCGCCCCGATGAACGCCCCGGTCACGCTAACCGAATAGCCGGGAAGATAGGCGGCCAGGGCGCCCAGGTGCGGGCCGACGGGCAGCCCCGGGGCGGCGCCTTTCACCACGAGCAGGAGCGTCAACGCGAACAGTGCGCACGCGAAGGCACAGGCACTGGCCGCGGCAAAGGCGACCGGGTCCAGGCAGGCGAACGCCCACACTATAATGGCGCGGCTGCGTTCATCGAGCGGGCCCGGCGCCGGATCATTGGACGGTATCGTCATCGCAGTGTCTAATGCGCAGGCGTGAGGCAGTCTAATCAGTGCCCGTACGAGGCGCAACCAAGCGCGTCGTCGTGTACCAGGGAGCCACCCACGTGGGCGACCCAGACCGGAGGCACCCATGCCATCGAACGGACCCGGAAGCTTGCCAAAGAGCGCAAGAAAAAGAGTGCTCCGCCCGATTCGCGCCGGCGGCGGCAAGCCGATTTCCCACTCGTGGGCGCAATCCTGATCTGGCAACCCACCATCGGCCTCGAGGGGGGTGCAATGGACGATCGTCTACTTCGATCGTCTATTGGGTCCTCGTAGAATCGCTGCCGGATGCGTCACTCCAGCCTTGAAACCCGATAGCTCGGCTTGCGCCCGGTAGACGATCGCTTGCGAGACGCCACCTGCTCCTGGGAGACCCTGGTCGGGCCGATGTTGAATGCCCCGGCGGAGGGTCTATGGCGCGCCCACAGCGACGCGGTCAACGCGGCGCTCTTGTACCGCTGGCTGCCGGACGAGACCTGCGGGCTGCTGCTCAAGACCGACCTGTTCGACGAGGCGATGGGCGAGGGCCTGTATCCGCTGCTTGCCCGGCACGCCGAACACGTCGCTGCGCTGGATCTTGCGCCGTCGGTGGTTGCGGTCGCGGTCGAGCGCTATCCCCGCCTGCTCGCGGTTACAGCCGACGTCCGGCGGCTGCCGTTCGGCAATGAATCGGTGCAAGTCGTGGTCTCGAATTCGACGCTGGATCACTTTGCGTCGCGCCAGGAAATACCCGCTGCGTTGCGCGAACTGCATCGGGTACTGTGTCGCGGTGGGCGATTGCTGCTGACCATGGACAACCTCGCCAACCCCCTGGTCGCTGTGCGCAATGCCTTGCCGTTTCGGCTGCTGCGAAGGCTCCGTTTGGCCCCATACCCTGCCGGCGCCACCTGCCGTCCCAGGCAATTGACGCGCTTGTTGCAACAGGCCGGATTCGAGGTCCACGAGACCGTGGCCCTGCTGCACTGCCCGCGGGTGCTGATGGTGGCGCTGGCGCGGCGTCGGCAGCGGCATGGCACGGCGGAAGACCGGGCGCGTTTCCTGCGCCGCCTGCAGAATTGGGAACAACTGGCGCAACTGCCGACACGCTATGTGACCGGTTCCTTTGTCGGCGTCGATGCGCGCAAGCCGTGAACGCCGTCTTTAATCCCCGCCGCGGCGGCGCGCCTTCGGCGTTGGGGTCGCAATCCACGCCCCGCGTCGGTCGCGGATGGCGCAACGACAAGCGCCACGCATGACTGCTACGTATCCGCAACCTGACTTGGGGCGCCGCGCGCTCAGCGTGCTGCGCGACGAGGGTTTCGGGAGTTTCTGGTTCAAGGGCTGGAGCGTGCTTGGCTATCGACGCCTCGTGCTACTGGAGCGCAACCTGACCGCGCCGGAGTCGCAAGTCAAGGCCGGCCTTCCGCTGGTCATCGCCTTGCTCAAGCCACGCGAGGCGGACGACTACTGCGCATTTCGCCCCGAGTCCGCGCGCGAGCTGGTTTTGGATCGCCTGCGCAGCGCACAAACGTGCTTTGTGGCGCGCCTCCAGGGCCGTATCGTTTCGGCGTGCTGGAGCACGACCGAGCCGGCGTGGAGCGAATTTCTCCGCTGCGAGATCGCCGTGGCCGCGGGGGAGGTGTACCTGTTTGACGCCTTCACGCTCTGCGCTTGCCGGGGGCAGGGGGCTGCTCCGGCCCTGTGCATGCAGCAATTGCGGCACTTCCGACAGCTTGGCCTGCGCCGCGCGATTCGCGCCACCTTGCCCGAGAACGCCTGGGCCATGCGCGCTCACGCCAAAACCGGCTTTCGTCCTTACGCGCTGCTGCGCACGCTGCGCGTCGGCCCGTGGCGGGCAACCTTCCGGCGACCATGGCCAGGACGCCACTGGGCGCCGCCCCTATGAGGATGCCGCGCGTGCGGTGCGGGAAAGCGGTAACGGCATACCCGCTTGAGCGGACTTACGAGGCCGGCAGGGGCCGACGGCGACGCACGCGCACGGCTGGACCGGCGCGATGGCGACGGGCGTCCAGCGGCATCGCTTCGATCGACCGGGCCTAACTCCCATGTGCGGCATCGCAGGCATGATCTACCGTGAAACGCAGCGTCCGGTCGAGCGGCAGACGCTCGGGCGCATGACTGAAATCCTGCACCATCGTGGGCCGGATGCCGACGGCTTCTTCGTTGCAGCCGGGAATCGGCCTGGGGTTCCGACGCCTCAGCATCGTCGATCTGCAGCACCGGCGACCAGCCGATCGCCAACGAGGACGGATCGATCGTCGTCGTTTGCAACGGCGAGATCTACAACCACGTCGCCCTGCGGCAGCAGCTCATCGCCGCCGGGCATCGCTTCCGCACCGCCTCCGACGTGGAGGTGATTGTGCATCTCTACGAAGAGCATGGGACGGACTTCGTGCGGCACCTCAGGGGCATGTTCGCGCTGGCGCTCTGGGATGCGCGCCAGCGGCAACTGCTGCTGGTGCGGGATCGCGTCGGCATCAAACCGCTGCACTACGCCGTCACGCCGGAGGGCCTTTTCTTCGGCTCGGAGCAGAAAGCCATTCTCGCCTCGGGGGCGGTGGCGCCGCAGCCGGACGTCCAGGCGTTGCGCCAGCTGCTGCAGCTACGGTCGCGTGGTCACACCCCGTACCTTCGTTGCCGGACATCGCTCGCCTGCCGGCAGGCCATTGCCTGACCTGGCGCGAAGGGAAGGTGGCTATCTGCCAATACTGGGATGTCGAGTTTCCGCCCGCGACGCCTACGAGGAGCGGATCAGCGCCCAGGAATGGGCGGAGGGCGTGCGCGAGAAGCTCGCCGAGAGCCGTTCGTCTACACCTGAGCAGCGACGTGCCGGTGGGCGCGTGGCTGAGCGCCGGTATCGACTCGAGCAGCGTCACGGCGCTGATGGCGAGCATGCTGCACCAGCCGGTGTCCAGCTATACGCTGCGCTTCGAGGATTCGCGGTTCGACGAACTGGGGCATCAGAAGGGCCTCGACGAGTACCCGCAATACCGCGCTGCAGGGGAATCGGATCGTCTGCAGGCACGCGGATCTGGAGCGCATGCCCACGGCCATATGGCACGGCGAGGATGCATCACTGGGCGGCTCCGCGATCGGCCAGCTGGTGATCGCCGAGGCCACCGCCGCGCAGGTGAAGGTGGTGCTGACCGGGGAGGGATCCGACGAGATCTTCGGGGGCTACTCCTGGTATTCGACGCTGCGTATCCTGCAGCCGTTGTTCCTGCTGCCCCAATCCCTGCGCCGGCGGATGTCGAAACTGGGCGCGATCCGTCGCCGCTGGCCCGGCGCGGCGGCCACGCTCGCCGGCGCGCCGGCGATGGACTTCGAACGCTACGCGGGAAGCGTGACGCACCTGTTCAGCCAGGCGGCGGACAAGGAACTGCTGTCGCGGGAGCTGCAGGAGCAGCTCCGGTTGCAGGGCAGCGTGCAGGATGCGCCGGCCTATCCTGCGGCCTTTCGCACCTGGCATCCGTTCGCGCAGATGCAGTACCTGGACCTCAAGAACCGCCTGGGTGATGGCGTCGTGCAAAGCCTGGATCGCATGTCGATGGCGTACTCCGGTGGAAGCCCGCGTACCGTTTCTCGATCACGAGCTGGTCGAATTCTGCGCGCGCATTCCACCGCGGGTGAAGATGCGGTGGCTCCGCGAAAAGCATGTGCTCAGGCGGGCCATGGAAGGAGTCCTGCCGCCGGCCATCATCAACCGCAAGAAATGGGCGTTTCGGCTGCCGATGGAGGAGTGGTTGCGTGAGGATTTGCCGCCCTTCGCCGCGGCCATGCTGTCTGAGAGCGCGCTCAAAGAGACCGGCTACTTCAACCCGGACAAAGTGGCGACGCACCTGCAGCGCCACCGCCAACACCAGGGAGATTTTGGCCAGGCCATCAGCGGCGTGCTCTCGGTACAGATTTGGCACGACCTGTTCCGGCGCGCAACGCCGGCACGCAGCGCCATGGCGCGCGCCGCAGTCTGAGGCATGGACAGGCATGCCATGGATGCCCCGCCGCTTCGCGAGTGGCCATGCGCTACCGACTGACCGACCTGCCGGAAATGCTCCAGACGCCGATGGGCAGGCTGCAGCTGCAGAAGGGTGTCGAATACCGTATCTGGCCGCTCACCTCGCAGCTGGCGCGCCTCTACCGCGCGACCATCGTCCGCCGCACCCGCGTGATTGCGGTGGTGGGGTCGCTCGGCAAATCGACGACGCTGCGCGCAGTCTCCAGCGTCCTTGCGCTGCCGTTTCACTGGCGCATGCACGACAACGCCTGGAGCATGGTCGCCTATGCGCTGCTGCGCATCCGGCGCGGTCAGACGCACGCCGCGGTCGAGGTGGGCATTGCGGATGTCGGGCAGATGCGCGGCTATGCTCGGGTCGTGCAGCCCAACGTGACGGTGGTGACCTCGGTGGCCAGCGAGCATCACCGCAGCTTGGGGTCGCTCGAGGTAACCCGCACCGAGAAGGCGTGGATGGTGCGGGTTCTGGCGCCATCGGGGACCGCAGTCTTGAACGGCGACGATCCGAACGTGATGTGGATGCGAGGGCAGACGTGCGCGCGCACGGTGACGTTCGGCTTTGGTGAAGCCTGCGATGTCAGGGCGACAGCGGTCCGCCTCGACTGGCCGCACGGCACGCGCTTTCGTCTGCGGGCGTTCGGTCAGGAACGCGATGTGACGATCCGCCTGTTGGGGCGCCACATGGTCTACCCGGCGCTGGCGGCCATCGCCGTTGCGCAGCTGGAGGGCGTTCCTCTGGATGAAGCGCTGTCAAGGCTGCAAGCGCTGGCCCCTACGCCCGGGCGCCTGCAACCGGTCACACTACCCAACGGCGTGCACGTGCTGCGCGACGATTTCAAGTCAACGCTGGAAACGATGCATGCCGCGCTGGATGTATTTGCCGAAATTCCCGGCCGTCGCATCGCGCTGCTGGGCGACGTCTCCGAGCCCCCGGGGCGGCAGCGACCGATCTATCAGGCCCTGGGCGAGCGCGTGGGCCAGCTCGCCACCTTTTTCATCGCCATTGGCCATGGCTTCAACTCCTATTATTCGGGCGCCAGGCGCGCCGGCATGGCGGCGTCCCACATCATCGATGGCGGGCGCAGCCCGCGCCAGGCAGCGCAGGCGCTCTCCGCGATCATGCAACCGGGCGACGTGGTGCTCCTGAAGGGCCGCGACACGCAAATGCTCGATCGCGTACGCCTGATCCTCGAGGGGCGTGCGGTGAACTGCGACATCCGCTTCTGCAACGTGCACACGGTGGCATGCGAGCAATGCCCGATGCTGGAGCCCGGGTGGGGTACGCATCGGGTCATCATGTGATGCCCTTCCAATCCGGCGTGGTTGCCGGTGCGATGGAAACGGAGCGGCCGAGCCGCGGTTACCCCGCGTAGGGAGTGAGTGGGCGGATGGACAGCGCCCCGGGGCGCGCTTGGGCGGGAGCGTTCTAGGACCTTGATCGAGGCGACGGCGCGTCCGAGCGACCGGCTGCGTCTTCGCGCAACCACGCTTGGCCGTCGATCACGCCGCCACTTTGCGTTTTGGGTTGTCCAGCGAGCAGATAGAGATAGAGCGGAACGAGCCGCTCCGGCGGTGGCAAGCTGGTCACATCGTGTCCCGGATGCGTTTGCGCGCGCAGCGGTGAGCGCATCGGGCCTGGAACGACCCCATTCGCGCGCACGTTCGGTACGGTTTCCCATTCATCGGCGAGGATCGCGAGCAACGCTGACAGTCCCGCCTTAGCAACGGCATAAGCACCCCAATACGCCTTGGGTGCCTGGCCATGCGTATCGAGTGTAAAGACCACGCTGGCATCCGGCGCGGCACGCAACAGCGGCAACAGCGCGCGCGTCAGACCAAAAGGGGCCAGCAAATTGACACGCAGAGTCGCCTGCCACTGATCGAATCCCTGGTGCTCGATGGGACCCAAGGCACCCAGCATGACTGCGGTATGAACGATCGCATCGACACGGCCGTATTGCGTCTGCAGTGCTGTGGCGACATTGGCAAAGTCATCCGCGGTCGCCTGGTTCAGGTCGAGCGCCAGGAGCGAGGGCTCCGGATCGCCCCGCGCCACGATCTCGTCGTAGACTGCTTCGAGCTTGCGTAGCACGCGCCCGTGCAGCACGACCGTCGCTCCCAAGGCGGCGCAGCCCAGCGCCAGCACGCGGCCGAGGCCGCCCGCCGCGCCGGTGATGACGACGACGCGGTTTTGCAGTGGCAACGGCAGCGGGGAAAGG
The DNA here is from genome assembly GCA_963777455.1 of uncultured beta proteobacterium. GTDB lineage: Bacteria > Pseudomonadota > Gammaproteobacteria > Burkholderiales > Casimicrobiaceae > PALSA-1003. The sequence goes on from CAVZQQ010000004.1 coordinate 2,667,765, forward strand.
GGCGGGGGCAACGACAGCATCGACGAAACGAGGATACCTGATGATAGCCGAGCGCCAGTGCCCCTTGCTTTGGACGCGCCAACGCGACCGTTGCGCGCCGTGATTTGCCACAGCAAGGGTCGCACTTTATAATTCGCGGTTCGCCGTGGGGCTATAGCTCAGCTGGGAGAGCGCTTGCATGGCATGCAAGAGGTCAGCGGTTCGATCCCGCTTAGCTCCACCACCAGCCCTTCCTGTATTCCGCCTCGTCCCCATCGTCTAGAGGCCTAGGACATCGCCCTTTCACGGCGGTAACAGGGGTTCGAATCCCCTTGGGGACGCCACACTATTCCCACCACGAAGTGGGATGCGGTAGCAAAGCTGGAGGGTCGCCTGCTCCGGGTCGAGCTCGACCCGGTCGAGGATCGACACCAGGAAGTCCTTGAGGGCGCCGCGCTCGTAGAGGCGCATCTCGTCGGCCATGTGGGAGAGCATCGTGCGCACCTGGGCATCGGTGACCTTGGCCAAGGCGTGGGCGGCCTCATCCTCCTTGTCCCAGGCGACGATCCGCTGCTCGACCTCGCCCCGCTGGCGCTCGAGCTCGTCGACCTTCCTTAGTACCGGCGCCGGGGTCTTGAGCTCACTGGCCATTTCGAGGAGCTTGCTGCTCCGGGCGTCGAGCTTCGCGATCTCGGCCCGAGCCACCGCAATGTCTTCGGCGTGTGTGACCGCAAATTTCTCCCGCGTTGACTTGACCGCGGCGGCTACGAACGCGGGCGACTGAAGATCCTGGGCGACCGTCTCGATGACCGCCCGGTCGACCCGCTCAGCCAGAAAGCTGCGGCTTCCCTTGCCCACTTGGGCGCGGTAGAACTCCGATCGCGACGTGCGGTTGCCGTACCAGGGCCCGCCGGCAGGGGTTTTTAGGATCCCGGTGAGCAGGTGGGCTGCCCCACGCTGCCGGTTGCCGCCGATGGCTCGCCTTCTCGATCTGCAGCAACACGGTATCCGCGACCGCGTCGCTGACCAGGGCAGGGTGGGTGTCGCGCTGAATGACCCACTCGCCGCGCGGGCGGCGTTTCACGCCGCCTTTGTAGCCATCGGCGGCGAATTCGTTATGCACGTTCCAGACCGTGTGGCCTGCATAGGTGAGCGCGTTCCATTCCAGACCGATGAGCGACGTCGCGGGCCACTTGATCCTGAGTTGCCGCGTGAGCGCGGTGCGGGCAATGCCCTCGGCGCGGAGGCGCAAATACTCGGCAACGATCGGCGCGTCGTCGTTCGGCTCGAGCTTGGTCTTGGTGACCGCTGCGCCCTCACGGATCGCCCCGGTTGCGATCGTGGCGAGACGGTAGCCACGTGGGGCCCTACCACCTGCGCGGAAGCCCTGGCGGACGTTTTCTGCCATCCCGGCAAGGCCTTTGCGCTTGCTGGTGAGGCTGTGCCATTGGTCGATGCCCATCATGAGCGACTTGAGGAGAACCGCGGTGATCGGATCCTCGTCTGGGACCGACTTATAAACGACGCGAACCCGGTTCCTTTCGGCGTCGCGCTCGAACATCCAGGAGATGATTGGCTTGCGGGCGAGGCGACTCGTGTCGAGCAGAATGACCGTGTCCCAGCCGCGACCACGTTGACGTATGTCTGCGACGAGTCGGCGTAAGCCCGGCCGATTCTCGTCGGTGCCGGACTCGACGACGTCTGCGTAATCTCCGACCACCAGCAGCCCGCGCTGGGTTGCGAGGGCTGTCAGCTCACGCCGCTGGGCGTCGATCGAGACGTCGGACCTGTCCTTGCTCGACCTCAGGTACAAGACTGCGCGATTCGATGTTCGGGAGGTCATGTGCCTCTCGCCAGCGAAGAAATAAGGGGAGAAATAATTCTACGCCAAGCGCAGCTGCGGGAACCCCTCGTGACGGCAGGACCGTGATTCGCATCGGTCGCCGATTCATCACTAATTCCCACCCTTTGCATCGAGTGGTTGCGGCGCACGCGCTCGGGCGCGCAGGCGTTCTATGGTGTCGCGTGTTTCCCTGGGGAGCTTGGTTAGATCGAGTTGGCCTTCCTGGCGGTGGCGTCTGGTTGCTTGGCGCGCGATCGGTTTGACGCGCGTCAGCGATCTTCAGGCCGAGCTCTGGCGCAAAGGCACCGCGCTTCATGCGGCTGGCAAGCACGGCGCAGTACCGGATCGGATTCTTGCACCGGTGTTACCGCCATGCGTCCAGCGAGCTCATCGAGTACTTGCTGCGCCTCTGCGGAAGTCAACTTGGCAAGGCGATCTTGCAGTGCATGCCGCTGGCTGTCTGTTAGACCTCTTGGGAAAAAGAATTCACCACCACCACCGGTATTGGCCCTGACCTCGTCGGATTCCCCGCCGTTCCCCGGTCGTGGTGGTGGTGATTCAAATGACGGTTCATTGGTGGTTCTAGGGAGGACAGCCGTGTCCCCCTCCCTGGTCACCGATGACCTCCCGCCTGGGGCCCGCCTGTCCATCACCCCCCAGGACAATTTGACCAGGGGGTGGCGCATCGACTGCCAGGCGGTAGCAATTGCTGGCGCTTGACCCGTTCTTGCGCAGTTCGTGGCTCGACGACCAGGAGCTTCAGGGCGTGCAGCTTGCCTAGCGTTCGCCGCACCGTGCGATCGCTAAGGGTGCATTTGAGGGCCAGCGTTCGGTGGCTCGGCCAACAGACCCCATGGTCATCGGCAATGTCGGCGAGCGCCATGAGAACGAGCTTGGACGTCGGCGGCAGTGGGGTTGCCCACGCCCAGGTCATGATCCGAATGCTCACTTCAGTTGAAAATTGTGGTCAGGAATAGATCGTCGCCATGAATGCCATTCGCCGCAACCGGCTGCAGCGTGCTCAGGAGGGTTCAGGCGTGGAACAGCGGGTTGCGGCGACAGTGGGCCGTCGCCAGAGCGGCGCGGTGGCTTCTCGCAGGAATCCAGCGCGGGCACTGCGGGCGTGGACAGCCTGGAGTGCATCGCCACCGCATTCGAGACGGTGGAGCCCTCGGCCATGACGCGTCGATCGCGGTGTCGTCGGCTTGCAGACAGAACCGCCTAACGCAAGACGCTTCGGGCTGCTCCTGACGAGCTGAACATCGTGTCTCGCCGGTGCAGACTAAGCGCGGCGCAAATCGCTACACGTGATGCAGGAACTCCGAGCGGTCGATCTCTCGAAGCAGGGCGAAGGCGTGGTAGAGGGCGGGCGAGGGAGGCCGTTTTTTGCCGCGCCAAACTGCAGGGCTCGGGCTGTTTCGAGCTCGCAGCGGTGCGCTGCCGGGAACGGTGTTGGAGAGCGCGGCACGTAGTGGTACAGGGTTCTGTACATTCACGGTTAGAGGAGAGATGTCATGAATGTCTATGCCGGTTTGGATGTATCAGTGAGCGACACATCGGTTTGTATGGTAGATGAGGACGGTAAAGTAGTGCTGGAGCGAAAGGTGCAAGCGAGCCAGGAAACATTGGCGCGGTGCGGGAAGCCTACGCGACGGACCTGCGACGGGTAGGCGTGGAAGCGAGCTCGCTAGGTGTCGGGCGGCAAAACGAACTTCTGGGCGCGGTTGGAAGCCGTCGTGATTGAAGCATGGCACGCCCATGTTGCGCTGTCGACCATGCGCAACAAGACCGATCGCAACGATGCCCGTGGTATCGCCTAGTTGATGCGTCTGGGTTGGTACAAGGTGGTGCATGTCAAGAGCCTGGAGGCGCAACGGCTGCGCATGTTGATAGGTTGCCGCAAGCTGGTGGTGCGCAAGCTGGTCGACGTGGAGAACGATATTCGCGGCACCTTGCGTGCCCTTCGGTCTGAAGGTCGGCAAGGTACAGTCGAGGCCGCTTTCGCGCGCACGCATCATGAAGCTCTGTCCGAGCAGGCGGATGCGCTCATTGCTGAGCTCGGTGCTCGCGCTTACTGGCGATCCGCGGGACGCTCCTGGTGGAGTATCGCCGGACTGCATCTGCTGGTGGTCAAGGCGACGTTGGCCGACCGATCTGCCGCGCCAACGCTTGATGACAGTCCCTGGCGTCGGCCCGGTTACGGCGCTGGCTTTCCGCATGCGGCGTCGATGATCCGCAACGCGACTTTAAGCGCTCGCGTACCGTCGGCGCGCACTTTGGGATAGACGCCGAAGCGGTTTCAGTCTGGGGAGGTCGACGACAGCGGTCGGATCTCCAAGTGTGGCGATCGCGAGGTCGCCAGGCGCTCTAAGACGCGGCGGGTTCGCTGCTCCGGCGCTGTCGCAAAGCTGAGCTCTACGTAACTGGGGCTTGTGCATCATGAAACACAGCGGCATCAAGAAAGCCACGGTGGCGGTGTCGCGAAAGATGGCGGTGATCATGCACAGGATGTGGCTGAATGGTACGGAGTATCGTTGGACGAGGACGCAGCACCGATCACGAGCCTTGCAGTAATCGCAGTAAATCTGGACGACGCAGCAAGCCGCACAAGACGGTGTCATGATGCAATGAGTCGAGTGACTCAAGCGGTGCAGCAAATGTGTCCTAAGCGGAGTCGTGGGTCGGAACGAGCGCGTTATCTCGCCGGTGCGGAAACGATAACGATCGAACATCGTTTCGAGAGCACGCGTGAAGTGCTTGCGCCGTCCGATCCTCTCTGACCCGAGCATGTGCCGACCGATGAGTTGAGCACGGAGCTACGCATGAACCGCCTGGCCACAGACATTGCGATCGACAGGTCGCTAGGCAGCCGAAGCGCTCACCGTCTGTACAGATGTAAACGGCGATGAAGGCGAAGAGTGAAGAAGGGCGTTGTTTTCGCCGCCCGAAACAGCTAAGGCAAGATAGAAGGACGCGGCACGCGCGCGTACTAAGATATTGTCTGCACAAGGAAAGACACGGCACGCGAAGGGACAGCTCGCGTGTGTCGTTCATCGCAAGTCGCGGAAAACACTCACGTTTGTGCGTGTAGTGTGCGCGTCGAACATTGCTAACTATCTCGACGGTCTACGATAATGTTCCGCTACGCGGATCGGCGCTATGATGAGAGGGGGCAATGTCTAAATTGATCGCAGGAACTGAACCTGGACAGCGTCAGCTGAACGGTCCGCAGACGACGGGTCGCGGCAACGGCAACCTCTCAATGCCGGCGTACGAGATGGCGTCTGACGAGGACGTTGCGGTGCGAATGCGGGACGGGATCGAACTGCTGGTCGATGTTCATCGTCCTGCCAAGGCCGGCCGCTACGCAGTGCTCATCGCGGCATCTCCGTATCCCCGACAAATTGAGAACGTCGGCGCCCCTGCCGGGTTCATTGAAGCAGGCGCGTCCGACTTTTTCGTTCCCCGGGGCTACGTGCACGTCATCGCCAACATTCGTGGTACGGGAGGCTCGGGCGGTGTTTTTGGATACTTCGACGCCCAGGAGCGTCGCGATATGTACGACCTGGTCGAATGGGCAGGACAGCAGCCTTGATCGGACGGCAATGTCGGCATGATAGGAATCAGTTACTTCGCGATGACCCAGCTGGAAGCGGCCGTTGAGTGCCCACCGCACCTGAGGGCGATATTCCCGTTGGCGGTGACCACCGATCTCTACGAAGCGGCGCTCCATCACGGGCTTGTTAGCGCGTCCTTTGTCACGCCGTTCCTGTCCATGGTCGGCATGACATCGGCACATGGCAACAAGTTGTGGCGCAGTAAGCTGCTCGATGCGGTACGTAGCGTTCTTCTTACGCCGACCATTCACAAGAGATTCGCGACGATGAATGGCGAAGCGGCAATGACCGGGCTGAAGTTATTGCTCAAACTGCATCACGACCCGCATCCCTGGGATGATCTTTGGCGGACAGTTGCCGTCGAACGGCCATTGCGCGATGATTGGTGGGACGAGCGCAACCTTGAGCCGTTGCTGCATCGCGTGAACGTACCGGTGTACCTTGGATGCGACTGGCAGAACGTGCCGCTGCACTTGCCATCCACATTCACCGCGTACGCCGCACTGACCAATAGCCTGTTGTTTGAGCGGCCATGATGGATGAGTATGGTTTGGCATGGCCCTGGGAGAGCCTGCATGTCGAGGCACTCGCCTGGTTTGATCATTGGTTGAAAGGTCGCGAAACGGGCATCCTCGACGGTCCAGCGATCTGCTATTTGGTGCCCTGTGCCGAGGGATGGCGCACAGCCGAGTCGTGGCCGATCAGCGGAACGGTCCACCGCGCGTTGGCGCTCTGCTCGGACGGGTCGTTGGGGGCAGACGAAGGCGAGCCCGGGTCACGCCAACTGATCGCGCTCAGCCCAGGCCTGACCTCCACCGCAGGGCGGAACGACAAACCCACCCTCGAGCCTTTCATGGACGAGCGATCGCTCTAAGACGATCTCGATGTGGTTGGCGACATCGAATTGCAGCTCGACGCAATCAGTACCGCAGCAGATACTGCATGGATCGTCCATCTTCAGGAAATCGACAGGTCCGGAAACATTGAGGAGGTCACTGCCGGCTATCTCCGGGCAAGCCTGCGGGATGTCGACGAACAAGCCAGTCGCGTCGGCGCACCTGTGCTCCAGTGTGCGCATTCAATGCAGTTCCCATCGGGAAGCCAGTGCATTACCGAGTCCCCTTGGTGGCCAATGCCCGTCGATTCAAGTCGGGCAACAGTATGCGCCTTTTCATCACAAGTGATGATCAGAATGCCGATAGGCAGCGATCATGAGCTTTCGCCACGCGAGCGTTGGAACAAGCAGTCTCAACACCATCAAGTCCTCATCCCGGTTGATCCTGTCAGTACTTTCGGCCCCTGCCTGAAGTGGCGCCCTCAGATATCTGAGCACTATGGTGAGCCTCGTTACGATGCAGCTAGGCCACCTTGGCCAAGGTATGGGCAACTATGGTGGGAATAGTGACTGATCCCCTTGGGGACGTCACTCCGCCGCGCTGGCGCTCGAGGTCATCGGACCGAGATAGGCCAAGACCAAGCGTGTGCGCTCCATTGCAACGGTCATTCGGAGCGCGTTTCACCGATGTTTATGTCCGTACTATCATTAGGCATGCCGACAGCCGCCGGGAAGCGATCGTAAGGCATGGACATCATGCTTACCCTGTTCCTTGTGAGTGGCTGCGCCATGATGGCGCACATCGTTCTCTCGCGAGTTTTACGTAACCTTGTCGAATAGAACAGTCCACTTGCTATGGCGCTATTCGCTGTCCCAAATGGCCCTTTGGCACCGGATTGGGGGTTCCGTTTACTCAGGGTGAAGTATTTCCTGCCGTGGGTGGCCGCGCCAACTGGCATGAACACCAAGCCATTTCTAACTCGGCTCATCTTCTGGTGTACTCGGATCACGGGAATACTCTTCCCGTTATTCATGCTGGCATTTTTCGCAGGCGCATTTGTCGTCGCAACGCTCTGATGCTTAACCTCTTCCTCAACGCTGACGCCTCGCTGGGCGTGCGGCACTCTATCCGCTCGGCGTTGGTTAGCTTGCTAGCAGGGCGAAGCGCCAGAAGTTCTGGGCAGAGCGCGCCAAAGTGAGTGCAATACTTGCGTGGTGGCCGAAATATTGGTACGTAGCTTGGTCGCTACTTTGTCTCCTGGTTATTTGCGTCGTTTATCTTCGATTCAGGAAGCGTCATCCGCCGCGAGATCAACGCGACAATCGTATTCGCGGAATCCGGCTATGGTTTGTCGTGCTTGTCGCTGGGTGGATGATCGCCTACCTGATTTTCGTGACGTACAGATAATGTGCTCGCACCTTCACAACCCGGACGCTTCGCCGGCGGCGTTGCGTGGGTGCGAGTAAACCATCGTGGCTATGAGCCCCGCTGAGATCGCGGAACTTGCCGACACATGGCTCGCGCATGTTTGCGCGACAGCCTACACATCCGATCGTGGCAACCGCAACGACCCGTCTGGATCCTTTGAGAAAGTATGGGACATTTGCCGAGAGGATCCGGAGGCTGCTTGGAGCTTTATTCTGTATACACTAGCGGACAGACGCTCCGAAGATGTGCTGTCGATACTGGCTGCAGGCCCGCTGGAGGATCTCCTTGCCAAGCATGGCGATCGAATAATTGAACGTGTCGAGCTTGAGGCGCGACGAAATCCGCGCTTTGCCATGCTACTTGGTGGGGTTTGGCAAAATGTGATTGACGACGCCATTTGGCAACGAGTAAAGGCAGTCTGGGACCGACGGGGCTGGGACGGAATTTGCTAGCGCTTAACGGGTACTTGACTCGCCAACCCGACACCCTGTCTGGCGATGCGACGCAACGTTCTGTCGACGAAGGGCGTTTATCAGTCCGGCGAGCCTGAACGGCTGCTTGCACTGGCGCGCATGCTTCGCGGGTCGATCTGAGCCGTTCGCGATGCTCTCGTCGGCTCGAGCGGAACGATCGTTACGCTACCTTGGCCAACGTGTGGGCGACGATGGTGGGAATAGTGACTGATCCCCTTGGGGACGCCAATAAAAACAATGCGTTAGCGCATCATGGTGGCGCGATCGCCGCCACTATCGAAGAATACTGTCGGCAAACCTCGAAACCGAAAACAACTCTCGAACCATAAATCGCTGCCGCATATATTTTGCCGGTGCGAAGTCACGTTGATCGAAAGACCTGCGAAGAGGTCGGGGGAGATAGGTTGTGTTCAGCGTCGAACAGCTTGCGGTGATAGGCGCGATACTCGACTTTCGACATTCACTGCCCGCGTTCGTGTCCCTGCGTCATCGCGGAACCCATCAACTCAAAGATCTGGCGCGGCCGGAGCGGGTGCATGAGCTTCTCCACCCCGACCTGCCGGGGGACTTTCCACCGATCAAGTCGCTGTCGACGTTAGGTTGGCCCCAGGTCCTCCACATCGAACGTGGGGCAGCACCGCAGGAGTCGCTCGCGAAATGGCGCAAGTGACGGTGCGTGGCGGCGCCAGGCTTCGATCGAGGTCGCGTAAATCGGGCGTCGCACCTGGACCGCGCTGGCTGTGGCCGACGGCGCCCGGCTTTCGTGAAAGCGAAGCGTCGCGTCTTCCCAAGGCAGGCCGAGAAATTCCAGGATTCGAGCGCTCTGTTCCGCGGGGCATCGCACGACGTCTTCGTAAGTTACTGTCAACAACGCACCGGGTGGTATGATGTCCCGCCAGTGCTCAACAAGGCGACGGTAGGCCAGGTAGTAGTCCGCGAGATCAGCTAGTTCATAGGAAAAGAGATAGCCAGTCGTGAAAAGCGCTTTGTAAAGGGCCCACGCCGTTGCCATCGGGCCACGCAGCATCAGAATGACCTTCGCCTGCGGCAACGCGGCATGGATTAATCCACAGCAGAGGTAGTTGTGTAGCGTCTTGTCCACGAAAGGCTTTTTCGTGGGCGCAAAAACTTCGCTGACGGTGCGCAGGTATCGCTCGCCCAACTGGTCGAAATCCGGGGCGCTCCATGCCAGACTGGCGTCCAGTTGCGCTGCCTCCGCGGGAAAGATACCGGTTTCGCCCGCCGAGTCGACTGCGCTATGGGCGGCGATAATCCGCTCGACCAGCGTCGTGCCGGTTCTTGGCAATCCGCACACGAATATGGGTGCAGCTGCAGGGCCCGTGCGCGCGAGGGCCGCGAGCCAGGATCGATTCTGCGCCGCGATGCTGCGCTCGATGACCGCAAGGTCGGCGTGCACGTCGTAATCCACGTTCTGGCGCAATAGGCGTGCTCCGAGGGCCACATGCGCGAAGGCTTGCTCATGCGCCGCGACGTCTTCGCATTCCTTCGCTAGCGCGTAGCGCAGCAACACCGTCGAGCGCCAGTCGAGCCCGCCTCCTTCCAGCAGGGACTCCATTTCGGCAATGTGGTTGTGTTCCGCGCTCTGAACCCGCAGATCGGAGCGGATGTAATGCGCGATCGCATAGCCAGGGTTCTGAGCGATCGCCACGCCACAGTGCGTGTCAGCGTCGGCCAGCAGCCCAAGCAGCGCTCGGTGGCGGCGAGATTGACCAGGTACTGCGGCACGTTGGGCTGAGCCGCGACGGCGCGTCGGAGCAGCTTCGCGGCTCTCTGATGTTGCCCAAGCATGCCGAAGATCGCGCCAAGCGCATCCAGAGCTTCCGGCGCTGTCCCGATCACCTCGGACGCCCTCTCAGCAGCCTTAAGGGCCTGGCTGAGGTCGCCCAAGAGGATGAGACATTTCGCCCGCAGAGTATGGGCGATGGAATCACCGGGAAGGAGCGCAGCCGCCCGATTGGCGCAGACCATCGCGGCACCCAGACGCTCCCGTTGCAACGCGGTTTCCGTCAGCAGAGCCCAGGCCCTCCCGTCTTCCGGCGGGGAGGCGAGCACCTCCGCGCAGAGACGTTCGGCCGTAGCCACATCGCCGCGGGCGAACGCACGTCGCGCTGCATCTATTGCGGTGCTGGCATCACGATACGCGGCGGTGCGATTCAAGTGCGGGCTCCAAACTAAGAAGGCCGGGGCGAGCCCCGGCCTTTCCACACGCTCTAACCGCGAAACGTTTTCGGTTCGCAGCCGCGCGCGACGGGCAAGGAGGTGACCGATCGGCGCGGCGCCCTTAGGCGTCACGCCTCAGTCATCGCCATCCTACTTGCCGAAGGAGAAATTAGCAAAGAGATCGCCGATCGCCGGACTGTTGGTTGGGACGTAGGGATTGTCCGCCGTTGTCACCGGGTTGGACAGGTTGTCGCGGCTAAGCGTCGATAGCTTGCCCAGATTCCAGTTTCTCTCGATGAAAGCCTCCTCGAGCAACTTGCGGTGACAGGCGCGGTACTCCACCTTGGTTGCCGGGTCGCGCCTGTGTTGGCGTCGAAACGCGCAGATCACGATCTCATGCAGCAGGTGCTGCGCGGAATCTATATAGGTCGTTTTTCAGCTCCGCGATGCGAGAGTCTGCTGTCAAGCGCTTCCGAGTGAGATCAGTCCTCGTGTTCATTGGAGGCAGCTCAACCACCCTTTGACTTCTCAAGATACATTGGACTCGGGATGAACCGTTTCGGGTGCTTTCCCGTCGAAACCAACTCGTGTTGCCGTAGACGGGTGCCCTGCTTGTTCACAAGGTCGTGACCCTCGGAGAGGAAATAACGGATCAGCGCACGCTCGATTAGCACAAGGCTCTTTTCGAGGCGTTGACCATGCCTTGCGATCATTTTTCCAGAAAGCAGAACCCGCTTTCCGGCCTTCGCATTTCGAAGATGCTGAATAAGACGAAGATTATTGAACTGGCCCTTGACGCGGCCACGAAGTCTTATTGCCTTTCCAACGCCGCTCCGGTCCGCGAAATGAGCAGGGCGGCCAAAGGACTGCGCTTGACATACTATATGTAGTATATACATAATATAGTATGTGGCAAATCGAGGAACATCGCCACGTTGACAAACAATGCGCCGCATTGCCGCAAGAAATCCTGAAGCGCTACGAAAAATGGAAGGACATCGCGACCATCTCCGGACCACCTGGTCTGCGCTTGATCGCAGGGTTTCACGACGAGGCGCTTGCGGGTGAGTGGAAGGGCTACCGATCCTCGCGGCTCGGGCTACAGTATCGGGTGATTTATCGCGTCTTGGCCGACAACCTTATCTTTCAGGTTGCTTCTGTCACCACGCATGACTATCGGAGAAAGTGAATGGATCAATACCGCCCTGCGAAGAAACGGATTGAGGTTTCGGTTGGCGAGTCGGTGCGCATCATCCGCGAGCTGCAAGGCCTTAGTCAAAATCGGCTCGCCGAGTTGAGCGGCATCCCACAGGCGACCCTTTCGGCGATTGAAAACAACCGGGTGCGTTTAGGTGTCGAGCGGGCGAAGGTATTGGCACGTGCGCTGCGATGCCACCCAGCTGTTCTGGTTTTTCCTGGTTGGGAACAGCCCGTTGAAACGGCGGCCTGACCGACGCGGAGAGCGTGCCACAGCTAAGCAACCTTGGCTGACGTGTAGGCGACGATGGTGGGAATAGTGACTATCCCATTGGGGACGCCAATATAATCAGTATCTTGTGTTTTATGATCGATCGGATAACTAGAGCGTGTCTATAACATGTCTAAAGCCTTCCCGGAATATGCGTCTTCAATGAGAACCGGCCGCCGAGCTGTCCGTTGGCGCCCATACCCTCACCGTTACCTCAAGGTTTTCGGCGGAGCCCGCTTCCTGGACGCGAGCGAGTAACCAACAGAGCATTTGCGAGCGCAGCCGTCGCGGCAGCGCCTCATTGCGGCCAGCCCCGGGATCCGATGCGTGCCGAGAACTTGCGGGAACGCGCAGACCCTAGCTAGCCGAACTACCGATTGGAAACTCACCATGGAGCTCTGAGTCCCATGAACACGAATCTAAGGCGAATCAGTGTGACCGCACTCTTGGCAGGCGCACTCCCTATGTTCGCCATGACAGCTCAAGCCGCCGAGATTAAGGTCATGAGCGACAGTCCGCTCCAGCCCGCGTTGACCAGAGTCGTCGATCTTTATCGGCAGCAGACACATAATCAGGTCAGCTTGGTATTCGACCCATCGCCCGCTGTGCAGAAGAGGATTGAGAACGGCGAAACAGCCGACGTTGTTATCGTTCAGCCGGACTTTGCCGAGGCACTTACGAAGTCGGGCAAGGTCAGCGCCGGGGACAGGCCCATCATCGGCCACGTTGGCGTCGGCCTCGGCAACCGCACAGACAGCCCGGCCTACGATATTTCAACCGCCGAGAAACTCAAGAACGTTTTGCTTGGTGCAGATCTCCTTGTCTTCAACAGCGTCAAATCGGGACAGGCCTTTGGAAGTGCTCTTGAGCGGTTGGGAATCGCTGAAACGCTGAAGCCCAAGATTGTACGCACGACGCCCAATGGCATTTTCGAGCCCGTATTGAAGGGCAAAGGCAACGATATCGTTGCCGGTACGATACCGCTCATCGCCACGACGCCCGGGATAAGGCTTCTTGGCCCGCTGCCGGGTGATTTGCAAAGCACTCTGACGTACACCGCTGCGCTTATGACACACACAACACAGCGCGAGACGGCGGAAGGGTTTATCAAGTTCTTGGTGTCGCCGGAGGCAAAGGAAGGTTTCGCGGCAAACGGCGCTAAGTGAATTAACCGCTTGCGGAGGAAGTCGGCGACGGAGTTGATATGGTCCAGTCGTCGCGCGGCGTGAGGCTGAGAGCGTTGCTGCCGCCGCGAGCGGGACCCGCCTGTCGCTGATTTGCCGAGATTTCGGTGGACCCGTCTGCGCGACGCAGTCGGTAGAAGAGGCAAGGTGTTGAGGTCGCATGGAGAGGTGGTCCCGCGCAGTCGGACAGTTTTTCGGGTTTCTTAAGTGATGGCTCTGCGGTTTAAGCCGCCGCGGCGAGCGGCAGCCGGTTGAAGTATGCCGCGTCGGGGGTTTGCCGGTCGAGTGCGGCGTGCGGTCGGCGGCTGTTGTAGAAACTGACATATCGGGTCAACGAGTCCTTGGCGGCGGACACGGTGTCATAGGCATGCAGGTAGACCTCCTCGTACTTGATCGTCTTCCACAGCCGCTCGACGAAGACGTTGTCGCGCCAACAGCCCTTGCCATCCATGCTGATCGCGATGTGGTGCCGTTCAAGTGTGCCGATGAACTCGTTGCCGGTGAATTGGCTGCCCTGATCGGTGTTGATGATCTCCGGCACGCCATGCCGCGTGATCGCTTCTTCCAGCGCCTCGACGCAGAAGTCGGCGCTCAGGGTGTTGGAGAGCCGCCACGCCAGGATTCGGCGCGAGGCCCAATCCAGCACCACGGCGAGATAGACGAAGCCACGGGCCATGGGCAAGTACGTGATATCCATGGCCCAGACTTGATTCGGGCGGTCGATGGTCAGGCCACGCAGCCGGTATGGATAGATCCGATGCTCGGGGTGCCGGCGGCTGGTATTGGCCTTCCGGTACAGCGCCTCGATGCCCATCACGCGCATCAGCGTCGCCACATGCTTGCGGCCGACCGGGTAGCCATCCTGCCGCAGCAGATCGCGCAGCATGCGCGCCCCGGCAAACGGGTGCTCCAGGTGCAACTCGTCAATCCGCCGCATCAATGCCAGGTCCGCCACCGAGGTCGGTTGCGGTCGGTAGTACACCGCCGAGCGCGACAGCGCCAGCAATTGCGCCTGGCGCAGAACCGGCAAGTCGTCTCCGCTGTCGATCATCGCTTTGCGCTCGCATCGCCGATGCGACCGAGCGCGCCTGACAAAAAATCATTCTCCAGCGCTAACTGCCCGATCTTGGCGTGCAGCGTCTTGAGGTCCGGACCGTGCTCCCGTTTCTCCGCGGCGGTCGCGAATACCTCTGCCGCCCGTTGCAACAATTCCGTCTTCCACTGCGTGATCTGGTTCGGATGGACATCGAACCGCTCAGCCAGCTGCACCAGCGTCTGGTCACCCTTGATGGCTGCCAGCGCTACCTTGGCCTTGAAGGCCGCTGAGTGGTTCCGGCGTGGTCGTTTCATGCTCTCTGCTCCTTTCGTCAGCGGCGCTATCATCGCCGCAAAGAGCAGAGCCGTCACCTATCCCCTTGTCCAGTTTGCCGGGGCCACCTCTTACAGTGAATACAAGCACTGGCCCGGTGACGCAGACCAAGTCAATCACACAGCAGGTATTCACTGCGCCAGGGACAGCATCGAAACTTAGGGAGTAGTGATGAAACCTCTATTCTTGCTGATCTTTCACTAGATATTCAGAGTCCCGTCATTATCAGGCCCGGAACTGTTGTCACAGCTTGGCTTGCGAAATTTGCTTCGGGCTTAAGACCCCGCGGGCAATGTATATCGAGTGCGCAACGTTGCGACCGTCCATTGAAACATAAACATGTAATCCCATGTAGCACCGAGGGGCGTGGCGTTCAGGATAAATGGGAAATGGCGCTGCAGAAAAGTCGGACGCGAGGAGCGTTTATAGCTTGATCCGATGGTGGTCCAAAGATAGTCGCGCCATCGGGCGCGAGTCCGCCAGTAGCGGTAGACGTGCCGAGGGATCGCTGCGTGGTGGTGGCGGACAAATTCATGATAGGCCATCAGAGCCTTCTCGGAAAATTGACTTGGCTCGACAAGTTGCGTTTGGCTGGAGGCGCGCTTGTCCGTGCCAAACCGATCCCGCGGCAATCCGGCCTCCTCGGCGATGCGCCGCGGGATCGGCCGATCGTAATCCCCGCCGACGGACCAGCTCCTCATGTCGTCTGCAGTTGCTATGCCATGGATCGCCCGGTTGTGCCGTGACGCGATACAGGCCGGGGCAAAGACCTGATATCCAACACGCAACCGAAATTCGAGTTGGCTGAGGCCGAGGGTGAATCTCATCCAGGTTCTACTCAGTTGGTCGGAAACCTTGGCGCGTTTCGGATCCCAAATGGCATCCCCCGAGTCGCCACCGATCACGATGCGACCCGCCAACTGGTCTTCCATGGCGGCCATGGGCACGCGGGAAGACGTCGCGGAATAGCCGAACTCGGCTTCTGGGCAACCATCCAAGTCGAGATACTGCCAGCGACCATATTTCTTGCAGGTCATCTTCAGGAAGAAGCGTGCATTTCCGGCCCCGCTGTCGCGATTCGGATCCATGCTCCGGTGATCGATGAATGTGAATGCTTCCGTGCAGCCAGCTGACCTGGCCAATGCCGCGACTGCAGTCGAGTCATAACCTCTGGAGAGCGAAGCCAACGGCCTGTATTTTTGCTTCCGAGCCGCGTCTGCTCCATTCTCGAAAACCTTGGTCATCCCCTCGAACAGCAGTTGCTTGTAGGACTGAAAATCACGGGGTGGTTCGCACAAGCGATGACTGTCGAAGCTGAGGGAGCCCCGCTTGCCGACGGTGATGACAGTCGTGAAGTGAACATGGAGCGGAATGCTGGAACGCAGCCTTATACGACCATCCTGGCAATACAGACCCTGGCGGAAAATGCGGACGAGGTCGCACGTGTAGAAGGGATAGATGTCATCGGGCTCTTCCCCCGACGCGGTCATCACGAAAGCCGGCGAATTGGAAACATAAACCGAGCCGGCTTTGACAATGCTGAACAGGGGCGAGAGCTGATCCGTGCCGGCGACAAACCGGACCCGTTCATGCTCCAAGGATCCTCCGGTTCCGACGACAATGGTCGCCGTGGCGAAATTGAGCAGCGAAAATGAGTCGTTCCATGCCCCTTCAATAAATCCTTGAGGATGGGTTTCCACCAGGCTACCGTGGAAGACCGAAACCGTATCCTTCCCTCGGTCCACGCGGGCGCACCACGCCAGCGGTGGCAGCGTGGGAACTGGGTAATATCGAAACTGCAAGCGCTTGTAAGCCAAAAAGTCGGTGTGCAGGAGATCAGCGATAGAACGGGTTTGTCAGCTCATTGCCTACGAGTTAGGACTTTACGCCTGGTCGACTCGGGGCGCTTCAGCTTATCCGTGGACGAGTCGGCGCGGGCCATTTCATCAGTGCAATATGTACTGGCCCCATACACGCCCTTGCCGTAGCGACGTTATGTAGCTACAATCTGAGCGTGTTCACGTGGGACGAAAGGAAGCGGAAGCTCAATCTTTCCAAACACGGCGTTGACTTTCGCGATGCGTCCTCAATTTTTGACGGTCCACTGGTCACAGTCGAGGACACGCGCGAGCATTACGGCAGCCTCGTTACAATGCCCTTGGCCTGCTCCATGGCGTCGTGGTATCGGTTACGTACACCGAGCGCCGCGATGAGGTTCGACTTATCTCTGTTCGCAAGGCTCTGAAACATGAAACGCACTTCTTCCTCTCGCAAGTCGGAAAGTGACATTAAGCGTCTGAAGGCGTTGAAGGATTCGGACATCATCGTTGATGACGATGCTCCAGCCTGGTCGCCTGAGATGTTCGCGCGCGCGATCGTCAAGCACGGTTTGGGTGCTCCACGCGCGAAGCAGCTGTTGTCGCTACGCGTTGACTCCGACGTCGTAGAGTGGTTTCGCGCGCAGGGGCGTGGCTACCAGTCTCGCATGAACGCGCTCTTGCGCGCATACATGGATGCGCATCGTCGTAACAGCAAGCGTGCAGGTTAACCTCTCTACGGACTTCCCGCAAGGCAACTGATCGTTAAACTTCGGATTGCTGTTGTCACCGTCCATGACGACCGGCGCAAGTAAATGAATCAGTTCCGCCATGCGAAGAAACGGACTGAGGTTTCGGCTGGCGAGTCGGTGCGGATCGTCCGCGAGTTGCAAGGCCTTAGTCAAAATCGCCTCGCCGAGCTGAGTGGCATTCCACAGGCGACCCTTTCGGCGATCGAAAACAACCGCATCCGGTTAGGTGTCGAGCGAGCGAAGGTTTTGGCACGCGCGCTGCAGTGCCACCCAGCCGTTCTGGTCTTCCCTGGCGGGGAGTAGCCCCTTGAAACAGGCATGACCGCCGCGGCTAGCCCTGGACCTCGCTCGCTCTACCCGGACCCCTCGTCGGCGGCGCTGCACGGCGTCCGCTCGAAGCGGTGAACCCGACCGAGGTTTCTCCATGCCCAAGCGAACACTAATTACCGCTGCGGTCTCTGCGATTCTGGTGTTCGCATTCCTTTTTCTCGTGCTAGGACGTATCGACGCAGCATTAACTTCTCCATTTGGGTGGACTCTAAATCTCTTTGCGTCGCTTCCGAGCGAAAGGTCGTGGTTTCTGGGGTCCCTGCTTTATCGATTCTTATTCGGTGTCATCGCGGGTTGCGTCGTCGGGTTTCCCATTGGTCTTTTGGTCGCGAGCGGAAGAACCGCTGCGGGTGTCGCGTTGCTGGCGCTCCTGCCATCGATTAGTCTCGTGGCTTGGGTTGTTCGATCTGATCCCTGGTTGCTCTTCTCGCTCGGGGTTGTAGCGCTAACGACCCCGGCGATCGCTTGGTGGTCTTCAAGCCTGCGTGCAACACGTGCCCCATTGAGCCATTAGCTAGGCCGGCGGACGACTCGGACCGTTGGCGCAAAGCCGACCAACAGGCCTCCTGAACGGCTGCTGTTGAAAGCGGCGAACGACTGCTGTGGGTTGCCAATTCCCTGTCATTCGAGGTGCTAGAATACCCGCTCCAAACCGGTCGTTTCATGGGCTCCTATGGATCTTGTGCCCATGGTTACGCGCGAAGGCACGGCGCCGGGTGGGTGGGAGCACTGACCGGAACGGCATTCTCGTCAATTGAGACTCTTGGGAGGACTCGACATGACAATGCGAGCGATTCGGATGGTGTTGGTCTTTCTGGCGGCAATCGGGCTGAGTCCCGCGCTCGCGCAAGCGGCCGCGGAGACAGTGGCCCCGCCCGTGGCGAGGGATGATCTCGGCAAGGTGCACTTTGCCACCTCATGCCAACCCGCGGTCGAGAAGCAGTTCGACCAGGCGATGGTCTTTCTGTATGCATTCTGGGCCAAGGACGCGATCGCCGGCTTCAAGTCGGTACTGCAACAGGACCCTGAATGTGTGATGGCGTACTGGGGCATCGCCATGGCGCTGCAGCAGAATCCGTTGACGGCCCAGCAGCCGAGTCCCGAAGCCGCGCGTGAAGCGCTTGCCGGGCTCGATACGGCGAAGCGCATCGGCGCCAAGACGCAACGCGAGACAGACTATCTGGCCGCAGTGGACCTGATCTACCGCGATGCCGACAAGGTGGATTTCCCGACCCGCCGGCGTGCTTACGAAAAGGCGATGGAGGCGCTGGCGCAGCGCTACCCGAACGATTCGGAAGCGCAGGTCTTTTACGCGCTGTCGCTCGACATGACGGCCTCGCTCACCGACAAAACCTACGCCAACCAGCTCAAGGCCGCCGCCATCCTCGAGCGAATTCTTGCCCAGCAACCCCACCACCCTGGCGTCGCGCATTACCTTATCCACAGTTATGACTACCCGGACATTGCCGAGCGTGGTGTAGCGGCCGCCCACCTCTATGCGCAGCTGGCGCCCAATCACCCGCATGCGCTGCACATGCCTTCGCACATTTTTACCCGGCTTGGCATGTGGCAGGACTCCATCGACTCCAACGTTCGCTCGGCGGCAGCCGCTAAGGCAGAAGGCAACGGTCAGGAACAGGCGCACGCCATGGACTACCTGGTCTACGCGTACTTGCAACTCGGACAGGATGCGCAGGCGCAGCGGGTCGTGGCGGAAAGCATGTCCCTCGCGGTCAATCCGGCTGTCTTCATCGGACCCTATGCGCTCGCCGCGATGCCGGCGCGCTACGCCGTGGAGCGCGGCGCATGGGACGAAGCGGTCGCGTTGCAGGTGCGGACAACGAAGTTTTCGTTCCCGGATGCCATCACGCACTACGCGCGCGGCCTGGGATTTGTTCAGCTCAATGATCTTGCGTCGGCGGCGCAGGAATCGACCCAGCTGGCAGGGCTGCGCGACGCGCTCGCCGAAAGGAAGGATACGTATTGGTCCAATCAGGTCGAAGTGCAAAGGCTCGGCGTCGACGCATGGATTGCCTTCGCGCGCGGCAATCGCGACGAGGCTCTCAAGTCCATGCGCGCGGCGGCCGACCTCGAGGACTCGATGCAGAAGCATATCGTCACGCCCGGTGCCATCGTGCCGGCGCGCGAACTTCTGGGCGACATGCTGCGGGAAGCCGGACGCCCCGCCGAGGCGCTCGCCGCGTATGACGCATCGGCCAAACGCGAACCGCTGCGCCTGCGAGGACTCTACGGCAGCGCGAAGGCAGCAGCGGCGGCGGGTGACCGGAAGCGTGCACGAGCCTATTACGAAAAACTGGCAAGTCTCGCCAACGGCACGACCGCGACGAGATCCGAGTTCCTGGAGGCGAAGGCGTACCTGGCGCAGCAGTAAGGAGCAGGGATGCGTCCTAGTTCAGGCAAGAACTGCGGCACGAAGATCGACGTAGCGCCTAGAGATCATTCGGAGCTGCACTGGCTTGCCAGATAGCGGTCGGTCGCGAGGTCTGCTGAGGGTGTGCGCCGTGATAGGGCGGCGCTTTCCAGTGGGTGAGAGTCCCGCCCGGCAAATGCTCCAGCCGGAAGCAACCGGAGCAGCTATGGAGGAAACGAAAGGGCTGAAGCCTTCGGGTAAGCGTGCCACGAATTGGTGGCAGCGCGAGTGTGCGGGCCGTAACGCGAGTGAACGCTGAGCAAGCCTCGAAAAGGACGATGCGCAGGCCGACCCGACAACCCTTTCGGGGAAGGCTGACACCGCTGAGCGGATGAGCGATGTAGGACCGCCAGCGGCTGCGCCGGGGTAGTGGCGACAGCACGTACACAAGGGAAGCGCAGGCAACACGGGAAGCCCCAAGGCGTGGTCAGGGATGACCAACCGGACGCCGGTGACGGACAGGCTGGGCGCTCTGGGGTGACGGAGAGGTTCGCAGTACCGCCGAAGCCGAGCAATGTCGGTGGAGGGAAGGGACCTCAGTTCAAGACGAACGCAACAAGTGGCGAGGGACTCGGAGATTGGGAAACCTAGCAACTCCGAAGAGTGTTCAGAAGCTGCAGACGGCGTTGCACGCGAAAGCGAAGGCAGAGCCGGGTTATCGCTTCTACGCCCTGTACGACAAGATAAGCCGTGACGATATCCTGGCCCATGCTTATGCGCAGTGCCGATCCAATAAGGGCGCTCCAGGTGTGGACGGGCAGGAGTTCGCGGACGTCGAAGCGTACGGGGTTGAGCGGTGGCTCGGTGAACTGGCGCTTGCGCTCAGAGAGGAGAGCTACCGACCGGAGCCCCTCAGACGCGTGTTTATCCCGAAGGCCAATGGCAAACTTCGACCGCTGGGCATCTCGACTTTGCGCGATCGGGTGTGCATGAGTGCAGCATTGCTCGTGCTCGATCCGATCTTCGAAGCCGATCTTCCACCGGAGCAGTACGCCTACCGTCCGGGCCGCAATGCCCAACAGGCGGTGGTCGAGGTGCAAGAGACGCTGTTCCGAGGCCACCCGGAAGTCGTAGACGCCGACCTCGCGGACTACTTCGGAAGCATTCCTCACGCCGAACTGATGCGCTCGCTTGCGCGACGCATCGTTGATCGGCGCGTGTTGCATCTGATCAAGATGTGGCTGGAGTGCGCCGTCGAAGAGACCGATGATCGAGGCCGAAAGACACGAACGACCGAGGCCAAAGACAGCGGACGCGGCATCCCGCAGGGTTCACCGATCTCACCGTTGTTGGCCAATCTGTACATGCGCCGCTTCGTGCTGGGATGGAAGAAGCTCGGGCTGGAGAAGAGCCTTGGCAGTCGCATCGTGACCTACGCTGACGATCTCGTGATCCTGTGCAGGAAAGGCAAGGCCGAGGAGGCCTTGCAACAAATGCGCGAGCTCATGGGCAAGCTGAAGCTCACGGTCAACGCGGAGAAGACACGGATCTGCACGGTACCGGAAGGCGAGTTCGACTTCCTGGGGTACACGTTTGGGCGGATGTACTCGGCGAGTACGGGACAGGCTTATCTGGGTATCCGGCCGTCGAAGAAGAGCATCCGGCGCATGGTCGCGAAGATCCATGCGCTGACGACAGTCTCGATGACGTGGCAAAGGAACCACGGAGTTGGTGGGCAAGTTGAATCGCGCGCTACGCGGCTGGGCGAACTACTTCCAAGTAGGCACGACCAGCACGGCGTATCGGGCGCTCGATAGCTACACTGCTGCGCGGTTGCGCCGGTGGTTGCGCACCAAGCATAAGGCCAAGCGACGCAGGGGCGGGGCCTACCCACCCTCGCACCTCTACGGGTACTTCGGTCTCGTACGTCTGACCCGGCTTGGGCACGACGTGTCGTGGGTGAAGGCGTGAAGTCTTGTCCGAGAGCCGGATGCGGGAGATCTGCACGTCCGGTTCGATGAGCGGCGACTGGAAACGGAGCTATGGCGTGGCTAGTGGGGCACCGCGAACCGAAAGGCGCGGTAACAGAGATGCCTATGCCTATCGCCACCGCGCCAGTCGTCGACTCTACCGAACAGTCTCCAACGGCAGCGCCAACTGGGTCTGCTTGAGCGACCGCAACCAGAAGGAGAATTTTCATACACTGGACCTGCGCGATGTCCTCCGGCGCGTTGTCGAGATGCCCGTCACATCGTGGACGTTCATTGGGCACCCAGACCGGCGGCACATTGGGCCCGTGGCACAGGATTTCCATTCCAGCTTCGGCTTGGGGGACCCGAAGGACGATACGCACATTGACATTGGGGATAGCCAAGGAGTCGCGCTCGCGGCGATCCAAGGGTTGAACGCGAAGGTGGATGAGCAGGTCACGCGGCTGGAGAGCGCGGTGCAGGAGAAGAGTCACCAGCTCGAAGAACAGGCGGCGACAATCCAGGACCAGCAACGAAAGATTGCCGAACTGAGCGAGCGCGTGCAGAAGGCAGAGACCCTGGCCGCCGATGTCGTCGCGCTGAAGGCGGCGCTGGTGGAGTTGCAGCGCGGGCGGGAAACCATCGCGGCCAGGTAACCATAGCTCGCAGGGGTCTAGCGTTTGCGCGATAGCGCTCACTAACATGTTTGTGGTTTTAGGTAACTCTTAGGCAATACCAGTGGTGACGGGGTGCGCCCGGCGAAATCGAATGGTCCTGGCGATCCGTGTAGCCAGCTCAGCCATGCCCGTGTGGACGGTAAGGAGCGGCAATTTCGCACAGCCGAGGGAACCTGCTGCGGTCGCCCCATTATTACCGGCGCCGATGGCGGACATGGAACAGGGTGCGTGAGCCGGGACGGGGCCGTCTACTCAGTCACCGTAAGCGTGCAGGGAAAACCTTCCGATATGCGGCCGGCTACTTTGCTTCGGGTGGTTCTTCACGACACGGGCGAGCACTCGACTGGCCATTGCCCTTGACGCCGACCGCTACCGGGCTAGGAGCAGACTGCCGAGTATTTTCCGCAATGCGGACGGTCGCGATTTCATGGACGCCCTAGGAATCTGAAGTAGAAAGCTCCGAATACCAACACAATGCCAATATTGACTGCCAGTCGTTCCCAGAAGCGGTCTCTGAAGAACGTGAAATCTACACCGACTATGACGGCCGCCATCGCCAGCACGTAAAGCACGACAGCTACCTTTGCGGGAATCGCCATTTATTCGGATCCTTGAGCCCGGCTGCCCGAGGGCCGCGAAGTGGCGCTCTCCTTTTAGCTCGCTTTCCCTTCTGCGTCGCGCCTTCGGGAAGCGGCTCCTTGAGGATCGGTGATGATATCCGCCCACCTCGGGTCAGGCGGGGCCTCGGAGTCGTAGTTGTCGTGCCAGTTCCACCACTTGTACGGCGGGGTCTGCGGGTAGCCCTCTGGCGAGTCCTCCCAACTCTCCTGACGGCCGAGTGGTGTGATGTCGAGGTAGCTCCAGGTGCTCCCCATCGCCTCGTCGCCGCGACTGTTGATGAAGTAGGTGCGGAACACGCGCTCGCCGTCGCGGCAGAACACGTTGTGGCCGTGCCATTCATCGACACCGAAGTCCGCGTCGAAGCCGTCCGTCATGGTGTACCAAGGCATCTCCCAGCCCATCCTCGCCTTCAGGCGCGCAATGTCCTCCTGCGGCGCGCGTGAGGCGTAGACGAGGGTCGTGCCGCGGGCGTTCAGATGGGCCAGATGGGCGACCTGGTCGGCGCCCAGCGAACAGCCGCGGCAAGCGTGCTCCGGCCAGCCGAACACGCCAGGCTCGAAGAAGGCGCGATAGACGATCAACTGACGACGCCCCTCGAATAAATCGAGCAGGCTTACCTTGCCCTTGGGTCCGTCGAACTCGTACTTCTTGTCCACAGCCAGCCAAGGCATGCGCCGCCGTTCGGCGGCCAGCGCATCACGCGACCGGGTGAAGGCCTTCTCCTTCACGAGGAGCTGCTGGCGCGCAGCCTCCCACTCCTGCTGCGACACGATCGGGGGTGTATTCATGGCGAGATGCCCTTTATCCATCACATCGGGTCCCGGGCCGTTCGACCGTTCACCACCGACCATGGCCCCTCCGCCGGGCGCAACTGTGCCCGCCGTTGTTCTAAGGAGCGTTGCCATGGGAATCTCCTTAACTTTGTTTCATCGCGTCTGGCCCTGGCACGATTTCAGACTAAAGCGAACCGAACAAGCGAGTCGGTCAGGCTCGAGTCCACGTCCGCCTGATCGCGCTCGGTTTACGAGCGACAGCACGACTACGGCAAATAAGGGAGAATGCCTAAACCCTTGCTCATCCTCGCCCGATCCCCACGATCTGCCAATCGGACGCATTCCGATTTTAGCGTAGGACGGGCGCCGACAGGCCGCTCCGCGTCGGTTCGGTTGCGACGGTCGGGCGACGGTCGCTGATCTCCCAGGAGCAGTCGGTCAGCGATGCCGCCCAAATTGCCCGGAAGTAGCCATCCGGTGGCGAGAGTGGAGCGCCACTGGGAGGCGTAGTATGGGTTGGACTTCCATTCGTCGACGTGGCGATTAGTGCTGAATCCGCAACGCAAAACGGACCGTCGCGCCAAGGTTCCGCAGCAACGAATACTGCCTGTCTGTAATATGATCACACATGAGCCGCAAGAACGTTATCCGCCAGACACGGATGCTTGAGGACTATAGCGGTCAGTATGCTGGCGGTCTGCACGACGGTTGCGGCACGCCGATCGCCTAGTATCGTCAGGCCTAGCATCGCAGCGCCGTGAATATCCGTCGACTGATTCCCGCGGACGGGGCTGCGTATCGGCAACTAATGCTCGAGGCATATGAACTGTATCCCAACGCATTTACATCCAGCGTTTCCGAGCGTTCGGCGCTTCCGATGTCTTGGTGGCAGGCGCGATTGAGCGATGCGCCCGAGGCGTTAGAACTTATAATCGGTGCGTTCCAGGCCAATATCCTCGTCGGAGTTGCTGGACTCTCGTTCGAAAGTCGTGACAAAGCCAAGCACAAGGCAACGCTGTTCGGAATGTATGTGCCGTCGGAGCATCGGCACCAAGGCGTCGGCCGCGGCCTCGTTCTGGAAGCACTCGCCGAAGCAACGCGTCGGCGCGGGACCAAGCTTGTGCAGCTGACCGTCACACACGGAAATGTTGGCGCCCAGTCGCTATATGAACGCTGTGGATTTGTGCAATTCGGCCTTGAGCCCTTTGCTGTCGCAGTTGGCGACGGATTCGTGTCGAAAGTGCATATGTGGTGCGATCTAGAATGTGACCGGCAGGGGGATAGATAACAGACCAGTCTGGGGACATGGGTTACATGTATATTGCGCGGTTCGTTTGCGAAGAGAATGGGCCTTTCGTAGGCGTTGAGTTTCTTGCTTTCACGGTCCACGCACCCGAGCTTGCCGCAGTCGCCGGTTGACCTGATTAGTTGGGTGTCTGCTTTGACGAGAATCGACCGGCCGGTGTGGGGTCGATCCGAGCCGTTCGCGGTACTCTCGTCGCAAGTCACTTCGATCCAATGTAAAGGTGTCGGGCGGGCGAATGCATCGGCACGTGCCCTGAGCATAACTCGCAGCCCTGACGCGACGTTCCGGGTTTGGAGGGCGCTGGAATCGGGTCTTGCATAGATTCATGAGATCATGCTATCATGCTGCATGATCACATGTCGTCAACTGGGATACGCAGCGCGGCCAGTAACATTCTGGAGGAAATTCATATGAAGGTAAGCGTCAAGGTCATCGGGGCGAGTGGGCAGATTTCGCTTGGAAAGGAATATGCAGGACGACAGGTTCTTGTCGAAGAAGGCGAACCGGGCGTATGGACGGTTCGTACCGCCGCTGTCATTCCCGATAACGAGCGCTGGCTGCATACGCCACAGGCGACGGCGGGGTTGTCGCGTGCTCTTGCGTGGGCTGCAGAAAATGCGGCGCGACCGACCGACCTGAGCGTGATCAAGAGAAGGCTAGAACATGAAGAATCAAGCTCAGCCAAGCGGGAGCGAGCAAAAGATCGCAGTCGATCTCAACAATCCCGAGTTTCTAAAAAGCTGGTTCGCGCTTAGAGACAAGAACGAGATTGCACGGGTTCTCAATACAATCGAGAAACTCATGCAATTGACTTGGGGCCAGGTCTATCGAGACCCCGGCTTGAAATGGGAGCGCGTCACTCATCCCCCGGTGCCGGTGCCCCCGGGTATCGACGCGCTCTATTCCATACGCGTCACGCAAGCGTGCCGCGCAGTTGTATATCGCTTCAAGGAGTTCCTACGCTTTCTGTGGATCGCGGAAGATCATGACGCGACTTACCTGAAAGGTAAGAAGCGGTAGGCTGGGCCACCTTGGCCAAGGTGTGGGCGACGATGGTGGGAATAGTGACTAAATTGATGACTGCGGTGCGTCGGCGCGGTCGTGAACGACGATCGTCGCGCGAAGAACATCTGAGGTATTCACATGAAATACTGGATCCTTGCGCTGCTCCTGGTCGTCGGTGTTGCGGGCAGTCAGACTGTCTCCCTCCCGGCTTGTTGCCAGATCAGCGGCACTGTCTGGGTTGCGGCTGCGCCGACGCCGCCGTCTCCGCCGCCACCCCAACTGCCGCCGCCGCAACTCCCGCCGACGCCGCCATCGCCGCCGCCACCCCCGCTGCTACCCCCGGAAACCCCGCCTACGCCGTCTCCGCCGCCGCCGGGCGGCCCTCCGTTGGCTTGTCCTGGATTCCCCTCGACGCTGCCGCTCGCGATGCCATGGGGGCCCAGCACGCAGGTCCTTTACACGGCGCAGGCTGGGCACCTAGCTGGCAACGGCGCGCTGGTCATGCAGTTCACCACGCCAGCGAATCCGGTCCCGCCGCCGACCAGGGGCAAGACCTTGGTCTACGCAGTCGAATTTCAGGATCCGCCGGCGCAGCGAGGCGGTGCGCTATCGCTCACGCCGTGCGATTTCTCAACGGGCATCGTCGCGCCGGGCGTGCCGTCGACCGTCTTCAGCGGCCAATCGGTGAGTCAGCAATATACCTTTGGCTACGCGAAGTCGGGCGTCTTGCAGCTCCAGCCCAAGACGACGTACTACCTCAATCTGTACACGATCGGGTGCTCACCCGGGCCGACGTGCGACATGAAGCTCTCGCTAACACCATCGGAGGGATGAGGACGCGCTACTGGAGCGTTTTTCTCACCTTGGCGGGGGTGATTCCGGTCGAGCCAGACCCGAGAGCTTGCTCTTGGCTGCAGGCTCAGCGTCACTTTCCTTGACGCAAAGGTTCGCTGGCGAGACAGGATGCCGAAGCTTGAGATCGGATGCGGCGGTCCGACAGTTCGCTGTTCGTGGCGTAGGGCTCTGGAGAGACTTGTTGACCTCATGGCAGTGTCATGGTTGACTTTGTGCGCGGCGTCACCCGCCGGTGGCGCCACGGCATTTATGGGGGCGGATATGCGCATCAAGCGTTTCATCATCCAGGCCTGCTTGGGGCTGTCTTTGGTAACCGGGACGGTTCTGGCGCAAACATGCGGCGGATTCAGCGACGTATCTCCATCCGATTCCTTCTGCAACAGCGTCGAGTGGCTCACGAATCGCGCAATCACCCTGGGTTGCGGCGGCGGAATGTATTGCCCGGACCAGGTTGTGCTGCGGTCTTCGATGTCGTTGTACCTCGAGCGATTGGGCACGGCACTCGCGCCGGTGACACTTCATAATGAAAATAATTTTGGCGCCGGGGGCAACAACTTTCTGGCATGCCAGTCGGCTCCCTATCTGGTGAGCGGATATCCTCGGTCCGCGACCGTTGTTGGATCTTTGTCGCTTTCGGTGCATCCCGCGGCAACATGGTCGGCGCTCATCGAGTATTCGACCGACGGCTTTGCCACAGCGGGTACCCCACTGAATTCGTTCTACATTACCGCTGACATGGTGGACCGTCAGCAGACGACGTTCAGCGTGAACACCGATGCGTTGCCCTTGGACGTGGGGACGACCTATACGTTCGCGGTCGTGGCCTACAGCCCTACGGCAACGAGCCTCAGTGTCGCCGGCAACTGTGAGATCACCGCGCGCGTTGACAACCGCCTTGGTACGTCGAGCCCGTACTAGAAGGTTGTTCGCTCGCATCCCGATGTTCGACTAGCATCACCGTTCGTACATTTCGACTTTTCTCTGCCACGTCACGTTAGAGGGAAGAGGAACCTTGTTTACGCGACTCTACTGCGTGTTCGCGTTCGCGATCTCAGGCAAAGAACTCAAACCATTACTTCATTTCTCGGTCGCGAGCGCCAGCTTTGGTCACTGCCGACGACATCATGGAATACGATCTTGACGATCAACCCATTAATCCGCGTGGCCGCGCTTCATACCGAGAACGTTTCATTCGCAGCGAAATATACAAAGCCCGTCTGATGTTCAGTCGGTCATTCATAGTCATTCCCCCGCGGTGATTCCCTTCGGCGTAAGCGACGTACCACTTCGGCCGATCTCGCATATGGGTGGGATTCTCATCACGGCAGTCCCGGTATTCGAGATTCGGGATACCGGAGGCAACGAAACAGACATGCTAATCAGAAACAATGCGCTTGGCGCGGCGCTAGCACAGAAGCTTGGTAATTTTGATAAAGACCGCGGTTTTTCACGCGATCGATACGCACGTCAACGCGCATTTGGAATCTGAAGCTATCCATTTGGGCGGAAATAATATGCTCGTGAACGAGGTGGAAGCTGCCAGGATAGGCGAGCAAAACGATAAGTTGGTCGACTGGCCGTGGGAAATCTGGAGGATCGAGGCGTTGGCACACGCGCAACAAAAACAAGCCCAGTGATGGCGGCACTTGCCCGCTGCCTGTCGCTCTCAGCGGTTGGTCGGGAGCGACCTGAGACGGCGCCGACGCAAAGAACTCAGTACGCCATCCCTGGTTCCGAGACGTTTCTAATCGGCGTTCTGCTGCTCGCGATCGGACTCGCACTCGAGGGGTGTGCCAGCCGCCAGACGGAGCCGTTTCAACCTGTCTTCTATGAGGCGCCTTGCGATCTGCCCGGTGTCTCGCCGGAGATCCGTCCGCGCCTGCGCTGCGGGACGGTCAGTGTTCCGCGGAGTTACGCTAACCCCGGCGCAGGCCGGTTCAAGCTGGCGGTCGTTGTCGTCAGGAGCGCGCAACAGCCCGCGGTCGCCGAACCGGTCGTTTATATCAGCGGCGGCCCAGGTGCGCCCCTCACCATCTACGCCGCCCATAAGGCCTGGCCCCCCTACGCCCCAGGTCGCGATCTGATCCTCGTCGATCAGAGGGGAACCGGCCGATCGGAGCCGAACCTCTGCCCTGACCTCGACGGCGCGTTCCTCGATGCCTCCTTCGCAATCTCCACGGACCCGAGCCCCGATTCCTTGGCCAAGCGTCGGACCGCCTACGCGGCGTGCCGGGCCGAGGCAACTGCGCACGGCGTTGATCTGAAGGACTTCGGCACCAGCGTTACCGTTGCCGACTTTGAGTGGGTGCGGAGGGCGCTTGGGATCGAGCGCTGGAACGTCTACGGGGAGTCCTACGGCACGACCGTCGCCATGACCTTGGTCGCGCTGCACCCCGACACGGTGCGCGCCGCCGTGCTCGATTCGATCTATCCCCCGGACCCGAGGCCGAGGCAGTCGACCAGCGTCGCCGATGCGCTCCATGCGTTCTTCGGGTATTGCACCAGCGAAAAAGCCTGCGCCGCCTCGTTTCCCGACCTCGCGGGAACATACCGGGAAACGCTGGTTCGACTCGCGCAGACCCCCCTGGTTGTTGCGGTGCCACCGCAGGTGCACCGTCCCGACGATCGGCTGAGCCTCACTTCGTCTCTGTTCGAGGCCGTCGTCAGCCGCCTCATCTACTATCCCACGGCATATCCCAGCTTGCCGCGCCTGATCACAACCGTACACGATGGCGACACCCAGGTTTTCGGGAAGGTCCTCGTTTCCGAGATCGCTGCCGCAACAGCGGAGGTGAACTACGCGACGCACCTCGCCGTCGAATGCCGCGATCGTCCGCAGTATCGCGACCCGCTTCCGGCCGGTGCGAATGTGATCGACCGCTTACAGCCCTACGGTCTCTGCGACGATTGGTCGAAAATCGGGCCCGCGCCCCTGGTGCCGATCGGTACCACTGTGCCGACGCTGGTGCTAGCGGGAGAATTCGACCCCGTCACGCGGCCTTCTCTCAGCCAGCATGTGGCGACACTGATCGGCCCCAATGCGCGCTGGGTCGAGTTTCCACGTATGGGTCATAACGTCAGGGCGTTCAGTCCGTGCGCTGCCAGAATCGCCGCCGACTTCATCACCAACCCTGGGCAGTTACCGGAAACGTCGTGCGCCTATCGTGCCGCGCCTATCCGTTTTCTTCCGAGCGAGACACCGGCCGCCTAAGGGATGTCTGCTGGCGACAGCACGTCGCCGGAGGCACTACATACCTTCGAACACCCGTTAATACGGCCAAGCCCTCCGGGAGCTTTTCTCCGCCAAAAGCGTCGCGACACTGCGCGTCGATACCGTTACCCCGCAATATGGTCAAGGCGTCGTCTATTTCGAAAGTCAGATTGCGGTGATATTCATCGCTGCGCCGCCAGCCCCTGCCGACGCGCCGGAAGACCGTGATCATCCGATCGAAACGACAGGCCTCAGGTTTAGAAAAGCGTGTGATGATGACCCAGTCATCTTCCACCTTGGCGTGTACCGCGTCGCCGGCACGCACCTGACTAAATCGCTCCGTCATCAAATCAATCGCTATCACTCCCCCTGGCCGCACGGCGCATGCCAACTCGCCCAGCGCTTGGGCGACATCGGCGCGCGTGTTGAGATAGTTGAGGACATGTCCGGACGACACCACAGCATCGGCCTCGGGTAGTGCACCTTGAATGCCTGCGGCCGAACCAGCGGGTAAGCGCAAGACATCGAAGGTGGCGTCGGGCGCGTACTCACGAGCCAGCTCGATCATCGCTGGTGAGGCATCAACTCCGTGCACCGTGAAGCCCGCGTCGAGTAGTTTACGGGCCAGCAAGCCGCTGCCGCAACCGACATCGAGGACGCGGGCGCCAGCCGACAAGCCACCGTCGTGCAGAAGCTGTGCGATGCCCGCACCGACTCGCTCCACATGGTGCGAGTACCCGGCGTGATGGACCCAGGCGAGGTCAGTTTGATAATACGCGTCGCTGGCCACGGTGACTTGGTGCGCCGCTATAGCGGCGCGGCTGCTCAATTCAGCGGTGTCGCCTCACTGATTTCCGTAGACAGGGATTGCAGCACCGTGAATGACCCTGGCAGCATCGCTGCACAGAAACACGATCACACGCGCGATGTCCTCGGGCTGTGGCCACTTCGAAAAATATTCCTTTGGCATCGCTTTCCGGTTCGCGGCTGTGTCGATAATGCTCGGAAGCACCGAGTTCACTCGAACGCCGGTTCCAGCGACCTCCATTGCCAGGGAACCCATCATCGCCAGCGCTGCTGCCTTTGAGGCCGCATACGCCGCTGCGCCGGCGGGGTGGTCGAGTGCTGCCTTGGCGGCAACGTTTACGATCGAACCATGCCCCTGCTTCAGCATCGCCGGCACCACCGCTCGGGCCAGCGCGTAACCGGAACGCAGATTCAACGCCAGCATATTGTCCAAAACCCTCGTGTCGAGGTCCCACAACTTCACATTGCCGGCGTAGCCCCCTACCGCGTTCACCAAAGCGTCCAGGCGCTTGTGCTTAGCGAGAATGCTCTCGACAAGCCGGCGTGACTCGGTTTCATCGGTGACATCGACGCGCTGGCCTTCGAGGCGCGCGCCGTTTGCATCTGCTGCTTGGGCCAAGGCGTCAAACTCTGATTGCGTTCGATACGTCACGATCACAGTGCCGCCTTCGTCGAGGAACGCCTCACTCACGGCGCGTCCCAACCCACCGGTGCCGCCTGCCACCAGCGCCACCTGCTCCGCGAACGTCGCACTCATCACTTGTCCTCTGTCAATCGGGTATTCTTCCGCCTCGCCGTCGAGGGCATCGCCCTCGGCAACCGCGCAACGCCGGTACCGAGAACGATCAGCCGAGTTGGATTGCTATTTACCATGGTATCCCTCTCCATTGCTGCTGTATCGGGCGTCGTCGTTGGCGAGTGACATTCCGGGAATACTACGCCTCAGCAAGGTTGACTGACTATGATCGCTTCCGCCCGATCGGTAGGCCGGGCATGCCCGCGTCACCAGGGTAAATCGGTACAACGGCGTCGGTGCCACGCGAACAAGTAGGTTTCAGGAGGCGACCCTATCAAGGCAAGGTCCCCTTGTCCCGTGGCGCGTTAGCTCATGATAAAGTGAGCCGGTGGCGGTTGGAGTTCCTATCTTCCATCGTGTGCGGAGAAATGGCTGATGAGCGTGATCAACTCGAGAGTCGTCAACATCGATGCATTGAAGCTTGAGCACTTCGCAAAGGGTGATACGTTCGAGTGCGACTCCGCGCGCATCGGACCGCTCCTCGGAGCAAAGGACCTCGGGTATTCCTACGACGTAGTGCCGCCCGGAAAGCGTTCGTGCCCTTTCCACAGTCATCGTGGGGAAGAGGAAATGTTCTTTATCGTGAAGGGCAAAGGTTCGTTGCGCTACGGAGAGGAGACAAGGGAGATCCGCGCGGGTGACGTGGTCTGTTGTCCAACCGGTGGCCCGGAGACAGCGCACCAGATCATCAACGATTCGGACGCCGAGCTCACTTATCTGTCCGTCAGCACCATGTTGCCCGCTGAGGTCTGCGAATACCCCGATTCGAGGAAAATTGGTGCTTTCGGCGGCGGCCTGCGCCACATGACGCGGGCCGACCAAGAAGTCGACTACTGGGTTGACGAGGTATGAACGTTGCCAGTGCTACGGCGCATGCGGCTGCGCTTTTGTGACAGCGCGGGGTATTGACCAGTCTCGGCCGATCGACCACAAGCTCGATCGGAGCTCGAAGTTCAGCGTTCAGAGCACTTCGCACAACGTCCCGCCCATTCCCCGACACCCACGGCACGGGTAGAGTAGGGGCATGGCCGACGCCCTTGCACCCGCGCGCACCGCGCTGCTTGCCGGCGCTACGGGCCTCATCGGTCGCGCGCTCTTGTCCGGACTGCTGGCCAGCAAACACTATGGCAGCGTGCATGCCCTGCTGCGCCGCACGTCGGCGGACATCAAGGCCAGCGCGAACCTGAAGATTCTACAAGTCGATTTCGCACGACTGCCGGAATTATTCCCGCCGGTGGATGACGTGTTCATCGCGCTTGGCACCACGATCAAGAGCGCCGGATCGGAAGCCGCGTTTCGCAAAGTGGATTCTGATTTCGTGGTGAACATCGCGCGGGCCGCCAAGGCGGCGGGGGCGACGCGGTTGGCCGTCGTGTCGGCGTTGGGTGCCGACCCGACGTCGCGCATCTTCTACAGCCGCGTGAAAGGGGAGATGGAGATCGCCATCCTGCAGCTCGGCTACGATTCGGTGGTCATCGCGCAGCCGTCCATATTGCTGGGCGACCGGGGCGCCTTGGGACAACCCCCGCGCCGTGGCGAGGTTTGGTCGGCAAGACTGCTCACGGCGCTCCGTTGGATCATACCCAAGAGGATGCGGCCGATCGCAGCCGAGGCCGTGGCGGCCGCGATGTTGGCGGCCATGGCCGACGCGAAGCCCGGGGTTCGCGTCTTGAAATCGGGAGCTATGCAAGCACTTTCACGTTCTCCATAGGACACACACGAAAAGGAAGGAGATTTTCCGTGACTGACCAAGCACCAAAGCCCGAATTCATCGACGACTTGCACTCGCCTGAGGTCTTTGCTTCGGATGCAAGCGGATTTTTTATCAGTGAGGGAGTCGTACGCTTCACGTTTGAAAGCATTCGCGCGAGCCACAAAGACAATCCGGATACACCATCCCGGGTCGTCGTAGCTCGAGTCGCAATGCCGGTTCCGGGCGCTCAGCGTTTACTGATTGGGCTCTACGATTTTCTGCGGAAGAACAAGCTCGACCCGGCTCCAGCAACCCCAGAAAAGGACAAGCTCCAGTGACAATGCACTTGTGCTGAGTAGCAAGACGGTTGACCCGAGAGTCAGGTTCCATTCGGGGCGCCAAGTAAATCAGTGAGATACTTCGGAATCGCGGCCGACGCGTTGCGCGTTGACCAGCGTATTCCATTTTGGGAGATCGTCCAATGAGTCAAGTCAAGCTAGTCGTTGGCGTGCTCGTCGCCTTCGCCGTGCTGGGCACGCTGATAGCAATGTGGCCGTTCGTCACCGTGCCAGCGGGCCACCGGGGTGTCATCACCCTGTTCGGCGACGTCGAGAGCCGGGTGCTGGAACCTGGACTGGGCTTCGTCAATCCACTGACGCATGTCCACGATATGAATGTGCAGGTACAAAAGGCCGTCATCAAAGGAGACGCCGCGAGCAAAGACCTCCAGCACGTCAGCACAACCCTTAATGTCAACTTTGCGCTCGACCCGAAGAGAGTCGCCGAACTTTACAGCAACGTCGGCACTGACTATGAGACGAAGCTGCTCGACGGTACAGCACAGGATGCCTTCAAGGGCGTTACCGCTCAGTACACGGCCGAAGAGCTGATCACCAAGCGGGAGACGGTGCGGGCGCTGATCCGTGATGCGCTGACTGCCAAGGTGTCCCATTTGTCGGCTGGCGCGGTGTTGATCGACGACGTGTTCATCACCAACTTCGACTTCTCTCCGGAGTTCAACGCCGCCATTGAGGCGAAACAGGAGGCCAGTCAGAAGGCGCAGAAAGCGACACAGGACCTTGCGCGCATCAAGATAGAGGCCGAGCAGCGCATCGCGCAGTCGCAAGCGGAAGCCCAGGCAATCAAGATACAAGCCGAGGCAATTCAGCAGAGCGGCGGCCTGGCCTATGTCCAGCTACAGGCGATCAACAAGTGGAACGGCCAGCTGCCCAACTACACGGGTGGCTCCATTCCGTTCATCCAAGCGGCAACCGCCAGCCAGTCGCCGCTGAAGTAGGGAACCTCAGCGTTTCATGTGACACCGAAGCTGTCAAAGGGAACAGTCCATGCTTCGGCGCTTCGTAGAAAGTCCCCGTGCAGATTGAGCAACACTTCGAAGTCCTCGACGGTTACTGCCGCTTTAGTCCTCGCGGTATGGTCTCGCTGGTTGAAGCAGTCGCGCTCGTGACACGGGCCATTGCACTCTGCCGAGATAAGAAGATACCGAAATTGTTGGTCAATGTGACCGGACTCACTGAGTTTTCGACGCCGAATCTCGTGGACCGCTACTTGATGGTGGAAGAATGGGCGCGAGAAGGAAAAGGAAGCGTGATCCTGGCGATGGTGGCCGCCCCCGAACACATTCATGCCGAGAAGTTCGGCGTAAGTGTTGCTGCGGACCATGGCTTGAGAGGCAACGTCTTTACGTCAGAGCGCGAGGCCCTTGAGTGGCTGCGGGCAGAGAGTCACGGCGATGCCGACGCAACCGTCGCCTAGGCTACCTCCCAGAAGAACCGACGAAGTTAGATTCCATGCCGTAAATCGTCACGGCGCGTCCGTCCTGCGGCGCGCCGCGCCGAGGTGCCGCCAGCCAGTCGCATGAACATCCTAGTCGTTGGCGCGCTGTCCTGGAATCCCGAGCGCATCCGCAGCCTGCACGAACGCGGCCACCGCCTTTGGGGCCTGTGGTCGCGCAGCATGGCATGGGACCAAGGCCCCTACCCGGCGCTGGAAGGCTGTGTCACGCCGGTTGCTCTCGTCGAGGCCATTCGTGCGCTGCGCGAGCAGGCGATTGACTGCGTTTACAGCTTGTTCCAAGTCTATCATCCGCGCCTATGGGGTCCCCGCGCCGCTGGTGTCGAAAGCGACGTCTGGACGTTGCTGCGTCGGCTCATCGCCGAGCGGGAATCCGGAACATTCGACGCACCGATCGTCAGGCACTGGGGTTTCGACGTTCAGAATCTCGCGCCCGACGTTGTACGGTCGCTGGACGGTCACATCTTCTGCAACCGCGAGAAAGCGGTGTATTGGACGACGCCGGTTCGCGCCGGGGGCTGCGGCGTCGACGTGATCGGAGATTGCCCCGTGGTGGCATTCCTGGACAGCGACCGCCCAAAGCAAGAATTCATGAACGACGACTTCGCGGAACCACTGTCCGCCCGCACGGGCGAGGTGCATACGGTCTGTATCGGGCGCCCGTTCGGCATAAATTATGTCGCCAACGCTCACCGCGGGATCCACGTGCACCTTTATGGCAACAATTACGACGACGTCTGGCGGTTGGTCGCGCGCGATCTGCCGTTCTCGGGTTCCCGCAAGGACGCTGCGCTACTGCGGCACTTCGTGCATATACATCCTTCGCTGCAGTCCTCGGGCGCGAGCTGGAACGAGATCCAGCGCGCGAAAGCATCGTGGGTCCGCGAGTTCTCCCGTTACGACGCAGGCTGGTCATATGTCGGCAGTCCGCTGCGATGGGAGCCGCTCGACGATCGCGGAGCCATCCCAAACCGTGTTTCGACGTATGTGCTCGCCGGATTGCCGGTAATCAGCGACGTCCGGCCAGGATACTTTCGGTACGACGAACTCGCCCGCCTCGGCGTCAATATCGATCTCACCGGGCCCGACGCCCTGCGCGAACGCATGGACCACGAGATTCGCGCGCGCGAAGGGCGCGGCAACGCGGTCCAAGCGCGCGCAGGCTACTCCTTCGATGCAACGATCGCCCCGCTCATTGCCACCTTGGAACGTGCCCGCGAGGCGTATTTTGCGCGGCCCCATCATGAACGCACCCGTTCGCGCAAGGTCACCCCGCGCCTGATCCACTTTAATACGAGTCCCGATCTACACGCGCTGGCGGTCGGGTTCATCCATCGCATGGCGCGCCCGCCACAGACCTCGGACGGACCAGCCGGGCGGCGGTTCGCGCGGCTCTTTGCAGCGATCCAGGCCGAAGCGCGGCAGCCAGTCGTTGCGGCCAAGGCGCGGCTGCTTGCCCGGTGGCTCAAACCGGCGCTGGGTACGCGCGAACCGGACGCGCACCCGATCGCCATCGGAGCAGGCGCGGGCCGGGGAACGCGGTTGACGATCGCCGCGCTCGAGCGATTCGCCGAAACGTCACGGCGCTGCGAGCCTGCTATCGCCGCTTCGGATGCGATGATCGTGTGGAACCTGCCGGCTCCTCTGCGCGATCCGGTGACGTTTCTGCGCGAGACGCCCGGGGCCGTGGTGGACTGGATCACCGTACCCACATCGATGCGGGAGCGCGCCCGATTGCTGCATGCCTGTCTCGACACGGGCGGGGCCCGTTTGGGCGCGGTCCTCCGCGCCCCCACGCTTCTGCGCCAGGTGCGCGCACGCGAGGTCGACGCTGTCGCTTGCTTCTCAGCTAAAGATTTCGCGCTCGCGCGCCTGCTTGCCACGGAAACCGGCCTACCGTGCCGCGAGACCCTTGCACAGGGTACTCAGTACTTTGGGGAATTCGCCTTCGAGTTGCTCGCCGTGGTTCCATACGCTTACTGGCTCGCGAGCGAGGGCCGACTTGCATCGACGGTATCCGTGCCAGGCACGCGCTGCCTGTACTGGTTCTCCCCGCATCATGAGGAGCGCGCGACGGCGCGCCGGTACGTGCCCATCACCGAATACCCGCTTGGCGTGGCCGGCACCTTGCGCTATGACCGCAAGGCGTTTCCGGAGGCGCTGGACACACGCCGCTGGCTGCCGCCGCCTTTCAGGTCGGTCTATCGCGACGATCGATTCCGATGGGCAAAGCCGACTTGTGTCGTCGGCAACAAGACGACCGACGAGCACTATCTCTGGCACCGTGCGCCGACCAACTTCATACCCAACGATCTCCTCCTTACGCTCATAGGGGCGCTGCGTACCCGTTACCAAGTCGTCTACAACAGGCCGCGCGCGGTGGACATAGTCAACGACCACCAAGCGATCCGGGAAACCGGCGATATCGAGGCCGTGGCGCGAGCGTTTCCTGACGTGCTGACGATCCAGGCGCTGCACGCTCTGCATCCCGATCTTGGCTACAACGAGTTGCAGCTGCGCCTCTACGCCGGATGCGAGCGCTTCGTATCGGTCCTCGGTGGAGGCTCGTACCTCGCTAGCTATTTTGGGGGCACGAACGTCGTATACGCGAAGCGCGGATGGGAGGTCACCTGCGGCGCCTACGAGCGGTGGTTCGACCGGTTTTCCGGCGCGCGGGTCGTCGCGGCAGCTTCGCCTGACCAACTCCTGCGAGTGGTTGAACGCGAGCTACTCTGAGGCGACGCGCCCCTCAGTTGTTCCAATCGCCGCGCACGCCGCGGAGGATGTCCAGGCGCCGGGCCGGGTCACCGCGTAGGTAGTCCTCGAGCGAAGCGGCAAGCCGGCGCACCATCGCGTAAGTGCTGTCGACCGTGGTGTATTTGTATAGACCCAGGCGCCCCAGGGGGATTACGGCGGCAAGGCGGGTCGCGTCGTCCAGATAGCGGTAAAACTTCGCGTCTTCCCATCCGACCGGGTACATTTTGACGCTATCGTCGACAATCTCGCGCAAGAGGACAGACGGCTCGGTCCGGTCCTCCGGCCGCGGC
The DNA here is from genome assembly GCA_963777455.1 of uncultured beta proteobacterium. GTDB lineage: Bacteria > Pseudomonadota > Gammaproteobacteria > Burkholderiales > Casimicrobiaceae > PALSA-1003. Next base: position 2,705,989 of record CAVZQQ010000004.1, read on the forward strand.
CCGTGATGGATCACCCCGAAGTCGGTGGTCCGACACTCCGGGGTTTCCGCCCACGGAGTGTAGAGCCATGCGAACGGAATGCCGTCGGGAGCGACGCCCAGGGGTGATGCCTGGGAGGCCGCAATGGTGTGGAGTTCGATCCGGTAGCCGCGCCATTCCAGCGCGCCATAACGGTAACTGAGCAGCGCGTCGATGGGCATCGTGCTGACCACCAGATCGGCGCTGAACGTCTCCCCATGGGTAACCACGAGCGGCCGGCCCTGCGTCTCGATGCGCTCGACTGTCCGACCATAGCGAATGTCGAAGCCAGCGAGCATTTGCTCGAACAGCGGGTTGAAGCCGCCCCGGGGGTAGTAGTGCGGGCTCTCGCTCGGCAACCGATATTGGCCGACGGTGGCGATGCGCTCGAGGCGGCGCAGCTTGCCCCAGTTAGCCGGCATTTCCTCCAAGCGACGCCCCCAGAACTTCCGGTTGAAGCCCGCAAATGCAAGGTCGGTCAGTGTCGGCCCGAGCGAGGTCTCGAGGTACTCGCGCAGACTGCTCTCCCCAGGCGGTGCTCCGGCGGACCGTATCGCCGCCAGCTCGCGTTCGATCGCTCCACCGCAGGGGAGCCGCTTGAGGCTATCAAGGTCGACCGGGAACGGAATGACCGGATAGTCGGGCCGCAGGCGCGTGCCCTGATAGATGGTCCGCTCCTGCAGATCGAGATAGCGGCTCAGGAAGGGCAGGATGTCCGGCGTTCCCCGGAAAACACTGACCACACGTGGGCCGTATTCGTAACGCAGGCCTTCCTTGGTCTGCAGCGTGCGCAGCATCCCGCCGGGCACGGGCGCCTGCTCGATCAGCGAGACCTCGGCACCCAGCGCGTCACGCAAGAGCAGCGCAGCGCAGCAACCGGCGAAGCCGGCGCCGACAACCAATACTTTCATCAGTGTACTTTACATGAGCCCGTTGAGACCGGGGCCTGACCCCGGACGGGGCCGCAAGGCGCGATTTCTGAGGGTCGCGTAGGCGAAATACGCACTGACCTTGTTTGCTGCGGGTCGGCCGACTGCTGCCGGCTCATTTGGCGCATAGGCGATCGCAGCTTCGGCGTCCCAGTAGGCGGCGGTCCACGATCATCGGCTCAGGGCAACGCTGATACTGCGTTTTTCGCGCCTCATCGACCTGCCGTTGGTCCGGCCGCTCGCAAACTGCTATCTTGCACGCTCGGTGCAGGGATGAGCACGCAACTTGACGGGACGGCGGCGGGGGCCGGGGTCACGCGCACGCGCGCCTCCCGGCGAAGGATGCTCGCGGGCCTCACGCCGCAGCTCGTTGGGCTCATAGTGGTCTTGATGCTGGCCCGGACGCTGAGCTCGATGATTGGCGATGTCATCGTCAAGACCAACGAGCACGAACTCGACGTGTGGCTATTGCGACTGCTCATCGGGTTCGCTGTCCTATTCGCGCAGGCGATCCCCATGCTTCTCGGCGTCGTCGCGACCGCGAACCTGGGGCCGCAACGTGGACTTCCGCGCATCGCCGCACTCGCCGCCGCCGTGCTCTTATCAACTGCAGTCGGCCTGCTGGTCCGAATGTCCATTGCGAGCCTGGTCGGGCTCGACGGGGGCCTCGACAAAGCCTGGGCGATGCTGGCCTATCTCTGGCCCCGCTATGCGGTTCTCGGCGGCATGCTGACGATCGCCGCCGAGTTCTACCGGCGCGAAGTGCAGAGCGCCAAAGCCATGCAACGTGCCCTGATCGAGCGGGCGGCGCTTGAACGGGAAATGGCCGAGGCGCGCCTGCAGGTCCTGCAGGCCCAGATCGAGCCGCATTTCCTCTTCAACACGTTGGCCAACGTCCGCCGCCTCTACGATACAAACTATGCCGCGGGCCGGGAGACCCTCGAGAAGCTAATGCGCTATCTGGAGGTCGCCTTACCGCGAATACGGGAGGGAACCTCGAACCTCGGCAGCGACGCGGAACTCGTGGAGGCGTTCTTGCACGTGCAGCAAGTTCGAATGGGGCCGCGCCTTGAGTTTCACCTCGAAATCCCCGCTCCACTACGCGCGCACCCCCTACCGCCGATGATGATGCTGACCCTCGTCGAGAACGCGATCAAACACGGCGTCAGCCCGTCGGAACGCGGTGGTCTCATTCGAGTCGAGGCGAGTACCGAAGCCGACCAGCTACTGGTCAGCGTCGCGGACACCGGAGTTGGTTTCCCACCGGGAGCGGGGGGCGGCACCGGGCTCGCCAACATTCGCGGCAGGCTCGCTGCGCAATTCGGCGACCGCGCGAGCTTGACGCTCGATCGCAACGAGCTGGGTGGAGTTACCGCGATACTCGCCCTGCCACTGGTGCGATGACCCGCAGCGCGACCACTCTCCTCGTACCCAAGGCGTTGCCGGCCGTGGGCTTTGCCGCGGCATTCCCGTCAGTGCTCCGGCGCATCACCTGGAAGGTCATCGGGGCAGCCCTAATGATCACGGCTGGGCTCGAAGTCTGGAACGTTTTCGAGAATGCGCTCAACACGGGCCCGATCGGAATGACGGTAGCGACGGCAGCCGAAGCCGACATCTCCTTTGTCGTCATCAACCTGACCATGGCCATCGCCATCATGGTCACGACGCTCGTCGCCGACGAGATGGTCGAGCGCGGCGCCACACGGTGGCCCACGTATGCACAGGCGATCATCGCGGGTTGCGCGATAGGCGCGTTGGTGCAATGGCCCCTGCACCAGTGGCTGGGAGTGCGCACCCGCGACGAGGTGTTCCGCGCATCGCACGACGTCATCGTCATGCAACCGCTCGTGACTTTCTTCGAATACCTGATCTGGGGATCGATCATCGTCTTCATCTACGTCAACCGCCGCAGCGAGTTGCTCGCCGCGGCGCGGATGAGCGCGGCGCAGCTCGAACGCACGCAGATGCAACGCCGGACGCTGGAGTCCCGGCTCCAGGCCCTGCAGGCTCGCATCGAACCGCAGTTCCTGTTCAACGCCTTGGCCCAGATGCGCGACTTGTACGAGAAGAGTCCTGTTCTGGGCAGCCGGATGCTGGAGGACCTGATCGTCTACCTGCGGTCCGCATTGCCGCAGTTGCGCGACTCGACGTCGACGCTGGAGAAGGAATTGGAACTTCTCGCGGCTTACGTGAGCGTTCGACGGGTGTCCAGCACTGCCGGCGTGGATTTCGATATCGACGTCGCGCCCGCGGCCCTTGGGGCGCGCGTGCCGGCGATGATCCTGCTGCCGCTCGTCGACCGGTTTCTTGCCGGCGAGGGCCCCGCCGCAACACCAACGAAGGCGTTCGTCATCTTGGCCCGAGTAACGGGCGGCATTCTGCGTGTCGAATTGTCGGGTGCCGAGCCAGGCCTGATTGCACGGTCGGCCATGGTCTTGCGCGACATTCGGGAGCGGCTTGTTGCACTGTACGGCGATCGGGCGACCCTTGTCGTCGAGGCGGCTGGCGGGACGACCGTTCGTCTGGTGGTAGAGATTCCGCATGAGCCGGCCGACGGCAATCATTGCTGAAGACGAGCCGCTCCTGCGCAGCGAGCTCAGGGACGCGCTCGCGGCGCTGTGGCCCGAGCTCGAGATCGTGGCCGAAGCTGCTTCGGGCGTCGAGGCGATCCGCGCTCTGGCCAAGCTCGAGCCGAAGGTCCTGTTCTTAGACATCCAAATGCCCGGGATGAGCGGGCTCGAAGTCGCGCGAGTGGCGAGCGGCAAATGCCACGTGGTATTCGTTACCGCGTTCGACGAATATGCAGTGGCTGCGTTCGAGCAGGGCGCGGTCGATTATGTAATGAAGCCGTTTTCCAAGCCGCGCCTGGCTACGGCGATCGGGCGGATCCACGAGCGGATGAAGAGCGCACCCGCCGATCTCGAGGGCCTGCTCCAGACGCTCGCCGCGAATAGCGCTGCGGCGCGTCGCTTCTTGCGCTGGATCTCGGTGTCCCAAGGCAGATCCATGCGCCTCATCACGGTCGACGAGATCTGCTATTTCCAGGCCGACAACAAGTACACGGCGGTGGTCACGGCCACTGGCCAATCGCTCATCGACAAGACCATTAAGGAGCTGGTCGACGCGCTCGATCCCGACGCTTTTCTGCAGATCCATCGCGGAACAATCGTCAACATCAACGCGATCGGCGCCGTTCATCGCAACCTGCGCGGGCGCCTCCAGGTACGACTCAAGGACAGGGGCGAGCTGCTTCAGGTCAGCGCGTCCTTTGCCCACGTCTTCCGCGACCTGTAGCTCTGCGTTGGCTCGTGGGCGAAAGGCGCTGAACCGTGCCCACGTTCGTCGGCCCCCTGCCACGCTCATCCCGGATTCGCGCTACCCCGTCGATCTCCGATTGAGGCGACGTGACGCCGCACCCTATCGTGGCGGCGCATGAACCAATTATGGGAAAGGCACAACGTGGCGCCGCGAGGTTCACGCGTCGGCTTACAACGTAACGGGCAGCCAGTGAATCAACGCCATCTCGCTTTGCCGTTACTTCGTCGAGCGGCCCGGATGCCCCAGCCCAAGGTCCTCTATTTGGCCATCGAACACCACCATTAGGAGCCAACCAAATGAACCGTCGGCTAAGCGCACTGCCCGTACTTGCATTGCTCGTCTTCCTGTCGCTGTCCTACGCCGCACAAGGTGCGGGTGACCCGGTCCGTGGCGCGACCTTGTATGTGACCACCTACGGCTGCGCTGCCTGCCACGGCAACCCTCCGCAGCGGGATGTCAGTTCAGGCGCGACCGCGGCAGGGCTCATTGACGCAATCGGGGTGGTCCAAGCGATGACCGCCCGGTATGCCACGACACTCGCCGAAAATCCCACCGACCTCGCCGACATCGCAGCTTATATCGCGTCGATTCTCGCGCCTCCACCGACCACACCTGATCTCAATCAGCACGGCTTGACTGGCTCGTGGTACGAAGCAGCGACGAGCGGCCAGGGGGTCGAAGTCGAGATCTTTGCCAACGCGGTGTCCGGAACGGGTTCGACCTTTGTGAGCTGGTTTACCTACGACACGGTCAGCGGTGGCCCGGGAAGCCAGCGCTGGTACACGGCCCAGGGCCCGGTGGTGACCGGGCAGGCCACCGCCGCGCTGACGATCTATCAGAACACCGGCGGCAACTTTAATGCTCCGCCGGTCACCACGGCGCAGGCGGTGGGGGCGGCGACGTTAAGCTTCAGCACGTGCACCGACGGTCAACTGACGTACAGCTTCACCGACGGGTCGGGCCGGATGGGGACCATACCGATAACGCGCTTGACGCAGAACGTGACCTGCTCAACCACGACCCCGTATCCAACCAACGCGGACTTCGCTCTTTCCGGGAACTGGTATGGCGGTGCGGCAACGTCGGGCCAGGGATTCACGGTCGAAGTGAATCCGAATTCGGGGGCATTCTTTGCGGCCTGGTATACCTACGAACTGATGGGTACCGGCGCCGGAGCCGCCGGACAGCGGTGGTACACCGCGCAAGCGACCTTCGCGCCGGGCGCGCGTTCGATCCCAGTCACGATCTACCAGACCACCGGCGGGATTTTCAACACACCGACGCCGCCCGGCCAGCAAACCGTCGCGGTGGGGACCGGTACGATGACATTCCAGAGCTGTACGGCGGCAACGTTCAGCTACAACTTCACCGGTGGGAGCGTTAGCGGCACGTCTGGAACCATCACCCTGACCCGCGTCGGTCCGACGCCTCCGGGCTGCACCTCATGAAGCCACTTCCGGAGCTTGCGCGCAACATCGCATGGATTCTCCACGCTAGGTCGAGGCGAAAGCGCTGACGTGCGACGCGCCTATGCTTTGGGCAACCCTCGCTCTCTGACAGTCGCTTTTCGTGCACTGCGCGGCCGTAGACGCGAAAAGCGACCGTCGACGATCTGGCCGAGAGCGGCCAAGACATCGGAGTCCAGATCGGCCAGGAGCAGTCGGCGTGACCGCCAAATCTGCCGGCGAGCAGCCGTTCGTGTGACCGCCCCGCTCCAAATCGAGGCGCAATCAAGGATTCAAGCACCTCGATACGACGCAGGCTGCCGGGCGTAGAATTCATCGGTGCCAGCTCTGGCACGAAGGTCTGGGAGGACTCTGCCATGCGTCGCATCGCGTTGCTGTTGGGTGTCGCCCTTTCGCTGCTCACTACTTCTATCGTCGCGCAAAACTGTGCCGGCTTTAGCGACGTACCTGCGGCAACGATCCGGGCACAGCAACGAGAGATTGCCGACCTGAGCGAGCGCGTGCAGAAGGCCGAGAGCATGGCCGCCGATGTGGTGGCGCTCAAGGCGGCGCTGGCGGAGTTACAGCGCGGGCGAGAAACTGTCGCGGTCAAATAGGCGCGGACGAAAGCGCTCAACGTTTGCTTGGCCGCCGCCGAGCGTTGCTAAGCTACCTTGGCCAACGTGTGGGCGACAAGCGAATGCGATTGCGGCGAATGAGCCGAGCTCGACCTCAGAGGCAGGCCATAGATCGCATCAATTGCCGTCGTACGGAACCCGGCTCGCCGACTTGGCGTCGTTTGCTAATAGTCGCCGGGTGGGGAGTTGCCTCCGCCACCAGTGGTGCAGTCGCGGCCGAACCCTGCGGAACCGGAAGCTATCCGTTTCCGTACACCGACGTCAGTAGCGTCGGAGACCCGTTCTGCCCCGCCATCATGGAAGCGTATGTCACCGGTGTTACCAAAGGCACCGCGCCGACGACATTCAGCCCGAACGACACCGTCAGTCGCGTGCAGATGACCACCTTCCTGCAACGTTCGCTCGATGAGGGACTTAGGCGCGCGAGCCGGCGGCCGGCGCTGAATCAGTGGTGGATCCCGCAGAATGCGAACGCGATGCAGACGATCGTCGTGGGGGGAGACCCGCGATTCTGCGCGGCGGACGGTGAGAACATCTGGATAACCAATGCGGGTCAAGTCGTCCAAGTGCAGGCGAGTACCGGCAAGGTGCTAGGCACCTGGACCGGGGCGACCACTAGCCTGGGCGTTCTGGTGGCTGCCGGGAAGGTCTTTGTTGCCAGCCAAGTCGACACTTTGTACGTGATCGATCCGACGCAACCACCTGGCCCGGTCGCTGTGGCCACCGATAGTCTCGGAACTTCTCCCAACGGCATCGCCTTCGACGGCGCCAATATCTGGACCGCGAACGGCGACGGCTCGGTGTCGATCATTACCCCCCAGGCAACTATGCCGTACCCCGTAACGACCGTTAGGACGGGCTTCGAGCTCCTGTACGGCATTCTCTACGACGGCGCGCACATCTGGGTTACCGACTACGACGCCGGAACGTTGTTGAAGTTGGATTCAGCCGGCAACATCCTCCAGAGTGTACCCGTTGGATCGTTCCCGCTCTCTCCGCTATTCGATGGCACCAACATCTGGGTCCCGAACGTCTTCAGTTCGATCACTGTGGTCCAGGCGAGCACGGGAAGCGTCGTAGCAACGATCACTGCCGATGCGACGAACCTCCTGGCAAGACCCGAGATTGGCAGCTTCGACGGTGAGCGCGTGTTGTTCACGAATAGTAATAACGGCAGCGTGACCCTGTTCAAGGCAGCGGATTTTAGTTTCATCGCCAATGTGTCCATCAAATTAGGCACAACGCCACTTGGCGCATGCAGCGACGGGATCAATTTCTGGGTTACGCTCTTCCTGAGTGGCAGCCTGCTGCGCTTCTGACCGGCTCGGGGACCTATGCTCTCGGCTTACGGCCAACCTTAGCGAGGACGGTACGGGCGAGCAGCCCGCGATCCGGTCGCGGTTGCGTTGCGTCTGGCTGCCCATTGACGTAGGAAGTCATGGCAGGACCGGTGGACTGATAGTTGGCTTCGTCGGCATACCATTGCAATGCCGCAACGAGCTCATCGAATGGGTTCACTTTGACGGGCAAGTGCTTGGTCGTTTGCACGTCGACGTGGGTAGCGTCGCCAGTATCAATGATCCGACTCATAACTTGATTGCCGCCGATGCTTGTGTTCTTGTGGGCAGCAGCCAGCACGTCCGCCAGTCGGCCTTCGGCATCGACAATCCATGACTGATGCTCGTGCTGACCGGTGTCATTCATGCTACTGACTTGAATAAGCAACTTCATAGCGTTTCCTAGCGGTCCATGGTGCCGATCGGCCATCGCGTCGGCGGCGCATTAAACTTCGCGCGTTAGTCGCCGCACAGCATGCCAGCCAGGGGCCATGATAATGGAGCGTTGGCGCCGAGCCCTGGCGGTAAGGACGGCCTGCAGGGTGATTCCGAGCGCGAGGCTGATGGGTGCACCGACGAGCAAGAGCGTCCGCCAATGCGAGAGGTTCGCTACAATCAACGCGAATACCGGCACAATGAGCGACATACCGATCAAGACGCCAGCGAGGAAACTACCTGCATCCCGAAGGTTTGCTGGGGAATTCGTCAATTTTGGCTCCGATTCGCCAATGATCGCCTTCTAACCCAAGTTCGTCGGTGCGGTGCCGCACTCACGACGCAATGAACCGGGGCGCCGAGGCGCGACTGGTGTCTCCTCGCTCTCGGAAAAAGCCGGTTCCAGGGGTCTCGGTAGCCAACTGCCGCGATAGACTGGGTCGGAGCCACTCGCATAATGAACCCAGACCCCTGTCGTGGTGGAACCCAGATATGGATGTAATCGCTCGAACGGTGCGCTTTGCGGCGTACAGCCTCATTGCCGCGTTCGCGGTTGGATGCGCAACGTTACCGCCCGGGGCCGAATACCCGAAAGCAGCGTCGACCGCGCTGCCCCCCGGGGAAACTCGGCTCGGTCGCAAGTTCGATGGCGCTGCGCGAGAGCATGGCGGGAATTCCGCTTTTCGGCTGCTTTCGGTGGGAGTCGACGGGTTCCTGGCTCGGGCGCAAATGATCAATGCCGCCGAGCGGTCCCTCGATCTTGAGTACTATATCTTTCGCCAAGACGAAACCGGCCAGTTGTTGACCGATGCGCTATTGCGGGCCGCCGATCGCGGGGTGCGCATCCGGGTGTTGGTCGATGATGCGGACACGCTCGCGGGCGATGAGCAGATTGCAGCGCTGGCGGCGCATCCTAAGATTGAGATTCGGATCTTCAATCCGTTTGCGTATCGCGGCCATATCGAATTGCTTCGTGCCACTGAATTCGCGTTCAACGCGCCGCGCCTCGATTACCGGATGCATAACAAGTTGCTTGCCGTCGATAATGCGATCGCCCTCGTCGGTGGACGCAATATCGGCGATCAATACTTTCAGGTCGACCCCGACTCGCAGTTGGGTGATGACGATGTCTTTGCGGCAGGCCCGGTCGTAGCAGAGCTTTCCAGAACCTTCGATGAGTTCTGGAACAGCGACCTGGCGATTCCAGTCGCCGCACTCGGCAACGGAGAACCCTCGGCAGCGACTCTGGACGCATTCCGCAAGGCCTTGGCCGAACACCGCAGGGACTTGAAGGCGGACGGTACCGACTATGCGACCCGGGTTGCGAGCGGCGAGCCGCTCGCCGGGATGCTTTCCGGAAAGCTGCCGCTCGTGTGGGCGCACGCGCAGGTCGTCTATGACAGCCCTGACAAGGGAAAGGTCGAAAAAGGAGAGATGGTCGGCGCGCTGATGCACCGGGCCGTGGCGGACGCCGCGGCGGCGACCCAGTCGGAGCTGCTGATGGTCACGCCTTTCCTGATACCCGGGAAGGATGGAATGCGGCTATTCACGGGCCTCTGCAAACGCGGGGTGCGGGTTCGCATTCTGACCAATTCCCTCGAGTCGACGCCGGAACCGGCAGCCCAGGCCGGCTACATGCGCTACCGGATCCCTTTGCTCGCGGCGGGCGTGGAACTCTATGAGATACGCGCGCAATTGGGCAATGCCAGGGGCAGCGGGGAATCGACCGCAGCGACGCGCTCGGGAAATTACGCGCTGCACGCGAAGCTGTTCGTGTTCGACCGCCAAAGGTTGTATGTCGGATCCATGAACTTCGACCAGCGTTCGCACCACCTGAATACCGAGGTCGGTCTGATCATCGACAGCCCGGAGTTGGCGCGGCAAACTGCGCTGCGTTTCGAAGCGATTGTGGTTCCTGCCAACAGCTACGCGCTCGAGCTGCGCCCAAATCCGGCCGGCGGGGCACCAAAGCTGATCTGGCGCACCCAAGAAGGCGGTAAGGAAGTCGACTACGACACGGAACCGGCGCGTAGCGCCGGGCAGCGAATGCAGATCGAATTCCTCATGCTCCTGCCGCTGGACAAAGAGCTATAAGCGCCGCCGCCTCGACGTACAACCGGTCAAGCCTGGAGCGCAACGGCGGCGCGCACCTGCTCTAAATTGCGCTTGCGGCAGCGACGTCTTCCTGGCAACGCGTTCGCGATAAGGTGCAGTCCCGTCCTAAAACGTCGTTCCGCGGTACCCGGCAAACCAGCCAGTGGCTTGGCACCCTGGCGGATTCGTATACGTCTCTGCCAGGCTGCCGCTAATCGCATACACGCTGACCTGCATCTCGTCGAGCGTCCCTGAGCCTGCCGTGCCGTCTGAGCACGTGAAGGACAGCTGGGCAGATCCCATTTGCCCAGCCTCCGACAGTGTGCCCGTGTAGGTGCAGACACGGCTTGAATCAGTAGTCTGGATCGTGGTCTGCGCACCATTTTGCGCGACATCCGTCGTGGTCGACACTTCCGATGTGACATCGAGCGCTGGATTGGTACATCCGGTGAAGTCTCTATGAAATCCGCCGCCAAAGTGTCCGCTGTAATCATCGAGGACCAGCGCCTGCCGAGTTACGTTCTTGACCACGGTGACGCCATTCACGACATAGGTAAGCGTACCGCTATCGACAACCGGTGCGGTCCACGTCATTGTGCCGACCGCGTTGGTCGTGCGCGACGCCGGATCCCACGGCGCCTCGAAATACGTGCCAGTGGTCGCGATGAGGTTTCCACTCCAGGTGTAGCTGGTTGCGGTAGGAAGCAGGGTAGCCGTGTACCAAGTAGGTTCCCCAGTGGGTCCGTATACAAACAAGGTTGCGAAAATATCCGGCCCGCGCTGCACAAGCTGAATTCCCCAACCTGACTCAGCAGCGATGTAGTACAAATCGCTCTGGTCGGTAGAAAACGACGTGGCATAGGCGGGCGGTGCGAGAAAGCATGCGGTGGCCAGCAGGACGCCGGCCGCGTGGCGCAATGGGTTCAAGGTGTCTCCTCTTAGGGCAATAAGGTTCGGATTCCAATTCTGTCCTTGATCCATAATATAGGATCCGGCGATGAAGACCGTTGCCGCATGGCCTAAGCGCGCGCCCCCTTGTCGGAAGGTTTCTGGAAGCGTTACGGAAATAGAAAAATATCGTGCCGATTCCAGATTTCGGAACGAAAATGGACACCAAGACGATGCCCCCTAAGTTGGAATGGGTGACCGACCAACTCGTGCGGTTGGACGGGGTCGAGTTCTATCTTGCGACGGCGTCCAAAGAGATGCTGCGGTACGAATCGAAACGCAATCACTTCTTGCTCGGGAAGCTCAGGTCGATGGTCGATGACATGGCGGCCCTGCAAGAGCGTGAGCATTTCAAGCGAATCCTCGATGTCGGCATTTTCAAGGGGGGCAGCGCTGCCCTGTACGCGAAACTCTTCGACCCGGAAAAACTGGTGGCGATCGAGTTTTCCGGCACCCCGGTCGAGCCACTGACCGAGTTCATTCGCGACCACGGCTTTGAAGGCAGGGTCATCCCCTACTATGGGGTGAACCAGGCCGATGAGCGCGCGATGGGAGACATCCTCGCGGCCAACTTTCCAGCTCAGAATATCGACCTTATCGTCGACGACGCGTCCCACCAATACTTCGAGACCCGGAAGACATTCAATCTCACACTGCCCTACTTGCGGCCGGATGGCTTGTACATCATCGAGGATTGGGGGTGGGCGCATTGGAAAGGGGACGAATGGCAAAAGAGCCAGTTTTTCCCGCCGTGGTCGCCGGCCATGTCGAATTTGCTGATCGAGTTATTCATGCTGTGTGCTTCGCGCCAGGATATCGTCAAGAACCTGTTCGTCACCCCGGCGACGATTGTCGTGCGGCGCGGCCCCGCAACGCTGGAGCCGAAAGGCTTCGATATCGGCAAACACTACCTGTGCCGCGATCGCTGGTTCAAGCCGATGCTTTGACGCGAATCCCTGTTGCCTGTGACAACGGCGACGCATCGATTGTCCGCCCGGATACGGCGGCGGACGTTGCGACGCAGGAAACCACCGAATCCAAGCCATCCTGGGAGAGGGAAGGGCGCTCGACCAGTTGGGCAAGGAAGCAAGGCGGCATGCCATGACGGGCCGGGCGCACCGGACGCAATACCGTTGAAAGGCAATAAAAACAAGCGCGTACGCGGCGTAAGCTACGGTGCCGGTCCCTCATTGCTCAGTACAAATCGTTACAAGGATCCCACGGCCTCACTCGGATCTGCCGTTCGGCGGATTAGGGTGGCTCGCGCACTGTCGGCTGACTAGAATTCACGCGCTGGAGGTTCGAGGCACTTAATGATCGCCGGCACAGTCGAGCGGCTCGCGCTTGCGCGCTTCGCCGTCGGCGGTGCCGGGAAGCTGCGGATCCACGTAACACGGTCTTGCGGATCACGTAATCAGGAAAATGTTATGCATTCGTTAGCTTCACGCGTGTTTGCGCTCAGTTGGGGCCTTGTCTTGGTCGCGACGGCAGCATCGGCCCAAGTTGAGTCGCTTCCTCCGGCGGGACTCGCGCAGATCGACGCCTACACCGCCGAAAAGCTGGCGCGGACACCCACGGAGGCGAAGCTCAGCTCGCAACTGCTGCACGCGATGCGCGCCCTGGCCGGACAGCCACCCGTGCCGGGGCTCTCCGGGCCCATACCCGGGGTGCAGCAATTTATCGCCACCCGCGTCGCGGCGGACGCCACCGTGCAGGTGACTATTCAGGGCGATATCAATTCCGGCCTGCTCGCCGCGATTGCCGCGGCCGGTGGCACCCAGATCGATCCCTATCCGCAATACAGTCGCGTAACGGCGCGCCTGCCGCTCAACTCCCTGCTCGCCGTCGCGGCGCGCGGCGATGTACGGGCAATCCGCCCGCTCGATCAACCGCAGACGAATCGGTATTTTCCGTCGAACGACGAGCTCAGGACGAAACGGGCCGCGGCGATTGCGCAGGGTATCCCGAACGCACCGATCGCGAACCAGGGTGGTGGCACCTCAGAGGGCGTTCATGCACACGGCGCGGACCTGGCGGTGGCCAGCGGCATTGATGGCACAGGTGTGAAGATCTGCGTGCTGTCCGACGGCGTCGACTCGCTGGCGACACTGCAGGGCGCGGGCGAGCTTCCGGCAGTCGTCGACGTCGTCGCGGGACAGGCGGGGTCGGGTGACGAGGGCACGGCCATGCTGCAGATCGTGCACGACATGGCGCCGAACGCCGCCCTGGGATTTGCAACCGCGTTTACCAGCGACGTTTCCTTCGCGGCCAATATCGTCACGCTGCGCAATCCGCCTCACAACTGCGACATCATTGTCGACGACGTGACCTACTTCGAGGAGGGCGCTTTCCAGGATGGACCGATCGCGCGGGCGGTAAACACGGTGACGACGTCCGGGGCGCTGTACTTTTCGTCGGCCGCCAATTCCGGCAACCTGACCCACCTGGTCCTTGCCGGCACGTGGGAAGGCGATTTTGTCAACGGGGGAGCGGCCGGTAGGCTGACCAGGGGCGGCACCCTGCATAGCTTCGGCGCCACCACGTACGACACGCTCACGACGGCCGGTTCCGTCGTTATCCTAGAATGGTCAGATTCGCTCGGGGCCTCCGACAACGACTACGATCTCTACATCTTCGACCCTACGGGGACGACGGTCCTGACCTCATCGACGGATACCCAGAACGGGACGCAGGACCCCGTGGAGGGCGTCCAGTGCGACTCCTCCGTATGTCCAACCGATGCCCGAGTGGTGGTCGTCCTGTTCTCCGGCTCGAAGCGCGCGCTGCGCGTTGATACCGAGCGCGGCACGATGACCATTGTCACGGATGGCAATACCTTCGGCCACAATGCCGCGGCGAGCGCGTTCACCGCGGCTGCTACCGACGTGGCCAATGCCGGCGGAGGTCAGTACACGGGCGGCGCGGCCGATCCGACGGAGGACTACAGCTCCGACGGCCCACGCAAGATCTTCTACAACCCCAATGGCACGACCATCACGCCGGGCAATGTCTTGTTCGGCACCAACGGTGGCACGACCTTGGCCAAGGTCGACCTCACGGCGAGCGATTGCGTAAGCTCCTTCGTCATTGGTTTCACTCCGTTTTGCGGCACCTCATCGGCCGCGCCTCATTCCGCGGCCATCGCTGGTCTGATCAAATCCGCCAAGCTAACGGCGACCAATGCACAGATCACGACCGCGCTGGAGAATTCGGCGCTCGACATCGAAGCCTCCGGACGCGACCGCGATTCCGGCGTGGGCATCGTCATGGCGCCCGCGGGCGTGCGCGCGGTTCTGAACACGCTGGTCGTCGGCACGAGCTTCACCCCGAGTCTGATCGCGGTGGGCGGGACATCGGTGCTGACGATCACGCTGCAGAACACGAATGCGGTGGCGCTCAAGGCGGTCGCGTTCACCGATACCTATCCGACGCATCTGGTGAACTTCAGCTCACCGGGTATTACCGGTACGGGGTGTACCGGATCGTTGGCCGCAACCAGCGGCAGTAGCACGTTCGCGTTGACGTCGGGCGTCGTGCCGCCCGGTGTGACGTGCGCCTACAAGGTCACGGTGACCAGCGGTACGGCTGGTACGTATAACAACGCCACCGGAACCGTGACGACCCCGATCGCGCTCAATTCGGCCACCGTATCGGCTGCGCTGACGGTCGGGACCGCGCCGGCCATTACCAGCGCCAATGCGACGAGCTTTACCTACGGCGCATTCGGCACTTTCACGGTGACGACCAGCGGTACGCCGGTCCCCTCGCTCGGCGAAACCGGGACGCTGCCGGGCGGCGTCGGATTCGTCGACAACGGCAACGGAACGGCAACGCTCTCCGGCACCCCGACCGTGGCCGGCAAATATCTGCTCACGATCACGGCGAACAATGGCTTCGCACCCAACGGGACCCAGACGTTTACGCTCACGGTGAACGCAACCGTGCCGAGCGCTCCCACCATCGGCACCGCGACCGCCGGTAACGCCCAGGCAACCGTGCCGTTTAGTGCGCCGGCGTCGAATGGTGGCTCGGCCATTACAGGTTACACCGCCATCTCGAATCCGGCTGGGGGCGTGGACAGCAACGCCGGGACGACCGGAACCAGCCACGTCGTTACCGGACTGACCAACGGCACTCCGTATACCTTCACCGTCACGGCGAAAAACGTGATCGGTACCGGCCCGGCATCGGCCGCTTCCAACAGTGTCACCCCGGCGACCGTGCCTGGCGCCCCGACCATCGGCCACGCGACCGCCGGCAACGCGCTGGCGACGGTAACCTTTAGCGCACCGGCATCCAACGGGGGCTCGGCGATCACCGGGTACACTGCGATCTCGAATCCGGCCGGCGGTGTCGACAGCAACGCCGGCAGCACCAGCACAAGCCACGTCGTTACCGGACTAACCAATGGCACTTCGTACACGTTCACGGTAACGGCGAAAAATGCGATCGGCACGAGTGCGCCGTCCGCGGCCTCGAACAGCGTGACGCCGAGCACGTCCACCACCGAGCCCTGCGGGACGGGCAGCTATCCGTTTCCCTACACCGACGTCGCCAGCGTCACCGACCCCTTCTGCCCCGGCATCATGGAGGCGTATGTGACCGGCGTGTCCAAGGGCACCGCGCCGACCACATTCAGCCCGGACGACGACGTCATTCGCCTGCAGATGACGACTTTCCTGCAACGCGCGCTCGATCAAGGGCTCACGCGCGCAAGTCCGCGGGCAGCGTTCAATCAGTGGGCCGCGCCCCAAGGCATCGCTGCCATGCAGACCGTTGCGGTCGGGGGCACACCCCAATCCTGCGCCGCGGATGGCGAGGACATCTGGACGTCCACTACGGGGCAAGTGGTGCAGGTGCAAGCCAGCACCGGCAAGATCTTGGGCACGTGGACCGGCGCCTCGAACAGCTTCGGGATGGTGGTGGCGGCAGGAAAGGTCTTTGTGGCGGGTTCTCCCGACAAACTCTATGCGATCGATCCCACGACATCCCCGGGCGCGGTGACGCAGGTTGCCAGCCCTGGCGGTGCAAATTCCTTCGGGATCGCGTTTGACGGCACTAATCTGTGGACAGCAAACACCGGCGCCCCCGGTTCGGTATCCATCATCACGCCCCAGGCAACGACGCCCTATCCCGTGACCACGGTCACCACCGGCTTCGCGTCACCGACGGGCGTTCTCTATGACGGCGCTCATATCTGGGTCACCGATACCGGTGCGGGCACGCTCTTGAAGCTCGATCCGGCCGGTGCGATCCTGCAGACCGTAACCGTTGGAACGGCGCCGCTGTTTCCCGCCTTCGACGGCGCCAACATCTGGGTACCGAACAGCGGCAGCAGCACCATCACGGTAGTCCAGGCGAGCAGTGGCACCGTGGTGGCAACCATCAACGCCGATGCGAACAATCTGCTGAACGCTCCCGTCGCGGCGAGCTTTGATGGGGAGCGCGTCCTGGTCAGCAACGCTACCAGCGTCACCGTGTTCAAGGCGGCAGACCTAAGCGTCATCGCCAATGTGCCAACGGGGGCCGGGTCGACGCCATACGGCGTGTGTAGCGATGGCATCCATTTCTGGGTTCCGCTCCAGGGCAACGGTAATCTGCTGCGGTTCTGATCCAATCAAGGGGCCCTAGCAGAGTGGCAAGAGCGATCGTGCCACCCTGCGGGCACCGCCGTCGCCTCGTCATCGGCTAGCGGGTGGGGTGGCCATCGACGCCCACCAATCGGCTGACAACATGCCGTGCCTACCGGCGCCAGAGAAATCGCTGGAGACGGCCGATAGCGTTGACCGCACGGGCCAACCGCCGTTAAAGGAGGCGCAAATGCCTTCTGTCGGGTCGCGTTTGCACGCGTGCATAGCAGCGCGCAGGCTTAGCCTGTCAAGGAGGTGCGCTGCGATGAGGGGGCTAGGGATTATGGACGCATGCCTCGAATGCATCGGTCTGCCGATGCTGCCGGCAGCCCCGCTGCCCATGCACCTCGAGTCGCTTGGCCGCACCCGACTCACCGATGGATCAAGACGGATGTGCTTCGTCTGCACGACCTGCGGCCTGCACTGGGTGCATTACCGGGACAGCGGCTGGAACCGGGCCCCCACGTCGGAGCAAAGTGAGGCCCTGCGCGAACAAAGTGTGGCGCGCTTCGCCGATTCGATGTAACGCAGGCCGGTTCGAGTAGCGTTTGCGCCTGTCGTCCGGCGAGGATGGGCCGCCCCCAGCGCCGGTTGCTGACCCCACTGCGAGTACGCGCCGACCCGCGCCAAGCGGTCAGGAGTATCTCCAGCACTCCGCGGCAGCCCGGTCACCGGGCAAAGCGCAACGCCGCTCGCGCCTGTGCCCGAGCCGATTCTTCGGCACGGTTCCTGGGCAGTGCGGTGGTCTGCAGGGAATCGAGGAAATCTTTGGAGACGGACGCGACCGCTTCCACGGCGGCCGCGAACGCCGCTTCGTTGGCTTTGGATGGTTTGTTGAAGCCGCTGACCTTGCGCACGAACTGCAACGCGGCCGCGCGAATCTCCTCCTCCGTCACCGGCGGGTCGAAATTGAAGAGGGTCTTGATGTTTCTGCACATGGCAAGCGCTCCGAGGATTCGGCCCGTCGGCGCGAAGTCAACCGCACCGCATGGACAGCGCAGCCGGCGCGCCCCATGCGGTGGCCGGGGCGGGGATTGCAGTACGGTTAGCGCTGCCTCGCGCATTATGACCTTTCCAAAAAACGCGCACCAGAACCCCACGGCTGCCGGATGCCCAGAAGAACGCCCGCCCGAGTTATTGCGCTGCGTACGACTCGGGGCGGCGCGACGTTTTAAGACAGGTTCCTACAACGCAATCAGCTTTCGGCCGATACTCCGGAGCTGGACGTCCGGATAGGATTGCGTCCATCCTCCGTCCGGACGCAGCGCCGATGCCCACAGGTAACCCTCGCAACAACCGCTGGCGCGTCCGCGCGCTGGCTGCCCTTTTCAGTGTCTACGGCGCGTGCGTCGCGGCTGATCCGACGGTGGTGTATCCGCCGTTGCCGCTGCCGGGTCCCTATCCGGTGGCCTGCAGCGATGTCGCCCAGGACTTTACCCGCGTGGCGCCCGGAGAAAATGCGCAGGACTACTGGGACGGAACGCCACGCGACGACGGCAGCTCGCGCTACATCACCGACCTGCTGTCCGACCCGAGTAATACCCTGCAGGTGAACCTGGCCGTCCCCGCCAACAGCACGTTGTACGGCTCCTTTGCCGGGCAGAATTTTCCCTACGTCGTCATCGTCTGCTATCCGACGACCGCCAACAACCCGCGCCCGGACTATCCGCTGCCCAACGGCGTCATGGTGCCCCACATGCAGCTCGGGACCGACCCGCCCGTTCTGGCCGATCTGAGCGCGCACTTTCCGCTGGTGCTCTTCTCCCACGGCCTGGCCGGCAGCCCGCTGGACGACGAATATCTGGAGGCGATCGAGGTGCCAGCGAGCTACGGTTACGTGGTCGCGGCGACCTTTCACGGCGACTCGCGCTTTTCACCGCTACAGATCAATGATCTGGCCGACGTGGTCTACTTGCTCGACGAACCTGTCCAACGTCGTGGCGCTGCAGGCGCTGCGCCCGCCGACGCCTGTCAGCCACGCTCGACTGGTGCTGGCAAGTCCGCAATGGCAAGGTCACATCGATCCTGCCCGCATCGGGGGTTTTGGCGCGAGCCTCGGGGGCGAATCGCTGATGCTTATGGCGTGGCGCAGGACTGACGACCTCGCTGGGCCTGTCCTGGACCCAGGTCGAAACGACCCACGCCTCAAGGCCGCCGTCGGCTATGTTCCCTTTTTCGGTCAGCCGTTCTTCCCGGCGTTCGGCCGTGACCAGAACGGCCTGGACAATGTCACCTTGCCGTATCTGGCGATCAGCGGCACGGCCGATACGATTGCGCCGATCGAATCGACCATCCAGGGTCTCGAGCAAGTCGCGGGAACGCGGGAGCTGGTCGAACTGGTGGGCGTGACGCACGGATTCGATGTGGCGTCGACCAACGACATCTTCACCTGGACGCTGACTTTTCTCGACGCGCAGGTTAAGGGTGACGCGGCCGCGGCCGCGCAGCTCGCGCAGATGGCGAGCGTGGCCGGAGGGGGCGATGACCACGTCGTCATCCCCTACAACGGTCCGCCGGCGCCGAACTACGGCGGATTGTGGTGGAACGCGCCAGCGGGCTCCGAAGCGGGCTGGGGTATTAACTTTGCCCATCAGGGCGACGTGATCTTCGCCACCTGGCTCACCTACGACACCAGCGGCAACGCGTGGTGGCTGTCCATGACCGCACCCCAGACGGTGGACGGGACCTACGCCGGAACGATCTACCAGACCAACGGGCCCGCGTTCAGCGCCGTTCCGTTCAACCCAAGCCTGGTCACGGCCACGGCCGTTGGCTCCGGTACCCTCGCGTTTACCGATGCGAACGACGCTACCTTTGCCTACACCGTCAACGGCGTCACGCAAACCAAGTCCATCACCCGCGAGGTCTTCGGTCCGCTGCCGACCTGCGTGTTCGGAGCCCAGGATAACCTCGCGGCCGCGACTAACTACCAGGACCTGTGGTGGAATCCCGCGGAATCCGGCTGGGGCATCAATCTGACGCAGCAAGGCAGCACGATCTTCGCGGTCTGGTTTACCTACGATCAGAGCGGCAACCCGCTCTGGCTGAGCGTTACCGCGACGCCGCAGGGCGGCGCCTACGCCGGTACCCTTTACCAGGCGTCCGGCCCCCCGTTCGACGCGGTGCCGTTCAACCCGGCGAATGTCGATCCTGACGCCGGTGGGTTCGGCCACCTTGACCTTCGCTAACGGCAACAGCGCGACGTTTGCCTATACCGCCTTCGGCGTCTCGCAGTCCAAGACCATTACCCGCCAGGTATTCCAGAACCGCCCGGCACAGTCTGCAACTGACTGCAGATTCCGCTAGGCACCGCGGGTCAGCGCAAACACCAGATCATCGGGCTCCACGTCCCCGTGCGGGTAGTCTTGCGCGGGTACCGCGCGGAAACCGAGCCGCCCCAGCAAGCGGATCGAGCGCGCGTTCCGGGGGTCGACCGTGGCGTAGAGCGCCCGCACTGCGAAATCACGGCGCAGGCGCGGCAGTACCGCCCGGCACGCCTCAAAGGCCACACTCCGTCCCCAGTAAGCGGGTGCGAAGGCAAACGCAAAATCCGCCGTAAGCCCGGGATAAATGGTCGTCTGCACAAAACCGACGCACTCCAGGGAGTGCAACCGCACCACCCAATTCAGCCAGCGCTCCCGTCCGTCCGCAGAGCGCCCCTTCTCGAGGTGGGCATAGCGCTGGCGCAAAGCCGAAGCCGACGCGGGCGGCAGCAGCGGCATGTAAGCGTAGATTGCGCTGTCTGACATCGGCCCGAACATTTCTTCGGCATGCGCCGCGACCAGGGGCTCGAGGCGCAGCGAGCCGGACTCGATGGTGCGCATCGAGCGCATCGGGTCCGGAGCGGAACGAGCCGCCCCCACCTTGCGCCTCGCGCGGCGCTCCCCTTTGTCCCTTTTACCGAGAAGATTCATGACCTGTGAAGCCCCGGCACCGCCGCCGCAAAGCTAGCCGCCATGCCACCGATACGCGATGTCCGGCTCCCGTTCCGGTGCCGGGCTTACGCCGCATGCCTCCGGCAGGAACGCGTGTTTCTCGTAGAACGCGCGCGCTGCTTGGTTACGTTGAAACGTAAACAACCGCAGTTCCAGCGGCGAGCGCTCCCGCGCCTTGCACAGAAGCGCGGTACCCACGCCGCGGCGCTGATACTCCGGAAACACGGCAAACTGCCGGATCCAGGGCGCTTGCAAGGCGAGCATACCAAGAAGTTCGCGGCAATTGACCGCGACCCAGACCTCACACGAGGCGATGACCTGATCGCGAAAGAATCTCTTGGCATCCGCCAGTGTATGGCTTTGCTGTTCTGCAACGTACCGATAGCTGACGAGATTGGTTTCATGCCAGCGACTCACGAGGGAGTCGAAATCGCGCTCACCATACGGGCGCACCTTTAATGCGAACATGAGGCTTGCGGCCATCTGGTCACAGGTGGATTCGAAACCGAAGGGCGTCGTGGCCTCCGTACTGGGCCGGATACTTGAACCGTTCGATCAAGACCCCACCGTTTCGCAAAACGACCTTCTGGGATTCGACGTTGTCCGGATTGGTTGTGATTTCGACATACTGCAAGCCTTCCTTGCGCGCCTCAGCCAATAGCAGCGCCAGGGCGCGGGTGGCATAGCCAAGGCGCCGTTTCCACGGCACCACCGCATAGCCAATGTGCCCAAGAACGTGTTCGGGCAGCGCCGAGGTACCCTGCTGCCAGCGCAGGCCGATCGAGCCGCAAAACTCTCCGTCCCACAGCCAAAGCCGGTAGCCTGGCAGCCGTCGGGCGGTAGACCCGTCCGGAAGTGAAATGGGCGCTCCCTTCGCCTCGCGATCGACGAGCTGTGTCACGTAGGCTTCGGGATCCTGGCGGATTTGCTCCAGCTCCTCGTGCGCTGCGATGAGTCCGCGGAGGTTGTCAGGAGACCAGTCGCGCTCGAGGGCTGCGAGGTACCCCGGCAGGTGGTTCGTGGCCGGAAAAACGAGCTCGAGCGGTCCCGCCGATTGCGTGGTGGCGCTCATCCGGCGACCGGCAAGGCTAGCGCATGCTTGCGCCGCGTCGGAGTTCGGAGAGCGAGCTAGGGCTCGACATCGGGACTGATCGCCCGCGCCAGGGGCTTGCTGGCCAGCAAAAGAACAACGCCGGCAAGCAGGTAGATCGGCGTGCCCCAGAGCTCCGCAGCGTAGAAGTAATCGAAATTGTCCTGCAGCGCCGTCGGCACCATCGACCACGCCCAGGCGCGCAGTGCCAGTGCCAAGACAATGCCAAGGACTCCTTGCGCTCCCAGTACGAGCAAGAGCAGCGCCATCCAGCGCACGAGGATCAAGGCGAAGCTACGCGCGTTCATGATAGGCCCTTGTAGGGACACCTAGCGCTCAGACCACAGATCACGCGGCGGGTTCTTGGGACCCCGACCGGTGCGGCGCAAGGATCGAGCGAACGGTCGACCTTCATCATACCTGCGCGGCACGCTGGTTTGGACCTCGGGATGGCAGGGGCCTGGGAAGGCCTTGGCCGCCCCGGTTTTCTAGTGCGTTGGTCCTGTCGGGACCGAGCCCATGAGCGGCGCGGGCGTAATGGACGGGGGCCCGTTGATTGCAAAGCCCCAGGAACCGCTGACCAGCGCGGAGCGGAAATCGAAGCGCAAAAGACCGGGATGCGGGATCACCAGGCCGGCAAGTTTCATCATCGCCCGGGTCCGCAACGAGCCCTTGAAAGCCACTTCCACCGGCGCCTCGTAGAGTTTGGTGTCATTGAGAAAGATGGTGAACGTGCAAGGCAGTGCCTGCGGCTCCTCGGCCTCGCGCGCAATGCACCAGATGATCGACACTTCGGGAAGGACGTTGGGAAATGCGGGGACGCTCGCCTCCTCCAGAATTTCGATGCAGGAAATGTTATTGCTGCTCGCATCGATGAGACTGCGCACGCAGGCGATCGTATACAACGTAACCATATCGCTATCCCTATGCTCCGGGCAGGCCCGCGCCAGTCACTGCGGCGCCTTGGGACGCTGCGCGGGAAGGTTATTCAGGATGCAGGCAAATGCGGCGTCGTTCGCCGCGCCGGGTCCGAAGGCTCCCGTCATGTTCTCACGATACGCGGCGGGCGACATACGGTTGTAGAAGAGCTTGGAGGTGACGTCAAGGAAAAACGCGTAATCGGAATCGTTGCCGGCGTCACCTAGCCGGATCATTTCGCCGATATCCTTGGACCCGATGCGCAGCGACCCGCAGGCCGTGCCGATCTTGCGGATAAAAGTGTTGAATCCGGTGAGATCGGTGTTGCGCACCTCGTCCGGCGCGCAGCCGGCGAGTGTCATACTCAACACGAACAGCAGGGTGGCGGAGGCGAGCTTGCGGCTTGGCACGGCGGTATCCCTGCGTAAAAGGCGGGCGTCCATTCTATAACTCCCTGGGCGCGACAGCCGGGCGCAGGTGCGAGTCGCCACGCCGGCCGCGTTCAGCCAACGCGCGGCCGCGCTGCGCCGGCAAACAACCCACGGTCATGGGGGCACCAGGCTGCACACGTTGTTGCGGATGCAGCTGTACAGCCAGGGCCAGGTGACCGCGCCGAGCGTCATCACCACAAACACCGCCGCGCCGAGGCGGGAGCGGGTCGGCGGAACCAGGCGCGGCAGGGATTGCGCCCCGGCGAGGGCGGAAGCCACGAAGACCACCAGGACGGTGATGCACTCGACGGGCAATACCCACCAGGTGATGAATTTCCACCACGGCAGCGCCGCGGACGAGGTGCCCAGCTCGATCACGCAGCCCAGTACCGCAACCATGACCGCGCCAATCAGCAACTGGCGCTGGCGCATCAGGCCATAGCCGAAACCAAGGAACAGCGCCGGCAGGCCGCCGCCGATGACCGCCAGCACGGCGATGGCACCGAGCCCCGTCATCGGGATGACCGGTCCCAGGACTTGGCCGGCGAAGAACACGCGGGACACCCAGATGCAAATGAACAGCGCCAGCCCCAGAGCCAGGCTGGCCAATCCCTGCTTCACGGGGCCCCAGACCGAGGCGATGGCGAACACGAATGCTTCCTCAGGTTTGCGGGCGCGGTTGCGGCAACGCGCGAGTGGAGCTCACTACTTCATGGCTCCGCCCGCGGAGGGGAGCGGCGTGCTCAGCACAATCGCGAAGGCGCGCTCCTTCGAGAATCCCTGACGCAGGAGCTCATCATATAGGTTCTTCTTGAACACCGCGATGCGCCGCGCCGTTTCCGGCTTCTCGGCTGCGACCAGCTGGGCTTCGATCGTGGCCTCGGTCATCTTCCCCATCATCGGGGCCATGGCACCCATGGAGTTTTCCATCGTCTGCTGCATCTCCTCCTGCGACGGTCCTTTCGGGGTGCCTTGGGCGCAAACGCCGAAGGCAAGGAACGCCAGTACGAAGGCAACGCTAATCGGTCGCACGCTTATCCTCCTTTGCAGTTATGCCGGCGCGCGCGCTCTGCTCGTCGCGTAGGTCAGGTAAAGGCCGAGAACCAGCGACACGCTGGCATACCCGTAGTAGAACTCGTCGAACTGCAGCCGCTCGAGGAAGAACCCGGCTGATGCCTGCGGCGACAGAAACAGAATGAGCAGGCCTTTGGTCAGCGCCATCCAGCCGATGAGAGTAACGACCACCGGCAGTGCACCCCCAGACCACACATTATGGCCGAGAATCAGGGCCAGCCCGGCAGCCACCACCACCACGCCGGTGACAAACAGCAACGGGGGATCGTGGAAGAAGGCGGTCACTGTCTCCACCATGGCCGGCTTGTGGGTGAACATCGCTAACGCGATGAGAATGCAATAGAGCCCGATTAGCCGGCCAAGAAACAGGGTGCGTTGCGACATCGTGTCCTCCGCGGGAATTCCAACCAACGCGAATCCGCAATGCGGCTCGTGGAGCACGCATCGTACCCTTCTCCGGCGTCCCGCGCAGGCGGCGATGCCGGCGGCCCGCATCCGAGCAGTTGCTGCGGTACCATTGCGCCGCACCTGCACCTGACCGCCATGCCCACCGCAACGAATCTGCTACACAACATCAACTGGGGCGTGCTCTACGTGGCCAGCGAATGGGTCATTCGCGTCGGTGCGCTGGTATACGTGCCGCAACGGCGGCCGCCAAGCGCGACGCGCGCCTGGCTGCTGCTCATCTTCTTCCTGCCCTGGCCCGGTCTGGTGCTGTATCTGCTGATCGGACGCGCGTACATGCCGCGACGCCGCTATCGCCTGCAGAAGCAGATCTACGAGCTGATCCGGCGCCTGGTGCCGCGCTCGACTTCGTTCGAAACCGAAGTCGGCGACGCGGTCTCGCCGGACCTCCAGCCTGCCTTGCGCCTCGCCGACCAACTCTCCGAATTCCCGCTCGTCGGCGGCAACGCCTTCGAGCTTCTGCCACGCTATGACGCCGCCATCGACCGGATCATCGCCGAGGTGGAAGGCGCGCAGCGTTTCGTGCACATGCTGTTCTATATCTTCGAAAATGACGACGTGGGCCAGCGGGTGGCCCAGGCGCTGCAACGGGCGGCGCGGCGCGGTGTAGCCGTAAGCGTGCTCATGGACGCGATCGGGTCGCGTGCCGGGCTCCGGGGCCTGGGCCCCGGACTTCGTGCCGCCGGGGCGGAAGTGATCGCGGTCATGCCGTTGCGACTGTGGGGACCCAACGCCGCACGCTTCGATTTGCGCAACCATCGCAAGATCGTCGTGGTCGACGACGCGGTCGCGTTCTTCGGCTCGCAGAACATCGTGAGCGCGCGGGCGAACCGCGGCATGGTGAATGAGGACATGCTGGTGCGCGCGACCGGTCCCATTGTGCACCACTTGGAAGCCGTCCTGCTGGGGGACCGGTATCTTGAGGTCGGCGCTCTACCACAAGAGCCCCTCGACCTGGCGCCTGCGCGGCGGGACCACGTCGTCCGCGGCTTCGCGCAAGTCGTGCCCAGTGGGCCCGGCTACAACGAGGGTACCGCCGAAGTGCTGATGATCGCCCTCATGTACGGAGCGCGCGCGCGGGTGGTGCTGACCGCGCCCTACGTGGTGCCGAGCGAGGCGTTCCTGGTGGCGATGTGCAGCACCGCGCGACGCGGGGTTACGGTGGACTTGATCGTCGACGCCGAATCCAACAAACCCCTGGTCCAGGCCGCGCAGGAGTCGTACTACGACGTGATGTTGAAGGCGGGGGTGAACATTCGCCGTCACCTCGGCAGCTTCCTGCACGCGAAGCACATGAGCGTCGACGACGACGTCGCCCTCATCGGTTCGTCTAACCTCGATATCCGCTCCTTCGCCTTAAATGCCGAAGTTAGCGTGCTGATCTACGATCGCACGGTCGTGGCGGACCTGAGGCAGGTCGAGGAGGGCTACCTGCGGCACACCGCGCTCGTTACCGTGGAGGCGCGCCGCGCGGTGCCTTTGACGCGGCGGGCGCTGGAGAACCTGGCCCGGCTTACCGATTCGCTGCTTTAGCGCCGGCGGCCCTCTGCCAGCTCCATAGGGCCGGGCTCGATCCGCCCCGGGGAAAGCCGGCAGCCGACGCGAGCCCACAGGCGCGCTGATTGACGCGCACCGCCGGTAGATTATTATCCGGGTCGCCGTTGCGAGATCGCGCCACCGCGGATACCTGTGATCAACCGTTCCCTGAAGGCGCCGGTCCTGGCCCGGGTTTGGCGCCGCGCAATGGAGACTTTGAGCAGCTAATGGCGCAAGCGCAAAAAAAGAAGAAATCCCGGGTGCAACGCACCGTGCGGCCCCGGGTACCTAAACCGGCTCCTGCGGCCGATCGCCTCGGCGACCTGGTGTGGGCCGGTGCCCATGCTCAGGCCATCGAGCTGGCGACGACGGCGCTCGCCGAGCCCGGGCTGGACATCGGCAGCCAGCTCGAACTGTTGGACCTGCGTGCGGAGAGCTTTATCGCCCAAGGCGACCTTGCCCGGGCCGCCGCCGATGCGGACGCGATGGTTGCGCTTGCCAATGCGGCCAGGACAGCCGCATTCAGGGCACAGGCACTCAACCGTCTGGCGCTGGTGCAGTTGCGCAAGTCTGAATTCAAGCCCGCCATCACCACGGCCGACGCCGCGCTCAGGGCGTCGCGGCAAAGCAAGCGGGGGGTGCTCGAGGCGATGAGCCTGTATCGGCTCGCTGAAGCAGAATTCCGGAACCGGGCGGACCTCGACCAGGCCGTGCGCCATGCGCTGCGGGCCGCCAAGCGGTTTCACGGGCTCGGCCTGCCGGCCGGGGAAGGTCGCGCGCTATGGGTCGGGTCCGCCGCGCGCACCACCCAGGGGCACGCTGCCGAGTCGGTGCGGATGGCCACGGCAGCGCTGGCGCTGTGTCGGAATGCCGGTGACCTGTACGGCGCGGGCAACGCGCTCAACATCCTGGTCTTCAACGAACCCGATCTGGCCACGCAGTTGAAACTCCTGCATCAGGCCCTCGCCGAATTCACGGCGGCGGGCTATGTCGAACGTCAAGCTGTCGTCACGCACAATCTGGGCGTCGCGTACCGGGATCTCGGACTGTACCGCCGCGCGCGGCGCCTGATGCTCGAGGCGGGCGCGATCTCTCGTCGCATCCGCTCCCGCAGTGCCCTTGGCCCCAGTCTTAATGCGCTTGCCGAGACCGAAATTGCGATGGGACATGCGGAGAGCGCTCGCGCCTACATCGAGGAACTGGCCGAAATATCGGCAAATCTGGACGAGCCCTTGATCGTTGCCAGCCTGCCCATCGTCAAAGGCCGGCTGGCGTTACTCGAAGGTAACCCGGCGGCGGCGCTGCGTTGTTTCGAGCATGCCGAGCAGCTGACCGGTGGTGGCGAGCTCGCCGCCATCGAAATCAATACCCTCACCGGTATCGGCGAGGCCTTGCTGGCGCTGCGCAAGCCGCGCCAAGCCTTGGCTGCCACGCGGCGCGCTGCTGAGCTGCATCTTGCCCATGACCGGGCAACGCTCGATGCGATGTCGCCCACGTTGCTGTGGTGGTCCCACTATCAGGCGCTACACGCGACCAAACAGCCCAAGGCCGCGCGCGAAGCACTGGGGACCGCCTATCAGATCATGTGCAAGGGCATCGCCAGCTTGAGCGACGAAGGGCTGCGCCGCAACTATTTGAACAAGATCGAGGATCACCGCGCGATCGTTCACGCCTGGCTCAAGGATGCGCGCCAGCACCGCGTGACGGCGGAGCGGCGTACCGCCCACCTGCAAGGCGAAGCCAATCTGCGCGAGCCGTTCGAACGCCTGGTCGACACCGGGTTGCGCCTGAACGAGCTGCGCAGTGCCGTCGAATTGCATGAGTTCCTGATCGATGAGGCGACCGAACTCTCCGGCGCCGAACGCGTGCTGCTGGTGCTGGAGACGCCGGAAGGGTTGCAACTCGCCGGGGCACTGGTGCCGCGCGAGGAGGATGCGCAGACCCTGTTGCGCGAGATCACGCCCGCACTGATGGAGGTGCACCGCACGCGCGCGGTTAACCTGTCCTACAGCCCGGAGGGCGCGACCGAGCTCGACCAGCGCTCGCGCGTGATCGCCCCCCTGATTGCGCAGCGGCGATTGCTAGGCTACCTGTATGCCGATCTCGACGGCCCGTTCGGGCGTTTGCGCGAGGCTGACCGCGACCTGCTCGGCATGCTCGCCAGCCAGGCCGCCGTGGCGCTGGACAATGCGCAATGGTCGCAGGGCCTCGAGCGGAAGGTGACCCAGCGTACCGAGGAATTGCAAACGACCAACGCGCTGCTCGCGCAGCGCGCCAACGAACTCGCCATCATCAACAGCGTCCAGTCCGGGCTCGCCGCGCAACTGGATATTCAAGCGATCTTCGATCTCGTCGGCGACAAGGTGCGCGACACGTTCAACGCGCAATCGGTCGGCATAGTCACCTATGATCGCAAGACCGATCTGATGCACTACCGCTACCTCATCGAAAAGGGGCAAAGGCAACACGAGGAGCCTTTTGCCGCCGGCAAAAAGGGCTTCGGTCCTTACGTCATGCGCACCCTCCAGCCGCTCCTGATCAACGAGAATATGCGCGCGTTCGCCGCCAAGGTGGGTTCGTTCGTGGTTGGTGGGGGGGAAGAGCCTAAATCCGGGATCTGGGTGCCACTGCTCATCGGGGACGAACCGCGCGGCGTGATCTCCATCCAGAACGTCGACCGCGAACACGCCTTCACCGATTCCGATTTCCGCCTGCTCATTACCCTGGGCGGCAGTTTGAGCGTCGCCTTCGAGAACGCGCGGCTGTTCGACGAGACGCAGCGCCTGTTGAAGGAGACCGAACAGCGCAACGCCGAGCTGGCGGTGATCAACCGCATCCAGGAGGGCATGGCTGCCGAGCTCGACTTCCAGGCCATCATCGACCTGGTCGGCGACAAGCTGCGCGAGGTGTTCAAGACCGAGGATATTGGCATTCGCTGGTACGACGCGACAGCCAACGTGCTGCATTGTCCGTACGACTACGAGCACGGCGTGCGACTGCACTTGACGCCGATGACACCGAAGCCCGACTCGGTCTGGTTCAGAATGATGCGATCGCGCCAGCCAATTGTATCGAACAATGCAGCAGAGGCGGCCGCGCATGGCGCCGTCACCCTTCCCGGGACCGACACCAGCCTGTCCTCGATGCGTGTCCCGATCCTGGGCGGCGATCGCGTTCTGGGCTCGATTATCCTGGAGAGCTTCGAGCGCGAGAACGCCTACGGCGAGGCCGAGGTGCGGCTGTTGAGCACGGTTGCCGCGAGCATGGGCGTGGCGCTCGAAAACGCGCGCCTGTTCGATGAGACTCAGCGCTTGTTCAAGACCGAGCAGCAGCGCGCGGCGGAACTGGCCATCATCAACAGCGTGCAGGACGGCCTGGCATCGAAACTGGAGATGCAGGCCATTTACGATCTGGTCGGCAAGAAGATCGGTGAAATATTCGCTGCGGACGTGGTCGGGATCGGTCTGTACGAGGCAGGCGCCAACCTGCATCACACTCCCTACCTGCTCGACCACGGCGAGCGCTTTTACCCGGAACCGCGACCGCCGCAAGGGTTTTTTGCGCACATTCTCCGAACTCGCCAGCCCATCGTAATCCATACGGCCGAGGAAATGAATCGGCTGATGGCGGAACTGGAGTCCAGCAATATCGGGGGCGACACTCCGGATAACTCATTCATTTATGTTCCGATTCTGCGCGGCGATACGACCGATGGTGTGATCACTGTTGGAAAGCAGGCCGTCAACGCCTTTTCGGCTTCGGATGTGAGCCTGCTGACCACCCTCGGCAACGCCATGAGCGTCGCGCTCGAGAACGCCCGGCTGTTCGACGAGACCCAGCGCCTGCTGAAGGAGACCGAGCAGCGCAACGCCGAGCTGGCGGTGATCAACCGCATCCAGGAGGGCATGGCCGCCGAGCTCGACTTCCAGGCCATCATCGACCTGGTCGGCGACAAGCTGCGCGAGGTGTTCAAGACCGGCGACATCGGCATCCGCTGGTACGACGCCGGTGCCAATCTCATGCACTACGTCTACCAGTACGAGCACGGGGTGCGCTTCCAGGTGCCGCCGCTGCCGCCGACTCCGGGCGGACCATGGTCCAGGATGGTGGCGACGCGCCAGCCGGTGGTTGTCAACAGTATCGCCGAGCGGCAGGCGCTCGGATTCAGGACCGTCGCCGGCACCGACGCGAGCCGCTCCTCGCTTGGCGTGCCCATTCTCGGCAGCGATCGCGTGCTGGGCACGATCACCCTGGAGGACTACGAACACGAAAACGCTTATGGCGAAAGCGAGGTGCGGCTGCTGAGCACGGTCGCCGCGAGCATGGGCGTCGCCCTGGAAAATGCGCGGCTGTTCGACGAGACGCAACGCCTGTTGAAGGAGACCGAGCAACGCGCCGCCGAACTTGCCGTAATCAACCGCATCCAGGAGGGCATGGCCGCCGAGCTCGACTTTCAGGCCATCATCGACCTGGTCGGCGACAAGCTGCGCGAGGTGTTCAAGACCCGCGACATGGGGATCCGCTGGTACGACGCCAACGCCAATCTGATCCATTACGTGTATCAATACGAGCATGGGGTCCGGCTGCGTGCGCCGCCAATGCCCCCGACTCCCGGCGGGCCCTGGTTCAGGATGGTCCAGACCCGCCAGCCGGTGGTCGCCAACAGCCGTGCTGAAAAGCTGGCGCTGGGCATTCTCAACGTCGAGGGCACCGATCCGAGCATCTCAGCGCTCAGTGTCCCCATTCTGGGCAGCGATCGCGTGCTGGGTTCGATTTCCATGGAGGACTACGAACGCGAGAACGCTTATGGCGAGGCCGAGGTGCGGCTGCTGAGCACGGTCGCCGCGAGCATGGGCGTCGCCCTGGAGAACGCGCGGCTGTTCGACGAGACGCAACGGCTGCTCAAGGAGACCGAGCAACGCGCCGCCGAACTTGCCGTAATCAACCGTATCCAGGAAGGCATGGCCGCCGAGCTCGACTTTCAGGCCATCATCGACCTGGTCGGCGACAAGCTGCGCGAAGTGTTCAAGACCGGCGAGATCGGCATCCGCTGGTACGACGCCAAGGCCAACCTCGTTCATTTTCTGTACGAATACGAACATGGCGTGCGCCTGAGCCCGCCCTCTGCCCCGCCCGCGCCCGGCGGGTCCTTTCTCAGGATGATGCAGACGCGCCAGCCGGTGGTGGCGAACACCCGCGCCGAGCTGCCGGCCCTGGGTTTGACCTTGATGCCGGGGACCGACCAGTGCCACTCCATGGTCAGCGTCCCCATCCTCGGGAGCGATCGGATGCTGGGCACGATCGTGATGGAGGACTACCAACACGAAAACGCTTATGGCGAAAGCGAGGTGCGGCTGCTGAGCACGGTCGCGGCGAGCATGGGCGTGGCCCTGGAGAACGCGCGGCTGTTCGACGAGACGCAGCGCCTGTTCAAGGAAAGCGAACAGCGGGCGGCTGAGCTGGCCATCATCAACAGCGTCCAGCAGGCGCTCGCCGCCGAGCTCAACATGCAGGGCATCTACGACGCCGTCGGCGACAAGATCCGCGAAATCTTCCACCAGGCAGACATCGGCATCCGCATCTACGACCCGCAGGCGAACCTGATTCATTATCCGTACGTCTATGAAGGCCGGACAGCGGATCAGCATCGGGTCGACGCAACTCCAGGAAAACGGGTTTGCCGCCTACGTGCTACGTACCCGCGAGACGGTGGTCATCAATGAGAATATCGAGGAGGAGTCAAGAAAATACGGCAGCTTCACGCTGCCTGGCACCCAGGACGAGAAATCGGCGGTCTTCGTGCCGCTGGTGGTTGGCGACAAGGCACGCGGGTTGATCAACCTCGCCGACCTGGATCACGAGCATGCATTCAACGCATCCGACGTGCGCCTGTTGCAAACGCTCGCCAATGCCATGAGCGTGGCTCTGGAAAACGCCCGCCTGTTCGACGAGACCCAGCGCCTGTTCAAGGAGAGCGAGCAGCGCGCGGCCGAGCTCGCCATCATCAACAGTGTGCAGCATGCGCTCGCCGCCGAGCTCAACATGCAGGGCATCTACGACGCGGTAGGCGACAAGATCCGCGAGATCTTCCATCACGCCGACGTCGGCATCCGCATCTATGACCCGCAGACCGGGCTGCTGCACTTCCCCTTTACCTACGAAGGCGGGAAGCGGATCCACCTTGAGTCGGAGCCGCTCGGCGACAAGGGCTTCACGGTGCACGTCATGCGCACACGCGCGCCGCTGGTCATCAACGAGAATATGGCACGCGAGGTTACGAAGCATGGCAGCACCATTATGCCCGGGACGCAGATGGAGAAGTCGGCGGTGCTGGTGCCATTGGTGGCGGGCGACCAGGCGCGCGGTTCCATCAGCCTGATCGATGTCGATCGTGAGCACGCCTTCAGTGCTTCTGACGTGCGCCTGCTGCAGACGCTCGCCAACAGCATGAGCGTGGCCCTCGAAAACGCCCGCCTGTTTGACGAGACCCAGCGCCGCACGCGCGAGACCGCCGCGCTCGCCGAAGTGGGCCGCGACATTTCCTCGACGCTCGACCTCGCCACGGTGATGGACCGCATCGCGCGGCATGCCAAGGACCTGCTCAACGCCGGCAGCAGCGCGATCTTCCTGCCCGACGCGTCCGGGCACAGCTATCGGGCGATCGTCGCGGTCGGCGACATCGCCGAGGCCATCCAGTCGACCGTCATCGAGGTGGGGCAGGGCATCATCGGCAGCCTCGTGCAGAGCGGCCGCGC
Source organism: uncultured beta proteobacterium (assembly GCA_963777455.1). GTDB lineage: Bacteria > Pseudomonadota > Gammaproteobacteria > Burkholderiales > Casimicrobiaceae > PALSA-1003. Next base: position 2,738,985 of record CAVZQQ010000004.1, read on the forward strand.
CGAATACATCAACGACACCCAGGCCGACCCGCGGGCGATCCAGATTCCCGGCACCGGGCGCGAGGATCAACGAGCGCATGATGGTCGCGCCGCTCATGGCCGGGCCCAGCGTCAAGGGCGTGATGGCCGTGTGGCGCACCGGCGGCGAGCCGTACAGCGAAAGCGAGCTGGAGTTCCTGGTGGGCCTGTCGCTGCAGGCGACGGTCGCCATCGAGAATGCACGCCTGTTTGCGGAGTCGCAGCAGCGCGCCGCCGAGTTGGCCACCGTCAACACCGTGTCGCAGGAGCTTGCGGGTAAGCTCGACCTGACCAACTTGCTGGAACTTGTCGGCGAGCAGGTACGTACCGTGTTCAAGGCGGACATCGCCTACGTCGCGCTCTACAACCGCCATACCGACATCATCGATTTCCCCTACCAGTTTGGCGACGACATCGAGCCGCTCAAACTGGGCGAGGGCCTGACCAGCCGGATCATTACCTCGGGCAAGGCCCTCATCATCAACCGCGAGACCGACCGGCGCAGCCTCGAACTGGGCCTGCCCATCGTCGGCCGGCAGGCGCTGTCGTACCTGGGGGTCCCCATCCTGGTCGGCGGCGCGAGCCTGGGCGTGATCAGCGTGCAGAGCACGCACAGCGAGGGCGCCTACGACGCCGACGACGAGCGCCTGCTCTCCACCATCGCCGCCAACGTTGGCGTGGCGCTGCAGAACGCGCGTCTGTTCCAGGACGCGCAAGAGGCGCGCGCGGCGGCCGAGGCGGCCAACGAGGCCAAGAGCTCCTTCCTGGCCACGATGAGCCACGAGATCCGCACGCCGATGAACGCGGTCATCGGCATGAGCGGACTGCTGCTCGACACACGCCTGGACACCGAGCAGCGCGACTACGTCGCGACCATCCGCGAATCCGGCGATGCGCTGCTGACCATCATCAACGACATCCTCGATTTCTCGAAGATCGAGGCCGGCCGCATGGACATCGAGGCGCAGCCGTTCGACCTGCGCGAGTGCGTCGAATCGGCGCTGGACCTGGTCACCGCGCGCGCGGTCGAGAAGCACCTCGATACGGCCTATGTCTTCGAGGGCGATGTCCCGCCGGCGATCGTCGGCGACGTCACCCGGCTGCGCCAGATCATGCTCAATCTGCTCGGCAACGCGGTGAAGTTCACCGAAACCGGCGAGGTGGTGCTGACGGTGACCTCGCAGAGCCGGTCGACGCGGGCCAGGTGGAGCTCAGCTTCTGCGGTGCGCGACACCGGCATCGGCCTGTCGCCCGAGGTCATGAGCCGGCTGTTTCAGTCGTTCTCCCAGGCCGACTCGTCGACCACGCGCAAGTATGGCGGCACGGGGCTCGGGCTGGCCATCAGCAAGCGGCTGAGCGAGCTGATGGGCGGGCGCATGTGGGCGGAGAGCGAAGGACCCGGCCGCGGGGCCACCTTCTGCTTCACCATCCAGGCGCCGACGGCCGAACTGGCCGCCGGCGCGGCAGCGCGACTTCGTCGGCGTCCAGCCCGAGCTGCAGGGGCAAGCGGCTGCTCGTCGTCGACGACAACGCCACCAACCGGCGCGTGCTGGACCTGCAGACGGCCAAGTGGGGCATGTCCGCGCGCGCCACCGCGTCGCCCCCGGAAGCCTTGCGCTGGCTCGCGCAGGGCGAGCCCTTCGACTTGGCGATCCTCGACATGCACATGCCCGAGATGGACGGCATTGCCCTGGCGCGGCAGATCCGCGCGCGCCACGCCGGGATTGCCGCTGGTGTTGTTCAGTTCGCTCGGGCGGCGCGAAGTCGGCGATGAGCGAGCAGCTGTTCGATGCCTACCTCGCCAAGCCGATCCGCCAGTCGCACCTGTTCGATACGCTGGTGGGCCTGCTCTCGCGGCGCGGCTACGGCGCGGGTCGAGACCGCCCCGGGCAAGCCGCAGCTCGACCCCGACCAGGCCGCGCGCCACCCGCTGCGCATCCTGCTGGCCGAGGACAACGTGGTCAACCAGAAGCTCGCGCTGCGGCTGCTGCAGCAGATGGGTTATCGCGCCGACCTCGCGTCCAACGGCATCGAGGCGATCGAATCGGTGCAAGCGGCAGACCTACGACGTGGTGCTGATGGACGTGCAGATGCCCGAGATGGACGGGCTTGAAGCCTCGCGCCAGATCAACGCGCGCTGGCGGCCGCCGGAGCGCCCGCGCATCATCGCCATGACCGCCAACGCCATGCAGGGCGACCGCGACATGTGCCTGGCCGCCGGCATGGACGATTACCTGACTAAGCCGATCCGGGTGGAACGGCTGGTCGAGGCGCTCAACCAGGCGTCCGCCCGCAAGGACCGCTGATGACCACACCGACCATCGATCCGGCAACCTTCGATGCGCTTAAGGCCATGACCGGAGCGCAGTTTGTACGTAGAGCTCGTCGACACGTTTCTGCAGGAAGCGCCGGTGATGCTGGACGACCCTGCGCACGGCGCTAGCAGCCAAGGACGCCGACAAGTTCCGCCGCGCCGCGCACTCGCTCAAATCCAACAGCAACACGTTCGGCGCGCTTACCTTGGGCGCGATGGCGCGGGAGCTCGAACTCGCCGGTGTGGCGCAAGGTGGCCGAGACCGGCACGCGCGTCCGCTGGACGCGCTGGACGCAGGAATATACGCGCGTTGCCGCGGCCTTGAGCGCCCTGCGCCATGCATGATCTGCGCGGCGCGGCGCGCCTGCTGGTGGTCGACGACAACAAGGTCAACCGGCTGCTGCTGGCGCGCAGCCTGGAAATCCAGGGCCACAGCGTGGCATCGGCCGAGAACGGCCGCGTGGCGCTGGAACTGCTGCGTCGCGAAGCTTTCGACCTGGTCCTGCTGGACATGGAAATGCCGGAAATGGACGGCTTCCAGGTACTCGAGCAACTGGTGCACGATCGGCAGCTGCACGACCTACCGGTCATCGTCACCTCGTCGCTGGAAGGCATCGCCAACGTGGTGCGCTGCATCGAGCTCGGCGCCGAGGACTATCTCGCCAAGCCGGTGAATCCGGTGCTGCTCAAGGCCCGCATCGGGGCGAGCCTGGAGAAGAAGCGCCTGCGCGACCAGCAGAAACAGCTGGTGCGCCGTTTCGCGACCCCGGAGGTGGCACAGGATCTGCAGAACTCGGGATTCTCACTGGGCGGGAAGCGCGTGCATGCCTCGGTAATGTTCTCCGATATCCGCAGCTTCACGACCCTGGCGGAATCGCAGCCCCCCGAGGAAACCATCGAACTGCTCAACACCTTTTACGCGCTGATGTTCGACGCGATCAACAGCCACGGCGGCGTGGTCACGCTGATGATGGGCGATGGGCTGATGTCCGTGTTCGGCGCACCGATGCCGCTTCCGGATCACGCCGAGCGGGCCGTGCACGCGGCGCAGGAAATGGTCGAAATGATCGTCCTGTTCAACCAGCGAGCGGGATGCAGCCGGAAAGCCGACGATCACCATCGGCATCGGCATCGCCTCCGGCGAGATGGTCGCCGGATACACCGGCACCAACGAACGGGCGACCTACACGTGCGTCGGCGACACCGTCAATTTGGCGGCGCGACTCGAGGCGCACACCAAGGTCGTGCAACGCGCTATTCTCATCGATGAAGCCACGCGCTCGGCGTTGAGCGAGCGCATCGCTGTCGAGCCGCTCGGCCCGGTGCCGTTCCGGGGCAAGGCGAGCCGCGGTCGACGTGTTTGCAGTCAATCCCGGGAAGCAGCACTAACCGCGCGCTACGCGCTTGCCACCGTGCTCAAGTTCATTCGCCAGCGATGGCTGGATTTTCTCTACCGGCACGCCTGGCTCACGTTCATCCTCATGGGCCTGTCGTTTCTGCTGTTCGGCTTCTACTCGGTCAACCTGTTCGTGCTGCTCAAGGCGAACATGGAGCTGATTCTCGAATACGGCATGATGGCCATGGCCGACGGCGCCGCGCAGCAGCTTGCCGAACTGTTGTTCGCGGCCTATCTCAGCATGCTGTTCTTCCTCGCCTTCAAGGTGTGCGAGCGGGTGCTCGTGACTCGCCTCACGCGCCGGCTCAAATCCGCCGGCGAGCGGGCCGAGCAACACCGGGCTGCCAAGCGGGTAAGGCGGCGCGCTCGTGCTCAGGACAAGCGGCAGCATGACGATCTGGCGGTACGCCGGCCGCCGGGCCAGGGACTCGAACCAGCGCTGCACGCCGGGCAGCGCCGGACGCTCGATCGGCAAGGCCATCCACCGCCAGATGCTGCAGCCGAGCGCAATGTCACCCATCGTGAACGTTTCCCCGGCAAGATAATCGGCCGTCTGCAGGCGCGCCGTCGGCCACGCCGCAGCACCTCTGCGGTCTTGAGCCGTGATTCCTCCAGAGCGCGCGCATCGCGTTGCTCCGGCGGCGTGCGGATCAGGCCCAGAAACAGTATCCTGATGGCGGGCCAGAAGGTCGTGTGCTTCCACTCCATCCAGCGATCGGCTTCGGCCCGGATCTTCAGATCGTTCGGCCAGAGGCGGCCCGCAGCATGCTTGGCGGCAAGATAGCGCACGATGGTGTGCGACTCCCAGAGCACGAACCCGTCGTCGTCGATCGTTGGCACGAGCCCGTTGGGATTGAGGCTGCGATACGGCGGCGTGTTGACCACGCCGAACGCGCCGCCGGCATCGATGCGCTCGTAGCCGAGCGCCATTTCCGCGCAACACCACAGCACTTTCTGCACGTTGACCGAATTGTTCCTTCCCCAGATGACCAGCATGAGCGACTCCCGAGCCGTTAAGTGATGGGCGCGAACCAAGGCTGCGGCCGCTTCGACTGCGTCCGGCACCGGGCAACTTGCCCCGGGTGACGGCACCTGCGCGCTGCCGGCGATGATACGCGGTCGGCCGGGCAACCTGGGACCGGGCAGTTGGCAAACCGTAACTCCGCCGCAGCATCCGGACCCACGCCCGCCGCTATCAGCTCCCCGGGCGGGCACGCTACAATAATCGGCGGCGCTCGTGCTCAGCTGAGGAGTCGACGCAGATGGAACGAAGGAAAGCCAGCGATTTTCCGCCACCGGTTCTCAAGCTGTTCGATGGCTACGTGCACGGCATGATCAGCCGCCGGGAGTTTCTGGACGGCGCGGCAAAATTCGCCGTCGGCGGCTTCACGCGCGGCCGCCATGCTGGAGAGCCTGCGCCCGAACTACGCGCTCGCCGAGCAGGTCCCCAAGGACGACGCTCGCATCAAGGCCGAGTACCTGACCTACCCTCGCCGCAGGGGCTCGGGAACGATGCGCGGGTATTTCGCGCGGCCGGCGAAGCGCCGGCAAATTGCCCGGCGTGGTGGTCATCCACGAGAATCGCGGCCTTAATCCCTATATCGAGGATGTCGCGCGCCGGCTGGCGGTGGCCAACTTCCTGGCCTTTGCGCCGGACGCGCTCACCCCGCTCGGCGGGTATCCCGGCGACGAAGAAAAAGCGGCGAAGCTATTCAGCCAGCTCGACCCGGCCAAGCGCACCGAGGACCTGCTCGCCGCGTACGGCTTTCTGAAGTCGCGCCCCGAATGCAGCGGCAAAGTCGGCGCCGTCGGCTTCTGCTTCGGCGGCAGTATCGTCAACACGTTTGCCGTGCGGCTGCCCGATCTCGCGGCGGGCGGTGTCGTTCTATGGCGGCCAGCCCAGTGCGGCCGACACAGCCAAGATCAAGGCGCCGCTGCTCATCCACTACGCCGGTCCTCGACGAGCGCGTCAACGCCGGCTGGCCCGCCTTCGAGGCGGCGCTCAAGGCCAACGGGGTGCAGTACGAGATGTACATGTATCCGGGGACCAATCACGGCTTCCACAACGACACCACGCCGCGCTACGACGAGGACGCCGCCAAACTCGCCTGGCTGCGCACGATCTCCTTCCTCAACGCGCAACCTCGAGGTCCTGAGCCGGTCGCCCACGGGCGCGCGCCGGCTGGCGATGCGCCGCCGGTCGCTCCAGCGGCCTTGCCTGCCCGCAGGTACCGGCCAGGCGGCGCCCGTAGCGGACCCTGTGGCGCACGACAGTCCATGGCCTGGAACCCCGAGCAGTACCTCAAGTTCGGCGGTGAGCGCCTGCGCCCGGCGCAGGACCTGCTCGCTCGCGTTTCGCTCGAGGCGCCGCGGGACATCGTCGATCTGGGTTGCGGCACCGGAACGGTGACGGCGCTGCTCCGGGCGCGCTGGCCGCAGGCGCGGATCGTCGGCGTCGACAATTCGCAGGCCATGCTCGAGCGCGCCCGCGCCACGCTGCCCGAGGTCGTGTGGGAGCAGCGATGACCTGGCGCAGTGGGCGCCGGCGGCGCCGGTGGATCTGCTGGTGTCGAACGCTGCGCTGCATTGGCTGGACGATCACGCGGCACTGTTTCCGCGCCTGCTGTCGCATCTGCGTCCCGGCGGGATGCTGGCCGTGCAGATGCCGGCACAGCACGCCGCACCTTCGCATCAGATCGGCTACGAGCTGGCCGAAAGCGCGCCCTGGCGCGAGCGGCTGCAGGGCCTCGTGCGCCGCCGGCCGATTCTCGAGGCGGACGAATACTATGCGCTGCTGCGACCGCGGGCCGCGGCGCTCGACCTGTGGTTTACCGAGTATATCCAGACGCTCACCGGCGAGAACCCGGTGGCAGAATTCACGAAAGGATCGTTCGTCGGCGCGTGGCTGTCGGCGCTACCCGATGCACAAGCCCGGGATTTCGAGGCTGAGTATCGGCAGCGGATCGCCGCTGCCTATCCGCCTCGCGCCGATGGCGTGACGCTGTTTGCGTTTCGCCGCTTTTTTCTGCTGGCCCAGCGCTAGGCGCGCCGCCGCTTTCAGGCGCGGCATTGGAGCAGGGGTGATCTTCTGGCATGCTACGCAACCTACCCGCGCGGCTGGCAAAGCCGAAGGCAGACGGGACCGGGTGAGTCACCCAACTTGTGGAGAGGGCAATGAAGAGAATGCTGATCAGAGCGGTGGTGGTTACGGCAGGCATGCTGCTGGCGGCGGTGGGCTACGCGCAGGCGCCTCCGGATCGACCGGGGAATGCAAGGATGGCAGCTACACGACTGCGGCGTCGAAACGCGGCGCCTGTTCGGGTCATGGCGGGGTGAAGGACTGGTACGGCAGCGGCGCACCGGCGGCGAAGAGCACCGCCGCCCCGGCAGCCAAGAGCGCGCCCGTGACGGCTGCACCGGCAGCGGCGCCGGCAGCCAAGAGCGCGCCCGCGATGGCCGCCCCGGCAGCCGGCGGCGGACCCGGACAAGTCTGGGTTAACACCGCGACCAAGGTCTACCACTGTTCGGGCGACAAGTACTACGGCAAGACCAAGAAGGGCGAATACATGACCGAGGCCGCGGCCAAAGCGGCCGGCAATCACGCCGATCACGGCAAAGCCTGCTCCTGAGGACGACGACGCGGTATCTCGGATGGCACCCGATGCACCGCGCCGCCACGCTGGACTGGATGCTGAGGGGAGGCGAGCCCGGGCGGCGCTTCAGCTGCGGCGGGAGTTGCCGAAGGATGCGCGCATCGGTTGTCCGCCGAAGTGGGGTCCCGGCCTTAATGGATGGGGGCGCGCAAAGTTGGGCGGGCGCAGCACCCCAATGCTTGCCGGATAGAAGACAGGAACCCACGAGAACCCGCAATCCCAGGTGCCATCGCACCCGGCCGACGACGGTGCCGGCGGTGAATTGACCACATACTGCACGGGTGCCACCTCGGTTATGTATTGCACCAATGGTGGCGGAACGGGCGGGTAAAGCAGGGGCGGCGGCACTGCGTGTTGCGCCACTTGGATTTCGTCCTCGAGTTGGACGACCCGCTCGGCAAGGGTTCGCAATTGCGTCTCGCGCGCGGCGTCGCGCGCCGCTTGCTCCGCCGGCGCAGTCGCATGGATGACGCTGGTCACGCGCACGCCATCGGGCGGAGCGAGATTGCTGACGTTGATGGTGCCCGACGCATCGACCCACGTGTAGATGTCCGCGGCGGCAGGCTGCACGCCCAACGCGCCGCAGAGCGCTGCCGGCAAAGCAATGCGCAAGAACCCGATCAGCATGGGCGAGCTCCCATCGCTGCCATTGTAGGCCGCCGGCAGTGCACTGGATAGGGTCGGCACGTGTGCATCGGGGCCGCTGCGGACGGGGGGATGGAAGGCTATCCAGGCGGCGCGCCCGGCGCCGGCGGTGCTTCGCGTTGCCGGACTTTAGCCAGTGCGTCTATGCAGGCAGGAGAGACCTGGTCCTGGTTCTGCTGCAAACAGGCGATGATGCGGCCGCCGCCGTGCGGAACACCTGCACACAGCTTCCGTGCATCGGGTCGGCAGGCCGCTCGCGGGTTGGTGCCCGCGGGCTGGTCCGCGGCGAGGGCCACGCCGCACGACAGTCCAAGGGCGACGGTGACCGGAATCAGCAGCTTCTTCATGGTCGAACCGTCAGCCTTGTCCGTGCCGGTGGTGCTTGCCGAACTCCATACCGAGATCGCCAAATATCGCGCTGCGATCGGCCTTGAGTTGGGCTTGCGCATTCTGCACCGCGGTTTGGTCAGCCTGCACCGCGGCGGTATTGTTGGCGACCTGATCGGCGTGTAACTGCGTGAGTGCCTCCATCAAGGCCGTTTGATCTGGCTGCAGGACGCCCTGGGCGTCCTGGTGCAGTTTGCCGAAATCAATGCGCGCCTGCATGTGCGCCAGATGCAGTGCCGTACGGTCCGCCGCGGCCGCGACCGTGTTGCCAGCCCCCTCATCCGCTTTTAGCTGCGTGAAGGCGCTATGCCGATTGGTGGCATCCTGCTGCACGACGGCACGATCGGCCTGGACCGCAGCGGACAGCGCCGTCTGCGCCGCGGCGATGGGCGCCACCGCTGCGGCCACCAGCGCGACGCTCGAGATTGCGATAAGAGTGTTGCGCACGTGATACCTCCGTAAAGGAAACAGTTCCGGCTCGGAACGTCACTTCAGACCGGTAACACCAGGTCGAGGTTCGCAGCCAACGGCGGCAAGATGTGTCCAGATGTAAGATGTGTCGAGATGTAAACTGCCGCTTGCGTCGTTGTGCGCCATAACGCGCCCGACTATAATGCTGCTCGGGCGGGAGAATCCCCCGCCGCGAAAGCACAGACCCGTTGCGCGGCGCCCGCGGCTCGGCGGCGGGTTGAATGGCGCGGAACTCCCGGCGCCGAGTTCACCTCCAAGCATGCTTCGCGGCTGGTGCTTGCGCCGGCCCTGCGCTTACTTAGCCCTGTTCGGCAGGAACCCGCGATCCGGAGAAACGAAACCTATGCGTTGCGACGTTCGACGAGCGTGGTGGTACCGCCTGGTGCTGGGCGGAGTGACCCTGCTCAGTGGCATGGCCGTGCTCCCGGTACAGGCGGCACTGGGCGGGCCCGAGGCGACGGTGGAGGCAGATCGGCTGCAGGTTGCGGGGACGCAGCGCGTTGTGCGCTCGCCCGCGTATACGATGCACGAGTTGCAGACTCCTTCCGGCACCGTCGTGCGCGAATTCGTGTCGCCGGCCGGGACCGTTTTCGGGGTCGCATGGCAGGGGCCAACGATGCCGGATCTGCGGCAGGTTCTCGGCGTGTACTTTGACCGCTACGTCGACGCCGCGTCCCAGCGCCATGCGCGCGGGCCCCTCACCTTCGCGCAGCCGGACCTGGTCGTGCACTCCAGCGGACACATGCGCGCTTTCGTCGGCAGGGCGTACATCCCGCAGGCGGTGCCGCCGGGTGTCGACACTGCCGCCATCAGATAAGGTCACGACGATGCGTGCACTGGGGATGTTTGCGCTGGTCGGGCTGGCGCTGGCGCTGGGTGGTTGTGGCGGTGGTGGCGGAGGAGGTGGCGGCAGCAGCACCCCTCCACCCGCGGCGCAGAACGTCCAGCCGATCAGCGTCGACGCGGGCCCGGCGAGCGTTGCCAATATCGTCTTCGTCAGCGTTACCGTTTGCGCCCCGGGAAGTAGCGACCAACTGCCAGACCATCGATCACGTCCAGGTCGACACCGGTTCGTCCGGCTTGCGTCTGCTCTCGTCGGTGCTTTCGCCGGCGCTGGCGTTGCCGCAGCAGCTCGACGCGAACGGCAATCCGCTCGCCGAGTGCGCGCAGTTCGTCGACGGCTTCAGCTGGGGATCGGTGAAACTCGCCGACCTGCACCATCGCCGGCGAACAGGCGAGCTCGCTGCCGGTGCATGTCATCGGCGATCCCGCGTTCCAGTCGATTCCGGACAGCTGCTCGAGCTCCGGGCCGCCGGAGAACACGGTGCAGACCTTCGGCGCCAACGGCCTGCTCGGGATCGGCCAGTTCCTCCAGGATTGCGGCAGCGCCTGCGCGCAAGAAGTCTTTGGCGGTGCCTACTACAGCTGTCCCGCGTCCGGCTGCGTCCCAACGTCGCTCGCGGTTGCCGAGCAGCTGCAAAACCCGGTGGCGCAATTCAGCGTGGACAACAACGGCACGATCATTGAGCTCGGCAGCGATTCCCGCGGCCGGCGCGGCGACCGCCGCGGGCTTCATCATCTTCGGCATCGGCACGCAGACCAACAACGCCCTGGGCAGCGCCAAGGTCCTGACGACCGATCCGGAAACCGGCTACATCGTCACGGCTTTCAACGGCCAGACCTATACCACCAGCTACATCGACAGCGGCTCGAGCGTTGTACTTCATTGGTACGAATCTCTACCCGACGTGTACGGGTACGGCGTCCGGCTTCTATTGTCCGGCGACCACGCAGAACCTGTCGGCGACCCTGGAGGGAATCAACGGCGCCAGCAGCGCTGCGTTGTTCAGCATCGCCAATGCCGATCAGGTCTCCTCCGCCAATCCAAGCTTTTTTGCGTTCGACGATCTCGCCGCACCGGCTGGAGACCCGACGGTCTTCGCCTGGGGGCTCGCCCTTCTTCTACGGGCGCAACGTCTACACCGCGCTCGAGACCAAGCCAACGCCGGGCGGCACCGGGCCGTACGTCGCATTCTAGAGCGGCGTCTGCGCCCTTCTTGGCTTACCGCGCCGCCTGGGCAGTCGGGTTCGGCGTCGGTTCAGCCACTCGGCGCAGCGTGTTGTGGTCGGTGTGATGGAATGGCTCGGGACGATCGCGTACCATGAGCAGGGTGTCCTGCGCGTAGGACCAGGTGCCGTCGGCGTTGATGGTCACGCGGATGCGGTACTCGAGGGTCTTGAAGGCATACTCGAGGAACGGATTCGAGCAGATGCCGTTCACCGTAGACCCATGCTTGGCCACCAGCTCGAAGCTCGTCGCATCCGGACTCGCCTTGCCCATCGCCAGCGCAATCTGGCCGCGCGGGATCGCCAGGGTCTGCAGGATGGTGCCCGTCGCCGGCTCCCACAGCCAGTGGCCAACCTGGTCGTGAAAAGTCTCCACGTCGTTCGGCTTGACGATGCGCGTGTGATAGCGCAGGCCGTAATACATCTGCGGGCCGTTGGTCTGGGCATCGATGGGCTGTAGCTCGATGCGCTCGATGTAGACGTTGTCCTCGGTGCCCTCGACGGCGGGGTGCGTATCGAGGCCACGCTGCCCCTCCCAGATCCCGGCAAGGGGCGTGAGCGGACCGAGGTTACGCAGCGTGTGCGGATCGGGCTCCGGCTCGGTGAAGATGTCCTGAGGAAAATGGTTCATGCGCTGCTTTCGGGGTGTGCGCTTGGCACCTGTTGCGCGGCATCCGGCCCATCGGGCGCGCCCGACACCTCACCTCGCCCGCGACGACGTACGCGCGCTTCAGCTGCTCTCGTCAACCGGCGGAATCTTCCAGCTGCCATTGAGAATCGACGGTGGCTCTGCCTTCGGCCAATACAAGCGCAGCATCAAGATGAACTTGTCCTTGGGCGCAGGCAGCCAGTTCTGCTCCTTGTCCCGGCCCGGCGACTCATTCTGTATGTAAAGGTCGATCGACCCATCGGGGTTGGTCTTGAACTTGTTGCGCTGACTCAGCGTGTAGCGGTTGATCGGGTTGGGCACGAAGAAGTAATCGGCGTCGTACAAGGTGAGTGACCAGAAGCCGTTGACCGGCGGCAGTTCGTCCTTGTTGAAGTGCATGACGTACTTGTGCGCGCCACTGAACGACTTGACAACGTCCGGGCCTTCGGAAGTCGGGTAGACGGCATCCTCGGGAAGGTTCGCACCGAGACCGATCGCGGTGACGAGCGCCCGCTGCCGGTAGGCGGTGCCATAGCTCCCCGTCTTGGGCGTGAACAGCCAGCCATCCTGCAGCTTGATGTCGCCGGCAACGATGCCCTCTTTGAGCCAAGCCATGATCTTCTCCTGCGCGTCCTTGGGAGCGTCCGCAAGGCCCTTGGCGACGGCCGGGTCCACCTTGGTGGCATCGAAATCGCGCCCCGGCACGATGCCGATCTTGGCCAGCGTCGCCACCATCGGCGCATCGTCGGCGGTTGGCGGATTGGTCTTGAGCAGTTGCGCGAACAGCGCGAAGTAGGAACCGGCATCCATGGCCTCGACCTGCTTGCGCACCGCGGTCTTCATGTCCACGCGTGGATCGACGACTCCCGGCAGCGGCGTGTAGGGCTTGCCATACGCGGACAGCGGCACCGCCAGCATCTGATCCTGCAGTGCGTGCACCGCTTTGTAATCCTCGGGCGTGCCGGTGCAATAGATCCGTCCGAGCACCCATACCATGCCGGTGGCCGACTTGTACTCCTTGACTCCTTCGGGCAGTGTCCCGGTCCACCCCGGGCCGGTAATTGCCAACTTCTGCGCGCCAGTGCCCGTGGTGCGTTTGCCCGGGTCCCCGAACACCGTCGTCCAGCCATCCAGCATCGGCAAAAGAAAGAAGCGGCCACCCATGTCGGGCGCGCTGACAATCCACGGCTCCTTGGAGACGTCCAACCAGACGATGGTGTAGAGCGTATCCGCATTGGGGGCCGTCACCGTATGGTCATCGACGGCCGGATAGCCGCGCAACTTGGCGAACTGTCCCATCGGCGCCTTGCTGCCCTCGGGCACCGTTACGTTGGTCGACACCCGGCGCGTCATTTCCATGGTGACCAGCGGATAGGCGTAGATGTAGGCTTCGATGCCGTTGTCCCGCGCTTCCTTCGCTTGCACCGCGGCCTTCGCTTCGGCCGCGAGCCTGTCTTTCGCATCGACCGCCGCTTTCTCAGCTGCGGTGTCGGCCTTCGGGCTGCAGCCCATCAGTAGCGCGGCGATTAGCGCCAATCCCATCGGCCAGCGAATGAGTTGGAAGTCCATCGATCCCTCCTCGGTCGACGCAGTCACCAACGCCGGCATTTTACGGCAATTCATCGCCAGTTCGCTGTGCCCGGCGCAGTGTCGAAAGACACGCCGAGAACTGCAATGGCGTATGCGTCGTTACGCACCGCGCTGAGGCCGTTCATCGACTGCAGGCAGGCACCGCGCAAACCGAAGGAGCGGTCGGCCGCATGCGCAAGATTCTCCCGGTCACGAAGTTCATCCTGTTGTCGGCGCTCGTATTGGTGCTGGCTGTCGCCGGCACCGCTCTGGGTTATCGCGCCATCTCCAGCACCGCCACGCGCAGGCGCTCGGCATCAATGCGCCCAACGACATCGATGAGGGCTTCTAAGTCAGGATCGGCGCGATCACCAGTGGGTGCAGATTCGTGGCGAGGACCGGGCCAATCCCGTGCTCCTGTGCCTGCACGGCGGACCCGGCGCAAACTGGACGCCATTGACCCCGGTGTTCGTCCCCCGGGAAAAGAATTTTACCGTCGTCCACTGGGCTCAACGCGGCGCGGGCAAGACCTGGAGACCACCGGGGCCTCGGGTGCCGCAACCCTGGCCGGCGAGCGCATGACACAAGGCGGAATCGAGCTGGCCGAATTTCTGCGCACCCATCTGCACAAGGACAAGATCGTCCTGCGGGCTCACTCCGGGAGCTCCATATGGGCACCCTAGTCGCCAGGGGCGCCCCAGAGGGGCCGGCCCGTGGAACCGATCCCGCCCGTTGGCTGTCTGAAATTTACGTGCTGGCCTGTGTGGCGAACGGCAGGCGCGATCACCCCATCGCGCCCAACGGGTCCCTTCACGGTCGGCCGGGAGTCCTGCGTTGTGCTGCCTGACCCGGGGTGCTTACAATGGCGCCGGCGGGCAGCGCCCGTTACAAGAACTGACTCAAGCATTCTCGGGAGAATCGTAATGACAAAACGTATCTTTGCAACATGGTTGTTAGCGTTGGGTTGCCTTGGGGTCTTCGCGGTGGCCATAGCCGAGCCGCCGCCTTCGGGAAGCGTGAAGATCTCCAGCCAGTCGATCGCCATCGGTGTCGGCGTCAATTGGGGTGACGGCACGCTAACCTATGGAGGCAGGAACCACGCGTTTTCGGTCAGCGGCCTGAGTGTGGCCGACCTGGGTGTGTCGAGTGTCACGTCGACCGGCGAAGTGTTCAATCTGCACAAGCTGTCTGACTTCAGCGGCAACTACGCGGCCGGTGAGGCCGGGATTGCCATCGGCGGTGGCCCCAACGATGTCGTCATGAAGAACGAAAACGGCGTGGTGATCCGCCTGCACGGCAGCCAGCAAGGCGTCAAGTTCACGCTCGCGGCACAGGGCGTGAAGTTGCAACTCAAGTAGCGGACCTGCCCGCCACCGCCGGCCGTTTGGCTGGCGGTTCGCGACCCGCGTGACGCGGGCGTCCTCGGCAGCCCCGGCAATGGGGCCGAGCGAAGGATGAACGCGCCTGCGCAGCGCAGCGTCTTACCTCGCGGTCCTGTTCGTTTGCGCGAGGCCGGCACACCGGCCGCTGGTTCTGGCAGCGTCAGACGAGTTCTTTTCGCGCGCGCAAGAGCAAGGCAAACGCGACCAAGCCGATCGCGCACACGCCCAAGGGCACGAAGGCGAACGCGGGAATTCCGCTCGCGTCCCATGCCGCCCCGCTCATGATCGCGATGAGGACTGCACCGCCATAGCTGATCGTGAATACTGCCGCCGAAGTGGGAGCGACATCCTCCGGGCGACACAGCAGCGGCGGCAGCGTCAGCCCCATGATCAGCGCTGCTGCAATCGCGAATCCAAGCAACGCCGCCCAGATGATGGTCGCCACCCCAATCTCCAGCACGAGCCCGCCGATCGACAGTAGAGCTAACAGCCCGCACACGACATAGGGCCACGCGCGACGCTCCAGCCGGCTCGCCACGAGCACCAGCAGGAAGGAGGCCGGCAGTTGCCCGAAATTGAGCGCGGTCAGCGCGCCGCTGATCAGGTCCGGTCGGCCTGCGCTGCTGAGGTAGATCGGAATGAACGCGTTGGCGGTGAAATAGATGGCGTTGAAGCAGCAGAACAGGGCGCCGAGCCGCCAGACGAGCCCGTTGCGCCAGTCGGGCAGCCACTTGCGCGGCGCGCCCGACGCCGCGTGTTCGTCGCGCTCGTGCGGAGCCAAACAAAAGATCACCAGTGCGATGATTGCAATCGGCGCCGACCAGAACACCAGCGCGAGGCGCCAGCTGCCGCCAAGCAGCGGCAAGACGTAAGGTATCGTCAATACCGTCGGGAAGATCTCACCAACCAAGAGGCCATTGGTGTAGACCGCCGTGGCCAGCCCGATGCGCCGCGGCAGCCACTGCCGCACCGCAGTGGGCATGATCGGCTGCATGATGGCCACCCCCGCCGACATGACCACGGTGGTCGCGAAGAGCACGGCGTAGCTGCTGCTTAAGCCGCGCAGGGCGGAGCCCGCGGCGACCAGGACCAGTCCCCCGATGAGCGCACCCCGGACGCCCAGACGCGCCACCAGCAGCGCGCCCGCCAGGGAGGCGAGCGCAAACAAGGCTGGCGGGATGCTGCTCACCAAGCCCACCTGCGTTGCGCTCAACGCGAAGTCGGCGCGGATCATCGCAATTACCGGCGGTACGGCCAGGATCGTCAGTCGCAATCCGTTGCCGGCAAGCCAGAGCAGGAAGAGCGCCAACCACACCTGGTCGCGTGAATTTCGTTCTGTGTCGGGAAGAGGCATTGGTGCAGGGCCACACGATTCGGTGGGTGGACGCGCTGCCGCTGGTCCGCAATGGGGTTTCAGGATACCAACGGCGTGGCCGCCAGGGCATTGCGCAACGCCAGCGCGCCTAGCGCGACGAGAATAAGCGCGGCCACGATGTGTACGGCCTTGGCCGGAACGCGGTCGGCGAAGCGATGCCCAAGATAGATCACCGGAATATTGGCAAGCATCATGCCGAGTGTCGAACCGCTGACCACGCCGATAAAGTCGTGGAAACGGGCGGCTAGCGCGATTGTGACCACCTGAGTCTTGTCCCCCATCTCCGCCAGAAAAAACGCAAACACGGTGGTCGCGAAGACGCCCATCGGGCGCTTGGGCATGGCGACCTGCCCCTCGCTGAACTTGTCGGGCACCAGCATCCAGCCGGCCATCAGTACAAACGAGGCGACAACGGCCCAGTTGAGCGTGGACGGATCGAGGACGCTGGCTAGCCAGGTGCCGACACCCCCGGCGGCGGCATGGTTGGCCACGGTGGCGGTCAGCACACCCAGGATGATCGGCAGCGGCTTGCGGTAACGCGCGGCCAAAAGAACCGACAGGATCTGCGTCTTGTCGCCCATCTCGGCCAGTGTGACCACGCCGATCGACACCAGGAAGGCTTGCATGCTTAAGGTCCCGGCCGGCGAATGATGACCGCATTGCTTCCCCCGGCCCCGCGGAGGCAATGCAGTCAAAGCTCTCGCCAAGTTCAGAACCGCCTACGCCATGCCGTGACGGCAGGTCTGTTGACGTAAGCCCCTCCCTTCCGGGAGGGCGGCTACTCCCCAATGACGATATGCATTCTATCCGATTGCCTCGCCGCCCGGGCGACGGTCACCAGGTATAGACTCCACCTACCTTGACCGGGTGCAATCCGCCCGTTGGGGCACTCGGAACGAATGCGCAACGGCTGCAAATAACTAGGAGAGGGGGCAGTTATGAACCGTTTGAGTCGAACGGCTGCGACGATCGTCATTGCTGGCTTTGTGCTGGCGGCAATAGCCGTCAATCCGGCGCTGGCGCAGGACAAGGCCAAAGCCAAAGCGGACAAAGGTCAGGCCACCATCAAGGTATTGGCGGAGAACGACAAGCTGAAGGCCTACGAGATCTGGTACAAGCCCGGCGACGTGAACCTCAACGTCCCGAGTTCGTCGCTACGGGTCGTACGCGTATTGCGCGACGGGACGTTGCTGCGCACCCACCCCGACGGCAAGACCGAGACCGTCGAGATGAAATCGGGCGACGTGAGGGTAAACACGCCGTCGGGCCCGTACACGACCAAGAACATCGGCAAATCCGAATTGGCGATCTACATCGTGCAACTGAAGTGACGCGGGCAGGGCGGCCGGCTCTAACCTAGCGCTCACCCTCGCGTGGCATACGAGACCGGGACGCGGGCTCCGCTGCGCAGTCGCGATTGCCAGTGAGTCGCCGTTCCGGAGATGACGTGTCGAAGCCGTCCACGAATACGATCCCGATTCGGCGCCTGTCGACCGCGACCGACGAGGAAGTCCGGGGTCTGGCCGAAGTGCTGATCGATTGCGTGGACGGCGGGGCGTCGGTGAGCTTCATGCACCCGTTGCCCATGGCCAAGGCCGTGCAATTTTGGCAGCGTGTGACCGACGCGGTCGCCATGGGCGCGCGCGCCCTGCTCGTCGCCGAGGATGGCGGCGGCATCGTCGGCACCGTGCAATTGCTTCTCGACCAGCCCGAAAACCAGCCGCATCGGGCCGACGTGGCGAAGCTGCTCGTGCACCGCCGGGCGCGCCACCAGGGACTGGGCGCGGCGCTGATGCAGGCTGCCGAAAGCGTTGGGCGCGATTGCGGCAAAACGCTGCTGGTGCTCGACACGATAACCGACGGCGATGCGGAACGGCTGTATGCGCGGCTGGGCTGGCAACGCTGCGGTGTCATTCCCGGCTACGCGCTGCTGCCTCGGGGCGGCCTGTGCGCCACGACCTACTTCTATCGTACCTTGGGCACCTGAGCGCCGGCCGGCGGCACCAGCGTTCCCCTAGGCACCCAGCCAGGCCGCGAGATCGGCTTTGAGCTTCATCATGTCGGCCTCACGCGTGTACATCATGTGGCCGGCGTCGTAGTAGTGATGCTCGACGCGCGCGAACACCTCGGGCGGCACGTCCAACTGCGCCAGTGACCAGTTGGAGGCGCTGAACGGCGTGCCGAGATCGTAATGGCCGCTGGCGACCAGCACGCGCAGGTGCGGATTGCGGCGCATGGCACGCGACAGATCCGGACTGGTGCAGGCGAAGCTGTTGCCCTTCTCTTCGCCGCGGTTCCAGTTCCACTGCTTGTGCGCCTCCATCGACAACACCTCATAGCGCGCCTGCGTGTCCACGCCGAGGCTCTCGCTCATGTACGCGTGCGCCGCCATGGTGTAGGGCGCGACGATGGCCTCGACGCCGGGATCAAACTCCCACTCGTGCGAGCGGCTCGCGGCCATCGGGCCGGTGACGCGCGCCTCGAGTCGGCCAACGATCTGGCCGCGGTCGCGCAGCAGCTCAACAAAGAACAGCGTGTCCTTGATGCGCAGGTTCTGTTCGTCGACCAGCGACGGTGCGAGGCCAGTCAGCTCGGCGACGCGCTGCGTCACGCGCCGACGCGCCGTTTTGGACAAGCGGGACCCGGCGTGCAGCGCGCCCAGATATTCGTCGTGAACATATTGCTCCGCAGCCACACGCGCCGCCGCCGGCGATTCCCCGAGACGGCCTTTGAGCTTGCCGTGGTACTGCGCGACGGACGCGAAAGCTGGCAGGAAGAGCGCGTATGGCAGGTCGTTGCGCGGCGCGAAGACGATGCTTTGCAGGTCCATCGCGCACGAAACCAGCACCAGCCCTGAGAGGGCGACGCCGATGTCCTGCAGCGTGTCGGCCAGCGCCGCCCCGCGGGTTGTGCCATAGCTCTCGCCGGCGACGTAGACCGGCGAGCTCCAGCGGCGATGCCGGCCCAGCCAGGTGCGAATGCACTCCGCAAGGGCGTCGACGTCGCCATCGACGGACAGCATCTTCTTGCGTGCCTCTTCGCTGGCGGTGATCGAGTAGCCGGTGTGCGGGGGATCGACGAACACCAGGTCGAAGTGCTCGAACCAGGATTCCTGGTTGTCGGTCACGGTGTACGGGGGCGGGGGCATCGTGCCGTCCTCGAGAATGACCACGCGCTTCGGTCCGAGCGCACCCAGATGCAGCCAGATCGATGCCGAGCCGGGGCCGCCGTTGAAGACGAAACAAACCGGGCGCGTGGCCCGGTCGGTATCGTCGAGAAAATAGGAGGTCGTGAACACGGCGGCCTCCGGCTCACCGCGTTTATCGTCCAGACCACCGGCAACAACCGGAATGAATTCCGCGATCGCGTGGTACTTCAGTGTGCGCCCGTTGAGCACGATGCTCGACTCGCTCTTGCATGGCGCCTGGGCGAGCAGCTTGTCGACTTTCTCGCGCAGGCGCTTCTTGGCCTCTTCGGAGGGCGTGCTCTGGGTCGGTTCGGTCATCAGGGTGCCTTGTCAGCGGATCGGAATCGGGCCGGCGCCGCTGCGGCAACGCCATGCGTACCGCGCGGCGCGGTTGCGACCCGACGCGGCCGTACGGCGCGGGCGAGAGTATTCAGCCAACCGCGCGCGCGGTCAACCCCGGTTTTGCGCGATAATAAATTCATGGCCAGTTCCCACCCCCAGCGTGCCCATCACGACATGGGCGGCCTCCCGGCCGGACCCGTGACGCGGACCGAGCACGACTACGCCCTGTGGGAAAAACGGGTCGACGCGTTGATGGTGCTACTCGGTCACCGGGATCGCCGGCTGCTCACGGTCGACGAACTGCGCCGCCACATCGAAAGCCTCGGCGCCGAAGCCTATGAGCAGATGAGCTACTACGAGCGCTGGATTGCCGCGATCACCACTACACTCCTGCAACGCGGAGTGATCACGGTCGACGAGCTCGGCCGCAAGATGGAAGCCATCCGGGCCCGCGAGGCGTCCCGTGACTGAGGCGGTTCCCCCGCGATTCCGCGCCGGTGACCGGGTCGCGGTGCGCACAGCCTACCCGATTGGCCACGTGCGCACCCCGTACTATGTGCGCGGCAAGCAGGGCGTGATCGAGCGACTCTGCGGCGCATTCCCCAATCCGGAAGAGCTGGCCTACGCGCGCTCCGGGGAGCCCGCGCAGCCGCTCTACCGCGTACGCTTCCGGCAGCGCGACGTGTGGCCGGATTATGCGGGTCAGTCTCTCGACGTGGTCGAGGTGGAGATCTATCAGCACTGGCTGGAGGCGGAGGAGACCGAACGATGAGCCACGACCACGACCGGTCGGCCCATCATGCGCACGGCCACGCGCCGGCCCCGCGGCCGGATCAGGACGATGCGCTCACGTACTTCCGCGCCATGGAGGCCGCGGTACGCGAACTGCTCATCGACAAAGGCATCATCACCGCCGAGGACGTGCGGCGCCAGGTCGAGGCCATGGACGGCCGCAATGCCGGCCGCGGCGCGCAAATGGTCGCGCACGCGTGGCTCGACCCTGGCTACAAGCAGCGCATGCTGGCCAACGGGACCGAGGCGGCCGAGGAGCTTGGCCTCGAGGTGGGCCCGCTCAAACTCGTGGTGGTCGAGAATACCCCGGCGGTGCACAACGTCATCGTCTGCACGCTCTGCTCCTGTTATCCGCGCATGCTGCTTGGCCTGCCCCCGGACTGGTACAAGAGCCGCAACTATCGCTCGCGCATGGTGCGCGAGCCGCGCCGTGTGCTTGCCGAGTTTGGCACGTTGATCCCGGACGAAGTCTCGATCCGCGTGCACGACAGCACCGCCGATATGCGCTACCTGGTCGCGCCGCTACGTCCGCGTGGCACCGAAACTTGGAACGAGACGCAACTGGCGCGTCTGGTCACCCGCGACAGCATGATCGGCGTCGCGTTGGCCGACAACGCCTAGCACACCGGCGGCGCGCGTCTAGCGCGGCGGCGTCTGCCGCATGGCGGTGAAGCTGCTGAGCTCCCACTCCCGAACCGCCAGCAGCAGCGCGGTGCCGTGCCGCTGGGCAAGGGGTTGCTTCAGGCTTTCGCGGTGCAACTCGTCAAATTGGTGACGCAGCCGACGCAGCTGCGTTTGCAGCTCTTCGGCGGCCCCGCGGGTAAGCATGCCATGCACGAAGGTGTGCATTGCATTGCCGCCATCGAAGGGGTCCCCCAGGAAATCGCGCTGACCCTGCTCGCGAAAAAAGCGCCGGATCGGGCCGCCTGCCAGCCAGTCGAAATCTCGGGCCACGTTGAGCCGTACCCGGTTGCCCGGCAGCAGGTCGATCAGCCGTAACCGGTCCAGGCGCACCAACCGTTGAATGCACTCCGCCTCGCTCAGTCGATACGTGGCGAGCATGTCGGGCACGGTCCAATGATTCAGGGCACACACGGCCACCAGCAACAGCTTGGGGTCGGAAACCAGTTCCGACTCTTGGGCGGCGGTGAGCTGGCGCAACTGGGGCTGCGCCCCTGGCGCGCCTTGCAGCAACTCAGCCAAACTCAAGCCCAACAGTGCGGTCACCGCCGCCAGGCGGTCGAGCGTGAACCGACCGGTTGAGAACAGCCGCTTGACCGTCGGTTCCGAGAGGCGCAGGGCCCGGGCCACATCCCGGTAGGTGATGTGGCGCACACGAAGCTCGCGTTTGAGGGCTGCCAGTAGCTGCTGGATTTCGGTCATCCGTGATTAGTATCATGAAGTGATACTAATCAGCTTAGTCGACAATACATTAGCCAACAAGGTTCCCATATGCGATGCGACCGGGCAAGCTGCCAGTTCGGATTCGCATGAAAGGGTTGCTATGAAGCGCTTGCTCGATCGTCTGCCCGAGCTCCTGATCGTTGCGGCGGTATGCGGGCTTTGGCTGTGCGGCCCAATTCCGCAGTGGCCGCATTACCATGACTTCGCCGATCAGCGCGTCCTGCTGGGCCTGCCGCACGGCGCGGACGTTTTGTCCAATCTCGGTTTTGCGGTCGTTGGCTGTTGGGCTCTGCTGCGCCTGTGGCCGGCGCGGCACGATCCCCGGCTGGCAAGAGGTTGGCCGGGCTACCAGCTGTTCCTGGTTGCCCTGGTGTTAACGGCCATCGGATCGGGCTGCTACCATCTGCACCCGGACAACAGCCGGCTCGTCTGGGATCGCTTGCCCATTGCCCTGGCCTGTGCGGGCTTGCTCGCGGCGGTCTATGCCGAGTGCTGTCCGCGCGCGGATGCCAGCCGCACGACGGCTCTGCTGGCGTTGGTCGCAGTCTTGAGCGTGGCCTGGTGGTACGTCACCGACCAGCAAGGGCAGGGCGACCTGCGTCCCTACTTGCTCTTGCAGGCGCTACCGCTGGTGCTCATTCCGCTGTGGCAAGCTGCGCATGGCGCGCCGCGCGCCGATCGGGTCGCCTTTGGCGTTGCCATTGCCCTCTATGCAGCCGCCAAAGTGGCCGAGCTGCACGACCGCGAGGTGCTGACGGCGCTGGGCTGGATCAGCGGCCATACGATCAAGCACCTGCTGGCCACGGCGAGTGGCGCGGTGCTCGCCGACCACCTGCTTCGCCGCGTCGGGCGCGCGGCGTTTCGAGACCTGGACCGGCGGCCGATCGGCGAGCAGGCGGCAGCCCCCTATCCGCCCAATTGCTACGGCATGTTTGGCACCTGGCACTGACCTCGGAACAGCCAAACGTCCCGGTACGCCCGCACTCCGGCGCTCGTAAGACGGCCGGCAGTCTGTGCGGGGCCGGAAGTACAATCGGCACCTGAGTACTTTCAGGCCCGGGAGGATAGGCATGACAGCAGCGACGGCAATGGGGGAAGGAAAAAGCCGATCCAAAATCGCAACCGTGCTCCGTGTGACGAGCGGAAACTTTCTCGAGCAGTTCGATTTCTTCCTGTTCGGGTTTTACGCGACTTACATTGCGAAGGCATTCTTTCCGGCGCAAAGCGAGTTCGCCTCGCTCATGCTGACTTTCAGCGCCTTCGCAGCGGGCTTCCTCATGCGCCCGCTCGGCGCGATTGTGCTGGGTGCCTATATTGATCAGGTGGGCCGGCGTAAGGGGCTGATCGTAACCTTGTCGATCATGGCCTGTGGCACGATCCTGATCGCGTTTGTGCCGGGCTACGCGACCATCGGCTTGGCTGCCCCGCTGCTGGTGGTCCTTGGTCGTCTGCTGCAAGGCTTTTCGGCCGGTGCCGAGCTCGGTGGCGTATCGGTCTATCTCGCCGAAATGGCCACGCCGGGGCACAAGGGTTTCTACACCAGTTGGCAATCGGCGAGCCAGCAGGTCGCGATCGTCCTCTCCGCCGCGCTTGGCTATGGGCTCAACCACTGGATGTCGGCCGACGAAATCAACGCCTGGGGCTGGCGCGTTCCGTTCTTTGTCGGCTGCGCGATCGTGCCGGTCATCTTCATCCTCCGGCGCTCACTGCTGGAGACCGAGGAGTTCAAGGCGCGTACCCATCACCCAACGACGCGCGAAGTCTTTCGCTCGATGGGCCAAAACTGGTCCGTCGTCCTCGAGGGCATGTTGCTCGTGGCCATGACCACGACCACGTTCTACCTGATTACGGTTTACACGCCGACGTTTGGCAGGGCGGTACTGAAACTGAGCGCCGGCGACAGCCTGATCGTCGCTCTTTGCGTCGGCGTTTCGAACTTCTGCTGGCTGCCGATTGGCGGTGCGCTGTCGGACCGCATCGGCCGCCGCCCGATCCTGCTAGGAATCACTACCCTGGCCATGCTCACGACCTATCCGGCACTCGCCTGGCTCACGGCGGCACCGGACTTTCAGCGCATGCTGCTGGTGCTGCTTTACCTGTCATTCTTCTTCGGTGTGTACAACGGCGCCATGGTGGCTGCACTGACCGAGGTCATGCCCGTGCAGGTGCGCGTCGCGGGATTTTCGCTCGCCTTCAGCCTCGCGACGGCGATCTTCGGCGGAATGACCCCGGCCGTCTCAACGTACCTCATCGAAAGGACAGGAGACAAGGCCGCGCCTGCGTATTGGATGAGCATGGCCGCGGTCTGCGGCTTGATAGGGACCCTCCTGCTGTACCGCCGCAAGGACTGGATCCGCCCAAGGTGACCTCCGGCAAGTAGGGGAATGCGGCCGGGCAGCGACGCGACGGCGGCGGCCGACCTTCGCAAATTAGAAGGTGCAAACAACATGAAGAAGAGCGCAACGACCCAAGGCGAATCCCCTTCTCGGCTGATCGACGCGAGGATCAAGGAGCTGAACGACTGGAGGGGCAAGCTGCTCTCCCGCGTCCGCGCTCTCATCAAACAGGCTGACCCGGAGGTGGTCGAGGAGTGGAAGTGGAGCGTTCCGGTTTGGTCTCACGATGGACTGATCTGCACCGGCGAGACGTACAGGAGCGTCGTGAAGCTGACTTTTGCCAAGGGCGCCGCGCTCAAGGACCCGTCAGGGCTATTCAACTCCAGCCTTGAAGGCAACGTCAGGCGCGCTATCGATTTGCATGAAGGTGATGAAATAAATGAGGGTTCCTTCAAGACGCTTATCCGCGCCGCTGCGGCCCTGAACAAGGCATCGGCCCGATAACCGAATCCGGTGCGCCATGAGTTGGCATGTTGCCTGCGTAGGACCCGGTGTCGCCGTGCTTGCTGATTCATCGAGCGCGTCCTACGATCATTTTTTATCCAATTACAAGCATGTCCTCCGAAGTTGAGCAGGTAATTAGCGAGCTGTTTGCCGCGAATCGAATTCTCGTCGGGGAAGGTGTAATCGATGGCTTCGGGCATGCGTCGGTACGCAATCCGCGGCAGCCCGATCACTACTTCATGACGCGCGACAACGCCGCCGGCCCAGCGACCAAAGACCGGATTGTCGAATTGGACGCCGACAGTCAACCGGTCATGCCAAGCGGCGCCCGGCCCTCGATCGAGCGCTTCATTCATGGCGAGATATATCGCGCGCGACCCGACGTGACGGCGATTGTGCATACGCATGCGCCCGCGCTGATCCCGTTCGGCGTAAGTCGCACGCCGCTGAAGCCCCTTTATCACATGTGCGGGTTTCTCGACGATGGCGCACCCGTGTTCGACATTCAACAAGAACACGGAATGACAAACATGCTGGTCACCAGCCGGAAGCTGGGTGAGGCGCTGGCTGCTTCGCTCGGTCTGCGCGCACTGGTGCTCATGCGCGGCCACGGCGCCACCGTCGTGGGAACCTCGTTGAGGGAGGCAGTGTTCCGCAGCGTCTATACGACGATCAACGCCCAGCTACTGCCCATCGCGATGCAGCTCGGCAGTCCAAAGTTCTTGGCTCCGGAGGAGGCGAAGCTTGCTGATGATCTCCATCACGCCGTACTGCACCGGCCCTGGGAATATTGGCTGAAGAAACATGGCGGATAAGGCGCGCTCAGAATGTCCGTCACGCCATCGACCACGTTGCGCACGACAACCGCCAGCTTGGCGCCGCCAGACTCGGCGGCCGGAATGACCGGTGCGTCAAGCGCCTATTGCTCGTCGCTCAGATCGCGCCGATAGTCGCCACCTGCACTAACCGATTCTCCCGACTTGCAAAGTCGCGGGACGAACCTTGGCTCACTGCATTTTGGGTGCGGGTGTCCCGTCGGACCAGTGTGTCACGGGTACCATGATCACGCTCAACGCTTCCGGCGAATCTTGGAACTGTGGGTTGAGCATCGGCGGCGCGCCGGGCAGATCGGCTCCCCATGTCGAATCTTGCGCCCGCGGAAAATAGAACATGAGATGCGGTACCCAGTTGTGCGCCTCGTCGTTCAGATAGCCCTGCTTGGACATCATATAGGTCATCGCGCCAGATTCCAGAGGCGGCAACGCATGGCTTGCGATGGCATCCTTGATCACGGCGATCATCTCCGGCTTCGAACGCCCGGCCAGTACCAACTCCGTGCGCTTTATCGTGTACGGCAGGATCGAGCGCACCGCAGGAGGGTTATAGCAAAGCGGCCCGCGCATGTGCGGATTCCAGAATTGCGGGAAGTCGTATTCCGACATCCATCCGCGCTCGACCGCACAAACGAATCCGTTGCTACCCTTGACTGCGGTTTCGTAACCGTGGCGCGTCAGCACCAGCACCGTCGCCTTATCTGCGATGGAGGGCGGCGCGGCGCTCTTCGCTAGAGCGATTTCGGCAGCAGGATCCATCATGTACTGATCCTGAGGTGCCATTGTTGGGTAATCTGCTGCATGTACAACGGACGCGCAGAACAATGCCGCACCGACTACGGAAGGGTATCTCATCTCGTTGAGCTTTCTAGGTGTGTGAATTCATTGAACCCGTCTGGCTTATAGCCAGATTCGAGCGAATGGGCAAGGGATCATCTCTTCGTTGGTATGCTTTATGACGGCTCGCACATCTGGGTTACCGACTCGGCTTCCGGCGGCACCGTGCTCCAGGCGAGCACCGGCAACGCGCTAGCCACCATCGCCTCGGCAACCCGGTCGACGCGGCCCTGATCTGGGGCGCAGCCGAGCGTCTGCGAGAGGAGATCGGATCACCAGTCGCGGCCCAGATAAGAGCGAACTACGACCGGCGCGTTTCCGGCGCGCGCGCCGCGGCGAGAGATCACGCTGCCTTCGACCGCGCCTGGCAGGAAGGCCGCGCCATGGCGGCTGGAAAGCGCGGTGCAGGAGAAGAGCCGGCAGCTGGAAGAACAGGCGACGACAATCCGGGCGCAGCAACGCGAGATCGCCGAACTGAGGCAGCAGGTGCAGGCCACGAAGAGCCTGGCAGGCGACGTCGTCGCACTGCAAGCGGCGCTCGCGGAATTGCAGCGCGCGCGGGAGGCCGTCGCGGCCAGGTAGGCGCAGCGCAACCTAAAGCGCTCAACGTCTGCTTCGTTGCCGTCGGGCGTCGGCTTTGCGGAAGATCGACCGTCGGCAACGGGCCGAACTGGGAACGATCGGGTCGAAGTCCTGCCAGATGTCGTCCGGCGGAGGCAACGATCCTACGATCTGCTGCGACTCGAACCAGGCCAGCACGCGGTGGCGTTGTGCTATAGTTGTACGACATTGTCTTACAGAGGCTCATTCCTATGACTACGTTGACAATTCGCCTTGACGAGAAACTGGAGAGGGCGCTCGACCGGCTCGCCAAATCGACAGGCCGCAGTAAGAGTGACTTGGCACGTGAGGCCCTCAAGCGCCAGGTCGCTGTTGCGCGATTTCGTGAATTGCGCCGGAGAACGCTGCCTTTTGCTGAAGCACAAGGGCTGCTGACTGACGAGGACATCTTCAAGGCCCTCTCTTGAGGGTTTTTCTCGACACAAACGTCCTCGTAAGCGCCTTCGCTTCCAGGGGTTTGTGTGCAGACCTGTTTGAGTTGATCTTGCTCGAACACGAACTGATCGTGGGGACCCAGGTGCTGGTCGAACTGCGGAGATCAATGCGTCAGAAGATCAAGCTTCCCGTTGCACGCTCCGGCGAAATCATCGAGTTCGTGCGGGAGCACACGAATACATTGGTTGAATTCGGGGAACCAATCGTCGCTGCGGTGGACGACGATGACGCACACGTTATTGGAGAAGCAATCGTTGGGCGAGCCGACGTCTTCGTGACCGGTGATGCGGCGATCCAACGATTGGGAGCGATGGGGCAGATGCGCATTCTGTCGCCAAGGGCATTTTGGGATTACCTGCACGTTCGCTAATAAAGATCCCCGCCACGTGCGTACCTGGTCGGAGTGAAAGTCCCCACGTTTGATGGACACCTTAATTCGGGCAATGCGACGGTTGGGCGAAGGTCGCCGAACGGCGTTTGGAGCGATACGCGCTCATGGCGCGTGAAGAATCGTTTTTGCGCTAACTGAGGCACCACATGTCGAATTCATCGAGGCTTCACGTCTCGTTCCACCGAGGCTGGCCAATCTTCCTGTTCCTAATCCATGCTGCTCCTTCGCCGCCGACATTCGATGCCACCATCGTCTCGTCAGCGAGGACGAGGCGTTGGCCTATCGCGTGGACGAGGCGAATACAAGGATATTGAGCCCGATTGTCTTTTGACGCGACCTCGATCTTGATGGGCTGGAGGATCTCCTGGTCGGATAAGCGTGCGGTAACCATGGCCGCGAATATTCAGTCTTTCTGGCGCGTGGCAACGGAAGGTATTGCCTTGTGGATGGTGAGCTTGGCATGGGCGTTGCACCCAAGCTCGATGTCGCCAAGGGCGAGATCGTGGTGGCCTGTTCTGAAGGCGGTTTCCCTGTACGCGAAGTCGCTAATCAGCGCGCTGCGGTGCTTGCCTTTCTCAAAGGCCTGCCTGCGGGCAGCCGTATCGGTGTGGAATCCACCGGCACCTATCACGAATTGTTCGCTGGGCTCGCCCACCAGCTCGGCTTCCTGGTCCAGGAGCGGCCACCCAGGGTGACCGCCAAATTTGCCGGTAAGCAGTCGTTCGAATGGCCGTCCTGCGCCAATTTCTGGGCCGTTAAAAGCCGGATCTGCCAGGCGTAGAATCTGTCGAGTGCCGACCCCGGCACGCGGTCTGGGAGGACTCTGCCATGCGTCGCTTCGCGTTGCTGTTGGGTTTCGCCATTTCGCTTATCACCAACCCTGCGGTTGGACAGAATTGCGACGGCTTTACCGACGTACTGGCCAGCAGTCCGTTCTGCCCCGATGTCACCTGGATGGCGACTTACAGCTATTACCAAGGGTTGCGCCCCATCGCAGTTCTGTCCGAACGAAAACGTCTCCCGGCTGCAGATGGCGGCATTCATGCATCGCCTGGGCGAAAACCCGGCGTTTGTGAATGGCGGCAATGCCTTTGGGGCGACGCCGCAGCTCGGCACGACTGACGCCAATGCGCTGGAGGTCTACGTCTCAAGCGTTCGGGCCTTGCGTATCGAGCCGCCGGGCGATGCAACTTATCCCACCAGCGCCAACGTAATCGGTGGGGGCTCAGGCAACAGCGCGGCGGCGGGCGTTTCAGGCGCGACGATTGGCGGTGGCGGTGGGAGCGTAGCTTCGGGCGGCGCGAACACGGTCCAAGCGGATTTTGGCACCGTCGCGGGTGGCGTTGCCAACTCGGCGGGCATATACAGCACCGTCGCGGGTGGCGTTTCCAACTCGGCGAGCGGCGACTACGGCACCGTCCTGGGAGGCGGGAGCAACACGGCGAGCGCCGGCTACAACGCCGTCCTCGGAGGCGGAGCCAACACGGCGAGCGGTTACGCCAGCTTGGCGGCTGGTTTAGGTGCGCAGGCGACCTTCGATTTCTCGTTCGTGTGGAGTGGCTGGGCTCTTGGTGGTGCAACGAGCTTCAGCTCGAATCAGTTCCAGATCGGCGCGGATCACGGCCTGGATGTGGAGTATTGCAGCCACCGCACGGACAGCGGCGGAACCTGTTGGGTCGTCATCGGCGACGTGGTATCCGGGCAGGCGATCGCCACGTCGACCGGCGCGTATCTTTCCAGCGGAGGCATCTGGACCAACAATTCCGACCGCACACTGAAGACCGACTTCACCCCGATCGATGCGCAAGCGGTGCTGGCCAAGGTGGTGCAGTTGCCGATAGACGAGTGGCGTTACAAGTCAGAGGAGGGACAGCGGCATCTGGGTCCGGTGGCGCAGGATTTCTATTCGGCGTTCGGGCTGGGGGCGGATGAAAAGCACATCACCACCTTGGACGAGGGTGGCGTGGCACTTGCGGCGATCAAGGGGTTGAATGCGAAGGTCGAGCAGCAGCAACGTGAAACAGCCGAACTGAGGGAGCGCGTACAGAAGGCAGAAGCCGTGGCCGCCGATGTGGTGGCGCTGAAGGCGTCACTGGCGGAGTTGCAGCGCGGAAGGGAAACCGTTGCGGTCAAGTAGGCGAAGGCCGGACTAAAGCGTTCAACGTCTGCTTCGTCGCCATCGAGCGTCAGCTATCCGGAAGATCGACCGTCGGTTGAGGGTCGTGAACTGCCCGTTGGCCTGGATCAGTATGAAGCTCCTTATCATCAACAAAGGACCGACTCATGGGCACCGCCGCAAAGACGGAACCGCGCGCAAGGCCGTGGAACAAGGCAAACTGCTCGGCCAGAAGCCACCGCTAAAGCTGAAGGAGATCTGGGCTATTCGGATTCGGCTGCAGTTGGATCATCGAATGCGAGATCTGGCATTGTTCAACCTCACCGTCGACAGCAAGCTGCGCTCTCGTCGAATGCCCAACCGCAAAGGAAATTCCGATGTACGACCAATCCAAGCTGTCTAAGTTGATCCGGTTCGCACGAGTCGATGCGGGCTCCACAGTCATCGACGTTTACCCAGGCGACGGCGACTGGACGCGCTTGTTTTCCGATGTCGTGGGACCCGAAGGGCGGGTCTTCAGCTTCGTGCCGACCGAAATCGCCGACTTGAAGCCCGATCAGGTCGGCCGCATGCAGACGCTCGCAAAGGAGCCGGGCCGAGAGAACGTCGAAGCCATCTCAGCGGACCTCGTCGCGATGCCGGAGGCCACGCAACCAGCGGATGTCGTGTGGCTGCACCTGTTCTACCACGATCTCCACACCGCGTTGATCCAGAAGAAGGGCGCGACGGCGGCCGACTTCAATCGAGCCGTCTACGAGCGGCTGAAGCCCGGTGGGTCCTACGTCATCGTAGACCACGCGGCCGCCGTCGGGGCGGGCACCAGCGACGCCCAGTCGCTGCATCGGATTGAGCCTGCATCCGTTCGCGAGGAGGTGGAGGCGGCCGGCTTCGTACTGGACGTGGAAAGCACAATGCTCGCGAACAAGGACGATCCGCACTCGATCAAGGTGTTCGATCCCTCGATCAAGGGCGAGACCGATCGCTTTGCCTATCGGTTCGTGAAGCCCTGAAAGGTCCCGGCGCCGACTTCATGTCGACCGCCCCAATGGGCGCAAACAAGCCCATCGAAGACATCGAGGCGAATCGCCCCATCAACCCTCGGCGCACACGCCGGCATACGCTAGCCAACGACCGCTTCGAGGCATGAAATCTCGGTCGGCAAATGACGGGAGTGGGTCGACAACGGCCTGTCGTCGCCCGTGGCTCAGTTCGGCCAACAGCGGCCGGTCGTGAAGGGCCGCTTCGGAGTAACCTACACTGAACCCTACAAGCCTCATCGGACACGAGCCGCGTTTCCACGCCGCGGCAGGAGCACCAAGTCGGCCGCTTCCTCAGCATCTTTGAGGAGCGTCTTGCGCGGCGTGCCTATCCGCGCACGCATGGTCAGGCCACGAGCAAAATCCGTGACTTGGATTGCGCGCACGGCTACCGGAAAGTCAGGCGGGATGTCTCCCGCACTGATCCCGTCCCGGAAACGGCGCTCCACCAGCGCCGTGCCACCCGCGACCGTGTTCTGCAGGAACCGCCGAACCTCCGCGTCGTTCACAAGCGGCGCGACGCACACCAGAAGGCAGCCCCGGGCGGATCCTTTCTCGGTCGCACTTTCGACGGCGTACCTCAGAAAGTCCGCGATCGAGTCGCGAAGACCCTGTGGCGAGAGGAGTGCCTTCGCGGCTGATGCGCCCTTCCGTTCTGCGTACGCCCTAAGGACGCGCAAGAATATCGCCCGCTTGTCCCCAAAGACGGCATACAGGCTCGGCCGTCCCACATCCATCCCGGCGACGAGATCGTCAATCGTCACTCCGTCGTAGCCTTTCGACCAGAACACCTGAGTCGCCTTTTCCAGCGCCCCCGTCTCGTCGAAGCTGCGAGGTCGACCCCGCGGCCTGGCGGTATTTTGAATCATTTGGTTCAAAACTAATTGACAATGGTCATCGCACCAATATATAACCGAACAGTTCGAAATTAGCAAGCCGGCCCTGGCCTCGCGGGGCCTCACGACTCGACCACGGAGACGCCCATGGAACATTCGATCGCGCTCGTCACCGGCACCACCTCCGGGCTCGGTTATGCGGCAGCCCGCGCTCTTGCCGGAGAGGGCTGGCGCGAGATCATCGCCACCGGGCGCAGCGCGGCCGGGGCCCGGAAAGCGGCCGCTCAACTCGCGGCTGAGAACAAAACAGTGATCTTCACGCCGCTGGTGCTGGATCTGGACAAGCCGTCCAGCGTTCAGTCCGCCCTTGCCGAGCTCGTCAAGCGAGGTCGGCCAATCGATTTCCTACTCCTCAATGCCGGGATGGTCCCATATAAGAAGCGCGTGATCACTGCGGCGGGCGTCGAGGCTTCGCAGGCCCCGCTCATCGGCCATCATCAACTGACTGTCGGGTTGCTCAGCGCCAACCTGCTGAGCCCCAACGCGCGGATTGTTATCGCCGGCGCAGAACCTGCCCGAGGGGGCGTACCCATGTTCAAGTTCACCGACGTGCCAGCATTCGCGGCCAAATACCACCAGGGTGACCGAACCGCCGCTGTGGAAGCCCTGATTCGCAACGGGCCGAACGTGAAGTACGTGCCCAACAATGCGTATGCCGACGCAAAGCTCATTATCGCTTGGTGGGTCGCGGCGCTGGCGCGCCGGCTACCCTCCGGCATGGCCGTGTACGCTGTCTCGCCCGGTGCGGCGACCGCCACCAAGGTGGTGCGAAGCGCTGGCGCGGCGTTGAGGTATCTGTTTATCCCAATCGTGAACCTCATTCCCGGCATGAATCAGACGCCGGAGACCGCGGCCCGTCGGTACCTCCAGGCGTCGGAGTTCGGAACCGACGTCTCAGGGCAATTCTTCGCCTCGGCTAAAGGGAAGTTCACAGGCCCAATTGAGGTGCAGCGCCAACCGCACCTCTACGATCGCGCCAGCCAGGAAGCCGCGTGGCAGGCCGTCGTCAAGGTCTCTGGCGCCGATTTCTCTTCCGCAGCAAATTGAGAGCGGTGTCCTGAAGGTGAGCCAGATCGCGGCTGAACTGATCCCGGTGACCAGAATCAGCATGCGATTGCGGAGCTACGTGGTCGGCCACGGGGTCTTACGGTATTTTGAAATAACTAGTTCAAAAAGTACTTGACCGCAGCCTCCGCGCCTGATTATCATACCAAACAGTTCAAAATCAGCAAAGCAACCCTAACCTCCCGAGGAGAATACATATGGAACGACACCAAGGTAAAAAGGCGGTGATTATCGGCGGCACGAGCGGCATGGGGCTCGCGACGGCGAAGATGCTCCTTGATGGGGGTGCGCGTGTTCTGGTGACGGGTCGCTCGGAGGCCGGCCTGCAATCGGCGCAGAAAGAGCTTGGAAAGGACGCCATCGTGGTTTCGAGCGACGCGCGTTCGTTGACGGAAATCGACGCTCTCGCCTCTCGGGTGAAGGCCGAGTTCGACACCTTCGACCTGCTCTCCGTCAGCGCCGGGTTCACCATCCGAGCGCCTCTTGAGAGCATCACCGAGGCTGTCTACGACGAGATGTTCAACTTGAACGCCAAGGGACCGCTTTTCGCGGTGCAGAAGCTAGCGCCGCTGATCAACCGGGGAGGCTCTGTCGTCTTCACGACCTCGGTCGCCAACGTCAAGGGAATGCCCGGCAACGCCGCATACGGAGCGGCCAAGGCCTCGGTGAGATCATTCGCTCGAACGCTCGCCGCCGAGTTGCTTCCTTGCGAGATTCGCGTCAACGCGGTGACGCCCGGTCCCATCGACACGCCGATCATCGGCAAAGTGTTTACCGGTAAAGACGAGGCCGCCCAGATTAGGGAGAAGATGATCGGTATGATCCCGATGAAGCGCTGGGGGACGTCGGAAGAAATCGCCAAGGCCGTCCTCTTCCTTGCGTTCGACGCGACTTTCACGACCGGCATGGAACTTCCGGTCGATGGCGGTTGGTCGCAACTGTGAACGCAGTACAGGCCACACGCGTCACCAGACGGGGGCTTCACGATAAATCGGTTGGAAGCCATACGCTGCTCGACCGGATGAGCGTCCGCTTCGGGGCGCTCGGTCCGGCTAGGCCGATGGCAGCTTCGGGGTCGTGAACGGCCCTTCGAGCGAAGGCTGCTCACGGCCTCGGCCAATTGCAGACGGTGAACCTCGCCGCAAAACGTGCTCGAAAGCAGCCGCTTTTTTATCGTCCGCCGCTCGTGCCTCACCACGGTCAAGGTCTAGTGCAGCCTTTGCATTGCCCGTCGCGGCGGCGCAGGCTAATCGCATCGGCCTCGATGCCGTTCCCGGGATGGGGAAGTCCCTATTATTCGTTAGGCCGCATGAATCGCGTTCTTCGGCGATGTTTTACAATTCACCGCAAAGCACCCTGGCTTTCGAAGCATTAACGATAGTCTAATCAGTGTGTCCATCGCTGGTGGGTAAGATCGATATTGTCGTCGCCGGTCATAGCCATTTCGGCGCGCCATGGATGGTAGGCAGTCATCAACTGGCATTGGCGTGGGCACGCGCCGGGCATCGGGTGTTACATCTGTCGCCTCCCATAACGCCCTGGCATGCTGTGCGCATGGCGGACCCGTTGGTTCGCGGGCGATATCGGAGCGCCATTGGAGGCGTGCAAGAGGTGGAACCCGGATTTATGAACTGGGTTCCGCTGGGATTGCTGCCTTGGGTATGGGGCGCTCATCTGTATCGCCACCTGGGCACCTCGCTACCCAGCTGCACGGTCGGGCTAGCGTCGACGCTACGTCGGGTAGGTCTGCAGGCGCCTGACCTGCTGGTCGTCGATCATCCGCAGTTCTACAACCTTGACTTGGTACTCTCGCCGCGCCGCGTCCTCTATCGGGCTTGCGACCTCTTCGCCGAGATCCACGACCGCAGGGTCGTCAACGATATTGAACGCGCGCTGGTTAAACGAGTCGACTGCGTGATCGCCACCTCTGAACCAGTGGCCCGGCGGTTGCGCGATCACGGCCGGGCGCCCGTGACGCTGTTCGAGAACGGCGTCGAGTTCGCGCACATGTCGCATCCGGTCCCACCCCCGGCGGAGTATTCGCGCCTGAGGCCCCGCCGCGCCGTCTACGCAGGCGCAATCGACAACAGGTTCGGTGTCGCGCTTTTGCTCGAACTCGCTCGGGCGCGGCCCGATATCGAGTTTGTGCTGATCGGCTCGGGAACGGCCGTCGCCGAAATCGCCGCATCGCGACTGGCGAACGTGCATCTGCTCGGAATCCGACCGTACGCGAACCTTCCGGCTTACCTACAGCATGCGAGTGTCGGATTGCTTCCGCTCAACACGCATCCGGCAAATGCCGGACGCAGCCCGATGAAATTCTACGAGTACGCCGCGGCGGGATTGGCCATCGCTGCCAGCTTTACACCGGAGTTCGCGCGTAGGCGCGAGCCGTTCATACGCTTTTTCGACCCGCAGGATCCTGCAAAGGCATTGGACGAAATCTTGGTTCAGCGGCCGATCCCCGAGCCGGCGCATATCGCGTCGCGTGATTGGTCACTGATCGCCCAAGCAATACTTGACCACGCGGTTTCGTCCGATGGCGCGAAGCCAGGCGTGAATTGATGGGGCTATTTGTTCCGGAAGCTTGGATCGAGAAGCGTCTGAGAGCGACTGCTTTCAGAAATGCCCAATGGCTGCTCAGGGTCAAACTCGGCGGGTCGCGTGGCCCATTGCGGGCAGAACGAAACGTGCGTTTTTTTGCCGGAAACCGAGGCGGGCGTGGCGAAGCCAAAGTGCAATTGGCATTGGCGGTGCCTTGCTCTCTAGGCCTTTTCCGATTGGTCAAAACTCGCGTAGACGACCAAGCTGGTCGCTGACGCGAGAAGCTTGAAATTGAAGGAAGGCGAAGCGCCAAGATCCTGAGGTAAAAGAAATCTTGGAGGCGGGGTCGGAATCGAACCGGCATAGACGGCTTTGCAGGCCGCTGCACTATATTATAAATCAATAAGTTACATTCGTTTGCCACCCGCATTGCCACCCGCAAATAACGGAGCTTGCGGCCTGCGGGCGCTTCCCTCCAAAGCGTTTCCGGGGGGTCTATTTAACGAGGGCCGTCGAGCGCTCTTTTTTTGCGCACGGCCCCGCAAAGTTGGCAAAGTGCCTAATGTTGGCACGCGTCTTTTGCGCAGCGGTGCATCACGGCTGGGTACGCTGCATCTCGCCGTCGCCGTTCGCTTTGTCAGTCATGCCAGTTGACGACAGCGAGTCCCGGCACGCGATCGAATTCCCGCACGTTGCGCGTCACGAGCGTCGCCCCATGAGCCAGTGCTGTCGCCGCGATGAGCGTATCCATTGGACCGATCAAATCACCCTTACGAGAGAGAGCGAGGCGCAGATCGGCGGCACGCCGTCCGGCAGCAGCGTCGAAGGGAAGGATCGCGACAACCGCAAGGAACCGTTCGTACTCGGCCTGCCGTCGCTTCGCGTTCTGCGAACCGAGCACGCCAACCCACACTTCGTAGGCAGCAACGGCGGGAAGACCCACGTCGCTAGGCGGGGTCGCGAGAAGCCGCGCGGCGACCTGCCCCTTGCCTCTGAAGTAGTCAAGGACCGTGTTTGTGTCGAGGGCATACATCGCTACAGCCGCTTGCGCGCCACATCCTTACCTTGGCCCTTTCGCAGCTGTTCCGCTGAGGGGAGATCGCTCCACGCTCCCGCGAGTTGTCGTACGACCGCGGGCCATTCCGCCTGGGCACCTCGCCCGATTCGCTGCGAGACCCACTTGCTGAGCGACAGGCCCTCCGCACGTGCGGCCGCGCGCGCCTTGGCTTCAGCGTCGTCGTTCAGGTAAATGGTGACCTGTCCCATGATGCGGCATTCATGCAAGTATATGTGGAAGTATATGTGCAAGCAGCCATTCCTGCAAGTCCAGCGATCCCGGTTCAGTTCGGCCAAACCGGACGGTGGCCCGCGCTGTCCCATGCTGACGTGTCGGTCGGGATAGACCAGTGCGCGCCGGCGCGGAGGGACGCCTTCATTGCTGAGCATTGTTTTACGGACCCGCAGATGACAGAATTGCTTGCAAATCAAGCGGTTAACGCTATTCGCCACACGTCATCACTATCAATTCGTATCCGCGGCGTCAGCGCCCGGTTAATCACTGTTGGGGGCCGCGCATCATTGCAAAGTTGCCGCTATGGGGCTTCTTTCCCATCAGTCTGGCATTAATGTTTGGTGGGTTAGCGGTCTTTGCGCTCGTGGTCGGTCCAGATACCTCCATCAGTTCGATGGTTGTCACCATTCAGTCTGCCCCGGCGTGGCTTCTGGTAATCGTCGGTATCGCTGCGCCGATCATTGAGTCGCTTGTCTGGACAGTCGTGTTTGTCGAAGGCTTCGCGCGCGCATTTAGGGCTCCTCTATGGGGGGCAGCGTGTGGCGTTTTTGCCATAGCGTACTTTTCCACTTGCCCGAGGGCATACTGGGCATATCGGTGTCAGCATGGCTTGGCGTGGTATTTAACCTCTCTACTATCTAATGCGGCAACGCTCCGGCTCGCCGCGTTCGCCAATCTTGTGGCGCTGCGATGGAGCCTCGTGGCATATGCGCTTCTGCAAATTCGATTGCTACATTAGTTACGTTGTCGAGGCTTTTCCCAACCAGTCAAAACTCGCGTAGACGACCAAGCCGGTCGTTGACGCGAGAAGCTTGAAATGGGAAGGCGAAGCGCCAAGCCGAGAAGGCAAAAGCAATCTTGGAGGCGGGGGTCGGAATCGAACCGGCGTAGACGGCTTTGCAGGTCGCTGCACTATCTTATAAATCAATAAGATGCATGCGTTTGCCACCCGGCTTGCCACCCGCACGGAGCATTTGTCATGCTCATCTCCGGGATCGGCGTCAGGGGCTTGCCGCCGCCGACCCAAGGTATTACTATATGACTACTTTAGGAGCACGCCTATGCCGCTTGCTGCCACCAGCCTCAAGTTACCGAAAACCTTGAAAACCCGCATAACTCGTCTTGCCAAGCGGGCTGGCGAGAGCCCGCATGCGTTCATGTTGCGGTTGCTCGAGGAGCAGGTTCAGGCCGCTGAGCGATTCGAGCAGTTCCTAGCTGAAGCGCGGCAAGCCGATGAACGCATGCAGGAGGATCGTGCCGGCTACGCGGCGGTAGAGGTGCACGAGTATCTCGAGACCAAAGTCACAGGTCGTAAGGCGGCTCGACCAAAGCTCGTGCAATGGCGCGAGTAGTATACTCACAGGAGGCGCTCGCCGACTTTGAACGCATTATCGAGCTCTTGCTAGAAACCTCGCCTCAGACTGCCAAGCAGACGCTCCTGAACATCAGAAGCGCCGTTGGCATCCTGGAAGCGCATCCCCTCATCGGGCGGCGCATCGATGCTCACATTCGGGAACTGGTCATCTCCCAGCGAGCAACCGGGTACCTTGCCCTCTATCGTTTCGATGCGGCGTTCGACGTAATTCGCATCCTCCGAATACGACATCAACGAGAAGCTGGCTACCCGAACTGACACTATTCAGTGCGCGTGAGTCAAAGTCGTAACGCCAAATTGATCAGTTTTGGACGGTCGCAAACGTCTCAATGCGGCCAGGACCGGGCCCTCGCAAATTTTCCACAACGCAGACGGTCGAGCTTAGAATTTGCTGGTTCCCGATGCCATTTCCGGGCGCCACCCTTGAGAAGTGTTCTGACCTGGTGCTTACGCATCGTTGCAGCAGTTTTAGCGGCAGCGGGTGCGACGCTTGCGGTGGTAGCGGTCGAATCGGATTGGTCATTGGTTGATACGGCGACAGCCCCAATTGAGCACAGTGGCATTGCCGCTGCTGCGTTCTCTATTTTTCTTATCGGCTGCGCTGCGGCTGCGTTAGTTATATCTTCGCCGCGGCGCAAATACTCTGCGGAAGTGCGGCTCATCACTGCGCTGCTCGCTCTCATTTGTGTTGGTGCTGTTGCGATCCGTTATGCCAGTCGTGGTGCTC
Organism: uncultured beta proteobacterium; assembly: GCA_963777455.1. Lineage (GTDB taxonomy): Bacteria > Pseudomonadota > Gammaproteobacteria > Burkholderiales > Casimicrobiaceae > PALSA-1003. The sequence continues at coordinate 2,777,644 of CAVZQQ010000004.1, forward strand.
AATTGCCCAACCCGGAGGCCTCGCCGGCGGCACGTACTCGCCGTGCGCTAGAAGCCGGTTAGCTCCGTCAGCTCGAATGGCAAAGGTGATTGAGTTTGAGACCGAACGGCTACAGTTGCGCCAGTGGCGCGATGCCGACCGTGAGCCGTTTGCAGAGCTTTGCGCAGACTCGCGGGTCATGGAGTTCCTGACGTCAGATCGTGATCGGGCCGCGGCGGACACCGCCATAGACAAGTGGCGGTCCCGTATCGCCGAGTTCGGTTGGGGCTTTTGGGCAGTCGACTTGAAACGGATCAACGCCTTCATTGGGTTCGTTGGTATGCAGGTTCCAGCCGAGCCGCACCCGTTCTTGCCTTGTGTCGAAATCGGATGGCGACTTGCGGCGGTGCATTGGGGATCCGGCTATGCGACGGAAGCCGCGAAGGAGGTGCTTCGCATCGCCTTCGAAGTCCTTGCTCTTCAAGAGGTCCTCGCATCTACGGCCATCGGCAATCGGAGATCGCGCGCCGTTATGGAGAGGCTCGGCATGTTTGGGCCGGAGGCGATATTCGAACACCCGGGCGTTCCCGCAGACAACCTGCTACGCAGGCATGTGTTATACCGGCTGACGAGGAAGCAATGGGACGAACAGCTGCAGAAACCTTCGTTGCAGCGGCCGGACTATCGACAATCGTCATGAACTCGGAACCTGAGCTCCTTACTGGCGGTTGTCTGTGCGGTGCCGTCACATACGAAGTGCGCTCGCCGTTCCTACGCTTTGCGCATTGCCATTGCAGTCGCTGCCGTAAGGCCACAGGCACTGGTCACGCCACAAATCTCTATTGCGCTCCCGAGCGGTTTAGTTGGCTCACTGGTGAAGACCTTGCCGTTCGATACGATCTTCCGTCCGCACGGAGCTTCGCAACTGTCTTCTGTTGCCGCTGTGGCTGTCCATTGCCCCACCGGACGCGCAGTGGTCGCGAAATCGTCGTTCCTGCCGGCTCGCTAGACAAGCAGCCAAAGCAGAAACCACAAGTAAGGATCTTCTGGGGTTCCAGGGTCAATTGGTCCTGCGACGGAGATGACCTCCCGCGTTTTGCTGAACTCCCAGAATGGTGGCGCTAACGTGGTGACGCCCAGCGGCGTCCGTTGGCTCCGATATTGGACGGGTGAGCGTCCGCTTTTTCTATGGCTCGATGACCGCTCAGGGTCGGCTTGCGACGGTCGGGCGAAAGTCGCTGACCGGCGGTAGGCGCGATACGCGCTCATAGCATGTGAAGAATCGTTTTTGCGCTAACTGAGGCACTACATGTCGAATTCATCGAGGCTTCACGTCTCGTTCCACCGAGGCTGGCCAATCTTCCTGTTCCTAATCCATGCTGCTGCCTGCGCCGCCGACACTCGATGCCACCATCGTCTCGTCAGCGAGGACGAGGCGTTGGCCTACCGCGTGGACGAGGCGAATACAAGGATATTGAGCCCGATTGTCTTTCGACGCGACCTCGATCTTGATGGGCTGGAGGATCTCCTGGTCGGACAGGCGTGCGGTAACCATGGCTGCGAATATTCAGTCTTTCTGGCGCGTGGCAACGGAAGGTATTGCCTTATGGATGGTGAGCTTGGCATGAGCGTTGCACCCAAGCTCGGTCTTGTCGACGTTCAGCGGGAAGGATCGACTCGAGGGGCGGTGGTCATCATTACCTGGATGTCAGCGGGGGCGACCTCGGGCTCGTATGAGCGGTATCGGTTGACGGAGAGTAGGCTCACTAAGCTGTGTGAAATATGGTATGGGGTGACTGGGATTCCTTCGGAGGCGACGGCCGAAGCGGCAAAGACCGTCGTGGAACAGCCAGACGGTGGCCAGCGCTGCCGCGGCGGCAACTCCGTACGTTGAGCGTCTGCTTTCAGAACGCCCGACGTCCGATCAGGGTCGAACTCGGCCGGTCGCGTGGCCCATTGCGGGCAGTACGAAGCGTGCGTTTTATTGCCGGAAACGGTCGTTGGCCGAGACAGGCGCGGCGAAGGCAAATGTGCAATTGGCATTGACGATGCCTTGTTCTCTAGGCTTTTTAACTCGCGTAGACGACCAAGCTGGTCGCTGACGCGAGAAGCTTGAAATAGAAGCAAGGCGAAGCGCCAAGATCCTGAGGCAAAAGCAAATCTTGGAGGCGGGGGTCGGAATCGAACCGGCGTAGACGGCTTTGCAGGCCGCTGCATGACCACTCTGCCACCCCGCCGGGGTGGTTGGTCACGCTCCCATTGCCTGAAAAGCAAACGGCAACGCCAGCGTAACCAGAAACGCAAAGGGAGAGCCAATGCTCTCCCTCGAGAAGTTGGAGCGGGAAACGAGTCTCGAACTCGCGACCTCAACCTTGGCAAGGTTGCGCTCTACCAACTGAGCTATTCCCGCGTTCGGCAAAGCGATATTCATTATAGCCGGGCCGAGCACCTCCGGCAACGCTCGGTCCCGACGTGTGTTAGTAACATGAGGAATGCCTATAACCGCGAATTCATGGTCCCGGCAGCGGTACGCGTGCACGAATATCCCGACCGCCACCTCGCCATCTTCCATGGGCCGCGGCGCTTGGCTGAGTACGATGCCAGTGGAAAGGAGTGCAAAATCAAAACCAAAGGCGCCGCCTAAAGAGGCGGACATTCGGTATGTTACCTACACCGGACATCTTGACGTGTTACCTAACACGCTCGGTCCCGACGCTCGGTCCCGAAGCCAGTGTGTACCGCTAGGCGATTACGGTAGCGATCGCGTGCGCGACGTAATCGATATTGCGATCGGTGAGCGCCGCGACGCAGATACGGCCGCTGTCGATCGCGTAAACCGCGAATTCGCTCCGCAGCCGGCCGACTTGCGCACGGGTAAGCCCGGAATACGAAAACATGCCGCGCTGCTCGAGCACGAACCCGAAATCCTTGCCGGCAGCGTGCTGCGCAAGTCGATCGACGAGCGCTCGCCGATTGGCACGAATGCGCTCGAGCATTGCGCCGAGCTCCTGCATCCATAATGCTGCGAGTTCCGGCGAGTCGAGGATGGTCGCGACGATCTGGGCGCCAAATGTCGGCGGGCTCGAATAGTTGCCACGCACGACGCGCTTGACCTGCGACAACACTCGTGCGGCTTCGTCGCGGTCCGCCGCCAAGATCGATAGGCCGCCGGCGCGCTCACCGTAGAGCGAGAACGATTTCGAAAACGAGCTGGCCGACGAAAAGCGGGCCCGGCGTTGCCGCGAAGCGGCGCACGGCCGCGGCGTCCGCGTCGAGGCTCTCGCCAAAGCCCTGATAGGCGAGGTCGAGAAACGGCACGTGGCCGCGAGCGCGCACGACCTCGAGGATCCGGCTCCACTGCTCGGGCGTCGGATCGACACCGGTCGGATTGTGGCAGCACGCATGCAGCACGACGATCGCGCCCGCGGGAATCTGCTCGAGCGCCGCGATCATGCCGGCAAAGTCGAGCCCGTGGGTGGCGGCATCGTAGTACGGGTAGACGTTGACCTGGAAACCCGCGCCTTCGAACAGCGCCCGATGGTTTTCCCAGGACGGATCGCTGATCCAGACCTGCGCGCCCGGTGCAAACAGGCGCAGGAAGTCGGCGCCGACCCGCAATCCGCCGGTACCGCCAAGTGCCTGCACCGTAACCAGGCGGCCGGCCTCAAGCAGCGCGCTGTCGGTACCAAAGATCAGCTTCTGCACCGCGCGATCGTATGCCGCGATGCCGTCGATCGGCAGGTAGGCGTGGGGTGCTCCGCGCTCGGTAATAGTGCGCTCAGCGCGGCGGACGCACTCGAGCAGCGGCACCCTGCCGGCATCGTCCGTGTATACGCCGACGCCCAGGTTGACCTTGCGCGGATTGGGGTCGTTGTTGAAGGCCTCGGTGACGCCCAGGATCGGGTCACGCGGCGCCATTTCGATGGCGGATAGCAGGGGAGCGGTGAGCGGAGCGTTCATGGCGGGCGGGCCGAGGCGGGGCGGTGCATGAATTTTAACATGCGGCACGCGAGCCCAACGACGCCGTGGAACTCGGTTCGGCTACAATGGTCGACTGTATGTCTGCGCCGCAGTAGATGCCATGGTCGTCACGTTCCCCGACAGCCCGTACCAGCTGCACCAGCCGTTTCGCCCCGGCGGGCGACCAGCCCGAGGCGATCGACAAGCTGGTCGAGGGTCTGCGAGGACGGGCTCGCGTTCCAGACCCTGCTCGGCGTGACCGGTTCCGGCAAGACCTACACCATGGCCAACGTGATCGCGCGCACGGGGCGGCCGGCCCTGGTGCTGGCGCCGAACAAGACGCTGGCGGCGCAGCTGTATGCGGAGTTCCGCGAGTTCCTTCCCGAGCAACGCGGTCGAGTATTTCGTCTCCTACTACGACTACTACCAGCCCGAGGCCTACGTTCCGTCGCGCGACCTGTACATCGAGAAGGATTCGTCGATCAACGAGCACATCGAGCAGATGCGCCTGTCGGCGACCAAGGCCATGCTGGAGCGGCCGGACTGCGTCATCGTCGCCACCGTCTCGGCAATCTACGGCATCGGCGACCCGGTCGGAGTACCACAGCATGATCCTGCACCTGCGCGAGGGCGATCAGCTGGTCCAGCGCGACGCGATCAAGCGCCTGGCGGAGATGCAGTATCAGCGCAACGATACCGAATTCCGGCGCGGCACATTCCGCGTGCACGGCGACGTGATCGACATCTTCCCGGCGGAGCACGCGGAGAACGCGATGCGCGTCTCGCTGTTCGACGACGAGGTCGAGTCGCTGCAGCTGTTCGACCCGCTCACCGGGCCACATCAAGCAGAAGCGTGCCGCGCTTCACCGTGTATCCGTCCAGCCACTACGTGACGCCGCGCACAAGGTGCTCGACGCGGTCGAGACGATCAAGGTGGAGCTGGCGCGAGCGGATCGAATTCTTCATTTCGCAGATGAAAGCTGGTCGAAGCGCAGCGCATCGAGCAGCGCACGCGCTTCGACCTCGAAATGATGCTCGAGATCGGCTTCTGCAAGGGCATCGAGAACTATTCGCGCCACTTGTCCGGGCGCAAGCCCGGCGAACCGCCGCCGACGCTGATCGACTATCTGCCGCCAAACGCGCTGATGTTCATCGACGAATCGCACGTCACGATTCCGCAGGTCGGCGGCATGTACAAGGGCGACCGCGCGCGCAAGGAGAACCTGGTCAACTACGGCTTCCGCCTGCCGTCCGCGCTGGACAACCGGCCGCTGCGCTTCGACGAGTTCGAGCAGCTCCTGCCGCAGACGATCTTCGTTTCCGCCACGCCGGCCGACTACGAGCGCCAGCACGCCGGGCAGGTGGTCGAGCAGGTGGTGCGCCCGACCGGGCTGGTCGATCCGGCGCTCGAGGTGCGTCCCGCGCAGACCCAGGTCGACGACCTGCTCTCCGAGATCAACCTGCGCGTCGAGCGAGGGCGAACGCGTGCTGGTGACCACGCTGACCAAGCGCATGGCGGAGGACCTGACCGACTATCTGACCGAGCACGGCGTCAAGGTGCGCTACCTGCACTCGGACATCGAGACCGTGGAGCGGGTCGAGATCATCCGCGACCTGCGGCTGGGCGAGTTCGACGTGCTGGTCGGCATCAACCTGCTGCGCGAAGGGCTCGACATTCCCGAGGTATCGCTGGTGGCGATGCTCGATGCCGACAAGGAAGGCTTCCTGCGCGCCGAACGCTCGCTGATCCAGACCATCGGCCGCGCCGCGCGGCACATCAACGGCATGGCGATCCTCTATGCCGACAGGATGACCGACTCGATGCGCGGCGCGATCGACGAAACCGACCGCCGCCGCGCCAAGCAGGTCGCCTACAACGAACGCATGGGCATCACGCCCAAGGGCGTCGCAGAAGCGGATCAAGGACATCATCGACGGCGTCTACGACATGGACGAGGAAAGAAAGCAGCTCAAGGCGGCGCAGGCGCAGGCCAAGTATGAGGCGATGCCGGAGAAGGACCTGGAGCGCGAGCTCAAGCGCATCGAGAAGGAAATGCTCGATGCAGCGCGCAATCTGGAGTTCGAGAAGGCGGCGGAGTTGCGCGACCGCCTGTATCAGCTCAAGGAGAAACTCTTCGGCGTGGCGCTGCCGGATTGAGAGCGTCCGTGCCCGCTCGCCGCCAATCCACACAAGCGAGGCGATTTGCCCTGCCCAAGCACGAGCAGAGCGTGCTCGTGCTGCAGGGAGGCGGTGCCCTTGGTGCCTACCAGGCAGGCGTGTACGAGGGCATGGCCGAGCGCGGCTTTGCACCGAACTGGGTGACCGGCGTCTCGATCGGTGCGATCAACGCCGCTCTAATCGCGGGCAATTCCCGGAGCGGCGACTCGAGCGCCTGCGGGCGTTCTGGGACGCGCGTCTCCTCGGCCCTGCCGCTGGTGATGCCCGCGTATCTCGACCCGTTGCGTTTGGCCGTCAACCAGTTTAGCGCGATGGCGACCACCACCTTCGGCGTGCCGGGCTTCTTCGTTCCGCGCGTTCCACCCCCCTACCTCGAGCCGGACGGCAGTCCGGGAGCCCTGAGCGTCTACGACACCACGCCCCTGCGCGGCACGCTCGATGAGCTGGTCGACTTCGATCTCATCAACCGGAAAGAGGTGCGGCTTGCGGTCGGCGCGGTCGACGTGCAGACCGGCAACTCGGTCTACTTCGACAGCAAAATCGGCAGCCGATCGGTCCCGAGCACATCATGGCCAGCGGCGCGCTGCCGCCGGGATTGCCGCCCATTGTGATCGACGGCCGGCACTACTGGGACGGCGGCATCGTATCCAATTCGCCGTTGTGGTACGTGCTCGACGATGCGCCGGGACTAAGCGCCCTGATCACGCAAGTCGACCTCTTCAGCGCCAGGGGACCGCTGCCGCTGAACCTGGACGAGGTGCTGGAACGCAGCAAGGACATCCAGTACTCGAGCAAGACGCGGTTCAATACCAACCGGGTGAAAGAGCTCGAGGGTGTCCGCGCGGCGCTGGGGCGCTTGCTCGGCAAGCTGCCACCCAAGTTCCGCAAGGATCCGGACGTCGAGCTGCTTGCCCCGTTGTGCAGTCGGCACCGACACATCACGATCATGCATCTGATCAATCGGCGCATGGAGCATTCGTCGAGCAACAAAGATTACCTGTTTTCCCGCGGCCATGGTGCAGCAGCTCTGGGAAGCCGGGGTCGAGGACGTGCGCCGCTCTTGCGCGCATCCGCAATGGCGCAACGCGACCGAGACCGTCGCCGGCATTCGGGTCTTCGACCTCGCCGGCTGAAAAGGTCCGTACGCCGGGCAGGCTTTTTCTTGCAACCGTCTTGTTTCCATCGGAGATCCACATGAAGCTCAAAGGCAAGTCCGCCATCATCACCGGGGCGGCGAGCGGTATCGGCAAGGACATCGCACTGGTTTTCGCTCACGAAGGTGCCAAGCGTCGCGATCGCCGACCTCGCCAAGGATGCGGCGGATGCGACCGCCGCGGAAATCCGCGCCAACGGCGGCAACGCGCTCGGCGTGGCGATGGACGTCACCGACGAAAAGGCCGTCAACGACGGAGTCGCGAGCGTGGTCGCCGCCTTCGGCGGCGTGGACATCCTGGTCAGCAACGCCGGCATACAGATCGTGCATCCGATCGAGGAGTTCAGCTTACGCCGAATGGAAGAAACTGCTTTCCATCCACGTCGACGGCGCGTTCCTGACCACCCGCGCCTGCATTCCGCACATGTATCAATCCGGACGCGGCGGCAGCATCATTTTCATGGGCTCGGTGCATTCGAAAGAGGCGTCAGTGCTCAAGGCCCCCTACGTGACGGCGAAACACGGCCTGATCGGCCTGGCCAAGACGATCGCCAAGGAAGGCGCCGCGCACGGCGTGCGGGCGAACGTGATCTGCCCCGGCTTCGTGCGCACACCGTTGGTTGAAAAACAGATTCCCGAGCAGGCGAAGGCGTTGGGTATTTCCGAAGACGACGTGATCAAGAAGGTGATGCTCAAGGAAACCGTCGATGGCGAGTTCACGACCGTCGATGACGTCGCTCAGGTGGCGCTGTTCTTCGCTTCGTTTCCATCGAACGCACTTACCGGCCAGTCCCTCGTCGTAAGTCACGGCTGGTTCATGCAATAGGCTGCAGCGGCGCGGACCGCCGGAACGCTCGGTTGTGGCGCGGTCGCGCTGCGGATCACGCGCCCTCGGGGCGCAGTCAATCCGGCGCCACGAAAATCGGCCAGCCGGCGATCTCGGCTTTGTCGTAAACAAGGCGACGCCACACGTGCTGGCATGGCTGGATTGGCACTCGGGGCACGCAGTGGGGGATTGCTCAGAACCGCTTTGCGCGCGGTAACGGTCGCGCGTTGCCTTCCCGGGTATACTTTGCCGTGAGCCTGTGCCGGACCGCTATTACGGGCGCCCCGGCGCGCCGTGCTCATTTCATTTTGGGGAAAACGAGCATGCAGCGAATCGCCGCCGCGTTCGGCGTTCAGGGGTTGCTGTACGGCGCCGTGCTGGGTGTAGCCCTCGCCAGCAGCACCGCGTTGGCATCCGAACCCTGTGGTACCGGAACCTATCCATTTCCGTACACCGATGTCAGTAGCGTCGGAGACGCATTCTGCCCCGGTATCATGGAGGCGTACGTCACCGGCGTCTCCAAAGGCACCACGCCGACCACCTTCAGCCCAGACGAAACCGTCACCCGCGTACAGATGACGACGTTCCTGCAGCGCTCGCTCGATCAGGGGCTCACGCGGGTAAGCCGGCGGGCGGCGCTGAATCAGTGGTGGGTGCCGCAGACCACCAATGCGATGCAGACGGTTGCCCTCGGCGGCAACCCGATTTTCTGCGCCAGCGACGGTGCGAATATCTGGGTGACCACCATTGGAGGCGATCTGGTCGAGGTGCAGGCCAATACCGGCGCCGTATTGGGCTCCTGGACCGGGGCTTCGGGAGCCCTGAACGTCTTGGTCGCTGCGGGCAAGGTGTTTGTGACGGGATTCTTCACGACCTCAGACCTCTATGTGATCGATCCCACGCAGCCGCCCGGTACGGTCACCACGGCCTCCAGCGCGTTAGGGGTCGAGCCCATCGGCATTGCCTTTGACGGAACGAACATCTGGACCGCCAACATTGGCCCCCCGGGCTCGGTTTCGATCATCGACCCCCAAACTTATGCTACGACTACGGTCAGCACCGGCTTCGCAAGCTTACGCGGCGTTCTCTATGACGGGGCGCACATCTGGGTCACCGACCGCAATGCCGGGACGCTCTTAAAGCTCAGCCCCGCCGGCGCGATCCTGCAGACGGTGACGGTCGGAACGCATCCACTATTTCCAGTGTTTGACGGCGCTAACATCTGGGTGCCGAATGGAGGGGACAATTCAATCACCGTGGTTCAGGCCAGTAGTGGCAACGTGGTCGCCACGATTGCCGCGGATGCGAGCAACCCTCTGAACCAACCGACGGTGGCGACCTTCGACGGCGAGCGCATCCTGGTCACGAATTACATCGGCAACACGGTGAGCGTGTTCAAGGCGGCGGACTTAAGCTTCATCGGCAATGTCTCTACAGGAACCTCAACTCTCCCGGAAGGCGCGTGCAGCGACGGCATTAACTTCTGGGTGACGCTGGATGACGCGGCTAGTTTGCTGCGGTTCTGATGCCCACCCATTCAAGAGAAATCACACATGCACCCAATGTCGCATTCGTTCCATAGGGCGGCGCTGCTGGTCGGAGCCGGCTGGGGCCTCGCCCTCTTCAGTGCGGGCGCGTTCGCGTCGGAACCCTGCGGAACCGGAACTTATCCGTTTCCGTACACCGATGTGGCCAGCGTCACCGACCCGTTCTGCCCCGGCATCATGGAGGCGTATGTTACCGGCGTCTCCAAGGGCACCACGCCGACCACCTTCAGCCCGACCAGCACCGTCACCCGCGTGCAGATGACCACTTTCCTGCAGCGTTCCCTCGACCAAGGGCTCACGCGCGCGAGCCGGCGCGCCGCGCTCAATCAATGGTGGATCCCGCAGAACGTGAACTCGATGCAGTCGATCGGGGGCGGGAACGAGTATTGTGCAGCCGACGGTCAGTTCATATGGGCGGAGAACGCGGTTTTTGGCGAGGTGGAACAGGTTGACGCGAGCACCGGAACGATCGTAGGAACCTGGACCAACGCGACCTTTGCCACCGGTGTGGTGAGTGCTGCCGGCAAGATCTTTGTGGCCGCCGCCCTTTCGCCTGGCAAGGTCTACGTGATCGACCCGACCGGGGCACCGGGTCCGATCGGCGTCGCTGCGACCGGCCTGGGCAACCACCCTTTGAGCATGGCTTTTGATGGCACCAACCTCTGGACGGCCAATTATTTGGGCGGCTCGGTGTCGATCATCCCGATTCTTGCGTCGACGCCTTATACGGCGACCAACGTCAGCGGGTTCAACGCTCCATGGAGTGTTGTGTTTGATGGAGCCCACATCTGGTTGGTCGACGCCGGTGCGCACACGCTGCTGAAGTTGAGTTCCACCGGTGCGGTTCTCCAGACGGTCCCGGTGGGCGCGAACGCGCAATTTGCCGGGTTCGACGGGGCCAACATCTGGGTACCGAACTTCGACGACAATTCCATCACCGTCGTCCAGGCGAGCACCGGCAACGTGGTGGCCACCATTGTCGCGGACGCCAACAATAAGTTGAACGGACCCGAGGCGGTCAGCTTCGACGGTGAGCGCGTGCTGGTAACCAACAACGGCGGCAACTCCGTGACCCTGTTCAAGGCGGCGGATCTGAGCTTCATCGCCAACGTGCCGATCGGATCAGCTTACGGAACGTGCAGCGACGGGATCAACTTCTGGGTGACCGCCACCACTGGCAACCTGCTGCGGTTCTGATATGGCCGTTTACGTCAGTCCACGGGAGAAAATGGGATGAACGGGATGATAGGCAACGCTTTAAGAGCAGCGGCAGTGCTGCTCGGCGTCGCGCTCAGCGTCGCCCTCGGCAGCAGCGCCGCGTGCGCCTCTGAGCCCTGCGGCACCGGCACCTATCCATTTCCGTACACTGACGTCGCCAGCGTTACGGACCCCTTTTGCCCCGGCATCATGGAAGCCTATGTCACCGGCGTCTCCAAGGGCACCACGCCGACTACCTTCAGTCCGAACGACACCGTCACCCGCGTGCAGATGACGACCTTCCTGCAACGCTCGCTGGATCAAGGCCTCACACGAGCGAGCCGGCGAGCGGCGCTCAATCAGTGGTGGAACCCGCAGTCCAACACCGTGATGCAGGCGGTCGCCCTGGGACCATCCGTTCCTAGCGCCTGCGCGGCGGATGGGGAAAATATTTGGACCGCGGCGGGCAACGACGTGGTTGAGATACAGGGCAACACCGGCGCGATAGCGGGCACCTGGACGGGCGCGGCCTCTGCGGAAGGTGTTCTGGTCGCAGCTGGCAAGATCTATGTTGCCGGCAACACGTCGCCCGGCAGCCTCTACGTCATCGATCCGACGCAGGCACCAGGCACGGTGACCCTGGCCGCCAACAACCTCGGGAACAATCCGCTGGGCATTGCCTTTGACGGTACCAACATCTGGACCGCGAACCAGAGCGGCTCGGTATCGATCATTACGCCGCAGTCACCGTATACGGTGACCACGGTCAGCACGGGGTTCTCCAGCCTCTATGGCATTCTGTACGATGGCAAGAACATCTGGGTCACCGACTACAATGCCAGCACCCTGCTGAAGCTCGATTCCGCTGGCGCGATCCTCCAGACCGTGCAGGTTGGATCGCAGCCGTGGGCGCCCGCGTTCGACGGCGCCAACATCTGGGTGCCGAACTACATCAGCAATACGGTCACCGTGGTCCAGGCCAGCACCGGTAACGTCGTGGCCACCCTCGTGGACGTTGCAGGCAGCGTACACTGCCCGAAGAGCCTAACCTTTGACGGCGAGCGTATGTTCCTGACGAACAATACGGGCGACAGCGTGACCGTGTTCAAGGCAGCGGATCTGAGCGTCATCACCAACGTGCCGATGGCACCCTACACTGCTCCAACCGGGTCGTGCAGCGACGGGGTCAACTTCTGGTTCACGGTTCAAAGTCCGAACAGCCTGGTACGGTTCTGAGCGCTTCTCCAGCGACGGCCTCCAAGTACCATTACCCCGGCAGTCACCGCGCCTGACTCACGCCCCGGGGAAGAAAACATGAAGCGAATCGCCGACTCGTTCGGAAGGGCCGGGGTGTTGTTCTGCGCCGCGCTAAGCCTTGCCCTCATGAATAAGACCGCCGTTGCATCGGAACCCTGCGGTACCGGGAGCTACCCATTTCCGTACACGGATGTGGCGAGCGTCACCGACCCGTTCTGCCCCGGCATCATGGAAGCCTACGTTACCGCCGTTTCCAAGGGCACTTCGCCCACCACCTTCGACCCGAACAGTTCTGTAACCCGCGTGCAGATGACGACCTTCCTGCAACGCGCGCTCGATCAGGGACTCACGCGAGCGAGCCGACGCACGGCGCTCAATCAATGGTGGACGCCGCAAACGGCCAACGCGATGCAGATGATAAATGTTGGGGGTGCACTTTACTGCGGCGCGGATGGCCAAAACATTTGGACCACCAACTTCGGGACTGTGGTCGCGCTGCAGGCCAGTACGGGTAACGCATTAGGCACTTGGCTTGGCGCCGCGAGTGGCTTCGGCGTCGCGGTGGCCGCCGGGAAGGTCTTTGTGACGGCTGTTACCACTCCCGGCAAGCTGTACGTGATCGATCCCACGCAGCCGCCGGGGACGGTGACGGTGGCTGCCAGCAACCTTGGCAACCAAGCTTATGGGATTGCCTTCGACGGCACGCACCTGTGGACCGCCAACATGGGCGGCTCGGTGTCGATTGTCACGCCACAAGCGACGACCCCATATCCCGTGACCAACGTCACCACCGGGTTCACCAAGCCATGGGGCATTCTTTTCGATGGTGCGCACATCTGGGTCACGGACCGCAGTGCCGGGACGCTGTTGAAGCTCGATTCGAGCGGCAATACCTCCAGACTGTAATCGTCGGAATGAGCCCGCAATTTCCGGTGTTCGACGGCACTAACATCTGGGTGCCCAATTTCTTCAGCAATTCGATCACCGTCGTCCAGGCCAGCACCGGCAACGTCGTGGCCACGATCGCTTCGGATGCAACCAATTAGTTAGGCTCCCCCAGTGGAGCAAGCTTCGACGGCGAGCGTGTCTTGGTGGCAAACTACTCTGGCAACTCCGTGACCGTGTTCAACGCGGCCGACCTGAGTTTCATCGCCAATGTCGCGATAGGATATTCGCCGGGTCCGGCTAGCGCATGCAGTGATGGCATTAACTTCTGGGTTACCGCTAACGACTTGGTCCGGTTCTGATATGGCCGTTTGTGTCAATGGAGGGAGTTGATTGTCATCGATCGGGGTATTGGGCGCTGGCCACAAGTCTGAGTGCAACGACGATGGATCAGCCTGATATCCGTGGGTTGGTTACCACTGTGGGAGAGTCCGTCGCGGAAGCTGCCTCGGTCTAAGGGGCGCAGGTTACCCAAAGGGTCTGGAGATAGAACCGTTGAGGGTTCTATCTATCGTGATTCGTGGCGCATCGCCCAATACCCCGAATTTGGTTTCAAGGGCCCGGTGTCATCGCCGCCATGCGGGCGATCGCCCAGATAAAGCCAGTGAGCTCGCGTGCGGTGGCGATACAGACCTTGTTGATGTGAACGCCGCGACGCTGCAGATGAGCAAAGCGAGCGCACAGGCGGAGCTGGGCCTTCCAGGCGTGGTGGCGGATGACCTCGGGCTGGCCTTGCTGACGGTTGCTGAGGAGCTTGCTCAGGCGCGCCGGATAGCGGTAATGCCAGGCGGCTTCGGTGAGAAGGCGGCGCGCATGGGCATTGCCGGTCTTGGTAATGCCACCGCGGCGCACGGTATTGCCACTGGAGCGCTCGGAGGGCACCAGCCCGAGGTAGCTCATCAGATGCCGCGGGTGGGCAAAGCGCTGGATGTCGCCGATTTCCGCGACCAGGCCAATGGCGCTGACGCTGTCGATACCGCGCAACGTGCGCAAGGCAGACACGACCGTTTCAAAGCGCCATCCGGCGGTGGACTGCACCAGGGCCTGATCCAAGCGGCCGAGACGTTGGTCGGCTGCTTGCGTCGCCAGGACGTATTCGGTGAATGCCAATTGATCGCCGGCCTGTTCGAAGGACTGCTCGGCCAGCCAGCGCGCATGGGTCTTGTTCCAGGAGGTCTTGCCGGCATAGATGCGGCCGTGGCGCAGCAGGAAGGCTTTGAGCTGCTGGCGCGCCTTCAGGCGCGTGTGCAGCGCGTCCTCGCGGGCACGCCACAAATTGCGCAGCGCTTCGTGCTCGGTGTCCGGTACCCAGATGGGCCGCATGTGGCTCGGCGCACTTCGGTGCGCAACCCACGTTGACGGAGACGAGCCTCCTACAGAACGGCCATTCTGTCTAAGCGGCGCCACAGGAGTGGCTGCCGCGCGTGTTTTGGCAAGCGGGCGAAGCCTGTTTGGTCTCGTTGGTTCTCAGGGTGGCAAATCCATGGTGAAGAAAAGAGCCGAGTTGCCTTGCGCAAACGTCCTATTTGTTTGCACCGGCAATATCTGCCGTTCGCCGACGGCGGAGTGCGTCTTCCGCACCTTGGTAGCACGCGCTGGACTCGACGCGCACATTGGCATCGACTCCGCCGCAACGCATGATTACCAGCTCGGACAACCACCCGATCCGCGCGCGGTTACTGCAGCGCGCCGTCGCGGTTATGCCGTCGGCGCCCACGTCGCGCGCCAAGTCCAGGCGGGTGATTTCAGCCTTTACGACTGGATTCTGGCGATGGATCGGCACAATCTGACGGACCTGCGAGAGCTACAACTGCGCGGCTACACCGGCCATCTCGGCCTGTTCCTGGATTTTGCACCCCAGTTAGGGGTGCGCGAGGTCCCTGACCCCTATCACGGCGCGCCGGAGGATTTCGAGCGCGTACTCGATCTGACCGAGGCGGGTGCGCCGGCGCTGCTGGACGCCATCCGCGCGCACCTTGCGCCGCGACCGTAGACGCCGCGGCGCACCTCTCACGGGTCAATACAACACGCTATTCGGTTGCTGGCGGTGTTGAATCCTTGGGCCCCGTCTCGACCATCTGCAGCGGCTCGTCCGCGATGATGGTGCGCGGCGGACGGACGCGGCGCGGTCGTTGCGGCTCCTCGGCGTTTGCAGGAGACGGCGCAGCGTGCGTGGTTTCGACCAGTACCAGACCTGACTCGGGAGGCAACTCGAGGGCGATACGCGGCAGCGGCGCGGCTTGGTGAGGCGGCGCCACCGGCTCGACCGGCTGCGGCTCGAATCGGGCCGCGACCTCTTCGCGCTGCGCGCTAACAATCGGCACCTCGTGCTGCGCCTCGAACTCCACTGGGGGCGGCGCTACTCTGGGTTCCTCGTGGTGATAGGTCGGAGGTGTTTCGACGGGGAATGCCTCCGCCGGCGCGTGTGCGGAGGGTAGGGCTTGGGCTTCGTCCCGCGGGGTGGTCGCTTGCGGGGCAGCGGGGCGCTGGCCGCCGCGGTCGGCGCGCTGCTCACCATGTCCGTTCCGATCCCCGCGATCACGCCCGCCACGACGCCGATCGCGACGACGTCGACCGCCCTCGCCATGCTCAGCGCTCGATGGGGTGCCGGATTGGCCTTGCGTTATCGCGGCCTGCGCCTGGTCGGCCGGACGCGGTTCGCGCGGTGGCCGCGGCTCACGCGGCGGCCGCTGCTTCTGCGGCTCACCACGCTGACCATCACGCCCGGGTTCACGCCCACGCCGGGGCGGCTGCGGGCCGCCCTGGGGTCCTCGTTGCTGCGGCTCACGCTGGCCATCGCGCTTGCCCTCGCGGCGATCCTCGCCCCGGCCATCGCGCCGCTCCGGACGCTCGCGTCGGCCACGTCCGCCATCTTCACGCTCGCGCGGACCTTGCGCGCGCTGCGGCGCTGCGACCGGCGCGACCTCGTCGCTCGGCTGGCGCTTGAACCAACCCATGACGGTGGTGAGCCAGTTCTCATGCCGCGGCGTTTCCGCCACCGGCAGGCGCTCGATGGGCATCGGCGCGGGCTGTGCCGGGGTGATGCCCTTGACAGCAGCTTCCTGGCGGGGCTCGCGGGCCTCTTCCTTCTTCTGCTTGACGAAATCTTCCTCTTCCGGCCGCTCGACCATGTCGAACGACGCCGGCAATGGCTCGCTCTGATTGAGGTCGTCGTGCCGCAGCCGCTGCAACTTGTAATTGGGCGTTTCGAGGTAGGTATTCGGGACCAGCAACACATTGACCTTGAACCGCGTCTCGATGCCGTGAATCTCCGGGCGCTTTTCATTGAGCAGGAAGGTGGCGACGTCGACCGGCACCTGGGCTACTACCTGCGCCGTGTTGTCCTTCATCGCCTCCTCCTGCAGGATGCGCAGGATGTGCAGCGCCGTCGACTCCGTACCGCGGATGTGGCCGATGCCGTGACAGCGCGGGCAGGGGATATACGCCGATTCGGCGAGCGCCGGGCGCAGGCGCTGGCGCGACAGCTCCATCAGTCCGAAGCGCGAGATCTTGCCGAGCTGCACCCGGGCACGGTCGTATTTCAGTGCATCCTTGAGCCGGTTCTCCACGTCGCGCTGATTCTTCGCGCTCTCCATGTCGATGAAATCGATGACGATGAGGCCGCCCAGGTCGCGCAGCCGCAACTGCCGCGCGATCTCCTCGGCCGCCTCAAGATTGGTCTGGAACGCGGTGGTTTCGATATCGCCGGCTTTGGTCGCCCGCGCCGAATTGACGTCGATCGAGACCAGCGCCTCGGTGTGATCGATGACGATCGCGCCGCCCGCCGGCAGCGGCACCTGGCGCGCGTAGGCGGTTTCGATCTGGTGCTCGATCTGGAAGCGCGAGAACAGCGGCACGTCGTCCTTGTACAGCTTGACCCGGTTTACGGTCGCCGGCATGACATGGCTCATGAACTGCTGCGCCTGCTCGAAGATCGACTCGGTGTCGATCAGCAACTCGCCAATGTCGGGATGAAAATAATCGCGGATGGCGCGGATGACCAGGCTCGATTCCTGGTAGATCAGGAAGGCGCCGGATTGCATCTTCGCCGCGCCGTCGATCGCCGTCCAAAGTTGCATCAGGTAGTTCAGGTCCCACTGCAGCTCTTCGAGCGAGCGGCCGATGCCGGCGGTGCGCGCGATCACGCTCATGCCGCTGGGGACGTCGAGCTGATTGATAGTGTCGCGCAGTTCGTTGCGGTCCTCGCCTTCGATGCGCCGCGAGACGCCGCCGCCGCGCGGGTTGTTGGGCATGAGCACCAGGTAGCGGCCGGCGAGCGAGATGTAGGTCGTCAGCGCGGCGCCCTTGTTGCCGCGCTCGTCCTTGTCGACCTGGACGATGAGCTCCTGGCCTTCCTTCAGCTGGTCCTGCGGCCGGCTGCGCGCTCCGTCGCCGTCACCGCGCAGGTATCTCGCGGGAGATTTCCTTGAATGGCAGGAAGCCGTGGCGGTCGGTGCCGTAGTCGACAAAGCACGCCTCGAGGCTGGGCTCGACGCGGGTGATGACCGCCTTGTAGATGTTGCTCTTGCGTTGTTCCTTGCTTGCGGATTCGATATCGAGGTCGACCAGTTTCTGGCCGTCGACGATCGCCACCCGGAGCTCCTCCGCCTGGGTGGCATTGAACAGCATACGTTTCATAGGGTCTTTCCCGGCGCCAATCGCGGCCGGACCAGGGGGGTGCAGCGGACGGCGCCCGAGACCATCGGGCGCCCGGTCTAACGGGCGGCGGGCGAGGGCGAGAAACGCCACGCGGGCAGCACGGGCTGCCCGGCTACGAGGTACCGGATGCGGATAAGGGGCATCGTTGGTTCACGGCGGCCACCGGCACCATGCAGGTGCCGGCGCGGGCCGGTCTCGGGAGTGTGGTGAGGGTTCTCGTCTTATCGCCCAAACGGTATCGCGACTGCGGCAGGACGCGCAAAGTGCGCCGCGCTTGCCGGAGCCGCCTTTATGGCGGCACGGGTCGGTGCAGTCGGATACAGGATTCGTTGCGCTCGGTTCGGTTTTGCGCGCCGCGCGTCGTGCCGCTTCATCCCGGCCACTGGCCAGTGCGGAGACTGCGCTCTAAATTAACATCGCTACTTTTCCGGGTCGCAAGGCCCGGACGGTGAGCCGATTTAACCGCATCGCCCCTTCGGGGCAACGGGCGGCTGCCGCAGCCGTCGTTCCGGGCTGCCGCAGGCTTCGAGCCGGACGCCTAAACTGCCTGCAGCGTCGCCTGCTCCTGCCCGCCGAATGTCTTTGCCGCTCGTTGTTGCCGAAGACAAGTATAAGGAAACCCTTCACCCTTGCCAATAGCATTGCATACCTATTTGCCTGTTTTTATTCTATTTCATTCCCGGCACGGAGGCGCGGACGGCAACGAAAACCGCCGATTCACCTTCCCGCGAGGCCCCGGCAGGTGCCGGGGTCCGCCAAGAGTTCATCCGGCTCGCGCCCGAGCGGTGCTGCGCGTTGATGGCTGACCCGGTTCGCTCTAATGCGTGCGTAGCGCGCCCACGACCGCGGTCGTGAGCAGCCGACCCGCGCAGCTCGGAACCTTGGATCGCCCGGTACGGCCGGGCACAGACCTAATGCCCGGGCTTATCGCCCCTCACGCTGGCGTTGAGTTCAGCGGCCAGACTCTTGATGGATGTAGACGCTGCCTCGAGCGCCTCGCAGGCATCACGCGCTTTGTCGGCGGATAACACCAAGCTCTCCCCGGGAATGTGGGGGTCGCAGCTCAGGTCGCACTTCAGCGCCACCAAGGCATCCATGACTCGGTACAGTTCCCGACCGACTTTCGGTTCCATGTGCACTCCCCTTTGGGCCGTCTTGATGGGACTTCTCAGCTTCGCGTGTGCGTCCCTGGATCGTCGCGATTCGGGTCGCAACACCTGCTCTCACCCCGTCGCTTCTCCGCCGCTAACGCCGTGATCAGCGCCAGCACCTCCGAGGTCTGCGAAGACTTGTCGAAGAAACGATGGGCGCCCAGCCTAAGGCTGAGGTTCTCGTTTTCGGAAGTGGCGTGATTGGTAAGGACCGCCTTAATGGCCATGGGAGCGAGGTCCCGGGCCTGCATCTCCCGCAGTACGTCGAATCCGTTACCCGTGTCCAAGCCAATGTCGATTAAGACCAGATCCGGCTGCAGCACTGCGAGCGCCGCAATGGCGGCTTGCGCGCTGCCGGTCGTGCCCATCAATTCGGCTCCCGCCGCCTCGATCGTCGACACCAGCAGGCGCCGCAGAATCGGCGAGTCCTCGACAACATAGACGTTCAGCGGCTTGGTAATTTCCGACATCACCCCCCCGTAGTCCCATCCCCGAGCAAGAACGGTGCCGGCGCCTTCGCCGCATCGGCGCAAGCCCACACCCTGACAAGGGCTCGAGCCCCAATCCGGTAGGCTGCAGGCTCGTGCAAAAATTACAACTTTCGCCCGGCCGCGTGGGCGCGCGATCGGCGCTTGGATGCGGCCTCCGGCTCTCCAAAACCTGCGCGCGCCCAATCCCCCTTACAATTCTTCGGACATGAATGATTCCAGCAAGGAGGCCGTGCAGCACCTCGCGATCGATGAGGCCGGCGCCGGGCAGCGCGTGGACAACTTCCTCCTGCGCGTGCTCAAGGGCGTGCCCAAGAGCCACATCTACCGCATCGTGCGCAGCGGGGAAGTCCGCGTCAACCGCAAACGCGTCCGGCCCGACGCTCGCCTCGCGGTAGGCGACGACCTGCGCATTCCGCCAGTACGCACCGCTTCCGGCACGAAACCGCCGCCGCCGGCGCCGCGCGCGCTCGCCCTGCCGGTCCTCTACGAGGACGAGGCGCTGATCGCGCTCGACAAACCCCCTGGCCTGGCCGTCCACGGCGGCAGCGGTATCAATTACGGCTTGATCGAGCAGTTGCGCGCCGACCGACCGCAGGCCCGGTTCCTCGAGCTCGTGCACCGCCTGGACCGGGATACCTCGGGCGTGCTGCTGGTGGCCAAGAAGCGCGCGGCACTGCTCGCGCTGCACGCGACGCTGCGTGAAGGCGGTGCGCAGAAGCGCTACCTCGTGCTCGTCAAGGGTCGCTGGCGCGATGCCACCCGCCGCGTCGAGCTGCCGCTGGCCAAGTTTCGTCACCCGCGACAGCGAACGTCGGGTCCGGGTCGAGCACGCCGGCGGGCAGGCCGCGCGCACGGTGTTTCACCGTCGCCGCGTCTGGGTCGCGGCCGAGCCGCCGGTTGTCGCTGCTCGAAGCGGAACTGCACACCGGTCGCACGCATCAGATCCGGGTCCACCTGACCTACCTCGGCTTTCCGCTCGCCGGCGACGACAAGTACGGCGACTTCACCTGGAACCGCGCGCTGGCCAAACAGGGGCTGAAGCGGATGTTCCTGCACGCTTGGCGCCTGTCGTTGCCGCATCCGACTGCGCCGGGCCAGCTCACCCTCGAGTCGCCGTTGCCGGCGGACCTCGCTGCCTTTGTCGCCCGCCTGGACCGAGCGCATGCCCATGCCAGCGCTGACTGACCCGGCCGCACGCGGCGCCCCGCGCCAGTTCCGGCTGCTGGTCTTCGACTGGGATGGCACGCTCGCCGATTCCACGGCCATCATCGCCGAGGCCATCCAGCAGGCTTGTCGTGATCTGCAGCTGCCGGCGCCCGATGACGGCCGGGCGCGCTTTGTCATCGGCCTTGGGCTCGACCGACGCCTTACGCTACGTCGCGCCCGGACCTGCCGGCCGCCGACTATCCGCGTCTGTCCGAGCGCTATCGCCACCACTATCTGGCGCGCGATCCGGAGATCCCGCTGTTCGCCGGCGCCCGCGAAATGCTCGACGAACTCGACGCCCGCGGCTTTCTGCTGGCCGTCGCCACCGGCAAGTCGCGCGTCGGCCTCACCCGGGCGCTGCAACAGCAGGGGCTCGCTCATCGCTTCGTCGCGACCCGCTGCGCCGACGAGGGATTGCCCAAGCCGCACCCGGACATGCTGCTGACGCTGATGGACCGCTGCGGGGTCGCTCCGGAGCAGACGTTGATGATCGGCGACACCACGCACGACCTCGAGCTCGCGCGCAATGCCGGCGCGCGCGCGCTGGCCGTAACCTACGGCGCCCATACCCCGGCGGGCCTGGCCGGCCTGTCGCCGCTGGCGACGCTCGCCTCGATCTGCGAACTGGCCGAATGGCTGCGGGCAAACGCCTGAAAGGCACGCTGTGCGGCGCGGCCGAGCGTTTATACTGAGCGCTCGCAAGCCGGGGCGGTGAGCGGGGATCGAACCATGGCGGAAGAACACTGGGAACACGGCGTCATCGAACGTCTCGCCAGCGAGGGCCTGCGCGAAATGCGGCGCGCCCGGCGCTGGGGCATCTTCTTCAAGCTGCTGACGCTGGTGCTGCTGTTCTCGATCCTGCTCGTCGTCGTCGGCACGCTCTCCGAGAGCACCCGCAGCTGCCGACAAGTGCACCGCGCTGGTCGACATGCGCGGCGAGCTCGATCGCCGACGGGCCGGACGAACGCGGAAAACGTCATGGCCGGGCTGCAGGCGGCGTTCAAGAACAAGGGCACGCAGGGCGTGGTCCTGCGCATCAACAGCCCCGGCGGCAGCCCGGTTCAGGCGGGCATGATCAATGACGAGATCCGGCGCCTGCGCAGCGATCTATCCCAGCACGCCGCTGTACGCCGTGGTCGAGGAAATGTGCGCGTCGGGCGCGTACTACGTCGCGGTTGCGGCCGACAAGATCTACGTCGACAAGGCGAGCCTCATCGGCTCGATCGGCGTGATCATCGACGGCTTCGGCTTCGTCGGCGCGATGGACAAGCTCGGCGTCGAGCGCCGCGCGATCATCGCCGGCGAGAACAAGGCGTTTCTCGATCCGTTCTCGCCGCTGACGCCCGCCGCAGCGCGACTACGCGCAGAAGATGATCGACGAGATCCATCAGCAGTTCATTGCCGCGGTGAAAGCCGGGCGCGGCGCGCGCCTCAAGGAGTCGCCGGAGCTATTCTCCGGGCTGGTGTGGAACGGCGCGCGCGGCATCGACTTGGGTCTGGCCGACGCGCTGGGTAGCGTCGACTCCGTGGCGCGCGATGTGATCAAGGCCGAAGACGTCGTCGACTTCACGGTGAAGGAGAACCTGACCGAGCGGCTGAGCCGGAAATTCGGCGCGGCGCTTGCGAGCGGGGGCTTGCCGACCGCCCAGCGCGGCGTGCACTGGCGCTAGGCGCGCCAGGCCGGGGCAGCAAGCCCGTCACTCGCTCGCCTTTGGCGCCCGGTCCAGGCCGCAGCATGGGGTCGCCCGCCGCGATGCCGTGCTGCGCGAACCATCCCTTCTTCATCTCCAGCGCGTAGAGCGCGGGCCCGCGCGACGGATGCGTGGTCTCGGTCAGCGGCGCCATGTCCTCGATGTTGAGGATGCGCCCGTCAGCTGCCGATGAAGGCGATCGACAGCGGCACATAGGTATTCTTCATCCAGAACGCCTGCGGCTGCGGCTCCTGGAAAACGAACAGCATGCCGTGGTCCGGCTGCAGGCTGAATCGGTTCATGAGCCCGGTCGTGCGCGTGGCTTCGGTGGCCGCGATTTCGGCCACGATGCGCTGGCCGTTGATGCTGAGCTCGACCGTCGGCAGCTCGGCCGCGCTGGCCGCAGGGCCGCGCACGAGCAGGACGAGCGCCGCCGCGCGGGGGATACGTGGTTGCATATCCGGCTGCCTCATCAGCTGGGTGGTGGCGGCTAGAGCTCGTAGTGCTCCGCCTCGCCCTTGAGCGCAGCCTCGATCGCCGCGCGGTCGAACTGCGGCGCGAACAGGGTGATGAACTCGTAGACGAAGCCGCGCGAATACACGCCGCGCCGCAGCGCCAGGCGCGTCGTGCTCGGCGCGAACAGGTGGCTCGCGTCGAGCTTCTCGAACTGGGTCTCGCGCGCCGGGTCGTAGGCCATCTGCGCCACGATGCCGACCCCGAGACCGAGCTCGACGTAGGTCTTGATGACGTCGGAGTCGAGCGCGGTGAGCACGACGTTGGGGGCAAGCCCCTTGGCGCTGAAAGCGGCGTTGATCTGCGAGCGGCCGGTGAAGCTGAAATCGTAGGTGACGATCGGATAGCGCGCGAGCGCCTCGAGCGTCAGCGGTTTCTCCTGCGCCAGCGGGTGGCCCTTGGGCACCAGCACGCAGCGATTCCACGTGTAGCAGGGCAGCGTGACGAGCTCCGGGAAATCGGCCAGCGCCTCGGTGGCGATGCCGACGTCGACTTCGGCGCTGCACGGTCTGCTCGGCGACCTGGATCGGGTTGCCCTGATGCAGCAACAGTCGCACCCGCGGATACCTTTCGGCGAAGCGCTTGAGGATCGGGGGCAGGACGTAGCGCGCCTGGGTGTGCGTGGTGGCGATGGCCAGCGTGCCGACATCCTCGGCCTTGAACTCGGCGCCGACCTGCTTGAGGTTGTTGAGCTCCTGCAAGCGCGCGGCGCGCGGTGGCGACGATGACTTCGCCCACCTTCGGTCAGCGCCGCCAGGCGCTTGCCGGCGCGAATGAAGATCGGCACGCCGAGCTCGTCCTCGAGCTGGCGGATCTGCTTGCTGATGCCCGGCTGCGAGGTAAACAGCGCCTCGGCGGCCACCGAGACATTGAGCCCGTGGTCGACCACGGCGCAAAGGTAGCGGATCTGCTGCAGGTTCACCGGTGTGCCGAATATAACCGTGGGTTAGAATATCGGCGAATTATATAGCGAACGCCGACCGGCCTTGGGACGGTCGGGTAGCATGGCTCAATACTTTTCCATTCATCCGGTGAACCCGCAGCATCGCCTGATCCGCGAGGCGGCGGCGATCGTGCGCGGCGGCGGGGTCATCGCCTACCCGACCGATTCCAGCTATGCCCTCGGCTGCCGGGTCGGTGACGCGGCGGCGGCGGCAGCGCATCCGCGCCATTGCGCCAGGTCGACGACAAACATCACCTGACACTGGTCTGCCGCGACCTGGCCGAAGCTCGGGCGTTACGCGCAGCTCGACAACTGGCAGTTTCGCATCGTCAAGGAAGGGGTGCCGGGCAGCTTCACGTTTCTGCTGCCCGCGACGCGTGAGGTGCCGCGCCGGCTGAAGCATCCGCGGCGCAGCACGATCGGCGTGCGCGTTCCCGATCACGCGTGGTGCACGCCTTGCTTGCCGAGCTCGACGAGCCGCTGCTCTCCTCGACGCTCATTGCGCCGGGTGCGAGCGAACCGTTGAACGACCCGGCGCAGATTCGCGCCCAATACGAGCATGCGCTCGATCTCATCATCGACAGCGGCGCCTGCCATCTGGAGCCGACGACGATCGTCGATCTGGCAGTCTCGCCGCCGGTGGTGACGCGCCTGCGGCCGCGGCGATCCGGCGCGGCTGGGCCTGGTCGGCGCCGTGGCCTAGGCGGCACCGGGCGCACCGCGCGGCCACGCAGCCCGGCCGAGGCCCGGGCACGCGCCGCGCCTGGCAAGGGCTGGCCGGTAACTGGTAGAATGGCGGTCAATGGAGTTGTCGCTTGCGACCATCGTGCTCTGGGCGGTGCCGGTGGTCTTCGCGATCACTCTGCACGAGGCGGCCCACGGCTTTGTCGCCCGGCAATTCGGCGACCAGACCGCCTACATGCTCGGCCGGGTGACCCTGAACCCGCTCAAGCATATCGACCCGATCGGAACGATCGCGGTGCCGGGCTTCCTGATCGCGGTATCGGCGCCGTTCATCTTCGGGTGGGCGAAGCCGGTGCCGGTGAACTTCGGCAACCTGCGCCACCCGAAGCGCGACACGCTCTGGGTCGCGGGCGCCGGCCCGTTCGCCAATTTCGTGATGGCAGTGGCATGGGCCTTCCTGCTCAAGTCCGCCGCGCCGGGCGGGATGATCGACAGCAAGGGACTTCTGGAGATGGCGAATGCCGGTGTACAGGTCAATCTGATGCTCATGGCGCTTAATCTGCTGCCTATTCCGCCGCTGGACGGCGGGCCGGATCGCGGCTGAGCCTGCTGCCCGGGCCGATCGCCTATCGCTATTCCCGGCTCGAACCGTATGGATTCATGATCGTGATCGTGCTGCTGGCCACCCGCGTGCTCAACTATCTGATGCTGCCCATCCTGCGCGCCGGCGAGTACGCGATTCGGTTCCTGCTCGGACTTGGTTGATGCGGGCCATGCCCGAAGCGCTGAACCCGGATGTTTGCTGACCGCGTGCTGTCCGGCATGCGGCCGACCGGCCGCATGCATCTGGGCCACTACCACGGCGCGCTCAAGAACTGGGTGCGCCTGCAGGAGGAGTACGAATGCCTGTACTTCGCCGCCGACTGGCACGCGCTGACCACGCATTACGACACGCCGGAGACCATTGCCGAGAGCGTGTGGGAGATGTTCGTCGACTGGCTCGCCGTCGGGATCAATCCGAACCGGGCAACGATCTTCATCCAGTCGCACGTGCCCGAGCACGCCGAGCTCGCGCTGCTGCTGGGCATGATCACACCCGTCGGCTGGCTCGAACGGGTTCCGACCTACAAGGATCAGCAGGAGAAGCTGGCCGACCGTGATCTGTCGACCTTCGGCTTTCTCGGCTACCCCGTGATGCAGGGGGCCGATATCCTCGTCTATCGCGCCAACATGGTGCCGGTCGGCGAGGACCAGGTGTCGCACCTCGAGGTGGTGCGCGAACTGGCACGTCGCTTCAATCATCTCTACGGTCGCGAGCCCGGATTCGAGGACAAGGCCAAGGCGGCGATCAAGAAGCTGGGCTCGAAGCGCGCCAAGCGCTACGAGCAGCTGCGCACCGCATTCCAGGAGCAGGGCGACCAGCCGGCGCTGCGAGGCGGCGCGCGAGATGGTCGACGCGGCGCAGAACCTCGCGCTGGGCGACCGCGAGCGGCTGTTCGGTTACCTTGAGGGGTCGCGCCGCGTCATCCTGCCCGAGCCGCAGCCGTTGCTCACCGACACCCCAAAGGTGCCCGGACTCGACGGCCAGAAGATGTCCAAGTCCTACGGCAACGCGGTCCTGCTGCGCGAGGAGCCGGCGGTGATCACGCCACAAGATTCGCACCATGCAAACCGACCCGGCGCGCGTACACCGCTCCGATCCCGGCACGCCGGAAAAATGCCCGGTGTGGCCGCTGCATCGGATCTATTCGGACGCATCGGTCCAGGCCTGGGTGCGGCAGGGCTGCACCACCGCCGGCATAGGTTGTCTCGAATGCAAGCAGCCCCTGATCGAGGCCATCATCGCCGAGCAGGAACCGATCAAGGAGCGCGCGCAGAAGTATCTGGACGACCCGTCGCTGGTGCGCGCGGTCGTCGCCGACGGCTGCGAGCGGGCGCGCAAGCTCGCCGAGGAGACGATGCGCGAAGTGCGCGAGGTGATGGGGCTCGCTTATACATGAGCGCCGCGCCGCCCGTCCGGCTGGTCGACCTCGCCCAGGCTGCCGGCGCGCCGGTGGCGCGCATCTACGGCGAGCCGCTGCTCGAGCTGCCGCAGGACCTGTACATTCCGCCCGAGGCGCTGGAGGTCTTCCTCGAGACCTTCGAAGGGCCACTGGACCTGCTGCTCTACCTGATCCGCAAGCAGAACATCAATGTGCTCGATATCCCGATGGCCGAACTCACGCGCCAGTATCTCGGCTATGTCGAGATGATGCGCCGCACGCAACTCGAGCTCGCCGCCGAGTATCTGCTGATGGCGGCGGTGCTCATCGAGATCAAGTCGCGCCTGCTGCTGCCCAAGCCGCCGGCGCTCCCCGGCGCCGAGGCCGAGGACCCGCGCGCGGAGCTGGTGCGCCGCTTGCTCGAATACGAACGCCTGAAAGCCGGCGCCAGGGCCCTGGATGCCTTGCCGCTCGCCGAACGCGATTTCTCGCTGGTGCGGGTATGGTTCGAGCGCGCTGCGGCAGGCGCGCCTGCCCGAGGTGCGGCCGGACGATCTGAAGGCGGCGTGGGCCGGGCTGGTCGCGCGCGCCCGGGCCAACCGCCATCACCTGGTCACCCGCGAGCAACTCTCGGTGCGCAGCCAGATGATCCGGCTGCTGAAGCTCCTCGAGCCGGGCCGCTTCTTCGAGTTCACGACGTTGTTCGAGGCGCGCATCGATCGGCCGCGCCTGGTGGTGAGCTTTCTCGCCATCCTCGAGCTCGCCCGCGAACAGTTGCTCGAGCTGGTCCAGGCTGCGCCCTATGCGCCGATCTACGTCCAGCGCAAGGGTGCCCCGGCGTTCGCTCTGGAAGGCGAGGAGCAGGGCTGACCATGGACGATCTCGGCGAGATCAAGAGCGTACTCGAGGCCGCCCTGCTGGTCGCCGGAGAACCGGTGTCCGCGGCGCAGCTCTCGAAGCTGTTCGACCCGCCGCTGGAGCAGGATCTCGTGCGCCGGTTGTTGGACGAAATCCGCAGCGCATGGTCGGGGCGCAGCGTGGAACTAACCCAGGTGGCCAGCGGCTGGCGCTTTCGTGCCAAGCCGGACCTGCAGCCCTACCTCGACCGCCTGGCCCCCGAAAAGCCACCGCGCTACTCGCGGTCGGCGATGGAAACGCTCGCCATCATCGCCTATCAGCAGCCCGTAACGCGCGGCGATATCGAAGCGATTCGCGGCGTCGCCGTGTCGACCCCGGTCATCAAGTCGCTCGAAGACCGACAGTGGATCGAGGTCGTCGGGCACCGCGAGACACCGGGCAGACCCGCACTCTACGCCACCACCAAGCAGTTTCTCGACGATCTGAACTTGCGTTCCCTCTCCGAGCTTCCGCCTCTGGCCGAGCTCGACACTTCCCATCTCTTGGAGCTACCCGATGCCCCCGCAAAGGCCGCCGAGGCCGAACTCGCGCTCGCGAGCCCGATTCTCGGCACACCGGCATCCGCATCCGCTGACCTCGCCGCATCCGCCGCGGGAGACGCCGAGCGCGATGCACCGGAAACCAACCCGACGTTCCACTGAAACCGTCTTCACCGAGCCGCAGCGCCTGCACAAGGTGCTGGCGCAATGCGGCTACGGATCGCTGCGCGGCCTGGAAGAGCTGATCATCGCCGGCCGGATCACGGTCAATCGGCAGCCGGCCGAGGTCGGCCAGAAGGTCGGTCCCAACGACCAGATCCGCATCAACGGCGAACTGGTGCGGCTGCGTTTCGCGCCGGCGCGCGACGCGGGTGCTGCTCTACCACAAGCCGTCCGGTGAAATCGTCAGCCGCGCCGATCCGGAAGGCCGGCCGACCGTGTTCGACAAGCTGCCGCGGCTCGGCAGCGCGAAGTGGATCGCGGTGGGCCGCCTCGACTTCAACAGCGAAGGGCTGCTGCTGTTCACCACCTCCGGCGAACTCGCCAACCGACTGATGCATCCGCGCTACGAGGTCGAGCGCGAATACTCGGTGCGGGTCATGGGCACGCTGACGCCGGAACAGGAGCGCAGCGCTGCGCGAAGGCGTGCCGCTGGACGACGGCATGGCCCGCGTGACCTCGCTCGTCCGATGGCGGCGGGGAGGGTGCGAACCACTGGTACAAGGTGACCCTGCCGGAGGGCCGCAACCGCGAAGTGCGGCGCCTGTTCGAGGCGCTTGGGCTCATGGTGAGCCGGCTCATCCGCATCCGCTATGGCGTGGTGGCGATGCCGCCGCAGCTCAAGCGCGGGCAAACCGTCGAACTCGAGCACGACGAACTCGTCGCCTGCTGCAGGCTGCCGGCCTCGGGCCAGGGGGGCACGGACGGCGGACGCGATGATGATGCCGGTCGCTCGGCGCCGACTGGCGATGCGGTCGGAGCGAGGACGCAGCAGAGCAGCCGACGAGGTCAACGGCAACGGCGCCGATGCCGAGTGCGTCGACTACGAGGAGAGCGACGAGGCCATCGATGAGGTCGACGGCAATCGTGCGCCGCCGCCGGCACCCCCACCGCGCGCGGCCCGACCGCAGCAGGAGCAGCCGGGCCGGCACGGCGGACGCGGCAACCGCGGCCGCAATCGCGGCGGCAATGGCGGCGGCAGCCGCGGCGGTGGTGGCGGTGGCAACCGCGGGGGTAACGGCGGTGGCAACCGCGGCGGCAACGGCGGAGGCAACCGGGGCGGCAACGGCAACCGGGGCGGCAATCCAGGCGGCTTTCGCGGCGGCAACGATTCGGGCGGCCGCTAGCCGCGCCGCTCGGCCGGCGGCCGCGCGCGCTTACAGCAGGCGGTGCATGATGAGCACGTCGACCGGCCCCAGCGTGCGATGCCGGAACGCGCCCGGAACGCGGCCGACGATCGCGAAGCCGTGTTGCTGCCACAGCCGCACCGCGCCTTCGTTGCTCGCCACGACAAAGTTGAATTGCATCGCCGTGTAGCCGCGCTCGCGCGCCGCGTGCAGCGAGTGCGCGCACATCGCCGCAGCCGATACCTTGTCCGCGCGCGTCCGGATGCGTCATGTAGCCGCAGTTGGCGACGTGATCGCCCAGGCCCGGCTGATTGGGGCGCAGCGCGTAGGTGCCGACGATGCGCCCGGCTCGCTCGGCCACATACGGCAGCGCCGGCGGCGCCATCCAGATGCGGCGTGCGCCTCGGCGCGCGTCGTCTGCGGCGCGTACGCATAGGTGTCGCCGGCGGCAACGACCGCGTGAAAAATCGCCCAGATGCGCGGCAAAGTCGCCCGCCCGCGGCGGGCGCGGATCGTGAGCGCGGCCGGGTCGGTCGCCGCCATCAGCGCAGAATCGAATGCGCAGCGCGGTGCTCGGCATCCGCGGCGACGCGTCACCCGCGTCGGGCGCGTCCTCCTTGAACGGGCTCGCCGCCTCGAGTTCCTCGACCGCCTGCGCCACCTCGGCCCGCTCGTCGGCCGCGAAGCGCGCGATGGCGCGGGCGAAAGTCCGGATCGGCGATCGCGTGCGCCGAGCGCGTGGTGACCGGCAGCAGCCCGCGCGCGAGCTTGTGCACGCCCTGCGCGCCGCCCTCGAACTGGGCGATGCCGCGCTCGATGCAGAACTCGATCGCTTGGTAGTAGCAGGCTTCGAAATGCAGCCCCGGAATGAATTCCAGCGCACCCCAGTAGCGTCCCCACAGCGTGTCACGGCTGAACACGTCGAGCGCGGCGCACACCGGCCGGCCGTCGCGCTCGCCGAGCACGAGCAGCACGTTATCGGGCAGGGTCGCGCCGATGCGCTCGAAAAACGCCAGCGACAGGTAGGGCGTCGAATGGTGCCGGCGGTAGGTGTCGGTGTAGCAGCGAAAGAAGAACGCCCAGTCGCGCGCGGTCGATCTCGCGCTCCGAGCAGGCGCCGGAAGCGCACGCCGGCGGCGGCGAGCTTGCGCCGCTCCTGGCTGATGCGCTTGCGCTTGGCGTGGTTCATCGTCGCCAGGAAGTCCGCGAATTCGCCATAGCCCGGGTTGGTCCAGTGGAATTGCACGCTGTCGCGCAGCAGCATGCCGGCGGCCGGCGCAGACGGCGGCTTCCTCCGGCGTGGGAAACAGGATATGCAGCGACGAAAGCTGCTCGTCGACTAGCAGCGCGAGCGCGCGCGGCGAGGAGCTCGCGCCGGATCGCCGCGTCGCCGGCGATCAGCCGCGGCCCGGTGGCGGGGGTGAACGGAACCGCGCACACGAGCTTCGGGTAGTAGCGCCGGCCATGGCGCCGATACGCGTCGGCCCAGGACCAGTCGAACACGTACTCGCCGTACGAGTGCTGCTTGAGGTAGAGCGGCATCGCACCGACCAGCACATCGCCGCGCCACGCCGTCTGATAGCGCGGGATCCAGCCGGTTTCCGGCGCGGCGCAGCCGGATTCGTGCAGCGCATGCAGAAACGCATGCGACAGCAACGGTCGATCGCCGACGAGCGCGTCCCACGCCGGCGCCGGGAATCGCGGCCAGCGAATCGACGGTGCGGAGCGAGAGGCGCGGCATGCGGCAACTGAAATCGCGCCGCCATTGTCGCGTCTAATGCGCGCGCCGCAGCAAGCGCCCGCAACCGTGCTAACATTCAGCGCATGCGCGTCGGCATCGCCCAGCTCAACTGCGTGGTCGGCGATCTGCGTGGCAATGCGGCGCGCATCCTGGCCGCGGTCGCCGAAGCGCGGCGCGGCGGCGCCGACCTGGTCGTGACGCCCGAACTCTCGCTGTGCGGCTATCCGCCGGAGGATCTGCTGTTGCGCCCGGCGTTTCTCGACCGCGTGCGCCGAAGAACTCGCACCGCCTGGCCGCGCAAATCAGCGGACCGGTGGTGCTGGTCGGCTTTCCCGAATTGGCCGCTGGCAAGCGCCACAACGCGCTCGCGGTGCTGCGCGACGGCCGCGTCGCCGCGGTCTATCGCAAGCGCGAGCTTCCCAACTACACCGTGTTCGACGAGCAGCGCTACTTCGAGCCCGGTACCGAGCCTTGCGTCATCGAGGTTGCCGGAGTGCGCGTGGGCATCGTGATCTGCGAGGACATCTGGTTTCCGCGGTCGGCGCAGCAGGCGTGCGCCGCCGGCGCGCAGCTCATCGTCGTTCCCAACGGCTCGCCCTATCACATCTCGCCAACAGGCGCTGCGGCGCGAGCGTGGTCGATGGCGCGGGCGCGGGAAACGGGACTGCGCGGTCGTCTACGTCAATCGCGTCGGCGGCCAGGACGAGCTGGTCTTCGACGGCGCCTCGTTCGTCGTCGACGGCAGCGGCGAGCCTGGCCCAGCAGCTGCCGGCATGGCGGGAGGTGGTGGCGCTGGTCGAATTCGCCGGCGCAACGCCGAAAGCCGTGCGCGGCGCGCTCGACGCGGCAGCTGGAGCCGCACGTCTACGCCGCCCTGTGCAGCGGCGTGCGCGACTACGTCGACAAGAACCACTTTGCCAGCGTGCTGATCGGCCTGTCCGGCGGCATCGACTCCGCGCTGACGCTTGCCATCGCGGTCGACGCGCTCGGACCGCGAGCGCGTGCGCGCGGTGATGCTGCCCTCGCCGTACAACGCCGACATCAGCCTCGAAGACGCGCGCACCATGGCCGCCATCGCCGGCGTGCGCTACGACGAGATTCCCATCGACGCCGTGTTCCAGGCGCTGCGCGCTGCCCTCGCCGAGCGATTTCAAGGGGCTGCCCGAGGACGCGAGCGAGGAGAACATCCAGGCGCGCATCCGCGGCACCTTGCTCATGGCGCTGTCCAACAAGCACGGCGCAATCGTGCTCACCACCGGCAACAAATCGGAAATGGCGGTCGGCTACGCCACCCTCTACGGCGACATGGCCGGCGGCTTCGCCGTGATCAAGGACATCAGCAAGACGCTGGTGTACCGCCTCGCCCACTACCGCAACCGCTTCGGGCGCGTCATCCCGGAGCGGGTCATCACGCGCGCCCCGTCGGCGGAGCTGCGGCCGAACCAGACCGACCAGGACAGCCTGCCGCCCTACGAGGTGCTCGATGCGATCCTCGAAGCCTACGTCGAGGAGGACTTGAGCCCGGCGCAGATCGTCGCGCGTGGCTACGCACCGGAACAGGTCGCCCGCGTCGTGCGCCTGATCAAGACCAACGAATACAAGCGGCGCCAGGCGGCGGTCGGCATCCGCATCACGCCGCGCGGCTTCGGCAAGGACTGGCGCTACCCGATCAGCTTCCGCCTGGTCCGAGTGGAAGAGTGTTTCGGCGTAGTGTAATGTAGCCGGCGCTGGCGGTCCGGCGCGGACCCTGGGGAGCAGCAATGAAAAAGGTCGAAGCGATCATCAAGCCATTCAAGCTCGACGAAGTGCGCGAGGCGCTCTCCGAAATCGGCGTCACGGGCCTGACCGTGACCGAGGTCAAGGGCTTCGGCCGGCAGAAGGGCCACACCGAGCTCTACCGCGGCGCGGAGTACGTGGTCGATTTCGTGCCCAAGGTGAAGGTCGAGGTCGTGGTGGCCGACAGCCTGGTCGAGCGCGCGATCGAGGCGGTCGTCAAGGCCGCCCGCACCGGCAAGATCGGCGACGGCAAGATTTTCATCACCAACGTCGAGCAGGTCGTGCGCATCCGCACCGGCGAATCCGGCGAAGCGGCGGTCTGAAGACCGGCAGCGCCGGACAACCGGGAGGGAGCCAAGCATGTCGTTCATGAGCGAGTTCCGCGACTTCGCAGTCAGCGGCAGCGTCGTCGATCTGGCGGTGGGCGTGATCATCGGCGGCGCCTTCGGCAGGATCGTCGATTCGCTGGTCAAGGATCTGATCATGCCTGTCGTCGGCCGCGTCGTCGGCGGCCTGGACTTCAGCAACTGGTTCATCGCGCTCGGCACGCCGCCGCCGGGCTACAGCGGGCCAATGACCTACGAGGCGCTGACCAAGGCCGGCGTGCCGCTGCTCGCCTACGGCAATTTCCTCACCGTGGCGCTCAACTTCATCATCCTCGCCTTCATCATTTTTCTGATGGTGAAGCAGATCAACCGCCTGCGTCGCAGCGCGCCGCCGCCGCCGCCACCGGCGCCGCCGGAGGAAGTGCTGCTGCTGCGCGAGATTCGCGACGCGCTGAAAAAATGAACCGCCGCGCGCGGCCACGCGGCGGCCTTGCAACACCGCAATGGAGGAAGCGATGACTCGCACGCGATGCTTGCTGCCCGCGGCCGCGCTCGCGCTCGTCGTGGCCGCGGCCGCGCACGGCGCCATCACCGTCGGGGTGACGCTGTCGGCGACCGGGCCGGCGGCCTCGCTCGGCATCCCGGAGAAGAATACCTTCGAGCTGATCGGCACGCCGACCATCGCCGGGCAGAAGGTGAACTTCATCATCCTCGACGACAAGTCGGACACCACCGAGGCGGTGAAGAACACGCGCAAGCTGATCAGCGAGGACAAGGTCGACGTGATCATCGGCTCGACGGTGACGCCCAATTCGCTGGCGATGCGCGACGTCGTCGCCGAGGCCGAGGTGCCCATGATCTCGATGGCGGCCTCGGCGCAGATCATCGCCCCGAACGATCCGAAGACGCACTGGGTGTTCAAGACGCCGCAGAACGACTCGCTGATGGCCGACGCGATCGCCGTGCACATGCGCGCCAACGGCGTACGCACCATGGGCTTCATCGGCTTCGCCGACGCCTATGGCGACAGCTGGCTCGAACGAGATGCGGCGCTCGGCGCAGACGGCCGGCATCAAGATCGTCGCCGAGGAGAAATACAACCGCAACGACACCAGCGTGACCGGGCAGGTGCTCAAGCTGCTCGCCGCGCACCCGGACGCGATCCTGATCGCCGGGTCCGGCACGCCGGCGGCGACGCCGCACAAGGATCTGGTCGCCCGCGGCTATCGGGGCAAGATCTACCAGACGCACGGCGTGGCCAACGCCGATTTCCTGCGCGTGGTCGGCACCGACGGCAACGGCGCGTTCCTGCCGGCCGGGCCGCTGCTGGTCGTACGAGCAGCTGCCCGAGTCCAATCCGGTGCGCAAGTCGGCCGCCGAGTACGTCACCCAGTACGAAGCCAAGTACGGCCCGGGCAGCCGCACCACGTTCGGCGGCCACGCCTGGGACGCCTACATGCTGCTGCAGCGGGCGATTCCCGAGGCGCTCAAACACGGGCAACCGGGAACCCCGGCGTTCCGCGCCGCGCTGCGCGACGCCTTGGAAAACTCGCACGAGGTCGCCGGCAAGCAACGGCGTGTTCAACATCACGCCCGCCGACCACAACGGCATGGACAACCGCGCCCGGGTGATGGTGAAAATCGACAACGGCAAGTGGCTGCTGACCAAGTGACCGCGGCGCTGACCTGCGCCGGCTGCGCGCGCCAGCGCAGCGCGTTGCCTTGCTTGCCCTATCCGGGGCCTTGACCGCCCCGCCTGGCAGCCATGGATCTCTCGATCGCCGCACTGCTCGCGCAGGACGGCATCACCAACGGCGCGATCTACGCGCTGCTCGCGCTCGCGCTGGTGCTGGTGTTCGCGGTGACGCGCGTGATCTTCGTGCCGGCGGGCGAGTTCGTCGCCTACGGCGCGCTGACGCTGGCCGCGCTGCAGCTTGGCAAATCGCCGGGCACGGTGGGATTGCTCGGCGGCTTGGCGCTCGTGCGCCGGTGCGATGGAATGCGCGCGGCCGCGGCGCGGCGCCGCGCCTGGCGCACGCTGCCGCGCCGCTCTGGCGCTCTATGTCGGCCTGCCGCTTGCCATCGCCGGCGCCGTGCACGCGGCCGCGCCGCTGCAGCTGGCGCTGCCGCTGCAGATCGTGCTCGCGGTCGGCGAGCGTCAGCGCGCTTGGGGCCGCTGCTCTACCGCGTCGCCTACCAGCCGCTCGCCGAGGCCCCGGTGCTGGTGCTGCTGATCGTCTCGGTCGCCGTGCATTTCGTGCTGCTGGGGCTGGGCCTGCTGGTTCTTCGGCGCCGAAGGCTCGCGCACGCCGGCGTTCACCCAGGCGTCGTTCCAGGTTGGCGACGTGCACGTCAGCGGCCAGAGCCTGCTGGTGCTGCTGTTCTCGCTGCTGCTGATCGGCGCGCTGTACCTGTTCTTCGAGCGCACCCTCTACGGCAAGGCGCTGCGCGCGACGGCGTTGAATCGCGTCGGCGCGCGCTTGGTCGGCGTCAGCCCGAATCTGGCCGGCAGCCTGACGTTCCTGCTCGCCGCGCTCCTGGGCGCCTTCTCGGGCGTGCTGATCGGGCCGATCACGACCGTCTACTACGATTCGGGCTTCCTGGTGAGCCTCAAGGGCTTCGTCGGCGCGATCATCGGCGGGCTGGCCAGCTACCCGCTGGCCGCCGCCGGCGCGCTGCTGGTGGGCCTGCTCGAGTCGTTCTCGTCGTTCTGGGCGAGCGCGTACAAGGAGGTGATCGTGTTCACGCTGATCATCCCGGTGCTGCTGTGGCGCTCGCTCTCCACGCACCAGCACGACGATGAGCGCGAATAGCGACACCGCCGCGTGCGGCCGCCGGCGTGGCTCTGCACCGCATCGCGCTGGCGGCTGTTCCTGGCCGCGCTCGTCGCCGCGCCGGTCGTGGCGCCGCCGTTCTGGATCACGCTGCTCAACTACATCGGCCTGTACAGCATCGTCGCGCTGGGCCTGGTGCTGCTCACCGGCGTTGCCGGCCAGACCTCGTTCGGCCAGGCCGCGTTCGTCGGCATCGGCGCCTACGTCACGGCCTATCTGTCCACGCGCTACGCGGGCGCGGCCCTGGATGCCGTGGCTCAACCTGCTGCTGGGGCTGGCCCTGACCGCGCTGGTCGCGCTGTGCCTGGGCTTCATCACCCTGCGCATGCGCGGCCACTACCTGCCGCTGGCGACCATCGCCTGGGGCATCAGCTTCTATTTCCTGTTCGGCAACCTCGAGTTCGTCGGCGGCCACACCGGCTTGAGCGGCATTCCCGCCGCTCTCGCTCGCCGGCCTGGAGTTGCGCAACGAGCGCTACTTCTACTATCTGATCTGGGCGATGGCGCTCGCGGCGCTGTGGATGACGCACAACCTGCTCGATTCGCGTCAGGGGCGCGCCATGCGCGCGCTCAAGGGCGGCCTCGAGCTGGCCGAAGCGTTCGGCGTCGACGCCGGCCGGCTCAAGATCGTGGTGTTCGTCTATGCGGCGCTGCTCGCCTGCGTCTCCGGCTGGCTGTACGCCCACCTGCAGCGCTTCGTCAATCCGACCCCGTTCGGGCTCAACCAGGGCATCGAATATCTGTTCATGGCCGTGGTCGGCGGCGCGGGCAGCGTCTGGGGCGCGGTGGTCGGCGCGACGCTGGTGACGCTGCTCAAGACGCAGCTGCAGGACTGGCTGCCGCGGCTGCTCGGCCGCAGCGGCAACTTCGAGATCGTCGTCTTCGGCATCCTGGTGGTCGTGCTGCTGCAGCGCACGCGCGACGGGCGTATGGCCCTGGCTCGCGCGCCTGCTGCCGGCGCGCGCGCCGCAGCCCGTGCCCGGCGGCGGCCGGCTTGCGCACGCGCACCCGCGCGCCCCGCCGGCGAACCGCTGCTCGTCGTCACGGGAGCGCGCAAGGCCTTCGGCGGGCTGGTCGCCGTCAACGACCTGTCCTTCGAGATCCGCAGCGGCGAGATCCTCGGGCCTGATCGGGCCCAACGGCGCGGGCAAGAGCACGATGTTCAACCTGATCAGCGGCGCGCTGCCGTTGACCCGCGGCGCGATTGCCTTCTGCGGCGAGCCCATCGCCGGGCTGGACGCATTCGCCATCGCGCGGCTGGGCATCGCGCGCACGTTCCAGCACGTGCGCCTGTTGCCGACGATGTCGGTGCTCGACAACGTCGCGCTGGGCGCCTACCTGCGCGGCCGCGCCGGCGTGCTACGCGCGGCGCTGCGCCTCGACCGCGCCGAGGAGGCCGAGACCCGGGCCGAGGCCGCCGCGCAATCGCGCGCGTGGGCTTGGCGGCGCACCTGCACGCGCCAGCCGGCTCGCTCGCGCTGGGCGCGCAGCGCCTGGTCGAGATCGCGCGCGCGCTCGCGGCCGGTCCGCGGCTGTTGCTGCTCGACGAGCCCGCGGCCGGGTTGCGCTACGCGAGAAGCAGGAGCTGGCGCGCGCTGCTGCGCAACCTGCGCGCGGAGGGGATGACGATCCTGCTCGTCGAGCACGACATGGAATTCGTGATGGGCCTTACCGACCGGCTGGTGGTGATGGACTTCGGCGTCAAGCTCGCCGAAGGCCTGCCGGCCGCGATCCAGGCCGACCCGCGCGTGCTCGAAGCGTACCTGGGCGGCGTGCAATGAGCCCGCTGCTCGAGTTGCGCGAGGTCAGCGTCGCCTACGGCAAGGTCGAGGCGGTGCACGGCGTGTCGCTGGCGATCGCGGCGGGCAGCATCGTGACCGTGATCGGACCCAACGGCGCGGGCAAGACCACGCTGCTCGCCGCGATCATGGGCCTGCTGCCCTGCGCGCGGCAGCATTCGCTACGCCGGCGCGTCGCTGGCCGGGACCGCCGTCGAGGAGCGCGTGGCGCGCGGCCTGTGCCTGGTGCCGGAGCAGCGCGAATTGTTCGCCGCGATGAGCGTCGCCGACAACCTCGAGCTCGGCGCCTTTCACCGCTACCGCGCCGGCGATCGTACGATCGGGCGATACCCGCGCGGAAATCTACGCCCGCTTTCCGCGGCTCGCCGAGCGGCGGCGCCAGCTGGCCGGAACGCTGTCCGGCGGCGAGCGGCAGATGCTCGCGCTCGGGCGCGCTCTGATGGCCAAGCCCACGCTGCTCATGCTCGACGAGCCCAGCCTCGGCCTGGCGCCGCTGCTCGTCAAGGAGATCTTCAGCATCATCGCCGCCCTGCGCCGGACCGGAGTGGCCATCCTGCTGGTGGAGCAGAATGCGCGCGCGGCGCTGCAGGTCGCCGACTACGGCTACGTCCTGGAGACCGGCGAGCTCGCCATCGAGGGCGACAGCGCCGCCCTCGAGAGCAACCCGCGCGTGGCCGCGACCTACCTGGGGCAGGTTGTGGGCTCCCTAAGCCGCGAGCGGTGAGCATCTGTATTCAACCAAACGGTTAACTATCGGCTGAGCCCGCGCTACATTCAACCTTATGGTTGAGCGAACGGTGTGTTCGGGCTGCCACCGCCGTGCGGTTTCATTCGATAATAAAGAGCGCGGCGGTCGCGGGGCAGGGCAGGCAACAGCGGGCCGCCGGCGCGCAGTGAATCGATCCGGACCATCAGGGGGATGCCAGTCATGAAACTGCAAGGCAACACGGTGCTGATCACCGGCGGCGCAACGGGCATTGGGCTGGCCCTGGCAATACGCTTCCTGAAGGCGGGCAGCGAAGTGCTCATCTGCGGGCGGCGCGAGGACAAGCTGCGTGAAGCCGCCACGCAACATCCGCAACTCAAGACCGTCGTCTGCGACGTGGCCGGGGAGGCCGGGCGCCGGGAGCTCGCGCGCTGGTGCACGTCCGAGTTCGCACACCTGAACGTGGTGCTTCACAACGCGGGCATTCAGCACCGTGTCGACGTCGCCCGCGCCGACGCGTGGCCGCAGACCGAGCAGGAGATCGCGATCAACCTCGCCGCACCCCTGCATCTTTCCATGCTCCTGATCCCGCACCTGCTGCGCCAGACGGATCCGGTGCTCATCAACGTCACCTCGGGCCTCGCCTTTTCGCCGCTGGCCCGGGTGCCGGTCTATTGCGCGACCAAGGCCGGCCTGCACTCGTTCACGCTGTCCCTCAGGCGGCAGCTCGAGGCAACGTCGATCAAGGTCGTCGAAATCATTCCGCCGGCGGTCGATACCGACCTGGGCGGTCCCGGGCTGCATACCTTTGGGGTGGCACTCGACGCATTCGCCGACCACGTCATGGCCCGGCTCGCGAGCGGCGAGGCCGAGATCACCTATGGATTCTCGGAACAGGCGAGTCGGGCCTCACGGGCGGAGCTCGACGAGACTTTTCGGCGGATGAATGGCGCCTAGCATGGAGAACCAGCGCCCGGGGTACGCATGGCCTTGACAAGGCCCGCTTGTCGCTACTCGGCAGGCCAGTCAGTTATCCGCCTGCAGCCGCGCCTGGGTTCCGTCGATGTGATCCAGTCCCCAGGCCTTGAGCTGGCCCATTAGGCCACGGAGCGAACGCCCCTTCTCGGTTAGTCGATAGGCCTCTCTCCCGGCAATATCGCTGGACGGGTAGCGTTCGACAACGCCATTCGCAGCCAGCCGAGCGAGACGATTCGCAAGGATGTTGGTCGCGATCTTCTCCGGAGACGCGAGGAACTCCTTGAAGTGCGACTTGCCGCGCAGCAGGTCCCGAACGATCAGCAG
Organism: uncultured beta proteobacterium; assembly: GCA_963777455.1. Classification (GTDB taxonomy): domain Bacteria; phylum Pseudomonadota; class Gammaproteobacteria; order Burkholderiales; family Casimicrobiaceae; genus PALSA-1003. The sequence continues at coordinate 2,817,234 of CAVZQQ010000004.1, forward strand.
CGTCCACTTGTCGCCGAAAAGGTCCAGGCTGCACGCGACCGGGCAAACCGAGCGCCGGTTCTCGCCTTGAACCGGACTCATCTTGTTTCGTGGGCGGCCGGCGCCCTGCTTAGCGCGTGGCACGCAAGCTCCTGAACAACGATCGTCGGCGCGGGATCAGGTGGTTGCTGTCCATGGCTTGACTTTATATGCAAAACTTGCATAATGCAAGCTTAAACTTGCGAAATGCAAGTCACGGCGCGGCGCCGCCTCCAGGCGGCAGCGTCTCCGCTGGCTGCGCATCACGTTACTTGTATCTGCCACCAACATTTTATTGGAGCCTTCGATGCAATCCGCCAGAAACCTTGTAATCCTACTTCCCTTTGCGGCGAGCATTGCCTTCGGCCTGCTCGCGTGGGGGGCAGTCTGCCTTAACTATGTCTGGCCGCGCATCCGCGAGCTGCCCCTGCACGCAGCGGTACGGCCGATTCTGCACCTGCACCTGTTCCGGTACGTAGGCTTGGCCTTCCTCGTGCCGGGGGTCGTCGGTCCAAATCTTCAGACGGCGTTCGCTGCGCCCGCGGCCTACGGGGACCTCGTTGCAATGGTCTTGGCGTGGGTTGCTTTAATGATGGGAGCACATCGCTATTCGCGCATCGCGATCTGGGCGTTCAGCCTGTGGGGTCTTGCCGACCTGCTGTTCGCGTTCTATCAAGGCACAATCGGCGTAGTCATCAATCCGGCTTCGCTCGGTGCCACCTGGTTTATCCCGACTGTAGCCGTTCCCCTCTTGCTGTGGACCCATGTGCTGGTGTTCGCAAGCCTGCTGCGCCCTCCGGTCCGGGAGTTCCTCGGGCATGCGGCGCGTTAATTGCATTCGGGCAGCCACGTCCGCTTGGGATCGCGCCACCGGCCGCCAGCAGCGACATTGCCGTAGCGCCGAAGTTGTCCGCAAGCAGCGGTCCTTAAGGCCGGTGGCGACCGGAATTGATGTTACCCACGAACGGTGGACAGTCCGATCAGGCGCTGGTTGATGCCTCGAATGCTAGCGGAGCCACGTAGTTGATAGTGGAGTGACGCCGCTGGCGGTTGTAGAAGACTTCCATGTAGTCAAACAGGCTTGCACGTGCCTGGTCCCTGGTCTTGTAGTCGCAGTGCATTACAAGCTCCGTCTTCAGGGAGTGGAAGAAGCTTTCCATAGGCGCGTTATCCCAGCAATTTCCTTTGCGGCTCATGCTCTGGCGGATCCCGTGTTTCCTGATGAGGTCCCGGTATATCGAGGTTGCGTAGGTTGAGCCTCGATCGGAGTGCACGAGCTCGGGAACGCCGCGTCCGGAGATTGCCATAGCGAGCGCGTCGGTGGCCAACTGGCCGCCCAGAGTGTGGCCCATGGCCCAGCCCACAATGGCCCGGGAGTACACGTCCAGAACAGCAGCCAGGTACAGCCAGCCCTCGCGGGTTGGGATGTAAGTCACATCGCTGAGCCAGCAAGCATTGGGCCGCTCGGCTTTGAAGCACCGCTTGACCACGTTGGGGAAGACCTCCTTGGTATTGCGCGAGTCGGTCGTTACCCGGAAGTGCCGGATCGCCTTGGGCACAATCTGCGCTCTGCGCATCAGCTTGGCGACCGTGTTGCGGCAGCAAGCAATCCCCTGAACCGAGAGCTCCGCGTGCACCCGCGGCGCGCCATACGTCTGGCGGCTGGCGAGGTGGACTTCCCGGATCTTGGTGATCAGAGACGTTTGTCGCTCAGCCCGCGCGCTGGGTGGCCGCCTGCGGGCTGCGTAGTAGCCACTGGGTGAAACGCGCAGGGCACGACACAGCTTACCCACCGAATGGTGCCTGCGCTGGCATTCGACAAAGGCGTACTTCATCTCGACGCCTTCGCAAAGTAGATGGCCGCTTTTTTTAAAATCTCGATCTCCTCTCGCAGTCTGGCGTTCTCACGCCGCAGCGCCCCGAGGTCTTGCTCAGCCGTGGCCAGCTCTTGCTTGGGAACGCCGTTGCGTTCCTCTTCCTCAAAGTCCAGGCGCCACTGGCGCAGCATGTTCACCCGAATGCCCAGCTCCCGGGCCACCTTGGCCTTGGTCTTATCTCCAACGGCGGCCAACCGCACCGCCTCGAGCTTGAACTCCCGGCTATGGCGCCTGCGTTCCTTGCGTTCCATGACACAGCCCTCCTGGAGCTATTGTGCCCGATGGAACTCTCCACGAAACGTGGGTAACTTCAGAATCGGTCGTAGGCACCGCTGCCAAGCGCTCGCTCCGGACCTAACCGAGCGTGCCCAAAGTCCGGGTTCCCCTTGCGCTTCCGGGCGGGGATACAATCAGGGCGATCCCTGCACTTGGCGCGTGGGGATTGGCAATCAACCGACCTCAGGAGGAACGAGCTATGCATTCGATCCGTTTTTTGGCGGTCCTGGCAATCAGTGTGGCAGCTGGCGCAGTGCTCGCAGTACCGGCGCCCCCTTCAGAAAACAAGGGGATGAGCGCATCGCAGCTCTCCGCGTTGGACCTTTCGAAGCAAGGTCTCAACGACCTTGAGCGACGTCAGATGCGCATGCGGCAGATCACTATCGAACCCGGTGGCGTCGCCGCCTTTCACAGCCACGCACAACGTCCGGCGCTGACCTACATCCTCAAGGGCACCTTACTCGAGCACCGCAAGGGCGCCCCCGATCGGACCTACCGGCCGGGCGAGGTGATCACGGAATCGACCGACGTCGATCATTGGGCGGAAAATAAAGGGCGCGAGCCGGTTGTGCTCATCAGCGTGGACCTGTTCAAGGAATAGACCTGTCCGGCAACGCGTTTCTTTGGGACGACGCGAGGAGCGCGTTGCCGACATCTCAGAGCCACCCATACCTGAGGGAGCCCTGCAACAGTTGCGCGAGCTTATCGCCTTGACCGCCGCACCTGGCCGATCCCGGCAAGGTTTCAAGCTGACCTCGCCGGAGGGTAGTCCTAACCTGGGGTGAAACGACCCGCGGCACGGTCGGTACTAGACCGCGGGTTAGCCTTCGATTGCTTTGAGGTCAGCCTCACACCACCGCTTTTCTGCCTCAGGTACTTTCTCAAATAGATACAAAGCTTGCTTGCGCGCTGCCCCGAACGAATGGTGGTCGCCGGCGGCACGCTGTGCCAGAGCAAGAGCGGCGTAGCCGAAGAACTCCTCGAACGCGGGCGCGTTGTTGCGTTTGCAAACGTCGATACAGCGCTCGGCGCTCTCAACAGCACCTTCTGGGTCACCACCCTGCAAAAGGCTGCGTGTGAGCCGATATTCGGCGCGCTCCTCTTCAAGCCAAGTTCCGGCCAGCTTCCAGTACTGGAGGGCGCCCAAAGCCGCGGCGATCATGCCCTCGGTTTCAGCGCCGTCACGCTCTTTCTTCTGTTCTAGGGCGGCAGCCAAATTGTTGCCACCTATCGCGAGTGACCGGATGGCCGGCGATTCCGGAGGCAGCCCAGCGCTCGCCAGTTGAAGTGCCCCCGAGTACGCCGCAAGCGCTTGCTTGAATTCCTTGCGACCGGCAAAGGCAGACGCCGCAGCAGCCAACGCAGAGGTCCGATCTTCCGCGGAAAGAGACTCCAAAGCGCCACGTTCACCGCTGGCATAGCGCAAGGTGGCAATGCTTCGACCGAGCGTCCTAGTGACCAAGGCACTGCCATCGAAAGCAGGCAGGCCGCGGAGCGACTCCAGCAAGTCAACGCCACGATGCCATTGGCCGAGGTGCTCGCCAAAGACATGGGTCAGCAAACGCGCAAACGGCGCAATGTGTTGAGGTTCTTTGACCAGATGCAGCGATGCAGCCAACCGATCTGCAACTGCTTGCGGCTGGTCGCCATGTTCATTCCAAGCGATCTCGATAAATGCGTCGAATGTCATACCAGCAGCAAACTCGACCAGTGGGCCATTGGTGCACTGTGCCAGCGAGAAGTGTGGATTGTAGGCCCGCTGTCCGTTTGTGGGAAAGTCGCGACTGTCCGCTGCCGGCCGGCCTGCGCATCGGACGGCTTCCGTACGACTACGCATGCCTGCACACGGGCGACGTGATGGCTAAATTGGAGCAGAATTGAATTTCTGCAAGCCAACCAGAATCAGGATTCCCGCGTATGACCAATACTCGCCCGAGCATTGCCGACAAACGCCGCGCATTTCAGCAGTTGCATTTGAGCGGGTGCTTCGTCATTCCCAATCCGTGGGACGTGGGAAGCGCCTGTTTTCTGCAGAATCTAGGCTTCAAGGCGCTTGCCACGACCAGTTCCGGCTTCGCCTGGTCGCGTGCGCGTCCCGATGGTGCCGTTTCTCGGGACATGGCACTCGCCCACTTGCAAGACATCGTCGCAGCAGTCGATTTGCCGGTGAATGCCGACTTCGAAAGCGGCTTCGCGCCCGATGCCGCCGGTGTGGCGGACAGCGTGCGTCTGGCAATCGAGACCGGCGTCGCGGGACTCTCGATCGAAGATTCGACCGGCGAGACCGCGAATCCGCTGTTTGAACTCAGCGTCGCGGTAGAGCGCATCCGCGCGGCCCGCAGAGCGATCGACAAGGCCGGCGGCGATACGCTTCTGGTCGGACGCGCCGAGTGCTTTCTGGTTGGCCGCCCTGATCTCAACGAAGCAATCGCCAGGCTCAAGGCCTACGCCCAGGCTGGCGCCGATTGCCTCTATGCGCCAGGTATCCAGACGCCGGATCAAATAGCAGCCATGGTCGCCGGCGTCGCTCCGAAGCCTTTCAATCTGTTGGTGGGATCGGCGAGCGAGCTCACGATCCAGAAGATTGCCGCGCTCGGTGTGCGACGGGTCAGTGTTGGCGGTGCACTCGCGCGCTCAGCCTGGGGTGGATTTATGCGCGCCGCTAGGGTGCTCGCGGAAGAAGGTAAATTCGACGGGTTCGCCACCGCGGCGTCCGGCAAAGAACTCAATTGGTTATTTCGCGATGAACTGGACATGCGAAGGCCCGCGTGATTGCGCGCTCGGCAATTCCAGCGGTTCTGAGGATTCGCCGCAAATCACGGACCATCCGATTGATTGGCATCGGCGGGTCGGGCCAGTCCAATCATTGAGAAAGCCGATGCGAGACCGTGCCTCGGCATCCAAGTCATGGATCGTTATCCGGCTGTTCCAACGCATACTCCATCGCCTGCTCGAGCGACATGGCACCACCCTCCTGCCACGCGCCATCGAAGGCCGCAGCATCGGTCACGGCGGCGCGGGCCGCGGCCACCCGCTGGTCGTGCTGGGATCGCTCTTTTGGCTCAAGGCCGGATCCGATTTCCGCCCGGAGACGCTCGGCCACGCCCCAGATCCGAGCGGCACGAACCGGGCTACCAAGCGACGCGACGACCGCCGCCAGCCTCTCCAGCGAAATGACAATCCCCAACTTGTCGCCCAGTTGCCGCCGCATCGTCAGGCTCTCATTGTGTAGCGCCCGGGCTGATGCAAGTTCGCCCGTTTCCTGTGCTACGTTGCCCAGGTTTTCCAGGGCGGTGGCGTAGGCGACCCCGTCCCCGATCTCCCGGAAGATAGCCAGACTCTCTTCGAGCCGTGCCCGTGCGCCGCCATAGTCGCCCTGTTCGGCGGCCAGATTTCCCAGGTTCATCAGCGAGGCGCCCTTGCCCCATCGGTCGCCCGGGTCTCGCAGCGCCAGGCTCTCTTCGTACATCGTACGGGCCGCGGCATAATCGCCTTGGCTCCGGGCTACCATCCCAAGGTTGTTGAGCGAAATGCCGATGCCTCGCTGGTCGCCCCGCTGCCGCCAAATAGCGAGGCATTCCTCGTGTTGCGCCCGGGCGGCGGGATAGTCGCCCTGCCAAAAGGCCAGTAGGCCCGAGCCACTGAGTGCTTTCGCGCGCTCCGGCGTGGGCTCCCCGGCTTGCGGGCTTCCCAGAGCTCGCGCGCACCACCCCCGTCCCTCGGAGAGATGCCCGCGTGTCCACCAGAACCGTTGCAGCGTCGAGCACAGCCGCAGACTGTCCCCGGGGTCCGCCTCCGAGACGCTCGATTCCAGAGCCGACCGCAAGTTGTCGTGCTCCACGTCCAGACGCGCAAACCACTCGGCCTGCTCTGTGCCCAGCAGCTTGGGAGCTGCTTTCGCCGCCAGCGCCAGGAAGTAATCGCGGTGCCGTTTCGACAAGCCTTCCGCGGCACCATCGGTCAGCAATTTTTCTCGCGCGTACTCGCGGATTGTCTCCAGCATCGTGAAGCGCGGGTGGCCACCGGTTTCGGCCTGCTTCAGCAAACTCTTGCCGACGAGCGAATCCATGGTCTCGAGAACACGCAGGTCGTTTTCAAGGTTGCAGATGGATTCGATTGCTTCCAGCGCGCATCCTCCGACGAATATTCCCAAGCGCCGAAAAAGTTTCTGCTCGTCGCCAGTCAATAGGTCATGGCTCCAATCGATCGCGCCGCGCAGGGTCCTCTGCCGTGTCGGCAGATCGCGCGCGCGGCCGGTGACGAAGGTCAGGCGATGGCTCAATTCGACCAGCATTCTTTGCGGCGGTAGTACCCGCACCCGGGCTGCTGCCAGTTCGATCGCTAGCGGCAAGCCCTCCAGCCGATGGCAGATCTCCGCCACTGCCGGCGCGTTCTCGTTGGTGACGGTGAAGGCAGGGGCCACCGCCAGGGCGCGGTCGATGAACAACGCCACGGCCTCGTACTGCGTCATCCGTTCCAACGGTGGCAGCCGCTGCGGGTCGGGGACGGAGAGGGGCGGAACGGGATAGTTCGATTCACCGTACAGGCGCAAGACTTCGCGGCTGGTGATCAATACCTTCAGCCTTGGCGCAGCGGTCAAGAGGTCGCTGACCAGGGATGCGGCATCGATCACCTGCTCGAAGTTGTCCAGCACGAGCAGGATCTGCTTATCGTGCAAATGGTTCTGGAGTTGGTCTTTGAGCGCTTGCCCCGCTGTTTCGCGCACCCCGAAGGCCTGGGCGATGGCTTGCAACACCAGCCCCGGATCGCTGAGCGGGGCAAGCGGGACGAAAAACACGCCCTGCTCAAAGTCGTCCACCATGTCGGCGGCGACTTGCAGTGCAAGACGCGTCTTGCCCGTGCCCCCGACACCGGAAAGGGTTAGCAGGCGCACGTTGGCGCTGGCCAACTGCTCCTTGACCGCACGAATCTCGCTGTCCCGGCCGATGAAGGGCGTCGCCTGCGCCGGCAAATTGTTCGGGCGCGCATCCAGTGTCTGGAGCGGCGGGAAGTCGGCCGGAAGTTCGGGGGTGATGACTTGATAGACCCGCTCCGGGCGAACCAAGTCTTTCAATCGCCGCTCACCCATGTCCCGCAGCGCCGTGTTCGCGGGGAGGTGGTCGCGCACCAGTTCCTCGGTGGCGAGCGACAACAGGATCTGGCCGCCGTGCCCGGCAGCCATCAAGCGTGCGGTCCGGTTCAACACCGGGCCAAAGTAGTCGCCATCGCGCAATTCCGCGGCGCCGCTGTGCAGGGCCATGCGCGCCTTGATGCGCAGCTCACCCCACGCATGGACAGTCAATGCGCGCTGGGCGGCGAGACCCGCCGTCAGCGCATCGGCCGCGAGAGCAAACGCGGCATGCGCACCGTCGCCGGTGGTCTTGAAAAGCCAGCCATTGTTTGCCTCGATGGCGTTGCGCAGTATCGCGTCGTGCTGCGCGAGGGCGAGCTGCATCGCCGCATGCTGTTTTTCCCAGAGCCGCGTGCTGCCCTCGATATCGGTAAAAAGAAACGTGACCGTACCGGTCGGTAGCAAAGGGCCAGGTCGCGATGGCTCAGGCATGGAAAAGGGGACCTGATGGTGCCACGCAACGCATTCTGCGAGTGGGCAGGCAGTTGCGCAACCGGCTGCGCAAGGCAATAGGCGGCAGTCGAACGGATGCGCTGGTCGTGACCGGAAGCCCCGTCAGCCGTTGTCGCGGGCCTGCGCGCGTGCAAAGGCCGGACGCTCGACAATCCGCCGCACGTAGTCGTCGATGACCGGAGACTTCGGCAGCATCGGATTCTTCCCGAACATGGCGAAGGTTGTGCCGTAGAGCACGTCTACGGCGCTGAACCGCTCGCCAAGGAAGAAAGGGTTGGCAGAGAGGGCGGTGATGACCGCCGGCATGGCTTCTTCCACGGCAACCCAACCGGCGGTGCCGCGGGGCACCTCGACGTTCATGAACTTAGACATGAATGCCGGCTCCAGCACACCGGTGTAATAGCTCAGCCACGACAAGTACGCCGCGCGGTCGCGCTCGCCGGGCAGCGGCCCAAGCTGGTTCTTCGGGAACTTGTCGGTCAGGTAGAGCGCGATCGCCGGCGACTCGAACACGATCGCCCCGTCGTCCGAGATCACCGGGACCTTGCCGTGGGGATGAGGGTTGTCCGGATCCACGGCCCCGGTGCCGTCCCGAGACCTAATGGTCACGAGTTTGATTTGGTAGGGCGCATCGAGCTCCTCGAGCAAGAAGATCATGCGGGTGGAGCGCGTCTTGGGACGATGAAACAACGTGATCATGAAACATCCCCATGCGCGAGAACGCGGTTGGACATTGTGCCACGAAAATCTCGCTCACCCAGCCGACGCGACAGCAGCCCCGAAACAAAGCAGCGTGCACCAAAATTAGCCGTCAGCCGCCTTGTCTTGTGCGTTCGGCAGGCGTACGAATATCATCCGCGCCACCATGAAGCAGAGCAGGGCGATGGCGATGGCGAGCACGGCGACCGTATAGGCGAGCGGCCGGCCGTGCCACAACCCGGCCAGCCACCGATTGAACCTGGCCGCATAGACCGCTGCCATTCCGCCCACCCGCTCAATGTTGTACTCGTAGACCCTTCCGCTTGCGATTGCGGCCGCGGCCTCCGCGCTCCTGTCTTCCGGGGCAAATGCGTAGAGCAGTGCAGCGCTGACCAAGCCGACGAAGAGAATGGTCATCCCGGCGTAGCGGATACGCATGTGCAGAGGCAGCGGCGGTGGCCGCGCACCGTCCTGCAGAGGAGAGTCGTTCATGGCTTGTTCTTGCCAGGGCGGATATCGCGCCTAGTGCGCCGCAGTGGCCACAACTTTACTGAAAAACTCGTAGATACCGCTATCGCCCATCGTCTCCGCATTGGCCAGCTCGCCCGCGCGCGTGGCATAGATAACCTTGCCTTGGGGCGACAGGATGACCACTGCGGGAATGCCGTTCTTCAGAGGTACCCCGTACGACAGGGCAACGTCGACGTTGCGGTCGAACCGGCCGACGTTGACCTTGACCACGCGATAGCTCTTCGCGATCAGGGACGCCGACGCCCCGCTCGTGAATGCCAGGTCCAGGACTTTGCAGTCGCCGCACCAGTTCGCGCCGAAGACCACCAGCACGGGCAGGTTGGCGCGCCGCGCATCAGCCAAGGCGGCGCGGATGTCCGCCTGCGCGTCAGCGGCTTCGTCGTACATCGGCGCGGCCGCCATAACCAGCGAAACGACTCCGGCAACGGTGAGAGCGAGCAGTGGGCGCATGCAATCTCCTGGGGTCGAAAACAGAAGCTTCATGGTGTGTGTCGAGGGGCGTTCGCGCGCATGGCCTTGGCGGAGCGTGGATCCTGGACGCCGCCTTGCGGAATCCCCTGCGCGGATCGGTCGCGTCGCGCCTGCTCCCACATGCCTTCCAGCGCCGCTTCCAGGTGGCGCGCGAAACGCGGCGCATCGAAAAGCGGCGAGGCACGCACCTGGTCGCGCAAGCTCGCACGCAGCCGGCCCAAGCGATCGATGTCGACGGCGTGGGCCAGCGCCCGCGCCACGTAATCGTCGACGTCGACCGCGATCCAGTCGCCGAGCCCGGCGCAGGCGAGCAGGCTCGCTCCCTGGCGGGCAACCAGCGAATCGCCGGCGAGCGTCAGCGTGGGGACACCCATCCACAGCGCCTCGCACGTGGTTGTCGCGCCGGGGTAGGGAAAGGTATCGAGCAGTATATCGACCTCGGCATGCGCCAGCAGGTACTGCTCGCGCGGCACCTGCCCGGCCATCGTCACCCGCTCCGGTGCAATGCTGGCGTCGCGTAGGCGCGCCTGCAGGCGCTCGCGCGCGGCCGGATAGCGTAGCGGCCGGCTCAGTAGCCGCAACCGCGCATCCGGGAGCGCGCCGAGGATGCGTCCCCACGCTGCCAGGACCGCATCGTTGAGCTTGAGCGGATTCTGGAAGCAGCCGAAGGTGACGTAGCCATTGCGCGCCGCCGGCAGCGGCGCGCTCGGCAGGTGCGCGTTGTCGACCGGTGGGGTAAAGCAGAAGCGCGTGTCCGGCAGATACCAAATCGATTCGGTAAATTGGTCGCGCAGGGATTCGGGCACCGACACGCGGTCGGCCAGTACATAGTCGATCGTGGGCACCCCGGTGGTTGCGAAATACCCCAGCCAGCTCACCTGCACCGGTGCCGGCCGCCAGGCAAAGACCGGCAGGCGATTTTGCGCGGTGTGCCCGGAGAGGTCGATGAGGATGTGGATGCCGTCGTCGTGAATCCGGGCGGCGGCGGCGGCATCGCTTAGATCGACCAGGCTGTGCCAGGCGGCAAAGCGGGGCTTGAGGCGCGCGGTGGTCTCGTCTTCCCGCGGCAGCGTCGGATAGGCCACCAGCTTGAGCCGGGCGGGGTCGCAATGCGCAAGGATGCTTTCGATAAAAAATCCGACCGGATGCGTGCGCAGGTCCGCCGAAACCAGCCCGACTCGCAAGGGTCCGCCCGCGCCTGCGCCGGGGCTGGGGTCGGCCAGCCAGTTGGTGAAAGGCTGCGCGCGCGCCATCACGCTAGCGCCATAGTGCTGCGCTTCGCGAAGGCGCTGCGCCGGTGAGTACCCGGGGTGGATGCTCAACAGGAACAGCAGGCCGCTGTAGGCCTGCGCGTCATCAGGCTTAAGCGAGAGGGCCTGGCGCAAGGCATCGATCGCCGCATCGAGGCGGCCCTGCGCCTGCAGCGGGGCACAGAGATTGACCCAGGCTAGCGCATGGTCGGGCTTGATCGCGAGGGCCTTCCGGTAGCACTCGACCGCCGCGTCGACATCGCCCTGTGCCTCGTGCGTGTTGCCGAGATTGACCCAGGCCTCGACATGATCCGGCTGGATGGCGAGCGCACGCCGATAGCTCGCGCTGGCGGCGGGCAGGTCGCCTTGCTCGGCCAGGGCCGTGCCGAGATTGCAGTGCGCCCACGCAAAATCCGGCTTTAGCGCGAGTGCCCGGCGCAAACTTGCGACGGCCGCATCGCGTTGACCCAGCGCGCCATACAGCAGTCCCAGATTGCTGTGCGCCTCGGCCAGATGCGGCAGCAGCGCCAGGCCCCGCTCCAGGCTCGCGGCCGCCGCTGCGAGCTTGCCTTGTGCGCGCAACGCCTGCGCGAGCGCCAGGTGGGTTTCACCATGGTCCGGCCGTAGCGCCAGCGCGCGCTCGAGTTGCGTGATGGCGGCATCCGTTTGGCCTTGTGCCAGCAGGGTGCGCGCCTGCTGGCAATGCGCGTCGGCGTTCGCCTCCGCATCCGAGACAGGCGCTGCGCCGGACGGCGGGCGATCGAGCGCCAGCCCGTGGCAACAATGCTTGGCTCGTTTGCCGCTACCGCACGGACACGGATCGTTGCGGCCGACTGGTTGCATGGGTTGCTTGAGTTACTTCGTCTTGCGCGCGGCAGGATGCCGCAACCCGACATTGTATGAAACTTCGTGCGTCGTTCGCCAGCACTCGCTGCCGCGCGGCGGTGAAAGAGCGCAGGGAGCGAACTCGCTGTGCAGCCTGTGGTCAGACCTGGGACTTGTGCCGCACGGAGCATGCCCCGACAATAGGGGCCCGCCGTCGTTCCCCCCGCCAAGGACTTTCGTGACCGATCTTGCCGCGCCTACTCTCAACCCGGCCCTGCTTGAGCAGGCAACGCAACTGCTGCTCGCGCCGGCGGCGCTGGAATTGCGCCAGCTTTCGCAGGTGCTCGCCGACATCCACGTGCACCAGGTCGACTTCGCCGACCTTTACTTCCAATACTCGCGGGCGGAGAGCTGGAGTCTCGAAGAAGGGATCGTCAAGTCGGGATCGTATTCGATCGATCGCGGCGTGGGCGTGCGTGCGGTGGCGGGCGAGAAAACCGCCTTCGCCTATTCCGATGACATCAGCCTGGAGGCGCTAGCGCAGGCGGCGAGTGCGACGCGCGCCATCGGCCGCCAGGGGCAGTCCGCGGTGGCCGCGCTCGAGCACGTGGGCACTGCCCGCGCCCTCTATGCGCCGCGCGACCCGGTGTTCGCGCTCACCGACGCCAACAAGGTAGCCCTGCTGGAACGCCTCGAGCGTCTCGCCAGGGCGCGTGACCCCCGCGTGGCACAGGTCATGGCCTCGCTCGGCGGCGAGTATGAGGCGGTGCTCGTGGTGCGCAGCGACGGGCTGATCGCCGCCGATGTGCGGCCGCTGGTGCGCCTGTCGCTGCACGTGATCGTCGAGGAAAACGGGCGGCGCGAGCAGGGCACGGCCGGCGGCGGCGGGCGGCTCGACTACGGCTATTTCGACGATGCCTTGCTGCAGGACTATGCGGCCAAGGCTGTCGACCAGGCGCTGCTCAACCTGCGGGCGCGCGAAGCGCCCGCCGGCACCATGACCGTGGTGCTCGGTCCAGGCTGGCCGGGGATCCTGCTGCACGAGGCGATCGGCCACGGCCTGGAGGGCGATTTCAACCGCAAAGGCACCTCGGCATTCTCCGGTCGAATCGGGGAACGGGTCGCGGCAGCGGGTGTCACGGTGGTCGACGACGGCACGCTTCCGGATCGCCGCGGCTCGCTCAACATCGACGACGAGGGCAACCCCACGCAACGCACGGTCCTCATCGAGGATGGCATCCTGCGGGCCTACATGCAGGACACGCTCAACGCGCGGCTGATGGGTGTGCCGCCGACCGGCAACGGCCGGCGCGAGTCGTTCGCTCACATGCCGATGCCGCGGATGACCAACACGGTCATGCTCAACGGGGAGCGCGACCCGCGGGAAATTATCGCCTCGGTGCGCGATGGCCTGTACGCGGTCAACTTCGGCGGCGGTCAGGTCGACATCACCAACGGCAAGTTCGTGTTCTCGGCGGCTGAGGCCTGGAAGATCGAAAACGGCGCGCTGGCATACCCGGTCAAGGGCGCGACGCTGATCGGCAACGGGCCCGACGCGCTGACCCGGGTGTCGATGATTGGCAACGATCTCGAACTCGACAGCGGCGTGGGAACCTGCGGCAAGGACGGGCAGAGCGTGCCCGTTGGCGTCGGTCAGCCGACGCTGCGCATCGACGGCCTCACTGTCGGCGGTACCGCCTAGCGCCTAGTGCAGCGGCCCGGCCGGCGCGACCACGGCGATCGCCGGCGCCGGCGAGGAATGATGCACGACGATGCGCCAGCCCGAGGGCGTGCGCAGAAACACGTTGGTGGCGATGGCCGCGCCGCGCGGCTTCGGATCGGTGCCCACGGTCACGTGTTCGATCGCGCTCTGCAGCGCAAGCCCCACGGTTTCGATGACCACGATTTCGTCGAGGCGGAAGGAAAGCTTGGTCTCGCCGCCGAACAGCTGCTCCCAGCCAGCGCGCACCGCCTCGTAGCCGACCAGCCGTGGGCCCCCGGGATGCACGCAGACGATGTCTTCGTCTTCCGCCCACGTCGCCATCATCGCGTCGACATCCTTCGCCTCGAATGCCTGGTAGAACGCCAGCGCGGCGTCCTGCGGGGAGGTGAATATCGTCGGGGCACGGGCTTTGGGCATGGTTCGCTCGGCGTCAGGCAGCGGCGTCGCGTGCCAGATTGTAGACAACGTCCACGCTCAGTTCACGCATGCACTTGAAATGGCCGAGCGGACATTCGCGCTGAAAGCAGGGGCTGCAGGCGATGTCGATCTTGGCGATGTGGGCAAGCGGCGACAGGGGCGGCGTGTACACGGGCGACGACGAGCCGAACAGCGCGATCAAGGGTCGGCTGACCGCCGCCGCCGCGTGCATCAGGCCCGAGTCGTTGCTGACTACGGTCGACGCCAGCGACAACAGGTCGATCGCCGTGCCCAGGTCGGTGCGGCCGGTGAGGTCGCGCGCGCCGGCCAGGGCGCTCGCAATGGGCATCGCCGCGGCCTGGTCGTTGGGCGAGCCGAGCAGCCACACCGCATAGCCGTCGTCGAGCAGGCGTCGCCCGAGCGCGATGAAATGCTCCGCCGGCCAGCGTTTCGCCGGCCCGAACTCGGCACCCGGGCAGAGAATCGCGATCGGCCGGTGCGTCGACAGGGTCAGGGCGCGCATCGCGGCCGCGGCGTTGGCGGCGTTGGGCACCAGCACCGGCGCCGGCGGCGTGGGAATGAGTTGGCCCTTGCGCACGGCGAGCGCAACCATGCGATCGACCAGGCGCGGGAGCGCCTTGCGCTCGATGCGGCGCGCGTCGGTGAGCAGTGCCCGTCGCCCCTCGCCGGCATAGCCAATGCGGCGCGGAATGCGCGCGAGCCACGGGATCAGCGCCGCCTTGAACGAATTGGGGAGCACGAAGCAGCAGGTGTAGTCGCGGGCGCGGATCTCGCGCGCCAGCGCGCGGCGCTGCCCGAAGGCGAGTTCACCGTGCAGAAACGGACTCTCGATGATCTGGGCGATGCCGCGCATGCGCGCGTACACCGGCGCGCACCAGGGCGGCGCGAGCACGTCCACCAGCGGGTCCTCGAGCGGCTCGTCGCGCAGCACGGCGACCAACGGCTCGGACAGGATCGCGTCGCCCACCCAGGACGGCGCGACGATCAGGATGCGTTCGGCCATGACGACTGCGCACTGCGCCGCTCGCGGCCGGCCGGTTCACGCCGGCCGGCGCCACTACGGCGCGCCCTAGCGCGGGCTCCCCTTCAACCGGTAGCGTGTGCCGCAATAGGGGCACATGGCCTCACCGTTGGCGTCGAATTCGAGAAACACGCGTGGGTGGCTCGACCACAGCGGCATCGCCGGGTTCGGGCAATGCAGCGGCAGATCCCGCTCGGTTACTTCAACGACGGGCGGCGCGCTGGCGGCGGGGAGCGGCATAGGCGATGGTACCGGGCGCGGCGTCGACGAGCGTGAGCCAGGATTGGTATTTCGCACTGCGGCCGTTGACCACCTCGAAAAACTGCGCCTGCAGGGCTTGCGTCATCGGTCCGCGCAGCCCGGTGCCGATCGGGCGGTTGTCGAGCTCGCGAATCGGCGTCACCTCGGCCGCGGTGCCAGTAAAGAACGCCTCGTCAGCGATGTAGAACTCATCGCGCGTGATGCGGCGCTCGATCACCGGGATCGCGTGTTCGGCGGCAAAGGTCATGATCGTGCTGCGGGTGATGCCGTTGAGCGCGCCGCCGGCGAGGTCGGGCGTGTGCAGCTTGCCATCGCGCACCAGGAACACGTTCTCGCCCGACCCCTGGCAGACATAGCCCTGCGGGTCGAGCAGCATCGCTTCCTCGTAGCCGTCGTGGGTCGCTTCCTGGTTGGCGAGGATCGACACGGTGTAGTTACCTACGGCCTTCGCCTGGCACATCGTGATGTTCGGGTGGTGGTGCGTGAACGAAGAGGTCTTGACACGGATTCCCTGCTCGAGGCCTGCCGCGCCCAGATACGCGCCCCAGGGCCACGCGGCGATGGCGACGCGCACCGGATTGGATTTCGCCGCCACCCCCATCGCTTGCGAGCCGTAGAACGCCAGCGGGCGCAGGTAGCAGGCATCCAGCTCGTTGGCGCGCACGCACTCCTTCTGCGCCTCGTTGATGACTTCTTTGCTGTAGGGGATTTTCATGCCGAAGATCTGCGCCGAGCGGAACAGCCGGTCGGTGTGGTCGCGCAGGCGGAAGATGGACGGCCCGGCGGCGGTGGGGTAGCAGCGCACGCCCTCGAACACGCCCAGGCCGTAGTGCAGCGTATGAGTCAAGACGTGGGTGTTTGCCTCGCGCCATGGCACGAGCTTGCCGTCGTACCAGATGAACCCGTCGCGATCTGCCATCGACATGGCGTGTGTCCTCAGCGTCGCAAAGCCGCTATTTTAGCCGAAATCGGCGCTCCGCCCGGAGCTAGGGTGACGCCTGCCATGGGGCACCGAAGACGTAGCACCAGAGTTCATCGACGGCGGCGCGGCGCGCGCCCTGGGGCTCCGGCGCGACGCGCGCCAGGGACGCGCCTTGCAGGCGTACCTGGTGTTGCACGCGGCGGTATTCGCGATAGGCATCGGCAACTGTCACCGCCAGCGGCGTCGGGATGAGGCCGAGCTCGGCGGCGAGCGCAAGCAGCGCGATGTTGCCGTAGTTCTGCGTCAGCGCCGGGTGCCGGGCACTGTGCAGCAGCACCAGGTACTGCACGGTGAATTCAACGTCGACCATGCCGCCCGGATCGTGCTTGAGGTCGAACAGCGCGCTGCGGTTGGGATGGCCCGCGTGCATGCGGCGGCGCATGTCGATGACATCGGCGGACAGCCGCGGCGCGGCGCGCGCCAGGCACAGAATCGCCGCGCGGTCCTGCTCGAAAGAAGCGCCGATCGCCGCGTCGCCGGCGACGAAGCGCGCCCGCGACAAGGCCTGGTGCTCCCACGTCCACGCCTGCTCACGCTGGTAGCGGCGGAACGCCTCCAGGCTCGATACCACCAGCCCGCTCGCGCCGTCGGGTCGCAGGCGCAGGTCCGTGTCGTACAGGCGGCCGGCCGCGGTGGTCGCGGCGAGCCAGTTGTTCAGGCGCTGGGCGAGCCGCGCGTAGCGCTCGGGCGCCCCTTCGTCCGGATCGTCGTACAGAAACACCAGGTCGAGGTCCGAGGCGTAGCCCAGCTCCTTGCCGCCGAGCTTGCCGTAGCCCACGATCGCGAAACGCGGCGCGGGCGTGATCGCTTCGCCGTGCATCTGCGTCCAGCAGTGCGCGAGCGTGGCGGCGAGCACGCTGTCGGCCAGCGCCGACAGATGATCGGCCAGGCGCTCCACGCTGAGCAGGCCGTTGAGATCCTGCACCAGCAGGCGAAAGGTCTGCGCCTGCTGGAAGTGGCGCAAGGCGTCCATCTGCTGTTCGGCGTCGCCGGCGTGGGCACCCAGCGCGCGTTCGAGTTCGGCCGCCCACGCCGCCCAGTCGGGCTCGGCAAGCAGCCCCTGGCTGTCGAGCAGTTCGTCGAGCAGCAGCGGATGCCGGGTGAGGTAGTCCGCCGCCCATGCGCTGGCGGCCATCAGCTGGGAGAGCCGCGGCAGCACCGGCGGGTGCTCGACGAGCAACGCCAGATAGACGCTGCGCCCGCTGATCGTCTCCAGCAACGCGAGCAGGCGCCCGAACACGATCTCCGGATCGACGCTGTGCGCCTCCGCCGCCGTGGCCGCAGCGCGCAGCAGTTGCGGCAGCAGTAGGTCGAAGCGCTGGCGCGACAGCGTCGGCAGCTGCAGGTAGCGCGGGCTCTGGCGCACGCGCGCGAGGGCGGCGGTGAGCACGGCCGGAGCACCGTAGCCTGCCGCGGCCAGCGCGGCGCACTGCGCCTCCTCGGGCGCGGGGTCGAGCCAGACCGCGGCCAGCGGATCGCGCTCGCTGCCCACGTCCTCGCCAAACACCGCCGCAAAATGCCGCTGCACCGCGTCGCGGTGCCCCGCGAGCACCGCCGCCAGCGCGTCCGCGTCGGTCAACCCGCAGGCGCGTGCCAGCAGTGCCTGCTCGGTCGGATCGGTGGGCACGTCATGCACCTGCTGGTCGTCCCGGTACTGCAGGCGATGCTCGAGATTGCGCAGGAACACGTACGCCGCGGAGAGCTCGGCGATCGCCGGCCGCGGCAGCAGTCCGCGCGCGCCCAGCGCCGCGAGCGCCGGCAGCGTGGCGCGCAGCCGCAAATCCGGCTCCTTGCCGCCGCGCACCAGCTGCAGCGCCTGGGCGATGAATTCGATTTCGCGGATGCCGCCCGGCCCGAGCTTGATATTGCGCGCGTAATCCTTGCGCCGCCCCTGTTCGCGAATCTGGTGGTGCACATCGCGCAAGCCGTTGTAGGCGTCGTAATCGAGATACTTGCGGAAGACGAACGGGACGATGAGCCGCTCGAGCTCCGCGCTGCGCTCGCCGGTCAGCGGCCGCGCCTTCAACCACGCATAACGCTCCCAGGTGCGCCCCTGGCTCACCAGATAGTGCTCGAGGGCCGCCACCGACGAGGTCAGCGCCCCGCTGTCACCGTAGGGCCGCAGGCGCATGTCGACGCGAAAGACGAAGCCCTCCGCGGTGACATCGGCGAGCGTCGCAATGACGCGCCGGCCAAGACGATCGAAGAATTCCTGATTGGCCAGCGCCTTGGGTCCGGTGGTCATGCCCTCTTCGGGATAGACGAACACCAGATCGACATCCGACGACACGTTGAGCTCGCCGCCGCCGAGCTTGCCCATGCCGACGACCATCAGGCGCTGCCGCTCTCCGCTGTCCGCGCCGATCGGCTCGCCGTGCGCTGCGACCAAATGCCGATGCTGCAGATCGACCGCGGCGCGAATCGCCATTTCGGCGAGACCGGTCATGGTCGCGCATACGGTGCTCAGGTCGATGCGGCCGGTGAGATCGCGTAACAGCGTGTGCAGCACCACGCGCTGGCGCAGCCGGCGCAGCGCCTGGGCCAGCGCCGTCGCGTCGCGCGCCGCGGCGAGTTCGCCTAACTCCTCCTGCGCTGCGACCGGCGCATCGAGTGTGGCCAAAAGCTCCGTCACGAGCTCGGGCCGCGCCGCGCGCAGGCGGGTGCCATAACGGCTGAACTCGAGCGCCGCGGCAGGGTCCATCGGCGAAGACAAACGGGGTGGGGGCACAGCCAAGAGTAAAATCAGCGCCCAAGCCTATCATGCCCATGCCCCTGCCGCGCCTCAATCCCTTCTGGCCCACGGTCGCTGCGCTGCCAAGCGCGGCAGTGCGCCTGGCGTTGCGCTTGCTGCTCGCACTCATTGTGCTGTTCTGCGTTCTGCTGCTCGTCACCCGGTTCCTGATCTATCCGCAACTCGAGCATTACCGGGGTCGCATTACGGCGATCCTCGAGCAGCAGATGGGCGAGCCGGTCGAACTCGGCGCCTTGGCCGGCGGCTGGGACGGGTGGAATCCGCGCCTGGACATTGGCGACCTGCGGGTCGTGGACAGCAAGAGCGGCACGCCGCTGTTGCTGTTGCCGGAGGTGCACCTGACCGTCGCCTGGACTTCCTTGCTGTTCGTGGATCTGCGCTTCAAGGAAGCGGTGCTCGACCGGCCGCACCTCGATGTGCGGCGGGACGCGCAGGGCAACCTGCACGTGGCGGGATTGATGGTTGATCCAACCCCGGCGAACAACGACGCGGCACCGGCCGAGTGGCTGTTGCGCCAGCGTCGCATCCTTATCCACGAGGGCACCGTGACCTGGCGCGACGAGCAGCGTGACGCGCCGCCGCTGGAGCTCAAGCAGGTCGAGTTCCGGATGGAGAATCGCTTCGGCCGCCACCGCTTCGGCTTGACCGGCGCGCCGCCGGCGCAGATTGCTGCCCCGATCGATCTGCGCGGCGATGTCACCGGTCACTCGCTGGCCGATTGGCGTGCCTCCTCGGGCCGGCTCTATGCGCGACTCGACTACGCCGATGTGGCGGCCTGGCAGGCGTGGCTGCCGCTGCCCTTCGCCATCAAGAGCGGCAAGGGCGCGGTGCGGGTGTGGCTGGAATACGTCGACGGCGAGGCGCGCGCCGGGGTTGCCGACCTCGTCCTCGCCGATCTGCAGACCACGCTTGCGCCGGAGCTGCAGGAGCTCGCCGTGTCCCGCCTCGAAGGCCGCGTCGGCTGGCGCAGCGATGGCAGCGAGCGGGAGATCTTCAGCGAGCACCTCGCGTTCAGCGGCGCCGGTGGAACCCACTTCGATCCGACCGACTTCAAGCTCGTGCTGCGCCCGGCCTCCGGAGCGCGGCCCGAGACCGGGACCATGGATCTCAGCAATCTGCAGCTCGTGCCGCTCATGCAGGTGGCGGCGAGTCTGCCGCTGCCCGAGCGCTGGCGGCATGAGCTCGCCCGCTACAATCCGCGTGGCACCCTGGCCCAAGGCCACTTGCAATGGGCCGGTGATCCGACGGCGCCTACCAGCTTTGTAGCCAGCACGCGCTTTAGCGACCTGGGCATCGACGCCCAAGACCGGCTGCCGGGATTTACCGGCCTGTCCGGCAGCCTGGATACCACCGACCAGGGCGGCACGCTGATCCTGCAAAGCCGTGGCCTGCAGGTCGACCTGCCGGGCGTGTTCGCCGAGCGGCTCGCGCTCGACAGCGTGCGCGGGCGCATCGGCTGGGAGCGCAACCCCGCCGGCGTCGCGGTCACGCTCACCGGCCTTGCCTTTGCCAACCCCCAGCTTGCCGGCACCGCCAGCGGCACCTACCAGACGGCGGCGGCGGGTCCGGGCACGATCGATCTCAATGTGCAGTTGCCGCATGCCGACGTGCGCGACGTGTATCGCTACGTGCCGGTGACCGTGTCCGAGTCGGTGCGCGCCTGGCTGCACCGGGGACTGGTGAGCGGGACTGCGAGCGACGCGCGTCTGCACTTGGCCGGCGACCTGGCCGAGTTCCCGTTTGCCGATGGCAAGAAGGGCCAGTTCCTGGTGACCGCCAAGGCGCAGGGCGTGACGCTGGACTATGCCGAGCATTGGCCGCCGCTCACCGACATCGCCGGCGACGTGCGCTTCGAGGGCGCACACATGATGATCGACGCGCAGAAGGGCCAGTATTTTGAAGTCGGGGTGGGGCCGGCCAAGGCGGAGATCGCCAATCTGCGCACGCCCAATCCGGTGCTCAGCATTACCGCCGCCGCCTCGGGGCCGACCACGGGCTTCCTGCGCTTCGTCGCGCAGAGCCCGATCGCCGAGTGGACCGAGCATTTCACCGACGGGGCGGAGGCGACCGGCCCGGGCAAGCTCGCGCTCAAGATCGATCTGCCGTTAGGCAAGCCCGGCGAGGACCACGTGGCTGGCGAATACAGCTTTGGCAGCAACCGGGTGAAGCTCGCCGGCGGCGTGCCGGTGCTCAACCATCTCAACGGCACGCTCGCCTTCAGCGGCCATCAGGTGCAGGACTCCCAGCTTACCGCCGACGTCTTGGGCGGCGCAGCCCACTTCACCATCCGCAGCGACGCCGAGCATCTGCAGGTTGCCGGCAAAGGCAGCGCCAACACGGGCGAGCTGCGGGTCGAATACCCGCAGCAACCGCTAGCGCGACGCGTCAGCGGCACCACCGACTGGCAGCTCGCAATCCTGGCTGGCAGCGACGCGACGACGTGGACGCTCAACAGCGAGCTGGCCGGCGTGACCATCGATCTGCCCCAGCCCATGGCCAAGGCCGCCGCCGAGACGGTGCCGCTGCAGTTCGAACGCCACTCGGGGCCCGGCGAGCGCGACACGATCGTCGCCCGTTACGGCCATGTCGGCCAGTTGACGCTGGCGCGCCGGCGCGCTCCCGGCGGCGCGCTGTCGTACGACGGCTTGCTCGCACTCGGCAGCGCGGGCGGCGAAGCGGACCGACCCGGACTGTGGGTGCGCGGCCGCGTCGACGCCCTGAATGCGGACGGCTGGTTGGTCGTCAAACGCGAGGTCGAGGCGCCCGAGGCGAGCGA
Organism: uncultured beta proteobacterium; assembly: GCA_963777455.1. GTDB lineage: Bacteria > Pseudomonadota > Gammaproteobacteria > Burkholderiales > Casimicrobiaceae > PALSA-1003. The sequence continues at coordinate 2,838,718 of CAVZQQ010000004.1, forward strand.
AGAGGTGTCTCTGGCCGGGCTCGACGTGACGGTGCACGAGCTTGACCTCTTCGGCCGGCGCTTCAACGACACGCACATCGACGCGACCCACGGCGCGGATGCCTGGCAAATCGCGGTCAACGGTCGCGAGCTCGCCGGCACCGCGCAATGGCAGGGGGCCGCGGCCGGACGACCGAACGGGCGCGTCGTCGCGCATCTGCAACGCCTGACGGTCCCGGCGACGGTAGCCGACGCGGTGCCGAGCAGCCCGGAACCGGTTACCGCCAATCCGTGGCCGGAAATCGAGATCGATTCGGACAGCTTCCTGCTGCACGACCGCGACCTGGGCAAGCTCGAGCTCGTCGCCCAGCCGCTCGGCGCCGATTGGCAGATCCAGCGCGTCGAGCTGACCAACGATGACGGGAAGCTGTCGGCCAAGGGCATGTGGCGCGTGGCCAAGCGCTCGCAGCAGACTACGCTCGACGCCGAGCTCAACGTCATCGACGCCGGCCGCTACCTCACGCGCTTCGGGCTACCCGGCGCGGTTACCGGTGCCGCCTCGAAGGTGCGCGGCCAGGTCACCTGGGACGGCGGTCCCCAGGCCTTCGATTATCCGACCCTGTCGGGGTCGTTCCATATCGAGTCGGGCCCAGGCCAGTTCATCAAGGTCGACCCCGGCGCCGGGAAGTTGCTCGGTGTGCTCTCGCTGCAATCGCTGACCCGCCGGCTCGCGCTCGACTTCCGGGATCTGTTCGGTGAGGGTTTCGCCTTCGACGCGCTCACGGGCGACGTGCGCATTCAGAATGGGGTGATGAAAAGCGACAACCTGAACATCGTCGGCCCGGCGGCGCACGTGGCGATCAGCGGCGAGGCCGACATCGCCGCCGAGACCCAGCAGCTCAAGGTGCGTGTGCAGCCGACACTGTCGGCGACCCTGTCGACGGGCGCGGCGCTGCTGATGATCGCCAATCCGATCATCGGCGCGGCCGTCGGCGCCGGCACGTGGCTGGCGCAGAAGGTGCTCCAGGATCCGTTCGAGCAGATGTTCTCCTTCGAGTACGTGGTCAGCGGCAGCTGGTCGAACCCGCATGTCGAGCGCATCGGCCACCAGGCGGCGACGGTCCTGGGCCCGGCCGCCCCGGCGCAGCCGGTCGCGCAATGACGCCGGCCGCATTTCCCGTCGCGGCGGTGCAGACGCTCTCCGGCGGTGACGTCGCGGCGAACCTGGCCGCCGTCGAACCACACATCGTCGAAGCGGCGGCGCGCGGGGCGAAGCTTGTCCTGCTGCCGGAGTATTTCGGCATTTTTGGCAAGCGCGCGACCGACAAGGTGGCCGCGCGCGAGACCGATGGCGAAGGCGTGCAGCAGGCCTTCCTCGCCCGCGTCGCGAAGGCGCTGGGCGTGTGGCTCATCGGCGGCACGATTCCGATCGCCATCGCCGATCCGAACCGCGTGCGCGCCGCCTCGCTCGTCTACGCGCCCGACGGCCGGCGCGTGGCGCGCTACGACAAGATGCACCTGTTCACTTTCAGCCAGGGCGACGAGCGCTACGACGAGAGCCGGACCATCGAACCGGGCCGGGAAGTCGTGGCCTTCGACGCACCGTGTGGTCGCGTCGGCCTGTCGGTGTGCTACGACCTGCGCTTTCCGGAGCTCTACCGAAGCTTAGGCGAGCTCGCCCTCATCGTCGTGCCGTCGGCGTTTACGGCGGTGACCGGTGCGGCGCATTGGCACGTGCTGCTGCGCGCGCGGGCGATCGAGAACCAGTGCTACGTACTGGCCGCCGCGCAGGGCGGCGTGCACCCGGGCGGCCGGCGTACCTACGGCCACAGCCTGCTCATCGATCCCTGGGGCGTGGTGCAGGACGAACTCGACGAAGGTCCCGGCGTCATCGTCGGCACCATCGACCCGGAGCGGCTCGCGCAGGTGCGCCGCGACCTGCCGGCGCTGCAGCACCGCAGCCTTTGAGCCAGCCGCTTAACTAGCGCTTCCGGTATAGGGCCCAGAACACGATATGGGCAAACGGCACAAAGAACCAAAGGGCCACTGGCCCGATCCGCATCCACGTCAGCCTGGCGCGAAATCCGACTATGCAACCCAGATCGACCGCAGGTAGGACATCCCGTAGACACAACCGCCCCACATAGCCCACCCCCGGGAGACCAGAAAGTCTGGCCGGCGGTGCGTGTTGTCCCAGTCAACCAGTCCGGCGGCAACCATGAGCACCAGTGGGACCGTCGGCCAGCACAGCAACCCACGCCGGGAAGGCGACCGGATCCTTGGCGAGGGCAACGGGCATGCTTCAGCGCCGTGGGTGCACGCGCTGCACTAACCGGTCGACGCCTTGAGCAGGACCAGCACCGCGCCCGCGCCGCCGGCATGCTGCGGCGCTTCGCAATAGGCGAGCACTTCGTCGCGCTGCGCGAGCCAACGCCGCACCTTGCCCTTGAGCACCGGCTCGCGGTTCGGCGACGACAGCCCCTTGCCGTGGATGACGCGCACGCAGCGCCAGCCAGCGTTACGCGCCTCGTTGATGAAGTCGGCGAGCATGTCGCGCGCTTCGTCGCGATTGAGCCGGTGCAAGTCGAGCTCACCCTGGACCGACCAGTGGCCGCGGCGCAGCCGCGAGAGCACGTCGCCGCCAAGCCCGTTGCGTAGGAACGTTTGCTCCGCTTCGACCTCCTGCCCGACGTCCCAGCTCAGCGGCGAGGGCTCGACCCCGCGCTTGCTCGCCGCCAGCGCGGCCGCCTCGTCGGCCAGGCGCTGCGCCGGCAGGCTCGGCGGCTGCGCCCGCGGTCGGGCGGCACGATTGGCCGCGCGCAGCGGCGCGACATCGGCGAACACGGTACGAAGATCAACCTCGACCTCGGCCGGGCGAGCAGCCGCGTGCGCGGCGGCGGGCACAGGCTTCTTCTTCGGGGCGGCCTTCTGGGCGTTGGCGAGCAGCGCCTTGAGCTCGGAGAGCTTGGCCACGCGGCGCCTCGTCAGGCGAGCGCTTCGAGATACGCTTCGGCGTCGAGCGCGGCCATGCAGCCGGTGCCGGCGCTGGTCACCGCTTGGCGATAGACGTGATCGGCGACGTCGCCCGCGGCGAACACGCCCGGCACACTGGTGCTGGTGGCGTTGCCCTCGTGGCCGCCCCTGACCTCGATGTAGCCGTTGTGCATCTTGAGCTGGCCGTCGAAGAGCTGCGTATTGGGCGTGTGGCCGATGGCGATGAACACGCCGTGCACCGGCAGCTCGCGCTCCGCACCGTTACCTACGTGCTCCAGGCGCACCGCTTTGACGCCTTCCGCGTCGCCCAGCACCTCGTCGAGCACGTGGTCGAATAGGATTTGCACGTTGCCGCCGCCGCGGGTCTTGGCCAGCAGGCGGTCGATCAGGATCGCCTCGGCGCGAAAGCGGTTGCGGCGATGCACGACGGTCACGCTGCGCGCAATGTTCGACAGGTAGAGCGCCTCTTCGACCGCCGTGTTGCCGCCGCCGATGACCACTACGTCCTGGCCCTTGTAGAAAAACCCGTCACAGGTCGCGCAGGCAGACACACCTTTGCCCATGAACGCGTGCTCGGAGGCAAGCCCTAGATAGCGCGCCGACGCGCCGGTGGCAATGATCAGCGCATCGGCGGTGTATTCGGAACTGTCGCCAATCAGGCGCAGCGGCCGCTCGTCGAGCCGCGCCGAATGGATCTGATCGAACAGGATCTCGGTCTCGAAGCGCGCCGCGTGCTTTTCAAAGCGCAGCATCAGCTCCGGGCCCTGCACGCCGTCGGCGTCGGCCGGCCAGTTGTCGACAGCGGTGGTCGTCATCAGTTGTCCGCCCTGGGCGAGACCGGTGATGAGCACCGGGCGCAGGTTCGCGCGTGCAGCGTATACTGCGGCGGTGAACCCCGCCGGACCGGAACCGAGGATGAGCAGGCGCGCGTGTCGGGTGACCATGGGGACGATTCGAAGAGCGTTGCAGCGCAAAAAACCCGAGCGATTCTAACCGATGTGGGGGAGATTCCCCCCGGACCAAGAGGGCTACGCCCGCGGCTCCGACCGGTGTATAATGTGCTGCGTGAAATACGCTACGCAATTCGATGATTTTCAATAGAAATAAGGTTGCATACCACCGCGGAGGCGGGCGCGCGGAAGGGCGTCTGTCGCGTCGCCACGTCGCCCTGGTGCACGAAGCCTGGTGGCTGGTGGTGGTGGCACTGCTCGCTTTTCTCGCCCTGGTTCTGGGCACCTATCACAAGACCGACGCGGCCTGGTCGTACTCCGGCAACGGCAGCCCGATCCAGAACAAGGGCGGCGTCGTCGGCGCATGGCTCTCCGATGTGCTCCTCTACCTGTTCGGCCTGTCCGCGTGGTGGTGGGTTGTCGCCGGCGGCGTGCTGGTGATCATCGGCTACCGGCGCATGATCGCGCGGCCGGGCGGCGACGATCGCGCGCGGGGTCATTCGCTGTGGCTGGCGCTGCCCGGATTTGGCATCGTGCTCCTCGCCAGCGCTGCCCTCGAGGCGCTGCGCCTGTATCGCTTGCCGGTTACGTTGCCGCAGGCTCCCGGCGGGGCGATCGGCGAGCTCGTCGGCAACGCCTTTGCCAAGGCGCTCGGCTTCAACGGCGCGACGTTGCTCCTGCTCGCGCTGCTCGTGGCTGGCTGGTCGCTGCTTACCGGGATGTCGTGGCTGCGGCTGATGGAACGCATCGGCGGCGGCATCGAAACGCTGCTCGCCCACGTGCGCCAGCGGCGCGAAGAGCGGCGCGATCGGGAGATCGGCGCCGTCGCGCTCGAGCAGCGCGAGCATGCCGTCGAGGTCGCGCGCGAGTCCGATGAAGAGCGCGAGCCGGTGATGGTCGTCCCGCCCATGGTCGAGGTGCCCAAGTCCGAACGCGTCGTCCGCGAGCGGCAGAAGCCGCTGTTCCAGGATATGCCGGACTCGCCCCTGCCGCCGCTGGCGCTGCTCGAGGATGCGCCTTCCACCCAGGAGCAGGTCAGCGCGGAAACGCTCGAATTCACCTCGCGGCTGATCGAGCGCAAGCTCGCCGACTTCGGCGTCGCGGTGCGGGTGCTCGCCGCATACCCCGGACCGGTGATCACGCGCTTCGAGATCGAGCCGGCGATCGGCGTCAAGGGCAGCCAGATCGTGAGCCTTATGAAAGACCTGGCGCGCGCGCTGTCGGTAGTCAGCATCCGCGTGGTGGAGACCATCCCCGGCAAGTCGTGCATGGGCCTCGAACTGCCCAATCCGCGGCGACAGCTGGTGCGGCTGGTTGAGCTGCTCTCCTCGGCGGCGTACAACGACATGCCGAGCCCGCTGTCGCTGGCGCTGGGCAAGGACATCGCCGGCAAGGCGGTGATCGCCGACCTGGCGCGCATGCCGCATCTGCTCGTCGCCGGCACGACCGGCTCGGGCAAGTCGGTGGCCGTCAACGCCATGATCCTGTCGCTCATCTACAAGGCCGAGCCGCGCCAGGTGCGCCTGGTCCTGATCGATCCGAAGATGCTCGAGCTGTCCGTGTACGAGGGCATCCCGCACCTGCTGGCACCGGTGGTCACCGACATGAAACTCGCCGCCACGGCGCTTAACTGGTGCGTGGGCGAAATGGAACGCCGCTACCGGCTGATCTCCACCCTCGGCGTGCGCAACCTCGCGAGCTACAACGCCCGCGTCGCCGAGGCGCGCAAGGCGGGCCGGCCGCTGCTCAATCCGTTCTCGCTGACCCCGGAGACGCCCGAGCCGATCGAGGAAATGCCGCTGATCGTGGTGGTGATCGACGAGCTCGCGGATTTGATGATGGTCACCGGCAAGAAAATCGAGGAGCTGATCGCGCGCATCGCGCAGAAAGCGCGCGCCGCCGGCATTCACCTTGATCCTGGCTACGCAGCGCCCCTCGGTCGACGTCATCACCGGCCTCATCAAGGCGAATATCCCGTCACGCATCGCCTTTCAGGTGGCGAGCAAGGTCGATTCGCGCACCATCCTCGACCAGATGGGCGCCGAGACGCTGCTCGGGCAAGGCGACATGCTCTACCTGCCGCCCGGCACCGGGCATCCGCAGCGCGTGCACGGCGCGTTTGTGTCCGACGGCGAGGTGCACCGGGTCGTCGAGCACCTGAAGGCGCAGGGCGGTCCGCAGTACCTCGACGGGATCCTCGTGCCCGCCGCGAATGGCGAAGACGACGAAGGGCTGCGCATCGATGCGGCCACCGCCGAGGCCGATCCGATGTACGACCAGGCGGTCGCCGTGGTGCTCAAGACGCGCCGGCCGTCGATCTCACTGGTGCAGCGCCACCTGCGCATCGGCTACAACCGCGCCGCGCGGCTGATCGAGCAGATGGAGCGCGCAGGCCTGGTGTCGGCGATGCAGACCAACGGCAACCGGGAGATCCTGGTGCCGGCCGGCAAGGACTAGCATGCGCCGCGTTCTCTTGCTGCTCGCGCTCGGCACGGTGGCGCTCGGCGCGCAAGGGGCGACCCTGGAGCGGCTGCGCGCCTTCGTGCACGACACGCAGACCGCGCGCGCGCGCTTTACGCAGACGGTTACCGACAAGAATGGCGGCTGGTGCAGCAGGCGAGCGGCGAGTTCGCCATCGCCCGGCCCGGCAAGTTTCGCTGGAGCGTCGACAAGCCTTATCAGCAACTGCTCGTCGGCGACGGCGAGCGCGTGTGGATCTACGACCCGGACCTGAACCAGGTCGTCAAGCGGCGCAACGATCAGGCGCTCGGCTCGACGCCGGCGGCGCTGCTGGCCGGCCGCGATGACGTCGAGCGGGCGTTCAACTGGCGCGATCTCCCCGCCGCGGACGGGCTCGACTGGCTGGGCGCCACCCCCAAGGACAAGGAATCAGCGTTCAGCGACATTCGCCTGGGTTTCGACGCCACAGGGCTTGCGGCACTGGAGATTCTCGACAATTTCGGCCAGCACACGCGCATCCAGTTGACCGGCCTGGAACGCAATCCGAAGCTCCCGCCGGACCTGTTCCGATTCACGCCGCCGCAGGGCGCGGATGTCGTCGGCGACTGACCTGTTCGAGGTCGCCAACCCGGCCATGCCGCTGGCCGAGCGCTTGCGCCCGCAGACCATCGACGCAGTGGTCGGCCAGCGCCACCTGCTCGGCCCGGGCAAGCCGCTCGCGGTCGCCTTCGCCTCGGGCAAGCCGCACTCGATGATCCTCTGGGGCCCGCCGGGTTCGGGCAAGACGACCCTGGCGCGGCTGATGGCCGCGGCCTTCCATGCCGATTTCATCGCCATCTCGGCGGTGCTCGCCGGCGTCAAGGACATTCGCGACGCGGTGGCCCGCGCCGAGGCGACGCTGGCGCAATCAGGGCGCCAGACGATCCTGTTCGTCGACGAGGTGCACCGCTTCAACAAGGCGCAACAGGACGCCTTCCTGCCCTTCGTCGAGCGCGGCCTGTTGACCTTCATCGGCGCCACCACCGAAAATCCGTCGTTCGAAGTGAACAGCGCGCTGCTCTCGCGCGCCGCAGTGTACGTGCTCGAAGCCGCTGCAGCCGGAGGATTTGCGACGGCTGCTCGAGCGGGCGCTCGGCGCGGCGCTGCCGGAGGCGACCCTCGATGCGTCCGCGCGCGACGCAATCGTCGGCTACGCCGACGGCGACGGGCGCCGGCTCATCAACCTGGTCGAACAGCTCGCCGTGGCGGCGACCGAAGCGCGCCGCCAGGCGATCGATCTGCCCTTCGTCGAAGGGGCCATCGCGCGCAGCCTGCGCCGCTTCGACAAGGGCGGCGAGGCGTACTACGACCAGATCTCGGCACTGCACAAGTCGGTGCGCGGCAGCGATCCGGACGCCGCGCTGTACTGGCTGTGTCGCATGCTCGACGGCGGCGCCGACCCGCTCTACCTCGGCCGGCGCATGATCCGCATGGCCACCGAGGACATCGGGCTTGCCGACCCGCGGGCGCTGCAGATCGCGCTCGACGCGGTACAAACCTACGAACGCCTGGGCACGCCCGGAGGGTGAACTGGCGATCGCCGAAGCGGTGCTCTACCTGGCGTGCGCGCCGAAGAGCAACGCCGTCTATGTCGCCTACGGCCGGGCGCGCGCCTTCATCGCCGAGGATGGTTCGCGGCCGGTACCGCTGCATATTCGCAATGCGCCCACACGGCTGATGAAGGATCTGGGCTACGGCAAGGGCTACCGCTACGCGCATGACGAAGACGATGCCTACGCCGCGGGCGAGCGCTACCTTCCCGAAGGCATGCCCGAGATCTCCTTCTACCAGCCGACCGAGCGCGGACTCGAAGCGAAGATCGCCGCAAAGCTCGCGGCGCTGCGCGCCCGCGACGCCAAGACGCGCGTCGACACGGACAAGGGCTGACGCGCGCCGGCTGTGCACGCAAGCCGACGCGGTGTCGTTTGCTAGAATCGGCGCATGCTTGACATCCAACTGCTGCGCAGCGATCTCGCCGGCGTCGCCTTGCGCCTGCAGCAGCGCGGCTTTATTCTCGATCGCGACAAGTTCGAGCGCGTCGAGGCCGAGCGCAAGGCGATTCAGACGCGCACCCAGGACCTGCAGGCGCAGCGCAATGCGCTGTCCAAACAGATCGGCGTGGCGAAGGGCAGGGGGGAGGATGCCGCCGCGCAGATGGCCGAAGTGCGTCGGCGCGGCGACGAGCTCGGTGCGCTGGAGGGCGAACTCGCCGACATCCAGGCTGGCTTGCGCGAGTGGCTGCTCGGCATGCCCAATCTGCCGCACCCGAGCGTCCCGCTCGGGCATTCGGACGCGGACAACGTCGAGGTGCGGCGCTGGGGCACGCCGCGCGCGTTCGCGTTCGCGCCGCGCGATCACGTCGAGGTCGGCGTCGCGGTCGGCGGGCTCGAGTTCGAGATGGCGGCCAAGCTCGCCGGCGCGCGTTTCCATACGCTGCGCGGAGCGGTGGCGCACCTGCACCGCGCCCTGGCGCAGTTCATGCTCGACCTGCATACCACCGAGCACGGCTACACCGAATGCTACGTGCCCTATCTCGTCAACCGGGAAACCCTGACCGGCACCAGCCAGCTACCGAAGTTCGAGACCGATCTGTTCCGGGTTACCAAGGGGGGGGCCCCCGACGACGCCCCGTTGTACCTCATCCCGACGGCGGAAGTCTCGCTGACCAATCTGGTGCGCGACGCGATCCTGCCGCGCGAGCGTTTGCCGCTCAAGTTTACCGCGCATACACCGTCCTTCCGCTCCGAGGCAGGCAGCTACGGCAAGGACACGCGCGGCATGTTTCGCGTGCACCAGTTCGACAAGGTCGAGCTGGTGCAGATCGTCCATCCCGAGCAATCGTACCAGGCGCTCGAGCAGATGACCGGGCACGCCGAGCGCGTGCTGCAGCAGCTCGAGCTGCCCTACCGGGTGGTGGCCCTGTGCACCGGCGATATCGGCTTTGCGTCGGCGAAGAGCTACGACCTGGAGGTGTGGCTGCCCGGCCAGCAAACCTATCGCGAGATTTCCTCGTGCTCGAATTGCGAGGCGTTCCAGGCGCGACGGATGCAGGCGCGGTTTCGCAACGCACAGGGCAAGCCCGAGTTCTTGCACACGCTCAACGGCTCGGGGCTCGCGGTCGGGCGTACGCTGGTCGCGCTGCTGGAGAATTACCAGCGCGCCGATGGCGGCATCGCTGTGCCGGCTGTCCTGCAACGCTACATGGGCGGGCTCGAGGTCATCGCCCCGGTCGGCTGACCTGAAACGAAGACTGGCGGTGCCGTCGCGCGGGCACCGGGCGCCCCTTTGTTAGCGGTCGTCCGCGGCGCGTGCCCTCAAATGGTCCGGCAATCCCTGACAAAGTCGCTGGTCTTCAAAACCAGATCGACCCAGTGCTCGGACGCCTTTGCATAGGCGACTATCGCGTCCTGCGTCATCGGAGACTTCTCTACCGCATGGCGCGCAAGGATGCATTGCCAACCCGCGTCCCGGTATTCGGTCGACAGCACGACCCATGCGGCTTCGATCTGTTGTGACGACATGCCCGACTCCCATCTGACCCCGTAGCACAAGGCTGCGCGCCTTCGCGGCTTTGGGCAAGCGTTACCGGTAATTAGCTCAGCGAGAAAGGGTTAATCTCCGCAACCGATGGCGCTCGCGCAGCGCGCCGCGCGCCATCGGAGCAAGCAGGGTTCGCGCTGGCGCGAGCTGCAGCGACCCGCGCGCCGAGCTTCTCCCGCTCGCGGAACGTGTGCTGCCAGCGCCTCCCGCGTCAGCGACACGAGGCTGGGCTGGTCACAGCACGCGCCGCTAGCGCGCTTCCAGCATCGCTTCCGCGTATTTGTAGGCGGCCTGGGCGATCTGGGCATGCGCATCCTGCGCGCCCGGCGGACGCGCGATGGCGAGCAGACCGATCAGCGCTTGCCCCGCAAAATAATCGCGCACGCTGATGCCGTATTTCGCGTTCGAGGCCGGCATGGTGGGGAACGCGGGATCACCGGCGGAATGTGACATTGACATCTTGGACTCCTTCTCTATGATTGCGGACCGTGTCTTAGGTGGGGCCCAGCTGCGGCCCCGGAGGCGAATGCGATGTATCGCTACGAATGTATCATGTACTACGAATATAAACCGGCCAAAAGGCCGCAGCTGCATGAACGCAAGAAGAGCGACCAAGAGGTTGAAGACCTGCTGCGCTCGCTGCAAGACGTAGTACGTCATTGCTTGCGCGATAAGGACGCGAATATAACGATCGGGCCTTCCGACGCGCGGCCGCAAGCGCGCAAGGTGTCGTTTGAAACGCGCTTTGACCGGGCGGCAACGTTGAGCGCATTGGCCGGTTTGCCGGCGGGCCTTTATACCGAGCGGCTCGATTCCCTCTAGCTTGCTGCCGCTGCGCGTAGCCAGCCGGCGTGGGCTCGGCCGGGGGCATCGCGAATTCCCGCGAGTCCTGGCGCGACGCGCTGGGTGCTACTGCACCGCCTGCAGCTGCGCGCCGTAATACGGCTTCTCAAGCCGCAGCAGCACGTCGTAATACGCGCGCACGGTCTCGACAAATACGACTGCCTGGCCGCCGCGGGCCGCGCCGTATTTGGTGTGGTCGGCCAGATCGGTCTGGGCGAGCAGCGGCAGTGTTTTCTTGAGGTCGCTCCACGAGTCCGGGTTGAGCTTCTGGCGGGCGGCCAGGACGCGCGCGTCCTCGAGGTGTCCGATGCCGATATTAAATGCCGCCAACGCAATCCAGCTGCGATCGGGTTCGGCGATGTGCTGCGGCAGAACCCTTTTCAGATCGGCGAGGTAGCGGGCGCCCGCCACGATGCTTTGCCGCGGATCGAGGCGATCTGCCACGCGCAGGCGCCGCGCGGTGTCCTCGGTGAGCATCATCATGCCGCGCACATTGGTGGCGCTGGTCGCTTGCGGATTCCACTGCGATTCCTGGTAAGCGATGGCGGCCACGAGCCGCCACTCGACACCGCTTTGCAGTTGCGCCTGATGGAACAGGGACACATACGCGGGCAGCACCGCGCGGATGCGCTCCTGAAAGGCGCTCGCATCGATGCGCTCGACGCGCTGCTCGTACCCGAAGTAGCGCTCGATCAGGCGCGCCAGGAGCCCGTTCTTGCGGATCCGGTCGAAGAAGGCGTTGGCCTGGTCGCGCAGCGCCGGCTGCGCCGGGGACACGACCCAGACCAGATCCTGCTTCGGTGCGACCGCAAACGCGGTCGCGACATTGAGAAACACGTTGCGCGCGGCGGCCAGTTCATTCGCGCCGACGATGGCATAGCTAAGCGAGCCCTCGGCAACCTGCTCGATGACACCCTCCGCGGCTGACGGCGCCAGCACGCGCCAGCGCACATCCGGATGCGCCGCGCGCACGCCGTCGAGCAGCACGTCGAGACCCGTGCCCGCGACGAATCCGACCTTCTGGTCAGCCAGGTCGTCCCAGGATTCGGGGCGGAAGCCGTCGGTGTTGTAGATGAGCACCGGCTCGACCGCGTAATACCCGCGCGTGTAGAGCAATGACTGCGCCGGGCCGATGAGGCCACCACCGGCGGATCGATACAGGCCACCGGCGCCAATGCTCGCCTCGCCGCTGGCCGTGGCCGCGATGAGTTGCGCCGCATCGGCGACGGTGATCACCTTGAGCCCGAGGCCGAGTTCCGCTGCGAACAGGTCTGCCAAGTCCCGATCGAGGCCTGCAGCGGCGCCCTCGGTGCCGGTAAACCAGGTCGTCGGACCCGGCCGTAGCGCCATCACCAGCAGCGGTTCCTGCTTCGCAGGCGGCGGCGCCGGTGCGGGCCCGCACGCGGCCAAGGTCCCGATGCAGCTCCACAGGATGATTTTCCGACGCAATGCGAGCCCTATGGTCGATGCGCTGTTGGCGATTATAGGCGCGCCGGCAAATGCCCACGCTTGCTGCAGCGGCGCCGTTCGCCGATAATGCGCGGGCACCTGCGCTCGCACGGCAACGATCAAGGGCGGGCCGCCCCGCATTGCATGATGGTGAACCTGGTCAGGTCCGGAAGGAAGCAGCCATAGCTATTCTCTGCAAGTGCCGGGGATACGGCTCGCCTCCCCCTCTGCGCGTGCATCGTTCCACCGCTATCCCGACGCGATGACCTATCAAGCCCTTGCCCGCAAGTGGCGGCCCAAGACATTCGCCGAACTGTCCGGCCAGGAGCATGTCGTGCGCGCACTGTCCAACGCGCTCGAGCGCGGCCAGCTGCATCATGCCTATCTGCTGACCGGCACCCGGGGTGTGGGCAAGACGACAATTGCGCGCATCCTTGCCAAGAGTCTCAACTGCGAGCGCGGCGTCAGCGCCACGCCCTGCGGCGTCTGTGCGGCCTGTGTCGACATCGATGCGGGCCGCTTCGTCGATCTGCTCGAGCTTGATGCGGCGTCGAACACCGGCATCGACAACATGCGCGAAATCCTCGACAACGCGCGCTACGCGCCGACCGTCGGCCGCTACAAGGTATACCTCATCGACGAGGTGCACATGCTGTCGCGGGCGGCTTTCAACTCGATGCTGAAGACGCTGGAGGAACCTCCCGAGCACGTGAAATTCGTGCTGGCCACGACCGAGGCGCAAAAGATTCCGGTGACGGTGCTGTCGCGCTGCCTGCAGTTCAACTTGAAGCTGCTGCCCTCCGCTACCATTGCCGCGCGCCTGTCCGAGATCCTGCGCGCTGAAGGCGTTGCCAGCGACGAGGCGGCACTGGCGCTGATCGCCCACGCCGCGCGCGGCTCGATGCGCGATGCCCTGTCGGTGCTCGATCAGGCGCTCGCCTACGGCGCAGGCGAGGTGCGCGAGGGCGCCGTGCGCGCCATGCTCGGCACGGTCGATGCCGATTTTGCGTACCGCATCGTCGACGCGCTCATCGCCCGGGACGGACCGGCGCTGCTCGAGCAGGCGCGCCTGCTGACCGAACGCAGCGTGGCGGCGGCCGGCGCCCTGGAAGAACTCGCCGCGCTCCTGCATCGCATCGCGCTCGCCCAGGCTGTGCCCGACGTGGGCGACACGCTGCCCGATGCCGCGCGCGTGCAGGCGCTCGCGCAAACCTTCCCGCCCGACGCGGTGCAGCTCGCCTATCAGATCTGCTTGCAGGGGCGGGCTGATCTCGCGCTCGCGCCCGATGAGCAGACCGGTTTTTCGATGACGTTGCTGCGCCTGCTGGCATTCGATCCGGTGAGCGAGGGCCCGGCTACGCGCCCGCTGCCGCCGGCGGCGGCGCCCAAGGCAGAGGCCAAAGTTGAACCTAAGCCGGCGCCGCCCGCGCCGGCAGCCGACACGCGCGCCGAGGCATTGCCGGTCGCGGCGCCGGCTGCGCCCGAGCCCTCCGCCTGGCCGGCCTTCATCGCCGCCCTGAAACTGTCGGGCATGGCGTTGCAACTCGGCGCGCAAACCGAACTCAAATCGATGTCCGAGAATGAATGGGTCTTGGCGGTCCCGGAAGCGGCGCGCCATTTGGCCGACAAGCCATATACCGACACCGTGCGCCTGGCCATCGAACAGGCACTCGGACGGCGCGTGCGCCTGCGCTTCGAAATCGGGGGCGTGGCCGCCACCAGTCTGGCCGCGCAGGAAAAGCGTGAACGCGCGGCTGCCCAGGCGAAGACCGAAGCGGCATTTCGCGACGATCCCTTCGTCCAGGACCTGCTGTTGCGCTTCGCAGCGCATATCAAGCCCGATTCGATCAAGCCGATCTAGGCCACGCGGAGATTTGCACGCATGATGAAAAACCAGCTTGCCGGGCTGATGAAGCAGGCGCAGGCGATGCAGGACAACATGAAGAAGGCGCAGGAGGCGATCGCCGCCATGGAAGTCGAAGGCCAGTCCGGAGCGGGGCTGGTGAAGGTGGTGATGACCGGCCGCCACGACGTCAAGCGCGTGACCATTGATCCGACGCTCCTCGGCGAGGACAAGGACATGCTCGAGGATCTCGTCGCCGCGGCGTTCAACGATGCGCTGCGCAAGGCAGAATCCGTCGCGCAGGAAAAGATGGCCGGCCTGACGGCGGGCATGCCCATGCCTCCCGGATTCAAGCTGCCGTTCTGAGCGCGGCGATGGAGCCGCTGGGCAGCCTCGAAGAATTGACGCAAGCGCTGCGTTGCTTGCCTAGCGTCGGACCGAAGGCGGCGCAACGCATGGCGCTGCACCTGCTGCAGCACGACCGCGACGGTGCGCAGCGACTGGCGCGCGCGCTCGCGGCGGCAGCGCAGACGATCCAGCACTGCGAGCGCTGCAACACCTTCACCGAGGGCGAGCTGTGCGCCCTGTGCCGGTCGGTCAAGCGCGATCCGGCGCTGCTCTGCGTGGTCGAAACACCGGCCGACCTGATGATGATCGAGCACACCCAGGCCTACACGGGCCTGTTCTTCGTGCTCATGGGCCGGCTGTCGCCGCTCGACGGCATCGGGCCGAAGGAAATCCGCCTCGACCGGCTGCTCAAGCGCGCCCAGGACGGCGTCGTGCGCGAGGTCGTGCTGGCGACCAACTTCACCAACGAGGGCGAGGCGACCGCACACTACATCGGCGAATTGCTGAGCGCGCGCGGTCTCGTGGTGACGCGGCTGGCACGCGGGGTGCCGGTCGGTGGGGAGCTCGAGTACGTCGACAGCGGCACCCTGGCGCAAGCGCTGCGGGAGCGCAGGGCACTGGCCGGCTAGCTGCAAGCTTGCCGTGATGTGACAGAGCCGCGGCCCTCCGGTTGCACCGGTCCGTGCTCCGGGAGTAACCTGCTTATCTAAGCGGGCGAGGAGAAACCGATGCTGGTCAGCGAAATCCTCCGCATCAAGGGCAACGCCATATTCGCGACGCCGCCCGACGGCATGGTGCTCGACGCGGTCAAGGTGATGGCGCAGCACGACATCGGCTCGCTGGTGGTCATGGATCACGGGCAGATGGCCGGCATGCTGACCTTTGCCGAGGTGCTCGAGGCGCTGGTCAAGGGCCAAGGACAGCTGGGCAATCTCAAGGTCAGCGAGATCTATGTGCGCGACCCGCTGATCGCCTCGCCGGGCCTGGACGTCATGGAACTGCGCCGTGTCATGCTCGAACGGCATGCCCGCTACGTGCCGGTCCAGGATGGCACGATGCTGCTCGGCGTCGTTTCCTTCCACGACGTTGCCAAGGCGGTCTACGAAGAGCAAAGCTTCGAAAACCGCATGCTGCGGAGCTACATCAAGAGCACGCCGGACGAGTAGCGCCGGCGGTCGATCCCGGCTGCCGAATGCGCACGCGGCGCTTAAGGCCGTGCGTGTTCGCGACCGCCATGAAGGCTTGAAGAGGACCCATGAACGAAACGTCAACCGAGACGCTCTCCGTGGTGGTCGAACGGGAGGAAGCTGTTGCGCCGGAAAAGATCTGGCGCGCGCTCACCCAACCCGACCTGATCGAAGCGTGGCTCATGAAGAACGACTTCAAGCCGGTCGTCGGCCACCGCTTCAGTCTGCGCGCCGACTGGGGCGTTGTGGATTGTCAGGTCCTGGCCGTCGAGCCGAACCAAACGCTGTGTTACACGTGGGCTGCCTATGGCCTCCAGAGTGTGGTGACCTGGACTCTCAGCCCTGCGCGCACCGGCACCCATCTGCGCATGGAGCAGTCCGGCTTCCCGCCGGATCAGCCGCAATACTCCGACGGCGCCAAGGGCGGGTGGCAACGGTTCTTCGCGGCCCTGGAGCAGGTCCTGGCGCGGCCAGACTGAAGTCTGCCGGCGCGCTCCAAAGCTAATCCTTTCCCAGCAGAAAGATCGCCGGCCGCCGCGCGAGCACCGGCCGGGGCAGCTTGCGCCAGGACGCGACGCTGCAACTCACGATCTGCTCGCTCGGCAAGCTCAGATCAATCGCCACGCACAGGCGCGTCTGAGCGCGACAACTCGCCAGCATCGCCGCCAGAAGCGCCTCGTTGCGGTAGGGCGTTTCGATGAACAGCTGCGTGGCACCGCTGCGAGTGAGGGCGTCGTCGAGCGCGCGCAGCGCGCGCTCGCGCTCCCCGGACTTGGCCGGCAGGTAGCCATGAAACGCGAACGCCTGGCCGTTCATTCCCGACGCCATGAGCGCGAGCAGCACCGCAGACGGTCCGACGAGCGGCACCACCCCGATGCCGGCCCGATGCGCCGCAGCCACCAGCGCCGCGCCGGGATCGGCAACGCCCGGGCAGCCCGCGTCGGAGAGCAACCCCAGGTCGTGGCCGGCGAGCGCCGGCGCGAGCAACGCGTCGACCCAGTGCGCGGGCGTGTGTTCATTGAGCTCGGCCAAGGTGAGCGATTGCAGAGCACGCTCCGGGGCGAGGGTCTTGAGGAACTGCCGCGCCACCTTCGGCGTTTCCACCACGAAGTGCGTGAGGCTGCGGGCGATCGCAATGGTGCGTTCGGGGAGCACCGCCTGCGGCGGTGTCAGGCCCAACAGATTGGGAATGAGATACAACCGCCCGCACGCAGCCGGTCGATCCCCGCTCACGTCGCGGCCACCACGGGGCGCACGCCCTCGGCCTCGAGCAGATCGGTAAGGCGGATCAGCGGCAAGCCGATGAGCGCGGTCGGGTCGTCGCTAGCCAGTCGGGTAAAAAGCGCGATGCCAAGACCTTCCGCCTTGACCGAACCGGCGCAGTCATACGGCTGCTCGCGCTCGAGATAAGCGGCCAGGATCGCGTCATCGAGATGGCGGAAGGTGCTGGCGACGTCGACCAGCGCACTGCGACAGGTGCCGGTGTGCGCATTGAGCAGGGCCACCGCGGTGTGAAAGATGACCGTGCGCCCACGCATGCTGCGCAGCTGCTCGAGGGCATCGGCGTGGTCGCGGGGCTTGCCAATGGCCACGCCGTGCAAATCCGCGATTTGGTCGCAGCCGATGACCAGTGCCGTGGGAAATTGGGGCGCGACCGCGCGCGCCTTGGCCTCCGCCAGCCGAACTGCGGTTTCCGCCGGTCGCTCACCCCCCAGCGCGGCTTCGTCAATACCCGGCGCGACGGCGCGAAACGGGAGCCCGAGACGCTCCAACAGGGCCTGCCGATAGGCCGAGGCCGAGGCCAGAATGAGCGGTCGATTCGCGGGCGAAGTCCTTGTTTCCACGCTTTTCTTTGACAGTGTCGGACAAGCGGGCTATTATGCTATGTTTGCTTTGGCAGCGGTGAATTCATGGCGCGGTCGGTCGCGCGAGCCGGTTCAAGCGCCGCCGGCCGGAGTGCCAATCCGCCTGCGGCAAGCGGCACGGAGAAGAGGGTGAAGCGGAGTGCGGGGGCTTCGAGGGCAGGGCGCTTCGATGCGTTTGACCTGGCGGCCCGCGGTGAGCGCCTCGCCGGAGACATGGACGCGACGCGGCGCGCCCGCCTCGTCGACCGCTTGGCGCCGACGCCGGCGGCAGAGCCGATCGTCTGGAGCATTGTCGGGAGGCACGACCCGAGTGGCCGGCCGACGCTGGCGGTAAGTGTTGAGGGCAGCCTGCCCTTGGTGTGCCAGCGCTGCTTGCAGCCTTTCGAACTGCGCCTGGCGCAGCGCACCGAGCTGTTGTTAGCGCGCATGGAAGCGGAGCTCGAGCCGTTGGATGCCGGCGAGGCCGAGGTGGTGTTGGCGGCAGAGCCGCTCGACGCGCTGACATTGATCGAAGACGAGATTCTGCTGTCGTTGCCCTTCGCGCCGAGCCACGCCGACGGGCAATGTCCGGCCGGGCCTGGAACGGTCGCGGGGTCTACCAGCACCGCGCCCGGCACTACTTCCCCGTTTGCGCGGCTGTCGGCGCTGAAAAAGGGAACCGATCGATCGTTTGAGGAGTGATACAACATGGCTGTTCAGCAGAACAAGAAATCAGCATCGAAGCGCGGCATGCGTCGCGCGCATGACTTTCTGACCAACCCGCCGCTCGCGGTCGAGCCCATCAGCGGCGAAGTGCACCTGCGGCATCACATCAGCCCGAGCGGCTATTATCGCGGCAAGAAGGTCGTCAAGACCAAGGGCGACGCGTAACCGGCACGCGCGCCGGGGCGCTGACCCCGACGCAATCAGGTCATTCCCTTTGCCGCGTCGGGCGCGCCGCTGCGCCCGCGCATAGGATCCCAGCAGGCTGATGCAGGTCACCATTGCCGTCGACGCGATGGGCGGCGATCACGGTCCCCCCGTAACGGTCGCGGCTTCGCTACAATTTCTGGAGCAGGCGCAGGACGCCCGGGTCGTGCTCGTCGGCAATGAAGCCACCGTGCGCCAATGCCTGGCCGCGCGGCGTTCGGCGGCCGTTGAGCGCATCAGCGTTTGGCCGGCGAGCGAAGCCGTGGCGATGCACGAGGGTCCTGCCGACGCGCTGCGCCACAAGAAAGACTCTTCGATGCGCGTCGCGATCAACCTGGTCAAGGATGGCACCGCCCAGGCGTGCGTGTCGGCCGGCAACACGGGGGCGCTCATGGCCATCTCCCGGTTCGTGCTCAAGACGCTGCCCGGCATCGACCGGCCGGCGATCGCGTCGCAGCTCCCTACCCGCCAGGGCATCACCACGGCACTCGACCTGGGTGCGAACGTCGACTGCACGCCCGAGCAGTTGCTGCAGTTCGCCGTGATGGGCAGCGCGCTGGTGGCGGCGGTTGAGGGCGTCGAGCGGCCAAGCGTCGGGCTGCTTAACATCGGCGAGGAAGACATCAAGGGCAACGACGTGGTCAAACAGGCTGCGGAGCTGCTCAAGGCCTCCGGGCTCAACTTCCACGGCAACGTCGAAGGTACCGACATCTACCGCGGTACCACCAACGTGATCGTCTGCGACGGCTTCGTGGGCAACGTCGCCTTGAAGACCTCCGAAGGACTGGCGCAGATGCTCGCCGATTATCTGCGCGAGGAATTCACGCGCAACGCCTGGCGGCGCCTGCTCGCGGTATTCGCCCTGCCCATGCTGCAATCCTTCAAGCGACGCGTCGATCCGCGCCGCTACAACGGCGCGACGCTGATTGGCCTGAAGGGGGTCGTGATCAAGAGCCATGGCGGGGCCGACGCACTGGCCTTCCGCTACGCCCTTAGGAAGGCGCATGCGGAGGTGGCCAACGGCGTGCTCGAGCGGATCGCGCAGCGGCTGGCGGCGACGCCCGAATCGGTGCCGAGCCCGGTGCCGATCGCACCCGCGGGAGCAGCCGATGCATAGTCGCATCGTCGGCACGGGCAGCTACCTGCCCGCGCAAATTCTGTCCAATGTGGACCTGGCCCGGCGTGTCGATACCAGCGACGAGTGGATTCGCGGCCGCACCGGCATCCGCCAGCGGCACATCGCGGCGCCGGGCGAGAAAACCAGCGACCTCGCCTTTGCCGCGGCGCGCGAGGCACTGGCCGCTGCCGGCATCGCGCCCGACGCGGTCGATCTGATCGTGCTGGCGACGACCACACCCGACATGGTGTTCCCGTCGACGGCATGCATCGTGCAGGCCCGGCTCGGCGCCCGCAACGGACCTGCCTTCGACGTGCAAGCGGTGTGCAGCGGTTTCGTCTACGCACTCACGTTGGCCGACCTGATGGTGAAATCCGGTCGGGTCCGCAACGCCCTGGTCATCGGCGCCGAAATCTATTCGCGCATCCTCAATTGGCGGGACCGCGGCACCTGCGTGCTGTTCGGGGACGGGGCAGGAGCGGTGGTGCTCACGCCGGCGCCTGAACCGGGGATCCTATCGGCGCACCTGCATGCCGACGGCCACTACCGCGATATCCTCGCCGTGCCGGGCACGGTTGCGCACGGGGCGGTAAGCGGCACACCGCTGCTGACGATGGAAGGCAACACGGTGTTCAAGTTCGCGGTCAAGGTGCTCGCGGAAGTCGCTGAGGAGGCGCTCTCGGCTAATGGCCTGACCAGCGCCGCAGTCGACTGGCTGATCCCGCATCAGGCCAACATCCGCATCATGGATGCCACTGCGAAGAAGCTGCACATCCCGCCGGAAAAAATGGTGACGACCGTCGACCGGCACGCCAACACCTCGGCGGCGTCGATACCGCTCGCCCTTGATGTGGCGGTGCGCGACGGGCGCATCCGCGGCGGCCAGCATGTCCTGCTGCTGGGCGTCGGCGGCGGCTTCACTTGGGGTTCGGTCCTGTTGCGATGGTGAGACGATGAAACTCGCGCTGGTATTTCCCGGGCAAGGCTCGCAGGCCCCGGGCATGATGAGTCGCTACGCCGCCTATCCGGTGGTGCGCGACACCTTTGCCGAAGCCTCGGAGGTATTAGGGCAAGACCTCTGGGCACTGGTTGAGGACGAAGATCCGGCGCCGCTCAATCAGACCGTTAACACCCAGCCGGTCATGCTGGCCGCGGACATCGCCGTCTACCGCGCCTGGCGCGCTGCCGGCGGCGGCGCACCAGCAGTGCTCGCCGGCCATAGCCTGGGCGAGTATGCGGCGCTGGTTGCTGCCGGCGCGCTTGCCCTCGCCGACGCCTTGCCTCTGGTGCGCTTTCGCGCGCAGGCGATGCAGGAGGCGGTGCCGGACGGCGTGGGCGCCATGGCCGCAATCATCGGCCTGGAGGCTGCCGCCGTCGCGGACGCCTGTCGCGAAGCGGCCCAGGGCGAGGTGGTCGAGCCGGTGAATTTCAACGCTCCGGATCAAACTGTCATCGCCGGAGCGCGCGCGGCCGTCGAGCGCGCCGCCGCCGGCGCCAAGGCACGCGGCGCAAAGCGCGTGAGCATGCTGCCGGTGAGCGCGCCGTTTCACAGCCAGCTCATGCAACCGGCCGCGCAGCGGCTCGCCGTTTACCTCGCCGCGCTCGCCGTGGATCCGCCAGCCGTGCCGGTGGTGCACAATGTCGATGCGCGCGAGGCGCCAACCGCGCAGGAGATTCGGGCGGCGCTCTCCGCGCAGGCGGCCAGCCCCGTGCGCTGGGTCGACACCATTCACGTGTTCGCCGCGCGCGGCATCACGCACATCGTCGAGTGCGGGCCCGGCAAGGTGCTCACCGGCCTCACCAAGCGCATCGCCCCGGAAATCGCGGCGCTGCCGTTGAACGACGCCGATGCCATCGCAACCGCCGTGGCCGAGACGGCGTAACGAGGACCGCCCATGCTGGACGGACACACTGCGCTCGTCACCGGTGCTACGCGCGGCATCGGCCGGGCAATCGCGCTCGCGCTGGCGCGCTCCGGCGCGCATGTGGTCGGCACCGCCACTACCGACGCCGGCGCGGCGGCGATCACCGCCTGCCTGCAGGCCGAAGGTAGGCGCGGTGAAGGGCTGCAGCTTGACGTCGCCGACGGCGCCGCGATCGCGACCACGGTCGCCGCTCTCGCCGAGCGCGCCGGCGGCATCGCCATCCTGGTCAACAACGCCGGCATCACCCGCGACAACCTGCTGCTGCGCATGAGCGACGAAGAGTGGGATGGGCTCATGGACGTCAATCTCAAGGCGGCTTACCGCCTGTCGAAAGCGGTCCTGCGCGGCATGATGAAGGCACGCTACGGCCGGATTATCAACATCGGCTCGGTGGTCGGGGTCAGCGGCAATGCCGGCCAGGCCAATTACGCCGCCGCCAAGGCCGGGCTCATCGGGTTGACCAAGTCCCTGGCGCAGGAAGTCGGCAGCCGCAACATTACCGTCAATTGCGTGGCACCCGGCTTCATCGACACCGACATGGCGCGCGCGCTGAGCGATGCGCAGCGCGCGCTGCTGCTCGAGCGCATCCCGCTGGGACGGCTCGGCCTGCCCGAAGACGTCGCCCACGCGGTCGCGTTTCTCGCCTCGCGCGAGGCTGGCTACATTACCGGTGCCACGCTGCACGTTAACGGTGGAATGTACATGGCGTAGCTGCATTGATCTGGTAAAATCGCCAATTCGCAGCACTTGGGATCCCTTTGGGGAGGAGACGCATGGAAAACGTGGAGCAACGAGTCAAGAAAATCGTCGCCGAGCAACTCGGCGTGAACGAAGCCGAGATCAAGAACGAGTCGTCGTTTGTCGACGACCTCGGCGCTGACTCGCTGGATACGGTGGAGCTCGTGATGGCGCTCGAGGAAGAATTCGAAACCGAGATCCCCGACGAAGAAGCCGAGAAAATCACGACGGTGCAGCAGGCCGTCGACTACATCAACGTGCACCAGAAGAAGTAACCGACGCTGCGCCGGGCGGCCTGCCGCCCCCGCCCGGTGGCGTTGCCGCGCGGCCAAGCTGCGCCTCCCCGCTCGCCCCTCCGTTTAGCCGCCATGCCGAAGCGCCGCGTCGTCGTCACCGGAATGGGCATCATCTCGCCCGTAGGCGTGGGCGTGCCGGCGGCGTGGGAGAACATCCTCGCCGGCCGCTCGGGCATTACCCGGATCACGCGCTTCGATGCTTCGGCCTTCGCCTCGCAGATCGCCGGCGAAGTGAAGGGTTTCGACGTCACGCAGTACTTGTCCGGCAAGGAGGCGCGCCGCTACGACACGTTTATCCATTACGGGCTGGTGGCGACCATGGAGGCGGTTCGCGACGCGGGACTTGAAGGCTACGGTGGCGACCTCGACCGCATCGGCGTGTGCATCGGTTCGGGCATCGGGGGGCTGCCGATGATCGAGGAGACCGCCAAGGCCTATGCGGAGGGCGGCCCGCGCAAGATCTCGCCGTTCTTCGTGCCCGGCTCGATCATCAACATGATCGCCGGGCTTGGTCTCGATTCATTATGGCTATCGCGGTCCGAACCTCGCTACCGTGACGGCGTGCTCGACTGCCAATCACAGCTTCGGCGAGGCGGCGCGCCTGATCGAATACGGCGATGCGGACATCATGGTGGCAGGCGGAGCCGAAGCGACCATCAGCCCGCTGGGCGTCGGCGGATTCTGTGCGGCGCGCGCGCTGTCGACGCGCAACGACGACCCGGCTACCGCCAGCCGCCCGTGGGACGTCGATCGCGACGGGTTCGTGCTGGGGGAAGGCGCCGGCGTACTGGTGCTCGAGGAACTCGAGCACGCCAGGGCGCGCGGCGCGCGCATCGACTGCGAGCTCGCCGGCTACGGCATGTCGGCCGATGCGCACCACATCACCGCGCCGCCGGAAGACGGGGCCGGCGCTGCGCGCAGCATGGCCAACGCGCTCAAGAACGCCGGGCTCAACACCGACCGACATCGACTACATCAACGCCCACGGCACCTCGACTCCACTCGGGCGACCTAGCCGAGTGCGTCGCGGTCAAGCGCTGCTTCGGCGCGCACGCGGCGAAGGTTGCGCTTGTCGTCGACCAAGTCGATGACCGGGCACCTGCTGGGCGCCGCGGCGGCGATCGAGGCGGTCTTCACCGTGCTCGCGCTGCGCGATCAGGTGGCCCCGCCCACGGCGAACCTGGTCGCACCAGGATCCGCGCTGCGATCTCGATTTCGTGCCCAACACGGCGCGGCCCATGCCGATCCGTGCCGCGCTGTCGAATTCCTTCGGCTTCGGCGGCACCAACGCGACCCTCGCGTTCCGCCGCCGCTGAGGCGGGTTCGGAACGGACGCATGGCTCTGATCGTACAGAAGTATGGCGGCACCTCGGTGGGCAGCACCGAGCGCATCCGCAGCGTCGCTCGCCGCGTCGCGCGCTTTCACGGCGAGGGCCACCAGTTGGTGGTGGTGGTCTCGGCGATGAGCGGTGAAACCAACCGCCTGCTGGCACTCGCCCAGGAGCTCTCCGGCAACCCGGATCCGCGCGAACTCGACGTCATCGCCGCCACCGGCGAGCAGGTGACCATCGGCCTGCTGGCGATCGCGCTGCAGGAACTGGGGCTCAAGGCCCGCAGCTACACCGGCGGCCAGGTGCGCGTGCTCACCGACAGTGCGTTTACCAAGGCGCGCATTCTCGATATCGACGTGGCGCCGCTGCGCAAGGATCTGGCCGACGGCACGGTGATCATCGTCGCCGGGTTCCAGGGTGTGGACGCCGAGGGCAACATCACCACCCTGGGGCGCGGCGGCTCCGATACCTCGGGCGTGGCGCTGGCGGCCGCGCTCGAGGCTGACGAGTGCCAGATCTATACCGACGTCGACGGCGTCTATACCACCGATCCGCGCATCGTTCCCGAGGCGCGCCGGCTTGAGCGCATCACCTTCGAGGAGATGCTCGAAATGGCGAGCCTTGGCTCCAAGGTGCTGCAGCCGCGCTCGGTCGAGTTTGCCGGCAAGTACAAGGTGAAGCTGCGCGTGCTCTCGTCGTTCGACGATCCGGCGAGCACGTCGGCGGGCACGCTGATCACATTCGAGGAGGACGAGACCATGGAACAGGCGATAATTTCTGGCATCGCCTTCAACCGCGACGAAGCGAAGATCTCGCTCATGGGCGTCGAGGACCGGCCGGGCATTGCCTACGCGATCCTGGGCCCGGTCGCGGCGGCCAACATCGACGTCGACATCATCGTGCAGAACATCGGCGCGTCGGGGCACACCGACTTTTCGTTCACGGTCAACCGCGCCGAGTACAAGAAAGCGCTCGCCGTGCTGGACGGTGAGAAGGGCCAGGGCTTCACCGCGCGCGAGATTATCGGCGACAACCGCATCTGCAAGGTGTCGCTCGTCGGCATCGGCATGCGCTCGCACGTCGGCATTGCCGCACGGATGTTCAAGGCGCTGGCCGAGGAAGGAATCAACATCCAGATGATCTCGACCTCGGAGATCAAGACCTCGGTGGTGATCGACGAAAAATACCTGGAGCTCGCGGTGCGCCAGCTGCACCGCGCCTTCGAGCTCGATCAGGCGCAGCCGGGGGCGTGACCCACGTTATGTCGCGGATTTTGCTGTGGAATCGTTTTGACGGTGTGAACCGCAGCCAGTAGAATCGTGCGGTCCGGAGAGATGGCCGAGTGGTCGAAGGCACTCCCCTGCTAAGGGAGCATACGCCCAAAAAGGTGTATCGAGGGTTCGAATCCCTCTCTCTCCGCCAAATAAGTGTTTGTACGGCCCGGACACATGGGTTACGGGCCGTACCTACGCCCTGTAAACTATATGTCGGGCTACTCATGTTCGTCATGTTGGATGTGCTTTCGCTCCACGCGCAGATAAGGCGCCTAATCGCCAGCGGCAAGGTCATTGTGGCAGCCAGGACGTGGTGACTCCGGTTGGGAGCATGCTGTTGAGACTGCTGTCTAACCTCTCGCTCAACCCGGACGCTGCGTCGGTTGGCTCTGGCTGTTAGGCGGCAGCAAAAGCGAGGCTCACTTTGGTCACACTATCTGATGGCGGTCGCCACGCTCCTGCAGGGTGGCACAGTGTCACGCCGAGGATTGTTGCGCACAACGCCAGCGGACTTGTCGCGTTTCTTGAAGATGTCTTTGGCGCCGTAGGAGAGTACGAGCCAGCGGCACCATCGTTGATCACCATCGGAGACTCGAAGGTCATGGTCAGTGAGGCGGGAGCTCGCGACCCCAGGGGCGCCTTTCTCTACGTCTACGTCAGTGACGCCGACTCGGCCTATCGTCGCGCCCTCGCGCGCGGTGCAACCTCGATCGAGGAGCCATTCGACACTTTGTATGGCGATCGTCGGTGTATGGTCGAGGACAACTGGGGCAACACGTGGCAGATTGCGGTGCATAAGGTAAGCGGGGATACCGGCTAACCTCTCGCCCGGACGCCTCGCCGGCGGCGCTGCGCGCCGTCCGCTCGGCGTCGGCTAGTGAGGCTAGGCGTCTCGACGATACTCATCGGCCTACCCTCCTTCGACCTGCCTCTCATTGCCATACTGGCTAGCTGTGTGCTTATCGTATGGCGCGTACGCGCGCGAGTACGCAGGTTCATTAGCCGTCAACGAATTCATCCGCTGTGGTGTTGGGTCTCGGTCGTGGTCTTCATGGTCCTCATTCTCGTTTTGCTCATTGGATCGTTCAATCATCCGAGTCAAAGCGCGGCGGAGCTGCTCGGCGTCGGTATCGGCATCGGCTTGGCGGTCTATGGCCTCCGAACCACGACGTTTGAGCCCACGCCGAGTGGGCTGTACTGCACGCCTAACGTGCATATAGGCATCGCTCTGTCGCTGCTGCGGGTGGCTTGCGTTGCGTACCGGTTCGTACAGTCGTATTTCTCGACCGCAGGATTTACTGAACCGCCGACCAGCTTTGTGCGCAGTGCGCTAACGCTCCTGATTGTCGGCACTCTTGCGGGTTACTACGCTTGGTACGCGTTCGGTCTACTTCTTTGGTACCGTTCGCACCAAACACAAGATGCCTCGCCATCCCAGGGCCATTAGGACGTCTAACCGCTCGCTCAACCCGGACGCCTCGCCGGCAGCGCTTGCGCGCCATCCGCTTGGCTTTCGACGAGGTGGAACGATGTAGGTGAGCGCGGGATTCAAGTTTGTCCTGCCCTTTGGTGCAAGGGCACTGCACCTTTTGCCAATTGCGGCACGACCTGGTCCTTGTGACGATACGCTCAAAGAGCAGCGCAGTTCGTAGTCTTGGCGTGATACCGGCGCGACTTATGCATGTCAAATGGTGGGAGTTCACATGAAATTGCTGCGCAAATTCTGGATTGCGTCGATTGGCGCGACAGTCGGGGTATATCTAGTTGCGGCCACACTCGCCGTACCGGCCGTGGCGCAAGTCGTGACCGGTGTTCCAGGTTCGCCCGACGCGACGACGACCCTGGACGGCAAGCACTCCCGCCACCGCCTCCGAAGTTCGGCGGCGTCATCAAGGAGGAGGCCAAGGATTCCAAGCCTTGGTGGCCGCCGCGCGTCGTGCCGCCCAAGGGAGCGCCGAACGTGCTGCTCATCATGACTGACGACCAGGGCTATGGGGTGTCGGGCACCTTTGGCGGCGTGATCCCGACTCCGGCGATGGATCGTATCGCCAAGGCGGGGTTGCGTTACACGCAGTTCCACTCCACGGCACTATGCTCGCCGACACGAGCAGCACTCATTACCGGCCGCAACCATCACTCGGTTGGCGCCGGTGTGATCGGCGAATTGTCGACCGGTTTCCCGGGCTACGACTCCATCATCGGCCCGGAAAACGCAACGATTGGTGAGATCCTCAAGGATAACGGCTATGCCACCTCGTGGTTCGGCAAGGATCACAACACGCCGGGCTTCCAGTACAGCGTGGCCGGCCCCTTCGACCAGTGGCCAAGCGGGATGGGTTTCGAATACTTCTACGGCTTCCTCGGCGGCGAGACTGACCAGTGGACTCCGTACCTCTATCGCGATCACACCCAGATCTTTCCGTGGGTTGGCAAGCCCGGCTACAACCTCACGACCGATCTCGCGGATGAGGCTATCAAGTACATGAGCGCCCTCAATGCGGCCGCACCCGATAAGCCTTTTTTCCTTTACTACGTGCCCGGGGGCACCCACTCCCCACACCAACCGACCAAGGAGTGGATAGAGAAATTTAAGGGCAAGTTCGACATGGGCTATGAAAAATTGCGCGAGCAAATCTTCGCCAACCAGAAGCGGCTCGGTGTGATCCCGGCGGGTACTCAGC
Source organism: uncultured beta proteobacterium (assembly GCA_963777455.1). Taxonomy (GTDB): domain Bacteria; phylum Pseudomonadota; class Gammaproteobacteria; order Burkholderiales; family Casimicrobiaceae; genus PALSA-1003. Next base: position 2,866,486 of record CAVZQQ010000004.1, read on the forward strand.
TTACTCCCTGGCCGGAGGGGCAGGCCGCATACGGCGGCGCCAAGCTACCGAGGTGGGACTCGCTCTCGCTGGTGCAGAAGAAACTCTATGCGCGGGAGGCAGAGGTCTTCGCTGCTTACGTGGCCTATACAGACCATGAGATCGGCCGGGTCATTCAAGCGGTCCAGGACATGGGCAAGCTCGACAACACGCTGATCATCTACATCAGCGGCGACAACGGCACCAGTGCGGAAGGCACGGAGGAGGGCACGTTTAACCAGATGACCGCCTACAACGGCATTCTGACCCTCCCCGAGGTCGTACAGATGTTGCACTACGAATCCTGGGGCTCGGACGCGACCTACCCGCACATGGCGGTGCAATGGTCCTGGGCGTTCGATACACCATTCAAGTGGACCAAGCAGGTGGCGTCCCATTTCGGGGGTACGCGCCAAGGGATGGTGGTCTCGTGGCCGGCCCAAATCAAGGACCTCGGTGGCATCCGCTCCCAGTTCCATCACATGATTGATATCGTGCCGACGATCCTTGAAGCCGCAGGCATCCCGGCCCCGACGACAGTCAACGGCATCGCGCAACGACCCATCGAAGGCGTGAGCATGGCCTACACCTTCGACAAGGCCAATGCTAATGCGCCGTCGAAGCGCAATACCCAGTATTTCGAGATGGTTGGTAATCGCGCGATCTACCACGACGGCTGGATTGCGGCGACAACGCCACCTGCCCCGTCGTGGCTGCTGGGAACAGGCAAGCTGACGCCGATAAACGAGTACAAGTGGGAGCTCTACAACATCACTGACGACTTCTCGGAATACAACGACCTCGCCGCCAAAATGCCTGACAAGCTGAAGGAAATGCAGGCGTTATTCCTCACGGAAGCCGCGAAATACAACGTCCTCCCCCTGGATAACTCGGGTTTCGTGCGTTTGCTCACGCCGCGTCCGAGCGCGGTCGCCGGGCGAACAGTGTTTACCTACAAGGGCGAGAACGTCGGCATCCCGGTAGGCAACGCCCCGAGCATTCTGGATCGGGACTACACGATCACGGCCGAGGTAACCATCTCCAAAGCGGGAGCGGAGGGAATGATCGTGACGCTGGGCGGCCATTTTGGCGGCTACGGTCTCTACCTCCTCAAGGGCAAACCGGTCTTTGTCTATAACCTGCTTGACCTCAAACGCTACCGCTGGGAGGGTGGCGTAGGCGGTGCCGACTGGTTGGGCGGTTCGCTCAAGCCCGGCAAGCACACGATTGTGTTCGATTTCAAGTACAACGGCCCAGGCCCTGGGAAGGGCGGTACGGGCGTGCTATCGGTCGATGGCAGGGAGTTGTCTCGCCAGACGATTGAGCACACGATCCCGCTGCTCATGTCCATCGACGAGACCTTTGACGTGGGTGCCGATACCCGGACGCCGGTGGATGACAGCTATAAGGTGCCGTTCCGCTTCACCGGGACGATCAACAAGCTGACCTTCGACCTCGGGAAGGAACAGCTGACCGCCGAGCAACGCCAGGACATGCAAAAGGCTCTCGCTCGAGCGCACGACTAAGGGAGGACGAGAATATGGGCGGCGCGCGTTGCCGCGCCGCTGTTAGTTTCGCGTGCCAGCGCCAGCAGCGGCAATGACAAAGCAAACGCTCGGAAGGTATTCATGAGCGAAGCCAGGCTCGACAACCAAGGCAAGATCCTCGCTTTGGCTGCGGTTGTGGAGGTTACGACTGGCGTTGCCCTGATGCTCGATCCTGCGGTCGTCGTCGAGTTGCTGGTAGGCGTAGAGCCCACCGGCGTGGGGACGCTGCTGGGCCGATGTTTTGGCATCTCGTTGCTCGCACTCGGACTTGCGTGCTGGCCGGCGCCCCTGCGCGCCAAGGGCGGTGGCCCACCGGTACGAGGGATGTTGGTCTACAACGCGCTGATCGCGTCCTACCTCTCGTTTCTGGGTACCTTTAGGCATCTCGGAGGCCGGCTGTTGTGGCCGGCGATTGCACTTCACGCCATCGTGGCCCTTTTGCTTGTCTGGACGTCGCGATCCGAGCGTTCGACGAGAGCGACCAAAAAGTGATCGGTGTGATGTTCGCAGTCCAGTGACCGCCAGAAGCGCCAGGCCCCCGTTCACAGCGCGTATCCAGACGATTCACCATGCCGGCGGCGGGTCGCGCTCCCCCTAGCGGACGTAGGGCTTGTGTGTCCTACCGCACCGACACCTCTATGAAGCACGGTGACGATGAACTTTGAGGCAGTTTTTACTGCAGCTTTTGTGCGACCGGGCGAATTGCCGACTTTTGTCGCGAACCTGACAAAGGCACTTCACCGGCCGATAAGCTTTGAACGGATGGCGGCCATGTCCGAAACACCCAGCAATCCTACCGTTCCCGGCCATGCGGGCATGACCGACGGCATCATTGAGGTGCGCCGGCAAAAGGTGTTGCTCAAAGCAGGGGCTTTGCAACGCGCGATTCTCAACAGCGCCAACTTCTCGAGTATTGCCACTGACGCCAAGGGCGTCATTCAGATCTTCAATGTTGGCGCGGAGCGCATGTTGGGCTACCGGGCGGCCGACGTCCTGAACAAGATCACGCCGGCAGACATTTCGGATCCGCAGGAGATGATCGCGCGTGCCAAGACCCTTAGCGTCGAGCTTTCGACACCGATCACTCCGGGATTCGAAGCCTTGGTGTTCAAGGCCTCACGGGGCATCGAGGACATCTATGAACTGACCTACATCCGCAAGGATGGCAGCCGCTTCCCGGCCGTGGTGTCGGTCACGGCGCTGCGCGACGCGCAAGACGCGATCATCGGCTACCTGCTGATCGGCACGGACAACACTGCACGGAAGCAGGTCGAAGCAGAGCAGAAGAAGCTCGACCAGCGCCTGCGCGACCAGCAGTTCTACACACGCTCTCTCATCGAATCCAATATCGATGCGCTGATGACGACCGATCCGTCCGGCATCATTTCCGACGTCAACAAGCAGATGGAGGCGCTCACCGGTTGCACACGGGACGAGCTCATCGGTGCGCCTTTCAAGAATTATTTCACCGATCCGGAACGGGCAGAAGCGGCAATCAGACAGGTCCTCAGCGAAAAGAAAGTGACAAACTACGAGCTCACGGCGCGCGCCAGGGACGGCAAGGAAACTGTAGTTTCCTACAACGCAACCACTTTCTACGATCGGGACCGGGGGCTGCAAGGCGTGTTTGCCGCAGCCCGCGACATCACCGAACGCAAGCGTCTCGACCAGGTACTGCAGGAAAAGAACACCGAGTTGGAAAATGCCAGGTCTGTGGCGGAAAAAGCCAGCCTTGCCAAATCGGATTTCCTTTCCGGCATGAGCCACGAGTTGCGCAGTCCGCTCAATGCCATACTCGGCTTCGCCCAGCTGATGGAGTCCGACACCCCGCCACCAACGCCCGCCCAGAAGGAAAGCGTAACCCAGATTCTCCAGGCGGGCTGGCATCTGCTAAAGCTGATCAACGAGATCCTCGATCTCGCCAAGATCGAGTCGGGTCAGGTGCCGCTGTCGGAGGAGCCAGTGTCGCTGGCCGAGGTGATGCTCGAATGCCAGGACATGATGGAGCCACAGGCGCAACAGCGCGACGTCAAAGTTACTTTTCCGCAGTTCGAGACGCCATATTTCGTTCTGGCCGATCGAACCCGCCTGAAGCAGATTCTTATCAACCTGCTTTCTAACGCCATCAAGTACAACAAGGAGCAGGGAATCGTCGTCGTGAACTGCATCCAGAGCACGCCGGAACGAATCCGCCTTAGTATCAGAGACAGCGGTGCGGGATTGTCTCCAGAACAGGTCGCGCAGCTATTCCAGCCGTTCAATCGCCTGGGCAAGGAGGTTGGCGGCGTGGAGGGAACCGGCATCGGCCTCGTGGTTGCAAAGCGATTGGTTGAGCTCATGAAGGGTTCAATTGGCGTCGAAAGCAGCATCGGCACGGGAAGTATGTTCTGGCTCGAACTCATGGCGGTGGCTGAGCCAAGCCTTTCGATGGAAGGAAGCGAAGGCGCCGCGCTGGGCGAACCTCAAGAGCCTCGCGCAGCAACGCCGCGAATCTTGCTTTATGTAGAGGACAACCCAGCGAACCTGAAACTGGTCGAGCAAATCATAGCGCGCCACTCCACGATTCGTCTGCTGACCGCGGTCAGCGGAAGCAGTGGCATCGAGATCGCACGCACGTCGCGGCCGGACGTGATCCTGATGGACATCAATCTTCCTGATATCAATGGCTTCGAGGCCCTGCAGATCCTGCGCTTGGACCCAGGTACCAGCCACATCCCCGTCATCGCCATCAGCGCCAACGCAATGCCGCGAGACATCGCGAAGGGTCTGAAGGCGGGCTTTTTTCGCTACATAACAAAACCCATCAAGCTCGACGAGTTCATCGAAGCGATCCGCGCCGCGCCAAAACATGCGCCGGCTGAATCGAACGCACATTCCGAAGGGTGATCCTTGTGAGCAATGCACTCGTCACCCTGGACGCCAAGGTTCTGATCGTTGATGATCTCGAATCCAATGTGCAGCTGCTCACGCGAATGCTCTGCTCCGCGGGCTATACATCCGTGGCATCGACGATGGACCCGCTGCAAGTCGGCGAGCTTTATCGGAAGCACCGCTACGACCTTATCCTGCTCGATCTCTTGATGCCGGGGATGGACGGGTTCCAGGTGATGGAGACGCTCCGGGAAATTGAACCGGACGGTTACCTTCCTGTCCTCGTGATTACTGCGGAACCCCAGCACAAGCTGCGCGCGTTGAACGCAGGGGCGAAGGATTTCATTAGCGCGCCGTTTGAGGTGGCCGAAGTGCTGGCGCGCGTTCACAACATGCTGGAAGTGCGCCTGCTGCAGAAGGAATTGCGCAATTACAACGAGCTGCTGGAGAGACGGGTGCGGGACAGGACTGCCGATCTCCATGAAAGCAATCTGGAAACCATCTTAACGATGACGCGCGCGGCGGAATACAAGGATGAAGAAACCGGCGCTCACGTACAACGCATCAGCTATTACAGCCGCGAACTTGCCAGGAAGCTAGAACGGGATGAAGAGTTCATTGACCGGATTTTTTTCGCAAGCACGATGCATGACGTAGGCAAGATAGCAATCCCCGACAATCTTCTGCTCAAAGCAGGCGCGCTCACGCCGGATGAGTGGCAGGTCATGAAGGGCCACACCCTGATCGGCGCGAAGATACTAGGCAATAGCAAGTCACCCTATCTCAAGATGGGTGCCGAGATCGCGCTCAATCACCACGAGCGTTGGGACGGCAGCGGCTATCCGAATGGCAAGCGGGGAGAGGCGATTCCATTGGCGGCGCGGATCATGAATATCTGCGACATCTACTACGCGCTTCGAAGTAGAAGACCCTACAAGCCCGCGTTCGACCATCTGAAGACAATGGACATCATTACGCGTGGCGATGGTCGGACACAGCCGGGGCATTTTGATCCAGCTGTTCTTGCCGCTTTCACGGCAAACCAGGACGCGTTTCGCGCAATTTTCGACCTATCTACCGCGGTGACAGAAGATTGATTAAGAACGGGAAACCATGAACGTAACCCGAGACGCACGACAGTCGCGATGGTGATGGCGAGGCTTGGGTCGAGCACCTTCACAAGCAATAAGGGCGGGCGCGTTCGACGGAGTGCCGCTTCAGATCGTCAAGACCCGATTCGGCACCCGATGAACTGATCTATTTGGTGCTGCGCCTGTACTGGCCGAAGGAGACGGCGCCGTCAATCTTGCCGGCTGGCGGTACATGGAAGCCACAGGCTATTGTGGCGGCGACATGAGCAGCCGGGACGCTATCAAGAGGTCATCATGGCTTTTTCGCGGACTGTGCGTCTAGTAACGCTGACCATCATGGCCGCAGCGGGTGCATCGGCATCCACTGCGGTCTGGGCTGAGCTTTCAGAGGAAGAGTTGGCGAAGATCTCGCAAAATCCGGTTGGCAACCTGATCAGTGTGCCATTCCAGAACAATGCCAATCTCAACTTCGGACCGGAGAAGGGCACCCAGGACGTACTTAACATCCAGCCAGTTATCCCATTTGGGATCAGCGATGAGTGGAACATTATCACCCGCACCATCCTGCCAGTGATTTGGCAACCCGCGATGGGGCCGGGCGATAGCAGTGTCAGCGGCATCGGCAACGTGCAATTCAACGCATTCTTGTCACCCGCCAACCCGGGCGAGTGGATCTGGGGCGCCGGTGCCATCGTCCAGGGCCCAACGCGAAGCAATGCCAAGCTCGGTAACGATAACTGGGGTCTCGGGCCGACATTCGTGGTGCTGCACCTGGAGAAAGGCGACCCTTGGGTCTACGGGGTCCTGATCAACAATGTGTGGTCAGCGACCAGCAACAAGCAGGGTGGCTCATATAGCAACGGGTTGATCCAGCCCTTCGTCAACTACAACTTCGAGGGTGGCCTTTACCTTACCAGCTCGCCGATCGCGACCGTGAACTGGAAGGCCGCGGGAGGGCAGCAATGGACCGTTCCCATCGGTGGTGGCGTCGGCAAGATCTTCCATATCGGCAAGCTGCCGGTGAATACCCAGATATCGGCCTACTACAACGTGGCCAAGCCCGACTTCGGCCCGAACTGGCAGATTCGCGCTCAGGTACAACTGATGTTTCCGAAATAGCAGCCAAAGAAATCTTGGCAGACTACGGAGGCTCGCCGCCTCGAGTCGCAACGCGTCGCTGGCAGAGAACAGCAAGCCATCGATGGCGCTAGCCTGGGGGGCGGAGGTACCATTGCAGATCAAGCAGCTACCGCCTGGCGGGTTTCTGACCCGGGCCAGGCACTAGCGCGGCTCCGGAGAGACTGGCTTGTCGCAGACGCACCGCCCACTCGTTTGCATTGGAAGCGGCTCGGCGCTAGTCATTGGGGATTTGATCCGATCCGCGGCTTCAAGTGTCGTTTTGGTCGTTGTCGCATTATGGCCCTTGTTAGCGCAGGAGGCGATTGCGGCGGAGACCACTAATGTCCTCGTTCTCTATTCCAACAATCGGCTAGTTCCAGGAAACGTCGCGGTCGATCGTGGCCTGCGGGCCGTGTTGGCGAGTTCTTCGGATCGGACCGTGCGAACGTTTGCCGAATTCCTCGACCGCCCCGAGTTCAGCGGCGAGGCGTACGAACGTACGATGACGACCTATTTGCGGGAGAAATACGCCACGCTGCCGTTGGACGCGATTGTTGCCGTGTCTGATGAGGCATTCGACTTCATCTTGCGCCATCGGGCGGCGCTTTTCCCCGGCGTGCCTTTGGTCTATACGGTCGTGTCGACGACGCTATTGCAGGCGAGCCAGCCGTTGCCTGCTGACGTGGTCGGTGTTCCGGTCCGGTACGACTATTCTGGTACTATCGCCCAGGCGCTGCGCTGGCACCCTGCCGCCCGGCGACTGGTGCTCGTGACCGGCGCGAGTGAGCGCGACCGTGAGCGTGAAGCACGTCTGCGCCAGGAAGTCCCGCGCATCGCGGCCACGGTGAGAGTCGAGTATCTGGCGGCCCTGCCGACCCCGTTATTGCTACGACAGTTGGGTGCGCTTGGCCCGGATACCGTGGTATTCACGCCCGGCTACTTCCAGGATGGCGCCGGCCAGTTGTTCAATCCGCACGACTCCGCCGCCTTAATGGCCGCGGCATCGACCGCGCCGATGTACGGTCCGGTCGACACCTTCATTGGTCTCGGCGTGGTTGGCGGCCGCATGCCGAGTTTTGAAGGCATGGGGCGGCAGGCAGCGCAAATCATCAATGCGATTCTCTCCGGCGCAGCACCCGCTTCGTTGCACTTACCCCAAAAGACGCCAACGGCCCTGGAGGTCGACTGGCGACAGGTTGAGCGGTGGGGCATCGACGAAAAGCAAATCCCTGCGGACGCAGTCATTTTCTTCCGGGAGCCCACGCTTTGGGAGGCCTACCGAAACGTCGTGCTCGCGATGGTCGCCGTTATCGTGGTTCTAACTGCTTTGGTTGTGTCGCTTCTCGTCGAGCGCCGTCGTCGCCAGGGAGCGGAACTAGTGGTCCAGGGACAGCGTACCGAGCTCGCGCATGCCGCGCGGCTGGCGATTGCCGGCGAGCTGACGGCTTCGATCGCCCACGAAATTAACCAACCACTTGGCGCGATCCTGACCAACGCCGATGCTGCCGACTTGTTGCTGCAATCCGGCGTAGACCGGCGCGACGAGCTGCGCCACATCCTTGCCGACATCCGGCGCGACGACCTGCGCGCCAGCGATGTCATCCGCCGGCTGCGAACGCTACTTGCCAACCACGAATTCGAACGGGCGTCGTTCGACCTCAATGGAGCATTGAGCGAGGTGGAGACACTCTTGCTGGCCGAGGCTCGGCGACGGCAGGTGACCATTGACTTTCGACCCGCGAGCCAGGCCGCGCTGGTCGTCGGCGACGCCATTCAAATCCAGCAGGTCCTCATCAATCTTGTGCTCAACGCCATGGACGCGATCGCGGACGTGGCCATCGACCGGCGCGTGGTCGCGGTGTGGATCAAGCGTACGGCAAATGGCATCGCGGTCGCGGTCCACGACCACGGTCACGGGATCGCGCCTGAGCATTTGCCGAAGCTCTTCGATTCATTCTTCAGCACCAAGCACCGAGGCATGGGGCTCGGGCTATCGATCGCCCGCACGATCGTCGAGACCCATGGCGGCCGCATCTGGGCTGAGAACGGCCAAGACGACGGTGCAACATTCCACGTTGAATTCTACAACCGTCACGGTATGGGAATGCCTTTTGCGGGGCAGGCGTGAGCGCCAAGAGCCTTATTCACGTTGTCGAAGATGATCAATCACTGCGCGTGGCGCTGTTACGGCTGCTCGATGCGGCGGGCTTCGAAGCGCGCGGCTACGCATCGACAGGAGAGTTTCTGCTCGACCCGCCGCCGGACGCTCCGGGGTGCCTGCTGATCGATGTGCGCTTGCCGGGGCCGTCCGGCCTCGAATTGCAGGACGCTCTGCTGCGCCAAGGTATCGCGCTGCCAGTCATCTTTCTGACCGGACACGCCGACGTCGCCTCTAGCGTGCGGGCGATGAAGGCCGGCGCCGTCGACTTTCTGGAGAAGCCAGCCGAACGCGACACGCTGCTCGATGCTATCCAGCGCGCACTTGCCCGTGATGCCGCTCAGCGCGCGGTGCGAGAGGACGAAGACCGATTGCGGGCACGCTTTGCCACCCTGACGCCGCGTGAACGCGAGGTCTTTGATCGCATTGCGGCCGGCAAGCTCAACAAGCAGATCGCCGAAGAATTGGGCATTGGCGAGCGCACTGTCAAAGCACAGCGCGCGCAGCTGATGGTCAAGCTGGGCGTCGACTCGGCGGCGGAGCTAGGCGGTCTGGCCGAACGGCTGCACCGCGCGTCCGGCTAAAGGCGTCCCAAGCGGCCTTCGCGGTCAGCAAGTTGAGGGTTGACCGCTACAAAGCCCGTATCTCGTTGCCCTTTCGGGCAATGAAGCTGCACCTTGGCCCACTTTACGTGACGGCACGTCCGCGGGACCATGGGCTGCGGGTCGACACGGTCCGTCGGTGCATCAGTCCGCCGATCAGACTGCGAAAAGAGCCGATACTGCATGGCCTCAGACAACACGGTTCTCGTGGTCGAGGACGACGACAGTATGCGACAGGCCATCGAACGTCTGCTATGGGCAGCCGGCTTCAAACCCGCTTGCTACATTTCGGCGGAATGTCTGCTCGCGGGAGATTCGATAACGGATGCCGTATGTATCATCAGCGATTTCAAGCTACCCGCAATGTCCGGCCTCGAACTGCTGACCGAATTGCGCGCCCGTGGCGCACTGCAACCAATGATCGTGATCACAGCGCACGACACCACTGACCTGCGCGACGAGGTCGTGCGTCGCGGCGCCACCTACTTGGCCAAACCGTTTCTCGGCGCCGCGCTGCTCGCCGCAATCAACAACGTGAGATGACCCGCGTTCGATCGGCAAAGGGCATGCAGGGCAGGGGTCCGGTTCCGTTTCGCACGCCGGTTGGAAGCATTAATCGCGCCCGCGTTCTCGACGCGGTTGCGAGCAGCTAGGCACGCGTGCCTGGCGCGGGAATGGCGAGGCGTACCTTTCGACGCTCTCCCGCGCCGGTCGATCCCCACGTTTGCCCTTTCGGGCAAAAAAACTTCACTTTGGGCCAATTTACGCTCTAACGTGGATACGAAATGATGAGCACGTCCGGCGTGGCACGTGTTCAACGAGGAAGTCGACGAATGAATCTGTTTGCCAATCGGTTGCTCGGAGTGATGATCATGTGCAGCGCCTTGTCGACGGTCAACGAGCCGGGAGCCCAGGGCGGGGGTTCAATCGGGTCTGCGCCCGGTGGCAATTGGCCAATCCGTAAGAGCCCGCCTGCGGGCGCGGGGAACAGCGTGGCACCGCTAAACAGAATGAGGAGCCAGTCATGAGCAAACGAGTCGTTTCCTTGGCAGTCACGGCAGCACTGGTTATCGCCGGCGGGGTTGCTGCCCAGGGCAGGATCATGGACATGGTGGCCAACAAGGTCATCACGAAGTACCAGACCGCGACCTGCGAACAGCTGTGGATACAGAAGGGCCAGCCCAAGTCGCCGGAGGAGCAAAGGGCCGTGCAGTTCTTGCACAACGATCCGCAGGCACGCACTGCGTTTATCAATCAGGTCGCCGCCCCTATCGCCAACAAGATGTTTGAATGCGGGATGATCCCGTGAGTCTTGCCGTCGGGATTTCCCGATTGAAGTGCTTTCGGAGGCGGCGATGATGCGCACCCAATTCCTCAGGATCGCGCTGCTGCTCGCGGTCGGCGTGCTGTTCGCCGCCGGCGGGGCGGGTCAAGCGGCAGCGCAGCCAGCGCCCAAGGCTTCGACGGCAGCCAAGAAGCCTGCAGCGCCTGCCGCCGTGTTGGGCCTGGAGCCGCGCGCCGTGGACATCCTCAAAGCGGCGAGCGCGCGGCTGGCCGCGGCCAAGTCGATGACCTTCACGGCAATCGTCTCCTACGAGAGCCCGAGCCGCCTGGGTCCGCCGCTCATCTATTCCACCAAGTCGGAAGTCACGCTGCAGCGGCCAGACAAGCTCAAGGTCATCACGCTCGGTGACGGACCGCCGTCCGAGTTCTATTACGACGGCAAGACGATGATGGCCTTCGCGCCGAATGAGAACTTGGTGGCCGTGGCCGACGCACCACCAACCATCGACGCCGCACTGCAGGCGGCCTACGACTCGGCGGCAATCTACTTTCCGTTCACCGACGTAGTCGTTGCCGATCCCTACAAGGACATCGCCGACGGGCTGAAGGTCGCGTTCTACATCGGCCAGTCAATCGTGGTCGACGGCATCACGACGGACATGGTGGCATATATCACCGGGGACGTGTTTGTGCAGGCCTGGATCGGCACGGAGGACAAGCTCCCGCGCCGCGTCTATGCGGTTTATCTCAACGATCCGGCTCGGCTGCGCCACGTCCTGGCACTCTCCAACTGGAAACTGGATGGCGAAATACCCCCGGGCGCTTTCGCTTCGGCCAAGGCCGCCGGTGCGCAGCGCATGGCGTTTGCGCGCCCGGACGCGACCGATGCGCCGGGCATGAAGCCCCCACCGAAGAAGAAGCCGGCCAAGGCGCAGGCCGCCAAGACCCAATGAGGAGTGGCATATGAAGATATTCATCGTCGGCTTGGTGGGTCTGCTGTTGCCGCTCCTTGCTTCGGGACCGGCCGCCGCTTGGGCGCACGCCAACTATCACGGCGGCACCACCTCGCACACGCCCGGTTCAGGGTCAACGACGCGCAGCGACGCGGCCGGTGGCAGTGAAACGCATACCTACGGTCAAGGAACGACCGCGCACTCCGCGTATGGCGGAACGGCCACCCACCAGGAAGGATCGGGCCAGACCACGGGCACGGGTGCCTACGGCGGCAGCGCGACGCACACCGCGGGTCAAGGCACGAGCGCGACGGGCGCCTATGGCGGCTCAGCCTATCACGCCGAAGGATCCGGTTACACGACCTACACTGGGGCCAACGGCGCGACCGCGTACCACAGCCCCTACTACGGCGCCGCGTACCCCGCCTACCATCCGCCCACCACGGTCAATGTCTACGGATCCGGGTGCTACAACTGCGGCGGTTGGAATGCGGCGGGCGCCGCGGCGGCGGGCGTTGCGGTCGGCGCGGTGGCGGGCGCGGCGGTGGCCTCGGCCAACACGGCGGCAGCAACATCGAACGCGTACAACGCGGGCGTCGTCGCCGGCAGCACGACGACCGCAGTGGCGACGGCGAATGCCTATAACGCCGGCGTCGCCGCGGGCGGCGGCGCGGCCGTGCCCGTCCCGACGCCGAGTGCGAATTTCGCCATGGGCGGGGTCTACGCGGTCGTGCCTGCCGGCTCGATAGCCGTCGCCAAGAACGGCACCACCTACTACCTGAACGGCAACACCTGGTTCCAGCCGGCCTTCGGCGCGAACGGCGTTTACTACCGCGTCGTGCCCACGCCTTAAGACCGCGACCTCGATTCGGGCATGCTGGCGGGCGCGCGCCGGGTACCCCCTATAGCGCCGCTGTGCGGCAAATACGACCTTGGAACAACGGAGTAGTCGATGAATGCAAGCAGGCTTTTTCGAATCGGCACGCGGGTCGGCCTCTTGGCCAGCATGCTTTGCGCCTATGGCATCGCGGCAGCGGAAGAGGTGAACATGTACGACGGGGAGTGGCACTACGCGCTCACCCCTTACGCTTGGCTGCCAAAAATCAACACGACGCTGCATTTCGATTTGCCGCCTGCGCTGGGAGGGAGTCCCGAAATCCAGGTCAACCCGAGCTCGTACCTCTCGCACCTGCGGTTTGCCGGGGCACTTACCGGGGAGGCACGCAAGAGCGATTGGGCATTCGCGATGGACTTGATGTACGTCGACCTCGGCGGTGTCAGTTCGAGAGTGAAGAACGTCAGCGGGCCGCTCGATATGGTTTCCTTGCCGATCAATGCCAGCGTGGACGCGAGCGTCAAGCAGCTCATAGCGCAGGGTATCGCGAGCTACACCGTGGCCCGGAACGACCAGGGGACGCTCGACGTTTTCGGCGGCGTGCGCTACGCCAGCGTCAAGGGGGGCCTGGACTGGAACCTGAGCGGTGAGTTTGGTCTCCTCGGACGCTCGGGCTCGCTTTCGCAAACGCAGGGTCTATGGGACGGCATCGTCGGCGCGCGAGGCCAAGTCGTCTTCGGCGACGAGCATCGGTGGTTCGTGCCGTACTACCTCGACGTCGGTGCGGGCAATAACTCGAATACGACCTGGCAGGGCTATGGCGGGGTGGGCTATCGCTACAGCTGGGGTGATCTGGTTCTCGTCTACCGTTATCTGTATTACCACACCAGCGGGAGCGAGTTGGTCGAGAACCTGCACTTGGGCGGCCCTGCGCTGGCGCTGACGTTTCGCTGGTAGCGGTCAGCTTGCCACAGCGTACGGCACCTCTCGCATGAAGATTGAAGATCTGGCCGCGCTGTCCCGGCGCGACCGCGCGCGTCTGGCGGTAGTGGGTGTCATTTTCCTAGCGGCGGCGGTTTGGGCTTCAGTCAAGTTCGTGCAATCGGGGCCGCCACGTCACCTCGTGCTCGCGTCGGGACCCGAAAGCGGGATCTATTACCAATATGCATTGCGGTACAAGGAAATTCTTGGCCGTGAGGGCGTGAAAGTCGACGTGCGCAGGACCCGGGGCGCGACCGACAACCTCGACTTGCTGCTCGACCCGAAATCGGGCGTCGATGTCGCCTTCATGCAGGGCGGCATCGCTACTTTTCCGGCGGCTGACGGGCTGGAGATGCTGGCGAGCCTGTACTACGAGCCGCTATGGATCTTTTATCGCAATCCGGAGCCTCTTACGCGGATGAACGAATTGCACGGCAAGCGCATCGCCATCGGCACCTTGGGCAGCGGCACGCGGACTGTCGTCGCACAATTGTTCGCGGCCAACGGCTTGACCAATGCCGCGGGTGTCGGCCGCGACAACACCGATACGCTGGCGCTTGGGGGAGGTGACGCGCTGCACGCACTGCAAGCGGGCGAGATTGACGCCGCTCTGTTCGTCGGCGGCGCGGAGACGCCGACCATCCAGCAGGCGCTCCGTGATCCGGTTATTAAGCTGATGAGCCTCAAGCGCGCCGACGCCTATGCACGGCGCTTTCCGTTCCTGAGCAAGCTCGAATTTCCCTACGGGACCCTGGATCTTGCGGCTAACATCCCTGCGGAGGATACGGCTCTGGTCGGCACCAAAGCGATGCTGGTCGCGCGCGACAGCCTGCATCCAGCGCTCATCGACCTGCTCGTCGATGCCGCCCGCGAAATTCACGGGCACCAAGGATACTTCGAGGCTGCCGGCGAGTTTCCGGGTACGGCGCAGGTCGACATCCCAGTCTCGGCCACTGCCGAGGACCATGAACACTTCGGGCCGAGCTACCTGCACCGGTACTTGCCGTTCTGGCTGGCCACGTTCGTCGAACGGGCGGTGATCTTGCTCGTGCCGCTGATCGTGGTCCTGGTTCCACTCGCGAACTTCCTGCCGCAAGTTCTGCGCTGGCGCGTGCGTTCGCGTATCTATCGCTGGTATGGCGAACTCGGATTGTTGGAGCACGACGTGGCGACACGGCAGGGGACCTTGCCCGTCGAGCAGTGGCTGCAGGATCTGGATCGAATCAAGGAAGCCGCCGAGCACATCCACACACCGGCGAGCTTCGCCAGCGAGGCCTATACGTTACGTGAGCATATCGGCCTCGTGCGCCGCGCTGTGCTGACGAAGGCGGGGGCGGCGGAACATGCGGTTCAAGGCGACGGGATCTCGGGATCCACGCTAAGTGTTTTGGGATGAGACACACAGACCTCAAATCGTTAGGGGGCATCGACCGGAATGTGTATGAGCAGTTATTCCTGCAGCGGATGGCATCCCCCGGCAGTGCGGCGCAATCCGCGAATGCGCGTTTAGGGATCAGTCCTTGTTTGCCAACTCGAGTTCTAGACAATGGAGTGACAAAATGACTCTGCAACCACGTTTCCTCGTAAGGATCATCGGGGCTCTCGCCGCCGCGTGCATCGCGGCGACTCCCGTGCTGGCGCAGAACAAGCCAAACATCGTCGTTATCATGGGCGACGACATTGGCATGTGGAACATCGGTGCCTATCACCGCGGCCTGATGGCGGGCCGCACGCCGAACATCGATAAGATTGCCAAGGAGGGCATGCTGTTCACCGACTACTACGCCGAAGCAAGCTGCACGGCAGGTCGCGCGAATTTCATCACGGGGGAGTTGCCGATACGTACCGGCATGACGACGGTCGGCCAGGCAGGCGCGTCGGTGGGCCTCCCGGCGGAGGCGGTGACCATTGCCACGGTATTGAAATCGATGGGATACGCGACCGGTCAATTTGGCAAGAATCATCTTGGCGACAAGAATGAGTTCCTGCCTACGGTCCACGGCTTCGATGAATACTTTGGCTACTTGTATCACCTCGATGCGATGGAAGACCCGGCGCATCCCAATTATCCGCAAAGTCTGCTGAACATCGTCGGCCCGCGCAACATGGTTCACAGCTGGGCGACCGACAAGGATGACTCCACCGAGATGCCGCGCTGGGGCAAGATCGGCAAGCAGAGGATCGAGGATGCGGGGCCGCTCTATCCGAAGCGCATGGAGACCGTCGACGACGAAATCCGCGATTTCGCCATCAGTTTCATGGACAAGGCCCATAAGGACGGCAAGCCGTTCTTCGTCTGGCTCAACCCGACGCGGATGCACATTGTCACGCACCTGTCCCCGAAATACGAAGCGTTGCGTAACTCGGAGAATGGTTGGTCGGAAGAGGAAGCCGGCATGGCTCAGTTCGACGATGACGTGGGCCTTGTGATGCAGAAGCTGAAGGACATGGGCGTGGACGACAACACCATCGTCGTCATTACCACGGACAACGGCACCGAGGTCTTCACCTGGCCCGATGGCGGTCAGACGCCATTCGCGCAGTCCAAGGGAACGGTCCTCGAGGGCGGCTTCCGCGTACCGACGGTCCTCCGCTGGCCCGGCCATGTCCCGGCGGATTCGGTGCAGAACGGGATCTTCTCCGGCATGGACTGGCTACCCACGTTCGTCGCGGCGGCCGGTAATCCCAACATTACCGAGGAATTGCTCAAGGGCAAGACGATCGGCGATCGGACCTATAAGAACCATCTCGACGGCTACAACCAGATGGCTGCTATCACCGGCCAGGGTCCGTCCGCGCGTCACGAGATCTTCTACCTTGGCGAAAGTACCGTTGGGGCTGTGCGCATCGATGACTACAAGTTCCGTTTCATCGATCAGCCTGACGGCTGGCTGGGCGAGAAAACCCACCCCGACGTGCCTTACATCACGAACCTTCGTCTGGATCCGTTCGAACGCACCGGTTGGCCCAGCAACGGCACGAAGGACGGGGCGCAACAGTACTTCGACTGGTTCAAGTTTCAGTTCTGGCGCTTCGTGTTCGTGCAGCAGATTATGGCCAAGGAAATCCAGACCTTTCTCGACTACCCGCCGATGCAGCGCGGCGCGAGCTTTAACCTTGACGCAATCAAGGCGGAGATGGGTAAGAGGATGGCCGAGGCAGAGGCGGCGAGCAAAGGCCCCAGCCAATAATCAAACAACCATGGTAGGTGCCGGTTAGTTAAGCACGCTATGTGCGCGCGGGTGTCTCCGACGAGGGGCACCCGCACTTATTTTTCCGGTCGAGAAATAACTTACGGCGCATGAACAACATCACTGACTATCCGCTGTGGGTTCTCGTGCTCTCTTTCCTCGCGCTGTCGCTCGCGGCAATGCTTGGGCTCCTTTTTCGCAAAGGGACGCCGGACCCCGGGGAAGATGTGCGGCAGGAATTCAACGTTGTGCTGACGGCTACGTTGACCCTACTCGGGCTCATCATCGGCTTCACATTTTCGATGGCGACGAGCCGATACGATCTGCGCAAGACCTACGAGGAAGCAGAAGCCAACGCGATCGGAACGGCCTACGTCAGGGCCGATATGCTTACGGAGCAAGATGCCGCCAAGTTGCGCTCGATGCTAAGGGACTATCTCGCCCTGCGGGTCCAGTTCTACCTGGCTCAGGACGAGCAACAGCTCACGCCAATCAACGCGCATACTGGCCATCTGCAGTCTGAAATGTGGTCGCTGATCCAAGGGGAGGCTAAGGCACAACCGACACCCATAATGGGACTTGCCGTGTCGGGTATGAACGATGTTCTGAACTCGCAGGGATACACGCAGGCAGCCTATTGGAATCGAATTCCGAAGGCAGCGTGGGCATTGATGGCCGCAGTGGCCATATGTTGTAACTTGTTGCTTGGGCTTGATGCGCGCAAGACGAAAGCGTCAATCAGATTGCTGCTTGTGGTACCAATCGTCGTTTCGATTGCTTTCATGCTTATAGCGGATATCGATGCGCCACGACACGGCGTCATTCGAGTGGTACCCCAAAACCTCATCAGCCTAAGCGACTCCCTGCGTCAGTAGCGGGACGTCCCGAGCCCACCGGCGGTTGCTGTGCCAGGACTAACCTTCCCGGCGTTGAGGGGGGTAATGCTGGGCGGAGGCGGGCCCTGTCGGGGGCGACTCCGTTTGCGCCCCAAGCGCAGCGCTGCGATGCGTGAGCGCACGTTTTTTAGGCGAAAATAGGGTCGTGGGCCCAGTACGCCGTCTTCGACGTCTCTTCTGCCTATGAACGTCTCCTTTGGCACGAGGGCGGTGGCGCGCGCGGCGCTCCGGTTTTTGTTCGTCTTTGGCACCGCAGGGCTTTTCCTCGCCTTCGATCGCCAGCTCTTGTCGCCTGGCCTCAGCCCCGCGCTAAGCACGGTCGTGTTTTTGTGGTTGTTCGCCGCGGTTATTGTCGGCGCGTTGACCGTGGTCGACCATGCCGACGAGCTTGCCCTGATCCTGGGCGAGCCGTATGGGACGCTGATCCTGACGCTCAGCGTTGGCAGTATCGAGATCATGACCATCGGTACGGTGATGCTGACCGGTGAAGCCCATCCGGCGCTTGCCCGCGACACGATGTTCTCCGTGGTCATGATCGTGATGAACGGCCTGACCGGCCTGGCGCTGCTTCTGGGGGGATTGCGCTACCGCGAGCAGGGATACAACTTGCCCGGCGTCAACGCCTACCTGAGTCTCATCGTCGCGCTAAGCACGCTCGGCTTGATCCTGCCCAACTACACGACGACCACACTGGGGCCCACGCTCTCAAAGGGGCAGGAGTCCTTCCTGATCGCCATGTGCCTGACCCTGTATGCAGTCTTTCTGGTGATCCAAACGACACGGCACCGTTCGTACTTCGCCGAGGTGCGACCAGTCAAGCCCACCAAGGTCTTGTCGCCTGGTGGGGAGAAGGGGACCGGTGTCGCGCGGCACGCGGCGACAATGATCGTGTTCCTGGGGGCGACCATCCTGCTCGCGGAAAAACTCGCGGTCACCCTTAACACCGGGCTCGAAACGTTCGGTTTGCCGCCGGCGCTGGGAGGGCTGCTCGTCGCCATCCTCATTCTCGTGCCGGAAGGCGTCGGAGCGATCGAGGCCGCGCTGGCCAACCAGGTCCAGCGGGCGATGAACCTTCTGCTGGGCTCGGTGCTCGCGACGCTGGCCATGACCATTCCGGCGGTGATTGTCATTGCGCTGGTTGGCCATACGACGCTGCAGCTTGGCCTGTCGCCCGAAGACCAGGTGATGCTCGTGCTGACCCTCCTCACAGCAATGCTGACCTTTGGCGGCGGCCGGACCAATGTCTTGCAGGGTACGGTGCACCTGGGTCTGTTCCTCGCCTACCTGCTGCTCATCTTCATACCCTGATGCGCGCCTGCCACGGGCAACCTTGCGCCCACTGCCCGGCAGGGATGGTGGCGGCCGAATGCCCGCCGCGGCCAAGTGCCTTCGGTACCTGCCCGAATCGGGCCGGAACGGGGCAATCATTGCGGCAGCGGTGGATATCCGGTAGATTGCGCGCAAGCTAGCGTAAGACAACTCAATGAGGGGGGTAAAAATGGGTTCGCTGCGCGCTTTGGCGCTATCGGTCATGCTCATCGGTTCGGCCCTCGTAGCGAATCAGGCATGGGCCGCAAATCTGGTGGTCAACGGCTCCTTCGAGAGCGGCAACACCTCCGGCTGGACGATTTCCGGCGGCACCTGTGCTTGGCAGGCCCTTTCGGCGGGACAAACGACTAGCCAGGCGGGGGGATTTGTAGCGCCAACGCCCCCCAACGGGAATTTTGTGCTGCTTTCGGATGCGGGCGAGCCAGGGAGTTGCACCTTCCAGCAGGATGTCACGCTGCCACCCAGTTCGAGCGACATCCTGACTCTGGACGCCGGCTACAACTACCTTAACTTTGACGATCCGACGGGCGCTGGCTGCAGCGTGACGGTCGCGGCGACGACAACCGGCGACATACCCATCGCCACGGCCTATTCCGCCTCGGGCGGGGCCAACCTAGCTATCACGGCGCAAGGACCGGTCAACCTGTCGGCGCGCGCCGGCACCACGGTGCGGATCCTTGTGACCACGGTCAGCTGTGCAGGCGGCCCCGCAGGCGTAGTCCTGGATAACGTCGTACTCGATTCAAACCCGCTGGCGAGCGCAATCCCGACCCTGAGCGAATGGGCAATGATCTTGCTTGGGCTCCTGCTGGCAGGCATCGGCGTGGTCGTCATCCGCAGGCGACACACCGCTTAGCTGGGCGCACGATTCCGCCGCGACACGCGATAGCGTATCTCGACCTCGGTTCGGCGCCCGATTGGCGTCCGAACCGAGCGATGCGCTCCGACAGCAGCGGAAGTCCATCTCGTTGCCATTGCGCACGGCAATCGCGCAACGCGATTCTCTGACAACACCGCATGCATCGCACGGTGTCGCCGCTTCGGCCGCCTGCATTGCAAAATTTACAATTGTCCGCCGCGGCCGAAGGCGACTGCATTCGAGTCGCAGCCAAAACCCGCGGGCATCGATTTTGCGGGTGGGTGTCTGCGGAGGCAGGTCATGAGCGAATTTTCAAAGCAGTTGCAGGTGTATCTCGTCGAGGATTCACCGATCATCCAGCAGTTACTCGTGTCGACCATCGAAGGTGCAGGCGCAGAACTCGTGGGTCGCAGCTCGAGCGCCCAACAGGCGATCAACGAGATCGCCGCGCTTGAGCCGGATCTGATCGTGATCGATATCAGCCTGGACTTTGGCAACGGATTCGACGTACTCCGGATGCTGCGCGATCGGCATCTCGCCCAGTCGGCTCGAAAAGTTGTGCTCACCCACCATGCGAATGCCGAGTACCGCAACCTCTGCTTTCGCCTGGGCGCAAGTCAGTTCTGCGACAAGTCTTCGGAGATGTGGCAAGTGTTGGCCTTGATCAACACCATGGCGATCGGCCACCAGGCCCGGCCGGGCGGCTCGCCTGGCGGCCGCGACAACCACAGCCCGCACTGAAGAACGGTTCCTGCCGGGCTGGCGGTCGAGCCGGCTACTTGCCGGCGGCCCGACGCTTGGCCAGGTCGAGATCCAGGTACTTGTAGGCAAAGCCGAACTGGGACGGCCAGTACCCCTGCACCCACGGGTAGAGCAAAGTATTGCCGATGCCGAAGGTGTGCAGCGCCATCGGCATGTACACCTGCGACACGTCGGACATCTTGCGGGCGAGCGCGACGCGTGCCGGGCCGGATGGCGTGCGCAGGAACTGCTCGTACGCCGCGTCGTAGTCCGGGTTGGAGAACTGGGAAGGGTTCGTGTCGATCGGCGAGCGCCCCCAGAGCGTCTGCAGGATCTGGTAGCCCGAAGGCTCGAGCGAGCGGTAGCCCAGATTGAACATCGGCAGTTGGCCGGCGCGACTCATGTTGACGAGCTCGGTGAAGGTCTTCTGCTCGACCTGCATGCGGATGCCAATCGCATCCATGTTCTTTTTCCACAGGGTATCGATTTCGCGATACCAGGATTCCGGCAGCGTGCCGCGAATGAGCGTGAGGGGTTTGCCCTCAGGCGTGGAACGATAGGTGTCGCCATCGCGAACCTTGAACCCGAAGCGGTCCAGCAGCGCCCGGGCGCCGGCGGGATCGTAGAGCGATTTTGGCGGCAGCGAGGTATCGTGGCCGTCGACCCCCGGCGGCAGCAGCTGATTGGCGGGCAGCGCCTGGTCGGCGAACAGGACCTTGATCATCTCGTCGACGTTGAATCCCATGGCAACCGCGCGGCGCAGGGCGATCTGCGCCTTCGAGTACCCGCCTACTAACGGATCCTTCATGTTGAAGTACGTGAAGGTGACATTCGGCGCGCCGTAGCGCATGCGGCGCACACCCTTGTCGAGCAGCTCGGGTTTGAGTTTGTCACCCACCAGGACACTGCGCACGTCGTAGCCCCCGAGTACCAGGTAATCGAGGGCGCCCTCTTCGAAAGCGAGGATGTTCGGCTGCGATTCCTCGATGATGCTGATCTCGACACGGCCGATCTGCGGCAGCGTCTTGCCCCGCATGGATTCGATCAGCGCGCGCTGACGCGGATCGTTGCTTTCCGGAAAGCGAAGGCCGCGATAGCTCGGATTAGCCTCGAGCACAACGCGCGACGCGCGCTTCCATTCCTTGAGGCGATAGGGTCCGGTGCCGACAGGCTGGCTGCGGATGTCATTACCCGCCGCCTCGACGACCTCGCGCGCAACTGCCATCGCCGGCAGGCCCGCCAGCCGCTCGAGCAGCGTGTAGTCGACGCTCGTCATGCGGATCTGCAACGTGTAGCGATCGACGGCGCGTAGCCCCGAGATCGGGGTGTCATAGTTGAATTTGGCGCCGGGCTTGCGCGCTGCATCGACCACCGGGCGCGCGCCCTCGAGCAGGTCGGTCAACTCCGGGTCCCCGCCACTAAGAAGATTCGGGTCGAGCGAACGCTTGATGGAATAGACGTAGTCCTCGGCGACGAGCTCCCGCGGCTTGCCCTTGAATGCGGGTGCGTCCGCAAAGAGGATCCCGTGCTTCAGCTTGATGGTCCAGGTTCTTCCGCCGTCGGTGATCACCGGCATGCCCTCTGCGGTGTTCGGTATCACCTTGGCCGGCTCCGCCAGGTAGTCGAATTGATAGAGCGCCTCGAAAATGGCGCTCGCGACGCGGGTCGAGTACAGATCGGTGCCCTGTTGCGGGTCAAGGCTGGCAATGTCGGGGGACGACACACGCAGCACTTTGTTCGGATCGGCCGCCGCATGGGCCGTCAGCGGCACGCACAGCACCGTAACGGCGGCAATCAGGAGCCTGCGTATCATCAGCCGCGCCATGTGGTGGCCCTTTCGAAGGTGTCGTGCTGGAGAGCCAAGGGATTTAATGCCGACGACTCGCCTTGCCGCGCGTGATCCGACCGCCCAAGCGCCGCCTCACGCGTACGGGGAGTTGCTGCGCGCGCTCAATCGCCACGGTCCGCCTCCGGCAACCGCGAAATACAGGAAAACGAAGCAGTAGACGACGGCAAGCTCGCCCCCGTTAAGGATCGGCAGGGGAGCCCGGGGCGCGTGCGCGATGAAATACGCGAAGGCCATTTCCCCGGAAAGCAGGAACGCCACCGGACGGGTGAAAAGGCCGATTAGCAGCAGCAATCCGCCCCCGAGCTCGAGGACCCCCGCCAATCCGATCAGGGAGAACAGTTGCACGTTGTCCATCGCCGCGATATGCGGCATATGCAGAAACTTGGCGGTGCCATGCTGCAGGAACAGCGCGCCGACGACGATGCGCAAGACGCTGAGCGTGCGCGGCGCCCAGGTTGCGAAAAAGCTCGTGTCTTGAGCCATGCTTGCTTTTCTCCTTGGGGCTGGGTTCGGGCGCAAGTTTCGCTTTTGCCGCCCGGTTTGGCAACCCGCAAGGGGCGCACCCGCTGGCCCACTTCCGGCAGGCGGCGGGTCACGGCGAAAGCGCGTGTGCGCCTTTCGTAGGGGCGTTCGACCCGGTCCTCAGTGCTTCGACTTGAAACGGTAGGGACTGGGTGCAGTCCCGTTGGCGCGTGGTTGCGCGCGCGCATGACCGTTGCGAGGCCCGTTGCCGTTGCTGTCGGCCGTCCAGCGCGCGTCTGGCGCGCCCGCGGCACGCGCTTTTCCGTCGGGCAGCGCCTGCCCGCGAGGGCGGCCTTGGCCATGCGCCGGTTGGTGACCGGGTCGCGGCCGCTGGCTGGTGGGTGCGCTCCGTCGATCGCGCGGCGGCGTGCCCGGGCGCTGGCCATTGGCCTGCCCGCGTCCGCGCTGTGTGAAAACCGTTTGCGCAATCGCATTCGGGTCCGGCTCGAAACCGGGAATCACCTCGCTCGGGATCGAGCGCTTGATGAGGCGCTCGATATCGCGCAGAAACACATGCTCATCGACGCACACCAGCGAGATCGCCTCGCCGTCCGCACCCGCCCGCCCGGTGCGACCGATGCGGTGAATGTAGTCATGCGGGACGTTGGGAAGATCGTAGTTGACCACGTGCGGCAACTCGACGATGTCGATGCCGCGCGCGGCGATGTCGGTGGCAACCATCACGGCTACCGTGCCGGCCTTGAATTCAGCCAGCGAGCGCGTGCGCGCGTTCTGGCTCTTGTTGCCGTGCAGCGCTACGGCGCGAATGCCATCACCGTGCAGCGAACGAACGAGCTTGTCGGCCCCGTGCTTGGTGCGGGTGAACACCAGCACCCGTTGCCAGCGATGGTGACCCACCAGCCAGGCGAGCAGCCTGCTCTTGTCCTCACGGTTTACCGGATGCACGCGCTGCGCGATGGCATCGACCGTGGAGTTGGGCGGTGTGGCCTCGATTGTGCGCGGGCGATTTAGCAATTTTTCAGCGAGCGCCTTGATCTCGCCCGAAAAGGTGGCCGAGAACAGCAGATTCTGGCGCTGCTTGGGGAGCAGGGCGAGCACCCGCTTGACGTCGGGGATGAAGCCCATGTCGAGCATACGGTCGGCCTCGTCGAGCACGAAGATCTCGACGCGAGAGAAATCGACGTGACCCTGCCCATGATGGTCGAGCAGGCGCCCCGGGGTGGCGACCAGAATGTCGACCCCCCGCCTGAGCTGGGCTGTCTGCGGTCCCAACGCGACGCCACCGAACAGCGCCATCGAGGTGAGCTGCAGATACTTGCCGTAGACCTTGATCGATGCTTCGACCTGGGCGGCCAGCTCCCGCGTCGGTGCGAGAATGAGGGCGCGCAACGATTTGCGTGGACCGGGCGGGTAAGGGGAAGAGCGGGTGGCCAGGCGCTGCAGCATCGGCAGCACGAAGCCGGCGGTCTTGCCGGTGCCGGTTTGCGCCCCGGCCAACAGATCGCCGCCGGCGAGAACGGCAGGAATAGCCTGCATTTGAATCGGTGTGGGGACGGTATAGCCCCGATCGGCGACCGCGCGCAACAGCGCTTCGGACAGCCCGAGTGTGCCAAAGGACATGACAAGCCTCGAATGGTGCTCGGCCATTCGCCCTAGGGCGGCCAGTCACAGCCAAACGGGAGGAACTGCAGGGGTCGGAATCGACTGCGGCAAGGGGACTGGAACAAGAGCCGCAGCCGTATTGTACCATTACCTGTGAATCAGGGCAGTGGGGTGGCCCGTGGGACCTGCGTTACCGCCGCGAACATCGTACAATCGTCGCGCCGAGAGTCGAATCCATGCGCATCGGTGCGCAACACCTAAGCCAGGAATTTCCCGAGCGGCTCCCAGTAGTTGGCTTTCCATCCTGCCGCCAAGTGCTCGCCGTCGCCCTTGGGGAAGCCCGTGTGGTCGAGGATCAGCCGGGTCCCGGAACCCTGCTCCGCGAATTCGAACCGAACAATCGAATAAACCCCGGGATCCCACCGGATAACGCGCCAGGCCTGGACGATGCGGGCGTTGGGCACAAGCTCGATCTGGCGTCCCACCACGTAGCCACCAAAAAGCGCGAACGCGCTGCCGGCCTCCCCGCCGATTTCGGTGGGCGCCGTTGGCAGCGCCATGCCGGACTGCACGGCTGCGCTAAGCAAGGTGACCTGGTGGAACTGCTTGCGGTCGGTCAAGGCGGCGTAGACCCGTGTTCGATTCGCTTGGAAAAGGGCTTCCTGATGAATCGATTCCCCGGTCCTTGCGATTGCCTCCTCGATTTGGGCGCGGGCCTTGGTCGACCCCAGCGCCATGCTGCCGAGCGCTAAGGCGACGCCGACGAGGGCTTCCCGTCGCGGCAACGTAGCGGCGTGCAGGAAGGGAGGGTCTGTGTCGGGCAAGGCGGTCTCCAGGTCTTGAGGGCTCCCCGTCGCCGGCGGCATCGTCCGGGCCGCACGCGTTGCTGGCACGCCCGCCGGGGGCGGCTAAGGCGCCGCGGTATAATGCCACTTCCGGCGGTGAGCGTTCGCCGAAAATCAGCGGAGTGCACCATGGCGGACAGATTTATCCTTCATCTCGCGCGCGGGTTCGCGGCGCTGCTGCTATCGGTGGCGATGCACGGCGTGGCGCTGGCGCAGACCGACCAGCAAGAATTGGTCGACGCGGCCGACAGAACCTTGTCGAACCTCCTGCGCGACCCGAACATGAGCTGGCTCCAATACAATTTCTATCGCGCCAAGGCAGTGATGATCGCGCCGGTGATCGTCAAGGCGGGGTTCATCTTTGGCGGCTCCGGTGGCCGCGCGGTGACCGTGGCGCGCGACACTCAGACTGGCAAGTGGGCCGGGCCCGCGTTCTACACCCTGGCCACCGCCAGCTTCGGCTTCCAAGCGGGCGTGGCCGTATCCGAGGTGGTTACCCTGGTCATGACCGAGAAGGGCCTGAACTCACTGCTGGCCCCATCGGTCAAGCTGGGCGGCGATGCGAGCATCGCTGCCGGTCCGGTCGGCGCCGGCGCCAAGTCGGACGTCGTCGCCGACTTCATCTCCTTCAGTCGGGCCAAGGGCCTCTACGGTGGCGTCAACCTCGACGGCACCGTGATCGCGATCTCCAACGAGTGGAATGAATACTATTACAAGGATGGCATTCTGCCGCCGGATATCCTCATCCGCAGTACGGCACACAACGCGGGTTCCGACAAGCTGCTCGAGGACGTGACCCGCGCCGCCAACGTGAAGTAGCCAGAACCGACCTTCTCGCGTCGGCAAGGCCGCCGCCGCGCGCATGGCGCAAGAAAAGCCCCGGATACCCGGGGCTTTTTCACAAAGGCCTACGAGCCGGTTTAGGACCCGTGATCGCCTTGTTCCCAGTGCCCCTCGTTGAGATGGTAGTGGCCGTTTTTCTGTTCCCACGAGTAAGGCACCCAGTGCTGCCCATGCTGCTCCTTCATGTATTCGCCCTTGCGCCAGACGTGCTTATGATGGTCGTTGTCCCAGTCCCAGTAGCCGGGAGCGTAGATGTACCCTTCACGCACGGGTGCATTCTCGACCACGGCGGGCGGCGGCGCGATGTCGACATCGATATCGACTCGGGCAACGCTCGCGAGCGGGTAGGCAAGCAATGAGCCCGCGAAGCCGGCCGCAAGCAATGTCCAGGTACGCATGTAATCCTCCTTGTAGCGTTTGTGAGGTTTCATCATGCCTAGCGTGCGGGGCCCCGCCAATCGGAGGACGGATGGAATTGGTGTAGTCCAGACGTTACGTTGACGGCGGATCCCATCCTACAGGCAAGGTTCCACCTAGCCACCGCATGTGCCGCGTCGCTGGGCTTTGCGGTCCCGCTCCTTCCTTGCATGTCAGTGAATTGTCATGCCGGCCTGACATGCTTGACGGCGTAGTCCCTTCCATCCACGGAGAGAAAAAATGGCAGAAATGACGATACCGGCTGCCGGTCACGCCGCGAACGCCAAACCCGGCCTGGACGGGGCCAACCCGCTGACCATCATCGTATTTTGCGGCTTTCTGGTGGCTGGGTGGAAGCGAATCGTCATTAGTGTCGGCGAGAAAATTGGCAAGACCCACTTGACCTACGCGCAGGGCGCGTCGGCGGAGCTGGTTGCTGCCGCCACCATCGCCGCTGGCGACATGTATGGCCTGCCGTGTCGACCACGCCTGTCTGGCCTCCGGCGTTGCCGGCACGATGGCCGCCAACAAGTCAGGGCTGCAGATGGCGACTGTTCGCAATCTCATCATGGCGTGGGTACTGACACTGCCGTGTGCGCTCCTTCTCTCGGGCAGCCGGTACTGGATCTTCAGCAAGCTCTTCTGATCTGGTTCTCCGGAACGAAGCCAGTATCGCCGCTGGCGGCCGCCCCTAACGACCCAGGTACACCGCGGTAATTGCCTCGCGGTGGTGGCCGAGTTCGCCGCTGATCACGAGGCGCGCCTCCAGGTCGATGGCTTTCTTCTCGGCGCCGAACGCCCGCGCTTGGGGGCCACCGCGGGCTGGGCACGCCCAGCCCGTCAACTCCTGATAGCGTGCCTGGGCATAGCCGTGGCGATGACCGTGGTTCGCATGGATACCGGCCTGAGCGCACTGGTAGCAGAAATGCTGCAGGTAAGCACGGTAGGTGGTGTAGCCGGGCGCGACGAGGCTCTTGCCCCTGGCGATCGTCTTGGCTTCCTCAAGGAGTTGGCGCTGCCCCTCGGTACGGATGGGAATCTCCCGCGGGCGGCCACCCTTCGTCCAGGAGCCCTTGAGCACAAGCCACTCGCCGCGATCGGCCCAGCTGGGAATGATCTTGATGGATTCCTCGCGGCGCAGGCCGAATGCGGCCTGCAGGCGCAGCGAGGTGCGAATGCAGAGATCACGTACCTGGGCCAGCTTGTCGGCATCGAGTTCCTGCGCCTTGCTGACGTTAGTGACATACACCCGGTCGGCGATCGCATAGGCGGTGTTGCGGCGCACGATCACGTTCTCCTTGCCGATCTTTTGTGCCCACCAACGCAAGGCGGCCATCCGGTTCTTGATCGTCCCAGAGGATAGCTTCTCGGTGCGCCAGCGTTCGACCAGCCGGGCAATGTGCTTGGGCTTCAAGCTGTGGGTGTCCATGTGCCTGAAGCCCATTTCTTCAAGTTGATCCCCAATCAGGCCAAGCATGCGTTCGCGGTTGGCCCGGGTCGCGAAACTGCCATCACGGTTGCGTAGGCTCAGCTGCTTCAAGGCATAGTTCAAGTCACGCATGAGCGCCCTCTTTCGGGCTACGAAAAAAGAAGACTCCGGCGGTCCCGCACGTTCGCACCCGGTCTGGCGATTGGCCACGGGCCGCTCCCGCGACCGGAGCCGCTTGCCGTTGCATGATGTCGGGACAATTTACGCAGACGCCGGAGCTGTTTACTGGTGCCTTGGTGTGTAAGATCAAGTCAGTGTTTCTGCTCACCTGCGGCGCCGCGGCGACGGCAGGGGAAAGATGAGCGCGGGACACCACGCCCGCTGGGTGCGGTTGTTAGGGCTCGCCAGCGCCGCACTGCGACTCGGCGTCGCGAGGGCGCTCCTGTCCGGAACGGCGCCACGCGAGGGTCGACCGAACAACACCTGCTATCGGTCACACGAGGGAACGACGTCCGTATTCATGACGACGCATCAACAGCCCGCGGGCTTCTTACGAACGGTCAGCGTTCGCTTCAAGCCGAGATGCGGGGCACTCTGGAGAGATCACCTGACAGATCACATCGTCTATCGGCGGCCACGTTGGCGGCACGACCTGAATGACGGCAACTGCCCATTCGATCGTGTCTTGGACGATCGTGGCTTCGAAGCCTATCGGTATGCGCAACGACCCTGACGTCCCATCCCGCTCAGCTTCTCAAGCACGCGGCCAGCATGCATGGGCGGGCA